>CAWAWO010000008.1:0-30201 GCA_963785835.1 uncultured Actinomycetes bacterium | reverse complement strand
CAAGAGCGCCGAGGCGCTGCTGCTCGCCGAGTATCGCGGGCTGTCGGTGCACGACGCCACCGAGCTCCGGCGCTCGCTCTCGGGCAACGCGCGCTTCGCGATCGTGAAGAACACGCTGTTCGAACGCGCGGCCGCCGACGCCGGCGTGGCAGAGCTGCAGACGCTCCTCGACGGGCCGACCGCCGTCGCCTTCGTCCAGGACGACGTCGTCGCGACCGCCAAGAAGGTCGTCGACGCCGCCAAGAAGTTCCCCGCGCTGGTGATCAAGGGCGGGTACCTCGACGGCAAGATCCTTTCGG
Source organism: uncultured Actinomycetes bacterium (assembly GCA_963785835.1). Classification (GTDB taxonomy): domain Bacteria; phylum Actinomycetota; class UBA4738; order UBA4738; family HRBIN12; genus DASSJM01. The sequence goes on along the minus strand of CAWAWO010000008.1, from coordinate 29,902 downwards.
CGGCCGAGGCGCAGGCGCTCGCGACGCTCGAGTCGCGTGAGGTCATGCTCTCGAAGATCGCCGGCATGCTGAAGTCGGAGATGAGCCGCGCGGCGTCGATGTTCCAGGCGCTCCAGGGCAGGTTCCTGAGCGTCCTCGAGGCCTACCGAGAGAAGCTTCCGAGTGATGAGACAACCGAGGAGCCCGCGGCAGAGGCGACCGAGGAGCCCGCGGCTGAGGCGACCGAGGAGCCCGCGGCAGAGGCGACCGAGGAGCCCGCGGCTGAGGCAACCGAGGAGCCCGCGGCAGAGGCAACCGAGGAGCCCGCGGCAGAGGCAACCGACGAGGCGTCCGCAGAGGAAGCCCCCGTCGCCGAGGAAGCGCCCGCGACGAACCAGCCAGACAACGAGCCAGAGAGCGAACCGAAGAGCGAGGAGGAGTAAACGATGGCCACGAAGAAGATGGCTGCCGACGACCTGCTCGAGCAGTTCAAGGACATGACGCTGCTCGAGCTCTCGGACTTCATCAAGAAGTTCGAGGAGACCTTCGACGTACAGGCCGCCGCCGCGGCTCCGATGATGATGGCGGCGCCCGGCGCCGGCGCGGCCGGCGAGGAGGTCGAGGAGAAGACGGAGTTCGACGTCGTCCTCACGGCCGCCGGCGACAAGAAGATCCAGGTCATCAAGGAGGTCCGGGCCCTCACGAGCCTGGGCCTGAAGGAGGCCAAGGATCTGGTGGACTCGGCGCCGAAGCCGGTGCTGGAGAAGGTCAACAAGGAGTCCGCGGACGCCGCCAAGGAGCAGCTCGAGGGCGCCGGGGCGACCGTGGAGGTTCAGTAGGTCGAACGGCTGAAGACCGAGGCCGGGTTCGACCCGGCCTCTGTACGTTGCGTGTCCGACGCTGGTAGGGGTAGATTCCCGCGCGGACAACCGGGCGGAGGGTAGCTCTCCGGCCACGAGAACCGAGGGGGTTCGTGGGACGAACGGTCCTCGTGACCCATCAACCAGGGGGGAAGGTAACGATGACGATGGATGGTGAACGGACGTTCGGGCAGCGCCTGCGGGCGACCCGAGTGAACGCAGGCTACTCGCAGTCGGATCTCGAGGAGATCTCGGGGATCCCCAAGGCGCGCCTGTCGCGGTACGAGAACGGGCACGTGGCGCCCTCGATCCAGACGCTCGAGCGGCTGGCGCGGGCACTCAACGTGTCCGAGGCCTCGCTGCTCGGCGACGACCGAGCCCTGATGGAGGAGTTCTTCAAGGTCCTCACCACACGCGGGGTCCGCATCGGGTCCAGTGAGCAGGCGGTCGCGCTCGGGAGCGCGGTGGCCGACATCGCGCGGGCGCTGGGGATGGTCGAGGAAGTGGAGTCGACCCCGGAGGCCAACGGTCCGGTCGCGGAGAGTCTCGCCGCCGCCGCACCGGCCCCCGCGTGGCCGAACGGCTCTTAACGCAGGGCCACGCGCGGGTTCCGGCCTCTCGCCCCGAGATCTCGGGGGCGGCAGCAACGGCTCACCGTCGGGTCAGCGTCGGGTCAGCGTTCGATCAGCGCCGTGTCGAGCCGAGAGGTCACCTCGGCTGGATCCTTCGATGAGAAGTACCAGTCGATCGTCCGGTGCAGGCCGTCCACGAACGGGACCTGAGGCTCCCAACCCAGGAGCTCGTTCGCAAGGTGGTTGTCGGCGACCCGGTTCATCGGCCCGGTGGGCATCTCGGGATGGAGCTCGATCTCGGCGTCGTGGCCGGTATAGGCCATGACCTCCTTCACGGCGTCGAGCACGCTCGTTCGCTCGGTCGTGCCGAGGTTCACGGCGGTGCCATCGTCGATCCGCTCGGCGGCCAGGATCGTTCCCTCGACGACGTCTGACACGTAGGTCCAGTTGCGGATCTGGCGGCCGTTGCCCCAGACGACCAACGGGTCCTGCTTGACGAACGCCCGCGCGATCATCGCCATGATCGCGTGGTCCTCCTTGCCTCGCTCGCCGTAGACGGTGAAGTAGCGAAGCGACACGGCCTTCAGCCCTCGCTCCTCCGCGAGGTGCGCGAGCGTCATCTCTCCCATGAGCTTGGCCCACCCGTACATGTTGTCGGCGTCGTAGGGCGGTCCGGCCATGGATTCGGCGAGGTAGAGCACCTCGTCGGGGTCCTCGCTGCGGAAGTTCGGATAGACGCATCCCGATGACGCGTACACGATCTTCTCGACGCCCGCGTCCAGGGCCGCGCGGAACAGGTTCGCGTCCAGCGCCAGGTTGGAGGCGCATGCGGACTGGTGGAGGTCGACGTATCCTCGCCCGCCGTGATCGGCCGCGAGGTGGAAGACGACGTCGACGCCGTCGGCGGCACGCCGCGCGACCGCCTGGTCGAGGAGGTCGCCCTCGAGGAGCTCGATCTCCAGCCGCTCCAGATTGTCCCGCCTGCCCGAGCTGAGATCGTCGGCCACGCGGACGCGGGCGCCGCGTTCGAGGAGCGCCTCGACGAGGTGAGAGCCGATGAACGAGGCGCCTCCAGTCACGAGCGCATGCTTCCCGTTCCAGCTCACGAGCCCTCCTCGGCCGGGTCGGCGGCGAAGCATTCTCCCAGAACCAACGGTTCCAACTCGCCTCGCGCCGCGCGCCTGGACCACCGCGCGGGGGCGATAGAGTCGGCGTCCATGAAGGTCGCCGTCATCGGGACCGGGCACGTCGGTCTGGTCACCGCCGTCACCATGGCCCGTATCGGCCACGACGTGGCGGCGCTCGACATCGATCCCGAGAAGATCGAGTCGCTCCGCCGGAACGAGGCCCCCTTCTACGAACCGGGGCTCCAGGAACTGCTCGACGAGCAGCTCTCGGCGGGGCGGCTCTCGTTCGAGCATGACGCCGAGGCCGCTCTCCCCGGCGCGGAGGTGGTGTTCATCTGCGTCGGAACCCCGTCGAACCCCGACGGCGAGGCGAACCTCGCGGCGGTCGAACGCTCGGCGGGCGACATCGCCCGGCTCGCCGACCACGGCGCGGTCGTGGTGGGGAAGTCCACGGTCCCGGCCGGCACGGCAGAGCGCATCCGGGCGACGTTCGAGCGCGACCGCCCGGACGCGACGTTCCGTCTCGTCTCGAACCCCGAGTTCCTTCGCGAGGGCACCGCGATCCGGGATTCGCTCGAACCGGAGCGACTGCTCGTCGGGGCCGACGACGCGGAAGGGTTCGACGCGATGCGGCGTCTGTACGCTCCGCTGCTCGAGCGGGGCGTGCGGCTCATCGAGACGGACATCGCGACCGCCGAGCTCGCCAAGCAGGCCGCGAACGCATTCCTCGCCCTCAAGATCTCCTACGCGAACGCCCTCGCCCGTCTCTGCGAGCGCGTCGGTGCGGACGTGGTCGCCGTGACCGACGTGATGGGCTCGGACCCACGGATCGGCTCCGCGTTCCTCGTGGCCGGCCTTGGGTTCGGCGGCTATTGCCTCCCGAAGGACGTGGCGGCGTTCGAACGGCTCGCCGAGCGATCCGGCTACCCGTTCCCGCTGCTCGCCGAGGTGGCGCGGATCAACCGTGAGGCGGTCGAGGCGGTCGTCGAGCTCGTCCGCGGATCCGTCGGTGACGTCGCCGGCTCCCGCGTCGCACTGCTCGGCCTCGCGTTCAAGCCGCGCACCGACGACGTCCGACTGTCACCGGCGCTCGCGCTCGCCGCACGGCTGGTGGAGTTGGGCGCCGAGGTCGCCGGCTACGACCCCCGCGCGGGCTCGAACGCCAAGGCCGAGCTCTCGGCGCTCAGGATCGCCGCCGACCCGTACGACGCGGCCGAGGGCGCGCACGCCGTCGTCCTCGCGACGGAGTGGGAGGAGTTTCGCGAGCTCGACCTCGATCGGCTCCGGGCCGCCGCCGCCACTCCGGTCTTGGTCGACGCGCGCAACGCCCTCGACGGCCGAGCCGTCGCGGCGGCCGGGTTCTCGTACCACCCGGTGGGCCGGCCGCCGGTGGAACCGACGTCCTGATGCCGCGCGCCGTCGTCACCGGTGGGGCGGGCTTCCTCGGCTCGTTCGTCTGCGAGCGGCTCATCGCCGAGGGATGGGACGTCCTGTGCCTCGACACCCTGCTGACCGGGCGTGAGGAGAACCTGGGATCGTCCCGGTCCGATCCGCGATTCACGTTCGTGCAGGCCGACGTGACCGAGTACATCCGCGTGGACGGACCGGTCGACGCCGTGGTCCACCTCGCGTCGCCGGCCTCGCCCCGCGCCTACCTCGACCACCCGATCCACACGCTCAAGGTGGGAGCGCTCGGCACGCTGAACGCGCTCGGCCTCGCGAAGGCGTCGGGGGCCCGGTTCCTGCTCACGTCGACCTCGGAGGTCTACGGCGACCCGCTGGTGAACCCGCAGCCGGAGGCGTACTGGGGCAACGTGAACCCGGTCGGACCGAGGGGCGTGTACGACGAGGCGAAGCGGTTCGCCGAGGCGATGACGATGGCCTACCACCGCGTCCACGTCGTTCCGGTGAGGATCGCCCGCATCTTCAACACGTACGGTCCGAGGATGCGCCGGGACGACGGCCGGGCGATCCCGACCTTCGTGTCGCAGGCGCTCGCCGGAGCACCGATCACGGTCCACGGCGACGGCACGCAGACGCGCTCGCTGTGCTTCGTGGACGATCTCGTCGAGGGGCTGTGGCGCCTGCTCGTCTCGGATCTCACGGGGCCCGTGAACCTCGGCAATCCCGAGGAGGTGACCGTGCTGGAGCTCGCGGAGCGCGTTCGCGCCGGAACGGGCGCCGACGTCGAGATCGAGTTCGTCGAGCGACCCGACGACGATCCCCAGGTCCGGCGCCCGGACATCTCCCTGGCCCGGCTCGAGCTGGGGTGGGAGCCGAAGGTGCCGCTCGAGACGGGGCTCGAGCGGATGATCGGATGGGCGCGCGGGGCCTGGGCCTCGTAGCACGGGACGGTCGACACGACGACGAGGCGAGGGCTACCCTGCACCGACCGGCAGGAGGCCCGCGAGGCTTGAAGCTCGAACGCGATCCGCACGACGTCACCTCCGTCGTCACGCCCGGGCACCGGAACGACGTCCGGCCCAAGTACCAGCATCTGATCCCGTGGATCGTGTTCTCCGACGGCCTGTCGGTGATCGCGGCGTTCGGGGCTGCCCACCTGGTCGCCTTCGGCGCGACGCCGATCGACGCGGCCTTCGCGGTCATCGTCGCGCTGCTGCCCGTGGTGGTCGCCGCGACGTTCGGCGTGCTCCAGCTCTACCGGGTGTATCGCCTGACGCCGGCCGAGGAGTTCCGGCGTCTCGTGCTCGGGGTCAGCATCGTCGTGGCCCTCGTGGCCCTCGGCTCGTTCTCGTCCGCGGTGCCGATCTCGCGCCTGTGGGTGGGCACGTCGTGGCTCTTCTCGATCACCCTCGTGCTCGTCTCCCGTCGCCTCTGGCACGGGTACCTGGGCCGGCGCCGTCTCCGAGGGGACCTCACGCTCCGAACGCTGATCGTGGGGACCAACGACGAGGGCCAGCGCATCGCGCGCGGGCTGCGGACGCCTGGCTTCGACCCCGTGGCGTTCGTCGCCACCGACATCGGTCTCGCCGTGGGCGAGCAGGTCGACGGATTGCCCGTCGCCGGCGTCGTGGACTCCCTCGCCTCGACGATCGCATCGACCGGGGTCGAGTGCGTCTTCGTGGCGTCGAGCGCGGTCACGACCGAAACCCTGCGCCAGGTCGCCCAGGCCGCCCGGCGCGCGGGCGTCGAGCTGCGGATCTCGGCGAACCTGCCCGAGATGCTCGGCACGCGGGTGACGACGCAGCCGCTCGCAGGCGTCATGGCCGTCACGCTGCACCCGCCGGAACTGTTCGGCTGGCAGCAGGCGTTGAAGCGTGCCGTCGACCTCGTCGGCTCCGCGGTGGGCCTCGTGCTCGTCTCGCCGTTGCTGCTGATCGCCGGGATCATGGTTCGGTTCTCCTCGAGCGGTCCGATCCTGTACCGCCAGGTCCGCGCGGGACGGCACGGGCGGCCGTTCACGATGCTGAAGTTCCGGACGATGGTCCGCGGCGCCGACGAGATGCGCGACTCACTGCTCGAGCTGAACCAGGCCGGAGCACCGCTGTTCAAGGTGCGCGACGATCCGAGGCTCCACCGGTTCGGGCGGTGGATGCGCCGCTGGAGCGTCGACGAGCTCCCCCAGCTGTGGAACGTCCTCGCCGGTCAGATGAGCCTCGTCGGTCCTCGTCCCGCGCTGCCGGCCGAGGTCGACAGCTACCGGGACTGGCATCGGGACCGGCTCGAGGTTCGGCCGGGGATGACGGGTCTGTGGCAGGTGAGCGGTCGCGCGGACCTCGCGTTCGACGACGCCGTGCGACTGGACCTGTTCTACATCGAGAACTGGTCGCTCGCGTACGACGTGTTCATCCTCGCGAAGACCATCCCGGCAGTGCTGCGCGGGGAGGGGTCGTATTGAAGACCGAACGTGCCGCGCTCCATCACGCGCTCCCCGGTCGATCGGTCGTCGTCAACGGCGTGCGATTCGACGCGTCGTCGCTGGGAGGTCTTCGTGACGCGGCGGCGGAGTTCGTCGAGTGCGGCCGCTCGCACGTCGTGACCTTCCTCGCCGCCCACCCGACCGTGATCGCGATGGACGCTCCGGCGTATCGAGCGATCCTGAGCGGCGCGGACCTGAACGTCGCCGACGGGATGTCGATCGTGTGGGCGATGCGGTTGAGCGGCGTGAGGACGCAGAAGACCGCCGGCACCGATGCGATGCGTTCGTTGATGCGGTGGGCCGCTCGCGAGGATCTCGGCGCCTACCTCTTCGGCGGAGCGGCCGGCGTCGCCGAGCGTGTTGCCGATCGCTTGGAGGCGGAGGTGGGTGCGAAGGTCGCCGGCGCGGAGACGCCGTCGTTCGGACCGGTCGACGAGCTCGAGATCGCCGCCGCGGCCGACCGGATCCGCTCGAGCGGCGCCGACCTGGTCTGGGTCGGGCTCGGCACGCCGAAGCAGCACCTGGTCGCGGAACGGCTCCGGGAGCACCGGGCCGCGCCGGTGATCCTGTGCGTGGGCGCGGCGTTCGACTTCGTCGCCGGCGTCAAGCGCCGGCCGCCAGCGTGGACGCACGACATCGGCCTCGAGTGGGTGGGTCGTTTGGTCGACGAGCCGGCGCGTCTCTGGCACCGGTACCTCGTGGGGAACGTCCGTTTCGTGTCGGGCGTCGCGCGCGACGCCGTCCGCCCTCGCTGAGCATGCGCGTGCTCGTCCTGCACTCCCGGTACCTGTCAGGATCGACTTCCGGTGAGAACCGCGTCGTGGACGACGACGTCCGACTGCTCCGCGACGCGGGTCACCACGTCGCGCTCCTCGCACCTCACCCCGACCTCGGTCGACTCGCGTCGCGCGTTCGACTGGGACTCGGCGCCGTCTGGTCCTCGTCGGCGATCGCGGCTGTCCGACGAAACATCGAACGGCACCGACCCGATGTCATCCACGTCCACAACCTGTTTCCGACGCTCTCTCCGGCGGTCCTGCGAGCCGCGGCGAACGCAGCGCCGGTCGTCATGACCTTGCACAACTACCGGCTCATGTGTCTTCCTGCCACGCTCTTTCGGGACGGACGCAGCTGCGAGGATTGCGTCGGACGCACGCCCTGGCCGGGGGTGCTCCATCGCTGTTATCGCAGCTCCGCAGCCGCGAGCGCCGTCCTTGCCACGTCGGTCACGCTTCACAGGGCGATCGATTCGTTCGACCGCGTGAAGCTGTTCCTGGCGGTGAGTGGATTCGTTCGGGACCAGCACGTTCGAGCCGGGCTCGATCCCTCGAGGGTCGTCGTTGTGCGGAACTTCAGCTGGCCTCTGCCGACCCGGCAGGGACCGGGGGAGTCCTTCCTCTACCTGGGGCGCCTCGTCGCCGAGAAGGGGATCTCCGACCTGCTCGAGGCCTGGCGTGAGTTGGAAGCGCCGTTGACGGTGGCGGGTGGCGGCCCCATGCGGGCACAACTCGATCGGTCGGCCGTGGCCGGCGTGCGCTTCACCGGCCCACTGACCGCTGCCCAAGTGGCCGAAGCGGTGTCGCGCGCCCGCGCGGTCATCGTCCCGTCCGCCTGGCTGGAGCCCGGTTCGCGCGCGGTCGTCGAGGCGGCGTCGGCGGGCGTTCCGGCCGTCGCGAGTCGTGTCGGCGGGTTGCCCGAGCTGGTCCAGGACGGCGTGACGGGCCTGCTCGTCGAGCCGGGTGATCCAGGCGACCTGGCCGATGCCGTGACGCGCCTGCTCGAGGACGGGACGAGCGAGCGCCTGGGTTCGGCCGCGGCCGGGCGATGGCGTGAGCAGTTCTCCCCCGAGGTGCGCCTGACCGAGCTGCAGCGCGCATACGCTCGGGCTATGGCCGCATGACCGACGTCCAGACCGAGTCGCAGGCGCCGGCCGGCCTGACCCGTGGCGATCGCCTGTGGTGGATCCTGACGCTCCTCGCGCTCGCCGGTCCGCTCGTGTTCGGTCTCGGGTACGCGAACTTCGGGATCAGGGTCGCCGGGCTTCCGCTCCCCATCGCCGACATCCTGCTCGCGGTGCTGCTCGCTCGGGTGCTCGCTCCGGTCATCACCCGCCGGGCGCCCTTGCCGGACCTGCCCATGCTCTGCGCGCTGGCGCTGGCCGCGATCGGTCTCGTGCGGCTCGCGATCGATCACGGGACGTACGGGACGTTCGCGGCACGAGATGCGGTCCTCCCCCTGGAGCTCACCTTCCTCCTCGTGGGGGCGTGGTCGATGGGAAGGTTCGGGCTCGAGCGCTGGTCACAGGCTCTGACGTGGATCTTCCTGGCCGCGCTTGCGTACTTCCTCGTGCTCGAGTTCTCGAACCTCGAGCGCACAGGCCCGCTCGTGGGATTCACACAGGACAGGCGACTGCTGGACCCGTCGTGGGCCGAGGAAACCGCGTCGGGGGCGGGCCTCTTCTTCTTCCTGTGGATGAGACCGTTCGGTCGCTGGTCGTACGCGATCAGCGCCGTGTTCTTCGCGAACGCCTTCCTCAGTGAGAAGCGCGGGATCTACGTCGGGTTGACGCTGGCGGTGGTCGTCACGGTGATCATCGCGTGGCGCGGCCTGGATCGGGCCGCGCGCCGGAACCTCTTGGTCGCGGGCGGTGCTTGCGCCGTGGCGCTCGTGCTGCTGCTGACGTTCGCCCCCACCGGTCGCCATGGGCCGCTCACCCCCTCGCTCGTGGTCGACCAACTTCGCACCTTGGTCGGCCTGGAGGGCGAGGGAGGGGGGACGATCTCCGATCGCGCCGAGTGGGCGCAAGGGGTGATCGAGCAGATGAACGAGCGTCCCTCGTCGTACCTGGTCGGGCTCGGGCTCGGTCCCGACCTGCTTCAAGGGTTCGTCGATCTGAACGACCTTCCCGTTCGCAAGCCGCACAACGACTATCTCGAGGTCATGGCCAGGCTGGGGATACCCGCCCTCCTGCTCATGGTCGGCGCGCTGTTCGTCCCCCTCGTGATCGTCGGGCGAGGCGCGCGACGTCGGGACGGGCCCGAACGCGACTACCTCCTGTTCGTGGTCGGCGCCTCGATCGTGATCCTGTTCATCGCCGCGACGCAGCCGCTCCTTTGGTACCCCTTCGGGACCGTGCCGCTCGGCTTCTACCTCGGATCCGGATATGCGATCGCTCGCGATCGCGAGCGTGACCGGTCCGACTAGACTTCCGCGCCCGGATGGGAGCACCTTTCGGCGAGCACGATCCACGCTTCGCGGAACGCGGCGCTGGCGCCGCGGACTCCGGCGACCACGACCGGGCGGGAGAGGGCGATCCGTACGCGCGGGCGCTCGCGCTCGTCGGTGCCGGCGCGACGGCGCGACTCCTCGCCAGCGGGGTGGCGTCGATCGCAGCCCTTGCCGCGATCGCGGTCACCCTTCGGCTCTTGGGAACGTCGCAGTACGGCATCCTCGCGTTCGCGCTCTCCGTGGTCGCACTGGTCCCGGACCTCGGACGGATCGGCGTCGCGGCTGGCGCGGTCCGGGGGATCTCGGTGGCCACGTCAGCGAACGACGTTGAGGGGATCCGTGATGTCGCTCGAGGGGCGTTCACGGCGACGATCGCGCTGGGTCTCGTGGGGGCGGCGATCGTGGCCGTCGTGCTGGTCTCGTTGGACCAGCTGTCGCTCGCGTCTCGCCTCGTCCTGGGTCTCGGTCTCGGTGTGATGGTCCTCGGCACGCAGTTCGCGGTGGCCACGTCGGTGATCGCACGGGGACTCGGGCGCGTGGTGGCCGTGGAGGCTCCGCATACGGTGCAGAGCGTCGGGCGGCTCGTGGCCGTGGGGATCCTGGCTTGGCTGGGCATCGACACGTTGGGAGCCGTGGCCGTCGCGTATGCCGCCGTCGCCGTGGTGGCGGCCGTCCTCGCAGCGGTTCTTGCCCGCCGGCTCTTGGGCTCGGGCGTCTCTCCGTTCCGGCCGGCTCCTTCATCCGCCCGCAGGCTCCTCCGCCTGTCGTTGCCGTTCCTCGTCACCGGCCTGGCGGGGTTCGCGATCGGGCGTTTCGACGTCGTGGTTCTCGGGCTCGTGAGGCCGAGCGCGGAGGTCGGCGCCTACGATCCCGTCCTTCGCGCCGTCGAACGGCTCCTCCTCCTCGCCCCGTTGCTGTTCGCCGTGCAGGCGCTCGGCGTGGCGACGCGGATGCTCGCCAGAGGCGACGCGACGGCTGTCAGTCACCTCTACCACCACCTGACCAAGCTCGGCGTCATCCTGTCGCTGCCCGCCGTGCTCGTGCTGATGGCCTTCCCCGAACCCGTCCTTCGGATGCTGTATGGGGCAGAGTTCCCGATCCAGCCCTCCCTCGTTTGGGTGTTGCTCATCGGCTTCGGTGTCAACCTGGTCTTCGGGATGAACGGCCTGTTCCTCGGGGCCACCGGGCGGGGGAGAGAGATCGCGATCGCGGGCGTTGCGTCGCTCGTCACGATGGTGGTGTCGGCGGTCGTCCTGATCCCGGCGTTCGGCGCGGTCGGTGCGGCCGCGGCAACGTCGATCGCCTACGTCGTCTTGAACGTCGTGAACGCGTGGGGGCTCCACCGAACGACGCGGATCCGGCCGTTCCGGAAGGACCTCGTCGCCATCCTTGCGCTCTCCATCCTGCCGATGGCGATCGTGGTACTCGTTCGGATCACGCTCGAGCCGCAAGGGGTGTGGGGGCCCGTCGCGTGGTCGCTCGGGGCGTGGGGGGTGTGGGTGGCGGCGATGTTCGCACTGGGCTTGCTACGGGGGTCGGACTGGCGACCGCTCTTCGCGTCGCTGCGCCCCGACGTCGGGAAGGATGTCGTCTGATGGTCACGGTCCTGCAGGTGGCGTCGAAGGCTGCCGGTGGCGGTCTCGAGCGCCTGGCTGCGGACATCGGGGACGAGATCGTGGAGCGCGGGTGGCGCTCGGTCCTCGCGTACTACGACGGGGAGCCTCCGCCGGGGCGCTCCACCGAGTACGTCGTGTTGCCGAAGACCGGCACGGGCCGTGGGTGGCCGGGCGCCCTGCGCCGGCTCTGCCGTTCGCTCGGTCCCGACATCGTCCATCTGCACGATCCCGGACCCGGCTCGCTCGGGGCCATCGCCGCCCGAGCCGCCGGGATCGAGCGCGTCGTCTACTCGGATCACACGATCCACGCCTTGCGGCCGTGGCGCTACCGGATCGCCCGGCGAGCGACCTCACGCCTGCCGATGGTGAACGTGGCCGTGTCCCGGGCGGTCGCACGCTCGATGGCACGGGACGCCGGGATTCCGACTCATCGCATCGTCGTGATCCGCAACGGGACCGAGCTCGCGCCGGCGGTGTCACGGTCCGTGGACCGGAACGGGGCCCGGCTCCTGTACGTCGCGAACCTCTGGTCCTGGAAGGGCCATCGCGCGCTCGTCCACGCCGTGCGCGAGCTCGTCGACCGGGGTGTCGAAGTGGTCGCGGACTTCGCGGGCGACGGCGAGATGATGGAGCCGCTGCGTCGCCTTGTGGGCAGGTCGGATCTGGACGGGCGGGTACGACTTCTGGGCCATGTCGAGGATCCGTGGGCGTCACCACCCGACGTCTACGTCCACCCGTCCGAGCAGGACGGAATGCCGCTCGCTGTCCTGGAGGCCATGATGCGCGGTCTTCCCGTGGTCGCCTCGAGGATCGCCGGGATCCCCGAGGTCGTCCGCGATGGCGAGAACGGCCTGCTCGTCCCACCGAAGGATCCGCGTGCTCTTGCCGACGCACTGGCGATCCTCATCGAGTGATCCGTCCCGTGCGCAGCGGCTGGGTGAGACCGCTCGACTCGACGTCCTGGCCGGGTGGCGCATCGAGCGAACGATCGAGGGCTACCTGCAGTTGTACGACAGGGTTCTCGACGGATCGTGGGCGCGGCGATGACCGATCGGCCGCTCGTGTCGGTGGTCGTCCCGACGCGGGATCGGCAGGATCTGGTCCCGCATGCCGTCAGGAGCGTGCTCGGCCAAACCTATCCCCACCTCGAGGTGTTCGTCGTCGACGACGGATCGTCGCCGGCGGTCCAGCTGCCGGCCGACATCGCCCGCGATGCGCGGATCACCTTCGTCCGTCTCGACGAGCCGGCGGGATCGGGACCGGCCCGGGACCACGCGATCGAACGCGCGACCGGCGATCTCCTTGCTTTCTGCGACGACGATGACGAATGGTTGCCCCGCAAGACCGAGGATCAGATCGCCGTGTTGCTCGCCGATGACCGCGCTGTGGCGGTGGAGAGCGGCTACGAGATGCAGGACGGCGCTCGGCTGGTCTATCGATACCTGCCGGCGCACCGTGACGCCTATCGAACGCTCCTTCAGCGACCGATCATGGCGCCGACGGTCGTGATGGCGCGGACCCGATCAGTGATCGAGGCCGGCGGGTTCGGACGGCTCGAACGTCACCACGACTGGGACCTCTGGATCCGGATGACGAAACGCCGCCGCGTGATCGCGTTGCCGAGGGTCCATGCGGTACGGCGCGACCACCCCGAGCTCGCGTTCGACCTCCAGTTGGAGTTCCATCAGTCCTTCTACGAAGAGCGGATCGTACCGGCACTGGATGCTCTCCCACGGTCGGAACGAGCACGGATCGAGGCTCATCACCTGGGCGTGATGGGGAGCTACGCGGCAGGTGCCGGAAGCGATGAACGGGCTCGCGCGTTGATGCTCGCCGGATGGAAGCGGCGGCCGACCGACGTCGCCTCATTGTTCCGGCTGACGAGGACCGTCATCGGCGAGCGCGCCTGGAGCGTCCTCATCGGTGGGGTCCACGGACTCATCAGGTCGGGCAGGCGCATGACCGGCCGAGATCCGTACCTTCACCGGTTCTGATCGGGATCAGACCGAGTTCTGGTCTGGAGCCCACCGGATCGGGAGACCGCGGAACGCCGTCGGGGACGGGACATCGAACGCGGCCAAGATCGTCGGCGCGATGTCCAGCAGGGTGTTGCTCGGCCCGGTGAGGCGCAAGCCGTCCCCTGCCGGGACGCCCGGTCCGGTCGCCACCATCCATCCGACAGGTCGATGCTGCCCGGTCCTGATGTCGTCCTGCGGGAGATCGACGACGCCGAAGCGAGGGGAGCGCAGCCGACGGAACGGCGGGCGGTGGTGCCAGGCCACGATCAGGTCCGGCAGGACGTCGCCCACCGGCTCCGAGATCGAGCGCTCCACCTGCACGATCTCCTGCGCGGCTGTTTCGCCGGTCTCGTCGTCCACCAGCGCCTCGAACTCTCTCGTGAGTTCGTCCAGCAGAGCCTGGTAGTCCTGGCCGGGGCGAACGATGCCTCCGGGTTCCCGACCGGCGAGGTTGACCCTCACGAACGAGGAGACGTCGCTCGGGATACCGAAGGCGCGGGTGTGCGGCCAGTCGACGTTCGTCAGCCGGATCTCGCGCCACCAACGCTCCCCGGGCAGCCGGATGCCGATCTGATCTCGGAGCCCTGCCGGTAGCACCTTGCGAGCGAGCTCTCGTCCACTCCGAAGCGCCCACGCCCGCCCGCCGCTGTCCGAGATCCGAGAGGTCCGTCGCAGCCACCCGCCGGCCTCCAGCAGCAGGTCGGTCGGGTCGTGCTCGATGACGTTCGGGCCCATGCCCTCCTGTGCCATCAGCAACAGGAGCGTGTTCGAGGGAAGGAGGTCGACGATCCGGCCCAGCTCACCGTCGATCAGCTCGTAGACCAGGCTGATGCACCGCTTGTGTTCGTCGCTGAAGGTTCGGTCGTGCTTCGGATGGCTCGGGTCTTGGAGATGCCAAAGAAGGTGGCCCGCCTGATGTGCCTGCGTGAAGGCGCTTGCGAAGAAACGCCACGACGTCCGCTCCATGAGCAGCCGGATCCCCGCACCCTGGCGGCCCACCTCCTCCAACAGCCGGTCCGCGTTCCGAGTGAGGTCCCGCTTCGTGCGGACCGACCCTTCGAACGTGACGCGGGGCACTCCCACCTCTGCGTCAAGCCATCCGAGGGCCTCGGGTGGAGAGGATCGAGCGCCCTGGTTCACGGCGTACTGGGTGACGGAGCCCCAGGCCGCCACCTGGGTTCCGAGGAAATCGGGCAGGATCTCGGCCGGCATCCCGAGCAGCGTGGAAGGGATCCCGGCGTCGGAGAGCAAGCCCCAGAAGGGCGGGCGTCGCGCCAGCTCGGGCGTCGTCTGCTCGATCGCGTAGCCGCCGGGCCGGAGCCGGTCCGCCGCGACCGTGAGGTGTTCGTGATACGGGCTCCCCGTGATCCAGGTGGCCCACAGGGAGCCGGGAACGGTCCGCTGCTGATCGTCGATGCGCGCCGTCCATCCGGAGCGGACCAGGTTCGCCATCACCGGCAACCGGCCCTCATCCATGCCCTCGGAGACCAGGCCGTCATCGACGGAGTCCAGGATCAACAGGACGACACGCTCGGGCTTTTTGCGCTCAGCCACGTTCCGAACCTTCCTCGAGGCTTGCGAGACCTGCTTCGTTCAAAAGCTCGGTCGGCGCCACCGCCCCGTGCTCTCGAGCGGAGCGGGCGACCGCTTCAACGAGGGCGACGGTTCTCACGTTGTCCTCGAGCGAGAGGTCGGAGGGCTCGCCCTCGATCGACGACCGAAGCTCGTCGAGCAGGCCGTCCTCGCCGGATACCGGGCTCGGGGAGTGGACCGTTCGTCCTCCCGAGACCCGAACGCCCGAGACGCGGATCGTCATCTGGCCGAGCGAGCCCCGGATGCGTTCGCGGTAGCGGAACCGCAGCGCCGCTTCGACGTGCCGATACTCCGCGCGCAAGGTGTCCCCGAATGCGAGATCGGCCTCGACGACGTGGTCGTCGACCACCGCTCTCGACACCAGGGTGGGCTCGATGTCGAACCTGGTGCGGAGGAGATCGAAGTGATGCAGGCAGTAGTCCCACAGGAGGTGCACACCTCGGGCAGGGCCACGAGGACCACCGCGCCTGCGCGAGAGGACGTCGACGAAGCGCGGTTCCCCCACGGCTCCTTCGGCGAGGAGCCCGCGGGCCGCCACTTCGTACGGTCGGTGCCGGAAGTTCTGGCCAGCGATCGCCGGACGGTCCGCCTCGCGGGCCGCTCGCAGCAGCCGAGCAGCCTCGACGACCGAGGGAGCCATCGGCTTCTCGACCAGGACCGCGATCCCCGCCTCGAGACATCGAACCGCATCGTCGACGTGGGATCCGGGAGGCGAGCAGATGATGGCAGCGTCGAAAACCTCGTCGGCGAGACTCCGATCCAGCGCAGGCCAAACCGGGACCTGCTCCTGCGGGACGGCACCCGCCGTCGGTTCGATGATCCCGGCGAGGTCCATGTCGCTGCGGGCTGCGAGCGCGGCTCGCCATTGGCGACCGCGCACGCCGAAGCCGACGAGGAGGATCCGCAGACGTTCCATCGGGCCCGGGAGTCTACCGGCGGGTCCCGCCGTCAGAGTTCGATCACCGGCGAGGTCAGCACGTCACCGAGCTGTGTCCAGAACCGGTCGGGGAACGGCACCTCGAACCTGATCGCGATCCGCTGCTCGCGTCCGAGCGTTCCGTGCCAGGTCGCCCGGCCGTCGACGACCTCCATCGGCACGCTCGTATCGACCACACGCATACCGGGAGGGACGTCGATGACGACCGTGCCGGTCGTCGGTTTGATCGTCGGTTGTCCTCGAACGGTCAGCTCGTAGGTGCCGCCGAACTCGTCCCCGACCCAGGCGTCGGGTTGCGTGGTCTCCAGCTCGAGGGAGCTCGTGCCCCCGGCGTCGGTACGAACGAACGTCGTGAAGACCGGCAGACCTCGATCCGAGTGCGACTCGACGCCGACGGGCTCGCCGTCGCGCCGCGCTCCTTCGAGGGCGCACGCAGGCGCGCAGTACGCGGCGACGAATGCGCGCGAGTCGCCGGCGCCGAGCCCGATCCCCGGATAGGGCCCGAACACGTAGCTCGGGTCCGCATCCACCGGCGCCTCGTTCGTGAACGTGGTGGTCGCGAGGATGTTGCCCGAGCCCTCCGCGGCGAGCTCGATCTCGTACCGGACGTCCCGGTTGAGGTAGTAGTCGACCTTCGTCCCGTCGGCGTTGGACGTCGCGACCCCGAGGAGGGTGCCCGCTTCGGGCGCGTCCCACGCTCCGGCGACCCCCGCCGCCTCCAGGCCGGCCTGGACGCGTTCGTCGGCCGAATGCAGCACGAGGTGCCCGCCGGCCGCCGCTTCGGACAAGGCTCGGAACGCGGCGATCGGGTCCGTGCCGCTGAGGAACCGGTTCCAGACCGCCAAGACCGCCGCCCCGAGGACCCGCTTGCGTTCCGCCTCGCTCCCGAACTCGAGGTACGCCTCGTTGGTCAGGTAGTCCACGACGCTGTCCGCCTCCAACGTGCGGTCGAACGACGGCGGACGGACGGGCCCGGTCGCCTCGAGCATCTCCGACAGCGTCTGGGCATCCACGAGGATCACGCCGTCGACGCGCTCGCCGGTCACCTCCTCGTACAGCGACTCGATCAGCGTTGCCGCGGTCGGTGCGTCCGGGGTCATGTTGAGGTTCCGCCAGAACCCCGGTCCCCCGAACCCGTCGAACGGCGCGCCGAAGCCGTCGGGCGGCTCCGGGGCCGCGCGCCGGGAGAGGTCCGGCAGGGTGTGGATGCTCCGCATCGGCTCCATCACCAGGCGGCCGTTCCGCGCCTCGAGGATCGTGTAGGCGCCGATCAGTCCTCCCGTCCCGCGGAGCTCTGCCGTTGCCTGGGCTCCCACGAAGTAGCGGAGCCGCGCGTCGGCGCCCACGAGGTCGGGGAGCGCGATGGTCAGCGCTTCGGCGGCACGCGCGGCCTCGACGGCCCGCCCGACCTCGTGGAGCGCCTCGTCCCTCGCACCCGCGACCGGTCCGAGGAGGAACGACGTCGGGAGTCGCTCCAGATCCCGGTACGCCGCCTCGAGGTCGGCGCGCGCGGCCGACACCGCCGGTTCGAGGGCGGCGATCGTGTCGACGGGAAGACGTCCGTCGCTCGGAGCGAGCGCTTCGATGCCTGAGGGGAGCTCCTCGATCGCGCGCGTGATCTCGACGCCGGCAGACGCCGCGCGTCGGCCGGCGTCGGCGATGACCACGATGGCGTCCGCCGAGCGTCCGACCAACGGGACGGACCCCGCCGCCCAGAGCACCGGCGTCCGCCCCGACCCTCGAGCGTCGTCGAATTCGGCGCCGGCCCGTTCGAAGGCCTCGCGCGCGCCCCCCACGTCCCCGGCCAGGAGACGGTCGCGGGCGCCGACGAGCATGTCGCGCCCCGCCTCGAGGTGCCGGCGAGCCGCGAGGGCGGGAAGGACGGCCAGCATGGCCAGCACGCCGAGGATCACGAGGGTCCCGACGACATGCGGCCACCGCCGCCGCCGGCGCCGGTGCGTCCGGGGACGGCGATCGTCGGGCCGGGCGGCGGTCGTGCTCCGGGTGCCCGCATGGCGGACGGACTCGTTCATGTGACCCTCGCCGCCCCCCAGTCGGTCGCTTCACGAGATGCTACTCAGCCGTGCGCACCAAGGCGTTTCCGTCTCACGGCATACCGTGCTAGCCTTGCCGCGCTTCGCCTTCGGTTCGGCTCGAGGAGGGTACGGATGAAGAAGCTGGCAGGGGTGGCGCTTTCGGTTCTCACCCTGGGCATGTTCCTCGGGCTGCTCGCCGTTCCGGCTTCCGCTCAGTACCCCCCGGCGCAGACCGAATGCGGGGTCAGCGACACCTCGCTCGGACCCGGAGACCAGGTCACGGTCAGCGGCAGCGGCTGGCAGCCCGGGTCCACCGTGAACTTCACGCTGCAGCCTGGCAACATCGACCTCGGCTCGACGACCGTCGGCGCCGACGGCAGCTTCGGCCCGATCGTTCTGACGGTCCCGAGCGACGTCGCGCCCGGCTCCTACACCCTGGCCTGCTCGGGGCTCAACGTCGCAGGCCAGCCGGTCACCAGGAACAATCCCATCCAGGTGGTGGTCGCCGGCGCGCCCGCGTTCACGGGCACGACGTTGAACGTCCCGCTCTGGATGGCGCTCGCCGCGGCGCTCCTGGCCTCCGGTGTGCTGCTCGTCGTCCTGGGGGGCCGCCGCCGGCGGGGCGCTCGCGCCGCTCCCTGACGTCGCCATCGGATCCGAGGGTTCGCCCGACCGCCTGGTGCTTGGCGTTCCCCGCAACCCTCGACACGCGAAGTCCGCCGATCGGTGGGTTGACCTCCGCTGCCGGTGGGGGTAACCTTCGGCCGGTTTCGACCGGGACCCCGCCCGGGGGTTGACGCTGCGCGTCCGCATCCCTAGACTGTTCGTTTGCCGTGCCGCGTCCCGCATGCCCTGATTCCGCGCGTGTCTGTCACCCTAGGGGGGATCGTTCTTGCCTGAGTCGCTCGTCCCTGTCCGCGACCGTGTCAGTTTCTCCAAGCTCGACGAGGCGCTTCCGCTTCCGGACCTCGTCGGCATCCAGCGAGTGTCATTCGACGCGCTGCTGGCAGATGGGCTGAGGGAGGTCCTCGAAGAGGTCTCGCCCATCGAAGACTTCACCGAGCAGTTCCAACTGCATTTCGGGAAGCACACCTTCAAGGATCAGAAGTTCACCGAGGAGGAGTGCAAGGACAAGGACGCCACCTTCTCCTCACCGCTGTTCGTCGAGGCGATGTTCGTCAACAAGACGACCGGCGAGATCAAGGAGCAGGAGGTCTTCATGGGGGACTTCCCCATGATGACCGAGCGCGGCACCTTCATCATCAACGGCACCGAGCGGGTCGTGGTCTCCCAGCTGGTCCGCTCGCCCGGCGTGTACTTCAGCCGTGACATCGACAAGACGACCGACAAGGACGTCTTCGTCGCCAAGATCATCCCGAGCCGGGGCGCCTGGCTGGAGTTCGACGTCGACAAGAAGGACACGGTCGGCGTCCGCATCGACCGCAAGCGCCGCCAGAACGTGACCGTCCTGCTGAAGGCGTTGGGCTGGTCGGCCGAGGAGATCCTCCAGCTCTTCGACAACGCCCAGAGCATCCAGAACACCCTCGAGAAGGACCACGGGATCGACACGCCCGAGGCGGCTCTCGAGGACATCTACCGAAAGCTGCGCCCGGGCGAACCGCCCACGGCCGAGTCCGCGCGGACGCTGCTCGAGAACCTGTTCTTCAACCCCAAGCGATACGACCTCGCGCGCGTAGGACGCCACAAGGTCAACAAGAAGCTCGAGGCGGCCAAGGGCACGCTCCAGTCGCAGCTCCGGGCGCGCGCCAAGCAGCTCGCCGAGCTCGACAACCCGGACAAGAAGGGCTGGGACCAGCCGCGTTACCGCGTCTGGGCCGAGTTGCAGAAGGAGGAGCAGGGGGAGGGCGGCCCCAAGTACAAGGGGATCCTGTCCTACGAGGACATGCTCCGGACGGTCAGGTATCTCGTCAAGCTCCATGCGGGCGAGGAGGGCTACGAGCCCGACGACATCGACCACTTCGGCAACCGGCGCCTGCGCTCGGTCGGTGAGCTGATCCAGAACCAGATCCGGATCGGTCTGTCGCGGATGGAGCGCGTCGTGCGCGAGCGGATGACCACGCAGGACGTCGAGGCGATCACGCCGCAGACGCTGATCAACATCCGTCCGGTGGTGGCGAGCATCAAGGAGTTCTTCGGGACCAGCCAGCTGTCGCAGTTCATGGACCAGACCAACCCACTCGCCGGGCTCACCCACAAGCGGCGCTTGTCGGCGCTCGGGCCGGGCGGGCTCTCGCGGGAGCGGGCCGGGTTCGAGGTCCGGGACGTGCACCCCAGCCATTACGGCCGGATGTGCCCGATCGAGACGCCGGAGGGGCCGAACATCGGTCTGATCGGAACGTTGTCCACCTACGGCCGGATCAATCCGTTCGGGTTCATCGAGACCCCGTATCGCCGGGTCACCGGAGGCAAGGTCACCGACAAGGTCGACTACCTCTCGGCCGACGAGGAGGACCGACACGTCATCGCGCAGGCGAACGAGCCGATCAACCCGGACGGTGGCTACGCCAACGCGACCGTCCTCGTTCGGCGCAAGGGCAGCGAGGTGGACTCGGTCGCGCCCGACGAGGTCGACTACATGGACGTCTCGCCGAAGCAGATCATCTCGGTCGCCGCGGCGCTGATCCCGTTCCTCGAGCACGACGACGCCAACCGGGCGCTGATGGGCGCCAACATGCAGCGTCAGGCCGTCCCGCTGCTCCGCTCCGAGGCGCCGCTCGTCGGCACCGGGCTGGAGTTCCGCGCGGCCGTCGATGCCGGCGACGTGGTGCTGGCCGAGGACGCGGGCGTGGTCGAGGACGTCTCGGCCGACGACATCGTGGTCCGCGAGCGAACCGGCTCGATGCGGACCTACAAGCTCCAGAAGTTCCGCCGTTCCAACCAGGGGACCTCGCTCAACCAGCGGCCGCTCGTCACCGACGGCGACCGGATCGTCCGCAACCAGGTGATCGCCGACGGCCCCTCGACGGAGGCCGGCGAGCTCGCGCTCGGCCGGAACCTGATCGTCGCCTACATGCCGTGGGAGGGCCACAACTACGAGGACGCCATCATCATCTCCGAGCGCCTCGTCAAGGAGGACGTCCTCACCTCGATCCACATCGAGGAGCACGAGGTCGACGCTCGCGACACCAAGCTCGGCGCCGAGGAGATCACGCGCGACATCCCCAACGTGTCCGAGGAGATCCTGAAGGACCTCGACGAGCGCGGGATCGTTCGGATCGGCGCGGAGGTCAACCCCGGCGACTACCTCGTGGGCAAGGTCACGCCCAAGGGCGAGACCGAGCTCACCCCCGAGGAGCGACTGCTCCGCGCGATCTTCGGCGAGAAGGCGCGCGAGGTGCGCGACACCTCGCTCAAGGTCCCGCACGGCGAGAGCGGCAAGGTGATCGGCGTGCGCGTGTTCACGCGCGAGGACGGCGACGAGCTGCCGCCCGGCGTGAACCAGCTGGTCCGCGTCTACGTGGCCCAGAAGCGGAAGATCTCCGACGGCGACAAGCTCGCCGGCCGCCACGGGAACAAGGGCGTGATCTCGACGATCCTGCCCGAGGAGGACATGCCGTTCCTGGCCGACGGGACCCCGGTCGACATCATCTTGAACCCCCTCGGCGTCCCCTCCCGGATGAACCTCGGGCAGGTGCTCGAGGCACACCTCGGGTGGGCGGGGCTGGTCGGGTTCCGGAAGGACGGACAGGACCACGAGGGACCCGTGTACGTGTCCACGCCGGTGTTCGACGGCGCGCGCGAGCACGAGATCCTCGAGGCGATCCGCAGCGCGCATCCCAACAAGGACGGCGTGCGCCTGGTCGACGACGTCGGCAAGGCGGTCCTGTACGACGGCCGCAACGGCGAGCCGTACGAGGCGCCCGTCACGGTCGGCGTGGCGTACATCCTGAAGCTGCTCCACCTGGTGGACGACAAGATCCACGCGCGGTCCACCGGCCCGTACTCGATGATCACGCAGCAGCCGCTCGGCGGGAAGGCGCAGTTCGGCGGCCAGCGATTCGGCGAGATGGAGGTGTGGGCGCTCGAGGCCTACGGCGCCGCGTACGCGCTTCAGGAGCTGCTCACGATCAAGTCCGACGACGTGCTCGGCCGCGTGAAGGTGTACGAGGCGATCGTGAAGGGCGAGAACATCCCGGAGCCCGGGATCCCCGAGTCCTTCAAGGTCCTGATCAAGGAGATGCAGTCGCTCTGCCTGAACGTCGAGGTGCGTTCGGCCGAGGGCGAGGAGATCGAGCTCAAGGAGACCGACGAGGACGTGTTCCGCGCGGCCGAGGAGCTCGGGATCGACCTGTCCCGCAGGGAACCGGCCGGAGCCGACTACGACTAGCGCCGGGCTGCGCGATGGGGAACAGGGAAGCGTTGAACAGGGTGCAGGGCGAGGTCTGCGAGGAGGCCCTCTAAGTGCTTGACGTGAACTACTTCGACGAGATCCGGATCGGCTTGGCGACCGCGGACCAGATCCGCGCGTGGTCCAACGGCGAGGTCAAGAAGCCGGAGACGATCAACTACCGGACGCTGAAGCCGGAGAAGGACGGCCTGTTCTGCGAGCGGATCTTCGGACCCACGCGGGACTGGGAGTGCCACTGCGGCAAGTACAAGCGCGTCCGGTTCAAGGGCATCATCTGCGAGCGCTGCGGCGTCGAGATCACCCGCAGCAAGGTTCGCCGCGACCGCATGGGGCACATCGAGCTCGCGGCGCCCGTCACCCACATCTGGTACTTCAAGGGCGTCCCGAGCCGCCTCGGCTACCTGCTCGACATCGCGCCGAAGGATCTCGAACGGATCATCTACTTCGCCGCCTACGTCATCACCCGCATCGAGGACGACCGCAGGCACAAGGAGCTCCCCGAGATCGAGAAGGAGATCGAGGAGGAGAAGCGCGAGCTCGAGGCCGAGCGTGACGACGAGATCAAGGGCCGCCTCACGGAGCTCGAGGACCGCCTGCGCGAGCTCGAGGGCGAGGGCGCCAAGGGCTCCCAGCTCTCGGCGGCACGCCGCGAGGCACAGCGCGACGTCGATCGGATCACCGAGGCGACCAAGCGAGAGACCGATCACCTGGATGAGGTCCTGTCCGCGTTCAAGGGCCTGTCGGTGAAGCAGCTCGTCGCCGACGACGCCGTCTACCGGTCCCTGCGCGAGCGGTTCGGCGACTACTTCGACGGCGGCATGGGCGCCGAGGCGATCAAGCGCCTCCTCCAGGACCTGAAGCTCGAGGAGGAGGCCGATTCGCTCCGTCAGCAGATCGACACCGGCAAGGGCACGCGCCGACTCAAGGCGATCAAGCGCCTGAAGGTCGTCTCCAACTTCACCGGGGACCGCAACTCGCCCATGGGCATGGTGCTCGACGCCGTGCCGGTGATCCCGCCGGACCTGCGCCCGATGGTGCAGCTGGACGGCGGCCGGTTCGCCACGTCGGACCTGAACGACCTGTACCGGCGCGTGATCAACCGGAACAACCGGCTGAAGCGCCTGCTGGACCTCCAGGCGCCCGAGATCATCGTCAACAACGAGAAGCGGATGCTCCAGGAGGCCGTGGACGCGCTGTTCGACAACGGCCGGCGCGGCCGCCCCGTCACGGGGCCCGGCAACCGTCCGCTGAAGTCGCTCTCGGACATGCTGAAGGGCAAGCAGGGGCGGTTCCGCCAGAACCTGCTCGGCAAGCGCGTGGACTACTCGGGCCGCTCGGTCATCGTGGTCGGCCCGGAGCTCCGTCTGCACCAGTGCGGGCTGCCCAAGCAGATGGCGCTCGAGCTGTTCAAGCCGTTCGTGATGAAGCGGCTCGTCGACCAGGCGTTGGCGCAGAACATCAAGAGCGCCAAGCGGATGGTCGAGCGCGCGCGCCCGCAGGTCTGGGACGTGCTCGAGGAGGTCATCAAGGAGCACCCGGTCCTGCTGAACCGAGCCCCGACGCTGCACCGGCTCGGGATCCAGGCCTTCGAGCCCGTCCTGGTCGAGGGCAAGGCGATCCAGATCCACCCGCTCGTGTGCACGGCGTTCAACGCCGACTTCGACGGCGATCAGATGGCGGTCCACGTGCCGCTGTCGGCCGAGGCCCAGGCGGAGGCCCGGGTCCTGATGCTGTCGACCAACAACATCCTGTCCCCCGCGCACGGCCGTCCGATCGCCGTGCCCACGCAGGACATGGTGCTCGGGATCTACTACCTGACGCTCGAGCCCGACCGTCCGGAGAACGATGAGGACATCCCGCGGTTCGGATCGGTGAGCGAGGCCCTCATGGCCCTGGACCACCGCCTCGTGCGGCTCCACACCGTGGTCAAGGTTCGGCTCCCCGGCAAAACGATGCCTCCCGAGATGCTGCCCGAGACCGTCGAGGTCGACGCCGCGGGCGACGGGGCGCGCGTGCCGGTCGTCGAGACGACGGTCGGACGCCTGATCTTCAACCAGTGCTTCCCCGACGCGGAGGAGTTCATCAATCGGCCGCTGCTCAAGACCGACGTCGCTCGGATCGTCGACGCGTGCGTGCATCGCTACGATCGCGCCGAGGTCGAGCAGATCCTCGACGACCTGAAGAACGTCGGCTTCCACTACGCGACGCGCGCCGGTGTGACGCTCGGCATCGAGGACGTCACGACGCCCCCGGACAAGGTGAAGATCCTCGACGGCTACGAGTCGCGCGCGTCGAAGATCGAAGGCCAGTACAGCAAGGGCATCATCACCGACGACGAGCGGCGGCAGGAGCTCATCGAGATCTGGACGCAGGCCACCGACGAAGTCAAGGACGCGATGGAGGCCCAGTTCGGCAAGACGAACCCGATCTACATGATGGCCAACTCGGGGGCCCGAGGGAACATCATGCAGATCAGGCAGATCGCGGGCATGCGCGGCCTCGTGGCCAATCCGAAGGGCGAGATCATCCCGCGGCCGATCAAGTCGAACTTCCGCGAGGGACTGTCGGTGCTCGAGTACTTCATCTCGACCCACGGCGCCCGCAAGGGCCTTGCGGACACCGCGCTCCGGACCGCGGACTCCGGGTACCTCACCCGGCGGCTCGTGGACGTCGCGCAGGAGCTGATCGTCCGCGAGGAGGATTGCGGGACCGATCGCTCGGTCCCGGTCGCCGTCTCCTACGAGACGCCGACGGGCGCCCGCGCCGAGAGCCAGCATCTCGACACGTCGCTGTACGGACGGGTCCTGTCCGAGGACGTGAAGGTCGAGCGCAAGAAAGTCGCCTCTCGCGGGGACGTCCTCGACGACGTCATCGGCCAGTCGCTCGTGGACGCGGGCGTGGACGTGGTTCGGGTGCGTTCGGCCACGACGTGCGAGGCCGAGTACGGGGTATGCCGCCTCTGCTACGGCTGGTCGCTCGCGACCGGACGGCTCGTCGACATCGGCGAGTCGGTCGGGATCGTTGCCGCCCAGTCGATCGGAGAGCCCGGCACGCAGCTCACGATGCGGACGTTCCACACGGGCGGCGTGGCCGGCGAGGACATCACCCACGGCCTGCCGCGCGTGGTCGAGCTGTTCGAGGCGCGCAAGCCCAAGGGCGAGGCGCTCATCACCGAGCTACCCGGCAGCGTCACGATCGAGGACGACGAGGACAAGAAGGTCCGCCGGATCACGGTCACCTCGGAGGACGGCGAGCCCGTGCAGTACCCGGTGTCGTTCCGCCAGCGACTGCTGGTCGGCGACGGCGACACGGTCGTGGTGGGGCAGCAGCTCACGGAGGGATCGGTGAACCCCCACGAGAAGCTCCGGATCGAGGGTGTGCAGGCTCTGCAGGCGCACCTCGTCGAGGAGGTCCAGCAGGTGTACCGCTCCCAGGGCGTCACGATCCACGACAAGCACATCGAGTTGATCGTCCGGCAGATGCTCCGGAAGGTGCAGATCATCGAGCCCGGCGACAGCGACTTCCTGCCCGGCGACCTCGTCGACCGGCGCCGGTTCGAGGCCGCCAACCGGGAGACGGTCGACAACGGCGGCCAGCCCGCCAGCGCGCGGCCGCAGCTCCTCGGGATCACGAAGGCGTCGCTCGCGACGGACTCGTGGCTGTCGGCGGCCTCGTTCCAGGAGACCACCCGTGTGCTGACCGAGGCGGCGATCGCCGGCAAGTCGGACGGCCTGCTGGGTCTCAAGGAGAACGTGATCATCGGCAAGCTGATCCCGGCCGGCACCGGCATGTCCCGGTACCGCAACGTGCAGGTCCGCATCAAGCCCGAGGCGATCCCCGAGTACTGGCTCGTTCGCCAGCGCGAGATCGCGGAGGCCGAGGCGGCCGGCGAGCCGGTCCTTGCGGGCATGTCCCGCGAGGAGGCCGAGCGCGAGCTGTTCGGCGGAGGGTCGTTCGCGCCCGAGGAGTAGCAGGCGAGCGGGCTCGGGCTAGGCTCCAGCCCGTGAACGGGACGATCCTGCTCGCGGGCACGGGGTACTCGTCGCTCCCGGCCGGTCCGTGGAACGTCGGCGACGTCGCCCAGGCGATGGGGCTCGCCGCGCGCATCCGTCGAGCGTTCCCAGAAGCCACGTTGAGGGCGGTGCCACCGGACCCGGCACACGTTGCCCGGGTGCCGGGAGTCGAGCTCGAACGCGCCCCCGCGGCGTTCCTCGCTCCGCTCGGCGCGACCGGCAACACCGTTCGGTACGCGCGTCGAGGCATCCGGAGCCTGTCGCTGGTTGCCCGGGCGCGCCACGGGCGTGGCGGTGATCCGCTTTTCGACGGTCGCCGGCCGAGAGGGGAGGCGCTCGCCGCGCTCGCCGGGGCGCGCGCCCTCCTTTTGTGCGGGATGGGCGATCTCTGCGACAGCTTCGCCTATCTCGGCGCGGCGAGGTGGGGCGTCCCCGCGGCCGCCGCCGCTGAGCTGGGCGTGCCAGTCATCGCGAGCGGGCAGCAGGTGGGGCCGCTCCAGCGACCGGATGCGCGGATGATCGCCCGGCTCACGCTCCGTGGCATCGGCACGCTCGGGGTCCGCGACCCGGTCTCGGCGACGGTCGCGACGTCGCTCGGAGTCGCGCGGGGCGACCTGCTCTTCACGGGCGACGACGCCTGGGACCTCGCCCCGGCCGGAGCAGACGTTGCGGACGAGGTGCTCGGATCGGCGAGCGTCGGTGGTCCGTTCGTCGCCGTGAACGCCAGGCTCGCCTCCTGGACCAGCATCGAACCCGAGTTCGTCCCCATCCTTGCCGGATGGCTCGATGTGCTTTCAGGGGCCTTGGGTCTGCCGCTCCTGTTGATCCCCATGCTCGCCGGGCCGGGCGGCGACGCTGCGGCAGGAGACGCCCTCCGCCGGCACCTCCGCGCCCCGGCCGCCAGCCTGCCCGAACCGCTCGACCCGCCGACGACCAAGGCGATCCTTTCCCGCGCCGAGCTCGCGGTCGGCACGGGCTACCACCTGTGCCTGCTGGCCTCATCCGCCGGGGTGCCGGCGGTCGGGCTGTACCGGTCGGCGTACATGCGCCAGAAGATGCGCGGGCTTCCGATCCTCGCACCCGGCAGGGCGGCCGCGGTGCCCCTGCGTGGCGCGTCGTCCGCCCCACTGGTCGACGCGGCCGAGCGCGCCATGGCGGGCTCGCTGCCCCTCCCCGACGCCCCCGGCGTGCCCAGGCCCGACGACGTCATCGATGCGCTTCGCCGCGTGCTGGCTTAGTGCTCCGGCAGCAACCGAGCGACACCGTGAACGACCCGTCCGAGGAGCGACCGCAGGCGAGGGTGCCGGTCGATCCATGCCCGGAGCGGCAGGGCCGCGTGGAGCCGGATGCTCGCGAAGCGGATCGCGGCCCGGAAGCCGAGCGGCGACCCGGCCCGGCGAGCGACGTCGCTGTACTCGTCGAGGTAGTCCGCCCGGAACGGATTCTCCGTACTCTCCATCAGGGCGATCGACCAGAGCGTCAGGGGCCGGGTGAACGTTCGGCTCCCCGCGAGCGCGCCGACGACCTCGAGGCCCACCATCGTGTGGAGGCACTTGCCGCACCGCTGGCAGTTCAGGTCGAGCGTCCTGAACTCGTAACAGCTCCGAAGGCCCTCCTGGACGACCGGGTGATGCCCGATCCGGGCGAGCTTCTCGACCCGGGTCATCCCTGCGCCGTCGTGGATCAGCTCGACGCGCTCGGTGCTCCACAACGGGTCGAGCAGCGGGTGGGTGCCGTTGGGCAGGATGTTGGCGTACGACGTGGTCGAGGCCACGAAGACGCGCCCCGCGTCCAGCGCGATCGCCGCGGACGCGAGACAGGCCCCGTGCGCCCAGAACCACCTCAGGCTCGGGTCGACGAGCCGCCGTAGGTCGGTGTCGACGACCGCGAGCGGCGTCCCGAGTGCTTCGGCGGAGCGTTCCACGTCCGCGAAGATCAGCGACGCCACCTCCTCGTTCGGGAACTCCTCGAACCCGCGCACGTAGGCGAGCCGGTCGAGCGATCCCGAGCGTTCGATGGCCGTGGTGAAGGAGTCGACGCCCGCCGTGAAGAACGCCGAGGTGCTGCCGCTCGGCGAGCCTTCGTCGGCGATCTCGGCGAGTTCGACGGGCACGACCGAGAACTCGCGATCCCAGGCGTGCAGGATCGACTGTACCCGTGGCAGGCTCGCCGCGAGTCGCGCCGACACGGTCCCCTCGACCACGAGCGGGACGCTTTCGCGCATCGCGACCAGCAGTGCCGGAGGCACGAGTGCGCTCGCGGACGGCGTCGCGCCGGAGATCGGAACGTCGAGACGAACGCTCCGGTCCTCCGCGCCGACACGGACGGGGAACCGGAGCCGGGTGCTCGCTCCGTCGAGGTCCTCGCGCTCGGGCGACGACACGACGACGGCGTTCACCGTCGCGCTCCGCCGACGAGGGCGTGCTTGACCCGGCGGACCGCGCCCAGCGCCGCGGGCCGACGGAACAGCCATCGCCTGATCGGGTAGCCGAGCGTCTGGCGCACCGCGCAGACCTGCAGCGCGAGGATCAGCGCGGGGTCGGCGCCTCGCGCCTTCGCCTGCTGCAGAAGCTCGCGGATGACGTCCCGTCGGACCGGATATTGCTGGGTCGCCATGAACGCGACGCGCTCCAGGTCCATCCGGTCCGAGGGGAACGCGGTGGAGCCGCGGAGGGTGCCCGCGATCTCGAGACCGAGCATCGTGTTGACGCACTTCGGGCAGCGACCGCAGTTCACCTTCGGGACGATGTGCTGATAACACACTCGGAGGTAGCGACGAACGGTCGGGTTGCCGGCGATCCGGCTCAACCGTTCGGCGCGCGTGATCGCGGCCCCGTCGTGTTCGATCGTGAGGCGCTCGGAGCTCCACAGCGGGTCGAGCAGCGCATGGGTGCCGGCCGGCTCCAACTCTGCGTAGGAATTGAAGCTCGCGAACAGGACCCGACCGAAGGAGCCGGCGAGCGCGTGGGCGACGGACGCCATCCCGGCCCCGTGGCCCAGGTACCACTCGATCACCGGGTCTGTCACTAGACGAACGTCCGTCGTCACCAGGACGAACGGGATTCCGAGCTCCTCCGCCGCGAGGCGCGCCCGTTCCTCGGCGAGCGGCGCGAGGTGCGGGAACCGGAACTCCTCGAACCCCCTCACGTGGATCACGGCATCGAGCTCCTGCCGATGCTCGAGGACGGTGGTGAAGGAGTCCGCGCCACCGGAGAAGAACGCCGCTGTGGCCTTCGGGGCGGCTCCGGGGTCGACGGGCTCGGACCACGTGATCGGCACCTTGGCGAGCCCGCGGTCCCACGCGTGGAAGATGTCCTGCACGACATCCAGAGGTTCCGCGATCCCCTCCGGCGCGGGCCCGTCGACCACGAGCGGTGCGCCCCGACGCATCGCGACGAGGAGGGCAGGTGGGATCGCCGGCGTGGCATGCTCCGGCGGGAGCGCGATCTCGGCTGGAAGGACGATCGACAGGGTCGCGGACTCCCCGCAGATGTCCAGGGGGAACCGGAGCGCCGTCCCCGACTCGTAGGGGTCGGACCTCGGTGCCCCGACCGTCACCTCTCTCACGGCGCAAGTCTAGGGGTGCCGTTCCAGGCAGGGGGGTCGTGCCTGGCAAGGCGGTGGCGGGTGGCCGAGCCGCCGCCCGGGCCCCGTTTCGTTGACACGCACGCAGC
>CAWAWO010000007.1:0-18934 GCA_963785835.1 uncultured Actinomycetes bacterium | reverse complement strand
TCGACGGCCGTCGTCACCGGCGGGGCGGGGTTCGTCGGCTCGCACCTGTGCGAGCGCCTCCTCGCGGAGGGATGGAACGTCCTGTGCCTCGACACGCTCCTCACTGGCCGGGAGGAGAACCTGGCCGGATGTTCGAGCGACTCCCGGTTCCGGTTCGAGCGGCGCGACGTCACGGGGTTCATCGAGGTCGCCGAGTCGGTCGACGCGGTGCTCCACCTCGCGTCACCGGCCTCGCCCCGCGACTACCTCGACCACCCGATCCACACGCTCAAGGTCGGAGCGCTCGGCACGTTGAACGCGCTCGGGCTCGCGAAGGACCGGGGTGCCAGGCTGGTCCTCGCATCCACGTCGGAGGTCTACGGCGACCCGCTCGTGAATCCGCAGTCGGAGGAGCTACTGGGGCAACGTGAACCCCGTCGGACCTCGCGGCGTGTACGACGAGGCGAAACGGTTCGCCGAGGCGATGGCCATGGCGTATCACCGAACACACCAGGTATCGATCGGGATCGCCCGGATCTTCAACACGTACGGCCCGCGGATGCGACGGGGCGACGGGCGCGCCGTCCCGACGTTCGTCTCGCAAGCGCTCGCGGGCGCTCCCATCACCGTGCACGGAGATGGCGCCCAGACGCGCTCGCTGTGCTTCGTCGACGATCTGGTCGACGGGCTCTGGCGCCTCCTGGTCTCCGAGACCACTGGCCCCGTGAACCTCGGCAATCCCGAGGAGATCACCGTGCTCGCTCTCGCCGAGCGGGTCCGGGACGCGGTGGGAGCGGACGTGGAGATCGTCCACGTGGATCGCCCCGTCGACGACCCGAACGTCCGGCGTCCGGACATCTCGCTCGCTCGGCGCGAACTGGGCTGGGAGCCTCAGGTCCCGCTCGAGATCGGTCTGAAGCGGATGGTGGCATGGGCGCAGAGCGCGTGGGCGACCTGAGGTCCTCACCGGCCGCCGCAGACGCGGACACCGATGGCGACGAGGCGCCCTCTCGGCGCCGGGGCCGACGGATCGTCTTGTTCGTCATCCTCCTCGTCCCGTTCGTCCTCGGGCTCCTGTGGTTCGTGTCTGCGGGACGCCTCTTGATCTCCCTGGACGAACCCGCTCGCGCCGACGTCGTGGTCGTCCCCTCGGGCGACGTGCTGGGCAACCGGCTCGTCGCCGCGGCGCGAACACTGCTCGCGACTGGCTCGCCCCGGCTCGTCGTGTTCACCCAGGGGGAGGGACCCCTCTACAGCGGCGAGAAGGTAGCGCAGGATTTCCTGGACGCGGAGGGCGTCGACGCGAAGGTCGCGCGGCTCCTTCCGCCTGGGGGCAGCACGAGCGAGGAGGCCGGCACGTTCGCGGCCCTCGCGCATCGATGCGGCTGGCGCAGCGTCATCGTGGTCACGTCCCCGTCCCACAGCCGGCGGGCTGGCTGGCTGTTCGGGCGAGCCCTGGGGTTCCCTTCGATCGTCCGCGTCGTGAGCAACGGTGAGTCGTTCGACGCCGACACGTGGTGGACGGACGACGGCGCCACCGAGGTCGTGATCCAGGAGTGGACGAAGATCCTCGCCTCCGCGAAGTACCTGATCGGCCGCCCCCGGGGAGACGACCCCGGCGTTCCCTGCTAGCGGAGCGGGTCAGTCGCCGAAGATCGGGCTCGACAGGAAGTCCAAGAGCTGGGTCCACGCCCGGTCCGGGAACGGACGCTGGAACCTGATGACGAACTCCTCCTCGTAGCCCAGGTTGCCGTTCCACGTCGCCACGCCGTCCGCGAT
The DNA here is from genome assembly GCA_963785835.1 of uncultured Actinomycetes bacterium. Classification (GTDB taxonomy): domain Bacteria; phylum Actinomycetota; class UBA4738; order UBA4738; family HRBIN12; genus DASSJM01. The sequence goes on along the minus strand of CAWAWO010000007.1, from coordinate 17,176 downwards.
CTCCATCGGCACGTTCGTCTGCACCACGTCCATGCCGTCGGGAACCTCGATCGAGACCGTTCCCGTCGTGGGACGGACGGTCGGCTGGCTCCGGATCGTCACGCGATACGTCCCCCCGAGCTCGTCGCCTACCCAGCTCTCCTCTCGCCCCAGCTCGAGCGCGAGCGAGCTCGTCGTCTGTGGCGCGGTCTGGACGAAGGTGCTGAAGATCGGCAGGCCACGTTCCTCGTGCGTCTCGAGACCGACGGGCTCGCCGTCCAGGCTCGCACCTTCGAGTCGGCACCCCGGGCCGCAGTACGCGGCCACGAACGATCGGGACTCGCCCGGGCCGAGCCCGGTCCCCGGATACGGACCCAACACGTAGCTGGGCTCGGCATCCTCCGGGGCGCGGTTGCGACTTTCGACCGTCGCGGTCGCGAACGACCTGCCGTCCGGATCGAGGGCGACGTCGTAGTCGACGTGGCGCTTGATGAAGTAGTCCACCTTCGTCCCGTCGGCGTTGGAGGCGAAGAACGCGAAGTAGTCGCCCGCGGACGCCTCGACCGCGCCCGCGATGCCAGCCGACTCGAGCGCCGCCTGGACGCCCGGGTCGGTCGAGTGGAACACGAGGTGGCCACCCCCGGCCGCTTCGGCCATCGCCTGGGTCGCGGCCACCGGCTCGGTTCCGCCGAGGAAGCGTTCGAGGACGCTCTCGACGGCGGCGCCCAAGACCTTCTTGCGCTGGGCCGCGCTCCCGAACTCCAGGTACGCGTCGTGGGCGAGGTAGTCGACCACGGTCTCGGCCTCCAGCGTGCGGTCGAGTGACTCGGGGGTGACGGGGCCGGTCGCCTCCAGCATGTCGGCCAGGGCCTGCGGATCGACGAAGATGACGCCGTCCAGCCGCTCGCCCGTGACCTGCTCGTACAGCGACTCGATCAGGCGCGCCGATGTGGGGGCATGTGGGGTCATGTTGAGGTTCCGCCAGAACCCGGGACCGCCGAACCGGTCGAACGGGGCCCCGAACCCCTCCGGCGGTGTCGGAGCCCGCTCCGGCGAGGCGTCGGGGAGCGCCGTGATGCTTCGCATCGGCTGGAGCACCAGCTTTCCGTCCGAGGCCTTCAGGATCGAATAGGCGCCCATGAACCCGCCGGTGCCGCGCAGTTCGGCGGGGGTCTGGGCGGCGACGAAGTACCGCTGCTCTCCGTCTGCCCCGACGAGTCCGGGGAGAGCCGTCGTGACCGCCTCGGCGGCGCGAGCCGTGTTCACCGCGTCGCCGAGCTCGCGCATCGCCTCGTCGCGAGCGTCGGCGACGGGGGCGACGAGCCACGACGTCGGCAGCGATCCGACGCTTTCCAGGGCGGCCTCGAGTTCGCTCCTCGCAGCGGCGGCGGCGGGTCCCAGCTCCCCGATCGCATCGACCTGGATGCGGCCGTCGCGTGGCGCGAGCGCCGCGATCCCGCCGTCGAGTCCCTCGATCGCCTCGGTCACCTCGACGCCTGCGGACGCGATCCGTCCTCCCGCGTCGGCGAGGACGACCACAGCGTCCACCGATCGCCCTGCGAGTGGGACCCAGCCCAGGGCCCGCAGGGCCGGGCTGCGGGCGAGCGCTCGAGCCTCATCGAACTCGCTCTGCGCCCGAGCGAAGGCGGCGCTCCCGTCCTGGATGTTGCCTTCAAGGAGGAGTTGCTGCGCATGCTCGAGCTCCTGCCGGGCGGTCTCCAGCCTCGCCCGAGCGGCGAAAGCGGGCACCACCGCCAGGACCGCCAACACCACGAGGATCCCGGCCGCTCCCAGTAGCACCAATCGGCGCGCCGGGTGTCGGATCCGGTGCCCGCGAGCGTCCCGCGGAGGGGTGGCCTCCTCCGCCGACGCATGCGCATCGTGGCTGATCCTGCTCACGCGGTCCGCCCGCTCGACTCGAACACCGAGCCGGGATGCTAGCCGGACTCGTGCCGAAAGGCTGTTTCCCAATCCGGCGACTTCTGCTAGCGTTCCGCCCGAGATTGACTCGGAAGGCAGAGGCATTGGCCACTCAAGAGGAAGGAACCGTGATGAGGAGGAGCCCCTTCCGCGCCGTCGTCGTGGCGCTGTCGGCGATCCTGTGCCTGGGCGTGCTGGCAGTTCCCGCCTTCGCTCAAACCTACCCGCCCCCCCCGGCGGAAGTGTGTGTCGTGAGCGAAACGCCCACCCCGGGTCAGACCATCACGGTGAGCGGGTCCGGGTTCTCCGCGAATGAAGGGGTGACCATCATCCTGAACCCCGGTGGGATCGTGCTCGGAACTGCGACCACGGACGCCAACGGCAACTTCTCGGTGCAGGTCACCATCCCCTCGAACCTCGCTCCCGGCACGTACAGCATCGGCCTCGAGGGGAACCCGATCGGGGACGTAAGCTGCGCTTCTTTCACGATCGTCGGAGGCGGCGGCGGGGTCTCGTTCACCGGCACGTCGCTGAACGTTCCTGTGTGGACCGCGCTGGCAGCGATCCTGCTGGCGACCGGGATGATCCTCCTTGTCGCGGCACGTCGTCGGCAGGGTCGGCATGCCGAGACCAGGGCATAGAGCGAGATCCGCTCGACCCAGCCGGGGTTGACCTCCGCCCCCCGCGGGGGTAACCTTCGGCCGGTTTCGACCGGGACCCCGCCCGGGGGTTGACGCTGCGCGTCCGCATCCCTAGACTGCTTGTTTGCCGTGCCGCGTCCTGCATGCCCTGATTCCACGCGTGTCTGTCACCCTAGGGGGGATCGTTCTTGCCTGAGTCGCTCGTCCCTGTCCGCGACCGTGTCAGTTTCTCCAAGCTCGACGAGGCGCTTCCGCTTCCGGACCTCGTCGGCATCCAGCGAGTGTCCTTCGACGCACTGCTGGCAGATGGGCTGAGGGAGGTCCTCGAAGAGGTCTCGCCCATCGAAGACTTCACCGAGCAGTTCCAACTGCATTTCGGGAAGCACACCTTCAAGGATCAGAAGTTCACCGAGGAGGAGTGCAAGGACAAGGACGCCACCTTCTCCTCACCGCTGTTCGTCGAGGCGATGTTCGTCAACAAGACGACCGGCGAGATCAAGGAGCAGGAGGTCTTCATGGGGGACTTCCCTATGATGACCGAGCGCGGCACGTTCATCATCAACGGCACCGAGCGGGTCGTGGTCTCCCAGCTGGTCCGCTCGCCCGGCGTCTACTTCAGCCGTGACATCGACAAGACGACCGACAAGGACGTCTTCGTCGCCAAGATCATCCCGAGCCGGGGCGCCTGGCTGGAGTTCGACGTCGACAAGAAGGACACGGTCGGCGTCCGCATCGACCGCAAGCGCCGCCAGAACGTGACCGTCCTGCTGAAGGCGTTGGGCTGGTCGGCCGAGGAGATCCTCCAGCTCTTCGACAACGCCCAGAGCATCCAGAACACCCTCGAGAAGGACCACGGGATCGACACGCCCGAGGCGGCTCTCGAGGACATCTACCGAAAGCTGCGCCCGGGCGAACCGCCCACGGCCGAGTCCGCGCGGACGCTGCTCGAGAACCTGTTCTTCAACCCCAAGCGCTACGACCTCGCTCGGGTGGGACGCCACAAGGTCAACAAGAAGCTCGAGGCGGCCAAGGGCACGCTCCAGTCGCAGCTCCGGGCGCGCGCCAAGCAGCTCGCCGAGCTCGACAACCCGGACAAGAAGGGCTGGGACCAGCCGCGTTACCGCGTCTGGGCCGAGCTGCAGAAGGAGGAGCAGGGCGAGGGCGGCCCCAAGTACAAGGGGATCCTGTCCTACGAGGACATGCTCCGGACGGTCCGCTACCTCGTCAAGCTCCATGCGGGCGAGGAGGGCTACGAGCCCGACGACATCGACCACTTCGGCAACCGGCGCCTGCGCTCGGTCGGTGAGCTGATCCAGAACCAGATCCGGATCGGTCTGTCGCGGATGGAGCGCGTCGTGCGCGAGCGGATGACCACGCAGGACGTCGAGGCGATCACGCCGCAGACGCTGATCAACATCCGCCCGGTGGTGGCGAGCATCAAGGAGTTCTTCGGAACCAGCCAGCTGTCACAGTTCATGGACCAGACCAACCCGCTCGCCGGCTTGACGCACAAGCGGCGCCTGTCGGCGCTGGGCCCGGGCGGGCTCTCGCGGGAGCGCGCCGGGTTCGAGGTCCGCGACGTCCATCCCAGCCACTACGGCCGTATGTGCCCGATCGAGACCCCGGAGGGGCCGAACATCGGCCTGATCGGAACGTTGTCCACCTACGGCCGGATCAATCCGTTCGGGTTCATCGAGACCCCGTATCGCCGGGTCACCGGAGGCAAGGTCACCGACAAGGTCGACTACCTCTCGGCCGACGAGGAGGACCGACACGTCATCGCGCAGGCGAACGAGCCGATCAACCCGGACGGTGGCTACGCCAACGCGACCGTCCTCGTTCGGCGCAAGGGCAGCGAGGTGGACTCGGTCGCGCCCGACGAGGTCGACTACATGGACGTCTCGCCGAAGCAGATCATCTCGGTCGCCGCGGCGCTGATCCCGTTCCTCGAGCACGACGACGCCAACCGGGCCCTGATGGGCGCCAACATGCAGCGTCAGGCCGTCCCGCTGCTCCGCTCCGAGGCGCCGCTCGTCGGCACCGGGCTGGAGTTCCGCGCGGCCGTCGATGCCGGCGACGTGGTGCTGGCCGAGGACGCGGGCGTGGTCGAGGACGTCTCGGCCGACGACATCGTGGTCCGCGAGCGAACCGGCTCGATGCGGACCTACAAGCTCCAGAAGTTCCGCCGTTCCAACCAGGGGACCTCGCTCAACCAGCGGCCGCTCGTCACCGACGGCGACCGGATCGTCCGCAACCAGGTGATCGCCGACGGCCCCTCGACGGAGGCCGGCGAGCTCGCGCTCGGCCGGAACCTGATCGTCGCCTACATGCCGTGGGAGGGTCACAACTACGAGGACGCCATCATCATCTCCGAGCGCCTCGTCAAGGACGACATCCTCACCTCGATCCACATCGAGGAGCACGAGGTCGACGCGCGCGACACCAAGCTCGGCGCCGAGGAGATCACGCGTGACATCCCCAACGTGTCCGAGGAGATCCTGAAGGACCTCGACGAGCGCGGGATCGTCCGGATCGGCGCGGAGGTCAACCCCGGCGACTACCTCGTGGGCAAGGTCACGCCCAAGGGCGAGACCGAGCTCACCCCCGAGGAGCGACTGCTCCGCGCGATCTTCGGCGAGAAGGCGCGCGAGGTGCGCGACACCTCGCTCAAGGTCCCGCACGGCGAGAGCGGCAAGGTGATCGGCGTGCGCGTGTTCACGCGCGAGGACGGCGACGAGCTGCCGCCCGGCGTGAACCAGCTGGTCCGCGTCTACGTGGCCCAGAAGCGGAAGATCTCCGACGGCGACAAGCTCGCCGGCCGCCACGGGAACAAGGGCGTGATCTCGACGATCCTGCCCGAGGAGGACATGCCGTTCCTGGCCGACGGGACCCCGGTCGACATCATCTTGAACCCGCTCGGCGTCCCCTCCCGGATGAACCTCGGGCAGGTGCTCGAGGCGCACCTCGGGTGGGCGGGGCTGGTCGGGTTCCGGAAGGACGGACAGGACCACGAGGGACCCGTGTACGTGTCCACGCCGGTGTTCGACGGCGCGCGCGAGCACGAGATCCTCGAGGCGATCCGCAGCGCGCATCCCAACAAGGACGGCGTGCGCCTGGTCGACGACGTCGGCAAGGCGGTCCTGTACGACGGCCGCAACGGCGAGCCGTACGAGGCGCCCGTCACGGTCGGCGTGGCGTACATCCTGAAGCTGCTCCACCTGGTGGACGACAAGATCCACGCGCGGTCCACCGGCCCGTACTCGATGATCACGCAGCAGCCGCTCGGCGGGAAGGCGCAGTTCGGCGGCCAGCGGTTCGGCGAGATGGAGGTGTGGGCGCTCGAGGCGTACGGGGCCGCGTACGCGCTCCAGGAGCTGCTGACGATCAAGTCCGACGACGTCCTGGGCCGGGTGAAGGTCTACGAGGCCATCGTGAAGGGCGAGAACATCCCGGAGCCCGGGATCCCCGAGTCCTTCAAGGTCCTGATCAAGGAGATGCAGTCGCTCTGCCTGAACGTCGAGGTGCGTTCGGCCGAGGGCGAGGAGATCGAGCTCAAGGAGACCGACGAGGACGTGTTCCGCGCGGCCGAGGAGCTCGGGATCGACTTGTCCCGGCGGGAGCCCGCGGGAGCTGATTACGACTGAGCGCGACGCTGACGAGTGCTGACGTCCGCGATCGGGAGGCGGTCGGGGGGACAGTGGTGAAGCTGAATCTCGGGTGCGGGACGATCGCTCCCCGGGGATGGGTCAATATGGACCGTTCGCCCGGGATCGCGGTCTCTCGCGTTCCCGGTCTCGGTCTTCTCCTGGCGACGCTCCGAGTCCTCCCGGACTCGCGGGGCGAGGTGGCGTGGCCGCCCAACGTTCGTCGATGGGACGTGCGTCGCGGACTGCGGTACCCGAGCGGTTCCGTCCACGCGATCTACACGAGCCACATGCTGGAGCACCTGTCGAAGTCGGCGGCGGACGGGCTCCTCGCGGAGTGCCGGAGGGTCCTTCGACGCGACGGCCTGCTCCGGATCGCCGTCCCCGATCTTCGCGCGTCGGTCCTCTCCTACACCGATTCGAGCAGTCCCGAGGCTGCGGACGAGTTCATGCGGGCCACCCTCCTGGGTGTCGAGCGGGAAGCGACGGGTTGGGGTCACCTGGTCCAGGCGGTCTCCGGGGCGAAACATCGATGGATGTACGACGAGTCGTCGATCTCGCTGGCCTGCAGGCGGGCGGGGTTCGAGGCCGTGGAACCGTTCGGTTTCCGGGAAGGGCGCTGCCCCGACCTCGACAACGTCGAGACGCGGCAGGACAGCCTGTTCGTGGAGGCGTACGACGAACGACCTGAGCACGTGGAACAGCCGAGCACGGAAGTGGAGGCCCTCTAAGTGCTGGACGTCAACTACTTCGACGAGATCCGGATCGGTTTGGCGACCGCGGACCAGATCCGCGCGTGGTCCAACGGCGAGGTCAAGAAGCCGGAGACGATCAACTACCGGACGCTGAAGCCGGAGAAGGACGGCCTGTTCTGCGAGCGGATCTTCGGACCCACGCGGGACTGGGAGTGCCACTGCGGCAAGTACAAGCGCGTCCGGTTCAAGGGCATCATCTGCGAGCGCTGCGGCGTCGAGATCACCCGCAGCAAGGTTCGCCGCGACCGCATGGGGCACATCGAGCTCGCGGCGCCCGTCACCCACATCTGGTACTTCAAGGGCGTCCCGAGCCGCCTCGGCTACCTGCTCGACATCGCGCCGAAGGATCTCGAACGGATCATCTACTTCGCGGCCTACGTCATCACCCGCATCGAGGACGACCGCAGGCACAAGGAGCTCCCCGAGATCGAGAAGGAGATCGAGGAAGAGAAGCGCGAGCTCGAGGCCGAGCGTGACGACGAGATCAAGGGCCGCCTCACGGAGCTCGAGGACCGCCTGCGTGAGCTCGAGGGCGAGGGGGCCAAGGGCTCCCAGCTCTCGGCCGCTCGCCGCGAGGCGCAGCGCGACGTCGATCGCATCACCGAGGCGACCAAGCGCGAGACCGATCATCTCGACGAGGTCCTGTCCGCGTTCAAGGGCCTGTCCGTGAAGCAGCTCGTCGCCGACGACGCCGTCTACCGGTCCCTGCGCGAGCGGTTCGGCGACTACTTCGACGGCGGCATGGGCGCCGAGGCGATCAAGCGGCTCCTCCAGGACCTGAAGCTCGAGGAGGAGGCCGATTCGCTCCGCGGGCAGATCGACACCGGCAAGGGCACGCGCCGGCTCAAGGCGATCAAGCGTCTGAAGGTCGTCTCCAACTTCACCGGGGACCGCAACTCGCCCATGGGCATGGTGCTCGACGCCGTGCCGGTGATCCCGCCCGACCTGCGCCCGATGGTGCAGCTGGACGGCGGCCGGTTCGCCACGTCGGACCTGAACGACCTGTACCGGCGCGTGATCAACCGGAACAACCGGCTGAAGCGTCTGCTGGACCTCCAGGCACCCGAGATCATCGTCAACAACGAGAAGCGGATGCTCCAGGAAGCCGTGGACGCGCTGTTCGACAACGGCCGGCGCGGCCGCCCCGTCACGGGGCCCGGCAACCGTCCGCTGAAGTCGCTCTCGGACATGCTGAAGGGCAAGCAGGGGCGGTTCCGCCAGAACCTGCTCGGCAAGCGCGTGGACTACTCGGGCCGCTCGGTCATCGTGGTCGGCCCGGAGCTTCGTCTGCACCAGTGCGGGCTGCCCAAGCAGATGGCGCTCGAGCTGTTCAAGCCGTTCGTGATGAAGCAGCTTGTCGACAAGGGCCTCGCCCAGAACATCAAGAGCGCGAAGCGCATGGTCGAGCGCGCCCGCCCGCAGGTCTGGGACGTGCTCGAGGAGGTCATCAAGGAGCACCCGGTCCTGCTGAACCGAGCCCCGACGCTTCACCGGCTCGGGATCCAGGCGTTCGAGCCCGTCCTGGTCGAGGGCAAGGCGATCCAGATCCACCCGCTCGTGTGCACGGCGTTCAACGCCGACTTCGACGGCGATCAGATGGCGGTCCACGTGCCGCTCTCGGCCGAGGCCCAGGCGGAGGCCCGGGTCCTGATGCTGTCGACCAACAACATCCTGTCTCCCGCGCACGGCCGTCCGATCGCCGTGCCCACGCAGGACATGGTGCTCGGGATCTACTACCTGACGCTCGAGCCCGACCGTCCGGAGAACGATGAGGACATCCCGCGGTTCGGATCGGTGAGCGAGGCCCTCATGGCTCTGGACCACCGCCTCGTGCGGCTCCACACCGTGGTCAAGGTTCGGCTCCCCGGCAAAACGATGCCTCCCGAGATGCTCCCCGAGACCGTCGAGGTCGACGCCGCGGGCGACGGGACGCGCGTGCCGGTCGTGGAGACGACGGTCGGGCGCCTGATCTTCAACCAGTGCTTCCCCGACGCGGAGGAGTTCATCAATCGGCCGCTGCTCAAGACCGACGTCGCTCGGATCGTCGACGCGTGCGTGCATCGCTACGACCGCGCCGAGGTCGAGCAGATCCTCGACGACCTGAAGAACGTCGGCTTCCACTACGCGACGCGCGCCGGTGTGACGCTCGGCATCGAGGACGTCACGACGCCCCCGGACAAGGTGAAGATCCTCGACGGCTACGAGTCGCGCGCGTCGAAGATCGAGGGCCAGTACAGCAAGGGCATCATCACCGACGACGAGCGCCGCCAGGAGCTCATCGAGATCTGGACGCAGGCCACCGACGAAGTCAAGGACGCGATGGAGGCCCAGTTCGGCAAGACGAACCCGATCTACATGATGGCCAACTCGGGGGCCCGCGGGAACATCATGCAGATCAGGCAGATCGCGGGCATGCGCGGCCTCGTGGCCAATCCGAAGGGCGAGATCATCCCGCGGCCGATCAAGTCGAACTTCCGCGAGGGACTGTCGGTGCTCGAGTACTTCATCTCGACCCACGGCGCCCGGAAGGGCTTGGCCGACACGGCCCTTCGGACCGCCGACTCCGGCTACCTCACGCGTCGGCTCGTGGACGTCGCGCAGGAGCTGATCGTCCGCGAGGAGGACTGCGGGACCGATCGTTCGGTGCCGGTCGCCGTCTCCTACGAGACGCCGACGGGCGCCCGCGCCGAGAGCCAGCATCTCGACACCTCGCTGTACGGACGGGTCCTGTCAGAGGACGTGAAGGTCGAGCGCAAGAAGATCGCCTCCCGCGGCGACATCGTCGACGACAAGAGCGGGCAGGCGCTGGCCGAGGCCGGCGTGGACGAAGTCCGCGTGCGTTCGGCCACCACCTGCGAGGCCGAGTACGGCGTGTGCCGCCTGTGCTACGGCTGGTCGCTTGCCACGGGCCGCCTCGTCGACATCGGCGAGTCGGTGGGCATCGTCGCGGCGCAGTCGATCGGGGAGCCCGGCACGCAGCTCACCATGCGGACGTTCCACACGGGCGGCGTGGCCGGCGAGGACATCACCCACGGCCTGCCGCGCGTGGTCGAGCTGTTCGAGGCGCGCAAGCCCAAGGGCGAGGCGCTCATCACCGAGCTGCCCGGCAGCGTCACGATCGAGGACGACGAGGACAAGAAGGTCCGCCGGATCACGATCACCTCGGAGGACGGCGAGCCCGTGCAGTACCCGGTGTCGTTCCGCCAGCGCCTGCTGGTCGGTGACGGCGACACGGTCGTGGTAGGGCAGCAGCTCACGGAGGGATCGGTCAACCCGCACGAGAAGCTCCGGATCGAGGGCGTGCAGGCTCTGCAGGCGCACCTCGTCGAGGAGGTCCAGCAGGTCTATCGCTCGCAGGGCGTCACGATCCACGACAAGCACATCGAGTTGATCGTCCGGCAGATGCTCCGGAAGGTGCAGATCATCGAGCCCGGCGACAGCGACTTCCTGCCCGGCGACCTCGTCGACCGGCGCCGGTTCGAGGCCGCCAACCGGGAGACGGTCGATAACGGCGGCCAGCCCGCCAGCGCGCGGCCGCAGCTCCTCGGGATCACGAAGGCGTCGCTCGCGACGGACTCGTGGCTGTCGGCGGCGTCGTTCCAGGAGACCACACGCGTGCTGACCGAGGCGGCCATCGCCGGCAAGTCGGACGGCCTGCTGGGTCTCAAGGAGAACGTGATCATCGGCAAGCTGATCCCGGCCGGCACCGGCATGTCCCGGTACCGCAACGTGCAGGTCCGCATCAAGCCCGAGGCGATCCCCGAGTACTGGCTCGTTCGCCAGCGCGAGATCGCGGAGGCCGAGGCGGCCGGGGAGCCGGTCCTGGCGGGCATGTCTCGCGAGGAGGCCGAGCGCGAGTTGTTCGGCGGAGGGTCGTTCGCTCCCGAGGAGTGACCGCTCGTCCCAGGATGTGACCGTTCGACCGAGGAAGCGCAGGCCGGTCTCCGGTAGGATTGGCGCCCCATGGCGTTCTTCCGCGTGAACGAACCGCAGATCATCCACCAGACGGTGGACGAGGAGACGGTCATTGTCGACCTCGGAAGCGGGAGCTACTACAGCCTCCGCGGCTCGGCGCAGGTGATCTGGGGTGCGCTCGATCGAGGCTTGGACGTCCCCGGTGTCATCCGGGAGGTCGGTGGTCGTTTCGATGGCGATGACATCGCTCATCCGGTCGAGGCGTTCGTGACCAAGCTCGTCGACGGTCGGTTGATCGTGCCGATCGACGGCGAGCGGCGCGGGGACACCGACGCCCCCTCGAACGACGGGGATCGATTCCCAGCGGCGGGGGAGCGACAGGCGTTCGAACCCCCGGTGCTCGAGCGGTTCGACGACCTCCAGGACCTCATCCTCCTCGACCCCGTCCACGACGTGAGCGAGGAGCAAGGCTGGCCGCATGCTCGGACGACCGACGGAGGCTGAGGCCTCGACCGTTCGGTCTGGACTGCGCGCCGACGTCGAAGCCCTCCAGGACAGGTTCGAGCTAGCGTCCAAGCGCGCCGGCGTCGTCGAACGCGACCTGGTCCTCGGCGGGCTCCGGGTCAGGCTTCGAGCCGCCGGGCACCGCCTACTGAACGAGCTCTGGCCTTCGGTCGCGCATCGCTCCGTCTCGGGCCCGTCGACGTCGACCCTCGACGGCAGTCCCGTGCTCTCCACGCCGGGCGACGACGCGGCGGATCTGACGATCGCGCTCTGGGACTCCGCCTCGACGGGTGTGCCGCTCCCTGACATCCCCTGGATGGTTCCTCCTGATGGAGAGGAAGAGGACCCGAAGACGATCCGCGTCGCTCGGGGTGACGGTCTCCGCATGTCCTACCGCGCGTCCGAACGCGAGCTCGTCGCGCTCGACGGCCGTGCGAACCACGCCGTGCTGTGGATGCCGGACCCAGAAGGGGTCTCGGTCCACGTGCGCGGGGCGCCCTTCCTGGTCATCCTGCACTGGTGGATGCGTTCACGCGGCGCACATCCGATCCATGCTGGTGCGGTGGGCCGGCCAGGTGGCGGCGTGCTCCTCGTCGGCCGCGGCGGCTCGGGGAAGTCGACGACCTCGATCACGTGCATGCTCGACGGGATGTCGTACGCATCGGACGACTACGTGATGATGCTCGGATCGTCGGAGGCGCCGTACGCGGCCAGCGTGTACTGCACGGCGAAGCTCGATCCGACGCAGGCGGCGCGGTTCCCTGAACTGCAGCCGGCGCTCCGTGGAGGATCGCCGCCGGGCGAGAAGGTCCTCGCGTTCATGCACGAGTTCATGCCGGAGCGCGTGACGGCCGGGTTCCCGATCCGCGCCGTGGTTGCTCCGAGGGTGAGCGGCCTCCCCACCACGACCGTCCAGCGCTTACGTCCCGCCGAAGCCTTGGCGGCGCTCGCGCCCAGCACGCTCCTGCATCTGCCGCTCCCGGATCCGACGGCGTTCGCCGCGATGGCGGAGGCGGTTCGCCGAGTGCCGAGCTTCAGGCTCGAACTCGGAACCAACCTATCGACGATCCCGCCTGCGGTCGACGAGGTCCTGGAGAGCGCGTGAGCGACGCGGACGCGAGCGAGGTCGACCGGCGCACGGTCCACGCCGCCCCGGACGCACCGCTCGTCAGCGTCATCACCCCCGTCTACAACGGCGAGCGGTTCCTCGCGGCGGCGATCGAGAGCCTGCTCGAGCAGGACCATCGGCCGATCGAGATCATCGTGATCGACGACGGCTCCACGGATGCGAGCGCACAGGTGGCGCGCTCGTTCGACGACGTCGTGCTCCTCGAGTCCGTCAACGGCGGCGCGGCGGCCGCGCGCAACCTCGGTCTGACTCGGGCGACGGGATCGTTCCTTACGTTCCTGGACGCGGACGACCTGATGGCGCCAGGCCGGATCACGGCCCAGCTCGGGTACCTGCGATCCCACCCTGCGACCGGGTGCGTCCTGATGCACCAGGAGCTGCTGGTCGAGCCCGGCGCGACGCACCCGGTCTGGACCCCCGATGGTCCGGTCACCGCTCCGCCGATGACCGGCCTCGTCCGACGGGAGGCGTCGGAGCTCGTGGGCGGCTTCGACCCCTCCTACCGCATCGTGCACGACACCGACTGGTTGTTCAGGCTCCGGGAGGCGGGAGTGCGGATCGACATCCTTCCGCAGGTGGGCGTGATCCGCAGGATCCACGGGGACAACCTCACCCACCAGGTCGAGGTCATCCGATCCGAGCTCGCTCGCTGCCTCGGCGACCGGATCCGACGCGGGCGAACGGATCGTTCGCCGGTCGCATGAACGATCGCCAGGCGTGGGACGGCGCACCGTCGATCAGCGTCCTCATCCCGGTTCGCGACGGGGCGGCCTACCTCGGGGAGGCGATCGACAGCGCCCTCTCGCAATCCTGCCGCCCGGCCGAGGTAGTGGTGGTCGACGACGGATCGCAGGACGACACGAGACGGATCGCCGAGCGATACGGCGCGGAGGTCACGTACGTGCCGCAGGAGCCGCTCGGGATCTCAGCGGCTCGCAACCGGGCCGTCGGCGTCTCGACGGGAGCGCTCCTGGCGTTCCTCGATGCCGACGACCTCTTCGAGCCCGACCGGCTCCGGGTGATGTCTTCGGCGCTGGTTGTGAACGCGACGCTCGAGGCGGTGTTCGGGTGCGTCACGGAGTTCGTCCAGCCAGGCCTCTCCCAGCAGACCATGACGGCGCTCCGTCGCCCGCGGGAACGCCAGCCTTCGCACCTGATCACCGCGATGCTCATCCGACGTTCGGCGTTCGAGCGGGTGGGCCCGTTCGAAATGGACCAGTCCGTCAACCTAACTGTCGAGTGGTACGCGCGCGCCCTCGCCGCCGAGCTGCAGGGCGCGATGCTCGACGAGGTCGTGCTGCGTCGGAGGTTGCATGGCGCGAACGTCGGGATCACCCGGTGGGACTCGGGGCAGCAACTCGTCAGCATCGCCCGGGCATCGCTCGAGCGGCGCCGCGCAGCCGGCACGGATCGCACGGCCCGAGCGGACGAGCGATGACCAGCCCGCTCGTGAGCGTGATCATCCCCGTCTTCAACGGCGAGCGGTTCCTCCGGGAGGCGCTCGATAGCGTTTTCGCGCAAGACCATCGTCCGGTGGAGGTCTTCGTCGTCGACGACGGGTCGACGGATGCCAGCGGTGACGTGGCGCGCACGTTCGAGGAAGTCATCCTGATCCGACAGGAGAACTTGGGAGCTGCCGCGGCGCGCAACGCCGCGCTCGGCCGCGTGACCGGATCGTTCACCACGTTCCTTGACGCCGACGATCGGATGGCACCCGGTCGGCTCTCGACCCAGTTGGAGTACCTGAAGACCCACCCCGACGTCGGTGGCGTCCTCATGAGTCAGGAGTTGGTGCTCGAGCCGGGGATGGCCGTCCCGTACTGGGTGCGCCCGTTCGGGGCTTCCGACGACCTCGTAGAGGGCATCATGATCAGCGTCATGGTTCGCAGCGAGGCGTCCCGGCTCGTTGGAGGCTTCGACCCCTCGTACCGCATCTGTCACGACGCCGACTGGCTGTTCCGCATGCGCGAGGCCGGCGTACAGCTCGATGTTCTCCCCGAGGTCGGCGTGTTCCGGCGGATCCATCAGGCGAACCTCTCCCACCAGATCGATGTCGTCCGCTTCGAGCTCGCTCGCGCCCTGCGTGAGCGGATGGAGCGGCTTCGGGTCGCGGACGGTGGGGGCGCCCGGTGACCCATCACGAGAACTCGGCGGCGACCGTCAGCGTCCTCATACCGGTGCTCGACGGCCGGTTCCTCGGTGAGGCGATCGAGAGCGTGGTGTCGCAGGAGTATCGGCCGCTCGAGATCGTGGTCGTCGACAGTTCGGAGGGAGGCACGCGGCAGGTGGTCGAGCCGTACGGCCCCCTGGTCCGATACGAGTGGCAGGCGCCCGCCGGCATCGGCCCCGCCCGCAACCGCGGCGTCGAGCTCGCGAGCGGCGAGCTACTCACGTTCCTCGACTCCGACGACCTCTTCGAGCCGGGTCGTCTCCGGCTCCAGGCGTCGGTGCTAAAACGCGATCCGTCGCTGGAAGCGGTCTTCGGTTGCGTGAGCGAGTTCGTCCAGCCGGGGCTAAGCGTGAGCGAGCGGGCGGCGCTGCGCCTACCACTCGAGATGTTCCCTTCGCACCTTGCCTGGACGATGCTCATCCGCCGTCCGGCGTTCGATCGCATCGGATCCTTCGCGACGGACTACGTCGTGGGGGACACGGTGGAGTGGTACGCGCGAGCTCGGAGCCAGGGGCTGCGAAGCGTGATGCTGGATCGGATCGTCGCTCGGCGCCGATTGCACGACGGGAACACCGGTTTGACCAAGTGGGACGCTCGAGGCGAGTTCGCGCGCATCGCCCGAGAGGCAGTCGAACGCCACCGCTCCTCAGCCGAGCTTCAGGAAGGCCCGGGTCTGCCGTGAGCGATCCCATCGTCAGCGTGATCATCCCCGTGCGCAACGGGGCCGCGTATCTCTCCGAGGCCGTGACCAGCGTCCTCGACCAGTCGTACGCCCACGTTGAGGTCGTGGTGGTCGACGACGGATCGGAGGACGCCTCCGGAGAGGTCGCGGCGCGGTTCGGGTCCGAGATCGTGTACGAGCGGCAGCCGCCGGTCGGGATCGCGGCTGCCCGCAACCGCGGCGTCGAGGTGTCGAGTGGCCAGATGCTCGCCTGCTTGGATGCGGACGACGTGTTCGAGCCAGGCCGTCTCGAACGCCAGGTCGCCGCCCTCCTCGGCGACCCGTCGTTGGAGGCCGTCTTCGGGAAGGTGACGGAGTTCGTCGATCCCGGGCTTCCCGACGAGGTCCGCAGAACCATGCGCCCCACACGGGAGGCCTTCCCGTCGCACATGGTCTGGGCGATGCTGATCCGACGCCCGGCGTTCGATCGGATCGGGCCGTTCTCGACGAGCATCGAGGTCGAGGCGGTGGAGTGGTACTCGCGTGCGCTCGACGCAGGCCTGCGTGGTGAGATGGTCGATACGGTCGTCCTACGGCGACGGCTTCATGGCAGGAACGCCGGCCTCCGCAGCCGGGACGTAGCTAAGGACTACGTCCGGGTGGCGAGAGCGGCGCTCGAGCGTCGTCGGGCGGCGTCGTGAGGCGGGCGGGCCTGCGCGGCTCGTTCTGGCCCTCGGCGAGCGAAGAGGCGATGCTTCGCACAGCTCTCCTGACCGGCGAGCCGGCACGATCGGCGTGGAGCTCGATCGGATCCGGATTCGACATCGACCGAGCGCCGGGCCACGTCATGCGCCTCCTGCCGCTGCTCGGAAACGGTCTTCGGGCGCACGCGGTCGACAGCCCGCTCATGCCGAGGCTCCGCGGCATGTACCGGAAGACGTGGATGTTCAACCAGATCCTGGTCGGCCGGACGGGCGAGATCGTGCGCGACCTGGACCAGGCGGGGATTCCCTCGATGGTCCTGAAGGGGTGCGCGATCAGCCTCGGCTACTACGGCGACGTCGGGCTCCGGCCGATGGGAGACATCGACGTGCTGGTCTCTCCCGCGCACATCGGCGCAGCCGTGGATCGGCTGATGGCCCGCGGGTGGAGCGACGTGACGGAGAACAGGCCGGACGGCAGGATCTTCCGCAACGCGCACGCGTACTACCTGACCGCCGGCCCGGAGATCGGATGCGACCTGCACTGGACGATCGGCGAGCACATGCTCCTCGGACCCGGAGAGGACCCGACGAGCCTGTTCTGGCCCCTCGCCCGACCCCTCGAGGTCTCCGGCGTCTCGACGCTGGCGCTCTGCCCGACCGACCAGCTCCTGCATGTGATCCTCCACGGTGGGCAACCCGGCTCGCCGTCCCGGCTTCAGTGGATCGCGGACGCGGTGATGGTCCTCAGGGTCGCCGAGATCGACTGGGACCGGCTCGAGCGGCTCGCGATCGGGATGGGTGACACGATCCGGATCTCCGACGCGCTCGCCTACCTCTCCGATCCCTTTGTCCCGGGCACGATCCCTCCGCGTACCGTCGCGCGGCTCCGGGCGTACCCCGTAGCTCCCCTCCGGCGGGTGGAGTACGCGTTGTCCATGCGTGGGGCCGGAGGAGGCGTCGGCATGTTCCCCGCGACCCTGGCGACCTACGTCCGCGAGACTCGTGGCTGGACGATCGGCCGGCGGGTCCGCCTATTCCCGACGTTCCTCCAAGAGGTCTGGGAGCTCGATAGCGTCGCCGAGGTACCAGCCACGGCTATGCGAAAGGCGGTCGCCACCCTGAGGAACAGGCACCCCTCGGCGCCCTAGCCGGGC
>CAWAWO010000006.1:0-112338 GCA_963785835.1 uncultured Actinomycetes bacterium | reverse complement strand
GTTTCGTTGACACGCACGCAGCGTGCCTAGTAGCCTCAATCACTGCGTCGGGCTCGGCGGGCGGGCTCGGCATATCACGTGCGCTTCCAGGGGGGTTTCCTAGAGGGAGAACCTGCGCCTTCCGAGTTCCACCCTGGAAGCCGGGCCCGCGGTCCGGCTTCATCGATGTCCGGGCCCCTGGTTCGGTGACAAGTCGAGAGTGCAGACGGAAGGACGCATGCCCACGATCCAGCAACTCGTGCGCAAGGGCCGGGAACGGCCGAGGGAGAAGACCAAGGCTCCCGCGCTCAAGGGTTCCCCGCAGCGGCGGGGCGTCTGCACGCGCGTGTACACGACGACCCCCAAGAAGCCGAACTCGGCGCTGCGCAAGGTCGCCCGCGTCCGGCTTGACCTCGGGCATCGAGGTCACCGCCTACATCCCCGGCGTCGGACACAACCTGCAGGAGCACTCGATCGTGCTCGTGCGCGCCGGCCGGGTCCGCGACCTGCCGGGCGTCCGGTACAAGATCATCC
This sequence comes from uncultured Actinomycetes bacterium, assembly GCA_963785835.1. GTDB lineage: Bacteria > Actinomycetota > UBA4738 > UBA4738 > HRBIN12 > DASSJM01. The sequence continues at coordinate 111,825 of CAWAWO010000006.1, read as the reverse complement.
GCGGCACGCTCGACACCGCGGGCGTCCGCGACCGTCGCAAGGCTCGCTCCCGCTACGGCGCGAAGAAGGGCGGGGAGTGAGATGCCGCGCAAGGGCCCTGCCGTACATCGCGACGTCGGACCTGACCCCGTCTACCAGAACGTCCTCGTCACGCAGCTGATCAACAAGGTCCTGCTCGACGGGAAGAAGACGATGGCCGAGCGCACCGTCTACAAGGCCCTGGAGATCATCAGCGAGCGCACCTCCAACGACCCGGTGATCGCGCTCAAGAAGGCCGTCGAGAACGTCCGCCCCATGCTCGAGGTTCGTTCGCGGCGCGTCGGCGGCGCCAACTACCAGGTGCCGGTCGAGGTTCGGCCCTCCCGCGGGACGACGCTCGCGATGCGCTGGCTCGTGAACAACGCCAGAGCGCGCAAGGAGCACTCGATGGCCGAACGGCTCGTCGGCGAGATCATGGACGCCTCCAACGGCCAGGGCGTCTCGGTCAAGCGCCGCGAGGACATGCACAAGATGGCCGAGGCGAACAAGGCATTCGCGCACTACCGATGGTGATCGAGACGCACACCGTGGCCGGGCTCATCGTGAGCCCGGCGTTCCACGAGGGGGGTCGCTGAGGCATGGCGGTCCCCGCGGAGAAGATCGACGTGGCAGAGACGGTCGAGAAGGTGCAGAGACGCGGAGCCGGGTCCAAGGACCTGGTGATCCGCGAATACCCGCTGGCCAGGACCCGGAACATCGGGATCATGGCCCACATCGACGCGGGCAAGACCACGACGACCGAACGGATCCTCTACTACACCGGCAAGGCCTACAAGATCGGCGAGGTCCACGAGGGCACCGCCCTGATGGACTGGATGGTCCAGGAGCGCGAGCGCGGCATCACGATCACCTCGGCCGCGACGACGACGCACTGGAAGGGCCACTGGATCAACATCATCGACACGCCCGGCCACGTGGACTTCACCGTCGAGGTGGAGCGCTCGCTGCGCGTGCTCGACGGCGCGATCGCCGTCTTCGACGCGGTCGCGGGCGTCGAGCCGCAGACCGAGACGGTCTGGCGGCAGGCCGACCGGTACCGCGTCCCCAGGATCTGCTTCGTGAACAAGATGGACCGCACGGGCGCCGACTTCGGGCGCACCGTGCAGATGATGGTCGAGCGCCTGCACGCCCAGCCGCTCGTCCTGCAGCTGCCCTGGGGCAGCGAGTCCGACTTCCAGGGCGTGATCGACCTCGTCGAGATGAAGGCGCTGCACTGGACCTCGGAGATGGGCGAGGAGTGGGAGACGACGGAGATCCCGGCCGAGCTTCGCGAGGCCGCGCAGCAGGCGCACCGCGACCTGTTCGAACAGCTCGCCGACCACGACGAGTCGCTCATGGAGAAGTTCGTCCACGAGGAGGAGCCGAGCCTCGACGAGCTGCGCCGCGCGATCCGGCGAGCGACCCTCGCCGGCGAGGGCGTGCCGGTGCTGTGCGGCTCGGCGTTCAAGAACAAGGCGATCCAGCCGCTGCTCGACGCGATCGTCGCGTTCCTCCCGGCGCCGAGCGACGTGCCGCCGGTCGAGGGCCACTCGCCTTCCGGCGAGCACGCCGAGCGCAAGCCGGAGGACACGGAGCCGTTCTCCGGCCTCGTGTTCAAGATCATGTCCGACCCGTACGTGGGCCGGCTCACCTACGCTCGCGTGTATTCCGGGGTGCTGCGCACCGGTTCGCACGTGGAGAACACCACGAAGCAGCGCAAAGAGCGGATCGGCCGCATCCTGCAGATGCACGCGAACCACCGCGAGGACATGGACGCGGCGTTCACTGGCGACATCGTCGCGGTCGTCGGGCTCAAGCACTCGAGCACCGGCGACACGCTGGCCGAGCCGTCCAACCCGATCGTCCTGGAGTCGATCAGCTTCCCGACGCCGGTGATCTCGGTAGCGGTCGAGCCGAAGACCAAGGCCGACCAGGACAAGCTCGGCACCGGCCTCGGCAAGCTCGCGGACGAGGACCCGACGTTCGTCGTCAAGTACGACGACGAGACGGGACAGACCGTGATCTCGGGCATGGGCGAGCTCCACCTCGACATCATCGTCGACCGCCTGCGGCGCGAGTTCAGCGTCGACGCCAACGTGGGCAAGCCGCAGGTCGCCTACCGCGAGACGATCCGCAAGCCCGTCAGCAAGGTCGAGGGCCGGTTCGTCCGCCAGAGCGGCGGTCGTGGCCAGTTCGGCGACGTCGAGATCGATCTCGAGCCCACCGGCCAAGGCGGCGGCTACGAGTTCGTCAACAAGATCACGGGCGGCGCGATCCCGCGGGAGTACATCCCCTCCGTGGATCAGGGCATCCAGGAGGCGATGGAGACCGGGGTGCTCGCCGGGTACCCGCTGGTCGACGTGCGCGCGACGCTCGTCGACGGTTCGTTCCACGAGGTGGACTCGTCCGAGATGGCGTTCAAGATCGCCGGCTCGATGGCGTTGAAGGAAGCGACGCGCCGCGCGGACCCGGTGCTCCTCGAGCCGGTGATGGAGTTCGAGGTGATCACGCCTGAGGAGTTCATGGGCGACGTGATGGGCGACGTCACGGCGCGGCGCGGCCGGATCGAGCGGATCGATGACCGGAGCGGCCAGAAGGCGATCCGCGTACTGGTCCCGCTCGCCGAGCTCTTCGGCTACGCGACGGATCTGCGATCGCGGACCCAGGGCCGAGCCTCGCACACACCGATGCAGCTCGAGGCGTACCACGAGGTGCCGGCCAACATCGCCAAGGAGATCATCGCCCGCGTTCGGGGCGAGTAGAGGCGGAGAGGAAGAGAGAAGGAGCGATGAGCAAGAAGAAGTTCGAGCGCACGAAGCCGCACGTGAACATCGGGACGATGGGCCACATCGACCACGGCAAGACCACGCTCACCGCGGCGATCACCAAGCGCCAGGCTGAGAAGGGTCTCGCCGAGTTCACGCCCTTCGACGAGATCGACAAGGCGCCGGAGGAGCGCGAGCGGGGCATCACGATCGCGATCGCGCACGTCGAGTACGAGACCGAGAACCGGCACTACGCGCACGTCGACATGCCGGGCCACGCCGACTACATCAAGAACATGATCACCGGCGCCGCGCAGGTGGACGGCGCGATCCTGGTGGTCTCGGCGGCCGACGGCCCCATGCCGCAGACGCGTGAGCACGTGCTGCTCGCCCGCCAGGTGGGTGTCCCGTTCATCGTGGTGGCGCTCAACAAGGTGGACATGGTCGACGACCCGGAGCTCCTCGACCTCGTCGAGCTCGAGGTCCGTGAGCTCCTGTCCGGCTACGAGTTCCCGGGCGACGACGTCCCGGTGGTCCAGGTCTCCGCGCTGAAGGCCCTCGAGGGCGACGAGGAGGCCATGACGAAGATCGACGAGCTGCTCTCGGCCGTGGACACCTACGTCCCCGACCCCGAACGCGAGATCGACAAGCCGTTCCTGATGGCGATCGAGGACGTGTTCTCGATCACCGGGCGCGGCACCGTCGTGACGGGCCGGGTGGAGCAGGGCGTCCTCAAGAAGATGGGGGAGGTCGAGATCGTCGGCATCAAGGACACCCGAAAGACCACGGCGACCGACCTGGAGATGTTCCGCAAGCTGCTGGACGAGGTCCAGGCCGGCGACAACGTCGGGGTGCTGCTTCGCGGGATCGACAAGGACGAGGTGGCTCGCGGGCAGGTGCTCGCCAAGCCCGGCTCGGTGACGCCCCACACGGAGTTCACCGCCCAGGTGTACGTGCTGTCCAAGGACGAGGGGGGCCGCCACACACCGTTCTTCAGCGGCTACCGTCCGCAGTTCTATTTCCGCACCACGGACGTGACCGGCAAGGCCGATCTGCCCGAGGGCGTCGAGATGGTCATGCCCGGCGACAACATCGAGATGACCGTGGGCCTTGGTGCGCCGATCGCCATGGAGGAAGGCCTGCGCTTCGCGATCCGCGAGGGCGGCCGGACCGTGGGCGCCGGAGCCGTCACCAAGATCATCAAGTAGGGGGAGCGAGGGACAGGCAGTGGCCGGACCGAGGATCAGGATCAAGCTCCGCGCCTACGACCACCGGATGCTGGACGTCGCGGCTCGCGAGATCGTCGAGCATGTGACCCGCACCGGCGCCAAGGTCGTGGGTCCGGTTCCGCTGCCCACCGAGCGGTCCGTCTACACGGTCATCCGGTCGCCCCACAAGTACAAGGACAGCCGCGAGCACTTCCAGATGCTCACGCACAAGCGGCTCATCGACATCGTCGACGCCACGTCCAAGACGGTGCAGGAGCTCCAGCGCCTGAACCTTTCGGCCGGCGTCGACATCGAGATCAAGTTGTAGCCATGGGCGACGTCAAGGGCATCCTCGGGACGAAGCTGGGCATGACCCAGATCTTCGACGACACCCGCGCGATCCCGGTCACGATCATCAAGGCCGGGCCGTGCTTCGTCGCGCAGGTCAAGACCCCCGAGCGGGACGGCTACTCCGCGGTCCAGCTCGCGTTCGGCGAGGTGGCCCCCAACCGGGTCTCCAAGCCCGCGCAGGGGCACTTCGACAAGCACGGCGCGCAGCCGGGACGGCACCTCGTCGAGATCCGGACCGACGACGCCGCGTCCTACGAGGCCGGGCAGGAGCTCCGCGCGGACGTGTTCGCGCCCGGCGACCTCGCCGACGTGGTCGGCGTCTCCAAGGGCAAGGGTTTCGCCGGTGTGATGAAGCGTCACGGGTTCAGCGGCCTATCGAGCAGCCACGGCACCGAGCGCAAGCACCGTTCGCCGGGCGCGATCGGCGCGTGCGCGACGCCGTCTCGCGTGTTCAAGGGCATGCGGATGGCCGGCCAGATGGGCAACGAGCGGGTCACGATCTTGAACCTCGAGGTCGTCCAGGCCGATCCCGAGCGCAACCTGCTCCTGCTCAAGGGAGCGGTCCCGGGTCCGGACGGCGGGCTCGTGATGGTGCGTTCGGCGACCAAGTCGCCGGCGGCCGCGAAGGGGGTGGCCTGATGGCGAGCGTTCCCGTGCTCGACCCGACCGGCAAGAAGGTCGGGACGCGCGACCTCTCCGAGATGTTCGAGGCGGAGGTGAACGTGCCGCTGATGCACCAGGTGGTCGTCGCCGGGATGGCGGCGATCCGACGCGGCACGCACGCGACGAAGACCCGCGGCGAGGTCAGGGGCGGCGGGCGGAAGCCGTGGCGCCAGAAGGGAACCGGACGTTCGCGTCAGGGTTCGAACCGGTCGCCCCAGTGGGCCGGAGGCGGCGTGGCGCACGGCCCGCACCCTCGCGACCACGACATGCGGATCAACAAGAAGATGCGCAAGGGCGCGTTGCGCTCTGCGCTTTCGGACGCGCTCGCGAGCGACAAGCTGGCGGTCCTGCGCGACCTGGAGTTCGACGAGCCCAAGACGAAGCGGGCGGCCGAGGTCCTGGACGCGATCGAGGCCGGCGGCAAGGTGCTGCTCGTCCTGCCCGCACCGAGCGACTCGGGTGCCGTGGAGAAGTCCTTCCGCAACCTCCGGGGCGTTCGGGTCTCCTACGCGAGGAGCCTCGGCGTGTACGAGGTGATGGCGGCCGATCGCATCGTGTTCACGCCGGAGGCGCTCGACGTGGTCGAAGGCTCGCCGGAGGCGAAGACCGACGCGAAGAAGAAGGACGCGAAGACCGACGCGAAGAAGAAGGACGCGAAGAAGAAGGCCGTAGCGCAGAAGAGCGAGGCCGCATCGGATACGAACGACACGTCCGGGGACGGTGAGGCCTGATGAAGACCCCGCGCGACATCATCATCCGGCCGGTCGTGAGCGAGAAGTCGTACGCGGGCCTCGAGCTCAACACGTACACGTTCCTCGTGGACCCGCGGGCGAACAAGACCGAGATCAAGGAGGCGGTCCAGTCGATCTGGAGCGTCCAGGTGGTCTCGGTCCGCACGCTGAACCGCCAGGGCAAGGTGAAGCGCCGGCGCTGGACCCTCGGCAAGCGCGCCGATCAGAAGCGCGCGATCGTGACGCTGGCCGAGGGCGACAAGATCGAGATCTTCGAGACGGGGAAGTAGACGATGGCCGTTCGAAAGTACAAGCCGACGACGCCGGGCAGACGCGGCGGCAGCGTGTCCTCCTTCGAGGGCATCACGCGCGCCAAGCCCGAGCGTGCGCTCGTCGAGAAGGGTCGCAACCGCGCCGGCCGCAACTCGCAAGGCCGGATCACCACGCGGCACCAGGGCGGCGGCAACAAGCGCCGTTACCGCGTGATCGATTTCCGACGCGAGAAGGACGGCGTGCCCGCCAAGGTGGCGCATATCGAGTACGACCCGAACCGGACGGCGCGGATCGCGCTGCTCCACTACGCCGACGGCGAGAAGCGCTACATCCTCGCGCCCGACGGGCTGCGCGTGGGCGACAAGCTGCTGTCGGGCGAGGGCGCCGACATCCGCCCGGGCAACGCGTTGCCGCTGCGGAACATCCCGGTGGGCACGACGGTCCATGCGGTCGAGCTGAAGCCCGGCGGCGGTGCGCGCATGGCGCGTTCGGCCGGGACCAGCATCCAGGTGATGGCCAAGGAGGCCGGCAAGGCCACGATCCGGCTCCCGTCCGGAGAGATGCGCCTGGTCCAGGCCACCTGCAAGGCAACGGTCGGCGAGGTCGGCAACGCCGAGCACGAGCTGGTTCAGCTCGGCAAGGCGGGCCGCAGTCGCTGGAAGCGCAAGCGCCCGTCGGTTCGAGGCGTCGCGATGAACCCGGTCGACCACCCGCTCGGCGGTGGCGAAGGCAAGAGTTCGGGCGGCCGGCATCCCACGAGCCCGTGGGGGCAGAAGGAAGGCCGGACGCGGAAGAAGAACAAGGCGTCGAACAAGGACATCATCCGGCGCCGCGGGAAGGGGCGTGGCTGATGCCTCGGAGCATCAAGAAGGGGCCGTTCGTCGACGAGCACCTCATGGTCAAGATCGCGGAGATGAACCGCAAGGGCGACAAGAAGGTCGTCCGGACGTGGTCGCGCCGCTCGACCATCGTGCCCGACATGGTCGGCCACACGATCGCGGTCCACGACGGGCGCAAGCACGTGCCCGTGTACGTCTCGGAGTCGATGGTCGGGCACAAGCTCGGCGAGTTCGCGCCGACGCGGACGTTCCGTTCGCACGCGCGCGGTGAGCGCTCGAGCACGGTGAGGTAGGACGTGGAAGCCAAAGCGACGGTCAAGTACGTGCGCATCTCGCCGCCGAAGGCACGGCGGGCGATCGACCTCGTCCGTGGGCGCCAGGTGGAGGAGGCGCGCCGCATCCTGCGGTTCTCGCCGCTCGGAGCGGCGCGGACGATCGAGAAGGCGCTCGACTCGGCCGTGGCGAACGCGGAGCAGCAGCCGGGGGTCGTCGCGCAGAACCTGATGGTCGACCGGGCGTGGGTGGACCAGGGTCCGACGCTGAAGCGCTGGCGTCCGCGCGCCTACGGCCGCGCCACGAGGATCAAGAAGCGCACGTCGCACATCACGCTGGTCGTGCGTTCGCTGGGAGAGGATGCGTAGTGGGTCACAAGGTCAATCCGTACGGGTTCCGGTTGGGAGTCATCTACCCGTGGAAGTCCAACTGGTTCGCGCGCCGTGACTACTCGGATCAGCTCCACGAGGACGTGTGGATCCGCAAGCACATCCGCTCGCGGTTGTCGCGCGCCGGGATCTCGAGCATCGACATCGAGCGTAAGGGCGACCAGATCTGGGTCTACATCCGCACGGCTCGTCCGGGCATCGTGATCGGCCGCAAGGGCGCCGAGGTCGACCGGATCCGCAAGGACATCGAGCGCGTCACCAAGAAGCGGGTCGACGTGAAGGTCGAGGACATGAACTCGGCCGCGAGCGAGGCCCGGCCGGAGACCGACGCGACCCTGCTCGCGCAAGGCGTCGCCGAGCAGCTCGCCGGCCGTGTGTCGTTCCGCCGGGCGATGCGCCGCGCCGTTCAGACCGCGATGCGGTCGGGCGCGCTCGGCGTGCGGGTGCAGTGCGGTGGCCGTCTCGGCGGCGCCGAGATGTCGCGCCGCGAGTGGTACCGCGAGGGCCGGGTCCCGCTCCACACCCTGCGCGCGAAGATCGATTTCGGCACGGCCGAGGGCAAGACCACGTTCGGCATCATCGGCGTGAAGGTGTGGGTGTACCACGGCGACGAGATCCCGCAGGCCGAGCAGGAGACCGAGCGGCTGCGCGCACGCGCGCTCGCCCAGGTCTCGAGCGGCGGGGCATCGACCGGCGCGCTCATCACCGACGAGCGCGAGGCCGCGGAGGTCGAAGCGCCCGAGCCAGTCAAGGCGAGCGAGCCCGCGGAAGTAGCCGAGGCGGGCTCGGAAGCGGAACCGGCCGACGCCGACGCTCCGGCCGGCTCTGCGGAGAGCGGACCGGCCGAGGCGGAGGGACCGGCCGGCGACCCGTCGACGCCGGAAGCCGAGCCGAGCACGGACGCTGCCGTCGATGAGGAGCCGGCGGGACCTGCCGCCGAGGCCGAACGGTCGGAGCCTGCCGCCGATGAGGAGCCGGCCGAGCCTGCGGGCGAGGCCGACACGAAGGAGCAGTGATGCTGGCCCCCAAGAAGGTCAAGCACCGCAAGGTGCACCGGGGACGCCGCCGCGGTCGCGCGACGGGTCTGACCGAAGTGCACTTCGGCGACTACGGCCTCGTGGCGCTCGAGCCGGCATGGATCACCAACCGGCAGATCGAAGCTGCCCGTGTGGCGATCACGCGGCACATCCGCCGCGGCGGGAAGGTGTGGATCAACATCTTCCCGGACAAGCCGGTCACGAAGAAGCCCGCCGAGACCCGGATGGGCTCGGGCAAGGGCAACCCGGAGGGCTGGGTCGCCGTGGTCAAGCCCGGGCGCGTCATGTTCGAGCTGTCGGGCGTCTCGGAGTCGCTGGCTCGTGAGGCGATGTCCAGGGCCGCCCACAAGCTGCCCATCAAGTCGAAGTTCATCATGCGTGCGGGAGGGATGGAGTAGTGGCGAAGGTCCGCGAGCTTCGGGACCTCGGCGACGCCGAGTTGTTCGAGCGACTCGACTCCGACAAGGAGGAGCTGTTCAACCTGCGCTTCCAGCTCGCGACCGGCCAGCTCGACAACCCGATGCGGGTCAAGGAGGTCCGTCACGAGATCGCGCGGATCCTGACGATCGTTCGGGAGCGGGATCTGGAGGCGGAACGCGAGGAGCAGATGGCCGCCACCACGGACGCGTCCGTGGGTGCGGATGAGGAGGAACGGTGAGCGAGCAGATGCCCGACGAGATGCCGGCCGAGACGACGAACGCGAACGCCGAGGTCACCGCGCCGACGGGGGCCGAGTCGACGGCGGCGGGCGGCGTGCGAACGCGTCGCAAGGTCCGGGTCGGCGTCGTCGTCTCGGACAAGATGGACAAGACGGTGCTCGTGCGGATCGACCGGCGAGTCCGGCACCCGCTGTACAAGAAGACCGTCGCCCGCTCCAACAAGCTTGCCGCGCACGACGAGACGAACGACGCCCACGTGGGCGACACCGTCAAGGTGATGGAGACGCGCCCGCTGTCCAAGTCCAAGCGCTGGCGGGTCGTCGAGATCGTCGAGCGGGCGAAGTAGGGGTTCGAGGAGAGGCAGGAGAGGACCGGATCGGTGATCCAGTCGGAATCGCGCTGCAAGGTCGCGGACAACACGGGGGCCAAGGAGGTCCTGGTCATCCGCGTGCTCGGGGGGAGCGGCCGCCGGTACGCCCACGTCGGCGACGTCGTCGTGGGCTCGGTGAAGGACGCCCTCCCCGGCGGCGCGGTCAAGAAGGGCGAGGTCGTGAAGGCGGTCGTCGTTCGCACGGCCAAGGAGCGGCGTCGTCCCGATGGCTCCTACATCCGCTTCGACGACAACGCGGTCGTGATCCTGACGCCCGACTCGAGGAACCCGCGCGGGACGCGGATCTTCGGACCGGTCGCCCGCGAGCTCCGCGAGCGGCGGTTCATGAAGATCATCTCGCTCGCACCGGAGGTGCTGTGACATGCCAGGCGTGAACATCCGAAAGGACGACACCGTGAAGGTGATGACCGGCAAGAGCGCCGGTCACACGGGCCGGGTCATCCGCGTGCTGCCTCGCGAGGGCCGCGTGATGGTCGACGGCGCCGGCATGGCCAAGAAACACCAGCGGACGACCGGCAAGCGTTCGGCGAGCGGTTCCCAGCTGCAGCAGGGCGGCATCATCGACACGGAAACGTTCATCGACATCTCCAACGTGATGCTGGTGTGCAATTCGTGCGGCAAGACGACGCGCATCGGCTACCGCGTGGAGGACGACGGCACCAAGGTGCGGGTGTGCAAGCGATGCGGAGCGGACCAGTGAGCGACAACCCCACCCCCCGGCTGAAGACCCGGTTCCACGAGTCGGTGCTCCCGCGTCTCCAGGAGGAGCTCGGGATGCCGAACCCGATGCGCGTGCCGCGCCTCGAGAAAGTCGTGATCAACATGGGCGTTGGTGACGCACTGAAGGATGGCCGTATGCTGGAGGCCGCCGTCGACGACCTCACGATCATCACGGGCCAGCGGCCGGTGGTGACCAAGGCTCGGAAGTCCATCGCCGGGTTCAAGCTCCGCGAGGGGAGTGCGATCGGCGCGAAGGTCACCCTGCGGGGCGACCGGATGTGGGAGTTCATCGATCGGCTCGTGGCCATCTCGATCCCCCGGATCCGGGACTTCCGCGGGCTCGACCCGGAGGCGTTCGACGGCCACGGCAACTTCACGCTGGGGCTGACGGAGCAGTTGATCTTCCCGGAGATCGACTACGACAAGGTCGTCCAGGTCCGGGGGATGGACATCACGATCGTGACGACCGCGAGGAACGACGACGAGGGACGGGCGCTGCTCGTTGCCCTCGGGTTCCCCTTCGAGGGGATCCCGATGGCCTCGGCGTCGTAAGGCAGACGAGGACGAGACATGGCGAAGAAGGCGTTGCGGAACAAGCAGGAGCGGCAGGGGAAGTTCAAGGTCCGCGAGTACACGCGGTGCCGGCGCTGCGGTCGTGCGCGCGCGGTGTACCGGCGGTTCAGGCTGTGCCGCATCTGCTTCCGCGAGCTCGCGCACGCCGGGGAGCTGCCGGGGGTGACGAAGGCGTCATGGTGAGGCTCGCGACCAACGTCAACGACCCCGTCGGCGACCTGCTGACGAGGATCCGCAACGCCAACCTGGCGTACAAGGACGACCTCGTCGTGCCCGCCTCCAAGATGAGCCGGTCGATCGTCCAGATCCTGGCGAACGAGGGCTACGTGGCAGGGTTCGCCGAGGAGGGAGAGGGGATCGAGCGGGTCTACCGCGTGACGCTGAAGTACGGCGCCAAGCGCGAGCGCACGATCAGCGGCCTGAAGCGCGTGAGCAAGCCGGGTCGCCGGATCTACGCGGGCCGGGATCGGCTGCCGCGGGTCCTCGGCGGCCTGGGGATCGCGATCGTCTCGACCTCGCACGGGGTCATGACGGACCGAGACGCCTCCCGGAAGGGCATCGGCGGCGAGGTCCTCGCGTACGTGTGGTGACCGGGGAAGTCGCGAAGCGACGGGTGGGGCAAGAAGAGAGGGAACGATGAGTCGGATCGGCAAGCAGCCCATCGAGATCCCGAGCGGGGTCCAGGTGACCGTCGGCGACGACGCCGTCGTGACGGTCAAGGGTCCGCGCGGCGAGCTCAGCCAGCGCGTGCATCCCGAGATGAAGATCGTCAGCGACGAGGGCGTGGTCCGGGTCGAGCGGCCGAGCGACGAGGGGTTCCATCGCAGCCTGCACGGCCTCACCCGTTCGCTGATCGCGAACATGGTCGAGGGCGTGACCAACGGCTACGAGAAGCGGCTGGCGATCGTCGGCGTCGGCTACCGGGCCGCGATGAAGGGAAAGGCGCTCGAGTTCCAGGTGGGGTACTCGCACCCGGTCGTCGTCCCCGCGATCGACGGGATCGAGTTCGAGACGCCGACCCCCACCCAGATCGTGGTGCGGGGCAACGACAAGCAGCAGGTCGGCGAGGTCGCCGCCAACATCCGGAAGATCCGCAAGCCCGAGCCCTACAAGGGCAAGGGGATCCGCTACGAGAACGAGTACGTTCGGAAGAAGGCCGGGAAGGCCGCGAAGACGGCGGCGGTGTGATGATGGACGCCAAGACCAGACGACAGGCACGTGTGCGCCGCCACCGGAGGGTGCGGACGAAGATCGTCGGCACAGCCGAACGGCCGCGCCTGGCGGTGTTCCGGTCCAACCGGCACATCTACGCGCAGCTGATCGACGACGACACCGCCCGGACGCTCGCGTCGGCCTCCGACCGTGAGGTGGCCGGCTCAGGCGACGGCAAGACGGCCCCGGCCAAGGAGGTCGGCGAGTTGCTGGCCGAACGCGCCAAGGCGGCCGGGATCGAGCGCGTCGTGTTCGACCGCGGCGGCCGGCTGTTCCACGGGCGCGTCGCGGCGCTCGCCGAAGGAGCGAGGGAGAAGGGACTGCAGATCTGATGCGCCGATACGACTCACAGGGCGAGAAGAGCATCTACGAGGAGCGGGTGATCGCGATCAACCGCGTGGCCAAGGTCGTCAAGGGCGGCCGTCGCTTCTCCTTCGCCGCGCTCGTCGTGGTCGGGGACGGCGCCGGGCGCGTCGGTCTGGGCTACGGCAAGGCCAAGGAGGTCCCGGCTGCGATCTCCAAGGGCGTCGAGGAGGCCAAGCGCAAGATGGTCGAGGTGCCGATGATGGGCACCACGATCCCGCATCAGGTGACCGGGCGGGACGGGGCCGGCGTCGTGCTGCTCAAGCCGGCGGCACCGGGGACCGGCGTGATCGCCGGCGGCCCGGTGCGCGCGCTCGTCGAGTGCGCCGGGATCAAGGACATCTTGTCCAAGTCCCTCGGCTCGTCCAACGCGATCAACATCGTCAAGGCGGCCATGGCCGGACTGCAGAGCCTGAAGCGGCCCCAGGACGTGGCGCGGCTGCGCGGCCGAGAGCTCCACGAGGTCGCCCCCAAGCCGATGCTGGCGGCCATGGCGGCGGCGCAGGAGCGCCTCTCCGCCACCAGGGCGGCCAAGCTCGAGGAGGTCTACGGCGACCAGGCCCAAGCTTCGCCGGATCGAGGAGGCCGCCGGTGACGCAGCTGAAGGTCACCCAGGTCCGAAGCGTGATCCATCGCCCGAAGGACCAGAAGCAGACGGTGCGCCGGCTCGGCCTGCACCGGATCAACGACAGCGTGATCAAGCAGGACCGTCCCGAGATCCGCGGCATGATCGCCAAGGTCGGTCACCTGGTGCGCGTCGAAGAGGTCTCGAACGAGGAGACCGGCACGGGCAAGACCGGCACGGGAAGCAAGACCGGCACGGGAAGGAAGAAGACGTCGTGAAGCTCCATCACCTCAAGCCGTCCGAAGGCGCCAAGCGCGACCGCAAGCGCGTCGGACGCGGCCGTGCCGGCGTGCGCGGCAAGACGGCTGGACGCGGCACGAAGGGCTGGGGCGCCCGCCACAACCCGAAGCCCGGGTTCGAGGGCGGCCAGATGCCGCTCCAGCGGCGCGTGCCCAAGCTCAAGGGATTCACGAACCCCAACCGAGAGGAGTTCGCGGTCGTCAACGTCGAGACCCTGGGGCGCTACTTCGACGCCGAGGTCGATCCCGCGGCGCTCCTGGAGCACGGGCTGGTCCACAAGGGCCGGCGGGTGAAGATCCTGGCCCGGGGCGAGCTCGACAAGGCGCTGACCGTTCGCGCGCACGCGTTCAGCGATGCGGCGAGGACGAAGATCGAGCAGGCCGGTGGAACGGCCGAGCTCATCGGCTGACGGAGTAGGATAGGAACCTCGTGCTCAGGGCCTTCGTCAACGCGTTCAAGGTCCCGGATCTCCGGAACAAGATCCTCTTCACGCTGTTCGTCATCGCCGTGTATCGGCTCGGCTCGCACATCCCGGTGCCGGTGGTGGACATCAACATCCTGACCGACGCGCTCGAGGCGCAGGGCGCGACCGGGTTCCTGTCGTTCATCGACCTGTTCTCCGGCGGCGCGCTCACGCGCATGGCGATCTTCGGACTCGGGATCATGCCGTACATCACGGCCTCGATCATGATGCAGCTGCTCACGGTCGTGATCCCCAAGCTCGAGCAGTGGCGCAAGGAAGGCGAGTCCGGCACCAAGAAGATCAACCAGTGGACGCGATACGTCACGGTCGTGCTCGCGCTGCTGCAGTCGACCGGGCTCGTGTTCCTCTTCCACTCCGAGGCGGCCGAGCTCGGCGGCGTCGACATCTTCCCGACCGGCGAGTTCACGGCTGCGAACATCGCGCTGATCGTGCTGGTCATGACCGCCGGCACCGCGATGATCATGTGGATGGGTGAGCTGATCACCCAGCGCGGGATCGGCAACGGGATGTCGATCCTGATCTTCGCCAGCGTGATCTCGCGACTGCCGCAGGAGGGGAACGCGATCCTGCAGTCGGCCGGAAACGCCAAGTTCGTGTTCGTGCTGCTGATCGGGCTCGCGATCATCGTCGGGGTGATCTTCATCGAGCAGGGGCAGCGGCGGATCCCGGTGCAGTACGCCAAACGCGTGGTCGGCCGTCGCATGACGGCCGGCGGGAGCACGTACATCCCACTCAAGGTCAACCAGGCGGGCGTGATCCCGATCATCTTCGCGAGCTCGGTCCTGTACTTCCCCACGCTGCTCGCGAGCGTGTACCACGCCGACTGGTTCACGAACTTCGTGAACAACTACATCACGAACCAAGGCAGCTTCGTCTACATGGCGATCTACGGGCTCATGGTCGTGTTCTTCGCGTACTTCTACACGGCGATCGCGTTCAACCCGGTCGACACGGCCGACAACCTGCGGAAGTACGGCGGGTTCGTTCCGGGCATCCGACCCGGGCCGCCGACGGCCGACTACCTGAGCTTCGTGCTGACGAGGATCACCCTGCCGGGATCGATGTTCCTGGCTGCGATCGCCCTGCTGCCCTCGATCTTCTTCGCGTTCTTCCTTCCGGTGCAGAACTTCCCGTTCGGCGGCACGTCGCTGCTGATCACGATCGGCGTCGCGCTCGAGACGATGAAGCAGCTCGAATCGCAGCTGCTGATGCGGCACTACGAAGGTTTCCTCAAGTAGGCCTCCGTGCGGATCATCCTCCTCGGGCCGCCGGGCGCAGGGAAGGGAACGCAGGCACGCAGGCTCGCCGAACGCTACGGTCTCGTGATCATCGCAACCGGCGACATCTTCCGCGAGCAGATCGCGCGCGAGACGCCGCTCGGGACGCAGGCCAAGGAGTTCTACGAGCGCGGCGAATACGTGCCGGACGGACTCACCACCGCGATGGTGCTCGAACGGCTCGCGAAGCCCGACGTGCGCGAGGGCTTCATCCTCGACGGCTATCCTCGAACCGTTCCCCAGGCGCAGTCGCTGGAGCGCGCGCTCACCGAGACCGGACATCCGCTCTCGGCGGTGTTGAACTTCAAGATCTCCGACGCGGTTGCGGTCAAGCGCCTGATGGCCCGTCAGGTGTGCCCGAACTGCCGGCGCACCTACAACACGGAGTTCAAGCCGCCGCGGGTCGAGGGCGTGTGCGACGTGTGCGGGCACGAGCTCACGAACCGCAGCGACGACGACGAGGCGACGATCCAGCGCCGGCTCGAGGTCTACCATCGCGAGACGAAGCCGCTCGTCCTGTACTTCTGGGAGCGGGGGCTGCTCCGCGACATCGACGCCGAGGCGCCCGAAGAGGTCGTGGCCGACCGGACGATCGAGGCGATCGCCGACCTGCTGGACACGTACGAGTGAACCCGTGATCGTCTACAAGTCGCTCGACGAGGTCGACAAGATGCGCCGCGCCGGCAGGATCGTCGCCGGCACGATCGACCGGGTGCTCGCGGCGGTGCGGCCGCAGGTGACCACGGCCCAGCTCGACCGGGTGGCCGAGACCTACATCCGCGAGCAGGGCGCGACGCCCTCGTTCAAGGGCTACCGGGGCGCGAACGCCGCGCCGCCGTTCCCGGGGTCGATCTGCACCTCGCTGAACGAGGAGATCGTGCACGGGATCCCGTCCGATCGCCGGGTGAACGAGGGCGATCTGCTCAAGCTCGATTTCGGCGCGATCTGGGAGGGGTTCCACGGCGACTCGGCCGTGACCGTGATCGTGGGCGACGCGCCCTCGGCCGACGCCGAGAAGCTCGTCCGGGTGACCGAGGAGGCGCTCGAGGCCGGCATCTCACAGATCCGGCCGGGTGGCCGGCTCTCGGACATCGGGGCGGCGGTCGAGCAGGTGGCCGTGGGCGCCGGGTTCGAGGTCGTGCGCGAGTACGTGGGCCACGGGATCGGACGCGATATGCACGAGGACCCCCAGATCCCGAACTACGGCAAGCCCGGGCGCGGGCCGCTGCTGAAGCCCGGACTGGTCGTGGCGGTCGAGCCGATGGTCAACGCAGGCGGCTGGGAGACCAGCCTGCGCTCCGACGGCTGGACCGTGGTGACCAAGGACGGGTCCCTGTCCGCCCATTTCGAGCACACGATCGCCGTGACCGAGGACGGCCACGAGGTGCTCACCGCTCGGGGTTGAATGCCGTTCAAAGCCGCAGGTCAGGGCCACCTTCCGGCCTGTTTCCCCAGGTCGTGGACGGTTCTGCGGCGCAGCCCCTATACTTGCTGGCCGCCTCCGTCCGGAGGCGGTTCCGGCTCGCCCGTGGGCGGGCCAGGCACGTCCAGAGAAGTTCATGCCCGGAAACGAGGATCACGCGGAGCTTGCCGAAGAAGGACGCGATCGAGGTCGAAGGGACGGTGACCGAGCCGCTCCCCAACGCGATGTTCCGGGTGGAGCTCGAGAACGGACACAACGTGTTGGCTCACATCTCGGGGAAGATGCGGATGCACTACATCCGGATCCTCCCGGGGGACCGGGTGCTGGTGGAGCTGTCGCCGTACGACCTGACGCGCGGCAGGATCGTGTACCGCTACAAGTGAGGGGCGAGGGATGAAGGTCCGTCCGTCGGTGAAGAAGATGTGCGACCGATGCAAGGTCATCCGCCGGCGCGGCACGATCCGCGTGATCTGCTCGAACCCACGACACAAGCAGCGGCAGGGGTAGGAGGCTCACGATGGCACGGATCGCAGGCGTCGACCTTCCTCGCGACAAGCGCGTGGACATCGCGCTCCGCTACATCTACGGCGATCGGCCACACCCGGGCGTTCGAGATCGTCGAAGGCTCCGGCGTGGACGGCGGCACCAAGGTCCGCGACCTGTCCGAGGACGAGGTCAGCAAGATCCGCGAGTTCATCGACCGGACCTACAAGGTCGAGGGCGACCTGCGCCGAGAGGTTGCGCAGGACATCAAGCGGAAGATCGAGATCGGGTCGTATCAGGGCGTCCGGCACCGCCGGGGCTTGCCGGTCCGCGGACAGCGGACCCACACCAACGCTCGGACCCGCAAGGGTCCCCGCAAGACCGTGGCCGGCAAGAAGAAGGCCACGAAGAAGTAGGGGTTCGGGGGGCGAGATGGCGAAGCCGAAGGCGAAGAAGACCAAGCGTCGCGAGAAGAAGAACGTCGTGCACGGTCAGGCGCACATCAAGTCGACGTTCAACAACACGATCGTGACGATCACCGACCTGCAGGGCAACACGATCTCGTGGGCGTCGGCGGGCAACGTGGGGTTCAAGGGCTCGCGCAAGTCCACGCCGTTCGCCGCACAGTTCGCCGCGGAGTCCGCCGCCCGCAAGGCCCAGGAGCACGGAGTGCAGAAGGTCGACGTGTTCGTCAAGGGCCCGGGGTCGGGTCGCGAGACCGCGATCCGTTCGCTCGCCGCGACCGGTCTGGAGGTCGCGGGCATCCAGGACGTCACGCCGGTGCCCCACAACGGGGTCCGGCCCAAGAAGCGCCGGCGCGTCTAGCGCCGAGTAGCAAGCTCGCGGAGTCGACCGCGAGCGGCAGTACGCGGTGGGGAGGAATGGATGATCCCCCGCCGGGAGGAGGAAACGGATGTTCATCGTCGCAAGACCGCAGATCCAGGAAGAGACCGTCTCGCCGACGCGCTCGAAGTTCATGGTCGAGCCGCTCGAGCCGGGCTTCGGGTACACGGTGGGGAACTCGCTGCGGCGGACCCTGCTGTCCTCGATCCCGGGCGCCGCGATCAGCTCGGTTCGGATCGAGGGCGTGCTCCACGAGTTCTCGACGATCCCCAAGGTCACCGAGGACGTCACCGACATCATCCTGAACCTGAAGGAGCTCGTGCTCCGTAGCGAGACCGACGAACCCATGACCGTGTACCTGAAGGCCAAGGGTCCGGGCGCCGTCACGGCCGCCGACGTCGCGCCTCCGGCCGGCGTCGAGATCCTCAACCCCGATCTCCACATCGCCACGCTCGGCAAGGGCGGCTCGCTCGAGATGGAGCTGACCGTCGAGCGCGGCGTCGGGTACCGGATGGCCGACAAGAACAAGAAGCCGCGCGATCCGATCGGCGTGATCCCGGTCGACTCGATCTTCTCGCCCGTCCGCCGGGTCTCCTACTCGGTGGAGAACACGCGGGTCGAGCAGATGACCGACCGCGACCGCCTGATCCTGGATGTCGAGACCGACGGCTCGGTCGCGCCTCGTGAGGCGCTGGCTTCGGCGGGTGGGACGCTCCTCGAGCTCGTGCAGCTGTTCGGCGACCTCGCCGAGGCGCAGTCGATGCAGGTCGGCCCGGCCGAGGACGAGTCGGTTCCGTCCGACTACGCGATCACGGTCGAGGAGCTGAACCTGTCGGTGCGTTCCTACAACTGCCTGAAGCGCGAGGGCATCAACACGGTCGGCGACCTCATCGAGAAGTCCGAGGCCGAGCTGATGGACATCCGAAACTTCGGCCAGAAGTCGATCGACGAGGTGAAGGCCAAGCTCGAGGAGCTCGGCTACGGGCTTCGGGAGGAGTAGGGATGCCCAAGCCCACCAAGGGGCCACGCCTCGGGTCCGGCCCGGCGCATCAGCGCCTGATGCTGAACGGCCTTGCGGCGCAACTGTTCGTCCACGAGCGGATCAACACGACCGAGGCCAAGGCCAAGGCCGTCCGCCCCGTCGCCGAGAAGCTGATCACGTTCGCCAAGAAGGGCGACGTGGCCGCGCGCCGCGAGGTCCTCAAGCAGATCACCGACCGCGACATCGTCCACAAGCTGTTCAGCGACATCGGGCCGCGCTACGCCGAGCGCAACGGCGGCTACACGCGGATCCTGAAGCTCGGACAGCGCAAGGGCGACGGCGCGCCGATGGCCCGGATCGAGCTCGTCGAGGAGACGGCCTAGCGGGACGGGATCGCGCGCTCTAGGACGGCGCGACGAGCCAGTAGAGGTCGCCGCAGCGCTCGGGAACGTGCTGCCCGGTCAGCTCGTTCGCGTAACGCTCGGCTTCGGCAGTACCGCCGATCTCGATCGGCCTGCGCTCGCCTCCGCCGAGGCGGATCCGTTCGCCCTCGCGGGCGACGAGGACGCCTTCTTCGTCGTGGATCTCGATGTCGCCTTGGACTGCTCGAGCGGTGTATCCCTCGGGCCACAGGAGCAGCCAGCGGTCCTCCGGCCTGGTCATGAACAGGCAGCCCGACCGGAGCTCCAGCACTCCCGCGATCTCCCCGGCCGGATACTCGTTCCCGGTCGGCACGGTCGGGAAGAAGATCCCGTCAGGGGCGGCAGGTTCGTCGGTTCCACACGCCGGCACCGCGAACGCCAGCAGCAGGACGAGAAGCGACCGAGGCACGGAGAGGCTCGTCATACTCGCGGAGTGATCGTCCTCCTCAGACTCGCATACGACGGGACCGGGTTCCGCGGGTGGGCGAGGAACGCGGGGCAGCGGACGGTCGAAGGGATCCTCTCGGAGGCGATCGGCCGCGTGCTCGGCGCGGCTCCGAAGCTCTCGGTTGGAGGCCGGACCGACGCTGGCGTGCACGCTCGAGGGCAGGTCGCGTCCTTCCGAGCCGATGACGACCTTGACCTCGAACGCCTCCAGCGCTCGATCAACGGGATGCTCGCGCCCGAGGTCGTCGCCTACGACGTGCGGCGGGCGCCCGACGGGTTCGACGCGAGGTTCTCGGCGAGGGCCCGGGAGTACCGATACCGGATCGACACCGGTCCGTGGCCGGACCCGTTCGACGCGCGGTTCGTTTGGCACCGGGCGGGCCAGCCTCTCGCTGTCCCGGATGCGTGCGGCCGCCAAGCACCCGGTCGGCGAGCATGACTTCGCGTCGTTCTGCCGCCGGCCGCAGTCGGGCGGCACCGTCCGTCGTCTCGAGCGGCTCGCCATCTCGCGGCGCGGCGATCGCGTGGAGGTCGTCGCCCGAGCGAACGCGTTCCTCCACCAGATGGTCCGGGCCCTCGTCGGAACGCTTGTCCGGGTAGGTGACGGGAGGCTCGAGCCTGAAGCGGTGGCCGTGATCCTTCGGGCTCGCGATCGGTCGAGGACGCCGAACATGGCGCCTCCCCACGGTCTCACGCTCGAGCGCGTGACATACGGACGTCGTTCGGCGATTTGACCTGGAGCGCGTGGGCCACGGACCATCTCGCGTATGGAGGTCTTGCTCCCAGGATCCCTGGACGAGGCGCTCGAGATGGCGGCGGCGCATCCCGACATGGTTCCCATCGCCGGGGGAACGGACGTGATGGTCGAGCTCAACATGGACCTCGGCCGCCCCGAGACGCTCATGGACGTCTCGCGTCCTCTCCGAGCTCCGCGAATGGCATCGCGAGAACGGTCACCTGTTCCTCGGCGCCGGCGTGAGCTACACGAGGATCCTCGAGGAGCTGCCCGAGCTCACGCCGCTCGTCCAGGCGTCCCGCTCGGTCGGGCTCGCCGCAGATCCGCAACCGCGGGACGGTGGGCGGCAACCTCGGGACCGCCTCGCCGGCGGGCGACGCGCTTCCCGTCCTCGCCGCGTACGACGCCGAGGTCGTGCTGGTCCGATCGGGCGGAGCGACGAGAACGGTCGCGTGGAACGACTTCCTGACCGGCGTGAAGCAGACGTCGCGCGAGCCGGGCGAGCTGATCCTCGGAACGCGATGGCGTCCTCCTCGCGGCCCGGGTTCGTTCTCGAAGATCGGCACGCGGAACGCGATGGTGATCGCCGTCGCGAGCGTGTGTCTGCAGCTCGACGAGGAAGAGCGGAACGTCCGGATCGCGCTCGGGTCGGTCGCGCCCACCGTCGTTCGAGCATCGGAGGCCGAGGCGTTCGCGGCCGGTGCGCTGGCCGAAGCCGGCGTGTGGGAGGACCCGACCAGGTCGCTCGATGCGCCTGCGATCGAACGGTACGGCGAGCTCGTCGCCGATGCGGGCAGTCCGATCGACGATGTGCGAGGAACCGGCGCCTATCGCCGGCACGCCTGCGCGGTCCTCGCCCGGCGAGCGCTGACGTGGGCGCTGGACGATCGACGGAGCGGCTGATGCTCGTTCGGACCAACGTGAACGGCGAGTGGCGTGAGTCCGATGTGTGGCCCGGCTCGAGCCTCCTCTACCTTTTGCGCGAGCACCTGGCCCTGCCGGGTTCGAAGAACGCGTGCGAGCAGGGCGAGTGCGGCTCGTGCTCGGTCTGGATGGATGACGAGCTCGTGTGCGCGTGCCTCGTGCTTGCGGCGCAAGCCGAGGGACGGGAGATCCGGACCGTGGAGGGCCTGGCCGCGGGTGAGGCGATGCATCCGGTGCAGGAGGCGTTTGTCGAAGCGGGGGGCGTGCAATGTGGGTTCTGCACGCCGGGGTTCGTCGTGGCGGTAACCGACCTCCTCGAGCGCACGTCGGCGCCGTCGGACGCCGAGGTCCGGGAAGCCCTGTCCGGCAACCTCTGTCGCTGCACGGGCTACGAGAAGATCCTGGAGGCCGTTCGCCTGGCGGCCGATCGGATGAGTCTGCGAGAGGACGAGCTGTGAGCCGGCGCGTCGACGAACGCGTTCGCGAGGGCGTGGGCGTCTCCGTCCCACGGATCGACGGCGTCCCGAAGGTCAAGGGCCAGTTCGCGTACGGCAGCGATCTCTGGGCCGACGAGATGCTCTGGGGCCACACGCTCCGCAGCCCGCACCCGAGCGCCGCGATCCGTTCGATCGACATCTCCGGGGCGGTTGCGAGCCCTGGGGTGCACGCGGTGCTCCTCGCCGACGACGTCCCCGGCACCAAGTTCTACGGGCTGGAGTTCGCGGACCAGCCGGTGCTCGCCTGGGAGGTGGTCCGGTACGTCGGCGAGCCCGTCGCGATCGTCGCGGCCGAACACCCGGAGCTCGCTCGCCGGGCAGCGGACAAGATCGAGGTCGAGTACGAGCCGCTCGACGCGGTCACCGACATGGAGCAGGCGCTGCAACCCGACGCGCCCCGCGTGCATCCGTTCGGGAACGTGCTGAGCAACATCCGGGTCGAGCACGGAGATCCGGGCGCGGAGGCCGAGGTCTGGGTCGAGGGCTACTACGAGACCGGGATGCAGGACCAAGCGCCCCTCGGCCCCGAGGCCGGGATGGCGGTGCCGGCCGAGGACGGGGGCGTCGATCTGTTCGTCGCGACGCAGTGGCTCCACATCGACCGGAAGCAGCTCGCGCCCTGCCTCAACCTCCCCGAGGAGATGGTCCGGCTCTACCTCGCCGGCACCGGTGGGGCGTTCGGCGCGCGGGAGGACGTGAGCATGCAGATCCACGCGTGCATGCTCGCGTTGTACACGGGCCGGCCCGTGAAGATGTCGTACGGACGGACCGAGTCGTTCGTCGGCCACGTGCACCGGCACCCCTCGCGTATCTGGATGCGCACCGGCGCGAGCCGCGACGGCGGGCTCGTGAGCGTTCGAGCCCGGGTCCTGATCGACGGGGGCGCGTACACCTCCTCCTCCGCGGCGGTGATCTCGAATGCGACGACGTTCGCGCCCGGCCCGTACGAGGTGCCGAACGCGCTGATCGAGGGCACGTGCGTGTACACGAACAACCCGCCGTGCGGGGCGATGCGGGGCTTCGGCGCGGTCCAGGTGTGTTTCGCGCACGAGGGCCAGATGGACAAGCTCGCGGCCGCGCTCGCGATGGACCCGGTCGAGCTCCGGCTGCGCAACGCCGCGGCCACCGGGACGGTGCTCCCTACCGGGCAAGTGATCCGCGGAGCCGCGCCCGTCCGGGAGGTCATCGAGCGGACCGCGGCGATCCCGATGCCACCGCCGGCGCCGGCCGGGCCGCGCGACGCGATCGAGCTGCCCGGCGGGGTCGCCGGCAACGTCGGCAGGGGAGAGGGCGTCCGTCGTGGGGTCGGGTTGGCCGTCGGCTACAAGAACCACGGGTACAGCGGCGGGTTCGACGACTTCGCGGATGCGCGCGTGACGCTCTCGGCGGGGCCCGAGGGGCCGGTGGCCGAGATCCACAGCGCAGCCGCGGAGGTCGGGCAGGGGATCCAGACGATCCTCGCGCAGATCGCGCGCACCGTGCTCGGCATCGAGCGCGTGATCCTTCGGACCTCGGACACGTTCGTCGGCTCCGCCGGGTCGACGTCGGCGTCGCGGCAGACGCTGGTTTCCGGAGGCGCGGTCAAGGCGGCGAGCGAGGCGGTGCTCCAGGAGCTGCTCGAACGCGCCCGGCGCGACGCCCGGGTGGCCGGCACCGAGCTCGGCGTCGATGGAGGGTTCGTCACCGCCGACGGCGAGCGGGTGATGCCGGTGGACGAGCTGCTCGGCGAGCCCATCGAACGCTCGACGATCTGGCGCCACCGGCCCACCTCGCCTCTCGATGCGAAGGGCCAGGGCGACGTGCACGTGGGGTTCCTGTTCGCGGCCCACCGTGCCGTCGTCGACGTCGACGAGGAGCTCGGGCTCGTTCGCGTCGTCCAGCTCGCCACGGCGCAGGACGTCGGGTTCGCGATCAACCCGCAGAGCGTCGTCGGACAGGTCGAGGGCGGCGCGGCGCAGGGCCTCGGCCTCGCGCTCATGGAGGAGATCCAGCTCGAGGACGGGCGGATCACGAACGCCTCGTTCACCGACTACCTGCTTCCGACGACCCTCGACATGCCTCCGGTGGAGGTCGAGCTCGTCGAGGAGCCGGAGCCCGATGCGCCGTTCGGGGCCAAGGGCGTCGGCGAGCCCGCCAACGTGGTTGCCCCCGCGGCCATCGTCTCGGCCCTTCGAGCGGCGCTCGGTCGCGACCTCCAGCGGATCCCGGTCAAGCCCGACGACCTCGCCGGCCTTCGCGAACCTCTCGGGATCCCGCCGTGGCCCTCCTTCCCGGACGAGCCGACCCACGAGCCCGTGCCCGCTTCGGCCGGCGTCGTCCGAACGGGTGAGGTGCCTCCCCCGAGCAGCCCCGGTTTTTGACGTCTTCACGAAACCGCAGGTAGCATGGGCCGTCCGGCCGCTCCGGCCGGGCATCTTCGTGTCTATGAAGACCTATTCGCCGAAGCCGCGTGACATCGAGCGCCGCTGGTACGTCCTGGACGCCAGCGGGGCCGTGCTCGGCCGTCTCGCGTCGGAGGCCGCCGCGATCCTGCGCGGCAAGCACAAGCCGATCTTCGCCCCCCACATGGATACCGGCGACCATGTCATCGTGGTGAACGCCAAGGACGTCCAGCTGACCGGCGGCAAGCACCAGACCAAGGTCGCCTACCGGCACTCCGGGTACCCCGGGGGACTGAGCGAGACCAAGTACGGCAAGCTCCTGGCCGAAAAGCCGGCGTTCGCGGTCGAGAAGGCGATCAAGGGCATGCTCCCGCACAACCGGCTGGGCCGGCAGATGGCGGGCAAGCTCAGGGTCTACGCCGGGGCCGACCATCGGCACGAGGCGCAGCAACCGCAGCCCCTGAAGCTCGGCGAGATCCCCACGTGGGACGGGCTGCCGACCCCGACCGCCGAACCAGAGCAGAAGAAGGTACCGACGGCGGGTGCCGCGAAGCCCGAGCCGAAGGCGCCCGCCACCAGCCGGTCCACGGCCAAGCGGGCGACGGCGAAGCCGTCGTCGAGCGCCAAGACCACGACGGCCAAGCGGACGACGGCGAAGAGCGGGGCGAAGTCCACCGCCAAGCGGACCACGGCGAAGAGCACCGCCAAGCGAACGACTGCCACGGGCACGACGGCTTCGAAGGCCTCGCCCGCGAAGAAGACGACGGCTCGCAAGCCGAAGAAGGAGGCCTGAGGTGGCACAGACAGCGACGGGTCGACGCAAGGAAGCTGTGGCTCGGGTTCGGCTCGAGCCCGGCAGCGGGGACTTCCGGTTGAACGGCCGGACGCTCGACGAGTACTTCACGACCCGTGCCCACCGGATGGTGGTAGCGGCGCCGCTCCGTCTGGCCGGTCGGGAGAAGGACCTCGACGTGATCGCACGGATCGAGGGTGGCGGCGTGTCGGGTCAGGCCGGCGCGCTCCGCCTCGGCATCGCCCGGGCACTGATCGAGCTGGACCCCGAGCTCCGGGCCGAGCTCAAGAAAGAGGGCTACCTCTCGCGGGACGCGCGCGAGAAGGAACGCCGGAAGTACGGTCTCAAGAAGGCCCGCAAGGCGCCGCAGTACTCCAAGCGCTGACCGCTATCCGAACGAGGGCTGAGCTAGGCCTGATCGACGTCGTCTGCGGACTCCGGCAGGTCCGAGAGCGCGAGGCCCGCCTGAACCTCGAACTCCGCCGGCACGAACACGTGCACCGGGCCGCCCGGGTACGGGTCGCCGCTGCTCCCGCCCTTCAGCAAGACCGGGATCCCCTCGGCCTCGAGCCGGGACCGCACGATCTCGCCCTCGAGCGTCGAGGAGACGGATCGCAGCAGGACGAGCTCGCCGGACACGCATTCATGGTGCCACACCCGCACCGGGCGGCCGGGGATGGACATTGACGTTCATCGATCTCCGATCTACGATCCATCGACGGACATCGATGGATGAGGCAGGGAGGCGAGGAGCCGTGATGCGGGAACTGGCGGTCGTCGAGGCGCCCGCGGCGTGCTGCGCGTCGCTCGGAGCTTCCGGGCTGTCCGAGGAGGATGCCGAGACCACGGCGGCGGTGTTCAAGGCGCTGTCGGATCCGAACCGGGTTCGGATCGTGAACCTGCTCGCCAACGCCGACGAGCCCGTCTGCGTGTGCAACATCACGCCCGAGATCGGGCTCTCGCAGCCGACCGTCAGCTTCCATCTCAAGAAGCTCGTGAGCGCCGGCCTGCTCGAACGTGAGCAACGCGGCGTGTGGGCTTACTACTCGGTGAACCGCGAGGTGCTGGGCCGACTGGCCACGGTCTTCGAGCTGGAAGGAGCGACGGCATGAGCCAGGTCAGGGAGAAGGTTCGCGAGCACTACCGCACGCTCGCGCTCGAGGCGCCGAAAGACGGCTGTTGCGACTCGTCGTGTTGCGCCGGGAACGACGTGTCGGGTGCCGAGCTCTACACCGCAGCCGAGCGAGCGGAGCTGCCAGATGCGGCCGTCCTGGCCAGCCTCGGGTGCGGCAACCCGACGGCGGTCGCGGAGCTCCGCGAGGGCGAGACCGTGCTCGATCTCGGCTCCGGAGGCGGGATCGACGTGATCCTGTCGGCTCGCCGCGTCGGTGAGACCGGGCGCGCCTTCGGCCTCGACATGACCGACGAGATGCTCGAGCTCGCTCGCCGGAACGCGGCCGAGGCCGGTGTCGAGAACGTCGAGTTCCTGAAGGGCTACATCGAGGAGGTGCCGCTGCCGGACGCGAGCGTCGACGTCGTCATCTCCAACTGCGTGATCAACCTCTCTCCGGACAAGCCGCTGGTCTTCAGGGAGATGGCGCGCGTGATCCGTCCCGGAGGCCGGATGGGCGTGAGCGACATCGTCGCTGCCGACCACCTCACCCCGGATGAGCGAGCCGAGCGCGGCAGCTACGTCGGGTGCATCGCGGGGGCGCTCTCGTTCGGCGAGTACGACCGGGGCCTCCGGGACGCCGGGTTCGACGACATCCGCGTCGAGCGACGAACGAGGTCGTCGACGGGATGTTCGGCGCCATCATCCGCGCACGCCGTCCGTGAACGCGCGACCGGCCGGCGAGGTCCCGGAGGTGCTGTTCGTCTGCGTCCACAACGCCGGACGAAGCCAGATGGCCGCCGCTCTCCTCGAGCACCACGCCGAGGGTCGCGTTCGCGTGCGTTCGGCCGGGAGCGAGCCGGCCGAGGAGTTGAACCCGTCGGTCGTCGCGGTCATGGCCGAATCGGGCATCGACCTTTCGGCTGAACGACCCAAGCGCCTGACCGATGACGCCGTCCGAGGAGCCGACGTCGTCGTGACGATGGGCTGCGGCGACGCGTGTCCCGTGTTCCCCGGCACGCGCTACCTCGATTGGGACCTGCCCGACCCCTCGGGACTCGCGGTCCCGGAGATTCGGGCGATCCGGGATCGGATCGACGAGCTCGTCCGAGGCCTCCTCGAGGAGCTCGACCCGGAGGAATGAGAGCAGGGGGTTTCGGGTAGCCTTCGGCGGCTATGGGGCGGCTGTTCGGCACGGACGGCATCCGAGGCGCGGTCGGGAAGGACCTCACGCCCGAACTCACGCGCGAGCTGGGCCGCGCTGCCGTGCGCGTGCTGGCCCGTGAGCTCGACGGCGCGCCGACCCTGCTCATCGGCCGGGACACCAGGCCCTCGGGCCCGGCGCTCGAGGACTGGCTCGTTCAGGGCATCGTCGAGGCCGGCGGCGACGCCGTGCTCGCCGGCGTGGTGCCCACGCCGGCGGTGGCATTCCTCGTCCCCGGTCTCGGCGTCGATGCCGGGGTCGTGATCTCCGCGTCGCACAATCCTCCCGGGGACAACGGGATCAAGTTCTTCGACGCCCGCGGCTTCAAGACGACGGACCGGCTCGAAGGGCTGATCGAGGGCGAGATGGACGCCTCGACGCGGGACCAGGGCCGCCAAGGCCGGGTTCGAGACGTCCCCGCGGACGCCCCCAGCTACCTCGACCACGTCGTCGGGTGCGCCGACGGAGGGCTCGAGGGGCT
This sequence comes from uncultured Actinomycetes bacterium, assembly GCA_963785835.1. Classification (GTDB taxonomy): domain Bacteria; phylum Actinomycetota; class UBA4738; order UBA4738; family HRBIN12; genus DASSJM01. Next base: position 84,007 of record CAWAWO010000006.1, on the reverse strand, counting down.
TCGCGTCGTCGTCGACTGTGCGGACGGCGCGGCGAGCGAGCTCGCTCCCGACGTGCTCCGCAAGCTCGGAGCCGACGTCATCGCGATCAACGCGGAAGGTGAGGGCTCGAAGATCAACGTGGGCTCGGGCGCGTTGTTCCCCGAGGTGGTGGCCCAGGCGGTGGTGGCCCACGGTGCGGACGCCGGCGTGGCCCACGACGGGGACGCCGATCGCGCGCTGTTCGCCGACGCCGACGGGAACGTGATCGACGGCGATCAGGTGCTCGCCGCGTGCGCGATCGAGATGAAGGCGCGGGGGACGCTCACCGACGACGCCGTCGTGGCGACCGTGATGTCGAACGTCGGGTTCCACCGTTCGATGGGCGAGCACGGGATCCGTGTCGTCTCGGCGCCGGTGGGCGACCGCTACGTCCTCGAGCGGATGATCGAGCAGGACCTCGCGCTCGGAGGCGAGCAGTCGGGCCACGTGATCTTCCGCGAGCACGCGACGACCGGCGACGGCCTCATCACGGCGGTTCGGTTCCTCTCGCTGGCGGCCGCGCGCGGGGTCTCGATCGGCGAGCTGGCGAGCGCCATGCGGCGGTTCCCGCAGGTGTTGCTGAACGTCGAGGTCGATCACAAGGAACGGCTCGACGACGCCGAGGAGGTCTGGGAGGCGGTCCGGGCCCGAGAGGCCCAGCTCGACGGGACGGGCCGCGTGCTCGTTCGCGCGTCGGGAACCGAACCGCTCGTTCGGGTGATGGTGGAGGCGGAGTCCGAGGCGCTCGCGCGCGAGCACGCCGAGGCCGTCGCCGACCGCATCGTCGAAGCGCTCGGCTGACCCGACCGGTCCCGGTTCGTGCGCGGAGGGCTGCTACCCTTCGGGCCTCATGTGCGGCATCGTGGGCTATGTCGGCCCCGACCCGGCGCTCCCCGTGGTCCTCGAGGGGCTCCGCCGGCTCGAGTACCGGGGCTACGACTCCTCCGGCGTCGCGCTGATCGACGGCGGCCTGTCGGTCGTCAAGCGGGCCGGCAAGCTCGGGGAGCTCGACGCGGCGCTCGAGGCCGAGGGCGCCCCCTCCGGCTCGGTCGGGATGGGCCACACGCGGTGGGCCACGCACGGCGCGCCGACCGACCGCAACGCCCATCCGCACACGGACTGCGACGGCCGGATCGCCGTGATCCACAACGGCATCGTCGAGAACTTCGCCGAGCTCCGCGCCGGCCTGGAGAAGCGCGGCCACACGCACGTGTCCGAGACCGACACCGAGGTCGTCGCGCACCTGATCGAGGAGCAGGAGGGGACGCTCGCCGACCGGGTGCGCGCCGCCGTCCGCACGCTCGACGGCGCGTTCGCGCTCGTCGTGCTCGGGTTGGACGAGCCGGATGTGATCGTCGGCGTCAAGGTCGCCTCGCCGCTGATCGTCGGCCTCGGCGACGGCGAGAACCTCCTCGCCTCGGACATCCCCGCGGTGTTGCAGAAGACCCGGACCGTGGTGCCGATCGACGAGCGGCAGGTGGTGGAGGTGCGGGCGGACGGCATCCGCGTCACCGACCTTCACGGCGCCGAGGTCCCGGCCAAGCCGTTCGAGGTCGAGTGGGACGTCGAGCGCGCGCAGAAGGGCGGGTTCGACGACTTCATGCTCAAGGAGATCTGGGAGCAGCCCGCGGCGATCCGCGACACGCTGGTCGGCCGCGTGAACGAGCAGGGGCTCCTCGCGCTCGACGAGCTGCACATCGACACCGACGTCCTGAGCGGGATCGACAAGGTGTTCGTGGTGGCGTGCGGGACGGCGTTCCATTCCGGCCTGGTAGCGAAGTACGCGATCGAGCACTGGACGCGCGTCCCCGTCGAGATCGACATCGCGTCCGAGTTCCGGTACCGCGACCCGGTGCTCGGGTCCGACACGCTCACGCTGGCCGTGAGCCAGTCGGGCGAGACGATCGACACGCTCGAGGCCGCGCGCCACGCGTGCCGGCAGGGCTCCAAGGTCCTCGCGGTCACGAACACGATCGGCTCGTCCCTCGCTCGCGAGGCCGACGCCGTGATGTACACGCACGCCGGACCCGAGATCGGCGTCGCCGCGTCGAAGACGTTCGCGACGCAGATGGCCGCCCTGCACCTCGTCGCGCTCTACCTCGCCCAGGTGCGCGGCTCGATGTTCCCGGTCGAGATCGTCGAGACCGTGAACAAGATGCGCGAGCTCCCCGACCAGGTGGCCCGCACACTTGAACGGAACGACCAGATCGCCGCCATCGCGAGCGAGCTGAGAGATACCGGCGACGTTCTGTTCATCGGGCGGCACACCGGATACCCGGCGGCGCTGGAGGGCGCGCTCAAGCTGAAGGAGCTCTCGTACCTGCACGCGGAGGGGTACCCGGCGGGCGAGCTGAAGCACGGACCGATCGCCCTCGTCGAGGACGGCGTCCCGGTGGTCGCCGTCGCGACCGAGTGCCACGTCTACCCGAAGGTGCTGTCGAACATCCAGGAGGTGCGCGCCCGCGGCGCGAAGGTGATCGCCGTCGCGAGCGAGGGCGACGAGGAGATCGGCAAGCTCGCCGAGCACGTGGTGTTCGTGCCCCGGGTGCCCGAGCTGTTCGCGCCGGTCGTGGTGACGCCGCCGCTCCAGCTGCTCGCCTACCACGTGGCGAAGCTCCGCGGGTGCGACGTCGACCAGCCGCGCAACCTGGCCAAGAGCGTCACGGTCGAATAACCCTGGAACCGGATGGGGCGGCTACCCTAGCGGCGTGGAGATCCTCGGCCTCGGGGTCGACATCTGCGAGATCGAGCGGATGGAGCGTGCGCTCCGGCGCCACCCGACCATGCGCGAGCGGGTGTTCACGCCGGAGGAGCGGACGTACTGCGACGCCAAGGCCAGACCGGCCGAGTCCTATGCAGGACGGTTCGCGGCGCGCGAGGCCGTGATCAAGGCGCTCGGGGGCTATCGGGCGCGAGGGTGGCAGGACATCTCGGTCAGCCGTGCGCCCAGCGGCGCGCCGGAGATCCGGCTCCGCGGCAACGCGAAGGCGCGCGCCGACGAGATCGGCGTCTCGAGGGTCCTCATCAGTTTCACGCACGAGCGTTCGAGCGCGGTCGCGTTCGCGGTGGCGGTGTCGTCGTGAGGCCCGTGCTCCTGCCCGCCGAGGCGGCGGCGCTCGACGAGCAGACGCAGGCGAGGGGCGTCACCGCCGATGTGTTGATGGAGTCCGCCGGGCGCGAGGTTGCCGACGCGGCGCTCCGCCTGCTCGGCGGGGCGTACGGTCGCCGCGCGGTCGTCGTGTGCGGCAAGGGCAACAACGGGGGTGACGGTCTCGTCGCCGCTCGGTACCTGGACCGCGCCGGCGTTCGAACCACCGTGCTCACGCTCGGGGAGGACGGGCTCCGGGAGCCCGCGGTGTCGAACCTGGCGCGGCTCGACGGCACGGGAGTGCGGCGGCGAGGGCACTCGCTCGCGATGGCGGAGCGCGAGCTCGAACGCGCCGACGTGGCGGTCGACGCGATCTTCGGGACCGGGTTCCGCGGCGTGCCCGAGGGCGCCCACGCCGAGGCGATCGAGGCGTTGAACGCCTCCGGCGTCCCGCTCGTGGCCGTCGACATCCCCTCGGGCGTGAACGGCGCGACCGGCGCGGTGGAGGGCGAAGCGGTTCGCGCCGATCTCACGGTGACGTTCGGCGCGCCGAAGCTCGGGCTCGTCCTGTTTCCGGGTGCGGCGCACGCCGGGGTCGTCGAGGTGGAACGCATCGGGTTCCCCGAGGACCTGATCGGGAGCGAGCTGCTCCTGGTGGAGCGAGAGGACGTCGTCGAACGGCTCCCGCGCCGGGATCCCGACACCCACAAGCGCGCCGCCGGGTACGCGGTCGTCGTCGGCGGGTCGCACGAGATGACCGGAGCCGTCGCGTTGGCCGGACAGGCCGCCTACCGCGCGGGCGCCGGGCTCGTCGCCATCGCGGTCCCCGAGGGCATCCTGCCCGTCATCCAGGGAGCGGTACGGGAGGCGGTGTTCGTCGACCTACCGGAGACGGACGCGGGCACCGTCGATGGCGGATCCGGACGGCTCGGCGAGGTGCTCGGGCAAGCGGACGCCCTCGCGCTCGGGCCCGGGATGACCACGGACGCGCGGACGTCCGAGTGGATCCGCGACGTCGTCCGCTCGAGCGAGGTGCCGGTGATCCTGGATGCCGACGGCCTGAACGCCTTCGCCGGTCGCGCGGAAGAGTTGGCGGACCGCAAGGCCGATCTCGTGCTCACCCCGCACGCGGGCGAGTTCGCGCGGCTGGCCGGCGTGTCGGCGTCCGACCTGCAGGCGGAACGGGTTCGTCTCGTCCGCGAGCTCGCGGCTCGGACCGCGGCGACCGTGCTCCTCAAGGGGAGCCGAACCCTGATCGCCACGCCCGACGGCGTGGTCCGGATCAACCCGACCGGCGGACCGGCGCTCGCGACCGGCGGCACCGGCGACGTGCTGACCGGCATGATCGCCGGGCTCGTCGCTCGCGGGCTCGAGGTCCACGACGCGGCGATCGCGGCCGCCTACGCGCACGGGATCGCCGGAGCACTCGCGGCGACCGAGCTCGGGGACGGCGCGACCGCCGGGGATGTGCTCGCGCGCGTTCCGGCGGCGATGCGGGAGGTCGCCGGCGCGTGACCCGGTACCGTCCCACGGTCGTCGAGGTCGATCTCGACGCCGTCCGTCACAACGTCCGGGTGCTGAAGCCCGCCACTTCCGAGCTGCTCGCGGTGGTCAAGGGCGACGCGTACGGCCACGGCGACCTCGAGATCGCTCGGGTGGCCCTCGAGTCCGGCGCATCGCGACTCGGCGTCGCGTTGGTCGAGGAGGGGCTCGGGCTGCGCGAGCGCGGGATCTCGGCCCCGATCCTCGTCCTGTCGGAGCTGTCGCCGGGTTCGCAGAAGGAAGCGCTCGCGGCGGGCCTGACGCCGTCGGTGTACACGGATGACGGGCTGGCGGGGCTCGCCGAGGCCGCGCGGGTCCTCGGCCGGCCGGTCGGCGTCCATCTCAAGCTCGACACCGGGATGCACCGCGTCGGTCTCTGGCCGCCCACCGAGGCTGCCGTCTTCGCGAGGAAGATCCTCGACGCCGGCCTCCTCCTCGAGGGGCTGTGGACGCACTTCGCCGCGGCCGAAGACGACCGGGCCGGCACCCGCGAGCAGCTACGGCTCCTGCTGGAGGCCCGAGACGCGCTCGCCGCCGAGGGCATCCGTCCCGCGTTCGTGCACGCCGCCAACAGCGCCGCGACGATCGGGTTGCCCGAGACGCATCTGGACCTCGTCCGGCCCGGCGTCGCCCTGTACGGCCTCGATCCGGGGGGAGGGCTCGGCCCGGCCGCCGGGGTACGCCCTGCCCTCTCGTGGCGCTCGGCGGTGTCGATGGTCAAGCGCCTGCCCGCGGGCGAACGGATCTCGTACGGGTGGCGGTACGAGCTCACCAGGGACGCGAACGTGGCCACGGTGCCGGTCGGGTACGACGACGGCTACCGTCGCGAGCTCGGCGGGCGGGCCGACGTGCTGATCGGTGGGCGGCGGCACCGCGTCGCCGGCACCGTGACGATGGATCAGCTCGTCGTCGATTGCGGTGACGCGGACGTCGCTCCCGGCGACGAGGTCGTGCTGATCGGCGCGCAGGGGGATGAGCGGATCACGGCCGAAGAGCTCGCCGGCCATTCGAGGACGATCGGGTACGAGGTCGTGACGTCGATCGGCAGACGAGTGCCGCGCGGGTACCGGGGGGTGCGGGGGGCTCACGAAGCGAGCGCGGACGCGCGAGCGCTAGCCCCCCGCGAGCACATCTCGTGAGTCGCAAGCGAACTGCGGTGGTGACGGCCGGCATCGCCGCCGGAGCGGTCGCGGGCGGCGTGATCGGTCGCACGGTCCTGAACGCCCGACGCCGGCGGGACGACCCCGAGCTCCACGAGCAGCTGTCGCTGCTCCCGCCCGACGATCTCGGCCCCGTGCGTTCGTTCGACGGAACGGAGCTCTGCGTCCGGGCGGCCGGCGACCCGTCGGAACCGGCGATCGTGTTCGTGCACGGGTTCAGCCTCGACCTGACGACGTGGCACTACCAATGGACGCACCTGTCCGAGCGGTACCGCTGCGTGATGTTCGACTTCCGCTCCCACGGCCGGAGTGGACGGGCGGCCGGGGGCGATCTGTCGCCCTCCGCGTTCGGCCACGACCTCGCCGCCGTGCTCGACGCCGTAACCGGTCGGCCCGTCGTGCTCGTGGGGCACAGCATGGGCGCGATGTCGATGCTCGCGATGTCCGAGGCGAGGCCGGACCTGTTCGCCGAGCGGGTCGCCGCGGTCGTCATCGTCGGCTCGTCGGCGAGCGACCTCGTGCGCGGCGCGATGGGCTCGGTGACCGAGCTGCTCCGTCCCCGACTCGGCTCGCTCGGGCAGGCGGCCCGCCGCGTCAACCGGCTGCGCCGCGTCGTGCTGTCGAGCCCGGCCGACGTGGGCCAGATCGTCGCTCGCGCGACGCAGTTCGGACCCGATGCCTCGCCGCACGTCGTGGACTACGTCCTCGGCCTCGCCGGCCGCGCGCCCTCGGCGGTGTGGACGGACGGGCTGGCGAACCTGATGGAGGTCGACCTGCGCCACACGCTGCCGCACATCCAGGTGCCTGCCCTCGTGCTGGTGGGCGAACACGACCGCATGACGCCGCCGTCCGCCGCGGTGGCGCTCGCCGGCGATCTGCCGAACGGCCGCCTCGAGGTCATCGAGCGCGCGGGCCACTTCCCGATGATGGAGGCGCACGAGGAGTTCAACCGACGGCTGGAGTCGTTCGTGGAGCCCGTGCTCCGGGGGCAGCGAGGCAAGCGACGAAGCCCGAGACGGGCGAAGAGCGCGTGAGTCCGGTGATGCGGGCGTGATCACTCGGGTGGAGGGGATCCGGGTCGGTCACGTCACCGATCTTGACGGACTCACGGGGTGCACCGTCGTGCTGTGTCCTGCCGGCACGTCCGGCTCGGTGGACGTGAAGGGCGGGGCGCCGGGGACACGGGAGACGGACGCGATCCGTCCGGGCACGTCGGTGCCGGAGATCCACGCCGTGCTGCTCACGGGCGGCAGCGCGTTCGGCCTGGCCGCCGCGACCGGCGTCCAGCGATGGCTCGAGGAGCAGGGCGTCGGGTTCGACACGGGGGTCGCCCGGGTCCCGATCGTGCCGGCGGCCGTGCTGTTCGATCTCGGGATCGGCGACCCGGGCGCCCGGCCGAACGAAGTCGACGGGTATGCGGCCTGCGAGGCGGCCTCCGAGGGACCGGTCGCCGAGGGGAGCGTCGGGGCCGGAACCGGCGCCGTGTTCGCCAAGCAGCCCGATCCGGCCGCCGGCTGGAAGGGCGGCCTCGGGACCGCGACGCTGGAGGACGCCGACGTCGTCGTCTCGGCGCTGGCAGTCGTCAACGCGCTCGGCACGGTTCTGGCGGAGGACGGCTCGCCGGTGGCCGAGAACCGGAACCCGGAGGCGGAGGAGCGTCGCTGGCCGGGCGCGAACACCACGCTCGGCGTCGTGGCCACCAACGCCACGCTTTCCAAGGAGCGCGCCCAGCTCCTGGCCCAAGCGGGCAACGAGGGCCTTTCCCAGGCGGTGTCGCCTGCGCATACGATGTGGGATGGCGACGTGGTCTTCGCGGTGGCGACGGGGAAGGTCGACGCCCGGCAGCAGGAGCTCGAGCAGATGGCGGTCCGCGCGGTGGCGGAGGCCGTCCGTCGAGGCGTCCGGGCTGCGGAGTCGCTGGGCGATGTGCCTTCCGTCGGGGAGGCGAGATCCACATGAGGACGATCGACGAAGCGGCCCTGGAGGCCTCGACCTGCACCCGGTGCCGGCTCTCGCAGGGCCGGACCCAGGTCGTGTACGGCGTCGGCGATCCGAACGCCGACCTGATGTTCATCGGTGAGGGACCCGGCTACCACGAGGACAAGCAGGGTGAGCCGTTCGTCGGCCCCGCCGGTCAGCTCCTGAACCAGGTGCTCGGCGAGATCGGTCTTCCCCGCGAGCGCGTCTACATCAACAACGTCGTGATGTGCCGTCCTCCGGGCAACCGCGATCCGCTGCCCGATGAGATCGAGGCGTGCAAGCCCTGGCTCGACGAGCGGCTCGAGCTGATCGATCCGGCGGTCGTCGTGACGCTCGGCAACTGGGCCACCCGGTTCGTGCTCGGTCCGCGCGTCTCGATCAGCCGGGTCCGCGGGCAGCGGTTCCCGTGGAACGGCCGAACCGTGATCCCCACCTTCCACCCGGCGGCGATCCTGCACGGCGGGGGGCAGGCCTCCAAGCAGATGGAGGCGCTGCGGTCCGACTTCCAGGAGATCTCGCGAGCGCTCGCGGAGCGGCCGCAACCGGTCGAGGAACAGCTCGGGCTGTTCTGATGCGGCTGGACCTCCGAGCGCGGGAGGCGGCGGACACGCGCGCGATCGGCGCCGAGCTCGCCTCGTTCCTGCAGCCCGGGGACGTCCTGGCCCTGACCGGCGAGCTCGGGGCCGGCAAGACGACGTTCGCTCAGGGCGTGGCGAGGGGTCTCGGATTCGACGGCTCGGTCGTCTCGCCGACGTTCACGCTCGTCCGCGAGTACCGGGGCGGGCGATCGCCGATCGTGCATGTCGACGTCTACCGGTTGGATCGCGTGCAGGACGTCCTGGATCTCGGTCTGGACGAGATCGCCGATGACAGCGTGCTGATGGTCGAATGGGGGGACGCGGTCGAGGGGCTCCTGCCGCCCGCGCACCTGATCGTCGAGCTCACGGTCCCGGGGGAGAGCGAGGAGCGCGCGGTGACGATCGGCGGGACGGGCGACGCGTGGGCCTTGCGTTGGGAGCGGCTCGAACGCGCGCTCGAGCCGTGGGTGGCCGCGGCGTGATCGTCCTCGGGATCGACACGTCGACCGACCGGACCTCGGTCGCGCTCGGGACCGAGCAGGAGGTGCTGGCGACGACCGGGTTCGCCGGCGTCCGGCGGCACGACGACGTTGTCCCGGCGATCGAACGGCTCCTCTCGTGGACCGGCGTCGATCTTCCGCACGTCGGAGGCGTGGCGGTCGGGCTCGGGCCCGGTCTGTACACGGGCCTCCGCGTCGGGATCGAGGTTGGCAAGTCGCTCGCGCAGGTGCTCGGCGTGCCGATCGTGGGGATCGGTTCGCTCGACGTGCTCGCGTTCGGCGTCCATCACACGCAGCGACGGATCGTCGCGGTGATGGACGCCCGTCGCAAGGAGGTCTTCTTCGCCCGTTACCGCCCGGTCCACGGCGGGATCGTGCGCGAGGGCGAGTACGGGGTGGCGAGCCCCGCGAGCCTCGCCGGCGAGCTCGAGGCGGCGCGAGACGAGATGCTGCTGGTCGGCAACGGTGCCATCCTGTACCGGCACGAGCTCGAGCAAGCGGGCGCCCGCGTCGAGCTCGCGCCGGCGCCGTTCGCCCATCCGTGGGCCGCGGCGCTGGTGAGCCTGGCGGCCCCGCGGCTGATCCGCGAGGAGACCGACCGGCTTGTGGACGTGGCGCCCCTGTACCTGAGGAAGACGGATGCGGAGATCGCTTGGGATCAGCGAGCCCGAGGCGCCTCGGCTTGAGGTGACCCGGATGCGCCGTCGCCACCTTCGGGGGGTGATGGCGATCGAACGACTGGTCTACCCGCGTCCGTGGAGCCCGAACCTGTTCCTCTCGGAGATGTCCGAGTCGGCGAACCGCCGATACCTCGTGGCCAGGATCGACCGCGAGGTGGTCGGGTACGGCGGGTTGATCTGCTACGGGGAGGAAGCCCACATCACCAACGTCGCCGTCGACCCCGAGTTCCAGCGGCGGAAGATCGCGACCCGGCTGCTCCACGACCTGATCCTGGCGGCCGGCGAGATGGCCGCCGACGCGGTCTCCCTCGAGGTCCGGGTGACGAACTGGGGCGCGCAGCGCCTCTACGGGGCGTTCGGGTTCCGGCCCGTGGGGATCCGCAAGAACTACTACCAGGAGATCGGTGAAGACGCGCTGATCATGTGGGTCGACGGCATCCGGTCGGCCGACTACCGCCGGCGCCTCCAGCAACTGGCCGGCGACCTCCCCGACGGCGTGCGTCCCGACGGACCGTGACCGAACGACCGTGAAGGTCCTCGGGATCGAGACGTCCTGCGACGAGACGGGCGTCGCCGTCGTCGAAGACGGCGTGGTGCGCTCGAACCTGCTCGCGAGCCAGGTCGACGTCCACGAACGGTTCGGCGGCGTGGTCCCCGAGCTCGCGAGCCGCGCCCACGTCGAGGCGCTCACACCGCTGCTCGACCAAGGGCTGGAGGCGGCCGGGTGCGGGTTCGGCGATCTCGACGGCGTCGCCGTCACCGTCGGCCCGGGCCTGGTCGGGGCGCTGCTGGTCGGGATCGCCGCGGCCAAGTCGATCTCGCTCGCGACGGGTGCGCCGCTGATCGGCGTGAACCACCTCGAGGGCCACGTGCTGGCGAACGCGATCGAGCACGGTCCCGACCTCGCTCCCGCGGTCTGCCTCGTCGTCTCGGGCGGCCACACGATGCTCGTGCACATGCCCGAGGTCCACCGGTACGAGCTCCTCGGCCAGACCGTCGACGACGCGGCCGGGGAGGCGTTCGACAAGGTGGCGCGGTTCCTCGGACTGGGCTTCCCGGGCGGTCCCGCCCTCGACCGGCTCGCGCGGACGGGCGACCCGAACGCGATCCGGTTCCCCCGGGCGATGGCCGACTCGGGCGACTACGACTTCTCCCTGTCGGGTCTCAAGACCGCGGTGCTGCGCCACGTGAAGGCGGAGCGGGCGGCGGGGCGCGAGATCGACCCCGCCGACCTCGCGGCGTCGTTCCAGGAGGCGATCGTCGACGTGCAGGTCTCCAAGACGGTCGACGCGGCGAAGGAGCGCGGCGTCTCGACCGTGCTCCTGGGCGGCGGCGTGGTGGCCAACACCCGACTGCGCGAGCGGATGGAGAAGGCCGGAGCCGAGGCCGGGTTGCGCGTGTGGTTCCCCGAGATGAGCCTGTGCACCGACAACGGCGCGATGATCGCGGTCGCCGGCGCGTCGCGGCTCGCGCGGGGCGAGCGGACCGCCCTCGACGTCGGCGCCGACCCGTCGTTGGAGCTCGCGTGACCGGGATCCTCGTGACGGGCGGCGCGGGGTTCATCGGCTCGCACCTGTGCGACCGGTTGCTGGCCGAGGGGCATCGTGTCGTCGCCGTCGACGACCTGTCGACCGGCCGCATCGCCAACCTGAGCGAAGCACGGAGCTACGGCAGCGAGTTCACGTTCTTCAACATGGACGTGCGGTCCGAGGGACTCCTGTCGCTGTTCGAACGCCACCGGCCCGAGATCGTGATGCACCTCGCCGCGCAGGCCGGCGTCGGTCCGTCCATCGTGAACCCGGTCCACGACGCGGCGGTCAACGTGATGGGCGTGCTCAACCTGATGGAGTGCTGCGCGAAGACCGGGGTCCGCAAGGTCGTGTACGCGGCTTCGGGCGGCACGCTCTACGGCGAGCCGCGCAAGCTACCGGTGAAGGAGACGGCCACCGGTCGGCCGCTGTCGCCCTACGGGATCGCAAAGAAGGTCGCGATCGACTACCTGGGCTTCTACGAGCGGTACCGGGGCGTGGCGTTCACCGCGCTGGCGCTCGCGAACGTGTACGGGCCGAGACAGGACCCGCACGGCGAGTCCGGTGTCATCGCGATCTTCGCGTCGAAGATGCTGCAGGGCGAGGCTCCGACGATCTACGGCGACGGGAACCAGACGCGCGACTACGTGTTCGTCGACGACACGGTGCACGCGCTCGCGCTTTCGGCCGAGCGAGGGGACGGACGGCTCATCAACGTCGGCACCGGGCTCGAGACCTCCGTGAACGGTCTGTTCCGGCTGCTGGCCGAGACGACCGGGTTCGCCGGCCAGCCGGCTGCGGGTCCTGCCCGCCCGGGCGACGTTCGCCGCAGCGCGCTGGATCCGAGCCTCGCGCTGGAGGCGCTCGGGTGGCGTCCGTGGACCCACCTCGAGGACGGGCTCGGCGAGACGGTGGCGTTCCTGAAGGGCGTGTGAGCCATCGGACAGGGAGGCCGGTCCGAGAGGGGTGAGGAGCTATCGCGTTCTCTACATCATGGGCATGCCCCGGAGCGGGACCACGATCGCGGGACGACTGCTCGGATCGATCCCCGGATGGACGTTCGCGGGAGAGGTCCGGCGCACCTGGGACCCCGGACTCACCGAGCAGACCATCTGCGGATGCGGTTCGTCCGAGGATGAGTGCCCCGTGTGGTCACGGCTCCTCGAACCCGGCCGGAGGTTCATGGGGTACGCGCCAAGAGAGCTCGCGAGCATGGCCTCCGCCGCCGCACCACGGGGTCACTCGACGCTCGCTGCCGCACGGATCGCAGCTTTCGGCGTCAAGCGCTCGGCCGCGGCGAGCCGCTACCTCGAAGTGTTGCGCGGCTTCTACCAGGCGTTCGCCGACGTCACCGGGGCGCGAGTGGTGGTGGACGCCTCGAAGCATCCGGCCGACGCCCTGCTCCTGCCAGACCTCGACGGGATCCGCTCGGCTGTCATCGAGATCGTCCGAGACCCTCGCGGCGTCGTGCTGTCACACGTACGTCGAGCTTCGTGGCCTAGAGAGAGCGTTCACAGCTTCTTGCGCGCTGGCCATGTGGCGTACGGCTGGGACGTTCGAAGTCTCGGTTGCGTGCTCGCGCGTCGTCGATTCGGAACTGCGGCGGCCACGGTGCGATACGAGGACCTCGTAGCCGATCCGGACGCGTTCGCGTCGTTGGCGTGCCGTCTCTTGCAGGTCCCGTCCCCCGCGAGGCCGCTGGCGAACGGGCACCTGGCTACGTTTCCGGCGAGCCATGGCAAAAGTGGGAGAGGGACCGCCACGGCCGGAACCGTGGAGATCAGGGACGAACGGGCGTGGGTGACGGGACTTCCGCTCTCCACCCAAGTGCTGGTGACGGCGATGACGTTCCCAGGGCTGGCTGCCCGTGGCTACGGGATGTGGACGACGCGTCCCGGACCGACCGTCGTTCGTCGATGACCAGCCCGGAAGGCGAGGCGAACTTGATCGGATCATGCTCCCCACGTTCCTGATCGTCGGTGTCACGAAATCCGGGACGACGAGCCTGTATCAGTACCTGCGGGCCCACCCGCAGATCTTCATGGCGACCCCGAAGGAGATCGATTTCTTCTCGCTCGACGAACGATGGTCATGGGGGCTCGACTGGTACGAACGGCATTTCCGAGATGCAGGCGCCGCGATCGCCGTCGGCGAGGCATCACCTTCCTACACACAGGCCGTGCTGCGGGCAGCTGCCCTCGAGCGGATCGCGGCAACGCTCCCTGACGTTCGACTCGTCTTCCTGGCGCGACACCCGATCGCCCGGGCGAGGTCCTCGTATCTTCACGCCGTCGCCGAGGGTCGCGAGCATCGGCCGATCAGCCAGGCGGTCGTCGAGGGATCGGATTTCACCCTCCAGGGCCTGTACTGGCGAACGACCCAGGATCTGCTTCGCGTGATCGATCGCGACCGTCTCCTGATCGTTCGGAGCGATCGGCTCCGTCACGATCGGGCCGCAACACTGGAGCGCGTTCATCGCTTCCTCGGGGTCGACCCCTGGTGGGGTCCGGTCGTTCAGCAGGAGTTCAATCGGGCCGAGGTCCGAGGTCGCGTCCAGCGCCGATTCGCCCGTCGCGCGTCTCAGCTTCGCCCCTTCGTCCGGGTCGGGAGAGCGATCCCGGATCGGATGAGACCCGCGCTCCATCGAGTGACCCGCCGCCCGCCGCTCGCTGGAGTGGGCGATCTGTCCCCCGAGCATGCCGCCCGCCTGGCGGCGTACTTCCGAGCAGACTTGACCGCGTTCGGAGACTTCGTCGGAGAAGACCTTTCGGCCTGGGAGAGGTGGCCGCCCCCACCCGGTTCCGATTGAGGCGGGGACCAGGACGTCGGGATCACGCCCCGACCGATGTTCGTCGACGTTGATCGCGGTTCTTCCTGGTAGGAATCTGACGACAGATGCATCTCCTCCGGATCGAGCGAACGGGATCGGCATGCTCCCCAACTTCCTGATCGTCGGCGCGGCGAGCGCGGGCACCTCGAGCCTGTACGAGTACCTTCGCCAGCACCCACAGGTGTTCATGGCGACACCCAAGGAGCTCAGATTCTTCAGCAGCGACGACCGCTGGGCGCGGGGACTGAAGTGGTACGAGCAGAGTTTCCGACGCGCGGGCAGCACGCGAGGGCCGATCGGGGAGGCATCACCCGCGTACGCACGCGTGTCGCCGGTCGCGCACGGGTGCTGGATCGGATCGCCACCACCCTGCCGGACGTGCGGCTGATCTTCCTGGCTCGGCATCCGATCGCTCGGGCCCGATCGGCATACATCCGGCGCGTGGCCTACGGTCACGAGCAGCGGCCCATAGTCGGAAGCGATGGCCCGAGACGAACCTCTACGTCGGTGACAGCTCCTACTTCGGCGACGATCGAGTCACTGCTCAGCTTCTTCGATCGCGAGCGTCTCCTGGTGCTTCGCAGCGACCACCTTCGGCACGACCGCGGCGCTACTTTGGATCGCGTCCACGACCACCTTGGGTATCGAGCGGTGGGCGAGCCCGGTCATCGATCAGGAATTCAACGTCCGTACCGATCGGCCGTCCACCGCACCGGGCATGGGCGCAGCCGTTCTCTCGGCTGCGACTCGTGGCCGACGTGGGTGCGGCGATGCCGCCGTGGGCGAGCAGGGCGCTCCATGTCGTGACCCGACGTAGACCCGTCCGTACTCGGTCAACGCGACGTCACGCCGGAAGCTGGCCGCTGCGCTCATCGACCGGCTGCGGGACGACATCCGAGCGTTCGGGAGGTTCCTCGGAGAGGACCTCTCGGACTGGGAGGTCTGGCCGCCACCAGAGGGGTCGGACTGAGCGCTATCCACCGGGGGAGAACATCGTCGGACTCGCCGCGTCGCGCTCTGCGCCTGCCGATCGGTCGGGCTCCTGTGGGCCGGCAGCCGTCGCGGGCGTCACGCCAGCGCGACTGACGCTCGCGGCCCCGGGGGCGGAGGCCCAGGCCTCGCCCACCCTCGCGTTGACCCCTGGCACTCGCGCCGATATCCTGTTAGCACTCATCGTTGCCGAGTGCTAACGCCTTTCGAGGCGAGCCGAGGACGAGCAAGGAGGGAAGGCATGGCCAAGGACTTCAAGATGAAGCCGCTCGAGGACCGGATCGTCGTCAAGCCCAGCGAGGAGGAGCAGACGACGACCTCGGGCATCGTGATCCCGGACACCGCGAAGGAGAAGCCCCAGGAGGGCTCGGTCGTCGCGGTGGGCCCCGGCCGGTTCGAGGACGGGCAGCGGGTCCCGCTCGACGTCGTCCGTGGGGGACACGGTGATCTACTCGAAGTACGGCGGCACCGAGGTCAAGGTCGAGGGTGACGAGTACCTGATCCTGTCGGCCCGCGACGTCCTGGCCATCGTCTCGAAGTAAGTAACCGCAGTCACATCCGGGCGGGGGCGAGCCGTATCGACGGCCGCCCCCGTTCCGCCGAACCGAAGGAGGCACCATGGCTAGCAAGCTCCTGAAGTTCAGCGAAGACGCTCGGCGCTCGCTCGAGGCCGGCGTCGGCAAGCTCGCCGACACGGTCGCGCTCACGCTCGGTCCGAAGGGCCACAACGTGGTCCTCGACAAGAAGTGGGGCGCGCCCACGATCACCAACGACGGGGTGACGATCGCCAAGGAGGTCGAGCTCGAGGACCCGTGGGAGAACATGGGCGCCCAGCTCGCCAAGGAGGTCGCCACCAAGACCAACGACGTCGCCGGCGACGGAACGACCACGGCGACCGTCCTGGCCCGCGCGATGGTCCGGCACGGCATGCGCAACGTCGCGGCCGGCGCCAACCCGATGGCGCTCAAGCGCGGCATCGAGCGCGGCGTCGTCGCGGCCGTCGATGCCATCAAGGACCAGGCCAAGGACATCGAGTCACGCGACGACATCTCCAACGTGGCCGCGATCTCGGCCGCGGATCCCGCGATCGGCGACGTGCTCGCCGAGGCGCTCGACAAGGTCGGCAAGGACGGCGTCGTCACGGTCGAGGAATCGAACACGTTCGGCATGGAGCTCGAGTTCGTCGAGGGGATGCAGTTCGACAAGGGCTACATCTCGCCGTACTTCGTGACCGACCAGGAGCGGATGGAGTCCGTCCTGGAAGATCCCTACATCGGCCTGATCAACAAGAAGATCGCCAGCGTGCAGGAGCTCCTCCCGGTGCTCGAGAAGGTCGTGCAGGCCGGGCGCCCGCTCCTGCTGATCGCCGAGGACGTCGAAGGCGAGGCGCTCGCGACGCTCGTCGTGAACAAGATCCGCGGCACGTTCAACACGGTCGCGGTCAAGGCTCCCGGGTTCGGCGATCGCCGCAAGGCGATGCTCCAGGACATCTCCACCCTGACGGGCGGCGAGGTCATCAGCGAGGAGGTCGGGCTGAAGCTCGAGAACGTCGGGCTCGATCTGCTCGGCACGGCCCGCAAGGTCGTCGTGACGAAGGACGACACCACGATCGTCGAGGGCGGCGGCTCCGAGGAGGAGGTCAAGGGCCGGATCAATCAGATCAAGGCCGAGATCGAGAAGACCGACTCCGACTGGGATCGCGAGAAGCTCCAGGAGCGCCTGGCCAAGCTCGCCGGCGGTGTCGCGGTCGTCAAGGTGGGCGCGGCCACGGAGGTCGAGCTCAAGGAGAAGAAGCACCGCATCGAGGACGCGCTGTCGGCGACCCGTGCCGCGATCGAGGAAGGCATCGTGCCGGGTGGGGGCGTGGCCCTCATCCGTGCCGAGGGCTCGCTCGACAAGCTCGATCTCGACGGCGACGAGGCCACGGGCGCCAAGATCGTGCGCAACTCGCTCGCCGAGCCCGCGCGCCTGATCGCCGACAACGCCGGCGTGGAAGGCGCGGTCGTCGTGGAGCGGATCCGCAGCGAGGGCGACTCCCGCGGCTACGACGCAGCGAAGGACACCTGGGTCGACATGTTCAAGGCCGGGATCCTCGATCCGGCCAAGGTCACCCGCTCGGCGCTGCAGAACGCCGCTTCGATCGCGGCGATCGTCATCACGGTCGAGAGCGCCGTGGTGGAGAAGCCCGAGGAGGAAGAGCCGGAGGCCGCCGGCGCCGGCCACATGCACTAGGCGAACGACGGATCACCGCATCACGAAGGGGCCGGGCGACCGGCCCCTTCATCTTGCGGCGGTCCCGCTAGAGGGGAGGCTGTTCGGTCCCGGCCTTGGCGAGGCCCGGCGAGCAGGCCGACCGTGAACGCCGTGCTCGCTGCGGCGAACAGCCACCACAGGAGCGCCGACGCACCGTCCGGCAGGCCGAACAGGGCGTTCGACAGCGCGACCAGCGCGGTGCCCGCCGCAGCGACGACGAACGCCCAGGACCACCACCAGAGGTCCGTCAGCCGGCGCGAGAGCAGGACCATCAGCATCGCCAGGCTCAGCGAACAGACGCCGGCGACCCGGACGTAGCCGAGATCGGGGGCCTCGGGCAGGTCGAACAGCGTCACGAGCACGAACCGGGGGACCAGCAGCGATCGCCACGCCGCACACGGCCCACACGGCGGCCTGGAGGAGCAAGACACGCTTCAGGAGCTCCACGGCCGCCCATCATGCCAGGTCACGCCCGACGCGCCGTTGGTAGCATCGATGGCCGGAGCCCGTGAGGGCTCCTTTTCCTGACCGATCCACGAGGACACGCACGGATGACCGATGCACCACGGGTCGCGGTCATCGGGCTGGACTGCGGCACGCCCCAGCTCCTGTTCCGCGACTTCGAGAAGGAGACGCCGAACATCCACGCGCTGATGTCGCGCGGGCAGTGGGGCGGCCTCGAGAGCATCACGCCGCCGATCACCGTCCCCGCGTGGGCCTGCGCCATGACCGGCACGACGCCCGGACAGCTCGGCATCTACGGGTTCCGCAACCGCAAGGACACCAGCTACGACGGCCTGTCGATCGCGACGGCCGACGCGATCCGCGAGCCTGCCGTCTGGGATGCGCTCGGCGCCAAGGGGATGCGCTCGCTGCTGATCGGCGTCCCTCCGTCCTTCCCGCCGCCGAAGGACTTCCCCGGATGGCGCGTCGGGTGCTTCCTCACGCCTCCGTCCGCCACCAGCTGGGCCTTCCCGGCCGAGCTCGAGACCGAGATCGTGGGAGAGCTCGGCGAGGGCAACGACTACATCTTCGACATCCCGGACTTCCGGCGCGCCGGCTACGAGGTCGCCCTCGATCAAGTGTTCAAGATGACCGAACGCCGGTTCCAGGTCGGGCGCAGGCTCGCGGTGGAGAAGCCGTGGGACTTCTTCATGCTCTGCGAGATCGCGCCCGACCGCCTGCACCACGTGTTCTGGCAGCACTGGGACCCGACCCATCCGCTCTACGAGGCAGGGAACCCGTACGAGACGGCGTTCCAGGACTACTACCGGTTCCTCGACGACCAGGTCGGATCGCTGCTCGACGTGCTTCCCGACGACGTGATCACGATCGTGATGAGCGACCACGGCGCGCGCCCGATGATGGGCGGCCTCTGCTTCAACGACTGGCTGATCCAGGAGGGATACCTCTCGCTCTCGGCCCAGCCGTCGCACGTGATCCCGATCAAGGACGCCGCGATCGACTGGAGCCGCACGGTCGCGTGGGGTGACGGCGGCTACTACGGCCGGCTGTTCCTGAACGTGAAGGGGCGTGAGCCCGAGGGGGTCGTCGAGCCCGCCCGATACGAGGAGGTGCGGGACGAGTTGATCGCCAAGCTCGAGGCCGCTCCCGGCCCGGACGGGGAGCCGCTCGGGACGAAGGTGCTGAAGCCCCAGGACGTGTACCCCGAGGTCCGAGGCGTGGCCCCCGACCTGATCGTGTACTTCGGCGATCTCGCGTGGCGTTCGGTGGGCTCGGTGGGGAACCGAAGCATCTACACGTACGAGAACGACACCGGTCCGGACGGCGCCAACCACGACCGTATCGGCGTGTGGGCGATGGCCGGGCTCCCAGGCCAGGCCATCGGCGAGGTGAGCGGCCGCAAGCTGGTCGACGTCGGGCCTTCGATCATGTCGATGTACGGGATCGAGGCGCCGGAGGGCGCCGCCGGAAGGAGCTTCCTGTGACGCATCCGGAGCAGAAGGGATTCACGGTCTGGTTCACGGGGCTCTCGGGCGCCGGGAAGTCGACGATCGCGGAGATGCTCTACCACGAGTTCCAGGCGCGCGGCATGAAGACAGAGATCCTGGACGGCGACGTCGTTCGCCAGAACCTGTCGAAGGGCCTGGGCTTCTCCAAGGAGGACCGTGACACGAACATCCTTCGGATCGGGTTCGTCGCCGAGCTCCTCACGCGGAACGGCGTCGCGACGATCTGCTGTCCGATCTCTCCGTACAAGCAGACACGTGACCAGGTGCGCGAGATGGTCGGCGCGTTCGTGGAGGTCTACGTCCACGCCACGATCGAGGAGCTGGCGGAGAACCGCGACCCCAAGGGCCTGTACAAGAAGGCGCTCGCCGGCGAGATCACCGGCTTCACGGGCGTGGACGACCCGTACGAGCGGCCCGAGGAGCCCGAGCTCGTCCTGGACACGATGGTCGAGACGCCGGAGGAGTCGCTCCGGCGCGCGCTGACCACGCTGAAGGACCTCGGCTACCTCGACGACGACACGCCTCTGGTGGAGGGCGAGCGCAAGCATTCGGGCATGACCGATCTTCGGCTGACCGAATCCGGCGACGTCGCGAAGGGTCGCTGACCGAACTCAGTCGCACCCGTCCCCGTAGTACCGCTTGACCTCGGTCGTGTCGTTCTCGAACCGCATCGAGCCCCAGAAGTCGAGCTCCTCGGCCGTCCAGGGAGCGTAGAGACCGACCGTCCCCTTGATCACGCCGGCATCGCGCTCGCGCGCCCACGCGACCCCCGCTTCGACCAGGTCGCGCTTGACCGCGTCCTCGTCGGGCCCGGGACGGACGTAGAGCTCCTCGAGCTCACCGAGGACGCCGGGCATCGCGGGGTGACGGCTCACGGAGGCGAGGAGGTACCCGACGATCGCACCGGCGATCTCGGGCACCAGGCAGACGGCTTCGTCGGTCTCGGTCGTTCGCTCGATCCACCGGTGGATCGGCCGGCGGTCGCCGACCGCCCAATCTTCATCGCGTTCGGCGAGCGAACCCCACAGCTCCATGTAGAGGTCGGTCACGGTCCCGACCTCGACAGGTTGGATCTCTCTGATCGTGGTCACGTGGTCCTCCTCCGACGTGGGCAGAGACGGACGGTCTGCGAGAGGGCCCCGGAGGGGCCCGTGCCCACGGAGGACCACGAGCTCGGGTCGGTCAGCGTCAGGTGAACGGCGCCACGGACCCGAGTCTCCACCCGGATCCGGGTTCGCGCAAGCGCCCTTGGGGGTCCGGGTCGCGTGATACCGTGCCCGGTATGGAGTGAGGGCGCCCACCCGGAAGCGGGTGGGCGCCGCTGCATATCGGGGTCCGTTCGGGGGAGGCACGGGTGGAGATCGAGATCGGCAAGGGGAAGGCCGCGCGGCGGGCGTACGGGTTCGATGAGGTGGCGATCGTGCCGTCGAGGCGGACGCGCGACCCCGACGACGTCGACATCTCCTGGCAGATCGACGCCTACACGTTCGCGCTGCCGATGATGGCCTCTGCCATGGACGCGGCGGTCTCGCCGGCCACCGCGGCCGAGATCGGTCGTCTCGGAGGCCTCGCCTGCCTGAACCTCGAGGGCCTGTGGACGCGCTACGAGGACCCCGAATCCGTCTACGAGGAGATCGCGTCGCTCTCCGACGAGAAGGCCACCCGGCGGATGCAGGAGCTCTACCGCGAGCCGCTCAAGGAGGAGCTGCTCGCCCGCCGGATCGGCGAGATCAAGGAGGCCGGCGTCGTCTCGGCAGCGTCGCTCACACCCCAGCGGGTCGAGAGGTACGCGAAGGTCGTCGTGGACGCCGGGCTCGACGTCCTCGTGATCCAGGGCACGGTGGTTTCGGCCGAGCACGTCTCCGCGCAGTCCGCAGCCGCTCAACCTGAAGGAGTTCATCGCCAGGTTCGAGCTGCCGGTGATCGTCGGCGGCTGCGCCTCCTACACGACGGCGCTGCACCTGATGCGGACCGGCGCGGTCGGAGTGCTCGTCGGGGTCGGACCGGGGAACGCGTGCACGACGCGCGGGGTGCTCGGCGTCGGCGTTCCCCAGGCCACGGCCATCGCGGACGCCGCGGCGGCGAGGATGGAGCACCTGCGCGAGACCGGCCGCTACTGCCACGTGATCGCCGACGGCGGGATGCGCACGGGCGGCGACATCGCCAAGGCGATCGCCTGCGGCGCGGACGCCGTCATGATCGGGTCTCCGCTCGCGCGGGCGTACGAGGCGCCCGGACGCGGCCACCACTGGGGCATGGCGACGTTCCACCCGACGCTCCCGCGCGGCGCCCGGGTCAAGACCCAGCAGGTCGCGAGCCTCGAGGAGATCCTCGTCGGACCCGCGCACGAGAACGACGGGACGTTCAACCTGTTCGGGGCGCTCGCCACCTCGATGGCGACGACCGGCTACGCGACGATCCGCGAGTTCCAGAAGGCCGAGCTGGTCGTGGCGCCATCGATCAAGAGCGAAGGCAAGACCTACCAGACCGCGCAGCGCGTCGGGATGGGGCACTGACGACGTGAGCGTCCCCCACCCGCGGCCGGTCCTGGTCGTGGACCTGGGGGCGCAGTACGCGCAGCTGATCGCGCGCCGGATCCGCGAGTGCCACGTGTACTCCGAGATCGTGCCCCACGACCTCAGCGCGGCGGAGCTCGCGGCACGCCGGCCGGCGGGGATCGTCCTGTCCGGTGGCCCGGCGTCCGTCTACGAGGAGGGCGCGCCACCGTTCGACGACGAGGCGTTCGGACTCGGCGTGCCGATCCTCGGGATCTGCTACGGCCATCAGCTGATGGCGCGCACGCTGGGCGGCGAGGTCGCGGCGACCGGCGGACGCGAGTACGGGGGGACGGTCCTGGAGGTCTCCGACCCGGGCTTCCTGCTCCGGGATCTCGGCCCGCGCGAGGACGTCTGGATGAGCCACGGAGATGCCGTGACCCGCGCTCCAGAAGGGTTCCGGGTCACGGCGCGGACGGACGCTACGCCGATCGCCTCGATGGAGGATCCGGGACGCGGTCTGTTCGGCGTGCAGTTCCATCCGGAGGTCGCCCACACGCCGAAGGGCATCGACGTCATGAAGCGGTTCCTGTTCGACGGGTGCGGGCTGCTGCCCGAGTGGACGCCGGCCAACGTCATCGAGCGGAGCGTCGCGGCGATCCGCGACCAGGTCGGCGAGGCCGAGGTCCTGTGCGCGCTCTCGGGCGGGGTCGACTCGGCGGTGGCGGCGCTGCTCGTGCACAAGGCGGTCGGGGACCAGCTGACCTGCGTGTTCGTCGACACGGGGCTCCTACGCGAGGGCGAGCCGGAGCAGGTCGAGGAGACGTTCGGGCGGCACTTCCGCGTGCCGCTCGTCCACGTGAAGGCCGCCGATCGATTCCTCGCGAAGCTCGCCGGCGTGACCGACCCGGAGGACAAGCGTCGACGGATCGGCGAGGAGTTCATCCGCGTGTTCGAGGAGGTCGCGCGCGAACACCGAGGCGCGCGGTTCCTCGTGCAGGGCACGCTGTATCCGGACGTGATCGAGAGCGGCTCCAGGACCGCAGCCCGGATCAAGAGTCACCACAACGTCGGCGGGCTGCCCGAGCAGATGGATCTCGAGCTCGTGGAGCCGCTCAGAGACCTGTTCAAGGACGAGGTGCGCACGGTCGGAGCGGAGCTCGGCCTCCCCGAGGAGATCGTCGGGCGGCAGCCGTTCCCCGGGCCGGGCCTGGCCGTTCGGATCGTGGGGGAGGTCAACGCGGAGAACCTCTCGATCGTGCGGAGCGCCGATCACGTCGTCCGAGAGGAGATCCGCCGGGCCGGCCTCGACCGGGAGACCTGGCAGGCGTTCTGCGTCCTGCTCGCCGACGTTCGGAGCGTCGGGGTGATGGGCGACGGCCGCACCTACGAGCACCCCGTGGTCCTGCGCGCCGTGACGAGCGAGGACGCGATGACGGCGGATTGGGCCCGGTTGCCCCACGAGCTGCTCGACCGCGTGGCGAGCCGGATCGTGCGGGAGGTGCCGGGCGTGAACCGCGTGGCCTACGACGTCACCAGCAAGCCGCCCGGCACGATCGAGTGGGAGTGAGGCCGGTCAGCGTCGGTCGACGCGGTCGGCGAACACGATCAGGCGCTCGGCCGCGGAGAACCGGGGGTTGCACGTCGTGAGGACGAGCGTGGGATCCTTGGTCTGCTTGAGGATCGAATCGCCGGTCGGGAGGATGCCCGATGGCGACGTCACGACCTTGCGGGTGACCCGGTAGTCGAAGATGCCGTACTCGGTGGCGAGGACTATCCGGTCGCCCCGCTCGAGCTCGTTCAGCGCCCAGAACGGGGCTCCGTACGTCGTTCGGTGACCGGCGATCCCGACCCGGCCCTTCTCCTCCCACGGGTAGGCGGTCTGCGTGTAGTGCCCGGGGCCCTTCTTGAGCGACTCGGTGTCCGTGCCCTCGACCACGACCATGTCCACCTCGATCTTCGGGATCCGGATGATCGCCACGGCGTCGCCCGGGACGTTGGCGACGCGTTCGGGTGCATCGAGCGGCGTCAGCGAGCCGATCCGCTGCTCGAATCCCGGGCGGAGATCGTTCTGGGCCGCCCGGGTCGCGAACCCGGTGCCCCACAGGTTCCACCAGATGTAGGCGCCGACCCCGAGGGCGGCCAGGATCAGGAGCAGCCCGAGGATCCGCAGGATGCGGCCGCGGCGTCGACGCCGGACCCGCGGTCCGGGCGTGGCCTGCTCGGGCGCTTCGACGTCCTGCATCCTCAAAGTGTCGCAGGTTCGGCGCTCGAGCTTGAGCTCCGGGATACGGAGGAGCCGAGCGGGTCTCGGGGCGCACATACAATCGAGGTGTGGCCACGCGCTCGCCGCTGATCGAGTCCCTGAACCCGGTCCAGGCCGAGGCGGTCCTGCATACGGAGGGACCGGCGCTGATCGTGGCGGGCGCCGGGTCGGGCAAGACGCGTGCGCTGACGCACCGGATCGCGTACCTGATCCGCGAGCAGGGCGTGAACCCGTACTCGATCCTGGCGATCACCTTCACGAACAAGGCCGCCCGCGAGATGGCCGAGCGCGTCGAGTCGCTGCTCGGCCAGCGGATCGCCAAGGGGATGTGGATCCTCACGTTCCACTCCGCCTGCGCTCGGATCCTGCGCCGCGAGCACGAGCACCTGGGGCTGCCGAGCAGCTTCACGATCTACGACGAAGGGGACACGGAGCGGCTGATCACGAGCGTCCTGAAGGATCTCGACCTGGACCTGAAGCGGTACCCGCCTCGGGCGATGGCGGCGGCGATCGGCAAGGCCAAGGACCACGTCCTGTCGGCCGAGGAGTTCGGCGGGGCGGCGGGCAACCTCTACGAACAGACGATCGCGAAGGTCTACTCGGAGTACGAGCGGCGGAAGCTCGCGGCGGGGGCGCTCGACTTCGACGACCTCATCACGGAGGCCGTCCGCCTGTTCCGCGAGCACCCTGCGGTGCTCGAGCACTATCAGGAATGGTTCCGCTACATCCTGATCGACGAGTACCAGGACACGAACCGCGCGCAGTACCAGCTCGTCAACCTGCTCGCCGCCAAGTACCGCAACATCTGCGTCGTCGGGGACGCGGACCAGGGCGTGTACTCCTGGCGCGGCGCGACGATCCAGAACCTCCTGGACTTCGAACGCGACTATCCCGACGCGGAGATCTTCCTGATGGAGCAGAACTACCGCTCCACCTCGAACATCCTCGCGGTCGCGAACGCGCTCATCGAACACAACGTCCACCGCAAGCCGAAGTCGCTGTGGACCGAGACCCGGGGGGGCGAGCTCGCGGTCCGCTACCGGGCGGACGACGAGCACGAGGAGGCGGTCTTCGTCGCCGAGGAGATCCACCGGCTCGTCGAGGCGGAGGGTCACCGGTACTCCGACGCCGCGATCTTCTACCGGACGAACGCCCAGAGCCGCGTGCTCGAAGACATCTTCATGCGGGCCGGGATCCCGTACCGCGTGGTCGGCGGCGTGCGCTTCTACCAGCGCAAAGAGGTCAAGGACGTCCTCGCGTACCTGCGGCTGCTCCTGAACCCCCAGGACGTGGTCAGTGCCAGGCGGGTGATCAACACGCCCCGTCGGGGCATCGGCGACGCGACGGTCGCCTCGCTCGAGGGGTTCGCGGTCTTCGAGGAGATCGCGTTCCTGGAGGCCGCACGGAGGGCCGACGAGATCCCCGAGCTCGCCGCCAGGGCCAAGGGCGCGGTGGCCGGATTCGTGGGCGTCCTCGGCCGGTTGCAGCAGGCGATGGACTCGGGCGCCGGCCCGCAGAAGATGGTCGAGGCTGCCTCGACCGAGTCCGGGTACATGCTGGAGCTCGAGGCCGAGCGCACGGTCGAGGCCGAGGGCAGGATCGAGAACCTCCGCGAGCTGGGAGGGGTCGCCGCCGAGTTCGAGCAGCGGTCCCCCGAGGGGACGCTCGCCGAATTCCTCGAGCAGGTCTCACTGGTGTCCGAACAGGACGAGTACGACGAGGAGTCCGGCAGCGTCACGTTGATGACGCTGCACAACGCGAAGGGGCTCGAGTTTTCGGTCGTGTTCATCATCGGCCTGGAGGACGGCGTGTTCCCCCACTACCGTTCGATGGGCGAGCCGGCCGCGCTGGAGGAGGAGCGACGGCTGATGTACGTCGGCGTGACGAGGGCCCAGGAACGCCTCTACCTGACGCACGCATGGAGCCGGATGCTGTTCGGCTCGACCTCCTACAACCCGCCCTCCCGGTTCCTCGGCGAGATCCCGAGCGAGCTCGTGCACGCGATCGAGGACGAGAACGTGATCGGCGGCGGGGGTGAGGTCTCTCCGATCCGCGCGGCTGTGGACGGGCGACGCGAGATCCCCCAGATCTCGGCGGGCGACACGGTGGTGCACGACAAATGGGGTGAAGGGGTCGTGCTGACGGTGAGCGGCTCGGGTACGGACACGGAGGCGACGGTCCGGTTCGAAGACGCGGGGGAGAAGCGGCTGCTCGTCGCGTACGCCCCGTTGAAACGGGTGGGATGAGCTAGCCCGGATGCGGGAGCCGGCGCAGGCCGCGCTCCGGGCCCCAGGCGAGCACCGCCTTGTCGTCCCCGAAACGGATGTATCCGGCGCGTGCGACGTCGACCGAGAAGCAATGGTAGTTCGGCTCGTCTGGCGCCCAGTCGATGCGGGCCCGGATCGCGTCGCGGAACGCGGATCGGACCTCCGGGTCCTGCTCGTCCACGACGCGGCCGTAGAGCTTGACGTCGCCCTCGGTGCCGTCCTTGTCGGACGTCACGCTGTGGACGGCGATCCGCTGATCGCGAAGCAGGTCGAGCGCCTTCCTCGAACGCCACATCATCGAGACGAACAGGCGGTCCGCCGCGAAGTCGCATTCGCACGGGCTGAGGCGCGGCGAGCCGTCGCGGCGGATCGTCCCGAGCATGACGAGCTGGTCGTCGACGAACCGCTGCTTCGCGATCGTTGCGATCTCGGGACAGGCGCGTTCGAACTCGCCCCAGCGCACGCGGTCATGGTAGTCCGGCCAGGCCGCAGCGCAGTGGGGACGAACGCTAGCGTGAGAGGCGTTCGAGCACGTTCCGAGTGATGCGGGCGACCACGGGGTCGCCGAGTCCGAGCACCCAGTCGGTCACGCCGGCGTTCACGACCGTCCCGCCGCCGGGTCGCGAGAACGTCGCAAGGACCGCGTGCCCGTCGCCGATCTCGGCCAGGTGCTCGGGGCTCGTGTCGCCGAACACCGCCTCCGTGACGGTCTCGAGGTCGCCCGGTTCGTGCGCGTAGCGAGTGGGCTGCTCGTCCTGCGCCCAGAGGTGCGCCGGCGCCGTCGCGAGGATCTCGAGCCCGTCGGGCGCGCCGTCGACGTGCGTGGGTACCGGGCGTCCGTCCGAACCCATCTCGAACACGCACCCGTCGCACTCGTACGCCACGATCGCGTCCGCTCCTCCGAACTCCGTCCCGGCGCCGAGGCCGGTGCCTTCGAACACCCAGTGCTCGGGACGATGGACCGTGAAGGCGCCCGAGCTCTCGGCCGCTCCCAGCCCGTACCGCGAGTAGCCGCCGCGCGACATCGTCAGGCCGATCGTCGATGTCTCGGGCCGGCCGATCCGCCGATCGGACCAGCAGCCGGTGAGGAACCGTTCGTCTAACGTTCCGAGGACGGGATCCTCCTCGGCCCGGTACTTGAAACACGTCATCCCGCGATGGTCCGGGTCGAACCGCACCTGCCAGAAGCACGTGTTGCCGGACAGGATCGCCGCGTTTCCGCCCCCATCCAAGAACGCGTCGAGCGCATCACGCATGCCCCACGACCAGTACTCGTCGTGGCCGATAGCAAGGTACAGGCGCTGACCGTCGAGCACCTCGGGATGCTGCTCGAGGTCCTGGGACGTGGCGACGTCGATCCGGAGCCCGTTCGCCTCGGCCCACCGCGTGAACGTGCGCTCGTACGTGAACCACCCGGCGCCGCCGCACCAGTCCGAGATGCCGAGCGGGCGCGCCCAGTTCCGGAAGCCCATCGCCTCGCGATCGGGATCGGATTGCATCATCCGGCCGAACGGCTCGGGCTTGACGAGGAAGCCCTTCGCGAACGGACGCTCGAACGAGACGCGCGTCCCGCCCGTGTACAGGGACGGGCCTCCCCAGTCGTTGTAGGCCTGCCACGTCGCAGTCGAAAGGACGACGAGCACCGACGCCGGATCACGCGGGTCGGGCCGGGCGACGAAGAACGCATCCGCGCGCTCGTCGCCCGCAGTCACCGTCGCCGCGTAGTAGCCGGAGCGCCAGTCGCCGACCGGGATCTCGAGCGCCGCTGGCCATCCGCATCCGTTCGACGAGGCGTCCGGCGGCGTCTCGTGGGACGCGCCTCGAACGCCCTCGGCCCGCCACACGGGCTCGCGCGACGCGCCTTCGCGCGCGACGTCGACGTCGAACGACGGCGCGTCGGTCCATACGTGGAGCGCGACGTGCTCTCCTCGCGCTGCCGAGGTCGGCCAGCAGTAGGCCTCGAGCGTCACCGAGTGAGCGCGAGGTAGCCGGCGATCACGATGAGCACCCCCACGACGACGGGCGCGATCACCCATGCAAAGCCGAGGCGGCCGCGGTACGGCCCGATCGTGCCGACCTTCGTCGTCGGCTTCAGGCCAGGCGGCCGGAGATGGAGACGTTTCTTGCCGGCCATCGTTCCGAGTATCTCAGCCGCCGGTCCGAGGCGCTCCGCTCGGACCACATCCACCTCGGCCGCATCGGGGCCTTCGCTAGACTGACCCGGCCATGGCGGGCAAGCATCGCATCATCGTCGCGAAACCCGGCCTCGACGGTCACGACCGCGGGGTCAAGGTGATCGCTCGCGTCCTTCGAGACGCCGGGTTCGAGGTGATCTACACCGGTCTGCACCAGACCCCGGAGCAGATCGCCGAGACCACGATCCAGGAGGACGCCGACGCCGTGGGCCTCTCGTGCCACTCCGGCGCCCACATGACGCTGTTCCCGAAGGTCGTCTCGCTGCTGCGCGACAAGGGTGCAGGCGACGTCGTCCTGTTCGGCGGCGGGATCATCCCCAAGGACGACATCCCCAAGCTCGAGCAGGCCGGGATCGAG
Source organism: uncultured Actinomycetes bacterium (assembly GCA_963785835.1). Taxonomy (GTDB): domain Bacteria; phylum Actinomycetota; class UBA4738; order UBA4738; family HRBIN12; genus DASSJM01. The sequence continues at coordinate 55,304 of CAWAWO010000006.1, read as the reverse complement.
AAGATCTTCACGCCGGGCGCGTCCACCGGCGAGATCGTCGAGTGGCTGAACGCCCGTCTTTCGGAGAAACAGGCCAGCTGACCTTGGATCTCTACGAGCACCAGGGCAAGGACCTGTTCGAGCGGCACGGGATCCTGCTTCCCGAACGAGCCGTCGCAACCACGCCCGAGGAGGCCGCCGAGGCGGCCGAACGCCTCGGAGGCGACGTCGCGGTCAAGGTTCAGGTCCAGATGGGCGGCCGGGGCAAGGGGGGCGGTGTCGCGCTCGTGCACTCGCCGCAGGACGCCGCGAGCGAGGCTCGACGGATGCTCGAGGAAGGTTTCAAGGGCACGACGGTCACGCGCGTGCTGGTCGAACGGCTCGTCGACATCGCGGCGCAGTTCTATGCGGCGATCTCGCTCGACCGTTCGGCGGGCACGTACCTGGCGATGGTATCGAACGAAGGTGGCGTCGATATCGAGGAGGTGGCCCGAACGAAGCCCGACGCGATCCGGCGGTTGCACGTCGACGCGCTCCGCGGCCTGCGCCCGTACCACACCCGCCGGCTCACCGGTCATCTTCCTCCGGAGGCTCGCGAGGGCGCAGCCACGCTGCTGTCCAAGGCGTGCGAGGTCCTCGTGGCGTTCGACGCGACGCTCGTCGAGCTGAACCCGTTCGTCCTGCTGGCCGACGGCACCGTGATGGCGCTCGACGCGAAGGTCACGGTCGATGACAACGCGCTGTTCCGACAGCCGGACGTCGCCGCGCTCAGGGACTCGTTCCCGGTCGATCCCATCGAGAAGCGGGCGAAGGACGCGGGCCTCCAGTACGTCAAGCTCGACGGCGAGGTCGGCATCATCGGCAACGGGGCCGGACTCGTCATGTCGACGCTCGACGTGGTGAAGCAGGCCGGCGCGGACGCCGCGAACTTCCTCGACGTCGGCGGCGGCGCGAGCGCGGAGGTCATGGCGACCTCGCTCGAGGTGATCCTGTCCGACCCGGACGTGAAGAGCGTGTTCGTCAACATCTTCGGCGGGATCACCCGGTGCGACCTGGTCGCCGAAGGCATCCTCGAGGCGCTGCAGCGGGTCACCCCGGAGGTTCCGATCGTCGTCCGACTGGACGGGACCAACGCCGAGGAGGGTCGGAGGATCCTGGCCGACGCGAACCATCCACGGGTCCTGCCCGCCGAGACGATGCTGGAGGCGGCCGAACGCGCGGCCGCGTTCGCGCGGGGGGGTTCGGGGGGCTCAAGGAGCGAGCGCGAACGCGCGAGCGGTAGCCCCCCGATGAAGGAAGGGGACGCCGCCTGATGGCGGTCCTCGTCGACGAGAGCACGAAGGTGGTCGTCGCCGGCATCACCGGCTCGGAGGGCACGTTCCACTCGCTGCGGAACCGCTCGTACGGAACGCAGGTCGTCGCCGGCGTGACGCCCGGCAAGGGCGGGCAGGACGTGGACGGCATCCCGGTGTTCGACACCGTGGCCGACGCGGTGGAGGAGACCGCCGCGAACACGTCGCTGATCTTCGTGCCGGCGCGGTTCGCGGCCGAGGCGATCTACGAGGCCGCGGACGCGGGGGCGGGGCTGATCGTGTGCATCACCGAGGGGATCCCCGTCCGGGACATGGCGCAGGTCGTCGCGTCGCTCCGCGGGACCGGCGTCGCGCTGGTCGGCCCGAACTGCCCCGGCGTGATCTCGCCCGGGCGTTCGAACGTCGGCATCATCCCGGGCGAGATCTGCACGCCCGGGCGCATCGGTCTGGTCAGCCGGAGCGGAACGCTGACCTATCAGATCGTGCACGAGCTCACGCAGCGGGGGATCGGACAGTCGACGTGCGTCGGGATGGGCGGGGACCCCGTCCACGGGATCGGGTTCATCGGGTCCCTCGAACGGTTCGAGGCCGATGCCGACACCGACCTCGTCGTCATGATCGGCGAGATCGGCGGCGACGACGAGGAGCGCGCCGCGGAGCACATCCGCGATCACATGACGAAGCCGGTCGTCGCGTACATCGCCGGGTTCACGGCGCCGCCCGGCAAGCGCATGGGCCACGCCGGCGCCATCATCACGGGTTCGAGCGGGACGGCGCAGGCCAAGGCCGACGCGCTCGAGGCGGCGGGCGTCAAGGTCGGGCGGACCCCGACCGAGGTCGCCGAGCTCGTGCAGGCTGCCGGCTCGTGACGCCGAGCCCGGCCGCCCGGTCGTGACGCCCGGCCGGTCGGGGGCGGCCGGCCCCGCCACCTGGTCGCTGGCGCTCCGGCGTGGCTTCCTCGCCTTCCTCGCGATCACCGGCGTCGGTGTCGTGGGCGCGCTCGGCGCCTCGGCGGCGGGTCTGCGGCTCTCGCTCGCCGACACGCTCCGGATCGGTCTGCTCTACCTCGGGCCGTTCCACCACGTCCCGGTGGTGATCGAGGGCGAGCTCGATCTCGGCGCCGTCCCGCTCCCGAACGTGCCTCCGAGCGGCGTCACGACGGTCGAGATCGGGGCCGCGCTCCTGTTGGTCACCGCCCTGGCGGTCTGGTTGCTGTTCGGCTCGGGTCGCGCCGTCGCCGAACGCGCGGGCGGCGGGGTCGCCGACCGGATGCTGGCCGGCGCGACCGTCGCGCCGAGCTACGCGCTCCCCGTGTTCGTGATCGCGCTCGTCCTCGGGTTCGAGGAACCGCTCCGGCTCGGGACGTTCGTCACCGGGACGATCGACGTCCGACTCTCGGCGTGGCAGGCGCTGGTGTTCCCGCTCGCGATCGCCGCGTGCTCCGGCGCGGCGGGAGGTCTCTGGTCGTGGTGCCGCGCTCACGAGGCCGATCGCCGAACGCGGACGATCGCGGCGGCGCTCGTCGGCGGTGTGCGCATGTTCGCGATCGGCGTCGCCCTGTCGTTCGCCGGCTTGTTCGTGGCCGGCGTCGTTCAGCCGGACGAGGTGGTCGCGGTGCTCACGCCCTCGACCGCGAGGTACTACCAGACGGTGTTCGAGCGCCCGGTGGCGGGCGCGGCGTTCCTCGCGCACCACCTCGCGGCCGCTCCGAACGAGGCACTGTGGACCCTGGTTCCGGCCACGGGCCGATGCGACGTCGTTCGCGGAGGCCCGGAGACGGACCTCCTGTGCTACGGCCGTTTCCCCCACGGGCTGGAGCGAGCGCTCGACCCCGTCGCGTCGGGTGTCCCCGCGCCTCCCGAAAGCGTGGAGTACGGACGTGCCCCGGCGGGCTACTTCCTGTTCCTGCTCGTGCCGGCGATCGCCACGGTGTGGGGCGGCCGGTCGGCCGCACGGCGGAGCGGCGCGACGGGGAGGCAAGCGATGCCGATCGGCGCCGCGAGCGGTCTGGTGTTCGGGGCGCTCGTCGGCGTCGGGTCCGTGCTCGCGACCGTGACGCTGTCGTACGGCTCGACGTTCGTCGAGGGTGCGGGTGGGAGCCTGTGGATCGGCCCCGAGCCGCTCGGCGGTGCGATCCTGGCGGCCATGTGGGGGGTCGCCGGTGGGGCGATCGGCGCCGCCACCGTCGGGGGCTCGGTCAGGTCCCGGCGTTCTGATAGTTCGGGATCAGGAACACCAGCAGGAGCACGCTGACGACGATGCCCGTGATCAGCATGGCTCTGGCCATGCGGGGATCGACGTCCTTGTTCACGAGCCAGGCGATGAGCCCGCCGAGCCATCCCATGAAGATCGGCAGGAGCCACCAGGCGCCGCTCACCCTTCGCTGCGGGAACCCACTCGAGATCGACGACGGGGCAGCGGAGGCGACGGCGGGTGCGGCTGCGCCGGCCACGGAAGGGGTTCCGTGCATCCCGACCTCGGCGCTCTCCGGCTCACGGGACGAGAACGCCAGCCAGGCCTCGCGCCATCCCTGATCGGTCCTGGGGAATCGGGACACCGGTCCTCGACCGCCCTGTCGGTCCCAGATCCCGAAGAAGTCGCGCCCGTACCCCAGGAGGTAGCGGCGTCCCGAGTGGGTGAACTGCAGCGCCTCGTCCGGGGCCTCACCGGGCGGTGCGGGGAGCTCGCCCGTGAGCATGCTCCCGCAGAAGCGGCACTTGATCGCTTCGTCCTGGATCTCCTCCGCGCAGAAGGGGCACGTCTTCACGGTCCCGGCATGGTACGCCGCTCGTGGGATTGCGCAGAAGCAAGGAGCCCGGCCGAAGCCGGGCCCCTGCGATGTCGTCGTGGACGGACTAGCCGGTCATACCGGTGTCGCCCGGGGGTGGGGGAGGCGCTCCGCCGCCGCCCGCGCCGCCACCGAAGCCGCCGCCACCACTCGCTTGGTGCTCCTGCCAGCGCATCCAGCCGCCGTAACCGATCACCAATGCGAGCACGATCCCGATCCACGCGAACAGGTACAGCGACTCGCTGTCGATGATGATCTTCAGGATCGTGAACACCACGATCGCGCCTGCCAGCGTCGCGCTGATCAGCGATCGCGGCGCGTTGATCTCGACACCGCCGACCGCCATCCCTTCCCAAGCGACCAGCGCGATCGCGAGCAGCAGGTTGAGGACGCCGATCCCCGAGGCGCCGCTCGCCGACGCGCACCCGCCTGGGATGTCGACGCCGAGATCGAAGCACACCCGTTGCCAGGGAAGGAAGAGGTCGATGATGTAGAGCACGCCGGCGATCAGCAGGATCTTGCTCGCCGTCGACACCTTCGACATGTCGAACCCCTTAGCCTGCGACACTGCACGCTCCTTTCCGGGCTTCCCCGCGCTGCGATTCCGGGCGTCTCCGCGCTCGCGGCGCCCGAGTCGCGCCTATCGAACACCGGGCGCGAGGGAGAGTCAAATGGGTCTGAGGATCCATCGGTTGCGTCGGCACCCGTCGGCTCGGTCGGATCCGGTCAGATCCGGATGTCCGCGGGCCGTTCGGCCATCCGTCCCGCCACGACGCAGGCCCCGCACGCCAGGGCCCCGGAGACGACGGCCACCCAGGGCCCAAGCCACGGCCGGGAGAAGGCGGGAGGGAACAGGACCGCGAACAGCGACGCGATGACGACGACCGCGCCCAGGGTCGCGGCCACCGCGTCCCAGCGCGGCGTCCGAAGCCCGGGCCTGCGCTGCGCGAGCGTCAGGACGAGCCCCGCGATGGCCGCCGCCCCGGCGACCATGGACCACCGAGCCGACTGGCCCCAGCCGCCGAACGCTTCCGAGCCGGGCCCGAAGCGACTCCAGGGCAGCGCCGTGGAGAGCACCGCGAGCGCGAAGCCGATCCGTGCGGCCGTCCTGGCCGGGGCGTCGACGGCGCGGACCTTGGCCTCGGGCTCGGTCGGCGCGTCGGGCCCGAGCACCTCGCTCAGGCATTCGGTCCCGAACACCTGACCCCGGACCGGCGTCGAGCAGGCGAGGCACAGGGTGCGGCCGCATCCGTCACATCGCGCGACCGAGGGATTCGCGGGGTGACGCGCACAGCGTTCGAGACCCTTGGCCGCTCGTTCGTCGCCCGGCACGCGACGAAGCGTACCGCCGCCCCGAACGGGCTACGTTTGACAGCGTCGTCGGGCCCTCCCTAGCGTGCGCACCGTGGCGGACCCGCGGGTCGCGGTGCTTGCGTCGGGCGAAGGGACGAACGTCCAGGCCCTCCTCGACGACCCGGTCGTCGGTGCGTGGGTGGTCCTCGTCCTCAGCGATCGCGCGAACGCCAAGGCGCTCGAGCGAGCCACGGCCCGGGGTGTTGCAGCCGAGCACGTCGATCCGGCGGCGTTCGGCGCTCGTGAGTCGTTCGATCACGCGGTCGTCGAGATCCTTCGTGAGCACGCGGTGGACGTCGTCGCACTGGCGGGGTTCATGCGGATCCTCGGACACGAGATCGTCGACGCGTTCGAGGGCCGGATCGTGAACGTCCACCCGGCGCTGCTGCCCGCGTTCCCGGGGACGACCGCCGTCGCCGACGCGCTCGCCTGGGGGGCCAAGGTGACCGGGGTGACCGTGCACCTGGTCGACGAGGAGGTCGACCACGGTCCGGTCGTGTTCCAGGAGGCCGTGTCGGTGCAGCCGGACGACGACTGGGACGCGCTCGAGGCTCGGATCCACGAGGTCGAGCATCGTCTGCTCCCGGCCGCGGTCCGTGCGCTCGGCGAAGGCCGGGTCGTGGTCGACGGGCGCCGCGTCCTCGTGTTCGACGAGGCGCCCGCATGAGCGGCGCCCGTCCGATCCGGAGGGCGCTGCTCGCCGTCTACGACAAAGACGGCGTCGTGGAGCTCGCCCGCGGGCTCGACGAGCTCGGTGTCGCGCTCGTGTCCTCCGGCGGGACGGCGGCGGCGCTCCGGACCGCAGGTCTGTCCGTCACGCCGGTCGAGGAGGTCACCGGGTTCGCCGAGATGCTCGACGGCCGGGTCAAGACGCTCCACCCCAGGATCCACGCGGGCATCCTGGCCGACCGTCGCAGGTCCGAGCACGAGCGGGAGCTCGCGGAGCAGGGGATCGAACCGTTCGACCTTGTGATCGTCAACCTCTACCCGTTCCGCGAGACCGTCGCGAGCGGCGCGGACGAGGACGACGTGATCGAGAAGATCGACATCGGAGGACCGGCGATGGTTCGCGCGGCGGCGAAGAACTTCGCGTCGGTCGCGGTCGTCGTTCGTCCGGAGCGCTACGGGTCGGTGCTCGCGACGCTCCGTTCGGACGGCGGGCTCTCGCTCGAGCTCAGGCGCGAGCTCGCGGCCGAGGCGTTCGCGCACACCGCGGCGTACGACGGAGCGGTGGCCGGCTGGTTCGCGCGCGAACGACGAGACCCTGCCGTCGTTCGTCGGTTCGGCGCTCGAGAAGTCGGCGGACCTGCGCTACGGGGAGAACCCGCATCAGCGCGGAGCGCTCTACTCGGAGTCCGGAGGCCGTGGCGTGCTCGGCGGCGCGAAGGTCCTCGTCGAAGGCAAGGAGATGTCGTTCAACAACTGGCTCGACGTGGACGCGGCCCTCACGCTCGCCGCGGACCTGGATCCGCTCGGATCCTCGGCCGTGATCGTGAAGCACAACAACCCGTGCGGCGCCGCGGTGGGGGACTCGTCGGCGTCCGCGTATCGGAGCGCGTTCGAGTCGGACACGGTCAGCGCGTTCGGGGGCATCGTGGCGTTCGGCCGCGAGGTCGACGAGGCGGCGGCCGCCGCGATGTCCGAGGTGTTCACCGAGGTGGTCGTCGCGCCGTCGTTCTCCGCCGGGGCGCTCGATGCGTTCGCCGAGCGGAAGGGGCTCCGGGTCGTCAACGCACCGCTGCCGGGGACCGGCGGCCTCGACGTCCGCATCCTCGAGGGCGGCGCCCTCGTGCAGGATCGCGACGCGGCCGCCGAAGCGACCGTCGGCGACCTCGACGTCGTGTCGTCGCGGCAACCATCGGACGACGAGTGGCGCGACCTCCGGTTCGCGTGGATCGTCGCGATGCGAGTGAAGTCGAACGCGATCGTGTTCGCGACGGCCCTCGCGACGGTCGGTGTCGGCGCGGGACAGATGTCGCGCGTCGACGCGGCGTTCATCGCCGCCAGCAAGGCCGGCGATCGCGCGAAGGGGGCCGTGATGGCGAGCGACGCGTTCTTCCCGTTCCCCGACGCAGTCGAGGTCGCGGCCGACGCGGGCGTCACCGCGGTGATCCACCCAGGCGGATCGATCCGGGACGAGGATGTGCTCGGCGTCGCGGAGGCCCGCGGGATGGCGGTCGTCGTGACCAGGCGTCGCCACTTCCGCCACTGACCTGCGTCCGCCCTCCGACGCTTGCCGCGGATAGGATTCCCGCTCGTGACCGCGACGATCATCGACGGCCGTGCGATCTCCGCACAGGTGAAGGCCCAGGTGGCCGAACGCGCGATGGCGCTCGTCGACCGCGGGATCCAACCGGGCCTTGCCGCCGTGCTCGTGGGCGACGACGAGGCCTCACGGATCTACCTGGGCGCCAAGCACAAGGCCTGCTCGGAGGTCGGGATGCGTTCCGAGCAGATCGACCTGCCGGCGTTCGTGACCGAGGGCGAGCTGCTGGCCACGATGCGGCGGCTGAACCGCGATCCGGAGATCCACGGCATCATCGTGCAGCTCCCGCTGCCGAAACACATCAGCGAGCTCGCCGTGCAGACGACGATGGACCCGCGCAAGGACGTCGACGGGCTCCACCCGCTGAACGTGGGACTGATGGTGCGCGGCGAGCCGTCGTTCCCGCCGGCCACGCCGTACGGGATCGTCGAGCTGCTCCTGCGCTCGGGTGTGGAGCTCGAGGGCGCCGAGATCGTCGTGGCGGGATACGGCGACCTCGTCGGCGCGCCGCTCTCGATCCTCCTTGCGCAGGACTGGATCCGCGGGAACGCCACGGTCACGGTGTGCCACGTCAAGACGCGGGATCTCGCCTCGCACACCCGTCGCGCGGACGTCCTGGTGGCGGCGACCGGTCGAGCGCAGCTCGTCACCGCCGACATGGTCAAGCCGGGCGCGGTGGTGGTCGACGTCGGCGTCCACCGGACCGAGAACGGCCTCGTGGGAGACGTGGACTTCGACGACGTGAAGGAGGTCGCGGGCATGATCACGCCGGTCCCCGGCGGGGTCGGGCCGATGACCACCGCGATGCTCCTGCTCAACACGGTCACGGCGGCCGAGAAGCTCTCGGACCAGCGGTGAGCGAGGCCTCGAGCCGGCTCGAGGCGCTCGTGCGAGCGGGGACCTTCTGCGTGACCTCCGAGGTCGTCCCGCCCCGATCGGCCGACCCGACGCCCGTCGACCGGCAGGCGCGCGAGCTCGTCGGCTACGCGGACGCTGCGAACGTCACCGACAACCCGGTCGCGAGCGCGCACATGTCGCCGCTTGCGGGGGTCGCCGCCGTCTCTCGAGCGGGGCTCGAGCCCACCCTGCAGCTCACGGTCCGGGATCGGAACCGTCTGGCGCTCGCGGCGGACGTGCTCGGCGCGTGGGCGCTCGGCGCCCGCAACCTGCTTGCGTTGACGGGCGACCCGCTCTCGGTGGGGGACGAGCCCGACGCCGCCACGGTGAACGACATCGACGTGCACGAGCTCATCTCACTGGCGCAGAGCCTCCGCGATCACCTTCGGTTGCCCTCGGGCTCGGAGATCGATCACGCGCCCGCGTACTTCGTCGGCGTGTCGGACAGTCCGCTCGCCGTGCCCTACGACCCCACGAGGCTCGAGGGCAAGCTCGATACCGGCGCCGCGTTCGTGATGACGCAGATCACGTACGACCTGGACGCCATCGTCGCGTGGGCCGACGTCGTTCGGGCGCGAGGGGTCTTCGAGCGGGCCGCCGTCTTCATCGGCGTCGCGCCGCTTCGTGGAGCTAAGCAGGCGCGCTACATGAACGAGCATCTGCCCGGCGTCACCGTGCCCGACGCGCTGGTCGCGGCGCTTGAGGATGCCGGACCCGAAGCGGAGGCCGTGGGTACGGCGCAGTGCGTCGAGATCGTGACGGGCTTGCGCGAGATCGCGGGGGTCTCGGGCGTGCACGTGATGGGTCTCGGCCGCGAGGAGGTCGTTCGGCACGTGATCGACGGCGCCGGGCTGCTCCCACGGCCGGGGGTCGCCTCCCCGTAGAGTCTGTCGAGCAGAGATCACGGAAGGAGCTGGAGCCACATGGAGACCGTGACGATCCAGGGTCAGACGTATCCGAAGCGGAGCCCGCTCGTCGTGCTGGGCCTCGCGTTCATCACGATCGGGATCTACGGCTTCTACTGGTTCTACAAGGTCAACCAGGAGATCCAGCGGTATACGGGCGACGACACGATCAGCCCGACGCGATCGCTGCTCGCGATGGTGCCCGGATTCCTCCTGATCGTGCCGCCGCTCATCGCCTACTACAACACGTCGAATCACATCGTCCGGATGCAGCAGCAGCGCGGCCTGACGTCCGAGATCTCGCCCGCGCTCGTCGTGATCCTCGGCCTCGTGATCTGGATCGGGATGGCGGCCTACGTGCAGGAGCACCTGAACCGGGTCTGGGACGCCGCTTCCTCGGCTTCTGCGGGTCTGCCGGCCGAACCTCCGCCGCCTGCGGGCGCGCCGGGCGATCCTCCGCCCCCTCCGCCGCCGGCGGGGTAGCCGCTACCGCTCTTCGATCGGGACCCAGGTCCGGTCGGCCGGCCCCACGTACTCCGAGCTCGGCCTGATCACCCGGTTGTCGGCGTACTGCTCGCGGACGTGCGCGGTCCAACCGGACATGCGCGCGAGCGCGAAGATCGGCGTCATGAGGTCGGTCGGGATCCCGAGGGAGTGGTACACGCTGGCCGCGTAGAAGTCGACGTTCGGATACAGGCCTTTCTGTTCGGCGACCGTGCGCTCGATCGCCTCGCGAGATCTCGAACCAGCTCGTGTCTCCGTGTCGTTCACCCGTCTCCTGCGACAGGCGTTTCAGCACCCGCGCCCGCGGATCCGTCGTCTTGTACACCGCGTGCCCGAATCCCATGATCTTCTCGTGCCGAGCGAGGCGATCGGCGACGTAGGCCTCGGCCCGCTCCGGCGAGCCGATCTCCTCGAGCATCTTCATCGACTCCTCGTTCGCCCCGCCGTGGAGCGGCCCCTTGAGGCAGGCGATCGCCGCCGTGATCGCGGAGAACATGTCGGCGAGGGTGGAGGCGACGATCCGCGCCGTGAACGTCGAGGCGTTCATCGTGTGGTCCGCGTACAGCACGAACGTCGTGTCGAGCACCTCCGCGTCCTCCTTGGAGGGCTCGAGCCCCAGGAGCATGTGCAGGAAGTTCGCGGCGTGCGGCAGCTTGGGGTTCGGAGGCACGGTCTCCTGTCCCGTGCGCATCCGGTGGTACATCGCCAGCAGCGACGGCGTCGTGGCGATCAGGCGAAGGGCCTTGCGCCGGTCCGCCTCGACCGAGGTGTCCCAACCGTCCGGGTCGTACGTCGACGCGGCCGACACGCTCGTCCGCAGCATCGACATCGGGGAGGTCTGCTGCGCGAGCTCCGGCATCAGGTCGCGGAGGAACTTGGACGGCTCTCGGGCCTCGACCAGGAAGTCCGACAGGTCGTCGAGCTCCCGCTGGGTCGGCAGGCGGAGCTCGTGCAGGAGGTGCACGACCTCCTCGAACGACGTCCTGCCGGCGAGATCGGCGATGTCGTACCCGACGTACCACAGTCGGCCGGCTTGCCCGTCGATGTCGGACAGGCGCGTCTGGGCCGCCACGATCTCCCGAAGACCCTTGTCCGCCACGTCGTCGCTCCCTGCCCCGTCGTGGGCGCCCGTTGCATCCATCATCCCATCTAGGCTGACCGACGTGGGGACGCACCACGTCACGCTCATCCCGGGTGACGGCGTCGGGCCCGAGCTCGTGGATGCCGCTCGTGTCGTGCTCGAGGCGACCGGCGTGGACCTCGTGTGGGACGTGCAGCCGGCCGGTCTCAGCGTCGCCGACGCCGAAGGGCGGGCGCTCCCGGAGCGCGTGGTCGATTCGATCCGGGAGCGAGGTGTGGCGCTGAAGGGCCCGCTTGCGACGCCGTCCGGGTCGCGAAGCGTGAACGTGAGTCTGCGGATCGCGCTCGGACTGTTCGTCGCGGTTCGGCCGTGCCGATGGTTTCCGGGCGTCCGATCCGTCTACGAAGGCGTGGACGTCGTCGTGATCCGCGAGCTCACCGAGGGCTCGTACACGGGCATCGAGTTCGAACAGGGCTCGCCCGCGACCGCCGAGCTGATCGCGTTCCTCGAACGCACCGCCGGCCGCCCGATCCGGGACGACTCGGGCCTCTCGATCAAGGCGATCAGCGCCGGCGCGAGCGAGCGGGTCGCCCGGTTCGCGTTCGGGTACGCGGAGGCGAACGGCCGCCGAACGGTGACGGCCGGCCACAAGGCCAACATCCTGAAGCGTTCGGACGGGCTGTTCCTCGAGACCGCGAGGCGCGTGGCGGCGGAGCACCCGGCGGTGGCTTTCCAGGACCGGATCATCGACGCCCTCGCGATGCGGCTCGTCCAACGCCCCGGTGAGTTCGACGTGCTCCTGCTCCCGAACCTGTACGGGGATCTCGTCTCGGACCTGTGCGCCGGGCTGGCCGGCGGGCTCGGGGTCGCTCCGGGAGCGAACTACGGCGATGCGTGCGCGGTGTTCGAGGCGACCCACGGGATCGCGAGCCGCTACCGCGGGCTGGGCCGATCGAACCCGATGGCGCTGATGCTCTCCGGCGCGATGATGCTCCGTCATCTCGGCGAGCGGGAGGCGGGCGACCGTCTCGAGGCGGCCATCGCCGCCGTGATCGCCGAGGGCCGGACCGTGACCTACGACCTGAAGCCCACCGACGACGATCCGACGGCGGCGAGCACCAACGATGTTCGGGATGCTGTGGTCGGGAAGCTCCTCTCACGTTCGGGCGTTGCGGAACGTTGATGGAGGCATGAGCGTGGCGACTAGGCGACCGCTGATCGAGACGGCCCACGGCACCCGCCGCGAGGCGTTCGGGGCCCAGGAATGGGGGCTGCTCGTCGCCATCGCGGCGATGTGGGGGTCGTCGTTCCTGTTCATCGAGATCGGGCTCGAGAACTTCGAGCCCGGCCTGATCGCGTTCCTGCGCGTCGTGGTCGGCGCGCTGACGCTCGCATGGCTCCCCGGGTCTCGCGGACGGGTGGACCGGGCCGACCTCCCAAGGATCGCGCTGCTCGGCGTCGTCTGGATGGGCGCCCCGTTGATCCTGTTCCCGATCGGCCAGCAGTGGATCGATTCCTCGCTCGCGGGGATGATCAACGGCGCGGTGCCGATCTTCGCGACGGCCACCGCCGCGATCCTGCTCCGGAAGCCGCCGCGCGCCCGCCAGCTGGCGGGGGTCGGGATCGGGTTCGTCGGCGTGGTGGCGGTGCTCTGGCCGGCGACGCGGAACGCGGACGCGACGGCGCTCGGCGCGGGGCTGATCCTGCTCGCGGTGCTCTTCTACGGCCTGGCGGTGAACCTCGCCGTGCCGCTCCAGCAGCGATACGGGGCCCTCCCGGTGCTGGTCCGAGCGCAGGCCGTCGCCATGATCTTCCTGGCGCCGGCGGCGATCGTCGGGCTCCCGGACTCCGACTTCGCCTGGTCGAGCACCACGGCGGTGATCGCGCTCGGGTTCTTCGGCACGGGCTGGGCGTTCGTGGCGATGACGACCCTCGTCGGGCGCGTGGGCGCGACGCGCGGTTCCGTGGCGATCTACTTCATCCCCGTCGTCGCGATCGCGCTCGGCGTGGTCTTCGAGAACGAGACCGTCGCGGCCATCTCGCTGTTCGGCACGGCGCTCGTGCTCGCCGGGGCGTACCTCACCAGCCGCCGCGAGTAGCCGATCAGTCTCACGCCTCGCTCCGCCGCTAGGATGGCGCGCTCACCGATCGAGGGGTTCGAGCCATGCGCGTCACGGTCGTCGGGAGCGGGTTCGTGGGACAGACCACCGCGATGCGCGTCGTCGAACGCGGACTCGCCGACGTCGTATTGATCGACATCGTCGGGGGTCTGCCGCAGGGGCTCGCGCTCGACATGCGGCAATCCGCGCCCGCCGTCGGTTTCGAGCCGAACGTGGTCGGCACCAACGACTATGCGGACACGGCCGGGTCGGACGTGGTCGTCATCACCGCCGGCTTCCCGAGACAGCCGGGCATGAGCCGGATGGACCTGCTCGGCAAGAACGCCGGGATCGTCCGCGACGTCGTGGGGAAGATCGTCCAGGGCTCGCCGAACGCGATCATCATCGTGGTGACGAACCCGCTCGACGAGATGACGTTCCTCGCGGCCGACGTCTCGGGGTTCCCGAAGGAGCGAGTGATGGGGATGGCGGGCGTGCTCGACTCCGCCCGGCTACGCGCGTTCATCGCGGAGGAGCTCGGAACGTCACCGCTCGTGGTCGAGGCGATGACGCTCGGTTCGCACGGTGAGTCGATGGTTCCGCTGCCCCGCCACGCGACCGTTGACGGCAAGCCGCTGGCCGAGCTCGTGGACGTCGCCACGCTCGAGCGCCTCTACGCGCGAACGCGTGACGCCGGTGCCGAGATCGTGGGCCTCCTGAAGAAGGGGAGCGCCTACTACGCGCCCTCCGCCTCGGTCGCGAAGATGATCGAGTCGATCGCCGGGCGAACCGACGAGCTGCTGCCGGTCTGCGCGTGGTGCACGGGCGAGTACGGCATCGAGGAGGTCTACGTCGGCGTGCCCGTGCGACTGTCGGCCGGCGGCGTGACCGAGATCGTCGAGCTCGACCTGAACGACGACGAGCTCCGCGCGCTCCGCGAGGCCGCCGAAGGGATCCGCGCCAAGTGCGTGGACCTCGCGAGCGTCTAGCCCGGCCGAACCCCTGGCTGCTGCGTTCGGGCCCACGCGAGGCTGAGGGCGCCGCCGACCACGAGCAGGATCCCTCCGGCCGCCGCGAGCCAGAGTCCGGGCCCGATGTCCACACGGAGGTCGCGCTGGAACTGTTCGGCGAGCTGTTCTCGGACCACGGCCTCCGGAAGTTCCAGCCGCGCCGACAGGATCGTCGCCATCCGGTCCAGTCCCTCGCCGCCTCCGAAGCGAGCGTCGGCACGCACCGCCGCGAGCGTGGGCAGCGCCCCGCAGACGAGACCGAGCAGGATCAGCGCGACGCCGAGCGAGCGACGCAGCCCCGCCGAGCTCGCGAGCCGCATCGCGATCAACACCGCCAACGCGACGCCCGCGAAGAGCAGCACGACCTTGCCCTCCCAGACGTCGGTCCCGAACACCGAAACGTCGGCGGCTCGTTGCGTATCGGCCACGAAGCCGATCGCAGCCCACTCCCTGGTCGCGCCGATGCCCGCGAGGACCGCCCCTCCCACCACGACGAGGAAGCTCGCGAGCCGCAGGCGCGTCGGGCGGGCCGTCGACAGGATCTCCTGGGACATCGCCGGCATCCTCTCACCGGCGACGGACGCTCGGAAGCACCGGCGCTAGCATGGCTTCGTCATGGCGAACGTTCGCGAGATCGAGCTCGAAGAGTTCCCGGTCTGGGTCGTGAACGACTGCCCGGGTTAGGACTGCGGCGGCTCGTGCGTCGGTTCTTCCGCGAGCTCCGTCGCTACGGTGGTCAGTTCGTCACCAACTGGCGTGAGTACGACGCCCCACTCGCAACCAAGCTCCGACTCGCCATCCGAAACCGCGTGCGTGCGACCTTCTCCCCGGGACAGTGCTGCGGTCATCTCGGTGAACCGGGCTGCTGACAGCTTCCCCGCGGGGAGCCCGGTCCGGGCTCCGAGGACCACCCGCACCCGAGCTGACTACTTCTTCTTGGACCTCGTCGAGATGATCCGAGCAGTGCCACCACTCGGTGCGAAGACCGACTCATGCCCATCCTGCCACCGCACCCGGTAGCGCACGGAGATCTGCCCCTGTAGTACTTCGAGGATCTCCCCTTCGCGCGTGGGCGTGCCGACGGTCTCGGATTCGATCTCGATGCGGTCGCCGATCTTGGCTGCCATACGAACCTCCCGGTCGAACGCCTCACTCACGTTCTACCGCGATGTGCGGCCCTCGGCCAACCCCGTTGGCGACTCGATGCCAACGATGAGGTTCGCGAAGCCTCCCACGACCACCCCAAGCGCGAGCCCGCCGAGAACGTCGAGCGGGGCGTGGGCGCCGAGGTAGATGCGGGCGAACGCCACCGCCAGGACCACCACCCACGGCAGCGCCCGCCAGCGTCCGCGCAGGTACGGTGTGATGACCCACGCGAGGCCGGCCACCAGCACGACGTGGCCGGAGACGAAGGAGACCCCGACCGAGGGCGTGTCGCCGCGAACGATCGCGTCCGCGATCGTCTTCCCAGGACGCGAGCGCTCCACGAGCTGCCACACGACCCGTTCGGCGATGAGCTTCTCGGCGGTGACGACGAGGCAGGCGGCCGAGAGGCGCCACCGTCGAAGGGCGGCTGCGACCACAGCGGCTACGGGGCCAACCGCGAGTACGCCCACGAACTGCGCGCCCTGCATGAGTGGTGAAAGAAGTTCCGGAAGCTCGTTGATCGCTCGGAACACGGCGAGCTCGGCCGGCCCCACCGTGCCGTCTCGAACGGCGAGGGCACACACCACGAGCACCACCGCCCCCACGAGGGCGGCGACCACGTCGACCTGGCGTCGTTGAACGGTCACGGAGCGAGTCGAGCGATCACGGCGACGGCGACTTCCTCGGTCGTGGACGTGCCGCCCAGGTCGGGGGTCCGGATCACCCCCTCCGCGAGCACCCGGTCGACGGCCGCCTCGACCGCCGCGGCGGGCCCGTGTTCGCCGAGATGCCGAAGGAGCATCGCGCCCGACCGGATCATCGCGAGCGGGTTCGCGACGCCCCTGCCTGCGATGTCCGGAGCGCTGCCGTGGACCGGTTCGAACACCGCGTACTCCCATCCGAGATTGGCGCCGGCGGCGAGGCCGAGGCCTCCGACGAGCCCGGCGCAGAGATCGGACAGGATGTCGCCGTAGAGGTTCGGCAGCAGAAGGACGTCGAACCGAGCCGGATCGCGGACGAGCCGCATCGAGAGGTGATCGATCTCCATGTCCTCGAACCAGACGTTCGGGTGACCGTCGGCCTCGATCTGACCGATCGACAGGAACAGTCCGTCCGAGAACCGCATGATGTTCGCCTTGTGGCCGAGCGTGACCTTCCGCCGGCCGTTCGAACGCACGAAGTCGAACGCGAAGCGCACGATCCGTTGCGCGCCCGTGACCGAGATCGGTTTCACCGAGAAGGCCGAGTCGTCGCGGACCTTTTCCACGCCGAGTCTCACGAGCTCGGCTCGCAGCTCTGCGGTCGCCGGCGCGCCGCGCTCGTACTCGATCCCCTGGTACACGTCCTCCGTGTTCTCGCGGATCACGACGAGGTCGACGTTCGGGTACCGGCTGGGGACGCCGGGGAGCGAGCGCGAGGGACGCACCGCCGCGAACAGATCGAGGGTCTGCCGAAGCTCGACGTTCACGCTCCGGAACCCGGTGCCCACGGGCGTCGTGATCGGCCCCTTGAGCGCGACGCGCGAGCGCCGGATCTGCTCGAGCACGCGGTCCGGGAGCGGCGTGCCTTCGCGTTCGAGCACGGTGCCGCCGGCCGCCTCGACGACCCACTCGATGTCCACGCTGGTCGCGTTGATCACGAGGCGAGTGGCGTCGGCGACCTCGGGACCGATGCCGTCTCCAGGGATCAGGGTGACGAGATGCGCCACGGCCGAACCCTACCGGCCGGCCGCGCCCGCCGGTCTCGGGTCGGCTCCTGCGACGCGGTACCGACTCGAACCCAGAGGTGTGAGGGCCGAGGTGATCCTCGGCTCCCTCGGAGGTGATGCCGGCCACCTCCGCTGGGCGCTGTTCCTCACCCTCCACCCATGCCGCGGGCCACTTGCCGGCCGCCGAGAGGCGTGGTGGGATTCAGCATTGTAGGAGGGTGAACGCGGATCGGGGGGGCTCCGTGAAACCCCTTGAGGATCAGCGAGCGGCGGTCCGGACGTTCCTGATCGCCGATATCCGGGGATACACGGCGTTCACGCGCGAGCGCGGCGACGAGGCCGCGGGTCGCCTCGCCGGTAGGTTCGCAGAGGTCGCACGCGAGGTGGCCGCTGCTCGAGACGGCGAAGTCCTCGAGCTGAGAGGCGACGAGGCGCTCGCCGTCTTCACCTCCCCCGCGCAGGCGGTCCGTGCAGCGACCGAGCTCATCGCGGCGTGCGCCGAGGAGAGCGCGGAGCACCCCACCCTTCCGCTCGCGATCGGCGTCGGGGTCGCCCTCGGTGAGGCGGTCGCGGTGGAGAGCGGGTTCCGGGGTGCGGCCCTCAACACCGCCGCGCGTCTGTGCTCGAAGGCCACCGCCGGAGAGGTGCTGATCACCAGGGCGGTCGCGGCGGAGACTGGCGGCGTCGAGGGCGTCGCGTTCGAGGCGCTGGCGAGCCTTGAGCTCAAGGGGTTCGATGCGCCCGTGGACGTCGTGCGGGTCCTGAGCGATCCACCCGCACGGCGGCCGATGCCTGCCCCTGAAGGCCCGATCCCGGCGCTGCCGATCGAGCTCGACACGCTCACGCCGCTGGTCGACCGGATCGACCAGCTGCGATGGCTCCGGGGATCGTGGCGTCTGGCGCGTCGAGGGAGGAGCCGCCTGGTGTTCGTCTCTGGCCCTCCCGGGATCGGGAAGACGAGACTGCTGACCGAGGTCGCGAACGAGGTTCACGGCCGGACCGGGATCGTCCGATACTGCGGAGCCGGCGGAGCCGGACCCGCGCTCGCCCTTCGGTCGGTGCGCGATGCCAACGACACCGCGACCCCGACGCTGCTCATCCTCGACGACCTCGATGTTCTGGGCGACGAGGTCGTCCTCGCGCTTGACGAGTGGGTCAAGGCGATGGGGCGCGGGTCCGTGCTGACGGTTGCGGCCTTCCGAGCGGCCGACGGTTCGCCGGCGCTCGCCTCGCTCGTCGAGCGAGTGGACGAGCACGGCGATGTCCACCGTGTCCTCCCGCCGCTCGACGCTGGAGAGGTCGAGGAGGTCGCCCGCATGTACGTCGGAGCGGACGTCGCCGACGTCCCGATCGAGTCGGTGCTCAGGTCGTCGAGCGGGGTGCCCGCGCGGGTGCACGAGACGCTTGGGGACTGGGCACGCCACGAGGCAAGGCGGAGGTTGGAGGCGGCCGCCGAGTATCTCGCGGTGGGCAAGAGCAAGCGGTCCGCGGACCTCGAGTTCGCCAACAACGTGATCGCGCTGAAGCTCGGACGGATCTACACCGTCCCGCCGGCGGGGGAGCGGACCGCGCTCTGCCCCTACAAAGGGCTCGCGGCGTTCCACGTCGAGGACGCTGCCTACTTCTTCGGCCGGGAGCGGCTCATCGGTGAGCTCGCGGCGCGGACCGTCGGGACCGGTCTCCTCGGTGTCGTCGGTGCTTCAGGCAGCGGGAAGTCCTCGGCTGTGATGGCGGGCCTCCTTCCGTCGCTGTCGGCGGGACTCCTGCCGGGGAGCGAGCGCTGGCGAACGGTGACGATGCGGCCCGGCGAACACCCGCTCCGTGAGCTCGAGAACGTGCTCGGAGGAGCCGGCCTGACGGTGAACGGCGGCGATCCTCTCGCCGAGGCGACACGCAACGGAGGCGCCGACGGCCGGTTGGTGCTGCATATCGACCAGTTCGAGGAGCTCTTCGCCTCGAGCGTGGATCCCCAGGAGCGCGAGGCCTTCCTGCGGAGCCTCGTGGATGCGGCCGTTCGGGACCCGGAGCTGTTCGTCGCCGTGCCCACGCTGCGAGGCGACTTCTACGCGCACCTCGCCGATCATCCGGATCTCGCCGAGCTGTTCACCGGGAACCACGTGCTGCTGGGGCCGATGGGTCCCGAGGAGCTACGCCGGGCGATCGAGCTCCCGGCTCGGCGCGCCGGCGTGCACGTGGAATCGAGCCTAACCGATGCCCTCGTGGCCGACGTCGACGAGGAGCCCGGCGGGCTGCCGCTCCTGTCGACGGCTCTGGTCGAACTCTGGGCGTCACGCGAAGGCGGCTGGCTCACGGTGGAGGCGTACGAGCGAACGGGCGGAGTCCGAGGCGCGGTCGCGCGTCTGGCTGAGCGGTCCTTCGAGCGACTCTCCGAGGTCGAGCAGGAGGCGGCGCCCCGCGTTTTGCTCCGACTCGTCGGGACCGGCGAAGGGGAGTCGCCCGTCCGCCGCCGCGTCCCGACGACCGAGTTCGAGCTCGAGCAGGACGTGATCGCTCGCTCCGTCCTGGATCGGTTCACGGGGGATCGGTTGCTCACGCGGAGCGACGGCTGGGTGGAGGTCGCCCACGAGGCTCTGATCAGGGAGTGGCCCAGGCTGGCGGAGTGGCTCGATGAGGACCTCGAGGGGCATCGCCTCCGTGCGCACCTCACCCACGCGGCGAGGCAGTGGGACGAGGAGAGGCGCGAGACGGGCGAGCTCTTCCGCGGTGCGCGCCTGGCCGCGACGCTCGACTGGGCGTCCGACCACGCCGAGGAGCTCAACGAGCTCGAGCGCACGTTCCTGTCGGAGAGCCGGCAGGCGAGCGAGCGGGAGGCCGAGCGCCAACGCAGGACGAACCGCCGGTTGCGCGCCCTCCTCGCCGGCGTCGTGGTGTTCCTGCTGGTGGCGCTGGTCGCCGGAGCGCTCGCGCTCGTTCAGCGCGAGCGCGCCGAAGGGGAGCAGCAGGTCGCGTTCGCACGTGAGCTGACCTTCGCCGCCGCGACGGCCCTCGAGGAGGACGCGGAACGCAGCGTCCTGCTTGCGATGGAAGCGGTGCGCACGTATCGGGACGCGGGCGTCGCCGTCGGGAAGGACGCGGTTGAGACCCTCCACGCCGGCGTCCAGGCCTCGAGCGTGACGCTCACGCTCGAGCACGAGTCCACCGCGAACGCCGCCTTCAGTCCCGACGGTGACTTGATCGCGACCGGCGGCAGCGTGAAGGGGACGAACCAGCACGTCGTCGTCGTGTGGGATGCACGAGCCGGCGAGCTCCTCAGGGAGCTGAGCGGTCACACGGGCGATGTCAACGACCTGAACTTCAGCCCGGACGGATCACGACTTGCGACGGTGGCTGCGGATCGAACGGCGATCATCTGGGACCCGAGGACCGGGGACCGGCTGCGAACGCTCACCGGTCACACCGCCGATCTTCAGGGGGTCTCGTTCTCGAACGACGGCTCCCTGGTCGCGACCTCTGGTTGGGACGGGACCCTCAGGATCTGGGACGTGGCCAGTGGCCGTGAGCTCCGCACCATCGCGGTCGGCGAGGGGCTCTGCTACAACGCGTTCAGCCCCGACGACTCGGCTGTGGCTGTGGCCCACTGCCACGGCGACACCGCGACGATCTGGAGCGTGGAGGCGGGCCGACGGCTGTTGACGTTCCGCGGGCACGAAGCAGGAGTGGTCGGCGTCTTCTTCAGTCCCGACGGGCGGCGCCTAGCGACCGGGAGCCTCGACGGCACGCTGGGGATCTGGGACGTCACGACCGGCGAACGGCAGCTCACCCTCGAGGGTCATCGGGACTGGGTGTTCGCCACGCCGTTCAGTCCGGACGGACGCAGGGTGGCGTCGGCGAGCCCGGACGGGACCGCTCGCGTGTGGGACGCGCGGACCGGCGAGGAGCTGCTGGTTCTGAGCGGTCACGGCGGCCCGATCGGCGACGTTGGATGGAGCCCCGACGGGGCTCACCTGATCACTGGAGGGGCGGACGGGACCGCCAAGGTCCGGCCGGTCGTGCGGGACCCGCTGATCCTCACGGGGCACGATGGCCCCGTTTCGAGCGTGGCGTTCGCAGAGGACGGATCGATGGTCGTCACGGCGGGGTCCGACGGGACCGCGAGGATCTGGGACGCGGCGTCTGGTGAGGAGATCGCGCGGTTCGAGGGCCCTGGCATCGCCGAGCCGTTCACGCCGGCGGTCGTCCGGGTCGCGGCGCTGGCGCTGATGAGCTCGGACGGCGCACGCGTATTGACGGCGGGTGGAACACCGGCGATCCGCGAGGTCTCGTCTGGGCGGAAGGTCGTGGTGCTTGACCCCGACGACGATTCCACTTCGTACCCGTCCGCGGCTTTCAGCCCCGACGAGCGACTCGTGGCAGTCGGGGGGAGCAACGGGACGGCCACGCTGTTCGTCGCCGGAGCCGGGACGATCGTCCGGACGTTCGAGCACTCGAACGAGCCAGACTTGAACGCGATCATCTTCGGGGTGGCGTTCAGCCCCGACGGATCCTTGCTGGCCACGGCGAGCGGCGACGGGACGGCAAAGGTCTGGTCCGTGGACGATGGTGAGCTCCTGCTGACGTTCGACGGGCACGAGGCGCAGGTCCACAGCGTCGCCTTCGCCCCGGACGGCCGATCGATCCTCTCGAGCTCGCAGGACGGCGTCGCGAAGATCTGGCATGCCGAAACGGGCCGGGAGCTGACCACGCTCAGGGGGCACGCCGGCGTCGTGTGGGACGCGGAGTTCGCTCCGGACGGTCGCCGGGTGGCGACCGCGGGTGCGGACAACACCGTTCGGGTGTGGGATGCGTCCACCGGCCGCGAGGTGCTCCGGCTCACCGGGCACTCGCTCCCGGCCCAGGACGTCGCCTTCCGCCCCGACGGCTCGGTCCTGGCCTCTGCGAGCGACGACGGCACGGTCCGCGTCTACCACCTGCGGCTCGACGACCTGATGCGGGTGGCGGCCGAGCGCGTCTCCCGCTCCTTCACCGAGGTCGAGTGCCGGCAGTACCTGCACGTCGAAACGTGCCGTATGCCTGAGCGCTAGAACCGCTCGAACAGGATCGAGCGGTTCACGTCCTGGATCGCCTTCGTCACCTCGATGCCACGGGGGCACGCGTCGGAAATCTCGGACCGATGCCGTCGCCGGGGATGAGCGTCACGAGATGCGCCACGGGCGGAACCTTATCGGCCTTCTCGTGGGGAAAGGGACGCCCGCCGGGGCCGGCTTCCGGGGTTCCTCACATCCTTCGGACGCTAACCTGAGACCTGGAGCGATCTCGGTCAACGAGCCGGGACGACCGAGGAGGGGAAGCGTGGACGAGTTCCGCATCGAGAAGGACACCATGGGCGAGGTTCGGGTGCCGGTCGGCGCCTACTTCGGAGCCCAGACCCAGCGAGCCGTGGAGAACTTCCCGATCTCAGGGATCCGGTTCCCCCGCAGGTTCATCCAGGCGCTCGGTCTCATCAAGTGGGCCGCCGCCCGGGCGAACGAGGACCTCGGCCTCCTCGAGGGGAGGGTCGCCGACGCGATCCGCCGAGCCTCCGAGCAGGTCGCGGGCGGCGGGCTGGACGAGGAATTCGTCCTCGACGTCTTTCAGACCGGTTCGGGGACCTCCACGAACATGAACGCGAACGAGGTGATCGCCAACCGAGCCATCGAGATCGTCGGCGGCGAGCGGGGGAGCAAGGAGATCCATCCCAACGACCACGTCAACATGTGCCAATCCTCGAACGACGTGATCCCCTCCGCGATCCGCCTCGGGGCCCTGCTCGGGATCGCGGACAGCCTGATCCCCGCGTTGGAGCGGCTGGAGGCAGCCCTGACCGACAAAGCCCGAGAGTTCGATGACGTCGTCAAGGTGGGCCGGACCCACCTCATGGATGCCACCCCGGTGCGGCTCGGGCAGGAGTTCGCCGGGTACGCCACCCAGGTCGCGAGGGGGATCGAACGCCTGCGCTCCGCCCTGGAGCGTCTTGCCGAGCTCCCGCTGGGCGGGACCGCAGTGGGCACGGGGATCAACGCGCATCCGGAGTTCGCGGCTCGGGCGATCGCCGTGCTGGCCGAGCGGACGGGCCATCATCTGCGAGAGGCAGAGGACCACTTCGAGGCCCAAGGATCACAGGACGCCCTCGTCGAGGCGAGCGGAGCCCTCAAGACCGTCGCGGTCTCGTTCATGAAGATCGCGAACGACGTCCGGTGGATGGGCTCCGGCCCGCGAGGTGGGATCGGGGAGCTCCGGCTCCCCTCGCTCCAGCCGGGGTCGTCCATCATGCCCGGGAAGGTGAACCCCGTGATCACCGAGGTGGTCCGGCAAGTAGCCGCGCAGGTGATCGGGAACGACGCCGCGGTCACGGTCGGCGGGGCTCTCGGCGAGTTCGAGCTCAACGTCATGATGCCGGTGATGGCCCACAATCTCCTTCAGTCGGTCGAACTTCTGACCAGCGCCGCCGCGATCTTCCGAGACAGATGCATCGAGGGACTCGAGACGGACGCCGAGAGAGCTCGTGCGCTGGTCGAGCAGTCCTTCCCGATCATCACCGCCCTGGTCCCGAGGATCGGCTACGAGGCCGCCGCCGACATCGCCAAGGAGGCGCTTGCGACCGGAAGGGGCGTGCGAGAGATCGCGGCGGAGCGCAAGCTCCTGTCACCCGAGGAGCTGGAGGAGGCCCTCGACGTCCGGAAGCTGACCGAGGGCGGGATCGTCACGCTCGGCGGCGACTAGGTTCCGCCTCCAGGGCGAAGCCGATCCCCGACGGTCAGACCCGAAGCAAGATCCAGATGGCCAACGCCGTGCCGGCGATGGCGGTTCCGTAACAGGCGACCGCCACGAGCCGCCTCATGCCGTGGAAGCCGAGCTGGTGGTGCACGGCGTATCGGAACCGGTGAGCCCAGTGGAACAACGGGAGGGAGACCAGCCCCAGGAGGAGCACCTTCGCGATCGGGTTCCGGGCGAGGGAGGAGACTCGCTCGTAGGAGAGCGCTTGGTCCGGTAGCCATCCAGCCGCGAACGCGATCCCCAGGACGGCGACGGAAACGGGGAGCGCCATCGCAGACACGAACCCTCCCATCGAGAACAGCCCCCAGAACATGGGCTCGGGCCGGAGGACTTGCCGAAGCCGGGACTCCTCGCGCCTCGGTGCACGGCGAGGGCGCGGTTTCACCTCGAGCGCGTCGGAGCCCTCGAGGATCTCACCGAGGGAGAGCCCGTCCGGGGTCGCCGCGACCATCAGAACCACACCAGCAGGTAGGCGACGATCGCCGACACGACCACCCAGGTGCCGAGCAACGCTCCCACGACCACGCGGCGAGACACGACCTTCCCGCCCAGGCGCACCACCTGGATGTGCGCGGTCAGTCGGAACCAGGTGACCGCGTGATACAGCAGCGCGAGGAGGATGACCGAGGAGACGACGATCATCGCCGGCAGCCGAAGCCAGCTCAGGAATCCCTCGTACGCCTCCCGGCCGCGGGAGAGGGCGAGCAGAAGGAGCAAGAGGATGATGGAGAAGGCGGCCGCGAAGACGGCCGTGAACTCCCTGGCGGCGAAGCGTCGGAACGGAGCCGACCTCAACCACCAGGTGGTGGGGACCTTCGGGTCGTACACGGGATAGCGGCGGCGCGGCGTCCCGGTCTTCACTCGCGTCCCCCGAACGGCAGCACCGCTCGGAGCGTGTTGGTCGCCGTCGAGACCTTGGAACGCTGGATCGCGGCCGCCGGGTCCACGTCTTTCGGACAGACCACGCTGCACTCGCCGACGAACGTGCAGTCCCAGATCCCGGTGTCGAGCTCGAGGATCTTCGCCCGTTCTGCGCGTCCGCGATCGCGGGAGTCGAGGTTGTAGCGATGCGCGAGCGCGATCACCGCGGGGCCGAGGAACTCGGGGTCCTGTCCGTAGACCGGACAGGCCGAGAAGCAGAGCATGCAGTTGATGCACATGCTGAACTGCTTGTAGTGCTCGAGCTGATCCGGGGTCTGAAGATGCTCGCCCGCCTCGACCGGCGGCTCCTCGCCGATGATCCAGGGCTTCACGCTCTTCAGCTTCTCCATGAAGTCCGTCATGTCCACGACGAGGTCACGGATCACCGGGAAGTACCGGAGGGGCTCGATGACGATCGGCTGGGCGTCGAAGTCCCGCAGGAACGTCGAGCAGGTGAGCCGCGGCTCGCCATTCACCATCATCCCGCACGAGCCGCACACACCCATCCTGCAGGACCACCGGTACGCGAGGCTGCCGTCGACGTGATCCTTGATGTGGTTCAGCGCGTCAAGCACCACCATGTCGTCGTTCCGAGGGACGTCGAACTCGTCGAAGTACGGCTCGGGGGCTCGCTCGGGCCGGTAGCGACCAACCTTCAGGGCGATCGTGTCTGCGCCCAATCCCTGACCTCCGGAATCATCAATATTCGCGCTTGGCGGGCGGCCACCGCGTGATCGTGGCATCGACGTAGTCGATCTTGGCACCCTCCGGCGTCGAGAACGCGAGGCTGTGCCTAAGGTACCGTTCGTCGTCGCGGTCCGGGTGATCGCGGCGGGTGTGCGAACCGCGGGACTCGCGCCGCTCGAGCCCCGACAGGACCACCGCCTCGGCCACTTCGAGCATGTTGTCCAGCTCGAGCGCTGCTATGAGCTCCGTGTTGAACGCCCGGTCCCGATCGTCGAGGGCCACGTTCGCGTACCGCTCTCGAAGCGCCCGCACCTCCGTCACCGCGTCCCTCAGGGACTGTTCGGTGCGGAACACGCCCGCCCCCCGCTCCATCGCCGTTTGCAGATCCCCGCGGATCGTGGCGATCCGTTCTCCATCGCGGTCTATGAGATACGTTCGGACCAGCCGGTCTTGTTCGGCCTCGGCGAGCTCGGCCAGGGGGTTCTCCGGCGGCTCGTCGGCCTCCAGGGCATCCGCGGCCGCCTGCTTGCCGACCCTGGCCCCGAAGACGAGGCACTCCGTGAGGGAGTTCGACCCCAGCCGATTCGCACCGTTCATGCTCACGCACGCGGTCTCGCCCGCCGCGTAGAGCCCCTCGAGGCGGGTCCGGCCCACGAGGTCGGTGTCGACCCCGCCCATCATGTAGTGCACGACCGGACGCACCGGGATCGGTTCGTGGACGGGATCGATCCCGATGAAGTTCCGGGCGAGCTCGCGGAGGAAGAACAGCTTCTCGTCGATCGTCGCTTCGCCGAGATGGCTGATGTCGAGATGAACGTAGTGCCCGTCGGGCCCGTCGAAGCCGTGACCCTTCTCGAACTCCTGGATGATGGCCCGGGACAGGATGTCCCGCGGTCCGAGCTCCATCTTCGACGGGATGTAGTCCTCCAGGAACCGCCGGCCCTGGTTGTTGAATAGGTACCCGCCCTCGCCACGCGAGGCCTCGGTCATCAGGATCCCGGTTCCCGGCAGGCCGGTCGGGTGGTACTGGACGAACTCCATGTCCTTGAGGGGGACACCCGCCCGGTACGCCAGCGCCATCCCGTCTCCGGTCTTGATGGCGCCGTTCGTCGTGAACGGGAAGATCCGACCCGCTCCGCCGGTGCACAAGATCACGGCCTTGCCGGCGATGCACCGCACCTCCGTGTCGCGCAGGTCGATCGCGGCGACCCCCGAGCATCGACCGTCGTCCACCAGAAGGTCGGTGACGAAGAACTCGTCGTACCGGACGATCCCCTCGTACCTGAGCGACGTCTGGAACAACGTGTGGAGCAAGTGGAAGCCGGTCTTGTCGGCGGCGAAGACCGTCCGGTTCACGCTCATGCCGCCGAACGCTCTGACGGCGATCGTCCCGTCAGGCTCGCGGCTCCAGGGACACCCCCAGTGTTCGAGTCGCACGATCTCGTCGGGAGCCTCTGCAACGAAGACCTCGACCGCGTCCTGGTCGGCAAGCCAGTCGCTCCCCCGGATCGTGTCGAACGCGTGGAGCTCGGGGCTGTCGTCCTCCGCCATGGCGGCCGCGGCCCCTCCCTCCGCCGAGACGGTGTGACTGCGCATCGGGTAGACCTTGGAGACCAGACCGATGCTCAGCGTGTCGGAGACCTCGGCCGCGGCGATGGCAGCCCGCAGGCCCGCGGCCCCGCCCCCCACGATCACGATGTCGTGCACGAGGGTTTCCACGTGCATCCTCCGGTCGCGCTCGGGGGCACCTTACACGGGGATCAGAACCGATCGAACAGGATCGACCGCTTGACGTCCTGGATCGACTTGGTGACCTCGATCCCTCGGGGGCAGGCCTCCGTGCAGTTGAAGGTGGTCCGGCACCGGAAGACGCCCGTACGCTCGCCGAGCATCTGCAGGCGCTCCCGCCCGCCCCGGTCGCGCGAGTCGTAGATGAACCGGTGGGCGTTCACGATGGCGGCCGGGCCCACGTACTCCTCGTCGCCCCAGAAGATCGGACATGAGGTGGTGCACGCCGCGCACAGGATGCATTTGGTCGTGTCGTCGTACCGGTCCCGCTCCTCGGGCGACTGGAGACGTTCGCGGCGCGGCTCACCTTCGTCGTTGATGAGATAGGGGAGCAGCGCCTCATAGCCCGCGAAGAAGGGCTCCATGTCCACGATCAGGTCCTTCAGGACCGGGAGGCCCCGGATCGGCTCGACCGTCACCTTGGGAGCGACGTCTTTCACGATCACCTTGCACGCGAGCTGATTCTGCCCGTTGATCATCATCGCGTCCGAGCCGCAGACACCGTGCGCGCACGATCGCCTGAGGGCGAGTGTCCCGTCGTGGTACCACTTCACCTGGTGGAGGGCGTCGAGGAGGCGGTCGTCCGGGTCGATGTCCAGAGTGAACTCGTCCCACCACGACTCCTGCCCGCGGATCTCGGGGTTGAAGCGACGGATCCGGATCGTGACCGTGATCTTCCCCGACGCCCCGGCCCGTCTGTCCTCCGAGGTATCGAGCACCTCGCCGACCGATCTCGGCTCCATCAGTACTTCCTTTCCATCGGGAGGTACGGACCCACCTTCACCGGCTTGTACTCGAGCCGGATCGAGCCGTCGTCCTCGCGGTATGCGATCGTGTGCGTCAGCCAGTGCTCGTCGTCCCGCAGCGGATGATCCTCGCGGTAGTGGGCGCCTCGGCTCTCGGTACGCGCGAGGGCGCTCGCCACCAGCGCCTGGGCGCAATCGAGGAGGAAGCCGAGCTCCACAACCTCCATCAGCTCGGTGTTGAAGAGCTTCCCTCCGTCCTGCACGTACACGCGCTCGTAGCGTTCGCGGAGCCCGTCGAGGATCCCCTGCATCTTCCGTAGGCTCTCATCGCTCCGCACGACGAAGGCGAGGTCGTACATGCCTTCTTGGAGCTCCGACCGGATGTCGGCGGCATTGTGGCCTTCGGACCGTCCGAGCAGCCCGGAGACCGTGTCCGAGACGAACCCGTCGGGCCGCTCCGTGACCGCCGGTAGCTCGACCTCCCTGGCGAACCGGGCCATGTGCCCCCCGCCCCGTCGGCCGAACACCACGATGTCGAGCAGCGAGTTCGTGCCGAGCCGGTTGGCGCCGTGCACCGACACGCACGCGCACTCCCCGGCGGCGTACAGGCCGGGGATCGGCGTCTCATCCTCGCCCACGACCACCTGCGCATCCGAGTTCGTCGGGATGCCGCCCATCGCATAGTGGGCCGTCGGCTGTACGGGCACGGGCTCGGTCGTCGGCTCGACGCCGAGGTAGACGCGGGCGAACTCGGTGACGTCCGGAAGCTTCTGTTCGATCACGTCGCGGGGCAGGTGCCTCACGTCGAGGTACGCGGCGTCGCCAACAGGACCCACACCCCGGCCCTCCTTGATCTCCTGGTAGATGGCTCGGGAGACCATGTCTCGCGGAGCGAGGTCCTTGACCGTCGGGGCGTAGCGCTCCATGAAGCGCTCTCCTTCGCTGTTCAGCAGGATGCCGCCCTCCCCCCGGACGGCTTCGGAGAGCAGGATGCCCATCTTGTAGACGCCGGTCGGGTGGAACTGGAAGAACTCCATGTCCTGCAGCGGGATCCCCCGCCGCCAGGTGACCGCCGGCCCGTCGCCCGTGAGCGCGTGCGCGTTCGACGTGATCTTGAACATCCGTCCGAAGCCGCCGGTTGCGAAGAGCACGGCTTTGGCGCGGAACACGTGCAGCTCGCCCGTCGCAAGCTCATAGGCGACGACGCCGGCCACGCGCCCATCGGTGAGCAGCAGGTCCAGGCAGTAGAACTCGTTGAAGAACCGAACCCCCCGCTTGATGCACTGCTGGTACAGGGTCTGCAGGATCATGTGGCCGGTGCGGTCCGCCGAATAGCACGCGCGCTTGACCGGCGCCTCACCGTGGTTGCGGGTATGCCCGCCGAAGCGGCGCTGGTCGATGAGGCCCTCGGAGGTGCGGTCGAACGGCATCCCCCAGTGCTCGAGCTCGTAGACGGCTTCGACGGCTCCCTCGCACATGAGCTGGGCGGCAGGCTGGTCCACCAGGTAGTCGCCGCCCTTGACCGTGTCGAACGCGTGCCACTCCGGCGAGTCTTCCTCGACGTTCCCGAGCGCCGCGCACATCCCGCCCTGGGCAGCCCCGGTGTGCGAGCGGGTGGGGTAGAGCTTCGAGACGACGCCGACGCTGACTCCGTCGTCGATGGCTTCGATCGCGGCCCGCAACCCCGCGCCCCCCGCGCCAACGATCATGCAGTCGAAGGTATGCCGGATGGTCACGAGTTCACCGCGATCCCAGCCACGCGCTCAGCGGGCCCCCGGCCACCTGCTCGGATCGAACGTGAACACGACGACCGTGCCGAGCGCGAACAGGCCGAACCCGATCACGTAGAACAGCATGTTGACCGCGAGCCGGATGCTCGGCCATCGCACGTAGTCCTGCACGACGATGCGGAGCCCGTTGATCCCGTGGATCAAGGCCAGCACGAGCAGCGCCCAGTCCCATGTTCGCCAGAAGGGGCTGCCCCAGCGCGCGGCGACGAACCCGAAGTCCACTCGGTCCACGCCCTCGTCGAGGACGTGCATGATCAGGACGTGTCCGACCGCGAGCAAGAGCAACACGAGGCCGCTGATCCGCATGAACAGCCACGACCACAGCTCGAACCCTCCGGCCGGCCGGTCCCGGCCGCTGGAGCTGGGGGAACCGCCGCGAGCGGTGGCCCGTGGCGTGTGTTCGGGCGCCTGGATCGCCATCAGAGGATCCCCGCGTCCTCGAGGATGCTCTGCCCCATGATCCAGGTGATGGGGATCATGGCGAGGACGAAGATCGCGGTCGAGGCGAGCGCGATGGGCTTCATGTGCCGAGAGCTCGCCGGCCAGAAGTCGAAGACCATGATCTTCACGCCGTTGATCGCGTGGTAGAGCACGGCGGCGACGAGTCCGAGCTCGAGCACCTTGACGACCCAGTTGTGGTACACGCCGACGACCCGGTTGTAGGCGTCGGGCCCCCAGCCGACCACCGCCGTGTCGACGACGTGCGCGAACAGGAACAGGATCACCGCGACGCCGGTGATGCGGTGCAACAGCCAGGACCACTGTCCCGGACTGCCCTTGTACAGGGTCCCGACGTCGGACTTCCGCTTCGCCATCCGGTCCTCGAACTCAGCCTAGACGCAACTCCGGCGAACGCCTCTGCGGAGCCGCGCGGAGTCTACTCGTCCCGGCCGATCACTCGCGGTAGGGGGCCTGGAGGCCTTCGAACATGGGGAAGTGGCGGACGTTCAGGGTGGCGAGCTCGAGACCCAGCTCCTCCGCCGTCGCCGCGATGACGAGATCCGAGGTGCTGATGCCCGGATGGCTGCGCCTCCACCTGCGCCCGAGTTCGCCCGCGTGCCGGGCCAAGGCCTCGTCGAGACCGACCCAGCGAAGCGTGCGGAAGAGCCGCTCCACCGTGGAGCGTTCGGGGCTCCTCACACCTCGGAGGACCTCGACCCGGGTGATCTCCGAGCAGGTCGGTGCGACGTCGAGGCCACTCGCGTACTCCGTCGCGGATGGGAAGCCTCGGAGGACGTCGATGACGATCGATGTGTCCAACAGGACGCTCACGCCCGGCGGCGCTCCAGGCGCTCCTGTCTGCGCACGTCCGCAGCGCGAACTTCTTCGACGTACCCACGCCCGTCGGGCAGGTCCAACGGTGCCCGGGCGATCTCCTCGAGCGCGGTCCGGAAACGCCCGAGCCGCGACTCCTCGTCGTCGGGCCCCTCGAGGAAGGCATCGATCGCTTCGCGGATGAGGGTGGACTTGGTCGCACCGACGGCGCGCGCTCTGTGGGCGAGCTGCGCGTCCTGGTCCTCGTCGAGGTAGATCTGCGTCCGTTTCACGATGTACGAAGTATACATCACGAGGCACTCCGGGCTGGACCGGTCGGCCAGCAACCTCAGGCGATCCGAAGGGCGGCGAACACGCCGTCGCGCGTGGGGACGATCGAGGAGACGTAGCGCTCGTCCTCGGCGATCAGCCGGTTGTGCTCGAGGATCGCGTCGGTGGTCTTCTCGTCCCGGCCGTGATCGGCCCCGGGTTCGGCCACCTGGCCCGACCACAGGACGTTGTCGCACAGGTAGAGGCCGCCCACGCGGATCCGCTCCCGGGCCGCCCGCCACGCGTCCGGGTACCCCTCCTTGTCGATGTCGCAGTACACGACGTCGAACTCGCCGTCGGCCTCGCCGAGGTTGGTCACGGCGTCCCCGACGTGCCAACGGATGCCGTCCGAGAGCCCGGCCCGCGAGAGGTAGCCGAGCGCCTTCGGTCGATTCGCCGGGTCGCCGTCGGTGCAGTGGACCTCGCCACCGGGCCCGACCGCCCGAGCGAACCAGTACGCCGAATAGCCGTAGCCCGACCCGAGCTCGAACACGCGCCTCGCACCGACCGAACGCGCGAGCAGCTCGACCGTGACGCCGACCAGCCGGCCGATGATCGGGAAGTGGCGCTCCTCGCCTTCGGCCTCCATCTCGAGCAGGACCGGCTCGTCGTACCTGGCGAGGAGCGAGCGCATGTAGTCCTCGACGCGCGGGTCCACGATGTCCACGCGCCGAAGCCTACTTCTGGCCGTCCTCGTCGAGCCCGTACCGGAGGAACAGGTGGGAGCCTCGACGTCTCGCGCTCCGGAGGGTCGCCCCCCGATGGTCGTCGGGGAGGAGCTCGATCCCCGGGGTGAGCGTCGAGCGCTCGCCCGGTGTGGCTCCCAGGCCGGCGATGACCGGCGAGACCGTGAGGAACAGCTCCTGCACGACGCGGGCCTCGAGGAGCTGCGCCATCAGGCGGGGTCCGCCCTCGGTGAGGATGCGCCGGAACCCTCGCTCGCGAAGGCGCTCGACGATCCAGCCTCCGTGGATCTCGGCGTCCGCATCGAGGGAGATGACGTCGGCCCCCGATCCTCGGAGCGTCTCCGCGCCCTTGTCGGTGGTCAGCACGATCGTGCCCTCGAGCGACGCATCCTCCTTCGGTTCGATCGCGCCGCTCGCCGACACGATCGCCAGCGCCGGTTCCGGGTCGCGCCCTTCGCCTCGGCGAAGGTCGGCGAACGCGCTCTCGGCCTGCGGGAAGCTCGCCGCCGCCGTCCACGGGCCGCCGTGCTCTCGGAACGTTCCCGCGCCGATGAGCACGACGTCGGCGGCGGCGCGGAGCAGGGCCATCACGAAGCGATCGCCCGGATCGCGCCCGCTGATCACGGAGGAGGACGGACCGAGGTCGCCGATCGCGACGATCCCGTCGATCGACGTCACGAAGTTCGCGAAGACGACGGTCTCGGGCAGACCGAGGCCCGATCCGTACGAGTCTGCGAGGCGAGCCGGCAGATCGGCCTCGCCGGGCGTGCCGAACAGCGCCTCGATCGGCGGATCGAGATCAGGCATCCGCCCGCGAGGCCACCTCGAGGAACTCGCGGCGCAGCTCGGGCTCGGTCTCGTAGGTGCCGCGCCAGAACGAGGTCCACGTGCGAGAGCGCTCCTCGCGAACGCCGCGCATCTGCGTGCACAGGTGCGCCGCTTCGAGGTGCACCGCGACCCCGTGCGGCTCGAGGAGATGGTCGAGGTGGTCGGCGATCTCCTGGCCGAGACGCTCCTGGACGGTGAAGCGCCGGGCGTAGACGCGCACGAGCCTCGTGAGCTTCGAGATCCCGATGATGTGCTCGTGCGCGACGTACCCGACGTGCGCGACGCCGAAGAACGGGAGTGCGTGGTGCTCGCAGAGCGAGTAGAACGGGACCGGTCCCTCGACCACCTGGCTGAGCCGGCAGTTGGCGCCACCCCTGCACTCGGTCGGGAATGCCGTCACGAGCTTCGGGTCGCCCTCGTAGCCGATCGTCGCGTCGCGGAGCGCCTGCAGGTACCGTTCGGGCGTCCGGCGGGTCCCCGGCGTGTCCAGGTGCATACCGAACGCCGAGAGGATCTCCGCCACCCACGCCTGGTACCGGTCCCACTGCTCGGCCGTGAGCGGCCGTTCGTGGACGTGCTCCCACGGGCGCTCGTCACGGTCGTCGAGCATGTCGTCCCGTGGGTGCGATCCGTCGACGTGCTCGGTGGGCTTCGTCTCCATCGCCGTCCGACCTCCCGGCTCCGCTGCAGCCGAACCTACTACGCTGGCCCGGAATGGACGCCGAGGCCAGGGCCACGGACTCCGAGATCGAGCTGAAGCCCGTGTACGAGCCGGGCGACCTCGCGGAGTTCGAGCCGGAGCGGGACCTCGGCGAGCCCGGCAGCCCGCCGTTCACGCGGGGCGTGCATCCCAGCATGTACCTCGGGCGCCTGTGGACGATGCGCCAGTACGCGGGCATGGCGACGGCCGAGGAGACGAACCGGCGCTTCCGGTACCTGCTCGAACACGGGCAGACCGGCTTGTCGGTGGCGTTCGATCTGCCGACACAGATGGGCCTGGACTCGGACCATCCGCGCGCCGAGGGCGAGGTGGGCAAGACCG
The DNA here is from genome assembly GCA_963785835.1 of uncultured Actinomycetes bacterium. Lineage (GTDB taxonomy): Bacteria > Actinomycetota > UBA4738 > UBA4738 > HRBIN12 > DASSJM01. The sequence continues at coordinate 21,409 of CAWAWO010000006.1, read as the reverse complement.
GCGTCGCGATCGACTCGATCGACGACATGGCGCGCCTGCTCGATCGGATCCCGCTCGACGAGGTCTCCACGTCGATGACGATCAACGCGACCGCGCCGATCCTGCTGCTGCTGTACGAGCTCGTCGCCGAGGAGCGCGGGATCGACGCGTCGAAGCTCTCGGGCACCGTCCAGAACGACCTGCTGAAGGAGTACGCGGCGCGCGGCACCTACATCTACCCGCCGAAGCCGTCGATGCGGCTGATCACCGACCTGTTCGCCTACTGCGGCGAGCACATCCCGCGGTGGAACACGATCTCGGTGAGCGGGTACCACATGCGCGAGGCCGGGGCGACCGCGGTGCAGGAGGTCGCGTTCACGCTCGCCGACGGGATCGCGTACGTGCAGGCGGCGATCGACGCCGGGCTCGAGGTCGACCGCTTCGCCCCTCGCGTCTCGTTCTTCTTCGCCTGCCATATGAACTTCTTCGAGGAGATCGCGAAGTTCCGCGCAGCGCGAAGGATGTGGGCGAGGATCATGAGCGAACGCTTCGGCGCGAAGGATCCGAAGAGCCTCGGCGCTGCGGTTCCACACGCAGACCGGCGGGGCGACGCTCACGGCGCAGCAGCCGCAGAACAACATCGTGCGGACGGCGCTCGAGGCCCTCGCCGCGGTCCTCGGCGGCACGCAGTCGTTGCACACGAACTCGTTCGACGAGGCGCTCGCGTTGCCGACCGAACATGCGGCGAAGATCGCGCTCCGCACCCAGCAGGTCATCGGCCACGAGACCGGCGTGACGCACACGGTCGACCCGGTGGGCGGCTCGTACTACCTCGAGTCGCTCACGAAGGAGGTCGAGGAGCGAGCCTGGGCGTACATCGAACGGATCGACCGCATCGGAGGGGCCGTCGAGGCGATCGAGGCCGGCTTCTACCAGGACGAGATCGCCGAGGCCGCGTTCCGGATCCAGCAGGGCGTCGAGTCGGGCGAGCGGGTCGTGGTGGGTGTCAACCGGTTCGAGGATCCCGAAGAGCAGCCGGTCGAGATCCAGCGGATCGGCGCGGAGGAGGTCGCGAGGCAGATCGAGCGGCTCGGCGCTCTCAGGTCTTCGCGCGATCAGGATGCGGTGGATCGAGCGCTGGCGGCGGTGGAGTCCACCGCGACCGGGGACGGCAACCTGCTCCCACCGATGAAGGAGGCCCTGCGGGCGCGCGCGACCCTCGGCGAGGTCTCCGACGTGCTCCGAACGGCGTTCGGCGAGTACCGGCCACGATCTTGATCTCCTGGGCCGGTTGGTAGGGTTGGCACCGGTTCCCCAGGGAGGTTTCGCATGCCTCGTCGCCGGCTCCGTCAGACACTCGCGCTCAGCGCGCTCGCGTTCGCCGTCCTGGTCCTGTCAGCACCCGCTCAAGCGTTCACCGGGACCGCCCAGGGGCGGGTCTTCGATCCCAATCCCGTGGTGACGCTGCAGGACGAAACGCTCACCGACCAGAAGGATGCGGACTACGCGGCCCTGCAGGCCGCCTACAAGCTCGTCACGCTGACGAACCTCGATGGCAGCGGCATGCTACGGGGCGACTTCGCGGACGTGTGCGGCAACAAGAGCTGCGCATCGAGCTCGGACGACACGTTCCTGTTCGGCCGCGACCACACCTGGTTCGAGCAGGTGCTGGCGTATCACGCGATCACGCAGGCGCAGCTGTACATCCAGACCCTCGGCTTCTCGAACGTGAACAACGAGCCTCAAGTGGTGCGCGTCCACCAGTTCGGCGGAGACAACAGCTTCTACGACCCGAAGAAGGACACGATCACGCTCGGCAAGGGCGGCGTCGACGACGGCGAGGACCTCGAGGTGATCTGGCACGAGCTCGGTCACGCGATCCAGGACGACCAGGTGCCGGGGTTCGGCGTCACGCACGACTCGAACGCGATCGGCGAAGGCTTCAGCGACTACTGGGCCTTCACGATGAGCGTGCCCACGTCCGGCGGGTTCGAGCTCGGGTGCATCGCGGACTGGGACTCCGTCTCCTACACCGTGGGCGACCCGGTGCACTGCCTGCGGCGCGTAGACCTCGACCTCACCGTAGAGGATGAGACCGGCGCGATCCACCACGACGGGCAGATCTGGTCGCGAGCGTTGTTCGACATCCACAACGAGCTCGGCCGGGAGACCGCGGACAGGATCATCCTGCAGGCGCAGTTCGACTTCGGGGTCGACCCGTCCTTCGAGGAGGCGGCCGAGGCGACCGTGGAGGCGGCCGAGGCGCTCGAGAGCCATCGGGCCGCGAACAAGGTACAGAGCGCGTTCGAAGACCGGGGGATCCTGTAAGGGCGGCTCGTGGCCGAGCCGCTGAAAAGCTACTACGGGCCCGACGTCCCTGAGCGCATCGGCGCGATGATCGTCGCGGTCGAGCCCGACTTCCCCGTCGAGAAGTTCGTGACCGACGCGCTCGACGGCTTCGAGGGGCTCGAGCTCACGCCTCGCGCCCGGAACATCGCTCGGGCCCTGGCTCACCACCTACCCGCTGACTACGAGCGCTCGGTCGACATCCTGGTCCGGTCGCTCGGCCCGCCCATCGACGCCGACGAGCTGACGGGCATCGACGCCTTCCTCTACCTCCCCCACGTCTTCTATGTGGCCGAGCACGGGCTCGACCATTGGGAGGCGTCGATGCGAGCCCAACATGAGTTGACCAGGCGGTTCACAGCCGAATACTCGATCCGGGCGTTCATCGATCACGAACCGGAACGCACGCTCGCCCGTCTGCGCGAATGGACGGCCGACGCGAGCCCGCACGTCCGAAGGCTCGTCAGCGAGGGGACGCGTCCGCGGTTGCCGTGGGCGCCTCGGTTGCAACGGTTCGTGGTCGACCCTGCCCCGGTCCTCGAGCTGCTGGAGCTGCTCAAGGACGATCCCGCGCTGTACGTTCGGCGTTCGGTCGCCAACAACCTGAACGACATCGGGAAGGACCATCCCGATGTGCTCGTGGAGACGTGCAGGTCGTGGGCGGTGGATGCCGGCGACGAGCGATGGTGGCTGATCCGGCATGCCTTGCGCTCGGCCGTCAAGCGGGGGGATGCGGACGCGCTCACCCTGCTCGGGTTCTCGGATCCCGAGGCCGCCGAGGTCAACTCGTTCGAGATCGCACCCGCGCGGCCGCGGATCGGCGACATGGTGCGAGTGTCGTTCGAGCTCCGCAACGGCGGTGCTGAGCGGGCGCGGTTCAACTCGGATCTGCGCGTGCATTTCGTGAAGGCGAACGGACGGACGAGCCCGAAGATGTTCAAGGTCCGAGAGGTCGAGCTCGACCCACGTCGATCGGTGACCCTCTCGAAGACGATCTCTCTGCAGCAGCGGACGACGCGCACGCACCATCCTGGGGAGCACGCCGTCGAGCTCGTCGTGAACGGGGTGACGAGCTCGGCCGGCTCGTTCCTGATCGTGTAGGCGTTCACGAGGGGAGGCGGATCGCAGCGTGCACGATCGCGACCGCCCCGGCGACGAGGAGCACGGTTCCGAGCCATCTGAGCCGACGCCTTCGGATCGCAGGGATCGACGCCACCACGCAACCGAGCCCGACCGCGAGTTCGATCGCGTACGTGACGGTCTGGCTCATCGGGTTGCAGGGTAGGCTCTGCCGCCATGGACATCTCGATCATCGGCGGGACCGGCGACGAGGGGTTCGGGCTCACGCTTCGTCTGGCCAAGGCCGGTCACCACGTGACGATCGGGTCGCGGATCGCCGAGAAGGGTTCGGCCGTCGCGGACACGGCCCGCGAGATGCTCGGTGCAGGCGCGAACGTCGACGGTGCCGCCAACCAGGAAGCGGCGACCGCCGATGTGGTCATCGTGACGGTCCCCTTCGCCGGCCAGGCCGAGATCTACCGCTCGATCAAGGACCACGTGAAGGAGAACTCGATCGTGGTCGACTGCACGAGCCCACTCGCGACGGCCGTCGGCGGGCGAGCGTGGCACGTCGTCCGGCCTTGGCACGGCTCGGCCGCGGAGCAGGGCAAGGCCATCCTGGAGCAGGAACACCCGGTTCGGATGGTGGCAGCGTTCCACACGATCTCGGGCGAGGCGCTGCAGGACCTGGACCACCATATGGAGAGCGACATCCTGGTCTGCGGCAGCGATGGTGAGGCGAAAGCCGTGGTGGGGGGCTTGATCGAGCAGATCCCGAACCTCCGCTGGGTGGACGCGGGAGAGCTCACGCAGGCACGGATCTGCGAGCCGCTCACGGCGCTGCTGATCTCGGTCAACCGTTCGTACGAGATCCGCGACGCCGGGATCCGGATCACCGGGCGCGAGTCCTGGGGGGTCCCCGGCTCCTCGCGTTAGTCGAGCTCGACGAGCGTGTCGCCCACCTGCACGTTCTGACCGGCCTCGACAGGGATCTCGGTGACGAGGCCCTCTCGAGGCGCGGGGATCGCGTTCTCCATCTTCATCGCCTCGAGGATGCACACGACGTCGCCGGCCTGGATCTCCTGGCCGGGTTCGACGAGCACGCGAAGGATGGTCCCCTGCATCGGCGCGGCGATCACGCTGTGGACGTGCTCGCCGCCGTGTGCCGCCTGACGGGAGGGGACCCTCGGCGCGGTCTCGCGCCGGTGGTCGAAGATCCGGACCGGGACCCGGCGTCCGTCGACCTCGAGCAGCAGCTCGGCCGGGACCGACGATCTCGCGTCCGCCTCCTGGGGGGCGGGCGCGCCGGTGTCCGGGAGCTCGGCGTCCCGGAGCGCTTTCTCCAGCCAGGTCGTCGAGTGCGTGGCCTTGCGGAACGCCCTCGTGCCGAGGATCCACCGGTGGAGCCCGATCGTCGTCGGAACCCCTTCGACGTGGTACTCGCCGAGCGCCCGGTCCATCCGCGCGATCGCCCGGCCGCGGTTCTCGGCCGAGACGATGAGCTTGGCGAACATCGAGTCGTAGTCGGCCGGGATCTCGCGCCCCTGGCGAACGGCGGAGTCCACGCGGACGAAGGGGCCCGACGGCTCGCGGTACGACGCGATCCGGCCGGGGCCCGGCAGGAAGTTGCGGGCGGGGTCCTCGGCGTTGATCCGGCACTGGATCGCGTGGCCGACCGGATGCACGTCGGACAGGTCGAGCTTCTCGCCGAGCGCCACCTTGATCTGCAACGCGACGAGGTCCAGGCCGGTCACCATCTCGGTCACCGTGTGCTCGACCTGCAGACGGGTGTTCATCTCGAGGAAGTAGAAGCTGCCGTCCTCGTCCACCATGCACTCGACCGTGCCGGCGTTCACGTAGCCCGCCTCCTTGGCGAGTGCCATCGCGGCCTCACCGATCCGCGAACGCAGCTCGGCGTCCACGACGGGGGATGGAGACTCCTCGATCAGCTTCTGGTGCCGGCGCTGGACCGAGCAGTCGCGCTCGCCGAGGAAGAACACGTTGCCGCGAGCATCGGCGATCACCTGCGCCTCGACGTGATGCCCCTGGTCGATGTAGCGCTCGAGGAGCACCTCGGGCCGGCCGAAGTACGCCTGCGCCTCGCGAGCGGCCCGCGCGAGCGCGTTCCCGAGCTCCTCCGCCTTCCGCACGACGTGCATGCCCCGCCCGCCGCCGCCGAAGGCGGCCTTGACCAACACGGGGTAGCCGATGCGTTCGGCCTCGGCCGGAGCGTTCTCAGCGCTGATGGGGTCCGGTGTCCCGGGCACGATCGGGACCCCGACCCGGTCCGCGGCCTGCCTGGCCGCCGTCTTGTCGCCCATGATCTCGATCGCCTCGGCCGGCGGACCGATGAACGTGAACCCGGACTCGGTCACGGCCCGCGCGAAGTGCGCACGTTCGGACAGGAACCCGTACCCGGGGTGGATCATCGTCGCCCTCGCCTTGGACGCGGCCTCGAGGACGGCACCGAGCGAGAGGTAGGAGTCGGCGGGGAGCGGCGGCCCGATCCGATGCGCCTGATCCGCCATCTCGACGTGCAACGCGTCGCGGTCCGCGTCGCTGTAGACCGCGATCGAGGTGTATCCGAGCTCGCGGATCGTTCGGATGATGCGAACGGCGATCTCACCGCGGTTCGCGATCAGGATCCGAGGTTTGGCCACAGGCTCCGCTCCGGCAGCCGATAATCGAGTACCCCCGAACGGGAGTCAAACGTCCGGTGCTCTCAGAAGGATCGCTGCTTCGAGCGCTCGAACGCATGGGGCTGCACGCTCCCGTGCGGTACGACGAGGTTACCGGCTCGACCCAGGCGACGGCGCTCGAGATGGCGGCCGCGGGCGCGCCCGAGTGGACGCTCGTGGCCGCCGGTCACCAGACGGCGGGTCGAGGCCGGCTCGGTCGGACCTGGTCGGACGAGCCAGGACGCGCGCTGATGTTCTCGTTCGTCCTTCGCCCCGAGCTCGAGCCCGAGGCCGGCGGCCTGCTGACGCTGCTCGCCGGCACGGCCATGGCACGGGCGTGCCGAGAGCTCGCGGGCCAGCGCGCCTCGTGCAAGTGGCCGAACGACGTCCTCGTCGACGACGGGAAGGCGGCCGGTGTCCTCGCCGAGTCGCGGATCGCGGACGGACGGTTCGAGCACGTGGTGATCGGCATCGGGGCCAACCTGCGCGAACCTCCGCCGGAGATCCCGGGAGCGGGTGCGGTGCAGGCCGAGGCGGACGAGCTCCTCGAGGCGTTCCTCGCGGAGTTCGTCGGCGGGTACCGGCCGGCGGATCCCGCATTCGCCAACGAAGTGGTATCTGCCTACCGAGACGTGTGCGCGACGCTCGGGACGCGCGTCCATGCCACCACCGAACGAGGGTCCGTCGAAGGGGACGCTTTCGACGTCGACGAGCGGGGCGGGCTCGTGGTTCGCACGCTGACCGGGGACGAGACCGTCCGCTTCGGTGAGGTCGAGCACCTGGAGTAGGATTCGCGCATGCCCTTCCCCCGCAGGCTCCTGATCGAGAACGAGGAGCTCGTCCTCGAGCTGCGGCCTCACTGGATCGCCTTGGTGTTGCCGGCGATCGTCGCGTTGTTGGTCCTGGTCGGGATCGGGTTCGCGCTCAACTACGCGCCAGACGACGGCGTGGGTCGCGCCGTCGTCGTGTGGGGAGCGGTCGCGATCGGGCTCGTGCTCGCGGTCTGGTACCCGGTACGCAGGTTCATCTCGTGGGCCACCTCGTGGTTCGTCGTCACGTCCGATCGGATCATCCACCGAGAGGGATGGATCGCGAAGCGATCGATGGAGATCCCGCTCGAGGCGATCAACGACGTCCGGTTCCAGCAAGGTGTGTTCGAACGGCTGATCGGCGCGGGCGACCTCATCATCTCCTCGGCGAGCGAGTACGGGCGGCAGGTGTTCAGCGACATCCGCAACCCCGAGGACGTCCAGAAGACGATCTACCATCAGGGCGAGCTCAACAAGCAACGGATGTACCAGGGTCGCCCGGCTGCTCCATCACCCGAGCCCGCCGGTTCGTCGCCCGCGTCGGCGTCGACCATGGGCGAGCTCGAGCGACTCGCCGAGCTTCGCGACCGCGGCGTGCTCACCGAGTCCGAGTTCCAGAGCCAGAAGAAGAAGATCCTCGGCGTGTGACCGCGGGCGGCCGGCCTGGACGGCAACCTTGCCCCAGCTCACGAGCGCTGCCTAAGCTCTGCACGTGCGCTGGTCGGCTGCTCGGCAGGCACGCTCCGCCCTCGTGCTGGCGGTGCTCGTGCTCCCGTGGGTGGCGATCTCGAGGACCGATGAGGGACGGCCAGACCATCGCTCATCCGTCGCCACGGACGCCGCGGCGATCGAGTCGGTCTCGTCGATCGAGCTCGTCGCCTCCGACCGACCCACGGCTTCGCCGCTCGCCAAGCGCACCGACGGGCCACGGCTGCTGTCGATCGTGCCTGCCGACCGCCTGGGGGTCGAGCCGGCGTCCTCGTTCACGTGGCTCGCCTGGCGCTCCGGATCGATCGGATGGTCCGAACCGATCGCGCTGCATCTCGCCGGACGAGGCCCCCCGTTGATCGCCGGCGTCTGACGCTGCTCGCTCCACGGACATCCGGTTCGAAGCGGGCATCCGAAAGCCGATCACCAAACGTGACGTGAGAGCTCGACTCCCATGTCCGGATCGAAGGAGGAATGGATCATGACCACGGCCGATGCGGTCCGCGAGCACGCGCTCACGCTCGCGAAGTCACAGACCGATCACGAGGAGGCGGTCCGCGATCTGCAGGAGTTCTGCGGGGGACGGCGTGTGTCCGCCGTCAGGGCTCGCCAGCAGATGCTCGCCTGGCTCGACAGCGAGACCGATCAACCGGACGCGATGCGGGCGATCGAGCTCCTGGACGAGCTCCTCACCCGTCTGCCGGCGTGATCGGGATGGGGTTCATGGACACGCTGGACCGACCCGCGTCCCGAACCGCCAAGGCGTCGGTGCTCGACGTCCTCGGCTATGTGGGCATCGCGATCGGGTTCGTGCTCATGACGCTCGGCATCCTCGAGATCGGAGGGTTGTTCAACGTCGGGCTCGGCCTCGCCCTGGTCTGGGGCGGTTGCCTGATGATGTTCGCGGGAACGAGAGGGCATGAGGCGGATACGGAGGAGGCGTTCCGAAGGCAACTGGAGGATCTCTGAGATCGTGAGGGTGCGGCCGTGGCGGTCGTGAACGAGATCCCGCTCCCGGGGATCGGCGTTCGGTACGAGTTCGTCACGCAGGACGGGAGCCGGGTCGGCGTCGTGCACCATCGCTCCGGCGTTCGCGAGCTCGTGCTCTTCGAACGCGAGGACCCGGACACGTCGCACGACCTCCTGCGCCTGGGTCCCGAGGACAGCCGAACGCTCGCGGAGCTGCTCGGCGTGTCCCAGGTGGCCAAGGAGCTCGCGGAGCTCGAACAGGACGTGGAGGGGCTCGCCGTCGACCGGTTGCCGCTGGGAGGCGACTCGCCGTTCGCCGGTCGCACGATCGGCGACACGGGCGCCAGGACGCGAACCGGCGTTTCGATCGTCGCGGTCCTGAGAGGTGGCTCGGCGCACCCGGCCCCCGGTCCGGACGCCGAACTCAGGACCGGCGACACGCTGGTGGTCGTCGGAACGCCGAGAGGGATCGAGGAGCTCGCGGTCCTGCTCCGCTCGGGGTGAGCGGTGCACGACTCGCTGTTCCTGATCGAGCTCGGCGGCGTCGTCCTGCTGCTCGCCGTCCTGGCAAGGGTCGCCCTCCGCCTCGGGTTCTCGCCGATCCCGCTGTACCTGCTCGCGGGTCTCGCGTTCGGGCAGGGCGGAGTGGTGCCCCTGGTCACCGCGGACGAGTTCATCGCGGCGGGCGCCGAGATCGGGCTGATCCTGCTCCTGTTCATGCTGGGCCTGGAGTACTCGGCCCGCGAGCTGGTGGACGCGCTCCGTTCGAACGCGTTCGTCGGCGGGGTCGACCTGCTCGCGAACTTCGCGCCGGGTCTGTTCGCCGGGCTGTTGCTCGGGTGGGGGATCGTACCGGCCGTGTTCCTCGGAGGGATCACCTACATCTCGTCCTCCGGCGTGGTCGCGCGAACCCTGGACGACCTGGGATGGATGGGGAACCGAGAGACGCCGATCGTCCTCGCGATCCTGGTGATGGAGGACCTCGTGATGGCGGGGTTCCTCCCGCTCGTGACCTTGCTGCAGGTGGGCGGCGGCGCGTGGACGATCGTCGTGTCGGTTGCGCTCGCCGCGCTCGTGGTGGTGGCGGTGCTCGTGGTGGCCGCCCGATACGGGCCGATCATCAGCCGCGCCGTCTTCAGCCATTCGGATGAGGCGTTGCTGTTCGGGATCCTCGCGGTCCTGTTGCTCACGGCGGGCGCCACCGAGGCGCTGAACGTCTCGGCCGCGATCGGCGCGTTCCTGGCCGGGATCGCGTTCTCGGGTCCGGCGGCAGACCGAGCCCGTTCACTGTTGGTGCCGCTCCGCTCGGTGTTCGCGGGCGCCTTCTTCCTGTTCTTCGGCTTCCAGGTCGATCCGGGGACGATCCCCGCCGTGCTTCCGGCGGCGGCGCTCCTCGCAGTGACCGGAGCGGCGACGAAGTCGTTCACCGGGTGGTTCGCGGCTCGTCGTGCGGGGATCGGCCCGCGCGGTCGGACCCGCGCCGCCGTCGGGTTGATCGCGCGGGGCGAGTTCTCCGTCGTCATCGCGGGGATCGCGGTCGCGAGTGGCGCCGAACCCGATCTCGGCCCGCTCGCGGCCGTGTACGTGCTGCTCCTGGCGATCGCCGGTCCGGTCCTGTCGCGCGTCGTCGACCGGCGCATCGCGTCGGACCGAACGCGGGAGGCGGCGCTCGGGAGAGCGTGATCCGACGAGCGGCGAATCTGCGCTGGAGCGGCTCAGCCCTCTGGAGGTGCCGCGCGCCGGACCGCCGGCAGCTCCGCTTCCCCCAGCAGCAGCACGAGATCGCCCTGCTGCAATCTGGCGTCCGACGACGGGTTCGCGGTGATCTGCCCGACGGCGTGCCGGATCGCGAGGACCGGCGTGCCGCCGAACGCGTCGCCCACCCGCTCGCCGACGAGCGGCGACGCGGCCTCCAGGTGGATCTCCTCCAGCTTCATCGAGGAGGCGTCCGCGGTCTCGAGCTCGACCACGTCGCTGACGCGAGGCCGCATCGCCACCAGCGCCATGTGGCGGCCGCTCGACACGAACGGCGACACCACGCGGTCGGCGCCGGCTCGGAGCAGCCGCTGGTCCGAGCCTGGCTCTGAGGCCCGAGCGACGATGAACAGGTCGGGGTTCATCCCCCGGGCGACGAGCGTGATGTAGACGTTCGTGGCGTCCGAATCGACCGCGCTGACCAGGCCGCGAGCGCGCTCGACCCCTGCTCGCTGCAACGCGGATTCCTGCGTGGGATCGTCGATCAGGTACTCCACACCGTCGGACGTCATCCGCTCGACGAGCTCGTCGTCGGGGTCGATCACGACGAACGACGCCCCTTCGGCCCCGAGATCGCGGGCGACCGCCCGTCCGACGCGCCCGTAGGCACACACGATGAAGTGGTTGGACATGGCGTCGATCCGTCCCTGCATCCGATTCCTCCTCGCCCGTTCTCCCCAACGTCCTTCGAGGACCCACTCCGCGACCACCGTGACCGTGGTGAGCACGAGTCCGACGCCGATCGTGATCACGGTGAGCGTGAACACCATCCCGCCGTCGTCCAGCGGCCGGACCTCGCGGAAGCCAACCGTCGACAACGTGGTGACCGTCATGTACAGCGCGTCGAGGAACCGCCAGCCCTCGAGGATCATGTAGCCGGCCACGCCGTACGCCAGCGCGAGCAGGAGCCCGAGCGCCGGCCACCGGACGCGGCGCCACAGGTCGCGCATCGGAGAGTCCGCCACCGTGTTGCCGAGCCTAGCAACGTGGTGGCTCGCGGGGGCGCTCGCACCGGTGGGACAATCCGAACGTGGAGTCGAGGGTCGCGGTCGTCGGGGTCGGACACGCGGGATTCGCGCCCGTGACCGCCGGCGTCTCGTACAAGGAGCTGATGTTCGAGGCGGCGCAGCGCGCGTACCACGACGCGGGCGTCGATCCTCGAACCGACGTGGACTCGTTCGTCTGCTGTTCCGAAGACCTCCTCGAGGGCACCTCGATCTTCGACGAGTACGTGCCGGACCAACTCGGCGCGATGCAACGTCCGGTACAGACCGTGACGGCGGACGGGCTGTTCGGCGTCGCGACCGGGACGATGCTGATCCGTTCGGGACTCGCGTCGGTCGTCGCGGTCGAGGCGCACAGCAAGGTCTCGGACGTCCGAACGCTCGGCGCGATCGAGGCGTTCGCGCTCGATCCCGTGATCAACCGGCCGCTGCGGTTCCCCACGCTCGCGGTCGCCGGGCTCGACATGAACGCGTTCCTCGAGCGCACCGGTCTGTCCGAGGAGCACTGCGCCACGGTCGCGGCGAAGAACCGCTCGAACGCGCTCGACAACCCCCGAGCCGCGTACCCGGCCCGCGTCGCGGTCGAGGACGTCGACGACTCCGCGCCGGTGGCCTGGCCGCTCCGAGAGCTGGAGGTCGCGTCTCGAGCCGACGGCTGCGTGGTGATCGTTCTCGCGTCCGAGGAGCGCGCCCGTGAACTCACGGAGGGGCCGGTGTGGCTCCTCGGGATCGGGTGGGCGTCGAGCACCCCCACCCTCGAGAGCCGGACATGGGGTGAGGCCGAGTCAGTGACCCGAGCCGCCGAGCTCGCGTACCGGCGCGCGGAGGTCTCGGATCCGCAGGAGGAGATCGACCTCGCCGAGGTGGACGACACGTTCGCGTACAAGGAGCTCCAGCACCTCGAGGCGCTTGGCCTCGGCGACGCCGGAGAGCTCGCGCAGATGCTCGACGAAGGAGAGCTCGAGCCCGGCGGCGACCTACCGGTGAACGTCTCGGGCGGCTCGCTCGGGCAGGGGAACCTGTTCGAAGCCAACGGGCTCGTCCGGATGCTCGAGTGCGTCGAGCAGCTCCGGGGCGAAGCCGGCGAGCGGCAGCTGGACGAGGTCTACGTCGCGGTCGCGCAGTCGATGCGTTCGGCGCCGTCGACCTCGGCGGCGGTCGCGGTGCTCGCGAACGACGAGGGTGCCGGCGGATGAGGCTCGACGCCGTGGACCACGTCTGGTTCTGGGTCACCGACATGGATCGCGCGGTCGGTTTCTACCGCGACGGGCTCGGGCTGAGCGTCAGGAGCCGCCACGGCGACGAATGGGCGGAGCTCGACGCCGGCTCGATCCGGATCGGGCTCCACGGTGCCCGCGACGGCCACCCGACCCCGCACGGCGGCACCGCGGTCTTCCGCGTCGACGACCTCGATCTCGCGAAGGCGTCGCTCGAGGAGCGTGGGGTCGCGTTCGAGGAGCACCTCGGCGAGGTGCCGGGGATCGCGCGCTACGCGTCGTTCGACGACCCGGACGGCAACTCGATGCAGCTGATCGAGTACGTCGTCTCCTCGGACGCGGTCGCGTTCCCGGGAGAGGGCGTCTGATGGCTCGCCGAGTCGCCGTGGTCGGGGCGGGCATGACGAAGTTCGTGCGCCGCGCGCAGGAGACCGGCAAGGAGCTCGCGTGGCATGCCTCGCGCGAGGCGCTCGCCTCGTGCGAGCTCACGCTCGATCGTGTCGACGCGGTCTGCTTGACGAGCGCGCCGGACGCGTTCGACGGCGTGCACATGAAAGGGGAGTACCTGTCGGACGGCGCGGGCGCGTTCGGGCGGCCCTTCATGCGCACCTACGTGGGTGGCGGGAGCGGCGTCTTCACGGCGATCCAGGCGTACTACACGGTCGCGAGCGGGATGGCCGACGTCGTGCTCGCGGTCGCCGAGGAGAAGATGTCCTCGACGCAGCCGCATCCGCAGGGCGCGTTCCTGACGATCTTCGACAACGTCCTCGAACGGCCGCTCGGTCCGAACCTGCTCTGGATCTTCGCGCTCGAGATGAACCGGTACATGACGGTGCACGGGATCGACAAGCGCGACATCGCGGCGGTCGCCGTGAAGAACAAGCAGAACGCGGTCGACCACCCGGCCGCGCTCCTCGGCCAGGCGGACATCACGGTCGAGGACGTGCTCGCCTCCGAAACGCTCGCGTGGCCGGTGCAGCGGCTCGACGTCTCGCCGATCAGCGACGGGGCGGTCGCGATCGTCGTCGCGAGCGAGGACGCCGCGAAGCGGATCACCGCCCGACCCGATCTGGATCCAGGGCGTCGGGTGGAACCTCGACACGGCGTATTGGACCAACCGCGACCTCGTGTTCCCCGAGTACGTCGCGAACGCCGCCCGCATGGCGTACGACATGGCCGGGGTCACCGAACCGCGCAAGCAGATCCACGTGGCCGAGCCCTACGACCCGTTCGACTACAAGGAGCTGCACCACCTCGAGGGGCTGTTGCTGTTCGACAAGGGCAAGGCGCCCGAGGCGGCTCGTGACGGCGTGCTCGATCGGAAGGGCGATCTGCCGTCGTGTCCGTCCGGCGGGCTGCTCGGCGTCGGCAACCCGATCGCGGCCGCGGGCCTGATGAAGATCGCCGAGCTCTACTGGCAGCTCCGGGGCGCCGCGGGCGCGCGCCAGGTCCCGGGAACGCCCGAGCGCGGGGTCGCACAGGCGTGGGGCGACCTGATGCAGGTCGGGACCGTCGTGGTGATGGGGCGTGACGGCGGCCCGCCGACGACGGCGACCCAGCTGGAGACGCCGCCCACCGCCACGCCGGCGACGTCGTTGTCCGACGCCGAGTTCCGCTCGGCGACCGGCGCCGTGGACGACGCGATCGGCGCGAGGTACGCGTGGGATGCGGGCATCGCGATCGGAGGGTTCCTGGACGGGCTCCGCGACGGCGCGATCTTCGGGCGTGAGTGCCGGAGCTGCGAGCGCGTGTTGGTGCCGCCGCGCATGTTCTGCGAACGGTGCTTCCGCGGCACCGACGCGTGGGTCCAGGTCGAGGACACGGGCGTCGTGCAGACGTACTCGGTCTGCCATGTGTCGTGGGACATGCAGCAGCTCGACGAGCCAGAGCTGCCCGCGGTGATCTCGATCGACGGCTCGGACGGCGGGTTCCTGCACACGCTCGGCGAGGTGGCGCCGGACGACGTGAGCATCGGGATGGCGGTCGAGGCCGTGTGGAAGCCGGTCGGCGAGCGGACGGGGTCGATCCTCGACATCGCGTACTTCCGGCCGAGGAGGGGTGTGTAGTGCTGGAGAAGATCTCGAGGCCGGACGAGGTCCGCCGGTGGGAGGGCGACCTGCCCGTCGGTCACCGGTACACGCCCGGTGTGGCCGGAGAGGCCTTCTTCACCGCGCTCCGCGATCGTGGCGTGCTGCTCGGCTCACGGTGCGCGAACTGTGACTACACGTACGTCCCGACTCGGCTGTTCTGCGAACGGTGCTTCGCGGAACTCTCGGCCGACACGGAGGTCGGTCCCGGCGGCGAGCTCGTCTCGTTCACGATCGTGTTCGAAGGGATCGAGGGGGAACCGCTCGACCGGCCCGACATGCTCGGCGCGGTCCGCTTGGACGGCGCGGACGCCGTCCTGATCCACCGCATGCTCGAACGCGGCGACGAACCGCTCGAGATCGGTGAGCGCGTCGAGGTCGTCGTGATGCCGCAGGCCGACCGCATCGGCTCGATCCTCGACATCGAAGGCTTCCGCCTCGCCCAGGACTGAGAACCGTGGAGGCACGTCTAAGCGGTAGGGCTAGCGCCAATCGATCGTGACGATCTCGACCGGTTGGGCGATCCCCTTCAGCTCGACCGACCGCCGCTCCGAGACCTCGAGGCCCTCCAGCCCCTCGACCGAGGTCGCGCTCGCGATGATCTCGCCGGCGCCACCGATCGCGCCGATCCTCGCGGCGGTGTGGACACCTCTTCCCGAATAGCTCGTCCCGTGATGCGTTGCCTCGGCCGCATGCACACCGATCCGGACCTGCGGCGCGAACCCGTGGTTGCGCCGGTGCTCGGCGAGCCGCTGCTGGATCTCCCGTGCGCAGGTCACGGCCGAGGTGGCGTCCGCGAACGAGACGAAGAAGCCGTCGCCCGTGTGGTCCACCTCCTCACCGCTGTGCCGGCCGACGCACGAGCGGAGCATCTCGTCGTGCCAACGCCGAAGGTCGCTCCACGCGTCGTCGCCGATCGCCTCGAGCAAAGTCGTGGAGCCCACGATGTCGGTGAATACGAACGTGCGCTGCGCGCGTGCCGTGGGTGCCGGTCCGGCCGCCTGAGCCAGCAGCTCGTCGACCCGTCGCGTGTCGTCGGCGGCGCCCAGCCGATCGAACACCGTCCGCGCGCCGCGGAGCTCCATCGCGGCCGCTTCTCGATCGGCCTCGGCGACGTGCGCCTCCGCGAGGCTGACGCTGACCTGCGCAGCCTCGTAGGGCGCGTCGACCTGCTGCCACAGCCGCCGCCCGTGGCGGAGTCGTCGGACCGCCTGCCCCGGATCAGCTGCCGCGAGGTCAGCGAGGCCGTGCGCCCACTCGGCTCCCGCGCGGATCGCCGTCGTGTCGTACTCGGCCGCGATTGCGTCGAGCTCCTCGGCCGCCGCTCTCGCCGTGGCAGTGTCCCCCGCCGCACGTGCGATCTCCGCCTGCGCGGGCAGGAGCCGGGCTCGCGCGAGCTTGTCCCAAGTGAGTTCTTCCAGGCTCCTTCTGATCGATCCGGCGGCCGCTTCGACCTTGCCGTCCGCCAGTCGGAGAAGTGCGAGACCGGGCTGGGGATCCTCGCCGAGCTCGTGGGCTTGCGCGAACGCCTCCTCGGCGGCCGCGCGGTCGCCCATACGCAACCGGACCTCGCCGAGCTCGTGGAACGCCATGCCGGCGTACGCGGGGTTGAAGTCCCGCAGCTCGACCGTAGCCTTGCGAGCCTCCTCCTCCGCCTCGGTCCACAGACCCATGAGCCTCATAACTTCGCCGCGGTGGACTCGGCAGACTCCTGGGAAGCCAGTGATGGCTTGTCGTTCGCACCAGCGTGCGGCCGCGTCCGACCATTCGCGGGCTCGGGCGAAGTCCGCCATGTCGCGACACATGCTGACGACGTTGCAGAAGACGGCGCCGGTCGTGTACGCGCCGAGCTCACCGCCGACGGCCGCCGCGCTGACCTCCTCCATGTGGGACCAGCCCTCGTCCAGGCGTCCCATCGACACGAGCACCATGCCCCTGCGCATGACCGACCACGCGAGGAGGTCGCGATCCTTCGATCGCTCTGCGATCTCGAGCGCGTGCTCGACGTGTGTGAGCGCGTGATCGAACTCGCCGCGGTTCCATGCGAGCTCGGTGTGCGCGATGGCCAGGTATGCGTTCGAGGGGCTCTCCGGTTCGCCCTCCAGCAGCCGCTCCGCTCGCGTCAACCACCCCGCGGCGACCGAGCTCGCGAGCTTGGCCGCGTGCTCTCGACGGAGCGTGAGCGCCATGAACGCCGCGCGTTGCTTGTCCTCCCGCTCCACGTAGATCGCGTACGCCCGCTCGTGTGCGTCGATCGATTCGTTGGGCCGTCCTACCCACCAGGACGCCTTCGCCTGCAGCTCGAGGTCCTCGGGTGCAAGCGCGCGCTCGGCGCTCGCCGCGGTCAGCGCCTCGTACCCCTCGGGCCACGCTCGACGGCCGACGGCCTCCCGGCCACGCTCCAACGTCGTCTCGAAGGCGGTGGTCTCCATCGTCGGTCCCATGATGCTCCCAGACCCGTGTGCCAGCCGAGGGGCGGCTAGGCTGAACGGCGATGGACTTCGACCTGACGCACGAGCAGGAACAACTCCGCGCCGCGGTCCGCGAGTTCGCCGAGGAGGTCGTGGCGCCCGCCGCCGCCGGGTACGACGAACGCGAGGAGTTCCCGCTCGAGACCGTCAAGCGGATGGCCGAGCTCGGGCTGTTCGGCATCCCGTTCGCCGAAGACGTGGGGGGCCAGGGCGGGGACCTGCTCTCGTTCTGCCTGTGTCTGGAGGAGATCGCCCGCTACGACTCCTCGGTCGCGATCACGCTCGAGGCCACGGTCGGCCTGGCCGCGAACCCGCTCGACCGCCACGGGACCGACGAGCAGAAGCAACGCTGGCTCGTTCCGATGGCCCGCGGGGAAGCGATCGGCGCGTTCGCGCTCACCGAGCCCGGAGGAGGTTCGGACGCCCGAGCGATCCGGACCACCGCGCGCCTCGACGGCGATGACTGGGTGATCGACGGCTCGAAGGCGTTCATCACCAACTCCGGGACGTCGATCACCTCGGTGATCCTGGTCGCGGCCCTCGACGAAGGCGCCGGCGAGGGCGCCGTCTCGACGATCGTGGTCCCGGCCGGGACGCCGGGGCTCACGGTAGGGCCGGGCTACCGGAAGGTGGGCTGGCGCGCGAGCGACACGCACGAGCTCTCGTTCGACGGATGCCGGGTGCCCGCCGAGAACCTGCTCGGCGAACGTGGGCGGGGCTACGCGGAGTTCCTCGAGACGCTGGCGGACGGGCGGGTGGCTTTCGCGGCACTCGCGGTCGGCGTCGCGCGGGGTTGCCTGGAGGAAAGCGTTCGCTACGCGGGCGAGCGCGAGGCGTTCGGCCGGCCCATCGGGGCGTTCGAGGCCCTCCAGTTCAAGATCGCGGACATGACGGTCGGGGTCGAGACCGCGCGGCTCGCGTACCAGCGCGCGGCGTGGCTCCGCGACCACGGCCGTGAGTTCGCGACCGAGGCGTCGATCGCCAAGCTGTACGCGAGCGAGGTGGCCGTCACGAGCGCTCGCGAGGCCGTCCAGATCCACGGCGGCTACGGGTACGTGGAGGAGTTCCCCGTGGCCCGGTTCTACCGCGATGCCAAGGTGCTCGAGATCGGGGAGGGCACCAGCGAGATCCAGCGGGTGCTGATCGCGCGCTCGCACGGCCTTCCAGGCACCGAGCTCTAGGCACGCTCAAGGCCGGGCACGCGGCGGCCGAGGGTGATTGCAACGGGGTGCGCCAGCAGGCACCCTCGTGCGGCCGCTTGACACTTCGTTCGGCCGTCCGATAGGAAAGGCCTTCCCCATGGCCCATACCCTCGGCACCGCCCGCCCGATGCTTCGGCGCGCCTCCGCCGTGCTCGCTGGGTTGGCGCTCGTGTCCGCACTGGCGCAGGTGGCGTCGGCCGAGCCCAGCACGAAGGAGAAGCTGCAGGCCGCCGAACGCGAGGTCGGGCGGCTGAAGGCCGAGATCGAGGATCACCAGGCGGTCCTGGCCCAGCTCTCCGAGGAGATCGCCGTGGCCTACGGACGCTGGGAGGTCGCGAACGCCCGCTACGAGCAGATCACCGAGCAGCTGAACACGACAAGGCACCAGCTCCGCGACGCGCGGGAGGAGTATGAGGCGATCCAGGGGATCCTGGAGGAACGCGCCCGGGAGGCCTACATCGTCGGTCCGGGCAGCGACCTCGAGTTCCTCCTCGGCTCGAGCTCGATCGCCGATCTCTCGGCGCGCATGGAGTACGTGAACGCGTTGAACGCCGAGGATGCCGACCTCGCCACCAAGGTGGAGAACCTTCGGAACACGCTGGCCGCCGAGAAGGCCGACCAGGAGGAGCTGCAGACCAAGCGGCAGCGGGCGCTCGAGGAGGTCGAGACGCAGCTCGCCGTGCTCGACAGCAAGCTCGAGGAGCAAGAAGCGATCGTCGACGAGCTCGAAGCGAAGAAGGATCGCGCCCAGCGGCTCGCGAAGAGGCTCGACAAGAAGCTTCAGCGCGAGCTCGCGGCGCTGCTCGGCATCGGGAAGGCCTACGACGGCATCTTCAAGTACTGCCCGATCGACCAGCCGAGAGCGCTCTACGACGGGTTCGGCGCGCCGCGGTACGCGGGTGGATACCACCCGCACGGCGGCAACGACATCATCGCGCCGCAGGGAACGCCGATCCGCGCCACGTTCGACGGCTACGCGCAGGCCGGGTACAACGGCCTCGGGGGGAACTCCGTCAACGTGACCGGCGACCTCGGCTACACGTACAACGCGCACCTGATGGAGCCGGGCTACACCGGGCCGGTCGTGGCGGGCCAGATC
The DNA here is from genome assembly GCA_963785835.1 of uncultured Actinomycetes bacterium. Taxonomy (GTDB): domain Bacteria; phylum Actinomycetota; class UBA4738; order UBA4738; family HRBIN12; genus DASSJM01. The sequence goes on along the minus strand of CAWAWO010000006.1, from coordinate 2,026 downwards.
ATCGGACTCGCCGGTTCGACCGGGAACAGCGGCACGCCCCACCTGCACTTCGAGTGGCACCCGAACGCGATCCCGAGCGGCTGGCCGGCCAGCCCGTACGGGTATTCGGTGATCGGCGGGGCCATCAATCCGTTCCCGCTCCTCGCGCAGGTCTGCTGATCCGACGCTCGCGATAGGCTGACCCCCATGCGTCGGGGGATCCGAGCTCCGTTGACGAGCATCCCGCTCGCGGTCGGCGGGATCGTGGCGGGACACGCGCTCGCGTACGCGCTCGCGTACCCGGTTCGAGCGGTCCGCGAGGCGCACCTCGCGCAGACCGGCCACGAGGGGTTCTCGATGCTCCTGCTCGCCGGGCTCCTCGTGGCGGGCGCGGCCATCCTGTGGATCGGCCTCAGATCGATCGGCAACTCGACCGTGTCGCCGAGCGCGTCGATGCTGCTCCGCCTGCAGGTCCCGGCGTTCGTCCTGCTCGAGCTCGGCGAGCGCGGGTTCGACGTCGCGGTGTTCGGGCACGACCCCGCCGTGTGGATCGGCGTCGCGCTGCAGGTGGTGCTCGCGTTCGTCGTCGCGGCGATCGCTCGTGGCGCGGTCGTCGTTGGCCAGCTGGTCGCGGGAGCCTCGCCGGAACCCCACCGGTCGCAGCCAACCGTTCTCGCTCCCCGCCTCGCCGAACCCACACCGCCCGACCCGATCGCGTTCGGGCTCCGGCGGGCGCCGCCGCCGCCTTCTCTCGCCTGACAGATCGACCGGGCGCGAGCGCGCCCTGAGACGAGAGGAGGAGGCATGAAGCCATGGATGCGCTGGGCCGCGATCGCCGCCGGGCTGGCTGCGGTCGTCGTCCTGTTCGTCGTTCTGCGGCCGGGTGAGGACGACGAGGCGTCGCCGAGCCCGACGCCGACGGCCTCGGAGTCACCTTCCGAGAGCCCGCGTCCCACGGAGAGCCCGACCGAGAGCCCGAGCGAAACGGAGACCCCCAGCCCGTCCCCCGACGCCGTCGAGATCGAGATCGAGGTCGAGGAGGGCGAGGTCCAAGGACCGGGTGAGGTCGAGGTCCAGCAGGGCGAACGGGTTCGACTCGTCGTCGAAGCGGACGTCTCGGACGAGGTCCACGTGCACGGGTACAACCTGTTCGCCGACGTGTCGCCCGGTAACCCCGCGGTCATCCCGTTCCGCGCGAACGCCCCGGGCGTGTTCGAGGTCGAGCTCGAGGGCGCTGGGCTCCCGCTCCTCGAGCTCACCGTGACCCCGTGACGGACCGCGGATGATCCTCGGGATCCTCGCGCACGGCCTCGGAGGCCGGGTCGACCTGCCGGTCCCGCGGTGGCTGTTCGTGTTCGGCGCGGCCGCGGCGCTCCTGCTGTCGTTCGTCGCACTCGCCGGGCTCTGGCGCGAGCCGCGGTTCGAGCACCGCGTCGAACGCCGCGCGAAGCCGAGCCTCCTTCAGAGGATCCTGACGAACCGCCCGCTCGAGTGGGTCATCCGCGTCGTCGCACTCGCCTTCGCCGTCGTCGTGACGATCGCGGCGTTCCTCCCGCTCAGCACGACCGAGACGATCGGGCCGGTGGTGGTGTTCGTCTGGTTCTGGGTCGGGCTCGCGTTCGCGCACGGCCTGTTCGGGAACCTGTGGGCGACGCTTTCGCCGTGGGACACGCTCGGCCGGCTCCTCGCGTTCGACGAGCGGGAGCGCCCGCCGCAACGGGAGTATCCGAGCGCGTGGGGGACGTGGCCGGCGGCGATCCTGCTGTTCGTCTTCGTGTGGCTCGAGCTCGTGGACCCCTTCGGGTCGCAGCAGGGATGGCTCGGCTTCGCGATCGTCGGGTACTCCGCCATCACGCTGGGCGGGATGGCCGTCTACGGCCGCGGTACGTGGTCCCGAGGCGGGGAGGCGTTCGCCGAGTACTTCGAGCTGTTCGCGCGCATGGCGCCGCTCACCCGGGATGCCGAAGGGCGCGTGGTGTGGCGGCCGCCGCTCGCCGGGCTCGCCGCGCTCGAGCCACGGCCGGGCCGGCTCGGGCTGATCCTCGTG
>CAWAWO010000005.1:0-564183 GCA_963785835.1 uncultured Actinomycetes bacterium | reverse complement strand
CGTCGACCCCTGAGGAGAGACTCCAAAGGAACGGGGTCGCGCGACCGACCATCGTAGGCGCGCGTACTGTGGAGCGTCAACCGCCCACGCACGAACGCCTCTTCGGTTGTCGCCTGATAGTAGCAGGAAGCGCCACGCCTCGAACGGCCGTTCGGCATCGGCGAGGCCAGGAAACCGGTATGGCGGGGGCCGCGCCGGTCGGTATACGTTCGAACGGATGAGCTCGCGCGCGCCGCCCTGCTGACCACGGGCTTCGGAGGGGGGAGGAATCGATCCGTGCCGTCCGCTCGCGAGGGAGGTTCCTGTTGACCGCACCCGCCACGCTCCGAAGGAACTGGCTGCCGCTCGCCATTTGTATCGCGTTCGCAGCCACGGTCACCGTCGCCACGCCGGCGAGCGCGCAGCTCGCCCCCCCGTGGGACGGCAACCCGATCTCGGCCGGCCTCGGCCCGACCTACGAGGAGGAGTGGTGCGCCGATCCCGCACCCGGGTCGAGCATCGCGAACCAGCAAGAGTCCGACGGCGTGCCGTTCCAGGACACGCTGGCGCTGATGCCGCAGGAGGCGATCCGGTGCACGCTCGATCAGTTCCAGGCTGAAGCGGCGGCCGCCGGCATCCCCCAGCGGATGTCGTACTCCGTGATCGGGCAGTCGGCGGGAGGTCGAGACCTCTACGGGGTCGTCGTGAACGCGCTCGAAACCGCCGAGCAGCAGCGTGACTCCGATCGCTGGTTCCAGCTCCGTTCGATCATGGAGACCGACCCCGCGCAGGGGCAGGATCTGCTCGAGCAATGGGGCGACGAGGTGAAGATCCCCATCTTCATCGAGGCCAACATCCACGGCAACGAGGAGGAGGGCACCGACGCGATGATGCAGGTGCTCCGCGACCTCGTGACCACGCCCTACCGCGCCCATCCGGTCGTCGATGCAGTGCTCGATCACGTCATCCTGATCGTGATCCCGAGCCAGAATCCCGACGGCCGGTTCCTTGGGACACGCCAGAACGCGAACGGGTTCGACATGAACCGCGACCTGCTCGTGCAGTCGCAGTCCGAGATGCGCGCGAATGTCGCGCTCCAGCTCGAGTGGCTCGCTCCGGTCATGCTCGCGATGCACGGCTACGTGAACCCCACGCTGATCGACGGCCTCACGAAGCCCCACAACCCGGGCCTGGAGTACGACCTGTTCCTCAAGTGGAACCACCACCGACTCGACGCGAACGAGAAGGCGCTCGCCGGCGTCCAGCAAGGCATCACGCGCCCGGTCGACGACTACGGGCCGAACGGTGACGCGCAGGCCTTTATCGAAGACCCAGGTGATAGCGGCGCGACGCAATCGGGAACGACGGTCACGATCACCACGGAGGACGAGCACGAGTTGAACGTCGGCGAGGAGGTCGAGATCGCCGGCGTCGGCGAATGGGGTTACAACGGCACATTCACGATCACCACGGTGCCGACCGACACGACGTTCACGTACGAGACGACCGCGGACCCGCCCGACTCGTCGGGGTTCGGCGTCGTGTTCATCGGGAACCCGGGGATCGCCGAGGGGTGGGACGACTGGGGGCCCTTCTACACGCAGACCTACGGCGCGTTCTTCGGCGTCGACGGCTCGACGCTCGAGATGTGCAACAACCAGGTGTGCGGTGGACGTTCCGGGTCCAAGCGGGCGCAGTACCTCGGGTTCTACTCCTCCGCGCAATTCTGGGTCGAAGAGCGGAACGAGATCCTGCACGACCAGCTCGAGATCTTCCGGCGCGGCGTGACGGGCGCCGCGAGGCCCAACTGCTGCTCCGACCCCGTAATCGCCGGGCTCGGGTTCACGGAGGCCGAGCACGACTGGATGGTCGACTACCCGCAGGCGTTCGTGATCCCCGAGGGCGGGAGCCCGGGTGGTCACCCGCTCGGGTTCGATGACGGTCAGCGCAGCCCGGCCGAGGCGAACCGGCTGGCGCAGTGGCTGCTCGACAACGGGATCCAGCTCCATCGGACGACGAAGGACTACGTCTACCAGGGGCAGACGATCGCGAAGCACTCCTACGTCGTGTTGATGGACCAGGCCCTGCGCGGGATCGCGTACACGGCTTTGTCCGCGGGACAGGACGTCTCGACCAGGATCACGCAGCTGTACGCGCCGCCCGGCGCCTGGAGCCACGGCCAACTCTGGGGTGCCGACACGATCGAGGTGCCGGCGTCGGCAACGTTCGCTCCCAAGGTGGCGCCGATCACCTCGCTGAACCCGCTGAAGGGTGGCCTGCGGGGCGGCGGTCCCGCCGCCTGGTACGCGGTCGCGTTGCGCGGCGCCGCCGAGGTGCGCGCCGTCCTCGACGTGCTCCGGTCGGGCGTGGACGGCGAGGTGGCGGAGCTATCGTTCGCGAGCGCGTCGGCCGGGACGATGCCGGCCGGTTCCCTCCTGTTCCAGAACACGCCGGCGAACGCGTCGGCGCTCGCGGCAGCCGGGCTCTCGGCAGGCGTGTACTTCGAACGGGTCTCGAACGCGAACAAGCCCACGCAGACGACACAGCTCGATGAGGCACCCAAGGTGGCCGTCTTGGTCAACAGCGCGAATCCCTCCGGGCTGGTTCTCGGGCCCGCGGAGACGTTCTGGAGCCTACGCGAGATCTTCGGGGGGGACGCACAGTACGTGTCTCTCCTGGCTGGTCCGAACTCGATCCTGAACGCGCCGGCCGATCCCCTCGCTGGCTTCGACGTGATCTACAACACTGGCCAGAACTGGCCTATGGGCCCCTCGAACGCACCGGCGCGAGCTCGTCTCAGCGACTTCTTCGCGGGCGGCGGTGGATACATCGGGACGGGCTTGTCTGGCAACAACTTCAATTTCATGGTCGGAGCCGGTCTGGTGAACGCGATCACGCAGACGACCGCGAGCGCCGACGGCGGGATCGCGAGGTGGACCAACGTGGGCGGTCCGGCCAGCCCGCTCACCGGCGCGTTCCCCGCGGGGGACTTCCTGTTCGTGCCGGCGGACCTGGCCTACTTCTCCATAACGCCGGCTGGGGCGTCGATCGATGCCCGTTACCTCGCCGGGGGGAGCGCCGGGCCGGAGGGGCCGACGCCGCTGTTCGTGGCCGGGCTGTGGAGGAACCGTGACTCCGTGGCATCGGCCGGTGCGCCGGACGCTCCGATCGTGATCCACGGAACGACGACGGTGGACAGCCGGTACCTTGGGCTGGCCACGAATCCGTTCTCGCGCGGCGACGCCGAACGGGAATGGGTGCTGATCGGCCAGGCGGCGCTCTGGTCGAACCTCACCGACGACTGAGGGTCGCACGACGCGAGGGGGCGGGCTCGACCCGCCCCCTCCGTCGCTCATGCCAGTCGGACGAACCTGCGCCGGCCGACCTGCAGGACGGCCCCCTGCAGTTGCTCGACTGGCGCCTCGAGATCCTCCAGTCGTTCCCCGTCGAGCCGCACGCCGCCCTGCTCGAGCAGGCCGCGCGCGCGACTGGCCGATTCGGCGAGCGCGAGCTCGGCGAGGAGCTTCGGCAGGTAGACGCGGCCGTCGACGATCAGTTCGGGCGGGATCGCGGAACTCGGGATCTCGTCAGGAACGTCACCCCGCTTGTGGACTCGGTCGAACTCGGCCTCGGCCCGCTCCCCCGCTCCTTCGCCGTGGTACAGGTCGACGACCTCGCGCGCCAGTCGCCGCTTCTCCTGCCAGGGATCGAGCGAGCCGTCGGCGAGACCCTTCGCGACGCGATCCGCCTCCCCCGGGTCGCGGAAGAAGTCCAGGGTGAGACGCCGGTACTCGGCGATCAGCGCGTCGGGGACGCGTGAAAGCTTGCCGAACATCTCCTGGGGCGTGTCGGTGATCGCGACGTAGTTGCCGAGCGACTGGCTCATCTTCTGGATGCCGTCGGTGCCGACGAGCAGCGGCATGGTCAGCGTCACCTGCGGCTCCTGCCTGTGCTCGCGCTGCAGGTCCCGTCCGACGAGCAGGTTGAACTTCTGATCGGTCCCGCCGAGCTCCACGTCGGCCTCGACGGCCACGGAGTCCATCCCCTGCAGCAACGGGTAGAGGAACTCCATGATCGAGATCGGCTTGCCCTCGGCGTAGCGCTTGGCGAAATCGTCGCGTTCCAGCATCTGCGCCACCGTGGCCGAGGCGGTGAGCCGAAGGATCGCCTCCATGTCGAGCGGCTCGAGCCACTCCGAGTTGTGCCGCAGCTCGGTCCGGTCGCGGTCCAGGATCAGCCAGAGCTGGTCGAGCAGCCCGTCGCGGTGCTCGAGGACCTGCTCCTTCGTGAGGCGCGGGCGGGCCTCGTTCCGCCCAGCGGGATCGCCGAGCCGCGCCGTGAAGTCGCCGATGATCAGGACGACGACGTGGCCGGCGTCCTGGAACTGCCGGAGCTTGTGAAGCACGACCGCCCAGCCGAGCGTCACCGCTGGCGCGGTGGGGTCGAGACCGAGCTTGACCCGCAGCGGCCGGCCGAGCTCGAGCTTGCGTTCGAGACCGTCGGCGGGCACGACCTCGGCGGCTCCCGAGACGAGCGAAGGAAGGTCGACCGCTCCCACGGGTTGCTCCTATGTCAAGCCCGCAGCGGCGGTCAAGCCGTCGGGGGATGGTTGCATCGATGTCATGGTCTTGAACACGACCCTCGAGAGCCTTCGCTTGAGCGCTCGTATGGCCTCGGTCTTGCTCATGCCCTCTGAGCGCTTCTTGGCTACGTAGAGCTTCGCCGGCTCGTGGATGCGCAGTTGAGTGACCGCGATCCGGTGCAGGGCCGCGTTGAGCTGTCGGTTGCCCCGACGGTTGAATCGGTGTCGGTGGCTCGCCCCCGAGGAGGCGGGGATCGGAGCCGTCCCCGCGTAGCGGGCGAAGTGACCTTCGGTCGGGAACCGGCCCACTTGCGCGGTCTCGGCCACGATCTTGGCCGCCGTAAGCGATGCGCAGCCCGGGATCTGCAGCAGCGAGGGAGCGGAGGTCTTCACCAGCGATCCGATCTCGCGCTCGAGCTCGTTCGCACGCACGGTGATCTCACGGCATCTCGCGATGAGCTCCAAGCAGATCCTGATGTCGGTGGCCGGCTCCATCCTGCCGAGCGCGGCTTCGAGGCTGTCCAGCGCCCAGAAGCGGTCGAGCGCGCGCTGGGGGGGAGCCATATCCGGGTCGATGTCGTGAAGGAGCCATCGCAGCTTGGACTGGATCGCGGTCCGCTCGTTCACCATCGCTTCCCGGTGCGCCGCAAGGAGCCCGATCTCCCGCTCGGTACCGGCCAGCGTCGCCTCGGGCAGATCGGGGTGCGCAAGCGCCGCCCGTGCGACGGCGGTCGCGTCGATCGGATCAGACTTGCCGCGGATCCGGTCCACTCGACGTGCCTGCCCCATCATCCGAGGAGCCACGCGTACCGAGCGCTCCCCCCGACCTAGGAGGTGGCGCTCGAGCGAGCCGGAGACGTGCCGGCCGTCCTCGATGGCGAACAGTCGCTCCTCATCCAGGCGCCTGGCCCAGTCCACGAGCCGCTCGAACCCAGGTGTGCGGGCCTTGATCGTGAGCTCGGCCGTGACCTCACCCGTCGCGCGGTCGATCGCGACCGCCGTGTGGGTCTGCTTGTGCGGGTCGATCCCGATTACGATCACCTCCGGTCCCCCTTTCTGGACGCAACAGCCGGATGGCAGGGACCACCGGCGGACACGCCTCAGTGGGGCGGATGCACGCTCCTATGAAGTCACGCCGGCAGGCCTTGGCCGGCGGCGGGCGGCAGAACCCGTGAAGGTCATCCCGCTCGCGGGGTGACACGAAGGCTATGAGCCAGCCCGCCGTCGGCCGAAGGCTATCCCGACTCGAGCGCGGGATCTCACTGCCCGATCACCCTGACACTGACGCGAAGGCTAGCAGTGGGCGGCCCACGGGAGGCGATGAGGCCACACGCACCGGAGCCGTGGCAAGATGGTGCCCCATGGCCGCTTGCTCGCGGACCCTCGTGGTCGGCTTGATCGCCTTCGCCCTCGCAGCTTCGGCGTGCGACCTGCCGACGCTCAGGGAGGCGCGCCGCGATGCGGACGCCCTCCCGGAGACCACGTTCCTCTACTCGGCCGACGGCACGCTCATCACCCGGCTTCATGCCGGCGAGGATCGCGTGGTCGTCGGGAGCAACCGTATCCCAGAGGTCGTTCGGGACGCCGTCGTCGCGATCGAGGACCAGCGCTTCTACGACCACCGCGGCGTCGACCTGCGCGCGCTCCTGCGCGCCGCCTACATCGACGCCGCGAGAGGCGAGGTCGTGCAGGGCGGTTCGACCATCACCCAGCAGCTCGTGAAGAACGTGTACGTGGGGGGCGAACAGTCCGTCACCCGGAAGATCCGCGAGGCCTATCTCGCCTGGCAGATGGAACAGAAGCTCACCAAGGACCAGATCCTCACCCGATACCTGAACACCGTGTACTTCGGCAACGGGGCGTACGGCATCCAGGCCGCCTCGGAGACCTACTTCGACAAGTCGCCGCCGGATCTCACGCTCACCGAGGCGGCGCTCCTGGCAGGGCTCATCGCCGCGCCGGTCAACTACGACCCGGTGACGCATCCGAACCGCGCGATGTTCCGTCGCAATCGCGTGCTCCTTCGGATGCGCGAGCTCGGGATGATCGAGCAGCCGACGCTCGAGGAGGCGATCACGTCCAAGGTCGTCCTCCACCTCACGCCGCACGATGACGCCGAGTACCCGGGCGGGTTCTTCGTCGACTACTTCAAGGAGTGGTTCCTGTCCAACCCGCGGTTCGGCGAGACCCCGCAGGACCGCTACGACCTCCTGTTCGAGGGCGGTCTGCAGATCGTGACGACCCTGGATCTGCGGATGCAGGCGGCCGCCCAACGCGCGGTGAGATCGGTGCTGACCGAACCGAGCGACCCTTACGCCGCCCTCACGGCGATCGAACCGAACACCGGGTACGTCCGGGCCATGGTCGGTGGGCGCGACTACTGGAATCGCGACGATCGGTTCGCTCGGGTGAACCTGGCCACCGGAGGGAGCACGGGACGGCAGGCGGGATCGGCGTTCAAGCCGTTCGCGCTCGTCGCGGCGCTCGAGCACGGCATCACGCGTTCCCAGCCGCTGAACGGCTCGACCGCGCACATCCTGCTCCAAACCGGCGAGTACTGGGACCCACAGAACGCCGAGGGGAGCGGCTACGGGACGATCTCCCTCGAGAGCGCGACCGTGAACTCCGTGAACATCGCCTACGCCAACCTGCTCGCAGAGATCGGCGAGGGCGACTCGTACGAGGGCGCGGCTGCGACGGTCGAAGCGGCCGTTCGGATGGGGATCCGGTGCTGCCCGAGGACCACCGAACCCAGCGGCGCGCTGGCGGCGGTTCCGTCGGCGGTCCTCGGCGTGAACGAGGTGAGCACCCTGGAGATGGCGTCGGCGTACGGCACGCTCGCCCATCTCGGGCGACACGTGCAGCCGACCCCGGCGATCACCATCACCGGTTCCGACGGCGAGTTGATCTATCAGGCCACACCCGAGCCCGAGCAGGTGGTCGCCCCGTCGATCGCCTCCGAGGCCGTGGACATCCTGACCGGCGTGGTCTCCTCGGGGACGGGCGCCGGGGCCAACATCGGCCGGCCCCAGTTCGGCAAGACGGGGACGGCGCAGAACGCGAGCGACGCCTGGTTCGCAGGTGCCGTCCCGCAGCTCTCGACGGCCGTCTGGGTCGGCTTCCCGCAGGGACAGATCCCGATGTGCTGCGGCAACGTCCGGATCTCGACCGTCTACGGCGGGACCTGGCCCGCATCCATCTGGCGCGCCTTCATGCTCGAGGCGACGAGCTCGGATGCCGCCTCGGGAGTTCGGCGAGGCGCCGAACCTCGAGTTCGTCAACCTGCGGGTGGACGTCGACCCGGGGGTGCCTCGCGAACCGATTCACGCTCCCCCAGGACGTCGATGTCCTCCACTTCCCGGCAGGCACCGAGCCGGCGCTCGAGGTCTGCACCGAGCCGAGCGAGTACCAACTCTTGTCCGTTCCGTCGGTGACCGGGATGAACCGCGACTCGGCGATCTCGCGGCTCCACGGCTCCGGGTTCAACGTCTCGGTCAGGATCGTGGACGCCGACCAACCAGAGGGAACGGTGGTCGCACAGGATCCGCACGGCGGGCAGCCGCCTGATCCAGACCGGCACGGTGACGATCTCGGTCTCCACGGGCCAACCCGACCCGCCGGAACCGCAGCTCGTGACGATGCCCAACGTGATCGGCCGAGCGCAGGGAACCGCGACGGCGACGCTCACGAACCTCGGTTTCACGGTGGTGATCTCCTACGAGCAGGAGTGTGACCCGAGCGAAGCCGGGGTGCGAGTATCGCCAGGGCGTCGTCTGGGCGCAGGATCCCCGGCGGCGGCGCTCAGGTCGAGCGAGTTCTCGACCGTCACGGTGCCGGTGAATCCGTAGTCGACGACGAGACCTTCGGGGGAACCGAGGGACGTCCGGGCGAGAGGAACGGGCTTCCCCGCTCGAAGAACCGCCAGCGGCGCTCGATCCCCACGTTGACGCCGACCCGCGTGCTTCGACCGAGCGCGCGCCGAGGAACGGGCTCTCCCGAAAGCAGGAACAACGACCGATCCTTCACGAGGTCGGCGCCGTTCTCCGCCCGGCCGATGCCGAACGCCTGCGTCAGGCGGGCCGGTCCCGAGCACAGCAACCGCACCGCGTCGATGCCACGGTTCGAGCCCATGAGGCTCGAGCCCCGACAGCGGCTCGGCCGCGCGAAGCAGCACGGCGCTCCCGACACCGTCCTGCCTCGTCACCACGTTCGAGCAGAAGTGCTGGCCGTAGGTGAAGTACACGTACAGCCGCCCGGGCGGTCCGAACATCACCTCCGTGCGCGGCGTGGCGCGGCCGCGGAAGGAGTGGCTGGCGGGATCCCCCGGCTCGTACGCCTCGACCTCGACGAGGCGAGCCGTGAGCCTCGTCCCGTCCGTGAGGACGCGGACGAGGATCCGACCGAGGAGATCGGGCGCCACCTCCGTCGCGGGGCGCGCGAAGAACGAACGCGGGAGCCGGCGGCCGAGCCTCACCGGCCCTTGCGGAGGAAGCTCCGGAGCTTCGACAGGGGCCAGGTGTTGATGACGTCGTCCTTCGTCAGCCACCCGCGCTGCGCCGTGGCTACGCCGTACTTCATGTGCTCGAGGTGGGTCGTCGCGTGCGAGTCGGTGTCGACCGAGAACCGGACGCCGTGCCGCTTGGCCCACAGGACGTGCTCGTCCTTGAGGTCGAGCCGGTCCGGGTAGCCGTTCACCTCGAGCGCCGTGCCCGTGCGGGCGGCGGCGGCGAACACCTCGTCCAGGTCGAACTCGTAGGGCTCGCGCTGGTTGATCTTCCGGCCCGTCGGGTGGCCGATCACGTTGACGAACGGGTTCTCCATCGCCCGGACGATCCGCCGCGTCATCTCCTCCTTCGACTGGTTGAAGTGCGAGTGGACCGAGGCGACGCAGACGTCGAACTCCTCGAGGAACTCGGGGCCCCAGTCGACGTTGCCCTCGGGGTCGATGTTGAGCTCGGTGCCGTGGAGGAGCGTCATCTTCGGGTACCGGTCCTGCAGCGACCGGAGCTCCTCGCGCTGCGCGAGCATCTTCTCGTCGGTCATCCGCTGCATCCACAGGTTCGGGGCGTGGTCGGTGACCGCGTAGTAGGCGTACCGGCGGGCCGAGGCCACGTCCAGCATCTGCTCGAGCGTCGCGAGCCCGTCGGTGAGCTTGGTGTGCGTGTGCAGGTCGCCGCGGATCTGGGACTCGGTCAGGACCTCGGGCAGCGTGCCCTCGAGGGCGGCCTCGACCTCCCCGCGGTCCTCGCGCAGGGTGGGCGGGATCCACGGCAGGCCGAGCTTCTCGTACACCTGCTCCTCGGTCTCGGCGACGATCAGCTTCCCGGACTTCGCTCGGAACAAGCCGTACTCGTTCAGCTTGAGGCCCTTGCGCACGGCCATCTCCCGGATCCGGATGTTGTGCGCCTTCGAGCCGGTGAAGTAGATCATCGCGGCGCCCCAGGACTCGGCCGGGACGACTCGGAGGTCGACCTGCAGGTCCTTGCCGGTGAGGATCGAGGACTTCGTCTGGCCCTTGGCGAGGACGCGTTCGACCACCCCGAGCCCGGTGAAGGCGTCCATGACCGCGTCGGGGTCCTCGCTCGCGACGAGGAGGTCGAGGTCGCCGACCGTTTCCACCATCCGCCGGAGCGAGCCCGCGTACTCGAAGGTCCGGACGTCCTTGCGCTCGCCGAGGCGTTCTCGGAAGTAGTCGGCGAGGTCCATCGCGACCGAGGCGAGCACGCGCCCGCCCGCCTGCGTCATCCGTTCGATCCCGCGCCGGATGTTCTCCTCGGTCTTGGCGCCGAACCCCTTCAGCTCGGCGAGCTGGCCGGCGTCGACGGCGGCCCGAAGCCCCTCGACGTCGGCGATGCCGAGGTCGCGGTACAGGATCAGCGCCTTCTTCGGGCCGAGGCCGGGGATCGCGATCATCTCGCGGACCCCGGCGGGGATCTTCGCGCGGAGCTCATCCAGCGCGCCGATCGTGCCCGTGTCGAGGAACTCGTGGACCTTCTCCCCGATCGACTTGCCCACGCTCGGGATCTGCAGGATCTCCTTCAGATCCATCCCCTCGATGTCCGCGTGGTAGCCGCCGACCGCCCGCGCGGCCTTCTCGTACGCGCGCGCCTTGTAGGCATCGTCGGTCACGATCGAGATCAGGTCGGCGTACTCGAGCAGCGCGGCCTCGACGGCGTCGTTCGCCCGGGCCACTCAGGCCTCCTCGCCGATCAGACCAGATCGAGGAGCCAGAGCAGCAGCGCCTTCTGCGTATGCATCCGGTTCTCGGCCTGGTCCCAGACGACCGAGGATGGACCGTCGATCACCTCGTCCGAGATCTCCTGCCCGCGGTGGGCGGGTAGGCAGTGCATCACCGTGACGTCGGGCTTGGCCACCTCGAGCTTCTCCCGGTCGAGCGCGTACGCCGGGAACACGAGGGCCCGCTCATCGGCCTCCTCCTCCTGTCCCATGCTCGCCCACGCGTCCGTGTACAGCACGTCCGCATCCGTCGAGGCCGCGACGGGATCGTGGGCCACCGACACGCTGCCGCCGGTCTCGGCCGCGATCTCCGACGCGCGCTGGACCACCTGCGGGATGGGTTCGAAGCCGGGCGGCGTGCCCGCACGCACGTGCATGCCGGCCTTCGCGCCACCGAGCAACAAGGAGTGGGTGACGTTGTTGCCGTCGCCGAGGTAGGTCAGCGTCAGGCCCGCAAGGTCTCCCTTCACCTCGACGATCGTGAGCAGGTCGGCCAGACACTGACAAGGGTGCTCGAAATCGGAGAGCGCGTTCACCACCGGGACCGCGGCGGCCGAGGCAAGCACTTCCACCCGCTCCTGCTCGAACGTCCGCAGCACGATCGCGTCCACGTATCGCGAGAGCGCCCGGCCGGTGTCCTCGATGGTCTCGCCGTGACCCAGCTGGAGCTCGTCCGGGGAAAGCGGCACCGGGTGTCCGCCGGACGAGGCGACCGCGATCTCGAACGACACACGCGTGCGCGTCGACGGCTTCTCGAAGATCATCGCGACGGCGCGCCCGCCGAGCCGCTCGGCGTAGTCCCCGGGTTGCGCCTTCACCTTCGCCGCGAGGTCCAGCAGCGCCGCGAGCTCGCTCGGAGAGACGTCGTCGACGGACAACAGGTCGCGCTTCACGGGGCGAGTCTATCCCGGGGGTCGAGCCTCCCGCGCCCGGGGCGGATCGAGATCAGCCGGCCCGCAGCTCGGCGCCGAAGTCCCGAGCGAGCCGTTCGACGATCGCCCTCACCACGTCGTCGGCTTCCTGGTCGGTGAGCGTTCGATCGGTCGCGCGGATGTCGATGGAGAACGCGAGGCTCCGCGTGCCGGCCGGGAGCGGGCCGCCCTCGAAGACGTCGAACAGCTGCACCGAGCCCACCAGGTCGCCTCCCGCGTCCTCGAGCGCCGAGCGGACGTCGGCGGCCGCGACCGTCGCGTCGAGCGTGAAGGCGAGGTCGCGGCGAACCGGTGGGAACCTCGGGACGTCCCGGTAGGTCACGCCGCTCCCGGCGCGAGAAGCAAGGACGCCCACGTCGACCTCGAAGACCGCGACGCGCGCCGGCAGGTGGAGCGTCTCCGCGACCCGGGGGTCGAGCTCACCGACCACGCCGGCGGGTTCGCCGGCCACCGCGACCGCCGCCGAGCGGCCGCGATGGAAGGGGCGGTCGAGCCGATCGGTCAGGCGCCAGTCATCGATGGCGAGCGCCTCCATCAGGGCTTCGAGCGCCCCCTTGGCATCGAAGAAGTCGAACGCTCTCGTCTCGGCGTACAGCCCCTCCTCGGCGGGCCCTGTGAGCGCGACGCTCACCGTCTCGCGCTCGTCGACCGGCTCTGCGGGGTGGAACACCTGACCGACCTCGAACATCGCGCCGCCGAGGGCACCACGAGAGATCGTCCGCGCGAGCGCTCGGGCGAGGCCCGGTAGGAGGCTCCGCCGCAGGAACGGCTCGTCGGCCGACGGCGGGTTCGCCACGGCCACCGCACCGGACTGCTCCATGAGCTCGAGGTCGGCCTGCGACGCGAACGACAGCGAGAGCGCCTCTCGAAGGCCCGCCCGGACCAGGGTCTCCCGTACCCGGCGCCGGAACGCGTGGGCGGGCACGAGCCCGCCCGCCTGGCGGATCCCGGGCAGGGTCGCACGCAGGTTCTCGTACCCCTGGACGCGGGTCACCTCCTCGATCAGATCCTCTTCGCGCTGGAGGTCCGGACGGAAGCTCGGCGCCTCGGCGACGACCACGCCGTCCTCCTTCTGGGTGGCGACGCCGATCCGCTCGAGCGCCTCGGCGACGTCGGCGGCGGAGACCTCGTGGCCGATCAGGGCCGAAGCGCGCGACGGACGCACGCTGACGTGCCGGCGTGGCGGAGGGCCGCCGACGTCGATCGCTCCTCGAAGGACGCTGCCGCCGCCCCACTCGACCATGAGCCGGGCGGCCCGGGCCGCGGCGGGCCCGGCGCCCTCGGGGTCGGTGCCTCGCGAGAAGCGGATCGACGCCTCGGTCGGCAGTAGCAGCCTCCTCGACGTTCGGAGGATCCCGCGCGGCTCGAAGTACGCGCTCTCGAGGAGCACCTGGGTCGTGGTCGCGGACACCTCCGCCGAGGCCGAGCCCATCACGCCGGCGATGCCGACCGCCTTCTCGTGGTCGGCGATCAGGAGGTCGTCCTCCACGAGTTCGCGTTCGACGTCGTCGAGGGTGACGAGGCGCTCGTTCGAACGCGCCCGGCGGACCTCGATCCCTCGGCCGTCGAGCAGCTCGAGGTCGAACGGATGCATCGGCTGTCCCATCTCGAGCATGACGTAGTTCGTCGCGTCCACCACGCTGGAGACCGGTCGCATCCCTGCGGCGGTGAGCCTCGCTTGCGCTCGGAGCGGCGACGGCCGCACCTCGACGTCGGCGATGAGGCGCGCCAGGTACCTCGGACACCCATCAGCGTCCTCGACGACGACGGACGCGGCCGATGAAGCGTCCCCTGCGGTCTCGTCGACGGAGACGGCGGGTGGCGACAGCGGCAGGCCGGTCGCGCCGGCAACCTCGCGCGCGATCCCGAACATCGACAACAGGTCCGGCCGGTTGGTCTCGATCTCGAGGTCGAGAACGGCCTCGTCCAGTCCGTAGGCGCTCTTGACGTCGGCGCCGACCTCCTGGCCGTCGGGCGCGAGGATCAGGATCCCGGAGTGATCGGCGGAGATGCCGAGCTCGCGCGCCGAGCAGATCATCCCGTCGGATGCGACCCCTCGGATCTCACGTGGCGAGAGCGGTTCGGGCAACCCGGGGACCCGCGCGCCCGCGCCCGCGTACGGGACGAGGTCGCCGGCCACCATGTTCCGCACGCCGACGACCACCTCGCGCTCGGTCCCGCCGACGTCGATCCGCGCGAGGCAGAGCTTCGCCGAGTTCGGGTGATCGCGGACCTCGAGGACCCGGGCCACGACGACACCCTGCAGGCCGTCCCACGGGCGCTCGATCGATTCGACGTGCATGCCCTTGCGGTCGAGCAGCTCGCCCACGTCTTCGGGCGACAGGTCCACCGGACAGAACTCGCGGAGCCAGGAGAGGACGACCTTCACGCCACGCCCTCGAACTGCTCGAGGAACCGAACGTCGTTCTCCCAGAGCAGCCGGATGTCGGGGATCCCGAACCGGATCATCGCGAGGCGGTCGAAGCCGCCGCCGAACGCGAACCCCGTGTACCGCTCGGGGTCGTACCCGACGTTCTCCAGGACCGTCGGGTGGACCATGCCGGCACCCATCGTCTCGATCCACCCGGTCTGGCCGCACGTCCGGCAGCCCGAACCGCCGCACACGAAGCACGACACCTCCACCTGGCATCCCGGCTCGACGAACGGGAAGAACGACGGCGTGAGGCGAACCTCCAGCTCCGGTCCGAGCAGCTCCCGGTAGAAGGTCTGCAGCGTGCCGTTCAGGTCGGCGAAGGAGATGCCCTCGTCCACCGCGAGCCCCTCGACCTGGTGGAACACCGGCATGTTCTTCGCCGTGACCTCCTCGTTCCGATAGACGCGGCCCGGGACGATCACGTAGACGGGCGGCTCCTGGCTCTCCATCGTCCGGATCTGCATGGGCGACGTGTGCGTCCGCAGGACGAGCTCCGGATGATCCGGCACGTCGAGGAACGTGGTGTCCATCGACGTGCGGGCGGGATGGTCGGGCGGGATGTTGAGCGCATCGAAGTTGTGCCACTCGTCCTCGACCTCGGGTCCCTCGACCACCCGGTAGCCCATGCGGGTGAAGATGTCGACGATCTCGGCCTCGACGATCGTGAGCGGGTGGAGCGACCCTCCCCGCAACCGGCGGCCCGGCAGCGTGACGTCCACCCGGTCGGCCTCGAGGCGCCCGACGTCGCCGCCCTCCTCGATCTCGGCGCGGCGAGCTTCGAGCGCCGAGCGCAGCTCGGCGAACACCTCGTTCGTGCGCCTGCCGAGCTCTCGACGTGCCTCCGCCGGCAGCGAGCCGAGCGAGCTCTGCACGGAGGAGATCGGCGCCTTGCGTCCGAGGAGCGCCACCTTCGCTTCCTCGAGCGCGTCGAGGGACTCGGCCGAGCCGATGAGCTGCCGGCCGCGGTCGAGCTGTTCGTCCAGGATGCGCCCGGCTTCCGTGGGATCCATGGTCGGGCGAGTCTACCGAGCGGGCCGGGTCACCCTTCGAGCGGAACTTCGAACGTGAAGCAGAGCGACCCGTCCACGCGAGCCGCGACCGTTCCTCCCTGCGCCTCCGCGATCCCGAGCGCGACGAACAGCCCCATCTTGCTGCCTGCGCCGGTCCCCGGGGCGCGCGGCTGGAACAACCGCTCGGCCTCCTCCTGGCTGAGGTCCGTCCGATCGCGGCACGCCTCGACGACGAGCCGGTCGCGCTCGACGCGACCCGAGATCCGGACCGGACCCTCGCTCGCCCACCACACGAGGGATTCGACGAACGCCTCGACCACCGACGTGAGGCGCTCGGGGTCGACGAACGCCATCACGTCGCCCCCCTCCCACTCGACCGGCGGATGATCGGGGTTCCGGGCGAGCGAGGCCGCGACCCGCCGGACGAGGTCCCCGACGTCGGTCCGTTCGGGGAACAGCTCGAGCCGTCCGGCGGTCAGGCGCGCGGCGTCGACCAGCTGGCGCACGATCGAGTTCATGCGGTCCGCGTCCACGACGATGCCCCGCAGCATCAGGTCGCGTTGATCGGCCGTCATCCGATCCCAGCGGGTCAACAGCGAGTGGCCGAAGCCCTTCATCGCGGTGAGCGGCGACCGGATGTCGTGTGCCGCCGCGGCGATCAGCGTCTCGAGGACCGCCCGCCGCCCCTCGCGCTGCTGCCTCGCCCACTCGAACAGGCAAACCGTCGCCGCGGCGGCGACGTTGAGCGATTCGGCGCGACCTGCGATCGGGATCCGCACGACCACGTCGGCGAGGCGCGCGATCTCCTCCGGAAGACCCCACGCCTCGTTCCCGAACACGAACGCGACGGGGTCGGTGAGGTCCACCTCGTGGAGGTCGGACTCCGCCGTGGCGTCCATGGCGAGCACCCGAACACCGCGGCTCCGCAGGAGCTCGATCGTCTCCTCGGTGTCGACCTCACGGACCAGCGGAACGTGGAACAACGACCCCGCCGATGCGCGGACGGTCTTCGCGTTGTACACGTCGACCGACGCGGAGGAGACGACCACGGCGTCGGCTCCGGCCGCGTCCACGGAGCGGAGGACGGTTCCGGCGTTGCCCGGATCTCGGACCGCGTGCAGGAGCGCGACGCACGAGAGATCCGACGGAAGCGCGTCGATCGAGACGTCGACGAACGGCGCGAGCGCCACCATCCCCTGCGGCGTGACGGTGCCGGTGAGGCGCGCCATCACCTCCTCGCCCACATGGACGACCTCGGCACCGACGGACCGCGCGCGCTCGGCGAGACGGTGGCTCGGATCGAGACAGAAGAGCGCCGTGACGCCGCCCGGGCGCCCGAGCGCCTCCTCCACGGCTCGAATGCCCTCGACCAGGAACGCCCGGTCGCGCTCGCGGAACGCGCGCTTGTGGAGCCGGAGCGCGGAAGCCACCCTCGGGTTCCGGACGGAGGTGATCACGGGGGCGCCGGGGGACGAGCCTCGGACGTTCTCCGCGCGGTGGCGCGGACGGCGGCCCCCCTCGGGGTCGCGACGCGTCTAGGCTGCGAGCGCGTCCTTCGCCGCCTGGACGAGCTGCCCGAACGCCGCCGGGTCGTGCACGGCCAGATCCGCGAGCGCCTTGCGGTCGACCTCGACCCCGGCTCTTTGCAGACCGTTCATGAACCGCGAGTAGGACAGGCCGTTCTGGCGGGCACCGGCTCCGATCCGCGCGATCCACAGCCGGCGGAACTGCGCCTTGCGGTCGCGCCGGTCGCGGTAGGCGTACTGACCCGAGTGCAGGAGCTGTTCCTTCGCGACGCGATAGCGGCGCGAGCGCGAGCCGTAGTAGCCCTTCGCCTTGCGGAGGACCTCGCGGCGCTTCTTCTTCGCGTGCACGGAGCGCTTGACGCGTGCCATCTCGACCCTACTTCCCCAGCAACCGGCGGATGTTGGTCCGCTCGGCCGTGACCTCGGTCATGCCTTCGACGCGGCGCCGTCGGCTGCCACCCTTCTTCTTCAGGAAATGGTTCCCGGTCGCCTTGCGGTGGATCACCTTGCCCCGGCGCGTGATGCGGAAGCGCTTGGCCGTCGCGCGGTGCGTCTTCTGTTTCGGCATCTTCTTCCCTGCTTCCTGCCTGATGCTCGGTCGCGTCCCTTAGGCCGGGGCGGGCGAGGTGCGTTCCCTGCCCGCGCCCTTCGGTTCGGGATGCTTCTTCGTCGGCGCGATGACCATCACCATGTTGCGTCCGTCCTGCTTGGGCGAGGACTCGACCACGGCCGAGTCCCCGAGGTCCTCGACCAGCCGGTCCAAGATCTTGCGGCCGAGCTCGGTCCGGGCCATCTCCCTCCCGCGGAACATGATGGTCACCTTGACCCGCGCGCCCGCCCGCAGGAACCGCTCGACGTGGCCCTTCTTGGTGGCGTAGTCGTGCGGGTCGATCTTCGGACGGAACTTGATCTCCTTGACCTCGATCCGAGCCTGCTTCTTGCGGGCTTCCTTCTGGCGGATGTCGCGCTCGTACTTGAACTTCCCGTAATCCATGATGCGGGCCACGGGGGGATTCGCCTGCGGCGCCACCTCCACCAGATCGAGGTCCAACTCCTGTGCCTGCCGGAGCGCATCCTGGGTCGAAACGATCCCGATCTGCGATCCGTCCGGGCCCACCAGGCGCACCTGCGCCGAGCGGATCCGGTCGTTTATGCGCGGATCAGCCGAGACCCCGCATCACCTCCTATCGAGACGAAGGCACCGGGCGTCCGCCGGTGCCTGGTGGAACACGGTGAACCGAACCCGCAGAGTATAGGTGCAGGTTCGAGGCGGTGTCGACGCTCGGAGCGCCCCCGGGCGGGGCCGATGTCAGACGGGCCGAACGTTGGCCGCCTGCTTGCCCTTGGGGCCGTCCACGACGTCGAACTCGACCGTCTGGCCCTCGGTGAGCGACTTGTAGCCTTCGCCTTCGATCGCGGAGAAATGGACGAAGACGTCGTCCTCTCCCTCGCGCGAGATGAAGCCGAAGCCCTTCTCGTTGCTGAACCACTTCACGGTGCCCTGCTCTGCCAACGTGCCCTCCTGTGCTTGGAGCCCGCGGAGCGTAGCACGCGGCATCCCGGCCGCTCAACGCCACGATCACCAGTCGGGTTCGAGCGCGCGCCCGTAGTCGTCCTGGAGGCGCAGCGTGTCGTCCTCGGTCGTGTAGCCGTACGCGATCTCCAGCACGCGCCCGCGGGACGTCCCCTGGTTGGTGATCCGGTGGGTGGTCTCCGCGCTCACCATGAACTCCTCGCCCGTCGAGGCCTCCACGGACCGGTTGCCGATCTGGACGTTCAGCCCTGCGTCGAGCACCACCCACATCTCGTCGCGCATCTGGTGGTAGTGCACGCTGGTCTCCTGCCCCGGCTCGACGGTGATCATCCGTACCGAGGCCGGCTGGTTCAGCGCATAGGTCACGACCTTGCCCCACGGCTTGTCCACGATCACGGATCACGCCTCCTTGGGCAGTTGCTCGAGCAGCGAGGCCGTCTCGATGGCGGCGGTCGCCGCGTCCCAGCCCTTGTTCCCATGTTCCCCACCCGCGCGATCCAACGCCTGCTCGAGCGTGTCGGTGGTGAGGACGCCGAAGGTCACGGGCACCCCCGTCTCCTCGCCGGCGCTGCGGATCCCTGTGGCCGCTTCCCTGGCGACGTGATCGAAATGCGCCGTCTCGCCACGGATCACGGCGCCGAGACAGATCACGCCGTCGTACGTCTTCGAGGCGGCCATGCGGCGGGCCACCAGGGGAAGCTCGAACGCGCCCGGCACCCACGCCACGTCGACGTCCTCGTCCGCCACGCCGCCCGCCCGGAGCGCCGCGAGCGCGCCCTCCAGCAGCTTGCGGGTCACGAGCTCGTTGAACCGGGCCGCGACGACCGCGAAGCGCCGCCCGCCGGCTCGAAGCTCGCCTTTGAGCTCGCGGGGGCCTACCGCTCGCGCGTCCGCGCTCGCATCCGCGTCAGCGCCTTGAGCCCCCCGCCCCCCCGGGATCTCGTTCACGGCGCCACCCCCGGTTCCTCCTCCAGGTTCTCGAGCAGGTGCCCCATCTTCTGAGCCTTGGTCCGCAGGTACCCGATGTTCATGGCCGTCGGTCGCGTCTCGAGCGGGACCCGTTCGACGATCGAGAGCCCGTAGCCCTCCAGGCCGGCGCGCTTGGCGGGGTTGTTCGTGAGCAGCCGCATCGAGCGCACGCCGAGATCGACGAGGATCTGCGCCCCGATCCCGTAGTCGCGTGGGTCGGCCGCGAACCCGAGCTCGACGTTCGCCTCGACCGTGTCGCGACCCTGCTCCTGCAGCCGGTACGCGCGCAGCTTGTGCGTCAGCCCGATCGCGCGGCCCTCGTGGCCGCGGATGTAGAGGACGACCCCTCGACCTTCCTTGCCCACCTGGCTGATGGCGCTGTGGAGCTGATCGCCGCAATCGCACCGCATCGACCCGAACACGTCGCCGGTCAGGCACTCCGAATGCACCCGGACGAGGATCCGCTCCCCGTCGCCGACCTCACCGAGCACGAGCGCGACGTGCACGATCCCGTCGACGAGGCTCTCGTACGTGTACGCGGTGAACTCGCCGTGCTCGGTCGGGATCTGAGCCTCGGCCGTGCGCTGGACCAGGTGCTCCCGGCGACGGCGGTGCTCGATCAGGTCCGCGATCGAGATGATCCGCAGGTCGTGCTCCGTCGCGACCCGGGTGAGCTCGGGCAGGCGGGCCATCGACCCGTCCGGATGCAGGACCTCGCAGAGCACGCCGGCGGGATACAGGCCCGCCAGGCGAGCCAGGTCGACGGTCGCCTCGGTGTGACCGGCGCGCTTCAGCACGCCGCCCTCCTGCGCCATGAGCGGGAACACGTGGCCGGGCATCCGGATGTCCTCGGGGCGCAGGTCGGGGTCGGCGATCGCTCGAACGGTCGCCGCCCTGTCGAACGCGCTCGTGCCGGTCGTCGTGCGGCCCTGGATGTCGATCGAGACCGCGAACGCGGTGCCGTGACTCTCGTTGTTCTTCGAGACCATCAACGGGATCCGAAGCTCGTCGAGCCGTTGCTGCGTCATCGGCATGCACACGATCCCGCGGCCGTGGGTGACCATGAAGTTCAGGCTCTCGGGGGTGGCCATCTCGGCGGCCATGATGAAGTCGCCCTCGTTCTCCCGGTCGGCGTCGTCGACGACGATCACGATCTTGCCCGCCCGGATGTCGGCGATGGCCTCGTCGATCGTCGAGAACGCCGGATCCCTCATATCCGCTGCCCCTGGAGCGCCTCCACGTACTTCGCGATCACGTCGACCTCCAGGTTCACGGGGTCGCCCACCTTCGCCGACCCGAGCGTCGTCACGTCGAGCGTGTGCGGGATCAGCGCGGCCGAGAACACCTCGCCGACGCACTCGGCGATCGTGAGGCTCACGCCGTCCACGCCGATCGACCCCTTCTCCACCAGGTAGCGGACGAGGTCCCCCGGCGCGCGCACGGTGAGCCAGGCGCCACCGTCGCCCGTGCGTTCGAACCCCGTCACCTCCCCGACCCCGTCGACGTGCCCCTGGACGAGGTGCCCGCCCAGACGGCTCGACAGCGTCAGCGCGCGCTCGAGGTTCACGGGGTCGCCCTCGCGGAGCCGGGCGAAGCCGGTCCGGCGGAGCGTCTCCTCGGACAGGTCGAACGCGAGATGGTCGCTCGAGCGCTCGACCACGGTCAGGCAGGCGCCGTTCACCGCGATCGAGGCTCCGGGCTCGGCGTCCGACGTCACCGTCCGGCACGCGACCGAGAGCCGGGGCGGGCCGGTCTCCCGCACCACGCCGCGCTCCTCAACGATCCCGGTGAACATCGGCCTCCACCCTCAGGTCCTCTCCGACGTGCTCGACCGAACGGATCCGCAGCGGCAGCGCGTGCCCGACCGGGGCGAACCCCCGGCCTTCGAGCACGGTCGGGGCGTCCCGTCCGCCGATCAACTTCGGGGACAGGTACAGGACGATCGCGTCGACCAGCCCGTCCTCGACGGCCGACCAGGCGAGCGTCGGCCCACCCTCCAGCAGCACTCCCTGCACGTCGCGCTTGCCGAGATCCGCGAGGAGTGCGCCGATCGGCACCAGCTCGCCCTCGGCCTCGAACACGACGACGTCGGCTCCGGCCGCGCGCCACGCCTCGCGAACCTCGACGGGCGCACGCTCCGTGGTAGCCACCAGGGTCGGCGCCTGACGATCGAACAGGTCACCGGTCGCGGGCACGCGGCCGCGGGCGTCCACGAGCACGCGGATCGGCGGCCGTCCGCGATAGTCGGGATCTCGGACCGTGAGCTCGGGATCGTCGGCGAGCGCCGTGCCGGCCCCGACCGCGATCGCATCCGACCACGCGCGCAACCGGTGGACGTCGGCCCTGGCGGCGTCGCCGGTCACCCACCGCGACGAACCGTCGCGAGCGGCGACCTTGCCGTCGAGCGAGGACGCCATCTTCCAGACGACGAACGGCATCCCCGTTCGAACGTGCTTCGCGAAGGCATGGTTCTGGCGTTCGGCCGCCTCGGCCAGGACGCCGGACCGAACGTCGATCCCGCCCGACCGCAGGATCTCGAACCCCTTGCCGTCGACGACCGGGTTCGGATCGGTCGCGGCGGCGACCACCCGAGCGATGCCGGCGCGAAGGATGGCGTCCGTACAGGGCGGGGTGCGGCCGTAGTGGGTGCACGGTTCCAAAGAGGCGTAGAGCGTGGCGCCCCGCGCTCGCTCGCCGGCGGCGTTCAGGGCCAGGACCTCCGCATGCGGCAGCCCGGCGCCTTCGTGCCAGCCCTCCCCGACGACCTGGTCCTCGGCGACGACCACGGCGCCGACCATCGGGTTGGGCGAAACGAGCCCCCGTCCCCGCTCCGCGAGCTCGATCGCTCGCTCGATGTACGCCTCGTCGGACACGCTGCTCCGTTCCCGAGGCGGTATGCGGGGAACGCGGGACGGGGCGGCCTGGCAGCCGCCGCGCACCCGTCCTCTCCCATCCCGACTCTCACGGTCGGTCCCGGAATCGCACCGGGTCCACCCCCGAGTGGCTCTCGGAGGGTCGCGGACTGTCACCGCCGGTGGGGACTTGCACCCCGCCCCGAAGACAGGTTTCTCGCCTGAGTATAGGTCGGCCGGCTGCGGCCGGTCACCCCGCGGGCCTGGTCAGGGAGAAGAAGTCCTTCCGGCCGCAGAGGTCGGCCGCCTCTGGGAGGGTGGCGAGTCAGTCCACCCTGCGGCGGTCGATCGCGTAGGAAGAACGCCCCTCGCGCTTGGCAAACTGCTTCATCTCCGTCGCCATCGAGACGGCCTCCCCGTAGTGGGCGAACGAGCGCACATCCGTGGTGGCGATGCCGACCGAGACCCCGGCGATCGGGATGTGCTGCATCTCCCCTTTGCGGTCCTCGACCTCTACGTAGCCCTGCGCGACCTCCTCGGGCTCGTAGAACCCGTGGATCTGGGCGTCGAACGTCTCGACGACGCGCTTGGCCACGTCCTCGGCGACGTCGGGCTGCACGACCGCGACGAAGTCGTCGCCACCGACGTGCCCGACGAACCCGTCGGGGGCGTACTGGACGACCGCGTCCTGGATCACGCGGGCGGTCGCCTGGATCAGGCGGTCGCCCCGGACGAACCCCTTCTGATCGTTGTACGCCTTGAAGTTGTCGAGGTCGGCGTACAGGACCGCGAACGGATGATCCTCGCGCACCATGCGTTCGATCTCCTCTTGGATCCGGATGTTGCCGGGCAGTCCCGTAAGCGGCGACAGGTTGCGCATCTCCTTCGCGCGACGGAGCGTTCCCTTGACGCGCGCGAGCAGCTCGATCGGGTCGAACGGCTTGATGATGTAGTCGTCGGCGCCGGCGGTGAGCCCGAGCACTTTGTCGGTCGCGAGCGCCTTCGCCGTCAGCATGATGATCGACGTGTTGGCCGTCTGCGGGTTCCGGCGCAAACGGTGCGCGACCTCGAAGCCGTCGATCCGCGGCATCATCACGTCGAGGAGCACGAGATCCGGACGAAGCAGGCCGGCCTTCTGCAACGCCTCCTCGCCGTCCGAGGCCACCGACACGTCGTACCCCGCGCTCCGGAGGTTGACCTCGACGAACCGGGCGATGTCCGGATCGTCGTCGACCACGAGGATGGACTCGGGCATCAGGCTCCCCCCGCCAGGGCGCGCAGCTTTCGAGCGGCTCCCCCGGGATCGGAGCCGCCGAAGATCGCCGACGCGGCCACCACCACATCGGCGCCGGCGTCGATGCATCGTCCGACGGTCTCCGCGTTCACCCCGCCGTCCACGTGAACGTCGACGGCGAGCCCACGGCGATCGATCTCGGTCCTGACCGCCTCGACCTTCTCGAGCACCTCGGACCGGAACGGCTGCCCCGCCCAACCGGGATGCACCGCCAAGACGACGACGTCGTCGATCTCGTCGAGGTACGGCCCCACCTGTTCGATCGAGGTCGGGGGGGCAAGCGCGAGCCCGACGCGGACCTCGAGAGCGCTCGCCTTGCGGATCAGGGGCGCGGGATCGCTCACGGCCTCCACGTGGAAACTCACGGCGTCGGTCCCCGCCTCCGCCAGCACCTCGAACAGCCCCTCCGGCGACTCGACCTGCAGGTGCGCGTGGAGCGGTCGATCGGTATGGGACCGCAGACTCGCGATCACGGGAGGCCCGATCGTGAGCGGCGGGACGAAGTGAGCGTCCATCACGTCCACATGGATGAGGTCGACATGCGGCTCGACGAGCTTTACCTCCTCGGCGAGCCGAGCCAGGTCCGCGGACAGGATCGATGCGGCGAGCTTTGCCACCCTCGCATCCTAGTCGCGGGTCCGTTCGCGCCTGCGGAACGCCGCGACGAACATCGCGTCGCACCCGTGCCGGTGCGGCCACAAGCGCACGCGTTCGGCCGCGCCGTCGGGTCCCTCCATCGAGACGGGCTCGAGTTCGGGAGCCCGTCGCAGCAGCGCGTCGCACGCCGCGTCGGTCTCGGCGCGCGGGAACGTGCAGACGCTGTAGACGAGACGCCCGCCCGGGGCGAGGAGACCCGCCGCGGCGGTCGCGATGCCCACCTGCAGCCGCGCCAAGCCGGAGAGCTCGTCCCGGCGGACCCGCCAGAGGAGCTCGGGCCGCCGACGCGCCGAGCCGATGCCCGAGCACGGTGCGTCCACGAGCACGCGGTCGAAGCCGCCGCTCATCGCGGGGCGCCGTCCGTCCTGGACGACGAGTCGGGCGGAGACGCCGAGTCGTCCCAGCGCACCGCGAACGAGCGACAGCCGCACCGGCGAGACGTCCGCGGCCACGAGGTTCCCGTCGCCGGCCAGGCATGCGAGCTGCGCCGCCTTCCCGCCTGGTCCCGCGCAGACGTCCAAGACGCGGTCTCCCGGCCGAACGTCGAGGGCGGCCCCGACGAACGAGGATGCTTGATCCTGCACCGCGAACCATCCCTCGTCGAAGCGCGGGAACGACGCCGGGTCGCCCGCGTCGACGAGCAGCGACTCCGGGTGGAGCTCGCCGCGCTCGGCGCCGACCCCGGCCCGGGCGAGCTCGCGCTCCAGCTCCTCGATCGAGGTTCGGCACGCGTTCGTCCGGACGGCGATCCGCGCTCGTTCCCCGAGCGCTGCCGCGGCCGCCTCGACCTCCTCGGGCACGAGACGACGGAGCTCGCGCACCGCCCACTCGGACAAGCCCGTGCGGACGGAGATCGGATCGTCCGCCGAGCCCTCGACCGCACCTGCCGGCTCCGTCGTCAGCCGGCGGAGCACCGCGTTGACGAACCCGCGGTGGCGACGGTCCACGAGCGAGACCGTCTCGGAGACGGCGGCGTGCGCGGGCACCCGCGTGTACCGGATCTGGTACGCGCCCAACCGGAGCGCGGCACGTGCCCCCTTCGGCGCCGTGTCGAGGGGACGTTCGAGCAGCGGCCCGAGTTCGTGATCGATCGGGACCAGACGCCGGAGCGTCCCGTACGCGAGCTCGGTGGCGAAGGCGGCGTCGCGATCGGACAGGCCCGCGCGTTCGAGCGAGCGTCGGAGCGCGAGGTTGGAATACGCGCCCTCATCGGTGACGCGGCGCACCACGTCGAGCGCGACGGCGCGCGCCGAAGTGGTGACGCTCACCCGAGGCGCTCGCCGACGGACGGCCGATACCCGTTCACGAAATCCGTGGCGCTCATCCGGCGACCGCCCGCGGGGGCGAGCTCGAGCGGGCGGAACCCTCCTCCCGCCGTCGCGACGACGAACCCGTCTCGGCCGACCTCGACGACCGTGCCCGGTTCGCCGTCGGCAGACGCGTCGGCGGCCCGGAAGACCTTGAGGTCCTTGCCGCGGAACGTGGTGGTCGCGGCCGGCTCCGGGGAGAGCGCTCGACACCGGTTCACGAGGTCGCCCGCATCGTTCGACCAGTCGAGGAGGCGATCCTCGGTTCCGAGCCGACGCGCGTAGGTCGCGAGCGCCTCGTCCTGCGGCATTGGGCTCGCACGACCGGAGGCGAGCAGATCGATCGACTCGACCAGGACCTGCGCGCCGAGCGTGGCGAGCCGATCCCCGAGGGATCCCGCATCGTCGGCCGGTTCGATCGGCTCGCCACGCTGCAGGATCACCGGCCCCGTGTCCAGCCCTTCGTCCATCACGATCGTCGAGACCCCCGTCTCCTCGAGGCCGAGGAGCAGGGCGGTCTGAACCGGGCTCGCACCCCGCAGCTTCGGAAGCAGCGAGAAGTGCAGGTTGACGGGAGCGATCCTCGGCAGGGCGAGGACTGCGGGCGGCAGGAGCTCACCGTAGGCGACCACGGCGAGGACGTCGGGCTGAGTGGACACGAGCGACGAGAGCCCCGGATCCGATCGCACCGTCTCGACCTCGAGGAGCGGGAGCTCGAGCGCCTGCGCGGCCTCGGCGACCGGCGTCGGGGTGAGCCGGCTCCCTCGCCCAGCCGGCTTGGGCGCCGCGGTCACCGCAGCGACGACGTCGTGGTCCGATCCAACGAGCGCGCGCAGCGACGGTACGGACCATCGATCGTTGCCGAGGAACGTGACGCGGAGAGCCACGCGCCCGAGGATACGTGGCCGGGCGAACGGCTCGGCCTGCCGCTCGTCTCGTTCAGCGCTCCGAGCGTTCCACCTCGAGCTCACGGAGCTGGCGCATCACGTCGCGCCGGCCCTCGTCGTTCAGCCGGTCGAGGTACAGCATGCCTTTCAGGTGATCGGTCTCGTGTTGGAAGATGCGGGCGAGCAGTCCCTCTGCCCGTACGTCCACCGCCTTGCCATCGAGGTCCACCCCAGCGAGACGGACCCGCAACGCGCGACTCGTGGGGTGGTAGGGGCCGGGGACCGAAAGACATCCCTCGTCGATCGTCTCCTCGTCCTCGAACGCCGACAGCTCGGGGTTCGCGACGAACCCCGCATGGCCGTCGCGGTCGTCGTAGACGAAGCACGCGAGCCGCAGCCCGACCTGGTTCGCGGCCAGACCGACGCCGGGAGCGGCGTGCATCGTCTCGATCATGTCCTCCGCGAGCCGGCGGAGCGCGGCGTCGAACGTCTCGACCCGTGTCGCGCGTTCGCGGAGCACCGGGTCCCCCAACGTCCTGATGGGCAGCACCGTCACCGTGGTCCTCCTACAGATGCGGCTCGGCCTCGACCCGGGTCGCGACACCGCGTTCGGCGAGGTGTCGCACGGCGCGACCGAACGCGGGGAGGTCGGACGGGTCGAGGGAGAGCAAGCATACCGTCGCCTCATCCGCGGACGTGCTCAGCAACGTGTGGTGCGGGAGGGCTTCCAACGCCGACTCGAGTTCGCCCGTCCCCGCGACGCGGAAGACCGGAGCCCCGGCGGGGAACCCAGCATCGGCTCGCCGTGTGGCCTCGGAGCGGTGGAACCGATCCGGTCGCGCCATCACGAGCGCCTGGATCGCAGGATCGTTCGATGCGGTCGTCTGGACGATGACACGGCCGTCGGGGCGAGCCCATGCCGCCGCTTCGAACCAGGCGACGACCGTTCGCTCCCGCGCCGACAGCCCGGGCCGGCGCAGCGACGCGTCGGCGCTCAGGATCCCGACGAGATCCAAACCGGGCGTCCCCACGTCCTTCAGCACCTCCAGACCTCCGACCAGGACCTCGTCCTTCCTCGGCTGGGAGGCGGATCCCCTCGGCGCATGCGACACGCGTACGGACGTCACGCCTCGGGCCCACTCGTGCACGCGTTCGGCGCCCCCTCGGGCGATGCCGAAGGCCGAGGCGCCGCACGACGAACAGCGGCCTGGCGCCTCGCACACGGTGCAGCGGGCCCGCCCTTCTTGTATGCGGATCGCTCCTCGACACGACGCGCACGCCGCCGCCTCGCCGCACGCGCGGCACACGCGAGCGATCCCGTAGCCGGGAACGGGTTCGTACAGGAACGCGCCACGAGCCTCTCGAAGCGCGCGGACGAGCCGCGCCGACCTGCCCTCGGGACCCGGTTTCACGACCTCGACGGGCGCCCACGCCCTGCCCGGGGGCTCGACCTCCGTGTGTTCGAACGTCGAGGACTCGAGCGAGGGACAGAACGCGCTCAGGACGCAGACCGCGCCGTCGATCCGAGCGCGCTCCCGCGCGACGTCGCGGACGTGGTAGTAGGGCGAGCGCTCCTCCCGGTGCTGGCTGTGCCCCTCCCGATGGACGTACACGACCCCGACGTCGGAGAGAGGCGCGAACACTGCGGGGCGTGTCCCCACGACCACGCGGTACCTGCCGGCGGCGATGTCCAGCCACATCCGATAGCGCGCGCGCTTGTCGCCGCCGAGGAACAGCGCGACGTCGCCGCCGAAGGCCTCCCGGATCGCGGCCGCGGTCGCGGGGAGCGGGTCGGCTTCGGGGACGAGCACGATGGCTTCGCGCCGCCGGGCGAGCGAAGCCCCGACGCATTCGACGGCGGCCGCCGACTCGTCGGCCGGCGCCGGCCGGAGCACGAAGCACCCGTCGGCCTCACCGGCCGCGGCCAGCAACGCCGGACCGTTCCGATAGCCGGGCAGAACGACCGGCTCTCGACCCGCGTCGTCGAACGGTGGACGCGGGTCCTGCGAAGCGACCGCTTCCTCCGAGGCGACCCGGGGCGGGACCGAGCGACCGATCACCGAGGCCAGCGGCGCGAGGTAGCGTTCGCCGATCCAGCGATAGAGCTCGAGCATCGTCGCGTCGAAGAACCGGACGGGCGACACGGTCTTCTTGATGTTCGACATCCGGGCCGGCACGTCGTCGGTCGGCCCCAGGACCCAGCCTCGAACGAGTCGGCCGTGGAACGGAACCTGCACGAGCGAGCCGATGCCGGCCTCGAGATCCTCGGACAGCTCGTACGTGAACGGCCGGTCGAGCGAGAGCACGGGCCGGTCGATGCATACCGAGACCGGGCCCGAAAGCGGCCGGCCGCTCGGCGTCGTCCCGGCGTCAGCCGAACGCGCGGCGGAGCTCATCCGCGCGGTCGGTCGCCTCCCAGGGGAACTCCTTGCGGCCGAAGTGACCGTAGGCCGCGGTGTCTTCGTAGATCGGGCGACGCAGGTCCAGGTCGCGGATGATCGCCGCGGGGCGGAAGTCGAACGCCTCCCACACCGCGTCGACGATGGTCGCTGGGTCGACCTGTTCCGTTCCGAAGGTGTCGACGGCGAGCGAGAGCGGATGCGCCGTCCCGATCGCGTACGCCACCTGGATCTGCACGCGGTCGGCGACGCCGGCGGCCACGAGGTTCTTGGCCACGTACCGGGCCATGTACGCGGCGGAGCGGTCGACCTTGGTCGGGTCCTTGCCCGAGAAGCATCCTCCGCCGTGGGGCGCCATCCCTCCGTAGCTGTCGACCATGATCTTCCGGCCGGTGAGTCCCGTGTCGGCCTTCGGGCCGCCGATCTCGAACCGGCCGGTCGGGTTCACGAGTATCCGCACGCCCTCGGCGTCGAGGTCGAACTCCCGCAGCACGGGATCGATCACCTCGGACCGCACGTCGGGCGCGAGGAGTGTCTCGACGTCCACCTCCTCCCGGTGCTGCGCGCTGATGAGCACCGTGTGGACGCGGCGCGGAGTGGTGCCTTCGTACTCGACCGAGACCTGGCTCTTGCCGTCTGGCCGAAGGTACGGAACGACGCCCGCCTTGCGGACGTCGGCGAGTCGTTTGGCGAGCCGGTGCGCCATGGCGATCGGGAGCGGCATGAGCTCGTCGGTCTCCCGGCACGCGAAGCCGAACATCATCCCCTGGTCGCCCGCGCCGAGCAGGTCCAGCGCGTCGGACGAATGGCCCTCGCGATGCTCGAGCGAGTCGTCGACGCCGCGCGCGATGTCGGCGGACTGCTCCTGGATCGAGGTGATCACGCCGCACGTGTCGCCGTCGATGCCGAAGTTCGCGTCCGTGTAGCCGATCTCGGTGACCGTTCGACGCACGGCGGCGGGGATGTCGATGTACTCCGAGGTCGAGATCTCGCCGGCCACCATGACGAGGCCCGTCGTGACGAGCGTCTCGCACGCCACTCGGCCGTCGGGATCGACCGACATGATCGCGTCCAGCACCGCATCGGAGATCCGATCGGCGAGCTTGTCGGGATGCCCCTCGGTGACGGATTCGGAGGTGAACAGGTACGGCTGGCTCATCGCCGGCCGAGCATAGCAGTGGCCCGCGACGCTCTTCCGCGGTGCGGTCAGCGGTCCTCAGCGGGTGAGCAGTTTGGCGAGGCGGTCGCAGATCGCCGAGGCGAGCTCGCGTTTCGACCAGTCCCGGATCGGTTCGTCCTGTCCGTCGGCGGCCAGGATCGCGGCCCGGTTCGTGTCCGAGCCGAACCCCGTGCCCTCGCGTCCGACCTCGTTCGCCACGAGGAGATCCACGCCCTTGCTCAGGAGCTTCTGCCGTCCCGCCGCCTCGACGTCCGCGGTCTCGGCGGCGAACCCGACGAGCACCCGCTCCCCGGGCGACGCCCCGAGCTCGGCAAGGATGTCGGGCGTGGGCACCAGCCGAACCTCCGGAGGGCCCTCGTCCTTCTTCAGCTTGTCCCCCACGGCTGCTTCCGGACGGAAATCCGCGACCGCGGCGGCCATGACGACCGCGTCCGCGTCCTCCAAGGCTCGCAGCACGGCGTCGCGCATCTCTTCCGCGGTGGAGACCCGCACCACGTCGAGGCCCTCCGGCGGTTCGACGGTTCCCGGCCCCACGACGAGCGTCACGTGCGCGCCCCGCCCGAACGCCTCCTCGGCGACGGCGAACCCCATCTTGCCCGTCGAGCGGTTGCCGACGAACCGCACGGGATCGATCGGCTCCCACGTGGGGCCAGCCGTGACGACGATCCGTCGTCCGGCGAGATCGCCTCGCTCGGCCAGGACGTCCTCGATCTCGGCGAGGATCGCGTCGGGTTCGGCCATCCGGCCCGGTCCCTCGTCCCCGGCCGCGAGCGGTCCACTGACCGGCCCCGCGAACCGCAAGCCGCGCGCCGAGTACAGCTCCTCGAGCATCCGCACGTTCCGCCGGGTGGCCGGGTGCTCCCACATCCCCGTGTGCATGGCGGGCGCCACGACCACCGGCCCCGCGAACTCGAGCATCGTGGCGCTCAGCAGGTCGTCGGCGAACCCGCGGGCCAGCTTGGCGATGAGGTTCGCGGTGGCCGGCGCGATGACCGCGATGTCGGCCTCGTGCGCCAACCGCACGTGCAGGACGGTGCCCGGTTCTTCCCACAGATCCGTGTATACGCGGTGATCGGACAACGCGGCGAACGTGGCCGCGCCGACGAACCGTTCGGCCGAGCGCGTCATCACGACGCGGACGGACGCTCCTTTCAACCGAAGGAGCCGCGTGAGGATGCAGGCCTTGTAGGCGGCGATCCCTCCCGTGACGCCGAGCAGCACGCGCCGGCCGCTCAGGACGGAACGCTCGCTCGTCGCCACGTCCCTCCCCTCCTCAGGGGTTGCCGCTGCGTCTACTTGATGCCGACGCCCTCGGGGCGCTCCGCGTTGATCTTGCCCTCGGCGATCTCCTCCAGGGCGATCGACAGCGGCTTGTTGCGGAGCCCGGACTCGACGAGCGGCGGCACGAACTCCGCCCTGCCCTCACCGAGCTGGTTGTAATAGGAGTTGATCTCCCGGGCGCGCTTGGCCGCCAGGGTGACCAGCGTGTACTTCGAGTCGACCTGCGACAGCAACTCGTCGATCTTGGGTTCGATCATGGGTCGGTCGATCCTTCCGTGGGGTGCCGGGGAGACGCCCCGATGATAGCAGCGACCTCCCTGGCGGCCTCCTCAGAGTCGTCGTTCACCACGACGTGGTCGAACAGATCGCGCTCGCCGAGCTCCCATCCTGCCTTCGAGAGCCGCCGGGCGAGCAGGTCCTCGGTCTCGGTTCCTCGGGAGCGCAACCGCCGCTCCAGCTCCTCGATCGAGGGGGGCTCGAGCAGCACGAGCACTGCCTCGGGCACGGCCTGCCGAACCTGACGGGCGCCCTGGACGTCGAGCTCCAGCAGGACGTCGGTCCCCGCCGCCCGGGCCGCCCGGATCGGTTCGGCGGGCGTGCCGGAACGGTGTCCGAAGATCTCGGCCCATTCCAGGAGCTCCCCGGCCGTCATCATCCGGTCGAACTCGTCCTCCGAGACGAAGCGATAGTCGACGCCCTCGCGTTCGGACGAGCGGGGCGCCCGGGTCGTGACCGAGACCGAGATCGCGAGCTCGGGGAGTCGACGAAGGACGAGACGGACCACCGTGCCCTTGCCGACCCCGGAGGGCCCGGCGAGGACGAAGAGCCTGCCCGTACCGCGGGCCAGATCCGCTACTTCTTCGCGAACTCGGCGAGCAACGACTCGCGCTGCTTCGCACCCAGGCCACGAACCCGTCGGCTGGCGGAGATGTCCAGACGCTCCATGATCTTGCGCGCCCGGACCTTCCCCACACCCGGGAGCGCCTCGAGGACCGCCGACACCTTCATCTTGCCGACCGTGTCGTCGTCCTGACGGGTCAGCACGTCGGACAGGCTCACGTTGCCGGTCTTCAACTGACCCTTGAGCTCGGCCCGCTTCTTCCGCGCTTCGGCGGCCTTCTCGAGGGCCTTCGCCCGATCTTCAGGACTCAACACCGGTAGGGGCATGGTCGACGCTCCTTCGCTCAGGGGCCCAGGGAACCCGCGAGTATAGTCACGGCTTCGCGAGGGCATCAACGCGACTCATCGCGTCCCACCTGCGGTTTTCCACGCCGGTATCTCCTCAGCGAACGCTCGCGAGGATCGCGCGCGCGACGGCCGCCGGATCGCTCGACCCGGAGATCGCGCGACCGACGACGAGATAGTCCGCACCGCGTTCGACCGCTTCCTCCGGTGTGAGGATCCGGACCTGGTCATGTCCGTTCGAGCCGGCGGGGCGGATGCCGGGGACGACGAGCACCGACTCGTCCCCGACCACCTCTCGGACCACCGACACGTCGTCGCCGGAGACGACGACGCCGCTCGCACCGGCGGACACCGCTTCGAACGCGAGCGATGCGGGCGACGCCAATCCTTCCCCTGCAAGGCTCGAGAGCACCGTGACGGCCACGACCGCGGGAGCCGGGTGACCGCCTGTCTCGGCACCCTCGGCCGCCCCTCGAACCGCGGCTGCGACCATGCCCTCGCCGCCGAGCGAATGCACGGTGAGCATGTCGACGCCGAGCCGGCCGGCGTTGCGCGCAGCGAACCCGACCGTGGTGGGGATGTCGTGCAGTTTGAGGTCGAGGAACACAGGTCCGTGCGACCGCACGCGGTCCACCGCCGGTGGACCGTTCGCCGTGAACAACTCCAACCCGATCTTGTAGAGACCGACCGTTCCCTCGAGCGCGCGGGCGAGCGCCTCGGCCGCATCCAGGTCCGACACGTCCAGCGCGACGATCAACGGATTCTCGGGTCGCGGGATCACGGGCGTGAAGGTCCCGACCGACGGGTCATGCGCCGTTCCCGTTCTGGCCGCCCGGTACCCGAAGTCGGCCTCGCAGGTCTGCAGGCGAGGAGAAGCCCTTCCCGCGGAGGTACTCGACGATCCCCTTCGCGATCTCGACGTGCGCCGACGGGTTGACCAGCAGCGCCGTTCCGACCTGGACCGCCCACGCGCCGGCGAGCAGGAACTCGACGGCGTCCTCACCGTTGGTGATGCCTCCGACCCCCAGCAGCGGCACCTGCGGCAGCGCTCGAGCGACCTGATACACGGCCGCGAGGGCGATCGGCTTGATCGCAGGACCCGAGAGACCGCCCACGGGCATCGCGGTCTTCGTCCGGAGCCGCTCCGCATCGACGGCGAGCGCCGGCACGGCATCGATCAGCGTCAGCCCGAAGGCTCCGGCCCGGACGCAGGCCTGCGCTGTCTCGACCAGTCCCGGGACGAAAGCGGGGAGTTTCGCGAACACCGGCACCCGGGACTGCCTCGCGACGGCTCCCACGATCTCGGTCAGGCGCTCGATGCGGGTGTAGAAGGGGTCGCCCTCCCGTTCCTCGTCCGGGCACGAGAGGTAGACCTCGAGGGCAACGATCCCGGGCTGGAGGTGGAGGGCGCCGGCCACACCCACGTACTCGTCCAGACTCGAGCCCGCGACCGAGGCGATCAGCGGGACCCCTGCCTTCTGGAAGCGAGGCAGATCCTGGGCGACGAACGCCTGGACACCCGGGTTCTGGGTGCCCACGGCCGACACGATCCCCGAAGGGGTCTCCGCGGCCCGAGGCGTTGGCCATCCCTTCGATCCCGAGTAGGTCAGGCTGCGGGTCACGACGGCGCCGAGCCGCTGGAGGTCGACGAGCCCCCCCGGGACGTCGGACCCGGTCCCCAGGCAGCCGGACGCCGCGAGGACCGGGTTCGCGAGCGACACCCCGCCGAGGTCGACCGCCAACGTCTGCCTCATCGCGCGTCCGAGCCGCTCATCCCGGCCACGAGCGAACCACCGGGAACCCCTCCGGCGGCGTCTGCGTCATCGGTGACGGCTCGCCCATCCAGAGCTCCCACAGGACGCGCGCCGGATTGAACACGGGCCCCTCGGTGCACACCCGGAGGTTGTCGTACCCGGACCCGTCCCTGCGGATCACCGGGACGGTGCAGACGAAGCACAGCCCGGTGCCGCACGCCATCTGCTCCTCAAGCGCCACCTGAGAGGGGATCCCGTGCGCGCCGCAGAACTCGGCGATGCCGCGCAGCGTCGGGCGTCGCGCGGCCGCGTAGATCACCTGAGCGCCCGTCGCCTCGACGACCTCGGGGAGCGCGTCGAGCACGCTCCCCTGCTCCCCGAGGCTCCCGTCGTCGGTGGTGATCACGATCGACCCCGCGAGCCGCTTGGCCTCGATCGGCTTGAACACGCGGTCCTGCGTCTCGGCGCCTACGAGCATGTCGACGCGCTTGCCTCGTTCGCGCAGCTCCTGCGCGAGGAAGTACAGCGGCGCGGACCCGTGGTCCTCGGACACGAGCAGGCAGGCGTTCAGCTTCGCGGGGTACGCGAACGGCTTGCCGAGCGGACCGATGACGTCGAGGAACCGGTGCGCCCGGACCTCGGAGAGCCAGCCGGTCCCCGGGCCGCGGGGATCGAACACGAACTCGAGGGTCCCCGCCCAGCCGCCTCGCTTCGACGCTTGGTGCACCGAGAAGTGCCGTCGGAGCAGGAACGTCCGTCCGGCCGGCATCGCGACCGAGATGAATTGACCGGGCCGAACGCGTTCGGCGACCTCGGGGGCGACCAACGTGATCGAGTGGTAGGCGCCGAGCTTGCGCGCGTTCAGCACCTCGGCCCGGACGCGCTTCACGACGCGACCTCGCGGTGGAGCGCCTCGATCGGCAGTCGCTCCTGCACGGGCACCTCGCCGCTCCCCTGCGCGTGCAGCTCCTGGAGCGAACGCGGCTCCCCGTGCCCCTCGCGGAGCGCCTCGATCCCCCGAAGCGCGGCCATCGCGCCAGGGAGCGTCGTCACACAGGGGATGCCCGCCTGTGACGCCGCGGTGCGGATCAGCCATCCGTCGGTCCTGGGGCCTCGTCCGAACGGCGTGTTCACGACCATGTCCACCGCGCCCTCGCGGATCAGGTCGACGATCGACCGGGCGTCCTTCGCATGCTCGGCCTCGGACACCTTGTCGACGCGCGTGGCGGTGACACCCGCTCGATGCAGCACACCCGCCGTCCCGCGGGTCGCCAGCAACCGGAACCCGAGGTCGGCGAGCCGCTTGGCCGGATACACGATGGCGCGCTTGTCGCGGTTGGCGACGCTGAGGAAGACCGTGCCCGAGCTCGGGAGCGCGGTTCCGCTCGCGATCAGTGCCTTGGCGAGGGCGCGACCGGGGTCCGGATCGACGCCCATCACCTCGCCGGTCGACCGCATCTCGGGACCGAGGACGGTGTCGACGCCGGGGAACCGTCCGAACGGCATGACCGGCGACTTGACCGAGGTATAGGGAAGGTGGAGGTAGTGGCGGCGGTCGGCCGGGAGCAGCCCTTCGTCCCTCAGCTCCTCGATCGTTCGACCGAGCACCACGAACGTCGCGATCCTCGCCAGCGAGACGCCGGTGGCCTTCGACACGAACGGCACGGTCCGGGACGCGCGCGGATTGGCTTCCAGGACCCAGATCTTCTCGTCCTTGACCGCGAGCTGCAGGTTGATCAGGCCGCGGACGCCGAGTCGCCTCGCGAGCGTCGCCGTGATGCGCTCGATCTCGTCCAGCTCGTCGTCCGACAACGTCGCCGGAGGGATCTGGCACGACGAGTCGCCCGAGTGGATCCCCGCCTCCTCGATGTGCTCCATGACGGCGCCGACGAACACCTCCGTACCGTCGCACACCGCGTCGACGTCGATCTCGACCGCCCCCTCGATGAACCGATCGATCAGCACGGGGTGGTCGGGGCTCGCCGCCGCCGCGTGGCCGACGAACCGCTCGAGCTCCTCCGGAGCGTAGACGATCTCCATCGCGCGCCCACCCAGGACGTAGGAGGGTCGCACGATGACGGGATACCCGATGCGCCCGGCGGCCGCGCGCGCCTGCTCCAGGCCGTGCGCCTCGCCATGGGGAGGAGCGGGGATCTCGAGCTCCTGCAGGAGGCGCGCGAACCGACCACGGTCCTCGGCGAGGTCGATCGCCTCGGGCGTGGTGCCGAGCACCGGCCATCCCGCGGCCTCGAGGTCGTGCGCCAGGCGGAGCGGCGTCTGCCCCCCCATCTGGCACAGCACCCCGACAGGCCGTTCGGCCTCGCAGACGGCGAGGACGTCCTCGGCCGACAGCGGCTCGAAGTACAGCCGCGCGCTCGTGTCGTAGTCGGTCGAGACGGTCTCGGGATTGGAGTTCACCATCACGGCCTCGTAGCCGGCTTCGTCGAGCGCGTACGCCGCGTGGACGCATGCGTAGTCGAACTCGATCCCCTGCCCGATCCGGTTGGGGCCGGCGCCGAGGATGACCACCCGTGGCCGCTCGGCCGGCCGGACCTCGTCCTCCTCCTCGAAGGTCGAATAGTGGTACGGCGTCCGCGCGGGGAACTCGCCCGCGCACGTGTCGACCGTCTTGAACACCGGCCGAACGCCGAGCGCCGTTCGGCGTGCCCGCACGTCGCGTTCGTCCGCGTCGACGAGGGCGGCGAGCCGCCGGTCCGACAGCCCGGCGCGCTTCGCCTCCCGCAGCTCGTCCATGGAGATCTCGTCGAGCGCTCGCCCCTCGATCGACGATGCCTGCTCGACCACCTGGGCGATCTGGTCGACGAACCACGGATCGATCTCGCTGGTCCGCGCAACCTCGTCGACCGATCGTCCGGCGTGCAGCGCGGCCTCGACCAGATGCAGGCGGCGTTCGCCGGGCGTCCCGAGCGTCTCGAGGTCGCCGCCGGAGACGGCCGACCATCCCAGATCGAACGGGGTCCGCTCGAGCGAGCGCCAGGCCTTGCCGAGCGCTTCCTTGAACGTCCGGCCGATCGCCATCACCTCGCCGACCGACTTCATCGTGGAGGTCAGCACCGGGTCGGCCTCGGGGAACTTCTCGAACGCGAACCGGGGCACCTTCACGACCACGTAGTCGAGCGCGGGTTCGAACGCCGCCAGCGTGACGCCCGTGATGTCGTTCGGGATCTCGTCCAACCTGTAGCCCACCGCGAGCAGCGCGCCGATCTTCGCGATCGGGAACCCCGTCGCCTTCGACGCCAGCGCCGAGGACCGCGAGACCCTCGGGTTCATCTCGATCAGGACCTGGCGACCCGTCGCCGGTTCGACGGCGAACTGGATGTTCGACCCGCCGGTCTCGACGCCGATCGCTCGGATGCACGCGAGGGCCGAATCGCGCATCCGCTGGTACTCGCGGTCGGTGAGCGTCTGCGCCGGCGCGACCGTGACCGAGTCGCCGGTGTGCACGCCCATCGGGTCCACGTTCTCGATCGAGCACACGACCACGACGTTGTCCGCCCCGTCGCGCATGACCTCGAGCTCGAACTCCTTCCACCCGGCGATCGACTCCTCCACGAGGATCTCGGTCACGGGGCTCGCCTCGAGCGATCTCGCCGCGAGTTGACGCAGCTCGTCACGGTCGCGCGCGAACCCGCTACCGCCGCCCCCCAACGTGAACGACGGCCGAACGATCACCGGGTATCCGATCGCGTCACCCACGGCGACGCCCTCCTCCACCGTTCGGGCCGTCTCGGCCCGCGGGACGTCGAGCCCCGCCCCGATCATCGTCGAGCGGAAGCCGCTCCGATCCTCCGCCCTGCGGATCGTCTCGAGGCTCGCGCCGATGAGCCGGGTCTCGGTCCGGTCCAGGTCGCCGGACTCGGCGAGCGCGACCGCGACGTTCAGCGCGGTCTGCCCGCCGAGCGTCGGGAGCAGTGCGTCCGGCCGCTCGCGTTCGATCACGCGGAGCACGGAGTCGGGGGTGAGGGGCTCGACGTAGGTCGCGTCGGCGAACGTGGGGTCCGTCATGATCGTGGCGGGGTTCGGGTTGACGAGGGAGACGTGGAACCCCTCGCGCCGAAGCACCTTGCAGGCCTGCGTCCCCGAGTAGTCGAACTCGCACGCCTGCCCGATCACGATCGGGCCGGAGCCGATCACCAGGATGCGACGGATATCCGTTCGCCTAGGCACCCATCAGCTCCCGGAACTCGGCGAACAGGTATCGCGAGTCGTGCGGTCCCGGCGCCGCCTCCGGGTGGTACTGGACCGAGATCGCGGGGACGTCGAGGCACCGCATCCCCTCGAGCGTCCCGTCGTTCAGGTTCCAGTGGCTGAGCTCGACCCGTCCGAACGCGGTCTCGGCGACGCCGTCCCGCGCGGGCCAACCCTCGGGATCCACGGCGAACCCGTGGTTGTGGCTCGTGACCTCGACCCGGCCCGTCCGGCCGTCGCGCACCGGCTGGTTGAGGCCGCGGTGCCCGAACTTCATCTTGAACGTCCGGCCACCGAGCGCGAGCCCCAGCAACTGGTGGCCGAGGCAGATGCCGAACACGGGGATCCGGCCGAGGAGTCCCGCCGCGGCCTCGACGCCGTAGGCCGTGGCGGCCGGGTCGCCGGGGCCGTTCGAGAGGAACGCGCCGTCGAACCCCTCCTCCAGGACGCGACTCGCGGGCGTTCGTGCCGGCAGGACCGTGGCCTCCATCCCGGCGGCGGCCAGCCGTCGAAGGATCGAGCGCTTCAGGCCGAAGTCGAACACGGCCACGCGGAAGACGCGACCGAGGGTCCGGGCGGCCGGCCCGACGTTCGAACGAGCCTCGTAGCGCTCGGGCACGCTCACCGACGCGGCGAGGTCGGCGTCGTTCATCCCGGGATGGGCCCGCACGCGGCCGAGGAGCGCATCGACGTCGTCGTCGAGCGTCGAGATCCCGCAGCGCATCGCGCCTCGTTCGCGGAGCCGCAGTGTCAACCGCCGCGTGTCGATGCCCTCGATCCCCACCACCCCGGCCTCGGCGAGGTCGTCCGGCAGGGTTCGGGTCGCTCGCCACGAGGAGGCTCGCCGCGAGGCCTCGCGGACGGCGAACCCGGCCACCTGCACGCGGGTCGATTCGGGATCGTCGTCGTTCGTCCCGTAATTGCCCTGGTGCGGAGCGGTCATCGCCACCACCTGGCCCGCGTAGGACGGGTCGGTGAGCACCTCCTGGTAGCCGGTCATGCCGGTGTTGAAGACGGCTTCGCCGAGGGTCTCCCCGGAGGCGCCGAACCCCCACCCGCGGAACGTCGTCCCGTCCTCGAGTGCGAGGATCGCCGTCGGTCGGCTCGTCACCGAGGCCGCCCCGGCGCCGCCCGGCGGCTCATCGCTGGGCCTTGCCGTCGGCGACGACCAGCGAGCCGCGGTGCACCGTGTGCACCACGCGTCCACGGAGCGTTCGCCCCAGGAAGGCGGAGTTCCGGCTCTTGGACCCGAACGGGGGCTCGACCACCCACTCGGCGTCCGGATCGAACACGACGAGGTTCGCCGGCCTGCCGGGCTCCAGCGGGCCGCCCTGGTCGGCGGCGCCGAGGATCCGGGCGGGCGTCGTCGACATCGCCTCGACGGCGCGAACGAGCGTGAGGTGCCCCGGGTGAACGAGGTGGGTCAGCACGGCCGCGAGCGCCGTCTCGAGCCCGATCGTCCCGACCGGCGCCAGGTCGAATTCGGCCTCCTTCTCCTCCACCGCGTGCGGCGCGTGATCGGTGGCCACGGCGTCGATCGTCCCCTCGGCGAGGCCCCGCACGAGCGCCTCGCGATCCTCCGGCGAGCGGAGCGGCGGGTTGACCTTGAAGTGGGTGTCGAACGTGAGCAGGTCCTCGTCGCTGAACACGAGGTGGTGCGGGGTCACTTCCGCGCTCACGCGCAAGCCCTCGGCCTTCGCGCGCCGGACCATCTCCACGGACCCGGCCGACGAGAGATGGCACAGGTGCAGCCGCCCGCCGGCGAGCCTCGCCACCGCGAGGTCCCGCGCGACGACGACCTCCTCGGCCTCACGGGGCTGACCGGCCAGGCCGAGCGAGTACGAATGGAAGCCCTCGTGCATCTGTCCGCCCTCGGCGAGCGACGCGTCCTCGCAGTGCTCCGCGATCACGACGCCCTCGAACGTGCGCGCGTAGGTGAGCGCGTTCCGGAGCATCCGCGCGGTCGGGACGCACCGGCCGTCGTCGCTGAACATACGGACGCCCGCGTCGACCATCTCGCCCATCTCGGCGAGGACCTCGCCCTCGAGCCCGCGGGTGATCGCGCCGACCGGCAGGACGTCCACGATGCCGGCTCGGACGCCGAGCTCGCGGACCTCGTGGATCACGGCCGCGTTGTCCGCGACCGGCTCGGTGTTGGCCATCGGCGAGATCGCCGTGAAGCCTCCGAGCGCGGCGGCTCGCGAACCGGTCTCCACGGTCTCCTTGTCCTCGCGCCCGGGCTCTCGGACATGCGTGTGCAGGTCGACCAGTCCAGGCGCGAGCACCAGCCCGT
This sequence comes from uncultured Actinomycetes bacterium, assembly GCA_963785835.1. Taxonomy (GTDB): domain Bacteria; phylum Actinomycetota; class UBA4738; order UBA4738; family HRBIN12; genus DASSJM01. Next base: position 523,682 of record CAWAWO010000005.1, on the reverse strand, counting down.
CGCAGTTCAGGACCGTGGCGTTCGACGCGCCGTCGGGCGAGGCGAGCACGCCGTCGGCGACGAGCACGTCCGCGACCTCGTCGCGCCCCGACGCGGGATCGATCACGCGCGCGCCGCGGAAGAGCGTTCGCTCAGCCACGGGCCTCCTCCGCGTGGGGTCCGGTGACGACGGCCGGGGATCCCGTGCCGCCCAGGAGGAGGTAGAGGAGCGACATCCGGATCGCGATGCCGTTCGTGACCTGCTCCTCGATCACGGCCCGCGGCAGGTCCGCCACGTCCGAGTCGATCTCGATCCCGCGGTTCATCGGCCCCGGGTGCATCACGAGCGCGTCGGGCGCGAGCATGGCGGCCCGAGCCCGCGTGAGCCCGAACAGCCTCGAGTACTCCCGCACACTCGGGAAGTACTGCTGGCGCTGACGCTCCTTCTGGACGCGCAGCAGGTAGCAGACGTCGAGCTTGGGCAGGACCGCCTCGATGTCGTGCCCCACCTGGACCCCCCAGGCGGGCGCGTCGGGCGGGATCAGGGTGGGCGGGCCGACCAGCGTCGCCTCGGCGCCCATCTTCGCGAGCGCGAACGAGAGCGAGCGGGCGACGCGCGAATGCAGGACGTCGCCGACGATCGCGACGCGGAGCCCCTCCAGGCGGCCGAGCCGATCCCGCATCGTGTACAGGTCGAGCAGCGCCTGTGTCGGATGCTCGTGGGTACCGTCGCCGGCGTTCAGCACGCTGCCGTTCACCCACCGCGTGAGGGTGAGCGGCGCCCCGCTCGAGGAGTGTCGGATCACGATCGCGTCGGCCCCCATCGCCTGGAGCGTGAGCGCGGTGTCCTTCAGGCTCTCGCCCTTCGACACGCTCGAGCCGCTCGTCGAGAAGTTGATCACGTCGGCCGAGAGCCGCTTCGCGGCGAGCTCGAAGCTGATCCGGGTGCGGGTCGAGTTCTCGTAGAACAGGTTCACGACGGTTCGACCACGGAGCGCCGGCACCTTCTTGATCACCCGGCTGCCGACCTCGCGGAACGACTCGGCCGTGTCGAGGATCCGAACGATATCGGCGGCATCGAGGTCGTGGATCGACAGGAGGTGCCGGTTCACGACCGCTCTCCGGGTGCGACGGCGCGTACGGTCTCGTCGAGGAGCACGGCGTCCTCGCCGTCCACCTCGCGGATCGCGACGCGGACATCCTCGTCCACGCGCGTCGGCACGTTCTTGCCGACGTAGTCGGCGCGGATCGGCAGCTGCCGGTGACCACGGTCCACGAGCACGGCGAGCTGGATCGCCTCGGGCCTGCCGAAGTCGACGAGCGCGTCCATCGCCGATCGGATCGTGCGCCCGGTGAACAGGACGTCGTCGACCAGCACGACCGTTCGTCCGTTGATGTCGAAGTCGACCCGCGTCTCATGGACCTCGGGGGCCTCGGCGCGCATGCCGATGTCGTCGCGGTAGAACGTGATGTCGAGGGCGCCGACCGGCACGGCCGTTCCCTCGATGCGCTCGATCTCGTCCGACAGGCGCCTCGCCAGGTCGTCGCCGCGCGCGGCGATGCCGACGAAGACCACACGCTCGGCGCCCTTGTTGCGCTCGAGGATCTCGTGCGCGATGCGCGTGAGGGCCCGGCCGATCTCCGCCTCGTCCATGAGGCGGGAGGCCTCCATCAACCAGGAACGCCCGGCCGCGGCTGCGGCAGGGCGTCGTGCTCGTGCGTCATCCTCTGTCTCCCTTCCCGGCCTCACGGGACCGGACTTAAAGGGGGAAGCTCCTCGGGCAGGATAGCCCGTGCCGACCGGCGGAGCAACGGGGCCCGACCTGGGATGGCGGCCAAGCCGCCGGGCAGGTCCTACACTAGGGGCCCGAGCAAGGAAGGTGGAACGGATGGTTGCCTACAGCCCCGGTCCCGAATGGATCGTGGTCTTGGTGATCGTGGTCCTGATCTTCGGGGCGAAGAAGCTCCCCGAGCTCGCCCGCTCGGTCGGCAAGTCCACGAGCGAGTTCAAGAAGGGGATGTCCGACGGCGCCTCCGACTCCGAGGAGGCCGGGACCTCGGACGACACCGAGAAGCGCGCCGAAGGCAAGGCCCAGAGCTCCGAGTAGGCCCCGCTCCGCGCGGATCTCACCCCCGCTCGTCCGACGACTCCCGCTCTCCCGCGGACGCCCGCGCGATCTTGCCGAGGATGCCGTTCACGAACCGGCCCGAGTCCTCGGTCGACAGCTCCTTGGCAGCTCGAACCGCCTCGTCGATCGCAGCCCCCACGGGGGTCTGCCGGCCGATCAGCAGCTCGAAGGCCGCGACGCGCAGGATCGTCCGGTCCACCGAGGCCATCCGGTCGACGCTCCATCCCTCCGAATGCGCGCCGATCGTCCGGTCGAGCTCATCCAGGTGATCCGCCACCCCTTCGACGAGGTCACGGGTGAAGTCGTGAACGTCGCGGCCCGACGCTAACCACTCGGCCAGGACGGATCGGCCGGTGCTTCCGGTGACGTCCGCCTGGAACAGGATGTCGATCGCGAGGCGGCGCTCCTGCCTGCGCGAGCTCAAGCAGTCACTTCACCCGTTCGATGTAGGCGCCCGACCGGGTATCGACCTTCACGCGCTCACCCTCGGCGACGAACATCGGCACCTGGATCTCGGCGCCGGTCTCGAGCGTGGCGGGCTTCATCGCGTTGGTCTTCGTGTCGCCCTTGACGGCCGGCTGCGTCTTGGTGATGGCAAGGGCCACGGAGGCAGGGAGCTCAACGGAGATCGGTGTCCCCTGATGCACCGAGACCTGCACAGTCGAGCCTTCCGAAAGCCAGCTCGCGCCGCCCCCGACGACGTCGGCACCCACGGGGATCTGCTCGTAGGAGTCCATGTCCATGAACGTGAACGACTCGCCGTCGCGGTACAGGTACTGCATGTCCTTGCGCTCGACGATCGCGAGGCCGACCTTCACGCCCGCGTTGAACGTGCGCTCGACGACGGCGCCCGTCCTCACGTTCCGCAGCTTGGTCCGGACGAACGCGCCGCCTTTGCCCGGCTTCACGTGTTGGAACTCGACGATCTGGAACAGCACCCCGTCGAGCTCCAGGGTCATGCCGTTCTTCAGGTCGTTGGTCGAAACGCTCACAGGACGATCAGCTCCCTGGTCGAGCGAGGGATCGCGCGGCACCCGTCGGCGGTCACCTCGACCATGTCCTCGATCCGGACGCCTCCGAGGCCGGGAATGTACACGCCGGGCTCGATCGTGACGACCATCCCCTCTTCGAGCTCGTGGCCGCTGTGCCAGCGCAGGAATGGCTCCTCGTGGATCTCGAGACCGACGCCGTGGCCGAGCCCGTGGGGGAACGCCTCCGCGAATCCCGCTTCGGATACGACCGTTCGCGCTGCCGCGTCCACGTCGACGGTGGACACGCCGGGGCGCACCGCATCCCTCCCCGCCCGGTTCGCGGCGGCGACCACGTCTCGGATCTCCCGCACGCGCGGATCGGGCTCCCCGAATGCGACCGTCCGCGTCATGTCCGAGTGGTAGCCGTCGGCCAAGGCGCCGAAGTCGAGCTTCACGACGTCGCCGGGCGCGAGCTCGCGATCGGTCGGATGGTGATGGGGTTCGGCCGCGTGGTCGCCGAACGCCACGATGGAGTCGAACGCGCGGTCGTCGGCGCCGGCATCCCGCATCGCCGTCTCCAGGTCGCGGACGACCCGGCGCTCGGTGGTCCCGGCCCGCAAGCCCCCGTTCAGGACGACCCGCTCGAACACGTCGTCTGCAAAGCCCTGCGCCCGTCCGATCCGTTCGAGCTCGTCGGCGTCCTTCACTCGCCTCAGAGCCTCCACCTCCGGGCCCGTCGGGACGAGCTCCAGTCCGTCGGCGCCCTCGTCGAGCTGCGCCCACTCGTCGAAGGAGAGCGCACGGCGTTCGAAGCCGGTCCTCGTCGCCCCCATCGTCCGGCACGCGTCGAGCAGCGGCCGGGGGTAGCCCTCCCGGTAGGCGGTCCGATCCAGGTCGGGCACCTCGTGGCTCGCCTGCTCCGCGTAGCGCCCGTCGGTCAGGAACACCGCCGAGCCGTCCCGGGCGACCACGAGCTGCGCGTTCGAGCCCGTGAACCCGGTGAGGTAGCGGACGTTCGGCAGGCGGGTGACGATCAGCGCGTCGAGCTCGAGAGCGCCCAGCCGTTCGGCGAGCCGCTCGCGCCGCGAGCGATGATCCATCCGCCCGTTCACGCCGAGATCCACCGGAGCGCCTCGAGCGCGACGTGGTAGCCGCCGGCGCCGGCGCCGGCGATCGTCGCGCGACACACCGGCGAGATCACGGAGTGCCGCCGGAACTCCTCGCGCGCGTAGATGTTCGTCATGTGGACCTCGATCACGGGGAGCCCGCACCCGCCGACCGCGTCGCGCAGCGCGTACGAGTAGTGCGCGAGCGCGCCGGGGTTGAGGATCACGGCCTCGAACGCCTCGCCCGGACGCGTCGTTCAGCCACCCGATCAGCTCGCCCTCGTCGTCGGACTGGCGCCAGACGAGCTCGTGCTCGAGGCGCGACGCTCGCTCGGACACCTCGTCCATGATCTCGTCCAGCGTCTGCGTCCCGTAGCGTTCGGGCTCGCGGCGTCCGAGCGCACCGAGGTTGGGACCGAACACGAAGAGCACCCGCATCGCTACTGGCTCACCCTCCCCATCGCTTCCAACGTGGAACGCACCACGTCCTCCGGAACGTCATCCTCCACGAACGGCCGTCCGACGTCTTCCAGCAGGACGAAGCGGACCCCGCCCCGATACTTCTTGTCCATCCGCATCGTGGCCATGACGTCATCGGCCGCGGGCAGCGTCGCGTCCGTCTCGAGCCCGAGCGAGGCCAACAGACGCGCGTGGCGGGCCACGAGCCCCTGTTCGGCGCGCCCCAGCGTCTCGGCGAGACGAGCGGCGAAGACCATGCCGAGGGCGATCGCCTCCCCGTGCGAACGGCCGGCGAAGGCCTCCAGCCGTTCGAGGGCATGGCCGAGCGTGTGGCCGTAGTTCAGCACCAGCCGCGAAGACTCGTCCCGTTCGTCGACGCTCACCACCGACGCCTTGGCGCGGACGCAACGTGCCACGAGCGCTTCGAGGGTTCGCGGCCCGCGTTCGAGCAGGGGTGACGGGTCGGCCTCCAACGACCCGAGCAGCTCGGGGTCCAACGTCAGGGCGTACTTCGCGACCTCCGCGAGCCCGCTCCGGTACTCGCGATCGGGGAGGGTGGCGAGCGTCGCGACGTCGGCCAGCACCGCGACCGGCTGGTGGAAGGCGCCCACGAGGTTCTTGCCCTCGGGGAGGTTCACGGCGCTCTTGCCGCCGATCGCCGCGTCGACCTGCGCCGTGAGCGTGGTCGGCACCTGGACGAACGGGACACCGCGCATGTACGTCGCCGCGACGAACCCGGCCAGGTCGCCGACCGAGCCGCCGCCGAGCGCGAGGACCGCGTCGGCGCGGTGCGCGCCCTGCGTCGCGAGCTGGCGATGCAACGCGGTCATCACCTGGATCGTCTTGGCGTCCTCGCCCCGCGGCACGCCGAGATGCACCGCGCGAAGGCCTGCGGCCTCGAGGCCCTGGACCAGGGGGTCGAGGTATCGCTCGGCGACCGCCGAGTCGGCGACCACGAACGCCCGCTCGGAGGCCGGCAGCTCGGGCAGATGCTCGGCCGCCCCGGAGAGCACGTCCTCGCCGATGGTGACGTCGTAGGTCCCGCTGGGGACCGCGACGCTCACGCGCTCCAACGGAGCAGTTCCCTCTCGATCGCGGCGGCCACCTCGGGCGCCTCGCCGCTCGCGTCGACGACGTGCTGGGCGAACTCTCGATACAAGGGTTCGCGCTCTCGGAACAGTCGCTCGAGATCCCCTTCGGCACGGATCAGCGGCCGGTCGGCCGCGGGAACGACGCGCGCCCGCAGAACCTCGAGCGGCACCGAGAGGAACACGACCTCCCCCGTTGCCCGGAGCGTGACGCGGTTGGCCGGCTCCAGCACGACCCCCCCGCCGCACGACACGACCGAGGGATCGCGTCCGGCCGACTCGGCGAGCGCCGCCGCCTCGAGCTCCCGGAAGCGCGCCTCGCCCTCGCGATCGAAGATCTCGCGGACCGAGGCGCCGGCTGTGGCTTGGATCTGCTCGTCGAGCTCGACGAACGGCACACTGAGCCGCCGGGCGAGCTCGGGACCCACGGTGGACTTGCCCGAGCCGGGCATGCCCACGAGGTACACGATCACGGAAGGCCCGCCGCGTACGCCTCGAGGTTGCGTCGCGTCTCCGGGAGCGAGTCGCCCCCGAACTTCTCGAGCACGGCGTCCGCGAGCACGAACGCCGTCACCGCCTCGCCGACGACCGCCCCGGCGGGGACCGCGCACACGTCGGTGCGTTGCGCGATGGCGACGCCCGGTCGCCCGGTCTCCAGATCGACGGTCGCGAGCGACTTCGGCACCGTCGAGAACGGCTTCATGGCCGCCCGGGCGCGGATCGGCTGGCCGGTGCTCATGCCGCCCTCGATCCCACCGGCGCGGGCGGTCTTGCGCCGCAGTTCGCCCCGAGCCGTCACGATCTCGTCGTGCGCCCGAGACCCCGGCCGGGACGCCGAGGTGAACCCGTCACCGACCTCGACACCCTTCACCGATTGGATGCTCATGAGGGCGAGCGCGAGCCGCGCGTCGAGCTTGCGGTCGTACTGCACGTGCGACCCGAGCCCCGGCGGGCAGCCGTAGGCCACCACTTCGAAGACGCCGCCGACGGTGTCACGCGCCTTTCGGATCCTGTCGATCTCGGCGATCATCCGGTCTGCGGCGACCTCGTCGAAGCACCGGACGGGCGACGCGTCGACCGCCTCGAGATGCTCGGGGCGGGGAACGCGCGAGGAACGCACGGATACCTTCCCGATCCGAACCACGTGCGAGACGACCGTGATCTCGAGCTCGGCGAGGAACGCCTTGCAGAACACGCCGAGCGCGACCCGCGTCGCCGTCTCGCGCGCGCTCGCGCGTTCGAGGACGTTGCGCACGTCGTCGAACCCGTACTTCTGCAGCCCCGCGAGATCCGCGTGTCCGGGGCGGGGGCGCGTGAGCCGTTCCGTCGGGTCGGCTGGGGCCTCGACCGCCATCACGTCCCGGTACTTCTCGGCCCACTCCGCGTTCTCGATCGTGATCGCGACCGGGCTGCCGAGCGTTCGTCCGTGCCGGACGCCGGACACGATGTCGAACCGGTCGGCTTCGAGCTTCTGCCGTCCGCTGCGGCCGTGTCCATGGCGGCGGCGGGCGAGCTCACCCGCGACCTCCTTGGGCGAGATCGGGACGCCGGCGGGCAGGCCCTCGAGCACGCCGACGAGGCCCTTCCCGTGGGATTCACCGGCCGTGAGCAGGCGCAACATCCGGTCCATCATAGGAGGGCGCCGCGGGCGGATGGGGTCGCAGCGAGCCCGGGATGGGTCGAGGGCGGCCCCGTCTTCCGAGGCCGCCCTCTCGGACCGGCGACCGCTCCCCCCGGCGCGGGCCGGCTGGCTGCGTCTCCCCTATTTCTCGCAGAGCTCGAAGCTCTGGTCACCGAACAGGAACTTGGCGCACCTCCCGTTGATCCTCACCAGCTTGAAGTTGTCGTCGAACGTCGCGCCCGGCTCCACGGTGTAGGTCCTGCCGTCGACCGACACGTCCACCGAGCGGTTCCCGGCGACGCTCTTCAGCTTCACGTTGTGCCCCCCGATCAGGATCTTGTGTCCCGGTTGCTCCGGAGGAGGCGGCGGCTGGGTCGGCGACGTGGTCGGGGGCGGCGGCGGCGGTGGTGGTGGTGGGGGCGGCGTGAACGTCGAGGTCGGGAGCGGCTGAGGAGGCTGTGTGGGCGACGTCGCCGGGGGTGGGATCGTTGCGGTGCCCGTGGGCACCGGCGAGGTGGGGCCGACGCCGCCGCCCGAGAGCTCGAGCCCCGGTGGGATCGAGAAGGGATCCCGGGACCCGGCCAACGACACGGGCGGCAGCGTCTCGCGGGGCGTTTCGGACGGCGTCACGCTCGGCGACCCGCCGTTCGCCCCGGTGAGCCCGGTGGCGCCCGTCGGGAACTCCGGCAGCGCGACGTCTTCGCCGTCGTCCGGCCGCAGCACGAAGAAGTACAGGAGCAGGAGCAAGGGCAGGACGACCCCTGCGATCTGCAGGATCCTCTTGTCTCGGGGGGTGAGCTGCATGACTACGCTCCCAGTTCCGTCGTCGTGGTACCAACGGTCGGACCGGGGATGGAGCCCGGACCGGCGCTGGTGTCCGTGGTGAAGAACTCGACCGTGACCTGCAGTTGGAGTGAGCTCGTCGTGGTCTCCTCGGTCACGGCCGCACCCGAGACCGCGATCGTGGTCACCTTGGCGGCTCGCGGCAGCGTCTCGAGCAGGAACAGGAACTCGTCGATCGCGAAGTACCCACCGCTGACGGTGACCTGGGACGAGATCGTGGAGTACTGGGACGTCGGATCGAGGACCGGCGTGCCCGGGGTGAACGAGAAGAAGTCGACGGCCGCGCGAGACGCGGCGCTGTCGAGCAACCGGAACAGCGCCGGGAGATCGGCCGTCGGCGGGATGGCGTCGTCGATCGCGGCGATCGCCTGCTCGGTCTCCGGCGCCTGCTCCTGCGCCTGCTCGAGCGCGCGCAGTTCGGCCGCAAGGACGATCTCCCGATCCTGGGCCGCCTGCAGCTGCTCCTCGGTCTCGCTCACCTCACGCATCTTCGGCAGCACGAGCAGGAAGATGAGCAGGAGCGCGACCACGACGGCGATCGCCCCGGCGATGATCGGCGCGCGACGGTTCACGGCGACACCTCTCCCTGACCTCGAGCGGTGGCCGCCTCCTGCGTGAGGTCGAGCCCGTTCGAGAACGTGTAGATGCGCGAGAACGGTGCGTCCTCCTGGGCGCTCGTGACCCACGCGTTCACCCAGCCCTGGACCTGCTCGAGCTGCGTGATCCAGTTCGCGATCGTGTCGGTCTCCTGGGCCACGCCCTGGAACGTCATCGTGCCGATCAGCGTGGTCTCCGGCGTGCCGCCGGTGGTGCTCCGCGTCCTCGTCCGCCAGGGCCGTGATCTGGCCGGTCAGGTTCGTGAGGTACGACTCGTCCGGGATCACCCGCGACACGTCCAGCAGGGCGCTCGACCACGACACCTCGTTCACGAAGATCGTCGCGACGAGCTGCTCCTTGGCCGCGAGCTCGGCCTGCAGGTCGGCGAACCGCTGGAGGCCCGTCGATCTGGCTCTGCAGCTCGGCGTTGGTGGCCTGCTGCGCCTCGAGCTCGTCCTGCGCGTCCGCCAGGCGCTGCAGCTGCAGGAAGTAGAAGACGCCGATGAGCGCGAGCAGGCCGAGCGCCCGCCGCGACGACGAGTGAGGTCGTGCGACGGATCGCCTGTCGCTGACGGAGTTCGGGGGGAAGGAGGTTGACCTGGCTCACGCCCGCCTCTGCCCGGGCATCGCCAGGCCGACCGCGACCGGGAGGACCGCCTCCGCTTCCACGGCGGCCTCCGCGGACAGATCGAGATCGGACTTCACCCGCTCGAACAGCCGGCCTCGGTCGACGGGCACCGGGATCCGCTCCTGGAGCATTTCGGCGAACCCGTCGAGGCGCGAACCGCCCCCAACCACGAGGACACGGCCGATGTGTGCGCTCGGAACCTGCGCAGCGTAGGACTCCAGTGACGACTGGACCTCGTCCACGAAGCTGCCGGCGCGCGCGAGCGCGAGGCTCCGAACCTGATCCGGATCCGGCGACCCGGGAAGCTCTTCGCCCGGTACCCCGCCGTTGCCGGGGTGCCCCGGCGAGGTCGGCGAACCGATCGACGTCGCGCCGCTCGCTCACCTGCCTGCGCCATCGTCATCCGCCAGCCGGCTCCGCGTCTTCGGTCGGACCGTTCGCGTCTCGTCGCCGGGATCCCGCGTGTCGTGCGGCGTCGCCTTCCGGCCTCCTCGGCGAGCCCCTTCGCCGCCGTTCTCGCCGCGGCCATCGAGTCGTCGCCGGCGGCTCCGAGGGTCTCGCCCCGCTTCAGTCGTTCCGCGACGTCGTCCGCCACACCGAGCCCTCCCGCGACCGCCAGCGTGATGTCGCGGCCACCCGAAGGGAGCATCCGGACGAACCGGCTCGTTCCACGGTCGTGGACGCAGATCGACGTCACGTGCGCGCCGACGTCGATCACGGCCTCGTCGCCGGGAGTCTCGAGGTCCAGACCCTCGTCCCCCGTCCCGACCGCGCGCACCACGGCGAACGGCGCGAGATCGATGCCGAGCGGCTCGAGCTTTGCCGCGAGCGCCGCCTGCACGAGCGCGTTCACCATGCCCTTGTGTGCCGCGACCAGGAGGATCCGCTGCATCCTCCGGCCGTCCTGGTCCATCTCGCCGAGCGCATCGAAGTCCAGCACCGCGTCGTCGGCGGCCATCGGGATGAACTCCTGGACCTGGAACGCGAGGGTGTCGCGCAGCTCTTTCTCGGGCAGCCACGGGAGCGCGATCTCGCGAACGACGACGCGCTGGTTCCCGACGCCGAGGAGGACCTGCCTGCGTCTTCACACCCGCCTTGCCGAGCGCCTCGCGGAGCGCGTGGGCCACCGGTTCGGGATCGCGGATCTCGCCGGCCTCGACGGCGCCCGGGGGGAGCGGCACCTGAGCAGCCCTCACGAGCACGGGGATGTCGCCGGCGGCGACCTCGGCGACCCGAACCGCCGTCGAGCCCACGTCCACGCCGACCCTCGTGCGAGCCACCTCAGGCTCCCTCCACCTGAACGGACCGCTCCGCCAGGTACCCGTCCACGTCCGACTCCCTGATCCGGTAGTTCTTGCCCACACGCAGGGCGGCCAGCTCTCCCTCCTTGATCAGCCGGTACACCGTCATGTTCGACACGCGCATCGTCGCGGCGACCTCGGCGACGGTGAGCAGGCGGTCGCCGGCCTGCCGGCCGGTCCACCCCGTGCGAGACGCTCGAGCCACCGTCACCCCTGCCTCTAGACCGATCGCTCCGACAGATACCTGTCCACGTCCGACTCCCTGATCCGGTAGTTCTTGCCGACCCTGATCGCGGCCAGCTCTCCGCCCTTGATCAGCCGGTACACCGTCATGTTCGACACGCGCATCGTCGCGGCCACCTCGGCGACCGTGAGGAGCCGGTCACCCACGAACGGCCTGCGTTTGCTCATCTAGCGCATCTCCCACAGCTTCATCATGTTGCACACCTTCAACATCGGCCTCATCCTCCACCAGCTGACAGGAGGGTCGCGCAACGTAACAAGTGCAACATCCACCGTCAATAACCCCATTTAATCACTTTCGGCACGCCAGGCTGAATTACATAGATGTAATTAGCGGGAATGCTCAGGAATGCACACGAGTAACAGCGCTCCCCCGACGTTGGCCGGGCCCGAGCGCTCAGGCCGGCGTCGCGCTCAGACGAAGAGGCTCAGGTACCCGTCGACCACAGCGTCGCCCACGAAGACGGCGACGGCCGCGCCTGCAGCCATGAAGGGCCCGTAGGGTATCCGCGTCTTCCGGCTCGCCCCCAGCAGGAGAGCCACCAGGGCGCCCACTCCCCCGAGCAGGATCCCTGCCCCCGCGGCCACGGCGACCAGGGCGAGGTCGATCGCCCCGAGAACGAGTCCGATCAGTCCGGCGAGCTTCACGTCACCCATCCCCATGCCTTTCGGGGCGATGAGGGCAACGACCAGCAGCCCCAGGCCGTACGCGAGCAACCCGACGACCGCGCCGGGCGCGCTCAGGGGAGCCCCTGCGAGGTCCCCCACCACCACGAAGGCGCCCGAAACCACCACGCCCGGGTAGACGAGCCGGTTCGGTATCCGATAGTGACGCAGGTCGATCACGGAGATGCCGACCAGGAGCCCGAGGAAGGGCGCGAGGAGCACCGCCTGCCAGGGATCCTCGTACACGAGGGCCACCGCGACGAACAGGGCGCCGCAGGCCACCTCGGTCAGTGGGTAGATCGCCGAGATCCGCGCCCCGCACGCGTGGCATCGGCCGCGGAGCGCGAGCCAGGACGCCACCGGAACGTTGTCGACCGCCCGGAGCTGCGTGCCACAGCTCGGGCAGCGCGACCTGGGGCGGACGAGGGACTCCCCCGCCGGCACCCGGTGGATGACCACGGTGAGGAAGCTGCCGAACACGAGGCCGAGGGGCAGCGCGATCGCGAGCCGGAGCAGGACGTCGGAAGCGCTCATCGTGGGGCCGAACGCTACCGCACGATCCGAGAGGTCAGTTCACGACCTCGCGGATGTACACGATGCTCTGGTCGAAGCCGTCGACGTCGCCGGCCCCGGGGACGTGCACCGGCGTGGCGTTCAACGTGAAGTAGTTGTCGACCAGGACCGTCTGCCCGATGATCTGCCCCGTGAAGTCGTTCTGGTTGTTCATCCGAACCGTGCACGGGCGTAGAAGAGGATCTCCACGTTGTTCAACTTCGTGTTGTTCCCCGCGTAGATCCCGTACAGCGACGGATCGCAGCTCGCCGGGAAGATCGACCGGTAGTTGACGACGAAGTGCAGCTGCTCCCCGTCACGCCGTTCCAGGTGTTCAGGTTGCGCCACGAGGAAGGTCTCGACTTCCATCTCGATCAGCCGTGTGATCGCCTACGACGCGCTGTTCGTGTGCAGCGAGGGAAGACCATTCGCGACGAGGGCCGTCGCGCGAAGGACGAGACAGCCGCGGACGTCGTCGACGCCGGCCGCCAGCGTGGACGCGAGACCGCTGAGGTCGTCCATAAACGAGAGGGCTCCGACCGAACCATCGGGAGCCCGCGTCGCAGGCTTGAGTTGGGGTCAGCGCTCCGCGCCGGGCGCCGGCTCGGCGTTCTCCGAGAGCTCGGCGAGCGCCGCGGCCGACATCACGTCGAGCGGCGGGACCCGGCCCGTCCACAGCTCGAACGCGATGGCCCCCTGATGCAGCAGGAGCCCGATCCCGCCGAACGCCGTGCATCCGGCTCGACGAGCCTCCGTCAGCAGCGGAGTGGAGCTCGGGCTGGTCAACAGATCGACCGCGACGCCCCCGGGCTCGAGCGTGGGCAGCGGAAGGGTCTCGCCCCGAGCGCCGAGCGGCGTGGCGTTCACGACGAGGTTCGCCGAGACCGCGTTCGCAGCGTCGTCGAAACCGATGCCCGAGACCTCGGTGCCGAACGGCTCCGACCAGCGCTCGGACCGCCTCGACGCGTTCGGGCTCGCGGACGGCCACCGTCAGCTCGGCGAGCCCGCCCCGCGCGAGCGCCAGCGCGCAGGCGCGACCGACGCCTCCCGCACCGAACAGCAGCGCCGTTCGGCCCGAGGGATCGAAGCCGGCGTCGACGGCGAGGAAGCGTTCGAAGCCGGTCACGTCGGTGTTGTGTCCCGCGAGCCCGTCGGACCCGACGACGATCGTGTTGACCGCCTGGAGGAGGCGGGCGTCGTCGGAGAGCTCACCGACCAGCTTGGCGCACTCGGTCTTGTGGGGCATCGTCACGTTCGTGCCCGCGAACCCGAGCGCGCGGAGCCCCTCGAGCGCGGGACCGACGCGTCCGGGAGGCACGGGAAGCGGGAGGTAGACCCAGTCCATCTCGAGCGCCGCGAACGCGGCGTTGTGGATCACGGGCGACAGGCTGTGCTCCACGGGCCAGCCGATCACCCCGACGGTCCGCGTCGATCCTCGAACCCGTCCGGGGCGGTCGGGGACTTCAGCCACGACCGCTCACTCGTTGCACTTGACGCGGTTGGACTCGTGCTCGGCCGCGGTCGTGCCGAACTCGTGGTGCCCGTCCTCGCCGCAGAGCACATAGAAGAGGAATTCCGTGTCGGCCGGGTTCAAGCGCGGCCTCGAGCGACGCGCGGCCCGGGCTCGCGATCGGCGTCGGCGGCAACCCGGGATTGATCCTCGTGTTGTACGGGCTGTCGAACTCCAGGTCGGAGAACGACAGTTGCCCGTCGGGGGTCGGGTCGTCGTACAGGAGCGTCGCGTCGATCCCGAGGGTCATCGGGATCGCCAGACGATTGTGGATCACGCCTGAGATGAGCGCGCGCTCCTCGTCGAGCGCGGCCTCCTTCTCGATCATCGAGGCGATCACCACCACCTCGTATGGCGTGACGCCGAGCTCCTCGGCTCGGTCCCACGGGAGACCGTCGGCCTCGGCGACGAACTGGTCGAGCAGCTCGCGGATCACGTCTATAGCGCGCGTGTCGCCCTCGACGAACTCGTAGGTCTCAGGGAACAGGAACCCCTCGGGGCTCTCGGCGTCCTCCGGCAGGTACGGCGGGGCCGACCAGTCCCTGGACTCGATCGCCCTCATGAACGCCCTGGCCGGGATCCCGAGCGATCCCTCCACGCGTTCCGCGATCTGGGTGAGCCGATACCCCTCCGGGATCGTGAGCCGAACCGTCGGAACCGGTTCGGGCGGCGTCGTCAGCACGACGAATGCGTCGTCCGGCTTCATGTTGGTGGTGAGCTCGAACGTCCCGGCACGGAACTCGCCCTCGAGGCCGCTCCGCCGGAGCAGCCATCTCGACACGAGGCCGCACCGCACAACGCCCTGCTCGTGCAGGGCGTCGACGACCTCGGAGCCGCTCTGGCCGTCGGCCACCTCGAACGACACCGGCTCCTGCGAACCCGAGGCCTCCTGGCACCAGTTGTAGTAGCGAGACGCGGCGAAACCGAGGCCGACGATCGAGAGCAGCACGACGAGGGCGACCCACCGGCCCCAGCTCGTGCGCCGTTCGGCTCGGTGGCGGGGCGGGGTCTGGTCCTGGCGGGGAGGGGCCTCCTGCATCGGCTCGGCAGCATACCGGCGGCCTGCCGAAGTCCGGGTTCCCGACCGTGCAACCGACCTTCGGGTTCAGGTCACTCGCGGGCGTCGAGCCACGCCTGCAGGATGACGGTCGCGGCCGAACGGTCGACGACCCGCCGGCGATCCCTGCCGCTCGCGCCGGCGTCGCGAAGCGCGCGCTCGGCCTCGGACGTCGAGAGTCGTTCGTCCTGCAGCATCACCGGGACGGCGACCACCGCGCGGAGGGCGTCCGCGAACCGTTCGGCATGGTGCGCGCGATTGCCAGTCTCACCGGTGAGCAGCAGCGGATGTCCGACGACGACCGCGGTGACGTCGTGCTCACCGACGAGCGCGGCGATCGCCTTCAGGTCGGCCGGCGCTCCCGTCCGGACGGTCCCGAGCGGGACCGCGAGGCGCCGCTCGTCATCCGACACGGCCACCCCGATGCGCGCGTCGCCGAGGTCGAGCCCCAGGACGCGGCCGGGTCGGTCAGCCACCGGCCTCGAGGAGCTCCTTCAGGCGAGGCTCGATCGCGTCGAGCGCCTGCTGGTACGCGTCACCCTTCGGGCCACCCGAGAACGCGAGGCCGGGCTTGCCGCCGGCCCCCCCACCGACGATCTTCGCCGCCGGATCGAGCAGGTCCGTCGCCCTCACGCCTCGTGCCTGCAGGTTCGGCGAGGAGGCGGCGACGAGCAGGGCCTTGCCGTCCTGCCCGGTCCCCAGCACCACGGCGGCGCCGCTCGGGTTCTCGAGCCGGTTGGCCACGTCCTGCGCGAGGCTGCGCAGCTCGTCCGCCGCCGCGTCGTGCGAACGCGCCACCAGCTTCGCCCCGGCAACGACGCCGCGATGTGCTCGCGAGCTGTTCGGCAACCTTCTGCAGCTCCTGCCTGTCCTTCTTCCCCGCCTCGCTCTCGAGCTGCTTCACCCGCTCGACGTACTGGCGCGCGCGCTCGGAGGCGCCCTTCGGGTCGCTGCCGAGGACCTCCGCCACGGCGCGGAGCAGCTCGCGTTCGAGGTTGATCTCGCGCAGCGCCTCGGGCCCGACCACCGCCTCCACACGACGCATCCCCGCGCCGATCGAACCCTCGTGAAGGATGCGGATGGTGCCGACGTGCCCCGTGTGGTGGACGTGGGTGCCGCCGCACAGCTCGACCGAGTAGTCGCCGACCTCCACGACGCGCACGAAGTCGCCGTACTTCTCGCCGAACAGCGCGATCGCGCCCTGGTTCCGCGCCTCGTCGAACGTGGTCTCGTAGATCGTGACCTGATCGTCGGATGAGGTCTTCTCGTTCGCGATCCCCTCGGCCTCCTCGAGCGCGCCCCAGCCGACCGCAGAGTGATGCGGGAAGTCGAAGCGAAGCCGCCCGGGACCGACGAGGGAACCTGCCTGCCGCGCGTGTTCGCCCAGCAGATGCTTCAGCGTCCAATGGACGATGTGGGTGGCCGTGTGCGCTCGGGCCGTTGCCGCCCGCCGTTCGGCGTCGACCTCGCCGTGCACCTCCTCGCCGGCGCGGAGCTCGCCGGACTCGACGACGCCGGTGTGCACGATCATGTCGCCCGGCCCGAACTGCGCGTCCGTGACGCGCACCGCCCCGGCCGGTCCCGCGGACGAGCCCCTGATCCCCGACCTGCCCGCCCGACTCAGCGTAGAACGGCGTGCGGTTCAGGACGAGGCGGACCTCCTCGCCTTCGGCGGCGAGCTCGGTCGGGCCGTCCGAGCCCAGCAGGGCAACCAGGCGCCCATCGGACTCCGTCGACCCGTAGCCGGCGAACTCGGTCTTCCCCGCCTCGGCCGCCACGGCGGCCAGGTGCTCGTCGGCCCGCCCCTTCCGCGCCGCGCGCTTGGCCCGCTCGCGCTGCTCGGCCATCAGCGCCTCGAAGCGCTCCTCGTCGATCGCCAGGCCGGCCTCGGCGGCGAGCTCGGCCGTGAGCTCCTTCGGGAAGCCGAAGGTGTCGTGGAGCTTGAACACCACGTCGCCGGGGAGGCGCTCCCCTTTCTCGGCCCGTTCCACCTCGGCGTCGAACAGCGCCATCCCCTGCCGGAGCGTCCCGGCGAACCGCTCCTCCTCCGAGGTGGCGACCTGCTCGATGTACGCGCGGTTCTCCACCAGCTCGGGGTAGCTGTCGCCGAACTGCTCGATCGTGCGCTCGATGATCGGGGGCGTCACGTCCTGCTCGATCCCGAGCCGCCGCGCGTGCGAGACGACCCGGCGCAGCATCCGGCGCAGGATGTAGCCGCGTCCCTCGTTGGACGGCTGCACGCCGTCGGCGATCAGGAACGCCGTCGCGCGACCGTGCTCGGCGATCACCTTGAGCGAGACGTCGGTGCGGTCGTCAGAACCGTGCGTGACGCCCGCGAGCGACTCGGCGACCTCGAGGAGCGGGCGCAGCAGGTCCGTCTCGAAGACGTTATCGGCATCCTGGAGTACGGTCGCGACGCGCTCCAAGCTCGAGCCCGTGTCGACGTTCTTCGCGGGGAGCTCCGCGATCACGTTGATGTCGGCGTCCACCTCGTCCTGGATGAACACCAGATTCCAGATCTCCATGAACCGCTCCTCGTCGACGTTCGGTCCGCCGTCCGGCCCGAACCGGGCGCCTCTGTCCACGAAGATCTCCGAGCACGGTCCGCCCGGCCCGGCGGCATGGGTCGACCAGTAGTTCGCGAGCTCCCCGTGCTCGTCGACCTTGCCCCGCCGCACGATCCTCGCCTCCGGCATGCCGACGGCGTCCCACGCGGCCACGGCCTCCTCGTCCTCCTCGTACACCGTCGCCCACAGGCGCCCGGGATCGATCCCCCAGACCTCGGTGACGAGCTCGTGAGCCCAGGCCACCGCCTCTGCCTTGAAGTAGTCGCCGAAGGAGAAGTTGCCGAGCATCTCGAAGAACGTCAGGTGGCGATCGGTGTGTCCGACGTTGTCGATGTCCAGCGCCCGGAAGACCTTCTGCGCGGTCACCGCGCGTGGGAACGGCGCCTTCGCGTGGCCGAGGAAGTACGGGATGAACTGGTTCATCCCGGCGTTCGTGAGCAGCAGCCCGGACTCCGGCGGCGGGATCAGCGACGACGAGGACACGACGCGATGGTCGCGCTCCTCGAAGAAGCGCAGGAACGACGCACGGATCTCTCGGCCTTCCATCGGGAAGGCGAGTCTACCCGGAGGCTCCCGTCCGACCCGTTCGGCCCGCCGTCGATCCCTCGACTAGGCCTTGCCGCCGCAGTTCCTCTTCCCGCTCCCGCATCGCCTGCTTGCCCTCTTCGATGGATCCGGAGACGAGCTTCGCGAGATCCAGCATGCCGCCTCGGGCCTCGCGCGCGAGCTTCGCCGGAGCCACCTTCTGTCGCTGGCGGCGGAGGAAGCGAGCCGACATGATCGCGGTCGCCGCCCCGGCGCCCAGGCCGAGCGCCAGCCAGAACAGACGCCTCACGAACGACCTTTGGCGCCGCGCGTGCCGCCGAACCGGCTCGACGCTTTCCGCAGTCCCGCCCCGACCGAGATGATCTTGACGAGCGGGCCCGACACGGCCTGCTCGACCAGTCCCGAGATCCGCCGGACGCGTCCGACGATCTCGTTCGTGGCCTCGAGCATCCCGTCCACCCGGTCGAGCTCGCGGTTCGTGCGTTCGACCGAGCCCTTGACCTCCCGCAGCAGCGGAATCGTCTCTTCGCGCATCGCGTCGATGATCATCTTCGTGCTCTCGAGCACGCGGAACGTGTTGATGAGCACGATGCACAGGAACAGGACCAGGAGTCCCCAGAAGGCCGAAAGCACGATGAGCGCGATGTCTCCTCCGTCGAGCGCGGCGATCACCACGTGGCTGCTCCTCCTTCGGGCTGGGGTGCGGGCATCATATCGAGGGCGCCGAGCCCGAGGGTTCGTCGCTCGGCGGCTCGGCCTCCTCCCCCTCACTCAGCGGCTCGGTCTCCTCACCTTCGCCCGAGGCCTCGTAGTAGTGCGCACCCTCGAAGCGCGTCGGTCGGTACTGCTGGTCGACCCGGTGCCCCGGGTAGTCGTGGGGGTACCGGTACTCCTTGCCGTAGCCGAGCTTCTTCAGGCCGGGGTGGCCCGACGGTTCCTTGAGGTGCAGCGGCACGGGGTCGGCCGACCGCGCGTCCTTCGTCGCGCGGCCGAGCGCCGAGATCACGCTGTTGGACTTCGGCGCTCGGGCGAGGTAGATGGCGGCCTCGGCCAGGTTCAGCTGGGCCTCGGGCAGCCCGACGAACTCGACCGCCTGCGCGGCCGCGACGGCGACGAGCAACGCCCGCGGGTCCGCGAGCCCGATGTCCTCGCTCGCGTGCACGACCATCCGTCGCGCGATGTACCGCGCGTCCTCTCCCGCCTCGAGCATCCTCGCGAGCCAGAACAGGGCCGCGTCCGGGTCCGAGCCCCGGATGCTCTTGATGAACGCGGAGATCACGTCGTAGTGCGCGTCCCCCTGGCGGTCGTAGACGATCGCCTTCTTCTGCGCGGCGTCGGCCGCGCGCTCGAGTGTGACCGACTCCTCACCGGCGGAGCGCGCCGCGAGTACCGCCGCCTCGAGCCCGGTGAGCGCGATCCTCGCGTCGCCGCCGGCGATGTCCACGAGGTGGTCGAGCGCCTCCTCGGCAACCTCGACGCCCTGCTTGCCGAGGCCCCGGTCCTCGTCGGTGAGGGCGCGCTCGAGCAGGCTCCGCATCTCGTCGGCGCCGAGCGGCTCGAGCTGCATGAGGATGCACCGCGAGAGCAGCGGCGTGACCAGCGAGAAGTACGGGTTCTCCGTCGTCGCCCCGATCAGCGTGACCGTCCCCTCCTCCACCGCGGGGAGCAGCACGTCCTGCTGCGCCTTGGACCACCGGTGCACCTCGTCGACGAACAGCACCGTCCGGAACAGGGCGCCCTTGGCCTGTTCGATCACCTTGCGCGCATCCGCGACGCCGGACGAGACGGCGGAGAGCTGCACGAGCTCCCCTCCCACCGCATCGGCCAGCAGGTAGGCGAGGGTGGTCTTGCCCGTTCCCGCCGGGCCCCAGAGCACGATCGAGGGGAGGTGTCCGCCCTCGAGGAGTTGGGTGAGCGCCTTCCCCGGCCCGATCAGATGGGTTTGGCCCACGAACTCGTCGAACGTCCTGGGCCGCAGCCGCGCCGCGAGGGGGACGTCGGCCATCTACTGGTCAGTCCTTGTAGCGGATGACGCGCCGGGGGCGGATCCACAGGATCTCGCGCTCCTGACCCGGCGTGTACGAGTAGCCGTGCCCGTCGTACCGGTGCGAGAGCTCGTCGATGTGCCGCTCGGCGCGCTCGCCGGACTCGAACCGAACCACCGTGCCCGAGATCGAGATCCAGTCGTAGGCGTCGCCGCCGTTCATGATCGAGATCGCGACACGAGGGTTGGCCTCGCTGTTCCGGTGCTTCACGCGTCCCTTCGCCGTGTTGACGAGGACGTGACCGTCCACGGCGTCGACCCACGTGATCGTCGCGTGCGGCGTGCCGTTGGGGTTCACGGTGACGAACGTCGCGAAGTTCGTTCCCGTGAGCATCTCGAGGTCCTCCTCGGTGAGCTCAACCATCGCCGGCGCTCGCCTCCTCGTGCTCCTTCACCGTCACCGCGATGCCGAGCTCACGGAGCTGCTCCTCGGACGCGTGCGCGGGCGCCCCGGTGAGCGGATCCGCCCCCGACTGTGCCTTGGGGAACGCCGTCACGTCGCGGATCGTGTCCTTGCCCGCCATCAGCATGACCAGCCGGTCGATCCCCATCGCGATCCCCCCGTGCGGGGGCACCCCGTACCCGAACGCGGTCAGCAGGTGCCCGAACTTCTCCTGGATCTCCTCGTCGGACAGGCCGAGGACCTCGAACACCCGGTGCTGCACGTCCGGACGGTGGATCCGGATGCTCCCTCCGCCCACCTCGTAGCCGTTCAGGATGAGGTCGTACCCGCGCGACGTCGCGGTCTCCGGATCGAGATCGTCGGACGCCGGCGCGGTGAACGGGTGGTGGGACGAAGCCCACTTGCCCTCGTCCTCGCTCCACTCGAACAGCGGTGGGTCCACGAGCCAGCAGAACCGCCAGTCGCCCTCGGGGACGAGGCCGAGCCGGTCGGCGAGATGACGCCGAAGACCGTCGAGCGCCACGTTGGTGCGATCTGGCCGGTCGGCCACGATCAGGAGCAGGTCGCCCGGTCCCGCGCCGGTCGACCGTCGGACGCCGTCGATCTCCTCGGTCGAAAGGTGCTTCTCGACCGGCGAGCGGACACCGTCGGCCTCGACCGCGATCCAGACGAGTCCGGCCGCCCCCCGCGACTTCGCGACCTGGACGAGGTCGTCGAGCTCCTTGCGTGAGAGCTCGGCGCCGCCGGGTGCCGCGAACCCCTTCACGAGTCCGCCCTCCGCGAGCACGGACGCGAAGGCCCGGAAGCCCGTTCCCGAGAAGACCTCGCCGAGCTCGGACAGCTCCATCCCGTACCGCAGGTCCGCCTTGTCGGTTCCGAACCGCGACAGCATCTCCTCGTGCGTCATCCGGGGGAACGGGGTCTCGATCTCGACGCCCTGGGTCTGGCGTACGACCCGCGCGTACAGCGGTTCGATCACCGCGAACACGTCCTCCTGATCCACGAACGACATCTCCACGTCGAGCTGCGTGAACTCGAAGCTGCGATCGGCCCGCGGCTGCTCGTCACGCAGGCAGCGGACGATCTGGTAGTAGCGGTCCTGCCCGGCCACCATCAACAGCTGCTTCAGCTGCTGTGGGGACTGCGGGAGCGCGTAGAACGTCCCCGGCCAGAAGCGGGACGGGACGAGGAAGTCGCGGGCGCCTTCGGGCGTGCTCCGTCCCAGGATCGGCGTCTCGACCTCGAGGAACCCGGCCGCCTCCATCTCCTCGCGGATGATCCGGTTGATCGTGTGCCGGAGCGCGAGCACCTTGGTCATCTCGGGGCGCCGCAGGTCCAGGTACCGATACCGGAGCCGGAGCTCCTCGGAGGCCTCGATCCGATCCTCGATCACGAACGGCGGCGTCTCGGACTCGGAGAGGACCTCGAGCTCGGACACGGCCACCTCGACCTCGCCGGTCGGAAGCTCGGGGTTCACCGTGCCCGGTGGGCGTTCCCGCACCTCGCCGGTGACCCGGATCACGGTCTCCGAACCGAGATGTTGCGCGGCGGCATGGGCGTCCGACGCTTCCTCGGGATGGAACACGAGCTGCACGAGCCCCCGCCGGTCGCGGAGGTCGACGAACGTCACGCCGCCGTGGTCGCGCCGGCGCCAGACCCATCCGCACAGCGAGACCGAGGCGCCGACGTCGGCGGCGCGCAGGTCGCCGCACGCGTGCGTTCGCATCGCGGTTCGCAGGTTCACAGAGGTGCCACCCGTGCGCAGGTCGCTCATCGTTCTGCCGCCCAGTCGGTTCGGGACAGCCAGTTCACCACATCGCCGATCGGCACTTCGTCCTGCTCGCCGTCCGCCAGACGTCGGAGCGTGGCGACGCCCGCCTCGATCTCTCGCTCGCCGAGGATCACCGCGTACGCAGCACCCGATCGGTCGGCCATCTTCAGCTGCGCCTTCAGCGGGCGATCCTCGTACGCAGTGTCCACCGGGATCCCCGACGTCCGGAGTTCCTCGACGAGCCGCGCGGCGACCTCGGCGGTCTCGGACCCGATCGCCACGACGAAGCACGCTACTCCGCGTTCGCCCGAGAGTTCCGCACCCTCGGCCTCGAGCGCGACGAGCGTGCGATCGAGGCCGAGCGCGAACCCCACGCCGGGGGTCGGGGCGCCTCCGAGCACCTCGGCGAGCCCGTCGTACCGTCCGCCGCCGCAGACCGTGGCCTGCGCCTGGCTGAGCGAGCCCGAGACGAACTCGAACGCGGTGCGCGTGTAGTAGTCGAGCCCTCGGACCAGCCGCGGATCGTGGACGAACGCGACCCCGAGCGCGTCGAGCCCATTGCGAGTCGCGGCGAAGTGCTCGGCGCACGCCTGACAGAGATGGTCGGAGATGACCGGCGCCTCCTGGATGAGCGGGGTCGGCCCGTCCACCTTGCAGTCGAACACGCGAAGCGGATTCGTCCGGAGTCGTGTCCGGCAGTCCTCGTCCAACTCGGCCTGGTGGGGTTCGAGGTACGCGATCAGGCGTTCGCGGTAGGCCGGCCGGCACTCCGCGTCCCCGATCGAGTTGATCCGCAGCTCCAGGTCAGCGAGCCCGCGGCCGCGGAGGAACCGATCCCCGACGGCGATCACCTCGACGTCCGCAGCGGCGGCCGCCACGCCGATCGTCTCGATCCCGAACTGGCGGAACTCACGCAGGCGCCCGGCCTGGGGCCGCCCGTGACGGAACTGAGGCGAGACGTGGTACGCCTTGAACGGCGTGGGCAGCTCCTGCGCGTGGTCGAGGTAGGCGCGCACGATGCTCGCGGTCTGTTCGGGTCGGAGCGTGAGCGACCGCCCACCCTTGTCCTCGAACGTGTACATCTCCTTCGTGACGACGTCGGAGGTCTCACCGGAGGTCCGCGCGAACAGCTCCGTGTGCTCGAACGTGGGCGTCTCCACGAACCGGAACCCGTAGAGCCTCGCGAGGCGGTGGGCCGCTTCGTACAGACCGAGCATCGTTTCGGAATCCGGCGGGAGGAGGTCGGAGGTGCCGCGCGGCGGTTGCAGCTCCACGCTCAGAGGTCCTGCAGGGGGCGCGGGGGGCTCAAGGAGCGAGCGGTCATCGCGAGCGGTAGCCCCCCGCCTGGAGGAACGGGTTGGTCGCCCGCTCGCGCTCGACCGTCGTTCGGGGGCCGTGGCCGGGAAGCACGTCGAGCCCGCCCGGCAGCTCGAGGAACCGGCGGAGGCTGCGTTGCATGTCCGGCGGGCTCGAGTTCGGGAAGTCGCTGCGACCGACCGAGCCCGCGAACACGAGGTCGCCCGAGAGCACCCAGCCGTCGGTCCGGTAGACCACGCTCCCCGGCGTGTGGCCGGGGGTGTGGAGCACCTCGATCCGGAAGCCCGCGAACGTGAGCACGTCGCCGTCGGACAGCGTTCGGACGTCCTTGACCGGGACGGGCGGGAGATCCCTGCTCGCCCCCCACGCGTTCGGGTCGGTGAGCGCCTGGACGTCGGCCTCGTGGATATGGAACGGCAGGTCGTCGCCGCAGAACTCGTCCGCCGCACCGATGTGATCGAAGTGGCCGTGGGTGGCGAGCACAGCGACCGGACGCTTGCCCTCGGTCTCGAGCATCGCGCGCACGCGGCCGGGCGAGAAGCCGGGGTCGACGACGACGGCCTCGTCCGTGCCGTCGGCCGCGATCAACCAGCAGTTCGTCTCGAACGAGTTGTCGGAGAAGACGTCCAGGTACATCGCGCGGAGAGTCTATCCAGCCACCTGGCCCCACCCACCCGGCCCGGGAGACCCGATGTCGGCCCGGACGGGTAGGCTGCCGGACATGCGGGGCGACCGCGTGGAGATCGTCGTGGACTCGGGTGCGGGAGTGCTCACGTACGAGATCGAGGCCACCAAGGCGGGTCGACGGGTCGAGGTCGGCACGTCGCGCGGGGTGATCGAGGTCACCGAGGTGACCAGGAGCGGCGCCCCGGTCCGCAGCGGCCGGTTCATGGCCGACCGCGTGGTCGCGCTCGTCGAGCACCCGGCTCCGCAGGTCCCGAGCCGGAGCCGCAGGGCTGCAAAGAACCAGGCCCGTCTGATCTAGCCCCGGCCTCGGAGGTCCTCCCTTCGGCCGTACCCTGTCGAGGTGGACACTGCGGTGCTTCTGTACGACGCTGATTGTGGGTTCTGCCGCTGGTGCGTGTCGAAGATCATGGCCTGGAACCGGGGGCGACGGCTGCGCGCCGTTCCATTGCAGGCCACCGAAGCGGACGACCTCCTGCCCGGCCTGAGCCAAGAGCGCAGGATTGCGTCGTGGCATCTTGTGACGAACGCACACGTGCGGTCGGGCGGCGCCGCGGTTGCGCCCCTGCTCCGTTTGCTGCCGGGTGGCGTTCCGCTCGCGACATTGGCTGCACTCGCGCCCTCCGCGACCGAGAGCGCATATCGATGGGTGGCAGCCCATCGCGGGCAGCTCGGTCGTGCGATCGGCAAGCAGGCGTGCGACGCGCACGGAGTTAGGGAGGCTGGAGGAGAACCGGGTGAAGCCCCGGCGTGCGGTCAAGGAGTGGCTTTACGCGATGGGCGAGGCAGGGCAACCGGAGCCCACCGGTAGTGAGCCGGGACGAGGCTGGCCCTCATCCCCACCCGTGCTCTCGTCGATGAGGATAGTGAAGCGTCGAGCCATCCCAGGTAGCCAGATCCACGCGGCCACCTTTCAGGACACGGCTGGCACGCCCCTGGTTCTGGTCGTTCGGCTCATCGAAGAAGACGATGGATCATGGCGGGTTCGCGGCGGGGCTGGAGGCAACGGCACCGACCCTGAACGAGACAGGCCCTGGATCAACTATGCCGGTTGTTGGGGTGATCACGGTCTGGGGATCTGAGGCCGCGTGGCCGGGTCTGGATCCGAGCGCGCCGCCTCGGCTCGGCTTCGCACGAAGGGAACCGTGCTCGTCGACGACGTCGACCAGGGCGTGGTGCTTTTCGTGACCTCGCGGCCAACAGCCGACTCGAGCGCGGTCATCGAACTCTTGGCGGGGGACGAGTCCATTCTGTGGCAGGACGATCTATGAGTTCGACGAGTAACGAATCGTTAATCCTGAGCGTCGATCCAGAGCGTGACGGGGCCGTCGTTCACGAGCTCCACCTGCATGTGCTCGCGAAACGCCCCGCGCTTGACCGTCGCCCCGCGGCTTTCGAGCGCCTTCGCGAACGCCTCAACCCGGTCCTCGGCGATCTTGGGTGGCGCGGCACCGTCCCACGACGGCCTGCGTCCCTTGCGAACGTCGCCGTACAGCGTGAACTGCGGAACGACGAGGATCTCGCCCCCGACATCGGACAGCGACCGGTTCATCTTGCCCTGCTCGTCCTCGAAGACCCGGAGGTTGTGGACCTTCTCGGCCAGACGGTCGTACTCGCCGAACCCGTCGTCCTTCCCGACGCCCACCAGGAGCAGGAACCCCGAACCGATCTCGGCGACGAGATCGCCCCGGACCGTGACGGAAGCGCGGGCGACCCGCTGGAGCAGGATCCTCAACGCCGAACGACCCTCGGAACGACCCTCAACGCGGGACGACGCGGAACGCGTCGTAGACGTTCTCGACCTTCTTGATCGCTCCCAGGATCTCGGTGAGGTGCGCGATGTCGCCGAGCTCGAACGTGAACCGTAGCGTCGTCGTGTGGTCCCGGCCGACGGCGGTGGTGGCGGAGAGGATGTTCACGTGATGGTCCGACAGGACCGTCGCGACGTCGGAGAGCAGCCGGGTTCGGTCCAGCGCATCGACCTGCACTGCGACGACGAACGAAGTCGGCTTGCCGGCACGCCACGTGACGTCGATCAGCCGTTCGGGCTGCGCGAGGAGCGACTTCGCGTTGGGGCAGTCCGTTCGGTGGACGCTCACCCCCGTGCCCGCGGGTCACGAACCCCAGGATGTCGTCGCCGGGGACCGGCGTGCAGCAGCGGGCGAGCCGCACCCAGACGTCCGCCGACCCGGGGACCTCCACGCCCGACGTCACGTCGGTGGTGGCGGTGGGCTCGCCGATGCGGACCGGGCGCGCGAGCGGCACCTCGGTGACGTCCTCCTCGGTCGTGCCCTGGAGCGACCGTCCGAGGCGCGCGACGATCGACTGCGGCGAGACGTGCCCCTCCCCGACCGCCACGTAGAGCGACTCGAGACTCGGGAACTTCATCTCGTCCGCGAGCTGTTCGAGCGCCTCCTCGGTGGCCAGCCGCTTGAGCGGGACGTTCTGCTTGCGCATCAGGCGCTGGAGCTGCTCGCGCCCGTCCTCGAGCGCGTCCTCTCGGCGCTCGCGGCTGAACCACTGTCGGATCTTGTTGCGCGCTCGAGGCGTCTTCACCCAGCGCAGCCAGTCGCGCGAGGGTCCCTCGCCCTGCGCCTTCGAGGTCAGGATCTCCACCGTGTCGCCGGTCCGAAGCTCGTAGTCGAGCGGCACCAGCTTGCCGTTCACCTTCGCGCCGATCGTCCGGTGGCCGACCTCGGTGTGGATCGAGTAGGCGAAGTCCACCGGCGTGGCACCCGCCGGCAGGTTCAGCACGTCGCCCTTCGGCGTGAAGCAGAAGACCTGGCCGCCGTACAGGTCGATCTTCAGGCCCTCCATGAACTCGCGGGGGTCGGCCATGTCCTTCAGCCATTCGAGCATCTGGCCGAGCCACGCGAGGTCGGCGGCCTCCTTCGCCTTCTTCCCGTCGCGTCCTTCCTTGTAGCGCCAGTGCGCCGCGATCCCGAACTCGGCCGTTCGGTGCATGTCCTTCGTCCGGATCTGCACCTCGATCGGGCGCCCCTGGGGTCCGACCACGGTCGTATGCAACGACTGGTACATGTTGTTCTTGGGCATCGCGACGTAGTCCTTGAAGCGCCCGGGCACGGGCTTCCACAGGGAATGTACGGCGCCGAGCGCCCCATAAACGTCTCGGATCGAGGCGACGAGGATCCGGACGCCGGCGAGATCGTAGATCTCGTTGAACTCTTTGCCGCCGATCACCATCTTCTCGTAGATCGAGTACAGGTGCTTCGGGCGGCCGATGACTTCCGCCTTGACCCCGGACTCCCGCAGTCGTGTACGGGCGGCCTCGAGCACCGCGTCGACGTACTGTTGCCGCTCGCCCCGGCGCCGTTCGACCAGGCTCGCGATCTCTCGGTACGGGCCAGGGTGGAGCGTCTTGAACGAGAGATCCTCGAGCTCCCACTTCACCTGCTGAACGCCGAGACGGTGCGCGAGCGGCGCGTAGATCTCGAGCGTGGCGGTCGCGATCCGCCCTTGCTTGTCGGGAGGGAGCGCGGAGAGCGTCCGCATGTTGTGGAGTCGGTCGGCGAGCTTGATCAGCAGCACGCGGATGTCGCCCGCCATCGCGACGATCATCTTGCGGACGTTCTCCGCCTGCTCGTGCTCGCGGCTGCGGAACGAGAGCGCGTCGAGCTTGGTCAGCCCGTCGACGATCCGCGCCACCTCGGGCCCGAACTCGGCCTCCAGGCCGTCGACCGTGACGTCGGTGTCCTCGACCGTGTCGTGCAGGAGCGCCGCCTCGAGCGTCGTCGTGTCGAGCCCGAGGTCGGCCAGGATCTGCGCCACGGCGAGCGGGTGCTCGATGAACTCCTCGCCCGACAGGCGCTTCTGGCCCTCGTGGTGCTCGGCGGCGAACCGGTAGGCCCGCTCGATCTCCTTGAAGTCCGCCTTGGCGTTGTACCCCTTGACGGTGCGGACGAGCGCGTCGAGCCCGTCCCGCGGCTCGGAGTCGCCGGGGCGAAGGCGCGAGAGCAGACCGCCTCGACGCTCGGTCTTGACCTGCTCCTCGCTGTCCACGAGCCCACCTCCGCACCGGGAGTGTACGCGCGGGTGCGGCGGCGACGGCCTCGGAGCGTCGGGGCCGCCTAGTAGCGGAGCAGCGTGAACAGGTCGTATCCCTCGAGCTTGTCCCGCCCGTTCAGGAACCCGAGCTCGATCAGGCACGCGATGCCGACGACCTTGCCGCCGATGCGTTCGACGAGCTCGGCCGTCGCCCTCGCGGTCCCCCCTGTCGCGAGCACGTCGTCGACGATCAGCACCCGCTCGCCCGCGGCGACCGCGTCCCGGTGGATCTCGAGGGTGGCCGTCCCGTACTCGAGCTCGTACTCGGCGGACTCGGTCTCCCAGGGGAGCTTGTCCACCTTTCGGACGGGCACGAACCCGGCGCCGAAGTGATACGCGACCGGCGACGCCAGGATGAACCCGCGGGCCTCTATCCCCACCACCTTGTCGACGTTGCCGCGACCGAAGTGCACCACGGTCAGGTCGATCACCGTCGAGAACGCGAGCTCGTCCGCGAGCAGCGGCGTGATGTCCTTGAAGACGATCCCCTCCTGGGGGAAATCGGGCACGTCGCGGACGAGCGCCTTCAGCTGTTCGATCTCCACGAGATCACCTCCGCCGGCGTTTGGCGGGCGGGCGCCGCTTGCTCTTGGGGCGTGGCCGGGACGACGTGGTGCCGGGGCGCCGCGTCGAAGACGACGACGATGCCGCCGCCGCGAGCTCCTGCTGCGCGACCTCCGGCTCCTCCTCCTGAGCGGGCACCGGCGCGGGCACGGCCTGCAGGCGCCGGGCGCTCGGACGGCCCTCGATCCGCGCCCGGAGCTGCTGGTAGCGCGGTTCGCGCTCCTTCAGCACGACGAGGATCGGGGTGGCAACGAAGATCGACGAGTACGCGCCCGTGATGACACCGATCAACATCGCGAAGGCGAAGTCCTTGAGCGTCGCCCCTCCGAACAGGAGCAGCGACAGGATCGGGAGCACGACGACGAGCGACGTGTTGACCGAGCGCATCAGCACCTGGTTCATGGACGCGTTGGCGACCCCCTCGTACGTGTCCTTGCCGAGCGCCGCGGTGGACTCGACGTTCTCATTGACCTTGTCGTAGATCACCACGGTGTCGTAGAGGGAGAACCCGAGGATCGTCAGGATGGCGATCACCGTCGCCGGCGAGACCTCCCGGCCGGTGAGCGCGTAGACGCCGGCCGTGACCACCACGTCGTGCACCATCGCGACCATCGCCCCGAGCGCCATCTTCCATTCGAACCGCAGCGTGATGTACAGGGTGATCGCCGCCAGGACGATCAGGAGTCCGAAAAGCGCCTGACGCGAGATCTGTTCGCCCCACGTCGGGCCCACCACCTGCGCGCTGATGTCGTCCGCCGGGATCCCCGCCTGCTCGGCGA
The DNA here is from genome assembly GCA_963785835.1 of uncultured Actinomycetes bacterium. Lineage (GTDB taxonomy): Bacteria > Actinomycetota > UBA4738 > UBA4738 > HRBIN12 > DASSJM01. The sequence continues at coordinate 494,192 of CAWAWO010000005.1, read as the reverse complement.
GCGCGTCGAACAGCTGCGTGCGTTCCTCGGCCGACAGGTCGGTGAGCGCACTCGTCCGGATCGAGACCCTGTCACCGCCGGCGATCTGGACCTCGGCGCTCTCGCGGGCGTACGGGTCGGACTCCAGGAGCTCGCGGATCTCGTCGACGGTCACGTCGCTCGCGAGCTCGTACTCGATCAGCGTTCCACCGGTGAAGTCGATCGACAGGTTCAGGCCGCGCCAGAGCAAGCCGAGCAGCGACAGGGCGATCACGACCGCGGAGACGATCGCCCAGCGGCGGCGCTGCTGGATGATGCGGAATTCGGGATGCCGGTATCCGCGGAACGTATCGAACGCGCGTCGGATGCTCACTCCGACCCTCCGGCGATCGCGGGAGCCGGGGCGGGAGCGGCCGGCGCGGCCTCACGGTCGGCCGCGAGGCCCGCCTTCACGCCGAACCAGCGCCAGTTGACCGCTCGGTCGCTTCGCACGAGGAGCGAGACCGCGGGGCGCTTGAAGAAGTACACGACGAACAGGTCGAGCAAGGTGGCCACGCCCAGCGTGAGCGCGAACCCGCGGACGGAGGAGATCGCGGTGAGGTACAGGACGAGCGCCGCGATCGCGGTCACGAGGTCGGCCGCGACGATCGTCTTGAACGACCGCTGGAACCCGGGCCCGACCGCCGACCGGGGGGACTTACCGCCGTGGACCTCATCCTTCAGCCGCTCGAAGAACACGATGTAGGAGTCCGCGGTCACGCCGAGGGAGATCACGAGGCCGGCGACGCCGGCGAGCGTCAGGTTGTAGCCGATCGTCTGTCCCGCGAGCGCGATGAGGGCGATCGCCAGCAACGCCCAGATCGCCATCCCGATCCAGGCGACGATCGCGAGGACCCGGTAGTAGAAGAGGAGATAGATCCACAGCAGGATGAGTCCGGCGATCGCCGCGACGAGCCCCTGCTGGAGCGACTCGTCCCCGAGCGTCGGGCTGACCGTCTGCACCTGCTGGGTCGTGAGCGCGACCGGCAGGGCTCCGGCGTTCAGCTGGGTCGCGAGGTCCTTGGCGCGAGCCTCTGTGAAGCTGCCCGTGATCACGCCGGTGCCACCGGTGATCGCGCTCTGCACGGTCGGCGCCGAAACCACCTCCTGGTCGACGACGATCGCGAGTTGGCCACCCTGGAGGCGCGTCGTCACGTCGGCGAACGTGTCCGCCCCCTGATCGGTGAGATCGAACTGGATCTGCCACCCCTGGCCGACGGCGCCGGCCGCGCCGGTGTCCAGGACCGCCGCCGCCTGATCGATCGCGTCGCCGGTGAGCTCGACGGGGCCGAGTCGATACTTCGTCCGCCCGTCCCGGTCCAGGAACACGACCTCTTGATCGGAAAGCTCCTCGAAGGAGCACTCGGGCGTTCCCTGCTCGGCCTCGGTCGAACACGTGAGCGTCGCCGCTTCGTACCCGGGGGTCGCGGCAGTCAGGACCTCGAGGACCTCGCGCTGTTCGAGCCGCGCGGTCTGGCCGATCACCTGCAGCAGACGCTCTTGGCCGGTCTCCTGCAGGCGCGCCTCGGCGTCCTCCCTGGACAGGAAGCACCCGAGGTTCTCGCCGGCCGAGCTCAGCACGCAGAACTCCGCGTCCGAGCGTTGAACCTCGAGCTCGGAGAGCAGCGTCTCGGCTTCCTCAGTCGTGGGGAGGCACGCGGGGCCGAAGTCACTCGACAGCGTAGCGTCGCGCCTGCCGGCGATGCAGAAGGTCTGCGTCGCGACGGTGTCGACGCCCTCGAGCTGCGTCTCGGCCTCGTCGCGAGTCGGGAAGCAGGGCGCCGCTTCTCCGAAGGCGGCTCCCGCGAAGCAGAACTCCTGCTGCTGCCGCTGGATCCTGATCTCTTCGAGCGCGGCATCCGCCTCCTCCTGCGTCGGGAAGCACAGCGGAGCGTTGCCGAACGCCTCTCCGGCCAGGCATACCGAGGTCACGACGGGATCGACCGCGGCGGCCTCGATCTCGGCGTCGGCGGGCCGCTCCTCCTCGAAGCAGCCGTAGGAGACACCCTCGGTGTCGGCGATGCAGAACTGGGTCTTCGGCCGTTCCTCGATCGAGCCTTGTGCGAGCCCGGGGATCTGGACCTCGATCGTGTCGCCGGTCACGAACAGCAACGGCTCAGCGGTGCCGAACGCGTCGATGCGGCTCCGGATGTTCTCGAGCGCCTGATCCATCACGTCGTCCTCGGTGCCCTCCGGCGCCGACAGGATCACCGAGATCCCGCCCTTCAGGTCCAGGCCGAGGACGGGCTGCGTCCCGGTGACGAGCAGGGCGATCCCGCCCGCAACGAGCAGGAGGACGAACACGATCGCCGTCCACAGGGCGCGCGGCTTCTTCATCGCTCGATCCCCGCGAGGCTCATGCCAGCTCCGCGCCGTTGATGAGCAGCTTGAACTTGCAGTCGAGCACCTCGGCCGCCAGACGGCACAGCTGCATGCGGCCGAGGAAGATCTCGAAGTACTCCATGACCTGGCTGATCTGCGTATCGATCGTGAGCTCCAGGCTCACGGTCTTGGCCGCCGAGTCGACCCGCAGGAACGACTGCTCGACCGCGAAGTTCACGCGATCGTGGATGTCGAATTCGATCTGGCCGGACTTGCGCACCCGGCTCCGGTGGACGTCGGACTTGTCGGCCAGGATCACGGCCGCCGAGACCGGCGAGACCGCGTAGCCGTTGTCCTCCTCGTGGTTCGCGACCGCCGAGACGATCAGCGCCAGGTCGGCGGCCGGCACCCGATCGCGGAGCGCCTGGTAGACGAGCACGCCGCCGGTCTGCCCGTGCGCCTCGCGGCTGATCATGTTTCCGACGTCATGGAGATAGCCGGCGACGCACGCCAGGTTGGCCGTGTGCTCGTCGAACCCGGCGCGGGACAGGACGTTGAACGCGATGCGCGCGGTGAGGTTGGCGTGCCGGAAGCCGTGCTCCGTGTAGCCCAGACCCTCCATCACGCGGTCGGCCGCCGTGATGAATGACGAGAGCTCGGGATCGTCCTGGACCAGCTCGAGGGTGATCCCTTCGCCTCCGGGCTCGACCGCCGGTTCCGGTTCCACCGCCGGCTCAAGCGAACGCGCGCCGGGCGCTGCTTCCGTGCTCACGGTTCCCGGTCGACCCCTTCGTCGGCGGACCCGCCGCCCTCGTCCTCGTCGTACCCGGCCTCATCCTCCACGAAGCGCTGCGCGATCCCCTGACGAACCATCCGGACGCGGGTGCCGGGCGCGATCTCCACGATCACGTAGCCCTCGTCGTCATCGATCTCGATGATCGTGCCGAAGATCCCTCCGGTGGTCATGACATCGTCCCCCACCTCGAGGGAGGCGAGAAGCGCCTGTTGGGCGCGCTGGCGGTTGCGCTGCGGACGGATGAGCAAGAAGTAGAAGCCCACGATCATGAGGACGGGCAGCGCAAGGCCGATCAGCGAACCGCCGGCCGCACCGCCCTCTTGGGCAAGGATTCCGAACACCATTGTTTGACGAGCCTCCTCGGGGGTGACCAGGCAGCATACAGGCTACCGCTCGGTTCGCCGCCGGAAGGCTGCAGGTTCAGCCGAGCGGGAGCGCGTCCTCGCGGGCAACGCCGAGATGACGGTATGCGCGCTCGGTCGCGACCCTGCCTCTGGGCGTCCGCTGGAGCAGGCCGAGCTGGAGCAGGTAGGGCTCGACGACGTCCTCGACTGTGTCGGTCTCTTCGCCGATGGCCGCCGCGAGCGTGGACAGCCCGACCGGGCCACCTCCGAACTTGCCCACGATCGTCGACAGGATCGCGAGGTCGAGCTTGTCGAGCCCCTGCTCGTCGACCTCGAAGAGTTCGAGCCCGGCGCGGGCGACCTCGGCCGTGATCTGGCCGTCGTGGCGCACCTCGGCGAAGTCTCGGACCCGCCGCAAGAGGCGGTTGGCGACCCGCGGCGTGCCTCGAGACCGCTGGGCGATCTGCTGGGCGCCCTCCTCGTCCACCGTCACCGCGAGGATCCCGGCCGAGCGGTGCACGATCGCGCCCAGGTCCTCCACCGAGTAGTAGTCGAGTCGTGGCGAGAACCCGAACCGTTCGCGGAGCGGGAGCGTGATCCGCCCGGGGCGGGTGGTCGCGCCGACGAGCGTGAACCTCGGCAGGTCGAGCCGGATGCTGCGCGCGCTCGGTCCCTTGCCGAGCACGACGTCCAGCTTGAAGTCCTCGAGCGCCGGATACAGGACCTCCTCGACGGCGCGAGGCATCCGGTGGATCTCGTCCACGAACAGGACGTCGCCCTCCTCGAGGTTCGTCAGGATCGCGGCGAGGTCGCCCGGCCGGTCGAGCGCCGGGCCGGACGTCGGCTGGAACCCGACGCCGAGCTCATTGGAGACGATGCCGGCGAGCGTGGTCTTGCCGAGCCCCGGCGGCCCCGAGAACAGGAGGTGATCGACGGTCTCGCCGCGCGCGTGGGCTCCGTCGATCAGCAGCGCGAGCTGCTCCTTGATCCGCTCCTGACCGACGAACTCGTCGATCCGACGCGGGCGGAGCGCGACGTCGAACTCGCGCTCCTCCTCGGGCACCTCGGCGTCCACGATCCGCGGGTCCTCGCTCACGTCGCGCATCACCCTACCCCCGCCCTACGCGCTGCAGTGCTTCTCGGAGGAGGTCCTCCACCGGACGGTCGCCGTTCGGCGCGAGGCCGGTCATCGCCTCGCTCGCCTCCTGCGGCGACAGGCCGAGCGCGAGGAGCGCCTCGCGGACGTCCACGAGCGGGCCGTCGACGATCACGACCTCGTCGCCACCGAGCCTGTCCTTCAGGTCCAGCGCGACCCGCTGGGCCACCTTCTTGCCGACTCCAGGCACGACGGTGAGCGCCGCGACGTCGCCGGACGCGATGGCCCGGCGTAGGGCCTCAGGCGAGAGCACGGACAGGAACGAGAGCGCCACCTTCGGCCCGATGCCGTTCACGGTCACGAGGAGGTCGAACAGCTCCCGTTCGTCGGCGCTCGCGAACCCGTACAGGACCATCGCGTCGTCGCGGACCGTCATCCGCGTGTGCACGCGAGTCGGCCGCCCCACCGGTGGCAGCTTCGAGAGCGTGGAGGCCGGCACGAGCACGTCGTAGCCGACCCCGCCGACCGAGATCACCACCCGCGTCCCGGCCTTCTCGGCGACATCACCCTCGAGGAACGAGATCACGTGGCCAACCTTGCCACACGCCGCAGACGCGACTGGGTGAGGTGGCAGAGCGCGATCGCGACGGCGTCGACGGCGTCGGGCTCGTTCGGCAGGTCTTGCAGGCCGTGGAACCGTTCGAGCGCGTCGCGCACCTGGGCCTTGTCGGCGTTCCCCTGGCCTGTCACGGCCATCTTCACCTCGAGCGAGCCGTACTCCTCGACATCCAGGTCGGCCTCGGCCGCCGCGAGCAAGACGACGCCCGTGGCGCGGGCGACCGCCATCGCGCTGACCTGATTCTTGTTCCACGCGATCCGCTCGATCGCGACCGATCCAGGACGGTGCGCGGAGATGGCGTCCCGTACCGCCTCATAGAGGAGTCGCAGGCGCTCGCTCTCCGGGAGGTGGGTTGGCGTTCGGACCGTCTCGGCAGCCAGCACGACGGGCCGCCGATCCCGCCTGCCAACCGTCCCCAGGCCGAGCGCGGACACGCCCGGGTCGACCCCGAGCACGCACGAATCGAACACCTGTTCAGTCTGTTCGATGCCCGAGGCCCGGTCAATCACCCGCAGACCCGTCGATCTGGAGCATCCTCAGGCGGTGGCGCCCTCGGTCAGCTCGACCATCGACCGCTGGACGCCTTCGGCGAGCTCGGGGAGTTCCGGGATCGCGTCGGCGTCCGCGCACAGGCCGATCGCCATCCGTCCGGCGAAGGAGATCGCGGACACCCTGAGTGCGTGGTGCGGGGCGACCTCCGCGAGCGAGTAGACCTCCCGGATCTGCCCTCCCGCGAGGTAGTGCGTGCCCGCCGGACCACGCACGTTCGAGACGGAGAGGGCGAAGATGTGCGGGTTCGATGCGATGCGGTGCGCCAGGTCGAACAGGTGCTTCGACACGTGCCCGACGTCCGCGAAGACCGCGTATAGCTGTTCGGCGTCGCGATCCTCCTTTCGGGCCCGCATCTGCTCGTTGACGGCCAACACGCGCCGCGCGGCGTCGGCTTCCTGAACGGGAAGGTCGATGTTGACGAAGGAGTCCCGGTTCGGGACCGCGCCGGGCGCCTCACCCTCTCGATGCATGCTCACCGGCACCTGGACACGCAGCGGCCCGATCGAGCCGTGCCGCGCCTCCAGCCAGTGGCGCAGCCCGCCGGCGATCACACCGAGGAGGAGGTCGTTGATCGTCACCCCTTCGCCAAGGGCGTGCGATGCGCGATGAACGGCGTCGAGCGGATGGTCGACGAACGCGACCTGACGCCTCCGCCCCACCGGCGCGTTCAACGGCGAGGTCTCGCGTTCGGGTACCAGCTCGCGCCGGATCGCGCTGGGGGCACCGCGGAGTTCCTCGAGGCTCTCCCGCAAACGGCGGCGTGACGCGACCCGTCGCCCGATCCGTTGGGCGGTGTCGCCGACCGCGTGGGCCCGGTCCGACAGGGCGGCCGCGATCAGGATGTTCGAGGTCGGTAGCGGCTCGGCGGGGGGAAGGCGCGGAGGGTCGGGCTCAGGGTCGGTCGAGTCGCTCCAGAGCAGAGCCGAGCCGATCGCCATCGCCGCTTGCCCGTCGGCCATCGCGTGGTGGATGCGCCAGATGACGGCCCTCGTGCCGTCTTCGAGGGGCTCGACGACGTCGATCGCCCACAACGGCCGATCGCGCGGTAGCCGTTCCGCCATGAGTCGAGCGACGATCTCGCGCAGCTCCCCATCCCCGACGGGTCCGGCGACGGGCACCTTACGGACGTGCCGGCGAACGTCGAAGTTCGGGTCGTCTGCCCACACCGGCGCGTCGATGCGGTAGGGAGTGATCACGATCCGCCGTCGACAGCTCGGCGCGAGCGCGATGCGACGCGACGATCCGGTCGCGGAGGTACTCGACGCCGTCGCCGGTCCGCTCGGCGATCACGACCTTGCACGTGTGCCCGACGATCGACTTGGACTCGAGCGCGAGGATGCGCGAGTCCTCGGGCGACAGCCTCTCCGCCATCGTGTTGGTTCTATCACGACGTCGAACGGCGCCGGCCGGTGCGTGCGACTACCGCTTCGCGGGAAGCGAGCGCGCGTAGGTCGCGCCGAGCGTTACCCACTTCGCGAGCTGTCGCTTCGTCCGCAGTTCCTCCGGTGCGACGCGGAGCCACCCCTGCATCTTCCGGCCCCGCATCTCCATCGGGCGCGCGCTCGTCGACGCGACGATCGAGTCCGACCGCTCCGGGTCGACCCGGACCAGGACTCCACCTTGACCGCTGGCGGCGACGGCCATGTTGCCCCCGATCAGGAACGCGAGTCCCCCGAACATCTTCTGCTCGGTCAGACCGGCCTCGCCGGCGAGGAGCTCCCGGATACGGCCAGCAAGGGCCTCGTCGTACGCCATGACGGCGATGCTACGCCACGATGTTGGGCTGCTCGCGCCAGTCGATCGCCACGGCTTCTTCGGGCTCGGAGATCCCCGTGAGAGACACCACCTTCGGCTGCGAGGCGCCGATCCTTGCGGCCGCGTGGACGCCCTTCCACTCCGATCTCGGCTCTCTGGAGTGGCGCTCGTTGGGTGTCCCGGCTCACCCGCAGGGGGCTATGAGCGGGCTAGGGCGTTCCCCAGTCAGGGCGCTCCGCCTGGACGCCGGGGGCTCCGGTCACCTTTCTGAGTTCGGTCCCATCGGGTCGGACCATGAAGATCTGGCCACGGTCGGAGCGCTGGAGGCTGAACACGATCCACTCCCCGTCGGGGGACCACGACGGCTCCAGCGCGCCCTCGCCTGCTTCGAGCTCGAGCTGCACCGGATGGAGCCCTGAGCCGTCAGGGCGCACGAGATACAACCGTCCGTACGGCCTCTGGAAGACGATCCAGGTTCCATCGGGCGACCATGCATGATCGTCGAACGCGTAGCCCCAGGGAGTGATCCGGACCGGGTCGGAACCGTCGGCTCCCATCACGAACAGTGCCCCGGATCCCGTCGGGCTGACGCCCTCCTTGGTGCCGAAGAAGCTGAGGCGGGTGCCGTCGGGCGAGTACCACGGGGGTGCCACGGGGCCTCGGAGCAGTTGGGTGAGCCCGCCGCCGTCCGAGGCCCGAACCGAGTAGATCCCGTCGAGCTCGGGATGACCGTCCTGGCCGAAGCCTTCCAGTGCGATCCTGATCCCGTCGGGCGATACGTCCCCGCATCCTAGGTTCAGATCCGGGTTCCTGGTGGCATCCAGAGGGCGGCGGCTCGATCCATCGGGCTCCACGACGGCCGGGCGCAGGGGCGCGCCCGCTCGAGCGGCGTCGTCGTCGGTGATCAGGATCTTGCGGCCGTCCGGGAACCAGACCGCGCAGGTCGCTTCGATGTCGAGGTCGCGGGTCGCGGTGCCGTCCGGCCGCACCGTGAACCAATCCGCGAGTCCTTCGGAGCCCGCGTCCGCGTAGAGGATGAGGCCCCCGGGCACGGGAGGAGCGGCCGGCTCTCGACCGACGGGCGCGAACACCTTCCCAAGGAGCAAGATCGCCGCCACGGTCACGGCACCTGCGAGGAGTCCGGCGCCGATCCGGCGGTTCCGAAGCTTCCGAGCTCGGATCCGCTCGAACCGAGCGAAGGACCGACGGTCAGGCTGCGACGACCCGAGGTGATCGACCTCACGCCTGAAGTCGTCACCGGCGCGACGGCCACGAGCGTCGAGCGTCATACGTCGCCCTCCTCCGACCTCAGGCGCCGGGCGAGCGCCTGCCGCCCGTCATGAAGGTGTCGCTTCACGGTCCCGGGCGTGACGTCGAGGATCTCGGCGACCTCGACGATCGATCGATCCTCCAGGTAGTGGAGGGCCAGCACCTGGGCCTGCCGACGGGGAAGCGAGCGGATCGCCGCCCAGAACTCCGGGTCCCCCTCGGCGAGGTCCGGCAGCGGCTCCTCGCGTCCGAACGCGATGCGCGCGAGCGCCTTCGCTTCGACTGCTCGGCGACGGAAGGCCGAAACAGAGAGGTTCGCCACGACCCTGCGGACCCAGGCGCCCGGCTTGTCGTACAGGCCGATCCGATCCCAGTCGCGATGGGCCGCCATGAATGCCTCCTGGGCGAGGTCCTCGGATCCAGATCGGGAGCCAGAGAGCGCATAGGCGAGACCGACCACGCCCAGGTACTCCCGGACGTAGAAGTCCTCGAAGGCTTCCGGCACCGGCCGGATCACCCGTTCCGAACGCTCCAGCACGAGCCTGCTCCTCGCCGCGACTGGCGGGCCGATCACCGACATCATCACCTGCGGAGTCACTCGCGCGAAGGCGCACTGAGGTTGATGATCCAGGGCTTTCTCTCGTCCCTTCCGACGAAAGCGCCGGCGGCCACCGGAGGAGCAGGCTCCGGTAGCCGACGGCGCAGGTCTGGGCGGAGCCTCAACCGGTCGGTGGGGGCATCCCCCAATCAGGGTTGTCGTCGAGACCGCCGTTCGTCACCTGGAAGAGGTCGCTCCCGTCCGCGTTCACGATGTAGACGTTCTCGTGGAATCCCGCCGGCGCCGATGGGTCGGGTGTCGACCGAACGAACACGATCCTCGTGCCGTCCGGCGACCAGCTCGGCGAGTAACACCCGTACGCATCCGGATCCGAGAGTGGGCCTCCGCACTCCGGGATGATCGGCAGTTGACGCGGCGAGCCGCCGTCGGCATCCACGACCCAGATCGCCTTGTGGTGGTCCTCCGAGGCCCGAACGACGAACAGGATCTGGTCCCCGGTGGGCGACCAGCTCCCGCCGAAGATCTCGTCGACGACCACGTCCGGCGGTGAGATCTGCTGGGGCCCTGAGCCGTCGAAGGCCGTCACCAAGACCGTCGCCGGACCGTCATCTGGCACACGGACGAAGACGAGCCGGTCTCCATCGGGCGAGTAGTCGCCGGGGCTGTCGTACCCGCCGCGGAAGGAGGTGATGCGCTTCAGGTCGTCTCCGTCGGAGGAGCGGATCGAGTAGATGCCGTTGCGCCCTGGACCCTCCACCCCAAAGCCCTCGCAGGCGACCCGCTCGCCGTCGGGCGACCAGGCACCGCCGCAGTAGAGCTCAACGGCCGGATCCGGCGGTCCGAACGAGCGAAGCTCGCCGGTGCTGGGATCGATGAAATGCGCGGCCATCCCATCGCCGCAGCAGAAGATGTGGATCTCCCTGCCGTCGGGCGACCAGCGAGCATTCTCCGAACCCTCGTCGAGGAACAACTGCTGCTCGGCGCTGCCATCGGGGTTGATGGTGTACGTGACGGCGCTTCCCGTCCCGGGCTCGCCGCGATTGAACACGATCCGGCCGTCCAGCTCTTGAACGGCTCCCGTAGTGGAGTCGTTCGATCCGGGTTCGTTCGAGCCGGTCGGGTCCGTCTCACCGCCGCCACAGCTGCTGAGAACCAGCATCGCCGCGAACGCAACCGGCGCAACTCCCCACCTTCGTGCCATAGCCTCCGCCCTTCTGCTCGTGTCGAAGGGGTGACTCGCGCGAGCGGCAGGAAAGGTTGAGGGGGATGCCGACCCGACGATCCCGTGGGACCTGCGGTCTACAGAACTAGCCGAGCTCGGCCATCACCGACTCGGGGATGTCGAAGTTCGCGTAGACGTTCTGGACGTCGTCGAGCTCTTCGAGTGCCTCGAGGAGCGCAAGCACCCGTCTGGCCTGGCCCCCTTCGACCGGGACGTTGTTCTGCGGCAGCATCGTGAGCTCGGCCGAGAGCATCGAGATCCCGGCGGCTTCCACCGCGTCGCGCACCGCGGTGAACGCGGACGGGTCGGTCGTGATCTCCCACGTGCTCTCGGCGTCGTTCAGGTCCTCGGCGCCGGCCTCGAGCGCGATCTCAAGCAGTTGCTCTTCGTCGGGCGCGGATGACTTCTCGATCTGGATCGAGCCCTTTCGCGAGAACATCCACGCGGTGCTCCCACTCTCACCGAGGTTCCCGGCGTTCCGCGTGAACGCGTGGCGGACGTCCTGGCTCGTCCGGTTCCGGTTGTCGGTCAGGGTCTCGACGAACATCGCGACGCCGCCGGGCGCGTAGCCCTCGTAGGTGACCTCTTCGTACCTCGCACCCCCGGCGAGCTCTCCGGTTCCGCGCTTGATGGCCCGCTCGATGTTGTCGGTTGGGACCGAGGCGTCACGTGCCTTCTCGACCGCCGACGCGAGGGTCATGTTCGCGTCGACATTGCCTCCGCCTTCGCGAGCGGCGACCTCGACGGCCCGGAGGAGCTTGGCGAACAGGTTGCTGCGCTTGGCGTCCGCCGCGCCCTTCTTCCGCTTGATCGTCGACCACTTGGAATGGCCGGACACGTCAGGCCTTCCCGAGCAGGTAGTCGTGGAGGCCGGTCTCCCCGACCAGCTCCGGGTGGAACGACGCGACGAGCAGGTTCCCCTGCTCGAGCACGACCGGCCGCCCCTCGTGTTCGGCAAGCACGCGCACATCGGAGCCCACGTCCTCGACGACCGGCGCGCGGATGAACACGCCGCGCACCGGGTGCTCGATGCCGTCGACGTCGAGATCGGCTTCGAACGAATCCACCTGCCGGCCGTAGGCGTTGCGCCGAACCGTGACGTCGACCAGGCCGAGCAACGGCTCGCCGTCTTCCACGCGGGAAGCCATCACGATCAAACCCGCGCACGTGCCGAGGATCGGCATGCCGTCGCGCGCTCGCTCCACGAGCGGCTCGACCAGTCCACCGCTCCGTGCGAGCTTGGAGATCGTCGTGGACTCTCCCCCCGGGACCGCGAGCACGTCGACCTCCGCGAGGTCCGACGGCGTCCGCACCTCGAGGGGTGACGCGCCGAGATCAGCGAACACGCGAGCGTGCTCCCGGAAATCACCCTGAAGCGCGAGGACACCAGCCTTCATGACGCCTTCATGATAGGGAGGACCGTCACGCGTTCGGCGACACCGTCCGGCGGCCCTCGCGAAGGTGCCACCACCAGACCACCCCGGACACGAGCACGACGATGAGCCCGTTCAGCGCAGAACGGAGGGCGTCCCCCGCGTCGGTACAGGCGACGAAGGCGAGATCCTCGCCGAACGTGGTGGGGCAGTCGGTCGCCAAGGCTGCCTCGACGAGCGAGAACAGGGTGCCGACCACGCCGCCGAAAGCGACGACGTACGCCACGAACGCCACCCCGTGGAAGTACAACGAACGTCCCCAGAACACACCCGGGGCGACCTGCCCTTCTCGCTGCCTGGCCTGAGCGAGGTGCCACCACGCGGCGACGGCGGCCGGAACCGCGAACGCCAGCCCTTGCAGCAACGCCTGGACGGACCGACGGGTCACGCTTCCCGGGTCGGGCCAGGCGAGCTGACGCAGGGCGATGAGCGCAGCGATCGTGCCGCCGATGACGAAGCCCACGGCGACGATCGCCGCCAGGTAGTAGTACAGCTGCGACAGCGCGTACGCGGCTCGGCCGGTGAACCGCGGCAGCGGCCGCGGGTGGACCTGGCGGAAGCGGCGAGCCCGTGGAGCTCACCAGCCGCGGGTCTGGAGCAGACCCTCCTCGCCGAGCTCCTTGATGTCGAGCCCGTGCATCGGCTCGCCGAGGCCGCGCGAGACCTTCGCCAGCGCGTCGGGATCCTGGAAGTGCGTGGTCGCCTCCACGATCGAACGCGCGCGCGGCGCCGGATCCTCCGACTTGAAGATCCCCGAGCCGACGAAGACGCCGTCGACGCCGAGCTGCATCATCAGCGCCGCGTCCGCCGGCGTCGCGAGCCCGCCGGCCGCGAAGTTGACGACGGGGAGCCGTCCCTGCTCGGCCACCATCCGCACGAGGTCGACCGGCGCGCCGAGCTCCTTGGCGGCGCTCACGAACTGCTCCGGGCGCGAGGCCTGCAGGGCCCCGATCTCGCGGAGGATCGTCCGCTGGTGGCGCACCGCCTCGACCACGTTGCCGGTCCCGGCCTCGCCCTTGGTCCGGATCATCGCGGCGCCCTCGGCGATGCGCCGGAGGGCCTCGCCGAGGTTCCGGGCCCCGCACACGAACGGCACGGTGAACGCCCACTTGTCGATGTGATGCTCCTCGTCGGCCGGCGTGAGCACCTCGGACTCGTCCACGTAGTCGACGCCGAGCGCCTGGAGGATCTGCGCCTCGACGAAGTGGCCGATCCGGGCCTTGGCCATCACGGGGATCGAGACCGCGTTCATGATCTCCTCGACCTTGGTGGCGTCGGCCATCCGCGCGACGCCGCCCTCGGCGCGGATGTCGGCGGGAACGCGCTCGAGCGCCATGACCGCGCACGCGCCGGCGTCCTCCGCGATCTTGGCCTGGTCCGCGTTCGTGACGTCCATGATGACGCCACCCTTGAGCATCTCCGCCAGGCCGGATTTCACGCGGAAGGTGCCGGTCTCGCGCTCCACGGTTTCCTCCTCGAGGGCTGATGCCTGCGAACCTGAGTGTACCGCCGAGGCTGGGGCTCCCCGGGGGCGTGCGACGCACGGAACGAGCCACCGCCTCGCCCCCTATCCTGTGCCGCGTGTCGGGTTCCGGACGGATGCTGCTGCTCGTCCTGGCCTGTGCGCTGGTGGCCTCCGCCTGCGATTCGGCGGGGAGCGCCGGCGCCACCGCCCGGATCCGTCGAGCACGCCCCCGCCCGCCACCACCACCAGCGGCCACGCCTTCGTCACACGACCGGTTGGTCGGGCTCGCGCAACGGAAGATCGAGCACGTCGTCTACCTGATCAAGGAGAACCGGACGTTCGACCACATGTTCGGCCGGTTCCCCGGCGCCGACGGCGCGACGACCGGTCTCACCTGCGACGGCCGGGAGGTGCCGCTCGTCCGCGCGGCGGACGACACACCCGGCCCCGACCACTCGTTCATCGGCGGCTTGATCGCGATCAACGGCGGCAGGATGAACTGCTTCTCGGAGATCGGCGGCGGGAAGAACCTCGAGTCCTACGTGCAGTTCCGCCCCGAGCAGATCCCGGCGTACTGGGAGTACGCGAAGGCGTACACGCTGGCGGACCGCTTCTTCTCCTCCACGTACGGACCGACGGGGATCGAGCACCTGTTCACGGTGGGCGCCACGACGGATCGGTTCACCGATCACGAGCGCGAGACCCCGCCGGGGCAGTTCGGGACGAACGGCATCCCGCGCGAGTACTGCGAGGACCCGAGCGAGCGGATGTGGTCCTTCCGCCGGCTCTCCCCCGCCGAGGAGGCCGACGCGTACCTGATGCAGGAGCAAGTGCGGGTCTACGAGATGCAGAACAAGTACTGGTACCTGCGGCGGGCGTGCACGGACATCCTCATCTTGCCGGACCTGCTCGAGCGCGCCGGCGTCTCGTGGCGCTACTACCTGGGCGACAACGACTACATCAACACGCTCGCGCTGGTCGAACACGTGGTGTTCGGACCGATGATCGAGAAGGTGGAGACCGACGACGACTTCTTCACCGATCTGGCGAACGGGTACCTGCCGGCGGTCTCATGGCTGATCCCGGATGTCGACGTCTCCGAGCATCCTGCCGCCGCCTCGATGTGCGTGGGCGAGAACTGGACCGTCCAGGTCCTGAACGCGATCATGCGCAGTCCCGAGTGGCGACACACCGCGGTCGTGGTCACGTGGGACGACTTCGGCGGCTTCTACGATCACGTGACGCCGCCCCATGTCGACCTGTACGGGTTCGGTCCGCGCGTCCCGATGCTGCTGATCTCGCCGTGGGCGAAGCAGGGGTTCATCGCGAGCGACACGCTCGAGTTCTCGAGCGTGCTGAAGATGATCGAGACGATCTGGGGCCTGCCCTCGCTCACCGAGCGCGATCGCCGGGCCGAAGACATGCTCAACCTGTTCGACTTCGAAGGCGAGCCGGCGCCGAAGGTCCTGCTCGAACCGCGGGATTGTGCTCTCGTCTCGTGAGGCGTGGCGTCAGCGCCGCGACAGCTCGATCTCGACCGAGCTCGGAAGCAACTGGACCCAGGTCCTGCCCGGAGCGAGCGTGATCTCCTCCCCGTCCCGGGTGACGAACGTCGTGAGATCGTCGAGCCCCCGGCGCTCCCACCGTCCGACGATGACCCTGCCGTCGCGCAGCACGTACGCCTTGCCCGAGCCCGTCAGCTCGACGTCGGGTGAGTGATTCCCGGCCGCGTCGACGATCGCGCTGTCGGTCACCTCGACCACCTGGATCACCACGTTGCTCGCCGAGACCTGCTGGCTCGCCCTCGACCATGTGCGGCACGCCACCGTGCGACCGGAACCAGGCCCCCTTGGCCCGACGCCAATCCCAGACGACGTCGGAGATCGACGAGTACGGAAGGTGCGCGACGGTCACGCGCTTGGACCGTCCCTCCCACGTGTCGGCGTACGTGAAGAGTGCCGGCGGCGCCCCCTTCGGATTGCGCGCCGCCTTCCACAGCCTGGCGCTGGTCGAGTAGAGGTTGTGCGGTGCCGAACGCGTGTCGTCCCTCGTGTAGGCACCCGCCGCGATGATGTAGTTCACGTCGACGAGGCCCACCGCCGGCACCTCGTCCTTCACCTCGTCCACGCCGCCGGCGTAGGCGAACACGGCCGGTCCGAGCTGCCGGAGGTAATCGGGATCGGTCGTACGGCCGCTGCGGATCGGGCCGATGCGATCGGCCCTTCCGCAGTGGAAGATCGCGATGAACCGCGTGTAGCCGCCCTCGACGGGCTCCTCCACGACGACGTCGGCGTCGTTCAACGCGGCCTGGGGCCGGGCCTCCGGAGCGTTCTCGATCTTGACGGCGAGCGCCGGCCGGTCGGGGACGCGGCCGCTCCGAACGACCTCGCCGGTGAGCGGACATCGTGCTTCCGGACCGGCTTCGGCGGTCGAGTCCGCCAGGCCGACCTTCGCGAGCGTCGTCCGGACGAACGCCGGCGCCTGATCCGGGAACAGGGTGAAGTACCCGAGCGCGCCCGCCGCGATCGCGACGGTCACGGCAACCGCGACGGCCTTCCCCCGGCGGGAGAGCCGGGCGCGCCGGCGGCGCGACGAGCGAGGGCGAGCGTGTTCAGGCATGAGTGAACTCCTGAGGTCGGATCGGTATGGGAGGCCTTCCCCGGCGCGCGCCGGGGTGCGGGGAAGCGGAGGCAGATGCTACCCGCCGATCGTCGGCGGCTCAACGACCTCGGCGCATGTCCTTCGGATCGTCATACGACGATCGAACGCGGCTCACGCCGACGGGATGGGAGGCCGCTCACATCTCCTCCAGCCGGCGGATGCGGTCGGCGATGGGCGGGTGCGTGCTGAACAGCTTCTCCAAGGTCCCCATCCCCTCGCCTTCGATCCGCGAGGGCTGGTTCAACCAGAGGTGCGCCGTCGCGTTGTTGGCCGAGTGCATCGGGATCCCCGACGCGGCGCCGATCTTGCGGAGCGCGCTCGCGAGCCCCGGCGGGTACCGCGTCAGCATCGCGCCCTGCGCGTCGGCGAGGTACTCGCGCTGGCGGGACACGGCGAGCCGAACGATCTGGCCGACGATCGGCGCGAGCACCAGCAGGACCAGACCGATCGCGAAGATGATGGCCTCGGCTCCGCCGCCGCTCCGGTCACCGCCCCGGCGTCCCCGCATGCCGCCCCACCACCACGACCGCATGAAGAACTCGCTGATCAACACGATGGCGCCGACGAGCGTTGCCACGATCGTCCCCACCAGGATGTCGCGATCGACGACGTGCGCGAGCTCGTGCCCGATGACGCCTTCGAGCTCGACTCTGTTCATCGTCTCGAGGAGCCCTTCGGTCACGGCGATCGACGAATGCTCGGGGTTGCGGCCGGTCGCGAACGCGTTCGGCGCGCGCTCGGGGATCAGGTACACGCGCGGCTTGGGGATGCCCGCCGCGATCGACAGCCCCTCGACGATGTTGTGCAGGCGCGGCTGCTCCTGCTGCGAGACCTCCTTGGCGCGGGTCGAAGCGAGCACGATGCGATCGCCGCCGAAGTACGAGGTCAACGACAACACGATCGCGAGCGCGACGGCGCCGATCAGGCCGTACGGACCGGTCGCGTACAGGAGCCCGAGCACGTAGCCGACGGCCCCGAGCAGGAGGATGGCTCCGAAGATGAGCAGGAACGTCTTGCGCTTGTTCGAGGCGATCTGCTCGTACACGCGCTAGCCCGGGAAGTCGACCACCGACGGTCCGCGCACCGGCTCCTCGATGTCGAAGAACTCGCGGGTCCCGAACCCGAACGCGCGGGCGACCATGTTCGACGGGAACGAGCCGATCACGGTGTTCAGCCTCATCACCTGGTCGTTGTAGAACTGCCGCGCGTAGGCGATCTTCGACTCGGTCCCGGTGAGCTCCTCCTGGAGCGCCAGGAAGTTCTCGTTGGCCTTCAGCTCGGGATAGGCCTCCGCGACCGCGAGGAGCTGACGGAGCCCGCGGGTCACCTGGTTCTCCGCCTGCGCCTGGTCGGGAACGGCGTTCGCGTCGATCGCCCGGGCCCTCGCCTCCGTGACGTGCTCGAACACCTCGCGTTCGTGCGTGGCGTACCCCTGCACGGTCTCCACGAGGTTGGGGATCAGGTCGTAGCGCCTGCGCAGCTGGACGTCGATCTGCGACCAGCCGTTGTCGACGCGATTGCGGAGCGCCACGAGCCGGTTGTAGACGAGGATGCCGACAAGGAGCAGCAGGGCGACGAGCCCGATGACGATCCACACCCACGCCGGCACGGCCGCATCCTATCCGCCTCCCGAAGGAGGCTCGGGCTCGGCCCGGCGAACCCGGTCGTAGACGGCTTCCAGTCGCGGCAGCACCGCGTCCCAGGAGTACGTGGCGGCGCGTTCCCGGCCGGCTTCGGCGAGCGCCGAGGCCAGGGTGGGCTCGTTCAGGATCCGCGCGATCGCCTCGGCGAGCGCGGACGCGTCGTTCGGCGGGACGAGCAGGCCCTCGACGCCGTCGCGGACCACCTCTCGGTAGCCGGGGATGTCGGAGCAGACGACGGGAAGTCCCGCGGCCATCGCCTCGACGAGGACGATGCCGAAGCTCTCCTGCCCGACCGCGGGCGAGACGAACACGTCGGCGGCCAAGTGGTACGACGGGAGCAGGTCGTGGGCCACGGTGCCGAGATGCAGGACGCGTCCTCGGATGCGCCCGGGCAACGATCGCAACGCGTCGCGGTCCCGTCCGTCGCCGGCAACGACGAGGCGGACGTCGTCGAGGTCCGACGGGAGACGCTCGAAGGCGTCCAGCATCACGCGGAACCCCTTCTGCGGATCCAGGCGGTTGACCCAGAGGATCTTCCGTCCTTCGGGGAGCCCCCGGGCGGCTTCCCCGTGCTCGAACCGCCCCACATCGACGCCGTTCGGAACGATCTCGACGGCCACCGGGATCACCCGACGAAGGAACGAAGCGGCGGCATCGGACACCGCGATCGCGGCGTCGAGCCGCCGAGACACCCGGCGGAGCGCCGGTCCGGCGAGCTCCATGAGGCGCGAGCGATCGAGGTACGCGTGGAAGGTCGCGACCACCGGCGCGCTCGCCGCGAGCGTCGCCAGCATCGACGTGCTCGGGGTGAGCGGCTCGTGGACGTGGACGACGTCCGGCGCGAACGACCGCATCGCCGACCGGATCCGCCTCCACGAGCCCGGAGAGAACGAGATCGGCGCGACGGTCCCGTTGTACGGGACGCGGACCGGACGCCCGACGATCCGAACCCACGGGTCGGGCGCCGGCGCGGATCCCGGAGCCACCACCCGGGTGTCGTGACCTCGCCGGCGCAGCGCCTCGGCGAGCTGTCGAACGTGCACCTGCACTCCGCCGGGCGACGCCCAGTCGTACGGGCAGGCCAGCAGGACCTTCACGCCTGCACCGCCGCGGTGGACCTCACCGCTGGTCGCCGGCCGTCGCCTCGACCGTCGCGGTCGCGGCCTCCTCCTCCCATGCCGGCTGGAACATGTGCCAGTCCGTGGGACGTCCGGCGATCGCCCGCTCGAAGCGCTCGGCCATCAGGCGTGAGAGCTCGGCGACGTCGGTTCGGATGTTGCCGGATCGCTCGATCTCGAGCGGCGCCTCGAACCGGACCTCCCACCCGTGCTCGAGCGTGGCGGTCGGCGCCGGGAGGATCGGCGCGCCGGAGGTGAGCGAGAGCAACGCAGGCCCGGCGGGGACGCGGCGCCGCGCGCCGAACATCTCGACCTCGATCCCCCGGCCCGTGAGGTCCCGGTCGGCGACGAGCGCGATCATCCAGTTCTCGGACAGGAGCTGCTTGAGCAGCTGGCCGACGTGCGCGTCCTTCTCGAGCCCGATGATGCGCATCCCGAGCTCCTTACGGTGATCGGTGAACAGCTGGTAGAGGCGTCGCGGGCGCAGCTCCTCTGCCACCGCCGCGATCCGGTACCCGTTGGCTCCGACCCAGTGTCCGCCCGCGTCCCAGTTGCCGAGGTGCGGCAGCACCACGATGCACCCGCGACCTGCCTCCAGCGCGCGGTCGACGTGCTCGATACCGAGGACGACCATGCGGGCGTTGAACTCCTCCTTCGACATCGTCCGGATCCGGAAGGCGTCGAACCAGTACCGCGCGTACAGCTCGAACGCCTCACGGGTCGCGAGTCCGACGCGCTCGTCCGTCGGATCCGCGCCGAGCACCCGAGCTTGGTTGGCGGCCACCGTGGCTCGCAGGTTGGGCATCCACCGGTACGCACCACGCCCGAGCGCCTCGAACGCGAGTCGCCCCGCCCGTTCGGGCAGCGACATCGCCACGCGCTCGAGCGTCCGGTACCCCCAGTACGCGAGGGTCTCCTTCGGCGTCTCGCCCCTCATCCAGTCCTCCGCGTCATCGACGCTCCTCCTTGAAGACCTGGCTGGCTCGAACGGCGCACGCCAGGAGCATCAGCACCGCGACGACCCAGACCGTCCACCGCCAGCCGCCGATCAGCCCGGCCGAGACGAGCCCGTACCGGAGCGCCGGCGTCACGATGCCCTCCTCGATCCCGTATCCGAGCGAGCCACCCCGGGCCCGGATGTACGAGGCGAGGAACCCGGCCGCGAGCGCCACGAGAGCCCCCGTCGCGACCCATGGGTCGACCGAGCGGGTGATCCAGGCAAGCGCTCCCAGGATGCACCCGTCGAACAGCCGGTCGCCGAACGAGAGCAGGACGCGCCCGAGCCGGTCGGTGGGACGAAGGAGGACGCCCCCGCTCACGAGCGCCGCCCCCGCCACCAGCGCCGCCCAACCGGCGGCGCTCGGCTCGCGGATGAGCAGCGCCCACGTTGAAGCGCCGACAGCGAGGGCGGCGGTCACGCACAGCAGCGGCACCACCGCGCGTTCGCCGACCTGCCCGCGCGCGCTCACGTCCTCCACCGGTGGGCGCGAGCGTAGCCGTTCGGACGCGCCGGAGGCCACCCGCGCACCGAGGTCACCGCACCGCCCGCGCTAGACTCTCCGTTCCCCGGCCCGAACGGAGATCGCCTTGAAGACCTACGACGCCACCGACATCCGGAACGTCTTGCTCGTCGGCCACGGCGGCGCCGGCAAGACGACGCTCCTCGAGGGGATGCTGTTCACGGCCGGCGCGACCACCCGGATGGGCACGGTCGAGGACGGGAGCACCGCGAGCGACTTCGAGCCCGAGGAGACCAAGAAGGGCATCAGCGTCTCGCTCGCGATGGCCCCGATCGAGTGGAACGGCGTGAAGATCAACGTCCTCGACGCGCCGGGCTACGCCGACTTCGTCGGCGACGTCCGCTCCGCCATCAGAGCGGTCGACGCGGTCCTGCTCCTGGTCTCGGCCGTCGACGGCGTCGAGGTCCAGACCGAGGTGGCGTGGGAGCTCGCGGTGGAAGCGGGGCTGCCCCGAGCGATCCTCATCAACAAGCTCGACCGCGAACGGGCGTCGTTCCAGAGCACGCTGGACCAGCTCGTGCAGTCGTTCGGCACGCAGGTGGCGCCGCTCGAGTTGCCGCTCGGCGAGGAGCACGACTTCGAGGGCGTGGCCGACCTGCTCTCGCGGAAGGCCTACCGGTACGGCTCGGGTCCGAAGGCCGAGGAGGGCGAATGGCCCGACGACATCTCGGGCAAGGCGGACCCCTACCGCGAGAAGCTCATGGAGGCCGTCGCCGAGTCCGACGACGCTCTGATCGAGAAGTACCTCGAGGAGGGTGAGCTCTCCGAGCAAGAGGTGGTGCACGGCGTCAAGAGCGGATTCGCCTCCGCGACGATCGCGCCGGTCCTGTGCGCGGCTGCCGCGAGGCCGCTCGGCGTCGACCGGGTCCTCCAGTTCATCGCCGACGAGTTCCCCTCCCCGACCGACCGCGGCGCGGTCACGGTGAGGACCAAGTCCGGCGAGGAGAAAGAGCGCCCGTGCGATCCCGCGCAACCGCTCACCGCCTACGTCTTCAAGACCGTGTCCGACCCGTACGTCGGCCACATCACGATGTTCCGCGTGTTCTCCGGCAAGATGCGGCCCGACGCGCCCGTGTACAACGCCACGAAGGGCACCGAGGAGCGCGTCGGCCAGCTCTTCACGCTCCGCGGCAAGGAGCACGAGACGGTCTCGGAGGTGCCGGCCGGCGACATCGCTGCCGTCGCCAAGCTCTCGCACACGACGACGGGTGACACGTTCTCCACGAAGGACGACCCGGTGACGCTCCCCCCGGCCGAGATGCCCGAACCGCTGCTCGCGTTCGCGATCACGCCGAAGACCAAGGGCGACGAAGACAAGCTCTCGACCGCGCTCGCGCGGCTGCGAGAGGAGGACCCGACGCTGCGGATCGAGCGCTCCGACGAGACGCACGAGACCGTGATGTACGGCATGGGCGAGGCGCACCTCGACGTGCAGATCGAGCGGATGAAGCGGAAGTTCGGCGTGGAGGTCTCGACCGCGCCGGCGAAGATCGCCTACCGGGAGACGATCCGCGGCCCCGGCAAGGGGCTCGGGCGGCACGTGAAGCAGACCGGGGGCCACGGGCAGTACGCGGTGTGCAACGTCGAGATCGAACCGCTGCCGCGCGGTGAGGGATTCGAGTACGTCGACAAGATCTTCGGCGGCGCGATCCCGAACCAGTTCATCGGGTCGGTCGAGAAGGGCATCGTCAAGACGATGACCCAGGGCGTGATGAGCGGGAACCCGATGGTCGACATCCGGTGCACGCTCGTGGACGGCAAGTTCCACTCGGTGGACTCGTCCGACATGGCGTTCCAGCTGGCCGGGTCGCTCGCGCTCAAGGACGCCGCGCAGCAGGCGGGCGTCGTCCTGCTCGAGCCGATCGTGGAGGTCGAGGTCGTGGTGCCCGACTCGCACACCGGCGACATCATGGGCGACCTCAATTCCAAGCGCGCGAAGATCCAGGGCATGGAGTCGGCCGGCGCCGGGAAGCAGCGGGTGAAGGCGCTCGTGCCGCAGGCCGAGGTGGCGCGCTACTCGATCGATCTGCGTTCCATGACCGGCGGGCGCGCCGCCTTCTCGATGCGGTTCTCGCACTACGAGGAGGTCCCGAGCCACCTCGCCGAGAGGGTCATCGCCGCGGCGCAGCAGGAGAAGGAAGAGGCGCACAAGAAGTAGCCCCGCCTCAGGTCCCGGATTGGGCACCAGGTCGGGTTGCTGCGATCGCTCCCGCCTCGCAGGCTCGCGTGAGCGCCCGTACTTCCCCCAGACCGCGGGCCATCTCGACGACGAACGTCCCGCAGAAGGCGTCGCCGGCGCCGACGGCGTCGACGGCGTCCACATGCGGCGATCGCGCGGTCGCGACCCGCGATCCCCGACGGAACGCCTCGGCTCCATCGGCCCCCCGCGTGACCACGAGCAGCCCTTCGAAACCGCTCAGCTGATCGCGGAGGCGGTCGCGTTCGGTCTCGTTCGCGATGACGACGTCGGCGCGAGCCAGGACGGGTTCGGGCACCGCGCGGGCGGGCGCGGCGTTGAGGCAGAACAAGCCCGAGGCCTGACCGGCGGCCTCGACGAGGGTGTCGTTGCGAATCTCGAGCTGACACAGCACCGCGTCGAACCCACTGGCGTCGACGTGGGACGGCTCGAGCGAGTGATTGGCCCCGGACGCCACCGCGATCTGGTTCTCTCCGTCACCGTCGACGACGATCAGGGCCACCCCCGTCGGCTCGTCGACCTCGACGACCCGGGACAGGTCGACACCCTCGCGACGCAAGAGCTCCAACGCCTGCTCCGCGAACGGGTCGGCGCCGACGGCGGCGATCAGCGTGACCGACGCCCCCTGCCTCTTCGCCGCGAGGGCCTGGTTCGCGCCCTTCCCGCCCGGCGAGGTGCGGAACACGCCTCCCGTAACGGTCTCGCCCGGCGAGGGGAGCCGAGGGGACGTGACCACCAGGTCGATGTTCACGCTCCCCACCACGCAGATCCTGGGCGGGGCCACCTTCCTCCGACCGGACGAGGAGGCTCATGATAACGTTCCCAGCCCTCTCGGCAGGAAGCCCGAGTCGTGGGAGGCGCACCGTGTCCGACCTGATGGATCCCTCCGAACTGCTGGCGTACGAGCTCGAGGAGCGTCGCGAGTCCGGTCACGATGTGGAATGGGTCGAGGAGGTCGTCCGGGCCGCGCTCGAAGGCGGATCGCCCGGCGAGATCGAGCGGGCGCATCAACGCCTCGAGGAAACGACCCTTCGCTCCGACTGGCCGTTCGAGGAGCCGTCCTCGCTCGACGAGATCGAGCGGGCGCGCCCAACGGCTCCGACGATCGCCCCGCTGACCTTGGGGACCGACGCCCTGCGGGACCGTCTGCTCGGCGCGTGGCTGGGGCGCTGCGCCGGCTGCAACCTCGGCAAGCCGGTCGAGGGCTGGAGCCGCACGAGGATCCGTCGGTACCTGGAGCTCGCCGACGCGCACCCGATCGTCGACTACCTCCCGGTGTTGGACTCGGGTCCCGACGAGCTTCGGCTGAATCGGTGCTGGCCCGAGACGACGCGGGGGAACGTCGCGTTCATGGCGCGCGACGACGACATCGACTACACGATCGTCGGCCTGCACATCCTCGAGGACCGGGGCTTCGGATTCGGGCCGGCCGACGTCGCCGCCGAGTGGCTCGATCATCTCCCCTACAACCAGGTCTACACGGCCGAGCGCGCCGCATACCGCAACGTCGTCCTCGGGCTCGCCCCGCCCGAGACGGCCACCCGTCGCAACCCCTACCGCGAATGGATCGGAGCGCAGATCCGAGCCGACATGTGGGGGTACGCCTGCCCCGGAGACCCCGAACGCGCCGCGGCGCTCGCGTTCCGGGACGCGTCACTGTCCCACACGCAGAACGGGATCTACGGCGAGATGTGGAGCGCAGCACTCATCGCGACGTGCTTCGTCACCGACGACACGCGTGAGGCGCTCGAGGCGGCGCTGGCGTTCGTGCCGCAGCGTTCACGACTGACGGCGGCCGTGCGCGACGTCATGCAGCTCCACGCGAGCGGCATCGAATGGGAGCGGGGACGGGATGCGATCGAGGAGGGGTACGGGCATTACAGCGGCGTTCACACGGTGAATAACGCCGCGCTCGTCACCGCGGCGCTTCTGTGGGGAGACCGGGACTACACGCGGACGATCGGTCTCGCCGTCGAGGGTGGTTGGGACACGGACTGCAACGGAGCCACCGCTGGATCCGTGTTCGGAGCGATGCATGGTGCCGACGCTCTGCCCGCTCACTGGGTGGAGCCCCTGAACGACCTCGTCCGGAGCTCGATCATCGGCTACGACCAATCGAAGCTCTCCGACCTGGCCAATCGAACGCTCCGGCTCGCGACCGATCAGGTGAACGGAGCCTGAGCGACCACCGACGACCGATCGGACCCTCCCGCGCACGACGCATGGTAACGTTCCCAGGTTCGACGGAGCCGCCCGCCGGGCCTCCCTGCTGCGTCTGGATCAGGCGTGCGGTGAGCGAGCCAGGAGGCGCGGTGCAGAAGCGGCAACTGGGATCTGCGGGCCCGATGATCTCGGTGGTTGGGCTCGGCGCCTGGGAGGCGGGCGGCGAGGAGTGGGGGCCGAACCCCTCCGAGGAGCGCGTGATCGACGCGCTGCGCTCCGGACTCGACGCCGGGATCGACTGGGTCGACACGGCCGAGGTCTACGGCAACGGGACCTCCGAGGAGCTGGTGGGCCGAGCGGTGGCCGGCCGCGACGACGTGTTGATCGCCACGAAGGTGGGGCCGGCGCCCTGGGGCACCGGGTTCCGCCCTGACGAGATCGCGCAGGCGGGCCGCGCGAGCCTGAAGCGACTCGGCGTCGACCGGATCGACCTTTACCAGCTCCACTGGCCGGATGATTCGGGGATCCCCGTGGAGGAGACGTGGGGAGCGATGGCCGGCTTGGTGGACGAAGGGCTCGTGGGCTTCATCGGGGTCTCGAACTTCGATCGTCCGCTGATCGAACGGTGCCTGACCGTTCGGCATGTCGACTCACTGCAACCACAGCTCTCGATGCTCTCCCTCGAGGAGCGTGAGCTCGTCCGGTGGTGCGGCGAACAGGGCATCGGGGTCGTCGCGTACGGCCCCCTCGCCTTCGGGCTCCTGACCGGAGCGATCACGACGGAGACCACGTTCGACCGCGCGGACTGGAGGAGCGGACGACGCGAGGACGACGACCTCTACGACGGCCTCTTCGCGCCCGGCCAGATCGAGCGATCGGTCGCGGTCGCAGAGGGGCTCGGCGCGATCGCCGAGCGGCTCGGCGTCACCACCGCACAGCTCGCGATCGCCTGGGTGTTCCATCAGCCTGGCGTCACCGCCGCGATCGTCGGCACCCGCGACCCGGACCACGCGAAGACGGCCGCGGCGGGGGGCGTCGTCGAGCTCGATCCGGACACGCTCGACGAGCTCGAACGCATCCTGCCGCTCGGCCCGACGTTCGATCGTGCATCATCCGCCACTTCGGACCCGTCGGGGTAGGGTGAGGGTGCTGTGGCGTCCGACACGCTTCAGGGCAGCAGCTCGGAGATCGTGACCGGCGCCGACGGGAAACGCCTGGTCACGTTCGGGACCATCCCGCTGGCGATGACCTCGCTCGCGGCGGCGGCGATCCACTTCTCCGTCACCGGCGACCACTTCGACGTCGGCGTCCTTCACGGACTGTTCTTCGTCGTGGTCGCCTGGGCGCAGGCGCTGTGGGCCGTGTTCATGTTCGTCGCCCCGAGCCGCCTCGTGCTGGTCGCCGGCCTGCTGGGCAACACCGCCGTGATCGCCACCTGGGCGGTGTCCCGGACCGTGGGCGTGCCGGTCGGACCCGAAGCCTGGACGCCCGAGGCGGTCGGTGGCGCCGATCTCGTCGCGACGATGCTGGAGCTGGTGCTCGTGGTGGGCTGCGGGCTGCTGCTCGCCCGGCGAACGTTCGGGCGCAGCAGCGGGCGCCTCGTCGGAAGCCCGGCGCTCGCGCTCGGGCTGGCGCTCGGGGTGCTCACGAGCGCCGCGATCGCGACGGGGGCCGGGCACTCCCACTCGGGGACCGAGGCCGCGGGCCATCACGCCGCCTCGGACGAAGCGGCGGGCGTCGGAGGCCACGGCCACGCGATCGCCGGCGGCTCGGGCCGGCCCGATCTCTTCCAGCTGGAAACCATCAAGCGGTCGATGAAGAAGTACCGCGACGTCGATGCTGCGTTCGCGGCCGGGTGGGAGAAGGAGCATCCCGACTGGCCGAGGTTCGGCTCACACTTCTATCGGGAGGGCGACTGGGACGAGTCGGGCCCCGCGAGGCCGGAGCTCGAGATCACCGACCCGGAGTTCCTCATGTACTCGAAGCACCTCACGGGCGACTGGAAGCTCGTGGCCGTCGCCTACGTCGTGGACCAGGCTCTGTACCCGGATCCTCCGACCGATCTGAAGGGCGCCACGTATCACGAGCACGTGTGGAACTGCATCCTCGACGGCGAGGAGCTCGAGGAGGAGGACTGGGGGATCATCTCCCAGGAAGAGTGCGATGAGATGGGCGGCGAGTGGTCGCCCGGAGGCGTGTGGATGACCCACGTCTGGCTGGTCAACAACCCCTACGGCATCTTCGCCGAGACCAACCCACTGTTGGTCTAGCCTTCACCCGACCCGGCCCGCCGCTACGCCGCTCTGCTAGATGAACCTCGCGCTCAGCCCGCCGTCGACCAGGATAGCCGCCCCCGTGACGAAGCTCGCCTCGTCCGACGCCAGGAACGCGACGACGTTCGCGATCTCTGCCGGCTCGGCGATCCGTCCGAGCGGATGGATGGCCAGCATCTCGCGCTCGGCGGCGGCGGGGTCCGGTGCCGAACGGATGCCGTCCATGACCATCCGCGTGCGCGTATAGCCCGGACACACCGCGTTCGCGCGGATCTGGTACGTGCCGTTGTCGAGCGCCAAGCTCCGGGTCAGGCCGACGACCCCCGACTTGGCCGCCGCGTAGGGGAACTTGCCCTCCGATGTGACGAACGCGTGGATCGACGCGATGTTGACGATCGATCCCCGGCGCCGGCTCCGCATCTGCGGCAGCGCGTGCTTGGCGCACAGCCAGAGAGACTTGAGGTCGATCGCGAAGAACGATTCCCATTCGGCCTCGGTCATGGTCGCCGCGTCGAACGGAACGTCGATCCCGGCGTTGGAGACGAGCACGTCGAGCGACCCGAAGCGCTCGATCGTCGAGCCGATCGCGTCGGCCACCTGCTCCTCCGACGTGACGTCGCACGGGACGAACTCGACCGGCGCGGAGCCGGCGGCGAGGGAGGACGCGACCCCGAGTCCCGCGACCGCGTCGACATCGCAGAACACGACGGTCGCGCCCGACGCCTGCAACCGCTCCACGCACGCCTGACCGATCCCGTGGGAACCGCCCGTCACGAACGCCACGCGGTCGTCCAAGGCTCCCATCGCCGCCACTACCAGTCGACGATCGCGCCGTCGGGCGCGAACCGGAGATGCGGCCGTGGCGACCGGCCCGGGTGGGCGGCCGCGACCTCCTCCACGAGCTCGACCCCGATCCCGGGTCGTGTCGGCGGGCTCGCGTACCCGCCGACGATCTCGAAGGGCTGGTCCACGATCTCCTCGCGCCACGGAACGTCGCCGCGCACCTGCTCGAGGATGAGGAAGTTCGGCAACGCGAGCGCGAGGTGGATGCTCACCATCGCCCCGATCGGACCGTTCGGGTTGTGGGGCGCGACCGACGCCGAGTACGTCTCGGCGAGGACCGCGATCCTCCGGAACCCGGAGACGCCGCCGCAGTAGCAGACGTTCGGCTGGACGATGGCGCACGCACGCCGGTCCAGGTATGTGCGGAACTCGGAACGGGAGACCAGCCGCTCCCCCGTCGCGATCGGAGTGTTGAGCGCCCGGGCCACCTCGGCCGTCCCGTCCACGTCCTCGGGCTGGCACGGCTCCTCGAGGAACCACGGCCGGAACGGCTCGAGCGCGCGCCCGTACCGGATCGCCATCGCCGGCGTCGTCCGCCCGTGGAGATCGACCATGATGTCCGCGTTGTCGCCCGCCGCCTCGCGGACCTTCGCGACGAGCTCTTCGGCCTCGCGGACCGACGCCGAGCCCTCCAGCGACCGGCCTGGCGGGACCGGATAGACCTTCATCGCGTCGAAGCCGTCCTCGACGCTCTTGCGAGCCGCGTCCGCCCATGCCTCGGGCGATCTCGCGTCGCCCCCGAGCTCCGAGCCCAGGTTCTGGTACGTGCGAACACGGTCGCGCACCGGACCGCCGAGCAGCTCGAAGAGTGGGACGCCGAGCGCCTTCGCCTTGATGTCCCAGAGCGCCTGGTCGATGCCGGCGATCGCGCTCATCGTCACGATCCCGCCCTTGAAGTACGGCGCTCGGACCATCGTCTGCCAGAGGTGCTCGACGGGGCGGGGGTCCTCGCCGACCACGAGGGGGGCGAGATCCTCGATGGCGCCGCGGACGCCTCGCGTGTGCCAGCTCAGGGACGCCTCTCCCCAACCGACGAGCCCCGGTTCGTCGGTCTCCACGCGCACGAAGACCCAGTCGCGATCACCGGCATCCACGACGAACGTCGACACGCCGGTGACCTTCACAGCCCCTCCTCGTCGAGTCGTCGCTGCACGCGGTCTCGAGCCTCCAGGAACGGACGCTCCAGGAACGCGAGATGATCGCCCTCGCCGTGGTGATGCGTGACCCGGTCCTCGGGATACCGCGTCGCGCGGTGGCGCATGTACGCGAGGCTCCCCTCGATCAGCGTGAGCATGTACCGCGCGTGGCCGGCGTCGAACCGCCGCCACTCGGTGCCCATCGTGACGTAGATCGGGGACGTGTGCGCGAACACGTTCCGCTCCCACACGTCGCGATGCGCGGGACCGTCGAAGTAGCCGGGGCCGCCGCATCGTGCCGCCAGCCAGCTGTCCGACTCGACCGCGATCTCGGCGGCGAGGTCGAGCCACCGAGCGCCGCCGTCCTCCGACGTGGACGCCACCACTCGGCCGTCCTGGACGATCTCGAGGGTCGACACCGGGAAGATGCTCTCGCATCCGGCGGTGACCGTGACGGTCCCGGGGCCCGAGAGCCGCACGGTGTCGCCGATCGCACGGCCGTCCACCTCGAATCGCAGGAGCGGGCCTGCACTCAGGAACGTTCGCCCGGCCGTGACCGCCTCGCGCCAGGCGTCGAATGTGAACGCCTCGTCCCCGAGCCTCGCGTACGTCCGGTACAGGCCCACGGGAACCTCGGACGACATCTTGTCGGTCCCGCCCACGAGCGGCAGCCGGTACCCACAGTTGAGGTACCTGTAGTACTCTTCGTGGGAGCGGCGGCGCTGGAGGATCATCTCGACCGCGTCCGCCCGCCCCGTCGCGATCAGCGTTGCGGGCTCCCCGTTCGGTTGCGGGAAGTGCGGGATGACCACGGTCCCGCCCTGCTCGTGACAGCGGTCGGCCCACTCGCTCTCGGTCACCTCGAGCGCGCCGCCGACCTCGGCCTCGATCGGGCCGTCCGTGCACCACGGCATGACCGGACTCCGAAGACCCCACAGGACGAGGTGTCCAAGGACGTGCTGGCGGTTCTCCTGGCTGACGAAGGTGACGTAGCGCCCGTCCCCCGTCGCGTGCGGCGCGCCGGTGAAGTCCTCCGTGTTCGTGAACAGGCTCCCCCACTGGCTCTGGAGGAGGTTGACGACGTTCAGGTCCTCGCCCTGCTGCTCGGTGAGCGCTCCCTGCGTGGACAGGAAATGGACGTGCGAGTCCCCCGAGTACCAGCCGTTCGCGTTCATCGAAGTCCACCGCTTCAGGCGCAGGACGAGCTCGCGCTGTCCCCGCTCGATCCGAACGCGTTCGCGCACGGGCTCGTACTCGAACCCGCGGGCGACGTCGACCAGCACGTCGCCGGTCGGCAGCCACCCCTGGCAGGTTCCGTCGATATACGCGTAGGTGAGCCTCCCGAGGCGGAGGTCGCCGCCCACGTCCACGTGCCACGTGCCGAGGTCTGAGTTCACGTGATCGTGATGGCCGTGAGGTTGGTACGGGACCCCTTCGGGCGAACGGAAGTGCACCCGGCAGGGCACGGGGCGGTCGGTCTCGTCGTCCAGCACGGTCACGTGGACCCAACTCCTGCCGTGCTCGATGATCTCGACGCGGACCGTCTCGGCGTCGGCCGATCCGGTGCGCGCCACGTCCCCCCAGCGGACGCGGCCGATCTCGCCTTCCGCACCGGTGACGGTCACGGTTGCCGACGGTAGCGCCGCGATCCGCGCGTAGGTGTGGGGGCTCGCCGGGTCGGGAGTCTCGCCCCAACCCCTGAGCGGGTCCGCGACGAACGCGTCGTGATCGGCCGGAAGCGGGAACGCGTACGACACGACCCCGCGATCGACGTCCACGGTCACGCGATCACTGCCACCGGGCGGACCTTCGCCGGCCACCGAGATCCGGACGGGGATCGCGGCGTCGCGGACGAACGGTTCCTCTGGAGCGTTCGAGATCGTGATCGCCACCACGAGGACGCTCCCTCCACGTGATGACAGACGCATCGACCCGACCGGGACCTCCGGCTCCGGGTTCTCCCACACCCAGAGGAAGACCTCGTCCTCCTCCCACCGGCCCGGTGACTCCGTCTGCCGAAGGCCCGACTCCTCCCATGCGCCCCGGAACCGGTCGAGCGGCTCGGTCGTGCCGCCGATCTCGGCGAGGAAGGGCGAGTCCCCCCACTTACTCGGGATCACGCCGATCTCGAAGCGTTGCCTGATCGGGACGGCGATCGTCGGGCTCCCCTCCCGCTCGAAGGCGTACTCGGCGACCACCGAGCCGATCGCGGGTCCGTCACCGCCTCCGGGCCGCAGCCGATGCGCGACGATCACCCGCCCGGCCCGACGCTCGATCGGAACGACGAGGTCGGGCCCGCCGGGCTCGAGCAGGATGAAGCGCGGAGCGTCGTCCCCGGACTCGACCCGCCCGATGAGGAACGGCAGGCCGCGGTAGGTCCGGGGACCCCCGTTGATCGGCGCGCCACCGTCGAGCGCATCCACCCCCGCGTTGCACCACGCGCCGAGATCGAGCCGTTCGTAGCCGTCGGGCTCGCGATCGGTCATCCTTTGAGGCCGACCGAGGCGATCCCGCCGATCAGCTTCTTCTGCGCGAAGAAATAGATGACGACCGGAGGGATGATGGTAAGGAGGTTGGCGGCCATCAGCAGGTTCCAGGGCGTGTCATCCCGGGATATGAGGTTGGCGAGGCCGATCGCTGCCGTGAACTGGCGTTCGTCGTTGAGGTAGAGGAGCGGGCCGAGCAAGTTGTTCCAGTTCGCCAGGAAGGTAAATACCGCGCACACGGTGAGCACGGGCGTCGACAGCGGGAGCATGATCCGCCAGAAGATCTGCCACGTGTTCAGGCCGTCAACTCGAGCCGCGTCGTCCAGGTCTCTCGGGATCGTCCTCATGTACTGCCGGATCAGGAAGATGAAGAACGCTGTCCCACCGAACGACGGCACGATGAGCGGGAGGTAGGTGCCGTACCAACCGATCCTGAAGAACATGAGGAACTGCGGGACCATCAGGACCTGCCAGGGGATCAGCATCGTGACGATGAGGATCGAGAACAGCACCGTGCTCCCGCGGAAACGCAGACGGGCGAAGGCGAATCCGACGAGCGAGCACGAGATCAGGACGCCGAGGACGTTCGCAACGACGAGGATCGTCGTGTTGATCATGTAACGCAGGAACGGGAACGACTCCGTGAGCACCTCCCTGAAGTTCCCCCATTCCCAGTGCTCGGTCGGCCAGAAGTCCGGCGTCACGGTGAAGATCGGGACGAGGTCGGGCTTGAGGGCGGCCGTGAACATCCAGGCCGCAGGCAGCAGGATGAACGCACACAGGACGAACGACACGCCGTACACGAAGGCCTTGTAGAACCCGGGGCGCCACCGGATCCATCGACCCGGTCGCGCGGGGGCCGCTCGAACGTCAACCGGCGCCTCGGCGGGAGCGGTCTCGACGGCCATCGCTACCGCTCCCTCTGCGGGTCGTACTCGTAATAGACCCAGCGCCCGGACGTTCGGAAGATGACCAGGATGATCGCGGCGGCGGCTACGACCATGATCCACGCTTGCGCGGACGCGTACCCGAGCCGGCCGTTCCGGAAGCCCTCCTCGAACACGTTCAGCAGGAAGAAGTTCAGCGAGTCGCCGTGGCCACCCCTGGTCCGAGACACGATGAATGCCGTGTCGAACACCTGGAACGCATCGATCAGACCGGTGAGAAGCACGAAGAGGAGGGTCGGTGTGATCATCGGCAGCGTGACGAAGCGGAAGCGTTGCCAGGGGCCAGCCCCGTCTAACCGGGCGGCCTCGTAGAGCTGCGCCCCGATGTTCTGGAGGCCCGAGAGGTAGATGATCGCCCCACCTCCGATCCCCCACAGCCCGATGAGTACGACGGTCGGGACAGCCCACGTCGGGCTACCGAACCACCGGGGCGGGTCGTCCACGCCCAGCCCGCGAAGGATCGCGTTCACGGCACCGGCGTCCGGGTTGAGGAGCGCGACCCAGACGACGGCAACGGCGACACCGCTCAGGACGGCGGGCAAGAAGAGCACGGTCCGGATGGCGTTCATCCCACGGACCTTCTGGTTCAGGAGGAGGGAGAGCGCGAGCCCCGCGAAGAGGTAGAGCGGGACCGACATCGCCGCGTACGTGAGCGTCACCCGGATGGCGATCCAGAAGTCTCGGTCGCCGAACATCTCCCGGTAGTTGTCGAAGCCGATCCAGACCGGAGTCGAGATGATGTCCCAGTCCGATCCGCTGATCCAGAGCGACCACACGATCGGGACGATCCAGAACGCGACAAGTCCGATGAGCCACGGGGAGAGGAACAGATAGGCGGCGCGCTCCTCGCGTCGAGCTCGAAGCCCAAGCGGAGGTCGAGGTGCCCTCGCAGTAGCCGTCGCCACCTACCGCCTACCTACCCTCGATCCCAGACCTCCCACGCCTTGTCGAGCTCCTCCTGAACGGCCGGCTGAGCCTCTGAGAGCGCTTCTTCGGCCGTCGCGTCGCCGCCGGCCATCAGGCCGAACGCGTCGTAGAGCGCTCCGATCGTGTCCCAGCGATTCGGGATGAAGACCGCCGGCCGAGCGTTGACGACGACTTCGAGAGCATCCTCACGGCCGGGGATCCCGGACGCCCAATCCATCTCCTCGGCGACGGCCGAGCTCAGCGGCATGTCGCCGTTGATCTCCACCCGCAGCCGCTGGCCCTCCGTCGTGTTGTACGCGAGGAACAGCTTGGCTTCGTCTTCGTGGTCCGTCCCTGAGAAGACGGCCAAGGAGTCGGTCCAGGTCTGCACGAATGGCTCGACACCTGGGGGTGTGGGAGGCGCCGTGACGCCGTAGTTGATGCCCGCATCCTCGATCTGCTTGAACGACTGGAGGTCGGTGTTCACCATGGCGATCTGGCCGTCGGAGAAGAAGTTCGCTCCCTCCTCCCACGGATCCATGGTGTTCAAGCTCGGGGCACACCCGTCCCGGATCCCCCCTGCCATCGCGTCGAAGGCGGCGACCGCCGTCGGACCACTGGCTGTGGACGTACGCCCGTCGGCACTGAACTCCGTCTCCCAGGGCAGCACTTCCATCGGATACCCGTATGCCACTCCCCAGACGCCGTTCGCCTCGTCGGTCAGCTGACAGCCGATGTCCACGAACTCCTCGACCGTCATCGGGGGCCACGCGGGCGGATACGGGACACCCGCCTGGTCGAACAGGTCCTTGTTGTAGAAGACACCGACCGCGCCGAGGTACGAGCCGAGGCAGTACACCTCGCCCTCGAACGAGCACCCGTACTCGGCGTTCTCCTGCTCGTCCCCGCCGACGATCGACGGGTTGTACGTCGACAGGTCGATCCCCTGCTCCTGAACCAGGTCGTCCAGCGGAAGCACCAAGCCTTCGCGCAGCCATCGGATGTCGTATACGTATCCGATATCGGGCGGATCGCCGGCGGCGACCGCCGTCTCGACCTTCGTGCCGTACTCGCCCTCCGGGATGGCCGTGCGACTGATGGTGATGTTCGGGTGTTCGGCTTCGAATCCTTGGATCAGGGCGTCCAGATACGGGTCTCCTCCTCCGGAGGTGACCCACAGGTCCAATGTGACCCGTTCCTGACTCTCGCCTCCGCCGGACCCGCCGCCCGAATCACCCGTGCACGCGCCCGCCACGAGCGCCACCGTCGCCACCAGCACGGCGAACCGATGCAGACTCCTCATCGATGCCACCCCTTTCGGCCCCGACGGCTGGCGGGCGGCCCGAGTTCCCTTCGCTGGTCACGGGACAGGACCGCGCCCTGTCGGTGCCCGTTCATGGGGATGGTAACGTTCCCAGCCGGCCTTCGTAAAGGCTGATCAGGCCCTCGGTGGGACCGTTCGATCGGCCGAGTACTCCTTGACGAAGGCGTCGGAGATCGTGGCCTTGTCACCGCTCCGCAGCGCGGCGATCAGGTGCCCGTAGATCTTGCCGGAGGGCTGCCCGAAGCCATCCGTGTCGAGGATCCGATGGTCGACGAAGTCGTAGTTGTAGAGCCCGAGCCTGGGCGGGGCCACGTCGTCGACGAGCGTCCAGTAGAGGTAGCCCCGCACCGGGACGCCCTCCTTCATGCATCGGATCATCTCCATGAGGTAGGTGTTCAGATACCGTTCGCGCGTCCAGCCGTCGGGGCGACGTTCGGCCACCTCGCCGATCGGCTGGAGGTTCGCCGATGAGTTCTCGCCCATGTACACGGGGAGACCCGTGTTGAAGTCGTTCTTCGCCAGGATGAACGTGCGGTAGACCTCGCCGTCCATCATGTAGCGCTCCCACTTGATCCGCCTGTCGGTGTCGTTCGGATCGCGGCGAGGGCCTCCGAAGGGCTCGTAGACGTTCAGGGAGAGGTAGTCGAGCTTCTTCTCCCGTGGCGAGGAGTACAGAGCGTCCAGGGTCTTCGTGAACAGCTCGGGCCGCAACGAGTCGGCGGTAGAGGTAGACGATCTCGACGTACCGTTCGTACTGCTCGTCCGTCAGCTGCGACCGGGCGAGGTCGTCCACGCGGGTTCGCCAGGCCGACCGGCACTCGGCGATCGTGGCCGCGGCATCCTTCCGAGCAACGCCCCAGCTCCGAAGGCGCACGAGGTCGTCGAGCTGCTTGTCGAACTCGTAGGGGCAGAGGCTCGCGATCGTGTATCCCACGTTCGGCGTTCCCCATCCCCGAGCCTCGAACAGGTCGTGGATGCCGTCGTAGGCCTTGACGTAGTGCGACAGCATCGTGTCGAAGGCGGGCAGCAGATACTCCGGGCCGCTCCGTTCGACCGGGTACCAGCCCATGGAGTGATAGAAGAGCGGGATCAGGTTGGGTTCGTTGTAGACGAGGAAGTGAGCCATCTTCTTGTCGCCTCGCGCCATCAGGCGTGTGTTGATCTCATCGACGATCCGGATCTCGGCGTCGACGAGCATGTCCGGACCGCGATCCTCGAGCCAGATGTCGAGCCCCAGCCACAGGGGATGCGTGAAGTGGTGCAGCGTGACGATCGGCTGCATCCCGTGGTCGATGATCGACTCGACCATGTCGGCGTAGTGGTCGAGCGCGGCCTCGCTCCAAGGCGGAGGATCCGTCGGCTCCGTGGAGGAGGACGGCTGACAGCGCGCCCACTCGATGCCCATGCGGAACGCGTTCAGTCCGAGGGACGCCGCCAACTCGACATGCTCCGCGTAGTTCGTCCAGAAGCGGATCCCCTCGTTCTTCGGTCCCCTGAGCGCACGTGATCTCCGCGTCCAGTCGGTGTTCTTCGACCCGTCCGGCTCGTTGAGACCTCCCTCGCAGTAGGGGGCATACGCGACGCCGAAGAAGAACGCGTCCGGGGCGAACCGCTCCTTGAAGTCCAGGTTCAGCTCCAAACGCATGTCCGCATCCTCCTCCTAGTGGCGTCGCCCTGGTTCCGTCGTACTCCCCGGGATGACGTCGAACCCAGGTAACGGTCGATGCAGGCCTCCTTCGTCGACGGACATCGAGCGGTATCTGCCGAGCAGCGCCAGATCCGCCTCGCCGAGACGGTCGTCGTACTTGGCTTGCCACCAGTACGGATAGAGCAGCGGTGGCGCGCTCACGTCGTCGAGACGCCCGAGCTCGTCGGCATCGAGCGAGAGATCGGCGGCCGGCAGGTTCTCGGCGAGTTGCGCGTCCGTTCGCGCTCCGATGATGAGCGAGTCGACGCCGGGTTTGTGGAGCAGGTACGCGAGGGCGACCGGCGGAACGCCGCATCCTCGGGTGTCGGCGATCTCGAGGAGGACGTCGATCGTCGCCCAGAGCTTCTCTTCGTCGTAGATCGGGGGATCCGGCCATCCCAACAAGCGCCTCGTCCCTTCCGGCGGCGGAGCGCCTCGCCGCCACTTCCCGGTGAGCAACGCGCCGCCCAGGGGACTCCACGCCAGGATCCCGACGCCCTGATCGAGCGCGAGCGGTACCAGTTCGTATTCGGCCTCTCGGGCCTGCAGTGAGTAGTAGATCTGCTGGCAGGTAAAGCGCGCGAGACCATCACGCTCGGCGATCCCCAACGCTTTCATCAGGTGCCACGCCGACCAGTTGGAGACGCCGACGGCTCGGACCTTGCCCGACGTGATGAGCTCGGCCAGCGCGGCGAGCGTCTCCTCGAGCGGCACGATCCCGTCCCATCCGTGCATCTGGAGGATGTCGATCACGTCGGTGCTCAGCCGGCGGAGACTCCCCTCGCACGAGCGGATGATGTGCCGGCGCGAGAGGCCGGAATCACCGGACGACTCGGAGTTCCCGAAGAACACCTTGGTCGCGATGACGGCCTCGTCCCTCCGCGAACCGAGCGCCTGCCCGAGTATCTCCTCGCAGCGTCCGTCCCCGTAGGTCGCGGCGGTGTCGAAGAGGTTGACGCCCGCGTCCAGCGCGATCCCGACCTGGCGCTTCGCGCCGGCGAGATCGACCTCGCCGAACTCCGCATGCGCGCCCCACCCCGTCGTCCCGAGGCCGAGCACAGAGACCGACAGCCCGGATCTTCCGAGTGATCGATGTCGCATCGCAGATCGTCCTTCTCGAGGTCCCGTTCTAACAGCCGGCAGTCCTCATCGCTGCCTCGGCCTCGAGATACTCCAGGATCTCCGACCGCGGAGGACCCGGGCCGACGCCGATGACGTAGATGCTCCCGGGCCCCGGCGTGTCATGTCCGGGCTCCAGGTGCGAGACCCTCTCCGCGTCCAGTCGGTCACACTCTCGTTCACGCAGGATCGTGAGCACCCCGACCAATAGCAGGAACGCGGCAGCGATGGCGAGGAGGACCACCACGCCTTTCATCAAGTCCTTCGCACGGCTCGACCAGGTCACCGTGTCCACCATTTACCTGCCGTGACGATGATGATCCAAGGAGGTCTGCTCGGCGATCGCGATCAGCGCACCGTGATGTCGGTGTGGTTCGCCGACAGGGTGCGGCCGTCGGTCCCGAGCACGTGCATCTTGACGCGATACGCGCCTGGTCGGGCGGTCGCCGGGATCTGCCAGTCGATGTGGTCCGCCTCCTGCGCGGAGTCCGCGGACAGGGTCACCGTGAGGCCGTTCTTGCTCACGACCTCACCCGTCTCGTCTGACACGACCTCCCAGGAGACCTGCGCATCGTGGATCGCGTCGGGATGGTCGTTCGTGACCCAGACCTTCGCCAGGAACGATCCGCCCCGCTCGGACACCTTCTCGCGGCCGATGATGTACGGGTCGGCGTCGCGCTCGAGGCTGATCAGCACGCGCGTGTAGACGGCCTTCATCGCCTCGTACACCGGCGTAGGGCCTTCGGTAGTAGTCGAGCAGCCCCGACCCCATGATCGGGCACGGGTCGCTCCAGTAGTAGTGGTACATCGAGGCGACCGGGCGGTACTTCCGCTGGCGCAGGTACTCGATCTGCTCCTTCACGACGAGTGCCTCGTACGCCTGGTACGCGTCGATGAACTCCTCGAGCGAGTCCTTCATCTGCACCTTCGCGAAGTTGAAGGCCAGGTTGTAGAAGAAGCCGTTGTACTCCCATGTGTCCCAGTCGGGCGGCCAGAGCTTGTCCGGCGGGATGAACGTCTCCAGCGTCTCCTGGACGGGGATCGACCCGGCTCCGAACTCCACGATCTGCGGCGGGAGCTCGACCTGGTTCAGGTCGGTGTCGCCGTCCCAGCAATAGCCGATCATCAGGTTCAGCACACCCTCCCGGTAGTCGCCGATATGGATCCAGCGGACCGGGTCGACCGTGCCGAGGGCCTCTTTCAGGATCGGGCACAGGCGGTGGACGTTGTTCGGCACGTCGGGCAGCAGGTAGACCTCGGGCTCCTTGAAGACCGACCACATACCGATGCTGGCGTGGTTGCAGAGCATGAGACCCATGTCCTTGATCATCTCGCTCGCCCGCTCGATGAGGTCGTCGCCGTCGCTCACGCAGTAGTGCAGCGGGAATACCTGCCAGACGAGCAGGCCGAGCTCGTCGCACATCGTGTAGAAGCCGTCCTTCTCGACGTGGCTGCCGATGCGGATGGAGTTGATCTCCATCTCGAGCATCTTCGCCAGGTCGGAGACCCACATCTCCTCGTTCGCCTCGCTCATCCACAGGCTCGAGATGTAGCGCATGCCGCGCAGGAAGATCCGCCGGCCGTTCAGGAACCACTGGCCGCTCTGCTCGTCGCGCACGAGCTCCTTGATGCCGAAGGGCTGCCGCACCGAGTCCTCGTGAACCGCGACGGTCGCCGTGTAGAGGTTCGGATCGCCGTGGTCCCACGTCCACCACAGCCGCGCGTCCGGGACCGTCAGCACGACCGTGTGCGTCGAGCGTCCGGGCTGGATGACGACCCGGCGGCTGCGCTCGTGGCGCCCGTCGCCCTCGAAGTTGTGGGGTTCGACGGCCAGCCGCAGGTCGGTCTCCACGACCTGGCCCGTCGTGTTGTGCACGGTCACGTCAACGCTGACCAGCCCGCTGCCGTCGGGCTTGTCGAGGCCGTCGCCGGTCCGATCCTTCGCGACGCCGATCTTCGTGAAGATCTTGACGTGGTCGACGTAGACCTCCGGCCGCGCGATGAGCTCCACGCTGTCCCAGATCCCGCCGGAGTTGCCGTCCGAACGGAACGACGTCATCGAGCCGGGCCGGTGCATGGCGTCGATCATGTGGCCCTTGATCTGGCCGATCGCCTTCGCCTGATGTGTTCGGTACGGCGGGGACAGCGGGTTGTCGGAGAAGTCGACCTGGACGTACTCGGTGTCGTCCCTCGGCGCGCCGTCCTTGACGACCACGACGTTTTCCCCGTCGTGGTCGAGCCGGTCGGTGACGTCGAACTCGAACGGATCGAACATGCCCTCGTGCGAGCCGAGGTACTCGCCGTTCAACCAGACGTCCGCGAAGTAGTCCACGGCCGCGAACCGCAGGAACAGCCGCCGCCCACGGAGCTCATCCGGCACCGCGAACGTCCTTCGGAACCAGATCGTGCCGAAGAAGTCGCCGAGGTCCGTGAGGTACCAGTTCGTGGGGAGCTCCATCTCCGGCCACGACGAGTCATCGAGGCCACGGTCGGGGTACCCGAGCGACTCCCCCGGGTCGTCCTCCTCGAGCCGGAACCTCCAGACCCCGTCCAGGCTCGCCCGGGGACGCCCCTCGTGGAGGGAGATCATCCGGGTTCGCGACGGTCGCTCACTGGAGCAGGATCACCGTGTACAGCGGAACGCTCTCGAGCTCGATGCGGTGCATCTCGCGCCGCTCGCGGCTGAACGTGAGCCGCCCGGGCACGTCTCCCGCCGGGCTGAACGTCTTCACCGTGCGGAACGGGCGCGAGAGCCGCACGTCGAGGGTCATCGTTTCGAGCACCGGCACCTCGTCACGCTCCTCGTCGTAGTCGTAACGGATCACGTGGATCGCGGCTTCCTTGTCGCTCACGCGATGGACGTTGACGGCGAGGTCGATCGCGGGCTGGACGAAGACCTGCGGCCCGCCCGCGAAGTCCGCCGCTCGGACCTCGTCGGCCTGCGTCAGATGCGCGTGGCCGAGGAGCGAGTCGCGTTCCGACGGGTCGAGGTTCAGCCCGAGCTCCCCCGTCGCGATCACCCGGCCTCCGTGCTCGAGGTAGCCGGCGACCGCGGCCGCCTGCGCCGGCGTGAGGACGGTGCACTCCGGCAGGACCACCGTTCGGTACCGGGTGAGGTCCTCCGCCGTGATCCAGTCCTCGCGCAAGACGCCCTCGGGAAGGACCACGACGTCGAACGGCTGATGCTGTTCGACGAGACCCTCGACGGCGGACCAGAACGGGTACGTCACCTTCCAGCCCTTCTGCTCCTCCCAGTCGTAGGCGCTCTGGATGCTGAAGAGCACCACGACCTCGGAGAACGTATCGGTCGTGTAGAGGCGCTCGTGCTCGGTGATGAAGTCCTGGATCTCGACGGTGACGTCGTGCGGCGCCCAGAACGAGTCCTCGATGACGCTCCCCATCCACGCCCCGTACGGCACGCTCATGTTGATGCCGAGCGCCGACGCCTCGTACTGCATCATCCGGTACAGGTCGTACCCCTTGCCGTTCTGGAGCTTCGGGAGCAGCTCGGGGCCGACGCCGCCGTACGGGTTCTCGACCACGATCACCGGCTTCCCGCGTGCGAAGCCGGCCGCGTACCGGCACCAGGCGGGCTGGCGGTAGCTCGTCGCGTTCATCTCCGTGACGAGGATGTCCGCCTTCGGCTCGAACGGATAGTAGTGCGGCGAGAGGTAGTAGTAGTTGCCGCACACCAGGACGTCGCGACCCTTCGACCGTCCGTACTCCTTGATGTAGTCGGCGAGCTCGGCGAAGTACCCGACGATCGTCTCACGCTGGAACCGGATGTAGTCCCAGTACAGGGGCGTCGTCTCCCGGTCCGACTTGAAGTCGTATCCGCGCTCGAGCAGCCAGGAGCCGTAGTGGAACGTCTCGAGGTCCGTGTCCTTCAGCGGCTCGGGCAGCTCCTCGGGCGGCAGCTCCTGGAGCCACGCCCGGAACAGCTTCATGCAGTCCTTGCAGAAGCACCCGCCGTAGCCGGTCGCGAAGATCGGCAGGTCGGCCTCGTCGAGGTGGACCCCCGCGACCCCGGCATCGATCTGGATGCGGATGATCGCCTTCAGGTACTCGCGCCAGACCGGGTTGTTCCGGTCCATCAGGTACGCGTAGTGCTCGTTGCCCGGCACCTCGACCCACGTCGAGTGGCACGCCTCGCCGTAGATGTCGCGCGACGTGCACTCCTCGAGGATGTCGGTGACCTTCTCGCCGTCGCTGTTGACGAGACCGTCCGGGAAGTAGTCCTCGAGGGCTTTCCAGATCTTCGGATAGGTGTTCTGCGTGAACTCCCGCAACCCGAGCCACCCACGTTTGCCGACGCCGCGGAGCTCGTTCATCGACAGGACCTCGGTCTCGTCGTCGTTCAGCTCGACGGGGAACTCCCACCCCTGGACCTCGAAGACGCAGCCGAACACCTTGATGCCGCGCTCCTGGCATCGCTGGATGAACTCGGCGTCGTTCACGAAGCCGTAGAAGCGGAACCGCTCGTCGACCTCGCCCCACGCCTCCTCGCTCGAGGTACGGCAGCGAGATCGAGCCCCCGCCGAGCGCCGCCCAGACGAGCGAGGTCGCGTGATAGGCCTCGAGGTCCTCGATCATCTTGAGCCGCCGCGGGGGCAGGCTCGGGTGGTAGCAGTGCTGACGGGGGAACCATGCGTCGAAGTAGACGCCGCGCTCCATCGATCTAGTCCTCCCCTCTGCGAACCGCCGGCACTACGCCCCGGCCCAATCGAACACCATCGCGAGCGAGCGCTCGGGGTGCTCGACCACTAACTCGTACGCCTCCGGGGCGTCCCGGAACGGAAACCGGTGCGTGATGAGCGGCCCGATCGCGATCCGTCCGGCCGCCATATCCTCGGCGAGCTCGTCGTTGAACTCGTCGTCCCAGCCGCACGGGAACGTCACCGTCGGACGCTGGAGGTGCGTCGGATGGAAGTCGATCGAGATCGGATCCGGGTAGTAGCCCTGCATCGCGATGCGCCCCTCCTTGTGGATGAGGTCGAGGCAGCGATCGAACATGCGACTGTCGCCGGTGGTGTCGATGACGACGTCCGCGCCGTCGCGCGACTCCTCCCGGACGACGTCCTCCAGGCTCTCGGAGCC
This sequence comes from uncultured Actinomycetes bacterium, assembly GCA_963785835.1. Taxonomy (GTDB): domain Bacteria; phylum Actinomycetota; class UBA4738; order UBA4738; family HRBIN12; genus DASSJM01. Next base: position 451,622 of record CAWAWO010000005.1, on the reverse strand, counting down.
CGGGTCCACGACGCGGTCGGCCGAATGGTGGCCCGCGGCCTCGAGCCGGAGCTGGAGCAGGTCCGTGGCGATCACCCTCGCTCCCACGCGCCGCGCGGCCTGAGCGGACATCTGACCGATCATGCCGAGGCCGATCACAACGACGAGCTCGCCGGGTTGCACTTTCGTGAGCCGAACGCCGTGCCGCGACACCCCGGCCATGTGGAAGAGCGACGCGTCGGCGAGGTCGACGTCGGGCTTCACCCGCCAGACCTCGGACGCGTTCGCCACGAGGAAACCGGAATGGGAGGCCTGACACGGACCCGGGTACTTGTGTTCGAGATCGACGAACTGTGTGCCCATCGTGAACACGTGGTCACCGACCTTCACGTCGGCGACCTCCGCGCCCACGGCCTCGACGACGCCGGCCGCTTGGTAGCCCGGCGAGCACGGGTAATACGCGGAGTAGTCGACGTCGTAGTGACCGTACCGGCCCGTGAGCGCCCACCGCTCGGTCCCCTGGCTGATCCCGGAGAACGCGGTCCTGATGCCCACCTGGTCCGGGCCCGGGACCGGGACCTCCATCTCCCGAACCTCCACCCGCTTCGGTTCCGGGAACACCACCGCGTGTGTCTTCACCCGAGCCCTTTCATGCTCGACCCCCACCGGAGATCGGCTTCCGACCGAGCCAGCCTCCAGGATGTGGGAACGATATCATGCCCCTCTCGGCCGGGTATCCTCGAATTGATCCCTCACACTCGGAGAGCGGCATGGGATATGTGTGTTCTCGGCCATCATCCTGATCGCCGTGGTCGCAGCGATCGCGCTCTGGGCTCGGCGCATCGAGAAGCGCATCGGGCCGCCATCGAAGGACGATCGAGAAGGGCGGTTCTACTTCCGGCACGGCGGCGACCCGCCGAACATGTAGACGACCTCGGTGCACAAGGAACCAACCCGACGACCGTTGATCCACAAGCGATTCCACCTGTTGTGGCGACTGACGGCGAGCCGACAGCCAGGATTGAGCGAGACCGTCGAGCCCTCCGAAGCGATCGTGACACGATCTGATCGTGCACGTAGAAGAACGAACCGCCGTGCGGGTCATCCTGATCGACCCCGACGACCGGGTCCTGCTGTTCGGGGCCCGCGATCCCGACGACGGGCGCGTGGTGTGGGTCATGCCCGGTGGAGGCATCGAGCCCGGCGAGACCCTCGAGGAGACCGGTCGCCGAGAGCTCCTCGAGGAAACAGGCATCGAGGTCGCCCTGTTGCGGGGACCGGTTTGGACACGTGAACACGAATTCACGTGGGACGGCCGAGCTATCCGGTACCGAGAATGGTTCATGGTCGGCAGGATGTCCGAGTTTCGCGATGTCGTACACGGTGACATGGGGGCGGAAGAACTTCGCTACCACGTCGGAGTCCGATGGATGGGCCTGGACGAGATCCGAGCATCCACAGACCTGATCGCCCCGAGGAGGCTCGGTGAGCTCCTTCCGCCGATCCTAGCGGGTGAGCTGCCGAGCGAACCGATCGAGACCGGGGTGTAGAGGTTCAGCCGACGTCGACGACGTGGTTCTCGAGCGTGCCGAGGCCATCGACCGAGATCCGCACGACGTCGCCGGCCTGCAACGTGAAAGTCGCCTCGGGAACGATGCCCGTCCCGGTGAGCAGGAACGCCCCGACCGGGAACGCGAGCGCTCGACCGAGATACCTCGCGAGCTCCTCGAACGAACGCCGCATCTCGGCGGTGGAGGTCGCGCCCTCGAACACCGACGCGCCGTCGCGCGCGATCTCCATACCGATCTGGAACGGCTCGGCGATCGCGTCGGCCGGAACGATGCAGGGCCCGATCGCGCAGGATCGCTCGTAGGTCTTGGCCTGCGGGAGGTACAGCGTGTTCTCGCCCTCGATGCTCCTCGAGCACACGTCGTTGCCGATCGTGTAGCCGGCGATCCGCATCCCGGCGTCCAGCACGAGCGTGAGCTCGGGCTCGGGAACGTCCCAGGTCGAGTCTCGGCGGACCCCGATCCCCTCGCCGGAACCGACGGCGCGCCATCCCGGTGACTTGAAGTACACCTCGGGGCGCTCGGCCTCGTAGAGCAGCTCGTACGGCGTGGGGTTGTCGGCCTCTTCGACCCGGGCCTCCCGAGAGCGCAGGTACGTCACGCCCGCTCCCCAGACCTCCTGCGATTCCACGGGCGCGACGATGTGTGCGTCGGAAGGAACCGCTTCCTGTGTCGGTGATGCGACGACCTCCTCGAGCCCGATCCGCTCTCCGAGCACCCGGTCGAGGGAAACGTCGTCGGGCAGCATCCGCGCGGGACCTTCCGTCGGCGGCCCGACCGCGAAGCGGCGCGACCCGTCGGGCAACAGGATTCGGAACACGCCGACATCCGCCAAAAGTCCACCTCCGCGATGGTTCCGAACTGCTTCGACCCGCGATCGCCCGAACGATAGCATCGACCCGCGCCATGACCGCCGACAGCGTGATCGAGACCGTGACCGGCCCGATCGGACCCGGCGGTTTCAGGAACGCGCTCGCGCACGAGCATCTGTTCGTCGATTTCCTCGGCCCCGACGATCCGGGCTACGCCCAGGTCGATCGGGAGGCGGTCCGCGTCACGTGCGTCGAGCGACTCGACGAGGTGCGCCTCGCCGGAGTCGACCTCCTGATCGACTGCACCTGCATCGGGATCGGGCGCAACGTTTCATTTCTCCGCGATGTGTCCTCTTCGACCGGGATCCGGATCGTCGCCGCGACGGGGATCTACAAGTCGCTGCGGCCGCCGGAGCTGCGCGACGCTTCAGCCGATGAGCTTGCCGATCTCTTCGTCCGGGAGCTCACCGAGGGGATCGGCGACAGCGGGATCCGGGCCGGCTTCATCAAGCTCGCGACGACCGAGAGCGGACCGACCGAGGACGAGACCGTCGTCCACCGAGCCGGGGCGATGGCCGCGGTCGCCGCCGGCGCCTCGATCGTCCTGCACAGCCCACAGGCACGCGTGCTCGCCACCGTGCTGCGAACGCTCGAGCACGAGGGCTTCGACCCCGCGCGGCTCGTCTGGGCCCACGCACAGGAGTCCACGCTCGCCGAGAACCTCGAGCTGGCAACCGCAGGCGTGACGGTGTCGCTCGACGCGATCGGGACGAGCGACGACGAGGACATGCTCGGCCGGATCGAAGGCCTGGCGTCGGCGGGCTCCGCCGACCGGATGGTCTTGTCGAGCGACAGCTCACTCGTCGTTCACCCGGTCGAGCTCGCGTACGAGCGCGACATCGGTTACCTGCACCGGACGTTCCTCCCGAAGATCGAGGAACGCCTCGGACGCGAGCTGCGTGAGAGCTTGACTCGGGAGAACGTCGTTCGCGCGTTCGGCCGCCCCATCCCCGAGGCGGCGCGAGGCGCCGCGGACGGGGCCCACCCAGCGGAGCGCAGAGGGAGGCGCTGATGGAAACGAGGAAGCTCGGACGGCTCGATCACCTGAGCTCGGTGCTGATCTACGGCGGCGCTGCACTCTCCGAGATCTCGGAGGAGGAGGCGGACCGCTCGATCGAGCTCGCCCTCGAGGCGGGGATCAACCACTTCGACACGGCGGCCGGGTACGGCGACTCCGAGCTCCACCTCGGCCGGTGGACGTCGCGGATCCGCGATCGGATCTTCCTCGCGACCAAGACCGGCGACCGCGATGCCGTCGCCGCCTACGACAGTGTCGTCCGCTCGCTCGAGCGGCTCCGTGTCGATTCGGTCGACCTGATCCAGCTCCACGCGATCGGCGATCTCGGTGATCTCGACCGTGCGACGGGCGAAGGAGGCGCGACCGAGGGCGTCCTCCGCGCGAAGGAGCAAGGGCTGGTCGGCGCGATCGGGATCACCGGGCACGGCATGGAGGCGCCCGCGACCCACCTCGAGGCGCTGCGACGTTTCCCCTTCGACACGGTGCTCACGCCGTACAACCATCGGCTGGCTCGCGAGGCGGCCTACCTCCGCGACTTCGATGCCCTCGCCGAGGAGACGAGCGCTCGCGACGTCGGGCTCATGCTCATCAAGGTGGGCAGCCGGAACCTGTGGAGGGCGGGCGAGATCCCTCGCTACAGCACCTGGTACGAGCCGCTCGACGTCCAGGCGCAGATCGACGCGGCCCTCGCCTTCGCGCTGACCCGCGCCGAGGTCACGGGCATCTGCACGCCGGGAGACGTGCGCCTCCTCCCGATGTTCGTCGAGGCGGAGCGGAGTCGGGCCTCATTGTCTCCGGACCGCATCCAGGCGGAACTCTCGAACGTCTCCGAGTTCGAACCGCCGTTCGTGCGGGTTCCGGGGAGGGTCGTCCCCGACTGGCTCGAGCCGCTCCTGCCGAACCCGTAACCGGCGCGAGCGTTCAGAGATCGGCCGTCGCGGGGATGACCTCGCGCCCGATCAGCTCCACCGTCTCCAGGTCGTCGTGCACGAGGTGCTGGAGCAGGATGCGCTGCGCCCCCGCCTCCGCGAACGCCGCGAGCCGCTCCACCACCTGATCCACCGTCCCGACGGTCATCCACGGTCGCATCCCGTCGATGAATGCCTCCCCGTCACCGTCTTCGCCGAGCCGGTCCATCAATGCGGCCGCCCGTTGCTCGAGATCCCGCTGGTCCGAACCGACCAACAACCGGGACATCACCGAGAAGCGCACCTCGGCGGGATCGCGTTCGATCGCCTCGCAGGCGGCCGCGACGCGCCCTCGAAGTTCACGGGCGGCCGGCGGATCGACGAAGACGACGTCGTACTCGTCGGCCCAGCGAGCCGCCAACTCGGCCGATCGAGGCCCGGCGCCGCCGCCCATGATCAGCGGCGGGTGCGGATCCTGCATCGGCTTGGGCAGCGCCTGGCACGCCTCGAGCCGGTAGTGCGTCCCCTCGAACGTCACCTCGTCTTCGTCGCGGTCCCACAGCCGGTGGACGATCTCGATCTGCTCGGCCAAGACGTCCATCCGCTCGGCGTCCGCCGGGAACGCGAAGCCGAAGGCGCGGTGCTCGCGTTCGAACCAGCCCGCGCCCATCCCGAGCTCGATCCGGCCGCCCGACGCATGGTCCGCCGTCACGACCGACTTCGCGAGGAGCGAGGGGTGCCGGAACCCCACCGGCGAGACCAGCGAACCCAGGCGGATCCGCTCGGTGACGGCGCCGAGCGCGGACAGCGTGGTCCACGCGTCGAGTGCTCCTCGCTCGTGCGGGTGGTCGAACGAGAGGTAGTGGTCGGAGCGGAAGAGGCCCTCGAAGTCGTTCGTCTCGCAGGCACGTGCCAGGTCCACCCACTGGTCCCACGTCACGCCTTCCTGCCCTTCGATCATCAGACAGATGTCCATGTCCCCTCCTGTGCTCGCTCATCGCGGATCACGTAGTAGGGCTGGTTCGACAGGTTGGCGTCCAGCCCCGGATGCAGCCACGCGCGCCCCCCGGCGCCATGCAGGACGAAGAGGTACTGCAAGGGATAGGGGGAGTCCGACTCGACTCCAGGGACGGTCGCCACGGATCGGTCGTGGTCACGGGTCATCTCGACCTCCGTGTAGCGCTTCGATTGGTCCAGGTGGCGGTATCGGAGTCGCACCCTCGTGACTGCGTCGGGCGTCTCGCCGAGTTCGAGAGTCAACGTGATCGGCTCGCCGCGGCGGAACGAGGCCGGCGGTACGTGGGAGACGATCACGTCCGCGGGAACCTGACCTCGCCTCCATGTCGGCGAGCGCTCGGAGGACGTCGGACGCGGGGACCGCATCGCCAGTACCACTCGAGCGCGCGACGACTTCCAGGTCCTCCAGATCGCGATCGATGGCCGGCAGCCGGTCGGCCCAGGTCCCCCGCAGCCACGGCTGAGGACCGAACGTGAGGTCGTCCACGTACACCCCGAAGGCGCGTTCGGCGGCGTCGGCCCACGCCGCCCGAGCGCCCAGGTAGGTCTCCAACGCCGCCGGGAGCGGGCTCGGATCCCCGGTGCTCAGCCAGAGCTCGTACAGCACGGCGGCTCGGAGCTTGCCGGCGAAGAACCGTCCGAGCGCCTCCTGGATCGAGACGTCGACGGCGAGACGCCGGGCCTGCGGCGTTGCCGCTCGAAGCCCCTCTTCCAACCGCGACAGGTGATGCGCCGCGTCGGAAGACAGCTCCTCGAGCCAGGCCGCGACGTCGAGCGGCGAGTACCGACCGCTGGGTTCACCAGCGACGGCCTCGCGCACGAACTCCTCGACCGTCGAGAAGATCTCCGGGTCGAGCGGCGTGACCGTGCCGAACCGCTTGGGCTCCGGTGTGTCGTAGTAGTGAGGGTCCGGCGACCCGTCCGTCCGGACGATCGGCATGTCCGTGTAGATCTCCGGCCAGTAGTAGTTGTTCGACGCCGACGGGTGGTGCGCGGTCGGTGACCAGCGGCAGGATCCGGCTCGCGCTCGCGAGCGCCGCCTCGGCGCTCGGCGCGGCGGGCCCGAAACCCGAGCGCATCGCCCGGCGCCACTGCTCGGGATGCCGCGTCCGGGTCGTAGGAGAGCCGCCCGAACAGCCGGTACGTGTACTCGAACGTCTCCCAGTCGTCGCTCGGCGAGAGCGAGGGATCCGCGTAGCCGTCGCGGGATCCGGGCAGTCCCGTTCCCTCGCGGCCCTTGAGCGACAGAGGCTCGCACCACTCGAGGCCCTGGCTGCCGGCGAGGTTCGCATGCCGGCCGAACCCGGCGGCCATCGACGGATCGCCCCACAGGAGCAGCCGCTGCGTCCCCGGCCAGATGCGGAAGACGACGTCGTACGGACGGTCCTCCCGCAGGAAGTCCCCGTAGCTGTACCGGGTGAACGGCCGGCTCCCCTCGCTGACGGCCATGAACCGATCCTTCGTCCCCGTGCGATCGCCGCTCGGGCGTCGGCGGACGGTCCTGCTCGCGCATGGCGGCCTGGTGGTACGGAAGGCCCATGTGCTCGGCGGCGTACTTCGGCGAGACGGTCACCGGCTGCCCGGTCGCGAGCGCGATGTCCAGCGTTCGGCGGTCGAGTCCTTTCGCGTGGAGGTCGATCCCCACCCGGCGCCCGGCTCGCGCGACACCGTCGAGCACGATCCGCCAGAAGTCCCAGCTCCGCTCCGGGATCCCGCTCTCGCCGTGCGTGCGGAGCGTCAACCCGCCGATCGCCGGACACGCGTCCAGCATCGCTCCGAGGGCGTCGCGGCAATAGGCGGCGTGCCGTTCCGGCGTGAGCCCTTCGATCGTGTACCGAGCGTCCGGGCTGTCGTACCACTCGAACGCGTGCGTCCAGAGCCCGAGCTGGAAGTCCAACCCTCGCGCGACCGTCTCGTCCGAGACGAACCGCAGCATCGCCAGATTGCGCTCACGCTCCTCGACCGGCAGCTGCGGGACCCGCACGCCGAACCCCGGCACGTCGACGAGGAACGGGTAGGCGAAGTAGAGATAGGGATCCGTGACGTGCCACGGGAAGTTGTAGCCGAGGCCCACCATCAGGTTGAAACGGTTGAAGCGCTGAGCCGTCAGCATCGACAGGTAGCGGTCCCAGAAGCCCTCGTCGTGGAACCAGGGCTTGTCGTCGTCCTCGCTCGTGAACAGACGCGCGACGCTCCGAACGGCGTTGGCCGGCCGCGCGACCATCGGCGCCTCGAGCCGGATCGCGTCGAGCGGATCCTCCGCGTGCGCGACGCGGTCGGCGAGCTCGAGCACGGCGTAGACGATCCCGCGCTCATCCGAACCGCTGACGAGGACGATCGGTGCGTCGCTCGAGCCGCCCGGCACGAGGCCGAGTGCCTCCGGCTCGTTCGGCACCCTGACCCCGGCGCGCGACAGGATGGTTGCAGCGTGCGCGCTCGTTGAGTCGGCCACGAGGAGCATCGGGCCGGCCGCATCGTTCGCGGTCTCCGCGCGGACGAGGACCTCGACGCCGTGCGCCTCCAGCGTCCCGCGGAGCACGCCGACCGCTCGGCGAGCCGCCGGCCCGTCCGCCGGGGCGTCATCGGGACGCCGGACGATCGAGACGGATCGTCGGTCCCTCAACCGGGTCGGGCGCCGGCCGTGTACGACTCCCAGTCGTCCATCTCGACGTCCGGGGGCCACGACGACGGACCGCCCGGGCGGATCGAGAGGTGGCTCGTCCCGCGCGCCGGCGTGGCCCCGTGCCAGTGCCACTCGTCGGCGGGGATGTGCGCCATCCCGCCCGGTCCGTACAGCAGGCGTTCGTCCGCGGTGCCGACGATCCCCTCCCCGTCGAGGAAGTAGAGGAGCTGCGCCGTCCGGTGCGTGTGCGGGACGGTCCGCGCGCCCGGCTCGAAGAACACCGCCAGGATCTCCAGCTCCGTGGGGTCGTCCGTGGCGTTCAACTCGTGGATGAACACCGGTCCGCTGAACCGCTCCGGCAGCGGCGCCGGCTGAGCCAGACCTCGCCACGCGGCGATCGACCGCATGTGACCCCCTGACCGAAGGAACTCCGCCAACGCGTAGAGGTCCGACCGCGGCGGATTGTGGGAACGATATCATGCCCGCTCGAGCCGGCGGGTGGGGAAGGAAGAGGCCGATGGAGTGGTACCGGCAGGTCCAGTTCGTCTCCGCCGTCCCGATGCCGCCCGAGATGGCCGACGAGTTCGGGACGACCGTCAACGGGATGTGGGCGGCTCCAGAACGGAGCTCACCGGAGATGGTCGCCGAGGTTCACGGCGCCGGCCGGCGGGCGCTCTTCTCGGTGCCGATGATCGCGCTCGTCCCGAGGGACTACGAGGACCCCTCGACGGCGCATCTGCTCGACGAGGTGTGCCGGGACATCGACGGCGAACGCGCGGAGTGCGACTGGTACTACTGGGAGTCCAAGCCCGTCTATTCGGTCTGCATCTACAGCGACATCTTCCGGACCTACCTCCTCGACCGCTGCAAGGGCGGCGTCGACGCCGGGATGGACGTCGTGAACCTCGACGAGATCATGACCAGCGTGGGGCTCATGAACCGCGGACCGCGCGGTTCGGGGTTCTGCAGGCGCTGTTTGGACCGGTTCCGCGAGTGCATGCGCGCGGACGGAGAGGACGAGCTCGCGACGGCCGAGGACGGCGCGCTCCGAGACGCGCTCCGAAGCGACGATGAGCTCTACGAGCGCTACCGCCGGCTCCACGAGCGCGAGGCCTTCCGCGTGATGGTCCGGTTCATCCAGGAGCTCCGCGCGCATGCCGACGCTACGAACCCGGGGTTCGCGATCAGCGCGAACGTCGCCTACGTCGGCAACAACGTCGCCGTCTACGGGGCGCTCTGGAGTGGCGTGTTCGGCCCGCACCTCGAGTTCGTGCTGATGGAGAACGACTACCGGGTCGAGATCGGCGGACGGCACGAGATGCTACCGCGCGGGAAGTTCTCCGCCTGGTATCGGCTGGCCAACTCCTTCAAGGGTGCGCCCACCTGGATCTGCCCGAGCATCAACGTCCCCCGCCAGCTCGCGGACCACGACCGCCGTCGGTACTACGAGCTCATGTTCCTGGAGGCCTACGCGAACGGCGGCCGCTGGGGCTACTACTGGTGGCCGGGCGTCGACCCGGACACCCGGCGGCGTGCGACCGCACCCGAGGCGCTGAAGGACCGGATCCGCTTCATCGACGAACACCGCGCGGTCTACGAGGACGCGACCTCGATGAACGACCTCGCGGTCCTGTACCTCGAGGGTCCGATGATCGCCAACCCCGAGTCGCATCGGAAGTACCTGGCGCTCGCGCAAGCGCTCGCTGAGTCGAGTCATCAGTTCGACGTCCTCTACGGCGGCGACGGCGAGTTCAACCCGGATGAGCTCGACCTCGCGACGTTACGGGGGTACCGGGCGATCCTGGTCCCCGAGGCTCGTGGCTTGGGAACCACGGCAACGGGAACGCTCGAGCGGTACGTCGGCGCGGGCGGCCAACTGATGGCCTTCTCGTCGAGCCCGCTCGAACACGCCGAGGCCCGCCACGAGGACGGTCGCCTGCTGTTCGACTTCTGGCGGGACTATCGGGATGCGGACCGAGCGCGCATCGTCGAGCTCGTCGACGCTCTCGGATCGCCTCGGATCCGTGCCTCGCACCCGTCCGTCAACGTGGTTCGGTACGTGCTGGGCGACGGGCACGTGCTCCACCTGCTGAACTACGACTATGACGTAGAGACCGACCGTGTGACCACCGCCCACGACGTCCGGATCCGGGTCCCGTGGGGCCGGGGCGCAGGCGCGAGCGCCGCACGCCTCCGCACCGGCGGCGAGGACTCCGTCCCCTGCCGGATGGAGGACGGCGATCTCGTCGTGGATCTCGGGGAGCTGGACCTCTACGCAATGATCGTGCTCCGGGAGGATGCGACCTGAGCCTCTCCGATGGGATCGGGATGCATCGTGACGACCAGCACCTGTTCGCTCGCGGGGCCAGGCTGGTCGCCGCGTACGTCCGCATGCATCCCAGGCCGTTCCTGATCGCGGTCGGGGCGGCGTTCGTGTTCGCCGGCGCCTCGGTCGCGGTCAGCGTGGCGCTCGGCCGTGTCACCGACCGGGTCCTCCGGCCGGCGTTCGAGGGCGGCGTGGACGCCGGGACCGTCTGGCTCGGTGTCCTCGCGATCATGCTGCTCGCCGGCCTGCGCGCCGGCTCGATCATGGTCCGTCGGTACCAGAGCGGCGTGGCGGGCGCGGCGGTCGCCGCGTCGCTACGGCGCCGGGTCTCCGACCGCTACCGGGACCTGTCCCTGTCGTTCCATCGCGCGACGCCGGCCGGCGAGCTCCTGGCCCACATGGAGGCGGACGTGGAGGCGGCCGTCGACGTCTACTACCCGGTCCCGTTCGCGGTGGCGGCCAGCCTTCTCACGGTCTTCGCGATCGGATCGCTGGTCGCGGCGGACCCGTTCCTCGCGGCGATCGGACTCGTGGCCGTTCCCGCGCTCGTCCTGCTCAACCGTTCGTTCGCGCGTCGGATGCAGCCGCTTGCCGAACGTACCCTCGACGACGTCACGAGGCTCTCGTCGATCGCGCACGAATCCGTGGACGGCGCGCTGATCGTCAAGACGCTCGGTCGCGAGGCTGCCGAGATCGATCGCCTCCGTGGCCGCGCCGAGCACCTGCGCCTCGCGCGCGTGGCGGCCGGGCACCTGCGAGCATCCTTCGAGCCGGCGCTCACAGCCCTTCCCTCGCTCATCGTCATCCTGATGCTCGCCGTCGGATCGTGGCGCGTCTCGACCGGGTCGATCACGCTCGGCACGCTCGTGCAGGTCGTCACGCTGTTCGGCCTGCTCGCGTGGCCGATGCGGTTCGTCGGATGGATCCTCTCCGAGCTTCCTCGCGCGGTCACCGGCTACGGGCGGATCGAGCGCGTCCTCGAGCAGCCGGTGCGTGTCAGGCCGCCGGACCACCCGCTCCCGCTCCCGGACGGTCCGCTCGGAGTGGCGGCGGAGCGCGTGAGCTACGCGTTCGACGGGTCCCCGGTCCTCGACGACGTATCGCTGGAGATCCGCCCCAACGAGTCGGTCGCGCTCGTCGGCCCGACGGGGGTGGGCAAGTCCACCCTGTCCCAGTTGCTGGTGCGGTTGGACGACCCGAGCGCCGGTGTCGTCCGGATCGGCGGGGTGGACCTGCGCGAGGTGGAACCCATGGCCCTTCGTAGCGCCGTCTCGATCGTGTTCCAGGAGAGCTTCCTGTTCGCTACGTCGATCCGCGACAACATCACGCTCGATGCGGGCGCGACGCCGGAGGAGGTGGAGCGCGTGGCGACGGTGACCCACGCTGACGGGTTCATCCGCGAGCTCCCCCGCGGGTACGAGACGATCGTCGGCGAGCGTGGGCACACGCTGTCGGGCGGTGAGCGGCAGCGGATCGCGCTCGCTCGCGCGCTCCTTCGCCGCCCGCGGGTCCTGATCCTGGACGACGCGACGAGCGCGGTCGACCCGTCGATCGAGGCGAGCATCCTTGCGGCGCTGCGGGAGGAGGTCCGGACGACGCTGATCGTCGTCGCGTACCGGCTCGCGACGATCAGGCTCGCGGATCGTGTCCTGTATCTGGAGGACGGCCGCATCCGGGCGACCGGGACCCATCAGGAGGTGCTCGAGCGCCGAACCCGGATACGCGGCGATGATCCGCGCGTACGAGCGCGACGCCGCACGAGCGCGATGATCGCAGACCGCTCCGGACCGCGCCGAGGACCTGCCGATCCCCGAGCACCTGCGTTCGGCGCGAGCCGTGCTTGCGCGAGGACTCCGAGAGAGCCCGGAGCTCAGACGCGGGCTCGCGCTCACGGTCGTCGTCTCCCTCGCCGAGACGGGCGCGGGACTGATCGTCCCGATCCTGATCCAGCAGATCTTCGACCACGGCTTCACCGGAGGCTTCCGGGCCGGGTTCGTCTTCTCCCTCTGCGCGGCTGCGTTCGTGCTGGTCACCGGCGGGTACATGGCCGGGCGCGCCGCCGCACGCCGGATGGTGGGCGCCTCCGAGCAGGCGCTGATGACGCTTCGGGTGCGGACGTTCGCGCACATCCACGCCCTGTCGCTCGCCGAGCAGTCGCGCGAGCGCCGCGGCGTCTTCGTCGCCCGTGTGACGGCGGACGTCGACATCCTCTCGAAGTTCACCGAGTCGGGAGCGATCCACTGGATCGTCGCGATCGCTCAGATCTTCGGAGCGCTCGCGTTGATGCTCGCGTACTCGTGGCAGCTCACCATCCCGGTCGTCCTGCTCGTCGTTCCGCTGCTCGCGATCGTCCTGAGGATGCAGGCCGCACTCTCCTCCGCCTTCGACCTCGTGCGCACCAGTGTCGGACAGATGCTCTCCGAGGTCTCCGAGAGCGTGATGGGGGCCGGAGTGGTACGCGCCTACGGGCTCGAGGATCACACCGACACGCGGGTGAAGCGCTCGATCGATCGGCGCTACCGGGCTCAGGTCGTCGCGCACTTCCGTACGGCGACATTGTTCCCGCTGGCCGCGCTGTTCTGGGGCTTGTCGCTCTCGGTCGTGGTGCTGGTGGGCGCGACGTTCGGCCCGGAGTGGGGACTCACGTTCGGCCAGGTCGCGGCCTTCCTGTTCCTCGCGGACCTGTTCCTGCACCCGTTCACCGACCTGCCCGAGATCTATTCGCAGACCCAGACCGCGATCGCGGGCTGGCGCAAGATCCTCGCGGTCCTCGATCTGCCGATCGAGATCGCCGAGCCCGCACCCGGCCTCGAGCTGCCGGACGGGCGTGCCGACCATCCGGGTCGAGGGCGTGAGCTATGCGTACGGCAACGGCCGGCCGGTGCTCCGAGACGTGACCGCCCGCATCGACGAAGGCGCGCACGTCGCGGTCGTCGGGGAGACCGGGAGCGGCAAGACCACGTTCGCCAAACTCCTCACCCGCCTGGCCGATCCGGTCGAGGGCCAGGTCCGGATGGGAGGCATCGAGCTGACGAGCGTCGCGCCGGCCTCGCGCAGGGAGGCGATCAGGATGGTGCCGCAGGACGGGTTCCTGTTCGAGGGCACCGTGCGCGAGAACGTCCGGATGGGCCACGCGGGCGCGACCGACGAGGACGTCGAGACGGCGTTCGAGGACCTCGGTCTCGCGTCGTGGCTGGATGCCCTCCCCGAGCGCCTCGACACGCGGGTGGGACAGCGGGGGGAGTCGCTCTCGGTCGGCGAACGCCAGCTCGTCTCGCTCGCCCGAGCGCACATCGGCACGCCCCGCGTGCTGATCCTCGACGAGGCGACGAGCGCGGTCGACCCGGGCACCGAGCGACGGATCTCCGAGGCGCTTCGTCGACTGTCCGCCGGTCGCACGACCGTGACGATCGCCCACCGCCTCTCGACGGCCGAGGCGGCGGACTCGGTCCTGGTGTTCGACGCCGGCCGCATCGTCGAGAGCGGGACGCACCCGGAGCTCGTCGCGGCCGGCGGCGTGTACGCCCGGCTGCACCGGAGCTGGCTCGGCATCGTGCGGAACCCGGAGGAGAGCGGCCTGAGGCGCTGAAGATCCCGCCGCCTCAGCGATCGGCCGCGAGATCGACGAGGTCGTGCATGCGCTCGCGCAACGTCCCGTACAGCGATCGGTAGACCTGAAAGGTCTCGTCGTAGACCGCGACGCGCTTCGGGTCCGGCTCGGTCACCTCCTCGAGCGTGCGGACCACGCTCGTCGGCGTCGGCGACGTCGGCGAACGTTCCCGCGGCCACGTGACCGAGCAGCGCAGCCCCGTACGCCGCACCTTCCTGGATCGCGAGCCGATGAACCGACGCGCCGTACACGTCGGCTTGGAGTTGCAGCCACAGATCCGAGGATGACCCGCCGCCGATCGCCCGGATCTCAGACGGACGCACGTCGAGGCCACGCATGATCTCGAGACCGTCGCGCAGGCTGAACAGCACGCCCTCCATCAGCGCGCGGGTCATGTGACCGCGCGTGTGCCGGGCCGTCAGCCCGATGAAGCCGCCGGTGGCCCGTGAGTCGAGATGCGGCGTGCGCTCTCCCGTCAAGTACGGGAGGAACACGAGACCCTCGCTGCCGGGCGCGACGGCCTCGGCCTCGGCGACCAGCTCGTCGTAGCCGAGACCGGTCAGGTCGCGCCACCAGCGCAACGCGCCTCCGGCCGACAGCGTGACCGCGAGCAGGCAGTACCCGCCCGGAACGGCGTGGGCGAACGCGTGGATCCTTCCGGACGGGTCGACCGCGAGCGCATCCGCGTTCGCGAACAGGACGCCGCTCGTCCCGATCGAGCTCGACATGAGGCCGTCTCGCGTCACCGCCGTGCCGATCGCGGCCGCCGCGTTGTCTCCCCCACCCGCGGCGACCGGCACGCGGGACGGGAGCCCGAAATCGCCCGCCACCTCCTCGGTGACGACCCCCGTCGGCTCGGGACCCTCGAAGACCGTGGGAAGCCACGTCGCCGGCACGTCGAGTGCCTCGAGCACCTCGGACGACCAGGTGCGCGTCCGAAGGTCGAGGAACAGCGTCCCGGCCGCGTCGGAGGCGTCGGTCGCGAGCTCCTCCGTGAGCCGGTACCGGACGTAGTCCTTCGGGAGCAGGACGTGCGCGATCCGCTCGTAATTGCCCGGCTCCTCGTCGCGCAGCCACAGGACCTTCGGCGCCTGGAACCCGGTGAGGGCAGGATTCCCCGTGATCTCGACGATCCGCTCGGGGCCGACCCGATCCGCGATCTCGTCGCACTGACGCCCGGTGCGTTGGTCGTTCCACAGCAGTGCCGGGCGGATGACCTCGCCGTCCGCGTCCAGGAAGACCGACCCGTGCATCTGGCCGGTCAGGCCGATCCCGACGACCTCAGCGGAGGCCTCTCGGCACGACGCCACGACGGCGCTGAGCACCTCGAGCGTGGCTCGCCACCACTCGGCGGGATCCTGCTCGGTCCACTGGGGCCTGGGTGTGAGCAGCGGGTACTCGGCGGTTTGCCCGGCGACCACGTCCCCGCGCTCGTCGACCGCGACGGCGCGCGACCCGGTGGTCCCGACATCGACCCCGATCGCGACCCTCACGTCGAGGAGGCCAGCTCCGTGGTCCTCGCTTCCCGTGGCGGCCCCACCGAGCCCCGCTCGACGAGCTGGGTCCGGAAGACCATCGTGCTGGGGGCGTCCTCGGGCCCGTCGCGCAGGCGACGGAGCGCGAGCTCCGCGGCGCCGCGCGCCATGTCCGCGATCGGCTGTCGAGCGGTCGTGACTGGGGGCTCGACCATCGTCATCCACGGGACGTCGTCGAACGCCACGAGCGAGACGTCTCGCGGGACGCGCAGCCCCTCCTGTTCCAGCGCGACGAGCGAGGCTTCGGCGAGGATGTTGTTCGCGGCGAAGACCGCGGTCGGCGCAGGCCGAACCCTGATCAGGTCGCTCGCCTCCTCGATGGCGTGGTCCCGGTGGAACGAACCCGTCTTGATGAGCTCCTTGCGCACCGGGATGCCGTGATCCTTCAGCGCCCGCTCGTAGCCGGTCAGGCGGTGGCGCGCCGTCAGGACCGTGAGCTCGCCGGTCACGATGCCGATCCGCGTGTGTCCGGCATCGATCAGATGCGAGACGGCGCTCGCGGCGCCCGCCTCGTTGTCCACGAGGATCGCGTCGGCCGACACCCCATCGACCCGTCGGTCGACCTGGACGATCACGATGCCCTTCTCGAGGAGTCGGTTGAGGTTCCTCCGATTCTTCGAGGTTGGGGTCACGATCAGCGCGTCCACCTGGATGCCTTCGAGCAGCTCCAGGTACTCCCGTTCGAGATCGGGGTCGTCGTCACTGTTGCACAGCACGACGTGGTAGCCGGCGTCCTTGGCGACGGCCTCCACGTTCTTCGCGATCACCGAGTAGAAGAGGTTCTCGACGTCGCCGATCAACAGGCCGAGCAGCTTGGTCTGCCGCGTGCGAAGGCTGCGAGCGATCTGGTTCGGAACGTACCCCAGGTCCTTCGCGGCTTCGACGACGAGCCGCCGCGTCTCCTCGGAGGCGTACCCGCTTCCCGAAAGGACCCGAGCGGCCGTCGACACGGACACCCCGGCCTTCTCGGCCACGTCCGCAACCGTTGCCAACCCTTGCCCCCCAGTCCTACGCGTGCTCCGACCGGTAGCGTAGGCCGATCGCCGCCCGCCATCGATCGAGCGTCCGCAGGTTCTCGAGCGATTCCTCCCACGGCATCGCCGCGGGGGAACGTTCACCCTCGCGGACCGCGTCGTTCACGGCGTCGGCCTCGACCGTATACACGTCCGCCTCGAGCGGGATGTCGATCACGTCCGGCTCGAGTCCCCCCTGGTCGACCATGATCTGCGCCTTCGTCCCGATCCGGCCCGGAAGCCACGGTGACGGTACCGCAATCCGTCCTTCGGAGCCGTAGATCCGGAGGGAGCTGTCCAGGTTCGCCTGGATCGAGCACGCGACCCGCGCGAGGAGCCCGTCCTCGAACTCGAGGGTCGCGGCGGCCGAATGGTCCACGCCGCACGGACCGATGTGGCCGGCGCCGCTCACACCGACCGTCGGCGCCACCGTACCGCCGACCGCGACGGACGCGATCAGGTGGGCCATCGAGGTCGGGTAGCAGCCGACATCGAGGATGCTTCCACCGGCAAGCTCGTGGACCAGGAGGTAGTTGCCGGGCGAGGGCCCCGCGTCGTAGCCGAAGACCGCGTCGATCATCCGGACCTCGCCGATCGCGCCGTCCTCGAGCAGTCGAACCAGCTGACGGGTCTGCGGGTGGCATCGGTACGCGAACGCCTCCTGGAGGAACACGTCGTTTCGGCGGGCCGCCTCCACGATCTCTGCCGCGTCGCCGTGGTTCACCGCCATCGGCTTCTCGCAGAGCAGGTGCTTGCCCGCGTCCGCTGCGCGAACGGCCCATTCCCGGTGGAAGGGATGGTGCAGGGCGACGAAGACGATGTCGACCTCGTCGTCCGCGACGACCCCTTCGTAGTCGCCGAACGACCGCGGACGTCGAACTCGGCCGCGAACGCGCCGGCTCGGTCGACGTCGCGGCTCCCCACGGCGACGACCGTGCCGCCTCGCGGACTCGGCGAGCGCCGTCGCGAGGTTCCTCGCGATCTTGCCGGTCCCCAGGATGCCCCAGCGCAGCGTGTCTCCCACGGGTCGCCTTTCCGATCGGACGGCGGAGCCGTCTCGCGTCAGCGTCGCTCGATGGTCGGAACGTCCGGGTTCACGTCCGGGCCGAAGAACTTGATCACCAGCAGGTCGTCCGGTCCGGTGTTGCGGACCTCGACGCCGCCGACCGCGCGATCGTGCGTCACGAGGAGCTCGTCCCGGTCCGGGTCCCCACCGCGAACGTCGACGCCGCCGTAGGTGCCGGTCCCAGACCACACGAAGACGTTGTACACGCCTCGATCCGCGCTCACGTACGAGCGGCCCGGGTGCACGACCAGCTTCTTCCCGCTGAACTTCGCCGTGTCGTAGAAGATCCAGCTCTCCTCGCCGTCCTCGGTCCGAGATCCGTCGACGAGCTGAGGCGAGAGTCGATGGTTCTCGTAGAAGTGCGGATCCCCGTTCTCCTCCCAGTCGATGAGCTCGAGGATGAACCGCTCGGCCTCGCGCTCGCCGGTCCTCGGCCCGCACGTCCTTCCAGAGCAGGTCCTTCGAGATCCGCGTGCCTCCCGTCACCGCCTGGAGCATCGCGAACACGTCCGAGTCCTCCTGCAGCTCGATCGTGAGCGCGCTCCCCGGGGCGTGGAGCACCCCCGAAGGGATGTGGAACCCCTCCTCGGGGACCTGCAGGTACGCGACGGAGTGCTGCAGGATGCCGTCGCCGTCCCAGGCCTCGAGGTACGGAAGCAGGACCTCCTGGTCGTCGTCCTCGACGATCGAGGGATGGACGCCGAGGAACGTCTCGGGGTGCGGGCCCATGTCCACGCCCGGCGGGAAGTAGTACGCCTCGTCCTTCGAGCGGCGGCCCACGAGCGACGCGTGCTCCTGCCGTTGGTGCAGGTGCAGAGGCAGCCGGCCCCGGTAGTCGAAGATCTTCGCGAGACGGTCGAGCCCGGCATGGGTCGCCGCGTAGTCGGCGCCCATGATCGCCGCGGGATCGGTCTCGAGCGCATCCTTCAGCGTGATGCGTTCGGCGCCCTCCAGGCTGAGGTAGCTGAGGCCCTCGTCGGGCGGACCGACGCGGTTGTCGGCCTTCGTCGTCGATCCCAGCCACCGCTCGCAGAGCTCGCCGCGGTCTCCGAGGTCGTAGTCCTCGTCGGGGAGCCCGAGACGACGCCCCGCCGGCAGGAAGTCCCGACCCACCCACGCGGGCTCGAGTCGCAGGATGCCGCCACCGTTGGCGAGCGCCTGTTCGAGGCGATCGTGCCTCGCATCGACGACCATCCCGCTCCTCCCCTCAGGCGGTCAGGCTCGCGGCCGTGTCGGTGGGTGCCGCGGCGCGCTCGCCCTCGATGGAGGCCCCGCTCGCCGGGTCGAAGAAGTACAGCTTGCGGGTGTCGATCGCGAGCTCGCTCGGTTCACTCGCCCTGGCGGTCGTCTCGGGGCCGACCCGTGCGACGAACCTGGTCGTCCGCTCGCTGGCCTGCGCCTCGAGGTCCTCCAACGCCTTCGGGTCGAGATCCGACGCGAGCTCCCTGGTGTCCTCGGTGACGACCGGAGGCGCAGCGACGGTGAAGTGAAGGTAGACGTCCGAACCCATCCCCTCGGCCAGGTCGACCCCGACGCGGATCGTCGACTCCGGATCAGCCGAGGGCACGAGCACGGCGTCTTCGATGTGCTCCGGACGGATCCCGAGGATGACGGCGCGCCCGTCGAACGCGCTGAGCTCCGGCCTGGCCGCCACGACCTCGGATGGCACCCGGAGCCGCTCGCGGGCGAACTCGACGAACATCGCGCCGTCGGTGCTCGAAAGCTTGGCCTCGACGAGGTTCATCGCGGGCGATCCGATGAACCCACCGACGAACACGTTCGCCGGATGCGCGTACAGCTCCTGCGGCGTCGCGAGCTGCTGCAGCACGCCGCGCCTCATCACGGCGACGAGGTCGCCGAGCGTCATAGCCTCGACCTGGTCGTGCGTCACGTAGATGGTGGTCACCTGAAGATCCTGCTGGATGCGCAGGATCTCCGAGCGCATCTGCACGCGGAGCGCGGCGTCGAGGTTCGACAGCGGCTCGTCCATCAGGAACGCCTGCGGCTCCCGCACGATCGCCCGTCCCATCGCGACGCGTTGCCGCTGCCCGCCGGAGAGCTCCCGCGGCCGCTTGTTGAGGATGTCCTCGAGATGGAGCACGCGTGCGGCCTCGTTCACGCGCCGATTCATCTCCTCCTTCTTGAACTTCTTGATCTTCAGGCTGAGCGCCATGTTCTGGTACACGGTCATGTGCGGGTACAGGGCGTAGTTCTGGAACACCATCGCGACGTCGCGATCGCCCGGCGGCACGTCGTTCACGATCCGATCGCCGATCGCGATGGAACCCTCGGTCAGATCCTCGAGGCCGGCGACCATCCGGAGCACGGTCGTCTTGCCGCAGCCGGACGGACCGACCAGGACGATGAGCTTGCCCTGGGGGATCTCGAGGTCCAGATCGTGGACCGCCTCCGTCCCGTCCGCGAACACCTTCGTGACACCCTCCAGAACGATCTCAGCCACCGGTCGACCTCCGTTCCGTCGTCGCGTTCGTGGGCCTCACGCCTTGAGCCCCACCGACGCGATGCCGCCGATCAGCCTCTTCTGCGCGAAGAAGTAGATGATCACGGGGGGGAGGATCGTGACGAGGTTCGCCGCCATCAGCAGGTTGTAGGGCGTCCCCTGGCGCGTCACGAGGTTGGCGAGCCCGATCGCGACCGTGAACTGCTCGTCGCTGTTGATGTAGATCAGCGGCCCGAGCAGGTTGTTCCAGCTCGCGAGGAACGTGAACACGGCGCACACGGTCAGCACGGGCGTGGACAGCGGCAGGATGATCCGCCAGAAGATCTGCCACGTGTTCAACCCGTCTACGCGTGCGGCGTCGTCCAGGTCTTTCGGGATCGTCCGCATGTACTGGCGGATGAGGAAGATGAAGAACGCGGATCCGGCGAACGACGGGATGATGAGCGGCAGGTACGTGCCGTACCAGCCGATCCTCACGAAGAACAGGAACTGGGGGATCATCAGCGCCTGCCACGGGATCAGCATCGTGACGATGAGGAGGTAGAAGAGCACCTTGCTCCCGGTGAACCGCAGACGCGCGAACGCGAACCCGACGACCGAGCACGACAGGAGCACGCCGAAGATGTTCGCGACGACGATGATCGTCGTGTTGATGCTGTAGCGAAGGAACGGGAACGTGTCCACGAGGACGCGTTTGAAGTTGCCCCACTCGAAGAACTCCGTGGGGATCCACTCGGGTGACGGCGTGAACACGGACTCGAGATCCGGCTTCAGGGCGGCCGTGAGCATCCAGCCGACCGGCAGCAGGATGAACGCCGAGACGGCCAGCAGGATCGCGTACATCGACACCTTGAAGAGTCGAGCGCGGAACCGGTACCGAGCTCCCGACTTCTGCCGCTTGGGCGCGCTGGGAGGGCTCGGTCTCGGGCGGGCCTCGGTCTCGACTGCCATCCGCGCTCAGCGCTCCCGCTCGGGGTCGTACTCGTAGTAGACCCACCGGCCCGACGTCTTGAAGATGATGAGGATGACCGCCGCGGCGAACAGGACCAGGATCCACGCCATCGCGGACGCGTACCCGTACCGGTTGTCGACGAACGCTTCGTTCCACAGGTTGATCAGGTAGAACTGGAGCGATTCCCCGACGCCTCCTTGACCGCCGTCGCTCAGCACGAACGCGATGTCGAACACCTGGAAGGCGTCGATCAGGCTCGTGAGCAGCACGAACAGCAGGGTGGGCGTGAGCATCGGGAACGTCACGTACCGGAACTGCTGGAACGGACCGGCGCCGTCGAGCCGGGCCGCCTCGTAGAGCTGGGCAGAGATGTTCTGGAGCCCGGCCAGGTAGATGATCGCCCCCGCGCCGACCCCCCAGAGGCCGACGAGCACGACCGAGGGCACGGCCCACGTCGGGCTGTCCAACCATCGTGGCGGGTTCTCGATCCCGATGGAACGCAGCACCGTGTTGAGCGCCCCCACCTCCGGGTTCAGGAGCGCGACCCACAGGACCGCCACGGCGACGCCGCTCAGCACGCCCGGGAGGAACAGGATCGTCCGGAAGAGGTTGATCCCTCGCATCTTCAGGTTCAGGACCAGCGAGACGATCAGGCCGAAGACCAGGTAGAGCGGGACGGATAGCACCAGGTATTTCAGCGTCACCCGGATGGAGACCCAGAAGGTCCGATCCTCGAACAGCAAC
This sequence comes from uncultured Actinomycetes bacterium, assembly GCA_963785835.1. GTDB lineage: Bacteria > Actinomycetota > UBA4738 > UBA4738 > HRBIN12 > DASSJM01. Next base: position 429,930 of record CAWAWO010000005.1, on the reverse strand, counting down.
TCTCGCCAGTTCTGGAGGCCCACCCATTCAGGCGGCGTGATGATCTCGTAGTCCATGAAGCTGAGCACGAACGACGCGATGATCGGGATGAGCCAGAACACGGCGAGACCGATCAGCCATGGGGAGAGGAAGAGGTAGGCGGCGCGTTGCTCCTTCCGCGCCCTCAGCCCTTTCCGGGCTCGTCTCATCGCACGGTCTCCGTGCTCACGTCGTCACGCCACGAACGTCGGAGCATGGCCTCATGCCGACCCCCGCACGTGCGCACTCACGGGGGCCCTTCCTCCCGGCATGGCGGGCACCCTGCGGGCCCGGAGTTGATCTGGAGCCTCGCGCCGCGTTCGCATCTCGCGGCATGGTAACGTTCCCACTTTTCAAGGGCAACGGACCCTGGAGCGGAATCGTGGGCCGGTCGACAGACGAGGAGGAGCTCGCCCGGCGATTCCTACCCGTCGTCGTCGGCGCACGCGCCGGTGACGCGATGGGCACGCCGACCGAAGGGATGACTTTCGAGACGATCCGCGATCGGTTCGGGTGGGTCGACGGTTTCACCGGCGACGGTACGGACGACTCGCTGCTCGCGAGCCTGCTGGCCGACGCGTTGCTCGCTACCGGGGGCCAGGCCGGGCTCGATGAGTGGGCGGCCGAGTGGGTTCGACAACGCGACCGCATCCTCGCGAAACGGGATCGGTTCTTCCCGCCCGTACTCGAGATGGCGGACAAGCTCGCGGAGGGGCATGCGCCACGTCACGTAGCCACGGGCACGATGGCATCCAGCAGTTCCGCGATGTGTATCTGGCCCGTCGGGCTGGTCCACGCCGGCGATCCACGCAGCGCAGCCGCGCACGCCTACGCCCTTGCGGCGCTGATCCACGTCGCCGAGGTTGCGTTCTGCCAGGACGCGGCGGCGGCCGTGGCGGCCGCCGTGGCCGCCGGACTCCGTCACGATGCCGATGTCGACGAGACGATCCGCCGAGCGCTGGCGACCCTCCACCCGGTGAGCGGGGCGCCGATGCGCGAGCTCATCGCCGAGGCCGTCACCGCGGCTGGCGAGGCGGGTGGGTACGAGGCGTTCCGCGAGCGATACGCGGTCGAATTCGGTCGACAGATCTCGTGCGACTCGCGCGAGACCGTCCCGGCCGCGTTCGCGCTGACGACGCTCGCCGACGGCGACCTGCGAACGGCCGTCGAGTTCGCGGCCAACTTCGGCAGGGACACGGACACGATCGCGACCATGACGGGGGCGATCTGCGGTGCGATCGGCGGTGCGGACGCGATCCCCGCATCGTGGACCACCGCCCTGGGTACCGCCGCGATGATCGAAGCGAAGACCCTGGCCGGCCGGCTGGCCGAGCTCGCGAGGGCGCTCGTATCGGAGCGGGGACGTGCGTCGCGCTCCGTGCCCGGACTCGCCGGGATGTCCTGATGAACGGCAAGGTGTGCTTCATCGCCGGCGGGACCGGGGGTCTCGGCCTCGCGATCGCGCGAGCGTTCGCCGATCGGGGCGCGGTCGCGATCGTCGGCTCGAGCAGCCCCGATCGGCTCGCGGCCGCGGCCGAGCTCCTCGGCGAGGAGCGCTGCTTGCCGATCGACGTCACCGACGAGAAGAGCAACCGCGAGGCGTTCGAGCGGACCGTCGAACGACACGATCGGCTCGACGTGGTGATCAACGCGGCCGGGATCATCGCCCGGACCCCGACCCTGGACATGGAGCTCAACGCGTGGGAGCGGCTGCTGCGCGTCAACATCACCGGGACATTCCTGACTTCGCGCGCGGCCGCGCGCATCATGCGGGACCAGGAACCCCGACCGAACGGGGAGCGGGGCTGCATCCTGAACTTCGCCTCGATCAGCGCCTTCTCGGGCTTCCGGGACGTCGCGGCGTACGGGGCGTCGAAGGCGGCGGTCGTGAACCTCACCTACAGCTTCGCGAACGACTGGGCGCAGTACGGGATCCGCGTGAACGCCCTGGCGCCGGGAGTCCTCCCGACCGAGCTCAATCGCGGGCTCGTGGAGGGGACACCCCGTGGCGAGAACCTCCTTGCGCGTACACCTGCCGGCCGGTTCGGCATGCCCGACGAGATCGTGGGCGCGGCCGCGTACCTGTGCGGCGACTCGGCGACCTTCACCACTGGGGTGGTGCTCCCCGTCGACGGCGGGTTCCTCGCGAGGGGTGTCTGGGCCTAACCTCACTCGAGCGAGTCATCCAGCGGCCGAGCCGCGACACCCACTCTTCGGCTCGACGCGTCGAGACCTCATCGCGTTTCGTCCCTCCTCGGTCCCGCGAGGGTGCCCTGATACAGCTGCTTGTCGAACACGCCGGTTGCGTGCCTCGGAGCGTCTCCGCTGAGTACGCGCACGGCATCCGAGCACGCTTCACGGAAACACCGCTCGTGAGCGAACTGGACGTTGCCCGCGATGTGCGGCGTCGGAAGCACGTTCGGATCACGGCGGAACCACGCGTCGCTCGGGGGCGGTTCCGGATCGTAGACGTCGACCGCCGCTCGGAGCTCGCTCGCCCGTACGCGTCGCCACAGCGCCTCCTGCTCCACGATCGCCATCCGGCTGAGGAGCACGAAGAGCGAACCCTTCGGCAGGGCGCCGATGACCTCCGTGTCGACGACGCCCACGGTCGACGGTGTGGGCGGGATCGCGACGACGAAGATGTCGCTTCCCTCAGCGAGCTCGACGAGCGAGCCCGCGGGCAGGACCGAATCGGCGGCCAGCGCGTCCGCGTCGACGAACGGATCGAAGGCGCTCACATCGCACCCGTACGGGCGGATGTAGCTGCGGTAGTGGCGGTTGATGCTGCCGTACCCGGCGAGGCCGACCCGGCAGTCCGCGAGGTCGCGGAAGACGAAGGCTCCCTCCCCCTTGGGACCCATCCACGCACCGCTTCGGACGACGTCGATCGCGGCCGGGATGTCGCGCAACATCGCGAGCGAGATCGCCACGCCGAACTCGGCTACGGTCGGCGTCATCGTCCTCGACGTGTCGACGACGACCACTCCGCGCCGATGTGCCTGCTCGAGGTCCAGCCAGCCGAGCCGGAAGTCGTACGTCCCGGCGATGACTTTCAGCTTCTCCGCCCGCCCCAGGCGAGCCTCGTCGAACGCCACGTCGCCGAAACTGAGCCACGACGAGGAGACCACGGCGTCGGCATCGGGGAGGCGTGCGTCCAGCGACGCGCCCAGCTCGTCCGCCGGGGTGTTGTAGTCCCAGTCCAGGTGCGTCACGACCCCATGGGGATCGAGGATCGCATCTGCCAGGTCCCGGTAGCGCTTCCCGCCGAGTAGGTATCCCTTCGGGGGCGGATCGGACCGCCGTGGGTCCGGCGGTGAGACCACCAGGAACTGCGGACGGTCGGTCATCCTCGGGTCAGCCGGTGGAGCTCGGCGCCGATGCGGGGGTCCCGTCCGGCGACGGGCTGAGCGTCTTGAACCGCCGAACCGTCTCGGTGATCGCGATCTCGGTGGGGAGCCGTTCCATGCTCGACGCGCCGAAGAAGCCGGCCACGCCCGTCGTTCGCTCGAGCACGTAGGCGGCGTCGTCCGGCTCGGCGATCGGCCCGCCGTGACAGAGCACGATCACCCCCGGGTTGATCTCGGCCGCGGCGTCGCGGATCTCCTGGATCAGCTCGACCGAGTCGTCGAGCGTTCTGCCGGTCTCGGCGCCGATGGAGCCCCCGGTGGTCAACCCCATGTGGGCGACGAGAACGTCCGCACCGGCCGACGTCATCGCCCGGGCGTCGTCTGACGAGAACACGTAGGGCGTCGTCAGCAGGTCGAGGTCGTGTGCCTCGCCGATCATCTCGACCTCGAGGGCGTACCCCATCCCGGTCTCCTCGAGGTTCTGACGGAACGTGCCGTCGATCAGCCCCACGGTGGGGAAGTTCTGAATGCCGGAGAACCCGATCTCTTTGAGCTGGCGGAGGAAGACCGGCATCACGCGGAATGGATCGGTGCCGCAGACGCCGGCGAGCACTGGCGTGTCCCGCACGATCGGCAGGACCTCGGCGGCCATCTCGACCACGATCGCGTTCGCGTCCCCGAACGGCATCAGTCCGGCCAGGGACCCGCGACCGGCCATCCGGTACCTGCCCGAGTTGTAGATGATGATCAGGTCGACGCCGCCGGCCTCGGCGCACTTGGCGCTCAAACCGGTTCCGGCTCCCGCGCCGACGACGGCGCTCCCGGAAGCGCCTTGCGCCCCGAGCCGCTCGAGCGCCTCGGCCCGATTCACCCCTTCGCCCGCTCGAGCATCTCGTGGAGCCGGTTCGCCATCGCGAGCGCGAACGTCGGATCGTTGATGTCGGCGTCGATCTCGTGCACCTCGACCGTGGGCTCGAGGGTCTCGCGCACCGCCGAGATCAGAGCCTCGTCGGAGGCGCCGTCGTGGAACGGCTGCCCCTCGGTCGCGATCATCGAGATCCCCTTGAGCGGGATGAACAGCGCGGTCGGGCCCTTCGCCGAGTTGAGCTTGCGAGCCAGCCGGCGGCCGAGCTCCGCGCACTCCTCCGGAGTCGTCCGCATGAGCGTCACGCTCGGGTTGTGGACGTACAGCGTACGCTCGCGGAACTTCTCGGGCACCGTGTCCATCGGGCCGAAGTTCACCATGTCGAGCGCACCGAGCGACACGACCTGTGGCACGCCCATCTCTCCGGCGACCTCGAGCCGCTTCGGATGGGCCGGGAGCACGCCGCCCACGAGCTCGTCGCAGAGCTCCGTGGTCGTGACGTCCAAGACGCCCGTGATGAACCCGGCCTTGACGAGCTCCTCCATCGACTGTCCGCCAGTGCCCGTCTGGTGGAACACGAGCACCTCGTACCCGAGCTCCTCGAGCCGCTCGCGGCCCGTCGTCACGCAAGGCGTGGTCACGCCGAACATGGATGCGCCGATGAGCGGCTTGCTCTCCAGCTCCGGGACCGTCGCCTTCGCCATCCCGGCGATCGCTCCTGCGGCGTTCGCGATGATCCGCGCCGAGATCTGGTTGATGCCGGCGACGTCGACGACCGAGTACATCATCGTGATGTCGACCGCGCCGACGTAGGGACGCGTGTCGCCCGAGGCGACCGTCGAGACCACGAGCTTCGGAACACCCACCGGCAGCTGCTGCATGGCGTGGGTGACGAGCGAGGTCCCGCCCGTGCCGCCCATCCCCACGACGGCGTCCAGCCGGCCCTCCTCGTGGAGTCGCCGCACGACCGCGGCCGCCCCTTCGGCCATCGCCCCGACGGCGGCGCCGCGATCGCCGGCCGCCGCCAGTTGCGCGACGTCTGCCCCGGCACCCCGCGCGACTTCTTCTCGCGTGACGTCCGGCTCCGTGGCCGGCTCGCCGAGGACCCCCGCGTCAACCAGGATCACGTCGACGCCTTGCTCCGAGAGGCGTTCGCGCAGGTAGGCGTACTCCTCGCCCTTCGTGTCCAGCGTGCCGATGGCCACGACGGTCACCATCTCAGGTGGCGGATATCACGTCATCGGTCAGCAGCGGAACGTCATGGCCGTGCGCCGCCTCGGGCGTTCGATGCAGATGCCCGACCCGGCCGTCCTGGGGCGTCCGTGCCTCGAACCAGAACGCCTCGAGGGTTTCGTAGACGCCCACGACGTCGTGCTCGGTCCCCGTCTGGGTGGAGACGATGTCGCCCGCCTCCACGTCGTACGTCTGTGAACCGACCAGCACGCGCGCGCGCCCCGAGAAGATCAGCCAGTACTCGTCGCAGTCGTGGTAGTGGAGGTCGAACCGCCCGTTCGGCTCCACCCGGAAGATCCCCGCGGACGTGACGTCGGACCACGATGGGCGAGCGTCGGGCGCCAGGCCGCGAGCGACCGTGAAGTCCACTCCCCTATGCCTGCTCTTCGTCCCAGGCTTGCCAGGCTTGGTCCAGGTTCTCCTGGATGGCCGGCGCGATGTCGTCCAGCGCCTCTTGAGCGGTCGTCTCACCGCTGAGGATCAGGCCGAAGACGTCGTAGATCGGCCCGACGGTGTCGTAGCGCTCCGGGAAGAACACCGGAGGTCTGGCGTTCCCCAGGATCTCGAGGATCTCGAGCCGACCGGGGATGCCACGCGCCCAATCGAGCTCCTCCGCGAGCGCGTTATCGAGCGGGATGCTGTCTCCAGCCTCGGTGTCGAACCGGATCGCCTGCCCCTCGGTCGCAAGGAAGGCGATGAACTCCTTCGCCTCCTCCGGGTGCTCCGAGTCCCTCATGACGGCGGCGCCGTCGGTGAAGACGTTGAAATACGGTTCCACGCCCGAGGGGGTCGGGACGGCGGTCGCTCCGTACTCGATCCCGGCGTTCTCGACCTTCTTGAGGTCGAAGTCGCCTAGGGTCATCGCGATCTGACCATCGATGAAGAAGTCCGTGCCCTGCGTGTCCGGATCGAGGATGTTCAGGCTCGGCGCACACCCCTCGGAGATGCCGCGCGCGAGCGTGTCGTACGTGTGCACCGCCGTCGGGCCGTTGACGACGCCGGTCGCCGTTCGACCGTCCTCGCTCACCACCAGCTCCCAGGGGAGCCAGAGGCTGGGGTCCGGGAACGCGGCCCCCCAGATCTGGTTGTCGGGATCGGACAGCCGGCATGCGGTGTCGATGAACTCGTCGATCGACATCGGCGGGTAGGCGGCCGGGTAGGGGATACCGGCGGCGTCGAACATGGCCTTGTTGTAGAACATCATCGAGCCGGCCTGGTAGGAACCGAGGCAGTAGATGGTGTCCTCCCAGGCGCAGCTGAACTCGCTCGGGCCCTCCACGATCGCCTGGCTGAACGTCGACAGGTCGATGCCCTTCTCGGCGATCATGTCGTTCAGCGGGAGCACCAGACCCTCGAGCCAGTACTCGGGACCGTAGATGATGATCAGGTCCGGCGCCTCCCCGGCCGCGACCGCCGTGTCGACCTTGACGTCGTAGTTGTCCTCCGGGAACGAGGTCATCTCGATGTCGATGTTGGGGTTCGCCGCCTCGAACGCCGACACGATCCTCTCGAGCTCCATCTCTGGGTCGAGTCCGTCGAACACCCAGAAATCGAGGGTGACGATCTCCTCACCGTCGGGGCCGACCTCCGGTTCCTGCTCGCCACCGCCGAGGCACGCACTCGCTACGAACGCGATCGTCGCAAGCACCGCCCCAACCCGTATCCGTCCCGCCATGGAACCCCCCTCAGCTCTCGACGAAGTCCTCACCCAACCTTCGATCGAACGGACGATACCCGACACGCCCCCGCTCGACGGCCACATGGTAACGTTCCCACGTTCGGGCCGTAAAGGTAAGGGACCGCGGGTCAGGCGACCGATGCCTCGAGCACCAACGCGAGCCATCCGAGCACCAAGCAGACTCCGCCGATCGGCGTCACGATGCCCCACCCCCGACGATCGCTCAGCGCCAACAGGTACAGGCTCCCCGAGAACAGCACGACCCCGGCGACGAACAGCCATCCCGCAAGCAGGGCCGGCCACCCGAACGTGTCTTCGAAGATAGTGAGCTCGTTCGCACCACCGCCGCCTAAACCCACGAACCTGATGGAGCCGAGCAGGACCACCGCGAACAGCGCGAAAGCGTGCCACATCTGGTACCGCACGCCGGTTTCGAACGTCTGCGCACGCTCGGGCGAGAGCTTCGACCGCACCGCGTGAGAGCCGAAGGCTCCGAGCAAGACGGCCACCAGCCCGAACACCGTGCCGAGGACGAGGAACGTCCGCTCCACTCCTACACGACCTCGCCCAGGAACTCGAGCACGACGCGGTCGAACTCATCGGGCCGTCGCACGTTGATCACGTGGTCCGTCTCCGGGATGCGGACGAGGCGGGCGTTCGGGATACCGTTCGCGAGCGCCGAAGCGATCGCCTCCATCTCGGGAGGATCGTGATCGGCGGGCATGACGAGGGTGGGAACGCCGATCTCGCCGAGCCGAACGAACGCCGGCGGGTCGAGCCGCTCCTCGCCGCTCTCGTCCATCGTGAGCTCGTGCAGGTTGTCGAACGCGATCTCGCGGATCTTCCGGCCCGGCTCGTCGTCAGTCCCAAGCTGGGCCCACATCGTCATGAGCCGAAGGTCCTGTGCGCGTTCGAGATCGCCGGCCTCGACGGCCGCGTCGATCGGCGGATCGTGCTCCGCGTACCAGGCCTCCCACGCCGCCTCTTCCTCCGGTGTCCCCTCGAAACCTCCGGGCCCCGATGCGACCAGCACGAGGGCCGTCACGCGATCTGAGTGCTCGAGCGCGAAGTCGATCGCCTTCGAGCCTCCCATCGAGCAGCCGATGAGCGCCGCCCGCTCGATCCCGGCGTCCTCGAGCACCGCGAGCAGATCGCGCACGTGCGAGTACGCGACGCCCGGTTCGAGCCGGCTCGAGCGTCCGTAGCCGCGGAAGTCGTAGCGCAGGACCCGGTACCGATCCGCATACGGTCCGAACTGCGGGTCCCACGTGCGGCTGTCCCACAGGCCGGGATGCAGGAACACGACCGCGGGACCCTCGCCGCCCTCCTCGACGAACAACCGCCCGTTTTCGACCTCGACGAGCCGTGACCCTGCCGCCATCACGCGCCCTCGAACCGCGGCCGGAGCCTCGCGGTGGTCTCCTCCAGCAGCTCGGGCAGCACGCGGGTCTGTCCGACCACCGGCATGAAGTTCGTGTCGCCGTTCCACCTCGGCACCACGTGCCAGTGGACGTGGTCCGGTATCCCGGCGCCCGCGACGCGCCCGAGGTTCATCCCGAGGTTGTACCCGTGCGGCTGCATCTCCTCGTCGAGCGCGCGGATCGAACGCGCGACGAGCGCGTCCACCTCGGCGAGCTCGTCGGCCTCGAGCGCTCCGAACTCCCCCACGTGGCGGAACGGCGCCACCATCAGGTGGCCGGGGTTGTACGGGTAGGAGTTCAGGATCACGAACGCGAGCTCACCACGCGCGAGGATCTTCGTTCGTTCGTCGTCCTGTTCCGCCGGAAGGTCGCAGAAGATGCAGCCCTCCTCGTCCGCCGACTCCTTGGCGGCCTGGATGTATTCCATCCGCCACGGCGACCAGATGCGTTCCAAGCGGCGCTACGCTCCGAACCGAGACTGGGACAGACGCCGCGACCCGGCCTCATCGACCAGCGCCGACACGAAGTCGTCGAACGGCACGCCTTTGGTCTCCTCGCCGTGTCGGTCACGGACGGTGAGCGCGCCGGATTCGATCTCCCTGTCGCCGATCACGAGCACGTAGGGCGACTTCGCGAGCTGCGCCGAACGAACCTTCTTGCCGACGGTCTCGTCCCCGTCGTCGACGAACGGCCGGAGGCCCGACTCGCGGAGGCGTTCGGCGAGCGACGATGCGTGCGAGACGTGACGCTCGGCGACCGGTACGAGCCGCACCTGCTCGGGCGAGAGCCACAGGGGGAAGTTCCCCGCCGTGTGCTCGATCAGGATCGCGATGAACCGCTCGAGGCTGCCGTAGATCACCCGGTGCACGACGACCGGCGTCCGTCGCTCGCCCGCGGCGTCCGTGTACGTGCACTCGAATCGCCGCGGGAGTTGGAAGTCGAGCTGGATCGTTCCCATCTGCCACGGGCGGCCCAAGCACGTCCTCCATGTCGATATCGATCTTCGGGCCGTAGAAGGCGCCGCCGCCCTCTTCGACGTCGTACCCGCCACCCCCCATCCGTCGGTCCAGGATGCCCCGCAGCACTGACTCCGCTCGATCCCACGTCTCGGCCTCCCCAAGGAAGTGGTCGGGTCGAGTGGAGAGGCGGAGCCGGTAGTTGAGCCCGAACACACCGTAGAAGCGGTCGCAGATCTCGAAGATGCGCTCGTACTCCTCTTCGATCTGATCCTCCGTGATGAAGATGTGGGCGTCGTCCTGGGTGAACCGTCGAGCGCGTAGGAGCCCGTGCAGCGTCCCCGAGCGCTCATTGCGATGGAGCGTGTCGCAGTCCGACAGTCGGAGTGGCAGCTCTCGATAGCTCCGCGACTTCAGGTTGAACACGACCATCGCGTTGGGACAGTTCATCGGCTTCAGCCCGTAGGTGGTCTGTTCGTCCTCCGGGATGACGAACATGTCGTCCTTGAAGTGCTCCCAGTGGCCGGAGGTCTCCCAGAGTGACTTCTCGTTCACGAGCGGAGCCGAGATCTCCTGGTACCCGCGGCGCTCGTGCTCCTCCCGCCAGAACGCGAGGAGCTCGTTCAGGATGCGGAGCCCCCTCGGCAGCCAGTACGGCATGCCCGGCGCCGTCTGGTCCAGGTGGAACAGCTCCAACTCCTTGCCCAACTTCCGGTGGTCGCGCTTCTCGGCCTCCTCGAGCCGGAGCAGGTACGCGTCGAGATCGTCCTGGGTCGCCCACGCGGTCCCGTAGACGCGGGTGAGCATCGTGCGGGACTCGTCGCCGCGCCAGTACGCGCCCGCGAGCTTCGTGAGCTTGAACGCGCCGAGCCGGCCGGTCGACGGCACGTGCGGCCCGAGGCACAGGTCCGACCAGCCGTCGTTCCTGTACACGGTGACGGTGTCGCCGCCGGCGACCTCGCCCTCCTCGAGGGTCTCCACGATCTCGCGCTTGTACGGCTGGTCGGCGAAGCGCTCGAGCGCGTCCGGCGCGCGAGAGCTCCTCGCGGACGAACGGCTGATCGGCGTCCACGATCTCGCGCATCCGGTCCTCGATCTTCGGCAGGTCGGTCTCCGAGATCGTGCCCGGGGAGCTCGAGGTCGTAGTAGAAGCCATCCTCGACCGGCGGCCCGATCGCGTACTTCGCGCCGGGGAACAGGTCGCACACCGCCTGCGCCATCACGTGCGCGGCCGAGTGACGGAGCACGTGCAGACCGTCGGCGTCCGCCGGCAATACGGGCTCCGCCTCGCCGTCGGCGTTCGGAACGAACGAGAGGTCGACCAGCTCCCCGTCGACGCGAGCGGCGATCGCGTCGGGCGGCAGCACGGATCCGACCGGCTCCCCCTCGGGGAGGTCGGTGGCGTTACCGTCGGGAAGCCTGATCTTCGGCATGGGCGGTCATGATATCGGCCGCCCGGACCCCGCCCGGTCGCATCCTGATCGGGGGCTACCGCTCGCCCTGCGGCTCGCTCCTTGAGCCCCCGAACCCCCGGCTACTCGTACGAGATGGCCTCGAGCACGTTGAGCTTGGCGGCGCGCCGCGCCGGGAAGATCGCGAAGACGACGCCCATGACCGCGGCGAACACGACGTAGAACGCGAGCTGCCCGCCCGGGATGCCGAGCTCGCTGAACCCCTCGGGTTCGAGCGCCTGCTGGAGCGCCCACCCGAACGCGATCCCGATCACGACGCCGAGCAGCGCGCCCATGATCGAGATGATCACGGCCTCCCACCGAACCATCGAACGCGTCTGCCGGCGCGTGAGTCCGACCGCCCGCAACAGCCCGAGCTCACGGGTCCGCTCGTAGATCGACAGGTACAGCGTGTTCATCACGCCGAACAGCGCGATGATCACGGCGAACAGCAGGAGCGCCGTCACGAGGTTCAGCAGCTGGTTGAGGAACGTCGCGTACATGTCGCGGAACTCGGCCTGGTCCTGGACCTCGATGTTCGGGTAGGGCTCGAGCGCGTCCTCGAGGTCCGACCGGACCGCCGCCACGTCCGTACCCTCCTCCGCCTTGACGAACACGAACAGGTCGAGCTCCTGGGCGACGTTCGCGTCGTAGGTGTCGAGCGACGTCGCCCAGTCGCCGATCAGTCCGTTCTCCGCGTAGATCACGGCGACCTCCAGGTCGCCCCGTCCGGTGCTCGGCCACTCGACCTCGATCGTGTCGCCGATGCCCCATCCCTCGCTCGCCGAGATGTCCTCGTGGACCGCGATCGTGTCGGGCGCCGCGAGGTCGGCGAGCGACCCTTCGACGACGCCGAGCTCGGAGACGGCGTCGAACGTCGCGGGGTCGAGCCCGGTCACGAACACGGTCCCACCCTCGACCTTGGCTTCCGCCTGGCGAACCTGCGACACGGTCCCGACGCCCGGCACGGCTCGCACGTCCTCCGCCGCGGAGGTGCTGAACCCGCTGAAGGTCGGTCCGGTCAGGATGAAGTCGGCCTTCAGCGTGCGCTCGAGGACCACCGTCGTCGACGCCTTCGCCGACGCTCCGAACACCGCGACGAACACCACGAGGCCGAGACCGATCATCAACGCCGAGGCCGTGGCGGCCGTCCTGCGCGGGTTGCGCATCGAGTTCTCGCGGCCGAGCTTGCCGGGCACGCCCGTCCGGCGGATCGGGAGGCCGAGCGCGCCCGCGATCGGGCGGGCGATCAGCGGTGTGAGCATCGCCACGCCGATGAACGTGAGCGCGACCCCGATCCCGACGAACTGGAGGGCGTCCGCGGGCCTGCCGAACAGCCCGTAGAGCAGCGGCACGACGCCGAGCGCCAACACGACCACACCGGAGACGATCCGGAACCGGAGGGAGCGCCCCGGTCGATCCTGGGCCTCGCGAAGCGCCTCGATCGGCGCCACGCGGGCCGCGCGGCGGGCCGGGACGACGGCGGCGATCACCGTGACGAGCGTCCCGACGACGACCGAAACGATGAAGGTTCGGGCAAGGATCACCGTCCCCGAGGCCGGGATCTCGATCCCCGTCGCGTTCAGGACCCCCTTCAGCGCGATCGCGATCCCGATGCCGACGAGGACGCCGAGCAGCGACGACACGACGCCGATGACCACCGCCTCGACCAGCACCGAGGTCATCACCTGGCGCCCAGTGGCACCCAGGGCGCGGAACAGCGCGAGCTCGCGCGTCCGCTGCGCCACGATGATCGCGAACGTGTTGAAGATGATGAACGCGCCGACGAACAGCGCGACGAACGCGAAGACCAGGAACGCCGTCCGCAGGAAGCCGAGCCCGGTGTTGATCTGGTCCTGAGCCTCGGACGTCACGGTCGCGGCCGTGACCGCTTCGACGCCCTCGGGGAGCACCTCGGAGATCCTCCGCTGCAGATCGATCCCCGACACGCTCTCCTCCGCGACGACGGCGACCGAGTCGAGCTCGCCTTCCTTGCCGAGGACCTGTTGCGCGGTCGGCAGGTCGAACAGCGCCCACGTCGCGCCGAACAGCGAGCCGCCTTCCTCTCCGTAGCCGGCGACGCCGACGACGTCGAACTCGTCCGGCGGACCCCTCGAACAGGATCTGCACCCGGTCTCCGACCGTGATGTCGTTCGTCTCGGCGGTGCTCGCGTCGATCACGACCTCGTTCGGCGCCCCTGGGGCGGCGAGCCGCCGGGCCGGAGGACGAACCCGCTCAGGTCGTTCCACGAGGACGCCGCCGTGGGCGGCCCGAACGTTCCGATCACGTCGCCGGTATCCGGGTCCACGATCTGCGCGTAGCCGAGGACGTCCCCTTCCGCTCGCGCGACACCGTCGACGCTCTCCACCTGCGCCAGGACCGAGTCGGGCATCGACTCGCGCTCCTCGAGGCTGCTCGTCTGCGCGGTGAAGGCGTTCGAGCTGCGGACCAATACGTCGATCTCGGAGAAGCCGGTGCTCACGAGGTCGTTGAACGCCCGGGTCATCGTGTCCGTCAGGACGAACGTGCCGGCCATGAACCCGACCCCGAGCACCACGGACAGGCCGGTGAGGAGCAGCCGGATCTTCCTCGCGAAGAGGCTCCGGAGCGCGGCGCGGAACACGCTCAGCCCTCCAGCGACTTCAGGCGGTCGTGGATCCGTTCGGTCGTGGGTTCGTGCATCTCGTCGACGACCTTGCCGTCGCCGAGGAACACGATGCGGTCGGCGAAGCTCGCCGCCGACGCGTCGTGCGTGACCATCACGATCGTCTGGTCGTGGTCCTTCACCGCGGCGCGGAGGAACGTGAGGATCTCCAGACCCGACTTCGAGTCCAGGTTGCCGGTCGGCTCGTCGGCGAACACGATCTCGGGCCGGGTGACCAGCGCCCGCCCTGCGGCGACCCGCTGCTGCTGCCCGCCCGAGAGCTCGGCCGGGCGGTGCGTGAGCCGGTCCCGGATCCCGACCGTGTCGACCACCTGGTCGAACCAGGCCTGGTCCGGGTCCTCACCCGCGATGTCGAGCGGCAGCGTGATGTTCTCGCGCGCCGTGAGGGTGGGCACCAGGTTGTAGGCCTGGAACACGAAGCCGACCTTCCGGCGCCGAAGCAGCGTCAGCGCCTTCTCGGACAGCATCGTGACGTCCACGTCGCCGATGAACACCTGGCCCGAGGTCGGCGTGTCGAGCCCGGCCATGCAGTGCAGGAGGGTCGACTTGCCCGAGCCCGAGGGACCCATGATCGCCGTGAACCGCGCGCGTTCGAACTCGACCGACACGTCGTCGAGCGCCCGAACGGCCGCGTCGCCCTCGCCGTAGACCTTGCTGAGCCCGACCGCTCGAGCCGCGGCTGTGATCGCGAGCGCGTGAGGAGGTGACTCTGCGGTAGAAGACACGGCTCTCCCCCTAGATCCGAGCGACGAGAAGCGATCTCCGCCTCACGCTACCGAACCCATGCATCATCGACACCCGTCCGGGTGTCGGGCTTCCGCGCCTAGAACAGGGACGGCTCGAGGATCTCGAACGAGGAGACGATCTCTTCCAGGCGAGGCAACAGGCGGCGAGGGTCGGAGCGCACGGGGACGAGGATCGAGATCTCGTAGTTGAGCGGTTGTCCGCTGACGGCGATCGCGAGGAAGCGGATGCGCTCCCCCGTCTCGTCCTCGCCGATACCACCGGTGAGCAGCGAAGGCGAGCCTGCGATCCGCTCCTGACGCGTCCCGATGACGTCGACGGCCGGTCCCCCGAGCGATCTCACCAGACGAGCAGCTACCGCCTCGAGCCGGCCGGATACGCCGATATCGAAGGAGACGAGGATGCGGCCGTTCGGGCTCTCGACTCGAGTGAGCATCCCCTCATCGCGTGCGTCCCACCCGGTCGGATACTCGAAGGTGTATCCCCCCTGACGGTTCGTGTATTCCACGTACGTCGGTCGTGCTTCCTCGACGAGGGGGATGTTCATCCTCGCGTCTGCCGTGGGACGGTCGTCGGATGGGGCCGTCAGGAAGAGGACGGAAGCAACCAGCACGCCCACGCCGACGGACCCGAAGACCAGCAGGAGGAGCTCGGTCGGATCGAGGTCATCGAACCGACCGAGCGGAGCATCGGCCCCCCGCCGAACCGCCCGTCGGGCCGACCATCGCCGGAGTTCCACCTATCCCTCCGTTCAGTCCGAGACCGCGACACCGGCCGGTACGGCGACGCGCGAAGACGTTGCTACGAGCGCGGAACCGGAGGCCACGAGCGCCGAACCGGAGGCCCCGAGACCGAGTGCGATCATGATGAGTCCGATGATGGCGATGCCGGTCGTCGCGACGATCCCCAGCACCACCGCAGCGCCATCATCATTGAACTCCCCGAGCCCGTAGAGCACCCCGAGGCATACCGATCGCGATCGTGTTTCACATGGGTCGGTCCGTTCGCCGACCTCATCCGTCATCTGTTCGGATAGCACCACGCCGGCGAACGTGGGCCCGGAGATCGGCGCGTGCGTCGAAGGTCGAGCGTTGGAGCGCTGCGATGGCTCATCTGACGGTCCGTTCCGTCGCGGCGAGGATGAGTCGTCCTTCCCAGTCTTGGCGGCCTCGCCCGCGGTGCCCGGCGAGGAAGAGCGGGTCTCGTCGCCAGCGGTCTGAGTGACCTGTCCGACCGCGTCACCCACTGTGTCGGTGACCTGTCCGACCGCATCACCCACGGTGTCGGTGACCTGTCCGACCGCATCACCCACGGTGTCGGTGACCTGTCTCGGCCGCATCATCCACGGTGTCGGTGACCTCCTCGGCCACATCATCCACGGTGTCGGTGACCGGTCCGGCGTCGGGAAGTCCGGGAAGTCCATCCGCGAGCGCACTCACGGGAAGCAGGACGACGATCGCGAGAGGCAGAACGGCGGCGATCATGCGCAGCGGAGTCCTTCTGAGGCTCATGCGTCGCCCTCCCTAGGCCGGGTTCGTCGTGGACATACCCTGTAGGCACGCGAATATGCAAGAACCTGTTCACGATCGCTTCCGCCACGGACTGCAAGAGGCAGGGCCTTGCCGAGGGGAAGTTGTCCGCGGCGATCTCGGTAGCGGGCCTCGGTGGGCGCGGCAGGTTTTGAACCTGCGACCTCTCGCGTGTGAGGCGAGCGCTCTCCCGCTGAGCTACGCGCCCGGGTCCGAAAGGGTAGCACCGGCCGCCTGAGGCTCCTCCGGTTGACTCGCTCCCGGAAAAGGAGACGGCGGCGCGTGCCCGCGTCGCGCCGCCGTCCATCGCCGAGCGTTGTAGCTCGGACGTCCTGCTTCGAACTATGCACTGGACCCCCGGGCCCGCGCAACCCCGGATTTCCCGAACCCCATTGCGCCGGAGCGCATCCCGGCCGTTCGGCGTGCCATGATGGCGGGCATGGACCGCTCGACCGAAGACGCGTCGCGTCGGACCTATCTCGCGGAGGAGCGCACGCTCCTCGCGTGGTGGCGATCCGGCCTCGCGTCGCTCGCCGTCGCGATCGGGGTCGGGAGGCTGCTCCCGGAGGTGGTCGACACCGTCTCGACCGGGCCCTTCGTCGCGCTCGGGGCTGCCTATGCGGTGCTCGGCCTCGGGCTGGTCGTGTTCGGGTCGGTGCGCGAGCGGACGGTCGCTCGCGCCCTCTCCGAGGGGCGGTTCGCGCCGCTTCCCCGGGGCGTGGTCGTCGGGCTCACCGCATACCTGACGCTGCTCGCGATCGCGACGATCGTCCTCGTCTTCGCCGGATAGCCTCAGGCGACGATCAGGCGAAGGGCCGCCCGGACGGCTCGGGCCGGGGAGCGGTCGGATCGTCGATCCCGCCCGCCACGAACATCTCCGCGCGCGCGGTCAGGCCCCAGATGATGAGGATGTCGACGGCGATCACGAGCGTGGACCCGAGCGGATGAGCGCCGAGCGACGCGAACGCGATGACGGCCGAGACCCCCGCCAGCACGATGCCGAGGGTGCGACCGGCGGCCGCTCGCCCGACGAGCATGTACGCCGCGGAGATCTGCAGGATCCCGATGATGAGCCAGATCCAGCCCCACACCTGCAGGTTCTCGTACAGCAGCGCTCCCTCGGCGAAGTACTCCTTCTTGACGATCGCGCCGAGCCCGTGGATCGCGTTGAAGAACCCCGCCAGGGCGAACAACACCGCCGCGAACGTGACGATCCCGCTCGACTGTTTCCGGCTCGACATCGTGACCCCCCTGCCTCGCGTCGTGCAGGTTCTACCACGCCGGGGTGGCGGGTGGTGTCAGCGTTCCCGGACGACGCTGGCGAGCGCGGCATCCAACGTCTCCTCGAACGCCACCACGTCGTTCGCACCCGCCATCGACAGGACACCGCGGACCCGGGAGCCCTCCGGCGCGATGACGGCCAGTCGCTGTTCACGCCAGCGGAGCCGTTCGGACATCTCGCCCAGCATCCTGATCCCCGCGCTGTCGAGATAGCTCACCCCCGACAGGTCGACGACCATCCCCGTGGCGGTGTTCGACACGGCGTCGAGCATCGCGCGCTGGAGCGTGGCTGCGTTCGAGAGGTCGATCTCGCCCGTGATCGTGGCCACCATGGCTCCGTCCTGCTCGTTCACAGTGAGGTCGGCGAGCTGGCTCACGGTGCGACCATCGTGCGGACGGGACGCCGCATCCGAACCTCGGTGCCTCCGGCGCCGCGCTCGATCTCCACCGAATGCATGCACGCTTCGATGACCGCGAGGCCCCGGCCGCCGCGACCGCGTGGAGGACGCCAGCGACCACGGTCACGGACAACGATCCGGACCTCGCCGTCGGTGAGCGCCCCCTCGACCTCCACCCAGGCCTTCGACGGCCCGTAGGCGTGGCGGATGCTGTTGGCGGCGGCCTCGGACGTCGCGAGCACCACGTCGCCGCGTGTCTCGTTCGGGATCCCGGCCGCGTCCAGCCACCGCGAGAGGCGTCGTCGCATCTGCGACAGCGCGTCCGGCTCGGCCGGGATCCGGAAGCGGAGATCACCCGTGGCGACGGGCACCAGATGCACCGCCAGCACCGCGATGTCGTCGGACACGTCGCCCGAGATCATCGCCGACAGGATCCGGTCGCACATCAGGTCGGGCTCGGCGTCGCGATCGGCCTCGGCCGCCGCAAGGAGCCGACCGATCCCGTCGTCGATCGGAAGATCGTGACGGTCGATCAATCCGTCCGTGTACAGGAGCAACGTGTCGCCGGGCTCGAGCTCCGCGATCGCCTCCCGGTGAAGCCCCGGTGGCCCGAACCCGAGCGGCGGGGCCAGGTCGACCGGCAGGAGCCGCGCCCCGTCGGGTCCGATCGCGACGGGCGGGGGGTGACCGGCGCTCACGATCGTCGCGGTTCCGGCCTCGACGTCGAGCACGACGAACAGGAGCGTCGCCATCTCGTCCTCCGCGACCTCGTGCATGAGCGCGTCGGTACGCCCGGCGACGACGGTCGGCGGGTGTCCTTCGAGCGCGTACGCGCGGACGGCCGTCCGGAGCTGACCCATCAGGCTGGCGGCATCGAGCCCGTGGCCCGCCACGTCGCCGATCACGAGCGCGACCCGCCCGCCACCGAGCGGGATCACGTCGTACCAGTCGCCGCCCGCGGCGAGCCCTCGCTCGGCGGGGATGTACCTGGCGGCGATCCGAACCCCGTCCATCTCCGGCAACGACGCGGGGAGCAACGACCGCTGCAGCGTGTCGGCGATCCGATGCTCGCGTTCGAGTTCGCGACGTTCGGTGACGTCCTGGACGATCCCGAACATGCGCACGAGGGATCCGTCGTCGGCCAGCGAGAACCGGGACCTGGCGTACAGATGCTTCGTGGTGCCGTCGGGGAGCTCGATCCGGTACTCGACGTCGGGCACGTCGGCCTGACCGCCCGCGATGGCTGCCTCGGTGTTCTGCCGGATCCGCGGACGATCCTCCTCCGCGATGAACTCGATCGCCTTGTCGAACGTGACCGCGAAGGCGCCTGGTTCGGCTCCGTGGATCCGGAACATCTCCTCGGACCACGTCACCTCCCCGGTCGCCAGATCCCACTCCCACGCGCCGATCCTCGCGACCTCGTGCGCCTCGGCGAGCTGACGTTCGCTCCGGCGGAGCCTGTCCTCGGCCTCTCGCCGCTCGGCGATCTGTCCCGCGAGACGTTGGTTCGCGTCGGAAAGCTCCGTCGTTCGCTGCTGGACCCGCGCTTCGAGCTCCGCCGCTCCTCGTTCGAGCGCGACCCGCGACCGCGAGCGCTCCGAGACGAGGGCGGCGAGGAAGTACGCGGTGAACGCGACCGTGGCGTTGAAGCCCTGCAGCGTGATCATCCTGTCGAGCAGGTCGGCGCCTTCGAACGGTCCTCGGTCGCCGACCGCCGCCCACGTCGCAGCGCTTGAGACCAGGAGCGCGGCCGGCGCCGCCCCCGACTGCTCGAAGCGCCACGCCGCCCAGCCGACGACGGGAAGCGCGAGGAACAGGATCGACACGTCGGCGGTGACGGCGAACAGCGAGACGGCCGCGAGCAGCGCCAGGAGCGCGAACAGCTCCAGGAACTCGAGCCGGCGGCCCGGGGGGTACCGGTTGTGGGCCCGGTTCCACAGGACCAACAGGAACGGCGCGACGACCAGGACCCCCATCGAGTCCCCGGCCCACCACACCGACCACGAGGTCCAGAACTCCTCGGCCGGAATCTGATCCGACGCGACGAGCGTGCCGGCGCCGATCGTCGCGCTGAGGAGCATGCTGACGAGGGCCGCGACCACGAGCGCGACGACGTCGCGGACGCGGTCGAGCTCGGTCCGGAATCGCGCCCGGCGGAGGATCCAGACGGCGAGGACGGGAGCCGCCGTGTTCCCGATGGCGGTCGCCGCCGCCGCCACGGGCGACGCCGTGATCGGCAGGTTGACGACGAGCGCGCCCAGGGCGATGCCGGGCCACCATCTCGTCCCGAAGAGCAAGAGGGCCACGACCGCGATCCCCGTCGGCGGCCAGAGCGGCGTGATGTTCTCCTCGACCAGCGCGAGACGCAGGCTGAAGAACGCGGTCACGCCGTAGACGACGGCGAGCAGGGCGAGACCGGCGGCGGTCCCGAGGCTGCGATCCTCGTCGGAGAGCGCGTCCTCGATCGCGCGGATCCTCGATGTGGCGCTCACGGTGGTCCAACCATGCCCCAGATCGCACCCGACCGCCAGCGCCCGCCTTTGGGCGTGTGTACTTGGTCACCGAACTCAACACATAGGAACGGCCCTGGCGGCCGCGGCCGGCGCGGAGCGTTACCGCGACGAGGGAACCGCGACGTACACTCGCGCGCGATGGTTGCGCCGCCGAAGAACGCCGATGCCGAGGTTCAGGCCTGGTTCGATCGGCTCGACCATCCGCTGAAGGAGGAGATGCTCCTGGTTCGGGACGTGATCCTTCGGGCGGACCGGCGGGTCGAAGATACGATCAAGTGGAGCGTCCCGACCTTCACCTGCGGCGGGAACTTCGCGAGCTTCAACCGCTCGAAGAAGCTCGTCAGCCTCCTGGTCCACGAGGGCGCGTCGATCCAGGGGCGTCACCCGATCCTCGAAGGCGACGGCGAGCACGTCCGAACGATCCGGTTCGACGACCTCGCCGACGTACGTGCGAAGGCGAAGGAGCTCACGAACGTCACGCGTGCCTGGTGTGACGCGCACTCGGCCTGAGTCCGGTGGCGATCGGGAACGACCGCGTCACGATCCGGAGCCTCTCGGTCGAGGACGCGGTCGGGTGCGACGCGGTCATCGCCAGCCTGCCGTACCACTTCGGCAGCGAACGTGGGATCGAGGAGTGTGCGCGGGCCGTCCGCAGCCAGGAGGGCAGCGTCGCGACGATCGATGAGGCCGTGGTCGGCTTCCTGACGTTCACGCATCACTGGCCGGGCAGCGCGGAGATCACCTGGATGGGCGTCCATGCTGAACATCGCCGCCGTGGGATCGGCCGATCTCTGATCGAGCACGCCTTGGTGACGCTCGCTGCGCGAGACACGAGGTTCCTCTTCGTCCTGACCCTCGGACCCTCGGTCCCAGATGAGACCGAGGACGGGTACGAAGGGACTCGACGGTTCTACGAGGAGGTTGGGTTCACGCCGCTGCGCGAACTCGATCTGCGGGCGTGGGATGACGGAAGCGCGCTGCTGCTGGTGCGCGAGGTTTCCACGGCTGCAACGTGATCTACGGCGTCGATGCGTGGCCGAGTCGAAGGTCGTGTCCAGCCCCGATGGGCTCACCTCGGGCTCGATGATCCCTTCATGGGTGAGTTACGAGCTCTTGTCGGATCACGCTCCCGGTGCTACCCACATCCGTGTGAGTGAGTCCCGATATCGAGTCCGTCCGGCCACTTTGGCCGACCTTCCCCGGTTGGCCGACGTGCTCGCCCTCGCGTTTCAGGACGATCCGGTGACTCGTTCCCACTTCCCACCCGGCGGCGATGTGATCCCGACGATGCGGCGGTTCTTCGGATCCGTACTCGAGGGCGAGTTCCTGCCGAGAGGACTCGTGCTCACGACGGAGGACGTGGCAGCCGTGGCAGTGTGGCTGCCACCTCACACGGGTGAAGCTGCGGAGGAGACCGAGGACGATGGTCCCCCTGGGTTCATTCGCGAGCTCTTTGGCGCGCACGCCGCCATCGTTGAAGAGATCATTCGCATCCAACGCCTGCATCACTTGACCGAGCGCCACTATTACCTCCAGTTCATGGGAACGCTTCCGGACAAGCAGGGCCGCGGGATCGGATCTGCGGTACTCGCGCCGGTGCTCGAACGCTGCGATGAGGAACAGCTTCCTGCGTACCTGGACGCGTCCAGCGAGCGCAGCCGGGACTTCTATCTGGGCCGTGGCTTCGAGGTGTTCGGCGAGCTCCCGCTGTCGACCGGTGCGCGCTTCTGGCAGATGCGGCGGCTGTCGCGATGAGCACTCGTTCGGATCTGGGAACGGCTCCGGAGCTGCACGACAGAGCTCATCGTAGCGCGCAGACCCGCCTGACGAGAAGGGTATCCCGGCACCCCCCAGAACGATGTCCCACAGCGATGCTTGGTGGGCGCTAGAGGAATCGAACCTCTGGCCTCTTCCGCGTCAAGGAAGCAACGTGCAACGCCGTGACCAGCGCTTTCGCAGTTCAGGATTGCTTCGCGCAGTCACAGGAGTACCGCTGAGTACCGTCTAGTTCCGTGGGCTCCTTGACCAGATGTTGACCAGAGGAGGCGGTGAGGCTTCTGGCGCCAGCACCTGAGCTTCGGGCGAGCGTCTGTTCGGAGGCTTGCTGTCGGTCTTGCATTTGAAGAGCTTGGATGACTTCTCGCGAAAGAGATCAGCCGCACCCGTAGAGGCGCCATTGCTCGGGGATCCCCTTCAGCTCATGCTCGCCCCCGTCCTCGAACGTCAGACCCGAGCCGGCCACGAGGTCTTTCACGGTCGACGAGACGAGCACCTCCGACGGCTCGGCCCTTGCGCCGATCCCTGCCCCGATCTTCACCGCGATCCCCCCGACCTTGTCGTCGATCGTTTCGACCTCGCCCGTGTGCAGGCCCGCCCGAACCTCGAGCCCCAAAGGCTGCACAGCCTGACGGATCGCCTGGGCGCACCGCACGGCTCGCGCCGGCCCATCGAAGCTCGCGAAGAAGCCGTCCCCAGCGGTGTCGATCTCGCGGCCTCGGTACCTGCCGATCATCGCCCGAACCGTGCGGTGATGGCGTTCGACCAGGTCCTTCCAAGCGCATCCCCGAGCGTCGCCGCTTTCTCTGTCGAGCCTACGATGTCCGTGAACATCACCGTCGCGAGGACCCGGTTGATCTCGGTCTCCTCGGTGCGGATCGACTGCACGAACCCCTCCGCCGCGTCGACGATCTCATCTATGTTGCCTGCTTCAACTACGTGGTCGCGCCCCGGGAACTCAAGGTACCTGGCACCGGCGATCCGGTCGGCGAGGTTGCGTGAGGGTGACTGGTCGTCGGCTCTCGAACGGCTCAGGACGAGCGTCGGCGCTTGCACGCTCCCGAGGACCGCCCTCACGTCGGTGCCGTACCACACGTCCTCGAACGCGAGAGCCGCAGCGGGAGAGGCCGAGTGCCGCTGGAGCTTGGCCCACCAGCGGATGTAGTCCGCATCCCCGGCGAGCGACGGTGCCTGTTCCTCCACCAATCCCCGAACGTAGTCGAACGTCCCCCACCCGCTCGCGAGTGCGTCGCGCCGGGCCAGGTACTCCTCACGTCTCATCCCCCAGGGGTAGTCCGGCGCCCACGCGTACCGTGCGAGCGTTCCGTAGAGGATCAATGCCAGCACGCGTTCGGGATGCGACGCGGCGAAGAACGCCACGAGCGCCCCACCCTCGGATTCGCCGAACAGGACGGCTCGCTCCGAGTCGACCGCGTCGAGGACCGCCCTGAGATCGTCGACCCGCATGTCGAGATCCGGCGTCTGCTGCCGGTCGGACAATCCTGTCCCCCGCTTGTCGAACATGATCAGCCGCGAGAACGACGCGAGCCGTTCCAAGTAACCGTCGCATGCGCGGGTCTTCGACCGCCACTTCGATGTTGTTGGCATACTGCATGACGTACACCAGATCGACCGACCCCTCACCCCGCACCTGATAGGCGATGTGGACGCCATCGACCGTCTTCGCATAGCGGGTCTCGGGGATTTCCATGGACGCATCCTGACCTTCGACAGCTGTGGACCGCAACCGCGACATCGACCGGTCGGTGGGGCGAGGCCAACCGGTTGAACCCCTACATCTCGGCGTCGACCGAGACGCATGCGCGATCAAGAGCGAGCCGTCGTGAACCGTGTGTTCATCGCCTCCCGAATGTCGAGCGACACGCAGCGGACGGTCGGTCGCTGCCCCAATCTGCCCCGTTGACCAGGGTTTGACCCCTCGGGGGGCGTGGACACCAATCGAACCCTCCGACAAGGGCAAGGAGCCACTGGTTCGGGGCTCTGCTGGTGGGCGCTAGAGGAATCGAACCTCTGGCCTCTTCCGCGTCAAGAAAACTAGAGGTGCTGGTCAGAGGCTTGGCCTGTTGCTCCAGGCACGTCCTGAAACGGTGTGACTCTGTGGGACCGTGTGGGCACGGGATCTGCGAGCGCATCTTCCGCTCGCGCTCCGCGATCTGTCGTTCCCGATCCGCTGCTTCGCGGAGCTGGCGATTCTGCGCGCGAACGAGCCGGTCTGAGCCTTGTGGCGCGCGCGAAGGTCGCGGAAGTTCCGGGTCTCCTCCGGTGCGCTCACGGGTCCGTTCCCTCTCCCGGCTCGTCCTCCCCTCGCGGATCCGGGTCACCGCGGGGGAGCCGGCTCGCGTAGGCATGCTCGCCGAAACTGACCCAGGGTCAGGTTACGCCGAACGCCTCTTCTAGTCGAGGGCGAGAGGATCCTGTTCGTGATTTGACGAGCATGTGAGGAAGGCTGGAGTATCCCGGCGCAAACCTTGTGACGAGTGCCCGCAGAGGAGGGAGGCGACGATGCCTTTGTTCATGGACCATCACGCGAAGGTCGAGGGATTGACAGCGCAAGCTGTGGCCGAAGCACACCGCAAGGACCTCGAGACCCAGGGTCAGTACGGCGTCAACTACCTCAAGTACTCGTTCGATGAGGGCTCGGGCCAGGTGTGGTGCCTCGTGGAAGCCCCTGACACCGAAGCCGCGATGACGGTGCATAGGGAGGCGCACGGCCTGGTGGCCGATGACCTCACCAAGGTTCAAGAAGGCGCGTAGCCGACCGGCCTCAGTCGCCGAGCAGGCGCGGCGAAGTCCGACACCGGGATGCGCCTCGACTCGAGCGCCAGTTACAGAAGCGCCTGGACGCGCTTGGGCCAGCTCCCCGCGCCGAACTGCTGCACGTCCTCCTGCTCCCGACTTCGAGCGGGTGGGCATGATCCAGTCCTACTGGGGGAACCCGGCCACGCGCACCTTCGGTGAGCTCCTGATCGACTGCGAGGAGGATCGGACGCTGCGAGCGGTGCTCGTCGGCATGCTGCGCGAAGCGGGTTGACAGCCAGCGCCGCACAGCGGGCCACCTTTGAAGCGGCGACGGGGCCGGCCACCCTCCGGGCCGACCCCGAGCACTCGGTCTAGCCGACCGGCTGGAAGTACTGCTGCACCGACCACTCGACGATTTCGTGGCCGAGGCCGTTCCCGTCGATCATCGCCTTCCGGAAGTGGATCCCGAGCCATACCCTCGCGTTCATCGTGTCCGTGTCGAGCGTCGACGTGCTCGTGTAGTGGCGGACCGTCGGCGCCGTCTGCGCATGCTCGGGCTCGCGTTCAGGATGTTGGTGCTCAACTGCAGGTCGAAGCCGCCGGGGAACAGGTACCCGAGGGTTCCCGACATCGCGCCACTGAGGCACGCGTGTCCGCTCGTGTAATCCGGATAGAGCGGAGACGGAATCAACGAGTCCCAGGTGTCGTCGACCGTCGTCCGGATTCGCGGTGATCGGTCGCCAGAAGGCCTCGTCGTACTTCGCACGCCAGCAGGTGATGACGGCGTCGGCCATCGACATGTTCGCGATCGCGTTCAGGCGAGCGGCCTCCACGATGTCGAGGTCCTCCGCGGCGGCCAACAGCGCGCGGCCCTCCTGGTACTGCCGGATCACGTTGTCGCTGAAGAACCACGCCGTTCGCGTCTCATCGGGCGACCGGGTCGAGCCCTCCTTCTTCCCCTTAGTCAAGACCTCGGCGAAGTCGATTGCGTAGGCGGCGGTCCCGACCAGGTCGGGGCCAGGCGGCGCGAACTGGACCGGCGAGTCGAGCATCAGCGGAGTGGTGAACCCGAGCCACGGGAAGAGCATCGGTGCGTCCTCGGCGCTCGGCGGGGTCCCGCGCCACTCTCCAGGGTCATCGCCGACCGGCAGCGGGTCGATGGGCGCGTTGCGTCCGTCGTCCTCGCGCAGCGCGAGGATCGCCGCGGCGGCCTCCTCACCGACCCGGACGCCATGAACTTTCCCCACCCCGTTCGGGATCGCGGCAAGCGAGGTCTCGTAGTCGGCCGCGAGCGGTCCCGCCGCGGTTGGGAACAGCCCAAGGAGCACCCGGTACGCGGCGGTTGCCGCGGCCGCCTCCGGCGACGCATTCGCGTGCGCTCGGGGCTGCTCGGTGTACGGCTCGAACCGGCCCTCGATCGTCACGACCGCGTTGTAGACCGCTGCGGACACGATCCCGAGGTAGAGCTGCGCCGAGGCACCCCCCGCGGCCGCGGTCCGGAAGGCGATCGCGTCCCACTTCGAGATCACCGCGGGGTCGGCAGCGACGAACGGCTTCGCGCCGGCAGGTGCGACGACCCCTACGAGCCCGGCGAGCGCGATGACCGACACGAGCGAGACAAATCGTCTACGCATCACGTCCTCCCCCCAACTAGATTTCTTTCAGGCTTTCCTCCTCCGTGAGCGGAGTCAATACGGCGGTCAACGTAAGACTCGAGAGTGATTGCACCCTCAAGACACACGACACGAGACACGCACGCTCGATTGTCTCGGACGCTGATGTCTGGGCAGACAACGTCTGCGTGTGCTCATGGACATCGAACGTCTGTTGACGCGCTCGTGGCCGGTGTGGGATCGATGGTTCGCCTAGACGGAGTGACTGAACCCGAGGCCGTGGGCCGCGAGCCCCGATCGGTCCATCCCGGCGACCGACGGGTGCCGGTCCGGGTACACCGTGTCGGTGCACGGGCGTATCGTGGCCGCATGATCCGCAAGCGCAAACCGCCGAAGCCCATGACCTTCACCGAACTCGAACGGATGACCAAGTCCTACGCCTCGTCGGAGCGGTCCGACCGCAACCATCAGACCCAGGCCAACGTGATCCTTCACTCGCGGTACTCGAGCCAACTCGACGGGATCAAGGCCGATCAGCGCCGGCGGATAACCGAGGCCGCGCGCCAGGCGGGTTACGATGGAACCCCCAGGATCCCTCGGAAAGACCGAGCGCGTTCTCAGTTCCCCGGATAACCCCAGCGCCTTCCTAGAGGCCACATCCTGCTCGTCAGGGTCGGGCTAGGAGCGACGTGGATCGTCTGGGTGGCCCGGGGCCGCCCGAAAATTCGCTCTCGGGCTCAGGAACCTGCTAGGTCGCGGTATTCAGTGCCGTCGGGGCTGGCGCCGCACGGCGAGCCGGCGGTCTAGCTGGCGCTCAGCAGCGCGCAGATATCCGCGTTGACCTGACCGCGAACGCTGGCTTCTACCGCGAGCGCCACCGCCTGCGCGTCAGCATCTCGGCCGCCTGTTTCGCGTGGACCCCGCAGTACTCCCCGGGGTTGTAGCGGGAGAGTCGAACGGTACAAGCGAGTACACGGCAGACGCGACCGACGTCGTACTGATGCACCTTCTGTCCGTGCTCGATCCTCATGCCGAACGCGCGCAGTAGTCGTTCATCACGGCCGGCTACTGCGCGACGAGAGATGCATATGACAACCGGGCGTAGCCGATCACCAGGGCGATCGTTACACCGAGCGCGACCTTCAGAACCAGACCCATGACTCCTCCGTCATTCGATTGCAGCAGATTGGTACCGGCGTTCGTGAATCGCTCCTTCCCTACTGCTGGAGGGCGGCCGTGTAGAAGTACTTGAGGCGGTCGTCCGTGGGATCGCCTCCACAGGAGAAGGTGAAGTTGGGATCCTCCCAACAGTTGGCCGTTCGCTCGCTCGCGTTCGTGATGACCAAATCAACAACGGCAATCCTGCCCCTGCCGAAGGGAACCGTGACCACGCCATTCCCCTGCGCGTTCAGCTTGAAGACCTTGTAGCTCGCGCTGCCGTTGGACTTGATGATTACCACCGAAGCTTCTGAGCCTGTCGACAGGCTTGGCAGATCGACGGCAACCTGGAGCTTCGCGCTAGCTGAAACACCTGAACGCGGTTGGAAGCCGATGTATCCCTGCGTCAGGTGATCCAGGACAAGTTTGCCACCTTGGACGGGATGCCCCTGGGTGATCCGATGCTTGTTGTCGTACGGGGCACGGGGTAGTTGTCCCCTTCGGAGTAAGCGAGGCCAGGCACGTCGTTCCAGACTCCGAAGTCGGCATATGCATACCGGAGCTTCCAGTCGCGCTCCTTGATGGCGCTCGCAATGGCCCGAAGAGAGAACTGATCCGAGCCGGCAGAGCTTCCGTCGGCGTATTCCCAGGCGCGCCTGATGATGCGCGGGTCTGCGCCGTTCGCGTTCCCGAAGTACTCCGACAAGAACCTGAACCAGATCCACGCTCCGTACACGTAGGAATACTGCAGATCGCTGAAGTCAAGCGGCACGAATGGGTGCCTTAGTTGCGACGACGCGAGGTATTGGAGGTTGTCGTTGACGTCGTCGAAGACCTCGTCCTCCATCCACGTGGCTGTGCCTTCGCTGAACCACTTGTCTTCGAAGCAGTCGTAGGCGCATTGCACGGCGTGAAAGAACTCGTGCGCCAGCGTGACTTGGAGCGCGGGGACGCCGGATGCTGCTCCCTGGAACTGGGTGGGCGACATGTCGTTGTCGACGACGCAGAAGGCAGAGACGTCCCAATACAAGTAGTTCTGGTCGAAGGCGTTGGGATCATCCGTCGTGCAATACCCGTAGAGCCCGCTTGCGCCAACGTCGGCGAGGTAGATGTCGATCTTGCCATCCGGGCCATGGTTTGCCGAAGTGATGTCGGACTTGGGTGGACGGTATCCGTATTGAGTGATCTCCCTTGCCCACACAGTGTTGAAGGCCGACGCGGCCGAGGTCACCCAGTCGAGAGCGGACGCATCGTTGCTTGACGCGACGTAGTGGATACAACCGTGAGCGTCGCAAACAGGTGTGGCCTCCGCCACTGAGTAACCATCGCCTTGGGGATCGCCTGTACCATCCGTCGGTCGAGCGAGGAGGGCATCCGCAACAACTCTTTGGTCCGATGAAAGGTCCGAGTAACTGGTTACCAGATCCTGCAAGACAAAGGTCGCGTCGCGTGGACTCGGCTTTGCCACATCGCCGAACCTGGCTCTGACCACTTTCGGGTGAAACAGCGTCAAGGCTCGGTTGAGTGCGTAGGTCGGTTGGGAAATCTCACCTCGGCGGAGGGCCTTGGTCAAGTCGTCCTGGCTATGTCTCCCCTCGCCTCGAGCGGTCTCGCGTCCATTCGGCTGGACAACCCCGTCTAACGCAAAGTTGCCAGCTCTTCGACGATCGGAATGCTTCTCAGTCGACCGAGGCCCGGCAAGAGCTGCCGAAGACAAGATCAGAATGACGACCAGGCTGGCCGCCAGGGATGTCGAGAAACGACGCATCCACGTGGGTGTCTCCGTCTCGAACAATTCCATACCCTCCTAAGGATCAGAGCGGCCGGGCGAGCGGCCCGGCCTAGACACATCCCGAGAGCTGTTGGTCACCTTGCTTGATGCGCTCTGTAGCACATCACAACGGAGAGACTACTAGGGTTGCGGAAACAGTGCAAAAGCTCTGCGACGGTGGTAGGGTCATCCCATGGCAGACCAGGAGGAACGGCTTACGGAGCGGCTGATGGTCCAGCTGAGCCCGCGAGATCTACGCGCGCTCCAGGCGATCGCAGACGACATGGAGCGTCCCCTGGCCTGGGTCGCCCGTCGGGGCATCCGGCTCTACATCTCCCAGATCCTCGAAGCGGAGGAGACGCTGGCCCGCGGTGACCACATCGTCGAGGAGATGCGCCGCGAGGCCCGCGAGCACCGCAAGGCGGGGGAGCAAGAGGACGGACGATGATCCGCCGAATCACGGTCTCCTTCCTTCACGGCCCCAAGCAGAGTTCTCCAGCGCTATCCAGACGTTGAGCCGGCCTCGCGGGACGGAGATGCTCCTGTGCTTCCTCCAGGCCGAATCGCGCGCACACGCGTGGGACGTTCGAAGGACAGACGAGGTGCCGGTTTGACCGACAGCTTCGTTGCGACTTCCACGTGACTCTCAGGGACCAGATCCGGGGTGGCATCCCACAGATCCCACTTCACCGCGCCCACGAAGTCGTTTCGCGGAGCGCCTCGTAATGAAGGCTCCCGACGCATCGGTGTGGAAGTTCTTCCGGACGGAGGTCGGTACGACGATTCGCGTGGAGGAGGCGAACGACGGCGCCCTTGGCGTTGCGGTCTTGAAAGACGGCACCTGGTCTGACGCGCCCATCGGCATGATCGGGCTCAGGTTGGCCAAGGGCAGTTACACGCTCACCGCGGCCGAGATCAGCGCACTCCCGTTCGCACGGGTCAGGGTTCGAGACCTGTAGTCCGGTTCCCCGTATGGGGTGCCGACCATCGACTCGCGAGCCGGAGCATCTTCGCGTGGACCGTGACGGCCCAGGACGGCCAGGGCCTCTGACCTGGGCTTTGTGGTGGGCGCTAGAGGAATCGAACCTCTGGCCTCTTCCGCGTCAAGGAAGCGCTCTACCCCTGAGCTAAGCGCCCGAAATCCGGCATCGTATCGCCGGGCCGAGGCGGGGACCGGAATTGAACCGGTGTACAGGGTTTTGCAGACCCTTGCCTAACCACTCGGCCACCCCGCCGAACGCGGCAGGAGCCGCGGCAGGCAAGTGTAACGGCCCCGCGTGACCTCGCACCCGCCGGGCGGGCGGCGGCCTGAGGAGGAGCCTGGCTCACGCGTCGAAGAAGCGTTCGAGCGCCGGGGCGACCACCTTCGCGTCGACCATGTGCCCCTGACCCTCGAGGGTCAGTCGTTCCGCGTTCGGGAGGCCGGCGACGATCGCATCGGCGGCTTGCTCGAAGAAGCCCGGTGGCAGGCCGCTCATGTACGCCTGGTCCGGGCCGCTGCTGCCCGTCACCACGAGGGCCGACTGCGCGATCGATCCGAGACGGTCGGCCGGCGGCCGGCCGTCCCCGATGCAGGCTGCGTCGTAGGCGAGCGTGTACGCGATCGCCTCGAGACTCGACCAGAACGGTGACGCCTTCGCTCCCTGCACGTCCTCTTCCCGGGCACCGGCGAGCCGCATGAAGAGCTCGACCGCGTCGCCGCGATGGCCCTCGCCGAGCACCGTGTCGAGCTGCTCTCGGTATGCCCGCCACGAACCCAGCAGCTCGTCGTCCGTGAAGTACGGGACCTCGTAGACCGCGAGCCGGTCGACGGCGAGTCCGGCGGCAGCCGCCTCCAGCGCGAGGGCTCCGCCCGATGAGACGCCGTACAAGTGTGCGGATCCGCCGGCTTCGGCGATCAGCGCTCCGATGTCCTCGATCTCGCGATCGACGGCATACGGCTGCGTGTCGCCGCTCTCGCTCCTGCCGCGGCGAGCGTAGTTCGTGACGGTGAAGTGCTGAGCGAGCTCCTCGGCGAGCGGTGCGTTCTCCGAGCCTTCGTCGAGCCCTCCACCCACGAGGATGACGGCCGGGCCGCTCCCCGTGCGGTCGAACGCGATCGACGTTCCGTCCTTCGACGTCACGCGGTCCATGTGGGTTCTCCTTCCGTCCAACTCCACTATCGCGGTTCGCGTCAGCTCAGGGAGCTCGCGACCTCTTCGAGCTTGACCCATGCCTCCTGCATGCCGATCTCCATGCCCGACTCCATGATCGCGTCGCGGACGTCCCTGCTCGGGCACTCCACCAGCATCGACAGCCTCGTCCGCCCGTCGACCTCCTCGAACGTCACGGTGTTGATCGTCCCCTGCTCCTCACCCGGTGGGTACGTGTCACCCTCGACCGGCTGCGACGCCCCTTCGTAGATCTCGGTCGACACGATCCGCTCCGCGGGAACGATCTCGTGGAACTCGCCGTGGAACGCAACCTCGAACCCGTCGTTGTCCTGGTGCACGTACCTCCACCTTCCTCCGACGCGGAGGTCGACCTCGGCAATCGTGGTTACGCCCTGGGTCCCGCTCCACCACTGCTTGATCAGCTCCGGCGTCGTCCACGCCCGGTAGACCAGGTGCTTCGGCGCGTCGAACTCCCGCGTGATCAAGATCTGCAGATCCGTGGGGAGCGTCACCGTCGCCGTTCCGCTACTCGCCATCGCCACCATCTCCCTCCTCCTGCCGCTTGAGGTCCTCCAACACGGTATCCAGCTGGTCGAACCGCTCCGACCAGGTGCGCTCGTACTCGGTCACCCAGTCGTGGATCGGCTTGAGCGCGTGGCCGTTCAACCGGTACAGCCGTTGCCGTCCCTCCTCTCGCACGTCGACCGCCCCCACCTCTCGGAGCACCCGGAGGTGCTTGGACACTTGGGGCTGAGCGATCCCCAGGACGCGCACGAGATCGTTCACCGGACGCTCTCCGTCGACGAGCACGTCGAGGATCTGTCGCCGCCGAGGCTCTGCCACCGCGTTGAACGCATCCGCCGTCGTCGCCGCTCGTGCCATGGCGACATCTTATATGCCCATATCGGTATACGTCAAGCCGAACCTCCTACGCCGATCCGCCCGTCAGGTGCTCCGACCGCGATCGCCCTGGGCTCGAGCGTGGTCACTAGACTCGTTGGAGTGGACGGGAGGCCCCCGGCCGGATCAACTGAGGATCCGCGCGCGCGGACCAAGGGGGTGCACTGATGTCGCGTCGCCCACCGCCGTGGCCGGGTCTGTTCGGCAGCATGCGTGTCCGGATCCTCGCCGCCGTGGTCGTGCTGCTGGCTGCGTCGGCGGCCGTGTCGATCGTCGTCGCTCGACAGAGCCTGGTTGGGCGTCTCGACGAGGAGGTGCAGGTCGACCTCAGGCAGGAGGCCGAGGAGTTCGAACTCCTGGCGAGCGGGCTCGACCCCGGATCGCCCACGAGCGGCGACCTGACCTCGATCTTCGACACCTACTTCAGCCGCGAAGTCGCCGACGAGGGTGAGTCCCTGCTCGCCTTCATGGGAGACGAGCTCTACCGATCCGAACGCGCGCCGGGCGTCGCCGAGGCCGGCGAGCTCGAAGAACCGATCGCCCACTGGCTGTCGCTCGCCGAGCGCGAGGAGGGAGAGATGGACACGGCGGTCGGCCACGTTCGCTACGTGGCGATCCCGCTCTCGGCCGCCGGTCAAGACGGTCTATTCGTCGTGGCGAACTTCCCGGCGTTGGAACGAAGCGAGATCGACGACGCCGTCCGCACGCAGGCCCTGACGCAGTTCGGGATGATCGTGCTCGCGTCGCTCCTCGGACTCGTGCTGGCCGGCCGCGTCCTCAGTCCACTCCGCTCCCTCGCCGAGACGGCACGCACGATCACCGAGACGGACCTGACCCGGCGGATCCCGGTGCGGGGACAGGACGAAGCGTCGCGGATCGCGAGTGCCTTCAACGACATGCTGGGTCGTCTCGAGCGCGCCTTCGTCGCGCAGCGCCAGTTCCTCGACGACGCCAGCCACGAGCTCCGAGCGCCGCTCACCGTCATCCGAGGCCACGTCGAGCTGCTCGAGTTCGAGACCGACCCGGTGGAGCGCACGGCGATGATCACGCTCATCACGGACGAGATCGAGCGCATGAGCCGCATCGTCGAGGATCTGCTGTTGCTCGCGAAGTCCGAGCGGCCCGACTTTTTCACGATGGCCTCCGTGGATATCGGCGCCCTCACGACCGACGTCTTGCGAAAGGCGTCCGTCCTGTGCGACCGGGACTGGCGGCTCGACTCGGTCGCCGAGACGGTCGTCAGGGCGGACGAGCAGCGACTGACGCAAGCGCTGATGCAGCTCGCGCAGAACGCGTGCGAGCACACCGACGAGGGGGCGTCGATCAGGATCGGGTCGGAGATCGAGAACGGTCGGGTGCGTTTCTGGGTCCACGACACCGGTCCGGGCGTGCCACCCGCCGACGCGGAACGTATCTTCGAACGCTTCGTGAAGGGATCGGATCGCCAGGCCGGCAGCGGCCTCGGCCTCGCGATCGTGTCCGCGATCGCCCAGGCGCACGGTGGACATGCCCGCTTGGCCCCCGACGCCGGTCGCGGCGCTCGATTCGAGATCGAGATCCCCGTGCGAAGAGCCGAACCGGCGCGGATCGGGGAGCCCCGGTAGCGCCCTCCGCTCTCACCCGCCGTCCGAGAACGGCCGGCCCGAGAGTGGCGAACCGGCCCCCTCCACTGCCGCACGGAGCTCACGCAGCAGCGCCGTCATGGCGAAAGGCTTCGTCAGGTACGCCCGGACCCCGAGGGAGACAGCGGTCGTCTGGTCCTTGGGATCGGTTCGCCCGGTGACGACCACGACCGGGAGATCGCTGCCTCGATCGCGCATCCGCCGAAGCAGCTCCAACCCGTCCAGGTCGGGCAGGCCGAGATCGAGGATCAGCGCGTCGACCCCACCCTCGAGCAGTCGCGCGTCCCCCGCGGTCCCGGTCGAGACCCACTCCACGCGGAAGCCCTCGCGGCGCAGGCTTTTCTGGATGAACGAGGCGATCTTCGGGTCGTCCTCGACCAACAAGAGAACCGCCGCGGAGGGGTCGCTTCGGGGGTGCTTCGTCATCGGTCTCCGTACCCTACGGCACGACCGCCGCGCGGAGGGGGCAGTGCACGTGGATGGCCCCGTCCAGCGACGATCCAGGGCCATTGGACCGGGCCCGGTAGCGAACGAGGGGCCCGGATGGGGCCCCTCGCGGAGAGCGGACGACGGGATTCGAACCCGCGACCCCCACCTTGGCAAGGTGGTGCTCTACCACTGAGCCACGTCCGCGTAACCCTTCGAGTTTAGGCACCGGCGGCGGGGCCTTCAACCGGGCTCGCCGAAGGCCGGATGCCACCGAACCTCGCCGGAGAGGTCCCCCTTCCCCACGACCGCCACCATGAAGTCCTCTTCGGCTATCTCGAACCCGTCGGGCCGAACGCCGGCGAACGGGTTCGCGATCCCGAACGCCGAACCAGGCTCGAACCCGAACCGCGGATAGAACGCCGGGTCGCCGAGCAGGATCACCGCCGCCTCGCCTCGCGAGCGCGCTTCCTCGAGCCCCGCGCGTATAAGGCTCGAGCCGATCCCACCTCCCTGGCGCCCGGGCAGTACGCCGACCTGGCCGAGCGCCAGCACGGCCGTCTGGCCGATCCACGCGCGGCTGAACTGCACGTGGCCGACGATCGCCCCTTCCTCCTCGGCGACGAGCGCGAACGAACCGGCTTCGTCCCGAACGGCTTCGACGATCGCCGGCTCCTCGTCCGAGTCGAACGCGAGACGCTCGACTTCGAGTGCGGCATCGCGGTCCCGAGGCTCCTCCGGCCGGATCTCGACCACTACGCGGTGCCCGTGGAGCCGAACCCGCCCTCGCCCCTCGTGGATGGCGGAAGCTCATCGACCCAGGCTGCGCGAATCTCTGGGAGCTCGACGATCACGAGCTGCGCGATCCGGTCTCCCCGGGCGATCTTGACGGTCTCCGAACGGTTGAGGTTCACGACCGCGCAGATCACCTCGCCGCGATAGCCCGAATCGATCAGCCCAGGCGCGTTCGACAGCGTGAGGCCGTGCTTGGAGGCGAGCCCGCTCCGCGGCAGCACGAGGCCCGCCGAGCCGTCCGGGATCGCGACCGCGAGGCCCGTCGGCACCATCGCCCGCTCCCCCGGGCCGACCTCGACGTCGGCGGCCGAACGCAGGTCGAGGCCCGCGTCGCCGGGGTGCGCCGGCTCGGGGAGGGACGCGCTCGGGTCGAGACGTTTGAACGGGAGGTCGGTCACGCCGGCTGCACGAGCTCGAGCCGGTTCCCGAACGGATCGCGAACGTGGAAGCGGCGGAACCCCTCGAGTTGCACGTCCTCGTCGATGCGGTAGCCCGCCTCCTCGAGTCGCACCCGGAGCTCGTCCAGACCGTTCACCAGGAACGCGGGATGGGCCTTCGTCGCTGGGCGGAAGTCCTGTCTTTCGACGCCGAGGTGCACCTCGAGTTCGCCAGATCGGAACCAGATGCCGCCGCGCGGCGCGAGCTCGCTCGGCTTGGGGACCTCGGACAGGCCGAGCAGGTCACCGTAGAAGCGTCGTCCGGCATCCTCCTCGCCCGCCGGCATCGCGAGCTGGATGTGGTGGATCCCCGTCAGCCGATGCGCCATCGCGGGGAGCCTAGCCGAACGCCGCGACCCGGGCGGGGCCGCGCCGAACGCCGCGGGCCGACGGGAGGCCGGCCCGCGGGTCTCGGTCTCTCAGGAGCAGCCGCTCGTCGAGCCGCAGGACGGGCAGACGTAGCACGAGCCCGCCGGGAGCATCTTCGAGCCGCACGTGTAGCAGAGCGGGGCGTCGGCCTCGAACGCCTTCGGCGTCGTGGCGAGCTCGATCGGCTGCGGCGCCTCGACCGTCGGCGCCTCGGCCTTCACCGCGGCCACGACCTCCTCCACGGTGGTGCCGAGCTTCTCGGCCGCCTCCGCCGCCGCCGTCTCCTTGCGCTCGTCGATCGAGCGGATCCCGAGCGCCTCGCGCTGCTCGACCGGCAGGTGGTCGAGCGCCAGCCGCCGGAACACGTAGTCGACGAGCGAGGTCGCGAACCGGATGTCCGCGTCGTTCGTCATCCCGCTCGGCTCGAACTTCATGTTGATGAACTTGGAGACGAACGACTCGAGCGGCACGCCGTACTGAAGCCCGATCGAGACCGCGATCGCGAACGCGTCCATGATGCCCGCGAGCGTCGAGCCCTGCTTCGAGGTCTTCAGGAAGATCTCCCCGAGCCCGTCGTCCGGGTACATGCCGGCGGTGATGTAGCCCTCGGCGTCGCCGACCTGGAACGAGCGCGTCGTGCTGGGCCGGACCGACGGCAGCCGCTTGCGCACCGGCGTCGCGAGGTCCGCCGGCTCCGGCTCCGCCGACGCCTCCTTCTTCTTGTCGGCCGACATGGGCTGCGCCACCTTGCAGTTGTCCCGGTAGATCGCAACGGCCTTCAGGCCGAGCTTCCACGACTCGGCGAACAGCTGCTCGACCTCCTCGACCGTGACGTGCTCGGGCATGTTCACGGTCTTGCTGATCGCGCCCGAGATGAACGGCTGCGCCGCCGCCATCATCCGCACGTGCCCCATGTAGTGGATCGGCTGCGCGCCCATCGCCGTGTCGAACACGGCCGCGTGCTCCTGCCGGAGGTGCGGGGCGCCCTCCACCGAGTTGTGCTCGGCGATGTAGGCCGACGATGTCGTCGATCTGGTCCTCGTCGTAGCCGAGCCGCTCGAGCGCGCGCGGGACCGTCCGGTTGACGAACTGCATCGTGCCCCCGCCGACGAGCTTCTTCGTCTTGACGAGCGCGAGCTCGGGCTCGATGCCGGTGGTGTCGCAGTCCATCATCAGGCCGATCGTCCCGGTCGGAGCGAGCACCGTCGCCTGCGAGTTCCGGTACCCGTGCTTGGCCCCGAACGCGATCGCGTCGTCCCACGACTGCTTGGCGGCCGACAGCAGCGCCTCGGGCACCAGGTCGCCGTCGATCTCGTCGGCCGCCGCACGGTGCTTGCGCATCACGCGGAGCATCGGGTCGGCGTTCGGCGCGTAGCCGTCGAACGGCCCCATCGCCTCGGCGATCCGAGCGCTCGTGCGGTAGGCCTGCCCGGTCATGAGCGCGGTGATCGCGCCGGCCCACGCCCGCCCCGCGTCCGAGTCGTAGGACAGACCCCGCGCCATCAGCAGCGCGCCGAGGTTCGCGTAGCCGAGGCCCAGCTGTCGGTAGGCCCGCGCGTTCTCGCCGATCTTCTCGGTCGGGTAGTCGGCCGGTCCGACGACGATCTCCTGCGCGGTGAGCACGATCTCGACGGCCTTGCGGAACGACTTCACGTCGAAGTTGCCGTCGTCGTCCAGGAACTTCATCAGGTTGAGGGAGGCGAGGTTGCACGCGCTGTTGTCCAGGTGCATGTACTCCGAGCACGGGTTGCTCGCGTTGATCCGGCCGCTCGCCGGACAGGTGTGCCACTCGTTGATCGTGGTGTCGTACTGCATGCCCGGGTCTGCGCACTCCCACGCGGCCTTCGCGATGTCGCGCATGAGCTCGCGGGCGCGGACCGTCTCCACCGTCTCGCCCGTGATCACGGTCTTGAGCTTCCAGTCCTGGTCCTGCTCGTACGCGCGCATGAACTCGTCGGTCACGCGGACCGAGTTGTTCGCGTTCTGGTACTGGATCGAGTAGCTGTCCCTGCCGTCCAGGTCCATGTCGAACCCGGCGTCGCGGAGCGCCCGCGCCTTGTGCTCCTCCTGCGCCTTGCACCAGATGAAGTCGCGGACGTCAGGGTGGTCGGCGTTGAGGATCACCATCTTGGCGGCGCGCCGCGTCTTGCCGCCGGACTTGATCGTCCCGGCGGACGCGTCGGCGCCGCGCATGAACGACACCGGCCCGCTCGCCGTGCCGCCGCCGTTCACCCGCTCCTTGGACGAGCGGAGCGTCGACAGGTTGATGCCGGATCCCGAGCCGCCCTTGAAGATCGTCCCCTCCTCCACGTACCAGTTGAGGATCGAGGACATGTGGTCGTCGACGGCCAGGATGAAGCACGCGGACGCCTGCGCCGCCATGCCGGGAGCGCCGAGGTTGAACCACACCGGCGAGTTGAACGACGCCTTCTGGGTCACGAGCAGGTGCGAGAGCTCCTCGGAAAAGACCTGCGCGTCCTGCTCGGCGGCGAAGTAGCCGCCCTTCCTGCCCCACCCGGCGACGGTGTCGACCACCCGGCCGACGAGTTGGCGGACGCTGGACTCGCGCTCGGTCGTGCCGAGCGTCCCGCGGAAGTACTTCTGGGCGACGATGTTGGTGGCGTTCTGGGACCAGGTCGTGGGGAACTCGACGCCGCGCTGCTCGAACGCGTTGCCGCCTTCCTTGTAGTTGGGGATGACCGCGTCGCGCAGCTCCCAATCGATCTCATCGAACGGGTGGACGCCCTCGCGCGTGAAGAAGCGCTTGAACGTCAGCCCCTTGCCGATGACCTGGACGTCGCCTTCCTTCGTCGCCACGCCAAACCCCCTTTTCCACGGGTGGGGAAGCCGATGTGGAGAACTACAGGCGTGTGATTCTCTACCCGGCCGCTGCCGGAGTCAAGCCCGCATCGATGATATCTAGTGGTGCGAGGTGTCCACAACCACTACATGTAGTGGTTCGCACCGGTTCAGCGGCGAGGCTTCGTGGGCTCCTTCTTCGCGAGGAGCAGGCCCATCTCCCGCTCGAAGTCGCCCAGCTCCTGGAAGTCCTTGTAGACGCTCGCGAACCGCAGGTAGGCGACCTGATCGAGCTTCTGGAGGTTCTGCAGGACCTCGAGCCCCACCTGCTGCGAGGTGATCACGGGACCTCGCCGCCGGAGGCGGCTCTCGACGCGCTCCGCCAGCTTGGCGACCTGCTCCTCGGTGACCGGCCGGTTGACGATCGCCTTGCGGACGCCCGCGACCATCTTGTCGCGGTTCCACGGCTCCTTGGTCCCGTCGATCTTGGTGACGAGGAGGCCGAGCTCCTCCACCCGCTCGTACGTCGTGTAGCGCCGCCCACACGACAGGCACTGGCGACGACGCCGGATCGTCTCGCCGCTTTCGGCGGGCCGCGAGTCCACGACCTTGTCCTCGTCGTTGCCGCACCACGGGCAGCGCATGCCGAGACCCCTATATCTAGTGGACGCGGGCACCGTAGCCCCGAGATGTTGGTAGGTCAAACGCCGGCGGGCACGAGGATCGCCTCGCCGGGGACGAGCGCTCCGGGATCGAGCCCGTTAGCGGCCGTGAGCGCGTCGACGAGCGGGCGCGGGTCCTGCCCGGGCGCGAGGCGCTCGGCGATCGACCAGAGCGTGTCGCCCTCCTGCACGACGTACGAGGTGCGGTCGACCGGCACCGGGTCGGAGCTCTCGAAGGCTCGTAGCAGTGGCCCGGCCCATGCGGCGCCGGCCAGGCTCACCGTGAGCACGACGGCCAGCTTCGTTCTCCCGCGCTGCCGAACATCCGTTCGACCCATGGTAGCATCGTGCCCGAACGCACGTTCGGAGTCAAGGCCGGAACCGAACATATGTTTGAACCTCCCGGATACCCGTGCTACCGTCGCCGAGCTTAGGAGGGGGCACCGACATGGCGAGTTCGACCGGACCGGAGACCCAGGCGCTCACCGCGCGCCAGCGGCGCATCCTGGACTTCATCGCCGCCACCGTTCGCGAGCGCGGCTACCCCCCCACCGTTCGCGAGATCGGCGAGGCGGTCGGCCTGACGTCGTCCTCGAGCGTCCACGCGCAGCTCGCCAACCTCGAGCGCCTCGGCCTCCTCCACAAGGACCCGACGAAGCCGCGGGCGATGACGCTCTCGGACTCGCCGAGGGTGGAGGGCGTCGTCGTGCCACTTGTCGGTCGGATCGCCGCCGGCCACCCGGTCCTCGCGCAGGAGAACGTCGAGGACCATCTCGTGGTCCCGATGGGGTTCGCCGGCGAGGCCGAGCACTTCGCGCTCACGGTTCGGGGTGACTCGATGGTGGATGCCGGGATCCTGGACGGCGACGTCGTCGTCGTGAAGGCCGGCGAGGCGGCCGAGGATCGCGACGTCGTGGCCGTGCTCCTGCCCGGGCCCGCCGAGGACGAGGCCACCGTCAAACGGCTCCGCCGGCAGCGGGGCCGCATCATGCTCGTGCCGGAGAACCCGGCGCTCGAGCCGTTCGAGATGGATCCGCAGGGCCGGATCCTCGGCACCGTCGTCGCGGTGCTGCGCAAGCTCTAGCGCGCCCCCGCGACCTCCGCGAGCGCGCGGATCGTCTCCGCGTCATCGACCTTCGCGAGCAGCGTCGTCACGCCCGTCGCCTCCCACGCGTCGAGTCGCTCCCGGACCCGTTCGAGCGGGCCGACGAGACAGAGCTCGTCGAGCATGGCGTCGGGGACGTGCGCCGTGGCCTCGGTCCGCCGCCCCTCGAGGAACGCATCCTGGATCGCGCTCGCCGCGTCCCCGAACCCGTACCGGGTGACCAGGTCCTTGTAGAAGTTCGCCTCGCGCGATCCCATCCCGCCGGCGTAGAACGCGAGCAAGGGGCGGAGCCGGTCCCGGCACGCGCCGACGTCCGGCCCGACCGCGACCGGGACCATCGGCGCGACGTCGAGCGCCGGCAGTTCCGGTGCGCGCTCGTCCGCGCCCTCCGCCAGCGCCGACGAGAACACGTCGGTTCGCTCCGGTGAGAACAGGTACGGGATCCACCCGTCGGCGACCTCGGCCGCCAGCGCGACGTTGCGCGGTCCCATCGCGGCCAGGTAGATCGGGACGTCCGCTCGGAGCGGCCGGACGTTGGCCTTCAACGGCTTGCCCGCGCCGCCGGGGAGCGGGAGCGGGTAGTGCGGCCCGGCGGCGGTGACGGGTTCGTCGCGCCGGAAGATCCGACGCACGATCGCGACGTACTCGCGGGTCCGTTCGAGCGGTTGGTCGAACGCGACGCCGTGCCATCCCTCGGCCACCTGCGGTCCCGACACGCCGAGGCCCAGCCTCAGCCGACCGCCCGAGAGGTGGTCGAGCGTGATCGCCGCCATCGCGGTCGCGGCCGGGCTTCGAGCGGGCATCGGCAGGATGCCGGAGCCGATCGCGATCCGCTCGGTGTGTGCGGCGATCCAGCTCAACAGAACCGTCGCGTCCGAGCCCCACGTCTCGGACACCCACACGGAGTCGAACCCCTCGCGCTCGGCTTCGACGGCGAACTCGGCGATGTCGTGCGGACGCCGCTCCCAGTGCCCGACGTGGATCCCGATCCGCACCCGCGCAGGCTATCGCCCGAAGACGGCCCCGCCGTTCACCTGAACGACCTGACCCGTCACGAATGAGGCCTCGGGAGACGCGAGGTACCGGACGGCTGCGGCCACGTCCTCGGGTTCGCCCGCGCGCCCGACCTTCGTCTCGGCGACGAGTCGGTGACGCCGTTCCTCGGTCATCGAACCGCCGAAGAACTCGGTTCCTTCGATGAAGCCCGGTGCCACGACGTTCGCGGTGATGCCCTCGGGTCCGAGCGCGCTCGCGAGCTGAAACGTCCATCCGATCAGGGCGGCTTTCGCGGCCGCGTACGACTCGCCGCCGCCGCGGAGGGCCGCGATCGAGCTGATCGAGACGATCCGGCCGCCGGGACGTCGGAGTCGCGGCTCCAGTGCCGAGGTCAGCAGCACGGCGGTCAGGACGCTCGACGAGAGGTCACGCACCCAAGCGTCGCGTACCTCTTCGAGGGTCGACGTGTCCGCGCGGTCCACGCCTCCGGCGCAATTGACGATCACGTCCAGCTCGTCGATCCGCTGGGCCAGAGGTTCCACGTGCTCGGGGAGCGACAGGTCTGCCGCGAACCACGTCGCGAGCTCCGCCCCGGCCTCGGCATCCAACTTCCCGGCGGTGTCGGCCAGCACCTCCGATCGCCGTCCGACGAGAACGACCCGGTCGCCGTCGAGCACGAAGCTGCGTGCGATCGCCCGGCCGATCCCGGTCCCGCCGCCGGACACGACCGCGAGACGATCCATCGTCAGCCGGCCTCCGCCGCAGGCGTCAGGACCCTCAGCGACTCCACGGCCGCGAACTCGCGCTCGTCGACCCGCGCGCGGACCAGCATGCCGTCCTCGCGCGGCTCCTCCGAGAGCACCTCCGCGTTGCGATGCAGCATCGCCGTGAGGTCCTCGCGTCCCCACGGGACCAGGATCGTCACGTCCATCGGGAACCGCGGCAGGGTGCGTTCGACCTGCTCCATCAGCGCGTCGAGCCCCTCCCCCGTGCGCGCGCTGATCCCGACCGCTCCGGAGTCGAAACGCGCCGTCACGCGCGCGCGCTCGTGCTCGGAGATCCGGTCGGTCTTGTTGAGCGCGAGCACTTCGGGGATCTGCGCAGCCCCGATCTCGGCCAGCACGACCCGCACGGCGTCGATCTGGCCGGGGAGATCGGGGACGACGCGTCGGCGACGTGGAGGATCAGCGTGGAGCGCGCGACCTCCTCAAGGGTCGAGCGGAACGCTTCGACGAGATCGTGCGGGAGCTTGCTCACGAAGCCCACGGTGTCCGAGATCGTCGCGGCGCGGCCCGACGGCAGCTGGATCCGGCGCACCGTGGGGTCGAGCGTCGCGAAGAGCTGGTTCGCGACCACCACGTCCGAACGCGTGAGCGCGTTCATCAGCGTCGACTTGCCCGCGTTGGTGTACCCGGCGATCGCGACCTGGGGGATGCCCGAGCGCTCGCGGCTCGAGCGCTTGACCTCGCGCGTTCTCGCGAGGTCCTTCAGGTCCTTCCGGAGCCTGCTGATCCGGCGGCGGATGTGCTGACGGTCGGTCTCCATCTTCGTCTCACCGCCGCCCATCCGGGTGCCGATGCCGCCGCCCGAGCGGCTCATCGCCTCGCCCCAACCGCGGAGCCGCGGCAGGAGGTAGTTGAGCTGCGCGAGCTCGACCTGCGCCTTGCCCTCGCGGCTCCGGGCGTGGAGCGCGAAGATGTCGAGGATCAGCGCGGTGCGGTCGATCACCTTGACCTTCAGCCGCTCCTCGAGGTTGCGGAGCTGACCGGGCGTGAGCTCGTCGTCGAGGATCACGGCCTCGGCGCCGTTGCGGTGCAGGGCCTGGTGGACCTCGTCGATCTTCCCTCGGCCGACGAACGTCGCGGGGTTCGGGTCCTGACGCGTCTGCAGCACGCGCGCGACGGGTTCGGCGCCGGCCGAGTCGGCGAGCGCGGCGAGCTCGTCCAGGTCGGACTCCTCGATCCCCCGACCGACGCCCACGAGCACGGCCTTCTCCGGGACGCGCGGTCGCCACGTCGCGGCGAGCGGCGACTCCAGCGAGGTGGTCTCGTGGACCCCGCGGGCGCGCTTCCGTCCGTTCTGCGTCATCAGCAGGCCGTCATGCGAGCGCTTGCCCCAGGCGCTCCATCGCTTCGGCGAGCCGGTCGTCGGCGACGGTGAGCGAGAGGCGAACGTACCCCTCGCCGCCCTCGCCGTAGCCGCTCCCCGGCGCCACGAATACTCCCGCCAGCTCGAGGAGGCGGTCCGAGAACGACATCGAGGTGTCGCCCTCGGGGACCGGAACCCAGACGTAACAGGACCCCAACGGCGGCTTGAGGTCCCACCCGAGCCCGTTCAGCGTCTCGACGACGAGGTCGCGGCGCCGTTGGTACGTCGCGCGGAGCTCGTCGAGATGCTCGACCGGACCCTCCAGGGCCGCGATCGCGGCGCGCTGGATCGCCGTGAACTGTCCCGAGTCCAGGTTGGTCTTCACGATCCCGAGCGCGCGGATCGCCTCGGCCGACCCGGCCGCCCACCCGATCCGCCACCCGGTCATGTTGTGGGACTTCGACGCCGAGCCGAACTCGAGCGCCACGTCCTTCGCGCCCGGCACCTGCAGCACC
Organism: uncultured Actinomycetes bacterium; assembly: GCA_963785835.1. Lineage (GTDB taxonomy): Bacteria > Actinomycetota > UBA4738 > UBA4738 > HRBIN12 > DASSJM01. The sequence continues at coordinate 385,882 of CAWAWO010000005.1, read as the reverse complement.
GACGGGGCCACGTACCCGTCGAACGTGATCTCGCTGTACGCGGCGTCGTGCAGCAGCAGCAGGTCGTGCTCGCGCGCGAACGCGACCGCCGTCTCGAACGTCGACACGTCGGCGACCGCGGCCGTCGGGTTGCTCGGGAAGCCGAGCCAGAGCGCCTTCGTGCGCTCGCCGACGGTGGCGGCGCCGAAGTCGGGCAGGAACCCCGCCTCCGCCGGCATCGGCAGCGACACGGGCACGCCGCCCGCCAGACGCGTGGAGACCGCGTACACCGGATAGCCCGGGTCCGGGATCAGTGCCTCGTCCCCAGGGTCGACGAACGCGAACGCGATGTGCCCGATCCCCTCCTTCGAGCCGATCAGCGCCATCACCTCGGTCTCGGGGTCGAGCTCCACGCCGAAGCGCCGCCCGTACCACGCGGCGACCGCGGTGCGGAACTCGAGCGAGCCGTAGTAGCTCGGGTACCGGTGGGTCGAAGGGTCGCGCACCGCCTCGCGCATCGCCTCGACGACGTGATCGGGCGTCGGAAGGTCGGGATCGCCCACGCCGAGCGAGATCACGTCCACGCCTTCGGAACGCTTGGCCTCGAGTTTGCGGTCGAGCTCGGCGAACAGGTACGGCGGCAGCGTTTCGATGCGCTTGGCGATCCTCACCATGCGACCCCGCGGGCCGAGAGCCAGGCGTCGTCGAGCGTCGCCTCGAAGACGCGTTCGGCGGGTCCGATGAGGTACACCTGGTCGTCGGCCCGGTCCACGACGACGGTTCCGCCCGGGAACCGGACCTCGGCTCGCGCGGGGACGAGCCCGGCCTCGTTCGACGCGACGAGCGCGGCGCACGCTCCGGTGCCGCACGCCATCGTCTCGCCCGACCCTCGCTCCCAGACGCGGAGCCGAACGGCTCCGTCGTCGATCGTCACGAACTCCACGTTCGTCTTCTCCGGGAACCGCGGGTCGTGCTCGATCCGGGGACCGAGCGACCGGACGTCGATCTCGCCGGGGTCCTGCTCGACGAACAGCACCAGGTGCGGGTTCCCCATCGAGACCGCGCTGGCCTTGAACGTGCGGCCGTCCACCTCGAACGGCTCGGTCAGGAACGCCTCACCTGCCGGTCCCTCCATCGGGATCTCCCCACGGACGAACGCCGGCGGCCCCATCCCCACGGTCACGGTCTCGACGACGCCGTCGCGCACGTCGAGCGACAGGTGCTTCGTGCCGTCGCGCGAGCCGACGTCGAGCTCGGTCTCCGCGGTGTGGCCGTGCTCGAACACGAGCTTGCCGAGGCACCGGATCCCGTTGCCGCACATCTCGGCGAGGGAGCCGTCCGCGTTCCGGTAGTCCATGAAGAAGTCCTCGCCCGCGCCTCCGCGGGTCACGCGGATCACGCCGTCGGCGCCGATGCCCGTGTGCCGGTCGCAGACGGCCGCGACGAACGACTCGCTGAGCGGCCGCGCGTCCTCGAGGTCCTCGAGCATCACGAAGTCGTTGCCGGTGCCGTGGTACTTCCAGATCCGGATCGGCTCAGCCACGCAGGTACTCCGTCACCTCGTCCGCCAGCGCGTCTCCCTCGGTCGGGAACCAGCGGATCCTCGGATCTCGCCGGAACCAGGCGAGTTGTCGGCGCGCGAGCGCTTTCGTGCGCTTCACGGTCCGCGCGATCGCGTCCTCCACGGTCAGTTCCCCGTCGAGATGCCGCGCGAACTCAGCGTACCCGATGGCCTGGCTCGCGGTGAGCCATCGCTCGAACCCGCGTCGCACGAGGTCCTCGACCTCGTGCAGGAGTCCGCCGGCGAGCTGTTCGTGGACGCGGCGTTCGATGCGCTCGGCCAGCACCTCGCGGTCGACCTCGATGCCGGCGGCTCGCACACCACCGGGCGGGTAACGCTCCCACGCCTCGGCGAAGCTCGAGAACCGCCGTCCCGTGATCTCGGCCACCTCGAGGGCGCGAACCGTTCGGCGGACGTTGTCGGGTTCGATCCGCTCGGCCGCGACCGGGTCGACCTCGACGAGCCGCCCGTGGAGCGTTCGCGCGCCGACGGCGACGGCCTCCCGTTCGAGCTCCTCGCGGACGCCGGCGTCGGTCGGCGGGAAGACGAGGTCGTCCACCACGGCACGGAGAGTAGAGACCGGAGCCTCCCACCAGCAGGACCGAGCTGCCACGAGCCGACACGTCGCGGATCGCGGCGCGCGCGAGCTCCTGGTAGCGGGCGACCGTGAACGTCTCGGACGGTTCGGCGACGTCGATCAGGTGGTGCGGCACCCTGCTGCGCTGCTCGATCGTCGGCTTCGCCGTGCCCACGTCCATGCCTCGGTACACCGTGGTCGAGTCGACCGACACGATCTCGGCGCCGAGACGTTCGGCGACGCGGATGCTCGTCTCGGTCTTGCCCGAGGCGGTCGGCCCGACGATCGCGAGCAGCGGTGCGCCCTGTCCGTTCGGATCCTCGCGAGCGGCCATCAGCCGACGGCGGCAGGTTCACGCACGCGCTCACCGTCCAGGTGGTGCGGATGCGCGCCGACGATCCGTGCATCCAGGAACGTGCCCGCGTCGATCTCACCCGGCAGGTGCACGACGCGGTTGGTCCGCGTTCGGCCCTGCACACCGCCCTTGCGACCGGTGCCCTCGACCAATATCTCCACCGTGGCGCCGACCTGCTCGCGCATCCGTTCGAACGCGATCGCCTCCTGGAGCGCGACGAGCCGGTCGAACCGCTCCTGCACCACGGCCTTCGGGACCTGCCCCTCCATCACCGCGGCGCGGGTCCCCGGTCTCGGCGAGTACTGGAACGTGTACGCCTGGTCGAACCGCGCCCGCTCGACGACGTCGAGCGTGTCGGCGAAGTCCTCCTCGGTCTCGCCGGGGAACCCGACGATGATGTCGGTGCTCACCGCGATGTCCGGGATCGCCGCTCGGATGCGCTCGAGCCACCCGAGGTACCGCTCTCGCCGGTAGCTGCGTCGCATGGCCTTCAGCACGCGGTCCGAACCCGACTGCAACGGGAAGTGGATGTGCTCGCAGACGTTGGCGCTCTCCGCCATCGCCTCGATCACGTCCGGCGTGAAGTCGTGCGGGTGCGGGCTCGTGAACCGGATGCGGCGGAGTCTCCTCCACGTCGTTCACCGCGCGGAGCAGGTCGGCGAAGAGCGGGCGTCGCGACGAGCCCGGGACGGTGAGGTCCCGTCCGAACGTGTTGACGTTCTGCCCGAGCAGGGTCACCTCGACCACCCCGGCGCGCGCGAGCCCCTGGATCTCGGCGAGGACGTCGCCGATCGGACGGGAACGCTGGGCGCCGCGGACGAGCGGAACGATGCAGAAGGTGCACGCGTTGTCGCACCCGACCGCGATCGAGACCCACGCGTGATGCGCGACCTCGCGATGAGCCGGCAGCGCGCTCGGGAACACCTCGGTGTATTCGCGCACGTCCATCTGCGGGCCCTCGATCTCGGCACGGTGGAGCAGGTCGAGCAGGCCCGGCAGCGCGTGCGTGCCCACCACGACGTCGACCCACGGCGCGCGCTCCTGGATCGTGCCCCCGTCCTTCTGCGCGAGGCAGCCCGCCACCACGATCCGCATCCCGGGGTTCCGATCCTTCAAAGGACGCAGGTGGCCGAGGTTCCCGTACAGGCGGTTGTCGGCGTTCTCGCGGATCGCGCACGTGTTGAAGACGACGACGCTCGCATCGGCGGCCTCCTCCGTGGAGACGTAGCCGTCGGCGGTGAGCAGGCCGGCGATCCGCTCGGAATCGTGCTCGTTCATCTGACACCCGAAGGTGCGCAAGAGGTAGCGCCGATCCATCTCGGACCAGGGTACCGGAGGGATCGGATCGGTCCGAGGGGTCGACCGGCGCCTCGGAGAACTCAGGTCTCGAGCCGGTATCCCATCCCGCGGACCGTCGCGATCAGGCCGTCGCCGAGCTTTCGTCGCAGGTAGCCGACGTAGACGTCGACGACGTTCGAGCCCGGGTCGCGGTCGTAGCCCCAGACCAGGCTCAGGAGCTGCTCCCTCGAGAGCACCTGGCCGGGGTTGCGGAAGAACACCTCGGCAAGCGCGAACTCCCGGGCCGAGAGCTCGACCTCGCGTCCGTCCACGCTCGCTCGACGGGTCCGCAGGTCGATCCTCACCCCGCCGCCTTCGAGCTCGCGCGGCTCGGGAGCCCCCTCTCGCCGCAGCCGAGCGCGGATCCTCGCGAGCAGCTCCTCGAAGCGGAACGGCTTCGTGACGTAGTCGTCGGCGCCGAGGTCGAGGCCGGCCACCATGTCGCCGGTCTCCGTTCGGGCGGTGAGGATGATCACGGGAAGCCGCTTCTCCTCGTGACGAAGCTCCTCCAAGACGGAGAGTCCGTCTCGCGTCGGCAGGCCGAGGTCGAGCACCACGAGATCGAACTCACCGGATCGACTGAGCGCGAGGGCCGACGCGCCGTCCTCGACCACGGTGGCGGCGAACCCGTTCGCTCGGAGTCCGCTCTCGAGGAACGACGAGATGCCGGGTTCGTCCTCGGCGATCAGGATCCGCGCCGGCACCCATCACGCGACCTCCGTGCCGGCCGGATCCTGGTCGACCGGAACCTCGAGCGTGAACGTCGTGCCCTCCCCCACCTCGCTGTCGACCCAGACCTTCCCGCCGTGGCCCTCGACGATCGTCCGGACGATCGAGAGTCCGAGTCCCGCGCCCTCAGACCGACGGGACCCGACACGGGTGAACCGGTCGAAGATCCGATCTCGGAGCTGCGCCGGGATGCCCGGTCCCGTGTCGCGCACCCAGAACCGCGCATGGCCGTCCTCGATCGACGACCCGAGGGAGATCTCGTCACCGACATCCGTATGGTCGACGGCGTTCTGCAGCAGCTGGATCATCGCCTGGCCGAGCCGCTGGCGGTCGCCGACGAGCGTGCCGTCGCCGGCACGCTCCAGCGTCCAGCGCCGCTCCCCGAGGACGCGGCCCTTCTCGTGGACCTCCCGCGTCAGCGTCTCGACGTCCACCAGATCGAACTCCAGGAACTCGGGCTGCTGCGCCTTCGCGAGCATGAGGAGGTCGTTCACCATCCGGCTCATCCGGTCGAGCTCGCCGGTCACGAGCGCGATCGACCGCCGCCGTTGCCCGGGATCGTCGCTCAACAGCTCGAGCTGGCCGCGGATGATCGTGATCGGCGTGCGAAGCTCGTGGCCCGCGTCGTCGACGAAGGCTCGCTGGGCCGAGAACGCTCGCTCGAGCCGATCCAGGAGCTCGTTGAACGTCTCGGCCAGGTGTGCGATCTCGTCGTCGCCGGTCACCGCGATCCGCCGGCTGAGGTCGCTCTCGGAGATCGTCCTCGCGGTCGCCTGGACCGCCTGGACCGGTTGGATGATCCGTCGGGCGACGAGGAAGGCGAGGAGCGATCCGATCAGGAGGGCCGCGACGCCGACGAGCGCTCCGGCCCGCACCGCCGGGTCGATCGACTGCGCCTCGAGATCGCGGAAGATCGCGGCGACGAACACGCCTCGGACCTCGCCCTGGGCTCGGATCGGCACCGCGAGATAGCGGACGGTGCCACCGGGCGTCTCCACCGACCCCGCGTCGGTCATCGTCACCCCCGCCCATCTGCCGACGAGCGCCGGGTCCTCGTCGAGGCGATAGGGAAGCACGTTGCGGCTCCGTTCGAACGGCTCGCCGTCGACGAAGGTGAGGAAGGCCTCGTTGCGAGCCGGAACGTTCCGCTCGAGGAACACCTGGATGATCCGGCGCACGTCGTTGCCGAACGGCTCTCCGGTCTCCGGGTCGACGCCGTCGTCGACGAGGCGTCGGAGTTCACGCGACTCCTGGACGAGGGCCTCGTCGATCCGTCGGTCGACGCCTGCGAGCGACGTCTGGCGGACGATGACGATCGAGGCCAGCGTCGCGATCGCCATGATCAAGACGAACGCGACCAGGATCCGAACGGTGATGCTCGACCGCAGTCGGCCGAGCGCCAGAACGGTGAGGCCCCCGGGAACGTTCCCCGGGGGCCATCCCGTCGGGCTGAGGAGCATGCTCAGGTGTTGCCGCCACCGGTGGCGCTCCCACCGCCGCCGCCTCCGCCGCCGTTGGTGAAGGTGGCTGCGCCGCCTCCGCCTCCGCCTCCGTTGGTGAAGGTGGCTCCCGCGACGCCGCCGCCGCCGGCCGTTGGTGGCTGTTCGGCTGCCCTGACCGCCGCCGGTGTTGCCGTCGAAGGATCCGTCGCGTCCGTCGGTGGTACCGCCGACCGGGCCGTTCCCGCCCCCGCCGTTGGTGGCTGTTCGGCTGCCCTGACCGCCGCCGGTGTCGCCGTCGAAGGATCCGTCGCGTCCGTCGGTGGTGCCGCCGGCCGGGCCGTTCCCGCCCCCTCCGTTGCCGTCACCATCATCGTCGTCGTCCCGAACCTCCGTCCCCGAGCCGTCGTCGTCGTCGCGCCGAGCCTGGTCGAGCTGGTCGCTGAGCGTGATCGCCTCTACGGGCGTCAGGTCGCTCCACGGTTGCGCAACGGCCAGCCCGAGTCCAAGTCCGACGATAGCCGTCAATCCGAGTACCGCCATCTTTCCCCAACGCATGTTCCTTCACTCCTTTCGATGTGCCTTCGTCGCCCTACCTGGGCTTCAGCAGGTTGAGCACGAGACGTCGCGGTCGTCGCAGGAGCGGGCCCACTCCGTCGGCGACCTCCGCCGCGCTCGGTCGATCCCCCGGCTCGAGGGCCGTCGCTGCCTCGACGACCCACCTCAGTTCGGACGGCACCCTCGCCGGCAGCGGTTCGACGCCACCGACGAGTTGGGGGAACCGCTCCTCCGGAGACGCCGGATGCTCGGAGCCTCCCTGGAACGCACGCCTACCGGTCAGGGACTCGAAGAGCGTCACGCCGAGACCCCAGATATCCGCCGCCGGACCCACCCGTCGCACCGAGGGCGAGCACTGCTCCGGCGCCATGTAGCCGTCCGTTCCGACCGGGCCATCGAGCTCCCTCGCCGCGGTGAACGACCTCGCGATGCTGAGATCGATCAGTCGTGGGGGCGCGCCCATGATCAGGTTCTTGGGCTTGACGTCCAGGTGCACGATGCCCGAGCCGTGCAGGTAGTGGAGCGCCGATGCGACCTCCACCGTCAGGGCCGCGGCTTGCTCGATCTCGAGCGGCCCGAACCGACGGATCAGTGTGGACAGCCGCGGCCCGTCCACGAGCTCGAGCACGATGTGCGGTCGCTCAGCGTCCACGGCCGAGCGCAGGAGCCGCGCGACCGCGGGGTGATTCACCGAAGCGAGCACCTCCGCCTCGCCTCGTAGCCCACGGAGCGCGCCTTCGTCGACGAGCCGGTCAGGACGCAGGACCTTGACGACGACGAGGCGGTGGTGCTGCTCGTCGAACGCCACGTACGCTTCGTACCGCGTACCGCCGCCGAGCAGCTCCTGCGCGATCAGGTCAGGGGCGATCTCGTCGCCTTGTGCGAACCCCCATCCGGTCTCGCGCTCTTCGATCGTCGTCGTCATCATCGGCTCTCATCCCCTGCCGTTGCCTCGATGACGAAGGTATCCGCCGGCCGTGAGCCACCGGTAAGGCATCCATGAGAGTCATCTCATCGGGGCTGCGCGAGCGTGAGCCGGTGCAGATCGTTTCGGTTGGCGGGCGTACTGAGGTCAGAGGAGCGGATCGCCGGCCCGACGTGCTCGGGCCGGCGATCTCACCTCACTTCGCGTACTCGATCGACCGCGTCTCCCGAACCACGGTGATCTTGATCTGTCCGGGGTACTGGAGCTCCTCTTCGACCTGCTTGGCGATGTCGCGCGAGAGCACCTGCGCCGCCAGGTCGTCCACGTTCTCGGGCTTGACCATCACGCGGACCTCACGGCCGGCCTGCATCGCGTAGACCTTCTCGACGCCGTCGTAGCTCGTGCAGATCTCCTCGAGGCGCTCGAGCCGCTTGATGTAGGTCTCCAGGCTCTCGCGCCTCGCGCCCGGTCGCCCGCCCGAGATGCCGTCGGCGATCTGCGCGATGACGGCGTCGATCGTGCGCTGCTCGACCTCGCCGTGATGCGACTCGATGCAGTGAACGACCCCGTCGGGCTCCCGCATGCGCCTCGCGATCTCGGCGCCGATGATCGCGTGCGAACCTTCCACCTCGTGGGTCACGGCCTTGCCGATGTCGTGCAGGAGCGCGCCCCGCTTGGGCACCGCCGGGTCGATGCCGAGTTCCGCGGCGATCGCCGCCGCGATGTGGGCGGACTCGACGAGGTGCTTGAGGACGTTCTGCCCGTATGACGTTCGGAACTGCAGGCGCCCGAGCAGGCGGATCATCTCCGGGTGCAGGTCGGTGATCCCCGTGTCGAGGACCGCCTCCTCCCCCGCTCGCCGGATCTGCTCGTCGATCTCCTTCTGCGACCGCTCGAACATCTCCTCGATCCGCGCCGGATGGATCCGGCCGTCCTGCACGAGCTTCTCGAGCGTGAGGCGGGCCGTCTCGCGACGCACCGGGTCGAAGCTCGAGAGGACGACCGCCTCCGGTGTGTCGTCGATGATGAGATTCACGCCGGTCGTGGCCTCGAACGCACGGATGTTGCGGCCCTCGCGACCGATGATCCGTCCCTTCATGTCCTCGCTCGGCAGCGAGAACACCGAGACCGTCGACTCGCTGGTCTGTTCGGACGCGACGCGCTGGATCGCGATCGTCACGATCTTGCGAGCGCGTTCCTCGCCCTCTTCGCGCGCCCGCTGTTCGATCTCTCGGACCGCCGACATCGCGTCGCGCTTCGCCTCGTCGACGACGTGGGTCCGCAACGCCTCCTTGGCCTCCTGCGCCGTCATCTGAGCGATCCGCTCGAGCTCGGCCCGGTGCTGCGACGCGGCCTGCTCGAGCTGTTGCCGAACCTGCTTCAGGCGCTCGTCGCGATCCTCGAGCTCCTCCGCGCGCTTGTCCGCCTCGTCGACCTTGCGGTCGACCGCCTGCTCCTTCTGGGCGAGGCGCGTTTCCTGGCGCCCGACCTCTTCTCGACGGAGACGGAGATCCTCCTCCGCCTCTCGCCGCAGGGCGCCGGCCTGGTCCTGGGCCTCGACGAGCGCCTCGCGCGTGATGCGCTCGGACTCGCGTTCGGCCTCCAGGATCACCTTCTGCGCTTTGGCCTCCGCGCTGTGGGCCTGGGACTGGGCGATCGTCTTGCGGACCACGAACCCGATCCCGACGCCGAGCGCCAGGGCAACGATCCCAACTGCCGCTTCCATCGTTCACCGCCTTCGAACGCACGAACGAAGACCCCGTCGGGCCACCGTTCGGCCGTGCGTCCGAAGATGGGTTAGGGCGAAGCCGGGGCCGGCAGCCCCAGGTGCCCTCCGATCCGATCTGGTTCCTGTGAGTGGTTGTTCACGTTGTCAGGCACGGTTTGACGATGATCGATCCGACGGAACTTCGTGGAACAGAGCCTACGGCCTCCTCTCACGAGAGGCAAGAGAGGAGGCGCCACCACGTCTCGGCCGACCCTCACTCCCCTTCGCGAGACCGGCGGATCGCCGCCGAGGCCGCCGCGCGGGCCACCGAGCCCTCGTACCCACGGCGCTGCAACAGGCCGACGAGCCGCGCGTACGCCTTGTCGGGGGGCAGTGCCGTCAGTCTGGCGGCGCGCTCGCGGGCGAGCTCCTCGGCCCTGCCCTCCTCGTCTCCTTCGAGCGCCGCCAGCGTCGCCTCGATCGTCCCGCGGGCCACGCCCTTGGCCGCGAGCGCCGAGAACACGGCCCGTCGACCCGCCCTCCGCACCTTCAACTGATGCTCCGCCACCGCCCGCGCGAAGCTCTCGTCGTCGACGAGGCCGACGGCCTCCAGGCGGTCGAGCTCCTGGTCCACCTCATCGGACTCGAACCCCGCTCGTCGAAGACGCGACCGCAGCTCGTAGCGCGAACGAGGGCGCACCGACAACAGCCGCAGGGCCCGCTCGTGGCAGTCGAGCGGGTGAGAGGTCTCGCGAGAACGCCGGGGCCCGGCCAACCCTTCCCCTAGCCGGCCGTGGCCCCGGTCGTCTCACGTTCCTTGGCGCTCTTGCTCGCCTTCGGCGGCGGCTCCTCGTCGGTCACGACGAGGTCCGGGACCACCTCGATCGGCGTCTCGTCGCCTTCGTCGCCGAACGCGGTGAGCCCGACCGCCTCGCGGACCCGCCGCTCGATGTCGGTCGCGATGTCCGCGTGCTCGGCCAGGAACTGGCGGGCGTTCTCCCGGCCCTGTCCGAGCTGATCGCCCTCGTAGGTGAACCACGCGCCGCTCTTCTTGACGATCTCGAGGTCGACCCCGACGTCGAGGAGGCTCCCCTCCTTCGAGATGCCGACCCCGTACATGATGTCGAACTCGCACTGGCGGAACGGCGGCGCCACCTTGTTCTTCACGACCTTCACCCGGGTGCGCGAGCCCACCACGTCGGTCCCGTCCTTCAGGTTCTCGACCTTGCGGACGTCCAGCCGCACCGACGAGTAGAACTTCAGCGCGCGGCCGCCCGGCGTCGTCTCGGGGTTGCCGAACATCACGCCGATCTTCTCGCGCAGCTGGTTGATGAAGACCGCCGTCGTGTCGAACCGCGACAGCGTGCCCGAGAGCTTGCGCATCGCCTGCGACATCAGCCGGGCCTGCAGGCCGACGTGGGTGTCGCCCATCTCGCCCTCGATCTCGGCGCGCGGAACGAGCGCCGCCACCGAGTCGATCACGACGACGTCGAGCGCCCCCGAGCGGACGAGCAGGTCGGCGATCTCGAGCGCCTGCTCGCCGGAGTCCGGCTGGGAGACCAGGAGCTCGTCGATGTTGACGCCGAGCCGCTGCGCGTACGTGGGGTCGAGCGCGTGCTCGGCGTCGATGAACGCGGCGATGCCGCCGTGGCGCTGGGCCTCGGCGATCACGTGGAGGCAGACCGTCGTCTTGCCCGAGCCCTCGGGCCCGAACACCTCGACGACCCGGCCGCGCGGGATGCCGCCGACGCCGAGCGCGATGTCCAGCGCGAGCGAGCCGGTCGGGATCACCGAGACCCCGGCGCCCATCGGGTGCTCCCCGAGCTTCATCACGGCGCCCTTGCCGAACTGCTTCTCGATCTGGGTGAGCGTGACGTCGAGCATCTTGTCCCGTTCCATCCGCGAAGCCTCCTTCGTCCGGCCCTGTGGTTCCTCTCGGGCCCAGCGGGCGACCGCCCGCGTGAGCGCCTCCTGGTCGGGAGGGCGAACGCTACCGCGAGGGTCTGACACGGATTACACCCCTGTAGTTACCGGTCTGCAACCCCGGGAGCGTACTCGAACAGGTGTTCGAGGTCAAGGACGTGCGAGCGCGAACGTCTCCATCGGCTCGTAGACGGGCGCCGGCCGGCGGAGGTGACTCCGGAACAGCACGAGCCGGTCCACCGCGAACGGCTCGCTCTCGAACACGACCTCGTCCGGATCGAGACCCACAGGCGGCTCGAACCGCGCGACCGTCAGGTGCGGCGTGAACGGCCGCTTCTCCACCTTGAACTCGCGCGCTAGCACCTCGTCCAGCCTCGCCGCAACGCTCGCGAACCGCGAATCGGGATCGACGAGGCCGGCCCAGAATGCGCGCGCACGGCGCACGTTCGGGAAGGCACCGAAGCCGGATACCCGCGTGTCGAACGTCGCGTGGGTCGAGGCGACCTCCCCGACCGTCGACGTCACCCACTCGACGAGACGAGGGTAGGTGGCGCCGAGGAACTTCAGGGTCACGTGCTGGTTCTGCTCGGGGACCCATCGGCCCTTGGGGAACCGTTCGCGGATGGGGGCCACCGCCTCCGCGAGTCCGGCGCGGACGCGTTCGGGCACCTCGACGGCGACGAAGAGCCGCAGCGGCTTCGCCTCGGGCCGTGACGCACGATCCCGCGCCATCAGTCCGGCAGCCGCAGGCCGAGCAGGTGGCGCCGGACGAGGTCGAGGGCCGCCATCTCGGTGAACCGGCGGACGAGCTCGCGGTCGAACGGCCATCGGAACCCGTGCTGATGGTTACGGTCGGGAGCATCGAGCGCGATCCACACCTGGCCCGCCTCGGCTCCGCCGTGCGCGTCCGGACCCGCGACCCCTGTGAGCGCGACCGCCACATCGGCGCCGAACACGCGGCGGGCCCCCGACGCCATCTCGGCCGCGCACTCCGGGCTGACGGGCCCGGGGCCGTCCAACGTCGCGTCCGAGACGCCGAGGATCGACCGCTTGGCCTCGAGCGAGTACGTCACGGCCGAGCCCAGGAAGTACGCGGAAGCCCCCGGCACCGCCGTGATGCGTTCGCCGAGCCCTCCTCCCGTGAGCGACTCGGCGCAGGCGAACGTTCGACCGCGTTCGGTCATCAGGCGGCCGACGACGCTCTCGAGCGTGTCGTCGTCGATGCCGTACACGTGGTCACCCAGCCGTTCGCGGGCCTCGCGCTCCAACGGCTCGAGCAGCGACTCGGCATCCGAGCGCGCGCCCGCCTTGGCCGTGAGCCGGACGCGTACCTCGCCCCCGCCGGCGAGGTACGCCACGGTCGGGTTCGACGAACCGTGGAAGAGATCGTCGAGCAGCTCGGCGACGCGCGATTCGGCCAGCCCGTAGCAGCGGAGCGTTCGGGAGACGAGGGCGGCCGGCCCGGCGAGCTCGGCGAGTTCCGGAAGGACCACACCCTCCGCCATCTCGTGCATCTCGGCGGGAACACCTGGGAGGGCGTAGACCCTCGTCGACCCGACGTCGAGGACGAGCCCGGGGGCCGTTCCCCGCTCGGGCTTGATGTATCGCCCGCCTTCGGGGACGTCGGCCTGCGCGAGGTTGCTCTCGGGCATCTCGCGGCGGCGGATCTCGAACCGCTCGCTGAGCTCCCGCTCGATCTCCGGATGGCGGATCAGGTCGACGCCCGCGACCCGAGCGAGCGCCGGCCTCGTGATGTCGTCCTGGGTCGGACCCAGCCCACCCATCACGATGACGACGTCCGAACGCGACACGGCGGTGGCGATCGCCTCCTCGATCCGCTCCGCGTTGTCGCCGACGACCTGGTGGCGGAGCACGTCGACGCCGATCTCCGCCAGCCGCTCCGAGATCCACGCCGCGTTCGTGTTGGCGATCTGGCCGAGGAGGAGCTCGGTCCCGACCGCGACGACCTCGGCCCGCACGGGCGTCTCGTCAGCCCGTCGAGGCCGACGGTTCCTCGTAGCTGAACGTTTCCTTCCACGGCTTGCCCACGGCGCCGGGGTAGCCGTAGTCCACACCGCTCACGACGACGTTCGCGGTCGCTCCCTCGGACAGCCGGAGCGTGACCGACGTGTCGGCGTCGAATGACCGTCCTTCGTCGGGCCGGAGCTCGTACCTGACGGGATCGTTCCCGTCCGCGATGACCGTGATCGACACTGGCTTGCGAGCGACCACCACGAGGCTGATGCCGCGCCCGACCGGGGACGGCGAGACCACCGAGCTCGCGTCCACCGGGAGCTCGGCGGCGGGCGGCGCCGGGCGCCGAGCCGACAGGACGCCGAACGCGCCGGCGAGCACCAGGACCGTCACCGCGATCAGCACCCAGAGGCGGTGGTCGTCGCGCCGGCGCCGCGCACCGAGCACCGGTTCGGGGCGCGGTGGCATGGGCGGGGCAAGCGCGGGGATCGACGGCTCCTCTTCACCGGAGTCGCTCTCGTACATCGCCACGACCTTGTCGGGCGACAGACGCAGGTACGACGCGTACGTTCGCAGACAGCCTCGGACGTGGACGTCGCCGAGCAGTCGTTCGAACGCATCGTCCTCGATCGCCTCCAGGAACTCCCGGCGAACCCGTGTGTCTCGCGCCGCCTCGTCCAGCGTGAGCCCGCGGCCTTCGCGCACCTTGCGCAGGGCAGAGCCCACGCCGAGCGCGGATCGTTGCAAACCATCCTCCCGACCTGGGTCGACGGGGAATCCTAGTCGAACACCCCAGGGGGCCGACGGAGACGCGGCCGATGCCTCCGCCCCGCGCGAGCGACCTCGGGCGTGGGAGAACCGCCCTAGGTCCGAGGCCCGATGCGCCGGGCGGTGCCGGGGGATATCTTCGGCCCCGGAACAACGCGACCGAAGGACCGCGAATGACCACGGAAACCGTCCGGATGGGGTTCACGTCGGCGTCGGCGTTCGCGCTGGCGGAGGCGCCCGACTCCGCCGATCTCAGCCGCGAGGGGCGGGTCCGGTTCATGCTCGTGAGCGGGCGACAGGACGACGGGCTGTGGGGTCCGGTGGGAGCGATGTGGTTGTCGCACGACCGGCGCCGAGGCGGGTTCCTCGTCAACCCGTGGTCGCTCTGGGAGGGCAGCGAGATCGTGCGCGGGTATCGGGGCGCGCTCGAGCGCGGGTGGACCCCAGAGCGGATCTTCGACTACTGGAGCGGCGAGGTCTGGCGCGGCTCCTACTCGGTCGACGACGAGCAGGAAGCGGGCACGCTCTCGCTGCTCAACGAGCTCGTCAACGCCCTCTAGCGATCACGCCGGTCCGACCGGTCGGTCAGCCGGTCCGCGCCGCCCGGGCTTCCTCCCACTCGTCGGGCGTGACGAGCACGTCTCTCGCCTTCGAGCCGAGCGACGGACCGACGATGCCACGGTCCTCGAGCAGGTCCATCAGCCGCCCGGCGCGCGCGAACCCCACCTTCAGCTTGCGCTGCAGCATGCTCGTCGAGCCGAGCTGCGAGCGGATCACCAGCTCCGCCGCCTGCTCGAGCAGCTCGTCGTCGCCGCCGAGGCCGCCGTCCTCGTCGGTCTCCGTCGGCGGTTTGCCGAGCCCCTCGACGCTCATCGCGTACTCGGGCTCGCGCTGCGAGCGGATCCATTCGCCGACCGCGTGGATCTCCTTCTCGGTGACCCACGCGGCCTGCAGGCGCGCAGGCTTGGACGCCGAGGACGGCGCGAACAGCAGGTCCCCGTGTCCGACCAGCTTCTCCGCCCCGTTCATGTCCAAGATCACGCGGGAGTCCGCCTGCGACGAGGTCATGAGCGCGATCCGGCTCGGGATGTTCGCCTTGATGAGGCCGGTGACCACGTCCACGCTCGGCCGCTGCGTCGCGACCACGAGGTGGATCCCGACCGCTCTCGCCATCTGCGCGATCCGGCAGATCGCGTCCTCGACGGCTCGAGGGGCGACCATCATCAGGTCGGCGAGCTCGTCGATCACGACGAGGAGGTAGGGCAGGTCGACGACGTCGTCCTCCTTGCCCGGAGGGATCCGGAGCGTCTCCTCCTCCAGGCCCGCTCGGTAGCCGTCGATGTCGCGGACGCCGACCATCGCGAGCAGCTCGTACCGCTGCTCCATCTCGCGCACGACCCAGTCCAATGCTTCCGCCGCGCGCTTCGGGTGGACGATCACCGGGACGAGCAGGTGCGGCAGGTCGGCGAAGTGCGTGAGCTCGACGCGCTTCGGATCGATGAGGACGAGCTTGACCTCGTCGGGGTCGGTCCGCATCAGCAGCGAGGTCACGAAGCAGTTGATGAGGCTCGACTTCCCCGCGCCCGTCGCGCCGGCGATCAGCAGGTGCGGCATCCGCGTGAGGTTGACGAGCTGCGACCGGCCGTGCACGTCCTTGCCGAGCGCGACCGAGAGCGGGTGCTCGTCCTCGATCGCGGTCTTCGAACGGAGGATGTCGCCGAGCATCACGAAGTCGCGCACCTTGTTCGGCACCTCGACGCCGATCGCGCTCTTGCCCGGGATCGGCGCGATGATGCGCACGTCCGGCGTCGCGAGCGCGTAGGCGATGTCGTCGGCGAGCGACAGCACCTTGTTCACCTTCGTGCCCGCCTCGACCTCCACCTCGTACAGGGTCACCGTCGGACCGCGGTGCGCGGCGACCACGTGCGCGGGGACGCCGAACGTGTGGAACGTGCGCTCGAGCGCGGCCATCTGGTGCTCCTCGTCCCGCTCGTTGCCGGCGGAGGCGGGCGAGAGCCTGAGCAGGTCGACCGGCGGGAGCTCGTACCGTCCGCCCGTGGAGGCCCTGACGAGCGCCGGGACCTCGATCGGCTCGGGCTCCTCGTCCTCAGCGCTCCTCGAGCTCCTCGTCCGGCAGCTCGAGCAGCGGCATCTCCGGGTCGGTATGGACGACGCGCGGCCGGGACGCCGGCTCCTCCTCTTCCTCTTCGTCCTCGTCGAGCTCGCCGTCGTCCTCTGACCGCGTGAACAGCCCCACGATGCGCTCCCACACGGCCGAGAGCGGCGTCCCGGTGAAGATCAGCAGCCCGAGCAGCACGGCGCCGCCCCACACGATCACGACGCCGATCTTCGACACGAGCTTGCCGAGCGGCCACGACGCCAGCGCTCCCAAGAGGCCCGCCGCTTCGCTCATCCTGACCTGGCTGGCGAACGGTCGCGGGTTGCCCTGCCAGAGCGAGATCAGCGCCAGCACCCCGACCATCGCGATCGCGAAGCCGATGAACATCCGGAGCCGGTCCTGCTCGGCCGTGCCTCGCAGCAGCACGAGGCCCCAGTACAGCGCGAGGACCGGGAAGACCACGGCGACGATCCCGAACGCCGAATGCAGCAGCCAGTCCAGGCCGCGTCCGACCGGCCCCGCCGAGTCGAACCACAGGCCCAGGATCGCCAGGAGCGCGAGCACGACCAGACCGATCCCCAGGGCGTCGCGAGCCCACGGGGCGAGGTGGCTCCGAACCGAGGTGCGCGCGGCCTTGCCCTTCCTCGTTCCTTGGCCGCGGCCCTTCGTCTTGCTCGCCAACTACACCTCCACGATCACGGGCAGGATCACGGGCTTTCGCTGCGTGACCTCGTAGAAGTACTTGCCGAGCGTCCGCCGGATGTTCTGTTCGAGCACGCCGCGGTCCACGACCTCGGCCTCGGCGCTCTCCTGCAGGGAAAGCATGACGCGTTCGCGCGCCGCTTCAAGGATGTCGCCCGAGGTCTCGTCGAAGACGAATCCGCGGTTCACGATGTCCGGGCCGGACAGCACCTGCCCGTGGTGGGCGTCGACCGCGACCACGACCACCACGACCCCGTCGGCCGAGAGCTTGCGCCGGTCGCGCAGCACGATCTCGCCGACGTCGCCGATCCCCAGGCCGTCGACGAACGTCATCCCGGCCGGCGCTCGGTCGACCACGTGCACCTTCTCCCCCACCTCGACCACGTCGCCGTCCTCGCAGATCAGGACGTGGTCGCCGGGGATCCCCACCTCCGTCGCGATCTTGGCGTGGTGCGCCAGGTGGCGTCGCTCGCCGTGGATCGGGATGAACCACCGGGGCCGGACGAGCGAGAGCATCAGTCGCAGCTCCTCGGCCGCCGCGTGGCCGCTCGCGTGCACGGGGTACGCCGGCATGTGGAACACGTCGGCCCCCGTCCGGTACAGGCCGTCGATCACCCGATGGATCGCGGGCTCGTTCCCGGGGATCAGGCTCGAGGAGAGCACGACCGTGTCGCCGTCCTCGAGCTTCACCCACTTGTGCTCGCGCGCAGCCATCAGGCTGAGCGCCGAGAAGGGTTCGCCCTGCGACCCCGTGCAGATCACGACGACGCGGGAGGGATCGCGACCCTCGACCTCCTCGATCGCGATCACGTCGCTCTCGGGCACGTGCAGGATCCCGAGCGTCCTGGCGGCCTCGACGCTCTGGTGCATCGAGCGCCCGAGGAACGCGACCACGCGCTCGTCCGCTCGGGCCGCGTTCACGATCTGCTGGATCCGGTGGATGTGGCTCGAGAAGCACGCGGCGACCACGAGCTGCGGCGCCCTCGAGATGATGTCCTGCAGGACCGGCCCGACGCTCCGCTCGCTGTCGCTGTAGCCGGCCTCCTCTGCGTTCGTCGAGTCGCTGAGCAGCAGATGCACGCCGCGGCCGGCCTCCTCCGCGAGCGCGTGCAGGTCGGTGGCCCGCCCGTCGAGCGGCGTCTGGTCGATCTTGAAGTCGCCGGTGTGCAGGATCGAGCCGAACGGCGTGTCGATCACCACGGCCATCCCGTCGGGGATCGAATGGGTGACGCGCAGGAACCGCATCGAGAACGGTCCGGCGACGGCCGCCTCGCCGGGCGTCACCTGGTTGAACTCGGCCCGGTCGCGGACCTGGTGCTCCTCGAGCTTGCCCTGCAGCAGCGCGAGCGTGAACGGGGTCCCGTAGACCGGCAGGGTCCGGTCCTCGAACTCGCGCAGCAGGAACGCCAGCGCACCGATGTGGTCCTCGTGCCCGTGGGTGAGGACGACCGCCTCGACGTCGTCCAGCCGTCCGCGGACGTATTCGAAGTCCGGGAGCACGAGGTCGATCCCCGGCATCTCCGCGTGCGGGAAGGACAGGCCGACGTCGACGATCAGGATGCGCCCGTCGAGCTCGACGCACGCCATGTTGCGGCCGACCTCGCCGACGCCGCCGAGGAAGACGACGCGCGCGGGACCCGTATGGTCGGACGGGGCGGCGTCGCGGTCAGACGAGGCCGGCATCCACCAGCGCCTTGCGGATCCGTTCGCGCTCCTCGGAGGTGGCCGGCACGAGCGGGAGCCGCGGCGGTCCGACCGGATGCCCCACCATCTCGAGCGCGGTCTTGACCGGGATCGGGTTCGACGTGATGAACAGGGCGTTGAACAGCGGCGTGAGCTCCTCGTGGATCTTCCGGGCCGCGGGGATGTCGCCCGCGTCGATCAGGTCGCAGAGCTGCTTGATCCGTCCGCCGACGAGGTGCGCCGCGACCGAGACCACGCCGACCGCGCCGAGGCACAGGTAGCCGAACGTCGCCCAGTCGTCCCCGCTGTAGACCTCGAAGTCCGGCGGCGCCTCGGAGATGAGCCTGGAGATCGCCTGGAAGTCGCCGGTCGTGTCCTTCACGCCCACGATGTTCGGCACCTCGGCCATCTGCAGGAGCGTGTCGTGCTCGATCCGGATGCCCGTGCGGCCGGGGATGTTGTAGGCGACGACCGGGACCCCGACCGCGTTCGCGACCTGGCTGAAGTGCTCGAGCAGGCCTCGCTGGGGCGGCTTGTTGTAGTACGGCGTGACGAGCAGCAGTCCGTCGGCCCCGAGCTCCTCGGCCTCGCGAGAGAGCTCCAGCGTCTCGGCGGTGTCGTAGGTCCCGGTGCCGCACAGGACCTTGCCGCGGCCGTTCGCGACCTCGATCACCGCGCGGAACAGCTCGAGCTTCTCCTTGTGTGTGAGCGTGGGCGACTCCCCCGTGGAGCCGGCCACGACGAGCGACTCCGACCCGCGTTCGAACAGATGGGCTGCGAGCGAGCGGGCCGCGTCCAGATCGAGGGAGTGATCCTCGTGGAAGGGCGTGACCATGGCGGTGATGACCGCCCCGAACCTACCGGCCATGATGCCTCCTCTGCTGTCCGGCGCGGCGCTGTCTCACGCCCCGCACGATAACCACATCTGCCACATGTTGCACATGTCGTTCATGGGAGTCCGGAAAGATCGCCGAGCCACGGCTTGCAGGCGCGGAAGGGGCGTCGCTCGAGCCTCCGGCATCTCCTGCGGCTCCTGTGTGCGTACCTGTGGCGTACCGCTTCGCCCAGGCCGGGCGAAGGCCGCCGATATCCTAGCCAGCGTGCCGCGCATCTACACCAGGCAGGGGGACGACGGGACCACGGGTCTGCTCTACGGCGGCCGGGTCTCGAAGGCGGACCCGGTCACGGAGGCGTGCGGCACGATCGACGAGGCCGTGGCGCTCCTCGGGCTCGCCCGCGCCCACGCACAGGATCCGTCGCTGACCGACGAGCTGCTCGGGCTTCAGCGAGCGCTGTTCGTCGTGGGCGCCGATCTGGCGACCAACCCCGCCGAGCGGGCCAGGCTCGAGCCGGACGTCTCGCTCGTCACCGCGGAGATGACCGAACGCCTCGAGGCTCGGATCGACGAGCTCGTCCTCGCCCATCCCCTGCCGAACGCGTTCATCGTCCCCGGCGCCAACCCCGTATCGGCGTGCCTCGACGTCGCGCGGAGCGTCATCCGTCGCGCCGAGCGACGCGTGGTCGAGATCCGCGACTCGGGCGCCGAGGTGAACGACGCGGTGCTTCGCTACGTCAACCGGCTGTCGGACCTGCTGTTCGTCCTCGCGCGCGTCGCCGCCGGCGAGACCGAACCCGCGAGCCGCTAGCGACCGCTATCCGATCCGGACGAACGCGCCGTAGAGCTCGGACCCGAACTGCAGCATGAGCAGCCCGATGTCCTCCACACCGACCCCCTCGAACGTGACGTCGAAGGTGGCGGCCCCGCCGGCCGGAACCGGAGCGCTCGCCACGACCTCGCCCTGGATCTCGTGCCCGTCGACGGCATCGAGCACGTAGACGTCCGGCGCGCCGAGGTCGCGCCTGCTCTCGTTCTGAACCTCGAGCGTCCCTTCGCTGCCCTCGAGCTCGAGCGTCACGAGCAGGGTGAGGTCCTCGTGCGCATAGCTGTAGACCGCGGTGCCCGGCGCCCCCGTGAACGTCGGGATAGGCGTCGGCACGTCGGAGGTGGTGGTCTCCTCGGCGGTCGGGGTTTGCGAGCCCTCGGCTCCCGTACAGGCTGCGAGCGTGACCGCGACGAGGGCGAGCGCGATCGAAGCGACCGATAGGCTTCATGGGCCGCGGCATGCTACACGAAGCACCGCGCAGGGGAAGCCCGGATGAGGACGCTCGAGGTTCGACGCCACGCGCAGCGGGACCCCGATGCCGATCGATTGTCCGAGGAGGGGCGCGCTCGTGCGCAGTCGGTCGGCGCCTCGCTCCCCGGCGGGTACGCGGTCGTGTTCATCTCCCCGGCGCAGCGAGCCGCCGAGACCGTGGCGTGGTTCCTTCGCGGGCTCGGGGAGCAACTCCCCTCCCACGCCGTCGTGCCCGGCCTGGCCGCCAAGGACAACGACGGCTCCCCGCTCGCGATGGCCGGCGTCATCTCGGCGTTGCTCGACGCCGTACCGGAGGACGCGCGGGGGCTCGCGGTTTCGCACACGCCGCTGATCGAACGCGCGGTGCTCGGTCTCACCGCCCGCGAGATCGAGCCGCTCGCCGAGTGCGAGGGCGTGGTGCTCACGAGGGCCGACGACGAGTCGCCGGTCCAGGTCGACGAGATCAGGCTCCGCTAGCGCGCTTGGACCTGTCGATCCCGCTCGCGGCCTTCGGGCTCGGCCTCGCTCTCGGCGCGTCACCCGGCCCCGTGCAGCTGCTGCTGTTCTCCGAGGCCTCGCGCGGAGGCGTTCGGCGCGGGCTGCTCGCGATGGCGGGGGCGAACGCGACGTTCGGCGCGATGATGCTCCTGCTCGCCGCCGGATTGTCCTCGCTCGAGCCGAGCGACACGTTCCTGCGCGTCGTCCAGGTGATCGGCGGCGCGTTCCTGGTGTTCCTCGCGGTGGACGCGCTCCGAGAGAACCGACGTCCGGAGGTCGTCGAGGCCTCGCGGCCACGCGTTCACCCCAGCGTTCGCGGGATCGTCGCGGTCCTGCTGAACCCCGGCGTGTACGTGTTCCTCGCGACGACCGGAGCCGCGGTCGTGGCGAGCGCCGTCGAGGAGGGCGGGCGAGACCTCGCGGTGGTGACGGTGCTCACACTGCTCGTCGGCGTCTCCGTGATGGACTCGGCGATGGTCCTGCTCGGCGCCGGTGCGCATCGTGTGAGCGAGCGGTTCCTTCGGATCCTCGGCGACGTGCTCGCGATCGCGCTCGGCGCGCTCGGCGTGTGGCTGATCGCCGCCGGGATCACCGGCTGAGGACGTGATCCCAGCGGCTCAGAACTCGAACGGCGACCAGGGCGCCGGGTCCCAGCCGAACATCGCGTCGGCCCTCGCGAGCGCCCCATCGGTGAGCTCCTCGATGCGGCCGGCGCGATGGAGCTGGCGGAACGTCGTTCCTCCGAGATAGGTGGCGCCAACGTCGTTCACGGTGCAGACGAGGTCGGCGGCGTCGGTCGTGGGTTGGACCACCGCGTGGCCGTCGTCCGAGGTCTCGAGCGCGTAGCGACCCTCGTTCCACGGGCAGAACCGATCCTCGACCTCGAGGACGAGCCCGCCGGAAGCCGCGTACGTCCGAGCGCGGAGCGCGCCGGGAACGTCGACGAGTCGAACCCAGAGGTTGTCGGACATCTTCGCCCGCAGGCGTCTCGGCTCCTGGAGCAGGTGGAACAGCGGCTCGTCGCTCGGGCGGTTCCAGGCCTCCACGTTCGCGACGAGGTCCAGGTCGAGTACGTACCGCCAGACATCTGCGTACGCGTCGGCGTTCACGGCCGCCAGGTCGCGGACACCGAGCGTGGACTTCGGGTACCCGTCCGGCCAATCGTGTTTGACCTTGTACACGACGAACCCGTCGACACCCGATGCTCCCTCGTGCAGCGCGAAGACCGTCGGCAGCTCCTTCTCGGCGCCGTGCTCGTGGCCGAGCGCGTACGTGAGACGTCGCTCGTCGAGGTGCACCATCCCCGGGACGTCGAGCCGGGTGGCCTCGTGGACGGCCAGGATCTCCTTGGTGGCCTGGTCGCGTTCGGCCACACGCATCCGCCCCGACGGCTCGTACCCGCGGATGAACGCCGAGCGCTCGGTCTCGATCGAGAACGAGAGCCCGATCGTGCCGAGCCCGTAGCCGAACCGGCCGTAGATGCCGCCCTCGGAGGCGTTCAGGACCGACGCGAGCTCACCGCGTTCGCGCGCGTCGTCGAGCAGTCGGCGCATGAGCTCCGCCGCGATGCCGCGACGTCGGTGGGTGGGAAGGACGCCCACGAGCGTGGGATATCCGACGTCGATCTGACCGCCAGGGATCGTCATCGGCATCGAGAACGCGCCCGCGGTTCCGACGATGTCCGGCCCGTCGAACGCGGCGAAGTTCCGGTCCGGCTCGGCGAGCGACTTCTCCCGTTCGATCTCGGCGTCGTCGATCGCGTCGCTCGACGCGGCTGCGGAGGCGCGGATGAACGGGACGAGCTCGTCCTCGGTGATCGCGCGGATCTGCAGGTCCATCCGCCGAGCTTACGAGGCCGCGAGACCCTCGAACAGGTCGGCGAACACCGGCTGGTCCCCTCCGTACTCGGGCCAGGCGATCACGAACGCCTCGGTCCCCAGCATCGTCGGCCACAGGTCGAACGGGACGTCCTCCAGCTCGGACTGGGTCTTGTGCGCGCGCAGCGCCTCGAGCTTGCGGTCGAACACACCGGAGCAATCGACACGCACGCCGATCCGGTCGTCGGGCACCGGCCGCGGCATGAACGGCTGGGTCGAGTCGATGGGCTCGAGCCCGCGAGCCCGCAGGCCCTCGTTCAGGCGGTCCAGGTCGCCGGCCGGGACGGCGACGTGCAGCAACCGGGCGAACGCGCGCTCGGGCGCGCTTCGGCGAGCGGAGGCGAACGCGTCGGTCGCCGCGGCACCGATCGCCACGTGGTCGGGATGGCCCGTGATCCCGTCGGGGCCGAACGTGACCACGACCTCCGGCGCGACGTCCTCGAGGACCTTCGCGAGCTCCGCGGCGAGCTCGGCTCGTGGGATCCGCGCGAGCCCACCATCGGGATGCCGATGGAACCTGACGTCCGGCTCCAGCCCCAGCGCTCGCCAGGACGCGAGGTCCTCCGCCTCGCGGACACCGCCGAGCTTGCCTCGCGTCGCGAGCGAGGGGTCCGCGATCCGCCCGGCCTCCCCGCTCGTCGCGAGGATCGCGGTGAGCTCGAGGTCGTCGTCCGCGTGGAGCGCGAGGCTGCCGCCGACCCCGAACGTGTCGTCGTCCGGATGCGCGAAGACGCAGGCCACGCGGCGCGCCGGCGCGGAGGTCATCCAGGCAGCGGCGGCAGTTCGAGCAGCGGCTCGAGCCCGACGGTAAGCCCAGGCCGGGTCATCACCGCCCGGGCCGCCATCAGCACGCCGGGCATGAACGAGGACCGATCGGTCGAGTCGTGGCGGATCGTCAGGGTCTGGCCCTGCCCGCCGAAGATGACCTCCTGGTGCGCCACCAGCCCGGGGAGCCGGACGGAGTGCACGCGGATCCCATCGACGTCGCCGCCCCGAACGCCCTCGAGGCTCTCCTCGATCGGGCCCTCGCCAGCCTTCGGGCCGGTCGTGCTGGATCCGCCGCGCGGTCGCGATCGCGGTCCCCGACGGCGCGTCGGCCTTCTGATCGTGATGCAGCTCGATGATCTCCACGGCGGGCAGGTACCTGGCCGCCTCGGCCGCGAAGCGCTGCATCAGCACGGCGCCGAGCGCGAAGTTCGGCGCGACGACCACGTTGGACTCGTGCCCCTCGTCCGACAGGAGCTTCTCGATCTCCTGGAGATCCTCCTGGCTGATCCCGGTCGTCCCGGCGACGAGATGGACGGCGTGCGAGATGCACCACCGCACGGTGTCCATCACGACGTCGGGGTGCGTGAAGTCGATCGCGAGCTCGGCCTCGGCTTCGAGGATCCGGTCGAGTTCGTCGGTGACCGGGACGTCCACCTCCGGGTGGCCGATCATGTGACCGATCGGCTGCCCGAGCTTGGACCGGTCGATCGCGGCGACGAGCCGCATGTCGTCGGCGTCGGCGACCGCCCGGCAGACCATGAGGCCCATCCGCCCGCATGCGCCGATCACGCCGACCCGGATCACGCGATGGCGTCCTTGCGCGAGAAGGGGCCGAGCACCGTCACGGTCATCGGTTGCGAGAGTACCCGCTCGGCCGCACGCCGAGAGTCCTCGATGGTGACGGCCTCGATCCGAGCCAGGAGCTGGCTCATCGTGAGCGTCTCGCCGTGGCCGATCTCGGACCGACCGAGCCGCGACATGCGTCCGCCCGGATCCTCGAGGGACAGGACGAGCGATCCCTTGACGTGGCCCTTCGCGCGCTCGAACTCGTCGTCCTGGAGGCCCTTCTCCGCGACGTCCTCGATCTCGCCCCGCATGATCGAGAGGACCTCCTTCGCGCGAGCCGGCGTGGTGCCCGCGTACGCGCAGAACAGCCCCGCCTCCGCGTACATCGAGTGATACGAGTACACGCTGTACGCGAGCCCCCGCTTCTCGCGGATCTCCTGGAACAGCCGAGACGAAAGTCCGCCGCCGATCGCGTTGTTCACGACGCCGAACGCGAACCGGTCGGGATCGGTCCGCGAGAGGCCGCTCGTGCCGACGCAGATGTGCGCCTGCTCGGTCTTTCGGCGCTTGACCAGGGACCGGCCCGACGCGACGGGCGGGGCGCCGAGGGGCCGCAGGTTCCACGCGCTCGGGCCCTCCGCCTTGATCGAGCCCGGATCCAAGTGCTCGGCGACGAGCTCCAACAGCGTGTCGTGCTGCAGGTTGCCGGCGGCCACGACGACGACGTTGCCCGGCACGTAGTACCGCCGGTAGAAGCGACGGACCTGGTCGCGCGAAGCGCCCTCGATGCTCTGCCGGGTCCCCAGGATCGGTCGGCCGAGCGGGTGCCCGGGCCAGAGCGTCTCGGTGAACAGGTCGTGCACGAGATCGTCGGGAGCGTCCTCGTGCTGGTTGATCTCCTCGAGGATCACCTGGCGTTCCGCGTCGACGTCGGCCGTTCGGAGCACCGACCGCCGGAGCATGTCCGACAGGTGCTCGACCGCCATCGGCAGGTCACGGTCGCGAACGCGGGCGTAGAAGCTCGTGTTCTCCTTCGCGGTGAACGCGTTCACCTCTCCTCCGACCGCGTCGAACGCCTCGGCGATGTCGCGGGCGGTCCTGGTCTTCGTGCCCTTGAACAGCAGGTGCTCGAGGAAGTGGCTCGACCCCGAGATCCTGGGCGGTTCGTCCCTCGAACCGGCGAGCACCCAGAAGCCGAGCGCCACCGAGCGGACGCTCGGCATCCGCTCGGTGACGACGCGCAGGCCGGAGGTGAACTCCGTGCGCCGGATCGGCATCGCCTACGCGGGGTCGCGCGGTTCGGCGTCGCGCGGCTCGGCGCTCCGCGGCTCCGCGCCCCGGTCGCGCGATCCGCGGTCGCGGTCGCGGGGACGACGGTCACGGTCGCGCGGACGGCGATCGCGATCGCGGTCCCGGCGCGGCGGACGATCCTGCGAGCCCTCGGTCTCCGAGCCCTCGGGGATCGCCCATTCCTCGCCGACCGGCTTCAGGGAGATCTTGCCGCGGTCGTCGATGTCCTGGACTTCGACCTCGATCGTGTCTCCGACCTTCACCGCGTCCTCGACGTTGGCGATCCGCTTGCCCTTGCCGAGCTTGGAGATGTGGATCAGCCCGTCGCGGCCCGGCACGAGGTTCACGAAGGCCCCGAACGTCGTCGTGTTGACGACCGAGCCGGTGAAGCGCTCGCCCACGGTGATCGGGCGCGGGTTGGCGAGCTCGTCGATGATCCGAGCGGCCTCGTCGGCGCCCCCCGCCTCGCGCGCCCCGATGAACACGGTGCCGTCGTCCTGGATGTCGATGTCGGCGCCGGTCAGGGCCACGATCTCGTTGATCTTCTTGCCCTTGGGGCCGATCACCTCGCCGATCTTGTCCACCGGGATCTTCAGCGTGAGGATCCTCGGCGCCTTCGGGTTGACCTCGGTGCGCGGCTCGCCGATCGCGGCGATCATCACGTCCAGGATCTGCAGACGCGCCTCCTTGGCCTGGTCGAGCGCACTCGCGAGCACCTCGCCGGGGAGCCCGGTCACCTTCATGTCGAGCTGGATCGCGGTCACGAAGTCACGCGTGCCGGCGACCTTGAAGTCCATGTCGCCGAGCGCGTCCTCGGCACCCAGGATGTCGGTGAGGGTCACGAACGTGTCCCCTTCGGCGATCATCCCCATCGCGATGCCGGCGACCGGAGCCTTGATCGGCACGCCGGCGTCCATCAGCGAGAGCGTCGACGCGCACGCGCTCGCCATCGACGTGGAGCCGTTGGAGCCCAGGACGTCGGAGACGAGGCGGAGCGCGTAGGGGAACTCCTCCTCCGGCGGCACGACCGGCACGAGCGCCCGCTCCGCGAGCGCGCCGTGACCGATCTCGCGGCGGCGGGGCGAGCCGATACGGCCGACCTCGCCCGTGGAGAACGGCGGGAAGTTGTAGTGGTGGATGTAGCGCTTGGTCTCCTCGGGGTCGAGCGTGTCGATCATCTGCGTCATCCGCAGCATGCCGAGGGTCGTGACGTTCAGCACCTGGGTCTCCCCGCGCTGGAACAGGCTCGACCCGTGCGCGCGTGGCACGAGGCCGACCTCGGCCGACAGCGCGCGGATGTCGCGGGGACCGCGACCGTCCAGCCGGACGCCGTGCTCGATCACGCGGGCGCGCATGACCTTCTTCTGCAGGTCCTTCCACGCCGGCGAGATCTCGACCTGACGCGCCGCGTACGTCTCCTCGCCCCACGCTCTCGAGCAGGTGGCCCTTCAGCTGCTCCTTGATGTCCTCGAGCGTCGCCTCCCGCTCGCCCTTGTCGGGCACCATCGCGGTCTCGAGCCGTTCCTTGGCGAACCCCTCGACGATTGTCCACGTGTCGTCGCCGTACAGCGGACGCGGCTCGAACGGCTTGGGCTTGACGTCGGCCTTGGCGACGATCTCGAGCTGGAGCTCGATCAGCTCGTCGATCGCACGCTTGGCGACCTCCAGCCCCTCGGACACGACATGCTCGGTCGGGGCCTTGCCGCGGCCGCCGTCGAGCAGCGACCACGTGTTGTCGGGAGCCTCGCCCTCGATCATCAGGATGTCGATCTGACCGGCGTCGTTGCGTCGCCCGGCGACCACGATGTCGAACGTGGCCTCCTCGACGTCCTGGAAGGTCGGGTTGATCACCCAGTCGCCGTCGATGAGACCGAGGCGGACGGCGCCGACCGGCCCCTCGAACGGGATCCCGGAGAGCATCGTGGCCAGGCTCGCCGCGTTCATCCCGGGGATGTCGTACGGGTTGGCCATGTCGACCGAGAGCACGGTGATCACGACCTGCACCTCGTCGCGGTAGCCGTCCCTGAAGCTCGGGCGCATCGGGCGGTCCGTCAGGCGAGCCGTCAGGATCGCGGTCTCCGACGGCCGGCCCTCGCGCCGGAAGAAGCCGCCGGGGATCTTGCCCGCGGCGTACATCCGCTCCTCGACGTCGATCGTGAGGGGGAAGAAGTCGATCCCCTCGCGCGGAGCGGCGGTCGTACAGGTGGCGAGCACCTGGGTCTCGCCGAGCGTCACGATGCACGAGCCGTCCGCCTGCTTGGCGAGCTTGCCGGTCTCGAACGTGAGCGTGTTGTTCCCGATCTGTCGGGAAAGGGTGATGGCCATCGGCCGGTCCTCCTTGGTGAACGGGCGCGGCGCGGACGCGCCGCGCGGTGGATGGAGGAGGGCCTGGCCGGTTGTCAGTGGTGAACCGCCGATCGGGGCCGATCGATCACGATCGGCGATCGGAGGCTCGCAACTGAGAACCGACCACGGAGATACCTCCTCCGGGTTCGGGTCAGTGGTCCGTTCGCATCCCTCCTACGCAGGGCCCGTAAGCGGGCGCCCGCTCGCTTCACTATCGGCGAAGGCCCAGCTTCGCCACGATGTCGCGGTACCTGTCGATGTTCTCCCGCCTCAGGTACTCGAGGAGCCGTCGCCGGCGCCCGACCAGCATGAGCAGGCCGCGCCGGGAGGCGTGGTCCGTCTTGTGGGCCTTCAGGTGATCGGTGAGGTCGGAGATGCGCTTGCTGAGCACAGCGATCTGGACCTCGGCTGAGCCGGTGTCGGTTTCCGAACGCCGGTGCTCGGTGATGATCTCCGACTTCTGCGTCGTGGTCAGTGCCATTGGATGCGCCAAGGCTACCAGACGAGGCGCACGTAACTGCTGGTCAGGCTGCGTATCACCCGGCCGATCATTCGGCAGGGGCGGTGACGAGGACGTCGTCGAAGGCGGCCTCCATCGGGCCCCGAACGGATTCGACGCGGAAGCCGACGGCTCCGCTCTCGAACGGTTGGTCGGAGTCGACGACCGTGTTGACCGAGATCCCGTTCACGAACATCCGAAGCGTCACGCCCTCAGGACCGCCCACGCACTCGATCGCGATCCGGTTCGGCGCCTGGCCCGTGACGATCGCCGGCGTGAACCCGGAGCTGAAGTTGGTCGCGGCGCCTGCCACGCTCTCGCCGATGAATGCGGTCCCGTCCCCCTGGACCAGGAAGTAGTAGTAGTCGTCCGGCGTGGTGGCCCGGCACACGAGGCCGTAGACGGCGTTCGGGTTCCGCAGGAGCCGCCCCGTTGCTTCGACCCGGACGTCGGCGAGCATCGAGAGCTCCTGCGAGGACGTGTTGAAGTCGCCGTTGACCTGGAACCCTCGTGGGGCGCTCAGCACGTACGCACCGTCCTGGTAGAGGCCGCGGAACTGCCCTTGTTCGAACACGTCCCAGCCCGATCCGGTGTTCGAGAAGTCGTCTCGGAAGATCACGTCATCGTCGCCTACGAGCTCGAGCTCGAGGCTCCACCCACCGGCGATCTGTCCGGCGTCCCGGCTGCCGTCGTCGAACACGAACAGCGACCAGGTCCCGTTCGGGTCGGTGCCGTCGAAGATCCCGAGCGCCGAGCCATGCGGGGCGGGCGGGATCGCACCAGGGCCGTTGAACCCGAACCCGTCCACGAAGACCTCCGACGGCCGGAAGGTGCCCGAGGAGAACGTGGTCTCGTCCGTCAAGGGGACGCCGTCGTCGTCGAAGGTCAGCGTGACGTCCACCGCGTCGGCACCCCCGCCGACGCCCTCCAAAAGCATGACTGCCTGGCCGCCCGGGCCGACAAGGAGCACCTCGAGATCGCCCGGGAACGTGTGGCTGAACCCCTCGAGCGTGACGTTCACGTCGGTGACGATGCCCTCCACGTCGGAAACGCGGATCGTGGACGGGTACGGGGCGCCGATGCCCGCGCGGGGGATGTCGATCACGGACCCGCCCGAGAGCTCGAGCGGGGACACCACCCCGGGCGCAGTCGTGACTCCGTTGTCCGGTGTCGGACCGTTCGGCGGCGGGCCGTCGCCGCCGGTGAACACGACGATCGCGATGACGATCGCGGCCAGACCGAGGACGCCGCCGCCGATGATCGCCGCCAGACGCCTCGAGCCCCCACGCGATGGCCCGCCGGGACCTTCGGTGGGCGGTGCGGTCGTCGGCTCGGGGGCGCGTTCGGGCGCCGGTCGCTCGAGCGGAGGTGTTGACGACGCCGCGGCGGCGGCGGGAGCTGGTGGCAGTAGCGGGCCCGAGCCCGGCTGCGGCGGCGCGGCGACGACCGTCGGGTCGAACGCGATCGCCTCGCGCTCATGGCTGACGGGCAGACCGACCACCTCGACGAAGGCGTCCATCAGCGCGGTGCACGTCGGATGGCGTTCGGTCCGGTCCTTGGCCATCCCTCGCGCGACCACGTCGTCCAGGTCGTCGGTGACGTCCGAGCGGGCGTCCGAGACCTTCGGCAACGGATCCTGCAGGTGCGCGAAGAGCGTGGCGACCTCGGTCCCCTTGTCGAACGGCACGACGCCCGTGAGGCACTGGTAGAGCACGCACGCGAGTGAGTACTCGTCGGTCCGGCCGTCGACGTCGGCGCCCTGGATCTGCTCGGGCGCCACGTAGTCGACCGTCCCCATGAACGTGCCGGTCTTCGTCAATCCGCTCTTGGACGAGGTGTGCTTGGTCAGACCGAAGTCCGAGAGGTACGGGTGCTCCTCGTCCTGGTCGAGCGCGATCAGGATGTTGGCCGGCTTCACGTCTCGGTGCACGAGCCCTCGCCGGTGCGCGGCGTCGAGGGCTCCGGCCACCGGGCGCATCAACCTGGCGGTGCGCTCGGGCGTGAGCGTTCCCTCGCGCGAGATCATCGTGCGCAGGTCGATGCCCTTCACGTACCGCATCGCGATGAACAGCCGCCCTTCGACCTCACCGGCCTCGTACACCGGGACGATGTTCGGATGGTCCAGGCCCGCGGCCAGCTGCGACTCGCGGATGAAGCGGTTGCGGAAGGTCTCGTCGTCCGCGAGCTCGGGCGCGAGCACCTTGATCGCGACACGCCGTGCCAGCCTCGGGTCCTCGGCGAGATACACGGTGCTCATGCCCCCGCGCCCGAGCGTGGACTCGATCCGGTAGGTGCCGAACGAGCTCCCGGGGCCGACGGCGCTCATGCCAGGTTTGTATCAGAAGGCCGTCGTCAGTTCAGGACCGGGTGGCCGTCCGAGACGATCGTGGCCGGGAGGAGCCGCCCTGAGATGGTCCCGTTCGGCCGGACGAGCACGCGCGCGACCGCCGTCGTGGAGCCCTCCGCCGAGAAGCTCGGCCACACGAAGTTGCCGAGCCCGTAGAAGATGGGTCGTCCCCGGTAGGTGTCCATCGGCTGGAGCCGGTGCGCGTGGTGGCCGAAGATCACGTCGGCCCCCGCCTCGATCATGCGGTGGGCCTCGTCGACCTGGTACGCGCGCGGCTGCGTGTCGAGCTCGACGCCCCAGTGGATCGACGACGATCACCAGGTCCGCGTTCTCCTCGGCCTCCTCGATCGCCCGGATCGCGCGGGGGAAGTCGTGGCCGACCGCCGTCCCGATCTCGTCCCCGACGGCCACCTGGGTCTCCGGGTCGATCACCTCGCCGACCCCGACCAGACCGATCCTCCAGCCGCCGACCTCGACGTAGGCGGGAGCGTCGGCCTCCTCCTGCGACGCCCCGGCGCCGATCGGCACGATGCCCGCGCGGCGCAGGTTCCGGACCGAGTCCAGCAGCGCCTCGGGACCGTGGTCGAACCCGTGGTTGTTCGCCAGGCTCGCGACCTCGATCCCGGCCTCGACGGCCTCGTCGAGCGCGTTCGGATCGCACCGGAACACGAACGTCTTGGAGAGCGGCGCCACGATGTCGGTGGACGGGCACTCGTGATTGATCACCGTGAGGTCGTCTCGACGGAACAAGCCGTCCAATCCGCTCCAGGCCCACCCGTAGCCGTTCGACTGGAACGCCGGGATGTAGCTCGGGTCGAGGCTCACGTCTCCCGTCCCGTGGATCACCAGCTGTTCCTTCGGGTCCGCCGGGGGCGACGGGCTCGGCTCCGGCTCCTCGCTCGGAGTGGGCGTCGGGATCGACTCGGAGGCGACGGCGGTTCTCGGGGGCCCTTCGGCACCGGCGTCGTCGTCGGCCCGGCCGACGAGGTACGCGGCGATGCCCACCGCGATCCCGAGCGCGATCAGCAGCCAGCCGAACGGGACGCGAGATCGGCGAGCGTGTCGAGGTGTCATCAGCTACTCCGTGTCATGGTGTCACGAGCCGACGCGTTCGCCGGACGTCCTCGGCGATCGCGTCGGCGAGGGCCTCCGGGGTCTCGAACCGCTCTTCGTCACGCAGGTACGCCCAGAACTCCACCGCCAGGTCGCGACCGAGCAGGTCTCCGTCGAAGTCCAGCAGGTACGACTCCACGTGCAGCGGCTCCGTTCCGAACGTCGGGTTGGTCCCCACGCTGATCGCCGCGACGTGCGCGCCGTCCCCGGCCAGGGTTCGCCCGGCGTAGATCCCTCGGCCGGGCAGCAGGAGCCGCGGCCAGGTGCGAAGGTTGGCGGTCGGGAAGCCGAGATCGTGGCCGCGCCCGGCGCCCGTTACGACCGTTCCGTCCAGCACGAAGCGGCGGCCGAGCGCGCGGCGCGGCCACTCGAGGTCGCCCTCGGCGAGCGCCTCCCGGATCGACGAGGAGGACACGCGGCGCCCGTCGAGGTCGACGAGGTCGACGCGCTCGGCCGAGAAGCCGTGCGCGGGTCCCCGCTCGATGAGCAGGTCGACGTTGCCGGCGGCTCGGTGACCGAACGTGAAGTTCGCCCCCATCACGCAGTGGACCGCGTGGAGCCCTCCGACGAGCACCGACGCGATGAAGTCGTCCGCGGTCCGTCGGCTGAACTCGGGCGTGAACTCGAGCACGACGAGGACGTCGATGCCGGCCTCTTCGATGAGGGCGGCCTTCCGGTCGACGGTCGTGAGCAGTCGCGGTTCGGAGCCGGGCGTGAGGACCTCGCGCGGATGACGGTCGAACGTCACCGCGAGGGCGGGGACGTCGCGCTCGCGGGCGGCCTCGGTCGTCCGTTCGAGGACGGCGCGATGCCCCAGATGGACGCCGTCGAAGAAGCCGACCGTCACGACGGTTCGATCGGCGGCGATCGGGAGGGCGTCCAGGCCGAACAGCCGTTCCATCGCACGGCAGGGTAGCGAACGGCGCCGCTCTACCCGAGCAGCGACGCGGCGTGGTCGGGCACGTAATTGAACTCTTCGCGCGGCGGGCGAACGTACCCCTCGTCGCTCTGCCGGGGCGGGACCTCGATCTCTTTCGGGCGTCGCTCCTGGTACGGGATCGTCGACAGGAGGTGCGCGATGCAGTTGAGGCGGGCCCTTCGCTTGTCGTCCGCCTCGACGACGTTCCAGGGCGCCTCGGGCACGTCGGTGTGCACGAACATCTCGTCCTTGGCCCGGGAGAAGTCCACCCAGTGCGTTCGGGACTGCAGGTCGGTGTCGGAGAGCTTCCACCGCCGCATCGGGTCGTCGATGCGCGACCGGAAGCGCCGCTCCTGCTCCTCGTCGGAGACCGAGAACCAGTACTTCAACAGGACGACGCCGTCCTCGACCAGGAGGCGTTCGAAGATCGGCACCTGTCGCAGGAACCGACGATGCTCCTCCGGCGTGCAGAAGCCGAGGACCTTCTCGACGCCGGCGCGGTTGTACCAGCTCCGGTCGAACAGCACGATCTCGCCCGCCGAGGGGAGGTTGGCGATGTAGCGCTGGAAGTACCACTGGGTCTGCTCGCGCTCGGTCGGTTTGGGCAGCGCCGCGATGCGCGTGACGCGCGGGTTCATGTACTGGGTGATCCGCTTGATCGTCCCGCCCTTGCCCGCGGCGTCCCGCCCCTCGAAGATCACCACGATCCGAGCGCCGGATGCCGCGACCCAGTCCTCCATCTTCACGAGCTCCTCCTGGAGGCGGCGGAGCTCCTTCTCGTAGGCCTTCTTGGACAGCTTGCCGCCGGGATCCTCGGCGTCGCCGTGCTTCGACCTCTTCCCTTCCTTCCGACCGTGCTCGGTCTCGGTCGCCATAGGCTCCTCCTCGTGAGGCATCTTCCCACGACCGGCCCGGACGTTTCCCCTAGGCTCAACCCATGAGATCCGCGCGGCGCGTCGCGGTCGTGATCTTGGTCCTCCTGGTCGTGGCGGCGTGCGATCGCGACCCCCGTGGCCGACCGCAGCGCGCTCCGCGACGACGCGGTCACCGTGGCCTCGTTCAACTTCCCCGAGAGCGTCCTCCTCGCCGAGATCTACGCGCAGGCGATGGAGGCGGCGGGCTACCGGGTCGAGCGGGAGCACGAGCTCGGCACGCGCGAGCTGGTGATCCCGGCCCTCGCCGGCGGGCTCGTGGAGTTCGTCCCCGAGTACACGGGTAGCGGCGCTCGACTTCCTGGCGGGCGCCGGCGCCGCGACCGCCGACGCGAACGCGACCCATGACGAGCTCGTCCGGCATCTCGAGGGGATCGACGTCGCCGTCCTGGACGCGTCGAGGGCCGAGGACCAGAACGGGTTCGCGGTCACCGCCGAGACGGCCGAGCGGTTCGGCCTGCGGACGTTGAGCGATCTCGCGTCGGTGTCGTCCGAGATGGTCTTCGGTGGCCCGCCGGAATGCCGAGATCGTCCTCGATGCCTTCCGGGCCTCGCCGACCGGTACGGCATCCGGTTCGAGGAGATCGTCGATCTCGACAGCGGCGGCCGGCTCACGGTCTCGGGACTCAGGCAAGGTATGGTCGACGTCGCCCTCCTGTTCACGAGCGACGGCGCGATCGAACTGAACGACTTCGTGCTGCTGCACGACGACCGCGAGCTGCAGCCGGCCGAGCACGTCACGCCCGTCGTCCGGACGGACACGATGACCAGGTTCGGACCCGGACCTCGCGCGCATCGTGAACGCGGTCTCGGCGCTCCTGACGACGAGTGAGCTGCGGAGCCTGAACGCGGAGGTCGCCCTCGGCGACCGATCCCGCCCACGTCGCGGCCACCTGGCTCGCCGCGAACGGGCTCGCCGAGGATCTCGGGTAGGGCGGCGGCCGACCATGGATGCGACGTGAGCGCACCGCGGACGTTCGGACCGGAGCTCGGCAAGCGCGTCCTGCCGGAACCGCCGGGGACGGCGACGTCGACCCTCGGGCCAGGCGCCGGCCCTCCCGCATCAGCTGGGTCGCTCCGGGCAAGTTCTGGCTGCTCATGGTCGGGTACTTCGTGTTCGCGATCGTCGGCTTCCTCATCTTCCCGAGCCTCGAGAGCATCTTCGAGCGGCTCGATCACGCGCCGCCTGGATTGGGTCGCGAACTTCCGTTCAGCCCCGGACGGACCGACGTGATGCTCCTGGTCGACGGGCTGGCATCGTCCTGGTCGATCCGGATCCTCCGCTGGGGTATCATCCTGGCGCTCGTCGTGTTCCGCCGGTGGCGGCACCTGTTCGTGTTCATCGGCGCGATCTTCCTCGTCGAGGCGATCGCGTACGTCACGTCGGGGATCATCGCCCGCCCTCGCCCATTCGGGATCCCGATCCTCGCGGACTGGCAGGGCTACTCGATGCCATCGAGGCCCGTCGCGGGGCTGGCGGTCAGCGCGCTCGGCGCCGCGTACGCCCTCGTCGTCGCCGGCAGAGCCCGCTTCGCGGCCAAGTGGGTGATCGGGATCGTGCTCGGGCTCGCTGGTCCTCGCGCGCTTCTACCTGGCCGTGGAGCATCCGAGCGACTGCGGTGGCCGGCGCGGTCTTCGGCGTCGCCGTCGGCGTCGGCATGTTCCGGTGGTTCACGCCCAACGACGTCTTCCCCGTCTCCTACCGCAAGGCCAAGGCCGCGCATCTGGACGTCGGCGGCCGGCGGGGGGAGGCGATCGTCTCGGCGATCCGCGACCAACTCGGGTTGAACGTCCTCGGCGTGAAGCCGGTGGGCCTCGAGGGCATCCGGCGGCTCGACGCCGCTCCGGATCGAGGTCGAGACCTCGGAGGACCAACCGCATCGGTACGTGTTCGCCAAGCTCTACGCGAAGAGCCACGTGCGCGCCGACCGTTGGTACAAGGTCGGGCGAACGATCCTGTACGGGGCCCTGGAGGACGAGACCCCTTCCAGTCGGTCCGGCGGTTCGTCGAGTACGAGGATTACACGCTGCGGCTGCTCTACGAGCTCGGCGCGCCGACGCCGAGACCGTACGGCATCGTGGAGATCACGCCCGAGCGCGAGTACATGATCGTGATGGAGTTCTTCGACGGCGCCGTCGAGATCGGCGAGGCCGACATCGACGAGGGCGTGATCGACCAGGGGCTCGCCCTCATCCGGCAGCTGTGGGAGGCGGGCCTCGCCCATCGGGACGTGAAGCCCGCGAACCTCATGGTGCGGGACGGCGAGCTGAAGCTCATCGACGTCTTCTTCGTACAGGTGCGTCCGTCGCCGTGGCGGCAGGCGGTCGACCTCGCGAACATGATGCTCGTGCTCGCGCTCCGCAGCGACGCCGAACGCGTGTATGAGCGCGCCCTCCGCGTCTTCAGCGAGGACGAGATCGCCGAGGCGTTCGCCGCCGCGCGCGGCGTCGCAAGCCCGACGCAGCTCCGGACCGAGCTCAAGAGCGACGGCCGGGACCTGCTCGAGCGGTTCCGCGAGCTCGCACCGGCTCGCGAACCCGTCGCGATCCAACGGTGGAGCATCCGGCGTGTGGTCCTGACGCTCGGAGTGCTGCTCGGCGGGTTGCTCGCGCTGCTCCTGCTCGTCAACAACTGGGCGGTGTTCGCGTGAGTCGCACGAGACGATCGGCGCGTGGGCTCGCGGCGGTGCTGCTCCTGTCGGGAGTGCTCGCGAGCTGCACCGTTTCGACCGGCGGCACGGCCTCGGAGGTCAACTGTCCCGTCGAGCAGAGGGACCTGTTGCTCCTCGTAGCGCAGGCGGTGCCGAGCGCCACTCTCCTTCCCTGCGTCAGCGCGCTCCCGGCCGGGTGGTCGTACGGCGGATCCGACGTGCGCAGCGGAAACGCGAAGTTCTGGCTCGATTCCGATCGCGCCGGC
This sequence comes from uncultured Actinomycetes bacterium, assembly GCA_963785835.1. GTDB lineage: Bacteria > Actinomycetota > UBA4738 > UBA4738 > HRBIN12 > DASSJM01. The sequence goes on along the minus strand of CAWAWO010000005.1, from coordinate 349,117 downwards.
TTCCACGCGGTCGAGGTGTCGCTCACGCGTTCGTGCAGGACGATCGGCGCCGTCGACGTGACGAGCCAGACCCAAGAGATCGGTGTGCAGGAGTACGTTCGGGAGTACGATCTCCGCCCCTTCATGGCCGATCGGTACTTCCGGTTCACGGGGGGGTGTGTGACGTATCGGTATCGGTTCCAGGCGGGAGCCGCCCCCTCCCTTGCCCTGGAGGCCGACCAGGCGGTGACGTTCGGGGAGCGGACCGCGCTCGTCCAACGGGTCGAGGAGGAGTTCGGGCTCACCTTGTGCGGCGCGGGCGCGCCCCCGTGCGACGGGGATTGACGTGCTGACCGACCACCGGCGGGCGATCTGGTGGTCCGTGGCGCTGCTGGCGGCGATGGTCTTCATGTTCGTCGCGGTCGGACGCCATCCGACGGACGCGGCCCCGACCACCACGATCCCGTTCGTGGGCGAGTGGGATCTCGCCGTCTACGACGCGATGCTGGATCTCCGCAACGACCCGGTCACGGCGCTCGCCCTCGTCCTGAACGTGCTGGGCGGGGGTCTCGTGACGATCCCGCTGCGGATCGGGGTGGCGATCTGGCTCGGGCTCCTCCGGCGCTGGCGCAAGTTCGCAACCTGGATGCTCACCTGGGCGGCCGCCGAGATCGTCGTGTCGGGCGCCAAGGCGTTCTTCCACCGTGGGCGTCCGCCGGTCGCGATCGTCGACGTCGTCGGCTTCTCGTTCCCGTCGGGCCACGCCGTCGCGGGAGCTGCGACGGCCGTCGCGCTCGTCCTGGTCCTGCTCCCTCCCGGCCCGGAGCGCCGCCGACTGGGAGCTCGCCGCGATCGCATTCGCGTTCGTCATGGCGTTCTCGCGTGTCTACCTGCGGGCGCACTGGCTGTCCGACGTCGTGGCCGGCGTGCTGCTCGGGGCCGGCGTGGCGCTCGGGGCGGCGGGCGTCGTGACCGAGGTGCGCGACATCGTCCTCCGACGGAGGGAGCCCGGTCTGACGGCGGAACAGCCGAGCGAGCCGAGCACTCCCCCCGCTTAGCCGGTGGCGAGGATCACCTCGGGCTTGGCCCGGGGACCCTCGTCGCGGTAGACCCCGATCAGCCCGCCGTCCGGACCGAACACCGCGTGCGGACCCTCGATCCCGGCCGGCGCGAGGATGCGGCCGTGCGACGCGGCCCGAGCCTCGTCGGGCTCCAGGTCCACCCTCGGCAGGTGTGCCACGGCCCGCTGGAGCGGCAGCGGCTCGCCCTCGCCCGGCGGGCTCGCGTTCGTCACCTCGAACGGTCCGATCGCGGTGCGCCGCAGACCCACGAGGTGCGCACCGCACCCGAGGGCTCGGCCGACGTCGGCCGCCAGCACCCGGACGTAGGTGCCACCCGAGCACGTCACGCGGAACCCCACGTCACGGCCGTCGAACGCCGTCACGTCGAACGCGTCCACCCGGATCGGGCGGGGCGGCGCCTCGACGTGACGACCGGATCGGGCCTCCGCGTACAGCTTCCGGCCGCCGACCTTGACGGCGGAGTACGCCGGCGGCGTCTGCATCGAATCGCCGACGAGGGCCTGGCACGCCCGCTCGACGTCGTCCCCGCGTCGCGTCGACCGGCGACGTCCGGACGATCTCGCCGTCGGCGTCGAGCGTGTCGGTCTCCTCTCCGAGGCGAGCGGTGCCCTCGTAGGTCTTGGCGAGCATCCCGAGGTACCGCAGCAGGCGCGTCGCGCGGCCGACCCCGAGGATGAGCAGGCCCGTGGCCATCGGGTCGAGGGTGCCGGCGTGCCCGATCTTGCGGATCCCGAGGGCCCGGCGTTCGGCGTCGACGACGTCGTGCGACGTCATCCCCGTGGGTTTGTCGACGAGGAGGAGCCCGTCGGGCATCGCTAGGAACCGCTGCCCAGCGCCGCCTTCAGCTCCTCCACGGTTTCGGCCAGGCCCTTGGAGGACGTGAACCCCGAAGCCAGGCGGTGGCCACCGCCGCCGAACCGCGCGGCGACCGTCGCGACGTCGTGGTCGCCGCGCGAGCGCAGGCTGACCTTGAACCGGCCGTCTCGCTGCTGCCTGATCACCGCGGCCACGTCGGCCTCCCGAGCGGTTCGAACGACGTCGATCAGATCGTCGGTCCCCCCGCCGTCGACACCGGCGGCGTGAAGGTCCCCCTGCGTCAGGTAGGTCCAGACCAGGTCGGCGTCCTCCTCGAGCCGGATCCGTCCGAGCGCCACGCCGAGGAGCGTCAGGTCCACGAGGCCGCTGTCCTCGTACAACGCCTGCACGAGCCGGGTGTGCTCGAACGGGAACTCGCGGAGCTCGGCCGCGATCCGAAGCGTGTCCGGCCCGACCGCTTCGTACTGGAAGCGGCCGGTGTCGGTCACGAGGCCGGCGTACAGGCACTTCGCGGTCTCGATCGAGACCTCTCCGCCCATCTCGCGGACCAGACGCCACACCAGCTCGCTGGTGGACGAGGCCGCCGGGTCGACGATCGAGATCGAACCCAGCCCGTCGTTCGTGACGTGGTGGTCGATCCAGATCAGGGTCTTCGAACGCACCGCGGCGCCGGCCAAGGATGCGAGCCGGTCCATCGACGCACAGTCGCACGTCACCATCACCGTCGGCTCCTTCGGGAACAGGTCCGGCGCAACGAGCGCGTCGGCGCCGGGCAGCTCGGCCGCCCACCGCGGAGGGTCGAACGGATCGTTCGGGAACGAGCAGATCGTCTCCTTCCCCATGGCTCGGAGATGGTTCGACAGACCCAACATCGAGCCGAGCGCGTCCGCGTCGGGGTTCACGTGGCACGCCATCGCGACGCTCGAGGCCTCCGAGAGCACGGTCGTGGCCCTCGCGTACGGATCCGTCACCGGTCCTCCCCGTCCGCCTCCGGCCGGTGGAGCTCGCGCAGCAGCTCTTCGATCCGGTCCCCCTCATCGACCGCCGCGTCCTCCTCGAACCGGAGGTCCGGCAGCACCTTCATGCGCACCTCGTGGCCGATCACCTGCCGCAGGTGGCCACGCGCCGAACGGAGCGCCGCGGCGGTGGCCCGGCGAGCTCGCTCGTCGCCCATCGACGTGTAGAACACCCGCGCGAGCCGCAGATCCGGCGTGACGCGGACACCGGTGACCGTCACGAACCCGACGCGCGGGTCCTTCAGCTTCGGGATCTCCTCGGCGAGGATCTCGCGCAGCTCCTCGGAGACACGGCTCGGCCGCGCGCCCTCGGTCATCCCTCGTCCTCCGGGTAGTGGAGCGTGACGTCCGATCCGATCACCTCGACCTCCGCCCAGCCGCTCGACGAGCTTCTCGACCTCGTGCAGCACGCGACGGGCGTGGTACGGCTCCCCCGCGACGGCCGCCACCCCGATCGCGGTGCGCTGCCACAGGTCGTGGTGGTCGACCTCGGCGACCGCGACGTTGAACTTGGAACGGATGCCGTTCGTGAGCGTCTTCACGACGTGGCGCTTCTCCTTCAACGACCCGCACCCCGGGATCCGGAGGTCGAATCGTGCCAGCGCGACCAGCATCCTCCGTGTGCCTACAGCTCCCGCGCGACCTCGCGGACCTCGAACGCCTCGATGATGTCGCCCTCGTGCACGTCGTTGAAGTTCTCGATGCCGATCCCGCACTCGAACCCTTCGGCGACCTCGCGCACGTCGTCCTTGAAGCGCCGCAGCGAACCGATGCGGCTCTCGTACGCCACGACACCGTCACGGACCACGCGAGCCCTGGCGTTCCGCGTGATCGTCCCCTCGAGCACGTAGCAGCCGGCGATCACGCCGACCCTCGGGACACGGAACAACGCGCGGACCTCGGCGCGCCCAAGGAGGGTCTCCTTCTCCTCGGGCTTCAGCATGCCCGAGAGCGCGCTGCGGATGTCGTCGATCGCGTCGTAGATCACCCGGTACAGCCGGACGTCCACGCCCTCCTTCTCGGCGAGCTCGCGCGCCTGGGCGTCGGGACGGACGTTGAACCCGATCACGATCGCCGAGGACGTGAGCGCGAGGTTGACGTCACTCTCGGTGATCGCCCCCGCCGCGCTCCGGATCACGTTCACACGGACCTCGTCCTGCGGCATCTTGGCGAGCGCGTCGACGAGCGCGCCGATCGAACCCTGCACGTCGGCCTTGACGATCAGGTTCAGCTCCGGGACCTCGTCGCGTCGGGCCTGCGCCATGAGGTCCTGGAGCGTCGCCGGTCCGGTCGTGACGAGCTCGGCCGCGCGCACCTTGGCCTCGCGCTCCTGCACGACGTGCCGCGCGCCTCGCTCGTCTTCCACCTCGCGGACGTCGTCACCCGCGTTGGGGGTCGCGGACCAGCCGAGGATCTGGACCGGCTTGCTCGGGCCCGCCTGCTTCACCTGCTGGCCGTTCTCGTCCAGCATCGCGCGGATCTTCGCCCAGGAGGTGCCGGACACCAGGGTGTCGCCCACGTCCAGGGTCCCGCGCTGCACCAGAACGGTCGCCACGGGGCCTCGACCTTTGTCCAAGTGCGCCTCGAGCACCACGCCGCGCGCCCGCCCGACCGGGTCGCCCTTCAGCTCCTCCACGTCGGCGACCAGAAGGATGGTCTCGAGCAGGTCGTCGAGATTGGTGCGCGCCTTCGCCGATACGTCGACGAACTCGTGAGAGCCGCCGAACTGCGTCGGCACGATGCCGTGCTCCACCATCTGGGTGCGGACCCGCTGCGGATCGGACTCGGGCTTGTCGATCTTGTTGACCGCCACGATGATCGGCACGCCGGCCGCCTTCGCGTGGTCGAGCGCCTCGATCGTCTGCGGCTTCACGCCGTCGTCCGCCGCGACGACGAGCACGGCGATGTCCGTCACCTGTGCGCCCCGCGCGCGCATCGCGGTGAACGCCTCGTGGCCGGGTGTGTCGATGAACGTGACCTCACGGCCGTTCGTGTGAACCTGGTAGGCGCCGATGTGCTGCGTGATCCCGCCGAACTCCTGCGAGACCACGTCGGTCATGCGGATCGAGTCGAGCAGGAGCGTCTTCCCGTGGTCGACGTGGCCCATGATCGTGACGACCGGTGCCCTCGGCTCGAGCCGACTCTCGTCGATCTCCTCCTCGGCCTCCTCTTCCTCGTCCTCGATCCCGACGATCTCGGCCCCGTAGCCGAGCTCGCCGGCAAGCAGCGTGAGCGCGTCGTCGGACAGGGACTGCGAGGCGGTGGCCATCTCGCCGAGCGAGATCAGGAGCTTCACGATCTCGCCGACGGACCGATCGGTCTTGTCGGCCACGTCCTGCGCCGTGGATCCGTGCACGAGCTTGAGCGTCGGCAACGCCACGCCCGCCTCGACATCCGGAACGGCAGCGAGGGGTGCGACGGCCGCGGCGGTCTCCTCCTGCGGGGCCTCCTCGGCGGGCGCCTCGGCCGGCACGGCCTCGACGGCCTCGGCGGCGGGCGCCTTCTTCCGCGCTCGGGTCTTGGGCAGTGGCTCTTCGACGGCTTCCTTGATCTTCGCCTCCGGGACGGCCTTGCCGCCCGAGGCTCTGAGTCTCGGCACCGCCTGATCCGGGACCGAGGACGACGCGGTCAGGCCGTCGATCCTCATGTCCTTCAGCGCCGCGAGCAGCTCCTTGCTCGCGACGCCGAGCTCCTTCGCCAGTTCGTGAACCCTCACGCTCTCAGTTCCCCCTCGATGGCCGCCCTAAGGGTAGCCGCTCGTTCACCGGACAGGCTCGTTCGCAGCGCCCGCGCCAGCGCACCGCGCGCGAACGCTTCGTCCGCACATGCGCGCCGGCGGTGCACGTACGCCCCACGTCCCGGACGGGACCCCGTCCGATCGAGCTCTGCCTCACCGGACGGCCCTCGGACGATGCGGACCAGCTCGTCCTTGGTTGCGCGTTCCCGACACCCCACGCACGTCCGCTCGGGAACGTGCGGCGCCGGCACGCTCAGGCCTCGGCCTTCTCCTCCGCCGCCTCCGCCTCGCCCGACTCCGGTTCGTCAGCGGCCTCACCGACGACGGTGACCTCCTCGTCCGAGCTGGTCTCCTCGTCGGTCTCTACGACAGCGGGGGTCTCTTCGTCGGTATCCGGGGCGGCGGCCGCGGCGATGTCGGCGCCCCCGTCAGGGGCGTCCTCCGCCGGAGCGACCTCGGCGTCGTCCGAAGCGGGCGGCGCCGAGGAGGGCGCAGGCGCCGCCTCGGAGGCCTGAGCCTCGGCCGGAGCCGCTTCGGCCTCGGAAGGACGAGGACCGCGCTGCTCGTCGGCGAACTGCGTCTCGCTCTTGATATCGATCCGCCAGCCGGTCAGCCGAGCCGCCAGGCGCGCGTTCTGCCCTTCCTTGCCGATCGCGAGCGACAGCTGGTAGTCGGGCACGATGACGAGCGCCGTCTGGGTCTCGGGGTCGACCCGCGCCTCTTTGACCTTGGCCGGCTGGAGCGCGTTGGCGACGAAGGTCGCCGGTTCCGCGCTCCAGGGCACGACGTCGATCTTCTCGCCGCGAAGCTCGGTGACGACGTTGCGCACGCGCGAGCCCTTGGGGCCGACGCACGCTCCTACCGGGTCGACGGCGGGCTCGTTGGACGAGACCCCGATCTTCGAACGGTGGCCCGGTTCTCGAGCCACGGCACGGATCTCGACGATCCCCTCCGAGACCTCGGGCACCTCCAGCTCGAACAGCTTCTTCAGCAGCCCGGGGTGCGTGCGCGACACGACGATCTGCGGGCCCTTCGTGCCCTTGCGCACCTCGGTGATGTAGCCCTTCAGGCGCTCGCCGTTGCGATACGGCTCGCTCGGGACCTGCTCGGCCTGCGGCAGCAGGGCCTCCACCTTGCCCAGGTCGAGCAGCGTGTAGCGCCGCTCGGACTGCTGGACGATGCCGGTGACGACGTCGCCCTCGCGGCCCGCGAACTCCTCGTAGGTCATCTCCCGCTCGGCGTCCCGGAGCTTCTGGAAGATCACCTGCTTCGCGGTCTGCGCTCCGATCCGTCCCTTGAACTCGTCGGTAACCGGCACCTCCTGCTCGGACAGGACCTTGGTCTCGACCGTGATCTCGCCCTCGTCGCCCTCGTGCTCGATCCGCTCGAGCTCCTGGATCCACACGCGCAGGTCCCCGGACTCCGGGTCGATCTTGGCGCGAACGCCGATCGTCTCCTCGTCGAGCTCCGGGTGCTTTTGCTTCCACCACGACTTGTAGGCGGACGCCATCGCCTCCTCGAGACCCTCGAGGATCGTCTCGAACGCGATGCCCTTCTCTCGCTCCAGTTCGCGGAGCGCCGCGATCATGTCTTGGTTCATGTCCTGCTCCCCGTCCGTCCCCACTCGAAGACGGTGCGCGCCGAGTCGATGTCCTCGTACCGGACGCGCAGCTCTCCACCCTCGGATGCGATCACGATCGCCTCCGGGTCGGCCGAGACCAACGCGCCCTCGTGGACCTTTCGACCCTCGACGGGCTCCACCGTCTTCACCTTCACCAGCTGCCCGATGCTCCGTTCGAAGTGCCGGGTCTCGCGGAGCGCACGCTCCAGTCCCGGAGAGCTCACCTCGAGCGAGTACGGGGTGTCGGCCGCGAACCCTTCGAGGTCCAGCCGCCGCGACAGCCGCTCCGAGATCGACGAGATCGTGTCGATGTCGACGCCACCCTCACCGCCCGGTCCACCTTGACCCGCAGGATCCGGCGCCCGGATTCGCGTCGGAACGTCACCTCCCAGAGCTCGAGCCCGGCGGCCTCGACGACCGGCCGGATCAGCTCCTCGACGTCCCCGCTGCCCACTCGAACGACCCCCTCGAAAACAAAAGTGGGCGCGAGCCCACTTCGGGTGAAACCGACTCCGTTTCCGCTGCTCAGAGTATAACCGACCCTTCGTTCGCCCAGGTCGGCGGACGTGTCGTCAGAGCCCGCGGCGCTGCCCGTCGGAGGTGTTCCAGTGGTCGCGAGCGGCCATCCGGCGTTCGAGGCGCGCGTCGTCCCATCCTCGATGCATCCGGATCCCCAGCTCGTTGCAGGTGGCTTCGGCCGCCTCCTCGGTCTCGAACTCGTCCCGGACCCACAGGCCGGTCGCGTCGATCAGGATCAGGTCCCACGTCCGGAGGCCGACGTGCTGCAGCACGCCCTCGACCTCGGGACGGAGCTTGACGAAGTCTCGGAGCGCGTTCGGCGCTCGCTTCGTGCTCACGGCTCCAACCTACGGGGCCGTCCCGAGCAGGTCCACCGCGGCCTCCGCGGCGCCGGCCAGCGGGGCTTGCGAACGTTCGCCGGTCGAACGCAGCTTGAGGTCGACGGTCCCGGCCTCGACGCCGCGCTTGCCGATCACCACCTGGACGGGGTACCCGATCAGGTCGGCGTCGGCGAACTTGACGCCGGCGGTCTCCTCTCGGTCGTCGAGCACGACCTCGACGCCCCGGTCGACGAGCTCTCCGTACACGCGCTCTGCTTCGCCGACCACGCGCTCGTCGTCGCGGTTCGCGATCACGATCACGACCTCGAACGGCGCGAGCACCTTCGGCAAGGTGATCCCCGCGTCGTCGTGGAACTGCTCGACGGCCGCCGCCAGGATCCGCGAGATGCCGATGCCGTGACTCCCCATCTGGTACAGGCGCTCGGATCCGTCCTCGTCGACGAAGGTCGCCTTCAGGGGACCGGAGTACCTCGTTCCGAGCTGGTAGATGTGCCCGACGACGATCGACCGGCCCACCCGGAGTTCTCCTCCGTCGTTGGGGCACCGGTCCCCGTCCCGGAGCGCGACGACGTCTTCGTAACGATCGACCTGGAAGTCGCGTTCGGCGTTGGCGCCGGTGACGTGGTGATCGACCTCGTTCGCGCCGGTCACCCAGTCCTTCCCTCCGCGAACGGAGTGGTCGGCGAGGATCGAGACGCCGTCGCCGAGCCCCTGCGGCCCCACATACCCCTTGGCGAACCCGGCCGAGTCGAAGTCGGCGTCCTCGAACCGACGGACCGGCGCGGGGAACAGCAGGCGTTCGAGCTTGGCCTCCTCCACCTCGCGGTCTCCGGGCAGGAGTACCGCGACCGTCGCTCCGCCGGCGTCGAACAGCATGGTCTTCAGCGTCTGCTCGGCCGGAACGTCGAGCAGCGAGGTCACGGCCTCGATCGTCGGGGCGCCGGGCGTATGCACCTTCTCGAGCGGCGCGAGGGCGTCGGTGGCGACGGGCTCGGGAGCGCGCGGCGTCGCGGCCTTCAAGTCGGCGAGGTAGTCCCCGTTCACACACTCGACGAACAGGTCCTCACCCACGTCCGCCCGCGCCATGAACTCGTGGTTCACGCCGCCGCCGATCTGTCCCGGCTCGGCCTCGACCACGACGTAGGACAGCCCGCATCGGTCGAAGACCCGCCGATATGCCTGCAGCATGGTGTCGTAGGACCGGGCCATCCCTTCCTCGTCGCGATCGAACGTGTACGCGTCCTTCATGAGGAACTCGCGACCGCGAAGCAGCCCGAAGCGCGGGCGGAACTCGTCCCGGTACTTCCATTCGATCTGATACAGGTTGACCGGCAGATCGCGATAGGAGGGCAGGTCCGAGGCGACGAGCTCGGTCACGACCTCCTCCTGGGTGGGTCCGAGGAGCATCTCGCGCTCGTGCCGGTCGGTCAGGCGGAAGAGCGTGTCCCCGTAGAGGTCCCAGCGGCCGGTCGCCTTCCACGGCTCGGCGGGGAGCAGGATCGGCATGCGGATCTCCCGCGCGCCCGACGCCTCCATCTCTTCGCGCACGATCCGCTCGATGCGGCGGACCGAACGCAGCCCGAGCGGCAGCGTCGTGTACACCCCCGCGGTCACCTGCCGGATGAAGCCGGCCCGCAGCAGCAAGCGGTGCGAGGGAACCTCAGCATCCGCCGGGTCGTCGCGAAGGGTCGGCGCGAACAGCTGCGAGAGCCTCATGGAGGCCTCAGGATAGCGGGGCCGCGGGACCGGGTTGCGGCCGGGTAGGTTCTGACGCGGTCGAGCTATCGGACGTGAGGCGAAGGAGGGCGTGCCCTGATCCTGGTGGTCGATCACTACGACTCGTTCACGTTCAACCTCGTGCAGCTGATCGAGTCGCTCGGAGAACCGACCGAGGTCGTGCGGAGCGATGCCGAACCCGCCGAGGCGCTCGCGGCGCGCGCCCCCGACGCCGTCGTGCTCTCACCCGGACCCGGACGACCCGAGGACGCGGGCTGCTTCCTCGAGCTGCTCGAGGTCCTCCCGCGCGGAATCCCGGTGCTCGGCGTCTGCCTCGGACACCAGGCGCTCGCGGTCGCCGCCGGCGGACGCGTCGAGCGAGGACGGCCGATGCACGGCAAGGCCACGCTCGTCCATCACGACGGGCGCGGGATCCTGGCCGACGTGCCGAGCCCGTTCGAGGCGGCCAGGTATCACTCCCTGGTCGTGAGGACGGAGGACCTGCCGCCCGAGCTCGAGCTCACCGCGTGGAGCGACGACGGCCTGGTGATGGCGGCGCAGCATCGCGAGCTCCCGCGGTTCGGCGTCCAGTTCCACCCGGAGTCGATCCTGACGCCGAACGGTCCGACGATCGTCGGGAACTTCCTCGAGCTCGCCCTGTCGGCGAACGCGAAGGGGGGCTCGCGCCCCCCTTCGCCGATCAGCTGACGGTCAGAGGATCACGGTCGGAGACGTCTTCTTCAGACACCTGTCTCCCGAACCCGTCGTGAACGCCGCTGCCCGCGTCCGGTACCTGCCGGGAGCGGTCTGGTTCCCGAGGTTGTAGGCACCGCTCGGCTTCGTCTGTCCGTTCGCGACCGTCCTCCACTTGCCGTTCCTAAAGCGCTGGAGCTTGACCGGCGCGTTCGCGGCGCACTGGCTGAACCCGTCCACGACGGTCACGTTGCCCTTGGCCTTGGAGAAGTGCAGCGACACGGCGCGTGCGTGCTTCACCACGAAGTTCGTCCCGCTGGTGCCGGTGCCGCCCGGGGTGGTGACCGCGAGCGGGCCGGTCGTCGCACCCGCGGGGACCGTGGCGGTGATCTGTGTGGCCAGGTCCACGGCGAACGACGCCGAAACGCCGTCGAACGTTACGGAGGTCGCTCCGGTGAGATCGGTCCCGGTGATCACGACCGAAGCGCCGACCTTCCCCTTCGCAGGCAGGAACGAGCCGATCGTCGGAAGGCCCGGTGGCGGAGTCGTGGTCGTGGTCGGTGGCGGGGTCGTGGTCGTGGGCGGGCCCACGCCGAGCGCGGCCACGGCCGCCGGGAGGTCGAGCCTGTGGAAGCTCGTTCCGGTGAGAGAGGAGAAGATCAGGGGGCCCGAGTTCAGCAGTGCGTTCTCGACTTGGGTTGGAGTCGCGACAGAGGGTGAGTCGGAGCTGACGCCGGCGGCGTCGTGCAATACGGCAACCGCCCCCGCGATGTGGGGCGCTGCCTGCGACGTCCCACCCATGGTGATCCCGGCCGCGCTGATCATCGCGCCCGGCGCTAGGACCTGATTGCTGGTCCATGACTGCGAGAAGCACGTGATCTTGTCGGCCGTGGTCGTCGCGTCGGTGCACTTGTCGTCCTGAGCCGGACCGCCCCAGGTCCTGCTACCGATGTCGCTGTCGTAGACGGCGCCCACCGGGAGCGCTCCGGGGATGCAGGCCGGGGCCGAGATCCCGGCGTGGAATGAGCCGTTCGAGAACGCGTTGTTCCCGCTCGAGATGATCGGCAGGATCCCGACCCCCCTGGCGTTCGCGAACGCGGTCTGCCGGGAAGGTGATACGCCCGAGCACGGTGACGTGAAGTACGTTTCCGCGCTCCCCAGGCTCATGTTGATCGCGCGGATGTTGTACGTCGCCTGCTGTGCGATCGCGAAGTCGATCGCAGCGACCTGCGTCGCGGCGTTCGAGGTGTTCCCACTGAACACGTCGAGCCCCAAGATCTTCGTATCCGGTGCGACACCGACCACGGTCCCGGCGACGTTCGTCCCGTGTCCATTGGCGTCCGCTAGCCCGTCGTCAGGCAGCGCGAAGTCCTGCGCGAACACGACCTTGCACGTCGGACCCGGCGCCCCACAGCTCCCGAACGCCGAGCGCGTGAAGTCGACGCCGGTGTCGAGCACCGCAACCGCCGTGCCGGCGCCGGTGTGCCCGGCCGCCGCGGCGGCCGGCTGGTTGATCAACGGAAGGCTTTGCGAGAGGAAGAGCTCGTCTTTCCTGTTGGCTTCGATCCCGATCACCGCTGGATCCGCCTTCAGGCGCTCGAGCTCGGCGCGCGACCCGACCCTCGCGAACACGACCGGCAGCGTCCGGTAGCTCTGAAGGATCCGCAGGCCCGGCACGCTCGCGCGAAGGTCGTCCTTGAGCGCCCGGTACACGGGCACGGTCGTCCGCAGGAGCTCGCGGGAATCCCCCGCCGACGCGACCCGGGCGCTCGCGAGCGCCGACGCGCCGTCCAGGGTCACGAGCACGTCCACCCTGCCGTTCCGGACCAGTTGCGCACGGACGACCGGATCGATGCTCGCCCCTGAGTTGCGCGAGAGCGGCTGCCCGGCTGGGGGCGCTGCCGACCTCCCGTCGGAACGAGCCGATGCGTCGGCGAGCGACGTGAGGACCATGGCGAGAACGAGCAGCACGGCGGCTGTAGCGATGGCGGCACGACGGAGCGAAGGAACGACCACGTTGAATCCCCCTGGGTTGAGATTGCGGGCACGAAGTGCGGGCACGAAGCTGAAGCCGAAATGATGGACCTTGCTTCAGGAAACCACAACCCGGACAAGTGGGCTACGCCGTCGGAGCCGACTCCCGCTCGGCGGCGATCCGGCGCGCTTCCTCGATCACCCGCTCCACGAACCGGTCCTCGGGGATCTTGTCGACGACCTCGCCCTTGACCACCAGGAACCCCTGTCCCTTGCCGGCCGCGATGCCGAGATCGGCCTCGCGGGCCTCTCCGGGCCCGTTCACCACGCACCCCATCACGGCGACCCGGATCGGGACCTTGAGCCCCTCGCGCTCGATCGCCTCGTGCACCTGCTTGGTGAGGCCGAGGACGTCGACCTCGGCGCGGCCGCAGCTCGGGCACGCGACGAGGTCGAGCCCGCGTCGCCGGAGACCGAGCGACTGGAGGATCCAGGTGCCGACCTTGACCTCCTCGACGGGATCGTCGGTGAGCGAGACGCGGATCGTGTCGCCGATCCCCTCCGCGAGCAGCGTGCCGATGCCCACCGAGCTCTTCACCGCCCCCATCGGCATCGGACCGGCCTCGGTCACACCGAGGTGCAGGGGGTACTCGCAGGCACTCGGCCAGGAGACGGTAGGCCGCGATCATCACGCCCGGCGTTCGAGTGCTTGACCGAGATCTTGATGTCGAAGAAGTCTTCCTCCTCGAGGATCCGAGCCTCGTTCAACGCGCTCTCGACCAACGCCTCGGGTGTCGGGGATCCGTGGCGCTCGAGCAGGTCCTTCTCGAGCGAGCCGGCGTTCACCCCGATCCGGATGGGGACGCTCCGCGCCTTGGCCTCCCGAGCGATGAGCCGGACCTTGTCCTGGTACTTGATGTTCCCGGGGTTGATCCGAAGCCCCTGGATCCCGGCCTCGAGCGCCGCCATCGCGTACTTCCACTGGAAGTGGATGTCGGCGACCACTGGGACCGTCGACTTGGCGGCGATCGCTCGTGAGCGCCTCGGCATCCTCCCAGTGGGGAACCGCGACCCGAACGATGTCCACGCCCGCGGCCACGAGGGAGGCGATCTGCTGGAGCGTGGCGTCGATGTCGGCGGTCTTCGTCGTCGTCATCGACTGGACGCGGATCGGCGCGTCCCCGCCCACGTGACGTCGCCGACGCGGACCTGCCGGGACTTCCTGCGTTCAGCGGGCATGACGCCAGTCTCCCAGGGCTTCGCGGCCGCCGTCGTGCTCACTCACCGAACACGTGGAACACGACCTGCCGGTCCTTCGGCTCGTCCATCTCGAACAGGATCAGCCGCTGCCACCGTCCCAGCATCGGCTCGCCGGCCGCGACCGGGATCGCGTGCGAGGACGCCGACAGCAGCATCGCCTTCACGTGCGCCGAGCCGTTCTGCCGCTCGTGCGACTCCTGCAGGTTCTGCGTTCGACGCGCGAGGTCGTCGTGGGCGTAGTAGATGTCGTCCGGCACGAGCTGGAGCATCCTCGCCCGCAGGTCCTCGAGGGCGCCGTCCTCCCACTCGTTGATCGAGCAGCGCGCACGTCGTGTGCGCGCAGAAGGCCACCACCGCGCCGTCGGTCACGCCCGAGTCCTTGATCGCCCGCAGCAGGTGCTCGGTCAGGTCCACGAACGCGTAGCGCGCCTGCGGGGTGAGCTCGACCGTGCTGGTTCGGACTTCACTCGCTCCTCCTCGTCTCGACCCTCGGCTCGACCGGCGCCGCCGGCAGCTCGAACGTGAACGTGCAGCCGCTGTCCGGGCTCGCTCTCGGCCCAGATCCGGCCCCCGTGCGCCTCCACGACCGACCGAGCGATCGCGAGACCGATGCCGGTGCCGCCGTCGTCGCGAGACCGTGCCTGGTCCACGCGGAAGAAGCGCTCGAACACCCTCGGCAGGTCCTCGGGCGCGATCCCGGGCCCGGTGTCGGCCACGGCGACGTCCACCGAGCCGTTGTGCCGCGACGCCGACACGGTCACGCGGCCCCCCGACGGGCGTGAACCGCACGGCGTTGTCCAGGAGGTTGAACAGGACCTGGTGAACCCGCTCGCGGTCGGCGAAGACCGGCGGGATGTCCTCGGGCACGGCGTCGGCGAGGTGCACCCGCCGGTCGGGCCGCGCCACCTCGATCTCCGACAGGACCTCGGCGACGAGCGGCGGCAGCTCGACGCTCCGGCGCTCGAGCGGCACGTCCCCGACTCGAGCCGCGACAGCTCGAGCAGCTGGTCGACGAGGCGTCCGAGGCGTTCGGACTGCGCGAGCATCACCTGCAGGGTCTCGGGATCGGGTCGTTCGACGCCGTCGAGCAGGTTCTCGAGGTGCGCGCGCAGCGCGGAGATCGGCGTCTTCAGCTCGTGCGAGACGTTGGCGACGAGGTCGCGCCGCAAGCGCTCGAGGCTCTCGAGCTCCGAGCTCATCCGGTTGAATGCGACCGCGAGCTGCCCGACCTCGTCGCGCGACTCGGTCGTCACGCGCTGCGAGTAGTCGCCGGTCTCCATGCGGTGCGCGGCCTGCGCCATGTCGCGCAGCGGCTGCGTCATCCCGCGCGCGACCCAGCGCGCGATCACGAGCGCGATCGCGGCACCGATCACGCCGGCGAGCACGAGCTCCCACCACCGCTCGCGGATCGTGAACACCTGGAAGCCGACACCGAGGATCAGGTAGACGAGCAGGATCGTCATCCCGACCGCGAAGACGATGACCGATCCGAGCTTCGAACGGATCGTCGAGAGTCGTTGCAGCAGCGTCATGGTCGCTCAGCCATCCACCGCCGCGTAGCCGACGCCGTGCACCGTCCGGACGAAGCGCGGCTCGTTCGCCGTCCTCGCCCAGCTTGCGGCGGATCCGCGCGACGTGCGAGTCGACGACGCGTCCGCCCGCGTAGTCGCGGTACCCCCAGACGCTGTCCATCAACTGCTCCCGCGTGAGGACGACCCCGGGCTCCCGCACGAGCGCCAGCAGGATCTCGAACTCGAGCGGCGTGAGGTGCACGTCGGCCCCGTCGACCGAGCACCTTCCGGCGTGCCGGGTCGACCGACAGCCCGTCCTTCTCGATCGGATCGCTCGACGGCGTGGACTCGATCCGCTCGACCCGGCGCAGGATCGCCTTCACCCGGACCGCGAGCTCGCGCAGGCTGAAGGGCTTGGTGAGGTAGTCGTCGGCCCCGACCGCGAAGCCGGCGACCTTGTCCGCCTCCTCGGTCCGCGCCGTGAGCATCAGCACCGGGCACCCAGCGGTCGTGCTGCAGCCGCTTGCACACCTCGAGGCCGTCCATCCCCGGGAGCATCAGGTCGAGCACGACGAGGTCGGGGCGTTCGCTGTCGCGAGCTCGAGCGCCTGGGGGCCGTCGGCCGCGACCACCACTCGGATACCCCTCGCTCGAGAGGCGTGCGACGACCGCCTCGGCGATCGCGGCCTCGTCGTCGACGACCAGGACGGTCTGCTGGGTCACGCGCCCATCGTAGCCGTCGCAGTCGCGGCCCTTCCGAGGCGATGTTGAGAAATCGTGGCGGGCGTGCCTACACGGGCGGCTTCACGATGTCGACGTAGACCACCGCGACCGTGAAGACGACGAAGAACGCCGCGACCGCCGCCGAGACCGGGATCACCTTGCGCAGGTCCACCGGGCGGCCGCGGACCTTCTCGATCGCCAGGATCGCGAGGTGGCCGCCGTCGAACGGGGGCAGCGGGAGCAGGTTCAGGAACCCGACGAACACGTTCACGAGGCCGAACAGGAACAGGAGGTCGCCGAAGCGATCGTCGGAGGCGAGGCTGCCCGCCACCCGCCCGACGCCGACCACGCTGGCGGGGTCGCCGGGCTGACGCTCCTCGTCCGTGAAGACGAGATCGACGAGCCGACCCGAGCCCCTCGGGGCCGAAGATGCGCGCGACCCCCTGGACCGTCCCGACGAGGTTCTCGCCGACGAGCTCGGCGCCACCCGTGACCGAACCCACGGCGCGCCTCGGTCACGCGCACGATCCGCAGGGCCTCGACCTGGACGCCGATCCGGCCGAGCTCGCTCTCCCTCGACCACGTCGAGCTTCGGCGTCATCGTCGACCTCGACGGTCTCCCCGTCCCGGCGGATCGTGAACGGCACCGGCTCGCCGACGTGGGTGGTCGTGTATCGCGGAGGTCGTCGGTGCGTCGGGTTCTCGACGTCGCCGACCGCGAGCACGACGTCGCCCTGCTCGAGGCCCGCCGACGGCGGCCGGCGACGGCGCGCCGTTCAGGAGTCGGCGCGGAACGAGCGCGATGCGCGCGCCCTCGGGGCTCGGGCTGCCCCGACGAACGCCGAGCCAGAGCGCGAAGCACAGGAACGCGAGGACGAAGTGCGTGGCCGGCCCGCGACGATCACGAGCGCGCGCTGCCAGATCGGCTTGGCGCCGAACGTCCGCGGCAGGTCCTCGGGCGCGCACCGTCTCGAACGGGTTCATGCCGGCGATCTTCACGTAGCCGCCCGCGGGGATCGCCTTGAAGCCGACCTCGGTCTCGCCCGCGCATCCGCGACCAGAGCTTCGGGCCGAAGCCCACGAAGAACTCGGTGACCTTGATGTCGAACGCGCGGGCCACGCCGAAGTGCGCGGCCTCGTGGATCACGATCACGAGGATCAAGCGCGACGATGAAGGCACCGATGCCGAGGGCGGCCATGCCGGTCGGCTCCTTACCGGGCCTCGATGATCTCGGCCGCCCTGCGACGGGCCCATGCATCGGCCCGTTCCAGGTTGACCACCGAGACCACCGACGAGGGCGCCTCGTGCTCGTCGACGACGGCCGTGACGACCTCGACGATGCGCGTGAGGGGGATCTTGCCCTCGAGGAACGCCATGACCGCGACCTCGTTGGCCGCGCTCATGACCGCGGGGAAGGTTCGTCCGAGCTCGCCGACCCGGTAGGCGAGGTCGATCGCGGGGAAGGCCTCGCGGTCGACCGGCTCGAACGTGAGATGCCCGTCGGCGAGCGGCACCGGGCCGACCCCCGCCGGCAGCCGCTCCGGCCACGCGAGCGCGAGCTGGATCGGCAGACGCATGTCGGGCACCGCGAGCTGCGCGGTCATCGAGCCGTCGCGGAACTCCGCGAGCGCGTGGACGATGCCCTCCGGGTGGATCACGACGTGGATCTGGGAGTACTCCAGCCCGAACAGGTACTTCGCCTCGATCACCTCGAGGCCCTTGTTCATGAGCGTGGCCGAGTCGATCGTGATCTTCGGCCCCATCTGCCAGACGGGATGGGCGAGCGCCTCCTTCACGGAGGCCTTCGCGAGCTCGGCGTGCGTCCATCCGCGGAACGGACCGCCCGAGCCCGTGAGCACCACGCGTTTGACGTCCTCACGCCGTTCGCCCCGCAGGCATTGGGCGAGCGCCGCGTGCTCGGAGTCCACCGGCACGAGCCGCTCGGGCTCCCCCTTGATCAGGTCCACGACGAGCTCGCCGCCGACCACGAGGCTCTCCTTGTTGGCCAGGGCGAGCATCTTGCCGGCCTGCAGGGTTGCGAGCGTCGGTCCGAGCCCCGCGGATCCGACGAGCGCGTTCAGCACCATGTCGGCCTCGGAGTCGCGGGCGAGCGTCTCGGCCGCCTCCGGTCCGGCGAGGACCCCCACGCCCGAGATGCCGGCGAGCTTCTCGCGGACGTCGGCGGCGACCTCCTCGTCGGCGATCGCCACGTGGGTCGGGAGGAACTCGCGGATCTGGCCGACGAGCAGCTCCTGGTTCGTGCCCCGGCGGACAGGCCGACGACCCGGAATCGGTCGGGGTTCCGCCGCACGACGTCGAGCGCCTGCGTCCCCACCGATCCCGTCGAGCCGAGGATCACGAGTGAGCGCATCGACCCAAGAGTACCCCGGGGTGCCCGGAAAGTTCGGAGCCCGGGCGCCCCCTCGGTCAGGTTGCCATCAGATGAAAGCATCGGCAGGTTGCCGGCCGGACCGAAGCGCCGGGCGCGGGTCTACAGCAGGATCAGCCGCAGGTAGATGAACGCGGCGGGCGCCACGAACAGCACCGAGTCGATCCGGTCCATCACGCCGCCGTGCCCGGGGAGGATGCCGCCCATGTCCTTGATGCCGAGGTCGCGCTTGATCAGCGACTCGGCCAGGTCGCCGAGCGGCGCGAAGATCGCCACCACGACCGCGAGGCCGACGGACCGAGGGAATCGGTCGAGCGGCGTGACGAAAGGCGCCACGACGCCGACCGCGACGGCGATCGTGACGAGGGTCGCGCCGATCGCGCCCTCCCACGACTTCTTCGGGCTGATGTTGGGCGCGAGCGGACGGCTGCCCCAGAAGTACCCGACGCCGAACGCCGCCGTGTCGTAGACGAACGTCAGCCCGATGATCGCGAGCGTGAGCCCCTCGCCGTCGGGGAGCTTCAACACCGCGAGCGCGTACGCGGCGAGCAACGGGATGTACGCGATGCCGAGGACCGAGAGCGCGATGTTCGAGACGATGTTCTGGCGGTGCTGCGCCGGCACGGTCATGTACCACAGGAACGTGCCGAACAGCGACAGCGCCATGATGGCGAGCATCGCGTTCTCGCCCCGGTAGTAGCCGGCGCCCAACACCAGCGCCCCCGCGACCAGCCCGAGCGCCGTCGCGGGCTGGTAGTGGTGCTTCTGGAGCGAGAGGTAGAACTCGCCCTGCGCGAACAGGACGACGATCCCGGCGAGGATCGCGAACGGTCCCGGGCCCGAGGAGGATCGCTCCGATCGCGAGCCCTGCGAGGACCAGACCGGTGATGAACGCCGTCGGGATGTTGCGGCCGGCCTCCTCGCTCTCGGCCTCCCCGCCGACCTCGATCGCCGTCGGCTCCTGCCAGCTCGGCCCGCCGAACCCCTCGGCTCCCACGCGCACGGGCCGAGCCGCAGCGTCCTCCTCCGACTCCGCCTCCTCGTCGCCGAGCAGGGCCGCGATGGCGACCTCCTCCGTCGGCTCGGGCTCGCCGGCCTGAGGTTCGACGTCGCACCTCGTCGCGAACGGACTCCGCGAAATGGTCCGCGGCCGCTTCGACGGCCTCCAGGTCGGGGGCCTCCTCCCGCACGACCTCGTCCTCGGCAGCCGACCGAGCGAGCCTCGGTCGTCGGGAAGCTCGACGTACGTCCTCTGGGGCGGTGCGGCCTCCGCCTCGCCCTCGAGCTCCTCGTC
The DNA here is from genome assembly GCA_963785835.1 of uncultured Actinomycetes bacterium. Lineage (GTDB taxonomy): Bacteria > Actinomycetota > UBA4738 > UBA4738 > HRBIN12 > DASSJM01. The sequence continues at coordinate 329,445 of CAWAWO010000005.1, read as the reverse complement.
CTCCTCCGACTCGGTCTCGAACAGGTACGAGCCCACGCCCTCGTCGTCGCCCTTCGCGGCGGCGCGCCTGGTCGACGTCTTCGGGCTCAGCGGCCTGCTCGCCGGGCGCTGGGGACGCCTCGGTCCTGCGCCACTCGTCGGCGAACGGGTCGGCCTCCTCCTCGCCGGCTCCGAGGTCCGCCTGCGTCGGGCTCCTCCTCCTCGGGCGTGGTCTCGAACGCCATCGTGGACCCGCGCCCCGCCTCGGAGGGCTCCTCCTCGCCGGCCTCGGGCTCCGGCTCGGCGGCCTCCTCCGCAGGCTCCGTGGTCGTTCGGGTGGGGTGCTCGAGGGCTTGGAGGACTCGGGCCAGTCGACGTCCTGGATCGGAGCGAAGAACTTGTCGAGGTCCTCGAACAGGTCCTCGCCCTCGGTCCGCTTCTCGTCCTCAGCCACGCTCAGATCTCCTTGAGCTCGGCGTCCTTGTGGGCCACGACCTCGTCGATCCCGCCGATGTGCTTGTCGGTGAGCTTCTGGAGCTCCTTCTCAGAGCGCTGAAGGTCATCTTCCGAGATGGAGCCGTCGCGCTCAAGCCTTTCGAGCTCGTCCTTCGAGTGGCGCCGGATGTTCCGAACGGCAACCCGTGGCCTCCTCGCCCTCGATGGTGGACGAGCTTGATCGAGCTCCTTCCGGCGCTCCTCGGTGAGCGGCGGGAACGAGAGGCGGATGACGGTTCCGTCGTTGCCGGGGTTGATCCCGAGGTCGCGAGGACATGATCGCCTTCTCCATCGAGGAGATCGCGTTCCGATCGTACGGCGTGATCACGAGCGTGCGGGGTTCGGGCACCGAGAAGGACGCGAGCTGCTGGATCGGGACCGGCGTGCCGTAGTACTCGACCACCAGGCGCGAGAGCAGGGCGGGAGTGGCTCGGCCCGTGCGAACTCCGGCGAGCTCGTCCTTCAGCACCCCGATCGCCTTGTCCATCTTCTCCGTCGCGGCGGCGAGCGCGGTTTCCACCGTCACCGGACGGCTCCGTGCACCAGGGTGCCGATCGGCTCGCCCGAGACCGCACGCCGGATGTTCCCTTCCTGGCGGAAGGTCGAACACGATGATCGGGAGGTCGTTCTCCATGCACAGGCTGATCGCCGTCGCATCCATCACCTGGTACCCCTCGCGCAGGACGTCCAGGTACTCGATCGTCTCGAACCGACGAGCGCTCGGGTCGACGTGTGGGTCCGCCGTGTAGACGCCGTCGACCTTCGTTCCCTTCAAGATCGCCTGCGCGCCGATCTCGAGCGCCCGCTGCGCCGCGGTCGTGTCGGTGGAGAAGTACGGCGCGCCGATCCCGGCCGCGAACACGACGACCCTTCCCTTCTCGAGATGTCGCTTGGCGCGGAGCGGGATGTACGGCTCGGCGATCTGCGCCATGTGGATCGAGGTCTGCACGCGGGTGGCCACGTGGATCTTCTCGAGCGCGTCCTGAAGCGCGAGCGCGTTCATGACCGTCGCGAGCATGCCCATGTAGTCCGCTCGCGAACGGTCGATGCCGGGCGCCTGCCGCCCGCGGAAGATGTTCCCGCCGCCGACGACCACGGCCGTCTGCACGCCGAGATCGACGACGTCGCGCAGCTCGCGGGCGAGGAGCCCCGTCGCGTCGGTCGAGATCCCGTAGCCGGACTCCAGCGGCGCGAACGCGTCACCGGAGAGCTTCAGCAGCACGCGGTGGTACAGCGGCCGGTCGTTCGGTGACGGGTGGTCGCCCTCCGGCATCCCCGTACCCTACTCCTCCTCGCCGAGCCGATACCGGACGAACCTGCGCACCGCGACCTTCTCGCGTACCTTGGCGCCGATCTCGTCCAACAGGTCCTGGATCGTCTTCGAGTCGTCCTTGACGTACGGCTGGTCGAGCAGGACCGTCTGCTCGTAGAAGGCCTTCATCTTGCCTTCGACGATGTTCGGGATCACGTTGTCCGGCTTGCCGAGCTCCCGGGCCTGCGCCTCGAACATCTGCCGCTCGGACTCGAGCACGGTGTCCGGGATCTCGTCCCGGGTCAGGTACCTCGGCGCCGAGGGGCTCGCGACGTGCAAGGCGAGATCCTTGGCGAGCTGCTTGAACTCGTCGGTGTTCGCGACGAAGTCCGTCTCGCAGTTCACCTCGACGAGCGATCCGACCGTGTTGTTGAAGTGGATGTAGGCCTCGACGAGGCCCTGGTCGGCGGAGCGGGATGGCGCGGCCGGCGACCGAGGCGAGCCCCTTGGTCTTCAGGATCTCCTCGGCCTTGGAGATGTCGCCGTCAGCCTCCTGGAGCGCCCGCTTGCAGTCCATCATCCCCGCGCCGGTCAGGTCCCGGAGCGCCTTCACCTGATCTGCGGTGACCTCTGCCATCGTCATCGACTCGTCTCCTGCGTGCTCTCTGCTGCATCCGGCTCGACCGACGCCGGTGGATCGGCGGCCGCGGCGGTGCCTCGGTCGTTGCGGACGCCCCGTCTGCGGCGGCCACGGGCTCGGGCTTCGCCGACCTGGCGGGAGCGGCGGCGGGGGCCTCGGGCACCGGCTCGGGCTCGGGCTCGATCTCCGGGCCCGTCGACCCGGTGACGACGGCCTCGCGGCCCTCTTGACGGCCCTCGACCAGCGCGTCGGCGATCAGCCTCGTGACGAGCGAGACCGAACGGATCGCGTCGTCGTTGCCGGGGATCACGTGGTCGACCTCGTCCGGGTCGCAGTTGGTGTCCACGATCGCGATCACCGGCAGCCCGAGCTTGCGGGCCTCGTTCACCGCGATCTCCTCCTTCTTCGTGTCGATCACGAAGATCGCGTCGGGCAGACGCTCCAGGCTCTGCATGCCGCCGAGGTTGCGCTCGAGCTTGTCCCGCTCGTGCCGGAGGCGGATCGCCTCCTTCTTCGGCAAGAAGTCGAACGCGCCGGTCCGCTCCATCTCCCGGAGCTCGCGGAGCCGCAGCAGCCGGCGAGACACGGTCTGGAAGTTCGTGAGCATCCCGCCCAGCCACCTCGTCGTGACGTACGGCATGCCGACGCGGGACGCGTGCTCGGCGATGACCTCCTGCGCCTGCTTCTTCGTCCCGACGAACAGGACGACCCCGCCGCGCTGACCGATCTCGCGAGCGTACGCGTAGGCCTCTTCGAGACCCGAGAGGGTCTTCTCGAGGTCGATGATGTAGATCCCGGAGCGTTCCCCGTACAGGTACCGGCCCATCTTCGGGTTCCAGCGTCTGGTCTGGTGCCCGAAGTGCACCCCTGCCTCGAGGAGCTCCCGCCTGGTGACGACAGGCACGGTGCGCCTCCTTCCGGTTGTCCCTCCGCCCGGTTCGGCTCGCGTCCGGCCCGGCCTCGTGTGTCTTTTGCCGGGACCCCGGAAGCGATCCCCGGGCGTGTGTGCTCGGCGTCGAGACGCCGGCGAAGGGGCAGTCTACCAGCGGCGTTCCGGGCGCCCGCTCGTGCGGACTACCGGCGGCCGCGCGGGCGTTGCGACGGCTCGCGTCCGGCGGCCCTCGACCCGCGCCGGCGAACCGGCTCGTCCGGCACCTGGGGTTCGGCGGCGATCCACCTGTACGCGAGGGCCGCCATGAACGCGAGGTGCACCACGCTCACGGCCAGGATGAAGATCCACGCGGCGAGCGTCGGGTTGGCGGTGAGCTCCGTGCCGCCGGGGACGAGGCCGACCACGACCGGCAGCGCCACGAAGAAGTACAGCGCGCAGAACAGCAGCTGCCGGGTGCCCGGCAGCGACGCCGCCCGCCCCGACCGGCGGATCGTCTCGACCACGCCGCGACGTTCACGGACGGCGGCGGTCGGAGCGAACCCGAGGAAGTAGAGGCCGCCGACGAGCGCCGCCACGAACGCGAGGAACCCGATCCCCGGACCGAGGATCGGGAAGACGATGTTGCCGGCGATGATCAGCGAGAACGCGATCACCTGCACCACGAGGATGGTCGGGATCGCGGCGATCCCGCGCAGGACGCCGTAGGAGCTCACGCGGCCGTCCTCGAGCGCCTCGACGATCATGCCGGCGAGCAGGGCGTACACGACGCCGCGGATCAGGACGGAGACCGCGGTGAAGACGAGGAACGCGGGCCCGACCCCGACCACGCTCGCGCCGGTGCCGAGATCGAAGTACGTCGAGATGGGCGGGAGCGCGAGGACGTCGACGAGCCTTCCGGCCGAGCCCTCGAAGCCGATCGCGAGGAGCGCGAGCCAGACGAGCACGGGCAGGACGAGCGCGGTCGCCAACAGGATCGGCGAGGAGACGATCGCGAGAAGACCCCGGCCGAGCGAGCGCGGGATCGACGGCAGGATCGACGGTCCCCCGCCGAACAGCGCACTTCCGAACGGCCGGCGCGGCGGGGCCTCCTGCCCGGACTCGACCGGTTCGAGCTCCCGCGGCTCCGGCGCGAACGCCGGCGCCGGACGGCGTCGGCGACCCTTCTTCCCGCTCATGCGTCGCTCCTCGTCGATCTCGCCCTCGACGATCTCGACGTCGTCGTCGGGCTCCCCGCCCGGCTCGATCCTGGAACCGAACCGTCGGCGCGCGAACACGCCGGGCACGAACGCGACCACGAAGACGATCCCGGCGGCGGCCGCGTAGCGCGCGAACGTCGTCCCCGGGTCGAACTCGGTGGGAGACGGCACGTCGATCAGCGCTCCGTCCGGGTCGTTCTCCAAGGCCACCAGGCCGGCGTCGGGTCCCCCGGTCACGGCGATCACGACGTCGTCCGCGATCGCGATCGCGCCGAGCGATCCCTCCGTGAGGTCCCGCTCCCAGATCAGGTGCCCAGATCCGACGTCGACCGCCACGAGACGCCCGTCCTCGAGGCCGACGAGCACCGCGGCGCCCGAGACGACCGGCGCGCCTCGCAGGATCACCTCGTTGAGCTGATGGCTCCAACGTCGGGTGCCGTCGGCGCCGTCGAGCCGGTAGAGCCCTCCCGCGAAGTCCGCGACGAACACGTCGCCGTCCCCGATCGCCGGAGCCGTTCCGGGAGAGAACAGCGAGAGCACGAGCGAGGTCCACGCCTCGGTGCCGTCGTCGGCGCCCACGGCGCGCACCACTCGGTCCGCGGAGCCGACGATCAGGCGACCGTCGCCCGCCGACGGAGCCGATCCCGCGGTCGACGAGGCGGGCACGGTCAGCGGCGGCCACGCCCGCTCCCCGGTCGCCGCGTCGAACGCGACCAGGGCGACCCGGACCTCCTCTGAGTCCCGCGCCACGGCGTACACGGTGCCGTCGGCGACGGCCACCGGGGTGTCGATGCGGCCGGTCACGGTGTTCGACCAGCGAGGGGTGCCGTCGGCGAGCGAGAACGCCGACAGCGTTCCCCCCTGGTCGCCGACGTACACCGTGTCGCCGTCGATCGTGACGCCGCTCCGCGAGACCTCCTCGAGCTGGACCCGCCACCGTTCGGCCTGGTCGGCGAGCGTCACGCCCACGAGCTCCGACACCACGCCGTCGTCGTCGTCTCCGATGGTGGGACCGGGCGACGTCGTGGTCGTTGGGCCGGTCGCCGCACCATTCGTCGGTGTGACCGAGGTCGTGGGAGACGCTCCGGCGTCCGGCTCGGGCGCGGGTCCCTCGAGGTACACGAGCACCTCCTGCTCGTCCGCGACGCCGACCGCGGGCGCCGAGATGGGGCCACCCAGCCGCGGGATGTCCCACGCGATCGTCCCGTCCGCGAGGTCGACGCCGTACACCGCCCTCGGGGCCGACCGCGACGGCCCGATCCCCGACCACGATCGCGGGCGAGAGTCGCTCACCGCCCGGATCGGGCAACGTCCACCGGACGCGATACGGGGGCTCGGGACCCTCCTCGCGGAAGCCCTCGTGCCCCGGGCCGCCCTGGAACTGCGGCCATCCCGCCTGCGGAGTCTCCTGGCCCGAGGCCGCGCTCCCGAAGACGGCTGCCGTCGCGATCGTCAGCAGGACGACGCCCGTCCATCGGACGGCGCGCGCGGATCGGGGGTGGAGCCGTGGGAGCAGTGCGGTTCTCCTGGTCGAGGGGCGCACATCCTAGACCGCGCCCGCCGGAAGCGCCCGACGAAGGACAGGCGTCAGGCCGCGAGCGGCGCGAGCCGGATGAGGTCCACGACGCCGAGATCGACCAGGAACGCGAGCGGATCCATGTACGCGCCCGCGAGCCTCACGCCGAAGTGCAGGTGCGGCACCGCCGACCCGGGATGACCGATTCCCGTCGAAGCGAACGGCTGACCCGCTGTCACGGTGTCGCCCTTGCGCACCGACGTCGCCGACAGCCACGAGTAGGTACTGGTCAGTTCGCCCCCGTGATCCAGCGTGACGAACAGCTGCCCACCGACCTTGCCGGCGAAGGCCACGGTTCCCGATGCCGGCGCGACGATGGTGCTCCCGACCGGCGCGGCGATGTCGATCCCCCGGTGACCGGCGCCGAAGGGGTCCTCCGGTGGATCGAACCCGCGGATCACAGGGCCGCGAACCGGCCAGTCCCAGGTCCCGGTCGCGACGGGTTGCGAGGGAGCGAGTCCGGGGCCGAACCCGATCACCATGAGCACGATCGGAAGGGCGAGCGCGTGCATCGAGGATGTCTTCGTCGTTCCGCGGGATCGCACGTGATGACTCCGACGGTTGGCGGAGGCGAACCGTACCGTCCCGTCGACGCGCGTTCCGTGACGAAGCTCACAGAACCGGACCGGCCCTCGCGCGGACGGACGCGTTGGGCGACGCTCAGTCGGTCTCGACGAACTGCAGTCGCAGCTGCCCGACGGCCTTCGTGTGGATCTGGCAGACGCGCGACTCGGTGACGCCGAGGATCTCCCCGATCTCGGCCAGCGTGAGTCCTTCGAAGTAGTACAGGGTGACGACGATCTTCTCCCGTTCGGACAGCGAGTTGATCGCCGCCGCCAGCAGGCCACGCGTCTCCTGGCTCTCCAGGCCGGTCGCCGGGTCGACCCCGCGGTCGGCGAGCGTGTCGAGGAGCGAGACCTGCTCGCCTCGGTCGCTCCCCACGCTCAGGATCTCGTCGAGCTGCAGGACCTGGACGAACGAGATCTGGTTGATCACCTCGTGGAGCTCTCGGAGCGAGACGCCGAGGCGTTCGGCGATCTCTTTCTCGGCCGGCGCGCGCTTCAGGATCGACTCGAGATCCGAGTACGCCTTCTCGATCTCGCGCGCCTTGAACCGAACCGAGCGCGGGACCCAGTCCATCGCGCGGAGCTCGTCGATGATCGCGCCTTTGATCCGCGGGATCGCATAGGTCTCGAACTTGTTCCCTCGTTCGGGCTCGAACTTCTCGAGCGCGTCGATCAATCCGAACATCCCGTACGACACGAGATCGGCCTGGTCGACGCTCGACGGCAGACCTGTCGCGACACGGCTCGCCACGTACTTCACGAGCGGCGCGTAGTGCAGGATCAGCCGCTCACGGGACGACGCGTGTTCGGTCGAGCCTTCGCGCTTGAACTCCTCCCAGAGTCTCCGGAGCTCGTCGGCGCCGTCGTCGTCACCCTCGTTCCGCGGCGCCTTCGCGCGCGGGGCCGGGTCGGACTTCGCGGTCGTCGCGCGGCCCGGCCTTCGCGCGGGCTTTGGCGCGGCCGGCCTTGTCCGCGGCGCCGTCCTCCTTGTCGGCCTTGGTGGCTCGAGCCATCACGCTCTCGGATGGCTCTGCCGGTAGGCCTCGAACAGACGGGACCGGGTCACGTGTGTGTAACGCTGGGTGGTCGCCACGCTGGCGTGGCCGAGCAGCTCCTGAACCGCGCGGATGTCGGCTCCTCCCTCCAACAGGTGGGTGGCGAACGAGTGTCGCAGGGTGTGTGGCGTCACCCGCCGCCCAGAAAGCGTTACGCCACCGTATCGTCCCACAAGGCGTCGGATGTCGCGTGGGCTGATCGGCCGACGCCTGAGGTTCAGGAAGAGCGCGGGTTCGCCGGGCTCGGGCTCCAGGTGGTCGCGGCCCTCCGAGAGCCAGGCGGCGATCGCGTCGCGCGAGAAGTCGCTCATCGGGACCTCGCGTTCCTTCGATCCCTTCCCCACGACCGACACGCGCGCTCGCTCGAGGTCGACGCGATCCGCCGTGAGGCCGGCCACCTCGGCCACGCGCAGGCCCGACCCGTACAGCAGCTCGAGGATGGCTCGGTCGCGGAGCGCCACGGCCCTCGCGCGCCGTGCGGCGTCCTCGGTGGCCGCCGGGGCATCACCGATCGCCGGAGCCTCGACGAGCGCGGCCGCCTCAGCGGGTCGAAGGACGACCGGGAGCCGAGACGTGACTTTCGGCCGGCCGAGGAGGACGGACGGGTCGCGTTCGACGACGCCCCGTCCCCGAGCCCACCGGTAGAACGTGTGGATCGAACCGACCCGGCGCGCGATCGACGCCCGCGCGTACCCCAGCGTGGTGAGTTGTGCGAGGAAGCGCCGAAGGTCGTCCAGTCCCGCGGTCGACAGCCCCCGGCCACTCCTCCCGAGGAAGCGACCGAGCTGGCCGAGATCCCTTCGGTACGCGGCGACGGTCGACGACGCCAGATGACGCTCGTAGCGGAGATGGTCCGCGAACGCGCCGATCAGGGCGTCGTCCGGCGCACCGTCTGCGAGGTCGGCGTCGCGCACGGCGAGGCCGGATGCGGCGCGGTCGCGGGCTGCCATGGGTCCTCTCGGCTCGGGGTCGGAACCTTGTACCAACCCAACCCGAGGGGTTCAAGCAGCGCCTCCGATCCTCGGGAAGAGGATGCGGCCGATGGAGCTCGACCTGTTCAGCCTGACGCCTTCGCCCCCTTCAGCGTGGTCTCGTACCGGCCCCCGACGCTCCGCACGAACCCCCGGAGCTCGAGCTGCATGAGCACCCCGACCGCCTCCGGAACGCCGACGCCGAGCGACGAGGCCACCCGCTCGGGCAGCGTCGGACCCGCGAGCGCGCCGAGCGTCCGCCGCTCGGTCGTCGCTGAGGTCGGCTCGTCCCGTGACCCCCCCGGGTTCGAGCTCCAGACCCAGGTCGTGCAGGAGGTCGTCCGACCCGCGGATCATCGTGGCGCCGTCCCGGATGAGCTGGAGGGGAGCGTGCGCCGAAGGGCTCGTCACCGAACCGGGCACGGCGTAGACCTCGCGGCCGAACTCCATCGCGTGCTCCGCCGTGATCACCGAGCCGCTGCCGATCGCGCCCTCGACCGCCACGGTCGCGCGACACAGACCGGCGACGATCCGATTCCGGGCCGGGAAGTTCCGTGGTTCCGGATGCGTCCCGGGCGCGAACTCGCTCACGATCGTCCCGCGCTCGCGGATCCGAGCGAGCAGGCCGCGGCCTCCGGGGTCGTACTCGACGTCGACGCCGCAGCCGAGCACCGCGAGCGTCGGCGCCCCGACCGACAGCGCGCCTTCGTGCGCCGCCGAGTCGATCCCCCGAGCGGCGCCGCTCACGACCGTCGCCCCGGCCATGCCGAGGGCCCTCCCGAGATCACCCGCCTGCTCGCGACCGAGCGCCGTGCACCGGCGAGCTCCGACGATCGCGACGGCCGACATGACGTCGGGGAGCACCTTCCCGATCACGTACAGGGCGGCGGGAGGGTCGTGGATCTGCTCGAGCTGTGACGGATAGTCGGCGGACCCCCACGCGACCAGCCGCGCCCCGCACGCTTCGGCCCGAGCGGCCAACGCGTCCGGGTCCAGCGCGCGAGCGAACGCGCGATCGTTCTCGCTCCCCGCCCGCCCCTTGCGGATGTGCGCGAGGACGGCGGCAGCGGTTCCGCGTTCGGCGGCGAGCGCGATCAGTTTGCGCGGTGTGATGGAGCGGAGCGCGGTAAGCACGAAGAGCGCGCGCCGATCCTCGCGAGCGGCTGCGAACCCCTCGGGCCACGTCGGCCACGGCGGACCCGCGCCGTCCTCCGCCTCATCGCGCATGCTCGAACTCCAGGGTCGGCGCGCTCGAGCGATACGCGAGCGCCTCGACGACCTGCTCGGGCATCACTCGGTCGATCCCGGCGAGGTCGGCGATCGTTCGAGCCACCTTCAGCACGCGATCGAACCCGCGACCGGTCAGCCCATGACGGTCGACCGCGGCCGCGAGCATCGCCCGTGCCTCCGCCGACATCCGCGCCTCCCGTCGAGCGATCGGGCCGGGAAGATGCGCGTTGCACGGGAACCCGATGGCGGCGTAGCGACGGCGCTGCCTCGCGCGCGCCTCCTCCACCCGCTCGCGGACGGCCGTGGACGACTCGGCGTGCGTCTCCCCCAGCAGTTCGCGCTTGGTGAGTCGCGGGACCGTGAGGTGGATGTCGACACGGTCGAGCAGCGGACCCGAGAGCTTTGCGTTGTAAGCCTGTATGCGGTCGTCTCGACACCGGCACCGACGCGTCGGATCGCCCGCGAAGCCGCAGGGACACGGGTTGGTGGCGGCGACGAGCGTGAAGCGAGCGGGGAACTCCGCCGTCGCGACCATCCTGGTCACGACGACGCGACCGTCCTCGAGGGGTTGCCGAAGACCCTCGACCGCGTCCCTGCGGAACTCGGTGAACTCGTCCAGGAATAGGACCCCGTGGTGGGCGAGCGAGACCTCGCCCGGCCGGAGGTAGCCGGCGCCCCCGCCGAGCAGCGCGGCGGCGGACACGGTGTGGTGGGGAGCGCGGAACGGGCGCTCGCGGACGAGCCCTCCCTCGAGGAGCCCCGCCACCGAATGCAGCTGGGTCACCTCGAGCGCCTCCGGCCGGGACATCGTGGGCAGGACCGTGGCGAGCCGCCGGGCGAGCATCGTCTTGCCGGCCCCGGGCGATCCCACGAGCAGCACGTTGTGACCGCCGGCCGCTGCGATCTCGAGCGCTCGGCGAGCCTGCGCCTGTCCGCGAACCTCGCTCAGGTCGACCGCGTGCCGGCCGTCATCGGTCGTGTGGGTGTCCCCGGGCGGAGCCGGCGTCCACGCGCCCCGGAAGAACGACACCACGTCGCCGAGCGACGGCGCGCCCACGATCCGGAGACCCTCGACGAGCGCCGCCTCCGCGGCGTTTGCGCTCGGCACGACGATGCCGACCGCTCCCGCCCGCGCCGCCGCGACCGCCGCGGAGAGCACGCCGGGGGTCGGGACCAGCTCGCCCCTCAGCGAGAGCTCGCCGGTGAACACCCATTCCCCCGGCCCGGGCGTCCTGAACTGCGCCGAGGCGGCGAGCACTCCCATCGCCACCGGAAGGTCCAAGCCGGGTCCCTCCTTGCGGAGGTTGCCCGGCGACAGGTTGACGACGACGCGTCGAAGCGGCCATTCGAGACGCGCGCTCTCGACCGCCGGACGGATCCGGTCGCGCGCGTCTTGGACCGTCGCGCCGGGCAGACCGGTCAGCGTGAGCGAGGGAAGGCCGCGTCCGATGTATGCCTCGACGACGACGAGGTGCCCGCGAACCCCTACGACGGTGACACCGTTGACGCGTCCGTACACCGTCGCGCGACCCTAGCGCGAGGCACCGACATCGCTCAGAACGCGTCCTCGAAGATCTCGACGTCGGGAGCGCCGTCGCCGACCCACACGCTCGCCACGTCGAATCGGATCTCGTCGGCGGCGACCCGGGTCTGCTGCACGAAGACCTCGGCGAGCCTCCTGAGCGTCCGGCGCTTCGACCACGTCACCGACTCGTAGCCGCCGCCGAACGCAACGCCGCTCCGGGTCTTCACCTCGCACACGACGAGTCGATCCCCACGACGCACCACCAGGTCGAGCTCGCCGAGCGGGCACCGCCAGTTCCGCGCGATCAGCTCGTAGCCTCGTCGCTCGTAGACGCGGAGCGCGGCGTCCTCGCCGAGGCGCCCCCGTTCGGAACGTCGATCCGTCGTGGATCCGCTCACCCCGCGACGGTAGTCGGGGCCGCTGACACGACCGCGGGACTACTCGGGGAGCTGCACGGAATCGTCCCGGCGGAGCTCCTCGACGTTCACGTCACGGCGCGTGAGCACCCGAACGCTCGAGACGAACCTCGCCGGCCGGAACATGTCCCACACCCAGGCGTCGCCGAGCCGCACCTCGACCCAGCCGTCGCTCCGCTCGTTCAGCTCGACCTCGTTCGCCAGGTAGAAGCGCCGCTCGGTCTCGACCACGTAGGTGAACATCGGGACAACGTCCCGGTACTCGCGGTAGAGCTCGAGCTCGCGTTCCTCCTCGAACCGCTCGATGTCGTCTTCGTCGTGGTTCACGCCTCGGTCACCCTATCGCCGTCGTAGTACCCGGTCCGAAGGCCCTTGAAGGAGTACCGGTGGATCGGCGACGGACCGAATCGACGCAGAGCGTCGCGATGTTCCGTCGTCCCGTAGCCCCGGTTGTGGTCGAACCCGTAGTTCGGGAACCGGCGGTGGTAGCGGTCCATCATCCGGTCGCGCGTCACCTTCGCGACGATCGAGGCGGCCGCGACCGACGCGGTGACGGCGTCGCCCTTCTTGATCGACAGGTTCGGAACGGGGAGGCGCCGGACCGGGAACCCGTCCGAGAGCACATAGTCGGGCTGCACCGACAGTGCGGTCACGCACTTGCGCAGTAGGGAGAGGTTCGTTCGCTGGAGGCCACGCCGGTCGATCCGCGTCGGCATGCACCGGTGGACCGACCACGCGATCGCTCCGTCGACGATCCGCACGTAGGCGACCTCGCGTTGGTTCGCGGTCAGGACCTTGGAATCGTTGATGCCGTCGAGGTCGAAGCCGTCGGGAAGGATCACCGCCGCCGCGACCAGCGGACCGGCGAGCGCTCCGCGCCCGGCTTCGTCGACGCCGGCGATCAGGCGGAAGCCCTGAGCGCGGAGCCCGCGCTCGTACCGGTCGAGGTCGAGGACTAGTTGAGCCATCCGACCCGGGACGGCGGCCACACGATCACCACCGCGCCTCCCACCACCGTGTCGACCGGAACGAACCCGAGGCCGAAGCGCGAGTCGTTCGACTGCAACCGGTTATCGCCGAGCACGAACAACGCGTCGTTCGGCACCTCGATCGGTCCGTAGTCGCGCGTGTCGGGCTCGCCCTCGAGATACGGTTCTACGATCCGAGCGCCGTCCACGAACAGCCGGCCGTCGCGGAGCTCGACCGTCTCCCCCGGGAGCCCGATCACCCGCTTGATGAAGTCCTCGTGCTCGGGGCGCTCGAACCCCACCGCCTCCGAGAGCCAATGGACGAAGCCACCGACCACCCCGCGGTCGGGGCCGGGCCTGCCCTTGGGATCGGAGAACACGATCACGTCGCCCCGTACTGGATGGTAGAGGACCTTGCGGACGAGGACGCGATCACCCGGCTGGAGCGTCGGTTCCATCGACCCGGAGGGGATGAAGAAGGCCTGGATGACGAAGGTCTTGAGGACGATCGCGAGCGCGAGTGCGACCACGATCAGGATCGGGAGCTCCCGGAGGAACGAGCCCTTCCGCTCGGACGGTTCCTTCGCGGGACGAGGCTGGGTCAGCGTCCACCCGCCGGTCGGCTCCTCGGAGCCCGACGGGCGTTCGGTCACGGTCTAGCCCTGGACCTCTGCCTCGGACGGTTCGGCGTCGCTGGGCTCGGCGTCCGGTGCCGTCCCCTCGGTGTCGCTCGGCTCGGCGTCCGGTGCGGTCTCCTGCCCGTCGATTGCCGCCGCCTCGGTCTCGGAAGTCTCGGCGTCGAGAGCGACAGCGTCCTGGCTCTCGCCCGCGGGTTCCTCTGAGGCGCCTTCGGCATCCTCGGACGCCCCCTCGGCAGCGTCTTCCTCGGTCTCCTCGGCTCCTGCCGCCGCGCGCTCCGCCTCGGCGGCGGCGATCGCCGCGAGCTCCTCCTCGCCGAGACGCCGTTCACGGATCCGGGCCTTCTTGCCCCGGAGCTCGCGCAGGTAGTAGAGCTTCGCGCGCCGGACGTGCCCGCGGGACACGACCTCGAGCTTGCCGATCGACGGCGAGTGGAGAGGGAAGGTCCGCTCGACCCCCACGCCGAACGAGATCTTCCGCACCGTGAAGGTCTCCTGCAGCCCGCCTCCCTGCCGGCGGATCACGACGCCCTGGAAGACCTGGATACGCTCGCGCCCTGCCTCAACCACCCGGACGTGCACCTTGACGGTGTCACCCGGGCGGAACTCGGGCAGGTCGGCGCGCAGGAACGCCTGGTCGACGAGATCGGTCTTGTTCATGGCGGGACGACAATGGTAGCAGGGGGCTCGGGGGCCTCAGATTCGCGGGCCCTCCGGTTCGAGCAGGTCGGGCCGGTTCCGTCGCGTCTTGTCGATCGCCGCTTGCCGGCGCCAGCGCTCGACCTCGGCGTGGTTGCCCGAGAGCAGCACCTCGGGGACCTTCATCCCGCGGAACTCGGCCGGGCGCGTGTAGTGCGGGTGATCGAGCAGGCCGTCCTCGCCGAACGAGTCCCGTTCGACGGAGTCCTCGCGACCGACCACGCCCGGAACCAGCCGCGTCACCGCTTCCACGACCACGAGCGCGGGGATCTCCCCACCCGCGAGGACGTAGTCGCCGACCGACACCTCCTCCGCCGGAAGGCCCTGCACCACGCGTTCGTCGACGCCTTCGTACCGTCCGCAGATGAGAACGAGCCAGCCCTCGGCAGAGAGCTCGCGAACGAGCGCCTGGTCCAGTCGCCGGCCGGCGGGTGAGAGTAGGAGCGTCCGCCGGTCTCCGGCTCCGAGCGCCTTCACCGCAGCGAACACCGGCTCGGGCTTGAGCACCATCCCTGGACCGCCGCCGTAGGACTCGTCGTCGACCTGCCGGTGCTTGTCCTCGGCGAAGTCACGGACGTCGTGCACCCGCACGTCGAGGAGGCCGTCCTCGATCGCGCGGCCGAGCAGGCTCTCGCGCAGCGGCCCTTCGAAGATGCCCGGGAAGATCGTGAGGATGTCGACGCGCACGCAGGGAGGCTAGCGCCTCAGGTGCGACCGGACCGTGCCGACCGCCCCACGAGGGCCGCGGCCGTGACGACGAGCGCCGAGAGCGCGAGGAGCGGCACCGGCACGCGAGCGGCGGAGGGCTCCGCCGAGGGCCCGGCGAAGGCCTCGGCAGCCTGTTCCGGCGCCGACGACCCGACCTCGAGCTCGATCCGGTTCGGGTAGCCGGCCATCGACGACCCTCCCGCACACCGGGGCTCCCAGGTGCACAGGATCCATATGCCCGGCGACGACACGGTCAGCTCGGCCCGGTAGACCCCGGGTTGGACCAGGCGCAGGTCGACAGGCGTCGCCTCCTTGATGGAGCCGGCTGGGTGCGCCCAGAGGAACTCGTCGAACCTGCGCATGTCCGGCCACCTCGCGGGGTCCGTGTGCTCAGCGTCGTCCCAGAACCGGACGGTGAACGAGACCACGTCGCCGGCGCTCGGGTCGTTCGGCGACGCGTCCACGGTGAACGGGGGGACCTTCGCGGACGAGACCCCGGGAGACAGCACCAGCACCGCGATCGCGCCGACGACGAGGACGCAGGTTCGCTTCACGCAACCACTACACCCCGTCGCGCTGGTCGGTTCCCTCCTCCTGCCGTGGTGAGCCCCGGGATCTCGCGCACGACGATGCGTTTCCCTGTCGTGTCCACGCTCACGACCACGTCCTTCAGGACCGGGACGAGCGTTTCGGCGCCGGCTCCGTCGACCACCGACCAGATGTCGTTCGCCCGTGTGTGGATCACGTCGCGCACGGTGCCGAGCGACCGCTCCTGCTCCGTCGTCACCTCGCAGCCTTCGACGTCGTGATCCCACCAGGAACCGTCGGGGAGCGGGGGCGAGGACGCGCGGGGCACCACGAGGAACGATCCCTGCAGGGCTTCGGCGGCCGTTCGGTCGTCGATCTCTCGGAACCTGACGAGGAGCCGGTCCCGGTGCGGCCGAACGGCGTCGACCGTCAGCCTGCGTCCGTCCTCGAGCCGGACCGTCGCTCCGGGTTCGAAGCGCTCCTCCACCTCCGAGAGCACCACGACGGACACCTCGCCGCGAACGCCGTGCGGACGCGCGATGCGGCCGACCGCGACGGTCGGCTCATCCATCCGATCGGCTCCCCGGGTCAGTCGAGGATCTCGACGCCCGTGTGGTGGATCCCCGAGCGGATCCCGGCAGCCTTGACGACGGTCCGGATGGCACGCGCCGTGCGCCCGCCGCGGCCGATCACCTTGCCCATGTCGTCCTCGCCCACACGGAGGGTGAGCAGGATGCCGCGATCGTCTTCGGTCTCCTCGACCTGGACGGCGTCGGGGTCGTCGACGAGCTCTTTCGCCACGTACTCCAGGACGTCTCGAACGCCGTCCGCCACGTCAGGACGCCTCGGCGGTCGCCTTCTTCTTCTCGCCCGGCTTGCCGGCGGTGAACGCGTCCCAGATGCCGACCTTGGTCATCAGGACCTTCACGGTGTTGGAGGGCTGCGCCCCCACGCCGAGCCAGTACAGCGCGCGCTCCTGGTCGATCTCGATGCCCGAGGGGTCCTCGAGCGGGCGATAGGTCCCGATGTTCTCGATGAACCGCCCGTCGCGCGGGCTCCGTTGATCGGCCACCACCACGCGGTAGAAGGGGCGCTTCTTCGCCCCCAGCCGCTTCAGTCTGATCCGAACCGCCATGTCCTCAACTCCATGTCCACGTGCCTACGGTCCCGTGATGTTCGGCATCCCCGGGATCCTGGGCATCTTCTTGCCGCCCAGCATGCTCTTCATCATCTTCCGGGCCTGGTCGAACTCCTTCAGCAGGGAGTTCACGTCCGCGGTGGTCACGCCGGACCCTCGGGCGATCCGCAGGCGCCGGGACCCGCCGATGATAGCGGGATTCCGGCGCTCCTCCGCGGTCATGGACTGGATGATGGCCTGCGCCCGCACGATCTGACCCTCGTCCACCTCGAGGTCCTTCAGGGCGTTCTTGCCTCCCGGCACGCCGGGCAGCATGGCCAGCAGGTCCTGGAGCGGCCCCAGCTTCTGCACCTCCTGCATCTGCACGAGGAAGTCGTCGAGCGTGAACCTCGCGGTCATCATGCGCTCGGCGGCCTCGGCGGCCTTCTCCTGGTCGACGGTGTCCTGCGCTTTGTCGATCAGCGACAGGACGTCGCCCATGCCCATGACCCGCGACGCCATCCGGTCGGGGTAGAACGGCTCGAGATCTCCGGGCCGCTCTCCCGTTCCCACGAAGAACACCGGGCGCCCCGTGACCGACGTGATCGACAGCGCGGCGCCGCCTCGGGCGTCGCCGTCGAGCTTGGTCAGCACGAACCCCGTCGTGTCGACGTCATGCATGAACGCGTTCGCCTGGACGACGGCGTCCTGCCCGGTCATCGCGTCGCACGCCATCAGCACGTGATGCGGCGAGATCGCGTCCTTCACGCGGCGGGCCTCGCGCATCATCTCCTCGTCGACGTGGAGGCGGCCGGCGGTGTCGACGATCACGACGTCGGATCCGCCACGGCTCGCGTGCTTGAGGGCGTTCTTGCTCACCTTGACCGCGTCCTTGCCGTCGGAGACGACCTCGACCCCGATCTCCCCGCCGAGCGTCGTCAGCTGCTCGACGGCGGCCGGGCGCCACAGGTCGGCCGCGACCAGCAGCGGCCGCTTGCCCTTGGACTTCAGCATGAGGGCGAGCTTGGCGCAGGCGGTCGTCTTGCCCGACCCCTGAACCCCCGCCATCATCACGACCGCCGGACGGACCTGCGGCAGCACGAACGCGGTCTGCGTGCCGCCCATCGTCTCCTGGAGCTCGTCGCGCACGACCTTGATCACCTGCTGCGCGGGCGTGAGGCTCTTCATCACCTCTTCGGAAAGGGCCCGTTCGCGCACGCGGGCCAGCAGGTCATCGGCCACCTCCACCGCCACGTCGGCATCGAGCAGCGCAACGCGCATGTCGGTGAGGGCGTTCTCGACCTGCTTGGGATGGAGCTTGCCTCGTGCGCGGAGCTTCTTGAAGATGCCGTCGAGACGGCCGGTGAGCGTGTCGAACATCCGTCCTAGGTTACGAGCCGGGTTCGGACTCGGGAGCCTCCGACTCCGTGGACCGCGCGAGCACCTTCTCCATCGTCTCCAGGAGCGCGATGGGAGAGAACGGTTTCGTGTAGTAGTCGTCGGCGCCCAGCGACAGGGCGTACCCACGCCCCTCCTCGCCGGTCGCCGTGACGATGATCACGCGGATGTCCCTGGTGGAAGGGTCCGCCTTCAGCTCTGCCAGCACGTCTCGGCCCGTGATCCCCGGGATGTTCAGGTCGAGCAGCATCACGTCGGGCGGTCGCGCTCGCGCCATCTCGAGGGCCGTCCCACCATCGGAAGCCTCCCGGATCTCGAACCCCTCGTGCTCGAGGATCGAGCGAACGGCCTCCCGCATCGTCGGGTGGTCCTCCACGATGAGGATGTCGGCTCGGGCCATGATCACGCACCGAGGAGCTGTTGGGCGAAGCGCTCGCCCTCGAACGGCGCCAGATCCTCGGTCCCCTCCCCCATGCCGACCAGCTTCACGGGCACGCCCAGGCGATCTCGAACCGCCAGAACGACTCCCCCCTTCGCCGTGCCGTCCAGCTTCACGAGCGCCACGCCCGTCACGTCGACCGCTTCTGTGAACGCCTCGGCCTGCGCGATGCCATTCTGACCCGTCGTGGCGTCCAGGACGAGCAGCGTCTCGTCGGGCGGCCGGCCGGCCGCTTTCTCCAGGACCCGCCGGACCTTCCTCAGCTCCTCCATCAACGGTTGCTTGGTGTGCAGCCGGCCGGCGGTGTCGACGATCAAGACGTCGGAACCGCGGGCCCGCGCGGCCGACACGGCGTCGAACGCGACCGAGCCGGGATCCGCTCCTCGTTCCTGGCTCACGAGGTGCGCGCCGGTCCGCTCGGCCCACACGCCGAGCTGTTCGGAGGCCGCGGCGCGGAACGTGTCCGAGCCGGCCAGGCTCACTCGCTTGCCCTGCTTGCCGAGCCGCGCGGCGAGCTTGCCGATCGTCGTGGTCTTGCCCGAGCCGTTGACGCCGACGACCATGACCACGCCGAGCCCGTCCTCGGGGAGCCGCATCCCGGTGTCCTCACCCAGGATCGAGCGGATCTCGGTCCGCACGAGCGCCGCGGGATCGGTCCCGGTCTCGTAGCGTTCGCGCACGTCGGCGACGATCCGGGCCGAGGTGGCGGGACCGACGTCGGCCCGCACCAGGAGCTCCTCGAACCCGGGCCACGGGTCCTTCACCTCCGATCGGAACAGCGACCGGATGCGGCCGGCGAGTCCGTCGGGTCTGGCCTCCGCGGGTTCGGCCGGCGGAGCCTCCCGAGTCGCCACCCGCGTGGCGGACTCGGTCTCGGTGGGCCCCGCGCTCGGGGGTTCGCGCCGGCGCCGGACGACGAGCACGCCGATCACGACGGCGAGCAAGACGAGCGCGGCGGCGACCGCGAGGAGGAGCTCCACGGCAGCCGAGGCTACCGAACGGCGTCCGGCTCGGGGAGGGAGACCACGCCGTCGGCGTGGCACCGGCTGCGGGAGCCGACTCCGGCGTATCGATCCGCTGCGCGACGACCTTGGAGGTCCCCTCCTTGCTCATCGACACGCCGTACATCATCCCGGCGACCTCCATGGTCCGCTTCTGGTGCGTGACGATCAGGACCTGCGACTCGCGCGCGAACCCCTCGACGAGCGTGATGAACCGATGCAGGTTGACGTCGTCGAGCGCCGGCTCCACCTCGTCCATCAGGTAGAAGGGGCTCGGTCGCGCCTTGAAGATCGCGAACAGGAACGCGAGCGCCGTCAGCGCGCGTTCCCCTCCGGACAGGAGCGAGATCCGTTTCACGCGCTTGCGGCCCGGCCGCGCCTCGATCTCGATCCCGGTGGAGAGCAGGTTGCCGGGCTCGGTCGCGATCAGCCGGCCCTCACCGCCGGGGAACAGCTCGCCGATCAGCCGCTCGAACTCCGCGGCCACGTCGCGATACGCCGACTCGAACGTCGTCGTGATCTCGGTCTCGATCCGCTGGATCACCTCGAGCAGGTCGCGGCGCGCCCGCCGAACGTCGTCGAGCTCTCGGTGCAGGAAGTCGTGGCGTTCCTGCAGCGCCTCGAACTCCCCGCCGGCAAGCAGGTTGACCCGGCCGAGGAGCGCGAGCCGCCGCTGGACGAGCTCGGCCTTGCGTTCGATCGCCGCGACCGTGTCCTCGTCGGTGAGCTCCGCGACCGCCTCCTGCGGATCGCGGTCATGGCCTTCGCGCAGGAGCCGTTCGGCGTCGCGGATCCGCCGTTCGAGATCGCCGCGCGAACGGTCCTCCTCCTCGTAGGTCAGCCGGAGCTGCTCGAGCTCGGTCGAGGCCTCCCGCCACCGCCGGTTGGTCTCCGACTCCGCCTCGGTCGCCGCCCGCTCGGCCTCGAGCGCGGCGGTCCGCGCCGCGCCGGCGGCCTCCATCGCGGCTTCGGCGTCGGTCAGTCGCCTCGCCGCCGCCGTCCGCTCGGCCTCCGCGAGCTCGACCTGCGCGCGCAGTGCCTCGGCGTCCTTGGTCGCCAGGACCTCGCGCTCGGAACGCGCCGCGACGATACGTTCCTCGACGGCCGCCCGGTCGCGCCGGAGGGTCTCCGCCTCCACCCGCGCGTGGATCGGGGGCTCGGGAACCCGCGGGAGCTCCGGGAGCTCGTGCGGGACCTGGGGGAACGACGACAGGCTGTCGCGCCATGCCGCCGCGGCGTCGTCCATCCCGGCCACCCGCTGGGACAGGATGTCCTCTTCCCGACCCGTCGCCCCGAGCTCCGCTTCGATCCTGCCGATCTCCTCGGCGGCGCGCGTGATCTTGGCGTCGGCGTCCTCGATCCCGGCGGCTAGCTCGTCGAGCTCGCGGGCGATCTCCTCGAGCCGGCGCCGGCGGGGCTTCAGCGCCGACGACGTCTTGGCGTGATCGCGCTCCACCACCTCGAGCTCGCGGCGGATCTCGTCCGCGCGCGAGTTCGCCTCGGCCGTGGTGCGGATGACCGCGGGACCCACCAGGATCCCCTCCGGCGTGACGAACGACGCCTGCCGGTGGCTGGCGTGCTTGGACGCTGCCTCCTCGAGCGTCTCCGCGAGGTAGATGTCCCGGAGCACCGTCGACACCAGCCCTCGAACGGCCGGATCCGCGTCGACGATCGACAGCAAGGTCCGCTCCCCGGACACGACGAACGACGCGGGTCCTCCGCCGGCGACCGTCAAGATCGCCCCGTCACCCTCGGGCGCGTCGGCGATCGCCTCGTCGCCGTCCCGGTAGACGACCGCGTCGGCGAGCGGACCGAGCCCGGCGCGGAGCGCGCGCTCCCAACCGGCTCGCGCCCGCACGAGGTCGCCCAGGAGGCCGACCGCGCGACCGCCATGTCCTTCGAGGAACCGCGATCCCGGGGTCTCCTCGAGGTCGGCGAGCCGGGCACGGAGCACGTCGAGGCGACGCTCGTGCAGGACGCGCGCCTCATCCAGCTCGGCGACGGCGTCCGACAGTCCGTGCCTCTCACGCTCGAGCTCGGCGCGCCGGTCGGCCAGGGGCGCGGTCGTCGCGTCGAGCCGCTCCACCTCGTCGGCCAGCTCGCTCCGCCGGGTCTCGGCGTGCGCGCGGCGTTCGTGCACCTCGGCGACCAGCTCCTGCAGCCTCGAACGGTCCCGCTCGTGCGAGGCGAGCGACCGCTGCAGCGTCTCCATCTCGGCCCGCCGGGCGGCCGACTCCTCCGCGAGCGTCCGTCGCGCGTCCTCGGCCTCGTGCCGGGCCTCCGTCGCATCCCGGTAGTCGCGCTCGGCCGCCTCGAGCTCGCGCTCGCGCTGCTCGAACTCGGATGCGAGCTCCGACGAACGAGCCTCGAGTCGACCGATCTCGTCGTCGAGCGCGGCCAGTCGCGCCCCCCGGCCCGCCTCGGCGGCGAGCTCCTGGCGAGCCTCGGATTCGAGGTCGACCGCTCGACGGAGCTCGAGCTCGGTCGCGGACCGTGCGGCCTGGGCCTCGGCGAACCTGCCCTCGGCCTCCTGCAGCGCCCAGACCGCGCGGGCGCGCTCGTCGGCCACCTGGACCACGCGCTCGTCGAGCCCCTCGAGGCGCTCCTTGGCCTCGGCCCGGCGCGCGAGCCCTTCGTCCCATCCGCCGGTCCGGCGATCGCGTTCGACCAACAGGTCGCGGAGACGGGCGGCGGCCAGACGCACGGTGATCCGATCGGCCTCCGTCGTGAGGTCCTCGTGCCGCTTGGCCATCTCGGCCTGTTGCTTCAGCGGCTTCAACTGGCGGCGCAGCTCCGCGAGCACGTCCTGTAGCCGCAGCACGTCCTGTTCGAGGCCGGCCAGCTTGCGTTCGGCTCGCTCCTTCCGCCGACGGTGCTTGGCGACCCCTGCGGCCTCCTCGATGTAGGTGCGCCGCTCCTCAGGGCGCGAGGTCAGCACCTCTTCCAGCTGTCCCTGGCCGACCACCGTGTGCAACGCACGCCCGATGCCGGACTCGGAGAGCAGCTCCTGGACATCCAGGAGCCGGACGACCTGGGTCCCGATCCGGTACTCGCTGTCGCCGGAGCGGAAGATCGTGCGGCTGATCTCGATCTCGCTCATCGGCACCGGGATCAGTCCCGCGGAGTTGTCGATCACGAGCTTGACCTCGGCCATCCCGAGCGCCGCCCGGTGCGGGCTGCCGGCGAAGATCACGTCGGCCATCTGACCGCCGCGGAGCGCCCGCGGTCCCTGCTCGCCGAGCACCCAGCTGATCGCGTCGACGAGGTTCGACTTGCCCGAGCCGTTGGGACCGACGATGACGGACGTCCCCGGGGCGAACTCGAGGACGGTCTTGTCGGCGAACGACTTGAAGCCTCGGATCTGCAGGGAGCGGAGGAACATCGGTGCTCGATGCTAACAGTGGCCCTCGCACGGACTCGGCATCTACCAGGCGAAAGTTCGAGGAACGTTCCTCAGTGCGAGACGCGGAACCCGACCTCGCCCGTGGGTTGCTCGGCAACGATCTCGACCTCGTCCACCCGGGCCATCTCGGGCCCGTGCCGGCACCACTCGATGATGCGTTCGACGTCGTCGTCCCGGCCTTCGAACACCGCCTCGACCCGGCCGTCGGGAACGTTCCGAACGTGACCCGCGAGTCCGGCGTCGCGTGCCAGCCGGGCGCACGTGGCTCGATAGAAGACGCCCTGCACGAGCCCCGACACCGTCACGCGCACCCGCCTCACCCGCGCATACTAGGTCCGTGCCCATGTACGACCCGGGGACGACGCTGCTCGTCGTCGACATCCAGCACGACTTCGTCGATCCGAACGGAAGCCTGTTCGTCCGCGGCGCCGACGAGATCCTCCCGTTCGTCAACGGACAGATCGAGGCCGCACACTCCGCGTCGGCGTCGGTCGTGTACACGCAGGACTGGCACCCGCCGTCCACACCGCACTTCCGCAAGGACGGCGGCATCTGGCCGGTTCACTGCGTGAAAGAGACGTGGGGCGCGCGCTTCGACGAGGACCTCAACGTGACCGGAGCGATCGTCCGAAAGGGAACCGAAGGCGACGACGGCTACTCCGGGTTCAGCGAGCGCGATCCGACGAGCGGGGACGTCTCCGCGACCGCGCTCGAACACGATCCTGCGCGACGTGGGGACCACCTCGCTCGTGATCGTCGGCGTCGCGACCGACTACTGCGTGGTCGAGACGGCGCTGGACGCCCGCGGCCGCGGCCTGTCGGTCTCGGTGCTCACCGACGGCATCCGCGCGGTCGAGCGGACATCGGGCGACGGGGAGCGCGCGATCGCGCGGATGCAGGGAGCGGGAGTCGAGATCGCCTGAGCGCCGTCTACGACTGGCACTGCGGGCAGAAGTACGAGTTCCGGCTCGAGATCTTGACCACCTGGATCGGCGTCCGGCACCGGCGACACGGCTGCCCCGCGCGCCCGTAGACCTTCAGCTCGTTCTGGAACTCACCGGGCTTGCCGAACAGGTCGACGTACGCCTCGTCGTCGAGCGTGGTTCCTCGGAACCGGATCGACTCCTGGAGGACCTCCTGCATCGCTCGGTACAAGCGCCGGACCTCCTGCGAGGACAGCGAGTCCGACATCCGGTCGTACCGGAGCCCGGCGGCGAACAGCACCTCGTCCGAGTAGATGTTGCCGAGGCCGCTCACGACCTTCTGGTCCATGAGCAGCTGCTTCATCTTCGCCTTTCGCTGCGCGAGCGCCGCCCCGAACGCCTGCCACGTGAAGACGTGGTCGAGCGGGTCGATCGCGAGGTGCTGGAGCTCCCGGACCTTGCCGAGGTCGTCGGCGGCCGTCACGAACATCTCGCCGAACGTGCGGGGATCGACGAAGCGGAGATCCCCGCCCTGCTGGAACGTGATGACGATGTGGGTGTGCGGCGGCAGCGGCACCCGCTTGGTCGCTCGAAGGAACTGGCCGCTCATCCCGAAGTGCGTCACGAGCACGTCGCCGTTATCCATGTTGAGCAGGACGTACTTGCCGCGGCGTTCCGCCTTGGTGAACTTGCGCCCGACGAGCCGGTCGGTGAACTCCCTGCGCTTGCCGTGCCGGCGGATCACGCGCATCGCGTTCTTCGACGGCCGGACCTCGGCCTCGGCGACCTTCCGCCCGACCACGTCCTTCTCGAGGTCACGCCGCATCACCTCGACCTCGGGAAGCTCCACCTAGGCCCCTTCCTTCATCGACGCCGGCTGGGACTTCTTCGCGGCCGACGGCCGAGGCTTCGAGGGCACCGGCTCCGCCCGCTCGGACAGGCGGAGGTAGGCCTCGTGCGCGGCCTGCTGCTCCGCCTCCTTCTTCGACCTGCCGATCCCACTCCCCCACTCCTTGCCGGCGAGGAAGACCGTCGCCGTGAACTCCTTCTCGTGGTCGGGTCCTCGCTCGCGGATCCGGTACTCGGGGACGGCGTGCACCTCGGCCGAGGCCATCTCCTGCAGGATCGTCTTGTAGTCGCGCTCGCCCTCCCCGCGGACGTACGCGATCATCCGAGGGCGGAACACGCGGTGGATCAACTTGCGCGAGGCGTCAAGGCCGCGGTCGAGGTACACCGCGCCGAGCAGGGCCTCGAGCGCGTCGGCCAGGATGCTGCTCTTGTCGCGGCCGCCGCTCATCTCCTCGCCCTTGCCGAGCAGAACGTACCGGCCGATGCCCAGGTCGCGAGCGACCTCGGCGAGGGCGCCCATGTTCACGATCGCCGCCCGCAGCTTGGCCAGCTCGCCCTCGGGCATCTCGGGGAACTCACGGAAGCGCCATGTCCGTCACGACGACGCCGAGCACGGCGTCGCCCAGGAACTCGAGGCGTTCGTTGTTGGCGGGCAGGTCGTTCTCGAACGCGTGCGAGCGATGGGTCAGGGCGAGCGTTCGCAGAGAGCCGTCACGGAACCGCACGCCGAGGACGCGATCGAGCGATCGCTCGCCCTCCGACCCGCGCCCGCGAGCCACGCTCCTACTCGACCTCGACGGCCTGGCGCCCCGCGTAGAACCCGCAGTTCGGGCAGACGCGGTGCGGCAGCTTCGGCTGGTGGCACTGCGGGCACGCGGAGTACGTCGGGGGCTGCGCCTTCCAGTTCGCCTTGCGCTTGGCGCCTCGTGTGTGGCTCTGGCGTCGCTTCGGTACCGGCATGGTCGTTCCTTCCTTTCGGTGGTGGAGCCCTACGGGGCCTCGTCGTCGAACCGCAACGCTTCCAGACCGGCCCAACGAGGGTCGGACGCCACGTGTCCCGGGCACTCGCCGAGGTTCCGGTCGCCGCCGCAGATCTCGCAGAGACCGAGGCAGTCCGGACGACACAGCGGCGAGAACGGCATCTCGAGCACGACGGCGTCGCGCACCATCGGCTCGGGGTCGAGCGTGAGATCGCTCGCGAGCGCGTAGTCGTCCTCGGGACCGGCCTCGCGCGGGACGAGCTCGGCCATCGCGACGTCGAACGTCTGGGCGAAGTCCTTCAGGCACCTGGCGCATCGCATCGAGAACCATCCCTGGATGGTGCCGATGACGTAGACGCCCTCGCTCACGCCCTCGAGCGTGAGGTCGCCTTCGATCGGCGCGTCCTCGGGGACGTCGGCGAGCTCGGTTCGCAGACCCGGGACGGGCTCCTGCACGTGCACCGTGCGAGAGGACCCGGGTCGCTCGAGCAGATCGCGGACGTCGATCGCTCGCATCACGTCTCCTCTCCCTCCCCGCTCCTGCGCTCCTCGTCGGCCTCGTCCTGGGAGAGCTCGACCTCCTCGCCCTCGCCGAACTCGACGCCGCTCGTCGGCGCGACGCCGCGGAGCTTCTCGCGCCCTGCCACGACCTGATCGATGGTTCGAGACAGCGACTCGTTGGAGCCGATCATGTCTTCGAGGATCTTCTGGAGCGCGACCTCGAGCTGCGCGAGCTTCGCGTCGACGTAGTCCTCCGCCTCGAGGCGGAGCTTGCGAGCATCGTCCTCCGCCTGCTGCATGACCCGCTCGGCCTCCTCGTTCGCGCGCTGCACGACCGCCTCGTGCGAGGCGAGCCGCAGCTGCTCGGCTCGAGCCTGCTCGACCATGGCCTCCGCGTCCCGCCGGGCCTTGGCCAGCAGCTCCTCGCGATCCTTGACGACCCAGCGCGCCTGCTTGATCTCGTCCGGGAGCGAGCTCTTGAGCTCGTCGATCAGCTCGAGCACCTCGTCGCGGTTGAGCAGCGCCGAGGAGGACAGCGGCATGGACTTCGCTTCGCGAACCATGTCCTCGAGTGCCTGGATGCGGGAGGTGAGGTCCATCTACGAGGCTCCTTGGAGCTTGTCGGCCAGCCGTTCGGCGACCGGAGCGGGCACGAGTCCCGTGACGTCGCCGCCGAACCGCGCCACCTCCTTGACCAGGGAGGAGGACAGGAACGACCACTGCGGGCTCGTCGTCATGAAGAAGGTCTCGACACCGGCGAGCCGGTGGTTCATCTGTGCCATCTGGATCTCGAACTCGAAGTCGGTCACGGCTCGCAGCCCCTTGACGACCACGTCGGCGCCTCGCCGGTTTGCGTATTCCACGAGCAACCCCGAGAAGGCCTCCACGGTCACGTTCGGGAGCGACCCCGCCGCCTCCTTGAGGAGCCCCACGCGCTCCTCGGCCGTGAACAGCGGTTGCTTGGCGGGGTTGTCGAGCACGCCAACCACCAGCGCGTCGAAGCGCCGAGCGGCTCGTTCGATGATGTCGAGATGACCGTTGGTGACGGGGTCGAACGTCCCCGGACACAGGGCCGTCAGGCCCATCTACGCCTCCTGGAGGATCAGGACGAGGGTGTCGCCGTATGAAAGGCGCCTCGCGGCGAGCCAGTGTACCGGAAGGATCGGTTCGGGAGCCCCTTTCGGGCGCGTGAGGACGACGCTCCAGCCGTCCCGGGCGAGCCATCCGGCGGCGAGCTCCGCGAGCACGCCGTCGATCTCCTCGGTTGCGGTGTCGTACGGAGGGTCCGCCAGGACCAGACCGAACGCCCCCCCGAACTTGTCATCTCCGGTGAGCATCTTCGTGACGTCGCCGCGGATCACGTCGGCCCGTTCGGCGAGCCTGGTCCGCTCCAGGTTCTCCGCGATCGCGCGGATGGCGGCCCGGTCCCGCTCGAAGAGCACGGCGTGCTCGGCGCCCCGAGACAGGGCCTCGATCGCCATCGCCCCGGTGCCGGCGTAGAGGTCGAGGACGCGGGCGCCCTCGACCGCCGGACCCAGGCTGGAGAACAGCCCCTCGCGGGCCATGTCGGAGACGGGGCGAACCCCCGGGGGCACTCGGGCGAGCCTGATGCCCTTCGCCGACCCCGCGACGATCCTCATCCGGGCGTTCCGACGCGACGTCGCCGAGAGGCGTGGTCATGAGCTGCATGCGTTCACGAGTGGAACAGCCAGTCGATCGAGCGCTCGAACCGCGCTCGCAGCTCCAGGACGAGCTCCGGATGTCCCGACAGGTCGGGATCGGCCTCGATCAGGTCGAACGCACGCGCCCGGGCTCGGCGCACGAGCTCGAGGTCCTCGGCGAGCCGCGCGAGCTCGAGGTCGGGCATCCCGGACTGCTTGACGTCGAACAGCGTCCCCTCGCCGCGGAGCCGGAGATCCTCGTCCGCGAGCTCGAACCCGTCGGTCGTCCGCACCATCGCGTCGAGGCGAGCCCGGGCCTCGAGGTTGGTCTCCTCGGAACCGTCGAACAGGATGCACGTCGACGCGTGGGTGCTCCGCCCGATCCGCCCTCGGAGCTGGTGCAGCTGCGCGAGCCCGAACCGCTCCGCGTTCTCGACGAGCATCACCGTGGCGTTCGGCACGTCGACCCCGACCTCGATCACCGTGGTCGAGATGAGCAGGTGATGCTTCCCGGAGCGGAACTCCTCCATCACGCGTTCCTTCTCCGCGGGGCGCATCCGGCCGTGGAGCAGCTCGACCGACAGGTCGGGGAAGACCTCGGTGGCCAGGCGCTCCGCCTCGGCCTCGGCGGCGCGAACCTGGGTCCGGTTCCCCTCGTCGATCGCCGCGCAGACGACGAACGCCTGCCGGCCGGCTTCCACCTCCTGCCGCACGAGGCGGTAGGCGGCCGATCGCTCCGACTCTTTCCGCGCGATCCGGGTCGCGATCGGCCGGCGCCCCTTCGGCATCTCGTCGAGCACGACGACGTCGAGGTCGCCGTAGTAGGTCAGGGCGAGGGTCCGCGGGATCGGCGTGGCCGTCATGATCAGGACGTCCGGCGACCCGCCCTTCCCTTTGAGCGCCATGCGCTGGTGCACGCCGAACCGGTGCTGCTCGTCGATCACCGCCAACGAGAGATCGGCGAACGCCACCCCCTCCTGGACCAGCGCGTGGGTCCCCACGACGAGATCGACGTCACCTGACGCGACGCCGTCGAGGATCGCGACGCGGTCCTTGCCGGTGACCGCGGCGGTGAGCAACGCGTACGTGATGCCGGAGTCCCCGTCCGCGACCTCGTCCTCGTGCGGGACCTCGTCCAGGAGCGAGCCCTGGCCGCTTGCCGCGACACGCCGCGAGGACCGGGCCTCGAGATAGGGCCGGGCGCCGATCGGTCCGAGGAGCGCCGTCATCGAGCGCGCGTGCTGACCGGCGAGCACCTCCGTCGGCGCCATGATCGCGGCCTGGTGTCCCGAACCGATCGCGATCAGCGACGCGTGCACGGCGACCAGCGTCTTGCCGGCGCCGACGTCGCCCTGGAGCAGCAGGTTCATCGGATGGGATCGGGCCATCGCGTCGGCGACGGCGGCGGTCGCGCGCCGCTGTGCCCCCGTCGGCTCGAAGGGCAACGCGGCGAACAGCCGGTCGACGAGCGGTCCGGCGGGAACGTGTTCGACCCCTTGCTCAGCGCCCTCGACGCGGCGTTTGCGGAACGCGACGCCCAACTCGAGCGTGAACAGCTCGTCGAACTTCAGCCGCTCGATCGCCGAGGCGAGCTGACGCTGGTTCTCGGGGAAATGGATCTGCCGGATCGCGGTATCGAGGCCCAGGAGGTCCTCGGCGCCCAGGACCTCGGCCGGCAGCGGGTCCGGGATGTCCGTGAGCTGCTCGAGGGCACGCCAGACCAGCTCGCGGATCGTCCGAGGCGTGACGCCCTCGGTCGCCCGGTGGATGGGGGTGATCCGGGCGGTGTGCACGAGCTCCTGTTCGTCCCCGCGGAGCAGCTCCACCTCCTGCTTGGCGAACTGGCGTTTGCCGCCGTACAGCTGCACCACGCCCGACGCGGCGACCTCGTAGCCCTCCTTGTATTGCGACGCGATCCACGGCTGGTTGAAGAAGGTGAGATCGAGGTTGCCCGACCCGTCGTACAACGTGACCGTCACCATCGCCTGACGCCGCCGGGTCTGGCGTTTGTGGACGCGCTTGACCTTCGCGATCACGGTCGCGTAGGTCCCGACCGTCAGGTCGCGGATGAGCGAGACCCGCGAGCGGTCGATGTGTCGGCGCGGGTAGTGGTGGATCAGGTCGCGGACCGTGGTGATGCCGATCTCCGCGAGCGCGTCCGCGGCCGGCGGACCCTGAGCCCGAGCGCCGACCCGGCGCTCCGCGAGACGCCGGTCGACCGCCCGGATCGGCGACTCGAGCGTGAGCGTCACCGACGAACCGGAGCTCCGCGGGGGACGTATCCCATCACGTGGGTTCTACCATGCGGCTCGTGAGCTTCCGAGCGGTCGCGTTGATCCTCGTCGTCTCGGTGGTGGGCGCGGCGTGCTCGAACGGCGAGGGAAGCGACGCCGGCGACGGGTCGCTCCTGCCGGCCGATCCCTACGAGCTACCGGCGTTCGACATCGCGACGTACGAACGGCTGCTCGATGAGCTGCGGGGAACCCCCGTGCTCGTGAACATCTGGGCGTCGTGGTGCGGACCGTGCCGCGACGAAGGACCGCTCCTCGCGTCGGCACACGCCGAGTTCGGCGACCGCGTCCAGTTCCTGGGGGTCGACATCCTCGATGAACGCGGTTCGGCGCGCGAGTTCATGCGCGAGTACGACTGGACCTATCCGAGCGTGTTCGACGGACCGGGAGCGATCCGGGACGGGCTCGGGATCCTCGGCCAGCCGGCGACGCTGTTCTACGACGCGTCGGGCGAACTCGTGAAGACCTGGAGCGGACCGCTCACCGAGGAAGCGCTCGCCGACGGCCTCGACGCGATCGTGACGTCGGCCCCGTAGTCGGACCCGCGCCTTACCAGCGCTTGGGGTTCTTGAACTCGATCTCGATCTCGGCTTCGCGTCCCTTGCAGGCGCCGTCCTGCCCTTTGGCCTTCGCCTTGGCCTTGCCCTGCCAGTTCTTTCCGCCCGGCACCTTGCCGTCGACCTTGATGCGGCAGGGGGGGTCGGTAAACGTGAAGTCGGCGTCGAAGTCCGGATCCTCCTCAGACCCCTTCGCGTGGATCTCTACCTTGCCGATTTCATTGGGTCCGTGCCCCCACTTGCCGTCCGGCGGCTCTTCCTTCCAGACGGGCTCCTCCCACTTGTCTGGCGGCTTCGGCTTCTCACCCGGCTTCCGGTTCTTCGGCCCACCCTCGCTGATGACGTGGTAGTCGAAGATCGGGAGCTTGTCCTGCGCATCCGCTGCCATCGCATCGTCCCCCCTCTGCGAGCGGGCCTACCCTAGGACCCTCTCCTCAGCGGAGCAAGCCCGACCTAGACTCCGGCCATGCCGATCTGCGGCTCGTGCGGTCAGACCAACCCTCCGCGGGCGCGATTCTGCATGTCGTGCGCATCCCCGCTCACGGCGGAAGAGCCTGCCCCTCACGGCGCGCGCAAGACCGTGACGGTGGTGTTCTGCGACGTCGCGGGCTCGACGCCGCTCGCCGAGCTGCTGGACCCCGAGTCGGTCCGCGAGGTGATGACGCGCTTCTTCCGCGCGATGCGCGGCGCCCTGGAGCGCCACGGCGGGACGGTGGAGAAGTTCATCGGCGACGCCGTGATGGCCGTCTTCGGCGTGCCGCTCCTGCACGAGGACGACGCGATCCGAGCGGTGCGCGCGGCGCAGGCCATGCGGGACGAGCTCGCCGCGCTGAACGTCGACCTCCAGGCCCGGTTCGGCGTGCAGGTGCAGACGCGGATCGGGGTGAACACGGGCGAGGTCGTCGTGGGCGACGCGGCAGCCGGTCAGGCGCTCGTCGTCGGCGATGCCGTGAACGTCGCCGCGAGGCTCGAGCAGGTGGCCGGCATCGGCGACATCCTCCTCGGGCCGGCGACCTACGCCCTGATCCGAGACAACGTGGTCGTCGAAACGACCGAACCGCTCGCCCTGAAGGGCAAGACCGGGTCGATCGTCGCCCACCGGCTCGTGTCGATCGGACCGGGTCCCGATCAGGTGGGGAGCCGTCCCGATCCACCGCTCGTGGGACGCGACCGCGAGCTCGAGATCCTCCGCTCGGCGTTCGATCTCGCGGTCGTCGAGCGATCCTCCGTCCTCGTCACGGTCCTCGGTCCCGCGGGGATCGGGAAATCGAGGCTCGCGCGGGAGTTCGCGGGGCGGGTCGGATCCGACGCGATCCTGCTCCGCGGGCGGTGCCTCCCGTACGGCGACGGGATCACCTTCTGGCCGATCGCCGATGTGGTGAAACAGGCGAGCGGCATCACCGACGCCGACGACAGGAGCGACGCCCACTCGAGGATCGAAGCAGCGATGAACGGAGCGCCAGACGGGGCGCTCGTGGTCGAGCGGGTGGCCGGCGTCACCGGGTTCGGAAGCACCGTCGCGGGGCTGCAAGAGACCTTCTGGGCGATCCGGCAGTTCCTCGAGTGGACCGGCCGCGACCGGCCGCTCCTCGTGATCCTCGACGATCTCCAGTGGGCCGAGCCGACCCTGTTGGACCTGGTGGAGTACCTGGGCGGCTGGAGCCGCGGCGTCCCGATGATGCTCCTGTGCCTCGCTCGTCCCGACCTGATGGACGTCCGGCCCACGTGGGCAAGCGAGATCGCCACCGCATCCGTGCTGTCCCTCGATCCACTGGATGCCCAGGAGAGCCAGCAACTCGTCTCCGAGCTGCTCGGCGGGTCGAGCCTCGAGGAAGAGGCGTTCGGCCGGATCGCCGAGCCTGCGGCGGGGAACCCGCTCTTCCTCGAGGAGATGCTGCGCATGCTCGACGACGACGGCCTGCTGCTCCGTCAGGGGGACCGTTGGGTCGCGACCTCGGATCTCGGCGACGTGCGGGTCCCGGACTCGATCCATGCGCTCCTCGGGGCGCGGCTGGACCGGCTGTCCAGCGAGGAACGCACCGTGATCCGGTCGGCCTCGGTGGTCGGGAAGGTGTTCTGGTGGGGCGCCGTCGCGGAGCTCGCGCCCGAGCCGGTCCGCAGCCACGTCGGAAGCGCGCTCCAGACGTTGGTGCGCAAGGACCTGATCCAGCCGGAACCGTCCACGTTCGCCGGCGAGGACGCCTTCCGGTTCCACCACATCCTGATCCAGGAGACCGCGTACCGAGGCACGCCGAAGCAGGTGCGTGCGGACCTCCATGAGTCCTTCGCCGTCTGGCTCGAGGGCACCGCGGGTGACCGGTTCGTCGAGCTCGAGGAGGTGATCGGGTACCACCTCGAGCAGGCCTACCGCTATCGCTCCGAGCTGTCCTCCCTCACGGAGCGGGAGCAGGCCCTCGCGACCCGGGCGGGGCTTCGACTGGCTCCCCCGGGCATCCGCGCGTTCGAGCGCCGCGACATCCCGGCCGCGACCGATCTCCTGGGTCGCGCCACCGCCCTTCTCCCGCGCGCCCACCCCGACCGGCGGGTGGCGCTCATCGCGCTGGGCGAGGCATTGGAGGAGGCCGGCGACCTTGGGCCGGCCCTCGGTGCGTTCGACGAGGCGGAGGTCAGCGCGAAGGAAGCCGACGACCCGGTCAGCGCCGCGAACGCCGCGATCCTCCGTCTGTTCCTGTCCGAGATGACGGATCCGAGGGCCTCCGTGGAGCCGCTCGGCGAGGCCGAGCGTCTGATCGCGACGCTGGAGGCCGCCGGAGACGACCGCGGGCTGGCCCGCGCGTGGGTGTTGATCGGGAACCTGCACTGGAACCACGCTCGTTACGGGGAGGCCGACGACGCGCTTGCGAGATCGATCGAGCACGCCCGCCGAGCCGGGGCGACGCGCGAGGAGTCCGACGCCCTTGGCCGGTACACGGGCACCGGGACCTACGGGCCCGCCCCCGCCGAGGAGATCGAGCGGCGATGCCGCGAGCTGCTCGAGCGGAGCGATGGGACCGGGTACGAGGCGCCTGCGCTCCGAGCCCTCGCGTGGGTTCGGGCGATGCAAGGGCGATTCGATGACGCGCGAGAGCTCGTCCAGGCGTCGCGGGCGATCTTCGAAGATCTGGGCCTTCGGCTCCGGTCGACCTTCGTGTCCGAGACGGCCGGCGAGATCGAGATGCTGGCGGGCGATGCGGTCGCCGCGGAGCGTGAGTTCCGGTCCGGCTTCGACGCGGCCGTCGACATGGGCGAGCAGGGCTTCCAGGCCACGATCGCGGCGGCCCTCGCCCACGCGCTCATCGAGCAGGGACGCCTCGACGAGGCGGAAGAGATGGTCTCCGCCGGCGAGCTCACGGGCGCCGAGGACGATGTCTCGACGCGGGTGCTCGGTCGCAGCGCCCGGGCCCGCATCCAGGCGGGCCGGGGTCGATATGAGGAAGCGGCGCGGATCGCCCGCGACGCGGTGACGATATCCGAGACGACCGACGACCTGAACATGCGCGGCGATACGCTCGTCTCCCTCGCGACGGTGCTGCTTGCGAGCGGCGACCGGGACGGGGCCGGGGTGGCGTTCGAGGCGGCGCTGCGGCTCTACGCATCGAAGGGGAACGCCGCGGCCGTAGCCTCGACGCGTCGCCGGATGGCGGAGGGCCGGGCCGGCGTGCTGATCGTCGACGCCGGATCGCCTGTTACCATGCCTGACCGCCATGGCAGCCGTCTGCGACATCTGCGGGAAGAAGCCGTTCTTCGGCATGCAGGTCTCCCACTCGCACCACCGCACCCCCAAGCGGTGGAACCCCAACGTGCAGCGCGTTCGCGCCCTCGTGAACGGGACGCCCAAGCGGCTGCACGTGTGCACGAGCTGCCTGAAGGCCGGCAAGGTCCAGCGGGCGGTCTAGCCCCCGGATCCTAGGTTCGCGGCACGGACCAGAGCTGGTCCACCGGTCCGATCCCTTCACCGAGCGGCAGCGCGTGACGGATCGCCTCGGTGACGAACGCCTTGCCCGCCCGAACCGCCTCGAGCAGCTCTGCGCCTCGAGCGAGGTGGGCGGCGATCGCGGAGGAAAGGGTGCACCCGGTCCCGTGCGTATGCGGCGTGTCGATGCGCTCGCCCTCGATCCACTCCATCCGGTCCCCGTCGAAGAACAGGTCGTCGGCGTCCGGACCGGTGAGGTGACCGCCCTTCACGAGGACCGCGCCCGGGCCCATCGCGAGGATCGCCTCGGCGGCGTCCTCCATCAGGTCCCGGCTCGAGACCTCGAACCCGGCGAGCCCGGTCGCCTCGGGCAGGTTCGGCGTCACGAGGGTTGCGAGCGGCAGGATCCGCTCGCTGAGCTCTCGCACCGCGTCTTCCTCGAGGAGCGCGTGACCGTGTTTGGAGACGAACACGGGATCGACGACGAGATTTCGCACGCCGGTTTCGGCGAGGGCGTCGGCCGCGGCTCCGACGATCGCGGCCGAGGCGAGCATGCCCGTCTTCGCGGCGTCCACGCCGATGTCCGTGACGACCGCACGGATCTGATCCGCCACGGTCGAGGGCGACAACGGTTCGTATCCGCTCACGCCCTTCGTGTTCTGGACGGTGACCGCGGTGATCGCCGTCATCCCGTAGACGCCCAGCGCGCTGAACGTCTTGAGGTCCGCCTGGATCCCCGCGCCACCGCCCGAGTCCGATCCGGCGACCGACAGGGCGCGTGGACGCGGTGCGGCCCGCTCGACGTCCATGCGACCCAGGCTACCCGCGGGTGAAGTGGTCCCAGCCCCGGGGCTCGAGCGGCGACTCCGAGCCGTCGTCGCGAACGGCGACGACGCCGGAGCCCTCCACGATCTCGCCGATCTCGGAAAGGTTCGTGCCGAACGCCTCGACGAGTTCGGCCCGCGCGGTCTCGACGGAGTCCTCGGGCATCGTCGCCACCAGCTCGTAGTCCTCGCCGCCGGACAGGGCCAGCTCCAGCGCCTCGATCCCGAGTGCGTCGGCGCCACGCTCCAGCGGGTCCGCGACCGGGACGGCCCCGAGCGCGACGCGCGCCCCGACCCCGCTCGCGCGGCACAGCCTCGACAGGTCGATCGCGAGCCCGTCCGAGAGATCCATCATCGCGGTGGCTCCGGCGCGGGTCAGGATCCGCGCCTCGCCCACCCGGGCGACCGGCCGGGCGAGCGCCTCGGACAGCTCGCGGCCCCAGGGTTGGGAGAGCGCGGACGCGGCCTCCTCGGTCGGAGCCCGCGAGATCGCGAGGCCTCCCGCCGCCGCCCCGAGCGACCCGGTGACGACGATCCGATCTCCCGCGCGCGCCCCCGAACGCGTGACGGCCCGGCCCGGCGCGACCTCGCCCACCACGGCGACCGAGACGACGATCAGCTCGGCGCGGTTGGAGTCGCCCCCGACCAGCGCGAGTGCGTACTCGGCGCACGCCTCGCGCATGCCGCCGGTCAGCTCCATCACCCAGGCGGCCTCCACGGCTTCCGGAACGGCGACCGCCACGATCGCGTACCGGGGACTCGCCCCCATCGCCGCGATGTCCGAGACGTTGACGGTCACCGCCTTGGCTCCGAGATCCCGCGCGGAGATCGACCCCTGCTCGAAGTGGACGCCTTCGACCAGCAGATCGGTCGTGAACACGAGCTGGCCGCCTCCGTGCTCGAGCACGGCCGCGTCGTCCCCGATCCCGACGACGACCCCCGGCTCGTGACCGGAGAGCAGGCGCGCGATCGCCTCGACGAGTTCGTCTTCCGACAGCTCGATGAGCGTCTCCACCGCAGGCGTGGCCGGTCGCTTCCGGCGCAGGGAGGCCCGCATCCGTTGGGTAGGATAGAGCCGCTCCGGGCCGGCCGGTACGGCGTCGCGAGCCACCCGACGAAGGAGAACCGTTGAAGGTTCAGGCGCGAGCGACGCACGACAACCCATCCGCGGAGGAGCTCCGGCGTTTCACCGAAGCGATGCCGCAGTGCCGGGTGACCGAGTTCGACAACGTCAACGTCCAGACGCGCGTCACCTCGAGGAGTTCGGGCAGCACCTTCGTCGTCGCGGAGCGTTCCAGCGGCAAGACGATGACGCGCGAGGAGTACGACTTCATCGCTCGCCGGCAGGACGAGTACCTGCGAGACACAGACGTCGTCGTGATCGACGGCTACATCGGCAACGATCCAGCGTTCCGGACGAAAGCGCGCCTCTTGATCGAGAGGTCGAACGCCAACGTCGCCGGCATGCAGCAGAAGCTGTACTTCCCACGGGACGACGGCGCCGAGCCGGAGGTCCAGGTCGTCTACACGCCCAACCTCGAGGCGCCGGGATATCCCGACGATCGCGCGATCGCGGTGGACCTGGAGAACGGCGTCACCCGGGTGCTGAACTCCGACTACTTCGGCGAGTCGAAGAAGGGCGGCCTTCGGATGTGGAACGCGAAGGTCTACGACCGAGGCGGTCTCGCGCTGCACGCGGGCCTGAAGGTCATCCCGACACCCGCCGGCGAGAAGGTGTTCATGATCATCGGTCTGTCGGGGACCGGGAAGACGACCACGACGTTCACGACGCAGAACGATTCGCTGCCCGTGCAGGACGACTTCGTCGCGCTGATGCCGGGCGGCCACGCCCACGGCACCGAGAACGGCTGCTTCGCGAAGACGTTCAGCCTCGATCCCGACTTCGAACCGAACATCTACGACGCGGTCGTCAAGCCGACCACGTACCTGGAGAACGTCTACCAGGACGACGGCGGCGCGGTGAACTTCTTCGAGCAGAGCTACACGCAGAACGGTCGCGCGGTGTTCCGGATGGACGACCTGGCCCGGTACCGGGACGCCACCGAGGTCGGCACGGTCGACTACCTGTTGATCCTGAACCGGAACGAGGACATCATCCCGGCGGTCGCCAAGCTGGACCAGGAGCAGGCGGCCGCCTACTTCATGCTCGGCGAGACGACCGGCACGTCGGCGGGCGGCGCCTCGGAGGCGGGGAAGTTCCTCCGGGTCCCCGGAACGAATCCGTTCTTCCCGCTCCCCCACGACCTCCAGGGCAACCGCATCCTCGAGCTGCTCGCCACCCATCCGATCGAGACCTACCTGCTCAACACCGGGCGTGTCGGCGGCAAGGACGACGACGAGCGCTCCAAGAAGGTGAAGATCCCGCACACGTCGGCGTGCGTGAAGGGGATCGCCGAGCAGACGATCTCCTGGGTGCGCGACGACGACTTCGGCTACCTCGTCGCCGATGCCGTCCCCGGGTTCGACGACCTCGAGCTGCTCCAGCCGCGGCGGCTCTACGAGCGCGAGGGCCGCATGCTCGAGTACTCCGAGCTCGTGGAGCACCTCAAGGCCGAGCGCGTCGCCCGGCTGGAGGAGTTCCCGGAGCTCGCCCCCGAGATCGTCAAGGCTGCCGGCTAGGCCCGGTCGACGACTCGTCCATCGAGTCCCCGCCCTCCCCGCGGCGTCCGAGGAACCACCCGGCTCCCAGCTGGAGAAGCGACAGCACCAGCGGAACCATGAGGTACCAGCGGTACTGATCCAGCTCGTCGAGCGCGGCGCGGCCCTGCACCTCGATCGTCGCGTAGATCAGGAAGAACCCTGCGATCGCGAACCACAGCCCGATCCGGCCGGTGAGGTACAGGGCGTAGAGCAGGTGATCGACCAGGTCGGTGCCCTCGAACCGACGCCGGCTCCAGTACCACGCCGAGCGCAGCCCACCCGCGATGAAGACGCCGGCGATCACGAGCTCGACCGTCCTCACGTGCGCGACCCGGCGGAACGCGCGAGCGCCGAGACGACCTCGCGGTCCGAGGTCTGATCGAAATCCCGGTACCACTCGCCGACGGCGAAGAACGGCTCGGGCGTCTCGAGCACCACCACGTCGTCGGCTTCGGCGGCGAGCCGCTCGAGCGATTGCCGCGGCGCCACGGGGACCGCCAGGATCACCCGCGTCGCCCCCTGGGCACTCGCCCACCGGAGCGCCGCCGCCGCCGTGCCGCCGGTCGCGACGCCGTCGTCGACCACGACGGCCACGCGCTCCGCGAGCGGGACGGCAGGACGACCCTCGCGGTAGGCGTGCTGCCGCCGTTCGATCTCGGCCTCCTGCACGGCGATCTCGCGCTCAAGGTAGTCGTCGCTCACGCCGAGTCCGGAGACCATCCGAGGATCGAGGACCCGAACGCCAGGGGCGACGGCTCCGAGCCCGAGCTCGGGATTGCCGGGGGCACCGATCTTGCGAGGTACGACGACGTCGAGCGGCGCGTCGAGCGCCCGCGCGACGACCTCGCCGACGATCACGCCGCCGCGAGGGATCGCGAGCACCACGGCGTCCGAGCCGACCCGATCGGCGAGCGCGCGCCCGAGCCGTTCGCCGGCGTCCACCCGGTCGGCGAAGATCACGGGCGTCCTCCGTTCACCGTTCCGCCTCGTCCTCGATCTCCCGGCGCGCCTGCTCCTCGTCGACCTCGCGCCGGCGGTCACGGATGACCTTCTCGGGAGGGGGCATCGGCTTGCGGATGCGACGGTACGTGGCGAGCGGATCCTCCTCCCGCGCGCGCTTCTTCTTGCGGGAAGCCACGGGTCGATCATCCCACGCTCCGAAGGCTGATCGCGCTCGCCGCGGCGCCGCGCGGGCGTTTGTCGTCGCCCGGAGCCGCTGCATAGCATGGCCGCCCGCGAACGAGGAGGTCAGCGTGGTTCAGGCCTACATCCTGATCCAGACCGAGGTCGGCAAGGCGGCGCAGGTGGCCAAGGAGGTCCGTGACATCGACGGCGTCGCGGAGGCCGAGGACGTCACGGGGCCGTACGACGTGATCGTGCGCGCCGAGGCCAAGAACGTGGACGAACTCGGCAAGCTCGTCGTCGCGAAGATCCAAGGCGTCGAGGGCATCACCCGGACCCTGACCTGCCCGGTCGTCCACCTGTAACCCGACCTGCGCTCGTCCCGATCAGGCTCCGGTGCCCTTCTTGCGCTCGGACTCGTGCCGTTCGATCGCGAGCTCGATCAGCCGGTCCACCAGCTGCGGGTAGGGCAGGCCCGAGGCCTCCCACAGCCGCGGGTACATCGAGATGCTCGTGAACCCCGGGATCGTGTTCACCTCGTTCAGGAACAGCCGTCCCTCGTCCACCAGGAAGAAGTCCATCCGGGCCATCCCGCACGCGTCGACCGCCCGGAACGCGGCGATCGCCATCCGTTGCAGCTCCTCGAGCACCTCCTCGGGACAGATCGGCGGGGATGACGAGCTCGGCCCCGTGCTCGTCCAGATACTTGGCCTCGTAGTCGTAGAACTCGTGACCTCGCGGCACGATCTCGCCGGCCACCGAGGCCACCGGATCGTCGTTGCCGAGCACCGAGACCTCCAGCTCACGCGCGCGCTCCATCGACCGTTCGAGCAACGCCTTGCGCCCGTACCGCAGCGCCTCCTCGAGCGCTCCCCGGAGCTCGCCCGAGCCCGCGGCCTTGCTGATCCCGATCGAGGAGCCGAGCCCGGCGGGCTTGACGAACATCGGGTAGCCGAGATGCTCCGCGCGAGCCTCGACCGCCTCGGGGTCCTCCTCCCACTCCCGCTCGTGCACCACCTCGTGGGGGACCACGGCGAGGCCGGCGGCCTGGAACAGCACCTTCTGCACCGCCTTGTCCATCCCGACCGCGGACCCGAGCACCCCCGACCCGACGTAGGGGACGCCCGCCATCTCGAGCAGTCCCTGGATCGAACCGTCCTCGCCGTACGGCCCGTGCATCACCGGGAACACGACGTCGATCGACGTTCGCGCTCCGTCGGCCGCAACGAGCGCGTGGGAGCCGGGCTCCTGGTCGAGAGCAACCTCCGCGCCCGATGCGGGTTCGACTCCTGGGAGCTCCGCGCCCCCTCCGGACGGGAGGGCGGGCGGCCCTGCGGGCATCAGCTGCCAGCGGCCGTCCTTCGTCACGCCGATCGCGACCGCCTCGTAGCGCGCCGGATCCAGCGCGTCCATCACCGAGCGCGCCGAAAGGACGCTGATCTCGTGCTCGGCCGAACGCCCGCCGAACACGACCGCGACGCGCCGCCTTCCTCCCGGGGGCTAGCGCTCGCGCGTTCGCGCTCGCTTCTTGAGCCCCCCGGACCCCCCGTCATACCTTCTCCAGCGCTCGGTCGAGATCGGCCTTCAGGTCGTCTGGGTCCTCGAGCCCGACGCTCAGCCGGATCAGGCCGTCGGCGATGCCCGCCGCGCTCCTCGCCTCGGGGTCGAGCTGGCGATGGGTGGTCGAAGCCGGGTGGCACACGAGCGTCTGGATGCCCCCCAGGCTCGCCGCCACCCACACGAGCTCGAGGGCGTCGCAGAACCGCTGGCCGGCCTCGACCCCGCCCACCACCTCGAACGCCGCCATCCCCCCGAACCCGCGGGAGAACTGCCGACGCGCGATCTCGTGCTGCGGGTGGGAGGCAAGGCCCGGGTAGTGCACCCGAGCGACCTTCGGGTGGCCCTCGAGCCAGGTGGTGAGGTCGAGCGCGGTTCGGCAGTGCCGCTGCATCCGGACCTCGAGCGTCATCAACCCCCGCATCGACAGCCAGGCCTCGAGCGGCGCCATCGTGCCGCCCGTCTCGATCACGGTCGAACGCAATCCGGCCATCCGCTCTTCGCTCGTGCACACGACGCCGCCGATCAGATCGCTGTGGCCGCCCACGTACTTGGTCGCCGAATGGATCACGTAGTCGAACCCATAGCCGGCCGGGTTGCACAGGTACGGTGACGCGAACGTGTTGTCGACGGCGCTCGGGACGCCCGCGCCCGTCGCGACCCGACCCAGCGCCTCGAGGTCGGCGACGGTCACGTTCGGGTTCGCGATCGTCTCGACGTACAGGAGCACCGCCCCGTCGAGCGCGGAACGAACGGCGTCGTGGTCGTGCGGGCTCACGAACCGGACGTCGATCCCGTAGCGAGGCAGTAGCGTGTCGAACAGCGCGTACGTCCCGCCGTACAGCTCGCGGCTCGCGACGATCGTGTCGCCGCTTCTCGCGAGCGTCGTCGCGACGGTGTGGATCGCCGCCATGCCCGACGCGAAGGAGATCGCGGACTCGCTCCCCTCAAGCTCGGCCATCACGCGCTCGAACGCGAGGAGCGTGGGGTTGCCGTACCCGCGCGTGTACGTGTAGCCGTGCCGTCGGAAGTTGATCGTCTCGGCGAACGCTTCGGACGTGTCGAAGCGGAAGGTCGCGGTCTGGAAGATCGGCACGCTCGGCGCGTCCTGATCGACCGGCGGGAGTTCCTGACCGTGGATCGCGCGGGTCGCGAAGCCTCGCTCGCGGGCGGCGTCCATCGCCTCAGCCTACCGCCGGGCCCACCGCGCCGGGTATCCGGCCCGAAGGCGTTCCACGAGGCCGGCGAGCTCGATCATCAGGTCGTCGGTGAGCGTACGGATCGTGGCGCCGTCGGCCTTGCCGCTCCCGAGATCCATGGGCTCGCCGGCGAGGAGCCAGATCGGCCGGCCGAAGGCCAGGCTCTGCCGCCCGCTCCTTTGCCACACGTACTGGCCGCCCCAGGTCGCGACCGGCAGCACGGGCACCCCGCTCGCCCGCGCGAGCCGCACGGCGCCCGTTCGCCCGCGCCCCGGCGAGTGGTCGGGGTTGGTCGTGACCGACGTCCCCTCCGGATAGATCACGACGACCTCGCCGGCCTCCAGCGCGCGGCGAGCAGCGTCCAACGGCGACTGGTCGCCGGTCCCTCGCCTGACGGGGATCTGTCCCGCGCCCTTGAGCGCGGTCCCGACCACCGCGACGTCGAAGAGCTCCTGCTTGGCGAGGAACCTCGGCCGGCGCCCCGCCTCGATGACGAAGAATGCGTGCGCGAACGGATCGAGGTACGAGAGGTGGTTCCCGGCCACGATGAGCGGGCCCGACGCCGGGATCTTCTCGAGGCCCTCGAGGCGCCAGTTGAACCACAGCTGGAAAGGTGGGCGTAGTCCGAGCTCCAGGGTTCGATACCAGGGTTCCAGGATCCGCCTCCTCCCCGGGCCGACGGATGCTATCCGGTCCACGAGGGAGGTGCCGATCGGGTCGCGAACCGCCGACCGCCGACTAGCCTTGAGGGGTGCGTGTCCTCGCGGTTCCCGTGAAGTCCCTGTCGCGAGCGAAGACGCGGCTGTCCCCGGCCCTGACGGACCTCGAGCGTGGAGCGCTCACCTTGGCGATGCTCGAAGACGTCCTTGACGCCTCGATCTCGCTCCAGGGGTGGGAGACGTGGGTGGTCTCCCCCGACGAGGTGGCCCTCGAGATCGCCGCCCGTCGCGGCGCGAGGCCGGTCCCCGAGGCCAAGCCGCCGCTCGCCAACGCGATCCGCCAGGTCGAGGCGCTCGCGAACGAGGAGGGGGCGGGCACACTCGCGGTCCTGCCGGCCGACGTTCCGCTCGTCACGGCCGAGACGTTGCATCTCTCGCTCAGGACGCTCGGAGCGGTCGTGCTGGCGGCGTCGGCCGACGGCGCGGGGACGAGCCTGTTGCTCCGACGTCCCCCGAAGGCCATCCCGGCGCGATTCGGACCTGACTCGTTCCACCGCCACCTGGAGCTGGCAAGACGGCGAGGGCTCCCCGTCTCGGTGGTCGAACGACAGGAGTTGTCGTTCGACGTCGACCGCCCCGGCGATATCCTCACGCTGCTCGACGACGGGCGGCGAGGACGGACGCGGGACGTGTGCCTCGAGATGGACCTCGACGCCCGACTCCGCGCGTGATCCGGGAGGACCGATGGCCCAGGGGACGATCAGGGACTTCGACGAGCAGGAGCGAACGGGCTCGCTGCTGATGGACGACCGGACCGAGGTCGCGATCGACGCGACGTCGGTGGAAGGCTCCGGTCTGCGGTTGCTCAGGATCGGTCAGCGGGTTCGGTTCGACCTCGTCGAGGAGGGCGGCAGGAAGATCGCGCGGACGCTTCAGATCGTCACGTTGTGAGCCGGACCCGGTCGGCGTCAGCGCCTGGAGGAGACCCGCCGGCGTTTGGACGCCACCATCTCGCGGAAGTCCTTGCCGGGCGTGAACCACGGAAGGTCGCGGGCAGGCACCACGATCGGCGTCTCCGGTTTGCGAGGGTTCCGCGCGATCCGGCGGTTCCGGCGCTTGCGTTCGAACGTTCCGAACCCGACGAGCGACACCCGCTCGCCTCGAGACACGGCCTCGCGCACGACGTCCATCGACGCGTCGATCGCTCGCCCGACGTCCGCCTTGCTGGCTCCCGTGCGCTTCGAGACCTCGGCGACCAGTCCGTTCTTGTTCACGGATCACCCCCACAGCTCGACCCTTGCACCGTACGCACGCCGAGGGCTTGTGGTCAATCCTCGCCTTGGCGTGCAACCATCTCGGTCATGCGGAAGGTTCCCCTCCGGGCGGCGTTCGTGATCGTCCTCGCGGTCCTCGCCGCGTGCTCGAACGACCCGAGTCGCGACTTCGCGCGGTACTACGACGACCAGGGCCTGTTCACGCTCAACCTGCCGGCCGCCAACGACGTCACGGTCACGCAGCCGCAATCGGGACAGGAGGGACCCGAACTCCTCACGGGCGTGGTCTCGAGCCCGCCCGCTCCCAGTCCCTCGCCAGCCGGCGGCGGTTTCGGCGGCGGTTTCGCCGCGGCCGCGGAGGAGCCGCCGGATCAGACGGTCTATCAGGCGTTCGCGGTCGCCTCCGAGGGCTTCGACGACCTCGACGAGATGGCGTTGTTCTTCCTCACCGGCGACCCGGTGATCGACGTCCTGATCGACGACCGAGCGACGATGGGTGGAGACGACGCGCGGCTCATCGTCGCCGACGTGAACAACGCCGGGAACGTGACGGCTGGC
Organism: uncultured Actinomycetes bacterium; assembly: GCA_963785835.1. Lineage (GTDB taxonomy): Bacteria > Actinomycetota > UBA4738 > UBA4738 > HRBIN12 > DASSJM01. Next base: position 285,224 of record CAWAWO010000005.1, on the reverse strand, counting down.
GTCGCGGCCGCGATGACGCTCGGCGACGGAGAGACCGGGTACCTGATCGCCGCGGTCTTCCCGCCGGGCGACTGGGGATCGCAGGAGGCCGATTTCCGTCGGATCCTCGAGTCGTTCCGGTCGCACGTCCCGCCCGGGCTGAAGACGTTCCCAGTGACCCAACAGGCGCCCGAACCCACTGGTCCATAGGACCGCCGACCGAGCCGACACCTCGAACCGGCCGATGTCCCGGGCGGCTTGGCATGAACGTGCAATGAGCAGACGCTCAGAGATGAGATCCAGAAGTGTCATGTCGTGTGCGCGGACTGCGACCGGAGATGTGAACCCATCGGCGACGAACGCAGCTGGGCCGCCAGGATTCGAACCTGGACTAGTTGGTCCAGAGCCAACCGGGCTACCGTTACCCCACGGCCCAATGAACGACATTCGATGCTATCAGTCGCCCATGCGGCCGCTGCCAGCAGAGTTCGGCATGTGTTCGAGTTGGCGCGCCTCACACCGAACAGGAGGGCATCCGAGCCCGCGGCTAGGATGACGCCCACCATTCGAGCCAGGAGCGAGCGATGACTACCCAACCCGACGGTTCTCCCACGCCCGTCACGCTGATCCCGGGCGACGGGATCGGACCCGAATGCGTCGACGCGGCCAGGCGTATCGTCGAAGCCGCGGGCGTCTCCATCGCGTGGGAGGAATGCGAGGCCGGGGCGGAAGTCTTCAAGAAAGGGCTTCCCTCGGGCGTACCGCCGGAGACGATCGAGTCGATCTCTCGCACGCGCGTCGCGCTCAAAGGCCCGCTCGAGACCCCGGTGGGCTTCGGCGAGAAGTCCGCGAACGTCACGCTCCGAAAGCTGTTCGAGACCTACGCCAACGTCCGCCCGGTGCGCGAGATGCCGGGCGTGAAGACCCCCTACAGCGGCCGGGGCATCGACCTCGTGATCGTCCGTGAGAACGTCGAGGACCTGTACGCGGGGATCGAGTATATGCAGACGCCCGGAGTCGCCCAGGCCCTGAAGCTCATCAGCGAGAAGGGGTCGGAGAAGATCGCCCGGTTCGCGTTCGAGTACGCGCGGAGCGAGGGGCGTACCAAGGTCGCCTGCGCGACGAAGGCCAACATCATGAAGCTGTCGGAGGGAACGCTGAAACGCGTGTTCGAACGCGTGGCGCCCGATTACCCGGAGATCGAGCCGTGGCACGTGATCGTCGACAACTGCGCGCACCAGCTCGTGAAGCGGCCCGAGCAGTTCGAGGTCATCGTCACGACGAACATGAACGGGGACATCCTGTCCGACCTGACGTCGGCGCTGATCGGCGGGCTCGGCTTCGCCCCGTCGGCCAACATCGGCAACGAGGTCGCGATCTTCGAGGCCGTCCACGGCTCGGCGCCCAAGTACGCCGGCAAGGACGTCATCAACCCGACCGCGGTGATCCTGTCGGCGGTGCTGATGCTCCGGTACCTCGGTCACTTCGAGCAGGCATCGGCGATCGAGCACGCGGTGTTCGTGACGCTGGAGTCGGGCGTGCTGACCGGCGACGTGGTCGGGTACGACAAGGGGACGTCGACCACCGACTACGCGAACGCGATCATCGGCAACCTCGGCGCGCGCACCGACGCGTGGACGGTTCGGGACGTCCGGCCGCTCCAGCTGCCGAAGATCGACCCGGCGCCCGACTACGTGAAGCCGTCGAGCCGCGCGGTCGTCGGCCTCGACGTGTTCGTCGAGTCGCCGCTCTCGGCCGCCGAGCTCGGCGCGTCGCTCATGGAGCTCACCCAGGACTCGAAGCTCTCGCTGAAGATGATCTCGAGCCGCGGGACCAAGGTGTTCCCGCCGACCGGGGCGATGACCGAGACCGGCGACCATTTCCGTTGCCGGTTCATCATCCGCGAGGAGCCGGGCGACCTCCCGGACGAGGACGTGCACGAGCTGCTGGTCGCGATCTCGAGCCGGCACGCCTGGATGCACATCGAGAAGCTCCAGGAGTTCGACGGCGAGCTCGGCTTCACCCGGGATCAAGGCGAGGACTGAGCCGGGCGGGGGGCGCTAGCCCGCCTCCCGAACCAGCTCCTCCGGGCAGTCCGAGCAGGGCGCATGCGGTTCCTCGCGCCCGATCAGCGCCCGGATCTCGGCATCCATGTCGGGGTCCCCCCGGCCCCGCTCCGCTCGCACGCGCCGCTCGTTCTCGGCGCTCCGTCGGATCTCACGCTCGCGGTCCCTCACGGTCTCCTGCCCGAACAGTGGCAACATCGCGACCTCCTCGCGTGGCTCTTGACGCAAGGCTATGCCCGGGGCTACCGTAGATGAAGTGTTTCAGGAATCCCTAAACCTTCGATGATCCGCATCCACCTCACGCCGGAGGACCTCGCCGAGACGCGGTTCGCCTTCAGCCCCGTGTGGGAGGCGGTCCAGAGCGTCGAGGCGCTCTCCCACCCCGACAAGTACGTGTTCCACCTGCCGTGGATCGGGCGGGCCAGGGAGGCCGTGCTCGACCTGGACCTCGAGCCCCTGCAGACGCTCCTCTCGTACCCGCACGGCTACCGAGCCGACTTCGTGACGCCGCCGCCGAACGGGCCGTATCCCGACTTCGACGAGGAGCTCGAGCGGATCCGCGCCACGCCCGCCGACGCCGTCCGACACGAGATCGGGCTCACGTTCCCGGATGGGGACGTGCCCGAGGCGGTCCGCGGGTTCGTCGACGACCCGGAAGCCGCGATCGAGCGACTGGTCGCCACGCTGAGGGCCTACTGGGACGCGACGCTGGCCGAGCACTGGCCGCGTCTGCGCGCGCTGCTCGAAGGCGACCTTCTGTACCGCGCGAAGCGCCTAGCGCTCGAAGGCGCCGAGGGCCTCTTCGGAGACCTGCATCCCTCCGTATCGTGGAAGGACGGCGTGCTGTCGGTGGACAAGAAGTGGGAGGTGGAGGTCGAGCCGGGCGGACGAGGGCTCCTACTCATCCCGGTCGCGTTCGCCTGTCCGAAGTGCGCGGTGATCACCGACCCCCCGTATCAGCCGACGCTCACCTACACGCCGAGAGCGATCGCGACGCTGTGGGACACCGACCGGGCGCCCGCCGAGGGCGCGCTCGACGAGCTCGTCGGTGAGACCCGCGCGGCGATCCTCCGCACGCTCGAGATCCCGATGACCACGACGGAGGTGGCATCCCGGCTCGGCGTGACGCCCGGAGCCGTCTCCCAGCAGCTCGCTCTGCTCCGCCGGGCGGGAGTCATCGACGCCCACCGGAGCGGACGGGGCGTCTACAGCGAGCTCACGCCACTCGGGGCCTCGCTCGTCTCGCTGCTCGACGCATAGCGGTTGCTACACTTCCCGCCGGCCCGAGGCCGACGGTCCCATCGTCTAGTGGCCTAGGACACCACCCTCTCAAGGTGGAGACACGGGTTCGAACCCCGTTGGGACTACGAACGGAAGACCCCAGTTCAGGGCACTAGTCCTGGATCGATGGGCTCGTTGAACCGGGACTCAAACGCCGGATATCCCGCAAATATCCCGCACCGAATCAAGCGTAGCGAGTGCACCAAGGAGCGCGCGTCGAGCGGTCGGACCTCATTCCTGGACCTCGCCGCCACCATGCTACGGTCGCTTGACCGGATGACGCGCCCATTCCCCCGCTGACTCGGGCGAAGGCTCAGGCTCGCGCGCACGGCGACGCCCACGAGCTCGTTCAGCGTGCCGGTGCCGGCGTAGAGTGTTCTCGGTCGATCGGAGGCTCTCATGGGTTCAGGGCCGGTGAAGCCCAGGTTCTTGAGGCTCGGCGCCGTCGTCATCGTCCTCGTTGTGGCCGCTGTCGGGGGCCTCGCCGTTTTGCGAGTGATCCGCGGCGATCTGCCGTCGGAGGCCGAGAAGGCCGAACAGATCGGGCGCCTAAAGGCCACGGTCCTGCCCGTCCTCGAGGACCTGAAGGTCGAGTACTTCATGGACGCGGCCGGGTGCGCCATCCTCACCTACCCGCGCGGCGATTTCTTCGACGGAGACCCCGAGGACTGCGGTGGCTTCACTGACCGCGCGGTCCAGTTCGACGACGTTGCGCGCGCCGACCACCAGCTGATCAAGGCCGCCCTGGCGGCGTCCGGGACCCCCATCGAGCGGGTCGGTGGCACGTTCTTGAGTGATGGCCGCGTCAGGTGGGCCTTTTTCATGTCCACCCACGGCGCGCCCTTCGCGACGTCGTGGTCGCTGGAGTACGACCCCGAGGGCACGCGCTCGCCGGGGCCTGCGGGAATCGTGACGCTCACGCCGGTCGAGGGCGAGCAGGACTGGTGGTTCGCCTGCTGCGCGGACTGACAATCGGAGCCGTCGTGCGCGTCTTTTTGGGAGCACCATGCACGGAGAGGGCGCACCTGCGCGATCTAACCTGCTAGACCGAAAACACGTTCGAGTCCATATACGTGGCACGCTATATGACGGGGTCGACACGGCTGCCTATCGAAATGTGCCTGACCAAGGCCCGCCGGATTTATCGACGCGTGACGGGATCGCCGCCCGAGCCCGGCCCCCCAGAGAAGTCCCTCATCTCGCGCTCCCTCCAGTCGTCACCATCCTGACCCGCGTCAGATACGCGTCGTGGCTGCCCATCGGGGGATTCTTGAAAGAGTCTGCTGGAAAGGTGCACGCCCAGGCTGTCAGGCCGCTCCGGGCCCCTCATCGGCGGAGGGTGGTTGACCCGTCTCGCCGATCTGATCCCGCAAATATCCCGCACGACGACGAAAAACAAAGGGTAGCGACAAGGGGCAACCCAGAACCGAAAGAGCAGGTCAGGGGACGCTTTCGTGATTCGCCGCAGGTCGCAAGAACGGCCCGGCCCACGCTCTCAAGGTGGAGACACGGGTTCGAACCCCGTTGGGACTACGAGTAAACGCCCAGGTCGGACGCCACGTTCGGATTGACCGGCGAGTCAACGGCCCCGTTCGTCCCGCATTTGTCCCGCGGTCGACGTGGACACGTCAGGTGCGAGGCGCGCCTGCGAGTGCGTGCGCGCACGAAGTCTGTCACGAACACCACGGGCACGCCCTCGGCGGCGTTCGCCTGTTCCACCTGCTTAGCCTCGAACTTCGTGATCGGTGCGCTCTCCTTCGTCTTCATGTCATCCCTCCTTCAATCTTGCGTTCAACAGGAACGTCGACGACTGGAGCCCGGTGCGGGTTCGGGGACGTCGGCGCCGTGGAGAGCTTCCTCCCGTTCCTGCCGGGAGCCGGTTCAGGACACGCACGACAGGCGGCGTCGGGTCTGTGGCCCGGCAGAGCTCGGGCGTTCGCGTTGGGCGCGTGCCGTGGCGGCGGACAGCCTGCTACCGGCCTCGTCCGCCGGTTCGCCGGCCCGTAGGATGAGGACCGGTGGACACCGAGGAACGCGCCGCCTTCAACGCCGCCGCTGAGAGCTGGATGGTGCGCGGCGGAGGTGTCGGCATCGAGGTCGTCCCTCCGGGAACGCTTCGGACCGAGGAGATGATCCTCAACATCGGCCCGGGGCACCCGTCGACCCATGGGGTGCTCCGGATCGTCCTCGAGCTCGACGGCGAGGTGATCACCCGAGCCCAGCCGGTGATCGGCTACATGCATCGGGGGGCGGAGAAGCTCGCGGAGTACCGGGATGTCCGCCAGGTCTTGGTGCTGATGAACCGGCACGACTGGTTGTCAGCGTTCAACAACGAGCTCGGCTGGGTGCTGGCGGTCGAGAAGCTCGCCGGGATCGAGGTTCCCGAGCGGGCGAGCTGGATCCGCACGATGCTCGCCGAGTGGGACCGGGTGCTCAACCACCTGATGTTCACGGGCTCGTTCCCGCTCGAGCTCGGTGCGATGACGCCGATGTTCTACGCTTTCATCGAGCGCGAGTTGATCCAGGCGCTCATGGAATCGGCGACGGGCGCGCGTATGCACTTCTCGTTCGTTCGACCCGGGGGACTGAAGGACGACCTGCCTCGTGGCTGGCTGAAGCAGTCGGCCGAGGTCCTGAAGCAGGTCCGCAAGAAGCTCAAGGACTTCGACAACCTCGTGATGGGCAACGAGATCGTGTTCGGCAGGACCCGAGGAATCGGTGTGATCGCTCCCGAGATCGGGATCGCGTACGGATGCTCCGGACCGACCCTGCAGGGCAGCGGGGTTCCGATGGACGCGCGCAAGGACGAGCCCTACGCGATGTACGGCGAGGTGGAGTTCGACGTTCCGCTCGGCCGCAACGGCGACTCCTACGACCGCCTGTGGGTCCTGAACCAGCGGATGCACGAGTCCTGCAAGATCATCGAGCAGTGCATGGACCGCCTCCAGCCTGGCGCGTACATCGCCCCGAAGCTCCCCAAGACCCTCAAGCTCGAGGGCGAGGTCTACGTGCGGACCGAGAACCCGCTCGGCCTGATGGGCTACTACCTCGTCGGCAACGGGAAGAAGGAGCCATACCGGCTCAAGATGCGCACGGCGTCGTTCTCGAACATCTCCGTGTTGCCGGCGCTGTTGCCTGGCATGCTGTTGCCGGACCTGCTCGCGACCCTTGGCTCGATCTTCTACATCGTCGGCGATATCGACCGGTAGCTCAGCGTTCGCGGTTGAACCAGACGCCTCCCGGACCGAAGTAGTTATGTTCGGTTCGAGGACCTGGAAGGGCCACAACCATCGTCGCCAGAAGAAGCGCTGAGGATGGGGCAGGAACACGTGATCCCCGTCTACGCGACAGACGGCACCTCGGCTGCCACACGGAGAACAGTATGACGCGGGAACAAACGGCAGCGCTCGCGCGCTGAAGGGTCATATGGGACGAACGACGCGGGAGACGCTCCTTCGGATCTACGCGGAGATGGAGACGATCGCGGTGGTGGGTGCCTCGACGACCGAGGGGAAGCCGGGCCACGACATCCCGCTCTACCTCCAGTCGCAGGGCTACCGGATCATCCCGGTGAACCCTCGAGGCGGGCAGATCCTCGGGGAACGCTCATATCCATCGCTCGACGACGTCGACGTTCAGGTCGACGTCGTGGATGTGTTCCGTCCTCCGGCGGAGGCCGAAGCGATCGCGCGCCAAGCGATCGCGATCGGCGCGAAGACGCTGTGGTTCCAACCCGGGACCCACAGCGACGAGGCGGTGGCGCTCGCAAGGGCGGCCGGCCTCACCGTCGTGGCCCGCAGGTGCATGGGGGTGACCCACGGCTGGCTCGGCCTGGGTCCCGGACCTCACGTGTCCTCGGTCGCCTGAGCCTTCCGTCGATCTCATGAAGCCGTCAGCGGAGGGAGCGGCGATCCCTCACCGCCCAGCACCGCCTCCAGCGCGGTCACAAGGTCCTCGAGCTCGGTGCGGCTCATGTGGGTCAGGAAATGCTTCCGAAGCCCCTGCACGTGAACGGTCGTCGCCCTGCGCAACAGAGCCCGGCCCTCGGCGGTGAGGGTAGCGAGGGAGCCGCGTTTGTCACCCTCGAACACGCTCCGCTGCACGAGGCCCCTTCGCTCGAGCTGATCGACGGCCCGGGTGACACCGCTGGGCGAGAGCACCGCCCGTGACGCCAGATCCGACATGCGCAGGCCCCGCGCGCCGGCGCGGCGCAGCCGGTTCAAGATCTCGAACTGGTTGAGGCTGAGGCCGAGCGCGTCGACCAGCTCCCGGTCGAGGGTTGGGACAACCATCGCGTAGGCGTAGAGGAACGTCCGCCAGGCACGGAACTCGAGCGCGTCCAGCCGCCCACCACCTCGGTCGTTCGCCACGAGCGTCATCCTACGAGGGAATAGTTGCTTGCGGCCGCAAGTTTCGACAAGTGAAGCGACGCACACGGGATGGGCGACCGGAAGGAGGGCACATGGAGGCCGGGCTTCTCATCATCCGAGTGGTGCTCGGGGGGATCATCGCGGCGCACGGCGCCCAGAAATTGTTCGGATGGTTCGGTGGCTACGGCCTCGCCGGCACCGGCGGTTGGCTCGAGTCGATGGGCCTGAGGCCCGGTCGCGCGTATGCCGCGGTCAACGGGCTCGCCGAGTTCGGGGGCGGCGCGCTGCTCGCTCTCGGCCTGCTCACCCCGCTGGGGGCCGCCGCGGTTGCCGGCGTGATGCTCGTGGCGATCGCGACCGTCCACTGGAAGAACGGGTTCTTCAACTCGAACGGTGGCTACGAGTTCAACCTGTTGATCATCGCCACGGCGATCGCCCTGGCGTTCACCGGTCCCGGCACGATCTCGATCGACGACCTCGCCGGTTGGACGCTTGCGGGACCCGAATGGGGCCTCGCAGCTCTCGGTGTCTCCGTGGTCGCCGCGGGATCCGTTCTCGCGATGCGCAAGCCTCGGCCCGAGCAGGCACAAGACGAGACGCCTCGTGAGGAGGCCCCCGCTGGCTAAGTACATCCCGATGCGCGGTCTCCGTATCGAGCTTCCATCCGCGATGGACGCACGACAGGTGCGTCAAGAAAGGAAGAGGGAGAGATGAGAAACACGAGCGAACAAGTTCAGGAAAGCGGAGCGTGACGCCGTCCTCGTGGAAGACGCCGCGCTGATCCGGATGATGGGCTTTCCCTGTCCTGGAAGCCCTGCCTTCCCGCAAGGTTGCGTACGAGCAGGTTGATCCGTTCATCCTCGTGCACGAGGGACGGATGCGGCTCTCCGACGTGGGGAAGGTCGACACGAAGCATCCCCACCGGGGCTTCGACAACCTCTGGTACGTGATCGAGGGTACGGCCAGCACGGGCCACAGCACGGGGCCGGACGGAGCGATCGAGCGCGCGCGCCTGTCTGAGGGAGCGCTCCTCGCACTCAGGACTGGGCGAGGTGCCTGGCATGCCGAGGGGATCGGGGAAGACGAGATCGGCGAGGGCCGCGGCGATACCGAGTTCCGCGGCGTGCTGTTCTGGGTCAACCTGGCCCGCAAGGACAAGGACGTCGAACCCAGCGCACTCGTGCTGCAGCCGGAGCAGATCCCGGCGCGGCGCGAAGGAGACGCGATCCTTCGCGTCCTGGTGGGTGAGGGCTCTCCGGTGCAACTGGGGACCCCGGCGCTGATCCTCGATATCGAACTGCCCGATGGCGGAGCGGTCACAACTCCGGTGCCGCCGGGGTTCCAGGGCTTCGCCTACCTGCTGGAGGGCGAAGCCGCGTTCGGGGCGAACCGTCGCCGAGCACGGCCTCCCCAGCTCGTGCTGCTGGGTCCGGGAGAGACGTTCACGGTCTCGGACGCTGCCCCCGGTACTCGGTTCCTGCTCATGGCAGGAAAGCCCTACGGAGAGACGCCCGTGTTCAACGGCCCGTACGTGGACTAGACGACGCCTTATTCCAAGTTCTCCACGATGGAGGCTCTCATGACGAGCGAGACAGCGGTCCGATCGAACTCCGAGATCGTTCGCGAGTACACGGAGCGGGTCTTCAACGAGCACAACCCCGAGCTGTCCACCGAGTACTTCACGCCCGAGGTGAAATGGCATGGTGGGCTCCTCGGGACCGTCGAGGGCGCCGAGAATGTCGCAAGGACACTGCGCGGCTTCATCGGGGCGCTGCCCGACCTACACGCGACGGAGCAGGACATGGTCGCGGCGGGCGACACCGTGGCCGTGCGCTACGTCGTCGAGGCGACGCATGATGGGAACCTTCTCGGGATCGCGCCGACCGGTCGCCGGGTGCGATGGGACGCAGTCGACGTCTACCGCCTTGCGGACGGGATGATCGTCGAGGAGTGGGCCGCCGACGACCTGGCGGCGATCCTCTATCAGGTCGGCGCGTACACGCCGCCGTGGCTCTCGGGAGGTCAAGGGGAAACGACCCCGGAAAGAGCCGGATAGGGCCGGACGATCTGGCCGTCGAGTTCTCCCGCCGGCGACGTACAGGTACCGAGGTGTTCGCCGGGCAGTGGGTCGTCTGGCATCTGATCGAGCACGACCTCCACCACGGCGGCGAGGTCTCGCTGATCCTCGGCAGTCACGGCCTCACCGGTCTCGACCTCTGACCGAGGCCGCGCTGTCCCGACACCGCCTGAACGTCATACTCCTCACGTGGCGCAGACGGGTTCGGACCGGGGCCTGATGGCCGAGGAGGAGCAACTGTGGAACGAGCTCCATGGGCTGATCGACACGCTGCCCCGAGACAAGGTGGAGGAGCCCGGATACTTCGCCGAGGGGTGGACCGCGAAGGATCTCATCGCCCACATCGGGAGCTGGCTCGCCGAGGCTGGCGCCGTCCTGGAGCAGATCAGGTTCGGGACCTACCGGCCGGAGGAGATCGATATCGACGCGATGAACGAGACCTTCTTCGACTCGTTGCACGACACCGCGTATCCGGACGTGCGCGCGCAGGCGATCACTGCCCGCAACCGCATGCTGCGTGCGTGGGGCTCGCTCCCCGAGCACTCACCCGAGGCCGACCGGTGGATCGACAAGGCCGGCCCTGAGCACTACGCGGAGCACCTTCCGCGCCTGCGGGAGTGGGTGCAACAGCTCGGCCCCTAGGGGCTTGGCCGCAAACACCTCAGTGCGACGTGCGCGCCCCGAGGAAGGAGCGGTCGCCGATCCACAGACCCGGCGGCGCGGCCAGCAACACGGCGATCGCGTCCAGCCGCGGCGCGTACTTCGCCCGCTTCTCCGTGAATCGTTCGTAGGCCTCGTCGAGGGACGTACCACGAAGCCGTCCTCCTTCATGTCGTCCAGGACATCCTCGAACTCGTCGCGCTGGATCACCGCTTCCCGCTCCGTGAGCCGCAGGTAGTAGAAGAGGTCCCGCGTCCCTTGGCAGCCGTCCATGTCGACCATGCTCTCGCGCCATTGCCTCGGACATCCCCTTGTTCGGTAAACCTGGCCTTGTGCGCCTCGCCAGGGATGCTGGAACCGAACTGTCTTTCCCAGCACCTCCGACATGATCTGCGCCATGTCGCTGAAGGACAGGTCCTCGGTCCCGAGCACTGGGACGTTGTCGCGTCCGCTGCAGGACCGATCGAGCAGCAGGGAGGTACGGCTTGCAGGCGTGCAAGTGGCTTGTGAGCTCTGACGGTGAAATGGGACACGAACGCCGATTCCTGAACGGCTATTGGGCCTATCCCCGTCAGCACTTGATGGGCTGGGCGGGGCACCGGGCCGGCGTGGCCGTTTCGTGGACGCTTGGGCTTGTTAGCCGGCTGCGGCAGTCGCCTCGACGGCCTGCAGGATGAGCTGGGTCGCGGCCTCGGGCTGGGACACGAACGAGACGTGCGAAGCCGGCACCTCCACGATCGTCGCGTTGGCGCGCTCGGCCATGAAGCGCTGGAGCTCCGGCGGGATCGCCTTGTCCTCGGTACCGAGCAAATACCAGCACGCCAGCGTGCTCCACGCTGGCGGAGCCGACGGCGTTGCTGCGAACGCGGCGGCCGCGTATGGCCGCTGCGCCGCCGCCATCACGGCGGCCGTCTCGGGATCGACATCGGCTGCGAAGGCCTCTCGGAATGCCTCGGGGGCGAGGTAGAGGTCGGTGCCCTCGCTGCCGTCCGGGTTGGTGAACGGGACGGGCCTGATCGAAGGCCCCACAAGGCTGCCTTCGAACTTCTCGAGGAGCTGCTGCTGGCTCTCGCCCACGTCGCACATCCAGCCGTTGAAGTAGACGAGCGCCTGGACCTGATCATTGTCGATGGCGGCGGTGGAGATGACATTGCCGCCGTATGAGTGGCCGACGAGCACGATCGGACCGCTAAGCGTGCGCAGGAACTCGGCGAGATAGGCGGAGTCGCCAGCGAGATCGCGAAGCGGGTTGCCGAACCCGATGGCGGTGTGCCCGCGGCCCTGCAGGGCGCGGATCTCGGCATCGAAGGCTGTCGCGTCGGCCCAGGCACCGTGAACGAGGACGATCGTCGGAACCTCAGGAGCCATTCTCGTCACCGTCCCTTTGGTTGATGGTTGCCGATACGACTGTAGTCAGGCGTGCTGGGCCGTCAACCCCTTCCTCGTTGGGTCACTTGTCCGGCTTCTGCGCCTGGAGTTCCGCGATCTGCGCGCGAGCGGCCGCAACCAGCTCCTCGTTGGTGTTCGCACGGCCTGCGAGACCCCAGCCCCCGTCGGGTGCCTCGGTCAGAAGAACCCACGTGCGCTCGGCGAGCGACGGATCGTCAGCGGCATCGGCGACGATCCCGGTGAGCCGGCTGACGACCGCGAGCTGCTTGTCGCGATCGAGTGCGCCCGCGTTCGTCAGGACTTGGACGCGGACGTAGGTGGTGTCGGCATCGACGTTCGACAGGCTCGAGGACGGCATCTCGTGCACGAAGGCCGCCGTGTTCTTGCGGAACATCGGGATGTTCGGAACCTGCTCGATCGTCATGAGTTCGCTCGCGAGGGACTTGGCCAGGGAATGGGGGTCGCCGAACGTTCCGGTGGCGGCGTACACATCGATCATGGGCATTGTTCGATTCCTTTCCGAAGGGTCCGAAGCGGCAGGCTACTCCGACGCGGTGTCATTTCACGGGTGCCTGATCTCATACAGCCTCCTCGGCTGAGGCTCGGCCGGGAACGCATTATCGGTCTCATGGCAGATCCGAGGTGACGACAAGGACACCTAGCTCGCTCCGACGCGCCGATATCCGCCGCTGACCCAATCGGCGACCAGGCTCCCGTACTCCTCGGCTGCTTGCTCCCACGCGAAGTGACCCGCGTCGAGAGGGTGAATCTCGCTGTTAGGGAGGAGGTCGTGGAGGTACTGGTTGTTCGACCACGGCACGAGGTCATCATCCCGTCCGGCGAGGATCTGGGTCGGCGTGGCGATCGTCGGGAGAAGGTCGCGCAAGACCGGGTTCTGTTCTGGGTAATGCCGCACGAAGCGAGCGGACTCCGCGAAGCGCCCGAGGTCGTAGGCGCTGACATAGTCCTCATGGACTTCGGGTTCGCTGTCGCTTGAAGCGGCAGCCTCGACGGCCTGACCGATGTTGGTCCTGGCATCCAGCCCGCGCACGACTTCCAGACTCGGCGCTTCGATGATGTCCTTGAGGGCGCCGCCCGCTTCGATCGGGAAGCGGACCGCGCCGCCGCCGATCGTCAAGCTCGTCACTCGCTCCGGCGTCCTCGCCGCGAGGAAGAGCGCCGCTGCAGTTCCGACGTCTGGACCGACGATATGGGGAGACCCCAGGGCCCATTCGTCGATCAGACGGGCCAGAAACGCTCCCGAAGCGTCCGGCGCAATCAGTTCCGGGCGGCCATCAGATTGGCCGAATCCGGGCATGTCGATGGCGACAACCCGCCCGACCGCCGAGACGCGGCGCCAGATGCGACGGAAGGCCCAAAGGGTTTCGGGCCACGGCGCCAGCAGCAGAGCCGTGATGTCGGAGTCTGCCCTGTTGTCGGCGACCCTCACGCGTACCCCGTCGCAGACTCGGAAGTAGGTCGTGATCGGTGAAACCGCCTCGACGCTCATCTGTTGGTCTCCTCCTTCAGTGCGCCCCCTGGGCTGTCTCGTCCATCGACGATCGGTCAAGTCGTCTGGGGCTCTCTTCGGCGTGCGCTCGAAGCTTGAGCATAGACAAGAAAGTAAAGTCGCCCCTAGATTCTGTCAAGACGCGCTAGGATTTCCGCGTGCGTTCCTACGATCAGTTCTGCGCTTTGGCTCGCGCCCTCGACGTGGTCGGCGATCGGTGGACGATGCTCATCATCCGGGAGCTGTTCGCTCGGGACAGCCGCTACTCAGATCTGCGCGACGCGCTGCCCGGCATCGCCACGAACCTGCTTGCGGAGCGGCTGCGGCAGCTCCAGAAGGCGGGCGTCATCGAGGCCTACGATGCCCCCCCGCCGGTCAGAGCCACCGTCTACCGGCTCACTCCCCGAGGACGCGAGCTCCGCCCGGCGATCCGGGCGCTCGTCACCTGGGGCGTTCAATTGCTGGCTGCCGGACAGGGCGCCGATACCTTCCGGACGCAGTGGCTCGTGATGCCCGTGCGGATCCTCTTCGATGGGGTCGACGTCGCAGACCTCGCCCCATTGACGGTGCTCGTGAAGGCCGGCAACGAACCGGCGACGATCGAGGTGAGCCGCGAGGGCCTCTGGATGGAACTCGGGGCCCCGGTATCCGAGGCCCAGGTCGAGGTCGCGGGCGAGCCAGAGAAGGTCTTCGAGTTCCTCACCGGGACGTCCAACGCTCGAACTGCTGGAGTTGGCGTCCGCGGCATGCCCGAGGCGGTACGTCGGCTTCGCACCCTTATCACGCGCTCGCCCCTTGCTGGGACGGGGTCCGGTTGAAACAGACGACGTCCACGAAACGGCCACGCCGGTGCAGGCGCCCCACCCAGCCCATCACGTGGAGGACCGCCTCCTCCCCCTCAAACAGAAGGTCCGGGTGCGGGCATGGCGCGCCCGCGTGCGACGACCACGAACCACTTTGGCCTCAAATCGCTGCCCTCGATCGTCCCGCATTTGTCCCGCGAACGACCGGCAGACGTCAAGAAATGCCGGGAACGACTGAAACATCGAATCCGCAGGTCAGGAACCAGATTCGGCTATCGCTGCAGGTAGCGAGATCGGGCCCGAGAGCACTCTCAAGTTGGAGACACGGGTTCGAACCCCGTTGGGACTACCAGGGGAAACGCATGTCCTGAATGCGACGTCTCCACCCTGGTCAAGGTGCAGACACGGGTTTGCGCTACGGGCAAGAGCGCAGGTCACGGGTGCTTGGCGAGATTCAACAAACCTGATCTCGTCCCGCATTTGTCCCGCGAACGAACGGGAAACGTCACGAAAGGGACCGGAACGACCTACGCACGAAGCTCGATCGGTACGAGGCATTCTGCTCAACCAACCCGCTCGATGGCCTGAACCCCACCGGGTTCACCCGAGACTCTGGTGTCCACGGAACCGGGTCAATCATCCCGCATCGGTGCCGGCCTGACCGACGGCCCGGCACTCGATGGCATCCACGCACGCCGCCCTACGAAATACGACGTGCAAGCTGTGTGCGTGACTTGACGTTCAGCTTGCGGAACACCTTGCCGAGGTGGTACTCGACCGTGCTCGGACTGATGAACAGCTGAGCGGCGATCTCCCGGTTGCTCATCCCTTGCGTGACGAGGCGCGAGATCTGCCCTTCCTGAGGCGTAAGTTGGTCGAGCGTATCCACGGAGCGTTCGCGCGCGCGCTCGCCCGTTGCCAGCAGCTCGACACGAGCGCGCTCGGCGAACCCCTCCATCCCAAAGTCGGAGAAGAGGTCATGGGCGACCCGCAGCTCCCTGCGTGCATTGAGGCGTCGACGCCTGCGCCGGAGCCACTCACCGTAGACGAGGTGGGCACGGGCGAGATCGACCGCGACCCTACATCGACCGAGTCGATCGATCGCTTCCACGTAGAGAGCCTCGGCCCTTCGATCTTCCACCAGGAGCGCCTGTGAGCGTGCCGCGACCCCCAGGCCCCAGTCACTCCCGCTCGCTCGGGTCGTTCGCACCAGACGCCGATGAGTGTCGGCGGCCAGCTCGGGCGTACCGGCACGGACGGCGGCCTCGATCAACTCGGCCATCACCCACATCGAGGGGTTGAGGTCGTGCGGACGTGCGGCGACCCGGAGCGCCGCCGAGCAGGCTTCCTCGTAACGGCCGAGGCCGTTGTACAGAATCGCCTCGGCCCAGTCGAGCACCGAGAGTCCGATGCCTTCGCCGCGCTCCGTCACCTCGGTTCGGGTGCGGTCGATGAGATAGACGGCCTCAGCTTCGCGGCCGTGGAGGGCGGCAAGTCCCACGGCGCCGTACGGAGCGAGGTCGCTTCCTGTCGTGTCCGTTGCCGCTTGGATCTCCTCGACGAGCGACGCCGCCGCCGTCAGTTCGCCCGTGAGGAGATGGAGGTAGACGCGCTGGGTCAGGGCAAGCGGGAGATCACCGAGCGCTCCGGTCTTGCGCGCGATCCGAACGTGGCGCTCCGACAGCGTCTCCCACCCCGCGTCATCCCACAGTTGCACTGACGCGATGGTCGCCAGCCACATCCAGCGCATCTGCTCGGTCGCGGACCTATCCGTACCGAAGGCCCCCTCGGCCAGCCGCAGGATGGGCACGGCGGCCTCGTAGCTTTCGCTGAACAGGGTGGCCAGGGCATCAAGCACCAGGTCGGGCCCACGCGGCGCATGCGCTGGCGCCGGAGCTGCTCGTGCGGCTTGCGCGATCTCCAACGCACTTCTGCCTGGTCCGGCGAGGCGTCCCGCGAACATCGCCGCTGACAGTGCGTCAAGATACGTCTCCCGAGCGAGGGCCGGATCGAGCGTACTCATCCGTTGCGCCGCCTCGAGCAGCAGGCGCGGAGCGTCGCTGCCGTGCGTCGCCACGAACGTGATCTGCGCCCGCAGCAGGTCGACATGTGCGAGCTCGAGGTCGCTGAGGGATCCAGTCTCGGCCGTGGCGAGCAGACCGAGGGCGTCGTCGAGGGCGCCCGCTTGCAACATCGTCTGCGACGCGGCCAGAGCGCGTTGCGCGCGACGGGACGGTTCGGGCGTCAGCACGGCCGCGCGTTCGAGGAAGGCCCCGGCGGCCGCGAAACCGCCTCGACCCTGCGCACGGGCTGCGGAGCGTGCCAACTCTGCGGCAACCTCCTCATCGGGGGTGGCCGCCGCCTGCGCCCGATGCCAGGCGCGGCGATCCGGATCGACCTCTGGATCGGTTGCCCCGGCCAGTGCCGAGTGGACCTCTCGCCGCTCCTTGAGCCCGGAGGCCCGGTACACGGCCGACCGGATGAGCGGATGACGGAACAAGACCTTGGGGCCGAACGCCAGCAGACCCTCCGATTCGACAACCGCGGCCGTCGTCTCGGGGATCCCGAGGCGCTCAGCGGCGCGTCTGACCAGCGCCGGATCGCCGACTGGGTCGGCCGCCGCGACGAGCAAGAGGCGGCGCGCTTCATCTGGAAGGCTCGCCAGCCGTCGCGTGAAGGCCTCCTCGATGCTCGCCGACAACGGCACCTCCGAGGGCAATCCAAAGCCGCCCGCCAGCTGCGTCGGCGTTAACCCGCGCGGCAGCTCGAGCAGCGCGAGCGGATTACCGCCCGTCTCGTGGACGATCCGGTCGAGCACAGGCTCATCCAGCGGAGCCGGCAAGACGGACTCCAGCAGGGCCCGCGCGTCGCGATGCCCCAAGGGCTCGACGCGCAGCTCCGGTAGGCGCCTCAGCGCGTCGCCCAGCTCGCGCGTCGCGAACACGAACGCGATCTTCTCCGCCACCAGGCGGCGGGCGACGAATACGAGTGCGGGCGCCGAGGCAACATCGAGCCACTGCGCGTCGTCGACGACGGTGAGGAGCGGCCGATCCTCCGCGGCCTCGGACAGCAATCCCAGGACCGCCAGTCCGACGAGAAACGGATTCGGAGCCGGGCCTACGTTTAGGCCGAACGCGACGCAAAGTGCGTCTCGCTGGGGCTGCGCGAGTCGCTCCACGAGCTCAAGGAACGGTGAGCAAAGCTGCTGGAGCGCGGCGAACGGGAGCTCCATCTCCCCCTCGACTCCGCTGGTTCGGGCGACGCGATACCCCTGGCCTGCCTCGACCGCGTACTCGAGCAGTGCAGTCTTGCCGACGCCGGGCTCTCCATGCACCACCAAGACGCCGCCCTGCCCGACACGTGCCCCATCCAGCAGCCGTTCGACCAACGCGCGCTCGCGTTGCCGGCCGAGCAGCTGCTGTCCCAGGAGCCCCGACACCACACCGGTGACGATAGCTGGGCCAATCGCATTCATGGCAGCGGTCCGAACAAGGGGGGGCCTGCTAGGCCCTGAACTATGGTTTTCCAGGATTCGAATCACCTGCCGCTGGGACGACGATCTCTCCTTCACGACAGAACACGTAGGAGGACAGGTCATGAGCCAGACGCTCACGACAGACCAGCGGGTTGCGGTCGCTCGGCAGTTCGTTGCGGATGTCTTCAACGGACACGACGCTGAGCGCGCACGCGAGTTCTTCACATCCGACGCTGTCTGGCACGGCGCCTCACTCGGGACCGTGACAGGGGTGGACAACATCGTGCCGCTTCTCGGCGCATTTATCGGCCCGCTTTCAGACATCCGGGCCGAGGAGCAAGACGTGATCTCGAGCGACGATCTGGTTGCGCTCAGGCTCGTCGTCAGCGCGACGCAGACCGGCGACCTGCTCGGGATCCCTTCGACCGGGCGCGACGTCCGCTGGGACGCCGTCGACATCTACCGGGTGAACGACGACGGGAAGATCAGCGAGCAGTGGGCCTTCGAGGACATGGCGGCGATCGCGAGCCAGCTCGGCGCGGTCTCGCTCCCGTGGGCGGGCTGACACGTTCGAGGAAGGAGCGATCATGAGCACGTCGGAGACGACGAAGACACCCGATCCGGCCGAGGCCTTGCCGGACTACGCGCCCGTTCCACGCTCGGCGCTGGGCCCTGCCCTCAACGAGCAGGGTTACTACGTCGGACGCGTCGAGCGGAACCTCTACTGGGTCACGGACGGCGTCTACCAGGCCGCGTTCTTGACCACGTCGGACGGCGTCGTCCTCTTTGATGCTCCGCCGAGCATCGGGCACAACCTCCAGCGAGCGATCGACGAGATCGCCCAGGTCAACGACATGAGCAACAAGGTCACCTACCTGGTCCACACCCACCATCACGCGGACCACGGGGGCGCATCCTCGATCTTCGGCAAGGACGTCGTGCGGATCGGGCACGAGGAGACCCGGCGGCTCCTACTCCGGGACGACGACCCGGCCCGACCGGCACCGGAGGAGACGTTCAGCGACCGCCGGACCCTGGAGATCGGCGGCGAGCGGATCGAGCTCGCGTGGCACGGCGCCAACCACACGCCCGACAACAGTGTCGTTCACTTTCCCGAGCACAACGCGCTGATGATGGTCGACATCGTGAACGTGGGCTGGGTTCCCGTGTACGTCGTCAATCTGTCCGACGACATCCCGGGCTACCTCGGGATGCCGGCCACGGCGTTGACCTACCCGTGGAAGACCCTCATCAGCGGCCACCTGGGCAGGCTGGGCACGCGCGACGACGTCATCCTGCACCAGCAATACATGGCGGACCTCGAGGCCAGCGCGAAGACTGCCCTCGCCACGGTCGATCCGACGCCCTACTTCCAGAAGTACGGCGCGGTCGGGAACATGTGGGGCGCCGTCAAGGCCTACCTGAACGCGGTGGGCGAGGCGACGGCAGCCCCCGTCATCGAGAAGTACACGGGCGTGCTCGCGGCGGCGGACGTGTTCACCCCGGACGTCGCGTTCTGGCTGATGGAGTCGATGCGTCTCAACCGCGGGATCGGCCTGCAGGTGCACCCATGAGCGCCGTCGAGGCCGCCGCAACGAAGGGAGATCCTGGGTGAGCACCGAGCAGCGAGAGACCCTCGACGCGATCCTGCGACAAGGAGCGTTCCCCGCGAACAGCGATGTCGAGGAGCAACGGCGACTCCTGAAAGAGCTGCTGTCGGCGCAGCCGCTGCCTGCCGAGGTGACCGTGGCCGAAGGCGCACTCGGGGGCGTCCGAACGGCCGAGATCACGGTCGATGGGATCGAACCTCGCCACGTCGTTCTCTACTTCCACAGTGGCGTGTACGTGCTGGGGGACGCCTTCCTCGCCGCCGACCCGGCCTCGCAGGTCGGTCGGCGTACCAGCGCCAAGGTCATCTCCGTCGACTACCGGCTCGGACCCGAGCACCCGTATCCGGCCGCGGTCGACGACGCTCTTGCGGCGTACGACGCCCTCCTGGACGACGGCACCGCTCCTTCGGACATCGCCTTCGCGGGAGAGTCCGCCGGTGGCGGGCTCGCCATCGCGACTCTCGTCAATGCTCGTGATAACGGGCTCCCCTCCAACGCGGTCGATCCCGGCTGGGTGCCCACCCGCATGGGCGGCCCCTACGCCTCCGACGACCTCGACCTGGGCGCCCAGACCCAGGTCTGGCTGGCCACCGGCGACGATCCCGGAGCCACTCGGACCGGCCGCTACCTCTACCACCGCCGGCCGTACGCTTCACATCCCGCGGCCTCCGACCCCGCCGTCCAGGACCGCCTGCTGGCCATCTGCGCCGACCTCTCCGGGAGACCGATGCCATGACCCGGTCCGCCAAGCTCGTTCGGTGGCTGTCAGTGGCCGACGCCGGCTCAGACGAAACGAAGATCGGCGGCCGTCTCGCCAGCGACCGGCTCGGCACAGGTGGGGCAGTACCAGCGGGCCTCGAGGGGCGTGCCGCATGTGGCGTGCCGGAGCGGCTCGACCCGATCGGAGCCCCGCGCGCCCCAGACCGCCAGGAGGCGCAGCGCCCCGGCAAGCTCCCGCCCGGCTCCGGTCAGCTCGTAGGCCAGACGGAGAGGCCGCTCCGAATACGGACGTCCGATCACGATGGCTTCGCGTTCGAGGTGCTTCAACCGCGCCGCGAGGATATTGGGTGCGATGCCCGGCACGTCTTCCAGCAGCTCGTTGAACCGGCGGGGATGCGGCTGGAGCGCGCCGATCAGCAGCAAGGTCCAACGGTCGCCGACCCTTGCCAGGGCCTCCTCGAGCGGGGAGCGCTCCTGTTCCGGTGCCAATAGCAACATCGTAGCCCGCCGGGCGGCGTTCTCTTTCGATCCCGGATTTGCCATGTCGATCCCCATGGTAGTAACTTGCAACTCGCAAGTCACTGCCGGAAGCCAGGTCTCCTGGCCCTGGGGAGGAGCGCGAAGATGGGAGCGATGGAGGAGTTGCAAGAGACGATCAAGCATCTGGCGGAACAGGTGGGCCCGGCCGTGGTCGGGATCGGCCAGCGTTGGGGGGTCGGGTCGGGCATCGTGATCGGCTCCGGTCAGCTGCTCACCAACGCCCACAATCTCAGGGGCGAGGAGACGACCGTCTCCTTCTCCGACGGCCGGATCGCCACGGGGAAGCCGGCGGGCGTGGACGTGGACGGCGACCTCGCCGTCGTTTCGGTGGACACCGGCGACATCGAGCCGTTGGAGTGGGCGTCGAACGGTTGGACGCCGGACATCGGCCGGTTCGTGTTCGCCATGTCGAACCCCGGCGGACGGGGACTTCGGGTCACGTTCGGCACGATCACAGGGACGGAGCGCAGCTTCGGCGGACCGAGAGGTCGGCGGATCGCGGGAAGCCTGGAGCACACGGCGCCGCTCCTTCCGGGCTCGTCCGGCGGGCCGGTGGTCGACGCGAACGGTGCGCTTCTTGGGCTCAACACCCACCGGCTTGGCGAAGGGTTCTATCTGGCGATCCGGGCGGACCAGGCACTGCGCGAGCGTGCCTCGGCGTTGGCGAAGGGCGAAGCGCCGTCGCTGCCGCACCTGGGGATCGGGATCGCGCCCTCCCGGGTGGCCAAGGGACTGCGACGAGCGGTGGGCCTGCCCGAGGCCGAGGGGCTGCTGGTCCGGGCGGTCGAAGACGACAGCCTCGCGGCGAAGGCCGGTCTGCAGGAGGGTGACCTCATCGTCGCGGCCAGCGGCCAGGAGGTGAAGAGCGTCGACGACTTGTTCGATGCCCTCGATCGGCTGAGCACAGAGGGAACGATCGACCTGAAGGTTCTGCGAGGGACCGAGGAGCGCACAGTCCCGGTCAGGCCGTCCTGACTGAGCGGTGTTCTCGCGATCGGTGTTCGCCGAACAGGAGGCCGTGGTCATCGGGGTCAAGCTGTTCGACCTGCATGGCGTGACCTACGACCGAGTTGATCCCAGACCGTTCGGTGGGACAGGCCCGGTTGGGTCCGGAGGGCGTGCCGGAGGGGATCCAGCCCGGCGACCACGTCATGGCCATGAGGGCCGCGGCGGGCATGTCGGCGGCCGCTGATCCCGCGCTTCCGCTCCCGGAGGTCAGGATGTCGATCGCGGATGGACGAACACCTGAGGGTGAGGCACTGGACGCGTATTCGCAGGTCGTCACCACGGTCGCCGAACGTCTGACCCCCTCGGTGGCGAGCCTGCGCGTGATCCAGCGGGACGGACGTGGACGGAGCGTGCCGGGCGCGGGCTCGGGGGTGGTGATAAGCCCGGACGGGTTCGTCATCACCTCGGCCCACGTGGTGGTCGGGACCACGCGCGGGTCGCCTGGGAGGGCACGCACAGCGGCCCGATCGCGACGCCCGACGGTCAGGAGCTGCCGCCGTCGAACAAGCGCATCACGCTCAAGGCGGTCATGGTGATCGAGGTCGAGGACGGCAGGATGAAGGTGCTCCGCCACTACTTCGATCTGATGACGCTCCTCCAGCAGATCGAAGCGATGGACCACGCCGATGTAGCTATCGCCAGCAGGCCCCATAGCGAAGGCGGCGGCTAGAAGCGGCCCGGGATCGAGGTCGGTTCAGGAGGTCGTCCAAGCCCACGAGTCCAGCGACGTTCGTCGTGCCTACGCTTCCCCACCTTCCCGAGCGGCCCTCAACGCTCCTAGTGCGTCGACCTCCGCTTCGCTCCCGGAAGGCCTCCCTCGGGCACGCCGGGGAGATCTCAGCGAGCCTGGGAGGCGATGTGCTCGAGCGTAACCCCACTCCGAAGATCAAATGGCGTGGTGATTTCTCCGCCCGTTCATTACTGATCAAACTGGAAGCCTCGGAGACGACGCAGTTCCTTGCTATTACTGCCCTAGCCGCGCTCGTGCGCCAGGGCGAAGCGCCGCCGCCCCGTCGTAGGCGAACTCATCTCACTCGATCACCCTGCGTCCGGTTCCTTCTCCTCGTCCGACTTCCCGTCCTGGCGCGACTTCTCGTCCGTCTCCGACCCGGCTGGCCTCCGCACGTCGAAGTCCAGCCCTGCGTCGACCACACCGACCGTGACGGCGTCGCCCTCCGCGATGGCCCCGTCCAGCAGCATCCTGGACAACCGATTCTCCACGAGCCGCTGGATCGTCCGCTGCAGCGGGCGGGCCCCGAACTCGGGGTCGTACCCGCGGTCAGCGATGAAGGCCTCGGCCTCTGACGTGAACGTCAGCTCGATCCGCTGGGCGCGCAGGCGCCGCCGGACCCGGTCCAGGAGCAGCTCGGTGATCTGGATGACCTGCTCCTTGGTGAGCGCCCGGAACACGATGATCTCGTCGATCCGGTTGAGGAACTCGGGCCGGAAGTGGGACCGCAGGAGCTGCATCAGGTCCTCCTTCAGCTCCTCGAAGTCCTCCTTGCGCCGGGCGTGCGCCTGGATCCGTTCGGCGCCGAGGTTGCTCGTCATGATCACGACGGTGTTCTTGAAGTCCACGGTGCGGCCCTGGGCGTCGGTGAGGCGTCCGTCGTCCAGGATCTGCAGAAGGAGGTTGAACACGTCGGGATGCGCCTTCTCGATCTCGTCAAGCAGGACCACTGAGTAGGGTTTGCGCCGGACCGCTTCAGTGAGCTGCCCGGCCTCCTCGTAGCCGACGTACCCTGGCGGCGCCCCGACGAGCCGGCTCACGGTGTGCCGCTCCTGGAACTCGCTCATGTCGAACCGGATCATCAGGTCGTCGTCGCCGAACAGGACCTCGGCGAGCGTCCTCGCGAGCTCCGTCTTCCCGACGCCGGTCGGCCCGAGGAACAGGAAGCTCCCCACGGGACGCTTCGGGTCCCCAAGACCCGCCCGCCCACGGCGAACGGCTTCGGCGACGGCCTCCACGGCCTCGTCCTGCCCGACCACCCGCTCGTGGAGCCGCTCCTCCAGTTTGAGGAGCCGATCGCGCTCCTCCTGCGTGAGCTGTGAGACCGGGATGCCGGTGGCTCGCGAGACCACCTCCGCAACGTCCTCGACGGTGACCTCCGGCGCCCGCTGGCGCGGGTGCTTCTGCCCGGACAGCGAGTCCTGCTTCTCTTGCAGGGTCGTCTTGAGCTCGTTCGCCTTGGAGTAGTCCTCCGCACCGACCGCCTGATCGCGTTCACGCTCGAGGCGGCCAATCTCCTCCTCCATCGCCTTCGTGTCGACCGGCTTGGTCTTGGAGCGGAGGCGAACGCGTGCCGAGGCCTGGTCGATGAGGTCGATGGCCTTGTCCGGCAGGAACCGATCGCCGATGTAGCGGTCGGAGAGCTCGGCGGCCGCGACGATCGCCTCGTCGGGGATCCGCACCCGGTGGAAGGCCTCGTACCGATCCTTCAGGCCCCGCAGGACCATGATCGTCTCGTCCACGGTCGGCTCGCGGATCAGCACCGGCTGGAAGCGGCGCTCGAGCGCCGGGTCCTTCTCCACGTTCTTGCGGTACTCGTCGATCGTCGTCGCGCCGATCACGTGGAGCTCGCCCCGCGCGAGCGCGGGCTTCAGCATGTTCGAGGCGTCCATCGCGCCTTCGGCCGCGCCGGCCCCGACCACCGTGTGCATCTCGTCGATGAAGACGATCATCTGGTCGCTGTTGTCGCGGATCTCTTCGATCACGGACTTCAGGCGGTCCTCGAACTCTCCTCGGTACTTCGTGCCCGCGATCATCCCCGCCAGGTCGAGCGCGACGAGACGGCGCCCGGCGAGGGTCTCGGGAACCTCGTCGTTCACGATCCTCTGTGCGATGCCTTCGACGATCGCGGTCTTACCGACGCCAGGATCACCGATGAGCACCGGGTTGTTCTTCGTGCGCCGCGAGAGGATCTCGACGGTCTGTTCGATCTCGTCGGCCCGTCCGATCACCGGGTCGAGCTTGCCCTCGCGAGCGAGCTCGGTCAGGTCACGGCTGTACTCGTCGACCGTCTTGGTGGTGCTCCGCTCCCTCTCTTGTCCCTCGCGATCGACGCCGCGGACCACCAGGCCCCGCAGCTTGGTGTGCGAAAGGCCGAACTTCCGAAGTGTCGCGCCAGCCTCGGCGTCCTCGTCCCGCGCGAGCGACAGCAGGACGTGCTCCGGGCCGATGTACGACGCGCCAAGCTCCATCGCCTCCTCGTACGCCCCGAGGATCGCGCGCTTGGCGTCCGGCGCGAGCGAGGGCGCCACGTCGAGCGGCTGACCCTTCTCGGCCGCGTCCTCGATCTCCGCGGCGATCGACTTCGGATCCGCCCCCGCCTGATCGAGCAGGTGCATGACCACCTCGTCGCCAAGGGCACCGATCAGGAGGTGATCGGTGTCGAGATCGAGGCTCCCCCACGTCGCGGCCGTCTGGGCGGCCCGCTGCAGGAGCTCCCGCGTCGCGTCGCTGAAGCGCTCGGTGACGTCGATCTGCTCGACGCCGCGTCGCTGGGGAGCCCCGCTGGCGCCGCCCCCGCGAGCTCCGGCACCGGCGGCCGAGTCGGAGAAGAAGCGGGAGAAGAAGTCGTCGAACATCCCCAGCCCGCCGAAGCCCGAGCCGAGGCCGGATCCCATCCGTCGGCGCTCGGCCAGGTGCTCCTCGCACAGGTAGAGGGTCTCGGGAGGTTGACCCGGTCGGATGACCTGGATCGACCCAATGGCCGGCCGCACGTGGTCGATGTCGCAGAGCCGTGACATCGCAGCCATGGCCTGCACCCTCCTTCCGGGCCGCTCGGGGCGGCCGCTGGCAGCGAAAAGGCGGCACTACCCACTCGTGGATAGGCCCAAACGCCCCTATCGCATCGCCTGTGCCCTTCGGGTTGATGGCAAAGTGGCGGCGTTTCGGGCTTTCCCGAGCCCCAGAGGTTGATCGGGCAGGGGGCGGCGTTTCGCCGGGTCCTACCCTCCTATCCCATCACGTGAAACCGCCTCCACTCCTTCAAACAGACTCTCCGCTCCGGATTGATGATTCCCGGGGGTTGCGCTTCGGTGGGGGTGTCGAGGGGCGTTCCATCTCCTAACGCATCAGGCGGAGGACTCGAATCGACGTGCCGGCGCGGAGAGGACCCTCGCGACCGCGGCGGCGACCCTCAACAGCAGGCTTCGCCGCCAAGGACACACCGCTAAGTGACCCGGAGCGGCCCCGCTGCACTAGTGGCTCAGCAGGTTGGCCGATTAGTCCCGCGCGACGCCGTGCCGAAGCAGGGATCGAGCCCAGACCGACGCTAGGCTGCATCGATGCGGTGGGTCGCGCTCCCAGTGGGCATCTTGGTGCTGGCTTGGACGCTGGTCGACGTATTCCGGACGCTTGTCATGCCGAGAGCGGCGCGCGGCCGCTTCCGCCTGAGCCGCGGGGTGTACCGAGCCCTCTGGCCGCCCTGGAGGTGGGTGGGTCTGCGGCGCGCGACGGTCCAGGCTCGGGAACGCGTCCTGGCGACCGCCGGACCCTTCTTCTTCTTCTTGATCCTGGTCGGCT
The DNA here is from genome assembly GCA_963785835.1 of uncultured Actinomycetes bacterium. Classification (GTDB taxonomy): domain Bacteria; phylum Actinomycetota; class UBA4738; order UBA4738; family HRBIN12; genus DASSJM01. The sequence goes on along the minus strand of CAWAWO010000005.1, from coordinate 259,208 downwards.
GGGCGTCCCTTGCCGTGCTCGGGTACGCGCTGCTCCTGTGGAGCACTCCGTTCGCCGAAGGGGTCCAACGGGGGGACGGGTCGTTCGGGACGAGCCTGTACTTCAGCGGATCGTCGTTGTTCACACTCGGGTTCGGCGACGTCGTGGCCACGGGGTGGACGCGGGCGATCGTCGTCCTGGCCGCGGCGACGGGTCTCGGCCTCCTCGCCGTCGTGATCGCGTACCTCCCCGTGCTGTACCAGGCGTTCAACCGGCGCGAGGTGGGTGTGCTCCTGCTCGACGCGCGAGCTGGCTCGCCTCCTTCGGGACCCGAGCTCCTCCACCGGATGGGAAGTGCCGGCGTCGCCTCGTCATTGCCGGAGCTGTTCGCCGAGTGGGAACGATGGGTGGCCGACGTCCTCGAGAGCCACATGTCCTATCCCCTCCTCGCCCTGTTCCGCTCCCCCCACGACAACACCTCGTGGGTCACGGCGCTCGGCTCAGTCCTCGACGCAGCCACGATGATGATCACGACGGTCGACGGCGAGCCGGACGAGCGCGCGAAGCTCCTGTACGGGACCGGGGTCCATGCGGTCGAGGACCTCTTCTACTACTTCCGCCTGACGGAACGTGAGGGAGCGATCGGGCGCGACGAGTTCGAAACGGTGCTGCAGGACATGAAGGACGACGGCTTCTCGATCCGGCCGGTCGACGACGCGTTCCTTCGCTTCACAGAGAAGCGTGGGAAGTACGCACCTCGGCTCAACGCGATCGTGGTGGTGCTCGCAGCGCCTCCGGGTCTATGGATCGGCGATCGCTCGTTCCTCGGAGCACGAACGGCGCACTGAGTCGCCTGACCCAGACGGTGGCTCGCTGTATGTTTGGGAGGCGGGCCTCACCCGGGCGACCCGCCTGCGATTTTCCGCCGATAGTCGGGCAGATGGAGCTGTGCAAGCGCATCGAGGGCCGTCGACGTGAGGGCCGCCAGCCTCACCAGGTTGGCCTCGTCCTGCTCGGTGAAATCCCCCTCGAGCCGGTCGGAGGCTTGGATGAACCCGTAGTTCGTGCCGTCGGACCCGATGAGGGGTACCGCCAGCCACCCTCGCAACGGTGGATGGTCATCGACTTCCTCCCCGAAGTTCCGCCACCGGGGGTGAGCGCGCAGCTCCTGGTCCGTGAGCCGGATCGGCCGTTTGACCTCGTGCGCGTAAGCGTGGATGCCGGATCCCTTGGCTGGCGCTCGGTACTCCGCCCACGCGGCGTACTTCTCCGAGAGGGAGAAGTACTTGCGGGCGTCAGCCCACCCCTCCCCGATCAGATGCGTGGCCGCTCCCTGATGAGCCCGCGCGAGAACCCGCGCGAGCTCCGCCGCCTCGACGAGGACCGGGTCCGCGGTCAGCATGAAGCTCGCCAGGTCTGCCGGTGTGTCCGGGCTCGGCGCGGTGCTTGCGTTGTGGTACGCATTCAAGAAGCGCTCGCTCGCCATGAGAAGATCCCTCCTCCTCGCCGATCTCCAGACGACGACTCAACCCCTACCGGGGCGCCGCGCCCCGATGCGACATAGACGCCGCCAGCCGTACCTCATGTGCCAACCGCGCTCGACCGGCGATCTACCAGGTGTCGTCCGGGAGACCCCAATCTCGGAATAGCTCCTTTCCGCCTCGGATCGACCAGTCGGAGTCGATCGTGAGCTTGCTCGATATACCGCCACGAGGGCGCGTCTCGAACACCAACCGCAGCCGTACGGGTTCATAGACGCTCATAAGATGGTCGTACACGACATCGAGGAAACGCTCGTACGAGACCGTCGTATCACGCCATTGGTACAGGTACTCCTTGAGCGATCTGAGCTCGATGACCCTCTCGCCTGGGTAGAACGTCACGTACAGAGTGCCGAAGTCCGGCTGATCACGAGCTCCGAGGAACGTCACCTCCGGCGCCTTATGCTTGAGTTCCATGGCGCCGCCCGGGTTCGGGAGCGCTCTGAGCACGTTGGGGTCGATGTCGTCGTAATGCCGTCCGGCCACGGCGGAACGGTACTGACCGTGCGCCATCGGAAGCAAGGTCGCGAGCAGAGGGCAGCGCAAACGAGTGGCGACGGGTGCGACGCCTGTTCAGGCCTCAGCCCGGGAACAGCGAGTCCACGGCCCGGCCCACGCACGCCCCCTGCGCGACCCCGAGCTCGATCGCGGGGCGGAAGTGGATCCCGCCGTACAGGCGGGAGATCGCCGCCTCGTTCGCCGCTTCGAAGAACGATCCGAACGACCGAGGGGCGAACCCGCGGTCCTCGTGCGTCCGGTCCGTGAACGCGACCGTTCCGAGCATGTCGGTCATCACCTGCGCCCAGGCCCCCGACTGCACCGAGTGTCCGGACGTGTATTCGGGGAAGGGTGGCGTCGTGAGCACGGTGTCCCAGCCGGGGTCGATCACGTCCCGGATGTAACTGATCGGCCGGATCAGGTTGTCCCGGTACTTCGTGTTCCAGCACGCGATGAACGCGTCGCCGACCGCGAGCCCGGTCCGCGCGTACGCTTCCGCCGCGACGTCGAGGCCCGCGTCGATCTGGTTCAGCACCTGCGTCGTCATGGACACCGAGTGCCCCGGGGGCGTCGAGGTCGCTCCCGGATCGTCGGACCAGTACAGGGCGATGGTGCGCTGCTCGGGCGTGAGGTCGTTGACGGTTTCGAAGACCTCGAACGCCTCTGCATAGAACGGCGATCCGGGATCCTCGGAGTAGAGCGTCGGGTTGGGGGGCGCGCAGGCCTCGCCCGAAGGAAGCACGCAGGTTCGGTTCGCGCCCCAGGAGGGCTGCAGGGCACGCTGGGATCCGGGCGGTGTCGGAAACCACAGTCCGGGCCCGGCGGGCGGGACATAGTCGGGTGGGAAGTTCCGGAGATAGCCCTCGTGGCCGCCGTCGTTCAGCGACCAGGCGAAGACGGCTGCAGCCACGTCGGAGCCCCGTTCGACCGACCGTCGCCGGATGCCGGGCGGGAGCTGCGTTCCGAACCGCGTGGCGAACAGCGACTCCAGCACATCGACGCGGTCCAGGTTCGCCTCGGAGGCGGTCGGGAACAGGTTGCGCAGCATGGACGCAAGGGCGCTGTTCGCGACGCTCGGCCAGTGGAACGAACGGCTCTTCGAACCGGGGACCGATCCGAGCGCGTTCAGTCGTCCGGCGAGCGAGCGGTGATCGGGCAAGCCCGGCACGACGGCCTCGTAGAGGGCCACGCTCGCGAAGCAGAACGCCCGGGAGGCGACGGGCGGGCTGAAGCCGGCCGTCTCCTTGACCAGGGCCAACGCCAGATCGAACCACGCTGTCGGAACGTCGGCCGGGAACTCGGAGGCTGGGGGGAACGGAGGTTTCTTCGCACGCGCGGCGGTGGGCGTACCCACGAGGCCAAGGCCTGCGGTCCCGGCGGCCACCGTCCCCGCTCGCGAGAGGAACCGCCGTCGGCTCATGGGCTGCCGCATCCGTCGAGATGGATCGGAGCTCGCGCCGCGAAGTGATGCCTCCTCGGCAGGGACGAACTTCGGGTCGGGGTGCCGTGCGGGCATCCTGCTCACCCCCTGGATCGCTGGTCCTCTGTCACGTGGTATTCGGAGGGGCGGCCACGTCCGGATGACCTCGACCGTCTCGTCACTCATCACGGCACGATCGGATCGATCGCACCGTTCGCCGGCTTCATCGGCGGACGGCTGACGGTGGGGCGGCGGTCTCCGCCCCAACAGCCGAAGTACGCCTGACCTAGGGACCGGTGACCGAACTCGTGTCCATCGCGTACGTCAGTGTGGCGAACGCGACGGCGTCGGAGTTCAGATCCAGGACCTCGAGGCTCACGTTGGAGAACGTGTCGCAGACCTCGTGGTAGCACGGGTCGAACTGATTGCCCGCGATACCGCCGTAGACGTCGCGCTGCTGGAGGGTCTTGACGCCCTCGGCCCCGGTGAACAGCCCACCAGCGGGGATGTCCACCCCTACGGCGATGAACGGTCCGTAGTCGGAACGTCCGTCGAAGGGCGTCGGCTCGGAAGCGAGCCCACGGTCCGCGTAGAAGTCGACGAACAGGTCCTCGACCGCACCTCCTCTTGGGGACGCATTCCCCACAACCTTGCCTATCGCACACATATCGAGTTGCGCAATGGGGTGCTTCACCTACGCGGACGAGCTCCTCGGATCCGTCAGGCGAGCACGTCGAGCAGGTCGTCGACCGCCCAGATCGCGATGAGGACTGCACCGAGCATCAGCCCGGCGATCAGCGCGATGCGGCGGAAGCTCCAGCGCTGGATCGAGATCTTCTGCCGCGGCGGGTGCCAGCTCCTTGAACCGCCCGATCAGGTCGCGTTCGTCCTCCTTGAGGTACTGCTGCAGCTCGGTCGGGATCGCCATCCCCTGCGCGGCCGCGAACGCTTCCGCGATCTCGTCGGGCGTGAAGTACGCGAGCGCGCGTTGGTAGACGCGGTCGGGATCCGACTTGAGCGCGAGCACGAGCATCATGTTCGCGAGGTCCACGGCCTCGCGCCACGGCGAAGGGCGGACCTGGAGCCCGGAGACGTCGATCACCTGGAGCGCGCCGCTCGACGACGAGCAGGTTGGCGGGCTTCACGTCCCGGTGTGCCAGACCCGAGTCCCAGAGGCGGCGCACGAGCTCGAGGCCCCCGTCGATCACCTCGTCGGTCACCTCCGCATGACCGAGCGTCTCCGCCCCCTCGAAGAACTCGGTGACGAGCAGGTACTCGCGGTTCGGCGTGAGCTCGACGATGCCGAACGAGTGGGCGACCCGGAACCCCTGGTCGTCGAGCAGCCGCAGCGCGTAGTCCTCGTACGCGATCAACCGTCGGACGGACGAGAACGACGTCTCGTCCTCGAGTCGCCCGTACAGTGCCGTCCTCCCGATCCGGTACCAGCGATCGGCTCGAACGTGACTGGTCGCGAGGATCTTGCCGAACAACCGTGTGCCGTCGGCGGTCGTCATCAGCAGCGGCGTCGACCCTCCCGACCCCTCCTCGCCGAACGACTTCAGCGACGTGACCTCGATCCCCAACTGGTCGCGCATCGCCCGGATGACCGCCTCGGTCCGGGCACCCTCGAGGTCGAGGTGCGCCGACTTGCCGCCGCGGCGATAGGTGACGGGGAACGACTCCTCCGGCGCGAGCCAGCCGAGCAGCGTCGCCGCGATGCAGGACCCGAGCAGGAGCGAGTACAGGCCCGCGATCGGGTACGTCGTGCCGAGGTACGCGCGGGCGAGGACCACGAGGACGCCCAGGACGATCGCGGCGACCGACGCGGCGTCCCGCGACTTGCCCGCCGGCGCGAGCGTGACCACCATCGCCCACAACGTGATCGAGAGCGACGCGATCCCGAACGCCGGGAAGTGGTAGACGCCGCTTCCGGGCGCAACCAGGACGTCCTCGGGAACGGGCAGCTCGACGGAGAGTCGCAGAACCAGCAGATCCATCAGCGCGAAGCCGATGAGCGCGACGGCGAGGTGACGCCACCGCTTGTACACGACGAGGATCACGAGCAACGCGATCCGCAGGACGAGGATCGCAGGCTGTCGTGGCGAGCCGCGAGAAGAACTTGGCGATGTCGGTGAGCAGGTCGGTCCGCCGATCGGCGAGCCATCGCATCACACCGGAGTCGGGGGGTGACGCCTCGTACCACAGACCGATGAGGATGCCGGCCACGATCGTGACGATCAGCAGCACCACATACCGCGGCCACCACGCCGGCCTCGGCAGCGGCGGCGGATCGCCGGAGGGCCGGCGATGCAGCGCCCGCTTCGTCTTCGGAGGGGCGACACCGCTCGTGGTTGCTGCTGCCTCAGCGCCCTCCGGCACCGTCACCGCCCCCTCGATCCCGTCCGCACGGTTCCGGCGATACGATGCAGCGCGGCACGGGCACGGTCAGGATAGAGCAACCTCCCTCGGCGCAGGTCGCGCCGGGGCTCTCGAGTTGTTCGTGGAGACTGGAGGCCTCGGATGCAGGATGAGGGCTGGATCTCGGCCGTCAGCATGGGCGATCTTCCCGATCGACGACCGATCCAAGTCAAGGTCGGCGACGCGGAGGTCCTCGTCGTTCGGAACGGCGACGAGCTGTTCGCGATCGGCAACCGCTGCACGCATCAGGGAACTCCGCTGCATCGAGGACCCGTCAAGTTCAGCGGTTCGCTTCGGACGGTGCGATGCCCGCTCCACGGCAGCACGTTCAGCTTGGCCGACGGGAGGGTCATGCAGGGGCCCGCGACCGAGCCCGAGCCGGCCTACGAGACGCGCGTGGTCGACGGCGTCGTCGAGATCAGACTCCCGGCCTAGTCGATGCGGCCGGGGCCGTGAGTAGGATTCGCTGATGGACCCACGAGCGGTCGAGGGCGAGCAGCCGACAGGGCCTGCTGGGCCGCCCGCATCCAGGTTCGTCGGCCTGAGCATCGGCCTGATCGTGACGGCCGCGTTCGTCGCGTTGCCGTTCGTCATCCCCGTGGCGTTCTACGTGGTAGCCACCATCTACGCAGCGACCAAGGGCACCACGTTCTCCTCGGCCACCGCGAACGAAGGCGTGCTGCTCGCGCTCCTCGTCTTGACCGTCGCGACCTTCGTCGTCGTGCTCTCGGTCCTCGTCGGGCTGCTGGGGCGGGTCCTGTCGCCCAAGCGCTCGCGCTGACGCGTTCGATACCCTCCACCGCCATGTCCACGCTCCGACAGGACCCGACCACCCGGCAGTGGGCGATCCTCGCGACCCGCCGGAGAGATCGTCCGCACGAGCCGGTCGTCGTTCCGCGCCCCGCCCTGCCCGAACACGATCCCACCTGTCCGTTCTGTCCCGGCAACGAGGACCAGACGCCGCCCGAGATCACGCGAGAGCCGGCCGGGCCGACCTGGCAGGTCCGGGTCGTGCCCAACATGTACGCCGCGCTCTCGGGCGACGGCGCCACGCCTCGGACCGGAGAGCCGATGTTCCGCGAGATGCCGGGCGTCGGCAGCCACGAGGTCGTGATCGAGACCCCCCGCCACGACGGTCGGATGGACGAGCTCGAGCGCGAACAGGTCGCCCGGGTCGTCTGGATGTGGCGCGAGCGCTACCGGGACCTGATCGCGCGGCCGGACGTTCGCGCCGTGGTCGTGTTCAAGAACTTCGGCGCCCTGGCCGGGACCTCGCTCACCCATCCCGCATTCGCAGATCGTCGCCACGCCGGTCTTCCTGCCTCGCCTGCAGCGACGCCTGGACGTCGCGACCCGCTACTACGACGAGCACGGCGCTGTGCGTGTACGACGACGTGATCGCCGCCGAACGACGGGCCGAGCTCCGCCTGGTGGACGAGCACGGCGGGTTCGTCGCGTTCGAGCCGTGGGCGGCGCAGTCACCGTTCGAGACGTGGATCGTGCCGACGTTCCACCAGGGGTCGTTCGGCGTGATGCCGGACGAACGGATCGAGGACCTGGCCGGCATCCTGATCCGGACGCTGCGAGCCGTCCGCGACAGTCTGCGGCGATCCCGACTTCAACCTGGTGATGTACTCGGCGCCCACCGACGGAGCACGCGGCCGAGGTGTTCCACTGGCACCTGAAGCTCATCCCTCGCATCTCGACGATGGCGGGGTTCGAGATCGGGTCGGCGATGTCCATCAACACGATCGCGCCCGAGGATGCCGCGGCGTCGCTCCGGCAAGCGCTCGCGGACGCCTAGCAGCCGGACTCGACCCAGCGGGGCCCGGCTCCGATGGGGACGCCCAGGTTCATCGCCGTTCGCTTCAACCGCCGCCGGTACCTGCGCATCTCGTCGCGGTCGAAGTCCGCGTGCGTTCGGCACCGCCACGACTCGTATCGCTCCCGGTGGAACGGGCTCTGGAGGATCTCGGCGTGACCGATCACGTTGCCCCACGAGATGTCGTAGCGAGCCATCAGCCACACCGTGAGACGGAGCGATGAGCGCATCATCCTGTCGTTGCGCAGCACCCGCCCGGCGCTCGTTCCGACGTGCTCGATGCCGAACGCGGTCCAGTTCATCCCGATCGCGTGGCGACACCGGATCCCGGGGTACACGAGCTGGTAGATGACGCCATCGGTGTCGATCAGGAAGTGCGCGCACACGCCGGGCTTCTCCCCCAGGTGCGAACCGTTGGCGGCGAAGTGGTTCCAGGCCGAGTCGAACGACGTGCCGCTGGTGTAGTGCTCGACGATCACGTGTGGATGCCGGAGACGGTAGGTGCGCTGCGCCGTAGTGCCGCCGGGAGTACGCGGCCATCTGTCGCTTCCGCTTGGCGCCGAACGGGATCCGCTTCCACTCGATCTCGGGCTTGACGTCGCGCGGAGCGGGCGGCTCCCCCGCCGGCGCGTCCCTCGCGACCCCGTGATCAGGAGCGCCGCGACCAGGACGGCGACCGCGCGCCTCATGCGGCCGCGCGGAGGCGTTCGACGGTGCGCTCGCGGCCGAGGAGCTCGAGGGATTCGGGCAACGGCGGCGAGATCGTCGACCCGGTCACCGCGGCCCGGACGGGCTGGAAGCCCTTGGTCCGGTTGAGTGCCTGCGGCAGACGCGCACGCGTCGAGCGTCTCCTTGATCGCCTCGGTCTCCCACGGGGCGAGTCCCGTGAACGCGTCGGCGACCGTCACCAGATAGCCGGGCGGGGCGTTCGAGATCACGTCGGCGGCCTTGGCGTCCGGAACGACGTCGTCGGTGAACAGGAACCGGAGCAGCTCGACCGATTCGGCCAGCGTCTTCATGCGCTCCTTCACGATCGGCATCGCTCGCCGCAGCAGCGGCGAGATCGGGCGAGAGCCCGGCGACCGAGAGGAAGTGCAAGCATCGCGCGGCGAGGTCGTCGTCCTCGAGCGACTGGATGTAGTGGTTGTTCATCCACTCGAGCTTCTCGGTGTCGAACCGTGCCGGGTTGTGCGACACGCGCGCGATGTCGAACGCGTCGACGAGCTCCTGCTTCGACAGGAACGTCGTCTCGGCGTCCTTGGACCAGCCGAGCAGCGCGAGGTAGTTCATCAGCGCCTCCGGCAGGATCCCGTGCTCGCGGAACGCCTCGACGCTCGTCGAACCGTGCCGCTTGGACAGCGGCTTGCCGTCGGGGCCGTTGACCTGCGGGACGTGCGCGTACGCGGGCGGCGTGCCGCCGAGCGCCTCGATCACGGCGGCGTTGCGCGGGCGCGCTCGCGAGCAGGTCGTCGCCGCGGATCACGTGGGTGATGCCCATCCGCAGATCGTCGACCGCCACGGCGAGGAGGAACACCGGCGTGCCGTCCGAGCGCATCAGCACGAAGTCCCGCAGGTGCCCCGGCGCCCATCGGACGTCGCCCTTCACGAGGTCGTGCACGAGGTGCTCGCGTTCGGGCATCTCGAACCGGATCGCCGCCGGCCGTCCCTCCGCCTCGAACGCCTCGCGCACCTCGGGCGACCGGCATTTGCCGTCGTAGCCGGGCGGGTCGCCGCGGGCGAGCGCGGCCGCGCGACGCTCCTCGAGCTCCGCCTCGGTGCAGTAGCACCGGTAGGCGTGACCTTCCGAGACGAGGCGTTCGGCCGCCTCGCGGTAGATCTCCATCCGCTGCGACTGGCGGTACGGCTCGTGCGGGCCACCGACGTCGGGTCCCTCGTCCCAATCGATCCCGAGCCACCGGAGCGAGTCCATCACGCCGTGGAAGGCCTCCTCGGTGACGCGGGAGGCATCGGTGTCTTCGATCCGAAGGACGAAGGCGCCGCCGTGATGCCGCGCGAACGCCCACGAGAACAGCCCCGTCCGCACGTTGCCGACGTGGATCGACCCGGACGGGGCCGGCGCGAACCGGCACCTGACCGTCACGAAGCCGCCTCGACGGGGTTCGAGAGCGTCCCGACGCCGTCGACCTCGACCTCGACGGTGTCGCCGGGGCTCAAGCGACCGACGCCTTCGGGCGTCCCGGTCAGGATCGCGTCGCCCGGGAGCAGCGTCATGAACGACGTGATGTACTCGATGAGGGTCGCGACGCCGTACGCGAGATCGGCCGTCTGCCCCGCCTGCCGGACCTCACCGTTCAGGCGCGTCTCGACGCGGACGTCGGTCGGATCGAGGTCGGTCTCGATCCACGGCCCGAGCGGGCACGAGCCGTCGAATCCCTTGGCCCGCGCCCACTGCTCGTCGGTCTTCTGCAGGTCCCGGAGCGTCACGTCGTTCGCGCACGTGTAGCCGAGGATGTACCGGAAGGCGTCCTCGGTCCGAACGTCCTTCGCGATCCGGCCGATCACCACCGCGAGCTCACCCTCGTAGTCCACCCGCTTGCTGACCGGGAGCAGCCGGATCGGATCCTTCGGGCCGATCACCGCCGTCGACGGCTTGAGGAACACGAGCGGCTCGTCGGGGACCTCCATCCCGAACTCGGCCGCGTGGGCGGCGTAGTTCTTGCCGACGCACACCACCTTGGACGGCAACACCGGCGCGAGCAGCCGGACGTCGTCGAACGCCACTTCCTCGCCGGTCGGCAGCGGATCCTCGAAGAACGTGCCCTGCAGGACCCGGATCGTGTCCGACTCGAAATCGGACGCGCCGGTCGCGATCCGTTCGCCGAACCGGAAGCGGACGAGCCTCACGCGCCGCAGGCTACCGCACCGCGAACTCAGCCCAGCGCGGTCCGCCAGGCCGCCGGCACCGAGCCGTCGAGCTCGATCTCGGTCACGTCCAGCCACGACGCGAGGTCCGTGATCGCCTCGGCGACGGGCCGTCCCGTTCCGCGGGTGACCCGCACACCGGGCTCCGGGTGCACGGCCCGCACGACCAACCGGTCGTTCGCGCGGTCCATCGCAGGGTCCACTCGCGCGACGAACCGGTCGCCGTCGAGCACCGGCATCGCGTAGTACCCGTAGCGCCGCTTGGCCTTCGGGACGTAGATCTCCATCCGGTAGTCGAGGTCGAAGAGCACCTGCGTGCGGGAGCGATCGTGGATCAGGTTGTCGAACGGGGAGAGCATCGTGGTCCGAGATTCCCACCGCCCGCGTTCGATCCGCTCGAGCAGCGGAAGGTCGCTCCGGTGGACGTACCAGGCGCCCGGCATCGGCGTTCCGTCCTGCTCGATCACGACGCGCTCGATCAGGCCAGTGCGCTCGAACTCCGCGATCGTTCGCTTCAACTCCGGGTACCGGTCGCGCGTGAAGTGCGACGTGATGTGCCGGGGCGTTCCGATCCCCAGTCCCTGGAGCGACCGCTCGACCGCGCGACGGGTCACCTCCAGGTCGGACAACCGCTCCCTCGGAGCGTCCGCCGGCAGGACGCGTTCGGTCAGGTCCCAGAGCTTCTGGATCCCTTCACGTCCCGCCACCATGATCGCGCCCTGAGGCCCACAGGGACCCGAGCATCCGATCGACGTTGCGCTCGTTCGTCCAGCCGGACGAACGCCACGACTCGCTCGCCGGCGTTCCGGAGAGCCGGCGCGCGGGCACCGGTCCCTCCCGGCGGATGCGAGCCAGTACCGAGCGCTTCAACGTCGCGTTCGCGGCCATCCACTCGCGTCGCCGAGGCCCATATCTCTCGTCGCGGAGGTATTGCTTCATGTACCACGCGTGGATCGGGAGGTCCTCGGTGAGCACGATCGAGGCGGCGTGCGCCCAGTACTCGAAGACCGAGTGGTCCCGCCATAGCAGCCGGTCGAGATGCTTCGGGTCGAACCGATTCACCCGGCTCCGGAGGACCAGCAGCGGACTCCGGGCGACGACCGAGATCGGATCGAGCTGCACGCACCGGACCGAGCGGATGACGCCGAGCACCGCGGCCGGGCTCGAGCGGGGTGGCGTGCCGGCGAGGCGCTGGGCGGTGATCGCGAGGCGGCGCGCGGTGGAACGGTCGATCGTACGGATCGCACGCGCCATCTTGGTCAGGCGAGTCTCGTGCCGATGCCCCAGGTGACGCCGACGCTCCGCCAGTAGCCGGCGATCGTCTCGACGGGCGCCAGGCTCTCGAGCTCCTCGACCGGCGAGGGGCCGAACGCGATCTCGGCGTCGCCCGTCCAGGCCTGCGAGCCCTCCCAGTCGTAGCTCTTCATCGTGACGAGCTCGTCCATCGAGGGCGGGCTCCCCTCCTCGATCGACGGGAAGTACCGGCTGTGGAGCATGGGCAAGGCGTTCACGAACCCGTTCGAGTCCGAACGGCCCGTGATCGTGAAGGTCGCGTCGACGATCCGGCGGTCGTGCACGGCCACGCTGGCCCCGAACCGCCCTCCGGGCTCGAGCCGCGGGCCCGCCTTGCCGAAGGCGACCGGTCGCGTCATCCAGATCGACCCGAGCTTCTTCGGGTACCCCTGGTGCCAGCCGCGGACCATCGCGAAGTCCTTGTCCACCCAGATCAGGAGACAGCGCGAGTAGAGCTCGCCCTGGTAGCGGCAGCGCACGACGACGAACGCCTCCTTGTACTGGGAGCGCACGGGGTCGGTCAGCTCCTCGAACGAGTCCGAACAGGACTGCCAGTCCGCGAAGATCACCGCGACGGCGTCGGGATCCTCGTCGGCCGGCTCGAGCGGGTCCGGCAGCCATCTCGCGACGGCACCGGTGGCGGCTCGGTACTCGATCGTGAGCAGGTCGCCCGAGTAGTGCCACGGCGGGCCGGGGACGACGGACGACCGGCCTTCCGGCGTCCGCGGCGGCATGAACCCCTTCAGCTCGGCCACGGCGAGATACTACCGTTCGGCTCTCGACGGACCGGAGGAGCATGTGGAGACGCGAAGGATCCTGCTCGACGGCGTTCCGACCGACGTCACGCGCCACGGCGAGGAGCTCGTCGCGGCCGACGGACGGCGCGTCGCGGCGAGTGACGCCGTCCATCTGGCGCCGTGCGAGCCGACGAAGATCGTCTGCGTGCACCTGAACTACGAGAGCCGGGTCAAGGAGTTCCTCGCCACGCTCCCGCCGGCCCCCACGTACTTCCACAAGCCGGTCAGCGCGCTGAACGCCCACGGCGGCGACGTCGTGCGTCCGCCGCGGTGCCGATACCTCAACTACGAGGGCGAGATCGCGATCGTGATCGGCCGCGACGTGCCGGAACGTCGCGCCGGACGAGGCCGCCGCGTTCATCGCCGGCTACACGGTCGCGAACGACTACGGGCTGCACGACTTCCGCGACACCGACGCGGGCTCGATGCTCCGCGTGAAGGGCTCGGACACACTGTGCCCGCTCGGACCCGGGCTCGTCGACGACTGGGACTTCCACGGCAAGCGGATCCGAACGCTCGTCAACGGCGAGGTGGCGCAGGACGGCTCCACCGACGAGATGGAGTGGGACATGCACTACCTCGTCGCCGACATCGCGCGCACGATCACGCTCGAGCCGGGCGACGTGATCCTGTCGGGCACGCCGGCCAACTCCCGCCCGGTCGAACCCGGCGACGTGGTCGAGGTCGAGGTCGAGGGGCTCGGGACGCTCCGGAACACGATCGTCGAGGGCGACGTTCCGATCCGCGACGACGTGGGCGCCCAGCCGAGCGAGTCGGAAGAGGTGATCTCGACCGCATTCGGCGGAGACTGGGAGTTCCGCGGGATCCGCGCGCCGAAGAAGGGCTAGTGGAGCTCGGAGCGCTGCTGCGCGCGCACGCGTTCATGCAGGTCGAGCGTCCTCCGGAGCTGTGGGCGGCCGACACGCAGGACGAGCCGTTCTTGCGGATGCTCGGCGAGATGATCGTGATCGGGCTGGGCCGAGGCAACGACCTGGCCGAGCTCGTCCTGAACGTCTCGAACGTCACGGTCGAGGCGGATGACGAACTCGATCACGGATGGGTCGAGCCGGGCGACTACGTCGCGGTCACCGTTCGCGGGTCGGGTACCTGGGACGACGACGTCTGGCGCGCGGGCCAGGGACCGACCACCGGGTTGCTCGTCAACGTCGGTCCCGCGGCCGACGAGGCAGGCGCCGTCTACGCGTATACGCGGAACCTGGACGCCGAGGGCTCGGTCACGACGCTGATCCCGCGTCTCATCGCTCCGAGCTGACCGGGGCGCGATCCGCGGGCGCCTGGACTATCCTCGGCGCGGGGTTCGGGGGCTCAAGGAGCGAGCCCGGATGGGCGAGCGCTAGCCCCCGACCGATAGGTCCCGTTCGAGGAGAGGCGATGGACATCAAGGGCAAGCGGCTCCGCCTGCTGTACTCGGACCTGCTGGGGGTCGAGCGCGGCAAGTACCTGTTCGGCGACGTGGCCGACTCGGGGCACTCGGCGTTCTGCATCGGCGTGTACCCGCTCACGACCGACAGGGAGATCCTCGACGTATCGAACCAGCAGTTCGACATCGGCCTGCCGGACGTCGAGGCGTTCATCGACCGCGACACGCTCCGGCCCGGATGGGAGGACGACACGATCGTCGGGATCGCCGACGTGCACCGCCAGGGCGAGCCGATCGAGGTCGATCCGAGGCAGGTCCTTCGCAAGGCCATCGAGCCGTGGCAGGCGATGGGCCTCGAGCCGATGTTCGCGTTCGAGTCCGAGTTCTACCTGCTCGAGCCCGGAGACGAAGGTGGATGGAAGGCGGCCGACCTCCCGTCGCACCGCGTGTACGGCACCGGCGCGGCCGTCGACCCCGACGGGACGATCGACGCGATGGTGACGGCCGCTCTGAGGTCCGGCTTCCCCGTCGAGAGCTGGAGCAGCGAGTTCGACGCGGCCGCGTACGAGGTCAATATCCGCTACAAGGAAGCGATCCCGGCCGCCGACGAGTGCTTCCTGTTCCGACTGCTCGTCAAGGAGATCGCGGCGAAGAACGGCAAGCTCGCGACGTTCCTCGGTCGCCCGTTCAACGACCGAGGCGGGAGCGGGCTCCACCTGAACTTCTCGCTCCGCCGCGAGGACGGCTCGAACGCGTTCCACGAGCCGAACGCGCCGGACGGGATCGCGCCGATCGCCAAGCAGTGCATCGCCGGGCTGCTCGCGCACCACGAGGGCATGTCGGCGATCGCCGCCCCGCACACGAACGCCTACAAGCGCCTCCAGCCCGACATGCTGAACGGCTACTGGGCCAACTGGGGCCACGACGACCGGACCGTGTGCGTCCGCGTCCCGCCGGCCCGCGGCGAGGGGACCCGCATCGAGCACCGGATGTCCGACGGCGCCGCCAACGCGTACCTGGTCGCCGCGGCGTTCCTGCACGCCGCGCGGTTCGGCGTCGAACACCAGATGGCGCCGCCCGAGCCGCAGACGCCCGGCGAGGAGCCGAACACCGATCGGCGCGTCCCGCCGACGCTCGAGGCCGCGCTCGAGGCGCTCGAGGCCGACGAGGAGCTGTGCCAGGCGCTCGGACCGTGGGTGATCGAGAGCTTCGTCAAGCTGAAGCGGGCCGAGTGGGAGCGGTACGCGAAGACCGTCGGCGACACGGCGACGACCGAGGTCACGCCCGTGGGAGACCGAGTACTACCTCCCGTTCTTCTGAGAGGAGCCGAGTGAGCGTCGCGACCGAGATCGACCTGTCCAGGATGGACCTGGTCAACCCGGACAGCTACGTCGAGCGGGTGCCGTTCGAATGGTTCGACGAGCTGCGTCAGGAGGCGCCGGTCATCTGGCATCCGGAGGCGGCGCCCAACCACGGGTTCTGGGCGGTCACCCGGTACGACGACCTGGTCACCGTGCACATGGACTGGCAGACGTACTCGTCGGAGAAGGGCGCGGTGTCGCTCGAGGAGCTCGACGACGACCAGCTCAAGATCCGCAAGTCCATGCTCGAGACCGACCCGCCGCGCCATCGCGAGCTGCGCAACATCTGCAACAAGCGGTTCAGCGCTCGCGGCGTCGGCGCGTACGAGGACTTCATCCGCGACGTCGCCCGCACCGTCCTCGACCGGGCGCTCGAGAAGGAGGAGTTCGATTTCACGCTCGAGGTCGCCAAGGAGCTCCCGATCCGGTTCCTCTGCGCGATCTTCACGGTCCCGCAGGACGACGCCCCGATGCTGATCCGCTGGGGCGACGCGATGATCGGGAACCAGGACCCGGAGTTCACCGACGCGGTCGTCGACAAGGTCGACACCGAGGAGTTCCGGAACCTGCCGTTCCGCTCGCCGATCGCGCTCGAGATGTTCGAGTACGCGCACCGCCAGCGCGACGAGCGGCTCGACGAGCCGCAGGACGACGTGATCAACGCGCTCAGCGTCGCGCAGCGCGAAGGGACGCTGACCGAGCGCGAGTTCGACAACTACTTCGGGCTGCTGATGATCGCGGGCAACGAGACCACGCGGCACACGATCAGCCACGGCATGCTCGCGCTCATGGAGCACCCCGACCAGATGCGGATGCTCCAGGACGACCCGGGGTTGATCCCGCACGCGGTCGAGGAGATCCTGCGCTGGGCGAGCCCCGTGATGCACTTCCGAAGGACGGCGGCCCGCGACGTCGAGCTTCGCGGACAGGCAGATCCGCGAGGGCGACAAGGTCGTCACCTGGTACATCAGCGCCAACCGCGACGAGCTGCAGTTCGAGGACCCCTACCGGTTCGACGTCTCACGCCGCGGGGCGGGCGAGCACGTGACGTTCGGGCCGGGAGGTCCGCACTTCTGCCTCGGCGCGCACCTCGCCAAGCTCGAGACCAAGGTCCTGTTCCAGGAGCTGCTCCCGCGCCTCCGGTCGATCGAGCTCACGGGGCCGGTCGAGCGGATGCGCTCGAACTTCGTGAACGGCATCAAGCACATGCCGGTCCGCGTGACCCTCGCGTGACCGGCGCTCCCCGAACGCGATGACCCGATATCCGCGGCTGCGGATGCGGGCCGCGCTCGAGGAACGCGAGGTTCTCGGTCCGTGGCACCCTCGGGCGATCGAGCCGACGGACGCGCCGGCGCTCGGCGAGCTCCTGCTCGCGGCCTACCGAGGGACGGTGGACGACGAGGGCGAATCCCGGGAGGACGCCGATGCCGAAGTCGAACAGGTCCTCGAGGGCGCATACGGCCCGTTCATGTACGACTCGTCGTTCGTCGCGCACGACGACGAACGCACCGTGGGCGCGAGCCTGATCTGTCTGTGGGAGTCCCGGCCGTTGCTCGCCTACCTCGTCGTGCATCCGAGTGCGAAGCGCCGAGGCGTCGGCACGTTCCTTCTCGACGAGCAGCAGCGAACGCACTCGTAGCGGCCGGGTACCCGGAGCTGGACCTCTTCGTCACCGAGGAGAACGAGCCCGCGGTGAGCCTGTACCGGAAGCTGGGGTTCCGTGACGTCGACCGGATCGAGCGTCCTCCACACGACGCGTAGGTCGGTCGCCTCGCTCCTCCACCCCGGTCAGGAGCCGTCGCCCACACGACGGAGCATGGAACGGAGCAGCGCCGCCAACTCCTCCTGCTGCTCGCGGTCGAGATGCGTGGTCAGCGCGACCTCCTCGGCGTTGAACCGGGGGAAGAGCCGCTCGATCTTCCGGCGACCCGCCGGGGTGAGCCTGACACGCACCAGCCTGCCGTCCTCGGCCGTCTTCGAGCGCCGCACGTAGCCGCGGCCCTCGAGCGTCGTCACGACGCCGCTCGAGGTGGGTCGACTCACGCCGATCGCGGCGGCGAGGTCGCGCGACTCCATCTCGCCCCAGACCCAGAGCACCCACATCGCGACGAACGAGGTCCACGACAACCGGTCGGCGGAGAGCACCTTCGCCTCCATGTGCCGGCGGATCGCGGCCGAGGCTCGGAACAGGTTGGACACCGCCCACATCGCGCGGAAATCCAGCGGCAGGTGGCCGAGCTCCTGGACGACCTTGCGCTCGTCGGGGAGCAGGTCGTCGTCGCGATCGGGCATGCGGCGAATCGTAGCCCTCGCCGACCTGCTCAGCAGGATCAGCCGCTCGCTCTCAGTCCTCCTCGTGACGGATCCGTTCGCGCGCCTCGGCGAACCGGATCGTCTCCACGACGATGAGCAGCACCATCGCCGCGACCAGTAGCGCGAGCGCGCCGAGTGCGGGAAGCTCGAGACCCACCGGGATCAGCGCCAGCATCAGGGCGGCCGCGATCACGCGCCTGACCTTGACCAAGCGCTCGACGCGGAACGTGAACGCCACGTGCGCCAGCAGGAACAGCGCGACGCCCGAATACATCGCGACGAGCGGCAGCGTTGCGAGCGGGTCCCCGGTCGTGTGATCGCCAGCGCCGACCACTCCCACAAGGACCTCCTCGAGTCCGAGCGCCATCAGCACGATGCCGGCGATCATCGGCAGGTGGAGGTAGGAATACGCGTCCCGGGCGAGGCGGGCCCGCGCTTCCCCGCGGAGCCGCCGCAGGGTTCGCTCGGCGATCAGGGACACGACGTCGAAGTACGCCCACCAGATCGCGCCGGCGAGCGTCAGCCCGAGCACCGACGCGGCGACGATCCGCCCGGAGATCGGCACGTCCACCACGCCAAGGCCGATCGCCACGATCGATTCGCCGAGCGCGATGATCACGATCAGTCCGTGCCGCTCGGCGAAGTGGGCGGCGGAGTTCAACCGCCACCCGGAGGCACCTGCGAGGATCGTGCCGAGGTAGTCGGCCACCAGTGCCGCCGCCCAGGCCAGCGTTTGCGCCGTCCCGTGGAGCTGCGAGGCCACGAGCAGGAGGGCGGTGCCGCCGACCACCGAAGGCACCCACCGGATCAGCTGCCGTCGCAGCGCATCGTCGTGGTTCTCGCCGGCCGCGAGCCAGAGGATGACCAGATGCAGGACACGCAACACGAGGTACGCGAGCGCGATCACGACCGGGCCGCTCAGTCCTCCCTCGAGGTCGACGAATGCCTCGGGGACCGTGAGCGCGACGATGAACATGGCCGCCATCGCGCCGAACATCGCCACGCGCCCGACACCTTCGTCCGGCCGAACGACGTTGCCGAGCCAGGCGTAGGCGACCCAGCACCACCACAGCAGAGACAGGACGAGGAGGCCGCGGACGATCCCCCGCGAGGAGGGGAGGTCGTGGGACATGAGCGACGTCACCTGGGTGATCGCGAACACGAAGACGAGGTCGAAGAAGAGCTCGATCGGAGTGACGCGAGCCTCTTCGCCGACCGCCAGGATCCGCGGGTGCCGCTCCGTGCTCACGACCTGCAATCGTCTCACGGCTCTCCAACCAGGCCCAGCTCCGATCCGTAGCGCAACAGCCGATCAGCGAGTTCCTTGGGACGGGAGAGCGCCGACAAGTGGCCGCCGGCGGCAACACCGAGAGGCCGCGCCGACCCGTGTGACCCGATTGGGCGGCCTCCAGCGAACCATGAGATAGTTCGGTCTTCGCGGATCGGCTCGTCGACAGGAGGAGACACGCATGAGCATCGGACCGGTCGAATACCTGATCGTGGCGTTCCCCGGGAACCAGTTCAAGGGGGAGATCGTGCCGGCGCTTCAGGATCTCGTGGACGCCGGAACGATCCGGATCATCGACCTCGCGTTCGTCATGAAAGACGCGGACGGCGCCGTCGTCACCGCCGAGATGGGCGACCTCGATTCCGATGTGTTCAAGGCCCTCGACGCGCTGACACCGGAGACGTTGGGTCTGTTGAACGAGGAGGACCTGGCCGCAGCCGCCGAGGAGCTCGAGCCGAACTCGTCGGCGGCGCTCCTCGTCTGGGAGGACGTCTGGGCAACGAAGCTCAGGGACGCGATCCTCAACGCCGGTGGCGAAGTGCTCGACCTTGAGCGCGTGCCGTACGAGGTGGTTCAGGCGGCGGTCGAGTTCGCGAACGCGAACAAGGAGTAGACGAACGGAGAGAAGGAGGACCGCACCATGATGAGACGCAGAGGTCCAGGACTCGTCGGCATGGCCGCGCGTACCGCTGTGGTCGCCGGCACGGCGACAGCGGTGAGCGGCAGGGTTGCGCGGCGGCAACAGACGAAGTATGCGGACCAGGACGCGGCATACGTTCAGACGCAGGCCTCGGCGGCCGAGGCCGGGATCGAGCAACAGCAGGCGGGCCCACCACCGGACGAGGACCCGTCCATGCAGATCCAGAAGCTCGCGCAGCTGCATGCCTCGGGGGCGCTCAGCGACGAGGAGTTCGCCGCGGCGAAGGCCAAGATCCTCGGGATCTAGCGGCAGGCCTCAGCCGTCGGCCAGGGTCAGCGGGCGGCCTGGGCGAGGACCTTCGAGAAGTACGTGAGCGCGGCCTTCGTCTTCGTCTGCTGCTCCCCCGACAGGTCGACGCCTCGCCCGGAGAGGTAGGCCCTCGCCTCCGTGGCGACCTGGAACGCCTCGGCTGGCGCGCACTTCGTGGACAGCTCGAGGATCCGAGAGCCGTTCGGATAGAACCACAGCTCGACCGCGAGCTTGCGCTCGAACCCCTTCGGCTTGAACTTGAGCTTCAGGACGTTCACGGGTCCGAGGACCGAGAGGTCGTCCAGCCCGATGCCCTTCGGCGCATGCGCCTCGAAGAAGCGCCGTTGATCCTTCGAGAAGAGCTTCTTGATCGGCCGGTTCCCCTCGGCGGCGTCCGCCACCTCGGCGTTGGTGGACGTTCCCTTGAGCGATGCCGAGGCGACGAACCCGCCCGGCATCGCGTCCACCTCGACCCCGAAGGAGGGGTTACGCCGAAGCTCGCCCGGGATCTCGTCGGGAACGACGGGGCGGATCTTCACGACCGTGTCCGCCGCAGAGTCCTGGATGCGACGGGCCCGAGGGACCAGCCCGGCGCTGTTGAGGGTGAGGTCGGGAGTGTCGAAGAAGAAGACCTGCCGGACTCGCGCATCGAGCGGATCGATGCCCAGCGCCCGGACGGTCGCATTCGTCTGGCCCTCGGGAACCGTGAGCTTCAGCTCCGCGCTGTCGGCCCCGCCCATCAACCCGAGGACCTCCTGGAGCTGCTCGTCCGTGAGCGTGGATCGCCGCTTTGCCATCACGTGCCTCCTTCGCGTACGGCCGTCGCCTTCGATGGCAGGCCATCGAAGGACTGCACTGTACCCGGACACCGAGGCGACCTATGCTCCGCAGGGCGCCTGCGGCATGTCACCACGGGAGTGAACGGTGAGCTTCGAGGAACTGATGGAGGACGTCGTCAGGGGCTTCGAGCTGGCGGGCGTGGCCATCCTCGCCGTCGGCTCGATCGTCGCCGCCGTTCGGTTCCTGCTCGGACTCATCGGACCGAAGCGAGCGGATGTGTACGAACGCGTTCGGACCGACGTGGGCCGAGCGATCCTGCTCGGGCTCGAAGTCCTGATCATCGCGGACATCGTCCAGACGATCACGCTCGACCCGACGCTCGAGAGCGCGATCACCCTCGGGATCGTGGTGCTGGTTCGGACCTTCCTCAGCTTCTCGATCGAGATCGAACTCGAAGGCGTTGTCCCCTGGCGTCGCCGGGCGGTCGAGCGGTCGAAGGGAAGCTGACGAGGCCTGGGTGACCGCGGGCCCGGCCGATGGCCGGGCCCGCGCGCGTATCGACTCGTCCGCTCAGGTCGCGGTGACGTCGCGCCCGTGCGCCGTGAGCGCCCAGATGACTGCGATGCAGATCGCGATCATCACGATCGACCACACCGGGATGTACGGCAGGTACGCGAAGTTCGCGATCGCGCTGACGAGCGCGATGATCACACCGATCGTCCGGGCCCAGACGGCTCCGCGGAACACGCCGAAGCCCGCGAAGATCACGATGATCCCCCAGATCAGGTGGATCCAGCCCCAGGTGTCGCTCGTGAACTTGAACACGTAGTCGCCCGACATCGCGTAGACGTCGGGATCGACGACGTGCGTGAGCCCGGCGATCGCGTGGAACACCCCGAGCATGATCATCGCGATGCCGGCGAACGTGGCCCAGCCTGCGGCCCAGTAGCTCGGCTCCCTCTGCGATTCCATGTCTCTCCTCCCCTCATCGACCGCCAGCAGACGGTCCCACCAACGACGTTCCGCTGAGTCTCACCCGTCGGCGGACGCGAATCAAAGACCGGGCCCGATTGCTGAGTCGGCCTGATCGTCCTCCATGCGATCTTTCGTCCGGTTTGGACGATGAAATCCCGCGGAAGAAGGTGTGCGATGGTGGTCGGATGACCGCGCGTGGAGTCGCCTTTCAGCCATAGGATGAGCACGTCGCGGAAGTCTTTGGACGGAGGGAGGAGACATGTTGGCTGAGTTCGATCTCGGCGACCTGCTCTGGTCGATGCTCGCGTTCTTCTTCTGGTTCATGTTGATCTGGATGTTCATCGCGGTGTTCGCCGACATCTTTCGGCGCAACGACCTCTCGGGCGGCGCGAAGGCGGGGTGGATCATCCTGATCGTCGTCCTCCCGCTCCTGGGCATCCTGATCTACGTGATCGCCCGACCCAAGATGACCGAACAGGACCGCGAGCTGGCACAGGCGGCGATGCAGGCCGAGCGCGCGAGCGGCTATTCGAGCGCCGACGAGATCGCCAAGCTCGCCAAGATGCGCGACGAGGGCACGATCTCAGCGGAGGAGTACGAGAGGCTCAAACAGCAGGCGATGTGATCGGCCCCAACGTCTTCGTGGCTTAGGCTTCGCGCGTGCCTTCGAACGACGAGAGTTCCTCCGGCTGGTGGAAGCCCGTCCTGATCGCCATCGCGGCGGTCGCTGCCGCGGCCGCCGCAGTGATCGCCTGGGGGCGTGCCACCCCCCTGCCGGAAACGGAGACCGACTCGGGGTCGGCCGAAGCCGAGCCGTCGGCGATCGACCTCGGAACCGTCGACACCTCACCGACGGATCAACGTGCACCGTCGTGGGTGAAACCGACGATCCTGTGGACGATCGGACTCGTCGTCGCGGTCGTTGCGGCGCTCGCCCTTCTCGGCGCGCTCAGCCGGGTTGTCACCTGGATCCTCCTCGCCTTGTTCTTCTCCTTCGCACTCGAACCCGGGGTCAATCGCCTGGTTGCTCGAGGCTGGCGCCGCGGCTCTGCGACCGGGCTCCTCCTCGGCATCTCGTTCCTCTTGCTCCTCTTGGTCACCATGATCTTCATCCGCGCCCTCCTTCAAGGGGCGCAGGCGATCGCCGATCAGATCCCGGACTGGTCCGAGGAGGCGAGCGCATGGGTCGCGGACACCTTGGGGATCGACATCTCGACCCAGTCGATCTCCGAGGGTGCGGAGAACCTCTCGAGCACCATCGGGTCCCTGAGCGAGTTGCAGGCCCTGCTCGGTGCGACCGCCTCGTTGATCGGCAGCATCTTCGATCTGTTCACGGTTGGGATGTTCCTGTTCTACATGGTTGCGGAGGGACCGAAGTTCAAGCGTGCCGTCCTCGCGTTCCTTCCTCGGCTGAAGCAGGAGGAGCTCGTCTCGATCTGGGAAGCCGCGATCGACAAGACCGGCGGCTACTTCTACTCGAAGGGCATCCTCATGTTGATCAACGGGGGGCTCTTCTTCGTCGTGCTTCGGCTGCTCGATGTTCCGGGTGCCGCTCCACTGGCTCTCTTTCAGGGGTTCGTGGCGGAGTTCATCCCGATCGTCGGCACCTACATCGCCGCGATCGTCCCACTCACGGTGGCGTTCTTCTCGATCGGGATGCCCGGGACCCTGATCCTCCTGATCTATGTCCTGATCTACCAGCAGGTGGAGAACTACCTCCTGTCCCCACGCCTCCAGAGCAAGACCATGGAGTTGCATCCCGCGGTCGCGTTCGGGGCCGCGCTCGCCGGAGGCGCCATCGGCGGCATCCTCTGGGCCTTCCTCGCGGTCCCGTTCGCCGCCACCGTCCAGGCCTCCGCCTCAATCTGGTTCGAGCGGCACGAGGTCCTCGAGACCGAGTTCACGAAGGAAGCGGCGGCGGCGGCCAAGGAGAGGACGAGGACGGAAGATCAGTCGCTCGGCAAGCGCGCCGGAAGATGGCTTCGCTCCAGCCGCGGATGGCTTCGGCGGAAGCCCCGCGAGCAGGACGACGCCACCGCGGAGGCGCCGATGGACGCGACGCCAGGAGACCTATCGGATCTCCCTTCGGTCGGGCCGGGGGGCCCCACGGAGGTGTAGGGCGCTTCGACGTTGCGGCACGGCAGCGCGGTTCGCTATCCGGGCGCGGAGCCCTCGATCGCCGCCATGCTCCCGGGTCGGTCCGGGACCCGCCGCGTGAAGAAGAGCGCGACGACGGTGAACACGGCCAAGAGCGCGAGGGCGATGCGGAGACCGTCCACCCGTGCATCCCCGTAGTCCTCGAGCAGCGCATCGGCGGTCTGCTCGTCGACCCCCGCGTCCTGCAGAGCGGACTGCAGGTCGGCATCCGAGATGAACGGGGCGCCACTCGCGAGTTGCACGTTCGCCTGGTCCACCACTTCAGGCGGCACGTCGGGGTTCTCCGCGATCCCGCTGAGGAAGGAGACGGTCAGGGCGGAGATGAGGACCGAACCGGCGAGCGCCGTCCCCAGCGAGGCGCCGAACTGCGAAGCCGTGTTCTGGAGCCCGCCGACCTCGGGTGCCAACTCCTCGGGCGCCGCCGAGACGGTGACGGCCCCGAGCTGCGAGGCGAGGGCTCCCAGACCCAGCCCGACCACCAGCAGCGGGACGGTCACGATGCTCGCGCTGGCATCGGCGTCCACCGCGCTGAGGAGCGCCACGATGCCCACCAGTACCGCCACGAACCCGAACGTCACGATCCGGCGGGGCGACCCCGTGGGGAAGAGCTTCGGCACGCCGGCCGCCGCGAGGAGCATGGTCACCGACAGCGGCGTGATCTTCAGACCCGTCTCGATAGCCGAGAGCCCGAGCGCGACCGACAGGAACAGCGGAACCACGAAGAACAGCCCCATCATCACGAGGAACTGGAAGAAGAACATCAGGAGGCCGCCGTTCAGGCCGCCCTGCTCGATCAACGACGGACTGAACAGCGGCTCCTTCCCCGCGCCATCGAGGCGACGGATGTGCATCCCGAACAGACGGAGCGCCACGAGCCCGGTGACGATCAGCCAGAACACCGGCGACATGCCGAGGATCGACGGCCCCTCCTCGGACGGCAGGAACCATCCCCACTCGCCGGAGTTCAGCACCGCGAACACGATGAGCCCCATCCCGAGCGCCCAGAGCACCGAGCCCAGCATGTCCAGGTGAGGCCGGACGTCGACCGGCGCGTCGGCGATGCGGCGACCGAACACGACGATGCCTGCTCCGATCAGCACCTCGCCCGCGAACACCCAACGCCACGAGGCGTAGGTGGTCGCGAGGCCTCCGATCAACGGCCCGACGGCGATCGCGATCGCGCCGGCCGCTCCCACCAAGCCGTACGCGCGAGGCCGGCCCTCGGGCAGGAAGTTCCCGGCAACCAGCGCGACGATCGCAGGCATGATCAACGCCGCCCCGATCCCTTCGAGGAGCGACCATCCGATGAGCAGCACGGTGAGATTCGGCGCCAAGGCCGTCGTCAACGAACCAGAGCAATAGATCACGAGCCCGAGCATGAAGGCCCGCTTTCGGCCGATGATCGAGCCGATCTTGCCGCCAGTGACCATCAGCATGGCCATCACGAGCGTGTACAGGACGATCGCGCTCTGGATCCCCGTGATCGTGGTGTCGAGATCGTCGGCCACGGTGGCGATCGAGACGTTCATGACCGAGCTGTCGAGCGCCATCAGGAACTGTCCTGCGCACAGCGTGAGCAAGACGACGCCCGCGGCGTCCTTGCCGGTCTCGAGGGTTCGCTCGCCCAACGCCGTTTCCACCTGATCGCGAGGGACCCGAGTCCCTAGGGTGGCGACATCCTATGCGGCAGGATCCGCGATGGGAACGCGATCGGCAGTCCCGCGGAAATCAGGACTCGCCGAGCTGTGCCCAGTCCAGACGAGCGGCCAGGCGCGACCCGACCAGTGCCCTACTCGACGATATCGCGTCCGTGCGCCGTCAGGGCCCAGATCACCGCCACAGCGACCGCGATCATCGTGATCGACCAGACCGGGTACCAGGGCAGCCATGCGAAGTTCACGATGGCGCTGATCACGGCCACGATCACGCCGACCGTGCGAGCCCAGACCGCCCCGCTGAACAGGCCGAAGCCGGCGAGCAGGACGATGATGCCGAAGATGAGATGGACCCACCCCCAGGTGGTGGCATCGAACTGCAGGAAGTAGACGTCCCCCGTCGTTTCGGTCCCAACGGCCGGTGCGACACCGTAGAACTCGTCCTCGATGATCCCCGCCAGCCCCGCGATAGCGTGGAAGGAGCCGATCAGGATCATCATGAATGCTGCGAACGTGATCCAGCCGACCGCTCCGCCGCTCCTCTCCTGGGACATGCTTCCCCTCCTTCTCGCCCGCCGTTCGCCGTTCCATCACCCCTTCGGGGGTGCGCAACCAATTCCACGCGGTCGGTGAGGGGCCGGGCATCATCCAGGGTGGATGAAACTGGTTCTGATCCCCGATGCCCGTGTGGAGGGAGGGCGTCCTCCCTGGAGGTCGGGTGCTTCCGGGTGCGCCGAGTACTACGACGAAAGGTCGCACCCCTGTTCCTCGGAGGTCGCGACCAGTCCGGTAACGGACCCCGAGAGCGAGGAGAGGGCCGATGCGGCCTCCGATGCGACATCCTGGGCCGAGGCACCGCCCTGCAACTGCTGGACGACCGCCTCGAGTTCATCGATGGACGACTGAACCGCGGCGATGTCCGAGGAGAACGTCTCTTCGGCTTCCTGCTGCACATCCGCGAGCGCGCTCGACACGTCCTCGAGGCTCTGCGTCAGCGCGTCGGCGCCGTCGTCCTCGATGTCCACATCGGTGAGATCCTGGACGCTCGTCTCCAGGTCCTCGACGCTCGAGCAGAGTGTCGACACGGGCGATGGCGACGTCTCGATCGTGGTCTCTTCAGGGGGGGTCGTTCCCTCGGGCGACGCAGTCTCGTCGTCCGAGCACGCGCTGAGCCCGAGCAGCAGGAGGGAAGTGAGGACGACCAGGGCGATCGGGAACCTGATGCGCATCGCGACTCAACTCCTTCGTTGACGTCAGTGTTGCAAGGGTCTCGAACCGGACACGTGCGAGCCGCCAGTCGATCCTCTGGCCCCACCGCCGCCCGTGCATCATCCGCTCGGGATGATTCGGGACCACCGTCGTTACGCATCTTCTCGGCCCGGACGACCGTCCGGGAGAGCTGAGCCGCTCGATCACTGGGAGGACGTCAAACGATCAGGACGCGTAGGTCTCTGGGCTCTCGAGCGCCCCTTCAACATCGTAGCCCACCGCGATCCCGAGCTTGGGAGCGACGGAGACGGCGCGGGCGATCCCGATGACCGGAGCGACGGCCACGAGGGTGTCCACGATGTCGTCGACGGTGGCGCCAACCGCGAGCGCGGCGTCGGCGTTCGACTGATACGTGGCAGGTGCTGCATCGAGCGAGATCGAGGCTGCCAGGCGCACGAGTGCATGCGTCTTGGGGTCGAGACGAGACGCGCTCAGGTCGTCGAGTCGATCCGACATGACCGACTCGACGAAGACCTCGTCGTTCAAGGCGAGGCGCCGGAGCGTGGTCTCGTGGTCCGCCAACCCGCGCCTCCTTGCGGTCGACACTCCTCACGCGACCACGAGTCAACACCTTGCGGCCTCGACCTGCATCGCGCCGTCGGCATGAAATGCGTGAAGACCTAGGCGGCGATCAGACCGAGATCGCGAGCCCGTTCGATCGCCTCGCTGCGAGACGAGACCCCGAGTTTCCGGTAGATCGAGATGGCTTGCGTCTTGATGGTGTGCCGGGATAGGTACAGTCGCTCTCCGATCTCGGGGAACGTCAGATGCGTGGGGAGGTAGGGCAGGAGACGCAGTTCGGCGGTGGTCAGCGTCGACATGCCCGGTGAGCTCGCCGGGATACGCTCGATCTGCGCCCGTAGCTCGTCGAACTGAGCACCCAGGACTCCGAGATCCGGTCGGTGGTGAACGATCTCGTCGATCTCGCGCACCAAGGTTCGAGCGCCGGCCGGATCGGCCATCGAGAGGTATGACCTCGCGAGCTCCAGACGGACCTGAACGGCGAGCCAGGGGATGGCGTAGGTGAGCTGTGGACGAAGTCGCTGAGCGGCAACCAGGTCTCGATGCGCGACGGCCGGGTCGCCATCACGGATGGCCCGACGTGCCTGGATCGCATGCACCATCGAGCTGGTCACGTACTCCTCCAGATGGGCGCCATGCACGATAGAGCTGGCGTGTCGAAGGTGTCGCTCAGCGTCGGCCCACGAATCACGCGCCATCGCGATCATCGCGAGCTCGCATCGCGCGACCGCCGCGGTGTCGGGGGATCCGAGTCGCTCAGCGAGCTCGATCGCATCCGCGAAGTCGGCCTCGGCCTCGGTCTCGAGACCCGTCAGCAGGAGCGCAACCCCACGCGCCAGCACCGCGGTCGGCCTCCACGGACTGTGCTCGGGCACCAGGTCGTAGGCCGACGCGGCATCGAGCTGGGCTCGTTGCACGCCGTCGACGCACATCATTGCTCGCACGCAGGCAAGCAGCGCGGTGCACGGTGTTACGCCGTCCGGGAGTAGGAACGCGGCGTCCGTCGGCTCGGCCACGGCGAGCCAACGTTCGGCCTCCGCGGCCTCGCCCGTGAGCGCCAATACCCCGCCCCCGAGGGCGTCGACCGCCGGGTAGCGCCCCATCAACCTATGGTCCGCGAACCACGCCAGCCATCGTCGGACCGTCGCGAGCCGTCCCTGATTGTGCGCCGGGAGCATGAGGGTGGGCAGGAGCCGAGCGGCTCGAGCCGCGTCACCCGCCTCCTGGGCATACTCGAGCGCAGGCTCGAGCTGCCCGTTCTCCTCGCACCAAGCGGCGGCTCGCTCCAAGAGCGTCGTCTCCAGGTCCGGCTCACGCCGCCGCAGCTCCGTGCGCAACAGGTCGCGCAGGAGATGGTGGTATCGGTACGAGTTCCGCTCTCGGTCGAGCGGAAGCAGAAGGAGGTTCCTCCGCTCCATCGACCTCAGGACCTTGGCCGAGCCTGCCCGCTCCAGGATCGCGTCGCAGAGTGGCCCGGTGAGCGTCTCCAGGACGGAGGTACGAGTGAGGAACGAGACCGTGGACCTTGACAGGTTCGCGAGGAGCTCCGAGCTGATGTAGTCGGCGATGAATCGATCGTCACCGGCGAAGGCGGCCGCCGTCGAGGGTTCCCGGCCCCCCGCCTCGATCGAGAGAGCGGCGAGGTAGAGGCCGACCGCCCATCCCTCGGTGCGGTCGACGAGAACCTTGATCTGGCCGCTCGGGATCCTGGCTCCGGTCTCCCGGATGAGCGCCGTGGCATCTCGGAGGCCGAGCGCGAGCTCGCTCGTTCCGATCTCGAGCACCCGGCCGTCGGCCCGCAGGCGCGCGATCGGCAACGGCTCCATCCCCCGGCCGGCGATCGCCATCTGAGAACCGCCGAGAAGGTGGTCGGCAAGCATGGTGATGGCATCGACGCCCTCGCGGTCGTGCAAGAGATGCACGTCGTCGAGGACGAGCACGAGCGGACAGGTCATGGCCGCGAGCGCGGCGCTGAGCTTGGGAACGAGAGTCCCTCGGATCGAGGCCCCTGGCGCGTGGAGAGCCTTGTAGACGGCGGGACCC
Source organism: uncultured Actinomycetes bacterium (assembly GCA_963785835.1). Classification (GTDB taxonomy): domain Bacteria; phylum Actinomycetota; class UBA4738; order UBA4738; family HRBIN12; genus DASSJM01. Next base: position 229,864 of record CAWAWO010000005.1, on the reverse strand, counting down.
AGCGGTTCGATCCGGTCCAAAGCAACGGCGATGTAGGTCAGGAGGGCCTTCGGGTCGTTGTCCCACCGATCCAACGAGACCCAGGCGAAGGGTCGCGGGTCTGCTCTGGCCCACAGTGACAGCAGGGTCGTCTTGCCGTATCCAGGCGGGGCCCTGATCGCGACCACGGGGACGTGGGAGGACGCCTTCAGCCGCTTGACGAGCGCGGGCCGGTCCACGATCCCATCTCGCGTGAACGGCGACGAGAGCTTCGATTCGACGAGAGCCATCGCGGGCGCTCGCCCCGAGCCGCCGGTGTTCCTGAGGCGCTCGATCGACTCCGTGGACCGACTCACGGGAACCGCCAGGTCCGAACCGTGGATTTCCTCAAAGGGGAAACTTAGGTCCGAACCCAGATGTTGTCCATCCGGGCATCAGGTGCCGACGCAGCCGCGACGCTCTTCCCCCCTACCCCCCGGCGTTCCAGGAGCAGGACGTGGGGCGTTCGTCGCTCCGAGTCAGATCCCGAGGATCTGCTTCTTCTTCGCCTCGAACTCCTCCTCCGTCAGGAGACCCTGCTCCTTCATGGCGGCAAGCTGCTGGATCTCCGCGAGGTCGTCCTGTGGAGCGGGTGCAGCAGGTGTCGGCGCGGCCGCCGAAGGAGCGGCAGCGGGCGGTGCCTCCGCGGAGGATGTCCGCCTCGCCGTGCGCCGGGCGGTCCGTCGAGCGACCCTTCTTCCTCCCATCATGAACATTCCCTCCCTTCGAACGGATCGACCGGTGACGTCACAGCCTCGATTCGGCGGCAGCGAGCTTCTCGGCCTGCTCGGCGGTCACGAGGCCGACCGCGACGAGGTCGAGAGGGCTGATGAAGCTCTCTGCGATCCGGAAACCTCCTGCACGTGCAACGGCGTCTCGCAGACCGATCGCCCATCGATGCTCGAGCAGGATGAGTGCAGCTGCCGCGTCGTTCGGGATCTCCTCCAGGACGTCCCACGCCTCCTCTTCCGAGAAGACGTCGATGCCGTCCGACGCGGCCTTGGCCCCTGCGATCGCTCCGGCCTCCATACCCTCCTCGCCGGCTGCCCCGAGACCGAGGAGGCCACCGACGACGGCCCCGAACTCCATCGACTCGTCCTTCGTTAGCTGACTGCCTTTCAACACGGCGACCTCACCGTCCGCGTCCTTGTACACGACGAGCGCATCGATCACCCGCACCATCTCGTCCGCTCGTAACCGCTCGAGCTCCTCGATGATCTCGCCCCGGAAGTCGGGCTTTTCGAATCCGAGCACGATCAGCTGCACCGGTCCGATCGTCATCACGTTCCCCCTTCCGTTTCCTTCGCCTCCTCCTGAGGCTTCTGCGTGAAGAACTCCAGGGCCGTCTTCGTCTTCGTCTGCTGCTCGCCGGAGAGGTCCACGCCCAGACCTGTGAGGAACGCCCTCGCCTCGGCCGCAACCTGGAACGCCTCGCTCGGCATGGCCTTCGTCGAGAGCTCGACGATCTGAGAGCCGTCCGGATACAGCCACATCTCGCCGACGAGCTTGCGCCCGAAGGCCTCGGGCGTAGCCTTGAGCTTGAGGATCGGGATCGGTCCGAGGACGGAAAGATGATCGAGCTCGAGCCCATCGGGCGCGTGGGCCTCGTAGAACGTGCGCTGCTCCTTCGAGAAGAGCTTGCGGATCCCACGCTCCCCGGCAGCGGCCTCTCGGATCTCGTCGTTGCTCGCCGTTCCCTTGAACGAGGCCGAGCACACGAAGCCTCCCGGCATCGCGTCGACCTCCACGTTGAAACTCTTCGACGTGCGGAGCTCCTCGGGCAGATCGCTGGGCACGACCGGCCGAAGCTTGATGACGGTGTCACCTTCCTCTCCTTGACGCCGCCGGGCTCGAGCGACCACGCCGGCCTCGTTCAGTCGAAGGTCGGGCGTGTCGAAGAAGAACACCTGGCGCACCTGCGCATCGAGGGGATCGACGCCGAGCGCCGCGGCGGTTCCGGCACGCGCGCTCTCCGGGATGGTGAGCTTGAGCTCGACGCTGTCGGCTCCACCGACCAGATCCATCAAGCTCTGGAGGTCCTCGTCCGACAATGCCGGAGTAACGCTCATGCAGATCACCTCGCCCGTGACGCACGGTTGCGTCATCCGGATGATGAGCGGCCCTGCGATGTGCGTCGTCGTCCGATGAGGATGATTCCGCTCTCCCGCTCGGGCCGCTCGAACGTGCGTGGCGGGGCCCGCGCTCGCCTGCCCTGGGATTGGGGCTCGAGGGCTCACCGAGCGCTCCTTTTTCATCCGATGCGGACGATGCCTCGGCGACTGCGCCCGCGGTCCAATCTGCTCGCGCGGTGAGCGCGGAGACCCAGTCGGAGGGGAGCGATCATGCTGGCGGAGTACGGGCTCGGCGGTGTCCTGTGGACGATGCTGGCGTTCTTCTTCTGGTTCATGCTGATCTGGATGTTCATCGCGGTGTTCGCGGACATCTTCCGGCGCAGGGACCTGTCCGGAGCAGCGAAGGCCGGGTGGACCCTCCTGATCTTCCTCCTTCCGCTGCTCGGTATCCTGATCTACATGATCGCCCGGCCGTCGATCGACGACGGAGGCGGCCCGACGGCAACAGCCGGCGAGATGCCAGGATCGGCCGGGTATTCGGCTCCTGAGCACTTCGCGTAGCCCTCGGCATCGCCGACTCCAGGGACGGTGAGCGACATCACCAGGAGGAAGAGCGACGCGGGCGACGACCCGACTCTCCGAGCGCGGATACCCCTCGTCGGCACGGCCTGGTGGAGCAATACGTGCGAGGAAGGAGTCCGATGAGTCAACCCGATCGCTCCAGTCTCCCGATACGGCGAAAGACCTTCGCGGGTGTCGCCGGCAGGACGCTCGACGGTTCGCAACCCGACTGGAACCTCATCGGACATCCCTCCCCTCCGGAGGGGGCGCCCAACGTCCTCCTGGTCCTGATCGATGACGCCGGGTTCGGCAATCCGAGCACGTTCGGCGGCCCGATCCAGACGCCGAACTACACGCGCATGGCCGAAACCGGGCTGCGCTACAACCGGTTCCACGTGACGGCGCTGTGTTCTCCAACGCGCGCGGCGCTGCTCACCGGCAGGAACAATCACACCGTCGGGTACGGCTCGATCGGCGAGTTCGCCGGCGGGTTCCCGGGCTACTCGGCGATCCTACCGAGGGACTGCGCGCCGCTGCCGCGGATCCTGCGGGACAACGGGTACAGCACGGCGGCATTCGGCAAGTGGCATCTGACACCGGACGGGCAGCAAGGGGCCGCGGGGCCGTTCGACCGCTGGCCGAACGGTTGGGGGTTCGACTACTTCTACGGGATCCCCGGCGGCGGTTCGAGCCAGTGGGATCCCTGTCTCGCGGAGAACCAGAAGATCATCGGCACGCCCGAGGACTTCTACGATGAGGAGCACCCCTTCTACTTCCCGGATGCCATGGCCGATCGGACCATCGAGTGGCTCCACGGGGTTCGCGCGCAGGACGCCCGAAAGCCGTTCTTCGTCTACTACTCGACCGGTTGCAGCCACGCGCCGCATCACGTCGCGAAGGAATGGACCGAAAAGTACGAGGGCAAGTTCGACCAGGGGTGGGACAGGCTCCGCGAGGAGACCTTCGCTCGTCAGAAGGAGCTCGGGGTCATCCCGGCCGACGCGGAGCTGACCCCTCGCGCCGAGGCGTTCCCGGCATGGGACGACGTGCCCGACAAGCTGAAGCCGTTCTACGCCCGCCAGATGGAGGTGTACGCCGCGTATTCCGAGAATGCCGACCACAACGTGGGGCGGGTGATGGATGCGATCGAGGAGCTCGGCGAGCTCGACGACACACTGATCATCTGGATCTGGGGCGACAACGGCGCCAGCATGGAGGGGACGACCACCGGCTCGTTCAACGAGCTGACGATGCAGAACGGCATCCCGCTCACCGACGAGATGCAGCTCCAGCTCACGGAGCGCTATGGCGGGATCGATGCGTGGAGCACCTCGATCATGGCGCCGCACTACGGAGCGGCGTGGGCCTGGGCGGGGAACACGCCGTTCCAGTGGGGCAAGCAGGTCGCCTCGCACCTCGGCGGGACGCGGGATCCCATGGTCCTGCATTGGCCGGCGCGCGTCACCGATGCAGGTGGGCTGCGCTCCCAGTTCGGACACGTGATCGACGTGGCTCCAACGATCCTCGAGGTCGCAGGGATCCCCGCACCGAGGACCGTCGATGGGATCGAACAGGAACCGATGCACGGTTCCTCGTTCGTCGCATCGCTGACCGACGACGCCGCGCCCGAACACCGCACCCAGCAGTATTTCGAAACGGTCGGCAACCGCGCGATGTACAAGGATGGCTGGTGGCTCGGGATGAAGACGGAGCGCATCCCGTGGGTGCTCACGCCTGATGCCCTCGCGCCCTACGCGCCGGGCGTCTGGGACCCCGACGCGGAGCCCGCCGAGCTGTACTACCTCCCAGACGACTTCACCCAGGCGAGGGACCTGGCGGCCGAGCACCCCGAGAAGGTTGAAGAGCTCAAGGCTCTCTTCTGGGAGGAGGCCGAGCGCTACAAAGTATTGCCGCTGCTCGCGACATTCTCGACGTTCTTCGGCATCCTGCCGCCGCTCGACGACGAGGCGACGTTCGAGTTCCGTGGAGACGTGCAGAACGTGATGCCGGGCATGATCCCGCGGGTGTACAACCACTCGTACGCGATCACCGCCGATCTCGTCGTGCCCGAAGGCGGCGCGGAGGGCGTGATCGTTGCGGAGGCCGATCACCTGGGTGGGTTCACGCTCTACGTCAAGGACGGGAAGCTGACTCACACCTATTCGATGATGGGCGTGTTCGTGTTCAAGCAGGTCGCGGAGGAGAACCTTCCCACCGGCGATGTGACCGTTCGCATGGAGTTCGAGGCCGACGAGCCCAAGCCGGCCACCGGCGGCGAGGTGACCCTGCTCATCGATGGCCGACCGGTCGGGAAAGGCAGGATCGACCACACCGTCCCGATCCGGTTCACGGCCTATGCGGGGATGGACATCGGGCGGGACAACGGTGGCGTCGTCGACCTGAGCTACGAGAGCGAGAAACCATTCGCGTTCACCGGCACGGTGAAAAGGGTGGTCTTCGACCTCAAGCCTCACCTCTCAGACCAGGACGAGCTGGATCTCCGTGCTGCCGGGCATCACGGGCAAGCGGGGCACGCCCTTTCAGGATGACACCGGAGCGGGAGGAGGGATCGCGATGCCATTCGGTGAAGAGACGATCGACGTTCTGATCGGGGGCTACCTGTCGAGGGAGGCCGCACTCGAGGATTACGAAGCGGTGTTGAACTGCGGAGCGCGCGTCGAGGGTGCCGTCGTGGTGAGCAAGGACCTCGAAGGCAACCTCTCGGTGGAACAGACCGATCACATGGTCGAGAAAGGTGCGAAAGGGCTTGCCTCGGTCGGCTTCGTGGTCGGCCTGTTCGCGCCCCCGCTCCTCGCGGCGACCGCGGTCGGCGCGGCGCTGGGTGCGGTGGGCGGCAAGGTGCTGCACAAGAAGACGGGCAGCAAGATCGAGGAGTCCGCCGGCGAGACGATCCCGATCGGCGGCGCCGGGGTGATCGTCGCCTACAAGCACGAGGACGCCGAGACCGTCGAGCCCGCCGTCACACGCACCGTCCAGAAGGTGGTCGGCCAGGCGGAGGGTCGCCATGTGCAGGCACTCAAGGGGGCACTCGCCGACGCGCAGAAGAGGATGGCTGAGGAGGGGGGGTAGACATGATCTGGGCGATCCTGTTCCTGCTCGGGGTGCCGCTTTGGCTCTGCGCGATCGGCATCGGAGTGCTGATCTTCAACAACCGGAAGCTGCGAACGCGTTACGGCAACATCCCGGTGCGCGTCAATCGGCCCGGGAAGGAGCGGTGGACGCGGGGAAACGCGATCTGGGTCTCCGACGTCTTCGCTTGGCGAGGGAGTCCGGCCGCCTGGAACGAGGATCTGCGCCACGTGGCCGGAGTGACGCTCCGGGTGGCCGACCCCGAGGAGCGGAAGAAGCTCCACCGCCTCGCGGACGATCCGGCTATCGCGACGATGACTCTCGTCGAAGGTGAGACGTTGAAGGTAGCCACCGATATCGAGCATCGTTCTGCGCTCCCCGGTCCATTCGCCTCCGTGAACGAGCCGGCCTAGCCGTCCGCGGCGACCCACGCATCCGGAGAGCTCGCCCGAACCATATCCAGCGCGCCACGAACTACGTGCTCTCGGTGACCGTCATCCATCAGCTCCCTCGGTTGGGGAGTCCTTCTCCGCGAGCCACGCCAGGGCGCGCTCGTAGGCTTCGCGGCTCGAAGCTCCGAGCACGTCGGTGGCCTCGACCAACTCGACAGGGCCGAGAGCCTCGATGGCGCGGGTCTTACCAAGCGTCGCGGCCATCGCAGGGTCGACGCCACTCAGGTACATGCGTCCGCGGGCATCCGCGACCTTGGCCCCGTAGCGCGAGAGCACTTCGACCGCTGTGGACGACAGGGTGGTCCTGCCCCGCAGCCGCAACACGATGGCGGGTGAGTCGGCGCCGGCCGGATCGGGGAGCCGGACCTCGAGCGTGCGTGCCCCCGCGAACAACAGGCTGCCGTGGACGTCCAGCAGCACGACCCCATGGCTCTCCAGCCGCAGTGGCACGGACTGCTCGGAGACGGATCCGTCCTCCGAGGGCACTAGCCGTACGACGGTCAGATCGAGGGCCTCCCTGTTGAGCTGCAACAGAAGGGAGAGCGCGACGCCGATCCCCACCGCGGCCGCGACGGGCAGCAGGAGCGTGCAGACGAACGTGGTGATGCTGGCAACCAGTGAAATCACGCTGTGGCGGGTCGTCAGCTTCACGTTCTCCACGTTGATCGCTCCGATCGCGGCGTAGATAAGGACGGCCGCGAGGGTCGCCATGACGACGTCGCCCACCAGCTCCGAGAAGGCGATGAGGATGACCAGCATCCACACGCCGGAGAAGATCGATGCCCACCTCGTGCGAGCTCCGGCGGCGATGTTCAGCGCCGACTGCCCAACCGATCCACCGACCGGCTGGCCCTGGAACACACCCGCGGCGATGTTCCCGACACCCTGCGCGAGGAAGTCGCGGTTCGCGTCGGAGCTGCTCCCGTCGGGGTTCGGCGCCGATTCGCTCACGCCCGCGCCCTGCACGAGCACGATCACGGCGACGGCCAGCGCCCCAGCCACCAGATCGAACGAAAAGAGACGGAGTTCGGGCAGCATCGGGAGCGGCACGCCCGACGGGATGCTGCCCGTGTCCGCGACGGTGGCGACGCTCTGCGCGCCCGCCAGCGCCACGATGACGGAGGGGATCACCAGGGCGGCAAGCGCGGCCACAGATCGGAAGGCGGTCCTACTCGCGAGCAACAGGATCGCGAACGACGAAAGCGTCACAGCCAGCGTCGGCAGATCGACGCGGTCCGGGTGAAGCACCACGTCGATGGCCCTTGTGAGGGCGATGCTCCCCTCACCGACCGCGCCCGTCGCGGCGGGGATCTGTCCGAGCACGATGTTCACGGCGATCCCGGTCAGGAACCCGACCATGACCGAGTTGGCGACGAAGCGGGTGTACCTGCCAAGGCGAAGCATCCCGGCCAGGACCATGAGCACACCCGCCAAGACGGTCAGCAAGAACAGCGCTCCGGGGCGTTCCGCGGGCGAGATGTCGGCGAGCGTCGACCCCGCTGCCAATGCAGCCGCGCTCGTGGTGGTGACGACGACCAGGCTCGTGCTCGCGAACAACCCTCCGGCGATCGGGCCTGCCATGCTCGCGTAGAGGCCGTGGATCGGATTCACACCGGCGAGCAGGGAGGCGGCCATCCCATCCGGCACGCTCCCGATCGCACCCGGGAGTCCGGCCGTCGCTTCGCGCATGAAGGTCTTCCTGTCGAGACGAGCGAGGCGCCATCGCGACGGGCTCACGCGGATCCGTCTCCCTTCAGCGTTCCCATGGCGGACCAACCCAGATCGTTGGAGAGGTAGCGCATGATCATCGGATATCCAAGTGGGAGGAGACTTCTAAGGGACTCGGCGGCGGATCATAGGCCGTCTCCCAAGCTGGCGATGAATCTGATGGCCGTGATGCTCGGCAGGAACACGTAAGCAGCGGCTTTGGTCGTAACGAAGCTTGAGAGACCTGTCACCTCGATCGGCGGGCTCCCATCCGCCTGAGGGATGACGAAGATGCTCTCCGCCGGGTCCTGGGCGCCGATCAGTGGATCCTTCGACTTTGGGTGAAGCCTGACGGCCCCAGCGAATTCGCTGTCATTAACCCAACGTCGCAGCACGAACTCGTATTGGTTCTCGATGTTCGAGTTGATGAAATGAAAGAGCATCCCGCGCTCGATGCCATCGTAGGGTTTCCCTGGATCATAGGTAGGCCCGTACGGCAGACCGCGACGGATCAGCCGGTGAGAATTGTTGCTGCCGCCGGGCACCCCCTGGCCTGCGACCGGCTGACCTCGTGGATTGACGCGGCGTATGTGTGCGCCGACAGGACAGCGGATCCCCTTCGCGTCTCCCGAACCATCGGCTTCCACATACTCGAAATCGTTCAACTGCTCGCGCGATATCCCTCCCGCAGGACTATCCGTGTCCGGAGACAAGGCGAGAGGAACGCCGTTGCGCCATCGCCCGCACAACTTTGCGGCAAGCAGTTCAGGATCGATCTTGTCGCTGTTCGACTGCAGGAAGTCCTCGAAGCCGACGACGTCGGTCTCGACCTTCTTGAAAACCGCAAAACTGCCGTTCAGGCCAAGCTGTCGCGGCTCGGGTACCACGTAGTTCACAGCGTCTTCCCGCAAGACGAAGAGCCATGGCTCGCAGGGCTGCTGGTGATCAGGCTGATATCCCTCCGGGCCCCCGCGGATGGTGGGCGAACTGATGCCGTCCGTATATCCGAAGTGAATCTTGGCGGTAGGCACGGGTTGGCCATCTTGCATCTCCATCAACGCCATCCCGTCCTGCCGCCAGATCTCTCGAAAGGCATCTTCCTCGGCGAACCAGGCAGCCAACCTGTCGGTGTAGCTCGTCATCGCCTCCGAGCTGAGGGCGTGCAACGTCACCAGGACGTGGTCGTCCCCGCCTCCAAACCCGCCGATCCAGTTCTGGGGGGAACTTGCTCCGCTATCTCCGACCAACTCGGCTCGTTGCGCGGCTCCTTCGACGAACGCACCAAATGACTTGAAGGACAGAGTTGGGACGAGTTCACCAACTTCGAGCGCAACGAGTCCCGGCCACGTGATACCGATGTTGAGGCAGTAGTCAGACCGGCGACGCGGGGCAGACGCGAGGTCATCTCCCGGTCCGGGCGCAAACCCCACGTGCCAGTCTTCGGCAGTGGTGACCTGCGGAGCGTCGGATTCGTCGCCGTTGACGAGCCGGCCGAGTTGCCTGCGCGCGTGTCCCGGATTTCCAACCGTCAGCAAGAAATGCCGCAGCATCGGCATCGCGTATCCGCGGAGGATGAATCCCTGGGTGTCCGCGAGGTCGAGCGCCGACTCGTCCTGGGCGCCCAGGTCGCCATCACTGTCCGGATACTCATGCCGCCTTCGACCAAGCAGTCGGCGAAGAACCATGTGACACCAGTGCCATCAAGTGCTGGCCGATTGTGACTTCTGATCGGCCAGCAGGGCTCGGATGTCTTGAACCGAGAGTCCCGGATGGGCGCTGTAGAACCCGATGGGCGGATGGTTGGCCTCGAATGCCCAGTCATAGAACGCCTGGGGATTCTTCGCGACTGGAGTCGGCGGCCCGCCATCGACGTGCGGAAAGATGGTATCGAAGGCGAACGCAACCTTTTCGACGAAGTCCTGGAGGTACTTATCCCAGTCACCGTCGAAGATCGTGAAGAAGCCCAGGTGGTTTTTCGGAAAGAGCACCCAATGAGAGAAATGCAGGGTTCCAACAGAATCATTCGCTTCATAGGCGTCGTCGCGAATGGACCTCCCGGCCAGCTTCAGGGCAAACCCTTGAACACGTGACTTGATGGACATGTAGGTCAGCAAGGGAGCCTGCGACGTATTGCCCGTGAAGCCCGCAGCACTCGCGGCCGCCTTGATGTCCTGGACCGAAGCGTCCTCGTAGGCGAAGTACGTATAGGAAGGCTCGCGGACATGATGCTTCAGCCATTTGATGACCCTCTGAGGATCTCCAGCCACGGGCGTGGCGGGAGGGTCGTCGACGTGTTTGAAGATGGAGTCGAATACCGGGCCGGCACTCTCCACGAGCCGCTCGATGTGCTGGTCGACCTCCCCGTCGATGTCCGAAAGGAAGAGAAGCTTCTCCTCTCCCTCGACCATGAAACGGGAGAAGTGCACGGTACCGAGGTCGTCCTGCGCTTTCGCGAGGTCGGGCATCAACGCGGGCAGTTCTTCGGGGAGCGCCTTGGCATCGGCAGGCGCGGCGATCGGGAAGTCGATCACGAGATGACTCTGGACCATTTTTTTGTTCTCCTTTCGTCTCGACCTCTAGCCAGCGGTGGTCGATGGTGACGTGCGATAGTCGGCCAGCAGGGCTCGGATGTCTTGAACCCCGAGTCCCGGATAGGCGCTGTAGAACCCGATCGGCGGATAGTTGTTATCCAATGCCCACTGATAGAACGCCTGGGCGTTCTTCGCGACTGGGGTTGGCGGCGCGCCATCGACGTGTGGAAATACAGAATCGAACACGAACGCGGTCTTGTCTGCGAAATCCTGGATGTACTTTGCGAAATCACCATCGAAGATCGTGAAGAAGCCGATATGGGTCTTGCCGAAAGGCACCCAATGAGAGAAATGCAGCGTCCCGATCGAGTCCGACGCCTCTTTTCCCCTCTCTTTGATATCCCTAGTGTCGAACTTCAGGGCAACGCCTTGCAGACGTGACTTGATGGACATGTAGGTCAGCAAGGGAGCCTGCGACGTATCGCCCGTGAAGCCCGCCGCAACCGCGGCCGCTTTGATGTCCTGGACCGAAGCGTCCTCGTACGCGAAGTACGTATCTATCGGCTCGCGCACATGATGTTTCAGCCATTTGTTTGCCGTCTGAGGGTCACCAGCCACGGGCACGACTGGAGGATCGTCCACGTGTTTGAAGATGGCGTCGAAAACCGGCCCGGCATTCTCCACGAGCCGCTCGATGTGCTGGTCGACCTCGCCGTCGATGTCCGAAAGGAAGAGAAGCTTCTCGTCTCCCTCGATCATGAAACGAGAGAAGTGAACGGTACCGAGGTCGTCCTGCGCTTTCGCGAGATCGGGCATGAATTGGAGCAGCTCTTCGGGTAGCGCCTTGGCGCTGGCGGGCGCCTTGATCGGGAAGTCGATGACGAGATGACTTTGGCTCATGGCGTCCTCCTCGACGTGTCCGCAGATCCGGGACGTTCCTCCGGGCACCTGATGAGGCCAGCGTGGCGACCGCCCATCCGACGGCAGCTCGGCTGCCTATCCACCGGCCTCCCTTCTGTACGAGAGCTCCAGCCGTGAACGACACAAATCTCAAGGGTCGGCACCGCTCGTGCATCATCCGTCAGGGATGAAAAGGGCTCACCGCGACAGGTCGAGGGCGAACCACGGCGATTTTCATCCCGCACGGGCGATGTGCCCAGCGCGCTGGGCCGTTCAGATGCGACCGGGCAGTCGTCCGGGAGGTGAGTCCCTCGTCCGACCGTCCGGCGTCGAGATGCCTCGAGCAGCGGATCTGTCCGACAGCCTCTCGTTCACCGTCGTCGAGGCAGGCCCCGCGTTCGCACCACCGCATGGGGCTTGGGCATCGATGGAGGCAGTGGGGGATGGCTGAGGTCTCGTTGCATTTGCCCGGAGGAGATGAGCCGACGTCATGGCGCTGATCCTCATCGCGCTGTCGGTCGTCGCCTACGCCCTGTTCAGCAAGCGCTTGGCCTCCACACCGGTCACCGGCGCGATGATCTTCATGGTCCTCGGCGTGCTCCTCGGCCCAGCCGGACTCGACCTCGTCCATGGTTCGGCGGACCAGCATTCGATCGCGCTGCTCCTCGAGGTCACACTGGCGCTCGTGTTGTTCACCGATTCACTGGCGATCAGCGCTGGAGACTGGCGAGCGAAAAGCAGGCTTCCGAGCAGGCTCCTGCTGATCGGTATGCCACTCACCATGATCATCGGATGGGTCCTGGGAATGATCCTGTTCCCGGACATCGACGTCTGGACGGTGGCGCTGATCGCCGTGTGCCTGGCGCCGACCGACGCCGCTCTCGGGCAGGCGGTCGTCACGAGCCCCAGGGTGCCGTCGGCGATCCGCCAAGCGCTGAACATCGAGAGCGGACTGAACGACGGGCTCGCCCTCCCCTTCTTCGTCCTCGCTCTCGCGGCGGCGGTCGAGACCGCGGAGTCGGGTGCGCCCGGCCTCGTCGAGGTGTTCGCGAGGTCGCTGGTGCTCGCGGCGATCGTCGGAGGGGTCGTCGGGTGGGTCGGTGCACGCGCGGTTGCATGGAGCCGCGCCCGTGGCTGGATCGGACGCGAGTGGACGCAGATCGCAACGCTTGCCCTGATCCTCCTCGCGTTCGCTCATCGCCGACGCGGCAGAGGGCAGCGGGTTCATCGCTACCTGGGTTGCGGGGGTGACGTTCGGCCGCGCGATGAGGGATCGCGTGCCGGACACGGCACTGTTCGCCGAGGACCTGGGTGGCCTCCTGGCGCTCCTGTCGTTCTTCGGGTTCGGCGCGATCTTGCTCGGGCCGCTCATGGACGACGTGACATGGCAAGCCCTCGTGTACGCGGCGCTCAGTCTCACGCTCGTCCGGATGCTTCCCGTCGTCGTATCGCTCCTGGGGACGGGGCTGTCCCGACCGACCCTCGTGTTCGCCGGTTGGTTCGGTCCCCGGGGCCTCGCCTCGATCGTGTTCGGCCTCTTCGTCGCGGAGGAGGCGCTCCCCGACGGCTCGGTGGTGCTGCAAGCGGTGTTCGTGACCGTCGCGCTCAGCGTGGTACTCCACGGCGCCACGGCCGTCTGGGCAGCGAATCGATACGGAACGTGGTTCGATCGAGCGGCCGCTTCCGGGGTCCCCCTACCGGAGGGTGACGACGTCGGCGACCCGTCGGTCCGTCGCCGGCTACTGGTCCACGGTCTGCCGACGGATGTGGCCGAGCCGACCGGCGAGTGAATCGCCCGTCGGGCTCAGACCTCTGAGGCCGACTCCACGACCGGGATGATCCGCTCGAGCGCCCAGTCGATCTCCTCGCGCTCGATCACGAGCGGCGGGGCGAGCCGGATCGTGCGTTCATTGGTGTCTTTCGCGAGCACGCCGTCACCGAGCAGGCGTTCGCACGCCGCGCGAGCCGCCCCCGCGTCGCCGGCGAGGTCGATCCCGATCCACAGGCCCCGTCCCCTCACCTCGGCGACGGTGCCGAGCTCTGCGCCCCTGATCTCCTGGACGAGGTACTCCCCCAGCTTGGCCGAGCGCTCCTGCAGCTCGCCCGTCCCGAGCATCGCGACGACCTTGCGGCCGATCGCGCTCGCCACCGGGTTGCCGCCGAACGTGCTGCCGTGCTGGCCGGGCTCGAACACGCCGAGCACCTCGCGGTCGGCAACCACGGCCGAGACCGGGACGATCCCACCGCCCAGCGCCTTGCCGAGGATGTAGACGTCGGGCTTCACGTCCTCGTGCTCGCACGCGAACGTGGTCCCGGTCCGCCCGAGACCCGACTGGATCTCGTCGGCGATCAGCAGCACGTTGCGCTCCGAGCAGATCTCGCGCGCCCGTCGCAGGAAGCCGTCCGGGGGGATGATGACGCCGGCCTCGCCCTGGACGGGTTCGACGAGGAATCCGACCGTGTCGTCGTCGATCGCCGCCTCGAGCGCGTCGGCGTCACCGAACGGGACCGACGCGAATCCCGGCGTGAACGGCCCGAACCCTCGCCTCGAACCCTCGTCCGATGAGAACCCGACGATCGTGATCGTCCGGCCGTGGAAGTTCCCGTCGCAGACGATCACCTTCGCGCGGTCCTGGGCGACGCCCTTGACCTCGTAGCCCCACTTCCGGGCGGTCTTGAGCGCGGTCTCGACGCCCTCGGCTCCCGTGTTCATCGGCAGCGCCATGTCCATCCCGCACAGCTCGGCGAGCTCCGCGAGGAACGGCCCCATCTGGTCGTTGTGGAAGGCGCGGCTCGTGAGCGTCAGCCGGTCGAGCTGCTCCTTCGCCGCGGCGATCAACGCGGGATGGCGATGGCCGAAGTTCAACGCCGAGTACGCGGCCAGCATGTCGAGGTACCGCGTGCCCTCGACGTCGGTGACCCAGACCCCTTCCGCCTCGGCGACCACGACCGGCAGCGGGTTGTAGTTGTGCGCCGACACCCGATCGACGAGCTCGACGTGCTCTTCCGTGCTCTCCATCGCCGGCGCGAGTCTACCGGCGGCGGGTGATGGACCCGTCGAGAGCGGCGTGAGACGCTTCGCATCGGAAGGTCGCGGACGGCGTCAGGCAGAGGCCGCCCGCCCGAACGAGGAGGGGGAAGGATGCAGACGGAGTCTCGGGCCGCCCGGGCGGCGGCCGGCATGTGGTGGTTGTTCCTGGTCACCGGGATCCTGTGGATGCTGATCGCCTTGGTCGTCCTGCGCTTCAACATCTCGTCGATCGCCGCTGTCGGCGCGCTGCTCGGAGCCGTGTTCCTGGTGGCGGGCGTGAACGAGTTCATGCGGCTGGGTTCGGTGGAAGGCTGGAAGTGGCTCCACGTCCTGCTCGGCATCCTGTTCATCGGTGGGTCGATCTGGGCGTTCGTCCACCCGATCGGCGCCTTCTACGAGCTCGCCGCGCTGCTCGGCTTCCTGCTGTTGTTCAAGGGCGTGTTCGACATCGCGCTCGCCGTGATGACCAAGGACGTGAACGAGCTGTGGTGGCTCGGCCTCGTCGTGGGGATCCTCGAGGTGCTTCTCGCGTTCTGGGCCTCGCAGCAGTTCTTCGCTCCGAGGGCGGCGCTGATCCTGATCTGGGTCGGATTCATGGCGATGTTCCGCGGCATCGGCGAGATCGTGCTCGCGTTCCAACTCCGCAAGGCCGGCAAGGAGCTGGCGGCCGCGTAGCGCTCACGCCGCCGGCTGATGGATCCGCCCGACGTTCCCGAGGGCTCGGCAGACCGACCCACGGAGGAACCGCCGCCGGTCCCCCCTCCGACGAGCGAGTCGCCGGAAGACGAGACCCATCCGGGCCGGATCGCGGCGCTGAAAGGCAAGGGGGAGGAGCTCCGAGGCCGAGCCGATCAGACGTGGAAGCGAGTCGAGGCCGCCCGTTCGAGCAACGTCGGCGTGGACACGGCGTTCCGCGTGTACGAACGCGACCGCGATCGCCTCGGCCCGTTGCTGTCCGCGGCGATCGCGTTCCGGCTGTTCCTGGTCTTCGTCCCCTACGTCGCGTTCATCGTGATCCTCGCCGGGCTGTTCTCGGTCGATCGAGAGGACCTCACGTCGGCAGGCATCGGAGGTGTCACCGCGAAGACGATCACCGACGTGTCCTCGCAGCCGCTGTGGAGTCGGATACTCACGCTGCTGCTCGTGGCGTGGGCGCTCCTGCTCGCGTCCCGCTCGATGGTCAAGGCCCTTCGGCTCACGTACGCGGCGGCGTGGGAGCTCGGGCGCGGAAAGTACCGCGACACCACGAAGGCAGGTCTGGTCTTCCTCGGCCTGGTGACGGCGGCGACAGCGACCACGAGCCTCGCCCGCCAAGCGCGCGAAGGGGCGGACGCGGCCGGCTGGTTGGTCACCATCCTGCTCGTGTTCGCCATCTACCTGCTGACCTGGATCATCGCGTGCGTTCTCCTGCCTCACGCTGAGGGAGCACGCTGGAAGGCGATGCTCCCCGGGGCGGTGCTGTTCGCCGTCGGCGCGCAGGTCATCCACGTGGCGGTCGTGATCTGGTTCGCGCCCAGGATCGACAGCGCGACCGCGCGCTACGGGGCGCTCGGGATCGCGATCCTGCTGCTCGGGAGCGTGTACCTGATCGGGCGGTTGATGGTCGCGGCCGCGTTCCTGAACGCCACGATGTGGGCTCGCCGGCAGGGGCGCGAGGAGCGTGCGGCCCCTACGACGTGATCGCCGCGGCGAACGCCTCGAAGTTCTCGACGTAACGCCGCACGTCCTCGTCCGAATGCCAGACGGACAGCGTCCACGTCTCCTGCTTCGACCACGGCGACTTGAAGACCCCACCGCCCAGCTGGAACAGCCACGCCAGGTACGTGATGCGCTCGTCGATCGCGATCGCGTCCCGGTACTCGCGGACCGGCGTCGCCGAATGGATCACGGACCCTTTCGCGCCCACACCGGTGACGTACGCCGGGAGCCGGTACCGGTCGATCACGGCGCCGAGCCCCTCCTTCAGCGCCGCGTCCATCTGCTCGAACGCGGGGTAGGCGTCCTTCGTCAGGACCTCGGTCAGCGTGGCCCGGCTGGCCGCCATCGTGAGCGGGTTGCCGTTGAAGGTCCCGGCCATGTCGTACTCGCCCTCGACGACCGGCTTGAACAACGCCTCGGTCGCTCCGACCGCACCGCACGGCGTCCCGCCGCCGATCGACTTGGCGAGACACACGACGTCCGGGACGACGCCGAACGCCTCGACCGCGCCGCCGTAGGCGACGGTCACGCCGGTCTTCACCTCGTCGAACGCGAGGTACGCGCCGAACTCGTGACACAGGTCCTTCAGCCCCTGGAGGTAGCCGGGCTCGGGCAGGACGACGCCGCAGTTCATCATCGCGGGCTCGACGATCATCCCCGCGACCTTCCCCGCGTTCTCCTCGAAGGCCCTCCGCGCCTCGCCGAGGTCGTTGAACGGGACCACCCGAACGAGCTGGGCGAAGGCGTCGGGGATGCCCGGCGCCTGCGGGAGGGTGACCGGATGCTCGCGGGGGCCGATCTCCTCGGGGTCCGGGATCACACTGAACATCAGCGAGTCGTGATGCCCGTGGTAGGTCCCCTCGATCTTGACCAGCAAGTCGCGCCCGGTGGCGGCGCGCATGAGCCGTGCGGCCTCGAGCGTCGCCTCGGTCCCCGAGTTGCAGAACCGCCACAGCGGGAGCGAGAAGCGCTCGGCGAGGTTCCCACCGATCACGTCGAGGTCCTTCGTCGGCTGCGCGAAGTGCGTCCCTCGCCCGGCCTGTCGCCGGATCGCCTCGACGATCGCCGGATGCGCGTGGCCTACCGCCATCGCGCCGTACCCGAGGTGGTAGTCGACGTACTCGTTCCCGTCGATGTCCCAGATGCGGTTCCGCTCGCCGCGGTCGATGAAGATCGCGTGGGGCGGCGAGGCCTGCCACGAGGAGGCGACGCCACCGGCGACGTGCCGCGCGGCGACCGTTCGGTACTCGATCGAGGCGCGATGCTTCGGCTCGAGCTTCGCCTCCTGCTCTTCGATCAGCCGATCGACGAGCGAGAGGTCGACCTCAACCGTTTCGCGAACCGCCACCCCGAACCTCCGGACAGAGAGTTGAACGACGGTTCAAATCATCCCACGGGCCGGGATGCGGCAACAAGGACGAGCAGGGCCGCAGGTACAATCGGCCACGAACGCGGTGGCCGTAGCTCAAGTGGTCAGAGCGCCAGGTTGTGGTCCTGGAGGCTGGGGGTTCGAGTCCCCTCGGTCACCCAAAATCCGATTGCTAGACTGCGCCGGGCCTCTAGCTCAATCTGGCAGAGCAACGGACTCTTAATCCGCAGGTTCAGGGTTCGAATCCCTGGGGGCCCACCACCTTATTGTGTTCCGGGTGATGCTGGACGTTCCGGCGTCACCTGATCCTTGACGGAGTTCCGGCTGATCGTTGACACCGGCTCCGCCTGATCCTTGACGGTGGCTCCCGGCTGTTGGTTGACACCCGCCCATCTCGATCGAGGAGGTGGGCACGTGCTGGTGTGGTCTTGACCCGCTCGACGGTCGCCCGCTGTCGTGGAGGTAGCGTGGTCTTGACCCGCTTTCGTGGACACGTTCTGGCTAGGCAACGGTAGCCTCCTCCTGTTGCTCCTCGCGGAGCCTCCTTTCGAACTCCGCCGGCGCCATCATGCCGATCGTCGAGTGCAGCCGGCGACGGTTGTAGAAGACCTCGATGAACTCGAAGATGGCCGAGCGAGCCGCAGCCCGAGTCGGGAAGCGGTGTCGGTGGACGAGCTCCCGCTTGATCGTGGAGAACAGGCTCTCAGCTGCTGCGTTGTCGTACGCGGTCCCGACCCGGCCCATGGAGGGAGCGATCCCCGTCTCCTTGAGTCGGCGGGTGAAGGCGAGCGACACGTATTGGGATCCCTGGTCCGAGTGGTGCACGAGACCGGGTCCCGGCCGGCGCCGAGCGGTGGCCATGTCGAGCGCGTCGACCACGAGCTCGCTCATCAGGCGTTCGGACATCGACCAGCCCACCACGGCGCGACTGCAACAGTCCAGGATCGTGGCGAGGTGGAGCCAGCCCTCACCGGTCGGCACGTAGGAGATGTCGGCCACCCACAGGCGATCGGGCTCCGGCGCTGTGAAGTTGCGGGCGACCAGATCGGGATGCGGCGAGATGCCCGATCGACGGCGCGTCAAGCCGCGTCGCCGTCGTGCCGGAATCCCATGCAGCCCCGCGGCTCGCATGAGCCTGGCCACGCGCTTGCCGGAGCACCGGACGCCCTCGTACCGGAGCTCAGCGTGCACCCGAGGACGGCCGTAGGTGCCTCGAGAGCTCTCGTGGATCCTGCGGATCGATCTGGTGAGCTCGGCGTCGCCGAGGGCGCGCGCCGATGGAGGCCTGCAGCGCCAGGCGTAGAACCCGGAGCGCGACACCGGGCCCACCACCTTACTGCGCCGGATCGCTCCCCCGGCGTCGCGCGTCTACGCACCGGATGCACGCCGCCTGGCGCCGCTATCCAGAACGCCTTCGCGAGTCTCGATCGCTCGTCGACCTCACCCGGGCGACCCACCTGCGATCTTCCGCCGATAGTCGGGCAGATGGAGCTGTGCGAGCGCATCGAGGGCCGTCGAGGTGAGCGCGGCCAGCCTCACCAGGTTGGCCTCGTCCTGCTCGGTGAAATCCCCCTCGAGCCGGTCGGAGGCCTGGATGAACCCGTAGTTCGCGCCGTCGGACCCGATGAGGGGGACGGCCAGCCAGCCTCGCAACGGTGGATGCTCATCGACCTCCTCGCCGAAGTTCCGCCACCGCGGGTGAGCGCGCAGCTCCTGGTCCGTGAGCCGGATCGGCCGGTCGACCTCGTGCGCGTAGGCGTGGATACCGGTTCCCTTGGCCGGCGCTCGGTATTCCGCCCACGAGGCGTACTTCTCCGAGAGGGAGAAGTACTTGCGAGCGTGAGCCCACCCCTCGCCGATCAGCTGCGTGGCCGCTCCCTGATGAGCCCGCGCGAGGACCCGCGCGAGCTCCGCCGCCTCGACGAGGACCGGGTCCGCGGCCAACATGAAGCTCGCCAGGTCTGCCGGTGTGTCCGGGCTCGGCGCGGTGCTTGCGTTGTGGTACGCGTTCAAGAAGCGCTCGCTCGTCATGAGAAGTTCCCCTCCTCCCTCGCCCACTCCTTTCGGCGTTCGATGATCGCAGTGGGCGCATGTGATGATCGTTGACGGACGCGATCGTCAGGTGTTGGGACGCTCAGGAAGGCTGCGGCGTGGAGCGGAACCAGACGCAGCGTGAGCCTCTCGAGTGCTCGAGTCGAGGTCGATACCAGCGCCACGCGAAGACGCCCAGATGCGCGGCAACCAGGAGAAGAGGCTCTCGGGTACGACCCGGCGCTCAATAGCGACGGCAGGTTCACGTCACACCCCCGGAGTTCGGCCCACCACGGTGGCTTGGGCGGTTCCGCACTGTCTCCAAAGCCTGCGACCCCACGGTTCGGTCGGAAGTTCACCCTACCGGCATCGGGAGAAGCCTCGTCGCCGTCCCGAGGGCGGCAAGGGGGCGCATCGTTGGCGCGTCTTGCATGGCACCGTGCGCGAGCACGGGCTGGTGCACAGGAGGCGCCGCACCCAGACTGGACGCCGAGCGCCCGGTGGCCCGAGGTGGCGTCGTACGCGATCGACGACGGGCGATCCTGGCGGGCGTCGTCGACGGTCCCGTCGCCTGCGTGGCTACGATGCCGCACGTGCCGAGGACCTACTCCGCTGCCGAAGTCGCCGATGAGGCGGCGTGCCCGGAGGAACGCGTCCATTGGTTGACCGGGCTTCGGCTGATCACGCCCGGCGAGGACGGCCGGTTCACGTTCGGCGCGGTACTCGTAGTCAAGATGGCTTCGGCCCTCCTCGGGTCCGGCGTATCGGCCGGATCGATCGAGCGCGCTGCGATCGAAGGCTTCCTCCGATTCCAGCGGACGGATGAGTACCTCCCATACGAGCCCGGGCCACGATCCCGGCGGACGTTCGCGGAGTTCCAAGCGAGCGCAGGTCCGAGGGCCGAGCTGCTTCCTGCGATCTACGAAGTGCTCGGCCTCCCGAAGCCCGACCCCGGTGCTCCGATCCACCGAGACGAGGAGGAGCTGTTCGAACGTTTCCTCGAAGCATGGTCGATGACGCCGGACGAGGACGCGTTGCTCCGGGCGGCTAGGCTGATGGCACAGGGGGCCCGTGCCGCGATGGTCGGCTGGGTTGACCTCCAGGTGGAACAGGTCGCGGAGCCGGCGCGCGAACGGTTGATGCGCGGCGAGCTGGAGGAGTTTCCCGACGAGGTCCGCGTCGCATTCACGAAGGTGACACACCTCGCGCCGCAGATGTTCACGTGGCTGAGCGCTCGGTACCTCGAGCACCGAAGCGTGAACGGGATCGTCGAGGGGTTCGAGCGCTTCCTCGCCACCAAGGGGATGGCGCCGATACCGGCGCCGCTGAGCCCGCCTGCGATCGTCTTCGTGGACCTCTCGAGCTTCACGCGCCTCACGCGCGAGCGCGGCGACGAGTCCGCCGTCCGCGTCGCGACCTCGCTACAAACACGGGCCGACGCGGCAGCCAGGCAGCATGGAGGACGACTCGTGAAGCTCCTCGGTGACGGAGCCCTGCTCCGCCTGAGCGACGCAACCGGGGGGGTCGTCGCCGCCCTCGACGTCGTGGAGACGATGGGACGTGAGGGGACTCTCTCATCGCATGCCGGCGTCCACACCGGACCCGTGATCGAGCGCGACCTCGATGTCTTCGGGCAGACCGTGAACCTGGCGTCTCGGATCGCGGATGTCGCGAGGCCCGGCGAAGTGCTCGCGAGCGAAGCGGTCGTCGACGCGACCCGCCCTGACGCGGCGACCTTCGCATTCGAACGGATCGAGGATGCGGAACTCAAGGGGCTTCCGGGCCCGACCCCCTTGTTCCGTGTCACGCGCGCCGGATCTTGACTCGGGCCCCGCCCGGGCTGACACGACGCGTGGCACCGATGAATTTCGTTCAGGCGAGCGGTCCTCCCTCTGGACACAGGCACGAGGAAGGAGGCGTTATGACGCACGAGGTGCAGACGTTGAGAACCGTCCGATCGAGCGATGGATCCGCGATCGCGTTCGAGCGCGTCGGTGACGGATCCCCGGTCCTCATGGTCGGTGGTGCACTGAGCTCGGGGGTTCGCGGCTTCCCGCCGTTCGTGGAGCTGGCACGACTCTTGGAGTCTCGGTTCACGGTCTATCGGTTCGATCGGCGCGGGCGAGGGGGAAGCGGCGACACGCCTCCCTACGCCGTCGAGCGGGAGGTCGAGGACCTCGAGACGCTGATCTCGGAAGCCGGCGGAGAGGCTGCGGTCTACGGGTTCTCGTCCGGCGCGGTGCTCGGGGTCGAGGCCGCCGCGCGCGGCGCCGCGATCACGAAGCTCGTGTTGCTCGAACCACCGCTTCCGTCCGGGGACGGTTCCGACGGCGCGCGCGAGCTGGCCCAGCTCGAAGCGCTGATCGAGGCCGACCGACGAGGGGACGCGGTCGAGCTGTTCCTGTCCGGCGTCGGGCTCGAACCCGAGGCGGTCGCGGGGATGCGGCAGTCGCCCGGGTGGTCGGACCTGGAGGCGATGGCGCATACGATGCTGTACGACGGCGCGATCACCGAGGACGTCCGGCTCTGGCGCGACCGGGCAGCGAACGTGACGGCTCCCACCCTCGTGCTGTTCAGCCAGGGGACGTCCGCTTATCTCGGCGACTCGGCCCGACTGGCCGCCGACGCGATCCCGAAC
Organism: uncultured Actinomycetes bacterium; assembly: GCA_963785835.1. Taxonomy (GTDB): domain Bacteria; phylum Actinomycetota; class UBA4738; order UBA4738; family HRBIN12; genus DASSJM01. The sequence continues at coordinate 207,766 of CAWAWO010000005.1, read as the reverse complement.
GCGCGCGAACGCACGCTGCCGGGCGGGTTCCACGAGGTAACCCCCGAGACGCTGGCGGCAGAGATCGCCGCCTTCTTCGGGGCGTGATTCGCGCACCCGTCGTGGCCTTACTTGGGAACGTAGACGTGAACGACGATCCCGGAGTCGAATCGATCCACATCGACCAGCTTCAGGTGAGTGGTATCGAACCCAGCGCCCTCGAACAGGTGCTTGCCTGCCCCGACGATGACCGGGAAGTACCAGAAGTGGAACTCGTCGACCAGGCCGTGCTCCACCAGGGTGCGGTCCAGCTCGCCGGTTCCCCACTTCAGGATGTTGCCGCCCGGCTGCTCCTTCAGCTTGGCGACCTCATCGGCCACGTCGCCCTGGATGAGCGTGGCGTTCCAGGTGGTCTCGGTCAGGGTCCGCGATGCCACGTACTTGGGCGAGTCGTTGAACCAGGCGGCCTCGTCTCCGGCCCGCCCTGAGTACGCCTCCGCGAACCCTTCGTACGTCACCCGTCCCAGCAGCATCGCATCCGCCGAGGACGTCAGCTTCTCGGCGTAGCGGCTGTGGTCGTCGTCCCAGTACGGCTGGCCCCAGTTCTGCGGCTCCGCTCGGGGCGCCGTGGAGACGGGGCGAGTGTCGTCGATGATCCCGTCCAGCGAAACGAACGTCGATTCGATGAGTCTGCGCATCGTCCTCCTCCTTCCGATCTGACCGGCAACCCGTACACCCCAGGTTAGGACGTGTCCACGGACGCGCTCTCATCGGTCTGATCGGACAGGTCCGTCCGTTGTCCCCATGTGGTGCCAGGATGGAGATGGAGGGTGCGTAGGATCGATGCCTGGATGGCCTCGAGACGGTATCGCCGGCTCAGGTATGACGATCGTCGAAGGGAGGAACGATGAGGGAGGAGCTGATCCGCATCGACGAGATCCCGCCGGAGGGGACCGTGACCGTCGACCTCCTTGGACGGGAGGTGCTGGTCATGCTTCTGAACGGCAAGCCACGGGCGTACCTCAACGTCTGCATGCACCACGGCGGTCCGCTCACGCTGGAGGGCGACACGTTCAACTGTGCATGGCACGGCTCGACGTTCGAGGCGCGGTCCGGCCGGGCGCTCTCGGGCCCGGTGCGGCCGGATGCGAGGCTCATCATGCTTCCCACGCGTGTCGAGGACGGCGTCCTGACCTACGTCTACGAGGAGTGACCGGGCGCCTCGGCCCCTAGAGTCCGCCACCCAGGTCAGGCGCCCCGCCGGGCCATGTGGAGGTGGGGGGTACCCGACACGCCCTTCAACTCGACGGGGCCGATCTCGATGAACGCGACCGACGTTCCGTCGGCCGCCTCCATGACTTCCTTGGTCACCAATACCTCGCCGGGTCTGGCGTACTCCGCAATCCTCGCGGCCATGTTGACGGTCCGGCCGAAATAGTCACCTTCCTGGAACACCACCGGTCCGGCGTGGATCCCGACGCGGGCGGGCGGAAGGGCGTGCTCGACTGCGCCCTCGACCATCTCGAGGGCAGCCAGTACGCCCTCGCCCGGGTCCGGGAAATGGAACATCACGCCGTCGCCGAGCCACTTCACCGGCTGCCCACCATGCTCCTGGGAGGACCTCCGGACGAGCGCGGCCACGCTCTCGGCCAGGTCCGCCGCGGCCTCGTCCCCCCGCTCTTCGGTCAAGCGCGTGTACCCGCTGATATCGAGGAAGCAGATCGCCGGCGGACGACGCAACCGACTGTGCAGGCCGGCCCTCTCGAGCGCGCCCTCGACGTCCTCGAGGGCGCTCTTGCTCCAGGCACGTTCCTGCTGCTGGTGGTAGAGGGCCACGAGGGCCTGCTCGGCGAGGGGAGCCACCCGGGATCCGAGATCGGCTTGAGCATCCAACATCTCTCGCTCCGTCATCCCCCCCTGGATGAGGGGCACCTCGACCTCGGTTCGCCACCAGTCGGCCTCCGTCTCCGCGATCCGGCGCAGACTGTCGGCGCAGACCCGCAGCCACCGCTCGATGACCACGGGCCGGAACCCGATCGCGAGCATGGCCTCGATCGTCTGCACGACCGAAAGCTCGTCTTCCCGAACCAGATCCTCGGGGCGGGGCTCGGCGAGGCCGGCGGCTTCGCGCATCACCTTCAAGAGATCCAGAGGGATCCCCGTCCGTTCGCTCAACTGCTCGAAGGTCGTGCTGCTGAGCCCGGCGAACCGATCGAACGCGCTCGCGTCCAGGTAGGAGAACGAGAGGGTTCCGTCCCGAACGGCGGCGGCCATCCCGTCGAGCGGCACGCCGGCCACCTCCAAGCTGCGCACCCATCGCGCCTTGCGCACGTCAGCCGCCGAGAACGCGTCTCCGGGTTCGGGCCTCAGGAATCCGAGCTCGACCAACCGATCGACGTACTCGGGGTCGACCCCGGCCTTGCGGGCCACCTCCTTGCGCGGATGCTCGCCCACCGCGATCGATGGTAGTCGGACCCACCGCTCATGTGCCTCCTCCACGACTAGCATCCACGCCGAGCTGCAGGGAAAGGAGTGCGACATGCAGATCGGACCGGGCATCCACCGCATCGGAGACCGCAGCATCGTCAACGCGTATCTCATCGAGGAGTCGAACGAGGTCACCGTCGTCGACGCGGGGGTGGCCGGCCTGTACCGCGACCTCCCGAGCGAGCTCGCGTCGATGGGCCGAACGATCGAGGACGTGCGCGCCCTGGTCCTTACCCACGGCCACAGCGACCACATCGGCTTCGCCGAGCGGCTCCGGAACGAGCGACAGGTGCCGGTCTCGGTCCACGAGGCGGACGCGGCCCTGGCTCGCGGCGAGGTGCCGAACCCGTCGAAGGGTTTCGGTCCGACCAAGCTCGGTCCCCTGCTCGGGTTCCTGTGGTTCACGGGCTTGCGCGGCGGCCTTCGGACCCATCACCTCGGCGAGGTCTCGACGTTCGGTGACGGCGCGACCCTCGACGTGCCCGGGAGCCCGATCGTCACCCTCACGCCCGGCCACACGCCGGGCAGCGCCGTGCTCCACTTCCGATCGCTCGGCGCTCTCCTGATCGGCGACGCGTTCGCGACCTACGCGGTGACGACCGGGGCTCAGGGTCCCCGGATCGCCCCGTTCACCGCCGATGCGGCACGGGCGCTCGAGTCCCTGACTCGGATCGAGGATGTGTCGGCCGACCTCGTGCTCCCCGGACACGGCGATCCCTGGACGGGAGGCGTCGAAGAAGCCGTTCGGCTGGTGCGCGAGTCTGCTGCTTCGAGCGAGGATCAGCCGCTGTCGCTTTCGGCACGGTGATCGGGCGGAACGGAAACCCCATCGATGTCACGTCGTGGATCGGGCCGCGGCCTGCTGAGCGTCGTCCCACCCTGCAGCGGAAGGGCGCGCAAGGCGAGAGGGGCTGAGGTCGCGACTGGCGCAGCGGTTCGACCGGCGCTACGTGTGCTCGGATCATCGATCTCGTGCTTACCGGGGACGCGCAGGGTCGGCTGTTCGGAAGCTGATCCGATGCGACCGGCCGGCCTGCCGAAACGTTCCGCCCGGACCCCGCGTGGTGGGGATCGGCGATCGAGTGACGAGGGCCGTGCGGGTCTAGGGCGTGCGCCGGTCGCCCGCCCGAGTCTCGCGGACGAGTCGGGCGACGTCGGCGACGGACCCGAGGTGCCGCAGCTTGTCGGGGTTCAAGATCCCGCGGACCGTCTGCACAAGCCCGTCCGCGATGTCCAACGAGAAGACGTTCATGATCCGTCCATCCTTGTCGGTGGTGATGGCCCCGGGCTGACCGTTGATCTCGGCGGGTGTGATCCGACCCCCGACCCCTCGCAGCCAAGGAGCGAGGCGGGCGATGTACGGAGCCACGCGCTCGCTCCCGAGGAGCGGTCGGCGGATCGCCGGGGCCTTGCCGCCGCCGTCGCCCACCAACACCACGTCTTCCGCGAGCAGCTCTACCAGACCGCCCAGGTCCCCATCCCCGACCGCCGCGAAGAACCGCTCGGCCAGCTCGTCCTTCTGCGTGCGCGAGGCCTCGAACCGCGGCCTGCGGGCCTCGATGTGTCGACGGGCGCGAGCGGCGATCTGGCGGCAGTTGTCCTCGGTCTTGTCGACCACCTCGGCGATCTCTCCGTAGCCGAATCCGAAGACCTCACGCAGGAGGAAGACCGCCCGTTCGACCGGGGACAGGGTCTCGAGCAGGACGAGGAAGGCCATCGACAGGGAATCGGCCGTCTCCGCGTGCTCGGCGGGGTCGGGTGACGGGTCGGTCAGCAGCGGCTCAGGCAGCCACGGACCGACGTACCGCTCTCGGCGCACGCGGGCCGACCGGAGGTGGTCGATGGCCAGGCGGGTCACGATCGCCGACAGATAGGCCTTGGGCGACTCGACCTCCTCGCCCGCCGTGATCGACCGGTGGAACCGCAGGTAGGCCTCCTGCACGAGATCCTCCGCCTCGGTCACGCTCCCGACCATCCGATACGCGATCGAGAACAGGAGCGGCCGGAGCTCCTCGTGCTCTTGGCCAAGCGCTTCGCGACTGGTCACCGAACTCACCTCATGGAGACGAGGCAGTGGCTCCGTTCGTGACACCGGAAGGATGTCACATGGAGTCGATTCCGGGCTACGCTGATGCGTGATGCTCGATCACGTCTACCTTCCGGTCACGGACCTGGAGCGGAGTCGCGCGTTCTACCGTGATCTGCTCGGCGCCGTGGAGATGGAGGAGAACTTCACCTTCGGCGATTCCGTGGTCTTCGGCTTCGGGGATCCGGGGGCCTTCTGGATCTACCCGACGACGGGCCGAGGGGTCTCGGACGACCTGTGTGGCCTCGACTCGGGATCGACCGGCCCGCTTCCCCACCTGCACTTCGCGCTTCGTGTAGAAACGCGCGCACAGGTCCGCGACTTCCACGAGGTCGCCGAGCGGCTGGGCGCGACGATCCTGTCCCCACCCGGTCTGCATCCGGAGTATCACGCCACGTACTTCGCCGCGTTCGTCCGCGACCCGGACGGGCACAACATCGAGGCCGTCTGCCACGCACCCGAGTGAGCTCGTCTCACCTGACCCACTGGACCGCCTGGTCCTTCGCCGCCGCGACCTGCGAGCCTGACTGACGGCGGGCCATCCGGCGAAGCACCGTCGGCGCGACCAGCAGCCCGAACGTTGCCCAGGCACCGAGCACCGCCACCGTCTCGAGCGTCCGCCACGACCCGCCGATCTCGAGGGCGGCGGCGGCATCGGGCAGGAACGCCGAACGCATGCCGAGACCGAGCCAGTACATGGGGAACACCTGCGCGACCACCTGGACCCACCCCCAGAGCTCCTGGATCCGGAAGAAGATCCCGGAGATGCCGAGCAGGACGAGGATCGGAAGCATCCCCCAGGTCCCCACCTTCTGGACGTTCGGAGCGAGCGATCCGATCACGATGCCGATCGGCATCGTGGCCAGCAGGCCGAGCACGACCACCCACGCGACCGTGGCCCATCCCACCGCCCCCTGTCGCATCACGCCCTCGAACAGGATCGCGCTCGGGATGAGCACCAGGGCGAAGGATGGGATCAGGCCGAGCGAATGGTTCAGGACCTGACCGGCGACGTAGCCGATCATGCCGTTGGGCGCGGCTCGAGCGCGGAGCAGCGTGCCGTCCTCGCGCTCCATCGCGAGCGAATACGCGGGACCGATCACGAGATTGAACGCGATCATCGCGCCGAGGATGCTCGGCAGGGCCACCGCGGGAAGGTACAGATCGGTCCCGGGGACCCTCGAACGGCGATTGAGGAAGAGGTACAGCAACGTGATCACGGCGGTGAACAGGTAGAAGCCCTGATCCTGCGGGCTCCTGATGCTCAACGTGAACTCCGTCCAGCCGCGCCGCAAGCCGGTTCGGATCGCGTGAAGCCTCGGACTCATGAGCCGACCTCCATGAACTCCGCGGACGTGTCGCGGTCCCCGCTCTCGTGCCGCTGCACCATGGCGAGGTAGGTGTCCTCGAGCGTCGCCCGCCGCACCTCCAGGTCCGTGATCTCGTCGCCGAACCGCGCGAACAGGTCCCGAACGAACCCGGTCGCATCGGGCGTGCTCCGTGAGTGCGCCGTTCCGTTCTGGCGCCACCGGACCTCGGCCTCCCGTGACACCGAGCGCGCGAGTTGGTCCGCGCTGCCGTCCGCGACGATCCGACCGCCGGCCAGGATCAGGATGCGGTGGGCGAGCCGTTCGGCCTCGTCCAGGTCGTGCGTGGTGAGCAGGATCGTGGTGTCCTCCTGGTCGACGAGCCGGCGGACCAATCCGTGGAAGTCCCTGCGGGCCTGGGGGTCGAAGCCCGCGGTCGGTTCGTCCAGGAACAGCAGTTCGGGTCGCCCGACGATGCCCACCGCGACGTCGAGACGCCGCCGCTGTCCGCCGGACAGGGTTCGGATCTTCTGGTTCGCCTGTCCCTCGAGCCCGACCAAGGAGAGCAACCGATCGACGTCATGGGGCCGCGGCCTGCCCGGCTCCGAGTACGGCGCGTAGTAGCTCCCGAGATGGGACAGCAACATCCGAGGCGTCCATCGAGCGTGGTCTCGCCACGACTGGAGGACGATCCCCACGCGGGCCCGCCATCGCTCGTCGGCGTGGAGCGGATCGGCCCCGAGCACCGAGATCTCGCCCGCCGACGGCACACGGAACCCTTCGAGGATCTCGATCGTCGTGGTCTTCCCGGCGCCGTTCGGGCCGAGCAGCGTCACCACTTCGCCCCGGCGAACGGTGAAACCGACGCCGTCGAGCACGTCGAGCGACCCGTAGCGCATCCGGAGGCTCTCTACGGCGATCACGGTTTCCGCGTCTGCTCCCCCGGGTTCGCGGATCGCACTTCCAACCACCGGCGCTACTCCTTACGATGTACGGAGTTACCCTCGCGCGACATTACGGTACGGTGTACGGAGTTGTCAAGGCCGAGGTGGGATCGTGACCGAACGAGAGGACCGCGAACGGATCAACCCTGGTCGGAGCATGCGGTTGCTCTGGCGGCTGGAGTTCGGCCGCAATCGTGGGCCCAAGCCGAAGCTGCGCGTCGACGACATCGTCGCCGTCGCCGTCGAGATCGCCGACGAGGAAGGCCTCGAGGCCGTCTCGATGCGTCGGATCGCGGAGCGATTGGGGGTCGGGGCGATGACCCTGTACACATACATCCCGGCCAAGAGCGACCTCCTCGACCTGATGTTCGACCACGTGGTCGGCCAGGTGCCCGTCGAGATCCCGGAGGGCGCCGGGTGGCGCGCGGGTCTCGAATGCATCGCACGGGGCCAGTGGGATCTCGTCCAACATCACCACTGGTTCTCCGAGCTTCCATGGACGCGCGTCCCCCTCGGGCCGAACATCATGGACGCCTACGAGCAGGCGGTCTCGGTGGTGCGTGGGGTTGGGCTGAGCGGCAGGGAGATGACCGAGGTCCTCACGCTGGTCACGTCCTACGTTCACGGGGCGGCGCGATTGGCGGTCGAAGCGACCACCCTGCCGTTCACCACCTCGATGGATGACGAGGAGTGGTGGACCGGCGTGGCCCCGGTCCTAGAGCGGGTGTGGGATCCCGAGCGTTTCCCAACGCTCACGAGCCCGGAGATGGCACACGCGTGGGACCAGCCGGATGTCGAGCACGACTATTTCCTCGCCGAGGCGGTCGCCTCGTTCGAGTTCGGCCTGGCCCGAGTGCTCGACGGGATCGAGGCGTTCATCGAGCGGCGCACGACGTAACGCACGAACGGCCCTGCGTAGGTCTGCGTACACCGGCTCCGTTGATATGGGGATTCCTCGCCGGGTCGGGCGTACCTACGATCGGAACGTCCGTGAAGCGCTCTCGAGGTGCCCCCATGGATCCACATCGCATCCGCGTCGAACGCCGCCGGACGCGACCGGTCGACCGCGTCCGCGATCGGCGCATGTCGGCGAGAACTCCCGCATGCCGGCGTCTCTGCAAGGAGCAGGACGGAGCGGTCGGGCTGATGGTCGCGATCTCCCTCCTCGTCCTGATCGGGATGCTGGTGTTGACCGTGGACCTCGGCTCCATGGTCGCGAAGCGCCGCCAACTGGTGGCGGCGAACGACGCGGCGGCACTTGCGGCCGCTTTCTCCTGCGGGAGCGGCGAAGGCGAGGACGCGGCAGACGCGAGCGCAGACACGTACGCCCGGGAGAACGTGCCCAACGCGTTCCGCGTCGGCGACCCGGTCTACGACCCGTCGTGCGACGCGGCGGCGGGGACCGTGGAGGTCCACTACTCCGCTCCGCACAACCTGTATTTCGCTCCCATCCTCGGGTTCGGGTCGGAAGCCGATGTGACCGCAACCGCGATGGCGAGCTGGGGTGTCAGCGGCGCGTACGCGATCTTCGCCGGATCCACCACGTGTGACAAGACGATCGACTGGTCGGGCAGCACGAGCACCGCGACGGGCGGGGTCCACAGCAACAACGAGCTCTATGTGGGCGGCACGGGGAACACGATAGAAGGCTCCTCCACGTACGTGAACGATCTGTTCGCGAACTCGGGGAACACCTTCACCCCTCCGCCAATCCAGAGCGCGACGCTCCCCTATCCCGTCGACTTCCAGATCAGTGAGTACGCTCCCGGCGGCGCCAAGGCCAACCTCGCCACGTCACAGGGGCGCTACTTCAACGCCGGGAACACCAAGATCGACAAGGGCTGGCTGGAGTCCCGAGGCCTCTACAACGACTCCACGAAGACCATCGCCACCGGTCTCTACTACACGACCGCCGACATCGATCTCAGCATCAGCGACCTGAACGGGACGATCACCGTGGTGTCCTCGAACGGGACCATCTCGATGAACGGATCGGGGCAGGACGTCACCGCGTGGGATCCGGAGCAGCTGCTCGCGTTCTCGTACCGGGACGGCGGGTGCTCCAACGTGGGGGTCAAGGTGGACGGGAGCAGCTCGTTCTGGCGCGGCATCGTGTTCGCGCCTCGCGCGATGGCCGAGATGTCGGGTTCCAACAACTCGACGCTCGAGGGGAGCCTGATCGCCAACACGGTCCGGGTCAACGGCTCCGGCGTGCACGTGAACGCCATCGAGTGCTGCGGAAGACCACAGGTCCGCCTCGTCCAGTAGCGAGGGCATGGATCGAGGCCGAGTAGGATCCGAGCGCTCGGTCGGCGCGAGGGGGAAACGATGGACGTTCGATCGTGGCTCGAGGCGTATCGGCGCGCCTGGGAGGAGAAGGACGCCGACGCGGCGGGCGCGCTCTTCGACGAGCGAGCGACGTATCGCTCGAACATCTTCGAGGCCCCGTACGAGGGACGCGAAGGTGTGCGCCGCTACTGGCAGGACGTGACGCGCACGCAGGAGGACGTTCGCGTGGTGATGGGCCGCCCCTTCGTCGACGGCGACCGCGTGGCGGCCGAGTTCTGGACCACGATGCGCAACGACGGCGCCGACATCACGCTCCCGGGCTGCCTCCTCCTCCGCTTCGGTGACGATGGCCTCTGCCTCGCCCTGCGCGAGTACTGGCACATCGAGCCCGGCCGGCTCGAGCCGCCGCCCGGCTGGGGTGAGTGAGAAGCGCCAACGCCCCGGCGGGTCGATCCAGCTCTATCCGGTCGTCCAGGGCTGACGGTTCGGCCGCTAGCCGGGCCGCCGACCTCGCCGGCGCACCGTCGTGCCGACGACGAGCGCGGCCGAGATCAGCACGAGGTTCTTGACCACGAACTCACCCTCCACGGTCAGCAGCAGCGGGTTGCCGTCGCGGAACGTCACCTCGGGGAGGATCACGAAGGTGAGGAACGTCCCGACCATCTGGAGCACGAACAGCAGCAGCGTGATGCGAAGGGCTCGCCCCACCAGGAGCAGCAGACCCACCGTGACCTCGAACACCCCCAGCACGGTCACGAAGGTCTCGGGGTCGAACCAGTACACGGTCCGGGCCACGAGGTCGGCGACCGGCGAGACGTCGAAGATCTTCAGGGCCCCGAACCAGACGAACACGAGGCCGAGCGAGACGCGGAGCATCGGCACGGACCATCGACGCAGGAACGGGACGATCACTAGGTCCACGCGGTCGACCAGCGACCACGCCGAGCGGACGGCCTTCGCCGACGTGCGCAACGCTGTCATCTCTCCCTCCATCGGAAGCTCGTACACCTCCACACTACGGTCCGCCGCTGGGGATCGACGGCTGGTCTCGGAGAGGCGCGTTCGCGGAGCGTGTCGATACGCTTGGCTCATGCCGTTCGGCCGATACATCGTGCTCGGCGACGAGGGAGCACCCGTCGGGACCGAGGAGTTCCGGAGCGCCCCCGGCCCGATGGGCTGGCGCTCGTTCAGCCAGGTCGAAACCACGGATCCCACGCCGCACTCTGAGACGCTCGATTTCGCGGTGGACGCCGACTGGCGGATCGCCCGGGTGCGCATCGACACCGGTGAGCACGACCTCCTGCTCGAGCCGAGCCCTGGCGGCGGCACGCTGACCGGCTATCGAGATCGGAAGCCGATCGAGATCCCCTACGGCGCCGACGTGCATCTCGATTACTTCACGCCGACGACGAACGCGATCACGGTGCGCCGTCTCTCCGGCACCGCCGAGATCGACGTCGTCTATCTCGAACCCGTCACGCTCGAGCCGGCTCGCGTTCGCCAGCGCTACGAGCTCGTCGGGGACGAGCGGGTCCAGACGCCGGTCGGCGCGTTCGACGCGAGCCGCTGGCGATACACGTCCATGGACTCCGGATGGAGCGGCGACCTGTGGGTCGCCGGCGACATCGTCGTGAGGTACGAGGGCCTGTTCGAGCTCGAGCGGCTCGACCCGGGTGCCTCGGGTCCCCGGCCGGTGGCTTGAGAGCGCCGATCGTTCGGTCTGCGTCAGACTGACGGGAGCGGCGTGGGAGGAGGCTCGAGATGAGGTACTTCGACGACGAGACGTTCGCGTTCCTCGGGGACCTGAGGCGACACAACGACCGTGAGTGGTTCAACGCGAACAAGGAGCGATACGAGCGATCGGTGAAGGAGCCGTTCCTCGAGTTCATCGCCGACGTCGGCCCCGAGCTTCGGAAGGTCAGCAAGCACCTCGTTGCCGATCCGCGCCCGGTCGGCGGTTCGATGTTCCGGATCTACCGGGACGTCCGGTTCTCGAAGGACAAGAGCCCGTACAAGACCCATGTCGGGGCGCACTTCCAGCTCGGCGGCAAGGGCATGCACGGCCCCGGCTTCTACCTGCACCTCGAGCCGGCGAGCTGCTTCGTCGCGGGCGGGATGTGGATGCCCGAGCCGCCCTCGCTTCAACAGATCCGAGAGCGCATCTCCGCCAAGCCGTCGGAATGGAAGAAGGCGAGTGGGAAGCTCGACCATCCGGAGGACGCGCTCAAGCGACCTCCCCGTGGGTTCGACGCCGACGATCCGATGATCGAGGACATCAAGCGCAAGAGCTTCACCTCGTCGGTGAGGCTCACCGACAAGCAGATGACCGGCCCGGACCTCGTGAAGACGTTCGTTCGGAGCTGCCGAGAGATCGAGCCGCTGATGAAGTTCCTCGCTACGTCCGTCGGCGCCACGTGGTGAGCGCGGCGGACATCACTTCGTGATCTCGACGGGCGTGCCGAGCGGCACGTCGAGCAGCGTCTCCATGTCCTCGTTGTACACGCGGATGCATCCGTGGGAGACCGGCTGCCCCCGATCGCCCGGGTTCGACGTTCCGTGGATCGCCATCCGACCGCCCCCGGGCCAGTCGGAGAGCACCGGCGAGAAGCCCGACAGGCCGAGCGCGGCGATGCCGTACGCCTGGTAGGGGTCGGCGTAGTACACCTTCACCCAGACGTAGAACGTGCCCCTGCCGGTCGGCGTCGCGTCGGTGCCGACGCCGACGCTGAAGCGGTTCTCGAGCTCGTCGTCGACGAAGTGCCGAAGCGTGCGATCGGACAGATCGATCTCGATGCGGTCGTCGATCGGTCGGAGCTGCACCTCCGACTCGTTCACCCACGCGGTCGCCCCGTTCGGTCGGAGCGGGAGGAACACCTCGTACCACGCGTCGCCGGCGGCGAACTTCGCCGCGTCGATGAGCATCGGCGAGAGCCGGCCCATCGGGTTCCGCGTGTCGAGGACGAACTCCGAGCCCGGGAGGCCGGGCTCGTACGACATCGGCGTGTACCGCTGGAGCGGGATCGCGACGACGTCCACCCCGTTGGGCAGGAGCGGGAGGATCGGTTCGAGCCGATCGCCCTCGTCTACGCCGACGACGAGAGGAGGTGGCGCCTCGATCGCGACCTCCGGAGCGACGCTCGGATCGGCGCTCGCGCTGCACGCACCGGCCACGAGCGCGGCCACGACCAGGGCTACGGACCTCCGGTTCACACCCGCATCATCGCAGGGCCGGCAACCCTCACGCCTCATGTTCGACCCGGGCACCTTGACGCGCGCTCTCCTGCCGGTTCAGGACGTCGCGGAGCTCGGTCAGGGCCACGAGGTGGACGTTGGTCTCCGAGATCGTGTCGTTGAGCTCGCGCTGCCATCGGAGCACGTCGCGCATGGGCCCCACCATCAGCACGACCGCCATGAACACGTAGAAAGCGGGTGAGGCCGCTCCAGTACGTGACGGAGCTCTGCACGTCCGTGACCCCACGGGCGAGCTCGGCGGCTCCCCGGGCGAACGTGGCGATGAAGGCCATGAGCGCGCCCATCCGCCTCCCCCGGCTGAACGTGACGAGGCCGATCGGGACGAGGTAGAGCGGCCCGACGTCGAACGTCCCGGTGACGGCATCGATCAGGCCGAACAGGGCCAGCAGCAGGAGCCCGAGGATGATGACGAAGGCCGGCGACCGCCCGGCCATGAACGCGTCGAAGCGGAGCAGCGCCGAGTGCTCGAGTCGCTGCTCGGCGCTCCGTCTCGCCTCCTTGGCCGCTCGCCTGTCGGCGGCCCGGCGTTCGCGCACGCGCCTGCCCACGGAGGTCACCTCCCGTCCCTCCTGGAATGGGTCGACCGTCCCGGGGGAGGGCTTGAGCCGCCCGGCGTTCGGTTGTGGGTTGCATCCGCGCGCAGCGGGAAAGAACTCCGGGCCGCCATGGAACGGCGCGACCCGGCTGTCGTGGACTCCGTGCTCTACGCCGCCTCGGCCCTGGTCGCCCTCGCGGTTCCGCTGACGACCGAGGTCCCGCTCGACCGGGAGTGGGCGAGGATCGCGGCCCCGGCCTACGCCGGCGGAGCGCTCGCTTCCCTGGCGCTGGTGCTCCTCCGCGCCACGATCCGGGCGCGAGCGGTGGTCGCCGCCGCGGTGTTCCTGGTGGCAGCCGGGGCCCCGCTGATCGCGCACGCGGATGCCCGGATCGTCGGGACCGAGCACGTCAAGTCCGACGTGCTCGTCATCGAGCAGGCCTCCGCGTCGCTCATCGACGGTCGCAACCCGTACGCCGTGGTGTTCGACGAGGAGCTCTCGTCCTGGCCCGATGCCACGAGGATCCGCTTCCCGTACCTGCCCGCGATGCTCGCGTTCGGCGCGCCCCGGGCGCTCGCCGGGCCCGAAGCGTGGACGGATGCGCGCCTGTGGTGCCTCGTCGCGACGCTGCTGATCGCGCTGTGGGCGCTCGCGCTGGCCAAGGTGCCGGACGAGACGCGACTGCGGGTGTTGCAGGTGCTGCTGGTGCTGGCGACCGGGGCACCGCTCGTCTTCACGAGCGGGAAGGAGCTTCCCGTGCTCGCGCTCCTCCTGCTGTCGCTCGTCGCGCTCGAACGCGGACGCCCGGTGGTCTCGGGCGCGGCGGCAGGGGTGGCCGCAGGGATGTATCAGCTCGCGTGGGTCGTTCTTCCCTTCCTCGCTCTCGAGGCGCTGGCCTCGCGTCAACGGCGAGGAAGACCGACGGCCATGGGGATCTCGGTCGGAGTCGCCTCCGTGATGATCGCGCCGTTCGTCCTGTGGGACGCGCGCTCGTTCGTCGGTGACGCGGTGCTGTTCCCGTTGGGGTTCGGCCAGCCCGCCGGTGACGCGACCCTCGGCCCCGGCAGCCTCGTCGCGTCGGTGTTCCCGGGAGCTCGGTGGACCTTGATCGTCGCGCTCGCGCTCGCGATCGCGATCGGCGTACCGGCGCTCCGACGGTTGACGACGGGCCACCCGGCGGCCGACGCTGCTCGTGGAGCGGCCGTGCTGCTGCTCATCCTGCTGGTCCTCGCGCCGAGAGTTCGACTGGCGTACTTCGTGTTCCCGGCGAACCTCCTGCTCTGGAGCCACCTCGTGCTGCGCACGTCGCCGGGTGAACGTTCAGGGATCTCGCGTTCGGCGACGCCTCAGCAGGTCGGAGCCCGCCGAGAGCGCGAGCGTCACCAGCACGAGGAACCCGCCCCCCACGACCGCGCTTCCGAACGCATCGGGCTCGTCCGGCGATCCAGACGTGGAAGACGAGGACGATGAGCAGGAAGGCGAGGTAGCCGCCCACGGCAGTCCGTACGACGTGACCCGCCGGACGACGCCGATCCGGTGAACCGTCGGTCGCTGACCCGGTCGATCGCCGCACGGTGAGGACGACCATCGCGACGAACATGATGAAGACGGTCGCGAGGGGCGGAAGGACGACTTCGAGCACCGCCTCAACCCCGGAGGAAGAACGACCAGCCCCTGATGAACAGGTGCCAGCCGAGCCAGAGCCAGAGGCCGAACACGAGGAAGCGTCCGGCGGGCACCTCCATGAACCCGCGGAAGAAGTCCGAGATCGTCGGCCATTCGGGCCCCCGCGTCAGGCCGAACCCCTGCCAGACGAGCAGCACCCCGACGATGACCACCCAGCCGACCACCGCGATCGCGCTCATGTCTCTCCACCTCCGGATCCCGCGTGTCAGGAGTCGCTTCCCATGGTGCGCGATGCGGCGACCTCGACGCACCATCTACGCTGTTAGGGCGAGAGTGGCGGAACGGCAGACGCGCCGGACTTAGGATCCGGTGCCCGAAAGGGCGTGGGGGTTCGACTCCCCCCTCTCGCACTGCATCGAGCTGCGGATTCTTCCTCGCGGACTCCGAAAGAGCCGCCGGACCCCGTTACTGCCACACTCCCTCACACAGCGATGAGGCGGCTCCGTGCCGGCCCCATCCCCTAGCCATACCCCTCGGTGAGCGCGTCGCTCCTCGTCAGTTCTTGGCGTTGATCACGGCCCTGCCGATTCCCGGCTACAGGTGACTTAGACGTGGCCATCCGCAAATCTAGCCAGGCCAACACGCTGGGCAGCGTTCATCTCCGCCGACGCCGCCGAAGACCGAGTGGATGTCCGAGTAAGTTGCCTCTCCCCCGAGGACCACCCCTCAGACACCGAACGTGACGCAGAAGATGTTCGCCTGCCAGACGTTAGCCGTACCTGAGCCGTCGTGGTAGCCGTCCGCGTTCCCGTTAGCGCACGCGACGTTCCGGAGGACCCTCATTGAAGCTCGAGCCCTCGATGATGCTGACCCCACCCGCGTTCTCCAAGTGGCTGGTGTTGTTGTGCATCGCTCGGTTGCGGGTAATCGAGTTATACGATGAGTCGAAAACGAGCACTCGGCTGTTATTGTTCTCTATCAGTACGTTACCTCGCACCAAGTTGCTGTCAGCCCCGAAGTAAAGGGAGATGCCTTCCGCCGCGTTCCTCTCGGAGAGGTTTCCGACGATCTCATTGTTCGAAGAGCCGAAGATGACCGCGATGCCCTCGAATGCGTTGCCGCTGGCCATGTTCATCGCAATGGTGTTGTCCGTGGACTCGCCGTTGAGGACGAACCCGTAACCGTTCCATATGCTCCGGTTCCCCAAGAGTTCGTTGTCCGTCGCCGCGTAGATGCTGAACCCGTCAGCGTTCCCGCGGGCCACATTGGCCTTCAGCAGGCTACGGGTCACGCCGTCGAGGGCGAACCCGGGGCCGGCGTTGCCGGTCGCGATGTTCCCTTCGAGCGAGTTGTCGTTCGAGGCCTCGATGAGGGAGAACCCGATGTCGCCATTGCCGTACGCGGCGTTTCCCTTGATGGTGTTCCGAGAGGATGCCTCGGCGAGAAGGAAACCCAAGCCGTCGTTTGAGATCGCGTGGTTGCCGATCCACGTCATGTCCAAGGACAGATGCGCCTCTAAGCCGAACCATGTGTTGTTGCGCGACTCGTTTGCCTCCAGAACGTTGCTGATGGAGTTGAAGATGGTGAACTCGGTCGCTCCGTTGTCGGAAGAAGCGTTGCCCATGAAGAGAGTGACCCCGCGCTCCGGGGCGCATGGACTTTATCGCTTGGGGGATGGCACGTAGTGCGCAAGGGGTCAGCCGCCTCCCTGCAGCCAACCCCTGACGGCTTGTCGCCGTGCGCCTATGTGGTCTCGTTGAACGGTGCTGCGCGCCTGGCGTGCCGGAAGCCCAGGAAGGCGAGCACTCCGAGGATCAGACCAGCGATCACCATCGCGTAGCCCGCGAACACTGCGATCGTCGAGACGGTCCACCAGCCGTATGCGTTGAGCAGGATCGAGCGAAGCGTCTCGCCCTTGAACAGCGTGTCGGCCTTGCCCTGCAGCTCCGCCGCCACGTCTGGGTCGAGCCCCTCTTCGCGGGCGGCCGCGCTCGTCTCCGAGTAGGTCGCGCCTTCGTTCACTTCACCGAGGTGCAGGCCGATGTAGCGCGAGAAGGCCTCAGCCTCGTTGCCCGTGTCGACCGTTGCGCCGGCATAGTCGCCGACCTCGGCCATCTCTTCCGGGCTCATCACTTCGGCCGGCGGGAACGAGATGTTCTGCGGCGTAAGTCGGTCACGGACGTTGTCTTGGCCGAAGTTGCCGCCGTAGATCGCGGCCCCTCCGAGCACGAGTAGGACGGCAGCGACGACCGCTCCTGCGGAACTGACGATGCGGTCCCAACCTTGCCGATCCATCGTGCCTCTGCCCTGTTGGGGAGGGCTCACAGCTGCATGTTGCGGAGAACCGTTCGTCGGGATCTCGATGTGATCGGGATCTGTCAGGCGTGTGGACATGATGCCTCCTCTACTAGGACAAGCGCGATCCGTGCTGTGTATCTCACGACCTCTCCTTCCCCTGGGTCTGGATCCACCGTTCGATCCGTCTCCCCGACCACACCGGAGTAGCCGCGAGGCGGACATCGGGCTCGGGCAGCTTCCCCCGCCTATGCCACTGTGCGACGGTGGTGCGCTTCACCCCGAGAGCCTTGGCGATCTCGGCGATCCCATAGACCTTCATGATCTAGAGAGTACGTTTCATCGTCGATGACACTGTCAACGTCGATGACAGTCGGGGTCAACACCGGGCTCCTGTCAGACCGTCAAATCTACTGGACGGTTCTGGTCGGATGCTGGGGAGGATTGTGTAAACAGGCCTTCGAAGCCTCGTTGCCGACGATTACGCCCGATCTATCAAGAACGCGTTTGGGCACTTCGAACACCATGCAACGCAATACCTTGGTGCTCATGGCCGGACCTCCTTCGTTCCTAGGTTTCGACCATGAGACGAGGGAAGGAGCGGCTCTGTGACACATCGACCCCAGACGAGGGTGGCCCTCCCAACCGCGAACCGGGTCGGCTGGGTCAGTCGACGCCCGCGGCGGCGAGCAGCCCGGCGGCGGTCCGGTCCCAGGTCCACTCGCGGCCGACGAAGGCGCTCACGGCCCGACGGAGCTCGTCGCGCTCTCCCGGCGGGAGCTCCAGCACGCGATCGAGCGCCGAGGCCAGCCGCGCCACCGCCCCTCGGCCGGGGTCGAACGTGAGCAGGCCGGGGCGTCCGATCTCCGCCTCCAGCGCCGCGCCGACCTCGCCGAGCCCGGAGTGGCGGGCGACCAGCGGAAGGGCGCCGGCGGCCGCGCCCTCGGCGGCGACCATCCCGAACGCCTCGGGCAGGATCGACGGCACCACCATGACGTCCATCGCGGCGAGGGCATCGGGCGCGTACCGATGATCGAGGCGGCCGGTGAACGTCACGTCGCGGTCCTAGGTACCTAGCCCGGCGTCGGGGACGGCCTCGATCGGGATGTCGCGGACCTCGCGCAGCCACGTGAGCGCCTCCGCGTCGCCGCGTTCGAGCGCGATCGCGAGCGCGGCGAGCCACTCGCGGTACGAGCCGAACCCGACGACCAACGCGTGCGCCCGGTGCTCCGCCGTTCTGTGCGCCTGGAGCAGCAGCTCGACACCCTTCTGCGGGATCAGCTTGCCGAGGTACCCCACGATCGGCCCGCTCGTTCCGGCGAGCCGGCGGAGCCGCGTTGCCGCGTCGGGTTCGGGCACCGCCTGGTCGTAGGTCTCGGCGAGCGCGTCGAGCTCCGCGGCGTCCCGTTGCTCGAGCGCGCGCTCGACCTGCGCGTCGACCGACGACGGCCGGCCCCGCGCCGTGTCCGGATCCGCGTCGAGCAGCTCGGCCGCCTCGCGCAGCGCCTCGGCCCGATCCCGGGGCCGGAACGCCGCGACCTCCACGCCCGGTGGGACGATCCGCACGAGGTCCTCGATCCCCGGGACCAGGGTCGCGCAACGATCGAGCACGTCGGCGGTCGGTCCCACCACGGCGAGAGCGTCCACGAGTCCTTCGCGGGCGAGCTCGCGGTATCGCTCCTGGATCCGAACGGCGTACTCGATGTCGCTGCCGTGGATCTTGGCGACGTAACGTCTGGCGCCAAGCGCGCGTCTGCCGATCGCGGCACCGGGGATCGCGTGGCCGGTGAATGTGATCTCGGTCCCGTGCCACGTGGCGGCCGCGCGCAGCGCCTCCACGTTCACCCGCAGGTACGAACCGAGCTCGTCATCGGACAGTTCGACGAACCGGCGGACCTCGTCGAACCCCTCGTACGGGTCGAGGACGAAGACCGGGATCGTCGCTCCGATGCTCGGGCGGAGCAGAACGCACCGCCCGTCCGCGCGCTCGACCGGTTGCGCCGTCAGCTCCGACGGTCCTCCGGCGTCGACCCAGCCGAACGCGTCGATCCACGGGTACCGATCGGGGTGACGCTCCTGGCACAGCAGCAGCACGTCGTGACCCGCCGCGCGGTAGCGCTCGGCAACGCGCGCGGTCGCGACGTTGGACCCGGAGCCGTCGAGGAGCCACCCGTGCCACAGGAGGATGCGCATCGTCGGATGCTAGACGAGCGCGTTCGACCGCTCGTCGAACGACGCCGATCACTGCAGCTCTGGCTATGGGAGACGGGCAGCGGGTTCAGAGGATGTCGTCGGCAAGCCTCAGAACCTCCTCGGGACCTCGCTCCTCGTCCAGGACGATGATGAGTAACTCCGCCCCGGCGTCCTGGAACGCGCGTAGATGTGACCTCCGATCCGCCCAGAGGTCGCGGGCCCACAGTTGTGCCTCGGCAGCGATCGGGGTCCTGCCCACCCGTGCGCACGCGTCTTCAAGGTGCCCGCGGGCCGCGTGGAACCTCTTGGGGTCCGGTGTGCTGATGTTCCATCCATCGCAGTGGCGGGCGGCTATCTCCATCACGGGAGCGCTGGCGCCACCGGCCACCAGGCGCGGCGGGTGGATCTCGATGGGTCCGAGTCCAGCGTCCGACAGTCCGAGGGTCTCGTCGGTCAGCCGTTCCCCTCGCCACAGAACAGGCAGGGCACGGCACATCGCCTCCAGCCTCTTCGTCCTTTCTCCGATGGGAGGGAAGGCTTCACGGAGGGCCTCGTGGTCCGCCCGGGCGAGGTGGAACGAGCCCGCGCCGAGGCCCACGTCAAGCCGTCCCCCGCTCGTGGCCTGGGCCACGGCCAGCTGCGCGGCGAGGAGGAAGGGGTGACGGAGACAGACGTTCAGGACCCGGACGGCGATAGACGATCCGAGTCGTCCGAGCGGCCATCGCGGCGAGGAGGGTCGGAGCGTCCCATGACGCTGCGTCCCTCGGCGAGGCGGTGACATGGTCGAAGCAGGCGAGCAGCTCGAACCCAGCCTCCTCGGCGGCGTGCCAGGAGCGTTCGAGTTCATCGAACGACCACCCCCACTGTCCGGTCTTGATACCGATGCGCATCATGTCGACCTCTACCACACGCGACCGATCTCGTTACTCGGACGATGCAGAAACGGGATGCACGTGCCTGGCCGCAGCGACCTTATGCATCCGGTGCCCGAAAGGGCGTGGGGGTTCGACTCCCCTTCTCGCACCACCGGCCGACTCGCGATCGGGTCCGCACCTATGCATCGCGTGTGGTGTCGCGTTCCGTCAACTCCGCGACGCGCTCTTCGAGTTCCGCGACCCGGTCGACCAGTGCGGTCAGGACCTCTTGGACCCGTCGGAACGAGCCTGGCCAGATGTCGTCCGGAGGGACGACGGTGAGCTCCTTGCGATCGGAACGCTGGAGTCTCGCGAGCACGATCCCGGTTCGGTCCGACGCCTCCTCGCGACCTCCGATCAGGACCTCGAAGCCCTCTCGGATCCGCGTCGCCTCCCCGTTCACCGACCACCGCGACGGTTCCTCCTCGTATCGGAGCACCACGTCGCCCTCGCCTTGCTCGGTTGCGATCTTGATCTCCATGGGGTCGGACACGACGATCTCTCTACCAAACTGATCGATCGCGATCCCGGAGCGATCGTCACCGCTCTTCCTTCCGGCGAGGCGACCCCGAGGCCACACACCACGCCCGACCCATGGAGGGCGACGTTGTGAAACCGATGCTTGCGGACCCAGTAGTCCTGCTCATCTCGGAGGTCGTCGGCCGTGAGGAGCTGCCCCTCGAAGTAGCGGAGTCGTTCGGCGGGGGTCCGGTCGATTTCCTCGGCATCGTCGTGGCACGGCATCCGGCGCCTCCTCTCATCCGTTCGCAACACTGTTCAGCCACACGGACGGCGCGATCACCGGTCCGCCGGACGTCCTACTACGGCATCGACGGCGTCGCCTCGCGGGCCGCACCCGTGAGGTACTGCGCTCGTCGGCCCGACGGGGCCGCGGAGCTAATCGCCTCCCGGGTCGTCCGCCGTGAGCTCCAACGTCAGGCGGTCACCCGCGGCGCCGAGACGGTAGGTGTATCGACCTGGAGGCAATGGCTCCTCCCCGACGAGGTCGTAAGGCTGCAGCGATCGCTCGCCCGAGGGGCCGCTCACCTCGATCCGAGCGAAGCGACGGGCCTCGGGCACCTCTCGATACTCGCTGTGCGACCCTGCCTCGATGGATCCGTAGTCCACGAGGTCCTGCGCCGGCGTCGGCGCGTAGACCCGCACAGCTTCGAGGTCTTCCCCGGTAGCGTTGAGGACCCGGATCTGGGCCATCGCGCTCCTCAGGGGAGGAAGTCGATACCAGCGCTGATGAAGTCCATGCGACGCTGCGCCGCAGTTCCGGCACCCGTTTTGACGCCGATGGAGATCCCCGCGCCCCAGAACACGTCGGGCTTGTGTGGGATCCCGAAGACCGAGAACGGCAGTGTGCCCGAGAGGTTGACAAATTGATGGGCAGATATCCGCGCGGAGCCGTCGTAGATGTGCACGTCCCGAACGACGGCGCTCGTGCCTCCCGTGATGAGCCTGAGCATCGCCCTCGCGAACGCGAGGCGGTTCCCACTGACGATCACGGGCGTCGGGATCGCGAAGTGGTACCAGTTGGTCGTGTTCGGCTTGCCGACCACTCGGGCGAAGAACCCGAATCGCCGCAGGGACTCGACGTTCGCGTCGACCTCGACGCGGATGTCAGTACCGTGGATCCACATCGCATGGTCGATCGGGAACCCTCCGTACAGGCTGGTGATGCCCGCGATGTCGTCGGACTCCACGGCCCGGTGTGGGCCGCCGTAGAACGGCGCCATGAGCGCGCCCGCTACGGCCGAGTGCCCCAATCCGAGGGAATGACCGAACTCGTGCGCGGCAACCGTGACGAGGTCGATCCCACCAGCCGCCGGCGGGACGGTGACGGTCCAGGTCTCGGCTTCGTCGAAGTGTGCGTCGCCCATGATCGGGGTCACGGGGGCCGGCGGAACCGAGGGGAAGAACGCATGGGCGAGCACTCCGCTCACCCCATCGAACGGAAAGCCGTCACCATGATCGGCGGCGACGAATCGGATGATGATCTCCGGCCCGGCTGCGAGCGGCACCGGCGTGAAGCGAAGCGGCGTCCACCCTGCCCACAGCGCGAACGCTTGCTCGATCGCGACGGTGATGTCGCCGCTGGTAGGTCGGTCGTGAAGTTCTCGTAGGCGTAACGAAGGTTGTTGGTAGCCCACCTGCGGCCTGATGTCGAGAAATCGGCCAGGTCCTGCACATCTGGGAGTGCCGCACCTCGGTTCGTTCATCTTCTCGGCGGTCGCAGCATCGACTTCGCCCGTCACCGGAACTCCGGCGAACTCCTGGAAACGACGGACGGCATCGGCGGTCGCGCTGTCGTAGGTGCCTTTCTTGACCTTCGCCGGTCGTCCAGCAACCTTGCTCAGGTCGTCCCCTTCGGCCAGAGGGAACGCTGCGCCGCCGAACGCCTCGAGCTTCTCAGCCACGGCGCCCAGATACCCGAATCGCTCGAGGTACTCCTGGACGTGGGTGACATCGTCACCTTTCGCGTTCTTCTTCAGGTCAGCGGGGATCTTGTCTTTGCCGGCCATCGCTCACCTCCCGAACGGGTCGTTGTCGGAGAGCCGCACCGCGCTTCGCGGAACCCCCATTGCACCTCGGCACAACGTAGCCCGTCTGTTCGGAGTGGCCAGTCAGCCAATCGACTTACGCGAGGCAGGCGGCGACGGCTTGTCTACCAACCGGAACCCGCAAGGTGTAGAACCAGGCGGAGGGGGGCGATGGTCGAGAACAGCCGCGGTGCTGCCGATGCCGGTGAGGTTCGAAAGACCGTCACGGTCCTGTTCGCCGACGTCACCGGCTCGACCGAGCTCGGGGAGAGGCTGGATCCCGAGTCGCTGCGACAGGTGATGTCCCGGTACTTCGACGTCATGCGGGTCGCACTCGAACGCCACGGAGGATCCGTCGAGAAGTTCATCGGCGACGCCGTCATGGCGGTGTTCGGGATCCCCGAGTCTCCACGAGGACGACGCCCTCCGCGCGGTCCGGGCGGCCTCCGACATGCAGCAGGCGCTGGCCGGTCTGAACGCCGAACTGCTACGAGACTGGGGTGTCACGATCAGCATCCGGACCGGCGTGAACACCGGAGAGGTCGTGACCGGAAGTTCCTCACTCGGTGGTTCGCTCGTGACCGGCGATGCGGTGAACATCGCGGCCCGACTCGAGCAAGCGGCGAACGACGGTGAGATCCTGATCGGAGAGGCCACCTACTCGCTCGTGAAGCATGCGGTCGTGGCCGAGAAGACCGAGCCGATCGCGCTCAAAGGCAAGGCCGAACGGACGCACGTCTACCGTCTGCAAGGAGTCCTCGACACCGAGCCGATCTCGAGGCACTTCGACGCGCCGATGGTCGGGCGGCAGAGGGAACGTACCTTGCTCCGCGAAGTCCTCGATCGAGCCGAAGCCGACCGCGTCTGCCATCTGTTCACGGTCCTCGGTGCCGCCGGGGTCGGGAAGTCTCGGCTCGTCGCCGAGCTTGTGAAAGAGGTCGATCCACGAGTCCGGGTCCTCGAAGGACGCTGCCTCCCCTACGGACAAGGGATCACATTCGGAGCGGTCAGGGACCTCGTGCGCGAGGTCGCACAGATCGAAGTCGGCGACTCGACCGCCCAGGCCCGCTCGAAGATCGCATCGGCGCTCCGCGCGGAGGAACGGGGACAGGTCATCGCCGATCGAGTGAGCCAGCTGATGGGTCTGAGCGAGTCGGCGATCACCACCGAGGAGGGGTTCTGGGCGGTGCGCAAGCTCCTGGAGGCCTTGAGCCGTGATGGCCCCCTGCTCGTGGTGTTCGAAGACATCCACTGGGCCGAGCCCACGTTCCTCGATCTCGTCGAGCATGTCGCCGACTGGGCAAGGGACGCGCCGATGCTATTGGTCTGCCTGGCTCGCACCGAACTGCTGGATCAACGGCGTTCCTGGGCAGGGGGCAAGCTGAACGCCACCACGATCCAGCTCGAACCGCTGACCGATGCCGAGAGTGGCGAGCTGATCGCGAACCTCGTCGGCGATGAGACCGTCACCGGGGGCATCCGATCCCGGATCGCCGAGGCTGCCGAGGGCAATCCGTTGTTCGTGGAGGAGACGCTCTCCATGATGATCGACGCTGGGTTCATCCGGCGGGATGAGGGAGGCTGGACATTGGCGGGAGATCCTTCAGCCGTCTCGGTCCCCCCATCCATCCAGGCGCTCCTGGCGGCCCGCTTGGACCGACTCCAGTCGGAGGAACGGGTGGTGATCGAGCGCGCTTCGGTCGTGGGCCGCGTCTTCTCGCTCGATGCCGTTCGGGCGCTCACGGCGTCGGATGATCCGATCGAGCTTGGTCCCCGCCTGCAGGCACTCATCAAGAAAGAGCTCATCCGGCCCGAACCCATGCCGGCCGCCGAGGAGGACGGGTTCCGCTTCCGGCACTCGCTGATCCGGGAGGCCGCGTACCAGAGCATGCCGAAGCAGACCCGGTCGGTCATGCACGAACGGTACGCCTCGTGGCTGGAGGCACTGACCGAGACGCGGGCCTTCGAGTACGAAGAGCTCATCGGCTACCACCTGGAGCAGGCGTACCAGTACCGCTCGGAGCTCGGGCCGCTCTCGGAGGGTGACCAGGACCTGAGAAGGCGGGCCGCGGCTCGACTGGCGACGGCGGGTCGGCATGCGTTCGGGAGGGAGGACATGCCCGCCGCCGTGGGCTTGCTCACTCGGGCCACCACATTGATGGACGAGACACCGGAGCGGTTGGAACTGCTACCCGACCTCGCGACCGCTCTCGCGGAAACGGGCGAGTTCGCGGCGGCCGAGGCCTTGCTCGACGAGACGGCCGGCGAGCCGATGAACCGCGACAACGCCCGTGTTCAAGCGCATGCGTTGCTCGCTCGTCTCCTCGTCCACCTGCAGACGCAGCCGCAGGAGTGGACGCAGCGTGCGATCGGGGAAGCGGAACGGGCTGCACGGATCTTCGAGGAGGTCGATGACGTCCGGGGGCTGGCCAAAGCGTGGCGCGTCATCGGGGAGGTCCACTGGATGCGATGCCATTTCGCGGACGCCGACGAAGCGTTCACGCGGAGCCTCGACAACGCCCGGCAAGCTGGCGACGAACGGCAAGAGGCGTGGGGTCTGTACCTCCTCGCGGCAGGAGCCGCGTGGGGTCCGATGCCCGCGTCCGAAGGCATCGCGCGGTGCGATGAGATCGTTGCTCGCGCTGGAGGCAACCCGATCGTGGAGGCGCGCGGACTCCTTTCACTCGCAGCCTTGACGGCCATGCAGTGGGACTTCGACGAGGCCAGGAGCATGATCGACCGCGGCCGGGCCGTTCTTGGAGATGTCGGTCTCAAGAAATGGACCGCGGCTTCCTGCGAAACGGCTGCATACGTCGAGATGTTGGCCGGCAATCACGAAGCGGCCGAACATGAGCTTCGCACCGGCTACGGAGTCCTCGAGCAGATGGGCGAGAAGGGGTACCTGTCCAGCTTCGCCGCAGAACTCGCCCAGGCGTTGTATCAGCAGGATCGCCTTCCCGAGTCCGAGCGGTTCACCCGCGTCAGCGAGGAGATCGCCGCACCGGATGACCTGGCCGCGCAAGTCGATTGGCGGGGTCCGCGAGCCAAGGTCCTGGCCAGGCGGGGGGAACTCGACCTCGCTCAACAGCTGACGAAGGAGGCGATCGATCTGAGCGAAACCACTGACTATCTCGACCTGCGGGGCGACGCACTGATGGATCGGGCGGACGTACAGCGTCTCGCCGGTGAGTTGAGTGCTGCTTCGTCCTCAGCTAGCGAAGCCCTTCGCCATTACGAACGCAAGGGGAACCTCGTCTCGGCCGGACGCGCTCGGGTCCTCTCGGCCGAGCTCGCATGAGAGGTTCATTGCTGGCGCGGTTTGAGAGACGACTCCCCCACGATCAAGTCGGGGAAGGTGCCTCCGCCGGCTTGCGTCCCGCCGCCCGCAGGTTGCTCACCTTGTTGAGCAGGTCGAACCAGAACGGGGCGCCGAAGGTGATGGCGATACCCGTCAGCACCCACCCGAGGCCGGAGAGCAGCCAGCCGTCGACCCCTTCGGGACGGTTCGATGCTTCCCATCCGATCGGGAAGCGCAACGTCTCGAGTTGGTCGAGGGCGTCGCTAGCGCCGATCTCCGCCTCCTGTCGCTCGACCTGCGCGATGAGGCCTCGCCGGAAGCCTTCGTCTTTCCACAACCGATCGGCCGCAGTGATGGCGTTGGCGTTGAGGACCACGGCGAGCGCGAGCCCCACGACGAAGAGGATGATCTGGATCCGACGCTTGTACCAGCCCGAGACGCGCTCCATCCCGCGATCGAACCACCGCTCGACGCCCTCGCTGAACGCCTGGACGTCGCCGTGCACCGAACGCCAGATCGCGGTCAACGCCTTCTTGAGGCTCTCGTCCTCGATCGCTGCTATCGCCCCGCCGACACCCTCTCGGATCTCCCGCGCGCTCGGCGGCTCGCGATCCGCTGGCCCAGAGGCGACCTCGAGCAGACCGGTGACGTCCAGGAGCACCTCCTGGAACGTGTCGGCCGCGAGGTATGAGGGCTTGCTTCGAATCCTTACCTTGCGAATTGACCAGCGGGTGCGAGTAGAAGCTTTGCACGATGCTGGGGCGCGGGCCCCGCCCGTGTGTGGAGCCGGTGAGCAAGTTGGTGATGCCCTTCTCGAGCGTCTTGGCGCGGAGTTTGAGGATGCCGGCGATCGCCTCGTTCACGGCCGACGCAACGATGCTGAGAAGGAAGAACAGGAACGACAGTCCGATCACGACCTGAACGATCACCCAGTCCATCTCGACCACCCTTCGGCGTCTACGGCAGGTAGGACTTGATCAGCTTGACGCGGGCCGCTGCTGCCCCTGCTGTAGTCCAAGGGATACAACGTCGGACCGCTCTCCTGCCCGTGACTGATGACTCGGCCGTTGCCGACGTAGACCGTCACGTGGTTGATCCCCGAGCGGCTCGTCCCGTAGAAGACGATGTCTCCCACGCCTGGTTCCCTCGTCTCTCGCCCCCGCTGCACCAGCGATCCGGACCAGCCGCCGCTGATACCCGGTGCCGTTCGGGTCGGGGGCACCCGCCGCCCAGTAGCACCAGATCGCGAACGACGAGCAATCCGCCCAGTTCGGGAACTCGGGTGGGCGGCGTTGCTTCGTGATCCCCTCCATCCGCGTGCCGGCTTCCTGCGTGTAGTGGATCTTGTCCCTATTGATGTATCCGCAATGGGCGGCCGCTGCGATCTGGCGCCGGATCGTGTCCGGCTTCGCATCCTTGACTTCCTTCAGGAGCTTTCGCGCACGTGCGTCATAGTGCGGTGCCAGCGCGCCGTACGTATCCTCTCCGACCTCTCCGTCGACGAGCAGACGCTGGGCCCGCTGAAACGCTCGCACCTGTGTGTCGGTCGTCATCTTCGAACGTGTTCGGCTTCGTCGGGAGGCGTTCCTGCACGCCGGCCGCTCGTAGCGCCCGATGCAGGGCACGAACATCCCGACCCTTGGATCCGAGTCGAAGGATCCGAGGCAGAGGGGGCAGTTCGGGGTCACTCATCGCGCTCGTGGACCCTGTCGTCCCCCTCGGCGTCCCCGGGAGGTGGGTCTTCCTGGCGATCCGCGAAGGGGTCGAACTCGTCCTCCTCCGCCACGAGGTCTTCTTCTTCGTCTTCGTCGCCGGTCTGATCGGCTGGAGCCTGGTCCTCTGAAGCGTCGCCGGGTGACCGTGAGTCTTCCATTAGATCCCTCGCCGCGTTGGGGTTCGAAGGGTACCCGCGAATGCGTCACGAGTTTGAGTCGGTCGAATGGCTTACGCAAGGGCGAGATGCAGGCCTTCTCACCTCGAAACGCGACGCGGCGGGGAGTGCTCAAGCCGAGCTAGAACGGTAGAAGACGAGTCGCGAAGATTCACCCGGCGGCGGAGAGGATCTCGCGCAACGCGCGGAACGCTCGGCCACGGTGGCTGATCCGGTCCTTCTCGTCGTCCTCGAGCTCGGCCATCGTCCGGTCCGGGGTGTCGTTCGGGACGAAGATCGGGTCGTAACCGAATCCCCGTTCCCCTCGAGGCTCGGTGCACGAGGGTGCCTTCGCAGACTCCTTCTGCATGCACCGCTCGCTCGTCCGGCCAGGCGAAGACCGCGACGCAGCGGTAGCGGGCGGTTCGCGCATCTGGCGGCGATCGCCTCCACCAGCGAGATCAGCTTCGCGAGGTTCTCCTCGTCGCTCGCCTCCTCCCCTGCGAACCGGGCCGACCGAACCCCCGGACCGCCGCCGAGCGCGTCCACCTCGATCCCCGAGTCGTCGGCGATCGCCGCCATGCCCAGCGCCGAGGCGACCGCGCGCGCCTTCGCGAGCGCGTTCTCGAGGTACGTCTCGAACGGTTCGTCGACGTCCGGCCAGGGTCCGTCGAAGGTCTCGACCGTGACCCACTCGACCGGCCAGTCCGAGCAGATCCGGCCGAGCTCTCGGAGCTTGTGGGGGTTCCTCGAGGCGATCGCGAGCCGCTCGGGGAACGGCACCGGCCTACGCCAGGACGTCGCGCTGGATCTGGGTGAGCTGCTTCGTGCCGGCCTCGGCGAGATCGAGGAGCGCGTCCAGGTCGGCCCGGGCGAACGGCTCGCCCTCCGCGGTCCCCTGCACCTCGATCAACCGGCCCGATCCGGTCATCACGACGTTGCAGTCGACCTCTGCGCTCGCGTCCTCGTCGTAGGCGAGATCGAGCAGGGCCTCACCGCCGACGATCCCCACGCTCACCGCGGCGACCGTGTCGGTCAGGACCTCCGCGGGAACCGCTCCGCGCTCGACCAGCCCGCGCACCGCGAGCGCGAGCGCGACGTAGCCGCCCGTGATCGAGGCGCACCGCGTTCCCGCGTCGGCCAGCAACACGTCGCAGTCGATCGTGATCGTGCGTTCGCCGAGCCGCGAGAGATCGGTCACCGCACGTAACGAACGACCGATCAACCGCTGGATCTCCTGGGTACGTCCACCCGGCCGGCCTCGCTGGACCTCTCGAGCCGTCCGCTCCATCGTCGCCCGCGGCAGCATCGAGTACTCGCCGGTGACCCATCCGCGCCCGGTCCCACGGAGCCAGCGAGGAACCTCCTCGGAGACCGTTGCCGCGACCACGACCTTCGTCCTGCCCATCGAGAACAGGACCGAGCCTTCGGCCCACTCCTGGAAGCCGAGCTCGACGGAAACGGAGCGGAGCTGATCCGGCGCGCGCCCGTCCGCTCTGCCCGGGCGGTCGCTCATCCGCCGATCGGGAAGCGCATGCCCTCGACGGCAGACTCGATCGGACCGTCGTACTCCTGGCCGGCCTGCTTCTTCGACACCTCGTGGTCCAGCGACGGCCAGATGTGGGTGAGGACGAGCTTGCCGACCTCGGCCTCTCGAGCGTGGTCTCCCGGCCTGGCGGGCCGAAAGGTGGAACGGCAGCAGATCGTCGCGGTCCTGCCACGTCGCCTCGGCGAGGAGCACGTCGGCGTCGCGCGCGAGTTCGACGACGTGGTGGGTCGGACCCGTGTCGCCCGTGTACGCGAGGACCTGCCCGTTGCTCGAGACGCGGAAGCCGAGCGCCGGCAGGCCGAGATGCGCCATCGGCTCGGTCTTGATGCGGAACGGCCCGACCTCGAACGCCTCCCCGGGGGCGACCTCCGTGAACGCGAACGCGGATCGCATCGCGACCTGCGAGTCGATCGAGACGAGATCGGCCAGGCGTTGGGAGAAGTCCGTCGGCACGAACACCGGGAGGCCGGGCTCGCCGAGCTCGCCGTAGTGCCAGGCGTAGAACGCCGGGTACAGGTCGACGAAGTGGTCGGGGTGCTCGTGGGAGATCACGATCGCGTGCAGATCCGGGATGTCGATGTGTTGCTGGAGGTTGGCGAGCGTGCCGGTTCCCGCGTCCATCCACAGGTTGAAGCCGTCGTGCTGGACCAGGTAGCCGGAGGTGGCCGTCTCGGCGTTCGGCCAGGTGCCGCTCGAGCCGAGGACCGTCAGCTCCATGCGACGCCCTCCACGGTTCGAACCGACACCGGCACGACCCCGCCCACCTCGGGCCCCAGGAAGTGATGGGCGACCCGGGCGAACTGCTCGGGGGCACCGGTCGTCAGGAACTCGTGCTCGGGCTCCTCGGACGCCTCCCGGAGGAGGGAGCCGTTGCGCAGAACGGCATACACGTCCTTGGCGGTTTCTTCTGCAGACGAAACGAGCACGACGTCTCCCCCAATCACCATCTGGATCATCCCCGAGAGCATCGGGTAATGCGTACACCCCAGGATCAGGGTGTCGACCCCTTCTCGAACCAGCGGCTCAAGATACACGCGAGCGGCCCCCAGCAACCCGTCGCTCGAGGTGTCCCCGGCCTCCACGTGCTCGACGAAGACCGGGACAGGCCGCGGAGAAGAGCTCCACGTCCGCGCCCGTCGCGCCGGACCGCGCGCTCGTAGGCGCCGCTCGCGACGGTGGCTTCGGTGCCGATCATGCCGATCCGCCCGTTCCGGGTCGCGCGAACGGCCGCCCGAACCCCAGGGTCGATGACGCCGACCACGGGGACGCCATGCGTCTGGGCCACGTCGGCGATCGCGGCGACCTCGATCGAGTTGCACGCGACCACGAGCATCTTGACGTCGCGTTCGACGAGATAGCCGGCGATCTCGAGCGCGAAGCCCCGGATCTCCTCGAGCGGCCGGGGACCGTACGGGAACCGTCCGTTGTCGCCCACGTACACGATCGGCTCGCGGGGCAGCAGGTCGAAGATCGCGCGCGCGACGGTGAGCCCGCCGACACCCGAGTCGAACACGCCGATCGCTCGCTCGTCGCTCATCGGCGTTCGTCGGACGCGTCACCGCGCCCGCGTCGGATCGCACGGATCACGTCGGCTACCACCACAGCGTCTCCGAGATCCCCTTCTCGGCGAGCTCGAGCTCGGGCGCCCAGGTGTCCATCGACAGGTACTTCCAGCCGCCGTCCGCGAGCAGGCACACGATCTCCCCATCGTCGAGTTCGGCGGCGACCCTGAGTCCGACGTGCAGCACGGCGCCGGACGAGATCCCCGCGAAGAGTCCTTCGCGCTCGGTGAGCTCCCGGGTCACCGCAAGCGCGTCCGAGGAGCTCACGAGGAACTTCCGATCGAGCACCGTCTCGTCGAAGATCGGCGGGACGAATCCGTCGTCGAGCGACCGGAGACCGTAGACGAGCTCTCCGAGCTCGGGTTCGGCCGCGATCACCTGCACGTCGGGATCGTGTCGTTTCAACCGGCGACCCACGCCGGTGAGTGTCCCACCGGTGCCGAGCCCCGCCACGAAGTGCGTGATCTCGGGCAGGTCGCGGACGATCTCCTCGCCGGTCCCCTGCTCGTGCGCGAGCGGGTTCGCCTCGTTCCCGTACTGGAACGGCATGAAGTACCGGTCGTCCGCGGCGAGTCGGCGAGCCACCTCGATCGAGCCGTTCGTTCCCTGATCGCCGGGCGAGTACACGATCTCCGCGCCGAACAGCTCGAGCAGGCGGATCCGCTCCTCGCTCGCGTTGTCGGGGATCACGACGGTGAGCCGGTAGCCCTTGCGCCGGGCGACCATGGCGAGCGAGATGCCGGTGTTGCCCGACGTGGGCTCGAGGATCGTCCTGTCGCCCGTGAGCTCGCCCGAAGCCTCGGCGGCCTCGATCATGGACTTCGCGATCCGATCCTTCGTCGAGCCGGTCGGGTTCTGCCCTTCGAGCTTCGCCCACACCCGGACGCCCGGCTTCGGGCTCATCGCCGGGAGGCCGACGAGCGGGGTCTCGCCGATCGCGTCGAGCACGTCGGGGAAGCGCATCAGGGGTGTCGGGTCGGACGCATCGGCACGGCGATTATCCCAGCCCGACCTCGCCGAACTGCGGACCGCCGGTCATCGCTGCGGCGCAGCACGGTAGCGGAAGGGCCGGGCGAGAGCCCGGCCCTTCCGACCTCGGTCAGGCCACCTACGTGCTCGTGAGCTCACCGACGTACTGGTCGCCGGAGCGTTGTTCGGGAACACGGCCAGGATCCCGGGATCGTCCCCTGGAGCGGCCGACCCCACGCCCACGTTCACCGGTCCCGACGGGCCGCCGAAGAAGCCCACGGACGTCGAGCGGGTCGAACGTGAGCGCCGGATCCGACACGTCGAGCGTCGGACCGTACGTGCCCGTCGCTCGGATCGATCACGCCCACCGTGTCGCAGACGAGATCGTCCGGCACGTCGCCCGCGTACACACCGCTGCAGGCGGTGACCGAGTACGAGAGGACGTGCTCTCCATCGGTGAGCCCGAGCAGCCCGGCGTCGACCGGGATCCCCCACACGCTCGCGTTGTAGTTGGAGTAGTCCTGGAAATACAAGGCGTCGCACTCGCTGAAGTCGCTCGGCAGCAGGAAGACGCACACCCCGCCGGTGCCGCCCTCGAACTGCTTCACGATCAACGCGTCGGCGCCGATCTCCTCATCCGCGAAATCGCCGTCGGCTCCGACGTCGACGAGGACGTCGACCTCGGTCGTCTCCGTGATGTTGTGGACGTCGGCTCCCACCGCCGCGAACTCGATCGGCTCGGTCGGCGTGTCCGCGTTCGTCAGGAACGTGAGCCAGTCGAGGCCCACCAGCGGCTCCGCTCCCGGTGGGATCCCCTCGGGCTGGCCGTCGACCGAGGCTCCCGTGAACGATCGGGCGCCCACCGCGACCAGGTCGCCTTCGGCCCCCGCGCTCCGGCCGGGATCCTCGGCCCCGAGCAGGTACATGTCGGCGTACGGGACACCCTTGCCGGGCGTGTTCACCGTGAGGTCGGCGGAACCACCGGTGAGGTCGAGCGACGACGGCACGTTCGTGTTCGAGGAGGCGAGCGGGGTGACGTGCCAGACCACGTGCAGGTCGTCGCCGTTCTTCTCCTGGATGTCGATGTTGCCGTCGATGTTGCCGTTGAAGAAGAACCAGCCGAACTCCTGGAGGAGGTCGGGCACCTGACCGGGGCGGAGCGTGAGCTCGACGTGCACCTTGACCTTCTTGCCCGCCTTGAGCGAGAAGCTGTGCGACGTCGCGAGCTGTTCGTCGCCGATCGCGATCTTCACGCCCGCGAACTGACCCGTGAAGTCGTTGTAGCGGACGTTCGCCTCCGCCTCGTACTTCTGCGTGTGGTTCGAGAGGTTCTGGAGCGTGAACGTCTTCACCATCGTGGTCTGGTTCGTCACGCCCCGGAGGCCGAACGACAGGCTCCCCGGCCAGGCGAGGGATTCGGCCACGGCCGACTGGAACGCCTGCACGCGCCCCGACCCCATCACCGTCGCCGGGACCGGGCCCGACCCGTCGTTGTTCAGGACGTCTTGGGTCGCTTGGTTCATGATCGCGGCCTTGATCTTCTTGGGCGCCCAGTCGGGGTGGATCTGGGTCAGCAAGGCCGCCACGCCCGAGACGTGCGGCGCCGACATCGAGGTCCCCGAGAACAGCTGCCCGCCCGTACCGGTTCCTCCGTCCGCGGACATGATGTCCGCGCCGGGCGCCGACACGTCTGGCTTCAGGATGCTGGTGGTGCGGGCCGGCCCCTCGGACGTGAAGTCGGTCAGCCGGTCGTCGAAGCCGGGGATGATCGACCGCTCGGAGTTCAGGGTGACGTTCAGCGTTCCCGTGTTGTACGAGCCGGGAGCGCCAGGGCTCGCTGCGCCGCCGAGGAGGGCGCCGTTCCCGCCGCCGACCATCACTGCCGGGATCGTCACCTGATCGGCGAACAGCCCCGGCGACAGACCCGAGGGAAAGCCGCCGAACCCGCTCCACAGGATGACGCCGATGGCGCCGGCTTCCTGCGCGCGGAAGACCTTCTCGCTTCCGTCGCAGTCGCCGTCACCGGTCGCTGCCTTGAACACCAGAGCGATCGTCCCTGCGAACGGCGTGCCGGCCGGCGTCGTGTCGCACAGGAACCGATCCGTCGGTGCCGGCTCGCCGCCGGGGTCTGCTGGCGCGATCACCCCGCGGACGTCGAAGACGTCGCCGGTGAGCGGAGCGTCGAGCGCACCGCTCCAGTCCTGGTGAACCATCAGCCCCTCGTCCTCGAGCTGGAGCCCCGCGGGCTCGTTCACCGTCATCGTGTTCGCCACGAACTCGTCGATCGAGGCGCCCACGGCGATCACGCCCTTCGCGCTCGCCGGCGTGCCGAGGATGTATCCGTTGCTCAAGACCGCCTGGTGGCCGGAGTTACCGGCTGAGGCCACGAACACCGTCCCGCCCTTCACCACCGCCTGGGCGGCCTGCGCCTCGACCGAGCTCGACGGGCCGTAGTCGACGCCGCCCGAGAACGACAGGACGTCCACAGCATCCGCCGTGTCTCCGTCCTGGTCCGGGTCCATCGCGAACTCGTACCCGGCCACGAGCACGTCGGCGCTCGAGCTCCCGTCGTCCCACACCTTGACGGCGACGATCTTCGCCTTCGGCGCGACGCCCTTGCCGACCTCACCGGGCACTCCGATACCACAGCAGGTCCCGGCCACGTGCGTCCCGTGGTCGCCCACGACGGCATCGTCGAGCGGGTCCGGGTCGGGTACCGGAACATCGTTGCTCGGATCGTCGTCGATGACGCTGTAGTTGTCCCCGACGAAGTCGAACCCGGCGATCACCTTGTTCGTCGGGAAGGTACCGGGCTCGATCACCTCGGGGTCGTTCGCCGCGTAATCATCGGGATCTCCAGAACCGTTGAAGTCGGCATGCGTGTAGTCGACGCCGGTGTCGACGACGGCGACCGTGACCCCCTTGCCCTTGACGTTGAGTTGGTTCTGCACCTTCCTCGCACCGATGAACGGCACGCTGGTCTCGTTGTGACGAACGACGGCCGGCACCCGCTCGACGAGCGCGACATCGGCTCGCCTGGCCAGGGCCGCAGCTCCCGCACCCGAGATCTCGACCGAGAAGGCGTTGACCAACGTCGAGTAGCGGAACACCACGTTTCCGCCGGCCTCCTGGGCCTGCGCGAGGGCGTCCTGCTGCGACGAGAGGACCGACGCCGTCGCGCTCCGCTCGGCGGCGGGCGCCAGCCGGCCACGCTCGAGGACCGCCGGCGACTTCAGCTGGACGAAGTACCTTCCCGAGCGGTCCTGAGACAGGATCGCGGGCCTCCAACCCTTCGGAAGTGCGCGACCGTCGCCAGGTGCGCCGCGCCGATCGAGATCCTGAGCCGCGAAGGCCGGGCTCGAAAGCGCCGCCAACATGACGATCACACATGCCAACGCAAAGCGATGCCGCATCGTCGTGTGCCCCCTCTTCCGAACCGGCGCCCCGGGCCCTCCCGCGGCTCAGTTGCGCCGAAGCCTAGTGCGTTCGGTTCGGTTCTGCTCGACCGAGGTCGCGGCTGGTCAGCGCCCGCCGGCCACGGCGGGGAGGATCGAGATCGTGTCGTCCGACCCGACCTCGGTCTCGAGCGAGCCGAGGTAGCGGACGTCCTCGTCGTTCACGTACACGTTCACGAAACGATGGAGCGCACCGTCCTCGGTGACCACGGTCTCCGTGATGCCCGGGTAGCGGGTCTCGAGGTCGGCGAACAGCTCGCGGAGCGTGCCGCCGTTCGCCTCGACCGCGACCTGGCCCTCGGCCTTCGGCCGCAGGATCGTCGGGAGCTTCACGCGCGCCACGTCCGCTCCCTCACGTCGTGGCCACGCCGTGCTCGGCCTCCGGCGGCGCCTGGCCGGGCGTCAGACCGCAGAACGCCTCGTAGTCGATCAGCTCGGTGATCGTCGGCGACTTCCCGCAGACCGGGCAATCGGCGTCCCAGCGGACCCTCACCGTCTGGAAGTCCATGAGCAGCGCGTCGAAGATCAGGAGCCGGCCGACGAGCGGGTCGCCCTTGCCGGTGATGAGCTTGACGGCCTCGGTCGCCTGGATCGAGCCGACGATCCCGGGAAGGACCCCGAACACCCCGCCCTCGGCGCACGACGGCACGGTGCCCGGAGGCGGCGGCTGCGGGAACAGGCAGCGGTAGCACGGCGCGTCGCGGCCCGGGCATGAACACCGTCGCCTGGCCGTCCCACTGGTAGATCGAGCCGTACACGAGCGGCTTGCCGAGGAACTGCGTAGCGTCGTTCACGAGGTACCGGACGGGGAAGTTGTCGGTCCCGTCCACGATCACATCCCACGGCTCGAGCACCTCGAACGCGTTCTGCGACGACAGGATCGTGTCGTAGGGCACGATCTCGATCGTCGGGTTGATCGCCCGGAGACGGTCGACGGCGCTCTCCACCTTCGGCCTGCCGACGTCGGCGGTCGAATGGATGATCTGCCGCTGCAGGTTCGACTCGTCCACGCGGTCGAAGTCCAAGATCCCGAGCGTTCCGACGCCGGCGGCGGCCAGGTACATCGCCACCGGCGAGCCGAGACCGCCCGCCCCGATGCACAGGACCTTCGCGTCGAGGAGCTTGCGCTGTCCCTCCCCGCCGACGCCCGGCAGGATGATGTGCCGCGCGTAGCGGCGGACCTGCTCCTCGCTGAACGACGGCAACGTCACGTGACCGTGACCTCCTCCTCCGCGACGACGCCGTCCTGCATCGTGAACCCGCGGAGCACCGGCTTCGCCCGGTCCGAGAGCGACATGACCAGGTACGTGGCCTCCGGGTAGAACGCCTGCTTGAGGTCGGTCTCGGAGGGATAGGCCTCGGAGTGCGTGTGCGTGTGGAAGATCCCGAGGAGGTCCCATCCCTCGTCGTCGAGTTCGTTGAACACCGTGAGCTGCTCCTTCGGATCGAGGCGATAGCTGACCGGGCTCGCGTCCTGGTTGCTCATCGCGAAGAACTTGACCGGACGTCCCTCCTTGCCCGCCAACAGCCCGCAGGCTTCGTTCGGGAACCCGGCGATGCCGTGCTCCACCATCTCGTCGAAGAAACCGCGATCGAGTTCCAGCATTTGCACCTGCAACAACGCTACCAGCGCGCCGCTATTCCCCGGCCGAACGGATGCGCCCCGAGACGCGGATCCGACCGGGCTCGCCCGGTTCGACGACGCCGATCTCGGCGAAGGCGACGCTGCGGCGCTGGAGCTCGTCCGCCAGCCGGTCGCCGTCGCTCGTCGCGACCAGCAAGCCGCCGGAGGTCTGCGCGTCGGCCAGGACGATCTGTTCGGGCTCGGTGAGCTCGCCCCAGTCCGTGCGAGGGCGCACGAACGCGTGGTTGCGCCGTGTCCCGCCGGCGACGACACCCTTCCGCGCAAGGTCGAGCACGCCGGGCAGCACCGGCACCGCGGATGCATCGATCGTCGCGGAGACCCCGGACGCGAGGAGCATCCGATGCAGGTGCCCGAGGAGCCCGAAGCCGGTCACGTCGGTCGCCGCCTCGACGCCGGCATCGAGCATCGCCTCGCTCGCGGCGTCGTTCAGGGTCGTCATGACGTCGACGGCCTCGGCGACGAGCTCGGGTTCGGCGACGCCCCGCTTGATCGCCGTCGAGACGATCCCGAGCCCGAGCGGCTTCGTCAGGAACAGCC
This sequence comes from uncultured Actinomycetes bacterium, assembly GCA_963785835.1. GTDB lineage: Bacteria > Actinomycetota > UBA4738 > UBA4738 > HRBIN12 > DASSJM01. The sequence continues at coordinate 170,427 of CAWAWO010000005.1, read as the reverse complement.
GCGATCCCGGCGGCGCGGTCGAGTTCCGAACGATCCGCTCCGGGTCGGTCAGCCCGAGCGCGACCATGCCGAACTTCGGTTCGGGATCGGTGATCGAGTGGCCACCCAGGACGGCGACGCCCGCCTTGGTCGCGACGTCGATCCCGCCCTGCACCACCTGCCCGAGCTGCTCGATCGGAAGGTCGTCGATCGGCCACGAGACGATGTTGAGCGCGAGGAACGGGCGCGCGCCCATCGCGTACACGTCGGACAGCGCGTTCGTCGCCGCGATCCGGCCCCAGTCGTATGGGTCGTCGACGATCGGCGTGAAGAAGTCGAGCGTCGCGACGAGCGCCTGGCGTTCGGACAGCCGCACGACGGCCGCGTCGTCGCCGGTGTCGGCGGCCACCAGGACGCTCTCGTCGAGCTCGGGCATCGACAGCGTTCCCAGGAGCGACTCGAGATCGGCCGGGCCGAGCTTGCAGCCGCATCCCGCCCCGTGGCTGAAGCTCGTGAGTCGCCGCGGCTCCATGCCCCGAGGATGCCACACTGCTCCGGATGCGAACCGCGGTGGTCGGGCACCTCGAGTGGATCGAGTTCGGTCACGTGGAGCGCGTTCCGAACGCCGGCGACATCGCGCACGCCACCGATGCCTGGGAGGAGCCCGGCGGCGGCGGCGCGGTCGCGGCCGTGCAGCTGGCGCGCCTCGCGGGTTCGTGCACGTTCTTCACCGCGCTCGGCGACGACGAACGCGGCGAGCTGGTCCCGCCGTCGCCTGGCCGAGCTGGGCGTTCGGGTCGAGTCGGCGATCCGGGACGAGCCGACCCGCCGGGCGGTGGTGTTCGTCGACGCGAACGGCGAACGGACGATCACGACGCTGGGCGACCGGCTCGAGCCACGCGCAACGGACCCACTCCCCTGGGCCGAGCTCGAGGAGACCGACGCCGTGTATTTCACGGCCGGCGACGTCGGCGCGCTCGAACATGCGCGGCGGGCGCGTGTGCTCGTCGCGACGAGCCGAGCGCGCGACGTGGTGGTCGACGCTGACCTCCGCCTCGACGCGGTCGTCGGGAGCGGCTCGGACCCGGCCGAGACGTTCGACCCGGACCGGCTCACCCACGCGCCGGGCCTGATCGTCCGAACGCACGGCGCGCGCGGCGGCGAGTACGAGGCGAGCGACGGCACGCGCGGCGCGTTCGATCCCGTCGAGCCGCCCGGCCCGATCGTCGACACCTACGGGGCCGGCGACTCGTTCGCCGCGGGCCTGACGTTCGGGCTCGGCTCAGGCCTCGAGATCGACGCGGCGCTGGCCCTCGCCGCGAGATGCGGTGCCTGGTGCATCGCCGGGCGGGGCCCGTACGGCAACCAGCTCACCGCCGCAGACCTGACCCCTTAGGCGAGCGTCGTCGAGACCTCCATGCGGTGGTGCTCGCGCACGTCGGCCGAGGCGGCGAACGTCGCCGGGCCGAGCAACGGGTCGCCGTCCCGCAGCTCCTCGCGGATCCTCGCGAGCTCCTGCCGGGTGAAATCGCACCGGGGCGGCTCGGGCGGGATCTCGTACAGGCGCGCGGCGTTCAGCCCGAGGACCTTGGCCTTCAGCTCCTTCGTCAGGGCGGGATACCCGTAGCGCTCCTGGAACTCCTCCGAGATCGCGAACGCGCGGAACGCCTGGATCTGCGGCTGCGGCGACCCGTAGAACAGGCAGTCCGTCCCCCAGACGACGTTGTCCTGCCCGACGTGCTTCAGCAGCTTCCCGAGCACGTGGGCCGCCTGCGTCGGCGTTCGCATGACGTTCCACCACGTCGTGCCGATCTCGGCGTACACGTTCTCGTTCGGCCCGATCCCCGCACGCTCGAGCGAGGCGATCAGTCGGTTCACTCCCACCTCGGCCGTCGCCGCCGTGTACGGGCCTTCGAACAGGCCCGACTCGAACCCCGAGTGATACACGACGAAGTTCGCGTCGCGATGCTTCCTCGCCGCCGGTCCGACGTCCATCGGCGACGAGTAGCGGCTCCCTCCGGACAGCCCCTTATGCACGCAGATCGTCGGGATGCCGAGCTCGAGGCTCTTGCGGATGAACGGCTCGCCGACGGCGGGCAACGATCGCTCGTGGTCGTCGAGCCACCACGCGCCGCCGCCGGGATCGAAGAAGTCCGGGAAGTGCGTGAACGTCTTCCACGCCCGGATCTCGTAGCGGCTCGCCGTGTCCTCCATCCCGCGGAGCACGGCATCGAACGAGCCGACGTTCGGCAGCACCTGCCCGTGCAGCAGGACGCGTTCGTCGCGGCACAGGCCCTCCACGATGCGGCGGGTCTCGGCCATGATCTCGGGCGAGAGCGGCGAGCCCTCCGGGTAGATCGGCAGCGCCGAGAGCACGACGACGTTCGTGTCGCTGCGGATGAAGAACGCCTCGAGGAAGTGATCGATCGAGTAGCAGACGCGCGGGTCGTCCTCGCCGCAGTACTGCTGCGGGAAGCTCGCGTAGAACCCCTCCCCGTGGAAGACCGGGTTCAGGTCGTACTCGAGCAGGTGACCCTGCACGTCCATGATGAACTCCTCACCGCCGACCGCCTCGCCCGCGGCCTCGGGCTCGGTCGTGGCCTCCGGCGGCACCGAGAAGCCGCCGCCGGGCTCGGTGGTGGGAACCTCGGGCCGGTCGCGGTGCGCCTCCCTCGTGCACGCGTCGAGGGCGAGCAGGACTGTCGACGCCGCGCAGAGCGAGCGGAGGAATCGGCGTCGGGGCATCGCGAGCCGGTCGGCCGTCTCGGCGCAGGCCTCGACCGCCCGGCGCGACGCTTCGCGGACCACCGGCGAGAGCGGCACGGGGTCGTACTCGCCGTTCGAGCACGGCCCGAGCGGGATCGGGAGTTCGGGTTCGTCCACGGTCTCGACAGGCAGACCGGACCGCCGAGCCGGCGGTTCCGACGCTGTTCCCACCAGCGTAGGCTCCGAACGTGGACGTCCGCACGTTCCTGCTTGATCACCCACCGTTCGATTCGCTGAGCGACGAGGATCTCGACCGCGTCGTCGCGAGCGTCGAGATCGAGCACTTCGCCCCGGGCACCGTGATCCTCCAGCAGGCGGGAGCCCCGACGACGCACCTGTTCGTCATCCGCAAGGGCGAGGTGGAGATCCTCGACGACGCGCTCGTGATCGACGTGGCCGGCGAGGGCGAGGTGTTCGGCATGTGGTCGCTGCTCGGCCACGTGGCGCCGATGGCCTCCGTGCGGGCATCCGAGGACACGCTCTGCTACCTGATCCCCGCCGAGGTCGCGAGCGAGGTCCTGCGGACCGGCGAGGGGATCGCCTTCGTGGCCGAGAGCGTTCGGCGGCGGGTCGCGCGCGTCGACGCATCGCTGAGGGCCGACATCGACACCGTGCGATACCGCGAGGTCGGAACACTCATCCGGCGACCCCCGGTCACGTGCGATCCCACGCTGCCCGTGGCCGAGGCGGCCGAGCTCATGGTGCGGGAGCGGGTCTCCAGCCTCGTGATCACGTCGGTCGACGGCGACGTCGGGATCCTCACCGATCGCGACCTCCGGTCGCGGGTCGTCGCCGAGCGACGGGGCGGCGACACGCCGGTCGGAGACGTCATGACCCGCGGCGCCGAGACGGTCGGAGCCGACACGATGGCAGGCGAGGTCCTGCTCCGCATGCTCGAGGGGGGCTTCCACCACTTCCCCGTCGAGGACGGCGGCGGCCGACTGATCGGCGTCGTGACCGACACGGACCTCATGGGCATCGGTCGCGAGACCCCGTTCGCGCTCAAGAGCGCGATCGAGCGCGCCGCCGACCGCGAGGGCGTCGCGGCGGCGGTCGGAGATCTGCCACGCGTGGTGACGGCCCTCGTCGATTCCAGCGCGGATCCGGTGGACGTCGGACACGTGATCGCGTTCTCGATCGATGCCGCGACCCGTCGCCTCCTCGAGCTCGGCGTCCACGAGCTCGGCGAACCGCCGGTGCGGTGGACCTGGCTCGCGCTCGGGAGCGCGGCCCGGCAGGAGCAGTCGATGCGGACCGACCAGGACCACGCGATGGCGTTCGAGGGCGACGGCGAGGACGCGAACCGAGCGCTCGCGCCGCTGGCAGAGTTCGTGACGGCGGGCCTGGAAAGCGCCGGGTTCCCCCGCTGCAGCGCGAACGTCATGGCGACCAACGAGGCGCTCAGGCTCCCCCTCGAGGACTGGCTCGCGCGCTTCGACCACTGGATGCGGGAGCAGAGCCCGAAGGCGAGCGAGCAACTGTCGATCGTCTTCGATTTCCGGGCCGTCGCGGGCGACCTCAAGACGGAGGCTGCCTTGAACGCGGCGATGGCGAAGGCCGTCGACCGCCCGCTGTTCCTCCGCCACCTCGCTCGCCGGGCGCTCGACCTCCGACCGCCGATCGGTTTCACGCGCGGGCTGGTCGTCGAGCACGGCGGCGAGCACGCGGGGACCGTGGACCTCAAGCACGGCGGCATCCTGATCATCGGGAACATCGCGAGGGCCCATGCGATCCGCTCGGGCGTGACCGCCAAGCGGACGCTCGAACGCCTGCGCGCGGCCGAAGGACTCGGGGCGATCGACGCGGAGACGCGCGAGGGCCTGGAGGAGTCGTTCCGGTTCCTGTGGGAGGTGCGCCTTCGACACCACGTCGAGCGATGGCGCGCCGGCGAGGAACCGAACGACTTCGTCGACCCGCACGAGCTCGGAGCCGTCGCGCGGAACGGGCTCAAGGAGGCGTTCCGCATCATCGCGCGGGCGCAGAAGGACCTCTCCCTCGAGGTCGGCTCGAGGATGCGCTAGTCGGAGGTCTGCGCCTCGGCCGACCCGGCCGTCTCGGCCGGCCCGGCCGGCTCGGCGACCCTTGTTCGGCGGGTCGACCTTCGAGCGATGCCCCCATCGCGTGGTAGCCACCGTCGACGTGCACGAGCTCCCCGGTGATCCCGCGCGACAGGTCCGAGAACAGGAACACGATCGCGTCGGCGACCGGGCTCGCGTCGGTCGGGTTCCACCCCATCGGCGCCCGCGAGCCCCATCCGTCGGCGAGCGCCTGGAACCCCGGGATCCCCTTGCCGGCGATCGTGCGGAGGGGCCCCGCCGACAGCGTGTTGACGCGGATCGCGTGCTGCCCGAGATCGCGGGCGAGGTACCGCGTGATCGATTCGAGCGAGGCCTTCGCGACCCCCATCCAGTCGTAGATCGGCCACGCGACCTGCGCGTCGAAATCGAGCGAGACGATCGCGCCGCCGTGCTCGCGCATGTGGGGCAGCATCCCGGCCGCGATCGCCTTCAGCGAGTAGGCGCTCGTCTGGATCGCGGTGCCGGCGCTCTCCCAGGACGTGTTGAGGAAGTTCCCGCCGAGCGCGTCCTGCGGCGCGAACGCGATCGCGTGCAGGAACCCGTCGAGCCGTCCCCACCGAGAGCCGATCTCGGCCGAGACCGCCTCGATGTGCTGTGGATCGTTCGCGTCCATCTCGAGCACGTCGACGGGTTGCGGGAGCCGGCGCGAGGACTTCTCCGTCAGCCCCATCGCCCGGCCGAACGACGTGAGCACGATCTCGGCCCCGTGCTCCTGGAGCGCGGCCGCCGTCGCGAACGCGATCGACTCCCGCGTCAGCACGCCGGTCACCAGGAGCTTCTTGTCCTCGAGCAGCACTCCGACCCCCTCGCGCTTGCCGGCATGCTATCCGTATAGGCCTCGTGGAGCTCAAAGCCGTGGCGAAGGTCGACCTGCACCGCCACCTCGAGGGCGCGATCAGGCTCCAGACGATGATCGATCTCTACCGGGACGCGGGCGAGCCGCTCGACGCGTCGACGGCGGACGAGCTCGCGCCGCTGGCCCAGGTCCTCGAGCCGATGGACGGCCTCGAGGCCGTCCTGTCGCGGTTCGGCCTTGCGCAGGGCGCGTTCTTCGACGAGGCGGCCTGCGAGCGGATCGCGTACGAGGCCGTGGAGGACCTGGCCGCCGACAACGTCCGTCTGGCCGAGCTCCGGTTCTCGCCCGAGTTCCTCTGCGAGGCTCGCGATCTGGACTGGGACACCGCGATGGCCGCGATCACCCGCGGGGTCGAGCGCGCGAGCGCCGAGCACGACGTCGCGGTCGGGCTCATCGCGATCGCGAGCCGGAACTACGGGATCGAGTCGGCCGAGCGCACGATGGAGTTCGCGCTCCGCCACCGTGACCGGCTCGTCGCGTTCGATCTCGCCGGGGACGAACGAGCGTATCCGCCGTCGCTGTACGCGGACGTCGTCGCGAGGCTCGACGGCTCAGGCCTCAAGCTCACGACGCATTACGGCGAGTCGGGAGGCCCGCCGTTCCCACGCGAGGCCGTCGAGGCGCTGGGATCGCTCCGGCTGGGCCACGGTGTGAGCGTCGCGTGGGACCCGGAGGTGACCGCGCTGATCCGAGAGCGGAACGTCGCCCTCGAGATGTGCCCGACCTCCAACCGCCGGACGAAGGCCGTCGCCAAGATCGAGCAGCATCCCGCCCTCCGGCTGCTGCAGCAGGACGTCGCCGTGACGATCAACACGGACAACCCTGGCCTGTTCGCGCTCGACCTCACCCACGAGCTCGAGGTCTGCCGCGACCGGCTCGGGTTCACCGAGGACGACCTCCGGCGCGTGACCGCCAACGCGATCGACGCGAGCTTCGTCGCCGAGGCCGTGAAGGCAGACGTCCGCTCGCGCCACTTCGGCTGGATCGGCTAGCGGCGTCCGATCGAGCCCAGCGCGTCCCACTGTTCGCGCGTGATGCCGGGGAACGTGTAGTAGCTGGCGCCGAGCACCGCACGCTGACGAACGGTACGGACGAACCCTCGTGTCTCCGAACCGGTCGCGTCGAACGAGATGCCGCCGACGACGTGGATCGGCACGCGCAGCCCGGAGGTCTCCTGGCGGATGATCTGCACGTTCTGCGCCGTGTACCAGGCCGCGAGTCGAGCTCCCCTCACCCGGTACGTGTAGTAGGTCATCGGCAGGAAGACGTCGTACGTGTTCGCGAGGCGGCGCCAAGGGAATCCTGGCCAGAACCGCGGATCGGCGACCTTCAACCGGTGCGGTGACGCCACGATCGCCCCGAGCGGGTACTCGGATCCGACCTCACGCCGGATACGGTCGGAGAGCGCGAGCAGTCGCGCGGTCCGGACCCACGGGCGTCGGACCTCCGGAGACTCGATGTCGAGCGCGAACGAGTCGAACCGGCCCCCGTTCTCGGTTCGGAACCGGATCGCTCGAAGCGTGCGGTGAAGGTCAACGGCCGGTTCACGGAACCCCGGGAGGTACCACGCGACTACCCGCAGGTCGTGGCGCCGAGCCGCGTCGAGGAACGCGGCCACGCCCTCGGGATGCACGAACGGTCCGTTGCGCGAGAAGTTCGAGGTTTGCAGGTACACGGTCCGAACGCCGTGAGCCACCATCGACCGAACGGTGGCCGCCGGATGCTCCCACGCCTCGTCGTCGTAGATGTCGATCCAGGTGCCGAGACCCCCGTACACGGTCGCGGGGAGCTCGGCGTCGGCCTCATGATCCTTCCGCGGCTCGTTCGAGCGGGGCTTCGAGTCCGGTCCCGAGTCCGGTTCCGAGCCGGTGGACGGCAGCGTCGCCGACGGATCCGGGCCCGCCGCAGCCAGCGAGGTCGACGGCTCCGGCCGGGCCGGCGCCTCGGCCGTGCCTACCACCTCGGGCGAGGACACGCATGCCCCCACCAACCCGATCGAGAACAGGGCGAGCGCGAGCGCCCGCGTTGAACGAAGCCGCATGTCGATCTTCCCCCCTGCCCCAGGCCCGGTGATACAGAACGTCCGGGTCAGCCCGAAGGTTCGGTCGAATCGGAGATCGACTTGAGGGATCGAGCCACTCGATCCAGTCGGCTTGCGTCGCCGACCGACGGCTACGATGTCTCGTCGGTCAACCGTCGGCGCACGTCGAGGAGGTCTCGCGGATGTCCGAACCCCACTCCCCCGCACGGGAGCTCACCGAGCGGTATTGGGAGGGGTTGCTCGAGAGCGAGCCGCTGCTCGGGACGGCGATCGGTGACGAGCGGTTCGACGACAGACTTCCGGATCCGGGACCCGCCGGGCGAGCGGAACGGGAGACCCTTCACCGCGGCGCGCTCGACGAGCTGGCCCGCCTGGACGGCGAGGAGCTCGACGCCGACGACCGGGTGACGCTCGACATCCTCGAGGCGATCGCCCGGCGCGATCTGGCGGCGCTCGAGCACCGCACCGACCGCCTGTGGGCGACGAGTCACCTCTGGGGACCGGTGGGGCTCATCGGGGAGCTCGCTTCCCTCCAGCGAGCGGACACCCCCGAACGCGTCGAGCGGTACCGGGCTCGGATCTCCGCGACGCCCGCGTTCTTCGGCGCGGTTGAAGACGTCATGCGGGAGGGCGTGGCCGACGGTGTGACGTCACCCAGGATCGTGGTCGAGCGCGCGATCGCGCAGACCGAGCGCGTCCTGGAGGCCGGCGCCGACGACTCTCCCGCGCTCGCGCCCATCGCCGAGGACGACGCGGAGGGTCGCGACGGCGTCGCCGCCGCCGTCTCCGAACACCTGTTGCCCGCGCTCGAGCGATACCTGGCAGCGCTGCGCGACCATGTGCCCGCGGCTACCGAGACGATCGGACTCGCCGCGCTTCCCGGCGGCGACGCGATGTACGCGGCTCAGATCCTGTCGTGGACCACGCTCCCGCTCGACCCCGGCCAGGTCCACGCGCTGGGGGTCGAGGACCTCGAGAAGATCCAGGACGAGCGACGGAGCTCCGCCCGGGTCCTCGGGCACGACGATCCGGCGGGGGCGGTCGAAGCGCTCGCTGCGAGCGGCGCGAACGCGTTCGGCTCGAAGGACGAGATCAAGGTGCTCGCCGAGGTCCAGGTCAACAAGAGCTGGGAGGCCGCTCCCCGATGGTTCGGCCGGCGGCCGAACGCGAACTGCGAGGTGCGCCTGGTCGAGGAGTTCCGCGAGGCCGACATGCCGTTCGCGTTCTACAACCAGCCGACGCAGGACGGCTCACGCCCCGGGGTGTACTACGTGAACGGCTTCGACCCGGCCGCCAAGCCGAGGCACCAGCTGGCCTCGACCACCTATCACGAGGCCAACCCCGGGCATCACTTCCAGATCTCGCTCGAACAGGAGATGGCCGACCGCCCCTCGCTCCGACGCTTCGGCGGATTCCTCGCCGGGAGCGCGTTCACCGAGGGCTGGGGCCTGTACAGCGAGCGCCTGGCCGACGAGATGGGGCTGTACGAGGACGAGGCCGAGCGGCTCGGGATGCTCGACCTGCAGGGGATGCGCGCGGCTCGGCTGGTCGTCGACACGGGCATCCACGCGCTCGGCTGGACGCGCGAGCAGGCGATCGCCGCGCTCGAGGGAGCGGGGCTGCCCACGGGCGAGTCCGTGGTCGAGACCGATCGGTACATCACGATGCCGGGCCAGGCCCTGGCCTACAAGATCGGCCAGTTCGAGATCGAACGCCACCGGGCGGCGGCGACCGAACGCGACGGGGCCGCGTTCTCCCTGTCCGCGTTCCACGATCGGCTGCTTTCGCTCGGATCGCTCCCGCTCTCGGCGCTCAGGCGCGAGCTCGAGCGATAGGCCCGCCGAACGGCCTACGACGTCGGGTCCGCGACTCACCCGTTCGGCCACTGTGCTCGCGCGCCCCTCGGGCCGATACCTCCAGCGAACACAACGCAAGGAGGAGGCTCGAATGCGCCGCGCGTCCGTCAGGATCCTGCTCGCCGCCATGCTCTCGATCGTCGTCCTCGGCTCGACCGTGCCCGCCTCGGCGAAGGCGCCGGTGAAGGAGACGTTCATCGACCAGGGGATGTTCACGCTGGAGGACCTCGACTGCGGCACGTTCATGCTGACCGAGGAGATGCAGTACGAGAAGGTTCAGGTCACCACGTATTTCGACGCCAACGACGAACCCATGAAGACCGTGACGAAGGCGAACTTCCTGGGCGTGGTCACGAACTCGGCGTCCGGCAATACGTTCCGCGATCACGCCGTCTTCGTCGAGACGGTGGATCTCGTGAAAGGCACCACGACGGTCGCGGGCGTGAGCTACCTCTTCGTGGTCAAGGGGAAGGGCGTCGTCTACGCGGAGGTCGGGTACAAGGTCCTGGACACGGAGACCGGTGAGGTCCTCTTCCAGGCCGGGCCGAACGACTACGAAGAGTTCGGCCTCGAAGGACTCTGCGACGTGCTCCTCTGACCGACGTTCATCAGCGGCACGTTGAAGGGGCGGCTCGCCGCCCCTTCACTCGTTTGACCCCCCGTTCCTCGATGCGCCAGGCTGCGCCAGATGACGACGCCCGGCGCACGGACCGTCGACCGTTCGCGGCTGCGCGAGCTCATGGACCGTGAGATCGTGCGGTTCGAACGGGACCACCCTCGCTCGCGTGAGCTGTTCGAACGCGGCAAGGCGCACCTGCTGGCCGGCGTCCCGATGCCGTGGATGAGCGAGTGGGCGGGTCCCTACCCCGTCTTCGTGGCCGAGGCTCGAGGCGCGCGCTTCACCGACGTCGACGGCCACGAGTACGTCGACCTGTGCCTCGGCGACACCGGCGCGATGACCGGCCACGGCCCGGACGTGGTCGCGAGCGCGATCGCCGACCAGGTTTCCAAGGGCATCACCCACATGCTGCCCACCGAGGACTCGATCTGGGTCGGCGCCGAGATGGAACGGCGGTTCGGCCTGCCGTTCTGGCAGTTCTGCCTGACGGCGACGGACGCGAACCGGTTCACGATCCGGCTGGCCCGAGCGATCACCGGACGACCGAAGATCCTGGTCTTCAACTACTGCTACCACGGCTCGGTCGACGAGACGATCATCACGATCGAGGACGGTGTCCCGGGACCGCGGCCGGGGAACGTCGGTCCGCCCGTGAACCCGACCGAGACCACACGCGTCGTCGAGTTCAACGACGTCGACGCGCTCGAACGCGAGCTCGCGAACGAGGACGTCGCGTGCGTGCTCGCCGAGCCGGCGCTCACGAACATCGGCATCGTGCTGCCGGAGCACGGCTACCACGAGGCGCTTCGCGAGATCACGCGTCGCCGCGGAACGCTCCTGGTGATCGACGAGACGCATTGCATCTGCGCGGGTCCGGGCGGGGCGACGAAGGCCTGGGGGCTCGAGCCCGACTTCCTCACGATCGGCAAGCCGCTCGCGAGCGGGGTCCCGGCGGCCTGCTACGGCATGAGCGTCGAGGTCGCCGAACGCGCCGACACGTACCTCGACACCCTGCCGACCACCGACGTTGGCGGCATCGGCGGGACGCTGTCGGGCAACGCGCTCTCGCTGGCGGCGATGCGTTCGACGCTCGAGCACGTGCTCACCGATCAGGCGTTCCAACGGATGATCGGACTCGGCGAGCGGTGGGCGGGCGGCGTGAAGGACGCGATCGAGCGCCACGGGCTCCCCTGGGAGGTGCAGCGGCTGGGATGCCGGGCCGAGTACTGGTTCACGCCGACCCCGCCCCGCAACGGCGGCGAGGCGGCGGCGAGCGACGACCACGAGCTCATGCGGTTCACGCACCTGTACGCGCTCAACCGCGGGGTCCTGCTCACGCCCTTCCACAACATGGCGCTCATGTCACCGGCCACGAGCGAGGACGACGTCGACGCGCACACGAAGGTGTTCGACGAGATGGCCGGCGAGCTCGCGGCCTGACCGCGCGCAGGGAACCGCAAGCCCGTGCGAGCGCCGGGGACGTAGGCTCCAGCGAGATGGCCGACCCGATCGCGCGGTTCCACTGGATCGTCATCGACTCGGTCGACCCCGCTCGGATCGCGCCGTTCTGGTGCGCGCTCCTCGGCGTCGAGATCTGGGGGTGGTTCGGCGACGACTACCTCACGCTGCGGAACAACGACGGCGCGGTCCCGTCGATCGCGTTCCAGCGGGTCCCCGAGGCCAAGGCGACCAAGAACCGCGTGCACGTCGACCTGCACGTCGACGACATGGACGAGGCGGTTCGCAAGATCCGCGACCTCGGGGGCTCGGTCGTCTCCGAGGTGCGAGAGCTCGAGGGCTACCGCTGGCGCGTCATGGCCGACCCCGAGGGCAACGAGTTCTGCATCGCGCCGAACGCCGACGGCTGAGGCCACCGGTCGGTGAGCCGAGTCATGCGCGCTGGAGCACCTGACGGACCTTCACACGCCCCGGCTGCAACACCGCTCGCGCGTAGACCTTCGTCGCGATCGGGATGAGCGCAGCGGTGCATGCGACCGAGAGCACGATCGAGAGCACGACCTCCCAGACCTCCGCCTCGCCGAGCACGATCCTCGTCGGCATCACGAGCGGCGAGGAGAACGGAAGCAGCGACGCGACCGTCGCGAGCGTCGAGGAGGGGCTGCCCGTGGCGCTGATGCCGATGAAGAACGACGCCACGATCAGGATCGTGAGCGGCGTCATCGTCGACTGCAGGTCCTCCTGTCGCGTCACGATCGACCCGGCGACCGCGAACAGGCTGGCGTAGAAGAAGAATCCGAGCACGAACCAGAACAGCACGAGACCGGCGACCGCGAGCGCGCCCGAGGGGAACTCCAGCCGGCCGATCGCCATCGACACGGCGAGCGCGATCACCGCGATCAACAGCAGCTGCGCGAGCCCGAGCAGGCCGATGCCGAAGATCTTGCCGCGCAGGAGCTCCGAGGGCCGCACGGTCGAGAGCAGCACCTCCACCACGCGGGAGCTCTTCTCCTCGACCACGCCCGCCGCCACCCAGTACCCGTACGCGAAGAGCTGACCGTAGAGCGCGAGCACGCCGATGAAGGCGACGGTGCCGAGCTCACGACGCCGAGCGTCCACCGGTTCGAGCGCCTCCACCGGCAGCGGTCGCTGCGCGAGCACGGCGTCGATCTGCTCGTCGGACAGGCCCGACTCGAGCAGCGCTTCCCTGGTCCGTTGCTGGATCGAGACCGTCTGGATCAGCCCGACGAGCTGCGCGGGCGGCTCGCTCTGGACGACGACCCGCTCGCCGTCCACGATCGCGGCGTCGACCTCGCCGTCGTTCACGGCTCGCTCGGCGGCCGCGGCCTCCTCGAACTCGACCACCCGGACCTCGATGTCGACGAGCGAGGCGGCTTCGGCGACGCCCCGAGCCACCTCGCCCGACGCATCCCCGACCGCGGCCACGTCGAATCGGGTGCCGCGGTCGAACGCGGCCGAGATCAGGATGATCCCCACGAGGATGATGAGCGTGATCGCCGTCGAGATCGCGAACCCCCGGTCCCGCGCGCGCTCGACGAACTCGCGCCGCGCGACGATCGCCCAGACGCTCATCGCGCCACCGCCCGACGGAAGATCTCCGAGAGCGTCGGCTGCACGACGCTGAAGTGCCGAACCGGTCCGGCGGCCCGCGCCGCATCCAGCACCGCCATCTCGCTCACGCCCTCGCCGAGCTCGACGATCGCCCCGTCCGGGAGGGGTTCCACCACCCGAACGCCGTCCAGTCGCGCGAGCCACCCGTTCGTCGCCGTCGCGTCCGCGACCTCGACCCGGAGGAGCCTCCGCGGATCGGCGGCCCGCAGGTCGGCGATCCGGCCGTCGGCCACCACGCGACCGCGGTCGATCAGGACGACGGACTCGCACAGCCGTTCCACCAGGTCGAGCTGATGGCTGGAGAACACGACCGGAACGCCGCCCTCTGCCTGCTCGCGGAGCACTCCCGAGAGCACGTCCACCCCGACCGGATCGAGGCCCGAGAACGGCTCGTCGAGCACGAGCACCTCGGGGCGGTGGACGAGGGCGGCCGCGAGCTGGACGCGCTGCTGGTTCCCGAGCGACAACGTCTCGGTGCGGTCCCGGACCCGGTCCGGCACGCCGAGCACGTCGACCATCCGCTCGGCCTGCGCCCTCGCGTCCTGCATGTCGAGTCCGTGCAGTCGCGCGAGATAGATCAGCTGGTCGAGCACCCGCATCTTCGGGTACAGGCCCCGCTCCTCGGGCATGTACCCGAACCGCCTGCGGGTCTCGGCGTCGACGAGGCGCCCACGCCACCGTGCCTCGCCGGCGTCGGCCTGGAGCACGCCGAGCACGATCCGCATCGCGGTCGTCTTGCCGGCGCCGTTCGGGCCGACGAAGCCGACCAACCGTCCCTCCGGGACCGAGAACGAGACGTCGTCCAGCGCGACGACGTTTCCGAAACGCCGCAACAGACCCACGAGCTCGAGCACGGCGGGTCAGCGTATCCGAGGATCGACGGCCTCGGCGGCCGCTTCCGGGAGGGCCTAGCTCACGATCTGGTGCGCCATCGAGAAGCCGCGCTGCTGCTTCAGCTCGGCCTGGATCAGGTGGACGACCGCGTTGATGAGCGCCAGGTGCGTGAACGCCTGTGGGAAGTTGCCGAGATGGCGGCCGGTCACGGCGTCGATCTCCTCGGCGTAGAGCTGGAGCGGGCTCGCGAACGACAGGAGCTTCTCGCAGAGCGCTCGCGCCCGCTGGAGCTCACCGATCTCGACGAGCGCGGAGACCAACCAGAACGAGCAGATCGTGAACGTGCCCTCCTCGCCGGAGAGGCCGTCGTCGGTCTCCTCCACCCGATAGCGGAGCACGAGATCGTCGACGGTCAGCTCGTCGGCGATCGCGAGGACCGTCGCCTTGACCCGTGGATCGTCCTTCGGCAGGAACCTGACGAGCGGCAGGAGCAGCAGCGACGCGTCGAGCGCCTTCGTGCCGTAGTACTGCGTGAACACGCCGCGTTCGTCGACGCCGTTCGCGCAGATGTCCGCGTGGATCTCGTCTGCCACGCCTCGCCACTTCTGCTCGAGCTCCTCCTCCCTCCGACGCCGGGCGAGTCGCGCTCCACGGTCGAGCGCGACCCAGCAGAACAGCTTCGAGGACGTGAAGTGTTTCGGCTCGCCCCGGACCTCCCAGATGCCGCGGTCGGGTTCGCGCCAGTGCTCGATCGCCTTCTCGACCTGGGCGGACACGATCCTCCACCCGCGCTCGGGCAGTTGGTCCCGGGACTTCGCGTGCAGGTACACGGAGTCGAGCAGCACGCCCCAGACGTCGTGCTGCTTCTGGTTGAACGCGCCGTTGCCGATCCGGACCGGATAGGCGTCCTCGTAGCCCGAGAGATGCGGAAGGACCTGCTCGGTGAGGTCGCGTTCGCCGCCGAGCCCGTACATCACCTGGAGGTCGGAGCCGTCCTCGCACCGGTCGGCAACGAACTCGAAGAAGCTGTCGGCCTCGGAGTCGAACCCGAGCGTGTACAGGCCCCACAGCGCGAACGTGGAATCGCGGACCCACGAATAGCGGTAGTCCCAGTTGCGCTCGCCCCCGGGCGTCTCGGGGAGCGAGGTCGTCGCCGCGGCCATCAGGGCACCCGTCGGCGCGTAGGTCAGACCCTTCAGCGTCAGCGCGCTGCGCTGCAGGTGGGTGCGCCATGGGTGGTCCGGGAACTCGCCGTGGTTCATCCACTCGCGCCAGTACTCCTGCGTCCGCCACATCCGGTCCGCGGCGTCCTGATACGTCTGCGGCGCCTCGTGGTCGGACCACGAGAGCGCGACGAACCGCTCGTCGCCCTCTCGAACCGTGCTCGATGCATGCGCTCGCCGGCCCTCGAACCCCATCCGGAGGTCCGTCGTCAGCCGGAGCGTCAGGTCGCTGCCTTCGATCCGACCGACCGCGCGGCCGTAGCCCTCTCCTTCGTAGTCCCAGGCGACGGTTCCGCGCCCGTAGTCGGGCACCGGCTCGCAGTTCAGGATCACCTCGACGTGGCCGTTCACGCACCGGACCGTTCGGAGCAGGATGTGCTCGGCCTCGTAATCACCGGGCGGCCGCTGGTACTCGACGGCTCGCTGCGTGTCGTCGTACCAGGGACCGACGAGGAGCGCGTCCCGGATCACCACCCAGCCGGTCCGGGTCTGCCACGTGGTCTCGAGCACCAACGTTCCGGGGACGTACCGCCGCCCCGCCGGGACGTTGACGTCCTCCGGCCCGACGCGGAAGTGCCCGGCGCTTCGGTCGAGCATGGACCCGAACATCGAGGGACCGTCCGGGCGCGGCAGGCACATCCACTCCACGTTGCCGCTCGGCGCGACGAGCGCCTGGACCTGCCGATCCGACAGGAATCCGTAGGAACCGATCGGCGGGAACGGGCTGCTCTCAGCGAACCGCATCCAGCGTTCGGCGACGGCCATCGTGCGGGATAGTAGTCCGTCTCTGGCTTTCGCCGGTTCCGAGCCGGCTCCGGTTCCCAGCTGCCGATCGACTAGGTCGAGACGCCCACGATGTGCTCGATCCACTCCCCCTGCTCGAGCGCGTCCAGCACCGCGGTCGCGAGGTCCGGCGGCGCCGTCCGCTTCCCGGGTGCCTTCGAGTCGATCGACCACTCGTAGGACCCGCTCGCCTCCTCGTCCGCGAGCGTGGCCGCCGCGATGATCGTCCAGTCGAGGCCGCTCGAACGCAACAGGTCGCGGTTGCGGCGGTGCTCGCGCGCGTAGGCGGCGAGCTCCTGCCCAACCTCGTCGTCGTGGAACACGTGGTTGTTGGCCGTCACGACGATCCTGCGCACGCCCTCGGCCGTGGCGGCGTCCACGATCGTGCGCGTCGCCTCCGAGTGCTCGGGCTCGTCCTCGGGCTTCATCAACGCCAGCACCGAGATCACCGCATCGCTCCCCCGTATCGCACTCGCCACGACGTCGGGATCTCGAGCGTCGCCCTCGACGACGTCGAGTCGTTCGTGCGATTCGCCGAGGCGCGACGCATCCCGAACGAACGCAACGAGCTCATGACCTCGTTCGAGGCCCTGATCGATCACGTGACGTCCGGTTCGGCCGGATGCTCCGAAGACCGTGATCCTCACGGAGCGAACCCTACGCGGCGGTGGCAGGCTCCCGCTCGGTCGAAGGCTCGAGCGCGAGGCTGAGTACCTCGTCGATCGTCTCGACCGAGTGGAACGCGATCTCCTCGCGCACCTGCTCCGGCACGTCGTCGAGATCGCCCTCGTTGCGCTTCGGCAGGATGACCTCCTTCAGGCCCGCCCGGTGCGCGGCGAGCACCTTCTGCTTCACACCGCCGATCGGCAGCACGCGGCCCTGCAGCGTGACCTCACCGGTCATGCCGACCGTGCTCTTCACCGGCGTGTCCGAGAGCAACGACGCGAGCGCCGTCACCATCGTGACGCCGGCGCTGGGACCGTCCTTCGGGACCGCGCCCGCCGGCACATGGACGTGGAACCGCCCAGCGAGCTTCGACGCGTCGATGCCCAGCTCGCTGGCGTGCGACCGCACGTAGCTGAGCGCGATCTGCCCCGACTCCTTCATCACGTCGCCGAGCTGCCCGGTGAGCACCAGCCCCTCCGAGCCCTCGTTGCCCTCGAGCCGCGTGGCCTCGACGAACAGGACGTCGCCGCCCGTGCCCGTCACCGCGAGACCGGTCGCGACGCCGGGGACGCTCGTGCGCTCGGCGGCCTCGAAGAAGAACTTCGGACGGCCGAGGTACTCGCGGATGTCGACGACGTCGACGCGCACCGGCGTCTCGGCTCCTCCTCTCGCGAGCTTGGTCGCGACCTTGCGGAGCACCTTGCCGAGCTCGCGCTCGAGGTTGCGAACGCCGGCCTCGCGCGTGTAGTCGCCAACGATCTGGCGGAGCGCATCGTCCGTGATCTCGACCTCGTCGGTGTTCAGACCGTTTCGCTCCTCCTGCCGCGCGAGCAGGTGGTCGCGCGCGATCGCGACCTTCTCGTCCTCGGTGTAGCCGTCGAGCCGGATGACTTCCATCCGGTCGAGCAGCGGGCCGGGGATCGTCTCGGAGACGTTCGCGGTCGAGATGAACAGGACCTCGGACAGGTCGAGGTCCACCTCGAGGTAGTGGTCGCGGAACGTGTGGTTCTGGGCCGGGTCGAGCACCTCGAGCAGCGCGCTCGAGGGGTCGCCACGCCAATCCGCGCCGACCTTGTCGACCTCGTCGAGCATCATCACCGGGTTCTTCGTCCCGGCCTCCTTGAGCGCCCGGACGATCCGGCCCGGCAGCGCGCCGACGTACGTGCGGCGGTGGCCGCGGATCTCAGCCTCGTCGTGGATCCCGCCGAGCGAGATGCGGACGAACTTGCGTCCGAGCGCCCGCGCGACCGACTCGCCGAGGCTCGTCTTGCCGACGCCGGGCGGACCGACGAGCGTGAGGATCGCACCCGAGCCGCGGCCGGCCGACGGCCCCATGCCGCGCTCCTGGCGGAGCTTCCGAACGGCGAGGTACTCCACGATGCGGTCCTTCACGTCCGACAGGCCGGTGTGGTCCTCGTCGAGGATCCGGCGCGCGTCGCCGATGTCGAGGTTGTCCTCGGTGCGGACGTCCCACGGGATCTCGGTCATCCAGTCGAGGTACGTGCGGATCCAGCCGTACTCGGGCGACTGCTCGCTCGTGCGTTCGAGCCGGTCGAGCTCGCGCTCGGCTTCGGTCCGGGCTCCCTCGGGCATGTTCGCGTCGGCGATCTTCTTGCGGTACTCCTCGACGACGCCCTCGCCGGACTCGTCGCCGAGCTCTTTGCGGATGGCGTCCATCTGCTGGCGGAGGATGTACTCGCGCTGGTTCTTCTCCATGCCGTCGCGGACGTCGCTGCGGATCTTGTCCTTCAGCTCGAGCTCGGCGAGGACCTCCTTGGCCCACGCGAGCGCCTTCTCGAGGCGCTGCTCGACGTCGAGCGTCTCCAGGATCTCGACCTTCTGCTCGACGGACAGGTCCGGCGAGTAGCCGGCGGTGTCCGCGATCTGGCCGGGATCCGAGATCCCGCGCAGGAAGTCGGCGACCTCGGGGACGCCGCGGGCCTCGACGATGTTCTCGATCGTCGCGCGGTACTCGCGCGCGAGCTCGCGGGCGCGTTCGCTCGACACTTCGGGATCCGGTCGAGGCTCGTGCTGCACCCACGTCGTCTCCCCGGTCCCGGCGACGCCGGTGCCGACCACGGACCGGTGCAGCCCGCGGATCACGAGCGCCTCGAGGCCGCTCCGCAGTCGGCCGACGTCCTCGACCTTGGCGACCGTGCCGATCTTCGCGTAGCGCGAGCCGATCTTCGGAACGAGCAGCAGCTCGCCGTCCGAGGACTCGGAGGCCGCGATCGCCCTCCGGGCGTCGTCGGTCTCGACCGTGAGGGTCACGACCATGCCGGGAAGGACCACCCCGGAGGTCAGCGGCAGGAGCGGCAGGATCTGGGTGTCGAGCTTTGCCATGGCGCGTTCGTCTCCTCGAAGAAGTCTTCGAGCGGGTCAACGCGCTGCTCAGGCACGGTATTCCCGATTGTAAGCGGGATTACAGGCCTCCTCCGGCCGACAGGCGGAGCCTATCCTTGGCGTGAGTGTTCGAGCGGTTCACCGACCGGGCCCGACGGGTGGTCGTCTTCGCGCAGGAGGAGGCGAGGATGCTCAACCACGACTACATCGGTACCGAGCACATCCTGCTGGGTTTGATCCACGAGGGCGAGGGGGTCGCCGCACGGGCGCTCGAGAGCGTCGGCATCTCGCTCGATGCTGCCCGCCACAGAGTCGAGGAGATCATCGGCCAGGGTCAGCACGCGCTTACCGGGCACATCCCCTTCACGCCACGTGCGAAGAAGGTGCTCGAGGAGGCGCTCCGCGAGGCCTTGCAGATGGGACACACGTACATCGGGACCGAGCACATCCTCCTCGGCCTGATCCGCGAGGGGGAGGGCGTGGCCGCACAAGTCCTGCAAGAGCTCGGAGCGGACCTGAACAGCGTCCGTGAAACTGTGATCCACCTCCTGTCCGGCTACGCGGCGGGCGCGGAGTTTCGGAGGGTCTCGGGCGAGGGCGAGGTGGTGGAGGTCACTCGGGAGATGGCCCGCGCCTCAGAGGCCCCGGCCGACGACGCTCCCACGTGTCCGAACTGCTTCGCCGCGATCCACGAGACGCTGGCGGTCAAGGAGGTCGAAACGACCGACGAAGGAGGCGAACCCGTCACCGTGAAGGTCGCCTATTGCAACCGCTGCGGTGTGGTGCTTAGCGTGCTCGGCTGATCAGCCGGCCGGCACCGGCTCGAGCGCGGGGATCAACAGTACCGCGCCGGCACCGTACCGCTCCTCCACGGCCGCGACGGCCGCCTCGTCGGCCACGACGACGCCGACCTCGACGCGGTTGCCGACGACGTCGCCTGACGACCATGTCGTCTGGAGACCGAGCTCCTCCGCGACCTCGTCGCCGAGCTCCTTCTGGATCCGGCGCAACTCTGCGTACGTCCGTTCGTGCTGCGTGACGCAGAGCGGCCCGCCCCAGACCTCCCGGAGCTCCGCCTCGTGCCGCTCGAGGTCGCCGGTGAACGCGGCGATCGCGATGATCCCCTCGGCCCGTGTCCCCTCCATCGGCTCGCGGACGTAGTCGATCCAGAAGCCCGCCGAATCGGGTTCGTCCTCAGCTGCGCGCATGACCGCTTGCAGGTCGGCGTCGGTCGCGTGCGTGGCATCCACGACGACCCAGCCGCCGGGGGGTACGGGGCACGGAGCGGTGAAGTCGGGCGACTCTGACAGCGGTGGCTGATACCTGCTCACCTCGAGCACGGAGAACACCGTCCCCTCGTAGGTGCCGACGAGATGGAACTGGCCCCAGGTCGTTCCTCGGTCCGAGTCCTCTCCCCGGACCCCGTCCCAGTTCCAATTCGAGATCGGCAGACCGCGGCACTGCGGCGGGAGCGAGTCGGTGATGACGCCCAGACACAGCTCGGGCCCGTGATCCTGGCTCTCGAGCACCGTTCCGTCGGCCTCGTATCGGGTCGCTTCGGACCCCGTGTCCGTGCCTGACGGGGCGGCGGATGGGTTCGCGCATCCGACCGCGAGAACGAGGAGGAACGACGCGGAAGCAAAGATCGCCCGGGTCCTCATGTCCTTCCGACAGACCTCCCACGGCTCGGGTTCCTCAGACGCGCCGAGCCGCAGCACTGTCCATACCGACGGCGCAGGCTGGGACTGCTCGTCCGCATCTAGATACGTGCTCCGATCGCCCCGGTGGCTGAGCACCCATGAACGGCAGGAATGCGCAAACCTCCGGCCGGCCAGAACACCCTATCCTTGCCTGGATGGCCGAGGTGGAGACCGCCCGGGCGCTGTTCAAGGAGCTCGCCGACCGGGTCGACGAGCGACTCTACGGCGTTCGTGAACCGCTCCGCCTCGTGATGGTGGGCATCCTGACCGGCAACCACGTCCTGATCGACGACGTGCCCGGGGTCGGCAAGACGACGCTCGTTCGGATGCTCTCGACCCTGCTGGGGCTGCGGTTCCAGCGCGTGCAGTTCACCCCGGACCTGATGCCCTCGGACATCACCGGGACCTCGGTCTTGAACCTGAAGACCAACGAGTTCGAGTTCCGGGCGGGGCCGCTGTTCACGCAGGTGCTCCTCGCGGACGAGATCAACCGGGCGACCCCCAAGACGCAGGCGGCGCTGCTCGAGGCGATGCAGGAGCGCCAGGTGACGGTAGACGGCGAGACCCACCCGCTCCCCGATCCGTTCTTCGTGCTCGCGACGCAGAACCCGATCGAGCTCGAGGGGACCTTCCCACTGCCCGAGGCCCAGCTCGACCGCTTCCTGCTACGGGTCAAGCTCGGGTACCCCGACGAACGCGAAGAGCACAGGATCTTGCAGACGAAGCCCTCCGAGCGGACGATGCCGACCGAGGCCCTTCCCGAACGCCCGCCGCTCGCTGAGCTCCGCGACGCGATCGCCGCGATCGGGCTCGAGCAGCCGGTGCGTGCGTACGTGGTCGCGCTCGCGCGCGCGACGCGCGAGCACCCCGAGCTCTCGGTCGGCGCGAGCCCCCGCGCGGTCGAGCAGATGGGCGACGCGAGCCGCGCGTTCGCGATGCTCGACGGACGAGACTACGTCCTTCCCGACGACGTGAAGGCGCTCGCCGAGCCGGTGTTCGGCCACCGGCTCGTCGCCACGACCGACGCCCGGATCCGGGACCGGCACGTCGACGAGATCCTGGGCGAGGTCCTCCGCTCGGTGGCCGTGCCCACCGAGCTCGAACCCTAGGAGCCGCCACGGACACGCCGGAACGGCGGCAGATCGCCCTGTACGTCTCCGGGATCGTCGGGCTGTTCGCGATCGCATGGGGCCAGGTCGCCGTGCTGCTCTGGGCGTCGGCGATCGCCGCGCTCGCGGTCGCGTCGTCGCTGTGGGCGCGATCGGCGCTCCGAGAGGTGAGCGTGGAGGTGTCGTTCGAGCCGGCGCGTGCGTTCGTGGGCGAGGAGGTCGCGCTCCACGTGCGCATCGTCAACGGCAAGCGTATGCCGTTGCCGATCGTGCGGCTCCTGGTCCGCTTCCCGCCGGGCCTGCTCCCCAAGGCCGAACCCGATCCGACGGCGCTCCGCGGACACCGGCGCCGGCTGTCGATCGGCGGCAGGAGCGAGGTCGAGCTTCGACTGCCGGTGGTGGTCTCGACGCGCGGCGAGTACTGGCTCGAGGGCGTCGACGTCGTCGTGTCCGATCCGTTCGACCTGTCGCCCGTCAAGCTCGAGGCGCCGGTCGACCGTCCGCTGCTGGTCCTGCCGGAGCCGCGCGTCGGGATCCCGCTCACGATCGTTCGACGACTCCCGTTCGGATCGCCCGCCCCGGCCGTTCGGCTGTTCGAGGACCGGGAGCACTTCGCCGGCGTCCGCGACTACGAGCCCGGCGACCCGATGCATCACGTGCACTGGCGCCTCTCGGCGCATGCGGGCCGCCTGCAGACCAAGCGGTACGAGCCGACGAGGTCGGCCGAGGTGCTGTTCGCGCTCGACGTGTCGAACGGCGAACCGTTCTGGCACGCCGTCGACCCAGACACGGCCGAGGAGACGATCGGCTGGACCTCGTACCTCGCGCGTCAGGCGATCCACGCGGGATGGAAGACCGGCCTCCTCGCCAACACGCATCTTCGGCGAGGGGGCGGACCGCTCCGCGTGCCGTCGTCGGACTCGGTGGGGGCCGAGGCCGCGCTGTTCGCCGCGCTCGCTCGGATGCCCAATCAGCCGACGAACGACCTGGGCCCGATCCTTCGCGAGATGGGTCGCCGACTGGTGCGCCGCACCACCGTGATCGTCGTCTCACCGCGGCCCGGACCCTCGCTGACGCACGAGATGGAGGGGCTCCGGCGACGCGGGTGCGAGGTCTTCCATCTGTCGCCGCTCGAGGCGTTCCGAAAGGCGGCATCGTGATCGCCACCCCGCAGGTCGCGCCGCCCGACGCCCGCGAGCTGCGCGCGTGCGGGCTCGCCGCGCTCGCGGAATCCGGCGTGCTGGTGCTTCCCTTGTGGCTCGTGCTCACCGAGACCCGGGGGCTCGACATCGGCGTGGTCGCGCTCGCGGTGCCGTTCGTCGTCACGTACGTGGGCGCGGTGCTGCTCGCGTGCCGCTTCCGAGCCTCCCGCTACCTCCAGCTGGGAGCGGTGGTCCTCGCGGTGCTCGCGGGGGTCTGGCTCGGACGTGGCGATCTCAACCGGTCGGTCTTCGCGGTCGTCGTGTGCTCTGCTCGTCGCGCTCCGGGCGATGACGCTCGCGCTCCGGGACTGGCGTCTGCCGATCCACGCCGAGTTCGGCTGGTTCGCCGTCGCGCTCGGCCTGGAGGTGATGGTGGCCGCCGGCGCCACGCCGGAGTGGCGCGGCCCGCTCGTCGTGATCGTTCCGCTGTTCTTCGTGGCGGCGCTCGCGAGCCGCGCGTCCACGGTGTGGACGACGAGCGGATCGGCCGAGCTCGACGAACGCGTTCGAGCCGCGTGGATCCGCCGCGCCGCGCTCGCGACCGGCCTCCTCGTCGGCGCGATGGCTGCGGCCGTGGCTCTGAGCGTCCGCGGCGGCGTGTTCGACCAGGTGGGCGCGTGGCTCGCCCCGGCCGCGAACGCCTTCGCGTCGCTGCTCGCGTGGACGCTCTCGCAGCTCGTGCGTCCGATCTTCTGGCTGGTGGACCGCCTGGGGATCGATCCCGAGCGCGTCCGCGAGTTCTTCGAGAGCCTCCGTCTTGGCGCGGCTCGGGCGGCGGAGGAGGCCGGGCGGAGCGAGGGCCCAACGGTGTGGCAGCGGATCCTCGGGTTCCTCGCGTTCGCCGCGATCGGGTACGCGATCTTCCGCGTCATCAGACGGTTCCGCCCCCAGGGGGGCGGCGCCGAGCCGGAGCCCAGGGTCCCCGGAAGCGCCACCGTCTCGGCCCTTCCGACCGAGGACACGGTGCCGGTGCGGCCGCGGTTGCACCGGGAGCTGCCGGCCGACACCGTTCGGCGTTGGTACGCAGAGACGCTCGGGGCCCTGCGACGGCGCGAGGTCGTGAAGGAGGCCTGGCAGACCCCCGCCGAGTTCGCGCCGGCCGTCGCGGAGGCCTTCCCCGCGTGCGCCGCCGCGTTCGCCGAGCTCACCAGCGCGTACGAGGACGTGCGCTACGGCGGGGTCCGAGTGGCGGGCGAACGGCTCGAACACCTGTCCGTCGGCCAGCGAACGATCGACCGAGCGCTCAGTTCTGCCGACTGACTCGGTCGTATGGACATGGACCGATCACATCGGCGGTTGACGCCTCGGGTAACCTTTCGAACTCCATGACCGACCCTGCGATCGTCGTCGAGGGCATCGTCAAGCGGTTCGGCAAGGTCGAGGCGCTGCGGGGCGTGGACCTGCAGGTCCCGCCCAGCACCGTGCTCGGCCTGCTCGGACCGAACGGCGCCGGGAAGACCACCGCCGTTCGGATCCTCACGACGCTCCTCAGCCCCGACGAAGGCCGAGCGACGGTCGTCGGGTACGACGTCGTTCGACAGGCGGAGCAGCTCCGCCACGTGATCGGCCTCGCCGGTCAGAACGCGGCGGTCGACGAGAACCTCACCGGGCTCGAGAACCTCGAGATGGTGGGGCGCCTGTACCACGTGCCCGCCGCGGAGGCGAAGAAGCGCGGCGAGGAGATCCTCGAGCGGTTCGAGCTCTCCGACGCGGCCCACCGGACGGCCAAGACCTACTCGGGCGGCATGCGGCGCCGGCTGGACCTCGGCGCGAGCCTCGTCGGCCACCCGCAGGTGTTGTTCCTCGACGAGCCGACCACGGGCCTGGACCCGCGCGGCCGGATCGAGATGTGGGACATCATCCGCGAGCTCGTGATGGAGGGGACGACCCTCCTGCTCACCACGCAGTACCTGGACGAGGCCGACCGGCTGGCCGACAAGATCGCCGTGATCGACCTCGGACAGGTGATCGCCGAAGGGACCTCGGACGAGCTCAAGGCGCGGGTCGGAGGCGAGATGCTCGCGCTCCGAGTCGTCGACCGGGGCCGGGCCGCGGAGGCGGCCGGATCGGTCCTCGGGCTGGGGCCGGGCGGCGGCAACGTCGACAACAACACCGGCGAGATCAACGTTCCGGTCGGCTCGGACGGAACGGCCATCCTGACCGAAGCGGTGCGCCGCATGGACGCAGAAGGTATCCAGCTCGCGGACATCTCGCTGCGCCGGCCGACGCTCGACGACGTCTTCCTGGCGTTGACCGGCCATGCGGCCGAGGAGGCGGAGGCCGAACAGGCTGCCGAGGACGGCGGGCGCCGGAAGCGCGAGCGCAAGCGGGAGAAGGTATGAGCGTCGCGACCGAGACCGTCCGGGCACCGAGCAGACTGAGCAACACGGTCTCCGACTGGTGGGTCATCACCAAGCGGAACCTCGTCACGTACCTCCGCAAGCCCGACCTGCTGGTCTTCTCGACGATCCAGCCCGTGATGTTCGTGTTGCTGTTCGTCTTCGTCTTCGGCGGCGCGTTCGAGCTGTTCCTCCCGCCCACCATCTCCTACGTCGACTTCCTCATGGCCGGGATCTTCATCCAGACCGGGATCTTCGCCGCGACGCAGACCGGGGTCGGGCTGGCCGACGATCTCCAGAAGGGACTCATCGACCGGTTCCGCTCCCTGCCGATGGCCCGTTCGGCCGTGCTCGCGGGACGGACGGCGGCGGACACGGTCTCGGTCGGCTTCCAGACCGTGCTGATGCTGCTCGTGGCCTATCTGGTCGGGTATCGCATCCACACGAGCATGTTCGAGGCGCTGTTCGCGTTCGTCGTCATCGTCGGCGTGGGGTACGTGTTCACCTGGGTATCCGCATACGCAGGGCTGCGGCTGAAGACGATCGAGGCCGTGCAGGCGGCGCTGTTCACGATCGTCTTCCCCTTCGTCTTCGTGAGCTCCGCGTTCGTGCCGCCCGAGACGTTCCAGTACGCCTGGCTGCAGACGGTTGCTGAGGTCAATCCGGTGACGATCTGGGTCAACCTGGTCCGGGTGCTGACCCTCGGTGAGCTCATCACCGAGAGCACGGACCCGCTGTTCAAGGACCTGCCCTCGCACCACGACGCTCCTGTGGCAGTCGGCCGCCTGGGCGGCCGGCCTCCTCGCCTTCTTCTACCTGCTGGGGATCCGCGCCTACCGCCGGACCTGAGCCCGCTCCACGTTCGGCGATCTCGCTCCGGGCGCGCCACCGCCCACGTTCAGGCGCCTTCCCGTGCTGCCGATAGGCAGGGCATGACCGCGGCTCGGTCCCTGGCGGTCGTCGCGCACGACGCCGTCGCGAACTCGTAACCGGCGAGCTGGAACAACCCCGACGGCTGGGTTGCGACTTCGGACCGGTACAGTGACCGGTCGGGCCGGCCATCCTGGAGTCGTCCGTGTTCGGGTTCGAAGGCGACAACGCGCGCGAGAAGGTCATCGTCCTGCTGACGATGAGCTTCGCGCTCGCCATGGCGATGCTCGACAACACGGTCGTCAACGTCGCACTGCCGACCATCAGCCGCGAGCTCGGCGCCGGCGTGAGCGAGCTCCAGTGGATCGTCGACGGCTACGTGCTGGCGTTCGCCTCGCTCATCCTCACGGGCGGCATCATCGGCGATCGCTACGGCCGCAAGAAGATCTTCTTGCTGGGGCTCACGGTCTTCACGATCGCATCCGCGTTCTGCGGGCTCTCGCAGTCCACGGGACAGCTGATCGCCGCCCGAGCGCTGCAGGGCGCCGGCGCCGCGCTGCTCCTGCCGGGGACGCTGTCGATCATCACCGTGACGTTCCCCCCGCACGAGCGCGCGAAGGCGATCGGGCTGTGGGCCGGCACCTCGGCGTTCGCTCTGGCCCTCGGGCCGACGGTCGGAGGGCTCATGGTGGAGCACCTGGGCTGGCAGTCGGTCTTCTTCCTCAACCTGCCGGTCGGGGTCATCGCGTTCTTCGTGGCGACGCGGACGGTGACCGAATCGAGGTCCGAGATCACCCGCGAGCTGGATCTGCCCGGTCTGTTCCTCGGATCGGCTGCCCTGCTCGCCGCCACCTACGGTCTCATCGAGGCCAACCAGCGCGGCTGGAGCGACCCCGTGATCGTCGCGTCGCTCGCGGCCTCGGCCGTCCTCGGGATCGCGTTCCTGCTCTGGGAGCGCCGGAGTCCCGAAGGCGATGCTGCCGCTCCGCTTCTTCCGCATCCCGGCGTTCTCGGCCGGGGCCACCGTGGCGTTCAGCGTGTCGCTCGGCATGTTCGCGACGTTCTTCTTCATGTCCCTGTACATGCAGCTGATCCGCGGATACACGCCCTTCGAGGCCGGGCTTCGGTTCCTGCCGATGACCGCGATGATCATCGTCACGGCGCCGAACGCCGGCCGCTACGCCTCCAAGCACGGCTCGAGGATCCCGATGACGTACGGACTCATCCTGGCCGGCAGCGGGCTGTTGATCTTCTCCCGCCTCTCGGTCGACACGCCGTACCTGCTGATGCTGCCGGTCTTCGTGATCATGGGGCACGGGATCGGATCGACGATGGCGCCCATGACCGCGGCGGTGATGAACGCGGTCGGGCCCGAGCGAGCGGGCCTCGGCTCGGCCACCACGAACACGTCCCGCGAGGTCGGCGGGCTGTTCGGGATCGCGCTGCTCGGCTCGATCCTGACGACCAGACTGAGGTCCACGCTCGAGCCCTCTCTGACCGCGCTCGGCCTGTCGGCGCCGCAGCAGGAATCGATCGAGGCGGCGGCCGGGGAGGGGAGGCTCGATCCGTCCGCCGTCGCGGAGCTGCCGCCGGAGCAGCAGGGCGCGGTGGTGGAGGCCTTCCGCGAGTCGTTCATGAGCGGCTTCCGGCTGTCGCTGCTCGTCGGCGGTCTGGTGCTCATCGTGGCGGCCGTGGTCGCCAACCGGTTCATCCCGGGGAGGGCACATGCGCAGGAGGTTCGCGAGGCGGCTCGGATGGCGCAAGCGGCTCCGCTGGAGGTCTAACCCGTGATCGCGGCCGAGCGGCTCACGGCGTCGACTCCTGCTCGAGCGGCATGGCCGGATCGCTGAACCCGAAGAGCTTGTGCGACCCGTCGCAGAACGGCTTGTTCCTCGACTGTCCGCACCGGCAGAGCGTCTGGCGGTTGCGAACCTCGTACGGGGTTCCGTCCTCCGACACGACCGGGATGCCGCCGCGGACGCGATAGGGGCCGTTCGGCTCCACGCCGATCGACGGCTCGTACGCCTCCTCCACCGGTTCCGGGTCGGGAAGCACCGCGTAGGCCAGGCGACCCGAGGGACAGCGGGAGACCATCCCGACGAACTCCTCGCGGACGCGCGGGTCGTCGGCTTCCTCGAGCATCTCCCAGACGCCGGTGTTCACGTTCCGACAGAAACCCGCCTTCGAACAGAGCGAGAGGTCGTCGTACAGGACGAGGTCTTCCTCGCCTTCCCACGACTGCCGGCGTTCGGAGATCGGACCGCGGTCCGCTACCTCGGTGCCGTTGAACGGGATCTGCTCGTGCGTCGAGTCGCAGAAGGGCTTGTTCGACGAGCGACCGCAGCGGCAGAGCTCGTACAGCTCTTCGTCGGCAGGTGCGAAGGACGGCCCGTCCTCCCACGCGATCGGCTCCCCGCGTTCGGTCTCCACGATCGCCGCCCGCAGCACCGGGACGCCGCCCTCGACCCGGTACGGGCCGTCCTTGCGAACGACGATCCGAGGCTCGTCCATCGCGAAGGAGCCTACACCGGCCCGTCGACCGGTCATCCCGCGTCTTCGACCTAGGGCGGGAGGAAGTACCGGTCGAAGTTGAGCGCGGCCCACGGCCGGCGCCCCGTGGCGACCAACTTGCCGGTCGCCATCGCGCGCCACTTGCTCACCCGCCCGTACGAGACGAGCACGAGCGAGACGGGGTCGGCCCGGATCGTGGCGTCGGCCTCCCCCGCCGCCGCCTCGACGGTCGCGGTCCCGTCGTCGAAGCGGATCCGGAACGCCGGCCCACCACGCACGGCGATCCGGAACGTGACCGAGACTCCGCGCGTTGCCTCGAGGTCCACGTAGAGCGGGGCGAGGACGATCGCCGCCCGGAGGATCGTGCGCCCATCGGCCGCCGGGATCGGCCACGGCGCCCCGACGGTCCTCGCGACGTCGAACCCGTGGACGTCGAGCTCGCCGAGCAGGAGCCCGGTCGCGGTCGCGACGTCGATCGTCACGCCCGAGTACCAGGGGAACGGGTCCGAACCCAGCTTGCCGCGAGACGCCGCCACGAACGCGGCGACGTTGGATCGGAGCTCCTCGACGTGCTCGCCCGGCGGACGCGCCGCGCGTTCGCGGACGTCCTGCTCGTTCTCGGTCGCGATGTCGGAGATGGGCCCGTCCGGCGCGTTCGCTCCTGCGAGGTATCGGGCGAACCGTTCGGTCCGGCCGGCGAGGTGCGCGGCGGTTTCGGCGATCGACCACTCGAGCCCCGTCACGCCCCGACCCGGGTCGTCCTGCCGCAGGAGCAGGTCGGCCACGCGCCGTCCGGCCCGTTCGACCGCCTGCGCGGCGGGACCGAGCTCGATCCGAAGCTCCGGGATCTGAGTGAGGCTCACGGGGAGACCTCCAGCCTAGTGGGGAGGCGACGGTCCCGCGAAACCCCGGTTGGTAGCGTGCGGGCGTGCGAGCGAGGGCGGTTCGATCCGTCGGAGGACTCGTCGCGGTCATCCTGCTCCTGCAGGCCTGCACCTCGACGTCGCCGTCTCCGCCGCCGGAGGACCCGACGACGGGGCCGGTCGGGACGACATCGGCGACCGAACGGACGACGTCGGCTCCGACGGGCTCCACGGGTGCGACCGGCGCGCCCGCGGAGGTGGTCCGAGTGCGCCCGCCGCCGGGCGGTTCGTTCCTCGTCCGCGGGCGGTATCCGTTCGTTCCCTCGGTCTGCGCCCGGCCCGAACGGCCGCGGCTCCTCGCGCGCTATCCGGGCACGCTCGAGGTCGAGCGCGTCGACGACGGCTCGCTCGCGCTCACCGTGACGCTCGCCTTCGGGAAGTACCTGGAGGGCATCGCCGAGGTGCCCTCGTCATGGCCGCGCGAGGCGCTCGAGGCCCAGGCGATCGCGGCCAGGAGCTACGCGCTCGCGACGACCGATTGGGACGGGGAGGAGGGCGAACCGCTCCGCACCCCGATCTGCGCCACGACGGCCTGCCAGGTCTACCGCGGGATCCCGGTGCCGTTCGAGCCCTCGGTCCGGCGCTGGTACGCCGCCGTCCGGCGGACCTCGGGCGAGGTCCTGGTGTTCGACGGCCGGCCCGCCGAGACCGTGTACTTCTCCACCTCGAACGGCCAGACCTACGGCAACGAGGAGGTCTTCGGCAGCCCGCCGCTCCCCTATCTCCGACCCGTCGCCGAACGGGACGACGACGCCTCGAGCGTGTCGCGTTGGAGCGTCCGGTTGCCGTTCGGCGACGTCCGGCGGTTCCTCGCAGCGGCCGGCGAGTGGCCCGCCGGTCGTTCGGTCTCGCGCGTCCGACTCGATGGATCGACCGTGGTCGTTACCGGCGAAGGTCGATCGCGCTCCATGGACGAGAGCACGTTCCGCGACGCCGTGAACACGTGGGGCCCCTGCTTCGAACCCGGCCGCTACCCCCCCTCGTCGCTGCCGGTCACGGTGCCCTCGCGGTGGATGACGATGTCGAGCGGACCGAACGCCGTCGTGGCGACCGGGCGCGGGTGGGGCCACGGCGCCGGGATGGTGCAGTGGGGTGCGTACGGCAAGGCGCAGCGGGGGCTCTCGGCCTCCGACATCCTCGCGTACTACTACGGCGGGCTGCGGCCGCAGCCGTTCCCCGAGCCCGGGCTGATCCACGTCCAGGTCGCGAGCGGCCTCGACGCGCTTCGGATCACGCCCTCGGCACCGGGCGCGCGGCTCGGCGGCGAGCTCCTCGGGCCCGGCGCCGTGACGATCACGGGCGGCGACGAGCTGACCGTGACCGGCGCGACGTGAGCGCGCGATCGCTCGTCGTAGCCGCGATCGCCGTGGCCGTCGCCGTGGCGTTCGCCGACTCGTCGATCGTGGTGCTCGCGCTCCCCGAGCTCTACGGGACGTTCGACACCACGATCGAGGGGGTCGCATGGGTCATCACGTCGTACAACCTCGTGCTGGCGCTCGCCGCGTTGCTGCTCGTCTTCGTGGTGCATCGCGTGCGCGCGAACGTGCTCCTCGCCGTGGGGTCGGTCGTCTTCCTCGGCGCGTCGATCGCGTGCGCGCTCGCGAACTCGATCGCGTTCCTGATCGCGGCACGCTCCGTCCAGGGTCTCGGCGGCGCGCTGCTCCTCGCGGGGTCCCTTCCGGTGCTGGCGGCGCTCACGGGTTCGAGCGCGCGCGGCGTGGCGATCTGGACGGCGGCGGGCACGCTCGGCGCGGGGATGGGGCCGGCCCTCGGCGGGATCCTCACGCAGGCGTTCGACTGGCGCGCGATCTTCGTCGCGCAGGCGCCGGTCGCCGGCCTCGCGCTGCTCGGCGCCGTGGGCTCGCACGTGTCCGCGATCCTCGAGGAGGGGTGGACCTCGGGACTGCGTCGCACGATGCCCGCGAACGCCGCCCTCGCGCTCGTGTCGGGTGCGCTCGTCGGCGCGCTGTTCCTCGGCGTGGTCCTCGTGATCGACGTGTTCGGGCTCTCGCCGATCGCGGGCGCGGCCGTGGTGAGCGCGATCCCGGTGGCGACGCTGCTCGCCCGGCCGGTCGCCGCCGCGCTGCCGGTTCCGCTCGCGGCCGGGGCCGGGACGCTCCTGCTCGCGTCGGGGCTCGTCGGCCTCGCGTTCCTGCCGTCGAGCGAGCTCGCCTACACGATCGTGTCGTTCACGCTCTGCGGGTTCGGACTGGGGCTCTCGGTGCCCGGGCTCAGCCACGCGGTGCTCGGCGGACAAGGCATCGGCCGCAAGGCGACGTTCACGGTCGGCGTTCGGCACCTGGGCCTGGTGCTCGCCCTCGCCGTCATCGCGCCGCTGCTCACGGGCGACCTGTTCGAGGCCGCCGAGGTCGCGGAGCTGAACGCGACCGCGGTCATCATCGACGGCGAGATCTCCGCCACCACGAAGGTCCCGCTCGCCCTCGACATCCGCGACACGATCGACCGGGTGCCCGAGGGCGAGATCCCGGACTTCACCGCCGTGTTCGAGGAGCACGGTTCGGTGACCGACGCGTCCGTCCGCGCCGTACAGGACGAGCTCGTCGCGGCGATCGAGGAGGCGGTCACCCGGGGCTTCCGGTCGTCGTTCCTGTTCTGCGCGCTGCTCGCCGCGCTCGCGCTGGTACCGGTGGCGATGTTCCGCAGGAGGATCGCGTGATGGATCGCCCGATCGCGGTGGGGATCCTCGTGGCGCTGTTCGTCGGCGCCGTGGCGCTCGTCGGGATCGAGTTCGCGAACGGGGCGGCCGACGCCGGAACGCTCGCGGTCCGAGACCCGTGCGAAGTCCGAACCGCCTTCCCGGGCGAGGGACTCGACGCGACGTTCCAGCGCATCGTGCTCGACGGCCTGGACGGCGCCGCGTGCGACCTCGGCGCCACACGGGAGGAGCTCGTGCTGTCGCTCTCCCCGCGTTCGAACGCCGACATCCGCTGGGACGACGAGACGATCGAGCGCGCGCTGCGGGCGGGACTCCTCGGCGCGATCGACGACGCCGAACAGCGAGGGTCGCTGGGCGCGTTCGTGGCCGTCGTCCTGCGTCAGGTCGTCGAGCGCGCCCCGGTGCAATGGTTGATCGACGGCGGGCAGGGGATCGCCGGCCTGTTCGACTAGGCTCGGTCGCGAGCCAGCGAGGAGGTGCGATGGGTGCGGATCGCTCGTACGTGGAGACCAACCGCCGGGAGCTCGATCGGTTGAAGGCGCTCGTGGCACGGGCGACCGACGAGGACCTCATGCGGCCGATGGACGAGGGCTGGACCGTCGCGAGCGTGCTCGGCCACGTGGCGTTCTGGGATCTGCGGATCGTCACGGCCCTCGAACGGTGGGGCCCCGACGGAACGGGTCCGTTCCCCTCCTACTACGACGACGCGGTCGACTGGATCAACGACGCGGCCAAACCCATCATCTCCGCGCTCGAACCTCGCGCTGCCGCCAGGGTGGCGGTCGATGCGGCGGAGGCGGCCGACCGCGGCGTCGCGGCGATGTCCGACGACCTGCTCGCGAAGAACGAGGCGACCGGCCTGTACATCAACACGGACCGGGCGGATCATCGCAGCGAGCACCTGGACGAGATCGAGAAGGTGCTACCGCCGGCCTGACCGTCAAGCGATCAGCCGGCAGGGAAGTCGTCGGCGAAGTCCCACGCCCGGAGCTCTCCCGGCGCGACGCGCACGATCAGGTCGTCCCCGGAGTTCGCCGAGACGAACGATGCCCCTCGATCCGGCCCCACGTATCGGGACGCGATCTCGACGGCCGCCGCGACCACGTCACGGTCGATGAACTCCGCGTCGCCGCGTACCTCCACGCCGCGGTACGGCGGCTCGGTCTCGGCGACCAGCACCGTCGCGTGCCGATCGTTCCGGAGGTGCCGAACCTTCACGTCGTCTGCGCCGACCCAGAACTCGAACCCGCCGTCGCGCCATCGGTGCCAGACGGGCGAGAGCAGGACGGTTCCATCGGCCCGACGGGTCGCGAGCACCGCGAGGTGCGCCTCGTCGAGGAAGCCGTCCAGGTCGTCGAGTTTGAGGTTCGTGCGCACCGGTGTTCGCTCCGCGGCCGAACCCTAGAACATCGGGTGCGGGTTCGCGCTCTCCTCGGGCCACGGTTGAAGGACGTCCCAGTGCTCGACGACCTTGCCGTCCTCCAGTCGGAAGAAGTCGACCGCGACGGTCCCGGGATCGTCGGCGGTGAACTTCACCACCCCGTGAGTCACGACCATGTCGCCCTCGGCCATCACGCGGCGGATGTCCACGCTGATCTCGGGGAACGCCCTGACGAACGCGATGAACGCCTCCGGACCGTCAGGCGCCTGTGGGTTGTGCTGGATGTACTGCGACCCGACGTACTTCTCGACGGCCTGCTCGGGCTCCTTCCCGTTGAACGCGAGCTCGTAGTACTCGACGACCGTCCGCTTGTTCTGCTCGAGATCCGCCATCGGTGCCCTCCTCCTCGGCCGACCGCGTGTGACGCTCGTGGATGTCCGACAACGGGACGCCCGTACCCATTCCCGAGGTTCCGGATGGCCGGTCGGCTCGCCTCAGGGATCCACGGCTGTTCGCTGATCGGGGCGTCGATCGGGATCGAGCACCCAGTGCTCGGACGCCCGAGCGCGGAAGAGCCGCAGGGCGGCGGGCGGCTGCACGTCCGCGAGGGTCCACGGCTTGGCTCCGTGGCTCGTGGACACCCGCGAGAAGATCTCGATCCCCCGTTCGAGCTCGTCGCCCGTGAGCTCTGAGGCGACGGCCGCCATGTAGACGGCCTGCCCCTCCCCGATCGGCACCCGGGAGTCGAAGATCACGACGGCGATCTCGGGCCGGGCGGCGACGTTGCGCGAATGCGTCCGGTCGGGCGCCGAGACCCAGTAGAAGTCGCGATACCCGTCGGCCGCGTAGTACACGGGGGTCGCCCATGGCTTCCCGGACGCGTCGGCGGTCCCGAGCACCATGTACCGGTTGTCGTCGACGATCGCCCTGGCGACGGCGTCCAGATCCTGCGCCCCTGCCACGGCTACCCTCAGCCGAGGAAGAACTCGCGGAGCACGGGCGCCACGACCGCAGGTTCGACCTGATGGGTCTGCCCGGGGAGCGAGCGGAACGTGGCGTCGGGAAGCGCCTCGGCCACGGCGCGCACCACGTTCCGGAACCAGTCCGGGCTCGCGCCCCCGACCGTCGCGAGCACCGGGACCTCGATCGCCTTCCAGCGCTCGACCGGCAGCGAGCGATCGGGGCCGTCGTATCCCATGATCCTGCCCTCGTACGGGAGCGTGTGGGCGAGGGCCTCCAGGCCGGGCCAGAACGGCGCGCCCCGCATCTGCGCCACCTCTTCCGGCGGAACCCCCACCCCGGTCGTCATGAAGTACTCGACCGCGTCGCCGCGACGATCCTCCGCGCGCAGTTCGTCGAGGTGGGCGACGAAGTCGTCGGGGATCCTCGGGCCGCCGTCGTCCACGGCGTAGGGCGGCTCGTGGACGGCGAGCTTGTCCGCGCCGCCGCTCCGAGCGGCCGTCTCGAGCACGAGCCCCCCACCGGAGGACACCCCGAACAGGAACGCCCGCCCGCCGGCCTCGCGGATCAGCGCGTCGAGATCCTCCACCTCGCGCTCGACGGCATACGGTGGCGTGTCGCCGCTGTCGCCCCTGCCCCTCCGGTCGTACGCGTAGGCCGTGAAGTCCGACGAGAGCTCCGCGGCGAAGCTCGTCCCCGCGCGGCGATCGCTCAGCGCCCCGCCGACCAGGATCACCGGCGGCCCCTCGCCGGTGCGCTCGAACACGATCCTCGTGCCGTCCTTCGAGGTGACCTCGCCGGTCGTGGTCTCGTTCATGACGCTCCTTCCTCCGCCGGGGGGATGTTCTGGTTGAGGTGGAACAGGTTCGTCGGGTCGTACGTCGCCTTGATCGCCCGAAGGCGGTCCCAGGTCGCCCCCGGATACGCGGCGCGGATCCGGTCGGGCCCCTCGTCGCCGAGGAAGTTCACGTACGCGGCATCGTCGCCCTGGTGCAGCGCCGCGGCGAAGCTCGCGGACCCACGGCTCGTGCGTCGCTCGCTCCTCGAGCTTTTCGTACACGGCCGCGCACGTTCACCATGATCCGGCTCTCCCGATGCGCGAACGCCGTCGCGTCGACCGGCACCCGCGCCAACGGCGCCGCCCAGCACCCGCAGCTGCGCGACCCCCATCATGGCCTTCGAGGTCGCGAGGTGCTCGAGGATCGTCTCGGCCTCGGCGCGACCGATCGTGTCGACGAACATCGTGTGCCCGGTCGCCACCGGGTGGTACTCCTCCTCCTCCGGCGGGTAGATCTCCGGGTACGGGATCGGCTTCACCATGTCGGCGATCGGCGTCGCGAGGGCTCGGAACGGCGCGAGAGCGCGGTCGCCCGACTCCTCGTCGCCCGCGTAGCACATCAGACCGAAGATCACGGGCGTGCCGTGGAACTCATCGGGCACGAACGGCATCGGCGGCGCGGGCATCACGTTCGCGATCGTCGACAGCTCCTCCGGCGCGGCCTCGGCCGCGGCGATGAACCCGGCGATCGTGTCCACGGTCGCCGGCAGGAACAGCATGCCGCCGACCACCCCCGCGAGCTCGTGCAGGCGGAACCGGAACCGTGTCGCCACGGCGAAGTTGCCACCGCCGCCGCGGATCGCCCAGAACAGGTCGGGTTCGTTCGCCGCGTCCACTCGACGGATCTCGCCGTCGGCGGTCACGACGTCGGCCGCGAGCAGGTCGTCGATCGTCAGGCCGAACCTCCGGGCGAGGTACCCCACGCCGCCACCGAGCGTGATCCCGCCGATCCCGACCGAGCCCGCATCGCCGAAGCCGATCGCCAGGCCGTGCTCCGCGGTCGCGTTCGCGACCTCGACGGCGGTCAGGCCGGTCTCCGCCCACGCGGTCCTGCCATCGACGTCGACGTCGATCGAGCGCATGTCGGCGAGGTCGAGCACGATCCCGCCCTCCGAGACGCTGTGGCCGGGGATGCTGTGCCCGCCGCTCCGAACGGCGAGCTCGAGCCCGGTCTCGCGCGCGAGCGCGATCACCCGCGAGACGTCGGCGTCGTTCGCGACCCGGACGATCGCCGCGGGCCGCTTGTCGATCCCGCCGTAGAAGACCGATCGCGCCTCGTCGTACTCGGGATCGTCGGGACCGATCACCCGGCCCTCGACGTCGGTTCGGAGCTTCTCGATCGAGATGGTCGTCATGGGCTGGCCTCCTGCTCGGCGGTGGGCGTCCCCTTGGACGCCGGAACCTCCTGGAACTCATCGGTCACCGCGAGCACCGAGTTCGGCCCGCGGCCACCGCCGCCTTCTTCGGTCGCAACCGAGGGGGCGTTTCACATCTTCCCTTCTCGCTGTCGATCGGACCCGGTTGCCCCGAGGAAAGTGAACCTGATAGGACGGTTGTAGGCACGATCGCGAAGGAGGAAGCATGAGGAGACCCACGATCTTCGTGTGTGTGGTCCTAGCGCTCGCGATGACGACCCCCATGACGGTCGCATCCGCCGCGAACGAGGGCGGCTTCGTGACGGAGCAGGACCCGATGCTGGACGACGCCGAGAACCTCGAGGACGTCGAGATCGTCCCGCTGCTCACGGTCGGCGACATGTTGCCGAGCGGCTACCGGTTCGAGGCGATCCCGGACGGCATCGCCGTCCAGGCCCGCGGCCAGGGACAGGTCGACGTCTTCGTCAACCACGAGACGAGCAAGGCGCCGTTCCCGTACAACCCGGCGCTCGCCACCACCGACCCGGGCGAGTCCCAGAACGACTTCGACAACTCGCAGGTGAGCCACCTGGTCTTCAACCAGCAGCTCGGACGGCGTGGTGAAGGCCTCGTTCGCGATCCCGAGCAGCCTCGGGTACCAGCGGTTCTGCTCGAACTACCTCGCCACCCGCGCGGAAGGGTTCAGCCGCAACATCCTCTTCACCAACGAGGAGGCACCCGACTACTTCCTTCGGCAGGAGAACTCGTGGCCGCCCCCGGTCAACTCTCCGGCGCAGGAGGAGGCCGGCCTGGTCGTCGCCCTGGATACGCGCAACGGCAAGATCTACGAGATCTACGGCATGGGCCGGCACAACCACGAGAACAGTGTCGCGATCCCCGGCTTCGCCGACCTCGTGATGCTGTCGGGCGACGACACGTTCACGAGCGGTCCACTGACCGATCCAACGGTCGTCCCTCCGACGACCCCTGCGACCCAACTCGCGCCCGCGCAGTCGCAGCTGTACTCGTACATCGCACCGAACACGAAGTCCGTGCTCGAGGACGAAGGCGAGCTGTGGGCGTTCCGATCGACCACTATGGGCGTCGCCGACTACTACGATTTCGACCCGGTCACCGGCACCCCGCCATCGATCACCGGCGAGTTCATCCCGGTGCCGAAGAACATCGCGACCGGGCTCAACCCCAACGGCACCGAGATGAAGGCTGCCGACGTTCCGGCCGCCCAAGGAGGACCGTTCCCGGCGCCGCCGAACGACGGCTCGTGGCAGCGCGATCCTCGGACGGGGCTCGGGATCGACGGGCCGCAGTGGGTGCTCGAGTACTGGAGCCAGCTCAACGACGTGTTCCAGTTCGTCAGGGTGGAGGACATCGCGTACGACAAGCGGCCGAGCATGGAGAACGTCGTCTACATCGTCGACTCGGGTCGAGGTCGAACCGCTTCTCAACCCCTGGATACGCCGCCGTTCAGGTCGACCAACGGCCGGATCTGGAAGATGGTGCTCGACCCCGACGACCCCACCGAGGTCGACTCGCTCAGCATCCTGGTCGAAGGCGACAACAACCCGGTCAAGACCCTCACCGAGATCCGACAGCCCGACAACCTCGAGACCACGGCCACCGGGATGCTCGTGACCGAAGATCCCGGTAGCAGCCAGCAGTACGCGGTGAACGAAGCGGGCGGAAGGACAGCAGGGCTGTGGTACGTCCCGTACACCGGCGTGGGCTCGCAGCTCGTGGCGACGGTGAACCAGGAAGCTGACGAGGGGCCGACGGACGAGGACCCGGCGGACGTTCCCCCGTTCGCGGGCGGGGCATTCCCGATCAGCCCGGGCAACTGGGGAGCCTGGGAGTCGAGCGGCATCGTGGACGCCTCCGCCGGGTTCGGTCCCGGTGCCTTCCTGATCACCGTGCAGGCCCACACGCTCGCCGTGGATTGGCAGACGGGGCCGGACACGTTCATCGACCCGGACAGCAACCCCGACTACAACTTCAAGCGGGAAGGCGGGCAGCTCCTGCTGATCCGCATCCCCGGGATCTAGCGAACCGAACGGATCGGGGGGCGCCCGTTCGGGGGTGCTCCCCGTGACTCACCTGGTTCGTTCGGCCGGCCACCACCCGCCTAGACTCCGGCCGTGGCGGCCTGTCCGAACTGCGGCTCGGAGAGCGCCGAGGGGGCGAACTTCTGCTCGGTCTGCGGCGCGCGGCTCGCCGCGCCCGAGGCGGCCGAGATCCGCAAGACCGTCACGATCGTCTTCTGCGACGTGACCGGCTCGACCGAGCTCGGCGAGCGCCTCGACCCCGAGTCGCTGCGCAAGGTCATGACCCGGTACTTCGACGCGATGCGTGCCGCCCTCGAGCGGCACGGGGGCTCGGTCGAGAAGTTCATCGGCGACGCCGTGATGGCGGTGTTCGGCATCCCGCAGCTCCACGAGGACGACGCCCTGCGCGCCGTCCGGGCGGCGTTCGATATGCGAACCGCGCTCGACGAGCTCAACGTCGATCTCGAACGCGACCACGGCGTCCGGCTCGCGTGCCGGATCGGCGTCAACACCGGCGAGGTGCTCGTCGGGCGCCGACGACGCGGACTTCGGCCGCGTGACCGGCGACGCCGTGAACACCGCCGCCCGCCTCGAGGCGGCCGCCGACCCCGGCGACATCCTGATCGGCGAAGACACGATGGCGCTCGTCCGGGACGCCGTCGGTGCCGAGCCGGTCGAGCCGATGTCGTTGAAGGGCAAGGCCGACCCCGTGCGCGCCTACCGGCTGACCGGTGTGCTTCCGGGGACGGCGCTGCCGCCTCGGGCGCTCCGGTCGGCGATGGTCGGGCGCGACCGCGAGCTCGACGACCTGCGCCGAGCGTTCGCGCGCGCCACCGAGGACCGGACGTGCGTCCTGTTCACGGTGCTGGGCGCCGCCGGAGAAGGGAAGTCCCGCCTGGTCGAGGAGTTCCTCGGGTGGATCGAGGGCTCGGCCGGCGTCGTGACGGGCCGCTGTCTCCCCTACGGGGAGGGCATCACGTACTGGCCGGCGGCCGAGGCGATCCGGGCGGCGCTCGGCGTGAAGGCCTTCGATCCAACGGACGAGGTCGCCGAGCGTCTCAGGCGCGCCATCGAGGGCGACGAGCACGCAGCCGCGATCGCCGGTCGGCTGGCCGAGATCCTCGGCACCGGCGAAGGCGTGGGCTCGGCCGAGGAGACCCCTTGGGCGATCCGCCGGTTCCTCGAGATCCTCTCCACCGATCGGCCGCTCGTCGCTGTCTGGGAGGACATCCACTGGGCCGAACCGGCGTTCCTCGACGTCGTCAACCACGTCGCGGACTGGTCCCGAGAGGCGCCGATCCTGGTGCTCTGCACCGCGCGACCGGAGTTCCTCGACACGCGTTCGGACTGGGGCGGGGGCAAGCTGAACGCCACGACGCTGCTGCTGCAGCCGCTCGACGCGAAGAAGTCGACGGAGCTGATCGGCAACTTGCTCGGCGGCTCGGGCCTGCCGCTCGACGCCTCCGAGCGGATCACGGACGCGGCCGGAGGCAATCCGCTGTTCGTCGAGCAGATGCTGTCGATGATGATCGACGACGGCCAGCTGGTTCGGCAGAACGGCGGGTGGGCTCCCGTCGGGGACCTATCGTCGGTGAGCGTGCCGCCCTCGGTCGCGGCGCTGCTCTCCGCGCGCCTCGAACGGCTGAGCGACGACGAGCGCCGCGCGATCGAGGGCGCTTCGGTGATCGGCCGGGAGTTCTACCGCGGCGCCGTTCGCGATCTGCTTCCCGAGCACCTCCGTGCCGACGCGGACGAGCTGATCCTCTCGCTGATCCGCAAGGAGCTCGTGCGGCCCGACCGATCTTCAGTGCCCGGCGAGGAGGCGTTCCGGTTCCGGCACATCCTGATCCGCGACGCGGCGTACCAGGCGATCCCGAAGGAACGGCGTGCGGGCCTGCACGAGGAGTTCGCCGCCTGGATCGGCCGGGTCGGAGGGGACCGCGCCGAGGAGGCGGATGAGATCCTCGGCTACCACCTCGAGCAAGCTTTCAGGTACCGCGAGACGCTCGGCCCCGTCGACGACGAAGCAAGAACGCTGGCTCGCCAAGCGTCCGAACGGCTGGCGGCTGCGGGCCTCCGCGCCCTGGGTCGCCACGACCTCCAGGCCGTAGCGAACCTGCTGGGGCGCGCCGCGGCGCTCCTCGAGCCGTCAGATCCCGTTCGGCTGTCGCTCCTCCCCGACGTAGCCATCGGGCTGTGGGAGGGAGGCCGGATCGAGGAGGCGAACGCGATCACGGCGGAGATCCAGGTCCGGGCCGACGAGCTCGGCGACCCGAAGGTCAGGGCTCACGCCCAGATCGCGCGATGGTTCCTCCTGGGTGAACTCGAGCGACCGCTCGATCGAGCGAGAGCCGACACCGAGGATGCCATCGCGGTGTTCGAGTCCGTCGGTGACGAGCGCGGGCTCGCTCGCGCCTGGCATCTCATCGCATCGATCGAATGGGATCTCGGACAGGCGGGAAAGCAGCTCGCCGCGCTCGACCGGGCGCTCGTTTACGCCAAGCGCGTGAGCGCGCCGTTCGAGACGGCCGAGATCCTGTTGAGCGTCACGGCGGCGATGGTGCGAGGCCCGATACCGGTCTCCGATGGGATCGCTCGAGCCGAGGAGCTCATCCGCGAGTATCCCGGGCAATCGCAGCGTCGAGTCCTACATGTTCCACGCCCTCGGGCATCTGCGGGCTCGGCTCGGCGAGTTCGAAGCGGCGCGCGAGGCCTCGGACCGGTATCGCGGGTTCCTCCACGACACCGGGCAGCTGATCGGGTTCTGGCGTTCGGCCGAGCTGCGGTTCGACGTCGAGATGCTCGCTGGGGATGTGGAGGCGGCGTGCGCGGTCGCCGAGGACGGGTACGCAAGGCTCCTGGAGAAGGGGGATCGGTGGCCGTACCTCGGTGCGTTCCTAGCGCAGGCGCGGCTCGCACTCGGCCGGTCGACGGAGGCCGCCGCGATCGCGGAGGTCGCCGCATCGAGCGCGGTCGCCGTCGAGCGCGCACTCGGTTTCGGCGTGCTCGCGCGCGTTCGGGCTCACGAAGGCGACTGCGGCCGAGGCAGAGCGAGTTGATCCGGGAGGCGGTCGCGATCGTCGAGCAGACCGACTTCCTGTTCGACCGCGGGACGGTGTTCGCCGACCAGGCGCGAGGTGCTTGCGCGCTGCTCGGGCGCGATCGAGGAGTCACGCGCGGCGCTCGAGCGCGCGCTCGGCGAGTTCGAACGCAAGGGCGACCTCGTCTCGTCGGCGCGGGTGCGGTCGCTGCTCGAACGCTGAGTCAGTCGAGCAGCGCGTCGAACGTGCGCATCGTGTCCCCCAGCCGGTTCGCGACGGTCCATGCGAGCCATCGATGGAACGCCGAGGCGAGCTCGGGGTCCTCCGCCTCGATCCGCTCGATCGCCGAACGGCTGAGCCGGAGCACCACGCTCGGCGTCGCGGCCACGACGTCGGCCGTTCGGGACACGCCCGTGTACAGGGCGATCTCGCCCACCACCACGCCGGGATGCATCGTCCGCAGGCGCATCCGCGTGCCGTCCGGCTGTCTCGGTCTCGGCCTCCAGCAGGCCGGACTCGAGCACGAACACGTCGCCCGGCGGCTCGTCCTGACGGAGCAACACCGTGCCGGCGTCGAGCTCGACGCGCTCGAGGTAGCGGCGAGAGACCCTCCGGCATCCGCACGTGCCCATCGCCGGTGCCGTCCGGGATCGCTCCCCGGTCCGAGCCGGCCGACGCCATGGGGGTGGCCCCCGCGAGCAGGCCGTCCTCGCACCGCTGCAGGCCGCGGTCGAGGTCCGGCTCGAACCAGACGAGGCCGTCGATCGCTGCGACGCCGCCCCGGGCGAGCTGTTCGCGCACCGCCTCGGAGGCGCCCGCGAACACGAGATCGAACCCCCGCGACTCTGCGAGGTGGATCACCTTGACGAAGGACACGGCCGCCGAGGAGTCCACGCCGGTCGCGCGGCGGAGATCGATCACGAGGAACCGCAGCGGCCCGCGCTCCAACCGCTTCCTGATCCGCTCGAGCAGCCCGTTGGCCGAACCGAAGAACATGAACCCGTTCACGCGCAGGATCTGGACGAGCCCGCCCGTGTCCCGGAGCGCCGCGCGTTCGGCAGCCGGGCGGTCGACGTTCGAGTGATAGGTCTCGCCGAACGCGACCTCGCGGACGAGCTCGATCCGGCCGTAGCTCACGGCGAACAGCACGACCGCGAGCACCAGCCCGAGCACGACGCCCGGCAGGAACCCCTGGGCGATGATCACCGCCAGGATCACGAGCACCACCCCGTACTCGAGCGGCGGGAGGGTCTTCCGCTTGTCCCAGACCCACTCGACGATGAACGCGAGGCCGAGGAAGACGAGGACGCCGCCCACGATGATCCGCGGGATCAGCTCGATCACCGAGGCGCCGAAGATCACCCCGGCGAGCGGGACGAGGGCCGCGATGAGGCCTGCGAACCGGGCGTTCACGCTCATCCGATCGGCGAGCGCTGACAGGCTGAGCGCGTGGTACGCAGGGGGACCGCCGAGTCCGCCGGTGATCAGGTTCAGGAAGCCCGCGTCGCGCAGCTCCTCGTTCGTGTCGAGGTCCCGATGCAGCACGAGCTCCGATCCGCTGATGTTGAACAGGATCGCGAGCGACGCCACGAACACCGCGGTGAGGATCCCCGCCCACTGCGCGAGCACCGTGGACCAGTCGGCGCCGGAGAGCGATCGCAGCGTCCACGGCTGCCACAAGCGGACGGCGTCGAACGGTCCGAGGAGCCATCGGCCCTCGCGAGCGCTCTCGATCGACGAACCCGTGAGGACCATGCCGAGCGCGAACAGCACGAGCCCGACCCCCAGCACGATCGGGATCACGAGGGGGCGCTTGATCCTTCGGACCGCGAGGAGCATCACCGCGCCGAACACGAACGCCGGGACCCACCGGACCAGCTGGTGTTCGCGTACGAGCTGTTCGATCGTGCGCAGGGCCGGCGAGACGCCCGAGGCGACGTAGATCCCGCCCTTGAACAGCAGCCATCCCGTGCCGGCGAGGAACCCGCCCACCACCGGATACGGAACGAACCGGACGAGGCTCCCGAGCTTGAACGTCCCGAGCGCCAGGAAGACGAGTCCACACAGGACCGTGATGACCAGGGTCGCGGCGATCACGGTGAGGAAGATGTCGGGCGCCTCGTAGTCCGTCGCGCCGGACGCTCGAGCCTGGCGTTCCAGGTTCACGGCCTTCGTCGCGGCCGCCCCGGCGGCGATCGCGAGCACGGCCACGGCGGCGTCCTGGACGCTGCCGACGACGCCGCGGCGGCCGGCCCGCCATGCGAGGACCGCGAGCGTGA
Source organism: uncultured Actinomycetes bacterium (assembly GCA_963785835.1). Classification (GTDB taxonomy): domain Bacteria; phylum Actinomycetota; class UBA4738; order UBA4738; family HRBIN12; genus DASSJM01. The sequence continues at coordinate 126,048 of CAWAWO010000005.1, read as the reverse complement.
TCGCGGCGGCGGCCAGATACAGTCCGATGCCGTCGGCGAGGCGGCCGAGCAGATAGCCGCCGAACACGAAGGCGGCGAACGCGACCGCGAGGACGGTCTCGACCGCGCCGATGATCACCCCCGCGGCGATCGTCGTCAGCGGACCCGCGGCTCGTCGTCGCTCGGTCGTCGGTGTCGCTCCCATCAGCTCATCAGCGCGTCGAACCCGCGCATCGTGTCGCTCAACCGTTCCGAGAGGATGCTCGCGAGCCACCGGTGCAGCGCCGCGGCGAGCGCCGGGTCCTCGGCTTCGATCCGGGCGATCGCCGCCCCGCTCAGGCGCTGGACGACGCTGGGGGTCTCCGTGACGACGTCGGCGGTGCGCGGCACCCCGGTGTAGAGGGCGACCTCGCCGACCACGACCCCGGGCCGAAGCGTGCTGAGACGGAGCCGCGTGCCGTCGGCCGTCTCGGTCTCGACCCGCAGCCGCCCGGACTCGAGGACGAACAGGTCGTCGGGCGCGTCGTCCTGCCGGATCAGGACGCGGCCCTCCTCGAGCTCGACCCGTTCGAGGTAGGGAGCCAGTCCCGGCGGCATCGCGTCATGGCCGTCCAGATCGCCGGGCGAGCCCACCGGCTCGGCCGTGGCCGCGGCGTCGGCGAGCAGGCCGTCCTCGCACCGCTGCAGACCGCGGTCGAGATCCGGCTCGAACCACACGAGGCCCTCGGTCTCCTCCACCCCGCCACGGGCGAGCTGGCGCCGCACCTGCTCGCGTGCCCCCGTGAACACGAGCTCGAACCCGTGCGACTCGGCGAGGTGGATCACCTTGACGAAGGACACGACCGCCGAGGAATCCACCCCGGTGGCGCGACGGAGGTCGATCACCAGGAACCGGATCCGGCCCTCCTCGATCCGCTTGCGGATGCGCTCGAGCAGGCCGTTGGCCGAACCGAAGAACACGAACCCGTTCACGCGAAGGATCTGCACACGCTCGCCCATCGTCCGAAGCGCGGCCCGCTGCGCGGCGGGCCGGTCCACGTTCGAGCGGTACGTGTCACCGAACGCCACCTCGCGGACGAGCTCGACCCGGCCGTAGCTCACCGCGAACAGCACGACCGCGAGCACGAGGCCGATCACCACGCCGGGCAGGAACCCCCTCGCGACGACGGTGAGCAGGATCAGGAGCATGACCCCGTACTCGACGGGCTGCAGCGACCGCCGGCGGTCCCAGACCCACTCCACCAGGAACGAGAGCCCGACGAACACCAGCACGCCGCCCACGATCATGCGCGGGATCAGCTCGATCACCGAGACGCCGACGACTACGGCCGTGAGTGGCACGGCCGCGGCGATCAAGCCGGCGGTCCTCGCGTTCACGTTCATCCGTTCCGCGAGGGCGGTGAGGCTGAGCGCGTGGTACCCGGGGATCCCGCCGCTCGCACCCGAGAGCAGGTTCGCCAGGCCTGCGTCGCGGAGCTCCTCGTTCGTGTCCAGATCCCGGCGCAGCACGAGCTCGCTGCCCGAGACGTGGAATAGGATCGCGATCACGGCCACGAACACCGCGGCCAGGATCGAGGCCCACTGCCCGGCCACCGCCGACCAGTCCGCCCCCGTGATCGCGCGCAACGTCCACGGCTCCCACGACGTGGGGTCGTCGAACGGCCCGTACAGCAACCACCCGCCGCCTCTCGCGAGGTCGATCGTCGAACCCGTGACGATCATGCCGATCGCGAAGGCGACGATCCCGAAGAGCAGCATCGCCGGGATCACGATGGGACGCTTCACGATCCGGACCGCGACGAACATCAGGATCCCGAACGAGAGGGCGACCAGCCATCGCTTCCACACGAGGGCGTCCGCGAGATCGCCGATCGTGTCGAGCGCGGGGGCCACGCCTCCCGCCACGAGGATCCCGCCCTTCAGGAGCAGCCATCCCACACCGGCGAGGAACCCGCCGACGACGGGGTACGGCACGAACCGGATCAGGTTGGCTCGCTTCGACCGCCCGAGCACCAGGAACGTGACGCCGACGAGGATCATCACGACCAGCGTGGCCGCGACGACGCTGAGGAACCCTCGCTCCGGGCCTCCGTACGCGGTCAACGCGGTGCCCGTGGCCACGATCGCGATCACCGCGGCCACCGGTGCCTGCAGGCCGCCCACCACGCCGCGCGCACCGGCTCGCCAGGCGAACACGGCGAGCGTCACCGCCGCCGCTCCGAGGTAGAGCATGACCCCGTCGGGCAGGGAGTCGACGATGCGGCCGGCGAACACGATCACGGCGAGCCCGGCCGCGACGACGGTCTCGACCGCGCCGATGAGCAGGCCGGCGACGAGCGAGGTCATCACTCGCCCCGAACGCCGCTGTTCGGACACGGTCCCCCCTCGGCCGGTCGGACATTTCTCGTCGGCGCCCACCCGAACCGGGTGGGTCCCGGCGAACGATAGTCCTTCGCGTCCCGCCGAGTGCGAACGCGATCAGCGATCCGCGCCGGGTCCGCGGACGAAGCGCCCGGGTGTTGCGCCGGTGTGCTCCCCCTCGGAGATGACCGGCGTTCCGTTCACGAGGACGTGCGCGACCCCCGTCGCGTAGCGGTGCGGATCCTCGGGCGTTGCGTGGTCGCCGATCTCGGCCGGGTCGAACACGACCACGTCGGCGAAGAATCCCTCGCGGAGCCTGCCCCGCCCCTCGAGTCGGAGGTTCTCGGCGGGCAGGCTCGTCAGCTTCCTGATCGCCTCCTCGAGCGGCAGGACCCCCTCGTCGCGCACGTACCGGCCGAGGACGCGCGCGAACGCGCCGTACGCCCTCGGATGCGGGTTCGCCTTCAGGAAGATCCCGTCCGGCGCCTGCGACTCCTCGTCGGAGCAGAAGCTGACCCACGGGAGCGCGAGGACCGTCCGCACGTCGTCCTCGGACATCTCGAAGAACAGCGCGTTGACGTTGTTGTGGTCCTCGATCAGGAGATCCATCACCGTCTCCTCGGGCGCCGTCCCGCGGATCGACGCCACCTCCGCGAGCGTCTTGCCCGTCAGGTCGCGGAGCGCGTCCTGACGGAACCCGACGACCACGATGCCCTCGGGCCCGGCTTCCCCGAACGGGTTCTCCCACCCGTCCACGCCCGAGCGCAGGTCGTCGATGACCTGCGACCGAACGTCGGGGTTCCGCAGACGGGCGACGAGGGCGTCGAACCCGCCCTCGTGCGCCCACGGCGGGATGCACGCGTCGAGCCCGGTGCCCGAGTAGTGGTAGGGGTACGCGTCGGCCGTCACGGGGAGGCCCTCGGCGCGCGCGGCCTCCACGATCTCGATCGCGCGGCCGAGCTTCGGCCAGTTCGGCCGCCCGGTCGCCTTGAAGTGGTAGATCTCGGCGCGCGCCCCGGAGCGGCCGGCGATCTCGACCAGCTCCCCGATCGAGTCGAGCAGCGCCGCGCCCTCGCCGCGGATGTGCGACGCGTACAGCCCGCCGAACTCGGCGGCCGCCGAGGCGAGCGCGACGAGCTCCTCGGTCGTCGAGGACGTCGCCGGCGGGTAGATCAGCGCCGACGCCACGCCGAGCGCACCCTCGGCCATCGCGGCGCGCACGAGCTCGCGCATCCGGTCGAGTTCCTCCTCCGTCGGCGGCCGGGCGTCGTACCCCAGCTCGTGGATCCGAACGGTGGACGCGCCGACGAACGACGCCACGTTCGCCGAGATCCCTCGCCGCTCGAGCCAGCGGAGGTACTCCCCAAGGGTCGTCCACTCGATCTCGTACTCGACGAACGGGTTGGCGACGCCCCGGCGCCCGAGCTCCTCCTTCATCTCCGCGGTGAGCGGCCCCATCGACCAGCCCTCGCCGAGCACCTCGAGCGTGACGCCCTGGCGGAGGTCGCTTTGCGACCGGCCGTCCTCGATCAGGGACTCGGGCGACCAGCTCATCATGTTGATGAACCCCGGCGCGACCGCGAGGCCCTCGGCGTGGATCACATGGTCCGCGTCGACGGCTCCGACGTCGCCGACGGCCGCGATGCGATCACCCCGGACGGCGACGTCGCCGACCTCCCTCGGCCCGCCGCCGCCGTCGTAGATCGTTCCGCCCCGGACGATGAGGTCGACGTCGCTCATGACGGCGACGATCAGGAGAACTCGCGGAACAGCCGGCGCTCGATCTCGCTGAACGCTCCCCACCTCCGGCCGCCGAGGTACGCGTTCGTGAGCGAGACGATCCCCACACGTCGGTCGGGCCGGAAGAACATCCGGGTGCTCTGCCCGTAGTCGCCGCCGGTGTGGCCCATCATGGTGAACCCCCACGTCGGCTCGGCGTACCAGATCAGCCCCTGTCGCCAGTCCACGAGATCGGGGATCTGGTTGCGCTTGATCTCTCGGACGGTCGCCGCGTCGAGCACCCTGACGCCCTCGAACGTGCCGAGGTTCATGAAGGCGCCGAGCCATCGCGCCAGGTGAGCCGCGCTCGTCCGAAGAGCGCCGTCCGGGTAATCGGGGTAGCCGTAGTGGAAGATCGGTTCGAACTCGCCCTGCTTCAGCGAGTACGGCATCGCGAGGTTCGGCGTGCCGACGTCGGCGAGCCGGAACCCGGTGTCCGCCATCCCGAGCGGCTCGAAGATGCGCTGCTTGCAGAGCTCGTTGAAATCGACGCCGCTCGCGGCCTCGGCCACGTAGCCAGCCAGCGCGGTGGCGAGGTTCGAGTACGCGTACCGGTCTCCGGGCGCCCACTCGTAGAAGTTCTTGCGACGCCGGTACTCGCTTTCACCATGGACGAAGTAGGACCGGCAGAAGTCGCCGAGCGGGATCGGCGAGTCGCCGTGGAAGTACAGGGTCGGCTCGGACCACGGGGTACCCCACACGTCCCACCGATCGCGGATCGCGGACGTGTGCGTGAGGAGCTGCCGCATCGTGATCGGAGCGGCGGGCGCGTACGGCACGTGCACCTCGAAGGGCAGGTACGCGTTGATGTCGGCATCGAGGTCGATCAGCCCGTCCTCGACCAGCGCCATGATCCCGGCGCAGGTGACGGTCTTGGACACCGATGCGAGCTGGAACACGGTGTCGCTCGTCGCTCGGATCCCCTGCTCCCGGTCGGCCCAACCGACCCCGGCCGACCAGACGATCTCCTCCTCGCGAACCACGGCGACGGCGATGCCCGGTGTGTTCGCCTCGACGCGCTTCCGACGCAGGTACCGCTTGAGCTCGTCCGTCCGTGCGGAGGCGGCCTTGACGATCGAGAACGGCGCCACCGCCCCCACGCCCGCGACCACAGCCGCGCGCGCGACGAACTCGCGACGGGTGAGCGGCGCCGCCGGACGCGCGGTGGTCTTCCTGACGCAGATCGACCGACTCCGGGCCGGGTGCTGGGGAACCCTCGGGAGGGCCGCGATGGAGTCGTTCGCGTTCGCGGGACATCGTCGATCGATCCTCATCCGATCGCGCCGGTCGGGTCAATCCGCTCGAAGAAGGCACGGCGCCTTCCGACCCCTGCTGAACCCGGTTAGTCGTCCTCGTTCTTGTCGTTGTTGGCGTGCTCCGGAGGTCCGCCGCCCTCACCCTCGTTGCCACTTCCGGGCCCCGAGTTGTCCTCCTCGTCCCCCTCGTCGACGACGGTCGGCTCCGGCGATGGCGAGGACCTCGACGAGCGCGCCTTCCTCGTCGAGCGCGCCGATCAGCTCGAGCATCGCCAGGTCGATCGCGGCCGCCGCATCCGGCGAGACCTCGGCGTTCTCCACGCCGCCGGCGAGTTCGTCCTCGAGGGCACCGAGAGCAGCCCCGACCGCCGCAGCATCGCCGACCTCGTACGCCTCGAACAGCGTCGTCGCGCTGGCGACCATCCCCTCCGACACGTCCGCTCCGATCCCTTCTGACGCCGTCTCCGAAGCGATCGTGTCCATGAGATCGGTCCAGGCCGTCGAGACCGGTGTGGTCGACTCCGGAACCTCCTCCGCCGCGATGCGGCGGGCCTCCCGGGCCGCCTGCTTTGGTCGGAGCCCGTCCGATGCCGAGGCGAGCGCCAGGGCCGCGAGGGCCAGCAGCACGATCAGGCCCACGACCGCGAGCGACCTCATGGGGATCCGGCGGTACCAGGGCGGCCTCGCCGACACCGGAGCGTCCGCGATCGGGCGGGTCTCGCCGTCGCCAACGGACGCGTGCGCGATCGGGCGGGTCTCGGCCGCGGCATCCGCCGCGACCGGCGCCAGCGGTGCGGTGTCCGAGGGACCGGCGAGCGGAGCGGCACGAAGCGCCTGTTGGAGCTCGGCCGCCGAGCCGAAGCGCCGCCTGGGGTCCTTCGAAAGGCAGCGCATCACGATCGCCTCGAGCGCGGGCGGCACGGGCGCGACCGACGACGGCGGCGGCGGGTCCTCGTTCACGTGCCGGTACAACGTGGCGACCGGCGTGTCGGCGCGGAACGGCACCTGGCCGGTGAGCATCTCGTACAGCACGCAGCCGAACGCGTAGATGTCCGATCGGGCGTCCCCCGGCTCGCCGCTCGCCTGTTCCGGCGACAGGTACGCCGTGCTGCCCAGGACCACGCCCGTACCGGTGAGTGTGTCGGAGCCCGCGGCGCGCGCGATCCCGAAGTCCACGACCTTCACGGTCCCGTCTGGAGTCAGCATCACGTTCCCGGGCTTCACGTCGCGGTGGACGACGCCGCGCTCATGGGCTGCGTCGAGCGCACCGCACACGTCGACGGCGATGGCGACCGCCTCACCGGGCGCCAGCGGTCCGTCGCGACGGATCCGCTCGGCGAGCGTCTCGCCCTCGACCAGCTCCGTGACGATGTAGTGGGTCCCGTCGTCCGAGCCGGTGTCGAAGACGGCCACGATGTTCGGGTGGCTGAGCCCGGCCGCCGCTCGCGCCTCGCGCCGGAACCGCTCGACGAACGCGCGATCGCGGTCGAACGGGGACGCGAGGATCTTCACCGCGACCGGCCGGCCGAGCTGCCGGTCGCGACCGCGATGGACGCGCGCCATCCCGCCCTGACCGAGCACGGGCCCGAGCTCGTATCGCCCGTTCAGGGCGTGGGTCGTCTGCACGAAGACCCGTTACCCGCCCGGCACCGTTCGTACGCTCAGCCTGCACCCCCGCCCGGACATCGGCTGGAAGTCTACGGGCGCGTGTTCGCGCTCTCGGTTGCACGCAAATGGGCCCCAGGGAAGACTGTCCCGGACCGAAAGGGGGAGGACATGAAACCACGCGTCGTGCTCGCCGCCGTGATCGCGCTCCTCGCGATCGGAGTGACCGTACCCGTCCTCGCGGGGCACGGGCTGTCGGACGTGGACTCGTACACGGGATGCCTCAACACCTCGAACGGCAACCTGTCGCGGTTCGCGGTCGGCGATTCTCCGGAATCGCCGTGCCCCGGCTCGCAGGCCGAGATCCATGTGGGAGGCGGGGACATCACCGAGGTCCTCGCGACACCCGGCGGCGGGCTCACGGGTGGCGGTGACAACGGTTCGGTCGCGCTCTCGCTCGACACGGTTCCTGCCGCTCGCGTTCGAACGAACGACCCGGTCCCGATCGATGCCGGCGACACGCCGACGCAGGTCCAGCTTGATCGGGAGGTGTTCGACACAGCGGACATGCACGATGGTGACTCCGCGGAGATCACCGCGCCCAGGGATGGGATCTACGTCGTCACCGCGAGCGTGCTCTGGTGCAGCAACCCGACCGGCGTTCGGACCCTCCGGATCGCAGCACAGAACGACGAGTTCCGAAGCCTCGCGATGAGCCGCATCGACGCAGTGACCGCCGACGGGTTCGGCGACACGGCCCAGACCGTCTCGGCCGTCGCGTTCCTCCACGAGGGAGAGTCGGCCGTGATGGAGGTGGCCACGACCGTCAACTGCTTCCTGTCGACCGCGAACGAGAACAGCCCGGTACTCGCGATAGCCTGGATCGGTCCCGCGTAGACCCTCAGTGCTTCGCGGCCGCCTCCGGCGAGAGTCGTCGGAGGGTCTCGAGCATGCGGTCGACGTCGGCCTCGGTCGACAGGTAGTTGACGATGCCCGCGCGAAGGTAGGTCCGGCCGCGGAGCTTCGTCGTGGAGACCCACGCCTCGCCGCTCGCCTCGAGCGCGAGCTGCAGCGCGTCCTGGTACGCGTCGAGATCTTCGCCGTCGAGGCCTTCGGGCAGGTGCCGGAAACAGACGACGGAGAGCTCGGGCTCCTCGGGGATCACCTCGAAGTCGGGCGCCTCGCGACATCGCGCGGCGAGATGGGCGGCGAGGTCGACGTTGTGCTCGATCAGCCGCGCGAACCCGTCCGAGCCGACGTGCTTCCACGACAGCCACAGCTTGAGCCCGCGGAACCGCCGCGTGCCTTCGAGCGTGTACTCGAACCAGTTGAGCGGTTCGCTCGCGGGATCCGGGTGGCGGTAGTACTCGGGCATCCGGTGGAACGTGCGCTGCAGATCCTCACGCCGCTTCACGACGAGCGCGCCGATGTCGTACGCCTGGAAGAACCACTTGTGAGGGTCGATCGTGACGCTGTCGGCGCGTTCGAGCGCCGGGAGGCTCGACGCCACGCGAGGCGAGAAGCGCGCCGCCCCGCCGTAGGCGGCGTCGACGTGGAGCCACAGGTCCTCGCGTTCGGCGAGGTCGGCGAGCTCGTCGGTCAGGTCGACGCTGCCGGTGTTCGTCGAACCCGCCACCGGGGCGATCGCGAACGGGACGAGCCCGGCGGCCCGGTCCTGCGCGATCGCCTCGGCCACGGGGTCGGCATGCAGTCGGAACCGCTCGTCCGAGGGAACGATCCGGAGCGTCTCCGGCGGGAACCCGAGGACGTCGAGCGCCCGCGCGATCGAGAAGTGCGCCTGGTCGCTCGCGTACACGCGTGTCCCGCTCAGGTCGCCGGCTCGAGGTGGTTCGGCCTTGCCCAGGAGCCTCGCAAGGTGGATGTCGCGCGCGACGGTGAGCCCCATGAGGTTGGCCATCACGCCGCCCGAGGTCAGCACGCCCCACGAGCCCTCGCCGAACCCGATCAGGGTCCGGAGCCACGACGTGACCTCCTCCTCGACGAGCGCCCCGACCGGGCCGGCGGCCCACACGTCGACGCCCTGGTTCAGCCACTGCGCCAGCAGCTCGCCGGCGACCGACATGGGGAGCGGCGGCGGCGTGAAGTAGCTGTACGACCCCGGATGCTGGCTGTTGAACACGTAGGGAGCGACACGTTCTCGGAACTCCGCGAGCACCTCGCCGGAAGGAACGGCGGCCTCAGGTGCGGTCGCGGGTTCTCTCGTCGGGCCGTAGAAGGCCGCTCGGAGTTCCGCGTACGGCAGCGCCCGCAGCGGCCGTACCGCGGCGTCCTCGTACAGGTAGCGGAGCGCCTCGTCCCAGACCGCCTTGCCGAACCGATCGAGCGCCGGCTTCGACACGGACCGATCGCGGATGTCGACCAGCTCCGGTTCGGGGAGTTGCGCGAACGGATCGGACATCGCGCGCGAGGCTAGCAGAGCGCGTTCAGACGGCCAGCACGCCGGTGAGCACCGCGACGCCGAACGCGGTGACCACGACGCCCGCGACCTGGACCCGCGCCAATCGCTCGCGGAACACGACGTACGCCCCCACCGCGGCGAAGGCCGCGAACTGCGAGCCGAGGATCGCCGCGATCGCGATCCCGTGACGGGCGCCGATCGTGTAGGCCACGAGCCCGGCGACCTCGAGGAACCCCGACGCCACCACGAGCGGCAAGGCCTCCCTCGTCATGCGGAGGTGCCCGCTGAGCGCGAGCGGGACGGTGAGGAGCAGGACCGCGAGCGTCCGCGACGGGAAGACGATCCAGCTGATCGGCAGGTCCTCCGCCAGCCGCCCCATCGCGAACAACCCGAGCCCGAAGAACAGCGCCGACAGGAGCGCGAAGGACACGGCCAGGCCCTCGCGCCGCCCTTCGACCACCTCGGCCGAGCGCGCCAGGCTCGACAGCACGACGCCGAAGACGATGATCGCGAGCGCGACGCCCGCGCCGGGCCCGATGTGCTCGCCGGCGAGGACGGCGATCACCGCCGCCGCAGCGCCCTGGGTCGACGTGATCGGCGCCACCACCCCGACCTTCCCGAACCTCAGCGAGCTGTAGGCGCACAGCAGGCCGGTGGTGTTCCCGATCGCCGTGAGCACGAGCAGCACTGCGTGCTCGCCGTCGAACCCGGCCGGCACGCCGTCGGCGAGCGCGAACGGCGCGGAGATCACCGATCCGATGAGAAGGACCCACGCCAGGATCGAGATCGGCGGGATCATCCGGCTCGAACGGCTCGTGCACAGGGTCGAGGCCGCCCACATGGCGGCCGCGACCAGACCTCCGACGATCGCGATCACGGAGCGGAGTCTGGCATCAGCGCCCGGCGCGCCGCTTCGCGTGATGCCGGGCCACCCGCACGCGGTTCCCGCAGGCGTCGGAGCACCACACTCGATCGGATCGCGTAGCGAGGAAGAGATCGCCGCACGAACCGCAACGGCGGAGCCGGTCACGATCCGGGCCCGCGACGAGCTCGATCGCGGACCAGGCGACCCGAGCCAGGGTTCGGGCGGTCGCGTTCGCGGACAGCGACGCTTCCCGGGCGACGGGAGGCGCGAGGACGAGTACCCGCGGCACGCGTGCGCTCACCTCGTTCAGATGTTCCACCGCGTCGACGGGGAGCTCCTCGCCGTTCATCGACGCCTCGAACACCTCACGGCTCGCGGATCGCACAGCCCGGAACTCCGGCATCCGCAACGAGACCTCCTGGATCTCCGAGGGTTCCAGGATGCCCTCGGCCTCGAGCCACCGAGCCAGATCGGCGCCCGACTCGACACGCTCGTTCGCCAGCCTGAGCGAGATCGCCGTGGTAATGGGTCCGCCATCGATATCCATTTCGAGTTACCGAAAGGAGTAATGGAACCATCGGCTAGATTCCATGACATCTGGCCGCTCAGCGGAGAAGCCGAGAGAGCCGGCGATCCGCCAGCACCTTCCCACCCGTCTGGCAGGTCGGACAGTAGGTGACCTCGTGCGACTCGTACGAGACACGACGCAGGTCGCTCCCGCACACGGGGCACGGCTCGCCGTAGTGCCCGTGGACGGTGAAGTGGTCGCCGATCTTGGTCGGCAGTCCACCGCCCCGACGCCGCTCCTGCTCCAGGGCCTCCTCGAGCACGTCGCGCACCGCGTCGAGCAACGCCGTTCGCTGGCTCGGCCTCGAGCGTGCCGAGCGCGGCGTACGGCGACAGCTTGGCGCGGTGCAGGATGTCGTCCGAGTAGCCCCGGCCGATGCCCGCGACCGTCCGTTGATCGCGGAGGATCGTGTGGACGCGCCTGCCGTCCTCGCCCGACACGCACCAGCTGTTCGAACTCGCGCGAATCGGGCTCCGGGCCGAGCTTCGCGAGCGGTCCGTCGTCGCCTTCGGCGAGCACCCACCAGCCCGCCTTCCGCTCTCGGCCGAACTCCTTGACGAGCACCGTGGTCCCGTTCGCGAAGCGGAACCGGACCACCGCGCCTCGCGGCTTGGTCGTCTTCGGCGGCTCCTCCACGTCGATCCGGCCGCCCTGCGACAGGTGGACGAGGATCCTGGGCCCCGCGAGCTCGAACAGCAGGTACTTCCCGCGCCGCCCGACCGCTCCCAGGGTTCGCCCCTCCAGCTCGGCCACGCGCGGCGTGACCGTCTTCAGCGACGAGAACTGCAGTGGAACGGCGCCCTCGAACACCGACCCGCCGACGGCCTCGGTCAGCCGTTCGGCCAGCGCCTGGACCTCGGGGAGCTCGGGCATCCGCCGTTCACACCTCGAGCGCGTGGAGCTCGACCACGCGTCCGTGGAACTCCACGTCGCGCTCGTACACGAGGCCCAGCTTGCGAGCGACGTTCTTCGATGCAACGTTCCCGTGGTCGATCAGAGCGATCAATCGTCGCAATCCCATCTCGCCGAACGCCCGGTCCCGCATCGCGAAGGCCGCCTCGGTCGCGTAGCCCTTGCCCCAATGCGGCCGGCCGAACAGGTAGCCGATCTCGTGTTCCTGCCGGCCCTCGATCTCCCAGACCGAGATCCCGCACCTGCCGAGCACCGTGCCGTCGCGCGCCAGGAGCACGGAGCGACGGTCCCACCCTTCGACCTCGTTCCGCAGGATCTGCGCCTCGATCCATCCGCGAGTCTCGTCGCGGGTCGAGGTCGCTCCGTCGATGAACCGCACCACCTCCGGGTCCGCGTAGATCTCGGCGAACGCATCCAGGTCCTCCAGAGCGATCGGCCGCAGGATCAGCCGCTCCGTCCGGATCTCCTCGACCCGGATCACGTCGCCGCGACGTCCGCCACGGCGCCTCGGACGATCTCGACGCACTCGTCGATCCGGTCCTTGTGGGTCCGGTGCGACAGGATGCACGCCCGGACGGTGAACCGGTCGTCGAGCACGGTGCTCGAGAGGTACACGCGCTTGGAGGCGTTGATCGCCTCGAGGAGCCGCTCGTTGGCCCCGTCGTCGCCGTCGCGGAGCCGGAACGGCACGGTCGACAGGTCCGGTTGCCACGGCAGCTCGAGCTCGGGGATCGCCTTCAGGCTCTCGTAGAGCTGCTCGGCCAGGTCGAGCTTCTCGTCGAGCGCCTCGCGGAACGCCGACACGCCGTGGAGCTTCAGCGGGAACCAGACGCGCAGACCGCGGAAGTCGCGCGAGAGCTCGGCCGAGTACTCGCTGAAGTTCGGGATGTGCGATTCGACGTCCAGGTCCTGCAGGTACGCGCTCGTTCCGATGTGGTGGGCGTCCCGGAGCTTCGCGCCGTCGCGGACGACGAGCGCCCCGGTGCCGTAGGGCAGGAACATCCCCTTGTGCGGATCGAGCGTGATCGAGTCGGCGCGTTCGATGCCGCGGAAGCGCTCGCGGCCGCGATCGGTGAGCTGGAAGAACCCGCCGTAGGCGGCGTCCACGTGCAGCCACAGCCCCTCGGCATCGGCCACGTCGGCGATCGGATCGATCGGGTCGATCGCGCCGGTGTTGGTCGTGCCGGCCGAAGCGACGACCGCGAACGGCACCAGGCCCGCCGAACGGTCCTCGGCGACCGAGCGCGTGAGCGAGTCGACGTCCATCCGGAGCGACGGGTCCGTGGACACGTGTCGGACGTTCCGCACGGGGAAGCCCGCCAGCGTCGCGGCCTTCGTGACGGACGCGTGCACCTGCTCGCTGACGTAGAGGGTCCCCGCGAGGAAGTCCTCCGGCAGCCGGTCCTTGCGGGCGGCCACGATCGCCGAGAAGTTCGCCATCGAGCCGCCCGACGTGAGGACGCCGCGCGACTCGGGAGGGAAGCCGAACAGGTCGCAGAGCCAGCGCACGACGTTGTACTCGATCTGCGAGGCGACGGGCGCCGAGCGCCACAGGTTCACGTACCGGTCGATCGTCGTGGACAGGAGCTCGGCGAGCGAGGACGCGTACAGCCCGCCGCCGGGGATGTAGGCGAGGAACCCGGGCCCGGCGTTGTCGGCGGAGTTCTGCGCGATCGTGTCGACGAGCTCGAGCAACGGCCGGAACTCGCCGCCCACTTCGGGCGGCGACCCGCGATGCTCCTCTGCGGTCTCGGCGGCGTGCTCGAACCGATGGGCTTCCGCGTCGGGTCGCTTGCCGAGGAACTCGACGACGTAGTCGAGCGCCGCCTGCCCCATCTCGCGCATCTGCTCTGCGCTCGGATCGAGCGGGTAGCCCATGGCGGGCCAGCCTACCCCGCGAGCGTGGCGGTGACGGACTCGAGCAGGCGCCGCGACGCGTCGGCCACCTCGTCCACGGCGGTGTCGAACGCTTCCTGGTGGCGCGTGGACGGCGCCCCGAATCCGCTCACCTTCCGAACGTACTGACGGGCGGCCTCCCGGATCTCCTCGTCGGTGGCCGGGACGTCGCCCTCTCGCAACCGCTTGATGCTCCGGCACATGGTGTGCTCCTGTCTCGAGCCCGTCAGGGTACGCGGTGCTTGCCCGGACCGAGCGTCGACCCTAGACTGCTCGAACGCATGTTCGAGAACCTCAATCCCGACCAACGAGCCGCGGTCCAGCACGCCGGGGGGCCGCTCCTCGTCGTCGCCGGGGCAGGGTCGGGCAAGACCTGGACGCTCGCCTGCCGCGTCGCGCACCTCGTGGACCGCGGCGTCCCGCCCGAGCGCATCCTCCTGCTCACCTTCACCCGCCGGGCCGCGCGGGAGATGCTCTCGCGGGCCGAACGCCTGACCGGCGAACGAGGTCTCGGGCGCGTGTGGGGCGGCACGTTCCACGGGACGGCCAACCGGTTGCTCCGGCTCCACGGCGGCGCGCTCGGCCTGTCGCCGGGCTTCACGGTGCTCGACCGCACCGACACCGCCGACCTCATGGACCTGATCCGGGGCGAGCTCGGACTCGGGGAGGGCGAGCGTCGGTTCCCACGCAAGGAGACGCTCGCCGACGTGTACTCGCGGACCGTGAACGCGCAGACCAAGCTCGCCGAGGTCCTCGAACGCGAGTACCCGTGGTGCGCCGACGAGCTCGAGGGCGTCCGCGCGATCTTCGAGCGATACACCGAGCGCAAGCGCGCGCAGCACACGCTCGACTACGACGACCTGCTGCTGTTCTGGCACGCGCTCGGCCGGCACCCGGCTGCGGGCAGGGCGATCTCCGAACGCTTCGATCACATCCTGGTGGACGAGTACCAGGACACGAACCCGCTCCAAGCCGACATCCTCGCGGCGCTGCGCCCCGACGGCGACGGACTCATGGTCGTCGGCGACGACGCGCAGGCGATCTACGGGTTCCGCTCGGCCACCGTGAGGAACATCCTCGAGTTCCCCGATCGCTTCCCCGCGACGACCGTCGTCAAGCTCGAGCGCAACTACCGCTCGACGCGTCCGATCCTCGACGCGACGAACGCCGTCATCGCGCTCTCACCCCAGCGGCACGAGAAGACGCTGTGGACCGAGCGCAACGGCGGCGAGCGACCTTCGCTCCTCACCTGCCTCGACGAGCGCGACCAGGCGGATGCGGTGTGCCGTTCGGTCCTCGACCACCGCGAGCGCGGCACCGCGTTGAAGCAGCAGGCGGTCCTGTTCCGAGCCGGGCATCACAGCGACGTGCTCGAGATCGAGCTCGCCCGCCGCAACATCCCGTTCGTGAAGTACGGCGGCCTGAAGTTCCTCGAGTCGGCGCACGTGAAGGACGCGCTGGCCGTGCTGCGGATCGCCGACAACCCGCGGGACGAGGTCTCCTGGTTCCGGGTCCTGCAGCTGCTCGACCACGTCGGCCCGGCCGGGGCGCGGCGGGTGATGGCGGCGTTCGGCGTCTCGGCGCCCGGCGATCCCATGGCCCGGTTCCTCGAGCAGGCGATCGCGGTGCCGGCGCCGGCTCGAGGCGAGCTCGGCGCGCTGCGTGCGACGCTCGGCGAGCTTGGCGGTCCCCCGCCGACCCAGGTCGAACGCGTCCGGGGCTTCCTCGAGCCGCTGCTCCGCCGGCGCTACGACCAGCCCGAGCCACGGCTGCGCGATCTCGAGCAGCTCGAGCAGCTCGCGACGGGGTTCGAGACGCGGGAACGGTTCGTCGCCGAGCTCACGCTCGAGCCTCCGGTGTCGACGTCGGACCTCGCCGGCCCGCCGCACCTCGACGAGGACTACCTGGTGCTCTCGACGATCCATTCGGCCAAGGGCGGCGAGTGGGACGTCGTGCACGTGATCCATGCCGCCGACGGGATGATCCCCTCCGACATGGCGACCGGGGACGCCGAGCAGCTCGAGGAGGAGCGGCGGTTGCTCTACGTCGCGCTCACGCGCGCGCGGGACGTCCTGCACGTGTACTTCCCGCTCCGGTACCACCGGTCGAACCGCGGGTTCGAGGATCGCCACTGGTACGCGCAGCTCACGCGGTTCATCCCCGCGGCGGTCCGTTCGTGGTTCTCCCTCGCGACGACCTACGCGGACGAAGGCGCGAACGACGAACCGCCGGCGACCGCCGGTTCCGGCCGGGCCGACGGCGTGGACGCGCTTCTCGCGGGCCTCTGGTCGGACTGAGCGATCCCGGTCGGTAGCATCCGCGGCATGGAGGTCGTGCGACCTGCTACCGCGTCGGGAGTTCCTCGGGCTCGCACTCCAGCTGCTCGAACGCGGCGAGGCTCGCAACCAGCTGCCGTTCGCGATCGCCGGCACGTTTGGCCGAGCAGAGCCGAAGGCTGCGCGAGCAGGGATACCGGCTCTGCTTCCTGTACGCGGACCTCGAGAACCCGACGTCGAATAGGATCTACGAACTGATCGGGTCGAACGTGTCGGCGACTCGGCCGACTACCGGTTCGTCCCTCGGTGAGTGAGCGGCCCCAGGGGCATGATGAAGGCGGCGGTGCCTGCCCTCGCTAGCTCCACTGTACCGGGCACCGGGGGGCTTGTAGCAACCTCCAGGTCCAGCTCATGATTGCCGGCCGAACGCCAGAACCCGCTGAACGGGAGCCACGAGATGCGCGAGTTGTTGTCGACGTATGGGTGCCCCGGGACGAGGACCGTGATCCGCCGGCCGCGACCGGACTGTTGCCGACCAGCGTGACGCGATGACCGAGCATGCGGTCGTGATCGCCGGAGGAGGTCCGGTGGGGCTGATGTTGGCGGGTGAGTTGGCCTTGGCGGACGTCGACGTCGCGATCGTCGAGCGGCGCGACAGCCAGGACCTCGCCGGCTCGCGAGCCGGCGGCCTGCACGCACGCACCATCGAGGTTTTCGACCAGCGCGGGATCGCCGACCGATTCCTCTCGCAGGGACAGGTGGCGCAGGTCGCAGGGTTCGCCGGGATCCCCTTGGACATCAGCGACTTCCCCACCCGGCACCCCTACGGACTCGGGCTGTGGCAGAACCACATCGAGCGCATCCTGGCCGACTGGGTCGGCGAGCTCGAGGTGCCGATCCATCGCGGACGTGACGTGACTGGCTTCGCGCAGGACGACGACGGCGTCGATATCGAGCTGTCCGACGGCCGGTCGTTACGAACGGGATATCTCGTCGGCTGCGACGGAGGTCGCAGCGTCGTCCGGAAGGCAGCGGGCATCGCGTTCCCGGGATGGGATCCAACGACGAGCAGCCTGATCGCCGAGGCCGAGATGGCCGAGGCGCCCGAATTGGGCATCCGCCGTGACGCCCTCGGCACCCATGCCTTCGGTCGGGAGGAGTACGAGATCCGCGACGGCGAGGTGGTCTTCTCGGACCATGGCCCGGTGCGGGTCATGGTGACCGAGGAGCACGTCGGACCCACGACCGAACCCACCCTCCGCGATCTCAGCGAGGCGCTCACCGCCGTGTACGGGACCGATTACGGGATCCACAGTCCCACCTGGATCTCCAGGTTCACCGACACGACGCGGCAGGCGGCGGCCTACCGCGACCGACGGATCCTGCTGGCCGGCGACGCCGCACATGTGCACTATCCGGCGGGAGGACAGGGCCTCAACATCGGTGTGCAGGATGCGGTGAACCTGGGATGGAAGCTGGCCCAGGTGGTCAACCAGACATCGCCGGAGAGCCTCCTGGATACCTACCATGCCGAGCGCCACCCGGTCGCTGCGCGCGTGCTGCGCACCACGATGGCGCAGGTCGCGCTCGGCCGCCCTGACGACCGCATCAAGGCCCTGGGCGACACCGTTTCCGAGCTCTTAAGCCTGGACGAGCCTCGCCGACGACTCGCCGCGGAGATGTCCGGTCTTGGCGTTCATTACGACCTCGGTGAGGGGCACCCGCTACTCGGACGCCGCATGCCCGATCTCGACTTGGTCACCGGCAAGGGCGCGCTCCGGTTCTTCACCCTGATGCACGATGCCCGACCGGTGCTCCTCAACCTCGGTGAGCCCGGCGGCTTCGACATCACTCCATGGGCAGATCGGGTTCAGTTGATCGACGCGAAGTACGTCGGCACGTGGGAACTTCCGGCCCTCGGTGAGGTCACAGCTCCCACCGCCGTGTTGATCCGACCCGACGGTTACGTGGCCTGGGTGGGAGACGCAACCCAGCTGGGGCTCGCTGACGCGCTGACCACGTGGTTCGGACCGCCTGCTGCGGCGTAGCGCACACCAGCTTCCAAGACAGGTCCTAGGTCCGGCTCGAACGCTTCTTCAGGTCGGAAAGGATCTCGCGGGCCGCGTTCGCGCCGGGTGCGCCCGTCACGCCGCCTCCCGGATGGGCCCCGGAGCCGCACAGGTACAGCCCTCGGACGCCGAACCGGTACCGCGCGTGCCCGAGCATCGGGCGCCACGCGAAGAACTGATCCAACCCGGGCTCGGCGTGGTACACGTGCCCGCCGGAGAGTCCGTGCTCGCTCTCGAGATCGACCGGCGTGATCACCTGGCGTGCCGTGACCAGGTCCGACAGGCCGGGCGCGAAGCGCTCGAGCGTCTTGACCACCAGGTCGCCCAGCCGGTCGCGCTCGGCGGCCCAGTCCCCGTCGGCGAGGGCGTAGGGCGTCCACTGCACGAGGACGCTCAGGACGTGTCGACCTTCGGGCGCGAGCGTCGGGTCCGAGAGCGTGGGGATCGTGGCCTCGAGATGGGGCTCCTCGCTGATCCGGCCGTACTTGCTCGCGTCGAACCCGCGTTCCAGGTCGTCGATCGAAGGCGCGATCACGATCCGCCCGGCGAGGAGCTCGGGCTCGGCGCCGTCGAACTTCGGCAGGGCGCCGAGCGCGAGGTTGACCTTCGAGACCGTGCCTGGCGTGCGGATGTTCGAGGCGCGCCAGTGCAGGTGCGGGCCGATCTCGACCGGGTCGACCAGGGTCGTGAGCGTGCGTTTCGGATCGGCCGCGCTCACCACCGCGCGCGCGTGGAGCTCCTCGCCGCTCGGAAGCACCACGCCGGTCGCCCGGTGGTTCGTGGTCAGGACCTGCGCGACCTCGGCGCCGGTGCGGATCTCCGCGCCGAACGAACGGGCCGCTGCCTCCAGCGCGGCCGCAAGGGCCCCCGGGCCACCGCGGGCGATCGCCGACTGTCCGGGAGCGCCGCCGTCGTTGCCGGCCGAGTCGGCGAGCATGACCGCGGTCGTTCCCGCCGACCACGGTCCCATCGCCGTGTACAGGACCGCGCGCGAGGCGATCGCGCCGCGGACGGCGTCGGTCTCGAACGCCTCGGCCACGTAGTCCGCGATCGCCATCGGCAGCGCCCGCGTCGCCTCCCGGCCCGGCTTCTTGCCGAGCCGCCGGAAGGCGTTGCCGAGCTTCAGCCCGTTCAGCGCGTCGGCAAGCGAGGGCTCCTTCACGTCCGGCGGCGTGATCGCGTGCAGGTAGGAGAGGAAGGAGGCGATGGCCCGCACCCGCTTGTCGAAGTCGACGTACGACTCGGCGTCCCGCGCCGACCGGTCCCGGAGGTCGGTCGCCGTTCGCGCGGCGTCGGCCCACAGCGTCAGCGGCGGGCCTTCGGGCTGAGGGGCGAAGACCCGCACCGCGGGCTCGAGCGTGACGAGCCCGTGCTTCACGAGCCCGAGATCAGAGACCACCGAACGACGCAGCCGCCCGACCGTGTGCACGATGCCCGGAGCTCGGACGCCCGGGGCGATCTCGACGGTGTCGAGGATCCCGCCGGCGCGGTCGCGGCGTTCGAGGACGAGGACCTTCCGGCCGGCCTTCGCGAGGTACGCCGCCGTGACGAGGCCGTTGTGTCCGGCCCCGATCACGATCGCGTCGTACCGCTTCGTCATGCGACGCTCCGCTTCCCGCGACCCTTGAGGAGCTCGAGCGCCGCGATCCGCCCGGGCGCGCCCATGATCCCGCCCCCCGGATGCGTGGCCGAGCCACACATCCACAGGTCCTTGATCGGCGTGCGGTAGCGCGCCCAGCCCGGTACGGGCCGGTTGAAGAACAGCTGCTCGAGCGAGAGCTCGCCCTGGAAGATGTTGCCTTCGGTGAGGCCGGTGATCCGCTCGATGTCGAGCGGCGTGAGCACCTGCGCGTGCAGGATCAGGTCGCGGATCTTCGGGAAACGCTCCTCCAGCGTGTCGATCACGGTCTCGCCGAACGCGTCCCGCTCGGCGTCGGTCCACGTCCGGCCTTCGGACAGGTGGTAGGGCGCGTACTGGACGAAGCACGACATCACGTGCTTGCCCGGAGGCGCCATCGACGGATCGACGAGCGTCGGGATGATGCAGTCGATGTACGGGCGGGCGGAGAAGCGGCCGTACTTCGCGTCGTCGTAGGCGCGCTCCATGTACCCCACGCTCGGCGAGAAGCTGATCGCGCCGCGGAGCCACTCCCCTACGCCCGGCTTGCTCGCGAGCTCGGGCAGGCCGTCGAGCGCGAGGTTCACCTTGCCGCTCGATCCCCGGTACTTGTAGCGACGTACCTCGTCGAGGAACGCCGGGTCCAAGTGGCTCGGCTCGACGAGCCGCAGGAACGTCAGGTGGGAGTCCACGCTCGAGAGCACCGTGCCGGCCGAGATCTCCTCGCCGGACTCGAGCACGACACCCGCGGCGCGTCCGTTCCGAACGTCGATCCTCGCGACCGGGGCCTCGGTTCGGATCTCGGCGCCGAACGAACGGGCCGCCGAGCCGATCGCGTCCGAGATCCCGCCGGTCCCGCCCCGGGGGATCCCCCACGCGCGGTACGCGCCGTCGATCTCGCCCATGTAGTGGTGCAGGAGCACGTACGCGGTGCCGGGCGAGCGCACCCCCTGGAACGTGCCGATGATCCCCGAGGCCGACATCGTCGCGATCAGCGGATCGGTCTCGAACCACTGCTGGAGGAACTCGGTCGCGCTCATCGTCATCAGCTGGACGAACGTGGACTGGAGCCGCTCGGGCAGGTCCCGGAACGTCTTGGCGAGGCCGACGAGCGGCATCCAGTCGAACGGGTTGAACGCGCCCGGTGTCGGGCGGCACGACCGACAGGATCGGCTTGATGAACCGCGCCATGTCGGCCATGAGGAGCCCGTACTCCTCGTAGGCCTCGGCGTCGCTCTTCGACCAGCGACGGAGCTCGCGGATCGTGCGCCCGTGGTCGTTCACCCGCCAGAGGACGTCGTCGTCGAGCGGCGTGATCGTCCCGTCGAGCGGCAGGATCTCCAGGCCGTGCTTCGGCAGGTCGAGCTCGCGGATGATCTCGGGCCGGAGCAGCGACACGACGTAGGAGAACTCGCTGAACCGGAACCCGGGGATGACCTCCTCGGTCACCGCCGCTCCCCCGAGGACGTGGCGCTTCTCGAGCACGAGGACCTTCCGGCCGGCCCGAGCGAGGTACGCGGCCGCCGTCAGTCCGTTGTGCCCGCCACCGACGATCACCGCGTCGTATCGCTGCGTCACGGGGTCATCGTAGGGGCGGGGTCGAGCGTGCACCAACGGCGCCGTGACTTGAGGTCACCGAGGTCGGATGTGCCGCCTGCCGGCCGCTCGCTACGCTACGGCCGTCCTCGAGAGGGAGAGCCGTGAGCATCGGAACCGCGTTCCATCCGCGAACCGCCGAGCTGAACACGAAGATGGCCTGGGGCGAGTGGTCGGGCTACTACGCCGCGGCCGTCTACGCCGACGCGCACGACATCGAGTACAACGCGATCCGCGAGCAGGCGGCGCTGATCGACGTCTCACCCCTCTACAAGTACGAGATCTCGGGCCCCGACGCGGCGCGGCTCGTGGACCGCGTGATCAC
Source organism: uncultured Actinomycetes bacterium (assembly GCA_963785835.1). Classification (GTDB taxonomy): domain Bacteria; phylum Actinomycetota; class UBA4738; order UBA4738; family HRBIN12; genus DASSJM01. Next base: position 104,524 of record CAWAWO010000005.1, on the reverse strand, counting down.
CCGTGACGTCTCGAAGCTCGGCGTGGACCGCGTGATCTACACACCCTGGTGCAACGAGGACGGCAAGGTCGTCGACGACGGCACCGTGACCCGCCGCGACGCGTCCCGGTTCTTCCTGACGGCGGCCGATCCCTCGTACCGCTGGTTCGTCCTGAACGCCGCAGGGCTCGACGTGGAGATCGAGGACGTGTCCGAGCAGGTCGCGGCGCTCGCCCTCCAGGGTCCGCGCTCCCGCGCCGTCCTCAAGGCGGCGACGCGCGCGGACTGGTCGGACCTGCGGTACTTCGGCCACCGGCGATCCGAGATCGCGGGCGTGGACCTCAACGTCACCCGCACCGGCTACACCGGCGATCTCGGCTACGAGATCTGGGTGCCGGTCGACGCGGCCACCGAGATCTGGGACGCGATCTGGGAGGCCGGCCTCCCGCACGGCATCCGCCCCGTGGGCATCCGCGCGCTCGACGTCGCGCGGGTCGAGGCCGGCCTGATCCTGATCGAGGCCGAGTACACGAGCGCGCGCCACGCCACCGCGGCCGAGCAGCAGTACTCGCCGTTCGAGATCGGCCTCGGCCGTCTCGTCGACTTCGGTAAGCCGGCCTTCGTCGGCAAGCACGCGCTCGAGCTCGAGCAGCGTCGCGGTGGTCCTGCCAGGCGACTCGTCGGCCTGGACCTGGACTGGCCGGCGATCGAGGCGATGTTCGCGCGGCACGACCTCGCGCCCTCGGTCTCGGCGATGATCCAGCGCGACCCGGTCCCGGTCCACCGGGAAGGACGCCGGGTGGGCCGGGCGACCAGCGTCGGCTGGGGACCGACGATCAAACGGATGATCGGGTTCGGCTCGCTCCCGCCGTCGCTGGCGGCGTCGGGCACCCGCGTCTCGGTCGAGTGGACCGTCGAGGGCGAGCGGGGCAAGGTGGGCGCCACGGTCGTGGACCTTCCGTTCCTCGATCTCGAACGCAAGCGCGCCTAGTCCGGGGACGAACCCGGAACGTTCCGAGGCCGAACGCGTCTCTGGGATGATGCGGTCACCGATGCGTCCGAAGGGTTTCCTCGCGCTGCTCGCCGTCGCCGGAGCCGTCGCGCTCCTGATCGCGGCGACCGGCAGCGCGCTGGCCGGAGCGCTCGCCGGTCTCCTCGTCCTGGGGACCGCGCTGCTCGTTATCCGTTCGCGCACCCCCGAAGAACCGTCACGCCGCAGGTTCCTCGCCACGATGGGTGGGATCGGCCTCGCGGTGGTGAGCCGTCGGCGGCGCCGCCGGTGCCCTCATCCGCCGGCTGACGCGGCCCGACCCCCGGCCTGCGCTCGAGGCGATGGCGCAGGACCTCGGCGCCGAGTACCTCGAGCTCGTCACCCGCGCCTACCATCCCGAACGCCTCGGCGACCTCCAGCTGCTCGTCACGCCGTATTCGAGCTCGAACTACCGGGAGGAGTCGCTCTCAGCTCCAGCCGAACGATCCGCGAACGAGCCACGCGGTGCCGTGGATGTACGGCGAACGCGTTCCGATCGTCGTGTGGTCGCCCGGCCGCGTCGAACCCCAGGACTTCGAGGACCGGGTGACGCTGGCCGACCTCGCGCCGACGACGGCCAAGCTCATGGGGTTCGACGAGTTCAGAGCGGCCGACGGCGTCCCGCTCCCCGGCATCCCATCCGTCACGCCCCCCGTGCAGCCTCGGGTCTTCGTGACCGTGGTGATCGACGGCGGCGGGTGGAACGTCCTCGGCCGGTGGCCGGACGCCTGGCCGAACCTGAAACGGCTGATGCGCGAGGGCGCGACGTACCGCAACGCGATCGCGGGCTCGTTCCCCGCGGTGACCGCGTCCACCCACGCCACGATCGGAACCGGTGCGTTCCCGAGGACCCACGGCATCACGGGGCACAACGTTCGACACGGCGACGGGCCGGTGAAGGCGTGGGGCGAACCGGGTCGGGTCGACCCGTCGTTCCTGCTCGAACCCACGCTCGCCGACAAGTGGACGGAGTGGACCGAGGACCGGGCATGGGTCGGCCAGATCGGCTACCAGGTCTGGCACGTCGGCATGCTAGGGCGCGGCGGGCACCCGCCCGGCGATCCACCGGTCGGGGTCTACTGGGACGAGGAAGGCAGGGGCGGCTGGAGGCCCCACCATCCCGAGCGCTACCGGATGCCGGCGAGCGTGCCCGGGCTCGAACGTCTCGAGGCCCTCTCGGCCGGCTACGAGCCGCCACCACCGTCGCCGTACGACCCGAGCGGCAGGAAGGCGATGTGCTGCTTCCCGCCGGTCGTGCGCTACCAGGGCGAGCTGATCGAGGCCACGCTCGACTCGGAGCCGATCGGCGAGGACGAGGTCCCGGATCTCCTCTACGTGAACTACAAGGCCCCCGACTACGCCGGCCACGTCTACAACATGGACGACCCACGCCAGGCGGAGGTCCTCACGGCGGTCGACGACGAGCTCGGCAGGCTGGCGGAGAGCCTCCGCCGTCGCTACGGCGACTCGTGCGTGCTGATCGTGACGGCGGACCACGGGCAGTGCCCCGAGATCGACGCGAACGGCGGCGTTCGGATCGACCCGATCCAGCTCCAGGAGGACCTGGAGGCGGAGTTCGGACCGAGCGTGTTCGGGCTCGTCCAGAGCGTCGCGCCGTCAGAGGTCTACCTCGACCCCAAGGCGCTCGCCGACCTCGGCGCCAGCGCGGAGGACCTCGCGGCGTTCCTCGCCGACTACCGCTACGGCGACAACATCGGGCCGTACGTCCGGCCGACCGCCGTGAACCGCGATCGCCTCGACGACCGCGCGTTCGCCGCGGTCCTGCCGGCGACCTTCATCGCCGAGCTGGCCGAAGGGGACCTCTCCGCGTACGGCGAGACGCGGTACGCCGACGCGGACCCGGACGGCATCCCACCGGTCACCTGGTAGCTCGTAGGCCCGGTGATAGGGTTCGCGCAGGCGAGCCGACGGTTCGGGCTCGAGCCCACCCGCGCACAGGAGGAACCGATGACGCACCGCTTCTCGGCGAGCATGCGACGGATCCGCGAGATCGAGGAGCCGCTGACGCGCTTCTTCACCGAAGGCGGCTGGGCGACGCGCGACCCTTCCGATCCGGACAACTGCGACTTCGTGGCCGGCAACCCGCAGGAGATGGCACTGCCCGAGTACGTCGAGTCGCTCCAACGCTGGACGGTGCCGAAGGACAAGGACTGGTACGCGTACAAGTTCAACGAGGAGTACGCGTGCGAGGCGGCCGCCGCGGGTCTTCGCGAGCGCCGGGGTGTTCCGTACGAGACCGAGGACGTCCTGATGACCGACGGTGCGTTCACAGGGCTCAACCTGTGCATCCGCACCGTGACCGACCCCGGCGACGAGGTCGTCTTCCTCTCGCCGCCGTGGTTCTTCTACGAGGCCATCATCCTGGGCGGCGAGGCGGAGCCCGTCCGCGTCCGGGTCGACCAGGAGTCCTGGGACCTGGATCTGGACGCCATCGAAGCGGCGATCGGTCCGCGCACCTCAGCGATCATCGTGAACTCTCCGAACAACCCGAGTGGCAAGATCTACCCGCCCGAGACCCTCGACGCACTCGCCGAGCTCCTGACCGCGGCCTCCGAACGGCACGGCCGTCCGATCTACCTGATCTCCGACGAGGCGTACTCGCGCATCGTGTTCGACGACCGGGCGTACCCGAGCCCGACCGAGTTCTATCCGTACTCGTTCCTCGTCTACACGTACGCGAAACAGCTCCTCACGCCGGGACAGCGCGTCGGGTACGTCGCCCTGCCGCCGACGATGCCCGACCGTGAGCCGATGCGCGAGGCGCTGATGCTCGCGCAGCTGACGTATGGGGGACACGGCGCCCCGAGCAACGTCCTGCAACGTGCGATCGCGGACCTCGAATCGATGAGCGTCGACATCAAGGCCCTCCAGGGCCGACGGGACCGCATGGTGGAATCCCTCCGCTCGTTCGGCTATGACCTGCACTCCCCCGAGGGGACCTTCTACCTCCTGCCGACCAGCCCGGACCCCGACGACGTGGCGTTCGTCGAACGACTCGCTACGGAGCAGGTCTTCGTGCTGCCCGGAGCCGTGGTCGAGATGCCCGGCCGGTTCCGGATCTCGATCACCGGGAACGACGACATGGTCGAGCGCGCCCTCCCGATCTTCGAACGAGCTGCCAAGGAGGCCTGAGGACCGGCCGTGCCGGTCGAGCTCACGGATCTCGATCGCTCGCGGCTGTCCGGCACGCACGGTGACGCCACCGCGCTCGCGACGCGGATCGTCATCGAGACGGCGGGCGTCATGGGGGCCGAACGCCTGATCGACATCGGCTCCGCCCACGTGGACGGATGCCTGTATCACGGTCTCGCGGGGCTGGAGTTCGCCGAACGACTCGTCGCAGGCGGCGCACACGTGTCGGTCCCGGCGACGCTCAACGTCGGGTACCTGGACCTCCTGCACCCGGAGCGCTACCGCGGCGACGCGGAGATCGTCGCGAACGCCCGGCGGCAGATGGACCTGTACGTCGAGATGGGCTGCCGGCCCACCTGGACGTGCGCGCCATACCAGCTGCCCGAGCGGCCCGCGTTCGGCGAGCACGTCGCCTGGGCCGAGTCGAACGCCATCGTGTTCTGCAACTCGGTCCTCGGGGCGCGGACGAACCGGTACGGCGACTTCATCGACATCTGCGCGGCGATCGCCGGCAGGGTGCCGCTCGCCGGGCTCCACGTCGACGCGGAACGTCGCGCCCGGCTCGTGCTGCGGCTGGACGGCGTTCCTCCGCGCCTGCTCGCCTCGGACGCGCTCTATCCCGTGCTCGGCCATCTGCTCGGGACGGAGACCGGTGCCTCCGTCGCCGCGATCGTGGGCCTGCCGCGCGACACCTCGGAGGACCGCCTGAAGGCGATCGGCGCGGCGGCGGCGTCGTCGGGCTCGGTCGCGATGTTCCACGCGGTCGGGATCACCCCGGAGGCGCGATCGCTCGAGGCGGCGACCGGGGGCGAGGACGCGGTCGAGATCGTGATCACGACCGAACGGTTGCGAGCTGCACGCGACGAGCTCGTCACGACGGACGAGGTCGCGCTCGGCGCGGTGAGCGTCGGGACTCCCCACGCGTCACTCGCGGAGCTCGAACGACTCGCGCGGTTGCTCGAGGGACGACGCGCCGCCGTTCCGTTCTTCGTGAACACCGCGCGCAACGTGCTCGCGGAGGCCGAACGCCGCGGATGGATCGCCGACCTCACCGCCGCCGGCGTCGAGATCGTCACCGACACCTGCACGTACCTGACGCCGATCATGGGCGTCGTCGACGGGCCCGTGATGACCGACTCGGCCAAGTGGGCCTGGTACGCGCCGGCCAACATCGGCGTGGACGTCGTGATCGGCGGGCTCGACGGATGCGTGCGCTCGGCGGTGGCCGGCCGGGTCGTCCTCGACGAAGTGCTGTGGGCCGATGGCTGAGGCACGCACGCTCGTCACCGGGGAGGGCCGCGGCGAGGTCCTCGTGCTCGACGAACCGCTCTCGTTCTGGGGCGGCGTCGATCCGGCGACCGGCGAGGTGATCGACGTTCGGCACCCGCAACGCGGGGCGAACGTCGCCGGCCGCGTCCTCGTGATGGCCGGCGGTCGCGGCTCGAGCTCCTCCTCGAGCGTGCTCGCCGAGGCGGTCCGGGCGGGGACCGCGCCGGCGGCGATCGTCCTCGCCGAACCCGACCCGATCCTCGCGCTCGGGGCGATCGTGGCGCGCGAGCTCTACGGCCGAGCGGTGCCGGTCGTGGTCGCGAGGGTGGCGGGGATCCGCGTCGGTGACGTGGTCACGGTCCGTGCTGAGGGGTCAAGGGCCGAGATCTCCGACTAGCAGGCGAAAGTCTTCGTAACGGCCGGCCTCGGCTCGCGGCCTTCCGCGCCGTCGATCACCACCACCGCACGACAGACGCTTCGAAGACTTGGTGAGTTCACGGAACTCATCCCCGGTCTTGGGTGGATGTGACGGAGGTCACGGAGCAAGGGCAACCGATCGACTACCCTTACCTGATGCGCACGTGCGTTTCATGCTTGCGCGCCTTTCTGCCGTCGAGCGGGCATATTCGCTGTCCCGCCTGCCGCTCGAAGGATCGCTGCGCTTGTGGACGCGCCAAGCAAGTTAAGTCAAGGACTTGCTGGACCTGTCGAGAGCATGGAAAGCAGTTCAACGGCAACTGGCGCGGCGGGCGGACGAAGCATCACGCTGGATACATCATGATCAGGGTGCCCGACCATCCTCGGGCCGGGACGTACGGATACGTCTTCGAACACATCCTGGCTATGGAGGACTACCTCGGCCGGTGTCTGCTCCCAGATGAGCAGGTGCACCACCGCAACGGAGTCAAGGATGACAACCGGATCGAGAATCTCGAACTCTGGGTTCGCCCACAGCCGAGTGGCATCCGGGCTGAGGATGCCGTCCGCTGGGCCCAAGAGATCCTGCATCGATACGAGGATCTGGTCACACCCCCAACAACGCTCACGCTGTTCGACGAGTGAGCGCTCGTGGACCTAAGGGGACGTTGTTCGAACTCGTGGTGGCATCGGGTCAGGCTCATGACCTGATCACCATGGCTTCGACTGACGGCCGGCCCGGGCCGAATGCTGACGAGTCTGGCTTATGCGGGTGGGCATCCCGAAGCGGGCCAAGTCGTCGCCTCAATTACCACGATAGCCACGGTCGTCGGAAGGGCAGCCCAGCGCGCTGCCCGCGCTGCGGGGCCCCTCACGAATGCGACCGCCAGGAATCCAACGAGCGTCAGAACAAGTGGCAGAGTCTTGGTCGTGACACTCCACCCCATCCGACAATCGAAAAGGAACGATGCGTTCCGCAACCATGCGGCCGACCAACCCTCCGGATTCGAGAAGAAGCCGAAGAACGTCGTCCCAAGGGCCGCCAAGTACGCGACCGTCGCGGCATAGACTGCTGGGGACGTCCTGCTGGTTTCTCGGCCTGCAACACTCATTCTCACACGCGTTTTCAGACGCTTCCGTCGATTGCGCCTCTCTTCTCTCGCCAGAGTTCGAATAAGCGCCAGTTCGAATAAGGCGCTGAAAGTGGAGGTGAGGGGAGTCGAACCCCTGTCTCTGGGCGACCGTTCGGGACTTCTCCGGGCGCAGCCGGCGGTCAGATCTCGCCTCGAGGCTCCCGCCGGCGGAGGACCTCTCGGCCAGCCCGGGTGAGGTGTCCGGTGGCGGCCCCCGGGCGGAGCCACCTCCGTGAGCCTGCTCACGACGCCCATCCTCCGGTCGCAGGCGGTCCGGAGGGGACGGCTACCTAGCTACCTAGGCAGCGAGCGCGTAGTCAGTATCGGCGCTTGTATTGGTCCCGGCTTTTATCGAGGCATCCGGGGACCTCGGCCCGCTTCCCCCGAGCGGTACTCGCTCAGGTCGAAGCCAGTACACCCCCATATGCGGTTGTGCGACCAAGTATACGGGCGCTACCGACGCCGGCCGGCCTCGCGCTCCATCTCGCGCCGGTGTTCGCGCTCGGCGATCGCCTGGCGCTTCTCGAACTGCCGCCTGCCTCGCCCGAGCCCGAGCTCCATCTTCGCGAGCCCGTGGGTGAAGTACACGCGGAGCGGCACGAGCGCCAGGCCGCGTTCGGCGGTCTTGCCGATCAGCCGCTCGATCTCCTTCCGATGCAGGAGCAGCTTCCGCGCGCGGGTCGGGTCCTGCCGGCTCTTGTCCATCGCCTGCTCGTAGGGCGGGATGTGCATCCCCTCGATCCAGACCTCCCCGCCCCGGACCCGGCCGAACGCCTCGGCGATCGACCCATGCCCCCCTCGGAGCGACTTCACCTCGGCGCCCGAGAGCACGATCCCGGCCTCGAACCGCTCGAGGATCTCGTAGTCGTGCCGCGCGCGACGGTTGGAGACGACCGTCTTCTGGCCGGCGGGATCGCCCTTCGGGCTCATCGGCCCGAGGTCAGACGTCCAGGAACCGGCGCATCCCGACGAGGGATGCGAGGAGCGACACGACCACGGCGGCGAGCAGCAGCCACGGGATGATCGCGATCACGTCGGAGTTGACGATCCAGGGGACGAACTGCACCGACTCGTTCAGCGGGTTGATGAAGGCCACCTTGAGCCCGAATAAGACGAGGATGGCCGCGGCCGCCCCGATCAGGCTCTCGAACAGCCCCTCGACCAGGAACGGGATCCGGATGCGCCAGTTCGTCGCGCCGACCAGCTTCATGATCCCGATCTCCTTGCGCCGGGCGAACAGGCCCATGCGGACGGTGTTCGCGATCAGGATCGCCGCCGAGACCAGCATCACGAACGAGATCAGGAGCACGCCCACGCGGAACACCCGGGTGACGGCGAACAGGCGGTCCAGGAACGCGCTCTGGTCCACGATCCGGTCGATCCCGGGCTGGCCCTGCAGGACGGCCTCGACCTGCGCGTACTGCTCGGGATCCTCGAGCTTCACGCGGAGCGAGGCGGGCAGCGCGTCGCAGTTGACGTTGTTCACGAGCGCCGGCTGGTTCGCGAACAGCTCCTTGAACCGGTCGCACGCCTCCTGCTTGCTCTCGAAGTCCACGTTCTCGACCACGGCGAGCTCGGAGAGCGTCCCGGTCAACGAGCGGACCGTGTCGGGGTTCACCGGGTCGGTGAGGTAGACCGCCACCTCGACGTTGCCGGTCGTCGCCTCGATCATCAGGCTGACCTGCCGGCTGATCAGCAACGACAGCCCGAACAGCAGCAGGGCGATGAACGTCGTGGAGATCGCGGCGAACGCCACGAGGCCGTTCCGCCTCAGCCCCGACGTCGTCTCTTTGAACAGGTACTCGAACCGCGCCACTACGCGTACACCCCACGGGCCTGGTCGCGGACGACCTTGCCCTTCTCGAGCTCGATCACGCGCCGTCGCATCGCGTCGACGATCGCCTGGTCGTGCGTCGCCATGACGACCGTGGTGCCGATCCGGTTCACCTTGTCGAGCAGACGCATGATCTCGACCGAGGTCGCGGGATCCAAGTTCCCCGTCGGCTCGTCCGCGAGCAACACGAGCGGCCGGTTGACGCAGGCGCGCGCGATCGACACACGCTGCTGCTCACCTCCGGAGAGCTCGTCCGGGAAGTTGTTGAGCTTGTCGCCGAGCCCGACCAGCTCGAGGATCTCGGACACCCGCTGGTCGATCACGTGCTTGGGCTTGCCGATCACCTCGAGCGCGAACGCGACGTTCTCGAACACCGTCTTGTCCTGGAGCAACTTGAAGTCCTGGAAGACCGTGCCGATGTTCCTGCGTAGGTGCGGCACCTTCCACGTCGTGAGCTTGGCCAGGTTCTTCCCGGCGACGTAGATGTCGCCCTTGGTCGCCTCCTCCTCCTTCAGCAGGAGGCGGATGGCCGTGCTCTTGCCGGATCCCGACGGGCCGACGATGAACACGAACTCGCCCTTCTCGATCTCGACGTTGACGTCCTCGAGGGCGGTGGTGCCGTTGCGGTAGACCTTCGAAACATGCTGAAGACTGATCATGTTGGGATCCAGTGTGTGGTCTGCGGGCGCGAACCGGCGCGGAGTCTAGCAGACGGCGCCCTTCAGCCCCGGAGCGGGTCGCACGGGTAGCCTGGGGCGATGGACACGGCGACGCGGTCCGAACGCGCCACCGCCTCCAGCACCGAGCACGACGAACGCTCCACGACCCGACGGGCGCTCTCGTGGATCGCCGGTCCGGCCCTCATCGTCGCGTGTGTGCTCGTCGCGCTCCGCGGCATCGCCTTCCTGCCGAACCTGACCGATCAGCACCCGGACGTCCTGTCCTTCTGGCTCCCCCGCTCGTGCCTATTGGGCCGCGCCATCGCAAACGGGTCGGTGCCGATGTGGAACCCCTTCGAGCTGATCGGGACGCCGTTCGCGGCCGACCCCCAGAGCGGCTGGCTCTACGTGCCGAACATGGCGCTGTCGTGGCTGTTCGGGTGCGGGGGCGGCCTCCGCGCGCTGATCGTGCTGAACCCGATCCTGGCCGGCCTCGGTCTTCGTTGGTTCCTGCGCAAGGAGGGTCTCGGTCGGGTGGCGGCGACGGCGGGCGGGCTCTCCATCGCGCTGGGGATCTCGGCGTCGGTGGTGGCGATCAGCCTGCCGTTCTCGGGAACGCTCGCGTGGACACCATTCGTCCTGGTCGGGGCGGCGGGGTACTTCTCGGCGCAGGGATGGCGCCGGCTCGGATGGCTCGCGCTGTCGGCGTTCGCGTGGGGACAGGTGGCGTCCGCGCACCTGTCGCACGGTCTCGTGATGGCGACCGCGCTCGTGGTGGCCTACGTCGTCGCAAGGGCGATCAGGGAGGTTCGGGCCGGGCGCAGCTCGGGACCGTCGATGCTGTTGCTGTCGTCGGCGTTCGTCGTGTTCCTGCCGCTCGCCAACCTCGCGATCCTCGTGCCTCGGTTCTCGATCCTCGCGCGTTCGAGCCTGGCCGACGGGTACGGGGCCCTCGAGGGAACCCTGCCGCGAGCCGCCGGCGCGCAGGACCGCCCGATCCCCACGACCGGGCTCTGGGCGGCGTGGCCGCTGGCGTTCGCCTCGGCGCCGGGCGGGTATCTCGGCGCGGCGATGCTCGTGCTCCTGCCGATCGCGTTCCGCGACGCCGCGAGGCGCTCCCTCGTGTTCGCGATGGCTGCCGTCGGCGTCGGCGGGTACCTGCTCACCAGCTCGTTCCTCATCGGCTCCCGCTGGTACCGCGACCTCGTGCTCGCCCTGCCGTTCGGCGACGTGTACCTGCACAACCCGGGTCGACTCAAGTACCTGCCGTTCGTGATCGTGCCGGTGCTTGGCGCCGTCGGCGTGCAGTGGCTGCTCGATCGTCGTCCTTCGTTCACGGAGGCGATGCGGTGGATGGCCATCGGTGTCGGGCTGTTCCTCGTCCTCCCGCTGGTCGCAGGGGCGCGATCGGGTCGATTCGTGCTGATCGCGATCGGCTCGATCATCGTGGTCGCGATCGTGTGGACGGTCGCTCGGGGCATGCGATGGGCGCCCGTCGCGCTCTGCGTCCTCCTCGCGCTCGAGCTCGTCGCCGGCGCCCTCTGGTCCTCGGCGTACGGAGGCGGCACCACGTTCATCGGTCTCGAGAGCCTCGACCAGAAGACGCTCATCGCGCCGCCGCTGCGCTGGCCGGACGTCGAGCTCGACGAGTACCTCGAGGCCGGCCCGATCGCGCGCGCGCTCGAGCGGGCCGCACCGGACGATCGGTACCTCGCGTGGATCCCACCCGACGCGTACTTCAACAAGGGCTACCTGTTCACGCGGCAGGAGTCCGACTGGCCGGCCCTACTCATCGGGCGTTCGGTCCTGTTCGAGCTGCACGACACGCTCGGGTACTCCCCGATCCAGCTCCCCCGGTACTGGTCGCTCATCCGCGCGATCAACCGGCTCCCGGTCTTCTACAACGCGTCGGTCATCCAGGTCCCCACGCTCCAGGAACTCCGGCTCCTCGGTGTCAGGTACCTGATCGTCCGGGACGTGCTCCGAGACGGCCGGCTGCTTCCCCCGGGACTGTCGGGCCGCACGGTCGAGACCGAAGGGGCCTACCGGCTCGTCGAGATCGAGGGGTCGCAACCCCGGGTGTCCGTGGTGCCCGACTGGGACGTGGTTCCCGACGCCGTCGCGGCTCTCGAGGTGGTGACGGCTGCGGGGTTCGATCCCGCGTCGAACGCGGTCGTGGAGACCGATCCGGGCATCGAGCCGGTCCCCGGCGGTTCGCCGGGCAGCGCGTCGTACTCGGAGGGCAGACCCGAGGAGATCGTGGTCCGGGTCGACGCCCCGGTTCCGTCGATCGTCGTCGTTCGGAACGCGTGGGACGAGGGGTGGTCGGCGACGGTCGACGGCCGGCCCGCGCCGGTCCTTCCGACCGACCTGCTCCTGCAGGGCGTCGCGGTGCCGGCCGGGACGCACGAGGTCCGCCTCGTCTATGGGGAGCCGTCGCTCGCTCGGGGGTTGCTGGGGTCGGCCGTCGTGTGGCTGCTGTTCCTGGGGGTCCTGGGGTGGATCCTCGTTCGGAGTCGCCGGGCTCAGACGTCGGCCGGGAGGGCTTCGCCCGGTTCACGGTGATGAACGCGGTTCGTTAGGTGTCGCCGGCGGGCTCCGCGCGGCGTCGGAGCTCCGCCTCGATGAACTCGTCGAAGTCTCCGGCCAGGACCCGGTCGACGTCGCCGATCTCGACCCCGGTCCGGTGATCCTTGACCAGACGATACGGGGCGAGCACGTACGAGCGGATCTGCGAACCGAAGTCGATCCCCTTCCGCTCGCCACGCAGGTTCTCGAGCTTCGTCTGTTGTTCCTCCCGCATGCGCTCAGCGAGCCGGGCTTTCAGGATCCGCATCGCGACCGCTCGGTTCTGCAGCTGCGACCGTTCGTTCTGGCACGCGGCCGTGATCCCGCTCGGCAGGTGGGTGATCCGCACGGCCGAGTCCGTGGTGTTCACCGATTGCCCTCCGGGACCGGTCGAACGGTAGACGTCGATCCGCAGATCCTTCGGATCGATCTCGATGTCCTCGTCCGCCGTCTCCTCGAGCAGCGGGATCACGTCGAGGTTCGCGAACGAGGTGTGCCGCCGCTTCTGCGCGTCGAACGGTGAGATGCGGACGAGCCGGTGGACGCCTCGCTCCGTCGAGAGCAGGCCGTACGCGTTCGTGCCGCGGACGATGAAGGTCACGCTCTTGATGCCGGCCTCGTCGCCGTAGAGCATCTCGTCCACCTCGACGTCGAGCCCCTCGCGTTCGGCCCACCGCAGGTACATGCGGAGCAGCATCTCCGCCCAGTCCTGCGACTCGGTGCCGCCGGCGCCCGCGTGCAACGTGGCGACCGCGTCGTTGCCGTCGTACTCGCCGCCGAGCAGCGAGGCGAGCTCGAGCTTCTCGACGTCGCGTTCGAGGTCGTCGACCGCGCGAGCGAGGTCGGCGCCATCTCCGTGTCGGACTCGTCCGCGAGGAGCTCGTCCATCGCGCGCGCGTCCTCGAGGCGTCGGACGAGGCCGTCGTAGCGATCGAGCTCGGCGCGGAGCCGCGCGAGCGAGGTGGTCAGCTGCTGACCGCGGGACGGGGTCGTCCCAGAGCGATGGGTCGGACGCCTGCTGCTCGAGCTCGGTCGCGCGTGGCGCGCTTGCCGTCGACGTCAAAGGAACTCCTTCGCGGCGTCGATCCGCTTCGTCAGGTCCTCGAGCCGTTCGGTGTGCTCGCTCATGGTGATGGCATGGTACCGGTCCGCAGGCCGGCTACTCGGAGCCGGGAGCGAGCGCGATCTGATCCAGCGCCGGCTCCGAATTGGCTTGGTCGAACGAGTACTCGACCACACGCTCCGAGACCACTTTCACATGAAGGGGACTCATATAGGGCAACCACGTAACGACCTCGGTCATGAGGTACTGGTCGAGCTCGGCCCAACACTCCGTATACGCAACCCCGCGGCGGCTGAGGCACAGCTGGGCGCGGTCGTCGATGCTCGGGACGGATTTGAGGGTGTAGCCCCAACCCTGGAGCTGTGCGGGGCTCGCGCCGAGAAATGAAGGGCTATAACTTCCGATCGCCTCTGCCTGGAACTGAGAGAACCAGTCGGATCCGACCGGGATGCCTTTCCCCCACGCGTACCCGATCGCCATTGGGGTGTGCGTGCGAGGGTCGTACAAGGTCCCGTGGAAGGGATGATCTTCGAGGGGCCGGAACTCGACGTCGATCCCCAGGCGCGACAGACCGGCGGCGACCAGGCGCGCCTGCTCCGGGGTGGCGTTGATCTCGTGGACGAGCGCCTCGAGGCCTCGGCACGCCGTCGCATCGCATCGTCCGTCGTCGTCGTCGTCGTAGATGGACATCCGCATCTCTTCCCGAGCCCGGTCCGGGTCGTATGGGTACGGGTCGAAAGCATCGAGAAGTCCGCCCTCTATCGAGTCGGGTGCTGCCTGCGTCGCGACCTCCCCGGAATGCCACCCGAACGGTCTGTCTGGAGACCGAGAGAGCAGCCCAACGAGCGCCGACCTGTCGATCGACAATGCCACCGCCCGCCGGACGTGGACGTCGTCGAAGGGCGGAACGGCCGGGTTGAGCGTCACAGCGAACCAAACGTCGCTCGAATGGTCGAAGACGCGCGACTCCAGCTCTGCGTCGCCCCGATACCGCGAGACCTGCTCGAACGGCGAGGATGAGGTGAACACCAGGTCGAGCTCGCCCGCGTCCACCAGGCCCGCGATCTCGGCATCGTTCCCGCCCAGCGTGAGCTCGATCCGGTCGGGGTAGGCCGATCTGAGCCGGTCGGTCGCCGGATCCCAAGCATCGTTCCTGACCAGCACGAGCGAGCCCGGCGTAGGGACGATGGCTTGCCCGGTGATGACCGGCGGGATGTACCCCGACGCGGGCACTTGCTCGTCCGGCGGAGCGGAGAAGTCGATCCGATCGGCACCCTCGACCATGTACGGTCCCGACGCCACCACGAACCGCTCGTAGTCCTCGTCGTGGCCGTCGGTCGCCCCGGCGGGGATGGGCGCCGAGGCCGGCAGCGAGAAGCGATATGCGAGGTCGCCGGTCACCTCATCGAGCTGCACCACGAGCGTCCGACTGTCTGGCGCCTCGAGCCCGACGATCGAGTCCGCAACCCCCGATCCATACTCCTGGCAGCCGCGGATGGGGGCGAAGTAGTCGTCGTCGGGACAGGTCCCGAGTCGTGCCGATCGCTCGAGCGCGCGGACGATATCTCGCGAGACGATCGGCGTGTCGTCGAAGGGAGGCGCGTAGACGAGGCCCGATCGGAGCCGGAACGTCCACGTGAGGCCGTCGCTCGAGACCCGCGGCATCCCGACCGCGAGGTCCGGGAGGGCCTCGGTGCCCCCCTCCTCCGCGGGCTTCCCGTTGTACGAGTAGAGCGTCCTTGTCAGGCAGCACCGGAAGAGTTCGGGGTTCCCCGACCGCGGATCCAGCGCTGGGCCGAATTCGTACATGAACCACGTACCGAAGTCGGGGACCGCGAGCCGCAGGGTTCCGCCCCTGAGCGAACTCGCATCCGCCTGCGGCGCCGACTCGACGCCGTTGCCTCCCGACGTGCAGGTCGTGGCCACGATCATCGCGACGATCGCCGCGGCCTTCGTCCTCGATGCCCGCACCGACCCTCCCACTCAGACCGCCTGCTCGCGGACGGTGACCCAGACGTCTCCCTCGGGAGCGACGGCCATCGCCCCGGCGATGCCGCCGATCGACAGCCGATCGACCACCTGGTTCGTCGTCGGATCGATCCGGACGACTACCGGCTCCAGGTCGCCCCCGACCCACACGCCTGCGGCGCCGACTACGATAGCGGTCGATCCGTCGGGGATTCCGTCGCCCGCTCCCAGGGTGACGAGGGTCGTACCGTCCACCGGATCGAAGCGCTGCACCTGGTCGTTCGCCTCGCTCGTGACCCAGACGCCGCCGTCGCCGGCCGCGACGGCAGTCGGCGACTCGACCTGGATCCTACCGGCCAACTCGTTCGTGTCGGGGTCGATGCGGACGACCGAGTTCCCGAGCTCGTTCACGACCCAGATGCCCGAGGCGGCGTCCGTCCCGACGGTGAGGTAGCGCGGGCTCGAGCTCTCGGTATCGCTGTCGTCCATCGGGATCTCGAGCGGGGCGGCGGTCAAGTCCCGCGGGTCGTACCTGAGCACGCGATCCCGTTCGGCATCGGCGAGCCAAATCCCGCCGAACGCGACGACGATGGCCTTCGCATCGTCGCTCGGGAAGGCGATATCCACGGAATCGTCGGTTGGATCGACCGTCACGACCTGAGGGCCGGACTGGCCTCCGAAACCGTTCGTGATCCACACGGCACCCTCGCCAGTCGCCACCCCCGTCGGCCTTCCGAGCGTGGACTCCGTGGTCGCAAGCTCACCAGTCTCCGGATCGATCCTGCTCACCGTCGAGTCGTCTTGATTGATCACCCAGACGTCCCCGTCCTCCCCGATCGCTACTCCGGTCGGGTCATCACCGACGCGTATCGCATCGTCGAACGCGTTCGTGCTCGCGTCGATCCGCACGACCGAGTTCGCGGCGGGCAACACGTCGCCGTCTCCGCCACCCCGCGTGAGAAGGACGATCCCCGCAGCGGCCAGTAGCGCGACGGCCGCAACAACAGCGGCGATCAAGGTTCTCCGGCGCCGGGTCTTCGGCGTGGGCTTCCGGCGGGGCAAGGCCACCCGCCCCGGCTCGAGCCCGATCGCAGATCGGAACCCCGCGGCAACATCGCCTGCCGCGGCCGTGCGCTCGCCCGGATCCTTCGCCATCGCGAGGGCCACGACGTCGTCGACCTCGGCAGGGAGGTCGGGACGCTCCTCCGAGAGCGACGGCGGCGGGGTCTCGACGTGCGCCCACAGCACGCCCACCTCGATGTCACGGGGGTAGGGCGCGTGTCCGGTCAGAGACTCGAACAGCAGGCACCCGAGCGAGTACACGTCGGCCCGGTGGTCGACGGGATCGCCCTTGATCTGCTCGGGCGCGACGTAATCGATCGTCCCGACGAACTGGCCGGTCTCCGTGAGTCCACTGACCGACACGGCTCGCTTCGTGAGCCCGAAGTCCGAGACGTACACGTGGTCGTCGTGAGTGAGCAGGACGTTCGCGGGCTTCACGTCGCGATGGACGAGTCCTCGGGCGTGGGCGGCATCGAGAGCGCTCGCCACCTGATCGAGGATCGCCGACACGCGCTGCGGTTCGAGCCGGCCCTCGCCTCGGATCGCCTGCTTGAGATCCGACCCCTCCACGTACCGCATCGCGATGTACAGGACGCCCTCGGCCTCGTCCGCGTCGTAGATCGGCACGATGTTGGGATGGTCGATCGAGGCGGCGAGCTTCGATTCGCGGAGGAATCGATCGCGGAACCGCTGGCTCCCGGAGAGCTCCGGCGAGAGGACCTTCAACGCGACGTTGCGTTCCAGCCGGGCGTGTTCGGCGAGGTAGACCACGCTCATGCCGCCCCGCCCGATCACTCCCTCGATCCGGTAGCCGGCGAGCTCGGTCCCGACCCTCGTGTCCTCGGGCATGATGCTCTTCTACACCCCAGGCCGGCCGAGTCATAGGCTCCGGCGGGCTACGCGGATATCCTCACGCCGTGGCCGACCTGGGGTCGGGTGATCGCCTCGGCGCCTACCGTCTCGAGGAGCGCCTCGGCGAAGGCGGGATGGGGGTGGTCTTCCGCGCCGTGCGCGAACCCGAGGGCGACGAGGTCGCCCTCAAGGTCCTGCGCGCCGAGCTCTCCGGCGACGACGACGTTCAGACGTCGCTTCGTCCACGAGGCTCGGGCCGCCGGTGAGGTCCGACACAAACATCTGGTCCCGATCACCGACGCGGGCGAAGTCGACGGTCGTCCGTACCTCGCGGTCGCGTACGTCCAGGGTCGCACGCTCGAGGATCGCTTGGCGAAGGACGGGCCGCATGCCCCTCGAGGACGTCGTGCGCGTCGTCGCGCACGTCGCGTCCGGCCTCGACGCGCTGCACGCCGCCGGCATCGTGCACCGCGACGTCAAGCCGTCGAACGTGATCATCGACGCGACGGGCTCGGCCAACCTCACCGACTTCGGACTCGCGAAGGGGCGCGCGTACACGGTGCTCACGAAGCCGGGCATGGTCATGGGAACGCTCGACTACCTCGCCCCCGAGATGCTCCGTGGATCGGCGGCCACGGCGGCCTCCGACATCTACGCGCTCGGATGTCTCGCGTACGAATGCACCGCCGGCCGCACGCCGTTCGCGGACACGTCGATGTTCGAGCTCGCGAGCGCGCATCTCAACCAGGAGCCACCCGATCCGTGCGCCAACCGGCCCGATGCACCCGAGGGACTCTCGTGGGCGATCCTCCAGGCGCTCGCGAAGGAGCCGGACAAGCGGCCGCCGACCGCGACCGCGTACGCCCACCTGATCTCGTTCGCCGCCGGAGGTGGCTCACCGAGATCGTAGGTCGCTCGGTTCAGGGGACGGGCTTCGGCATCTCGCCCGTCGAGCGCCGCTTCAGCCATTCGAGCTGCGCGTCGATCCCCTCGAGGCGCTCGGGGTCACCGGCCTTCTCGGCGAGCCGGCGGGCACGGTTCCAGAGTTGCTCCGCGCGGGCTGGCGCCTCGACCGTGACGGCATGCTCGGCGGCGCGGTCGAGGTAGTCGAGCGCCTTGTCGGTCTCGTCGCTCCGGTAGAAGTAGAAGGCGAGCTGCTCGAGGCGCTCGTCCCCCTGATCGGCAAGTCGAGCCTCCATCGCGTGGCCGACCAGTCCGTACAGCTCCCGCTGCGACCCCGGGGTGAGGGTGGACAGTGCCGCCTCCTGGAGCAGGCCGTGTCGGAAGGTGCACTCGAGCTCGGGGAACCGTTGGAGCTCGCGAACGATCTCGGCGCGAAGCAGCTCCGCCACGTCGCGGTCGGCGTCCTCGGTCCCCGCGACGGCCGCGGCGACCGACACCGGGAACTCCCGGCCCACCACGGCCGCCACCTGCGCGAGCCGCCGGGCTCCGGGCTCGAGCCGGTCGATCCGTGCGACGAGCAGCGCCTCGAGCGCCGGTGGCAGCTCGGCCGCCGTCGCCGGGGTGATCGTCCACGTTCGCCGCCGGTCGCCGCCGGCCTCGAGCAGCGCGCGCAGCAGCTCCTCGATGTAGAGCGGGTTGCCCTCGGCCTTGACCACCAGCTCCTCCGTGATGGGCTCGGTCACGAGGCCGGACGGAACCAGCGCGTCGATCAGTGACCGGGAGGCCTCGGGCGGGAGCGGTAGGAGCGGTAGTTCGGCCACGCGATGCGCGAAGCCGGTCTGCGCGGCCAGCCGGAACGTCCATCCCTCCGAGGCGGTGTCGGGCCGAAGCGCGACCGCGAGCATCATGGCCGATCGGTCGGTGAGCGCGAGCAGGCGCTCGGCCAGCTGGCGCGTCGTCGTGTCCGCCCAGTGCAGGTCGTCGACCGCGAGGACGAGCGGCCGGGTCGAGGCCAGGGCTTCGGCCCACGCGACGAACGCATCCTGGATCTTCGCGGAGAGCTCGTCCGCTGACAGCGATAACAGCTCCCGCTCGTCGGCGGGATCCAGGCGGACGGAGAGCATGAGGCCGAGATACGGCAGCACGCCCCCCTGCGAACCACCGAAGAGTGCCCCGGCTCGCGCTCGGAGCTTCGTTCGGACCGCGAGCTCCGCGTCGCCCTCCTCGGCGCCGAGCCATGTCCGGAGCAGCTCGACGAAGGGCCCGTACGGTGATCCAGCTCCGTAGGACAGGCACCGCCCCTCCAGCCACATCGCGTCCTCACCCGAGAGCGCGCGGAGTTCGGCCAGCGTCCGGGTCTTCCCCAACCCGGCGTCGCCGACAACGAGGAGGACCTGCCCGCGGCCCGAACGAAGGTCGACGACGGACGCCTCGAGCCGCGCGAGCTCCGCGTCGCGTCCGAACAGTGGCGTGCGGGGCGGAGGCTCGGCAGCCGGTCGCGAGCCGACGAGGGTTGACGCGATGACGGGCTCGGACCGCCCCTTGACGGCGACCTCGCCGAGGGGCTCGAGCACGAAGCGTTCGGCGAGGCGCGAGGCCGTGCCCGGCCCGATCGCGATCGTCCCGGGCTCAGCCGCGCCCTGGAGCCGCGCGGCCACGTTCGTCGTGTCGCCGAGGGCCACCGTCTGTTCGTCCTCGCCGCCTACGACACCGACCGCGGCGGGTCCGCTGTTCAACCCCACGCGGACGTTGAACCCCTGGATGCCCCACGCGTCCTCGACCTCGGCCGCGTAGCCGGAGGCGACGCCGATGATCCGAAGGGCGGCGCGAGCGGCGCGCTCGGGATCGTCCTCGTGCGCGGCCGGGATCCCGAAGTAGGCGCAGATGCCGTCACCCATGTACGCCTGGATCACCCCGCCGAACTCCTCCACGGCGCGGCTCATGCGGGTCACGCACTCGCCGACGAGCGCCTTCACCTCGTCGGGACCGAGCCGCTCGCCGAGGCCCGTCGAACCCACGATGTCGGCGAACAGCGCCGTGATCGGCCGCATCTCGTCGCCCCGGCGCGTCCGGTCCCCCACCCGCACCTCCTCCGGCCCCGCAGCCTAGCCGACGCGGTCTGGCGCATGTGACCGTGGGCACCTCGGGTGCGTGCGCGGCGCCACCGACCGACGACGCCCGTCCGCCTACGGTCGCGACGAGACACGGAAGGAGGAGACGATGAGCACGAGCACCGGGATCGGAACGCTTCAGCCGAGGGCCGCCAGGCGTTCACTATGGCCGGTCGGCGCGCTTGTCGCGCTGATCGTGGTGACCGGCGCGATCGTCGCGATCTCGATCGGCCAGGATCGTGATGTCGAGAGCTCCCGACAGGCCGTCGTGAGCGGGACCCTCGGGAACACCCCGACCGAGCTCCGCGGCGGCTTCGCGGACGCTGTCGGCTCGCCCGCCAGCGGGACGGCCGGCAACACCCCGACCGAGCTCCGCGGCGGCGTCGCGCTGGGTGTGACCGCGGACGTGCTCACCCGGACGGAGCGCTACCGCATCGAGCTCGAGCGCCACAGGCATCAGCTGGCCTGAACGCGGCCTTTCGCAGACGCCCCGGCTCCGGTCAGGAGCCGGGGCGTTCTCATGATCTCGTGATGTGTCGGCCGTCACCGCCACACCGTGCTCGGCGCCACCGATTCGGCGACAGCGACGCTCTAGCGTTGCCGATGTCATCGAAGCGAGGAGGGATCGCATGGCGACCAGGGGCGCAGCTCTCCCGATCGAGCGGGGATATCTGACCAAGGCCTGGTTCGCGGTGGCGGCCGTGGTCCTCATGGCGGCCGCGGCGGTCATCCTCAGCCTCGCGCTGACGGGCAACGCTCCCGCCGGCGGCACGAGCCCGGAGCCGGTCAAGGACTACGGGCCGGTCCAGGTGCAGAACGAGCCGGTCGTGGTGAACGGAACGGAGTGTGGACAGTGCCGGTGAGGTGACCCCCTCTCCGCACGCGAAGGGGCCGGCCCGACGGGCCGGCCCCTTCCACGTCCTTCCTCGCCGGCCGGCCGTTACGCCACGGCGCCGTGGCACTTCTTGTACTTCTTGCCGCTCCCGCAGGGACACGGCGCGTTCCGCGGAACCTTCCCGCTCTTGGCCTGCGGTGAGGCGCCCGGGTTCGCTTCGGCCTCCTCGCCGTGCGACGTCTGCACCCGCTGCGGTCGCGGCCGTCCGGGTTCGTCCTGTCGAACCAGCTGGACCCGGTAGATGTACCGGACGAACTCCGACTGGATCGCCTCCGTGAGCTCCTCGAACATCAGGTGGGCCTCCCGCCGATACTCCGTCAGCGGGTCCTTCTGGCCGTACGCGCGAAGGTGGATGCCCTCCTGCAGGTAGTCCATCTCGTAGAGGTGCTCGCGCCACTTCGTGTCGGTGATGTTCAGCAGGACCAGTCGCTCGAGCTCGCGCATCGTCTGCGAGCCGAGCGCCTGCTCCTTCTCCTCGTACCGCTCGAGCGCGTCCTCCACCGCACGCTGCTCGAGCTCCGCGCTGCTCACCATCTCCTCGAGCTCGTCCCTGGTGATCGACGTCGGGAACACCTCGGAAAGGCCGGCCAGGACGAGATCGAGATCCCACTCCTCGTTGAAGACCTCGTCGGGCGCGAGCTCGTGGACCGACCGCCTGGCGACCTCGTCCACCATCCGCAGCGCCTGGTCCTTGAAGTCCTCTCCCGAGAGCAGTTGCTGACGCTCCTCGTAGATGACCTGCCGCTGCGTGTTCATCACGTCGTCGTACTTCAGGACGTTCTTGCGGCGCTCGAAGTTGAGCTCCTCGATCTGGCGCTGCGCGTTCTCCACGGCCTTGGTGACCATCTTCGCGGTGATCGGCTCGTCGTCGGGCCACTTCAGCCGCTCCATGATCGAGCCGATCCGGTCCGAGGCGAACATCCGCATGAGGTCGTCCTCGAGCGAGAGGTAGAACAGCGATTCGCCCGGGTCCCCCTGCCGGCCCGAACGCCCGCGGAGCTGGTTGTCGATCCGCCGCGACTCGTGGCGCTCGGTGCCGAGGACGTACAGCCCGCCGACCCCGACGACCTCCTCGTGCTCGGTGTCGGTCTGCTGCTTGAGCTTGCGGTAGATCGGCTCGTACTCGGACTCGTACTCGGCCTGCTCCTCCGGCTCCATCTCGAACAGGAGGTAGCGGTCGTTGTCCCAGTCCCGAGCGGCCATCTCCTGCCGCGCGAGGTACTCGGGGTTGCCGCCGAGCAGGATGTCGACGCCTCGGCCGGCCATGTTGGTCGCGACCGTGACCGACCCGAGACGGCCGGCCTGCGCCACGATCATCGCTTCCTTCTCGTGGTTCTTCGCGTTCAGGACGTTGTGCTGGATCCCACGGCGGTTCAGCAGCGTCGAGAGCTTCTCCGACTTCTCGATGGAGACCGTGCCGACGAGGATCGGCTGGCCCTGCTCGTTCCGCTCGGCGATGTCGTCGGCGACCGCCCCCCACTTCTCGTCCTCGGTCTTGTAGATGAGGTCCTGCCCGTCGGCGCGGATCATCTCGCGGTTCGTCGGGATCTCCGCCACGTCGAGGGAGTAGACGGACTGGAACTCGGTGAGCTGGGTCTTCGCCGTTCCGGTCATGCCGGCGAGCTTGTCGTACATCTTGAAGTAGTTCTGGATCGTGATCGTCGCGAGGGTCTGGTTCTCCTCCTTGATCCGGACGCCCTCCTTGGCCTCGATCGCCTGGTGGAGGCCCTCGGAGTACCGGCGTCCCTCGAGCACGCGCCCGGTGAACTCGTCGACGATCTTGACCTCGCCGTTCGCCACGAGGTACTCGACGTCGCGGTGGTAGTGCTCCTTCGCTCGGAGCGCGTTCTGCAGGTGGTGCACGAGCGGCGTGTGCACGTGCTCGTACAGGTTGTCGATGCCGAGGGCCTCCTCGACCTTGGAGACCCCCGACTCCGTCACCGCGATCGTCTTCTTCGCTTCGTCGACCTCGTAGTCGTCGTCGCGCTTCAGCCGCGGCGCGATCCGCGCGAACGTCTGGTACCACTTCGCGCTGTCGGCCACCATGCCGCTGATGATGAGCGGCGTGCGGGCCTCGTCGATCAGGATCGAGTCGACCTCGTCCACGATGCCGTACGCATGGCCGCGCTGGACCATGTCCTCGGGCCGCATGGCCATGTTGTCGCGCAGGTAGTCGAACCCGAACTCGTTGTTGGTGCCGTACGTGAGGTCGGCGGCGTACGCCGGCCGTCGGTCCGCCGGCGACATCTGCGCCTGGATCAGCCCGACCGAGACCCCGAGCGCCCGGTAGATCGGCCCCATCCACTCCGAGTCCCGCTTGGCCAGGTAGTCGTTCACGGTGACGATGTGGACGCCGCCGCCCGCGAGCGCGTTCAGGTACGCCGGCATCGTCGAGGTGAGGGTCTTGCCCTCACCCGTCTTCATCTCGGCGATCTTGCCCTGGTGCAGCGAGATGGCGCCCATCACCTGGACGTCGAAGTGGCGCTGTCCGATCGAGCGGCGCGCGGCCTCGCGAACGCTCGCGAACGCCTCCGGCATGAGGTCGTCGAGCGTCTCGCCGTCCGCGATCCGACGTCGGAACTCCGCCGTCTTGTCGGCGAGCTCCGGGTCGGAGAGCTCCTCGATCTCGGGCTCGAACGTGTTCACGAGACCGACGTGGCGCTCGAGCTCCTTCCGCTTCCGGCCCTCGCCGATCTCACCGAGCTTCTGGATGACCATACGGATTCCTTCTGAGCCCGACCCACCCCTTCGGGCCTCCATGGTACCGGCCGCCTCCGCGAACCCCGCGGCGCCCGGGTTCGCCGTGTCAGCGTTCGCTCGCGACCGCCGGGACCGGTTCGCGCGCTCGAAGGACCGCGACCATCACGACCAGGACGAGTGTCGCGACGGCGAAGCCGAGCACCCGGAAACCGGCGCCCTCGAAGACGAACCCGCCGGCGAACCCCGCGACCGCCGAGCTCAGGCTGACCAGGAGGTCGTTGAACCCCAGCGCCGCTCCCCGCTCGGAGGGCTCGGTGAGATCGCTGATCAGCGCCGTCGCCCCGAGGAACGTCGCCGACCACCCCAGACCGATGGCGAACAACCCCGTCGCCACGAGGAAGGCGTTCGAGTCCGTGGCCGCCAGGAGGCATCCCACGATGCTGATCGCTCCCCCGGCCAGGAGTCCCGGCCGGCGGCCGTAGCGATCGAGGAACCATCCGATGAACGGTGAGAGAGCCCACATCCCGGCGATGTGGAGGCTGATGACGGTCGAGATCACGGTGGTGCTCGTGTCGTGGTGGTGGAGAGCGACGGGCGTGACGCCCATGACGGCCACCATGGCCATCTGGCCGATGGCCGCCGCCACGACGGCCGTTCGGAACATCGGGATCGCGAGCAGCTGCGACGGCGAGCGCGCGTGGCCGGCGGGGCGGAGGCCGACCCTCGTGACCGCGAGGTCGCGGGGGTCGGGCCGCAGCACGAGCGCGCACACCATCGCGCCCAGGGCCACCACGGGCACGATGATCCAGGGAACCACCTCGGGGTCGTACGAGGTGCCCTCGGCCCAGCTCCTGACGAACGCGATGAGGAAGGGGCTGCCCACCGCGCCGATCGTGCTCACCGCGAGCACGATGCCCACGGCTCGACCCCGATGCTCGGGCTCGTACATGTCCGCGACGGCGGCTCGCGCCAGGTTCGCCCCGCTGAACCCGGCGCCGAAGGTCACCGCGCCCATCAGCAGGATCGGGAACGAGCCCGCCGCCGTCCCGAGCGCGCACACGACGCCCGCCGTCGCCAGGAGCAGGTAGGAGCCGACCAGCCCGGGGCGCCGTCCGAACCGGTCCATCGCGCGGCCGAACAGGAAGGCGCCCCCGGCCGCCGACAGGAAGTACACGCCGTTCATGACACCGGCCGAGCTGTCTCGCCCGGTGATGTCGACGATCGCCACGCTGCCGACGATCAACAACACGGGGAACGTGATCGCCGCGAACCCCTGACAGCACGCGAGCAGGATCGTGTTGCGACGGACGAGGCGGGCGCGCTCGTCCGTCGGCGTCGTCGTGGGTGCGTGGTCCATCGTCATCGCGGGCGACCGATTCCGGGGTGTCTCAGGTGATCTCGATCATCTTCTCGCGCACGGCGTACACGACGGCCTCCATGCGCGAATGCAGATGGAGCTTCTCGAGGATGTTCCGGATGTGGTTCTTGACCGTGTTCTCCGAGATGAACAGCTTGCCCGCGATGTCCCGGTTGTTGAGACCCTGCGCCACGAGCCGCAGAACCTCCATCTCGCGATCGGTGAGCCGCGGCGACGGCATCGGCGGCTTCTCCTCCGTCGCCTTGCTCATCGCGGCGAACTCCGTCAGGAGCTTGCTCGCCATCGACGGGCTGATGCGCGACTGCCCCGCCCAGACCGAGCGGATCGCGTCCGCCACCTCCTCGATCGGGATCTCCTTCAGCAGGTAGCCGGACGCGCCCGCCTTGATCGCCTCGTAGAGGTCCGCCTCCTCGTCGCTGATCGTCAGCATGAGGATCTTGACGTGCGGCAGCGACTCCTTGATCTCCCCCGCCGCCTCGATCCCCGACTTCTTCGGCATCCGGACGTCCATGAGGATCACGTCCGGCATCAGCTCCTGCGCCCGCACTACCACCTCGGCCCCGTCGGCCGCCTCGCCCACGAGCTCGAGGTCCGGCTCCTCCTCCAGCACCATCTGCAGCCCGCGGCGGAACAGCGCGTGGTCGTCGCAGACCAGCACGCGAAGCCGTTCGGAACCTCCAGCCTCGTTCGTGTCGCTCACTCGGCGTCTCCTTCGTCGGGCGTGACCGGCGGGATCTGCGCGGATTTTACGCGACTCGCCCCGGCGATCAGTCGAGCCCGGCGTCGCTCGTGATGGTCGCGGATCTGCCGCTCGAGCCGTTCGGCGACCGCGTCGAGCGCGGACTCGACGCTGCGATCGTCGGCATGGGCGCGAAAGGTCTTGCGCGGCGTGGCGGCGACGGCCTCGATCCGGTGCATCCCGCCCTGCCGTGGGTTCCGTTCCGTGACGACCGCGACCTCGACCCGCGTGAGCTGGGGTTCGAGGCGCTCGAGTCGCGACAGCTTGTGTTCGGTGACCATGCGCAGGCTCTTCGGGACGCGGGCTCCGCGTCCCTTCAGGACCAGCTCCATCCGCCCTCCGGGCCGCCGCCGGCCGATCGCGTTGGGCCCGCGTCCGGCTGACCTGGTCTTTGTCCCCACACCCGCCTGCCGGGATGATCGCCGGCCTCGCGGCCGGCTTCGCACCCTCTCCCTGCGAGGTCTCCCCCGCCGAGGCAGGACTTACATCTAAACCGCGCCATGCTCACCGACCAAGGGTCGGCTTACGTGGGTCGCTTCGCCCGCGGCTGGCATCGACTGCCGGGGAGACGTTCCCCGGGGCAACCACAGACCCGGACGCGAGCCCTCCGCGAGTATAGGCCGAACCCCCGAGCGTCCGAGCCGACGAGACCGATCGGGCCGCCGTCAGCAGGGCGACGTCGGAGGCGCCGGCCGATCGAAGCGCCTCGGCGCACGCGGAGGCCGTCGCGCCGGTGGTCAACACGTCGTCGATCACCAGGATCCGGCCGGAGGCCTGTCCGGCGGCGGCGAAGACCCCTTGCATGGCCTGTCGGCGCTCCGCGCCGCCCCGCCGAGCCTGGGGACCGGCGTCTCCGACGCGGCGGAGGAGCCGCACGGCCGGCACCTCCAGCCGAGGGGCCACCGCCGACGCGAGCGCCTTCGCCTGGTCGTAGCCCCGGCTCGCGAGCCGCCGCCTGGAAAGCGGGACCCAGGTGACCGAGTCCGGCCGGCCCCAGGGGGCCTCGTCCCACGCGTCGACCATCGCGAGCGCGAGCGCGTCCGCGACGGGTCGCCAGCCCCCGAACTTCAGCCGGTGGACGGCCCTGCGGACGGGACCGTCGAACGCGAACGGCGCACGGCTGACCGCGACCGAGGGCGGCGGGCAGTCGCGACACGACGACGGCGAGCCGGAGGCCGGCGCTCCGCACCGCCGGCACCACGGCGGCGACAGCGCCACGATCTGGCCGACGCACTCCGGACAGAACGGCCAGGGACCGCGACCGCACCCCGCACAGCGCATCGGGAACAGCGCATCGAGCAACGGCCCGAACACCCGAGGACCCTAGTGCCGGCCACCGACATCTCGGGACCGAACGTCGGCCGGAGCGTCGATCTCAGTCCAGCGGGACGTCGATCGACGCCTCGCCGCCTCGACCACGGGCCTTCAGCCCGATCCGAAGCAACTCGTCCGAACGGAGCAACGGATACGCCGTGACGCGCCCCCGGCCCGTGTCCTCGTCGAGCTCGAGCTCGAGGACCTGGAGCCGGCGCCCGTCGGCGGCGAGCTTGACCGTGACGTCGGCCGCGGGCTCGACGGTCAACTGGACGCGGATCGAATCGCCCGAGCAGTCGATCTGCTGAACGCCGACGGTGACATCGCCGACGCGAACGCGCTCGTCCACCTTGACCGCTCCGCGGCGGACCGTGGCCCTCGGCCAGGCCACGGAGAAGCGGCTGCCGCCGTCGTACGTCGCCGGCACCCCGTCGACCTCGAGGTCGCACACGAGCGTGTACCAGCCCGGTTCGAGCTCGGTGACCGGGAACTCGAACGGCACGAAGACATCCCGGTGCGGAACGACGTCCAACGTGACCGGAGACAGCGGGACCGGGCTCGAGTCGCCGCTCCCCACCGCCGAGACCCGAGCCCCGTTGACGACGACCTGGTGGGGATCGGCGTCCTCACCGCGGAAGATGAACGCGCCTTTGACCGTCGCCGGGAACTGCTCGAACCGAGCGCGGACCGAGATCGGCGCGTCCACCGCTGTCAGGTCCCGTGCTCCCACGAGCGCAGGTACGCCTCCTGCTCGTCCGTGAGGTGGTCGATCTCGACGTGCATCGCCTGGAGCTTCAGGCGCGCGACCTCGGCGTCGATCTCACGAGGAACCGGATAGACGCCGGGATCGAGGCTCCCGCGCGACTTCACGATCCATTCCGCCGACAGCGCCTGGTTCGCGAACGACATGTCCATGACCGCCGCCGGGTGTCCCTCGGCGGCGGCGAGGTTGACCAGGCGACCCTCCCCGAGCAGGTGGAGCCGGCGCCCGTCACCCAACGTGTACTCGTCGACGAACCCACGGAGCCGTCGAACGCCACCGGATGCCATCTCGGCGAGCGCCGGCTTGTCGATCTCGACGTCGAAATGGCCGGCGTTGGCGAGCACCGCGCCGTCCTTCATCACCTCGAGGTGCTCGCGCCGGATCACCGACGTGTCGCCGGTGACCGTCACGAACACGTCGCCGATCCGAGCAGCGTCTCGCAGCGGCATGACGCGGTAGCCCTCCATCGCGGCCTCGAGCGCCGGGAGCGGGTCGACCTCGGTCACCACGACCTGCGCCCCCATGCCCCTGGCGCGGGACGCGACGCCGCGACCGCACATGCCATACCCCGCGACGACCACCGTGCGCCCGGCGAGCAGGAGGTTGGTCGAGCGCATGATCGCGTCGATCGTCGACTGCCCCGTGCCGAACCGGTTGTCGAACAGGTGCTTCGTGTCGGCGTCGTTCACGGACACGATCGGGTACCGCAACGCGCCCTCCTTCGCCATCGCGCGCATGCGGATCACGCCGGTGGTCGTTTCCTCGGTGCCGCCGATCACCTCATCGATCTGGTCGAGTCGCTCCTTGTGCAACAGGCTGACCAGATCCGCGCCGTCGTCCATCGTGATGTGCGGCCGATGGTCCAGCACCGAGTTGATGTGCCGGTAGTACGTCTCGTGGTCCTCGCCCTTGATCGCGTACACGTACACGCCGGTCTCCTCGCACAGGGCGGCCGCGACGTCGTCCTGCGTCGAGAGCGGGTTCGAGGCGCACAGCGCGACCTCCGCGCCCCCGGCTTTCAGCGTCTCCATGAGGTTCGCGGTCTCGGTCGTCACGTGCAGGCACGCGGCGATCCGGATCCCGTCGAGCGGACGCTCCTTCTCGAAGCGGTCGCGGATCAACGCGAGCACGCCCATCTCGGCGGCGGCCCAGTCGATCCGCTCTCGGCCGACCGGGATCAGGCCCAGGTCCTTCACGTCGCAGTCCATGTGGCTCCCCTCATCATCGTCGTGTCAGAAACGCTCCATCAGATCCACGATCACCCTGCCGACCGTGCCCGCGGCCGCCTTCGAGGCCGCCAGGACCTCCTCGTGGGAGATCTCGACGCCGGCCGCGTTCGTGGCGAACGCGACCCCGAGCACGCGCATGCCGAGCGCCCGGGCGGCGACCGCCTCGGGAACGGTCGACATCCCGACGACTGTCGCTCCGAGCCCGTTCAGCATCCGCGTCTCGGCCGGCGTCTCGTAGGACGGGCCGGAGAGCGCCGCGTAGACGCCTTCGCGGACGTGCGAGTTCCCTCGTTCGGCGAGATCGGCCCGGGCGGATGCGAGCGCCGCCTCGGCGAGCTCGGGATCGTACACGTCGGAGACGTCGACGAACGCCGGCGAGCCGTCGGGCATCCGCCAGCCGAGCAACGGGTTCATCCCCATCAGGTTCAGGTGGTCGCGGAGCACCACCAGGGATCCGGCCGGGATCGAAGGGTCCAACGCTCCCGCCGCGGCCGTGAGGACCATCGTGCGAGCACCGAGCTCGGCGGAAAGACGCGACGTGAGGGACGCCATCGCCATGCCGTGTCCCTCGTAGTAATGCACGCGGCCCTGGAACACGGCGAGCGCGCGACCGTCGACCTCCCCGATCCACAGTCGACCGGCGTGTCCGGCGACCGACGGCGGCGGGAAACCCGGCAGGTCCGCGTACGCGATCTCGATCCCCCCGTCACCGGATGCCGATCGCACCGCCTCCACGGCGTCGGACAACCCCGACCCGAGGACCACGCCGGCGACCGGCTGCAGGGCGGTCCGCTCGTGGATCGCGTCCGCGATCTGCTCGGGGATCCCGTCCCCGGGCGACGGGACCGGCCGGACCTCCGTCATGCCTCCGCCAGGGCGCGCTTCAAACCGGCGATCGCCTCGATCGGCGAGGGGTCCACGCCCCGCGCGATCCCCACGTAGGTCGACACGAGGTCGCCGAGGACGACCAACGTCAGGAGGCGGGCGAGCGGCGAACGGCCCTGCCCGTGGACCTCGCGCACGAGGGCGCCCGAGCGCCTAACGATCTCGACGGACAGCGGGAACCGCGCCGCGACGTCTGCGGACTCGCCGTCGTGCCGGAGCGCGATGAGCGCGAACGGCTCCCCACGACCCTCCGACCACCCGACGACCTCGTTGTGGTCGAGCTCAGGGATCGCGGACGCGAACGAGGGCACCTTGGCGTTCTCGTTGAACTGCGTCTTCCACCGCGTCGCGGCGACCGAGCCGATCCCCTCGGCACCCCAGACGACCGGGATCCGGTCGCCGATCGCCCGCGCGAGATCCTTGGCCGGGTTCTCCGACGACGGAGCATCCGGACCGGCTCGTTCGATGACGGTCCCCATCTCCGAGACCGCCTCGTCGAGATCGTCCTCCACCGCGGGGACGACGCCCATCGCTTCGAGCGCGCCGAGCACCCCGAGCGTCAGGTACCCGAACGCCGCGCGCGGCATGTAGCCCGTGGGGACGGGGACCCGGCCGATCGCGAGCTCGTCGGCACGGCGGGCGAGCTCGCCGCCCGAGGTGATCGCGAGGAGCCGGCACCCGCGGCGGACGGCCTCCTCGAACGAGGCCAGCGTCTCCGCCGTGGTGCCCGAGTACGACGAGGCGACGACCAGCGTGTGGATCCCGCAGAACTCCGGGAGCTCGGTGCCGCGCACCACCTGCACGGGGAACCTCAGCCGTGGGGCGGCGAGGGCGGCCAGCACGTCGCCGGAGATCGCGGACCCGCCCATCCCGCAGACGACGATCGACGTCACCCCGTCGGCATCGGGCAGGTCGAGCGCCTCCGCGCCGGCCCGGTACCCCTCCCGGCAGTGATCAGGGAGCGCGGTCACCGCGTCGAGCATCCCGCTGGGGTCGGCGCGGGTCACCACCTCCTTGTCGTCGAGATCGGTCACCGGCCCTTCTTCTTGCCCCTGCCGGCTGGAGGCTTCTCGGCCTCGTCGATGAGCATCACGGGGATGTCGTCTCGAACCGGATACCGGTAGCCGCACGTGCGGCACACCAGGGACTCCGGGTCTTCCTGATAGTCGAGCTCGCCCCGGTCGTTCGGACAGACCAGGATCTCGAGCAGCTCGGGATCGAGCGTCACGTTCCGCCTCCTTCGTTCCGGATCAGACCCAGGACCTCGGCGGTCTTCTCCTTGAGGAGCTCCTCGTTCCTGGCCTCGACGTTCAGGCGCAGGAGCGGCTCGGTGTTGCTCGGCCGCAGATTGAACCACCAGTCATCGAACTCTACCGTCAGCCCGTCGGTGCGGTCCTGGCGCCCGTCGGCGTACGCGGCCGCCACCTCTTCGATCGTGCCCGCCTGGTCCTGCACGGTCGAGTTGATCTCCCCCGACGACGGGTATCGGCGGAACGGCGCGAGCACCTCCGAGAGCGGGGCTTTCGCTCGCGAGAGCTGGTCGAGGACCACGACCGCCGCGATCAGACCCGAGTCCGCCCGGTAGTTGTCGCGGAAGTAGTAGTGGCCCGAGTGCTCACCCCCGAACGCCGCTCCCGTCTCGGCCATCACCTGCTTGATGAACGAGTGACCGACCCGCGTGCGGACGGGCGTCCCGCCGTTCTCCCGGATCACCTCCGGCACCGTCCACGAGCAGATCAGGTTGTAGACGATCGTGGCGCCGGGTTCGCGTTCGAGCATCGCGCGGGCGACGAGCGCGGTCACCTCGGAGCCGCCCACGCCCTCGGCGCGCTCGTCCACGAGGAACACGCGATCGGCGTCGCCGTCGAACGCCAGGCCGATGTCCGCGCGATTCGTGAGCACCTCGCGCTTGAGGTCGCGCTGGTTCTCCGGGTCGATCGGGTCGGCCGGGTGGTTCGGGAACGTTCCGTCGAGCTCGGGGAACAGGTGCACGAGGGTCACTGGCAAGCGTTCGAACACCGTCGGGAGGATCAACCCGCCCATGCCGTTCGCGGTATCGGCGACCACGCGCAGCGGACGCATGGCGTCGACGTCCACGAACGAGAGCACGTGATCCGCGTACGCGTCGAGCAACCGCTCCGCTCGGATGCCGCCGCTCCGCGGCGACGGCCCCGCGGACCCGCGTTGCGCGAGCTCCTGGATCTCGGCGAGCCCCGTGTCCTGGCCCACCGGGCGGGCGCCCGGCAGGCAGAACTTCATGCCGTTGTACTCGGGCGGGTTGTGGCTCGCGGTGAGCATCACGCCCGCGACGTCGAGCTTCCCGGACGCGAAGTACAGGAGGTCGGTCGAGGCCAGACCGATGTCCACGACGTCGGTTCCGCGTGAGACCACGCCGTCGCGCACCGCGGCCGCGAGCGCCGGAGACGACAGGCGGCAGTCGTGACCGACCGCGACGGCGGACACCCCGCTCCAGTCCGCGAAGGCCGCCCCGATCGCGTGCGCGGCCTCCTCGTCGAGCTCGTCGGGAACGACGCCGCGGACGTCGTAAGCCTTGAAGATGCGAGCGAGGTTCCGCTGCGGGGACACGGTCACCGCATCGTACTGAACGCGTGCTCGGTCAGGTGCGCTGCTGCAGCACGTGTCCGATGACCGACTGCAGGGGGACGCTCTCGCCGTCGCGATACCACCACTTCGCCTCGCAGAGATGGCACGTGGTGAAGGCCAGATCGTTCCCGCTCACGTTCATCGAGATCGAGATCAGGTCGCCCTGGTGACAGGCGGGGCAGGTGCCTTCGAGCTTGCCGTCCATACGGGAATCCTCGGCGCCTCGCAGGGTGCGAGCACATAGCCCGTCGCGCTCAGATCTCGGGACCCAGGCGAGGGGTCGGCCTGTCGGTCGCCCGTCGGGCGTTCGAGCCCGTCCGGGGGATGCGGCGGCAAGCCGCTACGGCTTGACGATGATCCGGGCCCCCACCTCGACGAGCTCGTAGAGCTCCTCGGAGTCCTCCAGGAACATCCGGACGCATCCATGGGACGCATAGGTCCCGATCGAATCGGTGCTGTACGTGCCGTGGATCCGGATGCCGGGCGCGTCGAGGTACAGCGCTCGCGTGCCGAGCGGGTTCCCGGGCCCCGGCGGGATCACGGCAGGCAGGCCCGCGCCCCACGAGTCCAGGGCCGGGTTGTACCAGGTGGGATTCTCACGCTTGTCGATGAGCTCCCAGTTCCCGACCGGGGTGACGTACCCGTCTGCCGCGGTCGCGACCGGGTAGGTCTTCACGACCTTGAGCCCCTCGTAGAGGTAGAGCTGGTTCTCGGACAGGTCCACCACGATCGACTCCCCGAGCGAGGCCGTGGTGAGGGACGGCTCGACCGTCCGCACCGGCACCTCGATCTTGTCCGCCCGGCGCTCCAGTGCCACCCTGCGCTCAAGTGCCCGCAGGATCTTCTTCGTGGCCGGTCCCGTCGCCAGCTCGCGACCCTCGCTCGACCGGCGCATCAGGAGCTCGCCCTCGACGAGCTCGAACCGCGCGTTCACGGCGGGCAGCGCCACCTCGTCGAACGCCTGCTGGACGAACCGCTCGACGCCCGCAGGATCCTGGACGAACGACAGATCCAACGAGCGCTCGACCGGGACGTTCCGCAGCCGGTGATAGAGACGGGAGAAGAAGGACATCTCGTCCGCCGTGGCGAACGCGTCGGCGACCGCACCTTCGACGTCGGCGACCATCCCGAGCGATGCCGGCGTCACGGTCCACCGCTGACCGGCCGCCCGGACGACGAGCTCGTCGTACAGCGTCTCCTCGGCTTCCTCCCGGATCGTTCGGAGTGCCTCTCCGCGCCGCATCTCACCGACGTCGACGCCGGCGATGCTCACGCCCTGCAGGATCCGGTCCGAGGCGGCGGAGTCGTACCGGAGCGCCGCGTAGGCACTGCCGGCGGTCACGATCGCCAGGGTCGCCACGGCGACGCCGGCGATCAGCCAACCCCTCCGCCTCTTCCGGTGCTTGGCTTGCGCCACCCTGTTCACGCTCCGATCGTTGTTCTCAGGCGCATCATACGAGTCAAGACGTTCTCGTCCAGTCCCTCGTTCCACGTGCTCCGCGATCTTTCTTCCGTACAACGGACCGGCGCGAGCGCTCGGCGCGGCACTAGACCGCTCCGGCGGGCACCGGGATCCCCAGGGCGACCGCGTACCTCGAGCGCCCCTCGGGTCCGAGGGAGTAGGACGCCGAGGCTACGACGAATGTTCCCCGATCCGCCTTCGCCCACACCCCGGTGAGCGGATCGAGCAGCAAGAAGGCCCGCGGTGCTTCGACGCTTGCCTGCGGCGGAACGGTGACGGTCACCTCGTCCTGTGGGCCGGGCAAGAGGTACCCAAGGGTCACGTCGACCGGCTCGGCCCCGGGGTTGGCGAGCACGAGCCCGGGAGCGGCCGGCGTTCCCGCAGCCGAAGGAAGGACGATCCACGAGGCTGCCGGTCGCCCACCGGTCACGGCCGCCTGGTCCGAGACCGTTCCGAACGTCCGGCGGACCGAAGCGACGGACCCGCCCGTCGCCTGCAACCGAAGGGACGTCACCCCCGCAGTGGTGGCCGGGAACGTCCGGGCGGATCCGTCGGGCATGCTGGCGTCCGCGAGGCCGGCAACCTCCTCCGGGGGTGTCTCCCCCGTCCCGAGGAGATCTCCCGACAGCGTCACCCGCCTCCCGTCGCCGTCCGCGGCGCTCAAGACCGGCAGGTCGTTGCGCCCCGCGTCCTCGCCGCCGGGGAACACGAGGTCGCCCGGAGGTGTGCCCAGGTAGCCGAGCGCGGACCGGATGCCGCCGGCTCCCGAGACGCCGAGCGTCGACGCCGCGACCCGGCCGACCGAGGCCTCGAGGAGCGTCGAGACCGTCCGTTCGCCGAGCACGACGTCGTTCAGCTCGAACGCGACGCTCTGGAACGGGCGAAGGACCACGTCGGTCAGATCGCCCTGCAGCACCGGCTCGCGCCGTTCGGTCAGCAGCGTCAGCGAGAAGACCGCCTCCCGCGCGAACGGGTTCATCACCACGACGTAGTCGCGGTCGCCCTCGGTCTCGGTCGTCCCGTCCGGCAGGAACCATCGCTCGCCCGCCGCGGGTGCGCACGGTTCCGACGCCACGCCGGTCTCGCCGCTGCCTCCCGCGTGCGAGAGCCAGCCGACCGCGACCCACTGCCCGAACCACTCGACCACGTGCGTCCGACCTCTCCCGCGCCCTTCGACGGGGATCTGCACGAAGGCGCCGGGCTCGATCTCGAGCGTCTCGGGCGGTTCCGCTTCATCGCTGCCGAGCGTGCGGACCCGGAGCGTCGCCGGCTCGATCTCCGGGGTTGGCGACCTGGAGGAAGACCTCCCATCCCTCGGGGCCGCCGCCGGTCGGGCAGAACCACGCCCCCGAGCTGGAAGGGCCATCCGTCCCGGGTTCGGGCGTCGGATCGAACGCGCGATCCGCGTACGCCGCCCCTCCCACCATGAAGACGAACACGAGGAGCGCCACGAGGGCCTGCAGCCGCCTCATGCGGATCCCGGTTTCCGCGTGATCCACATGGCCGCGATCCACAGCAGGGCGAGGACCACCAGCTCGACCGTCCGCAACCACTGGAGGGTGTACTCCACCGCGACGTTCCCCTGTTCCACCGGGGCGGCGATCGCCCAGCCGTAGCCTCGGAACGGGACGAGCCGCTCACCGCCGCTTCGGACCCGCCACCCTCCGTCGAACTGTTCGCCGAGGACGACGTGACCGGGCGCCGGAGCCTCGCCGGTCCAGCGCTGCCCACCGCGCTCGAGCGCGGTCACGTCCGGTGCAGGCGCCACCTCGAGGGCGGCAGGGTCCGGCGCATCGGGGACCACTGCGTTCGGGGACACGAACGCGGTGGGGAGCTCGGCCGCGTTGCGGAAGATCGTCAGCCCTCCGGCAGGCACACGGTTCAGGTCGAGCTGCGCGCGGAGACGCGAGAGCGTCGCGGCCGGCAGGTCCCCGTCCTGCGCGACCACGAACCGGACGCCGAACGGACCCAGGAGCGCACCGGCGTGCTGCGTGTCGCCGGCCAGGAGCTCGGACAGGGTGGCGCGCAACTGGTCGTAGCCGGCGCCCGACCGCGCGCGACCCTCGTCCAGGGCCATGGCGCCGTCGCGATCGGTCAGGCCGAACCGCGCGGTCGCGGCTCCCGCTTCGACGACCCCGATGGGATCGCCTCCCGGCGCGGGCATGCGATCGCCGTTCGGCGCGCCTAGCCACAGGACGCGGAACTCGCCGGGAGGCGCCGACGCGATGACCGGCCAGGCCGGCGGCAACCCACCCGGTCGCACCGCCCACTCGGCGAGTACCACCTGGATCGCCTGCGCCCCGATGCCGACGGCCAGGATCACGGTGAGCGTCGCCACGCCGACCTGCCGCGCGCCGAACGCCTGCCGGTCGAGTCCGGTCGCGAAGGTCGACAGCCCGAACGCGACGAGGGCGGCTTCGCCCACGGCCGCTGCCCCGAGCCACGCGGGCGCGTTCGTGAGCGTTTCGGGCAGCGCTCCGGCGACCGAGG
Organism: uncultured Actinomycetes bacterium; assembly: GCA_963785835.1. Classification (GTDB taxonomy): domain Bacteria; phylum Actinomycetota; class UBA4738; order UBA4738; family HRBIN12; genus DASSJM01. Next base: position 68,064 of record CAWAWO010000005.1, on the reverse strand, counting down.
CCCACGCGAGCAGCGTGCCTCCGACGGCGACGAGCAGCGCCATCCATGCTTTCCGGCGCTGGCGCCCTCGCACGCCGGCGAAGCACACGAGCGCGGCGAGCGGGAGGAAGGCCGCGATGGCCCAGGTCCCGGGACCGTCGCCCGGCGCGAGCCACAGCACGAACCACGGGTCGCGCGTCCCGACCGACGAGGAGATCGCCGCCGACGGTCCACTCCACGCCCCGAGGACGACGGGGAACGCAAGGAGACCGGCGGCGATCGCGGCGAGCCCGACGAGCCAGATCCCGCGTCTGCGAACGTGACCGACCAACAGCGATCCGAGGACGAACAGGGCGATCGGTAGCACGATCGACGGCGCGAACGAGGCCCCGATCGCGAGCGCAACCCCGAAACCGACGCCGAACCGGAACGGCCGATCCGGCCCCTCTCGACCGAACGCGACGACGACGCGGTCCCATATCAATGGGAGGAGGACGAGCGCGACCAGCAGCGCCAGCCGGCCCTCCGAGAAGGCCCACAGCATCAACGCGGAGAGCACGTAGGCCGCGGCGGCGATCACGGAGGCCCCGGGCGAGGAGGTCTCGCGCTGCATCACCCGATACATCGAGATCCCGGCGAGCAGCGGCATCGCGCCGAGCAGCACCTTCTGGAACAGCGCCGTGCTTCCGAAGGCGACCCACGACCCGGCTCCGAGACCCGCGAGCGCCGGGCTGCCGGGTTGCACGCCTCCGAGGACCGTGGTTCGGACCGCCGAACCGAACTCGGCGAAGAACCCGCCGAGCTCTGCCGGGAACGCTGCCAGCGCTCCCCCGCTCAGGACCTCGGGTCCGAAGAAGTGACGAAGGGCGAGCACCGCGAGCCCGATCGCGAGCACCGACCCGAGCAGGACCGGATGACCGGCGGCGACCGACGCCGCGCGGCGCGGCAGGGGGCGACCGAGCTCCTCGTCCTCGAGCTCCTCGAGCCCCTCGTCGAGGAACTCCTCGGCCCGCTCGAACCACCTCGGCAGTCGGAACGTGGACGCCATGAATCGGCGCACGTGCCGGTCTCGAACCGATCGCACCGACTGGGCGCGGACCCTTCGACGCAGCGTTCCGGGTAGGTGGACGACGTTCCAACCCCAGGCGGCCACCAGGTCGTACGCGTCCTCGAAGCGCCGCGAGAGCGCGAGGAAGATCGTCCGCGCGAGTCCGAGGAGCGCGTAGACGGGCATGACCCAGAGCAGGGTCAGGAAGCCGTAGTCCTTCAACATCGAGGCGAGCGCCGCGCGCTCGGCGTAGTACCTCGTGCTCCGATGGGGCTGCTCCGCGCGTTCGCCGCGCGTCGCGGCGTCGCGATGCCGCGCCGTAGCGAGCGGCGTCATCAGCACGCGGAAGCCGGCCAGGCGTGCGCGCCAGCAGAAGTCGAGGTCGTCGTGGTGACCGGCGAACCGCTCGTCGAACGGGCCGGTGCGCTGCCAGGCGTCCCGCGAGATCAGCATCACCGCGGACGAGACGAACAGGACCTCCAGCACACGGTCGTACTGCCCCTGATCGCGCTCGCCGTCCTGCAGCGGCGTGAACGGATGGCCGAACCGATCCGTCGAGCGCCCCACCTCGCGCAGGACCCTCGGTTCGTCCCAGTCGACGATCTTGGGTCCGACGACGCCGACGCGTTCGACGCCTTCGATCCCCTCGGCGGTCTCGAGCATGCGTGTCACGGCATCGGGCGCGAGCGCGGCGTCGTCGTGGACGACCAGCAGGTAGTCGGCGGCCTGCGCGGCCGGGAGCTGGCTCGCGGCGCCCATCGCTCCGGCGATCCCCAGGTTCTCCCCGAGCTCGATCACGCGCCCCTCGCCCAGCGCCTGCCTGAGCATCTCGAGGGTGCCGTCGGTGGAGCCGTTGTCGACCGCCACCACGCCCAGACGGTCATAGGTCTGAGCGCCGAGGGAACGCAGGCATTCGCCGAGCCAGCCGACCGCGTCCCGCGTGACGAGGACTGCCAGCACGCTGGGAGAGCGGACGCGATCAGAGGCCGAAGAGCGATCGACGGTAGCGGTGGCCATGAGGAAGCGCCCGGAGGCGGCGCGCAGCCTAACAGGAGACGCGGAAGGGGGGCTGCGCCCCCCTTCCCAACGTTCGCCGAATCGGCGCTGACTACTTCTTGGCTGTCGATCTACGACGAGCGGTCTTCCTCCTCGTCGTCTTCTTCGCCGCCGGCTTCCGCGCGGCGGTCTTACGACGCGCGGTCTTTCTCCTGGTCGTCTTCTTGGCAGCCGGCTTACGACGCGCGGTCTTTCTCCTGGTCGTCTTCTTGGCAGCCGGCTTACGACGCGCGGTCTTTCTCCTCGTCGTCTTCTTCGCCGCCGGCTTGCGCGCGGCGGTCTTACGACGCGCGGTCTTTCTCCTGGTCGTCTTCTTGGCAGCCGGCTTGCGAGCCGCCGTCTTGCGCTTCGCGGTCGATCTCTTCCTCGCTGGAGACATCGGTCACCTCCTTCCCGTCCGAGTCAGGACGCCATGCGCTTCAGGCGTCGCCGTTCCCGTTCACTCATCCCTCCCCACACGCCGTATCGCTCATCGCGACGCAGCGCGTAGTTCAGGCACTCGATGCGAACCGGGCAGTCCGCACAGATCCGTTTCGCCTCCCTCGATGAACCTCCCTTCTCGGGGAAGAACACCTCCGGATCGTGCTCCCGGCATCGCGCTCGTTCCTGCCACGGGATGTAGTGATGCACCTCGTCTCCCTCGCCCGAATCACATGCATGTGATTCTGAGCCTTCCGTTCCCTCTTGACAAGAGGGAACATCGAGATCTGGAGCATCTCCACATGCGTCCCCACACAATCGAATACGCACGCACTCCGCGGTGCAAGGGGTTCTGATGAGAAATATGAAGGTCTATCTCATTGACCATTCTCGTCTACTTCATTGACCGAAATCGACCGAATCGGCACGATCGCGCGGATTCAGGCGAGGGTCGTGGTGGCGAGATGTTCGGTGTCGCTCGATGTCGCTACTCGTTCCGCCTTGCGCTGCAAGTGTTCATACGTGGTCGACCGTTCGACCGGTGTGCGGTCGATCTCGACGATCGCGTCGCGCAGCTCCGACGCTTCCTTGCGGATCCCCCACTCCGCACCGGCCATGCGACTGATCGTTTCTTCCATCAAAGTCCCGCCGAAATCGTTCGCGCCACCGTTCAGGATGACCTGACACGCCGAAACGCCCATCTTCACCCACGAGACCTGCACGTTGTGGATAACTCCGTGCAGCAGGATCCTCGCCACGGCGTGCATGCGGCGGTTGTCCTCGAACGAGGGGCCGGGACGCGCCTTGCCGGCGAGGTAGATCGGCGCGTTCTGGTGCACGAACGACAGCGGCACGAACTCGGTGAACCCGCCCGTCTCACGTTGGATCCGCGCGAGCCGGCGGATGTGGAAAACCCAATGGGGTGGAGCGTCGACGTGTCCGTACATGATCGTCGACGAGCTGCGTATGCCCAGGTCATGCGCGGTGCGAACGATCTCCTCCCACGTGTCCGCGGGGAGCTTCCCCTTGGTCAGGACCCATCGGACGTCGTCGTCGAGGATCTCGGCGGCCGTCCCGGGGATCGTGCCGAGTCCGCGCCGCCGGCATTCCTCGAGGAACTCCCGGTAGGAGATGCCGAGCTTGGAAGCTCCGCTCATGACCTCCATCGGGCTGAACGCGTGGATGTGGATATCCGGCACCGCACCCTTCACGGCGTCGAGGAGATCGAAGTAGAACGTCGCCGGGAGATCCGGGTGGATCCCGCCCTGCATGCAGACCTCGGTGCACCCCCAGGCGGCCGCCTCGCGCGCGCGTTCGGCCACCTCCGCCAGCGTCAGCGTGTACGACTCCGGGTCGACCTCGCGCTGGGCGAACGCGCAGAAGCGGCATCCCACGTAGCAGACGTTGGTGAAGTTGATGTTCCGATTGACGACGTACGTGACGTCGTCGCCGACCGCCTCCCGGCGCAGGTCGTCCGCGACCCCGCAGAGCGCCTCGAGTGCGGCGCCCTCGGCGCGGAACAACGCCAGAGCCGCCTCGTCGGTCACGGCGCCGCCACGTTCCGCGGTCCGAAGCGCCGAGCGGATGTCCGACGCCAGGCGTTCGGGGGCGATACGTGCGGCCTCGGCGGCCCAGGAGCGGGTGCGCTCGGGCAGATCGGTCTCCCCGTACACGAGGTCGGCATCGGCGCGCAGGCCGGCGGCGGGCCCCTTCGAGAACGTGAGCTCGGTCACCCTCGGCTTCCAGGCCACCTCCGGGTCCTGCCACGGGACCGGTTGCGGCACGGCGCCGGGGACGGCGAGACCATCGTCCCCCAGGAGCGCCGTCACCGGGGCACGCATCTTCCCCGCGAGGAACGGATCGGGTCGCAGGGCGAACTCCGGGTAGATCGTCAGCCGTTCGCGGAGCTCGAGCCCGCGCGCTTCGGCCTGCGTTCCGTGAGGGTCCGGATGGCCGGCCACGGCCGTTCCGGGTTGACGTGGTCGGGCGTGAGCGGCGAGACGCCGCCCCAATCGTCGATCCCGGCGTCCAGCAACCTCGACTGCTGGTCGGGCTCGGACAGGTTCGGCGGGGCCTGCACGTGCATCCGCGGTCCGAGGACGACCCGCGCCGCCGCCACCGTGGCCAGGAACTCCTCCGCGCCGGGCTCGGGCGCGTCGGCCATCGCGGTCCCCGGCTTCGCGCGGAAGTTCTGCACGATGACCTCCTGGACGTGCCGGTACCGTCGATGGACGTCGCGGATCGCGAGGAGCGACTCGGCGCGTTCCCTCGCCGTCTCCCCGATCCCGACGAGGATCCCCGTCGTGAACGGGATCGCCAGCCGGCCCGCGTCCTCGATCGTGCGCAGCCGGACGGCCGGGCGCTTGTCGGGCGACCCGAAGTGCGGACCCCCGCGTTCGGAGAGTCGGTCCGACGAGGTCTCGAGCATCAGGCCCATCGACGGCGCCACGTGCTTGAGGCGCGCCATCTCCTCGTAGGACATGACGCCGGGGTTCAGGTGCGGGAGGAGCCCGGTCTCCTCGATCACCCGGATCGCGACGGCGCGCAGGTACTCGAGCGTCGAGCCGTACCCGCGCGCGGCCAGCCACTCACGTGCGACCGGATACCGCTCCTCGGGACGGTCGCCGAGGGTGAACAAGGCCTCCTTGCATCCCATCCGCCGTCCGGCCTCCGCGACCTGGACGACCTCGTCGGGCGACAGGAACGGATGGTCGAGCTTGGCCGGAGGCTTGGCGAACGTGCAGTAGTGGCAGTGGTCGCGGCAGAGCATCGTGAGCGGAAGGAAGACCTTGCGCGAGTACGTGACCGTCGTCCCGTGACCGAGCTCGCGGAGCCGAGACGCAAGGTCGCATCGACTCGTCGAGCGCATCGCCACGCGCATCGAGCAGCGCCGTGATGTCGTCGACCGAAAGCGACTTCCCCGCGTCCGCCCTCGCGAGGGCCCGGGAGACCGCGTGATCGAGGGACGCACGCATCCGCTCGGCGAGCCTATCACCGGACCGGTTGCGCCTCGTCGGCTCGTCGCAGCAGACTGCCTCGCATGAAGGTGACGGCGCTGGCCGGCGGGATCGGGGCGGGGAAGTTCCTGCGCGGTCTCGTGAGAGCCGTGCCTCCCGAGGACGTGACCGTGATCGTCAACACCGGCGACGACATCACGATGCACGGCCTGCACGTCTCGCCGGACCTGGATTCGGTCACCTATTGGCTCGGGGACGTGTTCGATCGCGAGCGGGGCTGGGGACGTCGCGAGGAGTCGTTCCGCGCGACCGAGGAGCTCCGGTCGTTCGATCCGGACATGGCGTGGTTCAACCTCGGCGACCTGGATCTGGCGACGCATCTGTTCCGTTCGAACCTGCTCGCTCGCGGCGCGACGCTCTCGGAGGCGACCGCGCGGGTGGCGGCGAGGTTCGGCGTCACGGCGCGGCTGGTGCCGATGAGCGACGACCCGGTCACGACGCGCATCCTCGTCGCCTCGGACGGCGACGAGCTCGACCTCCACTTCCAGGAGTACTGGGTTCGGCGCGGCGCGCGGGACGAGGTGAAGGCGGTCCGCTACGAGGGCGCCGAGCGGGCCCGCCCGGCGCCCGGCGTCCTGGACGCGATCGCGGAAGCCGGCGTCATCGCGGTCTGCCCCTCCAACCCGGTCGCCTCCATCGGGCCGATCCTCGCGCTCCCCGGGATCCGGGACGCCCTCGCGGCCCGGCGATCCGACGTCGTCGGCGTGAGCGGGATCGTGGGCGGCGCGCCGCTCTCGGGGATGGCGGACAAGCTGATGCCGGTCGCGGGCGTCGAGGTGACGGCCGCGGGCGCCGCCGAGAGCTACCGGGGACTGCTCGGCGCGTGGGTGATCGACCACGCGGACGCCGCCCTCGCCGCTCGATCGAGGCGACCGGCGTCCGCTGCGGGGTGACCGACACGATCATGGTCGACGACGCGACCTCGGAGGCGCTCGCCCGGTTCGCCCTGGAGCTCGTCCGGCCGGGCGCCCGGTGAGCATCGAGGTCCACGCGCTCCTCGGCCTCCCGGAGGTCGGCCCGTCGGACGATCTGGCCGAACTGCTCTCGGCGCCGCTGATCGAACTCGGGGTCCGCGACGGTGACGTCGTCGTCGTGACCCAGAAGGTGGTCTCGAAGGCCGAGGGCCGCGTCGTCCCCGAAGAGGGCGAGGGCGGGCCCGCTGGATCGAACGCGAGACGCGGCGCGTGGTCGCCCGGCGCGAGGACCTCGTGATCGCCGAGACGCACCACGGGTTCGTGTGCGCGAACGCCGGGGTGGACGCCTCCAACGTCGAGGCGGGGTTCGTCTCGCTCCTGCCGGAGGATCCGGACGGATCGGCGGAGAAGCTTCGCGCGGATCTGGCCGAACGGGTCGGCGCCGACGTCGCGGTCGTGATCACGGACACGTTCGGGCGTCCGTGGCGACGAGGGCTCGTGAACGTCGCGATCGGGTGTGCGGGGCTGCCCGCACTCGTCGACCTCCGCGGAACGCCGGACCATCACGGGCGCGAGCTCGAGGCGACGGTGGTCGCGCTCGCGGACGAGGTCGCGGCCGCGAGCGGGCTCGTGATGGGCAAGGCCGCTCGCGTCCCGGCCGCGCTCGTCCGCGGGGTCGCGTTCGATGACGAGCCGACCCCGGCGTCGGCGATGCTCCGGCCGCCCGAGGAGGACCTGTTCCGAGCCTCCCCCCTGCTGTCGATCTCGGAGCGGCGGACGATCCGCGAGTTCGGGCCGGGCGAGGTCCCCGGGATGGTGCTCGAGGAGGCCGTTCGCGCCGCGTGCACCGCGCCCGCGCCCCATCACGCGCGTCCGTGGTCGTTCACCGCGATCTGGTCCGCATCCGCCAAGCGACGCCTCGTGGGCGCGATGGCCCAGGCGTGGCGCGACGATCTCCTCCGCGACGGTGTCGCGGAGGCGACGATCGAGCGGCGCCTCGGCAGGAGCGACGCGCTCCTCGGAACGGCTCCGGTCCTGATCGTTCCCTGGCTGACGTTCGACGCCGCCCACCCCTATCCGGACGGAGAACGACGCCACGCCGAGCAGGAGATGTTCCTGCTCTCGGCCGGCGCGGCGATCCAGAACCTGCTCCTCGCGCTGCACGCCCAGGGCTTCGCCTCGTGTTGGATCTCGTCCTCGCTCTTCTGTCAGGAGGAGACGCGGGCGGCGCTCGGGATGGACGAGGAGTGGTTCGCGATGGGGACGGTGGCGGCGGGCCCGATGCCGGCGGGGGCCGCGGCGCCGCCGCGGCCCCCGCTCGACCTCTCGGACCACCTCCGGAACGTCGAATGAACGCCTGTCAGATCACCCCGTGCACGAAGTACCAGGCGAAGATCGCCGCCACCAGGTACAGGAGCGGGTGCACGTCGCGCCACTTGCCCCGCAGGACGGCGATCACGACGTAGGACAGGAACCCAGCGCCGACGCCGTTCGTGATGCTGTAGGTGAACGGCATCATGACGATCGTGAGCAGCGCGGGGATGCCGATCCCGGGATCGCTCCACGAGATGTCCTTGACCAGCACCATCATGAAATAGCCCACGAGGACGAGCGCCGGCGCCGTCGCCTCCGGCGGGACCACGCCGGCGATCGGCGAGAAGAACATCGCGAGCAGGAACAGCGCCCCGACGACGACCGCCACGAGACCCGTCCGGCCGCCGTCCGAGATGCCCGACGCGCTCTCGATGTACGTGGTGTTCGAGGACGACGACGTCGCGCCGCCCGCGACCGCCGCGAGCGAGTCCACGAGCAGCACCCGCTTCATCCCCGGGAGACGGCCCTTGTCGTCGAGCATCTTCGCCTCGCCGCCGAGCCCGATCACCGTGCCCACGGTGTCGAAGAAGTCCGAGAGCATCACGGAGATCACGGCCGCCGCCGCCGTCGCGAACCCGAGGACCGACACGAAGTCGAACGAGAAGTCGCCGACGAGCCCGAAGTCCGGCGTCGCGACGACGCTGTCGGGGATCGACGGCGATCCCGTTCGGCCAGTATCGCGAGGTCGTTGATCTCGTTCACGATGATCGCGAACGACCGTCGAGACCAGGATGCCGATCAGCAGCGCCCCCTTGACCTTCCGCGCGACGAGCGCCGCGCTGAGCGCAAGCCCGACCACGAAGACGCCGATCGGCCAGGTCGGTGAGCTCCGGAGCGAGCGAGAGCGGCGTCGCGCCCGTGTTGACACCACGCCGGCGTTCACCAGGCCGATCAGCGCGATGAACGCCCCGATGCCGATCCCGATCGCGCGCTTGAGGTCCATCGGGATCGCGTTCAGCACCGCCTCGCGCACGCCCGTCAGCACGAGGATCGTGATGAGCAGGCCCTCGACGACGATCACCCCCATCGCCTGGGGGAACGTGAGACCGCTCCCGGCGACGAGGCCGAACGCGACGAACGCGTTCAACCCCAGACCGGCCGCGAGAGCGAACGGGTAGTTCCCGACGACGCCCATCAGGATCGTCATCACGCCGGCGGCCAGCGCCGTCACGGTGAGGACCTGGGGGAACGCCAACCCGTCGCCGCCCAGACCGAGGATCGTCGGGTTGACGAACAGGATGTAGGCCATCGTCAGCCAGGTCGTCAGGCCCGCGAGGATCTCGATGCGCACCGTCGATCCGCGCTCGGAGATCTTGAAGAAGCGGTCGAGCCCGCTCGGTGGGCTCGAGTCGACCCGGACGACCTTGCCGGTGTCGGTGTCGGTGTCCGCCATCGCTCCCCCTTCCTGCCCGGCCGCGCCGCCGGGTCCGATCCGGGGCCGGTCGCCCGGCCCACCTGGGGAAGGACGGGGCCAGCATAGGAAGCGCGACGGGCCGCCGCAAGACGTCACGCGAACGTCACGAGCGCCCGGTCCGATCGGCCGCGTCCTCGCTATCCTTTCGGTCCACCTCCGGGGAGCCCGAACGGGAAGAGCATGGCCAAGTCACCCACCAATCAGCGCATCACGAAGGCCGAACGCAAAGAGCAGGCCCGCCGGGAGCGGATCGAGCTCCAGCGGAAGATGGCGCGGAGCCGCCGCAACCGGCGGATCATGGTCACCGCGCTTGCGGTGCTGGTGGTCGGTGTCGCCGTCTTCGCGTTCACCCGGCCGGGGACCGATGTCCTTCCGCCTCAGGAGCTGCTCGCGAACGTCCAGGACGCTCGGACCCAGGCCGGATGCGGCGAGGTCCAGGACGCGGGCTCCTACCAGCCGGAGGATCTGGACCGTGCGCACCAGGAGGCGAGGCCGCCGCTCTCGACCTATGCGTCGATCCCGCCGGCGTCGGGGCCGCACAACGAGATCACGTTCGGCGCGGGCGTGTACAGCACGCCGCCGCCGATCGAGCGGTTGCTGCACTCGCTCGAGCACGGCGCCGCGGTCGTCTGGTACGCGCCCGACGCGAGCGGCGCCGAGCTCGACAAGATCCGGGAGTTCTACGGCGACGACGAGGTCGGGGGCCGTGTGATCGTGGCGCCGTACGACTACCCCGAGGAAGGGGTCGCCGGCGTGCTCCCGGGCGGCGCCCGGATGGCGCTCGTCGCGTGGCACTTCGTGCAGACCTGCGAGCAGCTCAACCTGGCGGCCGCGTTCGGATTCACCGCCGACTACGCCGCTCCCCCGTTCCGGCAACGGCAGTATCGTGGGAACGCCCCCGAGGCCGGCTCCGCGTTCTGATCGACCACAGCGAGAGCGAGTAGAGGACGACATGGCGAAGAAGCGACGCAAGCAGAACCGGAACCGCAACACGCAGGCGCGTTCGGCGTCCACGACGACCGCCGAGCGGCCCTCCTCGGGGCAGGCGAAAGCCTCGGCCCCGACCCAGGGTGCACGGCCGACGAAACCCGCCACGAAGTCGCCGGCATCGAACGTGCGCGCCGAGCGGAAGGAGCTCGCGAGGCAGGAGCGCGAGGCCGTTCGAAAGAAGATCGCTCGCGCGGAACGCATGCGACGGCTCGCCTGGATCGTCGGCATCGCCGCCGTGGTCGGGATCGGCGTCTTCCTCCTGGTGCGGCCCGAGCGAGACGGAGCGCCCGACCGGCCCGCTCCCCGGCGAGCTCACGACGGAGGCCCCGTGGGACGCGAACGCCGATCAGGCGCAGGAGCGTGCCGAGACGATCGGGCTGCCGCCCGAGAGCCCGGTCGTCCTGCACGAGCACGCGAACCTCCAGCTCTTCGTGCACGGCGATTCCCAGCCGGTGCCGACGGACATCGGCATCGACACGTCGGACGAGCCCGCGTACGTCGCGTCGCTGCACACCCACGAGGAGAGCGGCACCGTCCACGTGGAGTCCTCCGAGTCGCGCACGTTCACGCTCGGCGAGTTCTTCGACATCTGGGGGATCCGGCTGTCGCCGACCTGCATGGGCGCCTACTGCAACGACGAGGAGAACCAGCTCCAGGTGTTCGTCGACGGGCAGGAGGTGACGGAGAGCATCCGCGAGGTCTCGCTCGACGACCTGCGGGTGATCGTGGTCACGTACGGGACCGCGGACGAGCTCCCCGACCCCATCCCGTCGTCGTTCGACTTCAGCTCGATCGCGCCGTAGGGGTGGCGAAGAAGCGCAAGCGGAAGCCCTCCGGACGACCGCGGACCACCGGATCGCGCCCGAACGACCCTGCCGGACGTCGTGCGCGAACGACGGCATCGACCCCGCGCTCGAAACCGGCGGAGGCCTCCGCGGATACGCGCCGCCGGTCCCTGGTCGTGCGGGGCGCCATCCTGGTCGGGGTGGCCGCGCTCGGGTACCTGCTGTTCGTCCGCGCACGGGGCCCCGGCGAGGTCTCGGCCGAGGCGCTGAGCGCCGCTCGGTCCGCCGGCTGCGACGAACTGGAGCAGCCGGTCGAGCCCGATCCCGCTCGAACGCACCTCGCGCCCGGAGAAGCGTTCGACTACACGGATCTGCCGGCCGCGGCCGGCCCGCACGACGCCTCGCCGCTCCCGCCCGACCCCCACGTGTACGACGAGCCGATCCCGGAGACACGGGCCGTGCACAACCTGGAGCACGCGTACGTCCTCATCTACCACCGTCCCTCGGACGACGGTGGCCCGTCCGCCGACGCGATCGGCGCGCTCGAGGCGTTCGCGCGGGAGGAGGACCGCGTGATCATGTCGCCCTACCCGAACCTGCCGGATGGTCAGGGGCTCGCCGTCGTCGCCTGGAACACGCGCTGGATGTGTCCGTCGTCGGTATCGGCCGACCAGGCCGTGACGATCGCCCGTGGGTTCGTCGAGGCGTTCCGTGGCACGACGGTCGCTCCCGAGGCGCCGCGAGGGCTGCTCGGTCCTGTGTTGCAGCAGTAGCAACTGTGACGAGACGGCGGCGCGGGTGCTGCGGGTGGGCGTCTACCCGACGGAGCAGTTGGAGCCGTTGCACGTGATCACACCGTGCTCGAAGCGCGCACGACGGTTCCCGTTCTGCTGGTTCTCCACGTCCGACGTGGGGAAGCCGAGGCTGCCGGCCGGGCCGCCTTTCTTCTGGTAATGATCGAGGACCGCCCCGTGCAGCTCGTGCGCGCCGGTCGAGCTCGAGAAGTAGATGACCCCGTCCCGGAAGTCCTGCCGGCGTCCGCCCGCGACCGCCACCTGGCGCGACCTCGGCAGGCCCGGCCCACAGCCGAGACGGTCGTACTTGTCACGGATCGGACCGGTCACGAGCCGGTCCGAGTTGATCCACACGCGGTCGTCGTTCAGGCCGAGCGCTGACTGGAGCGCGTTGCCGCTGATCGACGCATTCCCGTTCGCGCCCCTGACGGTGACCGAAAGGATCCGGCCCGAGACGCCGCGCGCCTCGCCCACGAAGCGGCGGACCGCCCCGATCCCGAGTCCGAGCTCCTGGGTCACCTCGCTCGTCGTGAACGTCTCGATCCAGGTGGCGTTGGGGTTGGCGCTCGTGAAGTCGCCCGGGTCGCACACCCCGCGCAGGTAGCCGATCGGGCTCCCGCCCCAGACGTTCTCGTTGTTCTCCGTGTAGCCGCCGGAGGACGACATGTAGAAGGCCTGGATCGTCTGGCCACCGTCGAGGACGACCTGGTCCTCGGTCTGGTTCACGGCCGCGACCCATCGATGGCCGTCGGGCCCTCCCTCCTTGTCCCAGCCGGCGTACACCTGATCGTTCACGCTCGCGTAGAGCGCGCAGTCGCACACCGGCCGGTGCTGCGAGGCGGCCGCCTTGGTGAACGCGTAGGTGCGCGCGGCGATCGCCTGCGCCTTCATCGCCGCCATCGGCCACGAGCTTGGGACCTCGCCGAGCCCGTACAGGTACCCCTGGGGGTCGACCGACAGCACGAGCCGCATCACGCACCCGCCGCCCGCGCACGAGTACAGGTCGAACTCGATCCGGCCGCGGTTGTAGGTGTGGGACGCCTCCGGAACGCGGACGCGCGAGCCGTGCGGCTGGTAGACGACGAACAGCGGGTTGCCCGGACCACCGACCGTGTCCACCCGCTGACCGCCGCCGTCGACGATCCGATAGTCGTTGCCGGCGGCCCTCACCGTCCATGTCTTGCCCGAAGGCACCGTCGCGACGAGGGAGCCTTGCGGGCTTCCGAGACGCAGCTGGACGCCCCCCGATTGCGCCGTCAGATGGATGACGTCCCTGCCCTGGACGAGGCCGATCCGAAGGTCGTTGGGCGCCGTGGTCCGCGCGACCCTGGTTCCCGAGTAGAAATGCTCGACGATCCTCTCGCCGCGCCAGCCCTTCTTGGCGAGACCGTAGGCCCCCCACTGGGACATCCCGAGGCCGTGACCCCACCCGCCGCCGAACATGCGGAACTGCTTCGGACCCCGGGCGTCCTGCCCGCCCTGACCACCGCCTGCCCACGCCGGCATCGAGCCGACGAGCAGGGTCACGAGGAGGGTCGAAAGGAGGATCTTGCGCATGTCGATCGAGCGGTTCGGGCGGTTCCGCACCGTATCACATCGGTTCCGGGTCCCCGGAAGCCGAGGTCTCGACGGTCTCGGCCGTCTCTCCCGACCCGATCCGGGCGCCGTCGAGCGCGATCCCGGCCCCGACGACGGCGCCTTCGCCCAGCACGACATCGACGAGTCGGGCGCCCTCACCCACCGACGAACGCGGCCCGAGGATCGAACGCCACACCACCGCGCCGCTCTCGACGCGCGAGGACTCGAGCAGCACGGACCCCTGCAGCTCCGCGCCGGCGCCGACGACGACCCCCGCCGCGAGCACGACGTGCCGTCCCACCACCGCAAGCGGGTCGACGCTGCTCGTCTGCACGAACGGCGCCTGGTACTCGGGATGTCCCGTCACACGGCCGTCGAGCAGGTCGACGTGTGCCTCGAGGTACTTCTCGGGTGTCCCGAGATCGAGCCAGTAGGCGTCCGACACGAACCCGTAGACGGGCCGGCCGTCCGCGATCAGCCGCGGGAAGATGTCGCGCTCGATCGACGCGTTCACGCCTCGCGTCCATCCACCGAGCGCCGAGCTCTCGAGCACGTAGGTGCCGGCGTTGATGTCGCCGGGGACGAGCTCGGTGGGCTTCTCGCGGAACTCGACGACGCGCCCGTCGGGTTCGGTCGGCACGAGACCGAACGGCCGAGCGTCCTCGACGTGGGTGAGCGCGATCGTGGCGACGGCGCCGCGCTCGCGATGCATCGCGATCATCGCGGTCAGGTCGAGGTCCGTGAGGATGTCGCCGTTCAGCGCGAGGAAGGTCTCCTCGCCCCCGAGATCGCCGAGCGCGTTCACGATCGCTCCGCCGGTGCCGAGCGGCTCGGTCTCGGTGATCCACGTGATGGCCGGATCTCCGTGCCGGCCCTCCATGAACGCGCGGAAGGGTTCCTCGAGGTACGAGCTCGAGAGCACGACCTCGTGCACCCCGTGGCGGGCGAGGTGGTCGAGCACGTGGTCGAGGCTCGCTCGGTCCATGAGCGGGACGAGCGGCTTCGGGATCGTCTCGGTGATCGGCCGGAGACGGGTCCCCTCGCCTCCCACGAGCACGACGGCCTTCATCGCGTCTCGGGTTCCGCGGCGGACGGCGAAGGGGTGCTCAGTTGTGCGGGGTCCTCGAGATCAGGACGATCCCCGTGGCGATGAACGCCACGCCGGCCCAGCGGAGCGCCGGCACCTGTTCGTTCAGCACGAAGTGGTCGAACAGCAGGATCATCACGTACGTGAGCGCCGCGAACGGGTAGGCGAACGAGAGCGACGCCCGGGACAGCACGACCAGCCACACGATCGCGGAGATCCCGAAGAGCACGAGCCCCGCCCAGACGAACGGCTGGCCGACGAGCACGCGGAACGAGTCTCCGTTCAGCGTGAACTTGGCGGGCACGAGCTCGGCGTTCACCTGGTTCATGCCTTCCTTCAACGCGAGCTGCGCGACGGCCGCGAGCCCGACCGACAGCAGGATCATGGCGATCAGCATCGTGGGGGGTCCTTTCCTCGTCTCGGTGGTGCGCGTCGGGTCGCCGGCGGTCGTCACAGGTCCTCGACCTCCATCGTGACCGGGACGTCGACGCGGTCCTGCACCCTGGGTGCGTCGTAGACCTCGAACAGGTAGCGCTGCGTCTGCACGTGATACAGGTGCCCGGTCGAACGGTTCGACAGGCCGACCGTCACCCAGTACTTGCCCGGGTCGTACGGGAACGCCCCGATCCGGAACCGGACGCGCTTCTTGTCGAACCGGCCGAGGTCGATCCCTTCCCGAGACGTTCGGGCCTCGAGCACCGGATGGTTCGTCCCGCCGTCGAGCACCTGGAAGTCGACGTCGAGGCCGTCCACGGGCTCGTTCTGGCGGACGTCGACCACGATCGTGAGCGGGTCGCCGGGCAGGATCGCGCCCTCGAACGAGCCGTTCGGTCGCTCGATCAGGACCTCGGCGATCTCGGCCTCGCGGGTCCCCTCCTCGGGCACGAACCCGGGGTCGATCACCCCCAGCAGCACGTAGCGCATCTCCCGAACCACATCGGCAGGTTGGCCGATCGCGTGGAGCCGTCCGTGGTCGAGCATCGCCGCGCGGTCGCAGATCTCGATCACGGTATCGAGCGCGTGGGTCACGAGCACGATCGTCCGGCCGTCGCGCTGGAACGCGCGCACGCGGTCGAGGCACTTGAGCTGGAACGCCTCGTCGCCGACCGCAAGCACCTCGTCGACGAGCAGGACGTCGGGCTCGACGTGCACCGCGACGGCGAAGCCGAGCCGCACGAGCATGCCCGAGGAGTAGAACTTCACCTGGTTGTCCATGAACCCCTCGAGCTCGGCGAACCCGACGATGTCCTCGTACGCGCGGTCGGTCTGCTTGCGCGACAGGCCGAGGAACGCGGCGTTCAGGTAGACGTTCTCGCGGCCGGTGAGCTCGGGGTGGAACCCCGCGCCGAGCTCGAGCAGCGCGGCGAGCCGCCCCCGCTGCCGAACCGTCCCGGACGTCGGGCGCAGGATCCCCGCCACGCACTTCAGCAACGTGGTCTTGCCCGACCCGTTGTGCCCGATCAGGCCGAGCGTCGAGCCCTCGCGGACGTCGAGCGAGACGTCCCGGAGCGCCCACAGGTCCTCGGAGCGCGTGTGCGACGTCAGCAGTCGCTGCTTGAGCGACGTCGGCTTCTCGCGGAACACGCGGAAGCGCTTCGACAGATCGCTGATCTCGAGCGCGGGGGCGGCCACCTACAGCTCCTCCGCGAAGTCGCCGGACCGCGAGAAGAAGTACCCCCACGTGAAGCGCAGCAGGACGACCGAGGCCACGAGGACCGCCGTCAGCACGAGCGCCAGCCACCCGAGGGACACGTCGAACAGCACCTGCGTTCCCTCCGGGCTCACCGTCGTGTAGAGCGCGCGGTGCATCCCCTCGATGACCGGCGTGAGCGGGTTGAGGAGGTACAGGAGCTCGAGCGCGCGGCCGGTCGGCCAGGTACTCCTGGACGAGGCCGCTCGCGTACACGATCGGCGTCACCCAGAACCACACGAGCAGCGCGATGTTCAGCAGGTGCCCCACGTCGCGGTAGCGGACGTTCATCGCCCCGAGCAGCATCGTCAGCATCGTCGTGAACGCGATCAGCGCGAGGAACGCGAGCGGCAGCAGGGCGAGCTCGGGCACGCTCAGGCCGTACCCGGAGACGAGCATGTACAGCAGGAGGACGGCCATCTGGAGCGCGAAGTCGACGAGCGCCACGCCGATCGAGGACAGCGGCAGGATCTCGCGCGGGAACGCGATCTTCTTGATGAGGTTCGCGTTCTCGAGCACCGACCGGGAGCCGCCGGAGACCGACGCGGAGAACAGGTTCCAGGCCAGCAGCCCCGACAGCAGGTACACGGGGTAGTTCGGCACGTTGGTCCCGAGCACCCGCGTCACGAACGTGAACACCACGAGGTAGACGAGCGGGTTCAGCAGCGACCAGACGGCGCCGAGCACCGATGCCACGTACTTGACCTTGAGCTCCTTGCGGATGAGGTTCGCGAGGACCTCGCGGTAGGCAGCGAGGATCCGGAGTCGATCTCGCACCCGAAGGTGCGGCGACTCGGAGGAGCGCAGGTGGTCTCGAGGGTGGTCATCGTGGGTCGGCGGGGCGGTGCGTGCTCGCTTGCGGCCGAGTCTAGCAACGGGCCTGCGGCGACCTATGGAGCTTTCGTGGGATCGGCCGGGTCCTGCGGGTCCGCCGTGCGCAGGTGCGCCGTTGCCCCGGTGTGTGCCGGCTGGAACTCGTCGAGCGCTCGCGTGTAGGAGAGCCCGAACCCCTCCTCGAGACCCTGCGGGCCGAGCCCGAGGTCCGAGAGCGCGCCGGCCCACCTCGACAGCGCCCGCCTCCCGGGATCGCGGAGGAGCAGGAGCGTCTCGTCGATCGCGCGCGCGTACACGTGGGCCGTCCGGTCCGAGCGCGCGAGCTCGGCCATGTGCGCCTCGGCCGCCTCGCCGATGCGGCGGCGGCGCTCCGGGTCCTCGTCGAGGCGCCGGATCGTGTCGGCGAGCTCCGATGGATCCGGCTGCCCCGCGGGGACGTGCACGACCACGTCTTCCGGCAGGTCGAGGTAGGTGCCGGTGGCGCTCACCAACGTCGGCCTGCCGCACTGCATCGCACGGGCCAGCGACCCGGAGACCTCGCCGCGGTGCGGGAAGCGCAGGTCGATTGCGATGTCGGACGCGCACATCCAGCCGAGGAAATCCTCGTCGCTCACGTCCGTCTGCACCGACACGCGCGAACCGAGCCCGCTCGCACGCACGACCTCGTCGAGGTCGTAGCCGATGATGCGCCGGCCGACGAGGACGACCTGCACGTCGTCGGGCAACCGCGTGGCGGCGGCGAGCACGGCGTCGATCTGCTTGGCCGCGTTCGCGTCGCCGAACATGCCGACGAGGGTTCGCATCCCCATCGACTCGAGCGGGCCGCGAAGGACCGGAGCGCGCTTGTGGGCACGGCGGACGTCCGACTCCTTCTCGACGACCGGGTGCGGCGCGACGTACACCGGCGTCCGGCAGCCGAACGCGCGCAGGTAGCGTTCGACGAACGGCGAGTGCGCGACGATCCCGCGGGCGTGGCGCGCCGCGTGGGCGATGTACGGAACGCGCAGGGGCTCGTTGCGCTCGGCTTCCGGGAACCCCTCGAGGCGGGGGGCGTTCAGCAGCCCCTCGCGCATCGCCTGGTGACCGAACGGATGACCGAACCTGGTCATCGCCATCACGAAGTCGTCGAGCGCGAGGTCGTGGATCACGACCAACCCGGGCGTTCGGATCGCGAGGTCGTAGATGTCGCCGTGGAACGGGACGTTGTTGCCCAGGTGGTAGACGGCCATCGTGTTGTAGGGGATCGTGGCCGCGTGCTTCTGCTTGACCGGCCAGATCGGCTCGATCTTGTGCCGTTCGCGCGTGTAGCCGATCCGGTCGAGCCCCTCGAGCACCGCCCGCGAGTACGTCGCGACGCCGCTCTTGGCGGGCGGCATCGGCGAGAGCCACGCGATCCGCGGATCCATCTGATGGTCCCACCGGAAGCGCCGGCGGACCGCGCCGATGACGGGGTTGCCCACGGCTCCTCGTCTACTCCGTGAGCCGGGCCACGATCTCGGGCCAGTCAGGAACCGTGGCGCGGACCTTCTCGTGGCCCGCCTCGCCCATCCGCTTGGCCAGCGGACGATCCGAGTACAGGCGGTCGAACGCGTGGGCGATCGCCTGCGGTTCGGGCGGCGTGACGAGCCCGGTCTCGCCGTCGGTCACGAACTCCAGTGGCCCGCCGGCGTCGTTCGGCACGACCACCGGACGGTGCGCGGCGAAGCCCTCGATCGTGACGTACCCGTAGTCCTCGTCGAACGGGCCGTAGTACACGCCGAGCGCGGTCTCGTACAGGTCCTGGAGCCGCTCGTTGGAGACCCGGCCGGCGAGCTCGACCTTTCCGCTCAGCCCGTGCTTGGCGATCAGCTCGCGGAGCAGCTCCTCGTCCGGGCCGTTGCCGACCAGGACGAGTCGAACGCCGGTCTTCGTGTGCCGCATCGCCTCGACCGCGAGCGTCTGGCGCTTCAGCCCTTCGAGGCGGCTGGGGAACACGATGTGGTCGCCGATCGCGCCGGCCTCGCGCTTCATCAGCACTTCGGAGAGCGGCGAGGGGTGGTACAGGACGTCGCTCGACAGCCGGAGCGAGGTCCACAGGCGCTGCTGGACGTTCGCCGAGTTCGTGAAGATGCGCTTGGCCTCACCGAGCGCGATCCGGTCGCTCTGCTGGACCATGTCGCGAACCGCCGGACCGTCGATCTGCTTGCCCAGGTCGGCGAACTCGGGATGGTCCCACAGCTCGTAGGCGCTCCGGTGCTGGTGGATGAGCCAGACGACCTTGCGCTCGTGCGGGACGAGGTAGGCGGGGAACTTCAGCGCGATCGACCATGTCGATCGGCTCGCCGTTGGATTCGGACAGGTCGAGCGCGCGCCACACGGCCATCTGGTGGACGAGCTCGGTGGCCGGGTACCACTTGCCGGCGACGATGACCTCCTCGGCCTGGTGGCCGGCCGCTTTGAGGGCGGCGACGACGGACTCGGTGTGCGTCTCGGCGCCGCCGCGGACGAACGGCGTCTGGGGATGGACGACCGCGATCCTCAACCGTCGACCTCGGAGGTGTTCGATCGGAGTCGTTCGACCTCGGCTTCGAGCGCGACCACGCGGTCGGCGAGCGCCGCGGTGAGCTCGCCGAGATCGGCGAGGAGCCGGTCGTTCCGCATGCGGATCGGGCGGAGGACGCGGTACTGAAGCTGCGACCGAGAGCCGAGGTTCGGCTCGCCCTTCGGGATGACCTGCTTCTCGTCGGCCCGCATGAGGACGGCGAAGTCGTGGAGGCGGTCTCGGACCCGGCTGGTGTCGACCGGGGATCGGGGGGTCGCCCCCTCGGCCCGGTGGATCTCGCGTTCGAGCGCGGCGCGCCCTTCGTTCTCGCTGGTCATCGGCGGTGTGAGGGTAGCACCGGGATGCGATCCCCCCGCCTCTTCAACAGAAACGCAACGTGAGCGAGCGGAGTAACGTTCAACCGAGCCCAACGCATGGAGCTGCAATGTCGAGCGTGTATCGACTAGGAGTCGAGTACAAGGACACTGGATCATCGAGGAATCCAGACGATCAGTTCTTGCGCTTCCTCAACCTCCCGGGCAGCGGTATGAGAAACGTGCCCGGAATCCGGCCGTTCAAGTTCCTTCATCTGAAGCTGCCCGTTCACGCCTACATCGTTCTCGTCACCCACGAACGGTCGGCGAATCGTGCTTCAAATCCATGGGAGGACAGTGTCGATCTCCATGCTGGTCGAATTGTCTACTGGGGTGATGCGAAACATGACCCCAGTCGCCACCTCGACGATTTCCTTGGCAACCGAGCTCTACGCGCCGCCTATGATCTTGTGTTGAGTGACGACCGAGCATTGATCCCGCCAATCTTGCACTTCTCAAAGCCAAGGGCAGGTTTGGTCAAGTTCAACGGACTTTGCGTGTTCGATCGTCTCGACCTCACCTGGTTTGAGGATCGCGGCTTTCCTGTACGCAACTATCGAGCACACTTGACGGTTCTTGACGTTGACGAAGTCGAGGTGGATTGGCTCCATCGTCGCGTGCGGGCGGCGTCGCAGAAGTCGCTTCAAGAGGATGGCCCAACCGCGTGGCGCCACTATCAAGCCGGTGAGATTGATCGATTGCAGGTCTGGGCACCACGGATTCGCTCTCGCGAGGCACAACTGCCGTCCGCCGGCTCGGCCGCTGCCAGGGTTCTGAGCGAGCTCGTCGCCCTCAGCCCATCCGTGTTTGAGGGCGCCGTGGTCTCGCTCTTCCAACAGGTGGATGTGGTGCACCAAATCTCGCAGACAAGGCTCACTGCCGATGGCGGCTTCGACTTCGAAGGCTCGTTCAAGCTCCCACCTCCTCTCGAGTACTCGATCGACTTCCGAGGAGAGGTCAAGCGATACGCTCGAAGTACTGCCGTCGGGCCGAAAGATGTCTCTAGGCTGGTAGCTCGATTGGGTCGAGGACAATACGGACTCTTCGTGACGACCTCATACTTCACGAGACAGACGCAGGCTGAAGTCCTCGAGGATCGCTATCCGACCCGCCTATTCGCCGGAGCCGACGTGGTGCGGTTCATGCGAGAGCTGAGGATCGTGAAAGGCGACGAGATCTCACCAAAGTGGCTCGCGGCAATCGAGGAGAAGGTCGCTACTTCCTGAGCAAAGTCGGCCCACAGACTTCCTTCGCCCGATGCGCAACCGCATAGGCTTCTTCACCACGAATCACGAATGTGGCGGCGACATGCCACGGCGTTGAGCTCACAGTGACTGGCCCAAGACCGCTGATTGGTGCCGTTGCCCAGGCCTCCGCGTCGTCTCTGCTAAGTAGGAGCATGGCTTCGGGGTCCGGGTAGCCATCGCTCGTCCAGAAGGTTCCTACCCAGCGTTCATTGACCTGGCCAGTCGCCTCCAACTCGACGAGGCGTATATCTCGGATCCCTACCTTGAGCCGATCTTCAAAGGGCTCGAGAACGTTAATGCTTCCGTCTGCGGAGAGCAGCCACGCCCAGCGACGTGCCTCATCAAGCGCCATGTCACGAGAGGGATACAGTTCGGGCGCGAACTCGACGACAGTGCCGTCGGTGACGAGAAGGACCCACAGGTGCTCCAAGCCTACCTCTCGCAAGATTGGACAGGCACGGTGGCACGTCAGAGAAGACTTGTCTGTGAGGTCAGTCACAGATCAGGTTAGACCTTCTCTCAGTCGGTCATCCTTATCGACCCAGTTGGGAGGCCTGGCCGCTACCGCTCTCGCGCCACCTCGAAGTGCTTCAGCCTCGGGGTGAACTCGAGCAGGAAGCGCTCGTCCTCCGGGAAGTACCTCGCCGCGTCGACGTCCTCGCCCGCGAACGCCTTCACGTCGTCGAGCGAGTCCCAGAACGACACCACGCCGAACTCGGCCTCGTCACCGTCGAGTCGCCGGAGCACCATCACCCCCTGGTTCCCTCGCGTCCTGCTTGAGCTCGGCCACCCCGCTCTCCTCCAGGTACGCGAGGAACGTGTCGTAGTCCTCGGCCTTCGTCCGTCCGAACCAGATCCGCGCGATCACGCGATCACCTCCCGCTCGGCGTCCTCCAGTATCGTCCCGGCTCGTGACCGAGGATCACGTGCTTCGCAACCGCGTCGCGTGGGACGGCTACTCGGAGGAGTTCGCCCGCTCCGGCCACGAGGACTGGTCCTCGGACGAGCCCACGTGGGGGATCTGGGGCATCCCGGAGTCCGAGGTCCACATGCTCGACGGCGTCGACGGCCTCGACGTGATCGAGCTCGGGTGCGGCACCGCGTACGTCTCGGCGTGGCTCGCGCGCCGCGGAGCACGGCCAGTCGGCATCGACAACTCGCCCAAGCAGCTCGAGTCCGCTCGGCGCTTCCAGGCCGAGTTCGACCTGCGGTTCCCGCTCGTCCAGGGCGACGCCGAGCGCACGCCGTTCCCCGACGCGCGGTTCGACCTCGCGATCTCGGAATACGGGGCCGCGATCTGGTGTGACCCGTACGTCTGGATCCCGGAGGCCGCGCGTCTGCTGCGGCCGGGCGGGCGGCTCGTGTTCCTCGGCCACTCGCCGCTCGCGATGCTCTGCTCGCCGCTGGACGACGAGGTCGTCCCGATCGAGGACCGGCTGATCCGCGACCAGTTCGGCATGCATCGGTTCGACTGGTCGGACGCGACGGAGTTCCAGATCTCGCACAGCGAGACGATCCGGCTCCTCCACGACTCCGGTTTCGAGATCGAGGAGCATGCTCGAGCTCCGGCCGCCGGAGGGCTCCACCACGGGCGCGGAGTGGGTCACCCTGGAGTGGGCGCGCCGCTGGCCGTGCGAAGACGTCTGGAAGGCGCGGAAGCGGACCTGAGTCAGCCGGCCGGGAGCGAGATGCTGCCGTCCTCGGAGAGCGGGAAGCCTTCGTTGTGCGCGACCTCCCACGGGTGGCCGTCCGGGTCGACGAACACACCCGCGTAGCCGCCCCAGAACGTCGGTCCCGGGCTCGCGCGAGATCTTCGCGCCGGCCGCCCGCGCCTCCTCGATCACCCGGTCGACCTCCTCGGGCGAGCGGACGTTGTGGGCGAGCGCGACGCCTCCCCATCCGCCGCCGTCCGTGACGCCGCTGTCCTCGGCCAGCTTCTCCCGCGACCACAGCGACACGATCGAGCCTCCGACCTGGAAGAACGCCGTGTCCTCGACGTCGAGCCCGACCTTCCAGCCGAGCCGTTCGTAGAACGCCTTCGCCGCCGCCACGTCGGCCACGCCGAGCGTGATCAGGCTCAATCGCTGCTCCACCGAGCCACCGTACCGATGATCCGCGGGAAGTCTCGACGAGTGTGTTACTCGTCGGTTCCGCGTTCGGAACGCAAGCGCTCGACCTCGTCCTCGAGCTCGACGACACGCCCGGCGAGGGCGGTCGCCAGCTCGCCGAGGTCTGCGACCAGCCGGTCGTTGCGCCGCCTGACCGGCATGAGCGCTCGGAACATCAAGGCCTTCGTCTTGCGCCGCCACCTCGAGCGCGAACCGATGGTCGGCTCTCCCCGAGGGATCGCCTGCTTCTCGTCGGCGCGAACGATCGTCGCGAAGTCGTGCAGCAGGTCGCGGATCTCGCCGGTGTCCATCCTCGAGCGCGGCGTGGCCTCCTCGGCCCAGTACAGCTCGCGCTCGAGGGCAGCGCGCGCGTCGTCGCCGGTCGTTCGCACATCGTCGTCGCTCGCCATCGGCTCGGGAGGGTAGCACCGGGTCCCCGAGCTTCCTGACGACAAGCGACCGAGCGCCGTCTAGCCTTCGGGCGATGCGGGTGCTCATCGACGCGAGGGCGGCGGTCCATCCCCAGCGCACAGGAGTGGGGACGTACACGCGCGCCATGATCGAGCACCTGCCACGAGCCGACCCGGCGTCGCGGTTCGTCGCGTGGTACCTGGACCTTCGAGGCATCGGCACGAAGCCCGACCGGCTCGCCGGCGACTCCCCCAACCTGACCGAGCGAGCCACGAGGCTCCCGATCAGGGGATTCCAGCGTCTCAACGCGAGGATCGGGTTCCCCAAGCTCGAGTGGCTCGCCGGAGGTGCCGACCTCGTGCTGGCCACGACCTACGTGCCGCCTCCCACCTCGATCGGGCGCGTCGTCATGGTCGTGCACGACCTCGCGTTCGACCTGATGCCCGAGACCGCCCCGCACGCGAACGCCCCGTGGCGACGATCGTTCGACCGCTGGCTCGCGCGCGCGGCGGCGGTGATCGTTCCCACGGAAGCCACGCGCGCCGATCTGCTCAGGCTGCACGACGTGGATCCTTCGGTCGTGAACATGATCCCTCACGGCATCGACGCGGAGGAGTTCTCGCCGACTCCGCCGACCGAGGTGGAAGAGATCAAGCGCCGACTGGGCATCGGCGGCCCGTACGTCCTGTTCCTGAGCGGGTTGGAGCCCAGGAAGAACCTCATGGCTCTCGTGGAGGCGTTCGGGCGCCTCGCCCACGATCGCATCTGGCTCGTCGTCGCCGGCGGTCCGGTGCAGTGGGCACCCGACTACGCCCGCGACGTGGAGCGCGCGATCGCCGGACTTCCGGCCTCGGTCCGCAGCCGGGTCGTCCGCACCGGGTACGTCTCCGACGCCGACCGGAAGGCGCTGCTCTCCGGTGCCGAAGCGCTCGCCTATCCCTCGCGGTACGAGGGATTCGGGTTCCCCGTGCTGGAGGGCTTCGCCGCCGGGGTCCCGGTGCTCACGTCGAACGTGTCCTCGCTCCCTGAGGTGGCGGGCGATGCGGCGGTGCTCGTCGATCCCGACGACGTCGACGCGATCGCCCGGGGCCTGGACGAGATCCTGAGCGACGAGAACCTGCGCGGGGCGCTCCGTGCCGCGGGATCTGCCCGCGTCGCTTCGTTCTCGTGGGAACGGTGCGCCCGCGCCACGATGGCCGTGCTCCACGACGCCTTCGAGCGCGAGGACTACCCCCGCCCGGCAGCGAGCCGGTAGGCGGCCGACAACCGGCGTGAGGTCTCGGTGGGCGTGTATGCGCGCGCGCGCTCGCGTCCGGCCGCCACGAGCGCCTGACGGAGGGCGTCGTCGTCCAGCACGCGGAGGATCGCGTCGGCCCACGCGTCGACGTCATCGGGTTCCACCAGCGCGCCGGCATCCCCCACGACCTCGCGGATCGCGGGCAGGTCCGAGGCGATCACGGGACACCCGGCGGCCATCGCCTCGACCAGCGGCAGGCCGAAACCCTCATAGAGCGACGGGTACACGAGGGCGACCGCTCCCGCCGTCAGAGCCTCGAGCTTCGGTCGGGCTGGCACATGACCGAAGCGGAGCACCACGTCCCTCATCCCCAGACGTTCGATCGCAGCGTCGACGTCTCCGTCGCTCCGACCGCGGGCCCCCGTGAGGACGAGCGTCACCCCCGGCTTCGATACGGCGACCTTGGCGAACGCGTTGATCAGGGTGCCGTGGTTCTTGTGCGGGTTGGTCGTGGCCGGATAGAGGAAGTACGGCTCCTGGACCCCTGGATCGGAAAGTGCAACGCCCTCGGCCGGCCGGAACAGTGGAGCACTGACCACCAGCACCCGGTCCGGGTCGGCGCCGAGCTCGTCGACCACCCAAGTGCGGACCGTGTCCGTCGGCGTGGTCACGACCGCCGCCGCCCGAACGGAGGGTCGCAGCCTCGCGCGCAGGTACGCGGCGTGCGGAGCGCCCAGGATCTCGGGACGATGGAGGGCGCGCAGGTCATGGATCGTGAGGACGCTCGGCTGGCCGCGTACCAGGGGGACGACGTCCGCCATGTGGTGGATCAGGTCCAGCCCCCGCCGCTTCGCCTCGCGTGGGAGCCAGGTCGACTCGACGGCGATCCTCGCCGGCCGGAACCCGCCGTCGACCGGCGCCACCGCGGTCGTCACGCGCGAGACCACGTCCGCATACGCGCGCGTCAGCCGCCGGTTCGCGAAGAGGGTCAGCTCGACCTCGGACGGAGGTTCGTCGATCAGCGCGCGCAGGACACGCATCGCGTAGACCTCGGCGCCGCCACCCTCCCCGGGGAGCAGCCACGACAGGTTGATCCCGACCCGGAGCGCCGTCACAGAGGTGTTCCCGCCGCCGCCTCCGCGTAGACGTCCGCAGCCAGAGCCGCCAGAGCGCTCCCAGGTGAACGTCTTCGCTCGCTCCCGTCCCGCGGAACCCAGCTCGCGGGCGAGCGTCTCATCGTCCAGAAGCCTCACGATGCCGTCCGCGATGGCCCCGACGTCGAGCGGGTCCACCAGGACGGCGGCGTCGCCCGCGACCTCCTGGGTCGCTCCCCCCGCGGACGTCACGACCGGTGTGCCCTGAGCCATCGCCTCGAGCACCGGGAACCCGAAGCCCTCGCCGAGACTCGGATATACGGCCACCGCCGCGCCCTCGTACAGGGAGTCGAGGTCGTCGTGGGGAACCCAGCCGAGCGCCCGTGCCCGCCCGTCGAGATGAGCGAGGGTCTGTCGCAGATCCTCGTTCCAACCGATGGGACCGGCCAGGACGAGGTCCACCGCCCTGTCGATCCCTCGGAACGCCTCGAGCACCCGGCGCAGGTTCTTGCGGGGCTCGATCGTCCCGCAGTACAGGACGTAGGGCCGCTCGATCCCGTAGCGAGCACGCACCTGAGTGGCGCGCTCGACGTCCACCTTGCGCGCGTCGACCCCCCAGGGGACAAGGCGCAGCCGAGCCTCCTCGAGGCCGGCCTCGATGCAGTCGGCGACCGTCGCCCGCGACGGGCACATCACCAGCCGGGCGAGGCGCCGTGCCCGCGCGAGCCCGCGTCGGAACACGGCGAGCGAGTGCCGCGTGTAGTGCTCGGGATACCGCAGGAACATGAGGTCGTGAACCGTGGCGACGAGCGGAGCTCGCGACGGCGGGACCACGTATCCCGCGTCGTGCACGACGTCGACCGGGCCCGTCGCGCGCTCGACACGAGGGAACCCGGCTAACTGCCAACATTCGTAGAGGAGGCGCCGGGGCAGGGCCATGTGACGGACCGGGATCGGTGGCGCGTAGGAGGGGTCGGGCGGCCCGTCGTGGCGGGCGGCAACGCCGACGAGGGAGAGATCGTCGCGCTGCGAGAGTGCTCGCAGGAGATCGACCGTGGATCGCGCGATGCCGCCGGGCACCTCGTGCCACGACTGCTCGACCGTCACCGCGACCCGCAGCACGGTTGGTACTCTAGCCGCCCGCCCGGGCGCTCTCGGCCGTGCGCTCGCGGTCAACGCGTACCCGGAGGTGTCCTTGCGCCTCACGATCGTCAATCTCTTCTATCCGCCGGATCAGGGAGCGTCGCCGCAGTTCGCGGGATCGCTCGCCGAGCACCGAGCACGCCTCGGCGACGACGTCACGGTGATCTGCGGGAAGGGCGACTACCTCGGCGGGCGATCGGACGCCGAGAGGTCTCGCCGGGACGGCACGACTGGAGGCGTGAAGGTGCTCCGGCTCTGGACCCCGTCGCTCGGCAAGGCGACCTTCGCCAAGCGCCTCGGGGATTACCTGGCGTTCCTGGCCGGCGCCGTCGCGCGCCTCGTGATCTCGCCCCGCCAGGACGTCGTCATCGCGATGACGGCGCCCCCGTACGCGCTCGTCGCCGCGGTGGTGCACCGACTGTTCCACCCGGGCGCTCGCGTGATCCTGTGGTGCCAGGACATCTACCCCGATGCGGCCGAGGTGTACGGGCAGGTGCGCCGCGGAGGGCTGGTGTCGCGAGCCCTCCGCGCCATCCAGCGGTGGCTGCTCGCGCGGACCGATCACGTGGTCGCGCTGGACGACGCGATGCTCGACCGCGCGCTCGCCCATGGCATGCCCGGACGGCGCCCGGCGGGCAGCGTGATCCCCAACTGGGAGCCGATCGAGCTGTTCCCCGCCGGGATGGCACCGGAGCGATGGGGCGGGTTCGAGAGCGTGGACGGGTTCGTCGCCCTGTATCTCGGGAACCTCGGGTACGGTCATCCCACGGCGACGATCGCCGAGGCGGCCGCACGTCTCGTCGGCGAGCGCGTCACGTTCCTGTTCGTCGGGGGCGGCGTGCGCTACCAGGAGATGGCCGCGTCCGCGAGCCGGCACGGCCTCTCGAACGTGGACCTTCGCGACTACGTCCCGAAGGATCGGACCCCGAGCGTGCTGGCCGGCGCCGACGTCACGCTGATCTCCCTGGACGACGGGTCCCTCGGGATCATGAGCCCGTGCAAGCTGCACGGTGGCCTCGCGATGGGAACGCCCGTCGTGTACGTGGGACCCACGGGGAGCAACGTGGACCAGGCGATCGAGACCTACGCGTGTGGCTTCTCGGTCCGCCAGGGCGACGTCGACGGGCTGGTCGCGGCGATCCGGCAACTCCGCGACGATCCCGACCTCGCTGCCGAGATGTCGCGGAACGCGCGCAAGGCGTTCGAGGACGCCTACAGCGACGAGCGGACGCTCCCGCAGTTCGACGCGTTGCTCGACGGTCTCGCGCGGTCCTGAACAGCAGCAGACGAGGCTGACCCGTTCCTCACGCCGGGCACTCCGACGTCTCGGCGGGGTCCGGCGGTGGGATCTCGTGCTGGCCCGTCACGACGACGGCGACGTCCACGCCCTCGGGCAGGTCGGAGGCGGGGACCGGGACGAGCTCGAGCCCGCCTGCATGGGACTGGACGACCTTGGCCTCGGGCTCGAGTCCCTCGCGGTACAGGATCATCGAACCTCGAACGGGCGGGCTCACCTCCCCCCTGCCGACGATGCCGGCACCCGTGTTGAACCCGCTCGTGGTGAGGATGTCGAGCACGTCGGAGGCGGAGCCGCTCCGCCCGGCGACGACCACGGCGATGTTGGCCGGCGACGGCGGGACCTGAGGAAGCTGCTTGCCGAGATCGCCCAGCGGCCGTCCCGCCCTGATCCGATCGAACAGCCTCGTCGCATCCGGCTCGACGGCCCGAACGACCGACAGGTACTGCCCGTCCACGTAGATCCCTTGCGGTACCGAAGGCACCGAGCGGAAATCGACTCCGCTGGTGTTCACGCCCTCGAGCGTCCCCGCGAGATAAACGAGCTCGGCGGGGTTCTTGAGGCCCTTGTCCACGACGAGGTTCCCCAGGAGGTCGGGAACCAGGCTCGGCAAGCTCAAGAGTCGGGACGGCGACAGCAGTTCGGAGATGACGGCGCGGAGGAACTGCTGCTGCCGACCGATCCGAGCGAAGTCCGGGATCGAGTCGCAGGGCAACTGACGGGTGCGGACGTAGGCGAGCGCCGTTGTCCCGTCGAGGTGTTGGCACCCCGGTGTGACGTCGAGTCCAGTGTTCGGGTCGGCGATGTGTCCCGGTTCCCCGTAGTAGACGCTCGTCACGCCGCCGTCACCCGTGTGCTGGGTGAGATAGCCGGGCGTGTTCACCTGGTAGGAGGGGATGCACAGGTCCACCCCGCCCAGGGTGTCAACCAACTGTTGGAACCCGGCGAGGTCGACGTGCATGACGTGGTGGATCCGAAGGCCGGTCAAGCGCTGGACCGTGTTGGCGACGCGCTGTGCACCGCCCCCCGAGATCCCGCCCTCGAACGCGGTGTTGATGCGTCCCTCCCCGAGTCCCGGGATCTCGACCCAGAGATCTCGGGGGAACGACAGGAACGTGGCTTCCTTCTGATCGGGGTCGGTGTGAACGAGGATGATCGTGTCCGAGCGGTTCTCCCCGCCGATGTCCTCGTCCGTGCCGAACTGGATCTGCTCCTCCGGGGTCAGACCGGCCCGTGAGTCGCTCCCGAGCAGTAGGTAGTTGCAGGCGCGTTCGTCGCACACGCCGGCGATGTCGGGCTCGTTCGAACCCGTGACCCCCGGCGGCGCATCCGGGATGACCTCGATCTGGCTCCGGGTCCAGAAGTACGCGCCCATCGACAAGGCCGCCACGACCGTGACGAACGCCGACATGCTCGCGGCGACGGCGAGGAACGCGCGGCGTGCATGTGGGTGTGGATTCGAGGCCATAGGCTGGTCTCGAAGAGCGTACCCGCCGGGGTGCGTAGGAGTCGAAACCTCAAGCGAGGCAGACCGTGACGATCGTGTGGAGACCTTCGGACGAGGTCGTGGAGCGCGCGAACGTGACGCGCTTCATGCGCTCGCACCGCATCGCCACCGAGGAGGAGCTCGTCCGGCGCTCGACCGCCGACGTCGAGTGGTTCTGGGACGCCGCGGTGCGCGATCTCGGCATCGAGTTCTTGGAGCCGTACCGGACGGTCATCGACATCTCGCGCGGCGTCGAGTGGGCCACGTGGTTCGGCGGCGGTCGGATCAACCTCGCGCACAACTGCGTGGACCGTTGGGCCGAGCGAACGCCGGACGCCCTCGCCGTCGTCTGGGAGGGCGAGGAGGGCGACGTTCGACGCGTCACCTACCGCGAGCTGCGAGTCACCGCGGACCGGCTCGCGAACGGCCTCGCGTCGCTCGGCGTGAGCGCCGGCGACGCCGTCGGGATCTACCTGCCGATGACGCCCGAGGCCGTCGCGTCGGTGATGGCCTGCGCGAAGCTCGGAGCGGTCTTCCTCCCGATCTTCAGCGGGTTCGGCGCCGACGCGGTTTCGAGGCGCCTGGCCGATGCCGAGGCCAAGGTCCTGATCGCGGCCGACGGCTTCCCCCGGCGCGGCAAGACCGTGTCGATGAAGGAGATCGCCGACGAGGCGGCCGTGTCTTCCGGCGTCGAACGCGTCGTCGTCGTTCCGCGAGCCCGTCGCGGCGACCTTCCGTGGGATCCGTCACGCGACGTCGCCTGGGACGAGCTCCTGGCCGGCCAGCCCGACCGCTTCGAGACCGCCCCGCTCGATCCCGAGCACCCGCTCTTCGTCGCCTACACGAGCGGCACGACCGGCCGGCCGAAAGGCGCCGTGCACGTCCACGGCGGGTTCCTCGTCAAGATCGCCGAGGAGGTCGCCTACCAGACCGACGTGCAGCAGGGGGACCTGCTGTTCTGGTTCGCGGATCTCGGCTGGATCATGGGGCCGTGGGAGATCGTGGGCGCGACGGCGCTCGGGGCCACGGTGTTCCTGTTCGACGGCGCGCCGAACCATCCCGCGCCCGACCGGATCTGGGCGATGGTCGAACGACACGGGATCACGCACCTCGGGGTCTCGCCGACCCTGATCCGAGCCCTGATCCCGGCCGGCGAGGAAGCCGTTCGTTCGCACGACCTGTCGTCGCTGCGGATCCTCGCCTCGACGGGCGAGCCGTGGAACCCCGAGCCCTTATCGCTGGTTCTTCGACGAGGTGGGCGGAGGCCGGCTCCCGATCATCAACCTCTCGGGCGGGACCGAGGTCGGCGCGTGCTTCCTGTCGCCCCATCCGATCAGCGCGCTGAAGCCGTGCACGCTCCGCGGCCCCGCGCTCGGGATGGACGTCGCCGTCTTCCGAGCAGACGGCTCGGAGGCCTCCCCCGGCGAGGTCGGCGAGCTCGTCTGCCGCAAGCCATGGCCCGGGATGACCCGTGGCCTCCGAGGCGATCCCGAACGCTACCTCGACACCTACTGGCGACGGTTCCCCGGCATCTGGTGCCACGGGGACTGGGCGACGGTCGACGACGACGGCTTCTGGTTCCTCCACGGCCGAAGCGACGACACGATGAGCGTCGGCGGCAAGCGGCTCGGCCCGGCAGAGGTCGAGAGCATCCTCACGCTGCATCCCGAGGTGATCGAGTCCGCGGTCGTCGGCGTCCCCGACGACGTGAAGGGCGAGGCGATCTGGTGCTTCGTCGTCACGGGCTCGGATGCCTCGCCCGACCTCGGCGATGAGCTCCGAACGCTGGTCGCCGAGCATCTCGGCAAAGCGTTCAAGCCGTCGCGCGTGGTGATCGTGCCCGAGCTTCCGAGGACGCGTTCGGCCAAGATCCTGCGACGGGCGATCCGGGCCACCGTCACGGATTCGGAGCCGGGCGACCTGTCGAGCCTGGAGAACCCCGCGGCCCTCGACGCGATCCGGCGCGCCCTCGCGTGAGACGACCGGCATCGGTTTCGCGCGCCGGTGCTCCACCGGTAGGCTTGCGGTGCATGGACGCTGCCGCCGAGAGCGACCTGGCGGTCCTCGTCGTCGGCGTGGACCCCGCCCGCCTCGAGGGATCCGCCGTGGAGTCGGCGGATGACATGCTCGGCGCGCTGGCCCATCTGTCGGACGGAGGGATCGACGTCGTCTGCACGTCGCTCGATCTTCCCGACGCGCAGGGCCTCGACGTCGTCCGGACCTTCCGCGATCAGGCGCCCGACGTTCCGGTGATCGTGCTCGCCGAGAAGGCGAGCGGCGCGCGGGACGCGATCGCGGCGGGCGCGAGCGACGTCCTGCCCGCCGACGCGCCCGCCGACCTGGTCGCGCGGTCGGTTCGGTACGCGGCGACGGTCCAGCGGCTCCGCGCCCAGCTCCACCGCCACCAGACCGTCGACGAGCTCACCGGGCTGCTGAACGCCCGAGGATTCGAGCTGCTCGCCACCCACCATCTCCGCCTCGCCGATCGGTCGAAGCATCCGGTCGTGATCGTGTTCGTTCGGATGGAGGAGGTCACCGAGCCCGAACGGGACCGCGCGGTCGTGGGCGCCGCGGACGTGATCCGCTCGGCGGTGCGGGCCTCCGACGTGGTCGCCCGGGTCGGCTCCGACGCGTTCTGCGTGCTGCTCTCCGGCACCTCGCCCGGCTCGGAGCCCGTCGTGCTCTCCCGCGTCGTCGAGGCCGTCGCGGCGCACGATGCGGAGACCGGGCGGGCGACCGGGAGCACCCTCTGGGTCGGCGCGGCGGAGTACGACCCCGAGCAGCCGCAGGGGCTGCAGGACCTGATCGCCCAGGCCGACCGGAGGATGCGCCGCGCCGGGGACGAGCCGCGAGCCGAGCCGGTCGAGTCGTGAGCCGAGCCGGATCCCGCCGTGAGCCGAGCCCGATGACCCGCGAGATGAGAACCCGCTCACCCGGACCCGTCGCTCCGATCCGGCACCGGGGCCGATGCGAATGTCCCCCGAGGAACGCGGGACACGGATGGCGCAGGCAGCTCTCCTGGAGACGTCCCTCGAGGCGTCGGTCGGCCCGTCGCGGGAGCCATCCGTGACGGTCGAGTTCTCCGACGCCCGGGACCGGGACCTCGTCCGGCGGATCGGCCGCGGGGACGAGGAGGCCTTCCGCGGGCTGTTCGGATGGTACTCGCCGAGCGCGCTCGCGCTCGCGAGGCGGGTGGTCCGACAGCCGTTCCTGGCGGAGGAGATCGTGCAGGAGGCGTTCTTGGCGGTGTGGCGGAACCCGGGGGGCTACGACGATCGTCGTGGCTCGGTCCGGTCGTGGCTGATGGGCATGGTGCACCACCGCGCCGTGGACGCCGTTCGGCGGGAGGAGTCGCAGCGCCGTCGCGCCGAGGAGGCGCAGGCTAACGAGCCGGTCGTCGCGCCCGACCCCGCGGAGCAGGTGGTCGAGGACCTCGGGCTGCCCGAGGAGCGCAAGGCCGTTCGCGCCGCGCTCGACCAGTTGCCCGACGAGCAGCGTCGAGTGATCGAGCTCATGTACTACGACGGCCTCTCACAGTCGACGATCTCCGAACGGCTCGGGCTGCCGCTCGGCACGGTCAAGTCGCGAACGCTGCTCGGCATGCGCCGACTGCGCTCATCGCTGGCGAGGTTGGAACGATGATGCGCGATCACGAACGCATCGAAGAGCTGATCGCGATCCGGGCGCTCGGCGGCCTCCAACCGGCCGACGAGGCCGCGTTGCGCGACGAGATGGCGTCGCACGGCCCCGATTGCGAGGAGTGCCGCACCCTCGAAGCTGACTACGCCGACGTCGCCGGCGGTTTGGGGTTGGCGCTCGACCCGGTGTCGGTGCGCGCCGGGCTCGTCGACGAGACGATGGAGCGAGCGTTCGCCGAGGCGCCGCCGGCCGAGCCGGCGGATCGCCCCGAACCGATCGCAGAACGACGGCGGCGCGTCGGCGTCCTTCGGCCGCTGATCGGGATCGCCGCCGCGTTCGTTCTCTTCGTCGGCGGCTGGGTCGTCGGCGTGGCCCTCACCGAGGACGAGCCGGCGCTCACCGAAGCGACGACGGTCTCGTTCCAGGGCGAAGCCGGTGGAACGATCAGCGCCGCGTACCGACCGGGCGAGCCCGGGATGTTCCTCCTCGGCTCCGACCTCCCGGCGCTGCCCGAGGACCAGGTCTACGAGCTGTGGCTGTTCACGGGAGAGACGCCGGCGTCGGCGCTCTGCGCGAGGCCGTCCGAGGACGGGTCGCTGTTCGAGTTCGTCGACGCGTCGCTGGAGGGGATCGGCCTCATGGCCGTCACCGTGGAGTCCTCGAGCTGCCCCGACGCTCCGACCTCCGATCCGATCTTCACGGCCGAGGTCGCGACCGTCTAGGCAGCCGCCACCGGCAGCTATCGCCGAGCCACGAGGACCGAGCACGGCGCATGTTCGGCGCAGTGCTCGCTCACACTGCCGAGCACGACCCGCGAGACACCCTTCACGCCGCGATGACCGACGACGAGCAGGTCGGCTTCCTGGCGTTCGGCGGCCGCCACCAATGCGTGCTCGGGGCGACCCATCGCCATGTCGCGGATCGGAACGACGCCCGACGCCGCCGCGGCCACGACCGAGGCTTCGAGCTCGGGCGGGCTCGGCTCGCCCTCCTCGAGCGTCCATTCGGCGTCGCGGCCCCGGAAGACCGGCACGACGTGCAGCAGGTGGATCTCGGCGCGGCTCGCGGCGGCGATGCCGCCGGCGAGCGCCGCCGTCTCCGCGGACGCCTCCGACCCGTCCACGCCGCAGAGGATCCGAGCCGGGAACTCGACGCCCGCGGATCGCGCGAGCATCACCGAGGACCCGGCGCGGCGCATGACGTGTTCGGCCACGCGGCCGATGCGGACCGCACCGCCCAGGACGCCTGCGTCGGGCCCGAGGCAGATGAGGTCGGCGTCGAGCTCGTTCGCCTCGTCGACGAGCGCCTCGGCCGGGCTTCCCGCGAGGATGCGCGCTTCGGACCCGACCCCCGCCTTGCGCGCGAGGACCGCGGCCCGCTCCAGGGCAGCCTCGGCCTCCGCCTCGACGTCCGAGTCGTGCGGATGACCGGTGTCGATCACGTACGAGAGGAACAGCTCGGCGGCGGTCGCGGACGCGAACCGTGCCGCCTGACGGGCGGCCTCCTCGGCGCGGGTCGAACCGTCGACGCCCACGAGGATCCGAGAGAACGTCGAAGGCGCGGCCCGCTCGCTCACGAGGTCGATGCTAGTCGGTGCCCGAGACCGGGCGGGTGGCGACGATCCGCTACGAGGAGGTGCGCAGCTGATCGAGCACCATCTGGAGGATCCCCCCGTGCCGCTGGTACTCGACCTCGACCGCCCCGTCGATCCGAACGACGGCCTCGAACGACCGCTCCTGCCCGTCCGCCGAACGCGCGGTCACGGGGACGCGTTCGCCCGGGCTGATCCCGTCGGCGAGCCCCCGGATGTCGAACGATTCGAAGCCCGTGAGCCCGAGCGACGCCGCGCTCTCACCCGGCAGGTACTGGAGGGGCAGGACGCCCATCCCGACCAGGTTGCTCCGATGGATCCGTTCGAAGCTCTCGGCGATGACGGCGCGAACGCCGAGCAGCGCCGGTCCCTTCGCGGCCCAGTCGCGCGACGAGCCGCTGCCGTACTCCTTGCCGGCGAGCACGACGAGCGGCACACCCTCGTCCCCGTACCGGAGCGCCGCGTCGTAGATCGTCATGACCTCGCCGCTCGGCACGTGGGTCGTCCATGGGCCCTCGGTGTCCTGCGCGAGCTCGTTGCGGAGCCGGACGTTGGCGAAGGTCCCCCGCATCATCACCTCGTGGTTCCCTCGCCGTGCGCCGTAGGAGTTGAAGTCGCGCTGTTCGACGCCGCGCTCGATCAGGTACTTCCCGGCGGGCGAGTCCGGCTTGATCGAGCCCGCCGGCGAGATGTGGTCGGTCGTCACCGAGTCGCCGACCTTGACGAGGCACCGGGCGCCGACGATGTCCGCCGCCTCCGACGGCGTCGCGCGTTCGCCCGAGAAGAACGGAGGCTCCTGCACGTACGTCGAGTCGGGGTCCCACGCGTAGACGGGACCCTCGGGCGTCGGCAGCGCCCGCCAGCGATCGTCGCCGTCGAAGATCCGACCGTACTCGCGCTCGAACTGTTCGGGCGAGACCGACTCCTCGATCGCCCGGCGCACCTCGTCGGGAGCCGGCCACAGGTCCCGCAGGTACACCGGAGACCCGTCGGGTCGCTCGCCGAGCGGATCCGACGTCAGGTCGACCTCGACATGGCCGGCGAGCGCGTACGCCACCACGAGCGGCGGCGACGCGAGGTAGCTGGCGCGGACGAGCGGGTGGATCCGGCCCTCGAAGTTCCGGTTCCCGGACAGGACCGCGACGACGGCGAGATCGCCTTCGGTGACGGCGTTCGCGACGTCGTCCGGCAGCGGGCCCGAGTTCCCGATGCACGTCGTGCACCCGAACCCGACGAGCGAGAACCCCAGCTTGTCGAGGTACGGCGTGAGACCGGCGGCCTCGAGGTACTCGGTCACGACGCGGGAGCCGGGCGCGAGCGACGTCTTGACCCACGGCTTCGTCTCGAGCCCGGCCTCGACCGCGTTCTTGGCCAGCAGACCGGCGCCGATCATCACGGACGGGTTCGACGTGTTGGTGCAGCTCGTGATCGCGGCGATGACGACGGAGCCGTGCCGCACGGGTCCGCGTTCGGCGATCTCGGAGTTCCCGTGCGGGTCGACGGCGCGGTCGGTGTCCAGTGCCGGCTCGACGGGCCCGGTCTGCCCGCCACCTTCTTCGATGAAGTCGGAGACCTCGAGCGCGTCCGGGTCTGGTTCGAGCCGGTCGCGGAAGGCCTCGACGAACGAGGTCCACGCTCCGGCCAGCGGCACCCGGTCCTGGGGACGCTTGGGTCCCGCGAGCGACGGCTCGACGGCATCGAGATCGAGATCGAGCACCTCGTCGAAGGTCGGCTCGGTGTCGCCGTCCCGCCGGAACAGCCCCTGCTCCTTCGTGTAGCGCTCGACGAGGTCGACCCGGTCGCCCCGGTTCGTCGCGGCCAGGTAGCGGAGGGTCTCGGCGTCCACCGGCCAGAAGGCGGACGTCGCCCCGTACTCGGGGCACATGTTCGACAGGGTCGCGCGGTCCGCGAGCTCGAGCGTGGAACACCCGTCGCCGAAGAACTCGACGAACGACCCCACGACGCCGTGCGCCCGGAGCATCTGCGTGAGGGTGAGGACGAGATCGGTCGCGGTCGTGCCGGCCGGCAGTGCTCCTCGAACGCGGACCCCGACCACGTGCGGCCACGGCAGGAACGTCGGCTGGCCGAGCATCGCGGCCTCCGCCTCGATGCCGCCCACGCCCCAGCCGAGCACGCCGAGCCCGTTGATCATCGTGGTGTGCGAGTCGGTTCCGATCACCGTGTCGGGCGCGGCCAGGCCGTCACTGGACGGCGACGACCGTGCCGAGGTGCTCGAGGTTCACCTGATGGCAGATGCCGGCGCCGGGCGGCACGACCCGAACGCCGTCGAACGCCTGCTGCGCCCACCGCAGCAGCGCGTACCGCTCGCCGTTGCGGTGGTACTCCCATTCGATGTTCGCTTCGAGCGCCTTCGGGCGAGCGGAACCGGTCCACCTGCACCGAATGGTCGATGATCAGGTCGACGTCGACGAGCGGGTTCACCTTCGCCGGGTCCCCGCCGGAGCGCGCCATCGCCGATCGCATCGCCGAGAGGTCGACGACCGCCGGCACCCCCGTGAAGTCCTGCATCAGGACCCGCGAGGGCATGAAGGCCACGTTCGTCCCGGGGCTCGGGGCCGGCCACGCGGCGAGCGCGCGGACGTCCTCCTCGGTGACGTCGCGCGAGCCGGCCCGGCGCGCGAGGTTCTCCAGAAGGATCTTGACCGTGTACGGGAGACGCTCGAGGTCGCCGAGCGCCGCGAGCGGGACCAGCTCGACGCGGCCGTCCGAGGTCTCCAGCCGAGAACGGGTGCCGGCGATGTGGCTGCTCACGACATCCATGCTCCCAGAACGCATCGCATCACCGGACCGAACCTCGGGCGTCGACCCGTGCTCGGACCCGTCACTCCGGGCCCCTCCGCACCTCCTCGATCGCGCGCCGGTGGGCGGTCCTGGTCTCCCGTCGGATCTTCGCCTCCTGCTGACGCCGTTGCTCGGTCGGGCTCTCGGCGACGATCGGCGGAACCGCTCGCGGTATCCCGTCGTCGTCGAGCGCGACGAACACGAGGTACGCGCTCGAGGTGTGCGTGCGATGACCCGTGCGCACGTCTTCCGACTCGACCCGGACGCCGACCTCGAGCGAGGTCGTGCCGACGTCGTTGACCGAGGCGCGGACCGTGACGGTGTCGCCGACGTGGACCGGCGCGAGGAACGACATCTCGTCCATCGACACCGTGACGCACATGCCGCCCGCGTGCTTGATCGCGGCGAGCCCGGCCGCGGTGTCGACGAGCTTCATGATCACGCCGCCGTGGACGAGTCCGGCGAGGTTCGCGTCGGTGATCTCCATCAGCTGGATCAGCGTGACCTGACCGTCGGACGCGGCCCGCGGAGGGAGGTTCGACACGCGCGCATCCTACGCGAGGGCGGCCGGTAGCATGCCCGCGTGCGCGCGTTCCTCCTGCTGTTCCTCCAGTTGTTCGTCGCCTGCGGGGACACGATCGTGGCGTCACCCACGGCGACGACCACGACGCCCACCTCGGACACGATCTCCGTGTCGCCGTCCGAGTCGCCACATTCGACGCCGTCGAACTCCCCTTCCGGCTCGCCGACCGCCGATCCGACCCCCGAGCCCGAACTGCAGCTCCCGGCCGATGCCCCGATCCTGGTCGACGACCGGACCGACCTCGCGCGGGTCGCGACCGGCGACCTGTCACCGCTCGCGCCGCCGCGTTCGGAGATCGCGTTCACGGCCGTCCAGGTCACCCCGCAGGACCCGATCGACCAGATCGCGCTCGCGTGGCGTCGCGGGAAGGACGTGTTCGCCTCGACCCGAGGGCTCGTTCTCTGGCAACGGTTCGAGGGTCCCGTGTGGCGGGCGCTCTACGCGTTCACCGACCGGCCGAGCGCGGGCGTCCTCGGCATCAGCCTGAC
This sequence comes from uncultured Actinomycetes bacterium, assembly GCA_963785835.1. Taxonomy (GTDB): domain Bacteria; phylum Actinomycetota; class UBA4738; order UBA4738; family HRBIN12; genus DASSJM01. The sequence goes on along the minus strand of CAWAWO010000005.1, from coordinate 29,063 downwards.
CCCCGGTGACCTCACGGGCGACGGCGTCGCCGATCTGCTCACGAACGAGCTGACCGGCGGGACCGGGGCGTGCGGCCGGTGGCGCGTGGTGGCGTCGGAGCCGGGCCGCGCGACAGAGATCTTCCGTCGGGACACGTGCGACACCGAGATCGTGATCGCGGGCGGCGAGCTGCGACTGCGCAAAGCCGTGTACGAGCAGGGCGACCCCCACTGCTGCCCGAGCGCGTTCCGGGTCACCACGCTGCGCTGGGACGGCGTGAGCTGGCGGAAGACGAGCTCGGAGATCGTACCCGTCGCTTCCGGCTAGGTCGTCACGCTGAGCACGCTGCCGCGAGGAGATTTCTGGATGTCGATCCTCGCGGGCAGTCGAGCCGCGAGCTCCTGGATGTGTGTGATCACGCCGACCATCCGCCCGTCCCCGCCGAGCTGCTCGATCGCTTCGACGACGACCTCGAGGGTCTCCGGGTCGAGCGTCCCGAACCCCTCGTCCAGGAACAACGAGTCGAGCCTCGCTTTCTCGGTCACCGCGAGCGACCGCACCTGCTCGGACAGGGCCAGGGCGAGCGCGAGAGAGGCCAGGAAGGTCTCGCCGCCCGAGAGCGTCCGCGCGCTCCGTCGCTCCTCGCCGTTCCACGTGTCGACGACCGAGAACTCGTCGTCCTCGAACTCGAGGCGATACCGGCCCATCGAGAGGGTCGCGAGCCGTTCGGAGCCAGCCGCGGCGAGCAACTGGAGTGCCTCGACCTGAAGGAACGCGATCAGTCGATCGGCGCGAAGCTCCGCCGCCAGCACGCCGAACACCTCGGCACGCGTTCGGTGCTCCGCAACCTGCTCGACGAGCGCCTCGGCGTTCGCGAGCTTCTCCCGGATCGAGTCCGCTCGGTCCTTTGCCGAGGTCGCATCCCTCGTCGCCTCGGTACGACCGGCGACGGTCAGCTCGACGACCTCGGCGAGCGTCGCCGCATCGACGACGCCGTCGAGGATCCCCTCCAGGTGGGTCGCGGCTTCGCGCGCCATCTCGTGCTCGCCCTCGCCGAACCGCTCGGCCGACTCGGCCATCGTGCCGGCGGCCGCCTCGAGCACCCCGGCCAGCTCCGCCGCCTTCGGCGCCAGGGTGGAGGCCGGCTCCTTGCCCGTCGGCGGCGGGGGGGCTTTCGGCACGTCGGCGTTCAACGAGCGGGCGCGGTCGAGGAGCCCGGCGGCGGCGATCGACCCGAGCCCCCCGCGAGCCCCGGCGAGTTCGGCAGCGATGCCGTCCCGGTCGCGTTCGGCTTCGGTGAGCGAGTCGCGAGCGGCAACGAGCTCATCCCGCGCCTCGTCGACGGAACGGTCGAGGTCATCGAGCTTCGAGATGCGCTCGTCGATCGTCGCGACGGGATCGGCCGGGATCTTGCCTCCCAACGCCGCTGCGACGTCCTCCTCGAGTCGTTCCACGTCCCTCCGAGACTTCGCGACAGCCGACTCGCTCCGCGCGACGAGTTCCTTCGCCGCGCCAACCGCCGCCGCGGCCGTGGTCTTCGCACGCTCCGCATCGGTGAGCGCGACCTGAGCCGTCCGCGCGTCCGCCTTCGCCTGCTCGAGCGCGGTGATGGCCTTCTCCAGCCTGCCCGCCTTCGCGGCCCGCGGCAGCTTCTCGATCGTCGCTCCGCAGACCGGGCAGTCGTCCCCCGCATGAACGCTCGCGCGAACGGCGGCGACGTGGTCCTGGTGCCGAGCTTCCTCGAGCGCGGCCTCCGCACCTTCGTGCCGCTGGATCGCCGACTGCGCCGTGGCGATCGCGGCATCCGCGACGCCCTGGGCTTCGGCCTCCGCTCCCTCGAGCTCGGCAACGGTGGCGACCGCCTCGTCGAGCTCCCCCTCGGCGTCCGCGACCGCCGACCTCGCATCGAGCAGCGACTCCGCCTTGCTCCGCATGCCGGCGAGCTGCACCGCTCGGCCCCACGAAGCCTCGGCCTTCTCGAGGCTCGCCTCTGCCTTCACCGCCGCACGCTCCGCTGTCGTCAGTGCCTTCGTTCGATCCTTCAGGTCTCCCTCGACCTCGGCGGTCCGCCGGGCGACGTCTTCGAGCGTCTCGACGACACCACCAGCGGTTCGTGCCGCGTCGCGAAGGTCGCGTTCGCACGTCCGGAGATCGTTGATCGTTCGGGCGGTCCCGGCCCACCGGTCCTCCACCTTCCGGACCTCCGCCTCCGCCTGGACCATCGCGTGCTCACGCTCTGCGGCCGTCTTCGCGAGCGCCTCGGCCTCGGCGACGGCGTCCGGCGTGACGCCCGCGTACTCGGTATCGAGCAGCTCGGCCTTGGCCTTCGCCATCGCATCCGAGTCGCGCCTGATCCCACCGGCACGCTTCGCGAGCCGCTCGAAGAGCTCGAGGCCGAGCAGCTCGGTGAGGATCGCCCGGCGCTCCTTCGCGTCGCCGACGAGGAACTCGGCGAACTTCCCCTGTGGGAGCAGCACGGTTCGGGTGAACGCTTCGTAGTCGAGGCCGACCGCCTCTCGGATCATCGCGTCGGCCTGTTTGACGCGATCCGAGCCTTCCCCCGCCTGGCGCCACTCGCCGTCCCAGTGCTCGAGCAGGATCTTCGTCGGTCCCTTGGCGGGCGTCGTTCGCGTCACGCGAAACCGCTGCTCGCCGACGGCGAACTCGAGCGTCACCGCCATCCGAGGCTGTCCCTGGCTGATCAGCTGCGAGCACTGCTTGCCGACGCGCTCCACGTAGCCGAAGAGTGCGTAGGTCATCGCGTCGAGCATCGAGGACTTGCCCGAGCCGGTCGGCCCGGCGATCGCGAACAGGTCGAGGCCGTCGAAGTCGACCTGCTGCTCGTCGCGGAACGACGTGAAGCCGCGGATCTGGAGCGAGACCGGTCTCACGCCCCGTGCCCCCGTCTTCGCGTCACGGCGCGCCCTCCGTCTCGAGCTCGAGCACCTCGTCGAAGGCGGCGAGCAGCTCCTCGGCCGGAGCCGCGCCGTGGTGGGCCTCGTGGTACGCGATGAACTGGTCCCGTGGATGGAGCGATGAGAGCGGGGGGCCACCGCCGCCGGAGCCCTCCGCTCGGTCGTACACGAGATGCACGTCGAGAGCGTTCGGCAGCTCGTCGCGGATCCGGTCCGCGATCCCCGGAACGGGACCCTCGGTCATGACGAAGACGCGGAGCCAGGCGTCGCCCGCGCTGGCGCCCTGCGCGATCACCTCGTCGAGCGTCCCGCGGACGTCGCGCAGCTCGCGGCCACTCTCGAGCCGAACCTCCGTGACCTTCGACGGCTTGCCGGGCGCCGCCTCCACGACCGACACGCTCTTCCTTTGCCCCGCCTCGCCGAAATCGAGCTGGAGCAACGACCCCGCGTACCGCGCCTGTGCCGGCGATCCCTTCACCGCCTGCGGCAGATGCACGTGTCCGAGCGCGACGTACGCCGCCTCGGCCGGCAGTCGCGACGGCGGGACGGCGTAGGCGATGCCGATCGTCAGCTCGCGTTCGCCTCCGCCGGGGGTGACGAGGGCACCGTCGGTGAACAGGTGCCCCATCACGATGGGGATCCGGCCTGGCGTGAACTCGGTCGCCATCGACGCGAGCAGCTCACCCATCCCCTGCGCGTACGACTGGAACCACTTCTCGCTCGCGTCGAAGAGCGCGGCGGCGTCGCCGAACCGCCGTTCGGGCACGAACGGGATGCAGGCGATCTCGGCTTCCTCGGAGCCGTCCCGGCTCGGGACCACCACCATGCCGCCGCGATCCGGCGGGGCGACGCGAGGAACGACGTGCACGCCGATCGGCTCGAGCAGCCGGCCGAACGCCTCCATCCGCATAGCGGAGTCGTGGTTGCCCGCGATCGCGACGACGCGGATCCCGGCATCGTGCAGCCGGAGGAACGCGTCGAAGACCAGTGCATCGGCCTCGGGCGCCGGCGCGCGGTGCTCGTAGAGGTCGCCGGCGAGCAGCACGCAGTCGACGCCCTCGTCGACGGCGATCCCGACGACCTCGCCGAGCGCTGCGGTGAACTCATCGGCTCGCGACCGGCCGCGGATCGCTCGCCCCACGTGCCAGTCGCCCGTGTGCAGGAACCGCAGCGCCTACTCCCCCTCGAACCGGTCGAACACGGAATCCGCGTCCCGGGTGTCGGCCTCGTCGGCGCGGGTTGCCCACGCCGGGAACGGGAACCGGATCTGCAGCGGCACCGGGATGTGCGGCTGCTGCAGGATCATCGAGCCGGGCTTGAGGATCGACGCTCGCGCGCGCGTGACCGCCGGCAGGAATCCGTACTCGCTGCGCGCGGCCTCCGCGGTGTCGAGTCGCCCGACGACCCGGAACGCGCTGTTGGAGATCACGCGGCGCTCGACCTCGGACGCGGTCTGCTCGGCGCCGACGAGGATCATGCCGAGCGACCGACCGCGTTCGGCGACGTCGAGGAGCACTTCCTTGATCGGGCTCCATCCGTCGCGAGGGGCGTAGCGGTTCAGTTCGTCCAGGACGAGGAACGCGAGCGGCTCGCGCCGGCCCATACGCTCCTTGTGTTCGAACAGCCGCTTGATCACGACGCCCGTCACGAACCGCTTGGCGCGGTCGTGCAGGTTGTGGATGTCGACGACCGTGACCTGGTTCGACTCCCAGTCGATGCGGTGGCGTTCGGGATGTTCGGCCTCGCGCCCGCGGATCAGGTGCCCCATCCGGAACCGCGCGGCGTCCAACCGGCGGATGAACGCGCTCACGGTCGCGTCCGACACGCGCCCCCGCCATGACGAGCCGTCCGTGTCGACCTCGTCGGCCACGATCTGGCACAGGTGCGCGAAGTCCTGCACGGCGTAGCCGCCGTACGTGACGGTCGCGTCGTTCTCAGGATCGTCCTCGCATTCGCGGTCGAGCGCGGCCTCGACGCGCGCCACCAGGTCGGCGATCTGCGAGCGCTCGTCCTCGGCCTCGGCGAACATGAACCGAAGGAACCGCTCGCGGACGAACTCCCGCACGGTCCAGAAGTACGCCGTAACGCCGTCCGATCGGCCCTCGACCTGCGGGATGGCCTGCCCTCCCGAATCCGGCCGGATCGGCGCCCACAGCCCGACGCTCTCGAACGCGCTCGCCGGCAGATCGAGTCGCGCGTAGTCCTCGCGGCCCTCCTCGGTCAGTCGGGCGTTCGGAGTGTCGAGCCACATCAGGTCCTCGCCCTTGACGTTGAACACGAGCGCCTTCGTGTTGGTGGCGTACTTCCCCAACGCGTCCGTGTGGAACAGCGCGTAGAGCAGGAACAGCGCGTAGGTCGTCTTCGTCGCGACGCCCGAGACGCCACTGATGTTCACGTGCGCGCCGCGCGTGCCGTCCAGGAAGTCGAGGTCGAGGAACACGGGCTCGCCGTCCCGCGTGAGTCCCGCGGCGAGCCGCCGCTCCATCTGGTCGAAGTACATCGCCTCGTCACGGTCCTTGCCGCGCGCTCGGAGCGCGGGCAGCCCCGGCATCGGCGGCACGAACACCTCGGGTTCGAAGCGCGTGGCGACCACCTGCGCGGCGACCGCGGTGTCGACCGGGAGCACGCCACGGTCGACGAGGAACACGTCGGTGTCGAACTGCGCACCTTCGTGCCGGGCCCGAACGTCCTGCACGATCCCCGCGATGCGCAGCGGGCCGCGCCCGGGCACGTCCGTGTCGACGACGACGGCGTCGTCGAGCTGCAGGTATGCGTCGGGAGCCACGCCGACCCAGAACGTGAGCGGCGTCGCGTCCTCGGTCCCCAGCACCATCCCGACGGGCTCGGACGTCTCCTCCAGACTCACGCGGCCTCCTGGATCAGCCACTCGGTGAGTGCTCGACGGATGAGCCCTCGATGTCCCATGCGATGTTGCAGCCAGGCCTCCAGTCCGCCCACCGGCGCGAGGTTCTGGGGATATCGGGGATCGGTGCTGCGCCCCGCGAACCGCGGCAACGTCGCGCTCACGCGGTCCGCGAGCGAGCGCGCTCGGTCCAGGCCCACACCGGCGCGGACCTCGCATCGCACGAGGCCCGCGTGGTCGTGCCAGGCGGCGCGCGAGGGCACGAGGCGCGTGTACCACGCGTAGCGTTCGAGCGCCCGCCCCTCGTACACGAGGCCGAACAGCGGGGTGCGCTCCCCGGGCGCGAGCCGTCCGAGCAGCGCGTCGTGATCGGGTCCGAGGTACGCGCGGACGAACCGCTTCACGACGCCGACGATCGGCGAGGTGGTCTCGTCTCGAAGCGTCTTCAGCGGGCCGTCGACGAGGACGAGACAACCGCTCGAACCCGCGATCCGGGTGGCGATCGCCGCCTCCGCGTCGCGCATCGCCTCCTGAAGACCGTTCAGCGGTGAGTCGGGATCGGACCCAGTCTCCGTCCGCGGCTCGAACACGAGCCGGTGGGGTCCGGCGTCCAGTTCGACCCTTGGCGCCGAGCGTCCGCCGCCCAACACAAGCTGCCGTCCCACCTGGTGCTCCTCGAACGTCGCCCGGCCGTCGCTCCGAACCGAGCCCACGGCCCACGAGCCGAACAGGCCGTGGACCCGCGCCCCGTCCTCCTCGGCGAGCACCCGGAGCTCGACCCTGCGGACGCCGTCCACGAACCAGATCACGCCCGGCTCGGGCACGGGCGGCGAGACGGGTGCCGACCAGTCGGATGTCTCGACCTCGGGATCGGCCTGCGCAGGGACCTCGCCGAGCCGGGCCTCGAAGCCCATCCCGTAGTCCGGCGTCCAGGGGTCGGCGCGCAGCGTGAGCACGAGCCGAAGCGTAACGGAGGGCCCCGACAGCGGCGGGGAGCCGGGTGCCTACCTCGACCGGCCCATGTCGGACGGCGTCATGGCCGGACTCCGCGAGCTCCGGAAGTCTGACGACATCTCGGACGAGACGGTGGGCTAACGGGGCTGCCGCTCGGAGCGCACAGCCCGCAGCGCTCCGGGCCTGCCGGCGGAGCGAACGTCAGTCGAGCGTTCGGAGCAGCTCGCGCGCGATCACGATGCGCTGGATCTGGTTGGTCCCTTCGTAGATCTGCGTGATCTTCGCGTCGCGCATCAGCCGTTCGACCGGATACTCCTTCACGTAGCCGTACCCGCCGAACACCTGCACGGCGTCGGTCGTGATCCTCATCGCGGCGTCCGACGCGAAACACTTGGCGACGCTCGAGAAGTACGCCATGCGCGGGTCGCCCGCATCGCACAGGGCGAGCGCCTTGTACACGAGCATCCGGGCCGCCTCGAGCTGCATCGCCATGTCGGCGAGCATGAACGAGACCCCCTGGAATTCGGAGACGGCCTTCCCGAACTGCTGCCGCTCCGTCGCGTACCGCGCGGCGAGATCGAGCGCGCCCGCGGCGATCCCGAGGGCCTGGGCGCCGATCACCGGCCTCGAGTAGTCGAGCGTTCGGAGCGCGTACGTGAACCCCTCGCCCTCTTCGCCGATCAGCCGGTCGGCCGGGATCCGCGCATCGGTCAGGATCACCTCTCGTGTGGGTGAGCCGCGGATCCCCATCTTGTCTTCCTTGCGCCCGAACTCGACGCCGGGGTCGTCCTTCATGACGAGGAACGCCGACACGCCCTTGCCGCGGAGCGCGGGATCCTTCGTCGCGAACAGCGCGTACGCGTGGGAGACGCCGGCGCCGGTGATGAACCGCTTCGTCCCGTTCAGCACCCATCCGTCGCCGTCGCGCTCGTAGCGCGTCGTCATCGCCGCCGGGTCCGAGCCCGCGCCGGCCTCGGTGAGCGCGTACGACATCAGGAGCTCGCCGCGCGCGATCGCCTCGGTCATGCGCTTGGCCTTGTCCTCGTCGCCCGCGACCGTCAGCGGGATGACGCCGAGTTTCGAAACGAGGGGCGTGAGCGAGACGCCGGCCGAGACGCGCGACAGCTCCTCGATGAACACGCCGAACGCGAGCGAGCCGCCACCGGAGCCGCCGTGCTCCTCGGGATAGCCGACGCCCATGAGGTCGTTGTCGACGAGGACCTTGTAGACGTCCTCGGGCCATTCGTCGGTCTCGTCGATCTCGGCGGCCCGGGGAGCGATCCGGTCCTCGGCGATCTGCCGGACGAGCCTACGGAACTCCTCGAGCTCCTCGGGCAGCTCGAACCGCTCGAGATCGGCCATCGTCAGATGCGGCGGATCACCAACGCGTCGCCCTGTCCGCCTCCGCCGCAGATCGTGGCGCCGCCGAGCTCGACGCCGCGGCGTCGCATCTCGTGGGCGAGGGTGAGGACGAGCCGCGCACCGCTCGCCCCGACCGGATGTCCGAGGGCGACGGCGCCGCCGTTCACGTTCACGAGCTCCTCGTCGAATCCCAGGACCCGCGTGACGTTGAGCGCGACCGCGGCGAACGCCTCGTTGACCTCGAGCAGGCCGAGGTCGTGGACGTCCAGGTCGGCCTTCTTGAGCGCGTTCTGCAGGGCGATCGCGGGGACGGTGTGGAGGTAGGGGAACCGCTCGGCCGACATCCCGTGCGCCACGATCTCGGCGAGCGGCGCGCTTCCGAGTTGCTCGGCCTTCTCGGGGCTCGCGACGACGACGGCTGCGGCTCCGTCGCTGATCTGCGACGCGTTCCCGGCCGTGATCGTCCCCTCCTTGCCGAACGCCGGCTTGAGACGCGCGAGCGACTCGACGGTCGAGTCCGGGCGGATGCCCTCGTCCCGCTCCACGGAGACCGGGTCGCCCTTGCGCTGTGGGACCTCGACCGCCACCACCTCTTCCGCGAGCGCACCCGACTCCCATCCCGCAGCAGCCCGCCGATGCGAGCGCGCGGCCCACGCGTCCTGCTCCTCTCGGCCGATGCCGAGCTCGGCGTTCACCGCGTCGGAGGACTCCCCCATCGTCTGCTTCGGTGAACGTGGACCACAGCCCGTCGTGGATCATCGTGTCGACCAGGTCCGCGTCGCCGAGGCGGGATCCCGCGCGGGCCTTCGGCACGACGTAGGGCGCCTGGGTCATGGACTCCATCCCTCCGGCGACCACGAGATCGACCTCGCCGGCTCGGATCATCTGGTCGGCCAGCGCGATGGCGGTCGTCCCCGACAGGCAGACCTTGTCGACGTTGAGCGCCGGAACTTCTTTCGGGACGCCGGCGGCGACCGCGGCCTGCCGGGCCGTGATCTGTCCGGTCCCCGCCCGGATCACCTGTCCCATGACGACGTAGTCGACCTGGTCCGGCGCGACGCCCGCGCGGGAGAGCGCCTCACGGATCGCGACCGCGCCGAGTTCGACCGCCGATAGGTCCGCGAACGCGCCGTGGAACTTGCCGATCGGCGTTCGAGCTCCCGCAAGGATGACGGAAGAAGCCATGCCGTTCCCTTCGTTGGATACGGTGGGTCCAGTCTACGCCGGGGCCGCGTTCCAACCCCGCTCGGGCGACGGCCCCAGGAGGGCGTGTGCCGCGTTTCGGCGTCTCGATCGTCCCATCGGCGTCCGGCCGTTCCGATCCGGTCGCCGAGGCACATCGGTGCGAGGAGCTCGGGTTCGACCTCCTGTCGATCTGGGACCACCCGCATGGAGACCGCCCGTCGTTCGAGACCTGGACGCTGCTCACCTGGCTCGCGGCGCACACGAGTCGGGTGCACCTGGCCACGAACGTCCTCGGGCTGCCGTTCCGTCTGCCGGCGCTCACCGCGAAGATGGCCGAGTCGCTCAGCCGCCTGTCGAACGGCCGCCTGATCCTCGGGCTCGGCGGCGGCGGCTCGAACGCGGAGTTCGCCGGCCTCGGCGCCCCGGTCCGAACGCCCGCCGAGAAGGTCGAGGCGCTCGAGGAGGCGATGGCGGTGATCCGCGGCGTCTGGTCCGAGTCGCCGTTCACCTTCGAGGGCCGTCACTACCGCAACGACGCAGCGCTCGTGGAACCGAAGCCCGACCGACCGATCCCGATCTGGCTCGGCACGTACGGCCCGAGAGCGCTCGAGCTCACGGGGCGCGTCGCCGACGGATGGCTCCCCTCGATGGGCCCGGCGACACCCGACGAGGCCCGCTCGAAGATGCGCGTCGTCCGAGCCGCCGCCGAACGCGCCGGCCGCGACCCCGACTCGCTCGACTACGCGTACAACGTCTCGGTTCGGATCGGAGGTCCGCCACCCGACGATCCGGAGACACGGGTGGCGGGAGAGCGGGACGAGGTGATCGAGCGCCTGCTCGAACTCCTCGAGATCGGCTTCACGGTCCTCAACTTCTGGGTCGGCGGGCGACGCGAGGAGCAGCAGGAGCGATTGGCCACGGAGGTCGTGCCGCAACTCCGTCAGCTCGCCGGCTGAACCTGTCGCCGCCAGCGCTCGAAGACCTCGAGCCCGTCGGGGCAGAACCGTTCGCGTTCGGTCATCGGGCCGACCTGATCGAGCGCCAGGAACGCCCCCCACACGACCTCGCTCGGCTGCCAGACGATCGCACCGTCCCACACGACGTCGAACGCGGCGCCCCACACCCGCCCGCTCGGGCCGTCGTACCGATGGACGAAGCGGAACGTCGGCTCGGCGACGACGCCGAGCTCCTCTTCGAGCTCGCGACGCGCACAGACCTCGTAGGACTCGCCCGAGGCGTTGACGCCGCCCGCGCAGACGTCGAAGTAGCCGGGGTAGACGTCCTTGGTTTCGGTCCGGCGATGGACGTACAGCTCGCCCGCTGGGTTCAGGACGAAGACATACGTACAGCGATGCAAGAGGTTCTCGGCCCGGAGCGTCCTCCGCGGGACAACGGCGACGACCTCGTCCCGCTCGTCGACGACGTCGACCAGCTCGTCGGCCGGGTCCACGGCGGCTACGTGCGGCCGCGCCGCCAGTACTCCCAGCCGTCCAGTTCGGGAACCTCTTCGCCCGCCGCTCCGAGCGTCGACCAGATCTGTGTGCGGTGGTCGTTCCCGTGGTGGATGGCCTGGATCAGCAGCATCGCCTCGGCCGGCCGCGTGTCCGGGTAGTCCTCGGCGCCGAGGACGGCCGCATCGAGCGTGCCAGCGTCGAGGTCGACGAGCGCCTGCTCCCACCGCTCGGCGTGCTCCCGCAACTCGGACCGGAGCTGGTCGAGCGGGACCCCTTCGCGCTCGACACGAGGGGGCGGCGAAGGATCACGCAGCCTGGTCAGGTATCGGCCGTCGGCGTCGAGGAGGTGGGTGAGCGTCTGCTGGATCGAGCCGTACGTCCCGGGGATCGCGTCGTCGAGGCGCTTCTTCGGCAGCTCGGCGAGGTGGTCGATGAGCCCCTCGGTCGCCCATCGGTGGAAGTCGAACATCGCGCGCAGCGCGTCGGAGGATGACGTCATGTCACGAACGATAGCGCGCCCGATGGGCTGCTCGCGGAGTCAACTCCGCGAGCCGATCGCGAACTCTGGAGCGACGGCGCGCTCATCCTAGGCAGGCCGCCGCCGAGGAGCACCAGACTCTTGACCTCGACGGAGTGAGCACCCCCGATCGTGCGACTCTGCCCGCCCCGGCCGCCCGACCAGCGGCTATCGTGCGGTCGATGGCGCGGAAGAAGCTACCTCCGGTCACGAAGGAGGACGCCCGAACGATCGGCGCGCTCCTGCGGTCGCTCCGGAAGGCCGCCGGCTACCGGGCCGTCCAGGAAGCGGCGGCGGCGAGCGGGTTCCCCGCCGCGCGCCAGACGATCTACGCCTACGAGCGCGGAGGGCTGACCCCATCCCTGCAGCAGTTCCTCGAGCTCGTCGAGTTCTACGGGACGCACGCCGGACGAGGGGACGGCGCCAAGCCCGAGGACGACCTCCGAGCACAGTCCGTGGCGGCGATCAGCCGTGCGCTCACCCTCCGCGCGTACCACGTCCAACAGGCGCACGACCTGATCGAACGCCTTCAGCCGCCGCTCGCCGAAGGCCGCCGGCGGTCACGCTCGTGAGACCGACGCACGTCGACCACGTCGGGATCGCGGTCTCGGATCTTGCCGACGCCGTCGAGCTCTACCGCCGAACCCTCGGCATCGAGCCCGCGCATCGCGAGCGGATGGAGGACCAAGGGGTCGAGGAGGTCCTGTTCGACCTCGGTGGGTCGTTCGTCCAGTTGCTCGGCGCGCTCGGTCCGGACACGCCGGTCGGACGGTTCCTCGAGCGCCGTGGGCCGGGCATCCATCACGTCGGGTACCGGGTCGACAACGTCGCCGAGACGCTCGAGCACCTCCGAGCCGAGGGCGTCCGGCTCATCGACGAGGTTCCGCGCCGGGGTTCTCGTGGCACGACGATCGCGTTCGTCCACCCGAAGGACATGGGCGGCGTGCTCGTCGAGCTCGTCGAAATGCCCTCCTCGTAGCCGGTCAGACTCGCTCGGGCAAGACCCGGACCGATGTGTGTCGCCGAAGGGCTCGCCGTAGCGATCGATCGAGCCTCACGAGCACGGCGTCCAGCGACTCGGCGAGCGCCACGTACGACGCGTCCCCCGCCGCGAAGTTCGCGGTGAGCTCGTACGAGCGCGCGATCTGCCGGACGTGCATGTGGCGCACGACCGGAAGCGAGATGTAGTCGACGAGTGCGTCCCGTGCCACGGACGCCTCGACCCATCCTGCCCGGACCTGCTTCGCGAGCCCACCGACCACCTCGACGTCGCAGAGCGCCGGCACGTGCAACTCATGCCCCACCGCGATGATCGGTTGCAGCGTCTGCGATCGCGCTTCGTCGGTCAGGAGGGCGAGGATGGCAGACGCGTCGAGGACCAAACGCATTCAGCCCGACGGGAGCGGCCCGCGCATCTCACGGATCGATGCAACGACCTCGTCGATCGTGGCTCGGCTCGCCCTGCCCTTGATCCGCTCTCGGAACTGCGCCCAGAACTCCTCCGGCGGAGGATGTTCGACCTCGCGCTCGAGGATCTCCTGGATGTACGAGGTCAGCGACTTGCCGGACAGGCGCGCCCGGCGCTTGAGCTCGCGATGGAGCTCGGGTGGGACGTTCCGAACCTGGATCATGACCACCTCCCGAGCGTGTCACATGCGTTTGCGCATGCGCAAAGGAGGAGGTCGAAGCACCCTACACCTCGGGTCCGACGTGCCGGCCGGCTACGGCAGGCTCGTCAGGCCGACCCGAGGAGCGTTCACGAGCACCGCCACGTTGCCCTCGGGCAGTCCGCCGACGGCCATCAACTGGTGGGCGAGCCCAGTCTCCGCGTACTCAAACGTCCTGCCGAGCGTCGTCTGGACCTTGCCGTCGCGGACGAGGTCGTTGAACGCCGCCGCCTGCTCGTCGTTGAACAGGTGGGAGCCCTGGTACCGCTTCTGCAGGTACCAGAGGTACCGCACGTCGACCATCGTGTCGTAGCCGGTCGTGCCGGCGCAGATCACGACCATCCCTCCGCGTTCGCAGACGAAGATCGAGGTCGGGATCGTGTCCTGTCCGGGATGCTCGAACACGATGTTCGGGCTGCGGCGCTCGCCCAGCACGTCCCAGATCGCCTTGCCGAACGACTTCGCGCCGTCGAACCACGTCTTCCACTCGGGCGAGTCCCACGCCGGGGACACGCCCCAGTGATCGAACGCCGTCCGGTCGACGTAACCGACCGCGCCGAGATTCTTCGCGTACTCCCCCTTCTCCGCGCTGCTGACCACCGCGACGGCCTTCGCGCCGGCGAGCGCGACGAGTTGCACGGCGAGCGACCCGAGGCCCCCGGCAGCCCCCCATACGAGGACGACGTCGTCCTCCTTCACGGTGTTCGGCGGCCAGCCGTGCAGCATCCGGTACGCGGTCGAGCCCGTGAGCGTCGGCGCCGCGGCCTCCTCCCACGTGAGGTGCTCGGCCTTCGGGAGGCACTGGTGCGCCTGGACCTTCGTGAACTGCGAGAAGGAGCCCCAGCACGTGTCGTAGCCCCACACGCGGAACGACGCCGCGAGACCGGGATCGTTGCCAGCCGTCACCCAGGGATCGTCGTGGTCCCACTGCCCGGCGTGCACCACGACGGCGTCGCCGACGGCCACGTTCGAGACCTCGGAGCCGACGGCGTAGACGACCCCCGCCGCGTCCGAGCCGACGATGTGGAACTCGGTCGGCTCGCCCCACCTGGCCTGGGTCTTCGTCACGTCGATCGGCACGCCCTGCGCGGCCCACACGTTGTTGAAGTTCACGCCGGCGGCCATGACGAGCACGAGCGCCTCGTGCGGCCCGATCTCCGGGACGTCGATCACCTCGTCGACGATCGCGTCCTTCGGATCGCCGAAGCGGTCGGGGCGGACGAGCTGCGCGTGCATCCGCGCGGGAACCTCACCAAGGGGTGGAATCTCGCCGATCTCGTACAGGTCGGTGCTCATGGTCACCTCGCTCTTCGCGATGCGGGCGACGATAGGTGAGCTCGATGGCGCCCGGCAACGTTCCGCATGCTCTCCGCGCGTTGCCCGAGCCGTCTAGTCCGGACGTCCGGCGGCGCTCGACGGACAGGTGAGCGCCCTGGGACACCATGTGCAGTACGGGCCGGGCCGAAGCTCCGGTGACCGTCCCGCGTCCGAGGCCGCCGCGGCGCGGACGGCATCGACCACCCGATCGGCTGCTCGAGCGAGCACCGCCTCGTCGACGTCCTCGGCCTGCCATTCGCCCGAGTCCAGGTACAGCGTCGCCACGCGGTACGGCGGGATCCCGAACCTCAGGGCGAGCAGCAACCCGTAGAAGCGCATGTCCTCGGCGTGCTCGGGCCACGCGCGTCCGGTCTTGAGGTCGATCGCCAGGCGGCTCGGGCCGTCGGATCTGACGCTCGAGGCTCCGAGGACGAGATCCAACTGCCCGGAGAGCACGACCGACCCGCCGAGCAACTCGACCCGCACGTGCCATTCGGTCGACGGCGCGAGCTCACGCCGCATCCGCCGGAGCGGCGGCATCGTCGAACGGAACAGCTCGAGCGTCTTGGCGCCTTCCATCAGGGTCTCGTCGCGGCGGAGCGTGTCCAGGCCGTCCCAGAACGCGCCGAAGCGCGCGATCCTCGCTGAGCCGCTCGGCCGCCTGCTCGACCAAGGCGTGCGGGTCGCGCTCCTCGCGTCCCGCCACCTCGAGCTCGATCGCCTTATGCGCGAGCCGGCCGGCCGCCGTGCGGGCGGAGAACGCGAACGGACCGCGCTCACCGGAGCGGACGGCGTCGAACAGCCCGGGGCACCGGCCCAGGTCGTTCAGGTTGGACTTCCCGATCCACAGCGGGTCGGGCAGCTCGAAGGCGCGAGCGGTTTCCTCGATGCGGTCGCGCAGAGCCTGCACGGCACCGGTCGAGACGGGCGCGCGTCGGCCGTCGCCGATCAGCCCGTCCAACGTGCGGCGCTGGGCGGGCGTCAGGTCGAGGGTCGTCTCCACGCGACGGATGGTAGGTGTACCCACCGACATGGCCGAGACGCCCGACGAGATCCTGCGCGCGCTCGCCGACCCCGAGCGCCTGGCGATCTCGGCGGCTGGACGACCCCTGCTAGGGTCGATGTCCGTGCGTCGCGTCGCCCCGTTCCTGCTCGTCGCGCTGGCGCTTCCCCTCCTCGGCCCGGCCGCGACTGCCCGTGCCGACCATCGGTCCGGCCCATGCGAAGTGCACCGGGAGGAGGACGAATCCTTGCGCTCGCAGATGAAGCGGATCATCCGCTGCGCGGTCGGCAGGTGGGAGGTCCCCGACGGCGCCCGCAGAGCGATCTGCATCGCCGATCGCGAGAGCAACCTGAACCCGAAGGCCGAATCGCCCGGCGGCGCATACCTCGGCCTGTTCCAGCACAGCGCGAAGGCGTGGCCCGAACGCTACGAGGAGTGGACGCGTCCGGCGTGGGAGCTGGCCGACAACGCCCTCGTCGGACGGACGAACACGATCGTCACGATCCGCATGGTGAACGCGAACGGTTGGGGCCCGTGGGAAGGCGTGGGGTGCGACGGCGGGCCCCCCGGCTCCGCTCCGCTAGAATCCGGGCACATGACGACGACCGAGGACCTTCCCCAGCCTGCGGTCCGCACGGTCGAGGACCGCATCCAGGAGCTCCGCAAGCGCCGGACGGCGCTGCAGGACTCGGCCCGCAAGGACGCCGTCCGCAAGCAGCACGAGAAGGGCAAGCTCACCGCGCGCGAGCGCGTGGAGCTTCTCCTCGATCGCTCCTCGTTCCAGGAGACCGACCCGTTCGCGGCCCACCGCTCCCACGATTTCGGGATCGAACGCAATCGGCCGCCGGGCGACGGCGTCATCACCGGCTACGGGACGGTCGACGGTCGTCGCGTGTTCGTCGCCTCACAGGACTTCACGGTCTTCGGCGGCTCGCTCGGCGAGGTCCACGCGCAGAAGATCTGCAAGGTCCAGGACCTCGCGATGTCCACCGGCGCGCCGTTCATCCAGATCAACGACTCGGGCGGCGCGAGGATCCAGGAGGGCGCGGCGAGCCTCGCCGGCTACGGCTACGTGTTCGAACGCAACGTGCGCGCCTCCGGCGTGATCCCGCAGATCAGCGTGATCATGGGCCCGTGCGCCGGCGGCGCCGTCTACTCCCCCGCGATCACCGATTTCACGTTCATGGTGCGCGAGACCTCGCACATGTTCATCACGGGCCCCGACGTGATCAAGGCGGTGACCGGCGAGGAGGTCACGTTCGAGGAGCTCGGGGGCGCGATGACGCACGCCAGCAAGTCCGGCGTCGCCTCGTTCGTCAGCCAGGACGAGGAGGAGTGCCTCGCGAACGTGCGACACCTGCTCTCGTACCTGCCGTCGAACAACCTCGAGGACCCACCCTCCTACGCGGCCGTCGACGATCCCGAACGCCGCGACGAGGGGCTCACGCATCTCGTGCCCGACTTCGCGAAAGAGCCGTACGACATGCATGAGGTGATCCGTCGCATCGTCGACGACGGCGACTTCTTCGAGGTCTTCCCGTTCTGGGCGATGAACGTGGTGATCGGGTTCGCACGACTGGACGGTCGGACGGTCGGCATCGTCGCGAACCAGCCCAAGGTGCTGGCCGGAACGCTCGACATCGAGTCCGCCGAGAAGGCGTCGAGGTTCGTTCGGACGTGCGACGCGTTCAACATCCCGCTCGTCACCTTCGTGGACGTTCCCGGGTTCCTGCCCGGGACCGACCAGGAATACCACGGCATCATCCGGCACGGCGCCAAGCTCCTGTACGCGTTCACGGAGGCGACCGTCCCCCGGCTCACGGTGATCACGCGCAAGGCCTATGGCGGAGCGTACCTCGTGATGAACTCCAAGCACCTGCGCGCCGACGTGTCGTTCGCATGGCCGACGGCGGAGATCGCGGTGATGGGGCCCGAGGGTGCGGTCAACGTTGTGTTCCGCAAGCAGATCGAGAAGGCCGAGGACCCGAAGGTCGCACGCGCCGAGCTGATCGCGCAGTACCAGCAGAAGTTCGCCACCCCGTACATCGCCGCCGAACGCGGCTTCATCGACGACGTCATCGAACCGGCGGAGACGCGACCCCGACTGATCAACGCGTTGCGGATGCTCGCCACCAAGCGCGAGACCGTTCCGGCGCGCAAGCACGGGAACATCCCGCTGTGAGCGACGAGCACCGGTTCGAGCTGCCGGAGGACCTGAGTCCCGAACAGGAGCGCGCGATCATCCGCGCGCTCGAGCGCTACTTCGCGCAGGAGAGCCCACATCCGCACCCGTGGGTGCTCGCCGGGCGGATCGACGCGACCGGCCTTGGGGCCCTCCAGGTCCGTCACCACACGGACAGCCCGTGGACGGGCGCCGACCGGGCCGCGTTCCTCCGCCGCGGGGTCCCGCCGCAGGCCGGCCGGGGCGACGCGGGGTAGGCGCCACGAAGACGGCGGCCTCCGTGACCGGTCGGGCAGAAGCCGTCCGCGCGTTCGTCGCCGAGGGTTGCTCGCCCCCGCGTGCCTGGGGGAACGGACCCGGCGACACCTACGGTCGGCACTCGCACGACTACCACAAGGTGCTGTTCTGCCTGGAGGGTTCGATCACGTTCCACCTGTCCGACGGCGACGAGATCCTCATCACAGGTGATCGGCTGGATCTCGAACCCGGTACCGAGCACGCGGCCACCGTCGGCGCCGACGGCTGCTCCTGCATCGAGGCGTCTCGCTGAGCGGCGGCGTGAACGTCTCCTTGATCACGACGGTGCTCGACGCCTCCGACCGCGTCGGCGCGTTCCTCGAGTCGCTCTCGTGGCAGACGCGGCCGCCCGAGGAGGTCGTCGTCGTGGACGGAGGCTCGACGGACGGGACGCTCGAGCTCCTGAAGGCAGCGGACCACGTCACGCTGATCGAGGAGCCCGGCGCCAACATCGCGAGAGGCCGCAACGTGGCGATCTCCGCTGCGAGGCACGACGTCATCGCGGTCACCGACGCGGACTGCGTGCTGGAACGCGACTGGCTCGAGCGTCTGGTCGAGCCGTTCGACACGGGCGCCGACGTGGCGATGGGGTTCTATCGCCCGCTCACTGACTCGTTCCTGCAACGCGCCGTGGGGTGCGTCAATCTCCCCGAACCCGAGGAGCTCGACGAGGCCACGTTCGTGCCGAGTGGCAGGTCGGTCGGGTTCACCCGGGAGGCGATCGACCGAGCCGGCGGATATCCGGAGTGGCTCGACATCGGCGAGGACACCTACGTGAACCACCGGTTCCGAGAGCTGGGCCTCGAGATGCGGCTCGCTTCGGACGCGGTCGTGAACTGGCCCCTCCGGCGGTCGCTCTCCGAGACGTGGCGGCAGTACTTCCGCTATGCGCGCGGCGACGCGATCGCCGGGATGTACGCGGACCGGCACGCGCTCCGGTTCGGCGCGTACTCGGCGGCGCTGTACGCGTGGTCGACGAAGGGCCGGCTCCGCAAGCTCGCGACGCTCGCGGCCGCCGGGGCGCATGCGGCCAAGCCCGTGCGGCGCGCCGCGACGCGGTTCGAGGATCCGGCCGAACGGCTCCGCGCGACCCTGGCCGTCCCCGCGCTCATGGCGTTCATCGACGCGGCGAAGATGTCGGGGTACCTCGCCGGTCTCCGGCTCCGGACCTCCACGCCCGAGACGTCCCCCGAGGACCCGACCTAGCCGCGGACCCGGAACCCGCACGCCGGGCAGCGTTCGGCGTTCGGTTCGAGCCGGTTCCCGCAGTAGGCGCAGGTTCGGTTCGCGGCTCCCGGATCGGCGCTCGCGCGGCGACGGAGCCGGTTGCGGATCGCGGGGATCGCGAGGACGGCAGCCACGATGACCGCGGGGATCAGCAACTCTTCGCCCTGGTGCGCGAGCATCCTCACCCTCCCGACAGGATCAGCAACCCGGTCGCCGTGAACACGATCATCACGGCGAGGAGCGCGTACTGCGTCCGGAGCGCGACGTCCGCCGGGTACACGGCGATCGCGCGGTCGTGCGCGAGGATCACGCCGCCGATGTGACCGGCCACGATCGCGAACACCTGCACGTACCAGATCGTCGTCGGCGACAACAGCGTGAGGTTCACGACCCAGTCCCTCGTGCCGAACAGGTTCCACCCGCGACCGAACGGATCCGAGAGACGCGAGAGACCGATCTGACCCTCGATGAACAGGAACGAGAAGTAGTGCGCGACGACGTACGCGAACGCGATCGGCACGAGCGAGTGCGCGAACCGGACCGCGAGGACGTGCCAGGGCTCCCCGGTCACGCGCCCGGCCGCTGCCATCGCGAGCGCGTAGACCCCGCCGACCGCGAGGATCGTGCCGAGCAGGCCGACCGTGTCGATCGCGATCTGCGCGAAGCCCGTCAACTCGTTCGTGAGATCGGTCCAGAACGACGTACGGGAAACGCCGTCGAACGTCGTCGAACCGAGCGCCATCGCTGGACCGCCGAGAGCGCCAATCAACGCGCCCGTTGTCATTCCGAGGGCGGTTCCCAACGGTCCTTCATCGGCGGCCCGCCTGACCGAGACCTCTCCGCCGGCATCCTTGGCAATCACTGCGCCGGAATAGACAGTCAGACCGCCCTCGCGATGCAGATCCCCAAGCACGCGGAAAGCTTCATGGGCTTTCGGTTCGCTGTCGAAAACAACCACGATCATCTTATCCATGACTTCCTCCTTTTCGTTTCACGAGCCGTTGACGCTGGCTCAGGATAACGGCCGTCACCACTCGGCGGCCGATAATGGCAGTCCGTTATATCAACCGCTCTCGAAAATAACGCGGCGAAAGCGGTGCAAGGCGAAACCGAAATAGACACTGCCGATGACGGTCATCGCCGGATCTGAGGCCAGACGATGGAAAAATCCGCGCCGCGATAAAGCACATCCTGAGCGAAATTCACGAAATGCGGCGTCGGGCTGATGAAATTCATGAGCTACTGCAAAAACTCCGGCATGCTTTCCATCGGCGTCGTGTGCCGGAAAGCAGCATCAACACCAGTATCACGGGAACTGACAGCAGACCGAACTGGCCCATCGTGGCAGCGATGGTGCCGAGAAGAATGCCAAGCGCTGCGACCGTGAAGACATAAAAGCACGAGCCGCCGAGAAACAGCAGGATCGATCCAGCAATGGGCACCTGCAGCCACCATTGCACCACAAGCACCAGCGATAGGCCCGTTGCAATCACGATGACAATGCCATTGGCCAGGATCTTTGAAAGCATGATCTCCGCGGGAACCACCGGCATGACGAGGAGATGCTCGACCGTGCCCTGCTCTCGCTCGCGGATCAACGCCGCACCGGTCAGGATCACGGCCAACATGGTGATATTGTTGATCACCTGCATCACTGAGGTGAACCAGGCGCGACTTCAAATTCGGGTTGAACTTGACACGGGTCACCACTTTCACCGGCTCCCCATCAGTCCTTCGCGTCCCGTGACGAACTGTGGCGACATAGTTGATGATGACGTTCTGGATGTAAGTCTTGGCATTGAAGGCTTGGGCAATGGCGGTGGCATCGATGTTGATCTGAACGGAAGGCTGCGCCCGACGAGAACATCGTCCTGGAACTTTGGGGGAATTTCGACAACCAAAAGAAGCGTTGCGAATTCATCGACTGATCGATTTCCTTCGCTTCGATCTGCACGGCCGGCTGGAACGTGGGTGGTGTGAGGCCATCCGCAATGCGGCGTGACAGATCGGAATGGTCTTCGTCGACGATGGCAACGGAGAGGTTGGTTGCTTCCGTCGAGGCGCCGGTGGCACGGCGTAGATGGCGATGGTGAAGCTATAGGCGACAAGCGCCAGCATGATCGGGTCAGAGCGGATGCTGCGCATCTCCTTGATCGTCAAAGCCAGATGTTCTGCAAATGCGTCGACAGCTTCGCCGGCGATGGCGCGTCCTTCCGCGTCGCTTCGCCTTGATGCACTCTCGCAGGGTACATCAGTCGAGCGGGCCACCATAACGACATTCAGGTCTCCTGCTTCCGCAGCGACTATCTGAGCGGCAAGGAGATAGCTGACCGCGAAAGCCGGCAAGGACGAGCGCATTGAACCAGAGATCAGAATAGCCGAGGCCCTTGGTGAACGTGCCGACGCTGATCGGCTGATACCACGCCGCCGGAAACATCAGGCCGATGAGCCTTCCCGGCCGGTGAGAGAAGACACGGGCACGAGCAGACCTGAAAAATTCACTGTCGGTATGATGGCGAGAACCGTGGTCGCAAAGACGGCCGCGACCTGGGTCCGGGTGAAGGTCGAGATGACTTGGCCGAAACCGCATGTCGAGAACACGTAAACCAGCGTGCCGAAGGCGAGGGCGCCGAAAGACCCCTTGACCGGCACGTGGAAGACGAAATACGCCATCAGCAGCACGGATACGAATGCCAACATCCCAATGACGACATAGGGCACTTGCTTGCCCGTCAGGAATTCGAATTTGCTGATGGGAGTGGAGCGGAAATTGGCGATCGAGCCGGTTTCCTTCTCGCGGACGACCGCGATGGTCGCCATGATCGCCGGAATCAGACACCAACACCATCACGATGATGATCGGAACCATGTGAAGATGCTCTTGAAAGACTGGTTGTAGCGGAATCGATTTTCGATTTTGAGCCCGCCAATGTAAACGTTTGATGGCGCATTGGGGCCGATGCGCTCGACAGTGAGGTCCTGCGCATAACGCAACGCCAAGCCCGGTGACGTACCCTCTCGCTGTCTCGCCACGGAACGGCATGGCGCCATCTACCCAGAAGGCGACCTCGGGCGAATGCAGGTTTGCAACTCACGGCCGAAGCCGGCTGGAATTTCAACGGCGACCGCCAGCTCTCCGCTCCGCATCCGCTGCTCGATTTCCGCGGTGGAGCTGATCGGAGGCTGTTCGGTGAAATAATGGGAGCCCGAGAATTTTTCGAGCAGCCTGCGGCTTTCCGGCGTCCGGTCCTGGTCGAAGGCCGCAAATTTCAGGTTCTCGACATCGAATGTGATGCCATAACCGAAGGCCAGCATCAGAATGATGGGACCGATGAAGGCGAACGCCAGCCGAATGGGATCGCGCAAGAGCTCCATCGTCTCGCGCCGGGCATAGGCCCATAGCCGCCCGGGATCGAATCGCCGCGACGAGCGCGACTGGCAGGGCTCGTGTTGCCGGCTGACGGCGGGTGCCGATCTGCCGACGGCGGTTGCTGCGCGGGCTTCTGGGCTCTTCTTTTCTTCCGTCTCGCCCGCTTCCTCCAGATAGGAGATGAAAGCGTCCTCGAGAGTTTTGCTGCCGCGCTCCTTCACCAGTTCCTTCGGCGCGCCTACGGCGAGCACCCGCCCGCGATGCATCAGCGAAATACGGTCGCAGCGCTCGGCCTCGTTCATGAAATGGGTCGAGAGGAAGATGGTGACGCCATCGTTGCGAGAGAGATCGATCAGCGTGCGCCAGAAAGCGTCGCGGGCCACGGGATCCACGCCTGAAGTGGGCTCGTCGAGAATGAGTATGGGCGGCCGGTGCAGCACGGCCACCGCAAGCTGTAGCCTCTGCTTGACGCCCAGCGGCAGGCTTTCCGGCTTTGCATCCGCCACGTTTCTTCAGATCGTATCGCTCCAGCAGCTCGTTGATCCGTCCGTTCGATCTCGTTTGGCGGCAGATGATACAGGCGCGCATGCAAATCGAGGTTCTGCCAGACCGTGAGCTCGCCGTAGAGCGAAAACGCCTGCGACATGTAGCCGACGTTCTGGCGCGCCTCCATGTCGTTGGCGCCCATTGGCTTGCCGAACAATTTGGCCGAGCCTTCGGTGACCGGCAGCAGCCCGGTCAACATTTTCATGGTTGTCGTTTTTCCGCAGCCGTTCGAGCCGAGGAACCCGAAAATCTCGCCGCGTCCGATGCGAAAGCTCACATGGTCGACGGCGACGAAATCGCCGAACCGGCGCGTAAGCCCTTCCGCCTCGATTGCCGGCGTCTTGTCGCGGGCTCGGCGCGCGGCCGCACGATGACCTCCTGGTGCAGGGCGCGCTTTTCCGGCGGAAGGAGCGCAATGAAGGCATCGTCGAGAGTAGCTTTTGCCGCTTTGGCGAGAATTTCCTTAGGCGCGCCCTGCGCGATGACCTTGCCGTCGTCCATGGCGGCGAGCCAATCGAACCGGCTCGCTTCGTCCATATAGGCGGTTGCGACGATCACGCTCATCTGCGGCCGCCGCGCGCGGATGGAATCGATCAGCTCCCAGAACTGCCGGCGGGAGAGCGGATCGACGCCGGTGGTGGGCTCGTCGAGAACGAGCAGATCGGGATCGTGCATCAGCGAGCAGCAGAGACTGACTTTTTGCTTCATGCCGCCCGAGAGCTTGCCGCAGGGCCGATCGCCAAACGGGTCGAGCCCCGTGGCCTTCAGAAGCTCGTCGATGCGCACACGCCGCTCGGCCGCGCCCTGGCCGAACAAGCGGCCGAAGAAGTCGATGTTGTCGAAGACGCTGAGCGTTGGATAGAGATTGCGGCCAAGCCCTTGCGGCATGTAGGCGATGCGGCCGTAGCTCGCCCGGCGATGGCGCTCGTCCGCCATGTTTCCGTCGAGCACCGTGACCTTGCCGGTTTGAATCTTGCGCACGCCTGAGACCAGGGCGAGCAAAGTCGACTTGCCGACGCCGTCCGGCCCGATCAGCCCCGCCATGCACTTGGCCGGAATTTCGAGTGTGAGGTCGTTGAGCGCGAAGGTCTTTCCGTAGCGGTGCGTTACGCGCTCGACGCTTGCGACGGATGCGTTGGCTCATTGCGGAAGTTTCACTGTCAAGCTCTGTGAGGCCAGGGGATGGTGGGATCGGTGCGGACAAACCCGAGCCCGCGCACGCCGGTCTTCACCTGGCGATGGTACTTATCGAGCACCTTAGGATCGCCCTGGAGCTTGACCCGGAACATCAGCTTCTCCCGCTCCTCGGCCGTCTCGACGCTCTTCGGCGTGAACTGGGCCTCGGTCGCCACGAAGCTGATCGTATCGGGGAGCACGTATTGGGGAACGGGATCGAGTATCGTGCGGGCCTCGTCGCCCAGCGTGAGCTTGCCGGCCTGGTCTGCCGGCAGATAGATCGTCATGTAGACGTCTTTGAGATCGAGGATGGTCAGAACGCGCTGTCCCTGCAGCTACCACCTCGCCGGCGCGGGCGAGCCGATATTGCACGCGTCCGCTCCGGGCGCGATGAGCACCAGATCCGCCAGAACCGACTGGAGTCGCTCGACATCGGCCTGGTTCACTTTGATCGCCGACTCGGCCTGGTCACGCTGGGCTTGGCCGCAGACGTCAAGGCCGCCTGGGCCGATTCCAATTGTGTTGCGGCGCTTGTCGAACAGCTGCTCCGGTCAGCCACCCTTGCCCGACCAGCTTCTTGTCCACGCTCATAGTCGCTTTTGGCGAAGGCCAAATCGCTCTCGCGCTGCGCGATTTCCGCCATAGCTGCCGCCAACGCCTGTTTGGCTTTCACGACTTGATCCTGCGCGCCGCGCAGCTGGGCCTCTGTTTCCGGCGATGAGATGGTGGCAACCACCTGTCCGGCCGTGACCTCGTCGCCCTCGTCGACGGTCAACGTCGCCAAGCCGGCCGGAGTATTTCGACGCGACGTCGACCTGGGTCGCCTCGATGCGGCCATTCGCTTTCACGATCCCCTCGGGCATGTCGCGGCCACGCAGGCGATTGATCAGCGTTTCCACCGCTGTGTGGGCATTTCGAGAGGGTTTTTCTGCTTCGATTGCGCCTGCGCGCTGGCGATGAGCGGCTCCGCCTTCGAGACACTGGGCGCCCACGCGACCACCGACACAGCGATGGACACGAAAGCAGCTCCCGCAACGCGGTCTTTCATAAGTCGGAAAGGCATTCGACTCTCCCTCTCAACGGTGCTCATCTCGTAGCGAGAACTCTGGCGGCCGGGTGCAACGCTGGAATGGGGGCCAAGCTCATTCCGGGGGTCATGATTGCCTATTTTGGCCTAACCGAGTTGCGCCTTCACTAAGAATCTCTCTTTGCGGTGCTCTACGTGTCTGCGGAGCCCTCAAAAGTGCGATCGCGATAACCCGGCCAAAGACCCGCGTCGACACGAAGCATCCCGAATGCAGCACTTGCGCCTTTCGGGGCACTCTGTCTTTGACATTTATCATGGCTACCATCAGCCCCGTGTACTTGCATCCTGTCTTTGATATGAATTGAATCTTTCTGACCCGCTCTTCATATTGACTTTTATGTCGTAATGACCATATCGTCATTCAAAAGGCCGCCGGCGTCAAGCGTTGATTGCGGCACCTCTCGCCGAGCGAACGGCACCCGCTCGGCGATGTCACGTGGAAAGGGGCGACCATGATACCTAATCAGAGCGGAACTGCCGGTGCGGGGATCGCCGGCAGGCCTTTGACGGCCTTCGGCCCGTTCGCCGCGGCGGTCGAATACATGATCGACGCCGCGCAACGCAGCGTCCTTTCTGGGACGTGATGCGACAACGCGGACAACCAATATCAAGAGCATATCGCCAAGGAGGCTCCCCACGTCCTCGACTATAGCGGCAGAGATCGTCGTCGATGGCCGCACTCTCGAGCGGCCTGTCAACTACCGCTCGTCCGCGATCATTCCGCCGAAGGGGATCATCTTCGATCCCGCCCGACGCCCCTTTGTTGTGGTCGATCCGCGCGCCGGGCACGGACCAGGCATCGGGGGTGTCTTCAAGGCCGACAGTGAAATCGGCGTTGTCTTCGAGGCCGGGCATCCTTGCTATTTCATCGGATTCCTACCCGAGCCCATGCCGGGCCAGACCATCGAGGATATATCCAGTGCCGAGGCCGTCTTTCTGGAAAAGTGATCGCCTTGCATCCCGAAGCCGACGGCAAGCCATGCGTGATCGGCAACTGCCAGGCCGGTGGGCGCTAATGATGCTGGCTGCGGCTCGCCCGAGCTGTTCGGACCGCTCATCATCGCGGGGTCGCCGCTCTCCTATTGGGCCGGCGTGCACGGGCAGTATCCGATGCGCTACAGCGGCGGCCTTTTGGGGGGCAGCTGGCTGACGGCCCTCACGAGCGACCTCGGCCACGGCAAGTTCGACGGCGCTTGGCTGGTGCAGAACTTCGAGAACCAGAACCCCGCCAATACGCTGTGGACCAAGCAGTACAACCTTTATTCCAAGATCGACACCGAAGCGCCGCGCTATCTAGGCTTCGAGCGCTGGTGGGGCGGTCACGTCAACCTGAATGCCGAGAGATTCAGTTCATCGTCGATGAGCTGTTCATCGGCAACAAACTTGCGGCGGGCACGATCCGATGGCTCCGTGGTACCACAATCGACCTGCGCAACATCCGCTCTCCGATCGTGGTCTTCTGCTCGAAGGGCGACAACGTCACGCCTCCCCAGCAAGCCCTCGGCTGGATTCTCGACTCTACGAGAATGTCGATGAAATCCGCTCAGCATGGACAAACGATCGTGTACACCGATCCATGAGTCGATCGGTCACCTGGGAATTTTCGTCTCGTCCGGGCGTCGCCCGCAAGGAGCATGGCGAGTTCTCCAGCAACATCGATCTGATCGACTGCTGCCACCGCGGTCTTCTACGAGGCAGTGTTCGAGGCCAGGACCGACGACAAGACCGGCCCTCGATTTGTCACGGGCGAATGGGTCATGCGCTGTGAGACACGGACCCTGGACGACATCCGGGCGCTGGGAGGCAACGATGCGGACGATGAACGCCTGTTCGCTACGGCGGCCCGCGTATCCGAAACCAATCTCGCACTCTATCGCACGTTCGCACAGCCGTTGGTTCGCGCCATGATTTCCGGCCGCCGCTGAATGATGCGGCACCTGCATCCGTCACGGCTGCAGTACGAAATGTTTTCCGACCAGATCCCGCGATGGCCCCGATCAAGACCCTCGCCGACAAGGTGCGCGAGGATCGCAGGCCGGCCACGGCTCACAACTCCTTTCTCGAAGTTCCAAGGACCGGGATGATCGGCATCGCGCTCATCCAACACCCCGTCTCACCATCGCCGCCAACCTCGAGGGCTGGGCGATGCTCGCGGCGCTCGCGATGATGCTCGCGGTATTCGGCCGGTATTCCTCTCAACGACTCGATCGTCGGCAGGATGTCGCCCTCGACGAATACCGCGCGCGCTGCTGTCGGTGCGCTACGTGGTTTCGCTCGGCGTGGCGGCGGTCGCAGTGCCCCTCATCGCGGTGCTCCATCGCACCGAGGGCGATTCGGAAACGTCTTCCTCGTCCTCGCGGCGCTCGCCGCCGGAATGCTCATCGCTTCGTTCTTCTTCCCTACGCGAGGCAGAATCGCCGCCGCCGCAGCGACTACGTAGAGAAAAAGGGGTCAGAACAAATTTCCGGAAACCAGGGTCAATCCCGTCTTGTCTGGAATTTGTTCTGAACCCTTTTACGCTGTTACGCGAGCGCCGTCGGTTGAGGCGTGGTCCTTACTAGCCGGTCCTTACCGGTAAATGCCAAGTAATGCCGGCCGCTAGCGCGGCCGATCATGGTCAGGCCGACTTGGCTCGCAATGCGTGCCCCATTTCGGTAAAGCCTGAGCGCGACACCAGGAAGGGAATGCCCATCTGCGCGCCCTTGATCACCATCTCGGACGTCAGACGGCCGGTCGTGTAGAACATCTTGTCCGAGCCGTCGATGTTGTCGAGCCACATGCGCCCTGCGATGGCGTCGACCGCGTTATGCCGCCCGACGTCCTCGACGAACATCAGGATCCGGCTCGCCGGCGCCTCGTTGAACGAGCGCGCAGCCGTGCACGGCGCCCGCCTGCTTGTAGATCGTTTCCTGCTCGCGCACCTCCTCGAGCAACAGCGAAAAGCGACGCTTCCGGCAGGCGCACGTCGTCGCGCAGGCGGATCGAATCGACTTCTTCCATCAGGTCGCCGAACATAGTGCCTTGTCCGCAACCGGTGGTCACCGTCCGCTTGGCGAGCTTCTTCTCAGGGACTTGACGCCTCGTCGCGTGGTGACCGCCACGGCGTCGGTTTCCCAGTCGACCTGCACTGCAGCGATTTCGTCAGCGACGACACCAGGCGCTGGTTGCGCAGATAGCCGATGGCGAGCGCCTCGGGTGCCTGGCCCAGGGTCATCAGAGTGACGACTCTCGCACTTGTCTACGTACAGTGTCAGCGGATGCTCGCCGGCGATCGGCGTCGGCACCATCTCGCCGCGCTCGTTGTAAGCCTCGACCTCGAAGGTCGCGGGCTTGGCGGCGTCGGTGAGCTTAAGTGCGCTGGGTTGTTTTCTCACGCAAGGCGGCTCTCATGGCGGGCTGGATGCGCTTTTCGAAGGCGTTGACGCCGAAGGCGTGGACGCGCACCTCGCCGTCCACGAAAAGCGCGAACCACGGCGTGCCGGAGAGGCTCAATTGCCCGGTGGCCTCCATTGCTTTCGCCAGTCCCGGCCGCAAGTGCGCGGGCGCGTCGTTCACGCCGAAGCGGGCGCGGAAGGTCCCGATGTCGAGCACCGTGAAGCGCACGCCGCTCCAGTCGAGGGATGCCTTGGGTCTGCGTCCTGCAGGTACTGCCCTTCCCAGCGGCGGCAGAAGCCGCAATCGGCTGCCGCCACGTAGAGAAGCTCGACTTGCGCCCACGCGGCCAGGAGAACGCGACCAGCAGAGTGCCGATGAGGGAACGCAGGCTACCCACCGATGTAGGACATTTCGACTTTGCGCGCCTTCGCCGTCTCGGTGGTTCGAATCTCCGAATAGCGATCGCTTCGCCGCTGCCACACCGCGGCGATCTCGTTGCGCAGCTCCTCATCCGAGGCGCCGCGCGCACCAGGCGCTTGAGGTCGTGGCCGGCGTGCGCGAAGAGGCAGGTGTAGAGCGAGCCCTC
>CAWAWO010000004.1:0-399759 GCA_963785835.1 uncultured Actinomycetes bacterium | reverse complement strand
GCTGGTCCGAGGCCCGTTCCGACAGCACCCACCGGCTGCAAGCTCCATGCGAACGGATCGCCAACGGTCGGGTCGCGACCGCCTCGGTAGTTGCCTCAGCGGGCGTCCCTTGATCGTGCCAAGATCAGTACTTAGGAGGGACCGTGGCGGAGAGCGAGCCCCAGTCTCGGGAGTTCCCACTCGGCGATGCCGCCCTCGACGCCATGCGCGGCGGTTTTCACATCCTCGGCGGGCTGGTGCAGATGGTAGGAGGGATCGCGCGGCTCGTAGCCCTGACGGCGCTCAAGGCTGCGGACGCAGTCCTCGAGGCCGCAGAGGCGACGGAGAAGGAAGAGAAGCCGAAGCCCAAGCTAGAGCCGAAGCCTCGATGACGGCCCGCTAGATCGACGGTCCCAAGCTCGGCATGTGTCAGTCCCTTCTGTCCTGGCGGCGCTCCTTGCGGCGCCGGCGGCGGCGCATGACACCAACCCCGAACCAGACCAACGCCCCGAGCAGCGCGGAGGCTAGCGTCAGCAACCAGAGCGGCCATGTGAAGCCCCAGAACAGGAAGTCGAGGCGGACGCTTTCGGTGTTCTGGACCATGAAGATGAGCAAAAAGCCCACTCCGGTGAGTGAGGCGATGGCGCCAGCCCCGAGCCCACGTGCTTGGGGTTGGGAGCCGCTGTCATTGGGATCCTCGCGCATGACCACTCCCCCTTCTTGGTGAGCTATGGCCGAGCCCGACTTTACGCCAGCTATTCTCGGCGGAAGACGCGTTCGCCCTGTTCCTAGTGGATCTGGTTGCCTCTACCCGGTTCCATAGAGATCGATCACGCGCGATCCGACGGACAGGCGCCCGTCGAGCCTGTTGATGGTGCGCTCCAGGATCTCGCCGATCATCCGCGTGTAGTCCCACCCCGCAGCGCGCGCCGCCACCGGGAAGTACGAGGTCAAGAGCGGGTCGTGGTGCATCCCGGGCAACGTGTTGATCTCCAGGAGCTGGGCCCGCCCATCGCCGTCCATCCGGATGTCGACGCGCGCCACATCGCGACACTCGAGTGCCGCGAACGCCTGCATCGCGAGCTGCTCGATCTCGCCGCGCTGGGAGGGCGTCAGGTTAGCCGGACAGACGCACGCGTCGCGCCCGGCGTCGCTGTCCTCGAAGAACCACTTCACCTCGTACGAGGCGAAGTGCGGCAGCTCCGGAGGGAACGCGTCGTAGTCTTGCTCGACGATCGGCAGCGCGATCAACGCGTCGCCGAACCTCGGGTTCCCCATGACCGTGGCGGTGAACTCGCGCCCGGGCATGAACTCCTCGACGAGGATCGCGCCGCCGACGAGAGAACGGATCTCCTCCACCTTGGGAAGGAGATCGGCTGGGTCCTCGATCAGGTTCTCGTTGAACAGGCCCTTGCTCGAGCCTTCGGCGTTCGGCTTCACGAGCACGGGGAACCGCAGCGCGTCGACGACGTTCTCGCTCGCGCCTTCACCGAAGACGAGGAACCGGGGCGTGGGGAGCCCGTGGAACCGCCACACCTTCTTCGTGAGTGCCTTGTCGAGCGCGATCGCGTGGGTGAGCGAGCCCGAGTGCGAGAACGGGATGTCCAGCATCTCGAGCATCGCGGGCATCTGCGCCTCACGCGACTGGCCGCGTCGTCCTTCGGCGATGTTGAAGACCAGATCGATCGAGTCCCGCGACGAACGCAGGGTCTCGAACGCATCCTCGTCGGCCTCGACGTCGATGCACGTATGGCCGTTCGCCTCGATCCCGTCGTGGATCGCGGCGATCGTCGCCGGCTCGTCGAACTCGGCCTCGGCCTGCGCGACCTCGTCGAGCCCCGCGGTCTCGTGGCGGACGTTGTAGGAGAAAGCAACGCGCATCGGCCGGAACCTATCAGCGGCGGTCTCCAGGGTCTATCCCTCGATCTTCGTAGGCACCGCCCTGCCCGACGGCAGCGCCGCCAAGCGAGACTGCGCGGCACGCGTGAGGGTCCGCGACCGGACGGCGCCCTGGGACAGGATGTCCAGGAACTCCTGCCCCGGGATCCGGTACAGACGGCACGGCGTCATCGTGCGGACGGTGGCGACCCTCGGGACCTGCCGCAGGAGCCCGATCTCGCCGAAGTAGTCGCCCGGACCCAGTTCCGCGACGGCCCGGTCCCCCTCGGGCGTGGACGCCGAGACCCGGAGGGTGCCGGCGAGCACCACGAACAGATCGCCCGGGATGTCCCCCTGACGGATCACGACCTTCCCGGCATCGACCGACTCCTCGCGCATGACCTCCGCCACGTGCTCGAGCGTCGCGCGCGAGGCGCCCTGGAAGATCGCGAGACGACGCAAGGACCCGACGCGCTCTCGCAGCGGCCCGGCGTGCGCCTCGATCGACCGGTCGATCGCTCTGGCCTGCACCAGGACGGCGAGGCCGGCGATGGCCATCATCCCCCCGCCGACCAGGAGCGCGGCCTCGAGCCCCACGGTGGTCACGAGGATCGGCGCCAGGACGGAGCCCACCAGGATCCCCGCCACGATCAGGGCGTCGAGGGTTCCGAACGCGCGACCCAGGACGTCCGCGCCGAGCAGGCGTTGCAACGACGTCACGACCAGGACGTCGACGACGATCATCGCGGCGCCCTCGACCAGTAGCACGACCATCGCGACGGCCGGCTCGCTCACGACGGCGATCGTGGCCATCGGGAGCCCGCAGAGCACCGCCGCGACCGCGAGCACGAGCCCGGCCTCCGAGCGTCTCGAGAGTCGGTGCGCGAGCCCCGCCGCCGCGATGCCGCCGACCCCGATCGCCGCGTAGAGGAAGGCCAGACCCTCGACGTCCATCCCCAGCCGGTCCGTCGAGGTGAGCGCGTACAGGACGGTCTCCATCCCGTACAGGACGTTGGTCGCCACCTGTGTCACGACGAGCGCGATTACGAACGCGCTCGACGTGAGCGCGCGGAACCCTTCGAGGACGTCGGAGGAGGGACCGGCGATGGCGGCCGTGACCGGGACGTTTGCGAGGCGATCCGCGGCCGGACCCAGATCCGCTCGGATCGCGAGCGTGAGCGCCGCCGAGATCAGGAACGTGGCCCCGTTGACGGCGAACGCCGCGGTCGGCGACCCGAGGATCAACAGGATCCCGCCGAGCGCCGGACCGAGCGCGTAGCTGAGGTTCGTCACGGTCGCCGACAGGGTGTTGACGAGCGAGAGATCGTCCTCGCCCACGATCCTCGGGATCGCCGCGTTCACGCAGGGGCTGTAAGCGACCGAGAACGTCGTCGCGATGCCCGCAAGCAGCACCGCTGCCAGTGGAGAACCGTCGCGCGCGGCGACGATCGTCAACGCGACCATGACCGCCGCGCGGATCAGGTCCGACTGGATCATCGTCACCCGACGCGGTCGTCGGTCGGCGATCATCCCCCCGATCGTGCCGAAGACCACGTAGGGGAGGAGGCGCACGATCCCGGCGGCTGCGACCCACGTGGCCGACCCCGTTCGTTCGAGGACGAACACGATCAGGGCGACGTTGTAGAGCCAGTCTCCGATCTGCGACAGGCCCAGGCTGGCGAGCAGGAGGCGAACGTTCCGATCGCGAAGCGGCATCCAGAGCTTTCGCTCCACCCCGCTGCCCCTCTCGTGAGCGGGCGCCTTCGGTCACGCCCGCCGAAACGTCATCCTTCCGGTCGATCCGCCTCGTGATCGCCTCGCTTACGGCGGGTCCGCCACCACAGGTACCACGCGACCCCTCCGAGCACGGCGATGAACACGAACCATATCGCCGTCGAGTCGTCGGTCGAACTCGCAGCAGCTGCCGCGAGTGCGACGTCGGAGTCCTCGTCGTCGTGCGTAGAACCGGTCGGTCCGGTTGCGGCGCCGGTTACGGCGCCGGTAGCTTCGGAGGTCCCGGCGGTCGGCCCCGTAGGAGCGTCGGTCGGCGTGACGATTGGTTCCTCTTCGGGCGTCGGCTCAGCGGAAGGCTGTGCAGTTGGTTCGGGCTCGGGTGTTGCGGTGGGCGACGGTTCTCCATCGGGGGGTTCGTCTCGGATCTGCTCGAGGATCCTGAGGATCGCCAGGATCAGCGCGCCCTGTTCCCGATCGGGATCGTCGGGGCTCGGCGTCACGGTTGGCGGATCGGTCCCCGTCGGCCCCGTCGGTTCCTCGCCGGTCGTCCCTGTCGGCCCCGTCGGTTCCCCGCCAGGGGAGCCGGTCGCTCCCGTCGGTTCCTCGCTCGCCCCATCGCTCGGGCCGGTGGGCGGGTTCGCTGTCGGACGCGTGGTCGGCAACCCGGTGGCGCTCGGCAACGCCTCCCGGAGCTGGTCCCGCGTCTCCTCGGTGCACGCCGCTGTCATCAGACCGATGAGCACGACCGCGATCCGGACGCGATGGATGCGGTGCGTCCCCGTTCGGGGGTCCGGGGCGGAGGCGTCCGCGGCGCACGAGCGCCGACCCGCCGCCGCCAGAAGCATCACGTCTGGCCGGAGGTCGGGGGCGTCGTTGGCACCGAGCCTCGAGATCCCGAGACGGGCTGGGCGGGCCCGGACGACTGCGTCGCCGGGGCCGGCGATGCCGGACTCGCCCGCCACATCTCGTCGGCTCGCCGGGCAGCGATCCTGCGGTCGATCCATCCGATGAGCGCCTGCATCGCGATCGCGAGGAGCCAGTACATGAAGATCCCGAACAACAGGGCCGGATCGAAGACGGAACCGGATTCACCCTCGACGGGCGGGAAGATACCTCGGAACGGCTTCATGATCCTCGCCGCGGCCCGATAGACCCATTCCACGAACGGAGTCGACTCGTTCGCGTTGAAGAGCAGCAGGAAGAAAGCCATCGCCAGGATCACGGTGCACACGATCGCGAACCCGTACACGAAGACAACGAGCCCACGCGCGATCCTGGATCCGGGGCTTGCCTTACTGCGAGCCGGATTCGACATCACGCCTCCTCTGCATCGATCGCTGTGATTCCCTCGTCACCGAACTCGGGGCTGGATCGGACGTTCAGCCTATCGGTACCGCATCGAGGTTTCCGCGAGCCTGGAGCAGGTATTCGGCCCGCACGTAGAGGCATCGACCTTCGGATCAGAAGAGGGCTAACCGTTCCGCCCCGGTCATCGCGGGACCCAAACTTCTCGGTTCGGACGATCCTCCACAGGAACGGCCACACAACTCCTGAGTGGTCGCAGCATGGAGGCGTTTGTGCCCTCCCGCCCCGGGTAATTCCGCGCTGGCAGTCGGTTGCCCGAGCGGAAGCCTCCCCGCTCAGGGCTGGGAGAGAGGGAGGTGGTGCTTGACGAGCCCGGCGACGGAGTAGACGCCCGCGGTCCGTCGATCCTCCGGGAGGCGCCATGCGAAGGGTCACCGTACTGTTGTCAAGTCTGGCGCTCATCGTCCCGCTCGTCGGTTCGAGCGCCTTCGTAGCAGCCCAGTCCGAACGAGATCCGATGACCAACAGGTTCGCGCCTTCGTCCATTCACTCCTTGGAATCCCACGCGCCCAGGAACAGCCTCGCCGCCGCGAATATCGCGAGCCAGCAGGAGGAAGTCGCAGCCCTCGAACCGTCGGACGACACGCTCGGGTGTTCGGATCGCGATGGGACCAACGTCCGCGCGAACCAGGAGTGCACGAACGTGACGCGCGTGGGCCTCCTCGGTCGCGGGCAGGGACAGAACGAGCCCACGGCGGCGGTCGATCCGACCGATCCGGACAACGTGCTGTTCGGACAGAACGACTACCGGAACGGGGACAGCTCGTGCGGCTTCGACTACACCCTGGACGGCGGCAAGGAGCTCGGGGACGGGCTGCTGCCGGAGAGCTTCAGCGCTCCGGGGTTCACCGCTCCGAGGCACTACTGGGACGCATCGGGCGATCCCGTGGTGGCGTTCGACGCCGAAGGGTACGCCTACTACGCGTGCTTGCACTTCAACCGCGGCGCGACGAGCGACCTCGGGGGAGCTCACAGTGGCCTCTTGGTGTATCGCTCGGCCGACGGCGGCGCCAGCTGGACGTTCCCCGGCGATCCCGTCGTGCTCGACGACGGGCTCGGCGCCGTCGGCCTGAACGACAAGGAGTGGATGACCGTCGACGCGAGCTCCGAGAGCCCCTTCCAGGACCGTGTGTATGTGACGTGGTCGCGCTTCAACGCTGCCTTCAACGCATCGGTGATCAGCGAGTCGCACAGCTCCGATCACGGCGTCACGTGGTCGGCTCCGCAGGAGATCAGTGGGTTCGACGCGGACCTGTGTCCGGTCAACTTCAGCGGGGCGCCTGCCGGCACCTGCAACGCGAACCAGTTCTCGAACGTCTTCACCTCGCCGAACGGCACGGTGTACGTGACGTTCCAGAACTTCAACAACGCCGTGGGACCTGGTGGCGACAACCACAACCAGGTCCTGATCGTGAAGTCCGAGGACGGCGGCGTGACGTGGAGCGATCCGGTCAAGGTCGCGGACTTCTTCGATCTGCCTGACTGCTTCGAGTACACGGGGTTCGACGCCGGTGTGGCATGCGTCCCCACCGCGCCGCTGTCGGGGACCAGCATCTTCCGGGCGACGAACTACCCCACGGGTGTCGCGCCGGACGACGACTCGGTGGTCATCGACTTCGGGAGCTACATCAACCCGCATTCGAACCCGGGGCTCGGCAACTGCACGCCGGCAGGCTTCACAGGGTTCGGACTCAACGCCTACGAGGGAGTCGGCGATCCCGGAGGCTGCAACAACGACATCCTACGCAGTGTCTCCACGGACGGGGGCGCTACCTTCACGGGGACGACGACCTCGCCGGCAGAGCTCGAGGTCGTGAGCCGCGACGGGAACGTTCCCACCGACCAATGGTGGCAATGGACGGCGCTGAACCCCAGGACCGGCGGCGTGGTGACGGTCAACTACGATCGCTTCTACGCGAACTGCCAGGCGGCCGGTTGCATGGACATCACGATGCGTCGTTCGAACGGCTCGTTCGTCCGCGTTACGAACGAGAGCATGCCCCCGCCGAACGACTTCCCGGCCACGA
This sequence comes from uncultured Actinomycetes bacterium, assembly GCA_963785835.1. GTDB lineage: Bacteria > Actinomycetota > UBA4738 > UBA4738 > HRBIN12 > DASSJM01. The sequence goes on along the minus strand of CAWAWO010000004.1, from coordinate 392,776 downwards.
ACGGGTTCTCTACCTTCTTCGGGGACTACATGGGGTTGGCGGTCGGAAGCGACGGGGTGGCGCACCCTGTGTGGACCGACTCGCGGAATCCGATCTTCATGTACGACCCGACGGCCGACGACCCGCGTGTGCCGGTGTTCGCCGGCTTCGGCGGGGATATCTACACGGCCTCGATCAAGGACAAGCCGTAGCTCTGGTCCGAAGCCGGATCGGGATGATGGCGAAGGGGCCCGATTGAGTCCGGCCCCTTCGCCATCGCGCGGTTCATCGGGAAGGTTGAGGCTCGACGATCTACTTCTCCGTGTCGACGCGGATGAACGGTGCCGGGCGGGTCGGGTGGTTCGCCTCGCCGTCGACGAGGACGACCCCGTCGAAGGTCACCTGACCGGTCGCCGTCGCCTCACGCTCCTGCCGTTTGCTTCCCGGCCCGTTGACGGTCGTCTCCACCGATCCCACGCCCGTCCACGTCACGTCGAACGTCACCGTGTGGGTCCCGCCTCGGTTGTCCCTGGCGATCCCGCTCCCGACGGCCGTGACGCTCTTTAGGTTCTCGGTGCTGGTGATGGTCGCAGGCGCCGCGGGCGCGGCCCAGCTGAACGACGTGCCGTCCGGGCACACGGCCAGGAACTGCACCCTGGCCGTCGGATCCGTGTCCTCGGTGTCGGGCGACTCGAAATCGCGCGTGCTCCGCACCAGGAGCGTCGCCTGCACGATCGAGCCGTCGGCACACTCGTGGGGCACCGCCCAGAAGGCCTCGCCCGTCTCCTCGAAGAACTTGTCGGGAACGGCAGACGCGGGGGTCGCGAACGCCATGACCGTGGTCAGGGCGACCATCGGGGCGATCATCCACCGCCGCCGAGCAGGTGTCCTCTCCACCATGCCTGCACCTCCTCTGGTCGTGGACGCCTTTCCATATCCAGTGCGCCTCGGAAGGAAACATCCGAGACCGGAGGACCTTCTCGCTCCGAGATGCGCTCCGTATGCTCGGACGGATGGCGCGCGTCCGTGACCTCGTCGATCGGATCGGGATCCTTCGGCCGCTCCGAGTTCGGGACTTTGCCCTCCTGTGGATCGGCCTGACCGTCTCGTTCCTCGGCGACGGCGTGTACATCATCGCGATCGCCTGGCAGACCTACGACCTGTCGAACTCGCCGGCCTCGCTCGCCGCCGTGGGCGTCGCGTGGAGCCTGCCGCAGGTGGCGCTCTTGCTCGCGTCCGGCGTGCTCTCGGACCGGCTCGACCGCCGCCACCTGATGATCGCCGGCGACGTGATCCGCGGCATCGCGATCGCGACGATCGGGATGCTGTCGATCTCCGGGAACCTCACGATGACCTCGCTGGTCCTGCTGGTGATCGTGTACGGGGCCGGGCAGGCGCTCTTCGGTCCGGCGTTCACGTCGATCGTGCCGACCATCGTGCCCGACGATCTCCTCGTCGAGGCGAACTCGCTCGGGCAGTTCGTCCGGCCGGTGACGTGGACGTTGCTCGGTCCGCTGATCGGCGGTCTGCTCGTCGCGAGCCTCGGAACCGGATGGGCCTTCATCGTCGACGCGAGCACGTTCGTGTTCTCGGCCGTGATGATCCTGTTGATGCGGACGCGGCGCGTTCCGAGATCCGAGGAAGAGCACACGTCGCCCTGGGAGGACCTAAAGGAGGGGCTCCGGTACGTCCGCAGCCGGACGTGGCTGTGGGTGGCGATGGTCGCGGCGACGGTGAGCCTGCTCGCGACGTGGGGCCCGTGGGAGGTCCTGGTCCCGTACGTCGTTCGGAATCAGCTCGGAGGCTCGGCGGCGGCCCTCGGCCTCGTGTTCGGTGCTGGAGGCGTGGGCGCCGTGACGGTCGCCGTCGCGTTCGGCCAGCGGGGGCGGTTGCCGAGACGCGCGCTGACGGCGCTCTACCTGGCGTGGGCCGGGGGGATGCTGATGACGGCGGGCTTCGGGCTCGTCTCCGAGGTCTGGCAGGCGATGGCGGTCGCGTTCGTCTCCGAGAGCTGCATCGCCGCGTTGATCGTGATCTGGTACACGCTGATGCAGCGACTGGTCCCAGCCGGACTCCTCGGCCGGGTCTCGTCGCTCGACTGGATGATCTCGATCGCCGGTGTCCCGCTGAGCTTCGCCATCGTGGGACCGGCGGCCGATGCGTTCGGTGTGGACGCCACGCTGATCGCCGCCGGACTGATCGGCGCCGCGGTCACGCTCGCGTTCATGTTCTATCCCGGTGCCCGCGATCCCGAGCGCGACGGGTCCCTCGAGGACGTTCGCGAGGAGGAGGCCGCTCCGGTCGCCGGGTGACGCGGATATCTCCGCGGCCCCGATAGACTCGAAGCGTGGAGTACCGCCATCTCGGGCGACTCGGCCTCAAGGTGAGTCCGCTGTGTCTGGGGACGATGAACTTCGGCCCGCAGACGAACGAGCGCGACAGCCACGCGATCATGGACCACGCGCTCGAGCTCGGCGTCAACTTCTTCGACACCGCGAACGTGTACGGCCAACAGAAAGGTGTCGGCGCCACCGAGACGATCGTCGGTAAATGGTTCGCCAAGGGCGAGGGCCGGCGGGACAAGGTCGTGCTCGCGACGAAGGTCTATGGCGACATGGGGTCGTGGCCGAACGAGTCCCGACTGTCCGCGCTGCACATCCGACGCGCCTGCGAGGAGAGCCTTCGCCGGCTGCAGACCGATCACATCGACATCTACCAGATGCACCACATCTATCGCGGGGCGACGTGGGACGAGATCTGGCAGGCGTTCGAGATCCTCGTGCAGCAGGGCAAGGTGCTGTACGTGGGCTCGAGCAACTTCGCCGGCTGGCACATCGCCAAGGCGAACGAGGCCGCGAAGTCGCGCCACTTCCTCGGTCTCGTCTCCGAACAGTGCATCTACAACCTGGCGGCTCGGGCGGCCGAGTACGAGGTGCTCCCCGCGTGCGAGGACTACGGGATGGGCGTGATCCCGTGGAGCCCGCTCTGGCGTGGGCTGCTTGCCGGCGTCCTCGACGCCGAAGGCGGCCGACGGTCCTCGAGCATGGTCCAGGAGGCGCTCGAAGCAGTGGCGTCCGCAGGTCGAGGCATACGAGAAGTTCTGCGCCGAGCTCGGAACGCCGCCGGCCGAAGTGGGACTCGCGTGGGTGCTCGCGAACCCGGTCGTGACCGCCCCGATCATCGGTCCCCGGACGATGGAACAACTGGACGGCGCGATGCGAGCGCTCGATCTCACCCTCGACGAGGGCGCGAGGAAGCGTCTCGACGAGATCTGGCCGGGTCCCGGCGGGCCCGCTCCCGAGTCGTACGCGTGGTAGTCGACTCGCCTTCGCCTTCGTAGGCACACGCGTCGCTCATCTCGCTCGACAAGGTGCGCGAACCTTGGCACCCCGGATCGTTCCTGCGGTAGCGTCGGAGGGTGATGGAGGCCAAGGACGGCCGGCCAGTCGAGGCCGCGGACGAGCTCAGCGACGAGGAGCGCGACGTGCTGCTCAAGGTCGCCGAGGTGTTGCGCCGGATCGAATTCGGCACGATCCTCCTCGTCGTGCAGGACGGCAAGGTCGTCCAGATCGAGATGGCCGAGAAGTTCCGCCTCCGTTGACCTTCGGTCGTTGACAGACCCGAGGTCGCACCGATAGCCTGCCGCCGTTCGGCTGACCAGTCGACTGGAGGCCGCGACACATCCGTGTCGCGGCCTTTTCGCGTTCCTGAGGAGGTTCGGATGAGGAAGGTTCCTGGCGGCTCTCTCACTCGTCGCGCTGCTCGCGGCGGCGTGCTCCGCTTCGGCGCAACGGGCACAGGGCAGCGACGACGTGCTGCGTCTGGGGATCTTCCCCAACCTGACGCACGCGCCGGGTACGTGGCGCTCGAGGAAGGGTTCTTCGAGGAGGCGCTTCCCGGCGTCGACGTCGAGGTGACGTATTTCAACTCCGGCTCGGATGCGGGTGCGGCGATCGTCCGGCGGCTCGATCGACGCGACGTACATCGGACCCGGGCCGGCGACGGCGCTGTACCTACAGCCCGAGCCCGTGGTCGCGGTCGTCTCCGGCGTCACGTCGGGCGGCGCCTCGTTCGTGGTCCGCAAGGGCGCGGGCATCTCGTCGCCCGGACGATCTCGCCGGCAAGAAGATCGCCGTCCCGGGGTTCGGGAACACGCAGGACGTCGCGCTCCGGACGTGGCTGACGACCAGGGCCTCGGCGCGAACGACGCCGGCGGCGAGGTGGATGTCCTCGAGGTCGATAACCCGGAACTCCTCGGCCTGTTCGAGGCCGGGTCACCTCGACGGCGCTTGGGAACCGGAGCCGTATCCGAGCCTGCTGGTTCGCGCCGGCGTGGCCGAGCTCTTCCTCGACGAGGCCGACCTGTGGCCCGACGGTCAGTTCACGACCACCGTGCTCGTGGTCAACACGATCTTCATGGAGGCGCAGCCGGAGCTCGTGAGGGCCTCGTCGAGGCCAACGTCGATGGCCGTCGAGACGATCGAAGACGATCCGACGGCGGCGAAGGCGGCCGCGCAGGCCGGGCTGATCGAGGCGGGTGCGCCCTCGCTCGATCAGGCCGTCGTCGACGAGGCGTGGGAGAAGCTCACGTTCACGGTCGACCCGATCGCGCCGAGCCTCGCGCAGGGCGCGGCGAACGCGTACGCGCTCGGGCTTCCTCGACCAGCAGCCGCTCGACCTGTCGGGGTTGTTCCGACCTCGACCCGCTCAACGAGGTCCTGGGCGAGCTGCAGATCCCCGTGATCGAGGTCGCGGTTGTGAGGGCGCAGCGGTCACTCGCCGCCGTGCCGGACGTCGCGCCGGGAACCCCCAAGCTCATCGGCGCGCGGCGTCTCGAAGACGTTCCGCAACGCGCGAGGCGGGACCGTGAGCGCGCTCGGCGAGGTCGATCTCACGATCGACCGATGGCGAGTTCGTCTGCCTGATCGGCCCGAGCGGATGCGGGAAGACCACGCTGCTGAACCTGTTCGCCGGCCTGGATCGCCCCGACACCGGCGAGATCCTCATGGACGGTCGCCCGATCACCCAGCCGAACCCCGAACGGGCGGTGCTCTTCCAGGACCCCGCGCTCTTCCCGTGGCTTCAGCGTTCGGGCCAACGTCGAGTTCGCGCTCGAGCTGATCGGCGTACCGCGCGCCGACCGAGCGGACCGCGCGATGGACTGGCTGCGGCGGGTGCACCTCGGCCGGTTCGCGAACGCACAGCCGCACGAGCTCTCTGGCGGGATGCGTTCGCGCGCCGCGCTCGCCCGCGCGCTCGCGTGTCAGCCGCAGGTGCTGCTTGCCGACGAGCCGTTCGCGGCCCTGGACGCGCAGACGCGGGAGATCCTGCAGGGCGAGCTCCAGGAGGTCTGGAGCGAGACGCGCAACACGTTCGTATTCGTTACGCACAACGTGCGCGAGGCGGTGTTCCTCGCCGACCGCGTCGTGCTGATGTCCGCGCCCGCCGGGCACGTTGGTCGCCGAGCATCGGATCACGGCACCGCGGCCGCGCGAGTTCGAGGACGTCCTGCTCTCCAAGGTCGTGGTCGACATCCACGACCACCTGCTGAAGGAGGTTGACAAGGTTGTCGAACGAGAACGCGAGATGGCGTAGCGCCGCCGAGCAGATCTTCCTCGCGCCTCGCGGCCATCGGCCTGCTCCTGCTGGCGTGGTGGGCCACGGCTGCCTCGGGCATCTATCAGCCCGAACGAGCTGCCGTCGCCCGGCGCCGTCTTGGACGCGTTCGCCGAGAGCTTCGCTACGCCGGATCCGCCGCGCGAATCGATCCTGCAGGCCACGCAGGCGAGCCTGATCAGGTTGGTGGTGGGGCTCACGGTCGGGATCGTCATCGGGACGCTGATCGGCCTGGCGATGGCGGCGTCGCCCACGGTGCAGCGCAGCATCGGCAGCCTGATGGCCGGGCTCCAGGCGCTCCCGTCGATCTCGTGGCTGCCGCTCGCGATCCTGTGGTTCGGGCTGTCGGAGCGGGCGATCCTGTTCGTGGTCATCATCGCGACGATCCCGGCGATGGCGATCGCGTCCGCCTCGAGCATCCGGTTGGTCCCTCCGCTCCTGGTGCGGGCCGGTCGAACGCTCGGGGCGCGCCACTGGGTGCTGCAGCGCCACGTCGTGCTGCCGGCGGCCATCCCCGGCTACGTCGCGGGGCTCCAGTCGGCGTGGGCGCTCGCGTGGCGTGCGCTGATGGCCGGCGAACTGATCTCGACGGGCGGGAAGGGCCTCGGCCACCTGCTCGACGCGAATCGCCAGGTGTTCCTCGTCTCGCGGATCTTCGCGGTGATGCTGATGATCATCATCGTGGGGATGGCGGTAGAGGCGCTGTTCGGCGTGCTCGACCGGCGCGTCCGTAGCAAGAGGGGCCTGCTCGCGGCAACGTGAGGGCCACGCAGACGGCCCCTAGGCGAGGCCGGCTCGCTGGAGCGCCGCGGCGCGCGCCTCCTCGGTGAGCCGGGCGAGCGCCTCGGTGGTGGCCGGTTCGTGCGGGACGGGATCGACGATCCGGCGCCCGGCCTCCGGAACCCGCTCGAGGTCGGTGCGGAAGAGCGTCCGCGCCGTCTCCAGGGTTCGGGGCGGACCCGTGCGATGACCGCCCTGCATCACCGGGACCAGGAGCGGCTGGTGGTCCGCTGAGGGTTGCTCGGTGCGGAGCCCGATCGCGTCGCCGTCGTCGCCGCGGAAGACCTGCTTGCGACCGGGGGCCGTCACCTTGTCCGGGGAGAGCTTGAGGATCGGCCGGCCGTCGTACTCGACGAGCTTGTAGGCGGAATCGAGCGAAGGAGCGTCGGCGGAAACCCCCATGCGCGTCCCGACGCCGAAGGCGTCGATGGGCGCCCCCGCCGCGACCAGCCGTTCGAGCTCGAACTCGTCCAGCCCGCCACTCGCGAAGATCCTGACGTGGCGCATCCCCGCCTCGTCGAGCAACTCGCGCGCTGCGCGCGAGAGCTCGGCAAGATCGCCGCTGTCCAGGCGCACGGCGAGCTGGTCGGTGAGCCCGAGCTCGAGGATCACCTCGATCGCGGTCCGAACTCCGTTCAGCGTGTCGAACGTATCGACGAGGAAGGTCGTCCGATCCGAGAAGTCGCGCGCGAACGTTCGGAACGCTTCCTTCTCGCTCGGGAATGCCTCGATGTACGAGTGCGCCATCGTGCCGGCCGGACGGAGACCGTATCGACGGGCGGCCTCGACGTTGCTCGTCGCCTTGAACCCGACGATCGAGGAGCAGCGAGCCACGGCGAGCGCGGCATCGAGCCCCTGCGTCCGACGCAATGCGAAGTCGACGACGTCGCGTCCCATCGCCGCGATGACGCAGCGGGCGGCTTTCGAGGCGATCGTCGTCTGGAACGTGATCTGGTTCAGCAGGAAGGGCTCGACCAGCTGGGCGACGGCTATCGGCGCCGTGATCTCGAGCAGCGGCTCGTTCGCGTAGACGACGCGACCCTCGGGAACGGCCCAGACGTCGCCGTGGAACCGCAGCTCGCGCAGCGCGGCCAGCACCTCGTCCTCGAACTCGAGCTTCTCGCCTAGGTACTCGAGGTCCTGCTCGGAGAAGGCGAAGGACTCCAGGAACTCGAGGCAGGGCTCGAGGCCGGCCGCCACGAGGAACCCGCGCTGCGGTGGAAGCTGGCGCACGAACAGGCTGAACGTCGCGTCCCCTCGCATGCCACGCAGGAGGTAGCTCCGGGCCATGTTGAGCTCGTACAGGTCGGTGAGCAGGCCGCTCGGAGCCATGGCCGAAGGCTACCGGGAGATGCAGTCCGTCGTGGCCATCGGCAGAAAGGGTCGTCAAACCAGCGGATCTGGTTCCGCGAGCCTTCTGAGGCAGCGCTCGGCGCAGGACTAGGATTGTGCGACGGGCTCGACCGACATCTGTGGAGGGGGAAGAACCATGGGCTGTCTGCTGGTGTTGCTGTCGGCGTTCGCGCCGCGCCTCATCGTGGTCTTCGCGTGGATCGCGCGACCGGCGTACTTCGACGCCGTTTTCGACACGTGGATCTTCCCGCTGCTCGGGGTGATCTTCCTCCCGTTCACCACCCTGATCTGGTTGCTCGTCGGCGCGCCGCCACAGGAGGTCCAGGGGCTCGACTGGCTCTGGGTCGTGCTCGCCGTGATGCTCGATCTCGGCCACTACGGCAACACCTGGGAGCAGCGGGGGACGGTCGAGGCGGGCATGGGGCGGTCGACACCGCCGCCTGCCGCATAGGTCGCGTCTCGAGGTCAGGGACCGCCTACCCCGGCGATTCGGCGGGGCGCGCGTGGTCGTGGACGTGCGCCTCGCGCCGGTGCTCGCTCAGCTCGTCCCGGTGCGGCGTGTGGACGTGGTCCACGCCGGCATGGTTGTGCTCGTGCTCGTGGGTCGAGAGCAGATGGCCCCAGTTCTCGCCCTTGTGCAGATAGTGCGTGACGTGGAAGTGCTTGTGCTCGTGCACGATCGACTCGTGCTGATGGTGTCCTTGCGCTCGTTGCTCCATCCGTCCACCTCCCGAAGCTGACTACCCAGTTCCGCGCGGCTCACGCGTCAGGTCGACCGTGACGGCCGCGTCGGGTACCGTCGCGACGCCATGAGCGGGCCTCCGGACTTCCGGATCGAGCAGAGCGAGCTCCAGGCCGAGGATGAGTTCGCGGAGTTCGGCTCGGACGAGCTCGAGTACTACGTGGACGTCCGGGGGACGTTCGACCGGCTGCCGCTCTGTCCCGACGAGGAGAGCCTGGCCTCGAGCGGCGCCGACGTGGCGATCGTCGGTGCCCCGACCGACGACGGGGCGTCGGGTCGCCCGGGGGCGAGGTTCGCGCCGCGCGCGATCCGCATGGCGCCGACCACCTGGGGATCCGACGCGTGGTCGATCCAACTCGGCGTCGAGCCGTACAAGCACCTGACCGTCGTAGATGCGGGCGACGCGCCGGTCGTACCGTCGCGCCACGCGCGAGCGCTCCGGGTGATCCACGAGAAGGTGTTCCGGGTCGCCCGAACCGGTGCAGTGCCGGTCGTGCTGGGCGGCGACCATTCGGTCACGTACCCGTCCGCGGCCGCTATCGCGCGTCAGATCCATCCGGAGACGCTCGGCATCGTGCACTTCGACGCGCACGCCGACACGGCGCCCGCCGTCCACGGCTCGTTGATCTCCCACGGCACGCCGATGCGGCGGCTGATCGAGGAGGGATGGGTGCAGGGGCGGAACTTCGTGCAGGTCGGCCTCCGCGGCTATTGGCCGGGCAAGGACACGTTCGACTGGATGGAGTCGCAGGGGATGAGCTGGCACACGATGGTCGAGATCGAGGAGCGCGGGCTGGACCCGGTCGTCGCCGACGCGATCGCCGAGGCGCTCGACGGTCCGGACCGCGTCTACCTGTCGGTGGACATCGACGTCGTGGACCCGGGGACGGCGCCGGGCACGGGGACGCCGGAGCCGGGAGGCATGCTGGGCCGGGAGCTCCTGACCGCCGTCCGCCGGATCGTCCGCGAGGTCGAGCTCGCCGGCTTGGACGTCGTGGAGGTCTCGCCGCCGTACGACCAGAGCGAGATCACCTCGCTGCTCGCCTATCGTGTGGTGATGGAGGCGCTCTCGGCGCTCGCCGCGAAGAAGGCGGGGGGCTCGGGGGGCTCAAGGAGCGAGCGCGAACGCGCGAGCGGTAGCCCCCGGACGGATGATGGTCGACCGGGCTCGGTTCGAGGAGCTCGTCGCGGACGCGCTCGACGCGCTGCCCGAGTGGGTGCACGAACGTCTCGAGAACGTCGAGGTCATCGTCGAGGACCGCCCGCCTCGGGACGACCCCGGTCTGCTCGGGCGCTACCACGGCGTGCCGCTCACGAGTCGCGGCGAGTTCCACACGGGCGCGGTTCTCCCCGACACGATCACGCTGTACAAGCGCACGATCGAGCGCGTCGCGCGGGACGAGTCGGATCTCGAGCGCGTGATCATCCATACGATCGAACACGAGGTCGCGCACCACTTCGGCATCAGCGACGACCGCCTTCGCGAGATCGACCGGTACTGACCCGATGGCGTCGACCGACGGGCTCGACGAACGGCTGATGCGTCTCGCGCTCGAGGAGGCGGAGCGAGCGCGCGCGAACGGCGACGTGCCCATCGGCGCGGTCGTCGCTCGCGGCGAGGAGATCCTGGGGCGCGCGGGGAACGCCCGTGAGCAGGAGCAGGATCCGACCGCACACGCGGAGATCCTCGCGTTGCGCCGGGCCTCGGCGGAGCTTCGCAGCTGGCACCTCGAGGGGTGCGCGCTCTACGTGACGCTCGAGCCGTGCGCGATGTGTTCGGGGGCGCTCGTGCTCGCGAGGGTCGACCGGCTCGTGTTCGGCGCCACCGACCCGAAGGCGGGGTTCGCCGGCTCGCTCGGCGACCTCGTCCGGGATCCGCGGCTGAACCACCGCGTCGACGTGACCGGCGGCGTGCTCGAGGAGCGAGTGCGCCGAGCTTCTTCGCGCGTTCTTCGCGGAACGGCGCTAGCGGTTCTCCTGCGCGGCCCGGGCCCGGCGTTCCTCCATCACGGCGCCGATCCGGTCCCGGACCCTGGGGACCTCCTCCTCCATCGCGCGGAAGTCACGCTCGTGCATCACCACGAGCGTGATGTCCGAGCTCGCGACGACGGTCGCCGTCCGCGGAACGTCGAGGAGGAGCGCGATCTCACCGAAGAAGTCGCCGGGTCCGAGATCGGCGAGGTGCTCCTCGTCGAGGGTCACTTCGGCCGATCCTTCCTCGATCACCATGAACTCGTGCGGGTACGCGCCCTGGTTCACGAGGTGCTTGTTCGCCGGCACGTCGATCTCGTCGGTCCAGCGTTCGAGGCGCTCGTACTCGTGGTCGGACAGGCCCTCGAACAGCGGGATCTTGCGCAGGCGCTCGGCCTTCATCAGACGTCCTCCGTTCCTCGCGACCTTCAGAAACCTCGCGCCGAATCCTCGCACAGGGCGCGGCAGGCCTGCTTGCTAGACTCGGCCCGGAGGCGTGCCGGAGTGGACGAACGGGACCGCCTCGAAAGCGGTTAGGGGCCTAATCCGTCTCTCACAGGTTCGAATCCTGTCGCCTCCGCGCGCGCCGGCCGCCCTCTCGGGGGCGGCCGCAGCCGTTTCGCCCCCGTGCCGGATCAAACGATCAACGCGATACCCATCGCGAGCAGCCAGAGTGACCACGCGATGTAGAGGAGTGGGATCGCGGCTCCAGCGAGACCCCAACCTCGCTCTTCATTGGGACCGAGGAACTCTGCCGAGCCGACCGCCAGCCCTGCGCCGATGAGGACCCCGGGCCACCCCAGCCAGGTCGGCAGCTCCGTCCCCTGGATGACACCGACGCCGATCAACGCGGACCAGATGCCGGTGAACAGGTAGCCGAGGTGCTCCCCGACACCCACCCCGAGGTACTGGTGCAGGGCGCGGAACACGGCGGCGTGTACCTCGCGCTGCTCCGGCCCGAGGGTCGGGTCCGCGTAAGCGCGGGCGAGCGCCGGAACGACGTACACCCACCGCAAGAGGCCGAGCATCTGGACGAGACCGGCGAGGACCCCGATGGTCGTCGCAACGGGGACGATGCCCCCGAACCCGAGGACCTGGCCGAGCAGCACGGCCCCGCCGATCAGCAGCAGTCCCGACAGCATGAACGTCCACCACAGAAGGATCAGCGACGAGCCACCGGCCCGGAAGCGTTCGAGGATCTCGGCCGTGGGTCGCCGCAGGATGTCGGGGTAGTCGAACCGCTTGCCGAGCAGGGCGAAGTTGGCGTTGAACCAGAGCGGCGCGACGATCAGCACCACACCCGCAGCGCGTTCTACGTTCACGGAACAGCTCCGCCTGCCGTCCCCCGGACTTCGGGAGCGGATCGGAACAGGACTGCGAGGAGGAGCCATGTCAGCAGTCCGAAGACGATCGCTCCGCTCGCGCCGAAGATCGGGAACCGCTCATCGATGTTTCTCGAGATCACGTACGAGCTCACGAACCAGCCAAGCGCCCAGGCAGGCGGGTTCGCAACGGCCCACCAGAACGCACCCGGGATCCGATGTCGTGCGAGCACCAGCGCCTGCATCACCCCCACCGCGACACCGTTCACCGCACCCATAAGGGCGAGGTCGCCTCGGTCGATGCTGTAATCGACCAGGGCCGCTCCCGCGACCAGGCCCACGGCCATCCCCACGATCGTCGCCGGGATCCAGAGCCACGAGATCCACTGGCGAAGAGCGAACCACTCTGCGGCCCCGATGACTGCGCCCACGATGAGCCCCGCGGCGAGCGCCGCTCCCACGGAATCGACTCCGTCCACGACCAGGTCTGCGATCTCCCCCCCGACCGGGAAGCCGACCAGGATCGCCACCGGCCATAGCCACATCCGACGCGCGGTACTCGTCAAGTCGCTTTGCATGTCCATGAGCGGGCCTCCTATTTCATCGATCCGTCAGTGCTCGTGCCAGCGCGCCATGTGCTCGGCCTGCGTCGGCAGGTACGCGGCCGGCCCGAAGTGCTCGTCGTAGAACTCGAGATCCAGGTGGTGCGCCTGGAGGTACGTGAGGCAGAAGAGGCTCGGGACCGTGCCGGGGAACTTGCCGAACCGATCGAACACGTACTGCGCTTGGAGGGCGACGCACGCCTTGAACTCCTCCGAATGCACCGGCGCGGCCCCGCGAACCCGTGAGCTCTCCTTCCACGCCCCGGGTGTACCGGGGTGGAACGGTCCACCCTCCCCGAACTTGCGCTCGGCGAACGCGTCGACCGCGGCGCGCATGTCGGCGACGTGCGGCGGGCAGTACGCGGTGAACAGGCTGTCGAGACCGGTCGGGTTCGGGAGCGCCCATCGATCGTCCGTGTCGTAGCGGAACCCGAGCCCCGGAACCTCGGGATCGCCGCTCGCCCCGAGGATCGTGTGCCGGTCGATCCCGTCGAACATCCACCCGCCGAGGCCCATCGCCTGCAGCATCAGCATGCCCGCGTAGCACGAGGTCGTGAGCTCGGCGGTCGCCTCCGTGAGCGCGTACTGCTCGAGGAAGCTCAAGGGGTACGGCTCGTCGACGTTCACGAGGTCGCGGAACTGCTCCATGCCCGGGATCGGCTCGCCGTTCACGTCGTCGGTCATCGAAGCGCCGTTCTGCGTGATGAAGCACAGGATCGCGAGGAACGTCTGCGCGATGTCGGCGACCGGCATCAGCAGAAGGCTGCCCGGCCGGTTCACGCACCACGTGTTGTGGCCCTCCATGTAGGGCTCCTCGGCGGGGATGTTCATCCTCCCCTCTGATAGCTTGCGGATCCGTGACCGGTGCGCCTCGATCACCGCGGCGATGTCGACCGGCGCCCCGGGCTCGCGATCGACGAGCTTCGGGGCGTCCCGGGTCTCGAACACGTAGACACCCTCGTCGTCGGTGAAGAACACCTCGCTCGTGTGGAAGCCCGCAGCCGAGGGGAACGTCCGCCCGCCGGCGGCGCCCGAATAGTTGGGGAATGCGGGCGCGTAGGTGGCGTTCCGGGTGATCGCGTAGTGCCAGCCGGTGTTCCCGGCCGCCGAGGTCAGCACGAGCATCGTCTCCACGTCGGTGAGCGGCATCGGCTCGTGCTTGGATCGATACGCGAGCGGGCCGTCCGGGATCTCAGCGCCGAGCGAAAAGCGTCGCGCGCGCCGTCCGTGCAAGGCTTCGATCAGCGGGAACGTCAGGGCGGTCTCGAGTCCGGCGGGCGTGGTCGTGGTGTCCATCCCGTCTCCTTGTGCTCCGAGGGAACGCTGAAAGTACACCGCTAGACTCGACGGCGGAGGCCTGCCCGAGCGGACGAAGGGGCACGCCTGGAGAGCGTGTAGGCGGGCAACCGCCTCGCGGGTTCGAATCCCGCGGCCTCCGCCATCAGGTCAGGCGCTTCGTGAATCGCGTGTACTGGCGGTCCACCCGCATCCCGACCTTCTCGTACAGTCCCAGCGCGCCGGTGCGCGAATCGGTCGAGAGCCCGGCGACGCGCCGGCCCCGTTCGTGGAACGAGCCGAACGCCGTCCGCAGCAACGCTCGCGCGATCCCGCGATGTCGGTGGGTCGCTTTCGTGGCCAGCTGGTGCACCCACCCCTCACCGGCCTCTGGGAAGTCGTAGGAGACGGCCGCCCCAACCAGTTCGTCCTCGTCGAACGCGAGCGGTGACAGTTCCGGGACGAACGCGGCGTGCACGACGACCTGCGGTGCCCAGATCTCGAACGGCTCCGGATCGCGCCCCGGCCACTCGGTGAACGCGGCGTCCATCATCCGGTGGACGTCGCGCGCGTCCTCCTCCCGGTACGAGCGGATCGAGATGCCGTCGATCGGCTCGGGAGCGTCGGGCGGCTCCTCGATCGGGATCCGAACGATCCAGGAGGTGAACGTGGGCTCGTAGCCCATCGCCAGGAACAGCTCGCGAGCGCCCTCGTTCGCGTCGGTCTTCGTCTGGCCCACCTCGGGCTCGCCGAGCTCGCGAGCGCGCCCCTCGATCCATCCGAGGAGCGCTGCTCCGATCCCACGACCCCGGTGCGACGGTCGAACGTCGGCCTCGGCGCGTCGTCGGTACAGCTCGGCCCACGCGACCGGTTCGTCGCCGTCGAGCATGAGCAGCAGATCGGTCGCCGGATCGAACCCCGCGCGTTCGAACCCCACCACGATGTCGTCGAGATCGACCTCGACCGCGCCGTCGTCGTGGAGCTCGCACGCCACGGTGATCTCGAAGATGGCGTTCGCGTCGTCAGGTGTGGCGGGCCGAGCGGTGGGTACCTCGGACGTCACGCCGTCCTCCATCCAGGGCACCGCTCGCCTCCGACGACGCCGGGGAACGTGGCGGTCGACTCGAGCACGTCGCGAACGTCGTCGAACGTCTCCCAGGGAACGAACGGCACGCCGTCCTGCTCGCAGATCCGCACGAGCGCGTCCTTCGCGAACACGACGTCCGAGTAGAGCGCACCATACCGGTCCGACTGCCCCTCGCCGACGAACGCGATCGGTCCGTGGCGTTCGCGCAGCCCGGTCGCTGCGAGCATCTTGCAGGTGCCGCACCCGATGCACACCGGGTGGCCGTTCGGATGGCGCAGCGTAGTCACGCCGTCGACGCGGACGAGTTCGTTCGTCACGACGGGCAGATGTCCGAGTCCGGCTGATTCCAGGATCGGGTCAACGTAGAAGCCGAACCCGTCGGACGCGAGGGTGATCGGCACCTGGCGCGCCTTCGCCCACTCGACGAACGCCGGGAACGTCGGGTCGAGCTCGGCCGTGTCGAGGACCCACGACAACATCTGCTCCGGCTGCCCGTTCAACATCGCGGCCTGGTGACCCGCCGCTTCACGAAGGCCCATCTCGCCGCGATCGACGGCGTCGTCGAACCGTTCCCACCCCGGCTCACCGAACCGATCGAGCAGCATCTCCGAGACGTCCTGGAGGCACGCCGTGCCGTCGAAGTCCACGAGGAGCGCCCCCACCCGCATCGCCCGAGCGTACCGGCCGCGCGACGGGCGATGATGCGGCGATGGTCTGGGTGTGGGTGGGGGTATTCGGCGTGGTCGCGCTGTCCTCGGCTGCGCAGGCGGTCTCGGGGTTCGGTTTCGCGTTGATCGGAACGCCCCTCGTAGCGATCCTCGTGGGCCCGAAGGAGGCCGTGGTCGGCCTCACGATGATCGGGATCGTCCTGGTCGCGCAGCTCGCGCTCCGGTCGCGGGGTCACGTGGAAAGGCCCGTCGTGCTCGTCGTGACCGCCGCTGCGATCCTCGGGATGCCGCTCGGGCTTCTTGTGCTCGAACGTGCCGACGACCGAACGCTGACGGCAATCATCGCCGTCGTCGTGATCGCGTTCGCGCTCCTGCTCTGGCGGGGCCTGCGCCTGCCGCCGACCCGTGTGACGGACGGGGTCGCGGGCTTCGTCGCCGGGATCCTGTCCACCAGCACGGGCACGAGCGGCCCACCGATCGTGATCGCGCTCTCGAGCAAGGAGCTGAGCCCGGCAGCGTTCCGCGGGACGATCTCGGCGATCTTCCTCGTCCAGGGGAGCGTGGCGCTCGTGGCGTTCGCACTCGGCGGCGAGGTGACGTCCGGCGCGCTCTCGGTGGCGGCGGCCGGCCTCCCCGGCCTGCTCCTCGGTGCCCATCTCGGGGAGCACGGGTTCAAGCGACTGGATCCCGAGACGTTCCGCCGGGTGGTGTTCGGGATGCTCCTGCTGTCCGGCGTCGTCTCGCTCGTCGGAGCGCTCGCTTCGTAGGCCGTCGTTCTCGGATCGACGCATGCAGTTGCGAGAAGCGGGGAAGATGAACCCGTGAAGTCGCTCAGGCTCCTCATCGCGGTCCTGAGCCTCCTGGTACCGGCCTGCGGTAGTGACGAGGAGCCGGCATCTCCCGAAACCATCCGACGCGCCGCGGAAAGAACACTGCGTTCGGGGTCGGCGGCGTTCGCTCAGCGCATCTCGTTCCAGGGATCCGACATCCCGGAAGACACCGGTATCGCAGGAAATGGTGCCGCCACGTTCGGCCAGCCGCGACGGATGCACGCCTCGTTCGAATTCGGGCCGCTCGGACCCGGAACGATCGAGATCATCCGGGACGACACGACGATGTACATGCGCGGGGGTGTGATCGCCGAGGTCGCGGGTGACGCCGAGACGTGGGTGGAGGTCGATCTCGGATCAGACAGCCCGGCCGCGCGACAGCTCCAGGACCTGGCCGCCGGTCAGAGCGACCCCTCGCTGCTCCTCTACTACTTGTTCGGAGTGACGGAAGAGGTCGAGGCCATCGGAACGCGATCCGTCGACGGCGTAGAAACGACCGGCTACCGCATCTCCGTCGATCTCGTGACCGCGCTCGAGCGAGTTCCAGGTGAGAACCGCGAGGCGCTCCGCCTGAACATCGAGGAGATCCAACGGGGTGGTGGCGAGACGGAGCTCGACGCCGAGGTCTGGATCGACGACGAAGGGTTCGTCCGACGAACGGTGTACGAGTACGTCGGGGCGGAGCAACTCGGCGGCGGGGTCATCCGGGCGGTCAGCGACCTCTCGGAGTTCGGCGAGCCAGTCGACCTGCAGATCCCCGACCCCAACACGGTGGTCCCGCTCGAGGGCGCCGGATGAGCCGTCCGCGCACGGCCCGTATACTCGCCGAGGTGGCCGTGCTAGGCGGGGAGCCAGCGGTGCCCTGTACCCGCAATCCGCTTCAGCGGGGCTGAATCCCCGCCCGAGGCCCGGCGGGTCCGCAGTCGCTCCCGGCACGGGGCGGTGAAGGTCGGGTCCCGCGCGACGCCAACCTGCGAACCCGGTCAGGCCCGGAAGGGTGCAGCCGTAAGCGGGCGCTGGCGGGTGCCGCGGGGACGCCTGACCGGAGCTACCGGCCGGTGATGCGCTCGAGTCCGACGCGGTCGACGGCGGGTGCACGGCTGCCACTACCTTCCCGTAGGCTTCCCCGACCGGACGACCGGGGGTTCGGGGGCGTAGCCGAGCCGAAGGCGAGCGAAGCCCCCGAGAGCAAGAGGGGTGAACGTTGGCCGACGACAAGCCGTACCAGTCGCTCTACAGGAAGTACCGCCCCCAGGGTCCGGACGAGATCCTCGGGCAGGACCACGTGGTCCGGGCGCTCTCGGGCGCGGTGCGAGAAGGCCGTCTGGCCCACGCGTTCCTGTTCTGCGGTCCGCGCGGGACGGGGAAAACCTCGACGGCCCGCATCCTGGCCAAGATGGTCAACTGCGAGAACGGTCCCACGCCCGAGCCGTGCGGAACGTGCGAGCAGTGCGTCGCCGTTCGAGACGGACAGCACCTCGACGTGGTCGAGATCGACGCCGCCTCACACGGCGGCGTGGACGACGCCCGCGATCTCCGCGAGAAGGCGCCGACCGCGCCGGTCCAGGGACGCGAGAAGGTCTACATCATCGACGAGGCGCAGCGGCTGTCGCGCGAGGCGTTCGACGCGCTGCTCAAGGTGTTCGAGGAGCCGCCGCCCGGCGTGCGGTTCGTGCTCGCGACCACGGAGCCGCACAAGATGCCGGCCACGATCGTCGGCCGATGCCAGCGGTTCGACTTCCGGCGCGTTCCGGTCGAGGCCGTCGCCGAGCACCTCGAACGCGTGGGCAAGGACGAAGGCATGACGATCTCGGCCGAGGCGGCGCACGCGATCGCCCGGCAGTCCGAGGGGTCGGTGCGGGACGCGCTGTCGCTGCTCGATCAGGCGTCGGTGCTCGGCGCGGGCCAGGTCGACGAGACCGTCGTGACCGCGCTCATCGGCGCCGGCCGGAGCGACGTGCAGTACGCGCTCGCCGACGCGGTGGCCGTGGGAGACGCCAAGGGCGTGTTCGAGCTCGTGAGCCGGCTCGTGCAGGAAGGGCAGGACCTCCGCCACGTGACGAACGAGGTCCTCGCGCACTTCCGGAACCTGCTGCTCGTCAAGACCGCGCCGGGACAGACGGACCTCCTCGACGTGACGGATCAGGACGCCGACCGGCTCACGGCGCAGGCGGCGAAGTACTCGGCGGCCGAGCTCGGCCGCGCGATCGCCCTGCTGATCGACGCGCAGACCGACATGCGGTGGACGACGTCGCCGAGGCTCTCGCTCGAGCTCGCGCTCATCCGAGCGACCATCCCCGAGACCGACGCGACGCCCGACGCGTTGGTCTCACGTCTCGAACGCCTCGAACGCGTCGCGGGCATCGCTCCTGGCTCCGGGATGGCGCCTCCAGGCTCCGGTTCGGCGCCAAGAGAACCCTCGCCGGCCGCTTCGAGCTCCGTAGGCGCCTCACAGTCGCCTTCCGACGCCACCCCTGCGCCGGCGAAATCCGGTGGCGAGCCCGAGGTCGGCAGAGCGGCCGACCCGGCGCCACGAACGAGTACACCGGAAACTGAGCGGCCGTCGAAGCGTGCCGAAGCGAGCGGCGCCGAAGAGGCCGCCGCCGGCCCGGCCGAGCAGGCCGAGACACGGCCGGCGGCTCCGGTGCTGGGGGCCGGAACGCAGGCTGTGGACGTCACGATGCTCCGGAGCAGCTGGCCGACCGTGATCGCGCACCTGCGGAGCGCCGGAAAAGCGGTGCTCCCGTCGTTCCTCGAGATCGCCACGCCCGCCGCGTACGACGGGCAGACGCTCGAGCTCGTGTTCCCGCCGGATCGACCGCTCGGAGTCCAGAAGGTCTCCGAACGCGAGGGGGAATTGCGGCAGGCTCTGCAGGATCTGTTCGGCGTCGCTCCGGCCATCCGATGCGTGATCCGTGAGCCTGTCGTGGGCATCCCCGAACCGGTCGAGGACGAACCGCTCTCCGAAGAGGAGGCGCTCGCGCACCTGTCGGCCGAGCTCGGCGCAACGCCCTCGACCGAGGACGGCGCGTAGGTGTACGAGGGGCCGATCCAGGACCTGATCGACGAGCTCTCCCGGCTGCCCGGCATCGGCCCGAAGTCGGCGCAGCGGCTGGCGTTCCACCTCGTGAAGGCGCCGCCCGACGACGCCAAGCGACTGGCCGAGGCGATCGTGCGCGCCAAGGAGCTCATCTTCTTCTGTCGTGAATGCGGCAACGTCGCCGAGGGAGAGCTCTGCAGGATCTGCCGCGACGAGGGTCGCGAGCGCACGGTGCTCTGCGTCGTCGAGGAACCCAAGGACGTCGCGACGGTCGAGAAGGCGGGCGTGATCAAAGGGCGGTACCACGTGCTCGGCGGCGCGATCAGCCCGCTCGACGGGATCGGTCCCGAGGATCTCCGCGTCCAGGAGCTCCTCGACCGCGTCCAGCGCGACTCGGTCACCGAGGTCATCATCGCGACGAACCCGAACCTCGAGGGCAACGCGACCGCGATGTACGTGGCGGCGATGTTGAAGCCGCTCGGCGTCACCGTCACACGCCTCGCGAGCGGCCTGCCGGTCGGCGGCGACCTCGAGTACGCAGACGAGGTGACGCTCTCGCAGGCTCTCGAGGGCCGCCGCGAGATGTAGCTCAGGTCGTTCGGCGGCGCTGAACCTGAACGACGACGAACCAGACGAGCAGTCCGAGCAGCGCGAGCGGGATCAGGTATCCGAGACCGATCACGACCGCGGCGATCACGCCGACGAACCCCGCGACCGCGCGGTCGACCGCGTTCGGGATGCTCGCGGACTCGACCTCGGCCTCGGGCTCCACGCCTTCTTCGCGGAGATCCACCCGGACCGTCGCGAGCGACGTCCGATCGTCGAGCAGGTTGAGCTGCCCCTGGATGGCTTCGATGTCGAGCTGCGTCCGGTCGAGCTCGTTCTGCACCCGGATCGTCTGGTCGATGGTCGTGGCATCCGCCTGGAGGCCGAGCAGCACCTCGCGGCGGGCCTTCGCGATCCGCAACCTCGCGCGCAGGTCGACGTAGTCGGCGGTCACGTCCTTGCCGCGAACGGACTCCACCTGAACGGTCCCGAGCGCGCGGAGCGCGCGCAGCGTTTCGTCGAAGTTCTGGGCCGGAACGCGAAGCGTGAGGCCACCGGAGCGATCCCGGCTCTGTGAGTCCGACACGAAGCCGCCATTCTCCTCGGCGACGTCGACGGCCTCTCCGAACCGATCGTCGAACGAGTCAGGTGGGATAACGAGCGAGATCTCGCCGGTCCGGATGATCCGCGTCAGGGACGGCGCAGATCCTTGCTGGCCGCCGGTTCCCGCGCCCGGGAGGGGCCCCCGCTGGTCGCCTGGAACCTCGGTCGCCCCGGTCGCCCCCGTCGCCCCAGTTTCACCGGCCGCCGGCGTCGCGGCGTCGTCGGCCCCGAGATCGGAGCGAACAACCAGCCCGACGAGACCCGCCGCGACCAAGACGCAGACGACCGCCGCGACGATACCGCCCGTGGTCCACTTCTTCGGCTTCCGGCCCCCGACCGGGCGCAGACCGGCGCGCTCGCGCTTCGCCGCGTCGAGGAGGTCCCCGTGGACCTCGTTCAGGTAGTCGATCGCCGTTTCCATCGCCTCGTCTCCAGTTCGATCGGTTCCTCATCTCTTTCGATCTCGATCTCGCTCGCCATCCGTCGCAGGCCCCGGCTCACGCGGGCCCGAGCCACCGTCTCGGTGCACCCGAGCTCTTCCGCGACCTCGCGGTATCCGCGGCCGTCGATCACCCGCAGCGTCACCGCGTCGCGCTGGGCTTCGGGCAACGTCGCCATCGCGACGCGGATCCGATCGCCGAGCTTCTCGAAGTCGATCAGCTCCTCGATCCGCTCGAAGTCACTCTCGCCGACGCTCCGCTCCGGCATCCCGAGCCGTCGCCGTGCCCGAGCGTCGACCGCGCCGTTGCGGAAGTACCGCGAAAGCAGGTTCCGCCCGATCCCGTAGAGCCACGCCGCGCCGTCGGCCCCCTGGTCTCGGAATCGCGTCCGCGACGCGAAGGCCTCGGCGAACGTCTCCGCCACCAACTCAGCAGCAGACTCGGCATCGAGCGTCCGGCGAGCGAAGAACGCGAGCATCGACTCGGCGTGTCGTTCGAACAGCACGCCGAAGATCTCCGGCTCGCGCTGCGATCGCACGATGAGGCCGACGTCGTCGAGGTCCGTGTGCACGCGGTCTCCGGGAGAGGCTTCCACTCGTCTATGCCGTTCGGCCGCCGATCCGTGACACTCCATTGATACGCTCCCCGCTCATGTCCGAGACGCCCGATCCGCTCGACGAGTTCCCCAGGCAGGCCGCGCGAACCCGTGGGTTCTCGCTCGGCGTCCCGAGATCGTTCACGGTCTCGCCCGACGGCGAACGCGTGGCGTTCCTCCGGACGAAGACCGGCGACGACCCCGTGAGCTGCCTGTGGGTATTCGACGTTGCCGGCGCGAAGGAACGGCTCGTGTTCGACCCCGGGTCCGAGGAGGCCGAGGCCGAGCTCACCGACGCCGAACGCGCTCGGCGCGAGCGCGCGCGTGAGCGCTCCTCCGGCGTCACCGCCTATGCGACCGACGATGCCGTTCGGCAGGCCGTGTTCGCGGTCGGTGGACGCCTGTTCCTCGCCGACCTGGTGGAGGGCTCCGCGCGGGAGCTGAGCGCACCCGGAGCGGTCGACGATCCCCGCCTCGACCCGGCCGGCGAGCGGATCGCGTTCGTCGTCGACGGAGCGCTCCACGTCCGTGACGTCGAAGGCGGCGTCCGCGAGCTCGCCTCGCCTGAAGAACCGGACACGTCCTGGGGTCTGGCCGAGTTCGTGGCCGCAGAGGAGATGGACCGATCTCGCGGCCACTGGTGGTCGCCCGACGGGACGCGGATCGCGGCGGCCCATGTCGACGAACGCGACGTCCTCGTCTGGCACATCAGCGATCCCACCCAGCCGGACGAGACGCCTCGAGCCGTGCGGTATCCGCAGGCGGGCACGACCGACGCGACGGTGAGCCTGTGGGTGTTCGACGTCGCGAGCGGTGAACGGACCGAGATCCGGTGGGACGCCGAACGGTTCCCGTACCTCACGCGCGTGATCTGGGACGACGAGCCACTCACCCTGCTCGTCGAGACCAGGGACCAGCGAACGGTCCACCTTCTCGAGGCCGACGTTGAGACCGGCGAGACCACGCTATTGAGCGAGTCGACGGACCCCCAGTGGATCGAGCTGTTCGAGGACGTGCCGACGCGGTCGTCCGACGGCAAGGTCGTCGACGTGGTGGCCGACCGCGATACCGATACGTACCGCCTGACCGTTGACGGGGAACTGGTGACGCCGCCGGGCATGCAGGTTCGGGAGGTCGTGTCGGCGGGGAGCGGTGTGCTGTTCCGAGCCAGCGAGGACGATCCCGCGCACATCCACCTGTGGCGCTGGTCGCCGGAGGACGGTCCGGTCCGCCTGTCCGAGGAACCGGGCCTGCATTCCGGCGCCGAGGGGGGCGACGTCCTCGTCCGGACATCTGCGACGGAGGCCGAAACCCGCTCATGGGCGACGGTCCTTCGAGGCGGAGAGGACGTGGGCGGTATCGAGAACGTGTCGGAGGAACCGGTGGTGACGCCGGCGCCTCGCTTCATGAGGCTCGGCGAGCGCGAGCTGTCCGCCGCGATGTTCCTGCCCGGCGGCCATGATCCCGACGACGGCGCGCTGCCCGTGCTGCTCGACCCGTACGGCGGCCCGCGCGGCGCGCGGGTGCTGAGGGCGAAGGGCGCGCACCTCACGTCGCAGTGGTTCGCCGACCACGGCTTCGCTGTCCTGGTCGTCGACGGCCGTGGGGTGGACGGGCGGGGACCGGCGTGGGACCGAGCGGTGTACCGGGACTTCACGGTGACGCTCGACGACCAGGTCGACGCGCTGCACGCCGCCGCCGAACGGTTCGACTTCCTCGATCTCGAGCGGGTGGGGATCCGCGGATGGTCGTTCGGGGGCGAGCTCGCGGCGTTCGCCGTGCTTCGACGGCCCGACGTGTTCCACACAGCGGTCGTGGGAGCGCCGGTGACCGATCAGCGGCTCTACGACACCTTCTACACGGAGCGCTACCTCGGCCATCCGGACGAGGAGCCCGAAACGTACCGCCACGACTCGCCACTGATCGACGCCGCGACGCTCTCGCGCCCGATGCTCCTGATCCACGGGCTGGCCGATGACAACGTGGTGGTCGCCCACTCCCTCCGCCTGTCGGCCGCGCTGTTCGAGGCGGGCAGGCACCACGAGCTCCTGCTGATCCCGAACGCCACGCATCTCACGCGTTCGACCGCGGTGACCGAGAACATCCTGCGCGTGCAGCTCGACTTCCTGAAGCGAACATTGAGTGTCTGAGTCGGTCGGCTGAGCGCCGGCCCGGTTGGAACGAGGTCGATGCCATGTTTGGCATCGGCGGGCGGTTCGCCCACTCGACCTGATTCCTGGGAAGGCATCACTCCCACGTCGCCGAACCTCTCGGCAGCCGCCTATATCGAAAGAGGCATCGCTGCCACCACACGGCCCCGTCAGGGGTCATACTGCGTATGACATGGCGCGCACGTCGAAAGTGCTGGCAGTCTCCGTCCCGCCGGAGACCGCCGACGAGTTCGACCGACTTGCCGAGCGCGAGGGCCGCAACAGGAGCGAGCTCTTTCGGGAGATGCTCCGCGTCTACCGCATCTACCTGGAGACGAGCACGTTCGAGTCGCTCCAGCGCTACGGAGCGGCGCAGGCTCGACGACGTGGGATCAGGACCGAGGCCGACGTGAAACGCATCATCCGGGACTCGCGGCGGTGACGGAGATCCTAGAGGCCGACGTCCTCGTGCGAGCGTTCGTCGCTCCCGGAAGCGCAGAGGAGACCGCGTTCCGCCGGGTGCTCGAAGGCGAGGTCGACCTGGTCACGAAGCCCTCGCTGTTGTTCGAGTTCGCCAAGCTCCTGGCCGGGCCGTTCGGCTGGGATCCGGTCGTCGCCGAGCACGCGGTGGCGCAGGTCGCTCGGGTCGCGGTGCGCGTGAGCTAGGCGGCCGTCGGCCAGCCGGCGACCGTCGGGTGGTCCTTGTCTGCCGGCCCGGCCTGCGCGGCGCCCCCCGGCGAGCCGAGACCGGTCACCGCATCGGAGAACCATTCGGCGTTGACGGCGATGAACGGCTTCCACTCGGCGGGGATGTCCTCGTCGGTGAAGATCGCCGTCACCGGGCACACCGGCACGCACGCATCGCAGTCGACGCACTCGTCCGGCTGGATGTAGAGCATCCGAGGACCCTCGTAGATGCAGTCGACCGGACACTCGTCGACGCACGCCTTGTCCTTGATGTCGATGCACGGTTCCGCGATCACGTAGGCCATGCCTGGCAGTTTCCCACGGAGCGCGCTTCGAAACCAACCCCAACGAAGGGGATGCTCGGCCCCGTCCTCCCGGCCCCTCGAACACCCACTGTTACCCTCCTGACATGCCCATCGTGGTGCAGAAATACGGCGGAACCTCCGTCGGGTCGCCCGAGCGGATCAGCTTCGTCGCCGACCGGATCGTCCAGGCTCGGAACGAGGGCAACGACGTGGTCGCGGTCGTCTCGGCGATGGGCCACACGACCGACGAGCTGCTGGAGATGGCGGCCGAGATCACCCCGACGCCTGAGCCCCGCGAGCTCGACATGCTGCTCACGGCCGGCGAGCGGATCGCGATGTCCCTCTTGGCGATCGCCGTCAACGCCCGCGGCTGCCGTGCCGCCTCCTACACGGGCTCGCAGGCCGGGATCATCACGGATACGCGCCACGGGCAGGCCAAGATCGTCGAGATCCGGCCCGGACGGATCAAGGAGTCGCTCGACGCCGGCAACGTCGTGATCCTCGCCGGCTTCCAGGGACTGTCCACCGAGTTCGACATCACGACGCTCGGGCGCGGGGGTTCCGACACGACCGCCGTGGCGATGGCGGGCGCGCTCGGCGCCGAGGCGTGCGAGATCTACACCGACGTCGACGGCGTCTACACCGCGGACCCGAGACTCTTCCCGCGCGCGCGCAAGATCGACCGGATCACCTACGAAGAGATGCTCGAGCTTGCGGCCGGAGGCGCGAGGGTCCTCGGACTGCGATCGGTGGAGTACGCTCGGAACCACGGGATCCGCCTCCACGTGCGGAGCTCGTTCGGAGACCAGCCCGGCACGTGGGTCTCCGACGACGACGGCGAGGAAGGCTCACCGATGCTCGAAAGCGCGCTGATCCGCGGCGTGGCGCTCGACGACCAGGAGGCGAAGGTCACCCTGGACGAGGTGCCCGACCGGCCGGGGATCGCTGCGGCGATCTTCAAGGCGGTCGCCGCCGAGGGGATCCACGTCGACATGATCGTGCAGAACGTCTCGCACGAAGGCCGGACCGATCTCTCGTTCACGTTGCCCCGCGCCGATCTCCCGCGGGTGGATGCGGTGCTCTCCGGGATCGTCGCCGACGTCGGGGCGGTCAGGTACGAGACGGACGACGGCATCGCCAAGCTGTCGCTCGTGGGAGCGGGGATCAAGTCCAACCCCGGCGTCGCGGCCGACATGTTCGACGCGCTCGCCGCGGAGGGCGTGAACATCGAGATGATCTCGACGTCCTCGATCCGGATCTCGTGTGTGATCCGTGCCGACGACGCGGAGCGCGCGATGCGGGCGATCGTGCAGCGGTTCGAGCTCGACGGCGAGGCGGCCACGCTCGCCGAGGAGGCGTGAGCGATGGTCGTCTGCCCGAACTGCCGGGAGATCAACGATGAAGACCGACCGGTCTGCCAGAAGTGCGGCTCGACGCTCGAAGCCACCACCGTCGCCCTCATGCCGCGCCGAGAGGGAGCCGAACGGCCGCCGATCGAGATCAAGAAGCCGGCGCCGCCGTCGAAGCTCCGCCCGCTGCTGATCCTCGCGATCCTCGCTGGCGCGGCCGCGGGTGTGAGCGCGTTCTTCGTGCTCCGGCCCGACCCGTGCCAGGGAACCAACTTCGAGTCCGAGAATTTCGGCTATTGCCTGGTCGTCCCCGAGGGGTGGGAGGCGGGTCCGGCGCTGTTCGGCGCCGACGTGACGCTCGACCAGTTCGCGCCGCCGACGGGCTCGGCGACCGTCGTGGTCGAGGCGGTCGACCTCGAGACCGGCACCGAGCTCGAGCAGTGGTCCAACTTCGTCCGCCAGCGGGACGAGGACGCAGGGCTCACCCCCGGCCCCGCGAGCGAGGCCGACCTCGACGGTACGGACGCGCTGCAGTGGGACGTGTCGGTCGCATCGGACGGCGGCGAGACGTTCCTGATGCGAGAGGTGGTCACGGTCAAAGGCAACGTCGGCTGGCGTGTCACGCTGAACGACCTGCAGGACGGGTTCGACACGAGCGCGGTGGTGTTCGACGACATGCTCGAGTCCTGGCAGTTCGCCTGATGCGCGTCGCCGTCGTCGGAGCGACTGGGGCCGTCGGCCGGACGATGGTCCGGATCCTCGAGGAGCGGGCATTTCCGCACGACGAGCTCGTCCTTCTCGCGTCCGAACGGACGGCGGGGACGAGGCTCCGATTCGGCGGTGACGAGCACACGGTCGGCGTGCTCTCGAGCGGCGCGCTCGAAGGCGTCGACGTCGCGCTCTCGTCATGCGGCAGCGCCATCGCCAAGACCTGGGTGCCGCAGGCCGCCGAGGCCGGCACGGTGTGCATCGACAACTCGAGCGCGTTCCGGATGGAGCCGTGGGCGGAACTCGTGATCCCCGAGGTGAACCCCGAGGCGTTCGCGCGCGGAGCGAACGTCTACGCCGTGCCGAACTGCACGATCATCACGGCGCTGATGGCCGTCACGCCGCTGCATCGCGCGGCCGGACTTCGGTCACTGCACTTCTCGTCGTACCAGTCGGTCTCCGGCGCCGGCGCGAAGGGCGTGCGCGAGCTCGCCGAGCAGATCGAGAAGCTCCACGGGATGGAGGAGGAGCTCGGCCGGCCCGACCTCGACGCCCTGCCGGTCGGCGAGGTGTTCGGCAAGACGATCGCGTACAACGTCGTGGCCAAGATCGACGTGTTCGACGAGGAGAGCGGGTTCACGTTCGAAGAGATCAAGGTGCAGCGCGAAGCGAAGCGGCTCCTTTCACTCCCCGATCTCGAGATCTCAACGACGTGCGTTCGGGTGCCGGTGCCGGTGGGTCATAGCGTGAGCGTGCACGCGACGTTCGACCGGCCAATCTCGGTCCCAGAGGCGCGGGAGGCAATCGCCGCCGCCGAGGGCGTCCAGCTCCGAGACGATCCGGCGAAGGGGATCTACCCCAGCCCGCTCGAAGCGGCCGGCATCGACGACGTGCTCGTCGGCCGGATCCGCCAGCCCGAAGGGCGCGACGACGCGCTGTTGCTGTTCGCGTGCGGCGACAACCTCCGGAAGGGGGCGGCGCTCAACGCGGTTCAGATCGCCGAGCGGGTTTCGGCTCCGTAGAGCCCGGCTCGCTCGGTCGACGCACACGTCAGATACAGCAGGAGGGCAACTCGGCGGCGCTGGTCGTGCCTCAGAAGAAGTCGTGCATCCAAGGCGTCGGCCCGCCGAACAACTGGGCCAGGAACGGCGCCTGGGCATCGTCGAGTTGACCGATCGCGACCGCGTCGAATGGCGACAGGAACCCGCTGTACATCGCCGAGAGCGTTCCGATCGTCACCGGTCGCATGCCGCGACCGCTCGTCGGCGCGACACGCACCGAACCGGAGCCATCCGCCTCGACGTGCCATGGCCCCCGGTTCTCGGGGAACAGTCCGTCCTCGACCGCGAGCACCGCTTCGCCCGACACCGGCGGGTACCCGCGTCCCGAAAGCGCCGCGGCCACGTCCAGCAGCCTCAGCATCCAGCGATACGTCCACACGGGGAGCACCCGCTGTTCCTCCACGAGCATCGCGAGCGGGTGGGCCGGCGGTCCCGTGAACCGGAGCGAGGTCCCGAGTCCGCGGAAGGCTCGCAGGTACGAGAGCAGCGACGCGAAGCCTTCGACGCTCGTCGCGACGAGGTGGCGGCAGTGGATCAGGTAGTTGAACTCGATCGCGCCGGTCGCGTGCCCGTACGTGAACGAGGCGTATCCCTCGATCCCGTCCTTGCCGCGAGCGACCACGGTTCGCTGCACGTCGTCGCTGAACCAGCGACCGAGGATCTTGTCTCGCCACCAGTCCGGCTCGTCGGAGTCGATCGGCCCGGCGTGGCCGGAGACCGAGGCTCGGTAACACGCCCGGACGTCGTCCAGGTCGCGTTCGAGCGAGAACTCCTCGACGGGCAACGGCCCCGACGACCCTCGCGGCAGGTCGTCGAGCGCCACCTCGTGTCGCGTCATCGTCCCGGCGAGCTCGTAGCCCATGCTGCGATAGGGCCGCTGGGTCGCGGGATACAGGGCGCTCAGTGGCTGACCCCGCTCGCGCGCGTCCTCGAGGAGGGTCGTCACAGCGCGCGTGGCGAGCCCCCCGCCTCGGTGTTCGGGAAGCGTGACCACGCCCCAGATCCCGCTCATCTCGAGCTCGCGCCCGCCGAACCACTGTCGGAAGTCGCGTGCACCCGCCGCCGCCACGATCCGATCATCGTCCGAGACGCACCGCATCTTCTCGACGGGCAGCCACGCGGCTCGTTCGTCGAGCAGCGAATCCATGTTGAACGCGACACGCATGAGCCCGACGATCTCTTCTCGATGCCCGTCGTGCGGGATGAAGACGTTCGTCTCGGTCATCTGACGAACCCGCAGGTGCACGGCATCTCGCCGCACTTCGGACATCCGTTCGCGTACCGGGCCGCCGCTTCCTCGAGCTCCACGCCGGCGAGGTTCGCGAGCGAGGCCAGCCACGCCAGCACGTCGCCGAACTCGTGCACGAGCTGATCGCGGTCCCGGTCGCGGAGCGCGCGGGCGAGCTCGCCGACCTCCTCCGTGAACCACCGGAACGTCGCATCGGAGCCTCGCTCGGCGTCGCGCTCGCCATAGGTGCGCCTTAGGACGTCCTGCAACTCGGTGATCTCCATGAGGCCGCCGAGTCTATCGGCAGTGTCGGTCGTCAGGTCGTCGGACGGATCGATGGCGCACCGTGGTCCACACCGTCCGCCGCAACCTCAGCCGTTGGACGCGCATCCGGCAGACGGGCGGCGAGGAACGCGAGGACGATCGCCGCCGCGATCCCCACCCCAAACGCCCCGGCCAACCCGGCCTCGAGCGATATCGTCCCGGCGTCGGCGAGCGCGATGCTCACGCCCGCCAGTCCGGCTCCGACCCCGACGCCGAGGTAGTCCATCAGGATCATCGAAGACAGGTCGCCGGCCTCGCTGCCTTCCTTGGCCTCGCCCATCACCGACAGCGGGATCGTCGGAAAGACGATGCCCATGCCGACACTCCCGATCGTCCACCCGGCGAACGGGATCGCAAGAGGGATATCGAGCAGTCCGAGCCCGAAGACCGCTCCCCCGACCGCGATCAGCGCGCCGCCGAACCGCGTGAGTCGCCTCGCCCCCACGCGTCCGATCGTCCGCGACTGCCACCAGGAGCCGAACGCCCACGCGACCGCCGAGAGCGTGAGCACGATCCCGGCGGCACCGAGCGACAGCCCCCGCGTCTCGGTCAGCATCAGCGTCACGAAGCCGTCGATCGCGAAGAAGGCCCCCGAGGCGAGGAACGCTCCGGCGGCGGCAGCTGGGAGCCCGCGCCGCGCGACGAGCGTCCCGGCCGGCGTGATCCGGCGGAGCGCCGGGATCGTCACGGCGATGCCGACGACCACGAACGGTATGCCCCAGACCGAGTGCGATGTGAGTCCGCCGAGGAACAGCCCCGCGCCCACCATCAGCACGAGCGACGCGGCGATCGGCAGACTCGACTCGTCGCCGCCTACCTCGACGCCGCGCAGCGACGGCATCACGAGCACCACACCGAGCAGGATCAGGGGCAGCGGCGCGATGAACGCCCACCGCCAGCCCACCGTCTCGGTGATGATCGCGCCGAACGACGGCCCGAGCAGTCCTGGCAGGATCCACATCGAGGCGAGCAGCGCCATCACGCGTGGTCGGATCCGTTCGGGATACGTCTTGGCGACGGACGCGAGCGAGACCACGTAGAGGCCGCCGCCGCCGATCCCCTGGACGAATCTCGCGACGACGAGCACGAACATCGTCGGTGCAGTGGCGGCGAGCAGGAGCCCGACGACGTAGAAGCCGATCGCGACGCCGAGGACCGGACTCGGCCCCACGCGGTCGGTCATCCGCCCGGCGATCGGCACCGCGCCGAAGGACGCGAGCGTGAGCGACGTGTAGATCCACCCGTACAGCTGCAGGCCCTCGAGCTCGCGCTGCACCTGGGGGAGGATCGCGGCGACGATCATGATTTCGATCGCGATGAGCGCCTCGAGGATCAGCAGCCCGATCGTCATCCGCCCGCGTGCCCCGACGAAAACCTCTCGCCACGGGGGAGGCTGCGCGGGAGTGGTGTCGCGGGCGGTCGCCATGCGCTCCAGCGTAGGTGCACCGCCCTTCACCTGCGCAATGCGCCTTCGGCCCGGGAAGGCGGGTCTTGTCTACCAACCGGTAGAGGAGGATAATCTGCCGTGTGGTAGACACTTCCGCGGCTCCTCCCCGAGTCCGCACGAGCTCGATCGTGCGCAAGCTCGCCGACAAGAACGTCCTGGTCACGGGCGTGACCGGGTTCCTCGGGCAGGCCGTGTTCGAACGACTCCTCGGCGACTTCCCGAAGACCCGGATCACCCTCCTCGTGCGCCCGCAGCTCGGCTCGAACGGCCGACAGCGCGTCGAGTCGCTCATGGGGCGGCCGACGTTCAACGCCCTGCACGATCGGGTGGGAGCCGATGCCGTCAAGCAGATGCTCGACGAACGCGTGGACGTCGTCGACGGCGACTTCTCCGCCGAGGAGCTCGAGATGCCGGGCGGCCTCGACGTCGTGATCCACTGCGCCGCCACGGTCGCGTTCGACCCGCCGATCGACGAGGGGTTCCAGACGAACCTGTACGGCGCGGTCCGCCTCTACGAATCCGTCCTCGCGAACAACGCCGCGCCGCACCTGCTCCACGTGTCCACCGCGTACGTCGCCGGCGTCCGCAAGGGCGTGATCCCCGAGGCCACGCTCGACCACCGCGTCGACTGGGAGGTCGAGGCCGAGCTCGCGCTCCAGGCCCGGCGCGACGTGGAGGCCGCGAGCCGCAAGCCCGAGATCCTCGACGCTTTCCTGCGCAAGGCGCGCTCCGAGCACGGACGCGCCGGCCCGCAGTCGGTCGCCGACGACGCCGAGGAGCGGCGCAAGGCGTGGGTCACCAAGCGGCTTGTGCAATACGGGCGCGCCCGAGCCCAGACACTCGGCTGGCCCGACAACTACACGTTCACGAAGGCGATGGGCGAACGCGCGGTCGAGGAGCTCGCGGCCGAGCACGACGCGCCGCTGTCGATCGTCCGGCCGTCGATCATCGAGTCGAGCTACGCGCACCCGTTCCCCGGATGGATCGAGGGCTTCAAGATGGCCGAGCCGATCATCCTCGCGTACGGGCGCGGCTCGATCCCCGAGTTCCCCGGCACCCCCGAATCGAGCATCGACATCATCCCGGCCGACTTCGTCGTGAACGCGATCCTGGCCGCCGCCGCGAACCCGCCCGCGCCGAAGGAGCCCGCCTACTACCACGTGTCCTCGGGCGCTCGGAATCCCTTGCAGTTCAAGGGTCTGTACGAGTATGTGAAGGAGTACTTCGAGCGCGAGCCGCTGCCGCAGCACGGCCGCGGCGAGGTCAAGGTTCCGGAGTGGTCGTTCCCGGGCCGCCTGCGCGTCGAGCGCCTGCTGCGCACCGCCGAACGCGCGGTCGACCTCGCCGACCAGGTTGTCACCCACCTGCCGAAGTCGAAGAAGATGCGCGACCTCGTCCAGCGCGTGGACCGGGACAAGGGGCGCGTGGACTTCGTGCGGCGGTACGCGGACCTCTACGGCGCGTACACCGAGGCCGAGGTCATCTACACGGACGACCGCACGCTCGAGCTGTTCGAGTCGCTCACGGCGGCCGACCGCAAGGCGTTCCCGTTCGACTCGACGGCGATCGACTGGCGCTACTACCTGCAGGACGTGCACACCCCGGCCGTGACGGCGGGCCTCCGCATGCTCTCGAGCGCTCGCGTGAAGCCGCAGGTCCGGATCCGCGAGCGCGAGCACCTGGTCCTCGCGCTGTTCGACATGGAGGGGACGATCCTGCCGTCCAACGTGGTGGAGTCCTACGTGTGGTCGCGCATGGCCGACCTGCCGTGGGACCAGTGGCCGGACGAGCTCGCCGACGTGTTCGCGAAGGTTCCGGGCTACTTGATGGCCGACCGGCGCGACCGCGGCGAGTTCCTCCGCACGTTCTTCCGCCGGTACGAAGGGGCGACCGAGGAGGGGATCGAGCGGCTCGTCGACGACGTGGTGTCCGAGTTCATGCTGCAAAAGGTCTCCGCGGCGGCGATTCGGCGCATCCGGGAACACCGCGCCGCCGGGCACCGCACGATGATGATCACCGCCGCGGCAGCACCGTTCGTGCGGCCGCTCGCGGCGCTGTTCGACGAGGTGATCGCGGCCAAGCTCGAGGTGCGCGAGGGCCTGTACACGGGCTATCTGGCGGAGCCCCCGCTCGTCGGCGAGGCCCGGGGCGCTTGGGTCCGGCGATACGCCGAGCTCGAGGGCGCCGACCTGAAGTCGTCATACGCGTACGCGGACTCGCACTCGGACCTCGCGTTGCTCCGCGCGGTGGGGAACCCCGTGGTGGTGTCGCCGGACGCGGCGCTGTTGCGGGTTGCCAAGCGGCGGCGCTGGCCGATCGAGGAGTGGGGCATGGCCGGCGGCATGCCGCGGGTCCGGTTCCCGAAGCCGGCGGTGCGCTGATGACCACCCAGGCCCTCGAGCTCTACCGCTCCGCCCCTCGCTACCTCGCCGCGCGAGCCGTGGGCGACAAGGTCCCCGGCCTGCTCTCCGGGCCGCTCGCCGCGATGCGTCTCGTCAACCGGAAGGACTTCGAGCCGCTCGGGCCCGGCTGGGGACGCGTCCGGCCGCTCCTGTCCGGGATCTGCGGCTCGGACCTCGCGACGATCTCCGGCAAGTCGTCGTTCTACTTCTCACCGCTCATCTCGATGCCGTTCGTTCCCGGCCACGAGGTCGTCGGCGAGCTGCTCGACGAGGTCGACGACCTGCCCACCGGCACGCGCATCGCGCTCAAGCCTGTCCTCTCGTGCCTCGCGCGCGGTCTCGCCGAACCCTGCGAGGCGTGCGCCGCGGGCCTCACCGGCCGCTGCGACCGCGTCACGACCGGTCACGTCAGCGCCGGCCTGCAGACCGGGTACTGCGCCGACACTGGTGGCGGCTGGGGGAAGATGTTCGTCGCGCACCGCTCGCAGCTCCATCCCGTTCCCGACGACCTCTCCGAACAGCGCGCCGTGCTGATCGAACCGCTCTCGTGCGCGGTCCACACCGCCCTCCGCGCCGCCGTCGAGCCGAACGCCAACGTCGTCGTGATCGGCGCCGGGACGATCGGCGTCCTCACGCTCCTCGCGCTCAAGGAGCTCACGAAGGCCGGCACGATCGCCGTCGTCGCCAAGCACGGCCGGCAGCGCGAGTGGGCGGGTGCGTTCGGCGCGAGCGAGATCGTCGACCCGAAGGAGGCTACGAACGCCGTTCGGCGCGCGACCCGCGCGATCAAGCTCAAGCCCGAGCGCGGCGCCTCGTTCCTGCTCGGCGGCGCCGACGTCGTGATCGATTGCGTGGGTTCCCGCTCGAGCCTGAACCTCGCGCTCCGCACGACGAAGGCCGGCGGGCGTGTCGTCGTCTCCGGTATCCCGACGCAGGGCGCCGACCTCACGCCGCTGTGGTTCCGCGAGCTCGAGCTTGTCGGCGCGTACACCGGCGGCTACGAGACCGTCGGCACCGGCAAGGACAAGGAGCGCCGGCACGCGTTCGACATCGCGACCGATCTCGCGCGCGGGAACCCGATCGACGGGATCGTCGGCGCCACCTACCCGCTCCGCCGCTGGCGCGAGGCGATCGACCACGCGCTCGGCGCCGGCAAGCTCGGCACGCTGAAGGTGACGTTCGACCCCCGACTGGACTGAGAACGAAGGAGACAACGAGCACATGGCCAGACCAGGATTCGTCCTCGAGGTCGACGAACGCACGCCGCCGCTGCTCGTGCACCAGGGCGAGGGGTTCCGGCTGCAGAAGTTCCCGTTCGGCACGCGGGTGATCTATCCGCCGGACTCGCTGCCGAAGATCCGCGGCATCCGGAACCACATCCGGCAGGCGCTCGACAACCCGCACAACGAAGAGCCGCTCCGCGAGCTCCTCAAGCCCGGGATGAAGCTCACGATCGCGATCGACGACATCTCGATCCCGCTGCCGCCGATGCGAAGCCCCGACATCCGCCAGCTCGTGCTCGAGGAGGTGATCGACCTCGCGGCCCGCCAAGGCGTCGAGGACGTCAAGCTTTACATGGCGAACTCGCTCCACCGCCGGATGAACGCGGACGAGATCAAGCACGCGGTCGGCGAGCGCGTGTTCCGTTCCTTCTACCCGAAGGACCTGAAGAACCACGACGCCGAGGACCCGGACAACCTCGCGTACGTCGGCAAGACCGACCAGGGCGAGGAGGTCGAGATCAACAAGCGGGCGATGGAGTCCGACCTGCTGATCTACGTGAACATCAACCTCGTGGCGATGGACGGCGGCCACAAGTCCGTGCCGGTCGGCCTCGCGAGCTACCGCAGCGTGAAGCACCACCACAACGTCCACACGATGCTGCACTCGAGGTCGTACATGGACCCGCGCCCTGGCAAGAGCGCGATCCACGACTCGTGCAAGCGGATGGGCGACCTGCTGAAGGCCAACGGCCTGAAGGTCTTCACGATCGAGACCACGCTGAACAACGACACGTTCCCTGACCCGTTCGGGTTCATGAACAAGCGGGAGTGGGAGTGGTCGCTGCTCGAGCAGGGGACCTACCTAGCCGCCAAGAAGGCGAACGACATGGGGCCGTCGCAGCTCAAGCACCAGATCTGGACGCGGATCCAGTCGCCCTACGGCGTGACCGGCGTGAACGCCGGCGAGACCGAGGCGGTGCACGAGCGGACGCTCGCGAGGCTGCACGAGCAGCAGCTCGTCGAGGTGCAGGGGCAGTCGGACGTCATGGTGGTCGGCCTCCCGTACATCTGCCCCGTACAACGTGAACTCGATCATGAACCCGATCCTCGTGCACTGCCTGGGGCTCGGGTACCTGTTCAACCTGTACCGGAACAAGCCGGTCGTCCGGCCGGGCGGCGCGATGATCATGTTCCACCCGGTGCCGAACGAGTTCCACCAGGTGCACCACCCCTCGTACGTCGACTTCTTCGAGGAGGTCCTGTCCGAGACGACCGACCCCTCGACGATCGAGTCGAAGTACGAGGAGCGCTACGCGACCGATCCCTGGTACATCCACCTGTACCGCAAGAGCTACGCGTACCACGGCGTGCATCCGTTCTACATGTGGTACTGGGGCGCGCACGGGCTCGACTACCTCGGCGACGTGATCGTCGTCGGCGGCGACCCGAAGACGTGCGAGCGCCTCGGCTACCGGGCGGCGTCGAGCTTCCGCGACGCGCTCGAGATGGCCGGCGAGACCGTGGGGCGCTCCCCCTCGATCTCGTACTTCCACACGCCGCCGCTCGCGATCGCGGACGTGAGGTGATCGGGATGGCGACAGGGGAAGCGGTTCACGCGGGAGATCCGCGACGTCGCGAAGGGCTGGCGCTGGGGCCGCCGAACGATGACGCCGCGCTCGGCGCTCGACTCGACGCCGCCGCCGAAGATCTGGAGCTACCCGACCGACTGGGCGCGGACCGCTCCGGGGCGCCTCGCCCGGGACGTGCTCCTCGACGGGGCGCTGAAGCCGATCATCTGGAACGAGACGACGCCCGAGGTGTTCGGCATCGACAACCTCGAGGGCGTGAAGGGCCCGGTGATGTTCATCTCGAACCACTCGAGCCACCTCGACGCCTCGATCATCCTGACGACGCTGCCGTACTCGTGGCGCGAGAAGACGGCGACCGCGGCCGCGAAGGACTACTTCTTCGACGTGTGGTGGCGTTCGGCGTTCACGGCGCTCGTGTACGCGGGGTTCCCGGTCGAGCGCGGCGCGGGCGAGAAGGCGACGGCGAAGGCGAAGGAGCTGATCCGCGAGGGCTGGAACATCATCGTGTTCCCCGAGGGCACGCGTTCGACCGACGGGTGGCTCCAGCGGTTCCGCCACGGGACGTCGCGGCTCGCGCTCGAGATGAAGATGCCGGTCGTGCCGATCGCGATCGTCGGCGCGTACGCGGCGATGCCGAAGGGCCGCTCGTGGCCTCGGAAGGGGCGGCCGCCGATCCGCGTTCGGTACGGGAAGGCGATCGTACCCGCAGGAGGGCGAGACCCACCAGCAGCTGTCGCTCCGGATGCAGCAGGGCGTGGCGGAGCTGTTCGACGAGGACCGGACGTCGTGGTGGGAGGCCTCGCGACGGGCGGCGAAGGGCGAGACGCCGAAGCTGTCCGGGCCCGGTCGGGCCGGGCTGGCTCCGGACGTGGGAGGGCTCGCGCCCGATCCGCCGGAGCGGCAAGCCGCCGGTCTGGAAGTAGGCGTCGTGACGCGGACGGGAGGGGAGACCCGGCGGCACGCGCTGATCGACGAGGCGATCCGCGCGTTCGGGCGCGAGGGCTACTCGGGGGCGAGCCTGGACCAGATCGCGACCGCGGTCGGGATCCGCAAGCAGACGCTCCTGTACTACTTCCCGACGAAGGACGCGCTGCTCGAGGCGTGCATGCAGGCGGCGGGGCAACGGGTCGCGCAGGAGATCGCGGACGCGCTCGAGGGTCGCGAGACCTACTGGGACAAGGCGGAGGCGGTGATCCACGCCGTGTTCGCGCTCGCCGAGGAGTGGCCGGAGTTCCCCATGTTCGTACGCGAGGCGGGGCGCCTCGGCGCCGACGGCATCGAGCGCTTCACGGGCGCGCTCGAGCCGCTCCGGGTCCGGGCCGTCGACTTCCTCCAGGCCGGGATGGACGCCGGCGAGATCCGGAAGCAGGACCCCGCGCTCCTCCTGTTCATGCTTTATACGGCGGTCGTGGGTTCCCTCACTGAGGCAAGCGTGCTCCGCGCCGTGGTGGGAGAGGACAAGGGGCGCCAGTCGCTCCGCCTCCGCGAACGCGAGGTGGTCGGTTTCGTCCGAAGCGCGCTCCAGCCCGCATAGCGAACGAACCGGCTGTTGCGGCCGAGCCGGTCCGCCTGGGGGTCGCGGCTAGAATGCCCTCCGGAGAAACGGGAGGCACATGAAGCAGGCTGCGGACGATCCGGTCCTCGACCGGGCCCGCGAGGCAATGGATCGGCAGGCCTGGGACGAGGCCTACCGGCTCCTCTCGGAGGCCGACGGGAACCGCGCGCTGAGTCAGGATGACCTCCCGAAGCTCGCGGATTCCGCGTACATGGCGGGGCATCCTGAGGCCGCGATCGACGCCTGGGAGCGCGTTCATGCGGAAGCCGTGCGGGCCGGCGAGGGCGAGCGAGCGGCACGCGCGGCGGGCGAGGTGGCAGCGCTGCTCCTGTACACAGGGCTCCTCGCTCCCGCGCGGGGATGGACCGGGCGCGCCGAGGAACTCCTCGTCCAACATCCGGGCTCCGCGGTCCACGGTCAGCTCGCGGTGGTACTCGCCTGGACCGCGGTCCTTGCCGGCGATCTCGACGAAGCCCTGCGGCACGCGCGCCGGGCCATCGACGTCGGTACGAAGCTGGGCGTTCCGGCCATCCGTCTCCTCGGGCGGAACGCCGAGGCTCGGATCCTCATCTTCCAGGGGCATCTCCCGGAGGGTCTCGCCGTCCTGGACGAGACCGCCGTGGCCGCGCTGTCGGGGGAACTGGATGCCGTGAGCACGGCGATCCTGTACTGCAGCACGGTGTGCGCATTCCAGGGGCTTGCCGAGTACGACCGAGCCGAGGAGTGGACCATCGCCATGGACCGATGGTGCCGGCAGACCGCGACCGGAGGCTTCCACGGCCTGTGCCGCGTTCACCGCGCGGAGATCCTCCGGCTCCGCGGGGATTGGGCGGACGCCGAGGTCGAGGCTCAGGAGGCGTCCAAGGAGCTCAGCAGGTACTCACGGACCGACGTGGGCTGGGCGTCGGCGGAGCTCGGAGAGATCCGCCTGCGCATGGGGAACCTGACGGGCGCCGAAGAGGCCTTCCTGGATGCGTACGAGCAGGGATGGGACCCGAATCCCGGTCTGGCCCTGCTTGCGCTGACCCGGGGAGATGTCTCGACGGCCGCGGCGTCGATCCGAGACTCGCTGGACCACCAGCCAGAGATCGCTTCGCTCGAGGCTCCTCCCAACACCGACCTCCGTCGTGCGCCCCTGTTGGGGGCCGAGGTCCGCGTCGCCGTCGCCGCGGGCGACCTCGGGGCCGCTCGTGCCGCCGCCCACGACCTCGACCGGATCGCCGCCTCGTTCGGAACCAAGGCGCTCAGGGCGAGCGCGGCCACCTCGATGGGTTTCGTGATCCTCGCGGAAGGAGAGGCCGTGGAAGCCGGGCAGCGTTTCCAGGAGGCGATGCGCCTGTGGACCGAGGTGGGTGCTCCTTACGAATGCGCCCAGTCTCGGATGGGGCTCGGCGGAGCGCTGCGTGCGCAGGGGAACGAGCGGCAGGCGGTCCTCGAGTTCCACGCTGCCCGCTCGACGTTCGAGCGACTCGGGGCGGAGATCGACGTCCGGCGCGCGGCGAGGGCCGCCGGGGACACCAAGCCATCCGCGGGGGCGCGCGTGGAGAAGGTGTTCATGTTCACCGACATCGTCGAGTCCACGAATCTGGCGGAGGTCATCGGGGACGAGGCATGGGGGCATCTGGTCCGGTGGCACAACGACGTCCTCGCCTCACTCGTTGCCGGCCACGGCGGTGAGGTCGTTCGGACCACGGGCGACGGGTTCTTCGTCACCTTCGACGGCCCCGAGTCCGCGATCGGGTGCGCGGTGGCCATCCAGCGGTCGCTCGAAGAGCATCGCCGCGAACAGGGCTTCTCGCCGAAGGTGCGGATCGGACTCCACCGGGCCGAGGCCACCAGGGAAGGCACCGACTGGAGCGGGAAGGGCGTCCACGCCGCCGCCCGGATCGGGGCGATCGCGGAGGGCGAGGAGATCCTGGTCAGCGCGGCAACCGCCGAGGCCGCTGGGGGTTCGGTCGCCGTCTCGGATCCCCGGACCGTGAGCCTGAAGGGCCTCTTCGAGCCGGTCGAGGTGCTCGCCGTCCAGTGGCGCTGACCGCGCCGAGACTTCTCATCGGCTCGGGAGCGAACGCGGGAGCCCGAACGAAGGCAGCACGCTGTTGTCGAAGCGGGTGATCGCGCAGATCTTGTCCCCGGTGAGGGTGAGGACGAGGACGCCGGTCCCGTGCCGGATGCCGTTGCGGGCGCGGAGGTAGGCCCCGAACGCCGGCTGCCCGTTGGCCCGCGTCGGCACGAGGTCGAACCTGCGGCCCGCGTTGATGATGCTGGCGTAGAAGCGGGAGACGATCTCGCGGCCCTGGTACTCGAGCGGCATCGGCGGCATCGAGATGAAGACGTCGTCGGTCAGGAGCGCCACGACCGCATCGAGATCGCCGGCCTCGTACGCCCGGACGAACTCGGCCACGAGCGCTTGCTCGGAGGGGGACTCGGGAGCGGGAGCCGGTTCGCGGTCCGCCGCCGCGGTAGCCGGCGCTGCAGGCCGGCGCGCGCCCGTTTGAGCGCGCTGTTGACCGAGTCGACGGTCGAGTCCAGCATGCCGGCGACCTCGCCTGCGTGGAACCCGAGGACGTCCCGCAGGATGAGCACGGCGAGCTGGCGAGGCGGCAGGACCTGAAGGGCGGTCACGAAGGCGAGGGACATCGCTTCGGTCTGTTCGTAGCGAGCCTCCGGCCCGAGCGGCACGTCCATCGCGTCCTCGAGGAGGGAGTCGGGGAACGGCT
Source organism: uncultured Actinomycetes bacterium (assembly GCA_963785835.1). Lineage (GTDB taxonomy): Bacteria > Actinomycetota > UBA4738 > UBA4738 > HRBIN12 > DASSJM01. Next base: position 352,579 of record CAWAWO010000004.1, on the reverse strand, counting down.
CGAGCCACACCACTTCCCCGAACCCGGTCGGCTCGGGCGGTTGCACCTCAGGCACGTCCCACTCCTTCGCAGGGCGTCGGCTGGCCGAGCGGAGCGCGTTGAGGCATCGGTTGGTGGCGATCCGGTAGAGCCACGTGCGGATCGAGGACCGTTCCTCGAACCCTTCGAGGCCTCGCCAGGCGGCGAGCAGCGTGTCCTGGAGGGCGTCCTCGGCGTCCTGGAAGGACCCGAGCATCCGGTAGCAGTGCACCTGGAGCTCCCGACGGTACGGCTCCGTCAGCTCTTGGAACGCCTCGCCGTCCCCCGCCCGCGCCCTGTCGATCAGGTCGGTCGTCACCACTCCACCCTATCCACACGCTCCTCGCTCTCCTCCTGCTGGGTACCGACACCGGTCGACCCTCGAACTGGGCGGTGCCCGGCGCGCCCATTTCCGCGGTGTCGCGGTGTCTGCATGGTTGAAGCGGCGCGGACCGCCGAACCCGAAGGAGGATGACGATGACCCTCGAAGCCCCCGTCACCGATCTCGACGACCGCTTCAGCAGCCCCCGCGCCACGGCGTTGCCGTGGACGGAAGCCGAGCAGCGACTGCAGGAGGCGGAGGTGTTGTGGCTCTCCACGGTGCGGCCCGAGGGACGGCCGAACGTCGCGCCGCTGATCGCCGTCTGGCTCGACGGCGCGCTCTACTTCTCCACCGGTGAGGACGAGCAGAAGGCGAAGAACGTGGCGAGGAACGCCCAGGTCACCATCACGACCGGCCAGAACGGGCTCACCGAGGGACTCGACATCGTGGTCGAGGGTGAGGCGACGGTCGTGAGCGACCGCGCCGAACTGCGGCGCATCGCGAAGGCCTACGTCGCGAAGTACGGGGAAGGCTGGCGCCTGCCGGGACACGACGGCGTCCTCACCTTCGAGGTGATCCCCTCGAAGGCGTTCGGGTTCGGCCGGCGAGACGGCCACATCGGCCCTCCGAGCGGGGAGGGCGAGCTCTTCAGCCAGACGCGCTGGCGCTTCCAGACCAAGCCGGCGACGAACGGAACACGACGAGGTGGTCGGACGCGATCGGCGAAGGCGGGAAGGAACCGGAGATGATGCTGAAGGACAAGGTCGCCGTGATCTACGGAGCCGGTGGCGCAATCGGCGGCGCCGTCGCTCGCGCCTTCGCGCGCGAGGGAGCCGAGCTCTTCCTCACCGGGCGCGGTCGGGCGGCGGTCGAAGCGGTCGCCGAGGACATCGTTTCGACCGGCGGATCCGCCGTGGCGGCCGAGGTCGACGCGCTCGACGAGCAGGCGGTGGACCGGCATCTGCGGTCGGTAGTCGGCGAGTCGGGCCGCGTCGACGTCTCGTTCAACGCGGTCGGGATCCCCGACGCGGAGGTCCTGGGTGTGCCCCTGGTCGAGCTGGATGTCGAGCGATTCTCCCTGCCGATCGCGGCCTACACGACGTCGTACTTCCTGACCGCTCGTCTGGCGGCCCGTTACATGATCCCGGCGGGATCAGGGGTGATCATGACCGTCACCGCGATCCCGTCGCGGACGGGCTTCCCGTTGCAGGGAGGCTACGGACCGGCCCAGGCGGCCAAGGAGGCGCTCACGCGAGCGCTGTCCGCCGAGCTCGCACCCCAGGGCATCCGCGTGGTCGGCCTGCGACCGAACGGCATCCCGGAATCGAGCTCGCTCAGGGAGGCCTTCGAGTCTCGGGCCGAGGCACTGGGAACCACCTGGGAGCGATGGCAAGAGGTGCTAGCGAGCAGGACCCACCCGCGTCGGCTTTCGACGCTCGCGGAACTGGCCGACACGGCCGCCTTCATGGCCTCCGACCTGGCGAGCGGGATGACGGGGACGACCGTCAACCTGACCATGGGCGGCCTGGATGACTAGCGCCCCCGTGAGGTTCTGAACACGCTCCAGGCACTATCGTTCGGGCCGTGAAGTGCCCGAGCTGTGGAACCGCCAACCCCGACGACTCCAGGTTCTGCAACGCGTGCGGGTCGCGCCTGGATCAGACCGCCGGTGGGGACGCCGCGCTCGATCCCTTCCTGCCGAGGGACCTGCTCGCCAAGCTCGAGGCGGCCCGCGCGGGCCGAGCCATGGAGGGAGAGCGCCGCGTCGTGACGATGCTGTTCTGCGACGTCAAGGGCTCGACCGCGATGGCCGAGACCCTGGACCCCGAGGACTGGGCCGAGGTCATGAACGGCGCGTTCCAACGGCTGATCGCGCCGATCTACCGGTACGAGGGAACGCTCGCCCGGTTGATGGGCGACGCGATCTTCGCGTTCTTCGGCGCGCCGATCGCGCACGAGGACGACCCGCAGCGCGCGGTCTGGGCGGGCCTCGACATCGTCTCTGGCATCGCCGCCTACAAGGAACAGGTGAAGGCCGAGCGCGGGCTGGACCTCGACGTTCGGGTCGGCGTCAACACCGGGCCCGTGATGGTCGGACAGGTGGGTTCGGACCTCCGCCTCGAGTACACCGCGATGGGGGACGCCGTGAACGTCGCCGCGCGCATGGAGCAGGCGGCCGAACCCGGGACCGTGCAGATCACCGCGGAGACCCACCGGCTGGTCGAACCGCTCTTCGACCTCGAATCGCGCGGCTCGATCGAGGTCAAGGGCAAGGCTGACCCCGTCGAGGCGTTCCGGGTCCTGGGCAGAAGGGCCGAGCCCGGACCGACGCGCGGGATGCGCGGCTCGCCACTGGTCGGGCGCGATCGCGAGATGGAGCAGCTCCACACCGCCATCGAGGAGGCGCTATCGGGTGGGGGACGCATCGTCTCGCTCGTCGGCGAGGCCGGCCTGGGCAAGTCGCGGCTCGTCGAGGAGACGCGCGCCGAATGGACGCGCCGGCGGCCCGAGGACCCGCAGCACGGGGACATCGAGATCCACCGGATCTGGGAGACCTGGCAATGCGTCTCCTACGACGCGACCCGTCCGTACTCGCAGTACCGACGGATGGTGGCCCAGATCGCGGGGATCGAGGACACGGACGCCCCGGACGTCGTTCGCACCAAGCTCGCGGGGACCATCGAGTACGGATCGGAGGATTGGCTCGAACCGCACATGCGCGTCTGGCGGTCGCTGTTCGGCGTCACAGAGCCGGGGGAGGAGCCGCTGGAGGGCGAGGCGTTCCGCGACGCGATCACGGAACTGGTTACCTCCTCCACCCGGGCGTTCAGCGCTCGACGAGCCGCGGCTCCTGGTTTTCGAGGACCTGCACTGGTGCGACGAGGCCTCGATGGACGTCCTGATCGAGACCGCCAAGCTCGTCGACGATCTCCCGTGCCTGTTCCTGTTCGCCTACCGTCCCGACCGCCAGGCGCCGTCGTGGCGCCTGAAGCAATGGCTCGAGACCGAGTACCCGCACCGGTCGACCGAGCTCGCGCTCGCTCCGCTGTCCGACGACGAGAGCGGACGCCTGATCGAGGCGCTCGTCCCGAACGAGGATCCGGCCGTCCGAACGCAGATCCTCGAGCGCACCGACGGCAACCCACTGTTCGTGGAGGAGGTCGCCGCGGCCGTCCTCGAGCACGACGACGATCGCGATCCCGAACACGCTTCAGGCGCTGTTCACCGCACGCCTCGATGCGCTCGACGAGGCGTCCAAGCACACGCTGCAGCAGGCCTCGGTGATCGGTCGTTCGTTCTCCGAGCCGGTCCTGCGAGCGGTCTCGGGCGACGAGGACCTCTCGACCTCGCTCCGCACGCTCGAGCGCCTCGGGTTGATCGGCGAGACGGCTCGCGCGCCCGAACGCGAGTACGCGTTCCGCCACAGCCTCACGCAGGACGCGACCTACGGCACGATCCTGCTTCGGCGACGTCGCGAGCTGCATCGGCGGGTGGGAGAGGTCTTCGAGGAGCTGTACGCGAACCGGATCGACGAGTTCGCGCCGCTGCTGGCCCACCATTTCCGGGAGGCAGGCGACGACGAGCGCACGCTTCGGTACGCGACGCTGGCGGCCGACGCCGCGTCCCGTCTCTACGCGCACGCCGAGGCGGCGACCCACTGGACGTCCGCGATCGAAGCGGCGACGCGGCTCGGCCGGGCCGAGGAATCGCTCGGACACCTGTACCCGAACCGCGGCCGGACGCTCGAGCTGTGGGGGCGGTTCGATGAGGCCGTCGCCAACTACGAGGCGATGGAGACGCTGGCGCATGCGAGCGGCGCGCGAGCCGCCGGGCTCGCCGCCAGCACGGCGCTCACGACCCTGTACGCGACGCCGACGCCTGTGTTCGACGCGGCCAGAGGACGGGAGCTCGCCGAACGGACGATCGAGCTCGCACGCGAGCTCGAGGATCGCTCGGCCGAATCCAAGGCGCTGTGGAACCTGATGATCCTGAACGTCTTCAGCGGCGGCGATCCGGGCGAGGCCGTCGACGCCGGGGAGCGCTCCCTCGCGATCGCGCGTGAGCTGAACGCTCGAGAGCAGATCGCCTTCACGCTGAACGACCTGTGGCGGCCGTACGCGGCCGTCGGCGATCTGCGAGCAGCCCGGGCCTGTCTCGAAGAAGCGAGGCCCTTGTGGCGCGAGATGGGCAACCTGCCGATGCTGAGCGAGAACCTCTCGAGCACGAGCGCACTGTTGGGACTCACGGGCGAGAGCGACGAAGCGCTCGCGCTGTGCGACGAGGCGTACGCGATCGCCGGAGAGATCGGGAATCCATGGGGCCAGTCGTACAGCCTGCTCAACGCGTACCACATCGACGTCGAGCGGGGGAACCTCGGTCGCGCGATCGACAAGATGTTCGAGTGCATCCGGCTCTCCGAGGTCTCCGGGTTCGTGCCCCCGCAGGCGATCACCCGCGGTGACCTGGGCGCGTTGTACGCGAACCTCGGCGATCTCGAACGAGGCATGGCGCTGGCTCACGAGGGGCTCGATGTCGCGAAGGAGCGGAGCCAGCTGGCCGTGCCGATGGTGATGGGATCGAGGGCCGAGATCGAGTTGCTCGCGGGACGGTTCGACGAGGCCGAGGCCACGCTCTCCGGGAGCGACGTCGCGCGGTTGCCGGGGCCGATCCACATCACCGCCTCTGCCCGTTCCGAGATCCTCCGGGGGAAGCTCGCCTCGGCCAGGGGCGATCACGCCCGAGCCGTCGAGATCGCCGACACGGCGATCGAGCGGTTCCGCCGGCTCGACGCTCGTCCGTTCCTCCCGGCCGCGCTCCTGTTGAAGGGCAGCGCGTTGCTGGCGAGCGGCCAGTCCCCCGAGGCCGAGAAGGCGTTGCTCGACGCGCGATCCGAAGCGGAGCGACTCGGCTTCCGCCGCATGATCCTGTGGCGGATCGACGCGGAGCTCAGTGGCATCGCGGCATCAGGTGGTGACGGGGCGCGTGCTGCCGAACTCCGGAACGAGGCCAGGAGCGTGATCGAACAGATCGCTGGAAGCATCGACGATCCCGAGCTCCGATCGAGCTTCCTCTCCCTGCCGGACGTCCAGGCCGTTACGTCGGGCTGACCCCGGTCAGTGTCGCTTGGCCGCGGCGCGGAGGCCTCGGCGAGGCGCGTCTTGACGACCTTCTTCACGAGCGCGGTCGGGAACCGCTCGCCGTACTCGAACTGGACCGTCCCCTTGCCCGTCACGTGCTCGCCGAGCTCCTTCCGGTGAGCTTCGATCGCGTACGTGCTCATCGGGAAGAAGCTGTAGTGGTCCTTGAACGCCATGTAGCCGACGAAGCCCTTCCCACCGAGCAGGAACCCCGGCATGCTATACGTGATCCCCTCCTCGGCCTCGGGCGCGGCGGCAGCGATCGTCTCGCGCAGTTTCTGGAGCGTCGCGCGCTGATCCGCAGGCAGCGACTTGAAGTACGCCTCGACGCTCTTCGGCTTCTCCATGACCGGCTCAGCCCTTCCCAGCCGCGTCCCGCTCGCGAAGGCGTTCGAGCCCGTCCAGCACGATATCCAGCGCGAACTCGAACTCGAACTGATCGTCGCATCCTCCCCCGACCACCGGTCCCTCGTGCGAGTCGACGGCGACCGGGATCAACTTGGCGATGTTCGGGTAGGCGTCCGCCATCTGCGTCCACATCGCGGCCGCTTCCTCCGCAGGCATGCTCGCCGCGTCGTCGAAGAGCTCCTGCGAGAAGCCGAGAATCCGGCTGCCCATCACGTGCATCGCGTGGTGCATCAGGTCGATCGAGAAGCCGCCGTCGAGGAAGACGCCCATCATCGAGTCGATGTACCCGATGACGGTCGGCGTCGGCTCGCCACGTGACTCGAGCACGCGCGAGGCCCACGGGTGACGCAGGAGCGCGCGCCGAGCCGAGAGGATCCGCTCGCGCATCGTCGTCTTCCAGTCCTCGCCCTCGATCGGCGGGTCGATCTCGGCGACGACCACGTCGATCATCCCGTCGAGCATCTCGTCCTTGTTGGCGACGTGCTTGTAGAGCGCCATCGGGACGACGCGGAGCTCCTGGGCGATCCGGCGCATCCCGATCGACTCGACGCCGCCCTCGTCGGCGAGCGCCACGGCGGCGCGAAGGATCCGCTCCTTGGTCAGGGGCGCGCGCGCGGTCTCGTCGATCTTCGTGGCCATCGGGGCCCATCCTCTCGCGCCGGCCCGGAACCTCGCTCGGGGGCTTGACAGAGTATACGCCGTACACCTAGGGTACCGGCAGAGGGTGTACGGCGTACACCAGGGAAATCGATCCGAGACCGGCGACACGGACACGGAAAAGGAGATGACGATGACCTCGACCAAGCAGCTCTCGAGGGTCGCGGGCGGGCTGTACCTGATCCTCGCGCTGTGTGGCGGCTTCGCCGAGCTGATCGTGCGCTCGGGCGTCTACGTGCCGGGTGACGCGGCCGCGACCGCGGAGGAGATCTCGGCGTCCGAGACGCTCTTCCGGTTCGGCGCGCTGGCCGACCTCGTCGGCATCACGTGCTTCGTCGTGCTCGGGCTGATCCTCTGGCGGCTGTTCAGGCCCGTCGACCTGAACGCGGCCACGGCGATGCTCGTGTTCGTCGCCGTCAGCGTGGCCGTCACGACCGCGAACATGACGAATCATCTCGGCGCCTTGAACGCCGCTACCGTCGGCGACGATATCGCGGCGATGCGATTCCTCGAGGCGCACCACGACGGCTACCTCGTCGCCGGGATCTTCTTCGGGCTCTGGCTGCTGCCGCTCGGGTACCTGCTCGTCCGCTCCCGCGCCGCGCCGAAGTGGCTCGGGATCCTCGCGATGGTGGGGCCGCTCGGCTATCTGGTCGACGTCGTGGCGAACGTCCTGTTCGGGACGCCCGGCGAGCCGACCACGGAGATCGTCCTCCTTCCTGCCGTGGTCGCCGAGCTCTCGCTGATCGCCTGGCTGCTCGTCAAGGGGTTGGACCTGCCGGAGCCCGTCGCGTCCCTTCCCTCGCCGCCGGCCGAGCGCGCAACGGTGGCCGTCTGACCGGATCCGGAGATACAAGAGAGGAGACCATGATGAAGGCGATCATCCAGGACACGTACGGCTCGGTGGACGTGCTCGAGCTGCGCGACATCGAGGACCCGGTGGTCGGGGAGAAGGACGTGCTCGTCCAGGTGCGGGCGGCCGGGGCCGGCCCGGACCAGTGGCACATCATGGCCGGCCAGCCGTACTTCGCGCGGCTGATGCTCGGGTTCCGCAGGCCGAAGGAACGCGTCCGAGGTTGGGACGTCGCGGGGACCGTCGAGGCGGTCGGCGCCGGGGTCACTGCGTTCCGGCCCGGCGACGAGGTGATGGGGGTCGCCCCGGGCTCCTTCGCGGAGTTCGCGAAGGCTGAGCCGGACAAGCTGGTCCGAAAGCCCGCGAGGCTCTCGTTCGAGGAGGCGGCGGCGGCTCCGGTCTCCGGCGTCACGGCCCTCCAGGCCCTCCGCGACAAGGCGAAGGTCCGGCCCGGGCAGCGAGTGCTGGTCGTCGGCGCGGCCGGCGGCGTGGGAACGCTCGCTGTGCAGATCGCGAAGACGTTCGGCGCCGAGGTGACGGGGGTGGCGAGCGCGTCGAAGCTCGACCTCGTCCGGTCGCTCGGCGCGGACGACGTCGTCGACTACACACGCGAGGACTTCACGGACGGGGCGCGCACGTGGGACGTGATCATCGACATGGCGGGCCGGCGCCCGCTCCGACGGCTGCGCCGTGCGCTGACCCCGAAGGGGACCCTCGTGATCGTCGGTGGGGACGGCGGTGGGCGCTGGACCGGAGGCTTCTTCAAGGGGATCCTCCGCGGGCCGCTGCTGTCGCTGTTCGTGGGTCAGCGGCTCGGCGGGCTCTCCTCGAAGGAGAACCAGGAGGACCTGCTGGCGCTAGCCGAGCTGATCGAGGCCGGCAGCGGTCACCCCGGTGGTCGGGCGGACCTACTCGCTGGGCGAGACCGCCGATGCGATCCGCGAGATCGCGACCGGACACGCCCGCGGCAAGCTCGTCGTCACGGTGTGACGTTCCCCCGCGGCTAGGCCCGGCGTTCGGGCAGGGAGAAGCGGTATTCGACGAGCGGAGGCTCGACGCCGAGCTGGTAAAGGAGCGTGTTCAGGTCGCCGTGGTGCTGGCGCTCGTGGAGCATCGTGTGCACGAGGATGTCCGCAGGGCTGTACACGAGCGTCTCGCCGTCGACGTTCATCTCGCGAGGGGTCGCCAGCAAGTCGTCGCCGAGTGAATCGAAGTACGCACGGGCGTTCTCGCGGACACGGCGCCGGTAGGCGTCGAGGTCGTCCCACGACTCCACGCGTTCGACCGGCTCGTCGGTCGTTGCGGCCGGGTCCGCCAGCCAGCGGACGTACGCCCAGTTGATATGCGCGAGGCGTCACGCAGCGCCGGCCAGCCGGAGCCTGGCGCGGGCTTCGTCAGCACGTCGTCGCCGAGCGGGCCGGATCGCACGCTGGTGCTCGCGCCAGGAGTATTCGGTGAAGGTGAAGAGCGACTTCGATGGCGGAACGGTCCATGCGTCGATGATAGGCGCGAGCAGGCTTGCCACTGCGTGTGAGGACGCATCGCCCCGCTGCTATACATCCCTGGTGCCCACCTATGTCGCGCTCCTGCGCGGGATCAACGTCGGCGGCAAGAACCTGATCAAGATGCCCGCGCTCAAGGCGGCCTTCGAGGACAACGGGTTCGAGGACGTCTCCACGTACATCCAGAGCGGCAACGTGCTGTTCACCGCGCCCGCGACGCGTGCGGCGGACCTGACCCGGCGGATCGAAACGATGCTCGCGAAGGCGTTCGACTACGTGCCGACCGTGGTGGTTCGGAGCGGGAAGCAGATGCGCACGATCGTCGAGCGCGCGCCCAAGGTGTTCGGCGCCCAGCCGGCCAAGTACCTCTACGACGTCGTCTTCCTGAAGGAACCGCTCACGGCCAAGACCGCCTTGCGGAGCGTGTCGACGAAGCCTGGCGTCGACGTGGCGCACGCCGGCACTGGCGTCCTCTACTTCTCGAGGCTCAAGGCGAAGGCGACGTCGAGCCGCCTGAACAAGATCGCCTTGTCGCCGATCTACCCCAGCGTGACGATCCGGAACTGGAACACGACGACGAAGCTGCTCTCGTTGATGGATGAGGCGGTGACTCGGCGCGCTACGAGTAGAACTCGATGATCAGGCGCTCTTCGACCGGCACCGGGAGCGGGATCTCGTCGCGCTCGGGCAGTCGGGACATCGTGCCCTGGAGCTGGTCGACGTTCCGGTACAGGTAGGGCGGCGGGTCCGGCGAGAGCTCGATGGCCTCGCGGACGTAGACGAAGCTCTTCGCCTTGTCCGAGAGCTCGATCGTCTGCTCGGCCTTCACCTGGGCGCTCGGGACGTCGACGCGGCGGCCGTCCACCTTCACGTGGCCGTGGCTCACGAGCTGACGGGCCTGGCGCTGCGAGAGCGCGAACCCGAGGCGCAGTAGCACCGTGTCCAGCCGGGTCTCGAGCTGGCGGATCAGCTCCTCACCGGTCACGCCGGACTTGCGGCTGGCCCGGTCGTAGTACTTCCGCATCTGGCGCTCGCCGACGCCGTAGATCGCGCGGAGCTTCTGCTTCTCGAGCAGGCGGACCTGGTACTCGGAGAAGCGCTTGCGGCCGCGGCCGTGCTGGCCCGGCGGGTAGGGACGCTTCGCAGCCGGGCAGTTCGGCCGCCCACAGAGGGGCTGACCGACCCGGCGGCACATCCGATGACGTGGTCCGACCTTGTCCATCGCGGCCAGCAAGGGTACCAGCGGCGCTTCGGTGCGAGTCCTCGCGTAGGTAGCATCGCGCCTCGTGGACCTGCGCGAACGCGTCGTCGGGAGCTGCCTCGGGCTCGCGCTGGGGGACGCGCTCGGGGCGCCGTTCGAGTTCCTCCGGGCCGGGAGCATCCCGGATCCGGTGCCCGCGTTCGAACGCCCGTGGCTCGATCACCCACCGGGCTCCACGACCGACGACACGGCGATGGCCCGCAACCTGATGCGTTCGCTTGCCGCGAATGGCAGGTTCGATCCCGATGACCTCGTGCAACACCATCTCGAGTGGTTCCGCAGCGACCCGCCCGACGTCGGAACCCTGACCGGCAAGGTGCTCCGCCGGGTCGATCAGGGTGAGGACGCCGCGACCGCCGCGCTGGAGATCTGGACCGAGCGCGGCCCCGAGGTCTCCGCCGGCAACGGCTCGGTGATGTACTGCGCGCCGCTGGGGCTCGCGTACGCGAACCGGCCGGGCGAGCTCGAGCAGCACGCGCCTGCGCTTTCGGCGCTCACGCACCACGACGGACGCTGCCGGACCGCGGTGCTCTCGGTGACCCTGTGCGTCGCCGCGCTCGTGCGCGGGGAGTCTGGCGAGGACGCGACTCGCGCCGCCTTGAACGCGGTCGAGGACCATGAGGGCGGCGAGGAGCTCGAGTTCCTCGTCGAGGCCGTAGGTGGATCGCGCGCGATCGACGGCCCCGACCAGGGCTTCTGCCTGTTCACTGCCGGGGCCGCGTTCCAGGCGCTCGTTCGCGGTGGCGACGCCGAGACCGAGCTGCGCCGGGTGGTCGGTCTCGGCGGGGACACCGACACGAACGCGGCGGTGGCCGGCGCGTTGCTCGGCGCGCGTGACGGCGTGGACGCCCTGCCAGCCGACTGGCTCGGCCGACTCGGCGACGCAGACGGGATCCGCGCCGAGGCGGAGGCGCTCGTGCCACTCGCCGACTCGCGCTCGCGATACGTCCTCGGAGCACATCGCCGATCTCACGGTCCCTCGTCGCCTCGCGCCTGAGGGACGTTTCGGGAAGGCTGGAACCGGCGAAACACTCCGCATGGACGCCGCCGAGCGAGTCGTCCGGCGGGTGGATCGAGCCCACCAGCGCAGACCGTGGATCGCCTTCCCGTACGCGGTCGTGAAGAAGTTCGGGGACGACCAGGCCGGGAACCTGGCGGCGCTCATCTCGTACTACGGCTTCTTCTCGTTGTTCCCGCTCATGCTGGTCCTCGTCACCGTCCTGGGGATGCTCCTCGAGGGGAACAGCGAGCTGCGGGAGAGCATCCAGCGCTCGGCGCTCGCGAACTTCCCGGTCATCGGGGACCAGATCTCGAGCAACGTGCGCTCGCTCCGGGGGAGCGGTCTCGCCCTCGCGATCGGGATCGCTTTGGCGCTGTGGGCCGGGCTCGGCGTGATCAAGGTCATGCAGACCGCGATGAACGCGGTCTGGAACGTCCCCTTCCGTCACCGTCCGAACTTCTTCAAGACGCTCCTGCGCGCGGCGATCATGCTGGCCGTCCTCGGAACGATCACCGTCGCCTCTGCGGCCGCGGGAAGCATCGGGGCCGGCAACGACAACGTGATGCTCAGCATCGCGTGGGTGGCGATCTCGCTGCTCCTGAACTTCGTCCTGTTCATGCTCGCGTTCCGGATCCTCACGACGGCCGACGTGTCGTGGGGCGACGTGTTGCCGGGGGCCGCCATCGCCTCGATCGCGTGGACGGCCCTGCAGGCGTTCGGCGGGTACCTCGTCCGGAATCAGCTGGAGGGAGCGACCGCGACGTACGGGACGTTCGCGACGGTGATCGGGCTCCTCGCGTGGATCTTCCTCGGCGCGCAGATGACGTTGCTGGCGGCCGAGGTCAACGTGGTGAGAAAGCGACGCCTGTGGCCGCGCTCGATCGTCCAGCCGCCGCTGACGGAGGCCGATCAGCGGGCCCTCACGACCTACGCGAAGCAGGAGGCGCGCCGGCCGGAACAGGACATCCACGTTCGGATCGACGACCGGGCGGTCGCCAAAGCCTCCACGCCGGGCGACCCTAGGCGGAAGAGCTGACCTTCGCTCGGGACTCGCAGACCTCCGATCGTCGTCGTCGGCTAGGCTGTCAGTCTTCTGCGAACACGAACCTCGTCGCGTTCTCGGGGAACCGGGTCCACGCGAGCACGCGCCGGGCCCGCAGGGCCGTCACCCCCGTCTGCAGGTACGCGTCCGCGGTCATCGTCATGCCATAGTCTGCGTACTTCGTGTTGTTGGCCTCGGCCAATCGTTCCGCTGTCGATAGCTCCGGTATCTCGTGCGCCACGGCCCCCTCGACGATGACGGCGGCCTGCAGGCCATCGCCGACGTGGGCGACCGCGTTCCCGTTCGATCGGACGTTCCGCATGTGCACCGTCGCTTCGCTCCCGCCAAAGTACAGGGCGTCGTCGAGCCAGATCCCGTCGCTCGGGACGACGTGCGGCCGTCCGTCGGGCCGAACGCTCCCGATCCAGTAGACGCGGGACTCGGCGAGGAGTCGATCAGCCTCCGGCCAGGCCATCGGCTTGGTCGCCTTGCCGTACTCGACCGGCAGCGGGAGCGACTCGGACGTCGGTTCGCGGCTCACGGCATGACCACCTCCACCGGATGGACTCATCCCGGCTGCTCGGCATGACCTCCGAACTGCCTGCGCATCGCCGACAGGATGCGGTTCGCGTACTCGGCTTCGGCGCGTGACTCGAACCGGTCGAACAGCGACGCGGAGAGCACGTGCACCGGAACGCCCTCGTCGACCGCGGCGAGCACCGTCCAGCGACCCTCACCCGAGTCGCTCACGCGGCCGGAGAACCGCTCGAGCCGCGGGTCCTCGACGAGCGCCGCGGCCGTGAGATCGAGCAGCCACGACGCGACGACGCTCCCGCGCCGCCACACCTCGGCGATCTCGGTGATGTCGAGGTCGTAGCGGTAGTACTTCGGGTCACGGAGCGGCGTCGTCTCTGCGTCGGCGACCTGTTCGGAGGCGCCGACACCCGCGTGCTTCAGGACGTTCAGGCCCTCGGCGTATGCGGCCATGAGCCCGTACTCGATCCCGTTGTGGACCATCTTCACGAAGTGACCCGCTCCGGGCGGGCCGCAGTGCAGGTACCCAGCCTCCGCCGTGGAGGCGTTCGAGTCCGAGCGCCCCGGCGTCCTCGGCGCCGTCTCGACGCCCGGCGCGATCGTCGCGAAGATCGGGTCGAGACGCTGAACGACCTCGTCCTCCCCGCCGATCATCAGGCAGAACCCGCGCTCGAGGCCGAACACGCCGCCGCTCGTCCCGACGTCGACGAAGTGCACGCCCTTCTCCGCGTAGCGCTCGGCGCGGTCGATGTCGTCGCGGTAGTACGAGTTCCCGCCGTCGATCACGACGTCGTCCGGCTCCATCAGCTCGGCGAGCGCGTCGGTCGTCTGCTCGGCGAACGCCGCCGGCACCATCACCCACGCCGCGCGCGGCTTCGACAGCTTGCTCACGAAGTCCTCGAGCGAGCCGGTCCCGATCGAGCCTTCGCTCTCGAGCTGTCGAACCGAGTCGGCGTTCACGTCGTAGACGACGACCTCGTGACCGGCGCGCATCAGCCGGCGGGAGAGGTTCGCGCCCATCCGGCCGAGACCGACCATGCCGAGCTGCATCAGACCACCTCCGTCAGTTGGTCGAGCGTGACGCGCGCGACACGCCGTCCGCGGTTGCGGAGCGACCGCAGGTCGCCGAGCGCTTGCGCGTCGATCAGCGTCCCGAACGTGTACTGCTGGCCGGGCACGGGCAGGTCGACCGACCGTCCGGGATCCACGACCTGGATGAACAGACCGTTGTTCGCGCCGCCCTTGTGCAGTTGTCCGGTCGAGTGCAGGAACCGCGGTCCGAACCCCGTGGTGGTCGCGACCTTGTACCGATCGCGGATCGCCAGACGAGCGCGTTCGATCTCGTGCTCGGTCTCCGAGGTCCGGTCCAGGTACGCGAGGATCGCCACGTAGTCGCCCTCGCCGACCTGCTTCAGCAGCACGCCGAGGTCGTCGAACCCCGGATCATCGACCGAGCCGGAGGCGAGGATCTCCTTGGTCGCGTCCTTCGCCTCCTGCACGTTCGGCTGGTCGAACGGGTTGATCCCGAGCACGTGGCCGGCGACCGCGGTCGCCATCTCCCAGCGGAAGAACTCGCCGCCGATCTGCTCACGGTCCTCGAACGCGATCCGCGCGACCGGGTGCCCCACGTTCTCGAGCGCGTCGACGCCCTCGTGCTCGCCGATCGCGACGAACAGCCGATCCCGTCCGTACACGTCTGGCGCGGCGAGCGGCTCGCCCACCACGGGGACGATCCCCTTGTCCTCCTTGCCGGTGGACTCGGCGATCAACTGCTCGACCCAGGTGCCGAAGCTCGCGATCTCCGGCGGGCAGCGCGAGCGTGAGCTTGTCGCGGCCGGCCTTCGCCGACTCGCCCATCAGCGCCCCGAGCGTCGCCCCGGGGCTCTGCGCCGCCGGCACGATGCGTTCGGACGCGGTCTGCATCTCCTCGGCGCGTTCGAGCACCTCATGGAGCGGCGCGCCGATCAGCGCGGCGGGCACGAGCCCGAAATAGGAGAGCGCGGAGTAGCGCCCGCCGATGTCGTCGGGGTTCGCGAACACCGCACGGAACCCATGCTCGCGCGCGAGCGTCTCGAGCGACGTTCCCGGGTCGGTGATCGCGACGAACTGGGACCCGTTCGGCGTCGCCTCCCAGAAGTGCGCGAAGTGGCTGAGCGTCTCGGTGGTGCCGCCCGACTTGCTGGCGACGATGAACAGCGTCTTCGGCAGCTCGAGGTCGCTCGTGACCCGCTCGATCGTCGCGGGGTGCGTCGTGTCGAGCACGATGAGCTCGAGCGCGCCCTCGGCGGCTCCGAACGTCGTCATGAACACCTCGGGTGCGAGGCTCGAGCCTCCCATCCCGAGCAGCACCGCGGTCTCGAACCCGTCGGCTTCGGCCTGCCTCGCGAACGCGTCGAGCTCGAAGGCCCGCTCGTGCATGAGGTTCACGACCGTCAGCCAGCCGAGCCGGTTCGTGATCTCGGTCGGGTCGTCCTTCCAGACCGTATGGTCCTTGCGCCAGATCCGTTCGACGATCCGATCGGCGTCCATCCGTTGGAGGCGTTCGGTCACCGGGGCGAGCATCGTCGAGGGCACCATGCTCTGTCGCTCTCGGCCGGCCCCCAGGAGTTCCTGCAGCGGTTCGATCCGTCGCTCCCCTCGGATGCGGGCATCAACCGTAGCCTCTCCCGCTCCGGCGAGTCGAGGCGCCGGGCCGTGTGCGCGGATCGTCAGACCCCTGCGGCTGCCCTGATCGACCTCGCGGCTGCGGCAGGGTCCGGCGCCCAGAAGATCGCGCTGCCGGCCACCAGCACGTCGGCTCCCGCCGCGACCGCGTCGCGGGCCGTCTGCGGATCGATGCCGCCGTCGACCTGGATCCGGAAGCCGAGTCCGCGCACGTCCCGGAGTTCGCGCGCCCGGCGCACCTTCTCGAGATGTTCGGGCTCGAACGCCTGCCCTCCGAACCCGGCCTTGATCGTCATGACCAGCAGGAGGTCGATCCGTTCGTCCAGGTACGGTTCGACCGTCTCGAACGCCGTCGGCCCGTCGACCACCACCCCGGCCTGCATCCCGAGCTCGCGGATCCGAACGAGCAACGCCGTGGGATCTCCGAGCTCGACGTGCACGCTGCACAGACCGGCGCCCGCCTCCGCGAGCGGCTCGAGCCACATCCCCGGATCGGTGACCATCAGGTGGCAATCCAGGAACAGGTCCGTGTGCTTGCCGAGCGAGGCCACGACCGGAGGCCCGATCGACAGGTTCGGAACGAAGTGGCCATCCATGAGGTCGACGTGCAGCCAGTCGGATTCGGCGCGCACCGAGGCGACCTGTTCGGCGAGGATCGCGTAGTCGGCGGCCAGGATCGAGGGGGCGAGCAGGACGTCGTTCGGCACGGGCGTAGTCTGCCCTAGCGGTGTGGCCGGCGCTCGGCCGAGCCTCGTGCCGGCGGGCGCCGGACGGCTCGGAACGCGCGGGTCCGAGGGAAGGAGACGGCGATGGACGAGGTCATCAAGGTCTACGGCGCGAGCTGGTGCCCCGACTGCCGGCGCGCCAAACGGTTCCTCGGCGATCAGCGGATCTCGTTCGAATGGCACGACATCGAGTCCGACCCCGACGGGGTTCGCGTCGTCCAGGAGCGGAACGACGGCAACAACATCATCCCGACGATCATCTTCCCCGACGACTCCCATCTGTCCGAACCGTCCAACGAGGAGCTCGCCGAGAAGATCGGGCTCGAGCGGATGGCCATGATGCACGTCTACGACCTCGTCATCGTCGGCGGCGGCCCGGCCGGGCTCACCACCTCCATCTACGCCGCGCGGGAGAACCTGCAGACGCTCGTCATCGACAGCAAAGGGCTGGGTGGTCAGGCGGGCGTCACCGAACGGCTCGACAACTATCCGGGCTTCCCCGAGGGGATCGGAGGCGCCGAGCTCGCCGACCGGATCGTCCAGCAGGCCCAGCGCAACGGCGTCGAGATGCTCCAGGCCGTCTCCGTGAAGTCGATCACGAGCGACGGCGAGGAGGTCGACGTCGAGACCGCGACCGGCGACCACTACCACTCGCGCGCGGCGCTCGTCGCCACGGGGTCCACCTATCGCCGGACCAACGCTCCCGGCGAGGAGGACCTGATCGGAGCCGGGATCCACTTCTGCGCCACGTGCGACGGCCCGTTCTACCGGGGCGCGAGCCAGTTGATCGTGCTCGGCGGCGGCAACAGCGGGCTGGAGGAGGGGTTGTTCCTCACCCAGTTCGTCGACAGGGTTACGATCGTGCAGCGGGGCGAGCGCCTCACCGCGAACAAGCTCCTTCAGGACAAGGTGGCGATGACCCCGTCGATGGAGGTGCTCCTCAACCGGGAGGTCGTGGAGTTCAGGCCGAAGGACGATGGGAGCGGCAAGCTCGGCGCGATCGTCCTCGAAGATCGCGGGACCGGCGAACGCGAGGAGTTGCACCCGGCCGGTTGCTTCGTGTTCGTCGGGCTCGATCCGAACACCGAGTTCGTGAAGGGTTCCGTCGACCTCGACGACCGGGGGCTCGCGCTGACCGACATGGGGCTGCAGATCAGCATGCCGGGCGTGTTCGCCGCCGGAGACGTGCGCTCAGGGTCGACGCAACAGCTCGCGTCGGCGGTTGGGGAGGGCGCGGCGGCCGCGATCGGGATCCGCATGTTCCTCGAGGCCCAGGACGCCAAGCCCATGCACATGATGGCGTCGGCGGCGGGGGCATGATGGAACCTCAGGAGATCTTCGAGCTGATCGTCAAGGCCGACGAGAAGCTGAAGTACGCGACCGCGGGCAAGCAGGACGTCCGCCGGGAGCAGGCGCGCGAGCTGTTGTTGCAGGCTCGGGCCGCCGCCGTGGAGATCGGGAACGACCCGCTGGTGCAACAGGCCGACACGCGGCTCGCGGATCTGGGTGCGACTTCTTAAGGGTCAGCCGGGTCGAGCCGCGCCGACGAAGCTGTCCCAGTAGACCGAGACCACGGCGACCGGAACCCCCGGGTGTGATGCGTGGATCATCTGGCCCCCGCCGACGTACATCGCGACGTGCGAGATCGGGCTGTAGAAGAACAGGAGGTCGCCCGGCTGCACGTCCGACTGGGCGACGTGCGGGAGCGAGGCGTACTGCGCGGCGGAGGAGTGGGGCAAGGACACGCCCGCGTGCGCCCATGCCCACATGGTCAGGCCCGAGCAGTCGAAGCCGCTCTCCGGGCTCGAGCCGCCGAACACGTAGGGCGTCCCGATCGCCGAGTACGCGGCCGAGACCGCCGCGGACGCTCCTCCGCTCGGAGCCGGCGGCGGCGGGATCGGCGACGGGGTGCTCCCGCCGGTCCCACCGTCTGTTCCGTCGTCGGCGTTCGCCGCCGCTGCGGCCGCAGCCGCCGCGGCCGCCCGCTGGGCGGCCAGCGCCTCCTGGAACTCCCGGTCGAGCGTCTCGTAGAGGTCCCGAGCCTCGTCGATCCGG
Organism: uncultured Actinomycetes bacterium; assembly: GCA_963785835.1. Classification (GTDB taxonomy): domain Bacteria; phylum Actinomycetota; class UBA4738; order UBA4738; family HRBIN12; genus DASSJM01. The sequence continues at coordinate 334,400 of CAWAWO010000004.1, read as the reverse complement.
GACTCGATCGTCTCGCGGTCGCGCGCGATCTCCGCCAGCAGGTCCTGGCGCTCCTCGACGGTCGCGGCGAGCTCTTCGGCCGTCCACCGAGCCTCCTGCCTGGCGAGCTCGGCTCCGAGCGCCAAGTCGCTGTCGGCCTGGGCGATGCTCCCGATGAACTCGAGCCGGTCGGAGAAATCGGCCATGGACGTGGCCTCGAACAGGGTCGCGATCTGCGAGCCCACACCCTGGTAGGCCCGCGCCGCGCTCGCGTTCAGGCTGGCGATCGCCCGGTCGGCCTTGGCTTGCGCCTGCTCGGCCTGCTCGCGGACCTCGACGAGCCTGCCCTGGACCTCCTGGAGCCGGATCTGCGCCTGGTTGTAGCGCTCGACGAGGAGCGAGAGCTCCTGGTTCAGCTGGTCGAGGCGAGCCTTGGCCTGTTGGACCTCCTCACGGCTGGGGGCCGCTGAGGAGATGGTCGCCGCACCGATGATCGCCGAGGAAGCGATGAGCACGGCCATCGCGAGCCGTGCCGCCATGTGCCTGCGCCTACCGGTCATCATCCTCCGGGCATGGGAACGGGCTGCCTACCGACAGCCCGGCGAGCAGGCTATCGAGCCTCCCGGGCATCGTCAAACAGCCGCACTGAACGTTTGTATCGGCCTTTTCGGCGCCCACGCAAGTGCTCGTGGAAAGTTTTCTCGTGCTGTGGTCGGGACGGCGGGATTTGAACCCGCGACCTCAGCGTCCCGAACGCTGCGCGCTACCAAGCTGCGCTACGTCCCGTGCTCGGGATTCTAGCGGCTCTCACGCGGGCCCCGACCTCGGCGTTCTGACCGCCGGGTAGCATCTCGGCTCCGGAGCGCGCTGCGAGGTCGGGCGAGGCCGGGAAGGCGGGGAACACGTGAGGATTGCCCAGATCTGCCCACCCTGGCTGGCCGTCCCGCCGAGGGGCTACGGCGGGATCGAATGGGTCGTGGCGCTGCTCGCCGACGGGCTCGCAGAGGCCGGGCACGACGTGACCCTGTTCGCGACCGGCGACTCGAGGACCAAGGCCAACCTCGAGTTCGTCTACGAGCAGGCACCCGGCTCCGCGGCGATCAACGACATCGTGCTGGACACGACCCACACGTTGTTCAGCCTCGCCGACGCGCGGGAACGCTTCGACGTCCTGCACGTCCACACGCCATTCTCGGCGCTCGCGGGCGCCGTCGGGACGGGGATCCCGACGGTCCACACGCTTCACGGTTCGTTCGTGCCGGAGATGAAACGCCTGTACTCGCTCGTCGCGCAGCGGGTCTGGTTCGTCGCGATCAGCGAGGCGCAGCGGCGGTTCGACGAGGACCTGCGGTACGGGGGCGTCGTCTACAACGGGATCGACATGAGCGTGTACTCGCTTCAACGGGACAAGGAGGACTTCGTCCTGTTCCTCGGTCGCGCCGCCCCGGAGAAGGGGTGGCGGCGGGCCGTCGACGCGGCGAAGACGGCGGGTGAGCGTCTCGTCTCCGCGGTGAAGATCGCGCATCCCCTCGAGGAGAAGGAGTGGGAGGAGAACGTCAAGCCGGTGCTGCCCTCCGACTTCGAGGTGATGGGTGAGCTCTCCCAGGAGGACAAGGTGGACCTGCTGCGTCGGGCCAAGGCCGTCCTGTTCCCGATCGACTGGCCGGAGCCGTTCGGGCTCGTGATGACCGAGGCGATGGCCTGCGGGACGCCGGTCATCGCGACCCCGCGCGGATCGGTGCCGGAGGTCGTCGACGACGGCGTGACCGGGTGGATCGTCGACGTCGAGGACTATCCGGGCCTGGCTGCCGAACGCCTCTCGCGCCTCTCCGAGATCGATCCGCTGGCGTGTCGGGACCGCGTCCAGCGACTGTTCTCGAAGGAAGCGATGGTGGCCGGCTACGAGGGCGTGTTCGAACGCGCGGTCGCCGAACGCTGATCTCTAACACGCCTGCGTCTCGTGGAACGTCCGGGCGTCCGCTCGCGTCTTGAAGGCATAGGATGCTCCGGCCCTACCCGCGCTTACCGAGGAGGCTTCCGATGACCGCTGGGCCCCGCGCCCGTCCGCTGGTTCCGCTCGCCCTCGCCGTCGCGATGGTGCTCACGTTGTTCGCCGCGCCGGTCGAGGCCGTCGATGCCCCGACCCTGAAGATCTTCACGGCCACCTCGGAGATCACGGTCCACCGGAACCGGCAGGGCTTCGCTCAGCTCGACCCCGGGGTCTGGGTCACGCCCGTGACGGGCGATTTCGAACTGTGGCTCAGTCGCCCCGACTACGACACACCGCTGGCGCTCACCCAGGTCGATGCCCTTACCGGCACGACCCTCCGCACCTTGCCGATCGGCATGGTGGACGGCGTGTCCGGGCTCGCGGACTTCGCCCACTACGAGATCTCCGACGCACGCGGCCGGGTCGTGGCTTCGCGGACCGTCGACTACTGCCCGAACGGCTATCTGCGCCAGCGACTGTCCGACGAGAGCACGCTCAATCCGCGGTACCCGTACTTCTGCGGCGGTGGCCCCTTCGTGAAGGGGCAGGTCTGGGGCATCGACGAGGGGTGGGCGAGCGGTCTCCTCGGCGACTACGTCTCGCTCAGGTTCCGCGCCCCACGCCATCGCTACACGATCACGTTCAGGATCGATCCCGAGTGGGCGAGTCTCCTCCAGATCCCGAGCAGCGACGCCGTGGCCGAGATCGACGTCACCGTGGTCGCTCGCGGTGGGCACCACCATCGGGCCACCGAGTCCGCCGCCCAAGCGTCCGTCCCCTTCGCGCCGACGCCCGACGTGACGAACCCGGATCCGGAGACGCTGCCCGACCTCGTCGCGCTCCCCGGTTGGGGGATGAGCACCTACTCACGGAAGGGGCACGACTACCTGGCGTTCAATTCCACCGAGTGGAACGAGGGGCCGGCCACGTTCGTGGTCGAGGGCTTCAGAGGACCGAACGACGACTCGATGGACGGGTTCCAGTACTTCATCGACGAGGACGGTCTCCCTACCGGCCGAGCGTTGATCGGCGAGCTCGAGTTCCATGCAGGCGGCGGACACAACCACTGGCACTTCGAGGAGTTCACGCGGTACTCCCTCCTTGATGCCGGATCGTCCGAGGTGGTTGCGAGCGGCAAGCAGTCCTGGTGCCTGGTCAACACCGACGCCATCGACCTCACGGTCCCGAACGCGAACTGGGTCGGGATTCGGTCAGGACCTGTCCACCTCGTGCGGTGGACCCGGCGCGCTGTGGATCCGCGAGGTGCTCGACGTCGGTTGGGGCGACACGTACTCGCAGTCCGTGCGTGGGCAGGCGTTCGACATCACGGGCTTGCCGAACGGGACGTACTTCGTCCGTGTGCACGTGAACCCCACCGGTTCGATCTTCGAGTCGTCCACCGACAACAACATCGAGGACCGCTTGATCAAGCTCCGCGGCAAGCCCGGACATCGTCGCGTGGTGGTGCCGCCGTGGCACGGCATCGACACCGAGAACTGGTGCTACTTCTGCGGTTGAGCTCCTCGCCCGCCTGACCGTGGCGCGAGCCCCGCGTGCGGGGCTCGCCGGAGCTCGAGCACGGTCGCCTCGGGTGGGCAGAGGAACCGGAACGGCGCGAACTTGCTCGTGCCGAGTCCGGGTGAGACGTGGACGAACGATCGGCCGATCCTGATCATCCCCGACGCCAGGCGTCGGGGCAGATCCGAGTTCGTCACGAGCGCCCCGACGAACGGCATCCGGACCTGCCCACCGTGCGTGTGCCCGGCCACCACGAGCGGGTAGCCGCACGCGACGGCCTCCGGCGCGGAGTCAGGCGAATGCATCACGGCGATGCCGAACCGCTCGGGGGACTCGCGCGGCACGAGTCGGAGGTCCTGCCGGGCGATGTGCGAGTCGTCGAGCCCCAGGAGCTCCACGGGCAGCCCGTCGAGCTCGACCTCGTCCCGTACGTTCGACAGGTCGCGCCAGCCGTCCGCTGCGAGCAGCGCCCGCATCTCGGTCGAGCGGCCCTGCGGTGCGCGACGGCGCCTGCGCTTGCGCGCAGGGACGAAGTACCGGAACGGATTCATGAGCCGCGGGACGTAGTAGTCGTTCGAACCGAGGACGAACCACGAGGCGTGTCTCCCCCGCACCGGGCGGAGGGCCTCGACGACGGTCTCGACGGCTTCCGGCTCCGCCAGGAGGTCGCCGGTCACGACGGTCACGTCCGGGTGGGGGAGCGACGCGATGAACGCCGCCTTCCGAGGATCGCTGCGGACGAAGTGGATGTCCGACAGGTGCAGGAGCGTGAGGGTCGCCGGACCCGTGCTCGGTAGGATGGCCAGGTCGCGGTGCACGAGACGGTACGCGCGGCGCTCGACGACGACGCCGTAGGCGATGCACAGAACGCACGCGACGCCCAGCGCGACGAGGATCACGGGGAACACGGGAGGCGAGTCTACGTGGGCGATCCCACGCTGAAGGGTGCGGTGCGCGAGCAGATGACCGCCGCGTTGAAGGCCGGCGACAAGGTCCGGTTGGGTGCGCTTCGGATGCTCACGGCCGCCATCACGAACCGGGAGAAGGACCTGCGCCACGAGCTCACCGACGAGGAGGTCCGCGAGGTCGCCGGCAAGGAGGTCAAACGCCGGACGGAGGCGATCGAGGCGTTCGAGGCGGCCGGCAGGACCGAGCTCGCCGACAAGGAGCGAACCGAACGAGACGTCCTCCAGGCCTTCGCGCCCGAACAGCTCTCCGAGGACGAGGTCGATGCCCTGATCGACGAAGCGATCGTTGCCACCGGAGCGACGTCGCCCAAGGAGATGGGCAGGGTGATGGGGGCCGTCATGTCGAAAGCGAAGGGGAAGGTGGACGGAGCCGTGGTTCAGAAGAAGGTCGGGGACCGCCTGGCAGGCTAGAAGAGCCGTCGCGGGACACGGGCTGCGAGCGAGACCAGGTCGTCGTCCCCTCCGCCGTTCCCGCCGCCGCCGCCGTTCCCGCCGCCGCCGTTCCCGCCGCCGCCACCACCACCACCGCCGCCGTCGCCGCTGTTCCCGCCGCCGTTGTCGCCGTCTCCCCCGCCGTTCCCGTCACCGTCGCCGTTGCCACCGCCGCCGTCACCGCCGCCCTCGAAGTCGCCGACGAACAAGGTGACCGTCGAGCCCGGGTCGACGAGCTTCGTGCCGTTGCCGCTCGGGATCTGCTGCACCACGATGCCGTCGAGTCCCTTCCGGTTCACGGGGACGATCACGATCTCGGCGAACAGGTCGAGCTCGGCGAGCCGGTCGATCGCCTTGGCCTCTCTGAGGTCCGTCACCTCGGGCACGACGACCGGTTCGCCCTTGCCGTTGCTCACGGTCAGGTTCACGGCGCTGCCCAGGCGAACGCGGGACCCGCCGCCGGGCGCCTGCGCCAGGACCGTTCCGGCGGGCTCGAACGACAGCACCATCTCGGCGATCGGCGTGAAGTTCGCGTTCACCAGGATCCGTTCGGCCTGCTCGAGCTTCAGTCCGACCACGTCCGGGACCCCGCCGCTCTCGGGCGGCGGAGGCGGTTCGAACCCCTCGACCGGGAACCCCTCCATCGCGCGGACCATGAAGTCCTGCCAGATCGGCGCGGCGACCGTGCCGCCGAACACCGACGTGCCGTAGTAGGAGTCCATGGGCCGCTGGCCCTGCGAGAAACCGACCCAGACCGCGGTCGACACCTGGGGCGTGTAGCCGGCGAAGTACACGTTCGTGTAGTCCTGCGCGGTGCCCGTCTTGCCGGCTACGGGGCGTCCCGGCAGGAGCGCAGCCTCGCCGGTGCCGCAGCACACGACCCGTTGCAGCATGGCCGTGACGAGGTGGGCGATCTCGGGTTCGATCACCTGCTTGCACCTGGGCTCGTGCCGGTACAGGAGGCGTTCGTCCTTCGGCGCGGTCTTGGGCACGCCCGCGTACTCCACCTTGCGGACCGCCCAGGCGTCGCACCTGACCCCGTCGTTCGCGAGCGTGGCGTACGCCGAGGCCATGTCCATCGTCGGGACCTCCTCGACGCCGAGGGTGATCGCCGGCACCGCGTCCATCCCCACGGTGATCCCCATCCGACGCGCGGCGTCGACGATCCTCTGAGGGCCGACGTCGAGCGCGAGTTGCGCGAACACGACGTTGACCGAGTTCTCCGTGGCGCGCCACAGGTCCATGTAGCCTGCGTCGCCGCCGCCCTCGGCGTTGCTCACGCACCCGTCCGCGCTGATCCAGCCGGGCAGGCCGCAGTTGGGCGATGCCGACGAGTACACCTTGCCTTGGGGGAAGCCGTGCTCGAACGCCGCGACCAGCGTGAACGGCTTGAAGGCCGAGCCCGTCTGACGGGTTCCCCGCCAGACGAGGTCGAGCTGGTCCCGCTCGTAGTTCTTGCCCGACAGCATCGCCTTGATGGCTCCGTCGGTCGCCCGCACGGACACCAGCGACGTGTCCGGACTTCTCTTCGCGTCGTGGATGTGGGGGCTCGCGTTCACGGCGTCCTGGGCGTACCGCTGCCAGTTCGGGTCGAGGGAGGTGTAGATCTCGAGCCCGCCCTGGTACAGGGTCCGGACACGCTGCTCGTACGTGTTCCCGAACGCGTCGAACTCGCCGTCCCGGTTCTCGAGGATCAGGCTGCGGATGTAATACACGAAGAACGGCTCGACCTTCCTCTCGAACGCACCGACGTCGTCCGCGATCCCGAGCTTGCTCGCCTTCGCCTTCGCGACCTTCGCGGGGTCGGCCCACCCGAGCTCGGCCATCCGATCCAAGACCAGGTTCCGGCGAGCCGCCGCCGCCTCCGGTCTCGTCACGGGGTCGTACGAGCCCGGTGCCCGGATGACCCCGGCCAACAGCGCCGCTTGGCGGAGCGACAGATCGCTCGCCCGGGTATCGAAGTACGTCTCGGCGGCCTTCTCGATCCCGTAGGCGCCGTTCCCGTAGTAGGCCTCGTTCATGTAGAGCTCGAGGATCTCGTCCTTCGTGTACCTCCGTTCGAGCCTGATCGCGAGCGCGGCCTCCTGGAACTTGCGCGCGAAGGTCTGTTCCGGCGACTCGATCAGCACGTTCTTGACGAGCTGCTGCGTGAGGGTCGAGCCGCCCTGCTCGATCTCGCCGGCGGCGAGGTTCGCGATCGCCGCGCGGATCAGCGACGGGAAGTTGAGCGCGCCGTGCTCGTAGAAGGAGTCGTCCTCGATCGCGATCACCGCGTCCTGTGCGACCTGCGCGATGTTCTGGATCTTCACGTACTCGCGGTTCTCGTCGAGGAAGATCTCCGCGAGCACGGAGCCGTCGGCGGCGTAGATCGTCGAGGTCTCCGGGAACTCGGGGATCCGCACCCGTCCGACGCCGGCGGCGTCGAGGCGCTCGCGGAACGCGTTCACGCCGGCCCCGGCCGCTCCGAAGATCGGCAGCAACGACAGGGCGACCAGCGCCGCGGAGGCCGCCAGGACGAGGACGAGCAGGAACGGGATGAGCGGCGCGATGACCGTGCGGGGCCGCAGCTCGGTGGGTCGTCCGTCCTCACGGGGAGGCCACGGCTTCGCGGGTCGTGCTCGGCGACGGGGGGGAGCCTGCATCGGGGCCTCAGGATAGCCCGGTGACCCCGGTACGATGGGCAACGTCCATGCGCCGTGCCGCCTCGTTCATGCTGGTCGGAGGCCTGATCGCCCTGACCGCACCCGCGGCCCTCGCGCAGCCGGAGTCACCGTCGGTGCTCGTCGCGGAGGCCGACGGTTCGATCGACGGGACGCTCGCCTCCTACATCCGGGACTCGATCGAGGACGCCGAGGCGACAGGTTCGACCCTCGTGCTCCAGCTCGACAGCGCCGGAACCCTCGACGTGGATCCGGTCGCCCTCGCCGAGCGCATCCACGACGCGACCGTTCCGGTGATCGTCTGGGTGGGGCCGGCGCCGGCCAAGGCGGCGGGCACCGGGCTCCTGTTGCTGTACGCGGCGGCGCTCGGCGCGGTCGCGCCGGGCGCCGGCGTCGGCCCGCTCGAGCCGCTCGACCTGGCGGAAGACATCGGACCTTCACGAGCCGAGATCGAGAGCCTGGCGACCGGTTGGGTCGAGGAGCGCGGGCGTCCGACGCCGGTCGGATTCCCCGACGAGCCGGTCCCGGCACAGGCGGCGCTCGACGCGAATATCGCCGAGGTGGCCGCCACGTCGATCACCGATCTGCTCGCCGAGGTGAACGGGCGGACGGTCGAGACCGCGGCGGGCGAGGTGGTGTTGCGGACGGAGATCGCGACCGACCCGAGCGACGAGCCGGTGACGGTTCGATTCACGGAGCTCGGACCGATCGACCGGACGCTGCACGCCGCGGCATCTCCTACGTGGATCTACGTCCTGCTGGTGCTCGGGATCGCCGCACTCGCGTTCGAGATCACGCAGCCGGGCTTCGGGTTCGCAGGGTTCGCGGGGATCGGCATGCTGGCGCTCGCGATCTACGGGCTGAGCGTGGTGCCGTTCTCGGTGCTCGGTCTCGCTCTGCTGGTCGCCGGGTTGGGGCTGATGACGCTCGACGCTCGTCTCCGCCGCCTCGGGGTCCTCACCGCCGTGGGATGGGTGAGCTTCGTCGTGGGGTCGGTGCTCGTCTTCGGCGGGGTCTCGGACGCGATCGACGTCTCCCCGTGGCTCATCGGTTCCTTCGCCGTCGGAGCGATCCTGTTCTGGGGGTTCGCCCTCACGGTGGCCATCCAGGCCCGCGACCGTCTCACCTCGACCCAGCGCGGGCTCGTCGGGCTGGTGGGCGAGACCCGGGGAGAGCTCAACCCCGAGGGGTCGGTGCACGTGAAGGGGGCCGTCTGGCGCGGTCGGAGCGCGGACGGGCCCATCCCGGCAGGGACCCGCGTCCGTGTTCGAGGCGTCGACGGCCTGGTCCTGCGCGTGTCGCCGGAACCGCCGGATACCAGGGCCGGCCCGGACGCGCCACCCGACTCCTGAACGGCCCGCGCCAGGCACGGATCCGTGAGATTCCTCGTCGGATGTGGCTCCGAGGCGCACCTTCGGAATCTCTCAGACGTTTCGTTACGAAAGACCTATCGGAGGGCCCCATGAGGAGCCGCACGGCTCTGGGCCCGTGGCGGATCGAGAGGGGCGTCCGGCGTGGCCGAACGGATGCGTTCGGAGTGGACCTGGGGGTGGCAGTTCGAGGCGGCGTGCCGTGGGACCGACTCCACCCTGTTCTTCGCGCCCAACTACTTCGAGCGGCGCGAGGAGAAGGCCGCGCGAGAGGTCAAGGCCAAGTCCATCTGCACGACGTGCCCGGTCCGCCATCCGTGTCTGGAGTACGCGCTCCGGATCCGGGAGGCTCACGGCATCTGGGGCGGCCTGAACGAGTACGAACGCCGCCAGCTCCTGCGCCAACGGGCGCTCCAAGCCGGCTGATTTTCTGCGACCATCCCCTCCGTCCGACGGAGGGGTCGTGGCCAAGCTCGAGGAACGCCTGGTGGAGCTCGGGATCGAGCTGCCGCCTGCCGTGGCGCCGCTCGCGTCCTACGTTCCCGTTCGGACCGCCGGGGAGCTGGCGTTCGTGGCCGGACAGATCCCGATGGAGGACGGCGCGATCCTGCTCGCCGGCAGCGTGGATGCGGACGTGTCGCTCGAGGAGGCGCGTGAGGGCGCACGGCGATGCGCGCTGCAGGCGCTCGCCTCGCTCCGCGAGGCCCTGGGCGACCTCGATCGCGTCCGCGGGATCGTCCAGCTCACGGTCTACGTCGCCTCCGCGCCCGGGTTCACGCAGCAACCCGCGGTGGCCAACGGCGCGAGCGACGTCCTCGTCGAGATCCTCGGCGAGGAGGGCCGGCATGCGCGGGCGGCGGTCGGCGTCTCCGAGCTGCCGCTCGGCGCGTCGGTCGAGGTGGCCGTCACGGCGCTGATCGAGCCTGAGGCGGCGACCTAAGGGCGCGCGTTAGGGCGGCGGCCCAGAGGTGGAGACCCTCGCGAAACGGAGGTCTCCCACACGCCGCGTCACGCCGATCCGGTCGAGATGCTCCATCAGCGGGACCGCGTACTTCCGAGAGGTCCCGAGCCGCTCGCGGAACGCGCTGATGGTGATGCCTCGCTCGGCCTCCGAACGCACCACCTCGGCGGCCCGCTCGACGAACGCGGCCGTGAGCACGAGGTCCGGCGAGATCCGCACGAGCGCGCCGGAACGGACGACCGCGTCGATCACCGCGCGCGGGAAGCCCGCTGCGGCGAGTTCTGGCACGGTGGGAGGCGTCGGCTCCCCGTCGCGGACGGCGTCGATCAGACGAGCACCCTCGTCGCCCGCGCCGGCCAACGCGTGTGACGCGAGCCGGACGAGCGCTCCCTCGCGCGCGAGGAGACCCTCCGTCGTGAGCGACTCGATCAGCGTGTCCGCGAGCTCGGGATCGGCAGCCGCGTGCGCGCGTTCCAACGAGGCTCCGACCGCGGCTCGGATCGCCGTCACGTCCTCGCCGGCAGCCAGCGGCTCGGCCGCGTGGAACGCCTCGAGCCGTTCCTGCACCCTCGCGGCGATCCCGCCGTACAGGGCCTCCGCCACCCACCAGGACCCGACACGTCTCGCCCCCGGGATGTCGTCCGGCGAGAGGCCGGCGAGCGTCTCGAGATCGGCGTTCGAAACGGCGCCCCCCTCGCCAATCACCAGCGAGGGCAGGTCGCCTCGTCCGGCTCGGGCGCGCGCCTCGAGGCGCTCCACCCCTGCCGGGCCGGGGCGGCGCGGCGGGTGGGGATCCAGCACGACACCTCCGGCCACGGTCTCGCCACGTCCGGACTCGCGAAGGACGAACCGATCGTCCACGTCGAGCACGAGCGGATCCCGTAGACCGATCCGCGCGAACGCGCCCTCCGCGGGGAGCGCCCGAACCCCGTAGAGGCGAACGCGCGCCGGCCGCTCGGCCGAGCCAGCGTGGAACGTGAACGCCCCGCGGTCGGTCACCGGGTGCGTGAGTCCTCGAACCGGTCGGATCCGTACCTCGATCTGCTGGGTCGTCCTCCACGCGTTCGGCGCCGAGAGGACGCTGCCCCGCTCGATCCGAGACCGTTCGACGCCGGCTGAGGTTGGTGGCCAGTCGGCGGACCGGCAGCGCGATCTCGATCGTGCGTCCGTGCGTCTGCAGACCTCGAACCCGCGCGCGTGCTCCCGACGGATGGATCTCCACCTCGTCGCCCACGGCGAGCGGTCCGCCGGTCAGCGTTCCCGTCACGACGGTCCCGGCCCCCGCGATCTTGAACACCCGGTCGACGAACTGTCGCGGGCGCCGGTCGCGCTCGGGCTCCGGCGCGCGGGTCACCATCGCGTCGAGTGCGGCCGCGAGCTCGTCGATCCCGTCGCCGGTCTCCGACGAGCACGCGATCACCGGTGCGCCTTCGAGCCCGGTGCCTCGTGTTCGCTCGCCGATCTCGGCGCGCACCTGCTCGATGCGTTCCCGATCGACGAGATCGGACTTGGTGAGCGCGACGAGCGCGCCGTCGAGTCCGAGCAGGTCCACGATCGCGAGATGCTCTTCGGACTGCGGCTTCCATCCCTCGTCGGCCGCAACCACGAACAGGACCAACCGGACGGGGCCGACGCCGGCGAGCATGGTGCGAACGAACCGCTCGTGCCCGGGCACGTCGACGAACCCGACCTCGATGCCGGACGGAAGCGTGCACCACGCGTAGCCGAGCTCGATCGTGAGCCCGCGACGCTTCTCCTCGGCAAGGCGGTCGGGGTCGATGTCGGTGAGCCGGCGGATCAGACTCGACTTGCCGTGGTCGACGTGCCCGGCGGTCGCGATGACGAGATCGCCGGCCGAACGCGAAGGATCGTGGTCGCCCTCGAGCCGCACTGCGGCCGGTTCAGGCATCCGCCAGATCGTCGCCCTCGAGCGCGTACCGAACCGCCCGGACGAGATCCGGCAGGTCGTCTCCCGCCACGGTTCGAAGATCGAGCAGGATGCCGCGATCGGTGACGCGGCAGAAGACCGTCGGCGAGCCGGCGCGGAGCCGCGCCGCCATCGCTCCCGGATCGGGCGCGCGGACCTCGACCGCGAACGACGGCAGGAGCGTCCCCGGCACCGAACCGCCGCCGACCGTCGACTCGCAGGCCACGACGTGGGCACCCTCGAGATCGCCGTCGAGGGCTCGCGCGAGCAGCTCCGCCCGGTGGCGGATCTCGGTCGGGGACTCCCGCAGCATCCTCCAGACGGGAAGGTCGTCCCGCCGCTCCGCCGCGTGCAACGACAGCACCACGTCGAGCGCCGCCACCTGCATCTTGTCCACGCGCACCGCGCGGGCGACGGGATGGCGCCGGAGGCGTTCGACGAGCTCGGCGCGGCCGAGCACGATCCCGGCCTGCGGGCCCCCGAGGAGCTTGTCGCCCGAGAACATCACCACGTCGGCCCCTTCGGCGAGCGCGGCCGAGGCGCTCGGCTCGTTGTTCATCCAGCCGGGTGGTCGGTCGAGCAGGCCGGAGCCGAGGTCGTAGACGAACGGGATCCCCGACCGGCGCGCGAGCGTCGCGAGCTCGCCGACGGACGGGGCCTGGGTGAACCCCACGACGCGGTAGTTGCTCGGGTGCACCTTCAGCAGCAGCGCCGTCCGGTCGTTGACCGCGGCGCGGTAGTCCGAGGTTCGGGTCCGGTTCGTCGTGCCGACCTCGACGAGCCGAGCGCCGGACGCGGCGAGGATGTCGGGGATCCTGAACTCGCCGCCGATCTCGATCAGCTCGCCTCGCGAGACCACGACCTGCTTGCCTCGCGCGAGGGCGGCGAGCGCGAGCAGCAGCGCCGCGGCTCCGTTGTTCACGACGAGGGCGTCCTCGGCACCGGTCAGCGCCACCAGCAGGTGCTCCGAACGCGTCGATCGCCGTCCCCGTTCGCCGGTGTCGCGGTCGATCTCAAGGTCCACGTAGCCTTGCGCGGCCCGCTCCGCCGCCTTGGCGGCGCGTTCGGGGAGCGGGGCTCGCCCGAGCCCCGTGTGCAGCACCACGCCGGTGGCGTTGATCGTCCGGACGAGCCCGGTCGCCGTGTCCGACGCGATGCGGAGCGCCCTCGCGAGGATCACCTCGTTCTCGGGCGGCTCCACGCCGTCGGCGGCGTCGGCTCGAACGCGACCCAGGACCACCGAGACCGCGTGCTTGACGAGCGGCCGGCCGAACGTCGCGCTCGCGCGTCGCCCCGGCTCCGAACGCAACAGGGCATCGACGGACGGGATGCGGCGCCGGGCGCCCGGCTCGTGGTCCTTGGCCGGACGGGCGTTGGCCGGGCCGGCTTGCGCCGGGAGGGTGCGTTCGGCAGGGGCCATCGCGCGGGTCAGCGTACTACCGGCTGCGTGGGTGACCCCGCGAGCGTTGGTCGGCTCCCGGGGTTCCGTGGCAGGATGAGTATCGGTGGACACCCAGGAGCGAGCCGCCTTCACCGCCGCCGCCGAGAACTGGATGGTGCGCGGCGGAGGCGTCGACATCGAGGTCGTGCCACCGGGCACGTTGCGGACCGAGGAGATGATCCTCAACATCGGGCCGCAGCACCCCTCGACCCACGGCGTGCTCCGGATCGTCCTCGAGCTCGACGGCGAGGTGATCGTCCGCGCCGAGCCCGTCATCGGCTACATGCACCGGGCGGCCGAGAAGCTCGCCGAGTACCGCGACACACGACAGGTCCTCGTCCTGATGAACCGGCACGACTGGCTGTCGGCGTTCAACAACGAGCTCGGCTGGATCTTGGCCGTCGAGAAGCTCGCCGGGATCGACGTGCCCGAACGCGCCAGCTGGATCCGGACGATGCTCGCCGAATGGAACCGGGTGCTCAACCACCTGATGTTCGTCGGGTCCTATCCGCTGGAGCTCGGCGCGATGACGCCGATCTTCTACGCGTTCATCGAACGCGAGCTGATCCAGGGGCTCATGGAGGCGGCCACGGGCGCCAGGATGCACTTCTCCTACGTCCGTCCCGGCGGCCTGAAGGACGACCTCCCTCGCGGGTGGCTGAAGCAGTCGGCCGAGGTCCTCGCGGCGGTGCGGAAGAAGCTCAAGGACTTCGACAACCTCGTGATGGGCAACGAGATCGTGTTCGCCAGGACCAAGGGGATCGGCGTCCTTCCACCGGAGACGGCGATCGCCTACGGCTGCTCCGGTCCGACGCTGCAGGCGAGCGGCGTCGCGATGGATCCCCGCAAGGACGAGCCGTACGAGCGGTACGCCGACGTCGACTTCCAGGTCCCGATCGGGCGCAACGGCGACTCGTTCGACCGCTTGTGGGTGCTCGTCCAGCGCATGCACGAGTCCTGCAACATCATCGAGCAGTGTATGGAGCGCCTCCCCGCCGGTCAGTACATCGCGGGCAAGCTGCCGAAGAAGCTGTCGCTCGAGGGTGAGGTGTACGTTCGGACCGAGAACCCGCTCGGCCTGATGGGCTACTACCTCGTCGGCAACGGCAAGAAGCAGCCGTACCGGCTGAAGATGCGGACGGCGTCCTTCTCGAACATCTCGGTGCTTCCGGCGATGCTGCCGGGCACCCTCGTGCCGGACCTGATCGCGATCTTGGGCTCGATCTTCTTCGTGGTCGGCGACGTCGATCGCTGAACGGCGTCAGAGCTCCCGGTTGAACCACACCCCACCCGGGCCGACGTAGCTCGTCCCTTCACCCCACGTCGCGACCGTGTTCCCCTCGCTGGTGATCGCGATCTCGCCGTAGTCGCCGTAGACCTCGTTGAACCCGTGCCGATGCTTGTACGCGGTGCCGGAGACCGCATCAGAGAGTCGTTCGCGAGGGCCCCACGTCAGGCCCAGATCCCCCGTCGTGCGGTACACGACCTGCCACTTCCCCGAGCGTTGCACCATGTACCAGACGCGTGCGCCGTCGTCTCCGTCGCCGACCGCAGCCGGGAACGCCGAGTTGACGCCCGGCTTGGACAACGTGACCGCGTCGCTCCAGGTGGTGCCGCCGTCGGTCGAGGACCGAGCGAAGACCGTCTGAGGTCCGAACGGCGCGCTCGCGCCGTTGTACACGATGACCAGATCGCCGTTCTCGTCGGCCGCGAGCGCCGGCCCGCTGTCGTAGTAGTCGTCGTAGCAGCCCTCGGAGACGCACTCGACGCCGAGCTCGAGTTCCTCCAGCACGAGCTCGGACCAGGTCGCACCGTCGTCGTCGGAGGTGAACACGTGCACCTGCTGGACCCCTTCGGCGGCCCCGCCGGGTCCGGTGTAGGAGAAGCTCACCTGCGTGAGCACGACGCGCCCGGTGGGTAGGACGGCCGTGCCGTACGAGAAGTAGTAGCGGTCGGTCTCCGTGATCTTCGACGTCGACCACGTCACGCCGCCGTCGTGAGACACGGCGACGTACGCGTCGCCGCCTGACGGCCCGTTGAAATGGATGTACACGTCCTGACCGTCGGGGCTCACGGTGAAGTTCGGCTTGTCGCCCCACCGCACGTCGGGGTGGACGAAGACCGCCTTCGACCACGTCCTGCCGTGGTCGGTCGAACGGGAGAAGTGGATCTTGAACTGGTTCATCCACACCGCAACCACGTCGCTGGTCTCGGGAACCACCTCGATCAGGGGGTCGTACTGCGCGTTCCAGCCCCGGCAGACGCAGAGGTACCGCTCGGGCTTCCAGGTTCGGCCTCCGTCCCTGGAGACGTGGAGGATCATCGCCGGGTCGGGGCAGTCGTTCGCGCACGCGTCCTTGCCCCCGTACCGGTTGTGCAGGAGGTAGACGAACGGCCGGTTGGGATCCGCCGCGATCGCGGGTTCCCAGTCGTCGCCGGTGCGGTGCACGACGCGTTCGCCGGCCCAGCCCGGAGCGGGATGACGCTCGATCGGCTCGGTCACCCCGAGGGTGCCCGCCTCACGTGCCTCCTCCAGTGCCTCGAGTCGCTTCTCCGTCTTCTCGGCTTGCTCCTCCAGCTCCTCGGCGAGACCTTCGTCCACCGGTTCGCCGGCGCGAGCGCTGCCCGGGGTGGACGGATCCGAGCCGGTGCAGGCCGCCGCAAAGAGCATGAGGCTGAGGAGGACTGCGAGCCCCATCGATCCCGAACGTCGTCGTCCCGCCGCGAAGGCCATCGCGTTGGAACCTAGCGAGGGTTCGCTCGTTCGGTCAATGCAATGGCCTGAACATGCCAATCGGGTGCGGGCAGCCCGTCGGTCGCGAGCACCAGCCACCAGAACCCGCCGAACCCGGAGGGCTCGGCGAGCAGGCTCGCCCGGCTGCGCGCTTGCCAGACGCGGACCGCTTCGGTGCCGCGGCCCGCCCGTTGGAGCTCCGACTGGAGCTCGCGCATCGTCCGCTCCCACCGGTCGTGACCGAGGGTTCGGCAGCGCGTCGGCCTGGGCGATGGGTTCGAACGCCCGCAGGCCGAAACGCTCCGCGTGCGCCGCCACTCGAGCCACGTCGACTCCCGCCGTGATGTCGGTGTCGCCGGGGGCGGACAGGAGATCGGTCACGAGCCGCTGGTCGGCGTAGCCGCGCGCGGGGCCGACCGGTGCGTCCACCGTGCCGTAGTCGATCAGGACCACGTAGCCGCGGCGCATCGTGGCCGAGAGCTCCTCGAGGAGCTCGAAGGATCCGACCGGGACGGTGGTCTCCTGATCGCGTTCGAGCGCCGGCGGTGGAAGGTCGTCGCGTTCCCAGGGCATTTCCACCTCGACGAGCCGGTCTGCATCGAGCCCGATCCGGACCTCCGCGACGCCGGCCGGAACGCCGCGCGTGCGGAGGAACGGGAGGTTGTCCAGCAGCTCGTTCGCCAACGCCACGCCCTCGAACGGGTCGATCTCCTCGAGCCGTGAGACCGCTCGGAGGCCCCCCGCCTCGAGCGCCTCGCGCGAACCGGGACTGATCTCGACCGCCGTGTACTCGATCCGCGGCCGGGGGAGCTCGGCGAAGGCCTCGAGCAACGATCCGGCGAGCGTCCCGTCGCCGGCGCCGAGCTCGACGATCGGGAACGGATCCGGTTCGCCCAGGGCGTGCCACGCGTCGAGCATCGCGTCGCGCAGACAGTGGGAGAACACGAACGGGTGCACGTGCGGACTGGTCACGAAGTGACCCCGTGCTCCGACCGGAGGCGCCTCGAAGAACCCGCCGGGACCGTAGAGCGCCAGCTCCATGAACTCGTCGAACCCGATCGGCCCGTGGTCCATGACGGCTTGGCGGATGCGAGCTTCGACGTCCTCGCTCACGGCGGCCAGCCTAGTGCGCGACCACGCCCCTCGGGCCGCGTGCGA
This sequence comes from uncultured Actinomycetes bacterium, assembly GCA_963785835.1. Taxonomy (GTDB): domain Bacteria; phylum Actinomycetota; class UBA4738; order UBA4738; family HRBIN12; genus DASSJM01. The sequence goes on along the minus strand of CAWAWO010000004.1, from coordinate 317,262 downwards.
GGATTCGTCTCGATGGACGAGACGATCCGAAGCGCAGCCTCCGTCGTCGTCGGGCGCGACGGCCCCAACGGGTTCGAGGTGCTGGTGCTGGAGCGCAGCGCACGGAATCGCTTCCTGCCCGGCTACGTGGCGTTCCCCGGCGGCGCGTCGGACGGGCTCGACGCGGATCTGGCCGAGCGGTGGTTCGGCACGCCGGAGGAGGCCGGTCGCGCCTGCGCGGTGCGCGAGCTCGTCGAGGAGGTCTCGCTCGCGCTGACGGCCGCCGGACTCACGGCGAGCGGCTCCCTGGACACGGTGGATGCGGCTCCGCCGTCGACCGGGCAGCTCCCCGAGATCGCGCACTGGATCGCGCCACCCGTGGTCCCCGTGCGGTTCGACACCCGGTTCTACGCCCTCCGGGCGACGACGACGCTCGAACCGGTACCCGACGGCGTCGAGACGGCGGCCGCCTGGTGGAACGCTCCTCGCGCGCTGCTCGAGGACTGGACGGCCGGACGTCGCCTCCTGTACTGGCCGACGTTCTTCACGATGAACGAGCTCGCGGGGTGCGGATCCGTGGAGGAGCTGCTCGCCCTTCGGATCCGGACCCGCGAGCCCGACGACGACGAGCTCGACCGGCTGCCACGCTCGACGTTCTGGCAGGAGTGATCTCGTGCGCGTGATCCGTGTCCTCGCGCCGAACCCGGGGATCCGCGAACTCGAGGGGACGAACACGTGGGTGGTGGGCGACGCGCCGGCGACCGTGATCGACCCCGGTCCCGACATCCGCGACCACCTCCGCGAGGTCGAGCGCACCGCGGGCCGTGTGGGCGTGATCGTCCTCACGCACGACCATCCCGATCACGCGCCCGGAGCGTTGCGGCTCGGGTCCTGGACCGGTGCCCGCCTGCTCGCGGCTCGCCCGGCCGAGGGGATGGAGCGATTGCGCGACGGCGAGCGCGTCGAGTCGGGCGGTCCGGCGCTGGTCGCCGTCGCGACGCCCGGGCATTCGGCGGACCACCTCGCGTTCTTCGAGCGCGGATCGGGTGCGCTGTTCACGGGGGATGCGGTGCTCGGGCGGGGGACCAGCGTGATCGACCCCCCGGAAGGAGATCTCACGGCCTACCTGCGTTCGTTGCGCCGGATGCTCGAGCTCCACCCGCGAACCATCTACCCGGGACACGGTCCGGTGGCCCTCAACGCCACGGCCAAGTTGGAGGAGTACCAGGAGCACCGGTGGATGCGGGAGGAACAGGTGCTCGCGGCGCTCGCGGAGGGGTCGATGACGCCGGCAGAATTGGCGGAGGCGATCTATGCCGAGGTGGACCCCGAGCTGCTCCCGCTCGCCGAGCGCTCGGTGCTGGCGCACCTGCTGAAGCTCGAGTCCGAGGCGCGGGTGGACAAGCGCGCCAGGAACGGCGAGGTGCGGTGGTCCAGGATCGAACCCAGGCAGTGCGAGCGTTGTGGTCGGCCGGTGCGCGGCCGAGCGCGTCTCTGCAACTCGTGCAGCCTGGCAGTCCTCCAGGAGTCGGACTAGCGCTCGGCGTCTCCCGAGGCGCCACGACCGCGCGCCTCCGGTGCCTCCACCACCGGCTCGGCGATCAGCAGCCGTCGTCGGTCCGACCGCACGAGACCACGCGCCGCCAGAGTCCCGACGCTCCGGCTGACCGACTCCCGCGCGGCGCCGACCATCCTGGCCAGTTCGTCGTGCGTGAGCGGCACCGTGAGGCGGACCCCACTCGGTTCCCGCACGCCGTGCCCGGCGGCGAGCTCGCGCAGTCGGCCGAGGATCCTCGCCGGGAGGTCGCCCGCAAGCGCCTCCTCCAGCGCGGTCGAGGTTCGATGCAGGCGGTAGGCGATCAGTCGGAGGAGCTGTTCGGCGGTGCCCGGGTGACGTTCGAGCAACGAACGCAGCGACGCGAGCGGCACGGCGACCAGCGTGGTCCGACCGACCGCCCGAGCCTCGACGGGGGACGCCTGGCCGAGCAGCGCCGACTCGCCGAAGACGTCGCCGGGACACAGCAGCCCCACGACGACTTCCCGGCCGCCCGGAGTCACCGAGGAGAGACGCACCGCGCCACCGGTGACGAGGAACAGGCACGTCGATGCGTCACCCTGGTGCACGATGACCTCGCCGGGGAGGAATCGGCGGGCCACCCGATCCTCGATCCTGTCGATCGTTCCGATCCTTTCGGATGATCGTGCGATCGGTACACGCTCGGCGCACCCTAGCGGTCCCCGCCGACACGCCTCGTGACGCTTCGACAGCCCCGTCGCGCTCGGGGTAGGCTGCGCATCCCGAGCCGGCTCCGAGCCGCCGGGCGGGCCGCGATCGTCGGAAGGAGTCGATCCGAGGTGTCCAAGCAGGGGCGCGACGCGCTCGCGCAGGTTCCGCTGTTCTCCGACTTGCCGCCCCGGTTCATCAGGCGCCTCGCCGACCGGATGCAGGAAGAGCGCTTCATGGAAGGAGCCTCGGTCGTGCGTAACGGCGAAGCCGGCGACACGTTCTACGTGATCCTCCAGGGCGAGGCGAAGGTTGCGAACAAGGAGGGCCGCACCGTCGCGCGTCTGCTTCCGGGAGACTTCTTCGGGGAGATCTCGTTGATGGACGGAGGGCCCAGGACGGCGACGGTCATGACCGTGACGCCGCTCACCGCGCTCACCCTCTCCAGGAAGGACTTCCGTTCGCTGCTCGAGTCCGAGCCCAAGGTCACCCAGAGGCTGCTGAAGCACGCGGCGGCGCTCCTGCGGCGGATGGAACGGCCGGCGAGCGGGTAACCGCTCGGAGACCCCTCGTGCGAGCCGAGCTGTACCGCCCCGAGGAGCCGGATCTGGTCGCCGTCGCGACCTGGTCGAACGGACGTCCGTCGCTCGAGGTCATCGAGGAGGTTCCCGGCTTGAACGACCTCCTTCGGCCCACCCCCGTCGTGACGGACGATGCGTCGCTCCGCGGGCCGGGGACGAGCGGCGAGGTGGTGCTCGAACCTGGCTCCTCGGCGTGGTTCCGCGCGGCCCTGCTCTCCCGCGCGCCGGCGCTCGGCCTCTCGGTGCGCTTCGTGGCGGAGCGGATCACGGGCGGGTGGGACCCGGCCGCGGCGTACGCGACGTTCGACGAGGAGGTCGACCGGCTCGCGTCGAGCTGAGCCGGCTTGGCCGCCTCAGTTCGAGGCGTTGGCCTCGAACCAGGCCTGCCCCGCCGAACAGAACGGTCGGAAGTCGCACCAACGGCACTGCTCGCCGGGCGTCGGCTCGAACTCGGCCGCGCCGATCCCGCGGAGCCATGCGCCGATGCGCTCGCGGATCGCGCCCACGTCGTCGATCGTGTGCGACCGCTCGTCGCCCGACGACAGGTACAGGTACGTGAGACGGAGGTCCTCCGGCGCCTTGTGCCATACCTCGATGCACGCGAGCGCGTACAGGTCGAGCTGCACGCGGGCGAGCGGGTCGTCATCGGCGGGGAGACGGCCCGTCTTGTAGTCGACGACCTCCCACGGGCCGTCGGGCGCCCCATAGATCGCGTCGATCCGTCCCTTGATCGTGACGCCCTCGATCGGCAGCAGGAACGGGCGCTCCGCGAACAACGGGACCATGTCTCCGTAGCGGCTCCGAAGGTACGCCCGGCGCAGGTCCTCGAGCCTGCCTGGGGTCCCCGCCAGCTCCTCGGCGGTCACGTCCGGCTCGTCCTCCACCTCGAGCAGGGTCGCCTGCCCTCGGGACTTCATCTCGATCCATCGATGGATCTCGGTGCCGATCCGCGCGCTCGGTCCCGCGAACGTCGGGAGCGGCTGGACGGCGGACCAGTAGTAGAGCTTCGGGCAGCGGGCGTAGCCGATCAGCCCGCCGACCGAGACGGAGGACGGGCCGGGGGGAGCTTCGTCCATCGCGGACTCCTGGGCCACGAGATGTTCGGCCAGCGTACGGCGCGCCGATGACGCGTCGTCGAAGGCCCGCCGCTCGGCTCCGGTGAGCGCTTCCAGGTTGTGTTCGCTCACGTGCCCCGACGTCGCCGCCTCCGCGGCGGCTCGTCGCCAGCCCTCTGCGAACACCTCGTCCTGTTCCTTCGGCCGCGCCGGACCCGGCCAGGGCTTGACGAACCGCTGGCGGTAGCCTTCGAGCGGGTTGGTCTCGGACCCATCGCCCTCCCCGCCTTCGAACGTGATCTCCGCGCCCGACCGCTCGGCCCACTTCTTGAGCTCCACGAAGAAAGCGCCCACGCCCTTGGCACGGTGCGTCTCCCCGTACCAGTTGGCCGAGGAGACGAACAGGTTGCGCCGGGCGCGCGTGAGCGCCACGTAGCAGATCCGCCGCTCCTCGTACTCCTCCTGTTGACGCAGCTCGTCGGTGAACGCCTTCATGTTGTCCTGGAACACCGGCAGCAGATCTCGGTCCCGTCGCAGCTCGACGTCGAGTGAGCTCCCCTTGCGGGTCGGGTTCTGCTGAATCCGGGTGTCGGGGAACAGGCCCCTCGCGAGTCCGGGCACGAATACGGTGTCGAATTCCAGCCCCTTGGCCGCGTGGACCGTCATCACCTTCACCGAGTCGTCCTCGCTGGGCTGGACCGGATTCCACTCCCGGTCGTCCTCGATCGAGTCGACGTAGTCGAGGAACGCCCGCAAGGTGAGCTCGCCCTCGACCGGCTGGAACGAGTGCACCTGCTCGAGGAACGCGGCGAGGTTTCGCCGGCGGGCAGAGGCCATCTCGGCGTCGGTGGAGGCGTCGAGCTCTGCGAGGAGACCGGTTCGGCGGATGATCTCCGCCAGGAACTCGCCCACCGGCCTCCGCGCCGCCGAACGCAGGTCCGCCAGCTCGGCGCGGAACTCCTCGAGCCGTTGGCGAGCCGCATCGGACAACCCGTCGACCTCCTCGAGATGTTCGAGCGCCTCGGCCATCAGGAACGGGTGGTCCTCGAGCAGGTCGTCGTCCTCGGGGAACTCGAGCTCGTCGAGCACGGCCATGAACTCGTGGGTGCTGCGGCGGGACCAGTTGGCGACGCGCGCGAGATCGCGGAGGCCGACCCGGAACCGGGGACCCGTGAGGATCCGCGCGAGCGCGACCCCGTCGGCCGGGTCCTCGGCGGCCCGCGCGTACGCGAGCACCTCGACGACCTCGGGCAGGTGGATCAAGCCGGCCAGGTTCACGAACTCGGCGGGGACCCTCCGGTCGGCGAACGCGAGCTGCAAAGGCTCGAACAGCCGGTGCGTTCGGCACAGCACCGCGACGTCCTTCCACGCGGTCCCGGCATCGTGCAGGTCTCGGATCCGCTCGGCGACGCCCTGGGCCTCCGAGACCTCGTGCTCGAACTGTGCGACCTCGACGGCGCCGGCGCCGTTGGGTCCCCACGGCCGTAGCACCTTGTCGGGGTCCGGTCGCTGGGCAGCGGGAAGCGCCTCGATCACGCGATCGGCCGCGCCGAGGATCTGCGCCCCCGAGCGGAAGTTCGTGTACAGCGGGAGCCGCGCAGACTCGGAGCCGTCGGCGGTTCGGAAGTCGTGTGGGAACTCCAGCAGGTTCCAGAGGCTGGCGCCGCGCCAGGCGTAGATGTTCTGGTCCGGGTCGCCGACCGCCGTCACCGGATGCGCGCCGCCGAACACGTCGCGCATCAGCGTCGCCTGCGCGTGATTCGTGTCCTGGTACTCGTCGAGCAGCACCGCGCCGAACCGATCCCGGTACCCCGCTCCGACCTCCGGGTGCTCGGACACGATGCGGACGGCGTGCGCGATCTGGTCGCCGAAGTCGATGACGCCGAGTTCGGCCTTCAGATCCCGGAAGATCCGAACGGCTTTTGCGATCTCGATCCGTTCGAGCGCCGCTTGGAGTGGTTCGTCCGACCTGGCCTTGCGCAACGTCTCGAGCTTGCCCTCCACGTGCTCGACGACGGCCTCCGGTTCGACCATGTGATTGGCCAGCTGATCGTCGAGACCGGTGATGTACCCGACGATCGCGGGTTGCCACCGGGTGTGCAGCGTGTCGAACGTCATCCGGTCGAGCACGCGCGCCGCGATCTCTACCTTCTGGGCCTGGCTCAGGATCCGGATGCCGGGCTCGAGCCCGATCAGCATCCCGTGGCGTTCGAGCACCTGGGCCGCGAACCCGTGGTAGTTGAGGATCTCGGGCTCCTCGCCCTCCTCCAGATCGAGCGTTCGGAGGGCACGGCGGATCTTGATCATCAGGTTCTCGGTCGCCTTGTTCGTGAACGTCAGGCAGAGCACGTCACCCGGCATCACGCCGGGGTGGTCCGCTGGCAGCGCTCCCGTCGCCACCATCGCGAGGTAGATCACTCGGGCGGCCATCACGGAGGTCTTGCCCGAGCCCGCGCCGGCAACGACCACGCTCGGCTCGAGCGGCCATGAGATCGCGCGCCACTGCTCGGGTGTGGGGTCGCCGCCCAGGAACTCGAGGATCGGGGCCGGGTAGGTCTTCGTCACGACGACACGGCCTCGGGCGCGTCGTCGGTCGTCGCCACGGTCGCCTCGGCGATCGGGAAGACCGCGCCGCCCTGCGGATACCGGGTGCACAGGGGCTGGAACCGGCAGAAGAAGCAGTTCGCCTTGGTGTTCGCGACGTACCGGCGGTCCTCGTCGAGCGAACGGATCCGATCGACCAGCCCCGCGACCCGCTCGCGCATCCGGGTCTTGTACTCCTCCTCTTCGTCCTTGGAGACCGGCCACTCCTTGACGTCGAGCGACGGGTCGGCCTTCTTGCCGCCGAGGTACGCGAGCTCGACCGTCCCGACCGGCCGATGCTCGGCGAGGTCGTCGCACCCGTCCACGGCCAGGTAGTAGATGCCGAGCTGCAGGCTCTCCGCCGGCCTCGGCGCCGAGTCCGAACGGCCGGTCTTGTAGTCCGTGATGTGGGTGGCACCGTCCGGACCGGGCCCGATCCGGTCGATCTTCCCCCGGATCAGCCCGCCCTCGAAGTCGAACTCGAACGTCTGCTCCGTCGCCGTCGCCCGCGGATCCGCGAACCGTGAGAACCAGTTGGGGATCAGGACGCGCTTGGCGTTGCTGCGTTCGGCCTCCGAGATCGCGTACGACGGGAACCGTGCGGGCTCCCAGCGGTCGTCCAGGACTTTCTCGAACGCCTCGGGCGAGCGCTCGATCTCCCCGTTCTCGCAGTCCTCGATGATCCGATGCACGAGCCTGCCGACCCACGCCTGGTACCCGCCGCCCGGGTCGAGCCCGAGCTCGCTGCTCAGGACGTACTGCAGCTCGCAGTTCTCGAGCGTGTCGAGCCGCGAGAACGACAGATACAGGCGCTCCTTGGGCTCGGCCTCCAGGTCGGTCCAGTCGCGTTGGAACCACCAGCGCCGCGGGTCCTCGCCGAGGGCGAGGAGGCCGTCGAGGGACGAGAGGCGTTCTGGCACCGCAGCGCGCGGGTCGGCGAGGGTCCGCCGCCAGGTCGCCGCAGCCTCCGTGATCGAGACGGGCTCCGTGAACGGCGTGCTGGGCGCGTTCGTCCACTCGATGCCGAGTTCCTCGACGAACCTCGACCGGAGCGTGACGCCCGACTGGTCCCCGTGCGGGTCCGTCGCTGTGAACAGCACGCGACGGCGAGCTCGGCTGCACACCATCGTGAACAGCCGCCGTTCGTCCGCCAGGCGGACGCGGTTGATCTCCGAACGCCGGTGCACCCCTTCGAGCGCGTCGAGATCGAACATCGGCTCCGGCCGGTGAAGGCTCGGGAAGTCGCCTTCGAGCACGTCCAGGACGACGACCGTGTCGAACCCGCGACCGGTCGTCGCGTGCGCGGTCAGGACGTGCACGGCGTCCTCGGCGGCCTCGACGCCGGCCGCCAGCTCGTCCGAGTCGTCGGCTCCGAGCCCGAGCAGGAAGGCCTCGACGGTCGGATCGGCGGACGATCCGGCTTCCGACACCGCGCGAGAGAGCCGGAGCACCGCATCGAGATCGAGTCGCGCGTGATGGTCCGCCTCGGCGCGGCGGACGAGCTCGCGCGCGTACGGCAGTCCGTGCCAGAGCACCTCGAACGTGCGGAGCACGGAGGTGGCTCGGCGCTCGGCCTCGGCGAGCACCCGTCCGAGCTCGGCGAGAGCGGAGGAGTCCTCCGGCGTCGCGAGGTCCGAGCGATCCAGCGCGGCACGAGGGGAGAGGCCGTGCGCTCGAACCTGTCGCAGCAAGGTCCTCGCCGAGGCGGGCGAGAGCCCACCGAGCTCGGAGCTCAGCACGGGTTCGATCAGTTGGTCGCGCTCTTCGGGTCCGGCCACCGTCCACCGGAGCGCGAGCACGAACGGCCGCACCGCGGCGGCCTGCCGGTACGTCGCTCCCTCCGAGACCGCTCGCGGGATGTGCGCGTCGTCGAGGGCCCGGAGGAGCCCGGCCTCGTGCGTTCCGTGCCGGCGACTCACGACCGCGATCTCCCGCCACGGCACACGCTCCTCGACGTGGATCCGCCGGACCTCCCTCGCGACGGCCGTGTGTTGCTCCGAGACGTGCGCCGCCCGCCATGCCTCGACCGAGGTCGCCCTCGGCCGGTGCTGGGTCGTCAGCTCGATCTCGACCGTGCCCGGATGCGTCTGCGCGAAGCGCCGGAGCGGCTCGTCCGTGGTCCCCTGGAACGAGAACAGGTGCGCCCCGAGATCTCCGGCGACGACGAGGCTCGCCGGTCGGAGCTCCGACAACAGTCGCTCGGCGCCGAACGTCGTGTCCTGGTAGTCGTCGACGATCACGTGATCGAACGGGGGCTCGCCCTCTCCGACCGCCGCGGCCGCCTGTTCGACGAGGCCGGCGAAGTCGACCTCCTTGGAGGCGTCCAGCACGGCCAGGTAGTGACGGAGGAACGTCGCGAGCTCCGCCCAACCGGTCAGCCCTCGCTCGTCGCCTCCCCGTTCGATGTCGCCGGGGGACAGAAGCGCTTCCTGGGCGCGGATCACGAACTGCCGGATCTCGTCGGCGAACCCGCGGAGCCCGAGCAGCGCCCCGTACGCGGGCCACCGTGCCGGGTCCTCGTGCTCGAGCAGCTCTCGAACGCGATCGCGCTGCTCCGACGCCGACAGGATCCGGGGCGGCGCCTCGTACCCGAGCCGCTCGAACCGCTCACCCACGACGTGGAACGCCAGGCCCTGGATCGTCACGACCGTGAGGCGCGGCAGCGCGATCCCGAGTCGATCGAGCAGGGCCGACCGCGCCCGGTCCCGTGCACGGCCCGAGCCGACGACGAGCGCGACCCGTTCGGGGTCGGCGCCGGTCTCGATCAGGCGAGCGAACCGTTCGCGAAGGACCGCGGTCTTCCCGGTGCCGGATCCGCCGGTCACGACCATCGGGCCGGCGGCGTGTTCCAGGACCGACCGCTGATGCGGGTCGGGGTCGAAGGGGGCCATCGGCGCGATGCTACCCGCGTCCGACGACACGCCGGTCACAGCTGTCGTGCCGGCCGGCCCCTCTTCAGCGGGCCCGTGCCGCCCAGCGGTAGACGCCGCCGCCCGTGATCGCGCCGACGAGCTGGCCGTCGCGGAGCACGAGCGCCGCTCGTTCGGACCCCAGGCGGGCGGAGACCTGGTCCAGCGGCTCGTCCGGGCCGGCGACCAGCACGTCATCGAGCGGGATCACGGCGTCACGGGCGGGACGCATGGGGTCGCGCCCACCGAGCTCGCGCGCCGAGTTGAACGAGATCATGCCGATCACACGACCGTCCTCGATGACCGGGAACGCCTCGCCTTCGTGGCCTCGGAGGAAGCGTTCCAGCGTCTGCGACAGCGTCATGTCGGCGGGCACCGCGGGAGGAGGTGGGTCCATCGCGTCCGCCACGGTCGCCGAGGCGAGCCGCGCATCCAGGCCGATCCGCTGCTCGGAGGCTCGGGCGCCCTGCAGGATGAACAGCCCGATGATGCCGAGCCACACCGCGCCCCACAGATCCTCGCGTGTGACCTCGAGGATCGCTCCGCCGAGCACGAGCGCGCCGACGACCATCCCGGCGCGGGCGGCGACACGGGTCGCCCTCGCGCGGTTCCGCGAGAACCGCCACACGGCCGCTTCGAGCATGCGGCCGCCGTCGAGCGGCAATCCCGGCAAGGCGTTGAAGATCGCCATGAACAGGTTCACGAGCGCGATGTACGCGAACAGGCCGGGCAACGGTCCCGTCGAGCCTTCGGTCCAGCGCGCAAGCAGCCAGAACACCCCAGAGAGAGCGAGGCTCGTTCCCGGCCCGAGTGCCGAGATCGCGAACGCCGGCCCCGGACCTTTCTCGTCGGCCCTCGCGGCCGTGAACCCGCCGAAGAACACGAGGGTGATGCCCTGCACCTCGATCCCCGCGAGGCGGGCCGTGACGGCGTGGGCGCTCTCGTGCAGGAAGACGGAACCGAAGAACACGAGCGCTCCGAAGATCGCGAACGCGAACGCGGTTCCCGACGAGAGCTCGGGGAATTCCGAGTCGAACCTCGACCAGAAGGTCGCCACCAGGAGCACCGCGATCCAGATCCAGGACGAGTCGACGTTCACCGGAACGCCCCGGATCGTCGCGATCCGGTAGCCGCGACCGAACATGTCCCGAGGGTACCCCAGGCTTCTCCGAACGCCGTCTGGCAGAGTCGTTTGAACGGAACGAGGCCGGAGAGCGTTCATGGATCGGATGGGCGAGCCCGCGAGCGCGGTGTCGGAGCACGATCCGGCCCCGGACCCGCCGGCCGTGTCGAGCTTCGAAGCGTTCTTCGAGGCCGAGCACGCTCGGTTGCTCCGGGCTCTGTACCTGGTGACCGGCAACGCCCAGGAGGCCGAGGAGCTGATGCAGGACGCGTTCGTCGCCGTGTGGGAGCGGTGGGACCGGGTCGGGACGATGGAGGAGCCGACCGGCTACCTCTATCGGACGGCGATGAACCGATACCGGAGCCGGCTCCGTCGCGCGGCTCGAGCGACCCGACGAGTCGTCGGCGCGGCCGAGGGCGGCGACGCGTTCGCGGCCGCCGACGAGCGGGATGCGCTCGCCCGGGCGCTCGCCCGGCTCCCCGAACGCCAGCGCGCGGCGATCGTTCTCACCGAGCTCCTCGGCTACGACTCCAAGGAAGCTGGCCGGGCCCTCGGCGTCAAGGACGTGACGGTTCGATCGCTCGCGTCGCAGGCGAGGACCGCGCTCCGTTCGCACCTGGAGGAGCGCGATGAGTGAGCTCCGGTCGCGGCTCGAGCGACTCGGCGAGCGGGTGTCTTCTACCGCGGACGCGTTCGAGCGGCTCGAGCGGGCTCGGCGCCGTCGCGAGCGCAACCGACGGATCACGGCGGGAGCGGTCGCGCTGCTCGTGGCGATCGCGGGATCGGTCGCCGCGTTCACGGCATTCCGCACCGGAGACGATGAACAGACCATCGGGGGCGGTCGCGATCTGCCGGCTGCTTCAGGACCGTCAAGTCCGACCGCGCCGGCTGTGTCCGAACCATCTGAGCCGCCCTCTGCTTGGGAGGCCCTCTGTGTTTCAGCTCGGGCGAGGACCGACATCCACAACGGCAGAGCCCTCCACGTCACCGGTCGAGAGCTCAGCTTCGACACCAGCTGTCTGATCGCCCCCGCGGGAGAGCCGATCTCGATCCTCTTCAGCAATCTGGATCCTCGGGTCGACCGCAACATCTCGGTCTATCGACTGACGCCGCATCTGCGTCAGTGCGTGGTGACTGGCACGGCACCCTCCGGCAAGGTCGAGAACAAGCTGTTCGCTGGCGAGATCGTTCGAGGTGTCGACGAGATCGTCTACTACGTCGGTCCGTTGGAGCGTGGGGAGTATTACTTCCAGGACGATGTTCATCCCTTCGCCAACGGGGTCCTCGTCGTCGAGTAGGGCGCGCCGCAGCCCGTCTCGAGCCGCCATGAACTTCCCCCGGTCGTTCTTGCCGCCGCTGCTACAGTCGAAGGGGTACCCGGAGCCGTTGGAAGGGGCTCTGGGCGGAGTAGCGTCCGGCCCGGCCTACCCTCCCTTCCACGCGGGCGTGCCCGCGGGGTCGGGCCGGACCCTAGTCCGGCCGGATCACTCCTCCAATAGGTCCGCGAGCTGCCTCGCGTTGTTGACCGCGAAGTCCCGATAGCAGTTGTTCATCAAGACGTGCGTCTCGCGGGTCTGGTCCGCGACCTCGCGGATCCGCGGCGCCCACTCCTTCAGCTCCTCCTCGGAGTACTCGTACCGGAATCGTTCGGACGCGCTGACGTTCTTCTTGGCCCAGACCTCGGGGTCGCGGCCGTGGAACCGGACCAGCGCGAGGTCCTTCGCGGTGGTCGCGGCGATCGGCGGGATGCTCGAGTCGAACCCCTGTGGCATGTCGACGCACACGAGCGGCAGGTCGTGGTCCTCGAGGAACGACAGGGTCTCCTCGGCGTTGCGTTCCTCGAGCCACGTCTTATGCCTGAACTCGACGGCGATGCGGAAGTCCTTGAGGCGTTCTGCGCACTCGAGGACGTAGTCCTTGTTCTTTCGCCCGATCACGAACCACTGCGGGAACTGGAAGAGCACGGCCCCGAGCTTTCCGGCCGAGTGCAGCGGCATCAGCGCGTCGTGGAACCGCTGCCACACCTCCTCTACGACGGCGTCGGGGAGCCGCTCCCGGTACAGGTTCTTCTTGTCCTCCTGGTCCTCGGGAAGCTCCTCGAGCAGGTCCTTGTAGAGGGACTCACGCTTGGTCGGGTGGTTCGTGAGCAACGAGTAGGCCTTGATGTTGAACGTGAAATCCTTCGGCGTGCGGTCGATCCACAGGACCGCGTTCTTCTCGCTGGGTGGGAAGTAGTAGGTCGAGTCGACCTCGACGATCGGGAACTGCGAAGCGTAGAAGCGCAGACGGGCTTCGGCGCTCTTCGCCTCGGGCGGATAGAAGTGTCCGTCCTTGACCAAGGTCGGGTCGGTCCAGCTCGCGGTGCCGACGAGGATCCGGCTCATCCGGCCAGCCTACGGGCCCTCGGCGTTGGTGGTCGGTGGCTCCTCGGCTCCGGCGGGCGGCTGCTTGCGGCCGAGGACCTTGTTCTTGGCCTGCTCGGCCTTCTGCTTCGCGAAGTTCAGTGCGCGCTGCGCCCACACGTACTCGGTCGCCAGGATGGCGAGGCCGGCGATGATCACGAGGAGACCTGGGCCGGGCACGACCAGCATCACGACCCCGGCGAGCACGAGCGCGAAGCCGAGGATGCTGACCGCGATCCGCTTGCCGTTGCGCGCGATGAACCGAACCGTCACACGGAACGGGAACCAGACCCAGTGCACGATCCGTGGCATCGCCGGTCATCGTACGGCGGCCGCGCCCTGCTCGGGCGCGGCCGCCGTCGGTCGAGGGGCTATCGGGGACTCGTGGTCCTAGTTACCGCTTCCGGGCCCAGAGTTGTCGTCGTCCTGATCGTCGTCCCCGTTCCCAGGCCCCGAGTTGTCGTCATCGCCGTCGTCGTGACCCGAGTTGACGCTCCCAGGACCGGAGTTGTCGACGTCATCCTGGTCGTCGTCGAAGCCGTCGTCATCGCCGTCCTCCGGGATGAGGATCACACCCTCGCACTCCGGATCTCCGATGTGCTCGGCCTCGTCGCAGGGGCCCTTGAAAGCGTCGCCGTCCCCCGGCGGCGACGGTGTGGCCGTCGCCGCGGACGGCGTGGGTGTAGCCGTTGACGCGGACGGCGTGGGTGTAGCCGTTGACGTGGACGGCGTTGGTGTAGCCGTTGACGCGGACGGCGTGGGTGTGGCCGTCGACGTGGACGGGGTGATCGTCACGGTGGACGGCGTGGGCGTGCTCGAGCTCTGAGCGAACGCGACCAAGCCGATCCACAGCGTGAGTCCGAACGCGGCCACGATGCCGATGCCTCGCATCACGTTTCGCATCGTTCCCTCCTTTCGTCCGTGTGGTCTCTGTCGACTTCCACGGTAGGAGGAGGTGAGTTACCGGACGGGCAGGGCTGTGCCAAGGGCCGGCAAAGGATCGAGCTTCAGTCGTCCTCGTGCTCGCCGGATCCCGAGCCCGAGGAGTCACCGGACCCGCTTCCGGAGTTGTCCGAGCCGCTTCCTGAGTTGTCCGAGCCCGAGTTGTCCGATCCGCTTCCGGAGTTGTCCGAGCCCGAGTTGTCCGATCCGCTTCCGGAGTTGTCCGAGCCCGAGTGGTTCCCAGAGCCACCGGATCCGGGTCCCGAGTTGTCGTCGTTCGAACCGCCTCCGCCGTCGCCCGAGCCGCCCCGATCCTCGCTCGGCGAGGGCGACGCGGTCGGGCCTGCCGTCGGGGTAGGCCCGTCGCCTCCCTGACTCGGGGTCGCATCGGGGGTGGGCGTAGGCCCCTCTGGGGCGAGTGCTGTCACGCCGGCAGGCTCCGAGATCTCCTGGCCGGCGATGGCGAACGCGCCGAGCGTGAGCGCGAGGGCGACGATGAGCCCCCCGAGACCCCACGCAACCGCCGCGAACGGACCCTTGCGCATGGATCCGAGGGTACGAGGGAGGTCGCTAAGAGCAGGTAAAAGACCGCCTTCAGGCTGCCGAAGAAGGTGGGAGAGCGACCTCCACCCGGGTTCCCTGGCCGATCGTGCTCTCGACGGTCAGCGTGCCGCCCCACTTCTCCGCCAACTGACGCGCGATCGCGAGCCCGAGCCCGGATCCTCCCGTCGGAGCCCGGCTCCCCCGGTAGAAGCGTTCGGTCACCCGGGCGACCTCGTCCGAAGGGATCCCGTTCCCCTGGTCCCGCACGGCCACGATGACCCGACCGTTCGAGCTCGCCGTCTGCACGGTCACCTCGCCGGGTGCGTAGGACGTCGCGTTGTCGATGAGGTTGTCGAGGATCTGGTCGATATCGGTCGGATCCGCCCGAGCGGACCCACCGTCGCCATGGACGACGAGCGACGAGCGACGCTGCGCCGCCCGCCCGCTCCACCGGTCGACGGCTCGCCTGGCTGCGTCCTCGACGTCGACGCGCGCCGATGCCCCCTCCTCGATCTCGCGCGCCATGACCAGCAGGCGATCGACGGTCTCTGAGAGTCGGTCGACCTCTCGGTCGGCGGCCATCAGGCGCTCACGGAGCTCGTCGCTCGTGGCGTCGGTGATGGCGCCTTCGATCTGGAGCTTCATCGCCGTGAGGGGCGTCCGGAGCTGGTGCGACGCGTTCGCGACGAACTCTCGCTGTGCGTGGACCGAGCGCTCGACCCGGTGAGCCATCTCGTCGAACGAACGCCCGAGCTCCTCGACCTCGAGTGGGCCACTGACCTCTCCCGCTCGCGCCGAGAGGTCTCCCTCTCCGAGCTCCTTGGCCGTCTTGGCGAGGCGCGTGAGCGGTTTCGACAGCGAGCCCGCGAGCCCGAACGCGAGCAGCAGGCCGGCGACGAGCCCGGCGAGCCCGATCGCGATGAGCCCGAGCGTGACGTTCCGAACGTTGTCGTTCACCTGCTGGACGTTCTTGGTGATGCGGACGGCGCCGACGATCTGTCCCTCTTCCTGGACCGGGACCGCGGTCGCGATGATGTCGTGCCCGAGATCGGCGCTGTCGCGGATGTCGGAGTTCGGCGCTGCCGCGGAGCGCCGATCCGATCTCGGGACGTCCTGGGGTCGCGAAGAACGTGTCGAGCTCCGCCGGCCCCTCCGAATCGGCAACGAGGGTCCCGTCCTCGTCGACCACGATCACCCGGCCGCCGACCTGCTGCGCCCCCTCGCTCACGATCGGGTCGATCCGTTCAGGGTCGTCGAGCTCGCCCGGGTCGATCGCCGCGGCGATCCCCTGTGCCTGGATGAGCGCCTGCGTCTCGAGCTCGGCCGCGGCCCGTCGTTGGAGGTTGATGGTGAGGGGGATGCCGAGGGCGATGATGAGGACGATCAGGACGTAGGCGAACGCGAGGACGAGGCGAGTTCGGACCCTCGTGACTGCCTCCTAGGTCTCGTCGGGTCCGAGGAATCGAAACCCGACGCCTCGGATCGTCGTGATGTATCGCGGGTCGGACGGGTCGTCCTCGATCTTCTTCCGGAGCCACGAGATGTGCACGTCGAGCGTCTTGGTCGGGCCGAACCAATGGGGGTCCCACACCTCGTCCATGATCTGCTCGCGACGGAGGACCTCTCCGGCGTGGGACATGAGGAATGAGAGGAGGTCGAACTCCTTGGCGGCGAGCTCGACCGGTTCCTCGGCCTTGGTGACCGTGCGAGAGGACGGGTCGAGGCGGATATCGCCGATCTCGATCGGCCGCTGCGGCGCGCTCGACCGGCCGCGGCGCATGATCGCCCTGATGCGAGCGGTGAGCTCTCGTGCCGAGAACGGCTTGACCACGTAGTCGTCCGCCCCGAGTTCGAGCCCCAGCACGCGGTCGATCTCCTCACCTCGTGCGGTGAGCATCACGATGGGGACGTCGGAGTGCTTTCGGATGTCACGGGCGAGGTCCCTGCCGTCGCCGTCCGGGAGCATCACGTCGAGCAGGATCAGGTCCGGCGCCTCCCTGGCCAGTGCCTGGCGAGCCTGATCGAGGGAGGAGGCGACCTCCGCCGCGAACCCCTCCCGCTGGAGGAGCTCGGCGAGCGGGTCGGAGATGGTCCGCTCGTCCTCAACGAGCAGGATCCTGGTCTTCACGAGTTCGATGGTAGCGGCGCCGTTGCCTTGGAGGGCTTCTAAGCGATCTCCGCCCGGTTGCCGCGCTTGCCTGGTTTTGGCGCTCTTGAATCGCCGGACCCCTTTCCCCCAGTATGCGTCCCCAAGGGTTGGAGGGGGTCGGGATGGCTACGACGAGTGCAGTAGAGCCTGGGAAGGTTGGTCCTCCCCGCGGGCGCCCTCGCTCCGAATCGGAACCAACATCCTTGCGGATTCTCGAGATCACCGGGACGGCGGTGGTCCTGCTCATCCTAACCCTGGCGCTGACAAACAATTGGTCGGAAGCCATCACCCATCTCGTCGATCTGCTCCCTTGGTTCGTGGTCGTTCTGGTAGCTGACCTGATGCCGGTACCGATCTGGGGATCGGTTGAGTTGATGATGTCCTTTCCGGTCCTGCTCTCCGCGGCGCTTGTCTTTCCGCCCTACTTGGCTGGTGCACTGAGCCTCATCGGAACATTCGATGCCCGTCTACTCAGGCGCGAGATAAGCCCACTTCGGGATCTGTTCAATCGAAGCAACGTGGCAGCCAGTGTCATGACCGCCTCATGGATCTTCCATCAATTCGATGTGGACGTCCTGGAATGGCCGGAAGTGCTTCCGGCTGCTCTGATTGCGTTGATTGCCGACATGCTCGTGAACTTTACGTTTGTGATTCTCGGAACGCACCTGCTGACCGGGATTGACTCGATGGATCTTCTGAAGAACGTATACGGAGGCACGAATCCTGAGGTGTTCCTCGGGGGGTATCTGTGTTTCGGGCTTGTTGCCGTTCTGCTCGCAACGATCTATGCGGCTGCCGGGACTGCAGGGCTGGTTGCATTCGCTATCCCCTTACTCCTGGCTCGCCAGATGTTCCTGCATTGGAAGCGTCTCGGGGAAGCAAACAGTGCGATTGCTCGAAAGGAGAAGGCGCTCTCGCTCGTTACCAGCCGAGTCGCCGACGAGCGACGCGATGAACGACTCGCTCTCGCGGCCGGGATACACGACGAAGTGCTCCCGCCCCTGTACAAGGTTCACCTGATGGGACAGGTGGTTAAGCACGACTTTGCTTCCGGTCGACTCCTTGACTTGGAAACAGATGTGCCGGACCTGTTGCAGGCCGTGGACGCAGCTGACTCCGCCCTTAGAGACCTGATTAATAGTCTCCGCAACTCACGGATCGGGTCCGGGGGTTTGTTGAAGACCATCGGCCTCATGATCCGACAAGCAGAGTCTGAAACCAGCGCGAGGATTGAACTCGATATCAGGCCGGTTGGAGGAAGCGCCCTCACGCAGTTGCTCGTCTACCAGCTCGCTCGTGAAGCACTCGCCAATGCCATCAAACATTCCGAGGCACAACGCATCACCGTCAGTCTTAGGCAGGAGGGGCGGTCGATTCGATTGAGTGTCAGTGATGACGGTTGTGGATTCATGCCTGGCCAGGTTCATGCCTCACGTTTTGGCTTGCAGCTGATGCGTGAACGGGCAGAGCTTGTTGGCGGGCAGATTGTTGTCGATTCCAATCCTGGAGAGGGAACGTACGTAGTCGCGAAGCTGCCTGTCGATGAAATGCAAGACGACTAGGTCCCAGTCGGACCTAGTCGCCCGGCAGATCCTAGGGGGAGGCCTTTCGGGCCTACCAGCGGACGTGAGCGCCGCCAGCGATGGCCAGTGCCAGAAGCGAGCCCATCGCCACTGCGAACCGCTTGAGCAGCTTCACGTTCACACCTCCCCCCCGCATCCTCACTATCACCCTTGAGACTGACCCCCATTTGGGGGACCTTGCGGAAGTGTGGGGGGGAGCGAATACAGGAACAAGCCACCTAACATCCCTACGAAGAAGCTCGTATTGTCTGGATGCAAGGGCAGATTGGGCGATTCCAAGTGTGAGGTCAACCAGTCAAGATGTCCGGCGATGTGAGTGATGAGGTCGAATCCAGCGAGAACGTGAGGCGTCAAACGTCGCCGCTGCGTGAGCGTGTCTTCGAGGCGGCCGTGGTCATCCCTACGCTAATCGCTCTGGGCTGGTTCTCATACCACGCAATAGCGGAACTCAGTAGGCCCCTGCAGATTGAGCTCGTCCTATGGGTGTTGCTTACGGCAGCCGTTGAACTCATCCCGGTCCCTCTATGGCGGGGAACGATCATCAGCATGGGGTTCCCCTTACTGATGGTCGTCGCGTTCTTGTACCCGCCAGCAGCTGCGGGTGCCGCAGCCTTCCTCGCAGCGTCTGATCCGAGAGAGCTCAAGGGAGAGGTGGGAATCCTCAGGGCCCTGTTCAATCGATCAACCATCGGTTTGGCGATATGGGCAGCCAGTGGGGTTTTCCATCTGTTCGTGCCAGTCGAGGAGCTTGTCCAAGACACGCTAAGAACAGACTGGTGGATCCTCATACTTGCTGCGGTATTGGCGGCCGTCGTCGATTACCTGGTGAACTTTGGATTCATATCTATTGTCGCGAGCCTCCACTACGGAACCAATCCTATGCGCGTGATTCGCGAGCTTCGGATTGGACGATTGAGTGAGTTCGTCATCAGCTATCTCGGACTCGCAGTCTTTGGCTTGATCCTGGCGATTATCTTCAACGAGGTTGGGTTCCTTGCCGTCCCCGTGATCGTCTTGCCTCTCCTGTTGGCGCGGCAGATGTTCTTCCGGAGCAAAGCGCTCGAGGAAGCGCACAAAGAGCTCCAGGATCGCGAGCACGTCCTTCGCGCGCTTTCGAATCGCATGGCGGAGGAACGACAGGACGAGCGGTCGCAGATCGCCGAATACCTCCATGACGACCTCGCTCAGTTGCTGTTCCGACTCTCCATCCAGGTCGACGTCGCACGCCGGCATCTGGATTCGGGGAAGGTGGACGAGACAGAGCGCATGCTTCTCGAGATCAAAGACACGAAGAATCGAACGTCCGACCGGATCCGGGCGCTCATCCGTGACCTGCATCGATCGCCGCTCGGCCACGCCGGGTTGGGTGAGGCCGTCAACGGCTTCCTCGCCGAGGTCGGTCGGGAGTCCGACGTTCGGTTCCACAGCAACATCGAGGAAGTCGAGCTACCGGCTCCCATCGCTTTGCTCCTGTACCACAACGCTCGCGAAGCCGTGATGAACGCGCTCAAGCACGCTCGGGCCTCGAACATCTGGATCTCCGTCGCTCAGCAGGGGGACGAGGTCGAGATGGTCCTACGTGACGACGGCGTTGGGTTCGACCTCGAAGCGCCCGGCCCCGAGGGCCACTACGGACTCACGATGATGAAAGAGCGTGCGACCGCCGGCGGTGGGACCTTGGCCATCACGAGCGCCCTCGGCGAGGGCACGACACTCACGGTGCGCTTCCCGACCTCGTGGCTCCAGGAGGAAGAAAGCCAAGCTCATCCCGAGCACTCGGCTTCCCAGATCCCCCCCGCCGGTGCTTCCCGCGGCGCGGTCCCGGTTCCGCCGAGCTCGACCGAGTCCGTCCCCGCATAGCGCCTACGATCAGCCAGACCAGCCCCGCGTAGATGAACACGTCGCCGACGCTGATCGCTTGCCCGATCGGCTGCGGCAGCGCGATCACGTCAGCCAGGAACGTCAGCACGTCGTCGTCTGTCATGAGGTGATGCTTGTCTGCGCCGTCCTCACGGAGGACCGCAAGGATGTCCTCCTGTCCCGAGTCGCGAAGCGCCTCGGCGCTCGCCGGCATGCCGCCGTTGGCTGCGATCACCGCGAAGTTGCACGCGAGGCCGATGAGCACGAGCGCCATCCCCGGGATCCGAAGGTTCACGACGGCGAACACCACCAGCAGGGTGTAGGAGGCCGAGAGCGCGATCGTTCGAACCAGCAGGTCGGTCCCGGTCGCTCCTTCGGGCAGCGGGATGAACTGGATGCCGAGGCCGACGATCGCGAGCCACCACCACCGGAGCCGCAACGACTCGAAGCGAGATAGGCGCCCCCCGGCCAGATAGCCGAGGAGGACGGCGAAGGCGACGGTGAGGGCGAAGAGCGTCATCGATTGGTCGAAGTGCAGGCCGGCCGGATGCTCCCACGGTGCTTCGTTCGTGTCCAGACGCCCGGGTACGCTCACGGCGTGGCACGGATGGTCCCGTTCCCCATGCTCCCCACCGACAGCGCGGCCGAGCGCAGGCTCTACGAAGGGTTCCTCGAGCAGCTGGGGGACGAATACGTCGTCTACCACTCCGTCGACTGGGTGCTCGCCGGGCCGAAGGGGACCGACGAGGGCGAGGCGGATTTCGTGATCACCCACCCCGAGCTCGGGCTGCTCGCGCTCGAGGTCAAGGGCGGCCGCCTCGCGTACGACCCTGCCACCCGGCGCTGGTCGCAAACCGGTCGTTCGGGCACGCACGCGCTGAACGAGGACCCGTTCCACCAGGCGGACGGCGCGATGCGCTCGCTCGAACGGGTGCTGCAAGCCCAAGCGGGCTGGGAGCGATGGAAGCCGGCCTATGGGTACGGCGTCGCGTTCCCCGACGGTCTCTACGAGCACGACGCTCATCCGGGCGCGCCCGCCGAGGTGGTGATCGACCGCGACGACCTCACTCGTTTGTCGAAACGCGTTCCCGAGGTCATGCGGACCTGGCGACGCCCTGGACGGACGTTCGGCTCCGACGGGATGGATGCCGTCGGGATGGCGCTCGGGTTCCGCGTCGAGATCCGTACACCGCTCAAGCTGCGCTTCGACGAGGAGGACAAGAAGATCGTCGAGCTCTCCTCGGACCAGGCGTGGGTCCTCGCCTTCGTCACGCATCGCCGACGCGCGGCCGTGACGGGCCCGGCGGGCAGCGGCAAGACCCTGCTGGCCATCGCGATCGCCAAGCGTCTCGCGACGGCCGGCCACCGAACGCTCCTCACCTGCTTCAACCGGCGGCTTGGCGAGCACTTGCGCGCCTCCGTGGAGGGTGTCGACCGCGTCGACGTCGCGCACTTCCACGAGCTCTGCGTTCGGATGGCGAAGGAGGCGGGGATCTCGCTCCCGGCCGAGGAGAGCGCCGGTCCCTCGAGCCCGTACTTCGAGCATCGACTGCCCGAGGCGCTCGCGGAGGCCGCGCAGCGCCTCGGTCCGCGGTACGACGCGGTCGTCGTGGACGAGGGGCAGGACTTCCGCGAATGGTGGTGGCCCGCGTTGCTCTCGCTGCACGCCGACCCGGACGAGGGGCTCCTCTACGTCTTCGCCGACGACAACCAGAACCTGTACGGCGGAACGCTTCCGATCGAG
This sequence comes from uncultured Actinomycetes bacterium, assembly GCA_963785835.1. GTDB lineage: Bacteria > Actinomycetota > UBA4738 > UBA4738 > HRBIN12 > DASSJM01. The sequence continues at coordinate 295,585 of CAWAWO010000004.1, read as the reverse complement.
GAGAAGGACCGGGTCGGTCCGATCCCGCACAACCTGCGGAACACGAAGCAGATCGGGGAGTTCGTGTCGGTGTTCTACGGAGGCGACGCCAAGCCGACCGCGCGCGGCCCGAACGGCGAGCCGGTGCAGATCCTCGGGTACGAGGACGACGAGGGACTCGCCCGCCTGCTCGCGGTCGTGCTGCGGAACCTCGTGGAGGAGGAGCGTATCCCGATCGAGGACATCGCCGTCCTCACGCCGTCGGGAGTCGGCAAGAGCCGGCTCCGCGCGCGCGGGTCCGTGAACGGGTTCCGTCTCTCCTCGTCGGTGGAACCCGGGACCGTGCTCGCGACCAGCGTCCACGCGTTCAAGGGTCTCGAGCGGCCGATCGTGATCCTGGCGGAGATCGGGGACAAGCATGTCGAGGATCTGCGCCAGTACCTGTACGTCGGTGGCTCCAGGGCGCGGAACCACCTCGTCGTGCTCGCCACCGAGCCCGTCGCCCGAGAGCTCCGAAGGCTGACCGGTGTGACGGGCCCGTGAGCGGTTCGACGATCGGGTCTCGGGGTGGGAGCGCCGAACCGCGGCAGCTCGTCTACCTGTACGTGGGCTCCGACGACGTCGATCGCGATCTGGGCTTCTACCGGGATCAGCTCGGTGGCGAGCTCGTCTGGCGATCCGAAGGGTTCGGCGCCGAGGTGGCGGCGGTCAGGCTGGGCGACGGACCGCTCGTCCTGCTCGCGGATCACCGAGAAGCTCCGAGCGTCCTCCCGATCTGGGCCGTCGGCGACCTCGAGGGTGAGCTGGCGCGTCTCGAGTCGGCGGGTTGGACCGGCAGCGCGCGGCGCGTCGAAGTGCCCGACGGGCCCTGCGCGATCCTCGTCGATCCGAGCGGGAACGAGGTCGCGCTCATCGAACGCGTCCGACCCGGGGTGATGGAGCGACGTTCGGACGCCTGAGCGCTCGGATCGCCGTTCCGATCAGCGGTTGCGCGGATGCGTCCTGGCCGAGCGTTCGGTCCCGTGACGGTACTGACCGGTCACGCGCGCCATGACCTGCTGCGGATCCTTCTCCTCGACGTCTCGCAGGAAACGCTCGGCGGCGCGGCCGCGCAGCGTCTCCACGACCGTGCCCTCGCGAAGGACGACGACCTCGCCGGACTTGCGCACTCGGTACGAGAAGCCGAGATCCGCCGCTCCGTCCACCGCTTCGCTCGTCTCCTCACTCGACGCGCCGGCCATCGGGTACTTTCGACGAGATGGGCGATCTTGGCTACTTCGGACCCGGCAGCGTCTCGTGGCAGGTCCACCGCGAGGTCACGGTGCTGTTCGGAGGCGCCCGGGCCGTCCTCATGCAGGCCGCCCATCCGCTCGTCATCGCCGGCGCTCGAGAGACCGGCTTCTACGAGCGGAACCCGTGGCGCCGGCTGCAGCGCACGCTCGTGCTCACGTACACGATCACGTTCGGGACCCGGGCCGAGGCGGACGCCGCCGCCGAACGCATCAACGACGTCCACGCCCGGGTGAAGGGCGCCGACCCGGTGACCGGTCTGCCGTACGACGGGCTCGACCCCGAGCTCCTGCTGTACGTGCACGCCTGCCTGGTCGACAGCGCGCTCCTGTTCGAGGAGCTGACGGTGGGGCGCCTGGACGATGCGGGACGGCAACGGTTCCACGAGGAGCAGATGCTCGCCGCGGAGATGGTTCGGATCCCGCGAGGAACCATCCCTCGCACCGTGCCCGAGCTCCGGGCGCACCTCCAGACCGTCTACGACTCGGGGATCCTTCACGTCGGCGACGCCGCAGGCAGGGTCGCCGCGCTCTTCCGCGACCCGCCGCGCGAGGCCGAGTGGCGTCCGGTGTTGAAGGGCGTGTCGCGGCTCTCGTTCGGCACGCTGCCGCCGGAGATCCGGTCGCTCTACGGCGTGGAGCTGGATCCGCTGCGCCGGGAGGCCATGCGTGCGACGTTCGCCGCGACGCGGTGGCTGCGTCCGCTCCTGCCCGATCGCTACCGGTTCATCGCGCCCTATCAGGAATGGTTGCTTCGGCGAGCGGGGAAGGCCGTTCCCGACCGCGTGACGCGAGGACGGCGTTCGGTGGGGCTCCAGCTGGACGAGACCAAGAGCCTGCGCGGATGACCTCGCGGTCGACGGGGATCGACGGCGTCCTGCTCGACGTCGACGGGGTGCTCGCGATCTCGTGGGAGCCGCTTCCCGGCGCCGTCGAAACCCTCGGGTGGATGCGGAAACGCGATGTCCCGTTCCGCCTCATCACGAACACGACGACGAAGACGCGCGCCGATCTCGGGCGCACGCTGCGGGACGCCGGCTTCGACGCCCGCGACGATGAGCTCGTCACGGCCGTGGTGGCGACGGCGCAGTACCTGCGGACGAACCACCCCGGCGCTCGGTGCTTCCTCCTGTCCGACGGGAACGCCCGCGCCGATCTCGAGGGCGTCGAGCTCACGAGCGTCGAGTCGGCCGACCTCGTCGTCCTCGGAGGGGCCAGCGACGACTTCACGTACGGGACGATGAACGCCATCTTCCGCCGGTTGATGGATGGCGCAGGGCTGGTCGGCATGCACCGGAACCTGTACTGGCGGACCAGCGACGGGCTCGAGCTCGACGCCGGCGCGTACATCGCCGGCCTCGAGGAGGCGACGGGGCGCGCCGCCGTGATCTGCGGGAAGCCGGGCGCCCCGTACTTCGACTCGGCGCTCGCGATGCTGGGTGTGCCGCGGGAACGAGCCCTGATGGTCGGGGACGACATCGTGAACGACGTGCACGGCGCGCAGGAGGTCGGGATCCGCGGCGCGCTCGTCAAGACCGGCAAGTTCCTCGCCGCCGACATGGACAAGGCCCCGGCTCCCGATCACGTCCTCGAGACGATCGCCGGCCTCCCGGCGCTGCTCTCGTCGTCCTAGGCCCAGGTCCCCGAACCGGCCTCGCCGTCGTAGCCTCGAACCGTGGGCTTTCGGCTCCGGGCCGGGCGCAGAACCAACCTCGCGCTGCTCGTGCTCCTGGCCGGCGCGCTCGTCACCGGTGGGATCGCGTTCGCGATCGGCGGAGGGTGGGCGTTCTGGGCGCTCGTCGCTCACGGGGCCACCGGACTGGGCCTGATCCTGCTCGCACCCTGGAAGTCCGTGATCTCGGCGCGGGGCGTCCGGAGGGCGAGGCCGGGCACGGGGGCGTCGGTGTTCCTCGGCGTCCTGATCGTGCTCGCGGTCGCGACCGGGGTCGGTCACGCCACCGGGTTGTGGTCCGGCGTGTTCGCGATGCAGCTCCACGTCGGCGCCGCGCTCCTGTCGATCCCGCTCGCCGTCTGGCACGTCGTCAGGCGACCGGTCAGACCCCGGGCGAGTGACCTGTCCCGCAGGAGCCTCCTTCGCGCCGGCGCGATCGCGGGCGGCGGCCTCGCGGCGTTCGGCGCGGTGGAAGGGTTGATCCGCGTGACCGGCCTCCCGGGTTCCGAACGCAGAGAGACCGGCTCGTACGAGCGCGGTTCGTTCGAGCCCGACGCGATGCCGGTCACCCAGTGGCTCGACGACGAACCGCCCGAGATCGACGCGACCGAGTGGCGTCTGCTCGTTCGAACGGCGGAGGCCGAAAGGGTGTGGTCATACGACGAGCTGGCGGGGTTCGAGGACCAGGTGCGAGCGACGATCGATTGCACAGGTGGGTGGTTCGCGACCCAGGATTGGAAGGGCGCCCGCCTGGACCGGCTCTTCGAAGCGGACGCCGGCGCGCGGAGCTTCGTCGTCGTCTCGGCAACCGGATTCGGACGGCGGTTCCCGATCTCGGACGCTCCGTCGATGCTCCTCGCGACGACCGTGGGCGTCGGCGAGCTTTCGGCCGGGCACGGCTTCCCGGCCAGGCTCGTTGCCCCCGGACGCCGCGGGTTCTGGTGGGTGAAGTGGGTCGAGCGCATCGAGACGAGCGAGACGCCCTGGTGGTGGCAATCCCCGTTCCCGCTCACCTGACCACCTCGGTAGGCTCAGTCGCGATGGATCCCGAGCGGACGGCGATGGATCCCGAGCGGGCGTGGCACGCTCGTCAGCTGTTCGCCGGCATCGCTCCCGAGTACGACCGCATGGGATCGGTGCTGTCGTTCGGTCAGGATCCGCGCTGGCGGCGCTTCCTCGTCTCGAAGGTCAACGCGATCCCGGGCTCGTGGGTGCTCGACGTGGCGACCGGGACGGGCCTCGTCGCCCGGGATCTCGCCCGGAGGAACCTGCGAGTGGTCGGTCTCGACCAGAGTCCGGCGATGATGGCTCGAGGCCGTGATGCCGTCCGGCAGCTCGGGCTGCAGGATCGCGTTCGGTTCGTCCTGGGGCAGGGCCAGAGCCTGCCGTTCGAGTCCGAGGCGTTCGACGCCGTGACCTTCACCTACCTGCTCCGCTACGTGGACGATCCCGCCGCCACCGTCGCCGAGCTCGCCCGCGTGCTGCGGCCCGGCGGTGTGTTGGTCTCCCTCGAGGGCTACGTCCCGCCCGACTCGTGGGCGCGGGCGGGCTGGTTCGCGCACACCAGAGGACTGATGCCCGCGGTCGGATGGGTCGTCTCGCCCGCCTGGTACCGGACCGGGCGGTTCCTCGGAGCCAGCATCTCGGAGTTCGTGCGCAGGTATCCGCTGCCGGTGCAGGTTCGGTGGTGGCAGGAGGCGGGCATGCGCCGTGTCCGGACGAAGCTCTTGAGCTACGGAGTCGCCGTCGTCACGTGGGCGGTCAAGGCCACGCCGGTCCTGGAGGCCCAGGACTCCGACCACGATCGAGTGATGCCTCCCGAAGGCGAGACCGGATGACCGACACGACCGAGCGGCCGGCGTTCTACGCGCTCGCGCCGGGGGGATGGCGCGACTACTGGTCGCTGCTGCATCCCCCGTACACGCTCTGGCACCTCTCCTACGTGGTGATCGGCGCGTGCCTGGCGCCGACGCTTCACGTGGGGTGGCTCATCGAGACCGTCCTGGCGTTCTTCCTTGCGATGGGCCTGGCCGCTCACGCGCTCGACGAGCTGAACGGGAGACCGCTCGGCACGAGGATCCCCGCCGGCGTGCTGTGGGGGATCGCGGTCGTCGGCCTCACCGGCGCCGTCGCGCTCGGCGTGCACGGGGTGTCGGAGGTCTCGCCCTGGTTGTGGGCGTTCATCGCGGTGGGAACGTTCCTGGTGGTGGCCTACAACCTGGAGCTGTTCGGAGGCGCCGTCCACTCCGACGTGTGGTTCGCGCTCGCCTGGGGCGCCTTCCCCGTCGTCACGGCATACTTCGCGCAGACGACGACCATCCGGCTGCCGGCCGTGTTCGCCGCGGCCGGGTGCGCCACGCTCTCGTTCGCGCAACGCGTCCTGTCGACCCCGGTCCGGCGGCTCCGCCGATCGGTGTCGAGCGTGCGAGGCGAGATCGTGACGACGGACGGCGAGCGAGAGCCGGTCGACGCATCGTCGCTTCGAGCCGCGCCCGAGCGAGCGCTCAGGTGGCTCTCATCGACGGTGCCCCTGATCGCCGCGGCCCTGCTGGCAGCCCGGCTGTAGTGTCGATCCACTTGAGGAGGAGGCGCGGGATGGCGTTCGAGGGACTCAGCACGATCGGTCAGATCCACGTGAGCGTGACCGACGTCGATCGAGCGGTCGAGTTCTATCGCGACGTGCTCGGGTTGCCGTTCCTGTTCCGCGTCGAGGGACAGCCCATGGCGTTCTTCGACTGCGACGGCGTGCGGCTCTATCTCGGTGTTCCCGAAAGCGAGGCGTATCACGCTCGCGGGATGCTCTACTTCTCGGTCCCGGACATCGACGAAGCACACGGCGAGCTGTCCGGCCGTGGAGTCACGTTCCTCGACGCGCCGCACGTCGTCCATCGGGATGAAGACCACGAGCTTCGTATGGCGTTCTTCACCGATCCGGACGGGAACAACCTGGCGCTGATGGCGGAGGTACCGGTCGCTCAGAGCGTCGGGTAGCGGAGCGCCAGCCCGGGCGTCCCGGCGTCAGCCGTCGAGCTTCATCCTCAGACCGCGGCGTCGAGCCTCGACGCGAGCTCGGCGACGGCCGCGGCGCGTGCGGCCTGGCCTCCGATCTCGAGCGTGATCACACGCTCGCCCGCCGTCCAGATCACGAGGAAGATCCGGGTGTCGTTGTGACAGCAGGGGTCCGGCTCGTGGACGAACACGGTCCCGCCCGCGGGAGCTTCGAGCTCGGGATCCGGATGGGCATCCCCGATCACCTCGTCGGCATGATCCTCGAGCCATCGCAGGTACCGCTGAGCGCCCTGCGGCGTCTCGAACTCGACCACCCGCGCGAGCATCCGACGACGTCCGCCGGCGGTCTTGCTGAACAGGCGCTGCGATCCGCCTTCGAACCCTGCGTCGAGCAGGAGCGTCTCGAGCTCGTCGAACGCGATCGCATCGGTCGCAACCGTCTGCACGTCGAGCGGGACGGCCTCGCCGGTGTTCCCCGGCAACGCCTGCGCCGGGATCGGCTCCGGCGGCATGGGGTCGGAACCGCAGGCGGCCGCGACCAGAAGCAGGAGGACCGTGGCGAACCTCGACACCCTTCGTGGCACGGTTGTCCTCTCGTGAAAGTGGCGGTCCTCGGGGGTTCGGGGCATGATACGGGCCTCCAAGGGGACGGGGGTTCTCTCATGCCGGTGGGTCGGGACAAGCGGGCGGGCGGGGACAAAACGGACATGGATCGGATCTTGCGGGCGTCGCTCGGCCGCCGCGACGTCTTGAAGTACGGCGGGATCGCGGCCGTCCTGGCGGCGTGCCGCCGCGCCGAGGAGACCGGCGGGGGAGGAGGAGGCGCCACGAGCGCGACGGGCGGCGCCGTCGTCCATCCGCCGATCGAGGAGGAGCCGGGGGGGCTCCAGGTGTTCGACTGGTCCGGCTACGGAAACGGCGACTTCTATCCCAAGGAGGAGAAGCAGTTCCTGTGGGCCCCGTACCAGCAGGCCACCGGCGACACACCGGAGTTCATCCTGTTCGAGAACGACGACGCCGGCTTCACGGACGTGGCCGCGGGTTCGCGGTACGACGTCGTCCATCCGTGCGGCTACAAGTACCGAGACTGGGTGGATCTCGGCGTGATGCAACCCTGGGACACCTCGCTGATCTCCAACTTCTCCGCTCTGAACCCGAACCTCATGCAGTCGGGCCTGGTGGACGGCCAGCAGTACTTCGTCCCGCTCGACTGGGGGTTCATCGCGCCGCTCGTGAACCTCGACCATGTGGACGTGCAGGAGGAGTCGTTCGGGATCTTGTTCGACGACCGGTACGAGGGCAAGATCTCCTGGGTCGACACCTCGAACATGATGTACATCGGCGGCATGTTCCTCGGCGTCGCCGACCCGTTCGACATGACCGACGAGGAGCTCGCCGAGGTGCGCGACTTCCTCGCCTCGAAGAAGCATCTCGTGAGCTTCATGTGGAACCAGTCCTACGACTTCTGGCTCTCGTTCAAGAAGGAAGAGGTCTGGATCGGCTACGCGTGGCCCGACAGCGTCGGCTACGCCGACGCGCGGGGGATGAACTACCGGTACATGGAGCCGAAGGAAGGGCGGGTCTCCTGGGTCTGCGGCATGGGGCTGTTCAAGGACACCGCGAACTACCACCACGCACACGAGTACGTGAACTCGTGGGCGAGCAAGGAGGCCGCGGAGTTCCTGCTCGGCTACTACTACTACGGGCACACGAACACGGAGGCCGACCTCTCGGTGGTCTCGCCCGGCGTCGTCGAGGCGCTCGGCCTCGACGATCCCACGGTGCTGGATCCGCCGAGATCGATCCCCGAGTCGTACATCCCGCGCCGGGACGTCTACCAGCAGTACTGGAGCGAGGTGCTGGCGGCCTGAGGGCCGGCATCGCCTGATCGGGGAGGCGCCGCGTGGCGACGCTGGAGGCCACGACCTCCGCCAAGGAATGGCGGCGCCGCGAGCGGCGCGGGACGGCCGGCCTGCTGTCGGGACCGCTCGTCTGGCTGCTGCTGTTCTTCGTCGTCCCGGTCGCCTTCATCGCCGCGTACAGCGTCGGCGCCGTGTCGCTGTTCCCGACCGACAGCCAGGTGATCTCGCTGGAGGACTGGGGCCGCTTCCTCGGCGGCGGCTCGATCTACATGGGCCTGTTCTGGAAGTCGATCCGGATGTCGCTCACGGTCTCGGTCGTCGTCGTCCTGCTCGCGTACCCGGTCGGCTACTTCCTCGCGCTGTGCGCGCCCAAGCGCAAGTACGTGCTCCTGCTGCTCATCATCGCGCCGTTCCTGACGAGCTTCCTGCTCCGCGTGCTCGCCTGGAAGGTGATCCTCGGTGAGACCGGCGTCCTCAACTCGTTCCTCTCGTGGGCCCACCTCCGCGATCCGGGCGATCCGATCACGTGGCTGCTCTACAGCCAGATCGCCGTGATGATCGTGCTCGCCTACGTCTGGGTCCCGTTCGTCGCGTTGCCGATCTTCGTGAGCCTGGACAGCCTCGATCACAGTCTGCTCGAGGCCGCGAGCGACCTGGGGTCGAGCCGGTGGAGGACGTTCGTCCGCGTCACGCTCCCGCTCAGCCTCCCGGGAGTGCTCGCCGCGTTCCTGTTCGTGTTCATCCCGACGATCGGGGAGTTCGTCACGCCGTTGCTCGTCGGAGGGACGAGCGGCTACATGTACGGCAACGCGATCCAGGACCTGTTCACGCGCGGTCTGGACTGGCAGACGGGATCCGTGCTTGCCCTGTTCCTCCTGCTCGTCGTCGCGGGCCTCATGGCGATCTTCGGCCGGTTCGTACAGGTGAGGAGCGTGTCCGCCTGATGCAGATCGCGACGTCTCGAGGCGCGTTGTTCTCGCTGCGGGCGTTCTTCGGCTTCCTCCTGGTCTTCCTTTACCTGCCGATCGCGCTGCTCGCGGTGTTCTCGTTCAACGACGGCGATGTGACCTTCCCGCTCGAGGGGTTCACGACCGAGTGGTACGCGCGGGTGGCCGAGAACCCGGCGATGCTCTCGGCGCTGCAGCGGAGCGCGATGGTGGCGCTCGTCTCGAGCATCGTCGCGGTGAGCCTGGGCGTCCTCGCGTCGTTCGCGCTGATCCGTCGACGCTTCGCGGGCAAGGCGGCCGCCTCCGCGCTCTTCTTTTCTCCCCTGGTCATCCCGTACGTCGTCTTCGGGATCTCGCTCCTCGTGCTGTTCGCGTTCGTGGACAAGGTCCTCATCGAGGCGACCGGCTTCTTCATCGGCCTCGGGCTCCACTCGGTCGTGATCGGGCACGTCGTGGTGTCGTTGCCGTACACGATCCTGACGACCATGCCGCTCCTCGAGCGCCTGAGCGTCACCCTCGAGGAGGCGTCCCACGATCTCGGGGCCGGCACGTGGCAGACGTTCCGACGGATCACGCTCCCGCTGTTGCTGCCCGCCCTCGTCTCGTCGTTCCTGATCGCGTTCACGTTGTCGTTCGATGAGTTCGCGATCGCGTCGTTCCTCGCCGGCACGGAGCCGACCTGGCCCGTCTTCCTGTTCGCGCAGCTGCGCGTTCCGAGCCAGCTGCCGCAGCTCGTGGCGGTCTCCTCCGTCATCCTCGTGTTCTCGATGTCGCTGGTGGTCGCCGCCGAGGTCATCCGCCGGCTCACGGCTCGTCGATACGGGCGGGAGTTCGTCTCTCGAGGCATCGCCTGACCACCGCGATCGGGCCGGACCTCTCCTCGGGCCCGTAGGATGCGCCCGCCGTGACGGGATCCCATCGACTCGTCGGGTTCCTGGTGCTCGGGCTGTTCACCGTGGGATGGGTGTTCGGGCTCGTGCTCCTGATCGCTCGACGCCCGGCCGGAACGTGGTTCTGGCGCTGGCTGACGGCCGCCCAGGTGGTCGCGATCGCGCAGGCGTTGATCGGCGCGATCCTCTTCGTCGCGGGGGGGCGGCCGACCACCTGGCTCCACTACGTCTACGGGTTCGGGCCCCTCGTGATCTTCGGGATCGGACACCTCCTGGCTCGGGACGAGGCGTTCGAGTCCAGGCCGTGGGCGCCGTTCGCGCTCGCGTCGTTCATCTCGTTCGGGCTGTCGCTCCGAGCCCTCACGACCGGGCTGGGCGTCTGACCCCTCGAGGGATCGCCTTCCGAACGGCTCAGCCCTCGAGCTCGGCCAGGACCTCGTCCGTGTGTTCGCCGAGCGTCGGCGGCGGTCGCCTGACCGGCGGCGTCGTTCCGTCCACCCGAATCGGATCCGCCACGAGCCGCAGAGGACCACGGGCGGGATCGTCCACCTCCTGAACGGCTCCTCGTCCCTCGGGCGCCTCGAAGACCTCGTCCAGGCGTCGGACCGGGGCGCACGGGACGACCGCGGACGTCAGCTCGGCGAGCCACTCCTCGGCGCTCCGAGAGGCGAACGCCTCCGCGAGCGACGCGATGAGAACCTCCCGGTTGCGGACGCGGGCCTCGTTGGTCGCGAACCGCTCGTCCCGGGCGAGCTCGGGCTGCCCGATGACGATGCACGTACGTTCGAAGAGGCGGTCGTTGCCGGCGGCCAGGATGAACGGCCGGTCCGAGGCCTCGAACAGCTGGTAGGGCACGATGTTCGGATGCTGGTTGCCCATCGGCTCGGGGACCATCCCGCCGATCAGGTAGTTGGCGGCCTGGTTCACCAGGGCGGCCACGCTCGCGTCGAACAACGAGACCGTGACCCGCGATCCCCGTCCCGACGTCGAACGTCCCAGCAGCGCCGCCTGGATCGCCGCGGCCGCGTACAGGCCGCAGACCACGTCGAGCAACGCGACCCCGACCTTCGTCGGTTCGCCGCCCGGGTGTCCCGTGAAGCTCATCAGGCCCGAGAGCGCCTGGACGATGATGTCGTAGCCCGGACGTGCCGCGCCGCCCTCTCCGTCGCCGAACGCCGTGAGCGAACACGAGACGATGTCCGGGCGTTCGGCCGACAGGGTCTCGTGGTCCAGGCCGAACCGTTCCATGAGTCCGGGTCTGAAGTTCTCGACCACGACGTCGCAGGACAGCGCCAGCCGCCGCGCGGCGTCCCGGTCCTCATCCGTCGACAGGTCGAGCACCACCGACCGCTTGTTGCGGTTCAGCGAGAGGAAGTAGGCGGCGTCCTCGCCACGGAACGGCGGTCCCCATCCACGCGTGTCGTCGCCGGTGCCCGGACGCTCGACCTTGATCACGTCCGCGCCGAGATCGGCGAGCACCAACGTCGCGAGGGGTCCGGCGAGCACTCGCGAGAAGTCCGCGACCCGGATGCCGGTGAGCGGCAGGCCGGGCGGGGCGTCCGGGTCGTTCGGCACGGTCTCCTCGAAGGCCGAGGGACGGTCGGCTGGAATGAGCGGCGCCGCCAGAGCCCGAGGGCCCCAGCGGCGCCATGCGTTTTCTACCATCGCGCCCGTTGAGCGGTCAAATCGAGCGGGCCGGATTTGTCAGTCTTCCTGCCTGGCGTGGGTTGGGGGTGGCAGGAGCGGTCGGAATCCGACACGATTAGGCGGATGAACGAGGAGAGCCTGAGGCGCGCGAACGCCTTCCTCGCGGCGATCGCGAGGCAGGCGGAACCGGGTTCGATGATCGACGCCACGCCGGCGGAGCTCGGCAAGGAGGTCGGCGTCGTCGAGCCGCTCGCCGCCGCGCGCGCCGTTCGGGCACTGTTGGCGCGCCGCCGCCTCGAGGCTGTTGACGGGAAGTACCGGCTGCTCGACGCCCGTCCCATCGAGCCCGGGGAGCGCGAGCAGGTTCCACGGCCGCCACGATCGCCGAAACGATCGTCGGTCGACCGCGCTCCGAAACAGGACGGCAGGGTGACGTACTCCGAGATCGGGCGCGAGGTCGTCGAGCGCACCATCGAGCTGGGTCGGGAGGTCGGGACGCTCCGCGGCGCCCTCCGGACGGCCCGAGAGGAGGTGCGGGAGTCTCGCGAGGCGCGCGACGAGGCCGAGCGCCGGTCGGGGCATCTGTCGGCCAGGGTGAAGGAGCTCGAGGGTCGCGCCGAGATGGCGGAGGCGAACCTCCGAACGCTCCTCGCGGCGGCGAAAGGCTCCGGCCGGGACGCCGCCGTCGGCGATACCGAGATGGAAGCGATCCTCGACGTGCTGAAGGGCGCTCCGGGAGAAGCCTCTTCGGAAGGCTCCGCGGAGCGATCCGCGGACCGATCCTAGGAGCGCCGGCGCCGCTTCAGGTCGGCGAGCACGGCGCGTGAGGACACGAACCCGGGGGCTCCGGTCACCCCACCGCCGGGATGAGCGCCGGCGCCGCACAGGTACAGATCTTCGATCGGCGTTCGATACCGCGACCAGCCCGCCACCGGCCGCATCGAGAAGAGCTGCCCGATGTTGAGGTCGCCGTGGAAGATGTTCCCCTCGGTGAGCCCGTAGGTCCGCTCGAGGTCCGATGGCGTGAGGACCTGCATGGCTCGGACGGATCCCGCGAAGTCGCCGTCCACGTCGCGCTCGATCCGCTCGACGACGCGGCGGCCGAGCTCGTGAGTCCGATCGTCCCACGTGCCTCCCGCGAGCTCGTAGGGCACGTACTGCACGAACGCCGTCATCACGTGGGTGCCCTCGGGCGCGAGCGTGTCGTCGACGTTGGAGGCCGTCACGCAATCGACCCACAGCTCGTCCGGGATCTCTCCCGTCCGATGCCGGTCGTAGGCGCGCTGCGCCTGCTCGAGCGTCGGGACGAGGGTGGCGAGCGCACGGCGGTTGGGATCTGCGTCCTCCGGCATCCCGCGCCAGCGAGGTTCCCGATCCAGGACGAAGTTCACCTTCGCGCACGGGCCCGCCATCGTGATCGCGTCGACATCCCGGCGGAAGTCCTCCGGCAGCTCGCGTTTGTCGACCAGGCCGAGGAAGGTCCGCTTCGGGTCGGCGTTCGACAGCACGACGCGGGCGGGGATCTCGGTTCCGTCTTCGAGCGTCACCCCGGTCGCTCGTCCGTCCCGAACGTCGATCCGCGCGACCGGGGTGGAGGTTCGGATCTCGGCCCCGGCCTCCTTCACGGCGGCGGCCATCGCCAGCGTGATCGAGCCCATGCCGCCGATCACGTGCCCGTGGAATCCCTGGGTCGCGTGCTCACCGCCGGAGAGCATGTGGAACAGCAGGCCGATCGCGGTCCCCGGTCGGTAGGGCGGCGCGTGCATGCCGTAGACGTTGTTCGCGAGGTAGAGGCGCTTGACCTCCTCGGACTCGAAATGCCGGTCGACGAAGTCGCCCAACGACCCCGTCCCGAAGCGCACGAGGTCCGAGAGCTGTTCGCCGGAGAGGCCGCGGAAGCGGCGGAACATCCGGCGTCCTTCCCGCACGCGTCCCCAGCCCCTGGCGTACAGGTCGGGCGGCTCTTCGAGGAAGAAGGGTTGCAGCGAGCGCGCAAGCCCGTGTAGGCGGCCCGTGACGCGTTCGAACGCGTCCCCGTCGGCGACCGAGATGCGGCGGAGCTCCTCGGCCGTGCGGGCCTGGTCCGTCCACCAGGGGATGACGCGGCCTTCGGGCAGGACGACCTGCAACCCGGGCTCGCACGGGATCATCCGGAGGCCGCGTCGCGCGAGCCCCAGGTCGCGGACGATCTCGGGGCGCAACATGCTCGCGATGTACGAAGTCGTGGACGCGCGAACGCCGGGGGCGATCTCCTCGGTCACGCACGCGCCGCCGACGGTTCCCCGTCGTTCCAGGACGAGCGTTCGCAGACCCGCGTGCGCGAGGTAGAACGCGGCCGTCAGTCCGTTGTGGCCGGCGCCGACCACGACCGCGTCGTACGTTCCGGCCTGCCCGCCTCCTCGGTCCGGCATCGGCCGCAGTCTGGCACGCGGTGGCGTTCGGGCGCCTCGCCAGTGGGCCTCTGCGGGAGCGCCTAGGAAGGAACCGCGCCCTCGAGCCGGGCTGCCGCGAGATGACACGCCGCGAAGTGCTCGGGCCGGAGCTCTCTCAGGCCGAGGTCGTCTCCTCGGCATCGCGCCTCGACGCCGGCCGCGGCCGCCACTCCCGACGCCACCTCCGGACACCGCGGGTGGAACCGGCACCCGGCTGGGATCCGCGTGGGGTCCGGCGGCTCTCCGGCGAGGATCGGCCGGTCGATGCCTTCGGACTCCGGGACCACGTCGAGGAGCGCCTTCGTGTACGGGTGGAGCGGGTTCGTCAGGACGTCCTCGGCGGGACCGATCTCGACGATCCGGCCGAGGTACATCACCGCCACGCGATCGGCGATCGTCCACGCGAGCCCCAGGTCGTGGGTGACGACGATGATCGAGATGTGATCCTCGTCGCGGAGCTTGATCAGCAGCTTCAGGATCTCTCCCCGGACCGAAGCGTCCAGGCTCGACACGGGCTCGTCGGCCACGATGATCTCGGGCTCCAGGACGAGGGCGCCGGCGATCACGACGCGCTGGCGCTGGCCCCCCGAGAGCTCGTGCGGATACAGGAGGAGGAACCGTTCGGGCGGTCGCAAACCGGCCCGAGCGAGCGCCCGCGAGACGAGCTCCTCCTCGCTTTCGCCCGCCCGTCCTCGGGTGATCCGGTGGATGCGCAACGCCTCGGCCACGATCTCGTAGATCGTCTGCCGGGGGTTCAGGGACGCCGTGGGGTCCTGGAAGACCATCTGAACCCGACGTCGGTAGGACCGGAGGTCCTTGCCGAGCGGACGGCCGTCGAACAGGATGTCGCCGCGGTCGGGCTTGATGAGGCCCATGATCGCTCGCGCCGTGGTCGTCTTGCCGCACCCGGACTCGCCCGCCAAGGCGAGCACCTCGCCGCGGTGAAGCCGCAGGTCGACGCCGTCGACGGCGCGAGCCTCGTTCCCGGACCGGCCGCCGAGCCCGGCCAGCAGCCCGACCCGGCCGGAGAAGCTCACGGCGAGGTCGCGCACTTCGAGGACCGGACGCGAGCCCTCGTCGCCGTCCGGCGATGCCCCGCCGTCTCCGGACGGGTCGGTCGTGGGTCGGTTCTCCGGATTCACGCGGGGTCTTCCTGGACGGATGCGAGCGCGCCTTCGACCAGCAGGCAGGCGGCTCGCCTGCCCTCGCCTGCGGGGAACAGCCGCGGGACGACGTCGGAGCACGGCTCGAAGACCTGGGGGCACCTCGGGTGGAACGGGCACCCGGTCGGGATCTTCTGGGGGTCCGGAGGGTCGCCGCCCAGACCCGAAGGGGTGCGTCGGAACCGCCGATCGCCGATCTGCGGGAAGGCCGACGAGAGCGCGCGCGTGTACGGGTGCGCCGGTTCGTGGAACACGGTGTCCGACGGGCCCTCCTCCACGATCTCACCCGCGTACATGATCGCCAGCCGGTCCGAGACCTCGACGAGCACCGACAGGTCGTGCGTGATGAACAGCATCGCGAGGCCGAGCTCCCGCTGGAGCTCTTTCAGCAACTGCAGCACTTGCGCCTGCACCATGACGTCGAGCGCGGTCGTCGGCTCGTCCGCGATCACGATGCTCGGGTTGCACGCGAGGGCCATCGCGATCATCACTCGTTGCTTCTGACCGCCCGAGAGCTCATGCGGATAGTCCTCGATCCGCCGTCCGGGCAGCCCCACCTGCTCCAGGAGCGATCCCGCGCGCATCAAGGCCTCGCGTTCGTCCGCCTGACGGTGGGTCGTGACCGCCTCCGCGATCTGCGGGCCGATGCGCTGCACGGGATTCAGCGCGTGCATCGCGCCCTGGAACACGATCGATGCCCCGGTCCAGCGGAGCGCGCGCAGCTTGGCGGGCGACATCTCGAGGACGTTGGTGCCGTCCAGGAGCACGGTGCCCTCGACCGTCGCGCTCTTCGGATGCAGCCGGAGGATCGCTCCGGCGATCGTGGACTTACCGCAGCCCGACTCGCCCGCCAACCCCATGACCTCGCCCCGATCGATCTCCAGGTTCACGCCGCGGACGGCGGGAACAGGTCCCCCCTGGGTTCGGTAGGTGACCGAGAGATCCCGGATCGAGAGCAGGCTCATCGCTCTCGGATCTTCGGGTTGATGATCTGATCGAGCGCGAAGCCGATCATCGTGAACGCCAGTACGACCAGGACGATGCACAGGCCGGGGGCGCCCAGCCACCACCACGCACCGAGCGTCGACGCGCCCGCGGTGTTCGCCTGCTCGAGGATCTGGCCCCACGAGATGCTGAACGGGTCGCCGAGCCCCAGGAACGAGAGCGCGGTCTCCGACAGGATCGCGATCGCAACGATGAGCACGGTGTTGGCCATGATCACCGGCATCACGTTCGGCAGCACGTGCCGGGTCACGAGGTACCAGTCGCTTCGCGCCCAGACGCCTTCGAGCGCTCGATGTAGGCCCGTTCCTTCACCGACAGGACCTGGGATCGAACGAGCCTGGCCGTGCTCGGCCACGTCGTCAGCCCGATGACCAGGATGATGATGAACAACGACTGCCCGAAGATCGACGCGAGCGAGATCGCGAGCACGAGCCAGGGGATCACGAGCCCCCAGTCGGTGATCCGCATCAGCACCGTGTCGGTGCCGCCTCCCCGGTATCCCGCGGCCATCCCGATCGTGGCTCCGATGATCATCGTGATGATCGTCGCGGTCAGTCCGACGAGGAGCGACACCTTGGCGCCCTGGATCGTGAGCGTCAGCACCGATCGGCCGTAGTTGTCGGTGCCGAACGGATCGTCCCAGCTCGGCGGCTGGAGCGGCTCGCCGGTCGCCTCGGTGATCCTGGTTCCGGACGTGTCGGCGAAGATCGCGAAGACCGCGACGGCGGCAAAGAACACGAGGATGACGAGCCCGACCATCCCCATCCGGTCCTTGCGGAACGCCCGCCAGAAGCGGTGGAGCGCTCTCCGCCGTCTCGTCCACCGGATCCTGCGGGGACTGCCTGGCGGTTCGGCGGGCGGAAGGTCCTCTTCATCCAGCGGCTCGATGGGAGCCTCGGCGCCGACGTGGAGGGGCGGTGTCTGCACTCAGGCCTCCCGGACCCGCGGATCGAGATACGCGTAGGTGAAGTCCGCGATCAGGTTGAACACGATGACCGCCAGGGTGAAGAACAGGAACAGTCCCTGCAACAGCCAGTAGTCCTTCGACAGGATCGCCGTGTACGTGAGGAGCCCGAGCCCCTGGTAGGAGAAGACGACCTCGACCGTGATGGCTCCGCCGATCACGTAGCCGAACGAGAGCGCGACGAGGGTGACCGTGGGCAGCAGCGCGTTGCGTACCGCGTGATGGTTCAGCACCCGCCGCTCGGGCACGCCTTTGGCCCGGGCCGTGGTGATGTAGTCCTCTCCCAGGACGTCCAGCAGCGACGACCGCATCACCAGATAGAACTCGCCGATGAACGCGAGGGTGAGCGTCAGGACCGGAAGGAAGAGGTGGTTCGCCACGTCGAGCACGTAGCCGGCGGTGCTCAGATCGCTCGCGGTGGTGGAGATCCGCCCTCCGACGGGGAACCATCCCAACGTGCTCGAGAAGAGCAGGAGGAGCAGCATGCCGAGCCAGAACTCGGGCATCGAGTACAGCACCAGGGACCCGATCATCGAGGTGCGGTCGAACGCACTGCCTCGTCGCCACCCGGATCGGATGCCCATCCAGATGCCGATGATCATCGAGAACAGCGTGGACAAGCCTACGAGCAGCAGCGTGGGCCACAGGTTCCGCAGGAACACGTCCATCACCGCCTCGCCCTGGTAGAAGCTCGACGCCCCGAGCTTGAGCGTGGCCGTGTCCTTCATGTACTCGCCGAACTGGACCCAGGTCGACTGGTCGAGCCCGTACTCCTCGATCAGCGCCTGACGTTCCTCGGGCGAGATGTTCGCGCCCTGGCCCCTGGTGAGGAACGACACCGGGTCGCCGGGCGACCACACCCGGAAGAGGAAGAAGTTGAAGATCAGGATCGCGACCAGCGTGACGAATGCCTGAACGAGCTTCCTCAGGACGTATCGACGCGTTCCCACGACGGGAGCGGTGCCTCCTTCGGGTCAGCGGCTGGTCCGGTCGCTCAGATCTCGTCCTCCTCCGCCCGCCGGCGGCTGCGCGCTACGAGCACCGCGATCGCGATGAGGACGACGGCGCCGATCCCCACCCAGACGATGGGCGATATACCGCCTCCAGCCTCGCCTTCCGATCCGCTACCGGCGGCGGACGCGGGCTGGATCGAAAGGATCGAGTACTTGCCGTACTGGAACAGCAGCTCACCTTCACCCTGGGGCTGCTGCACGAACCCGGTCCACTCGTTCCGGTGGGCCTCGAGCACCTGATCCAGCCACAGGACGATCTCCGGACGGTCGTCGTACAGGATGTTCTGCATCTCGGCGATGATCTGCTCGCGTTCCTCGACCGTCTCCGCGGCCTGCTGCGCTTGGAACAGCTCGTCGTACTCGGGGTTCGAGTAACAGGTGTCGTTCCACACCCCACACTGGTTCCCCTGGTACGTCGAGAGTTGGAAGTTGGGGTCGGGCTCGATCCCCCATCCCCAGATGTACAGGTCGTAGTCGTTCGAGTACCAGATGTCGGTGAGCTTGTTGTCGTTCACGGCTTCGGGTTGCGTGGCGATGCCGATGTCCGCCAGCCACTCCGTGATGAACTGGCCCGCCTCGACCGTCGCAGGGTTCTCGGTCCGGACGATGAACCGGAACTCGAGCGGCTCGCCCCCTCCCGGCATCTCGCGGACCCCGTCGGCGTCCGTGTCGGCGTACCCGGCCTCGTCGAGGATCCGGTTCGCCTCCTCCGGGTCGTAGGGGATCGGGTTCTCGGGATCCACGTGCCACCGCTCTTGGTTGATCACCGTGGTCCCCGGCGACGCGTACCCACGTTTGACCTGATCGACGAGGGTCTGGCGGTCGATCGCGTACTCGACGGCAAGGCGGAGCTGGGGGTCGCGGAGGGCGGGATGGTAGTTGAAGCCGGTCTCTTCGCAGTACGCGACCTCGTCGGTGCACTGGTTGAAGCTCATCTGGACGAAGTACGAAGGGTTGGCCACGTGCGCGGTGATGTCCGGGTCGCCCTCCAGCGACTGGAACAGATCCGGGCTCGTGATGTCGTAGGCGAAGTCGACCTCCCCCTGCTGGAGCGCCTGGACCAACGTCTCCTCGTTCTGGAAGACGCGGAAGACCAGCTCGTCGATCTTCGTCGCCCCGAGGAAGTAGTCGGGGTTCGCCTCCATGCGCCAGAAGTCGCCGCGTTGCCATTCGACGAGCTCGAACGGTCCGGTGCCGATCGTGTCGGGGAAGCCCTTCCATTGGCGGAACTCCGCCTTGTCAGCGTACTGGCTCAGCACGTGCTCGGGCATGATGTAGATGTACGGCGGGTACAGCGGCGCTCCCGTCGGCTGTGTCGTCGTCCAGACCAGCGTCGTGTCGTCCGGGGCCGTGATCTCGTCGGTGAACGGCAGGTAGTCGATGAGGCTCCCGACCTCCTGGTCGAGGATCCAGTTGTAGGTGGCTGCGACGTCCCCAGCGGTGAACGGCGTCCCGTCGCTCCAGGCGACCCCTTCTTTGACCTCGAAGGTCCAGGTGAGGCCGTCCTCGCTCTGCTCCCAGCTCTCGGCAAGACCTGGAGCGGTGGTGAGGTCCTCCTGGCTCCACGAGAGGAACGTGTCGTAGGCCATGTCCATGGTGTTGTACTCAGGGGTCTCGATCGCGAACATCGGGTTGAACGTGATCGCGTCGTTCGTCTGCCCCACGACGAAGGTGACCTTCTCGTCCTGTTCGGCCCCGGTGTCCTGCGCGAGCGCGCTGGTCGCGAACGCACCTCCCGCGAGCGCTGCGGCGAGCAGCATGCTCACACCCAGTCGGATCCTCGTGCCTGGTGTCATCTGGTCCCTCCTCGGGTCACCCCCCGGAGGCGTGGGGCCCCGCCCGGCGCCTCCGCGAACCGGTCGTGCTCGCCGCCCGTTGAACGGCGGTTCGAACGAGGTCTGTATAGCACGGACCCCTCAGCATGGGGTAGGCAGGCGTCCCGATCCGTCACCGAAGGCCGCCAAGATCGATCTCCTCGAAGGCCGTCTCGCACGGGTTGCCGGGCGCCACCCACATCCGGCCGGCCTCGACCTCCACGACCATCGAGAACAGGACGGCGTCGGCCTCGTCCCCTTCGGACGGGTCCGCGTGCTGGCAGATCGCCGTCGGGCGGGAGCCGTGGTCGCGCAGGATCTCCATCACCTCGGGGACGCTCGCCGGCGAGCGCTCTTCCAGGAGCTCGGCGACGCGCGCGTGACGGGCGCTGCTGCCGCGGGACGGGGACGGTCCCAGCGGCGCGAGGGCGGGATCCAGGTAGTGATTCGTGTGGGCAGGGGGCCCGTGGACGATGCCCAGCAGCTCGCCGGTGGTCTCGACGACGAGGGGCTCGCCTCCCGGGAACGCGAACGTGTGCCCGTAGCCTCCGGACCGAGCGGGCATGCCCGCCCTCGCCACGGCGTCCGATCGATCCTTCGCTTCGAGCGAGGAGCGGGACACGAGGACGCGTGGGACGCCGACCCGGTCGTCCGAAGCGGTGAGCGACGCGATGCCCTGCGCCACCCCGTGGCCGTTGACGCCCACGGCCGGAAGGCAGCACACGATCGTGGGTGAAGCGACCGGGACGGAGCGGTCGTCCGGGATGTCGACGACGACCGCGACGTTACCGGCGTCGCCGGCCAGCCACTGCTCGTTGTGCGCGAGGATCGTCGTCCCCTCGGTCGTGACCGCGAAGCTCGTGCATCGCTCCGGTCTGGAGGCAGGAGCAGGTGATGGGTGGCCTTCCTTGCGATCCAGGAAGAGCATCCGTTCGTCGCTGGGTTGCAGCAGCGGCTCGAGCTCCTCGAACGCGTTGATCGCGAACAGCTCCAGCACGGGAACCGTCGCGCCGATCGACATGCCCTTCAGGACGGACATGAAGGACGGGAAGTGCGTTTCGGCTGCCGCCAGGTACGGCGTCAGGAGCTCCTCGAGCCTTCCGGAGGAGACCCCGCGGCGCGCGAGATACCCGCGATAGAAGTCCACGGACCTGTGCACCTGGTCCCTGAGCTCCCGGCCGATCTGCTCGCCGCGGCTCGAGGGATCACCGACCGCGCGAACGACCCTCGGTCCGGTCATGCTCCGTGTGCGCGTTCGGGTCCGGATGCCGAGACCGCAGGTATCGTGCAGGGTCGTGGAGCGACACCTCGAACCGACGCCCGACCCGTCCCCCGACGACGAGGCTCCGTTCCTCGGCGACGCGTCCTGGGACGAGCCGATGCCGCCGCGCGCGCCGTGGTGGCGGTGGGTGGCGATCCTCGTGGCGGCGGCGCTGGTGGTGGCGACGCCGTTCGCCTACGCGCTGTCCCGACTCCTGGACTGACCCTCACCCGCGTCCCTCGACCCTGCGGACGAGGGCGTCGAACAAACCCTGTTGCGCCGGATCCGACGCTGCCGTGTCCTCCGGGTGCCACTGCGCGGCGACCATCCAGCCCCGTTCAGCTTCGACCGCCTCGACGAGGCCGTCCTCGCTCCAGCCGGTCGCCACGAGCCCCTCGCCGAGGCGCTCGAGCCCCTGGTGATGGTGGGACGAGCAGGACACGACCTCGGACCCGGCCGCCTCGACGATCCTGCTGCCGGCGAGGAGCTTCACGTCGTGGAGCAGCGACTCGGCCTCGCTCGGGACGCCGTGCGCCGTGAACCGATCGTCGTCGGGCAGGTGCTGAACGAGGCTTCCGCCGAACGCGACGTTCATGACCTGCATGCCTCGGCAGATGCAGAGGGCCGGCACGTCGCGTTCGAGGGCGCGGTGCAGGAGCGCGATCTCGAACGCGTCGCGATCCGGCTCGACCCCATAGATCTCGTCGACCGGCGCCTGGCCGTAGCGAGCCGGGTCCACGTCGCCTCCCCCCACGAGCATCAGGCCGTCGAACCGGTCGAGGAGCTCGTCCGGGCTTCGCTCGTCGCCCGGCAACAGGAGCGCGGCGTGGGCGCCGGCCCTGCGAATGGCTTCGACGTAGTTCTCGGGCACCGCGTAGCCGCCCACGCCCCAGGAGGCCACCCGGCCGGGCCGCAGGTGATAGGAGACGATCCCGATCTCGGGCTTCATGCCGTTCACACGGACCGTTCGTAGCGAGCGCGTTCCCAGTCGGTCACCGTGTCGCGCCACGCCTTCAGCTCCCAGATGCGCGAGGTGACGAAGTACTCGCTGAACCCGTCTCCGAGCGCCTTCCTCAACACCGTGTCCTCGTTGAATGCCTGGATCGCCGACTCGAGCGAGCCCGGAAGCTCCGGCAGGTCGGTGAGCGCGTACGCGTCACCCACGATGTCGTCGGGAGGGCTCGCGTCGGTCCTGATGCCGTCCGCGGCGGAGGCGGCGATCGCGGCGAGCGCCAGGTACGGGTTCGCGTCGGCGCCGGGCCGGCGGCATTCGAGCCTCCACAGCTCCGGACGCGGCGAGCGGATCGCCCGTACCGCACACGATCGGTTCTCGTATCCCCACGTCGCGTTGATCGGAGCGAACCAGCCGGGGACGAGCCGCTTGTAGGAGTTCAGCGTGGGGTTCAGCAGGAGCGAGGCGGCGGGAAGGTGTTCGAGCACGCCGCCGATCGAGGACGCGAACACGGACGGCAAGGGCATGGTGGGTTCGGCGGCCGCGAACGCGTTCGTCTCCCCGTCCCACAGGGACACGTGGACGTGCCCGCTAGAGCCCTCCTCACCGGGGTTCGTCTTGGCGAGGAAGCTCGCCCGCAGCCCCATCGACGCCGCGACCTGCTTCACGCCGAACTTCAGCAGGACCGCGTTGTCGGCCGAGCGGAGACCGCGTTCGGCCGCGATGTTCAGCTCGAGCAGTCCGGGGCCGGCTTCGGTGTGGACGGCCGACACCTCGACGCCGAGGCCCTCGAGCGCCGGGATCAGCGCGGCGAGGAAGGCCTCGTACCGGCCGATCTCGTTCAGGCTGTAGCTGATGCCCGACGACGTGGGTTCGCCGTGCTCGTCCCAGATCCGGATCTCGTACTCGATCGCCGACAGCACGTCGTATCCGAGGCCGGACACGTCCTCGACCACCGACCGGAACACCTCGCGCGAGGCGAACTCGCAGGGCGAGCCGTCGGGCCAGCGAGGGGTCGCCAGGCACACACGCCACCCGGGACGCCACGTGAGGTCCCGGAGCGTCTCGGGATCCGGTTGGACGAGCATGTCGGCGGCCCCGGTCCGGATCCCGAAGCGTTCGTAGTCGACGATCGGCGCGTCGGTCGGGTCCAGGCCCAGGATGAGGTCGGTCGTGACGGTGCCGTGTTCGACCGCCGCCTCGAACGCGTCCGGACGCAGCGCCTTGCCTCGGAGCGACCCGTTCATGTCGGGGACGCCGAGCAGCACGAACTCGCCGCCGCCTGCTGTGCCGGTGTCGGACCGAGTGGTCTCGCTCATGGCCTCGCGCCCGATCCCAACGCGTCCTTGACCCCCCGCTCGACGTCGTCGATCGTCACGCGCAGCCGCTCAACCATCTCGGTCAGCTCGTCGTCGGTGCTCGTGAACGCGGGAGCGAGCAGCACCTGGTCGCCCGCGAACCCGTCCACCTGGGGATGCGTCGACGTGACGAGCAGGCCGTGCTCGAACGCGAGGTCGTCGACCATCGACGCGGCGTCCACCTCGACCGGCAGGAACGACGTTCCGTCGCGAGGGTCGACGAGCTCGATCCCGAGGAGGAACCCGCGGCCGCGGACCTCGCCGACGACCTCCGAGCCGGACAGAGCCTCCGCGAGCTCGTCGCGGAGGCTCGGGCCGCGGTCGCGGACGCGTTCGACCAGCTCGTGTTCGACGAGCAGGTCCAGGACGGCCAGCCCGACGGCCGCAGGGAGCGGTGCGCCGTCCCAGGTGTGCCCGAGGTCGAACTCCCGGGTCCCGTTGTCCAGCGCCTCGTAGACGTGCGCGCGGCAGAGGACCGCGGCGAGCGGTGCGTAGCCGGCTCCGAGCCCTTTGCCCACCGAGACGATGTCGGGTTCGACCGGGAGCTGATGCGCGGCGAGCCAGGTCCCCACCCGGCCGAGCCCCGTCACCACCTCGTCGAAGCAGATCAGGAACCCGTGCTCATCCCGCCGCTCGGCCAGGCCCTCCCAGAACCGGTCCGGCGGCGAGTACCCGGGGAGCGCGGCCGCGCTGATCGGCTCGCACAGGAACGCGGCGACCGTCTCGGATCCGGCTTCCTCGAGGGCGCGATCCAGCGCCTCGAGCGCGGCTTCGCCCGTCGGGTCGAACCGCTCGGTGCTGGGTGGGATGTGCAGGTGCTGCGCGAGGTACGGCTCGT
Source organism: uncultured Actinomycetes bacterium (assembly GCA_963785835.1). Lineage (GTDB taxonomy): Bacteria > Actinomycetota > UBA4738 > UBA4738 > HRBIN12 > DASSJM01. Next base: position 271,490 of record CAWAWO010000004.1, on the reverse strand, counting down.
AGGGCTCCCGCAGCGACGGCCTGCCGTTCAACGCCAGCGTCCCCATCGTGGAGCCGTGGTACGCCTGGGCGGGAGCGATGACCCGCCATCGTTCGGTATCGCCTCGCTCCACGTGGTAGAGCCGGGCGAGCTGCAAGGCGGTCTCGACGGCCTCGGAGCCGCCCGAGACGAACCGCACGCGAGCCATCTCCGGCGCGGCGATCTCGAGCAGACGTGCGGCGAGCCGCTCCTGCGGTTCGTTCGTGAAGTGGTGGTTGTAGTAGTAGGCGATGCGTTCGGCCTGCTCGGCTGCCGCGGCGACCAGTTCGGGGACGTCGTGGCCGAGGCACGCCACCATGGCGCCTCCGGAGGATGCGTCGAGGACACGACGGCCGTCGACGGTGGTGAGCCAGACCCCTTCTCCTGCCTCCACGTTCGGGTAGGCGAGGTCGAGGAAGCGGGGGAACACGCTCGTCTCGTCCGTTCGCACCGTCCCCTGCACGTTCGCTTCGCCCTCCCGCCGTCAGCCCGTCGCTCGGTCGTCCGTGTCGCCGGCGGGCACGAGACGGGCGACGTCGCGCAGGTATCGGTCGAACAGCTGCATCGCGTTGGTCCGCGACTCCTCCGCGCGCCGGTACGTCTCCGCGAGCAGGTCATCCGGATCCACGCCGTCGGCGTCGAGCTCGTGACGGTACACGCGCACCCAGTCGTCCATGATCTCCGTCGTCACCTCGGGGTGGAACTGCAGTCCGAGCGAGCGTCCCGCGACGAACGCCTGGGGTCCGGCGTCGGTCTCGGCGACCACCGTCGCGCCGGGTGGCGCGGTGAAGACGTCGAAGTGCCACTGGAACCAGGGGCCGTTCGGCACGAGGTCGGGGTCGGCGCTGCGCACGGGCAGCCAGCCGATCTCGGCCTCGTTCGAGCGATACACCTCGGCGCCGAGGACCCGAGCCAGCATCTGTCCGCCGAAGCACAGGCCGAGGACCGGGACGTCCTCGTCGACGGCGCGTCGCATGAGCTTCGCTTCGCTCACGACGAACGGCTTCGTCTCGTCGAACGCCGCGAACTCCGACCCGAGCGACACGATCAGGTCGTACGGGGTGAGGTCCACGTCGCGCTGCTCGAGGTCGATCCGGTGCGTGTCGACATCCGCGCCCTGCGACCGGAGCCACTCGGTGACATGGCCCGGCGGTGTCGGATCCTCGTGCTGGAGGATCAGCACACGGAGGGGGCGACGCTGGTCCGTGGCGCTCATCGCCGGCCCCCCGTGGCCGTCGGCGCCGCGGCGTGGTCGAGCTCGGTCTCGACCTCCGCCGAGACGCTGTGCACGGCATCCTCGAAGCGCGAGACCATCTCGCCCAGGTCCTGGTCGCTCGTCGTGAACGGCGGCGCGAACAGCGTCTGGTCGCCGGCGTACCCGTCGCGGGTCGGCTGGGTGGACAGCGTGATGAGGTCGCGCTCGAACGCAGCCGCGTCGATCCTGCCTGCGACCCGGCTCTCCCGAGGGAGGAACGACGCCCGGTCGCGCGGATCGGCGAACGACACGCCCAAGAGGTAGCCGTGTCCCCGGACCTCCGCCACCATGCCGATCCCCTCGAGGGCCGCCTCGAGCTCGTCGCGCAACCGAGCCCCACGGTCTCGGACGTGCTCCACGAGGCCTTCGGTGCGAAGGATCTCGAGGACCGCGAGGCCCACCGCACACGGAAGCGGTGCCCCGTCCCACGTGTGGCCGAGCGGGAACCGTCTCGAACCCCCGGCGATCGCGTCGAACACCTGCTCCCGGCACAGGACGGCACCGATGGCCGCGTAGCCGGCCCCCAGCCCCTTCGCGGTGGCGATGATGTCGGGCGGGCACGGCGTGGCCTCGCCCGCGAACCATCGACCGGTTCGACCCACGCCGGTCACGACTTCGTCGAACAGGACGAGGAAGCCGTGCCGCTCCCGGCGCTCGGCGAGCCCCTCCCAGAAGCGCCGGGGCGGCGTGTACGCCGGGAGCGCCGCTGCGCTGATCGGTTCGCAGAAGAACGCCGACACGTTCGCCGGGCCCGCCTCGTCGAGGGCGCGGTCCAGCGCCTCGAGCGCGGCGTCACCGGTGGGGTCGAAGTGCGCCGTCGAGGGCGGGATGTGCAGATGCGTCGGGAGGTACGGCCCGAACGGACCGTGCATCCCGGGTCGGCCCGTGAGGGCGAGCGTCTGCATCGTGGGCCCGTGGTACGCCTGCGCAGGCGAGATCACCTGCCAGCGCTGCGGCTCTCCGCGCTCGACGTGATAGCTCCGGGCGAGCTGGAGCGCCATCTCGTTGGCGTCCGCCCCGCTCGTGACGAAGCGGACCCGCGTGAACCCCTCGGGTGCGACGTCGACGAGCTCGGCGGCCAGGCGCTCCTGGGCGGGGTTCGTGAGGCGTTCGTTGTGGACGTACGCGAGCCGCTCCGCTTGGGCTCGGGCCGCATCGATCACGTCTCGGCGACCGTGGCCCAGCGTCGCTGCCATCGAACCACCGCTCATCGCGTCGAGGTAGCGGCGGCCCGAGGCATCCTCGATCCACGCGCCCTCGCCGCGAACGACGACCGGGTACGCGCGACCCAGCTCGAGGGGGAGCACGTGACTCGTTCTCCCGTCGACGAACGCCTGGCCCATGCCCACCTCTCAGATGCGGTCGTGGCCGGACGACCGGCCGCGAGCGTCCGTCCGGGCTCGCGCGGGGCGGCCGCTCGCGTTGCGGCATCCTAATGCGCCACGGTATACCCACGACTGGGTCGGTCGCCTTCCAGCTCGTGGGCCGCACGACGGCCCGACCGCGCACCGGACCCGGGAGGGAGTCGACCGGTGGAGGACACGAAGAAGATCCTCGAGGACTGGAAGGGAGACGGCGTCAGGTTCGTTCGCTTCGAGCTGCCGGACATGCACGGCATCTCACGATCGAAGACCATCCCGATCGCGCACGCGTTCGACTACGCGGAGCGCGGGCTCAACATGTACGGAGGGGTGAGCGTCCTCGACTCGCGCTCCGACGTGGTGCCCGGCACCCTGTATCACGAGGAGGTCGGGTACGGCGACCAGTTGTTGATCCCCGATCCCGACAGCGCCGCGATCATCCCGTGGGCGGACGCCACGGGCCGGCTCATCTGCGACGCCCAGTGGTACGACGGAACGCCCCTCACCGCTACGCCGAGGTACGTCTTCCGTCGAGCTCTCGACCACGCGCGCGAGATGGGCTTCGAGCCGCTGATGGGCTCCGAGTTCGAGTTCTACCTGCTCAGCGGCGACACGCACGAGCGGCTGTTCCAGGGCTACCAGATCTTCAACACGGTGCGGAACGACTACGTGCCCACGATCCGCCGGATCGCCGAGGAGATGCCGAAGGTGGGCGTCGACGTCATCACGGCGAACTGCGAGTACGCGGGATCGCAGTGGGAGATCAACTTCGCGCCGGGACGTGGGCTCGCCGGACCCGACAACGCGTTCACGTTCAAGAACGGCGTGAAGGAGATCGCGAAGCAGGACGGCTACCTGGCGACGTTCATGAGCAAGCCGTGGGCCGACTCGGCCGGGAGCGGCTGCCACACGCACCTCTCGCTCCTCGACCTGGACTCGAGCGAGAACGCCTTCGGCGACGAGGGCGACCCGCAGGGGATGAACGACACGATGCGGTCGTTCATCGCTGGGGTCCTGACCTACGCCGGTGCGATCGACGCGGTGATTGCGCCCACCGTGAACTGCCTCCGCAGGCGCCGTCGCCACACCTTCAGCCCGACCAACGTCTCCTGGGGCGTCGAGGATCGCTCCGCGCTCGTCCGCGTGAAAGGGGGGAGCCCCGCGTCCAAGCACGTCGAGTACCGGGCCCCCTCGGCGCTGTCGAACCCCTACCTCGTCGGGGCGGCCCTGATCCAGGCGGGGCTCCGCGGCATCGAGGACAAACTCTCGGCGCCCGAGCCTTCCAAGCCGGGCGTGCCCGCCGAAGATGACGAGTCGCTCGACAAGCTCCCGCTCGACCTCGGTGCATCACTGGACGCGCTCGAGACCGAGCCGGCGACGCGGGAGTTCTTCGGCGAGGAGTTCATCGCGGCGTACACGGGCATGCGGCGGTACGAGCTCTCCAGGCTCGCGGACCACGTGAGCGACTGGGAGCGCACGGAGTACCTGGAGCTGTTCTGAGCCCCCAGGCGAGGACCCGGACGAGCACCAAGCGAGCGAAGACCTCGGGCGCGCCGGGAGTGACGGCGGCGGCCCGTAGGCTCGCCTCGGCCAGCGTCGAGGCGGTGGCGCTCGCCGTGGTGGGTCCGGACGGCGTCACCAGGGTGAAGTGCATCCCGGTGAGCCGGTTCCAGGAGGCGTCGCGGTACGGGGTGGGCCTGTCCACCGTCTTCTCGGTCTTCCTGGTCAACGACGACATCGCGTGGGCCCCCGGCATCGAAGGCCCCTCGGGGGACACGCGGCTGGTTCCCGACCCCGCATCCGTGGTCGCGCTCGCGGGATCGCCGGGGTGGGCGATGGCCGCGGTCGATCAGCGTGACCAGGAGGGGAACCCGTGGCCTCCGTGCGGACGGTCGTTCGCGCGCCGGATGCTGGACCGGCTGAGCGACGCCGGGCTCGAGTTCCGCGGCGCGTACGAGCTCGAGTTCTTCCTCGGGTGGCGGACCCGGCCGGGCGAGCCCGACGAGCCCGACCCCGTCCCCTCCCACGAGGGACCGGGGTACAGCGCGCCGGTCCTGTCGGACCAGGAGCCGTTCGCCGCCGATCTGATCCGGGCGCTCGAGACCCAGGGAACCGGCGTGATGCAGTTCCACCCGGAGTACTCCACGGGACAGTTCGAGCTCTCGGTGCCGCATCGCGCCGGCGTGGCGATCGCGGACACCAACCTGATCGCTCGCCACACGATCCGCGCGGTGGCGCGTTCGCACGGCATGGCGGTCTCGTTCGCGCCGGTCGTGTTCGCCGGGCGCGTCGGCAACGGGGACCACCTGCACTTCAGCTTGTGGAACCGCCGCGGGCGCAACATCTTCAACGGTGGGGACGGCCCCGAAGGGATGACGCGCCAGGCCGAGGCGTTCACCGCGGGGATCCTCGAGTCGCTGCCCGCGCTCGTCGCCGTCTCGTGCTCGTCGGTCAACAGCTATCTGCGCCTGCAACCGCACCGCTGGTCGGGCCCGTGGAAGTGCTGGGGGCTGGAGAACCGCGAGGCCGGTCTGCGGTTCGTCACCGGGATGGTCGGGAGCCGCCCGGACGCCGCGAACCTGGAGATCAAGCCCGTCGACGGCTCGAGCAATCCCTACCTGGTGCTCGGCGCGGTCGTCGCAGCGGGCCTCGATGGGATCGAACGCGACCTTCGGCTGCCGGAGCCGGTCACGGAGGATCCGGCGTCCCTCTCGACGGCCGAGCGGAAGCGGCGCGGGATCGCGCAGCTGCCGTCCTCGCTCGGCTCCGCGATCCGCGAGCTCGAACGCTCGACGGTCCTTCGCGAGGCGATGGGGGACATGCTGTTCGATTCCTTCCTCGCGACGCGGCGTGGCGAGGCGGCCGCGTTCAAGGGGAAGAGCGACGAGGAGATCGCGCGAGCGCACCGTTGGCGGTACTGAGAGGAGTCGACGTGGGTCGAGTGGATCTTTCGGACGCGGAGATCGTGGATGCCCACACCCATCCCTACCGGCTCGAGGAGGTGCTCGAGCGCGACGCCGCAGGATTCGACACGCGCATGACGTTCCTCGGCGAGTCGTTCGCGTCCTCGTCGCGGCTCGGTCCCGAGCTGTGGCCGTTCGTCGACGACCTCACTGGGTCCACGGTGCTGGCGTCGGCGGTGCGGCGCTGGCTCGCCGAGCATCTCGGCTGCGAACCCACGCGAGAGGCCGTGACCGAAGCGCGGGGTGCCGCGTTGCACGCCGATCCCGTCGGCTACACGAAGGGACTGCTCGACGCCGCGGGGGTCGTCGCCGTGCTGTCGGACGAGGGGTTCCCCCAACCGCCGGTCCCGGCCGAGGAGTTCGCGAAGTCGATCGGCGTGACCGTGCACCGGGTGGTGCGTCTCGAGCCGTGGATCCTCGAGCACCGGGAGGCAGGGTTCGACGACCTCGTCGATGGCGTCGAAGGCGAGGCGGTGAAGGCGGCGAGTGACCCGAACTGCGTCGCCTACAAGTCGATCGTCGCCTATCGCACGGGCCTGGACGTGGGCGACCCGACCGGCTCCGACGCCGAGAGCGCGTTCGAACGCTGGCGCGGCGACGAGTGGCGGGAGAGCCGCGACCACGCGAAGCCCGTCCGAGACTTCCTCATCCGGCGCACGCTCAGGGTCGCGAAGGAGCACGACCGCCCGTTCCACTTCCACTGCGGTGGCGGCGACCCCGACATCGACCTCGCGCATGCGCGACCCGAGCAGCTGTTCCCGCTGCTCGTGGACCTCCAGGACCAGCCGGTCGTCCTCGTCCACAGCGGCTACCCGTGGATCCGGGAGGCGGCCTACATCGCGTCGGTCCTGCCGAACGTCTACCTGGAGCTCTCCGAGCTGATCCCCTGGGGATTCGGCCAGGTCGAGTGGGCGCTCGAGATGCTGGTCGGCACGGTTCCGGCGGCCAAGCTCCTCTACGGCTCGGACGAGGCGGGCGAGCCCGAGTCGTTCTGGATCTCGGCGCTGCTGGCCCGCAGGGCCCTGGAACCCGTGCTCGACGGGTTCGTGGACCGCGGCTACGTCGATCTGGAAGAGGCGGCTCGTCTCGGCCGGCTGGTCCTCGGCGACGGGTGCCGGGCCCTGCACGGTCTCGGCAGCTGAGGTCGGGAACGGCGGAGGGGCACGCGTCCGCGTGCCCCTCCGTGACGGTCGAGCTGCCGCTGATCAGGTCGCCGGAAGATCTTCGGCGATCTCCTGTTCCGCCGCACCCAGCACGATCAATTCCTCGTCGGTCTTGCCCTTCCTCGTCCGCTGCGAGATCACGTAGATCACGATCCCGGACACGACCGAGACGGCCGTGAAGCCGACCATCCATGAGTTCCACTCGGCGAGCGTCGGGAACCCTGCCGGATACCACGAGCCCACGAAGATGAACAGGACGGCCAAGAGGTTGACGACGAACCCGACCACGCCGCAGAGGTACAGCCAGCCGACCGGCACCCTGCGCTCGCGCTCGAACCGCTCCGGTTCCGCGCGCTTCGCGAAGAAGATGTCCAGGAACAGCAGCGCGGTCGAGATGCACCAGACGATCGTGACGCCGGCGTACAGGATGTAGAAGTACTTGTACGGGTCGGTCTCGCCCCTGCCGAACACGAAGAAGATCATGACGGCGAGGATCGTCGAGATCACCGTCTGGAGCGTGATCGCGTTCGCGGGGACTTTGTTCTTGTTGACCCTGCCGATCTGGTGCGGCAGTCGCCGCTCCAGCCCGGAGACGAACAGCAGGCGTCCGAACGAGTAGTTGTAGACGGCGGCGACCGTCAGCACGACCCATGCGAGCACCAGCGACACGGCGGCGCCGGTCCACCGCCCGAGCGCGAGCCCCACGGACTCGGCGCCCCCGGTCGTCCCGTTCGCTCCGCCGGCCTCGATCACGACCATGTTCCCCCAGGTCGCCCAGAGGTACGCGGCCATGACGATCACGCAGCCCCAGAGCAGGAACGTGCGGATCGCCTTCTCGCCGCCCGACACCTCGACGCCCATGTTCAGCGGCGTCTCGATCCCGAGGAGCGCGAGGATCGCGAACGAGAAGAACGTGAGGTTCGCGGGGAGACCGAGCGCCAGCTCGTCGCCCTGGAAGGGATCCCACCCCGTCCCGAAGTCGGTCGACGCCGCGTTCCCCTGCAGCAGCCACCACACGCCGGCGAACCCGATCAGGAAGATCGCTGCCCCGTAGAACCAGAACATCACGTTCACGTAGTTCTGCGTGACGCGCATCTTGAGGTAGGACATCAGCGCGCTGAACCAGATCACCGCGAGCACGACGACGCCGATGTGCCAGTTCTCGGTGAAGATGCAAGGGAACTCGCAGTCGGGGTTCGCCAGCACGGCGAACTGCTGAAGGTAGTTCGCGAACAGGATCCCGATGAACACGAGCGAGATCGGACCGGGCCACCACGCTACGAACCCGGCGAAGAACCCCCAGAACGGCCCCAGCACCTTGTGGGTCCAGACGTAGAGGGAGCCCTCCTCGGGGAACATCCGCCCGAGCTGGGCGGTTACGAACGCCCCGGTGATGAGGAACGTCGCGAACGCGACGATCCAGAAGATGAACACCGACGGGCCCGCGAACTGCAGCCCGGCGGCGTTGTTGATGAACAGGACGATCGCGACGAAGATCACGACCAGGTCGAACGGCCGGAGCGTCCTGGCGACGAGGACGGGAGCGACCCGTTCGGAGATCATGGCCTTCTCGTCGACACGGTCCGCCATACCTCACCCCTTTCCTTCCCCTGGGGGGCGAGCACGACCGGAAACGGGTGCGGGCGCGCCCCCACCAGCAGTCGTCGTCCAATCCTGCACCCCCCCGGCCCAGGCTCGCAAGTCGGGCGGCCGAACTTCCGCGTGCGGATCCGATCTAGCCGATGCCGCGCTCCGACCGGTAGCCGCCGGCGATCTCCTTCACGCGGTCTCTCGCGCGCGTGTAGACGTCGGCGCCGGGGAGGAATCGCTTCGGGGCCTTGGCCACGAACGTGTAGTTCGGGTCGCAGACGTTGGCCACCGGGCTCTCGGAGATCTGGGAGACGAGCTGGTAGGCATCGAGCTTGTCCAGGTCGAACTCCTCTGCCAGCCACATGACGAGATCGCCGTGGGCGATCCGGAACGCGTCCTCGAGCGGCCGGGCCGAACCCGTGGACATGATGTGCTCGTCGTCCTCGAGCCGCGGCCAGGGCGTCGAGCGTTGCTTGACCAGGTCGACGACGAGGACGGTCTCCATCGCGGCCTCGACCGCGACCCCGCACGTCTCGCCCTCCCCTTGCCGGCAGTGTCCGTCGCCGATCGAGAACAGCGCGCCCTCGACGTTGACCCCGAGGTAACACGTCGTGCCGGTTCGCATCTCCGGCGTGTCCATGTTCCCGCCGTGGGCGTCCGGAACCAGCGAGGAACGAGCCTCCCCGCCCGCGGGGGACACCCCGACGGTGCCGTGCATCGGCTCCAGCGGAAGCTCGACCGTGTAGTCGCCGCGCCTCGCCTCGTACCGCACGACCCGTCGCGAGGCGTCCACGTCGTAACGCCAGACGATCTCGGGGAGCGGGTCCTGAAGGGTCACGGTTCGGTGCGTCGACGTGAGCGCTCCGAAGAGCGGGAACGTCGTCGAGATCGCCCAGTCGCGTGACGGCTCGATCGAGACGAAGTGGAGCACGAGCGTGTCCCCCGGCTCGGCGCCCTCGACGTGGAACGGCCCGGTCTGCGGGTTGAACGCCGTGATCTTCTCCGACGGGAGATCGTCGACGGTCTCGACGAGCCCGCCGAAACAGTCTTCGGTCCACAGCTCGACGACGTCTCCGGGGCGGACCTTCATCACGGGTTCGACGCCCCCGAAGGTCCACGCGTACTCGCTCCGCTCGGGCCGGTACGTGACGACGTTCAGGTCGGCCATCGCAGCCTCCTTCACGGTGGGGAACGGTAGGCGAATCGTAGTACGAGGCCGTCAGGCGGCGTGCCGGACGATCTCCCAGAACCGAGCGAAGAGCCCGCGCGCTCGCGCCTCGTGCGCGGCGAGATGGTCTTCTGCCTCCGCCCGGATCCGATCCACGGACGAGCCCCACGCGCTCACCCCGTCCTCACCCGCGGTCTTCAGCCACAGGTCGAGCTCGGCCCGGTCGACCTCGAAGTGGAACTGCGTCCCCCACGCGAGGTCCCCGTACCGGAACGCCTGCGTGTGGACCTCGTCCCCGGTCGCGAGCAGCGTCGCTCCCTCGGGGAGCTCGAACGTGTCCTGATGCCAGTGGAACACGGTGTCTCCGTCCCGGAACCCGGAGAGCAGCGGGTCGTCCCGTGCCTCGGTCGTCGGGCGGATCGGCTTGAACCCGATCTCGCGGATGCCGCCGGGATGCACCGGGTGGTCGAGGGCCCTGGCGAGCAGCTGTCCACCGAGGCAGATCCCGAGGTACGGGATGCCGGTCTCCACGGCGGCGCCGATCAGCTCGCGCTCGCGTTCGAGGAACGGATAGCGCTCGATCATGTCCACGTTCATGTCGCCGCCGAACGTGACGATCGCCGAGACGTCGTTCGGGGAGGGGAGTTCGGCAGCCGTGTGGGCCAAGTGCTCGATCCACGGGATCCCCGCGTCCTCGAGCGTGGCGGGCGCGATACCGAACGTCTCCCAGTCGGCGTGCCCGATCAGGACCACGGGTCGCATGACGGGCAGTCTAGCGGCGGCCTGGGGCGGGCTCGCGCCGAGGCCGTGCGGTCTGCCAGACTTCCCGCGACCACAGGAGGACGGCATGACCACGAAGACCGGGAAGTCCATGCGGCTGAAGCGGGTGATCGACCCCGCGGGCGTCTCGGTGATCTGCGCGCTCGACCACGGGATGACGTCGCCGACGTTCCTCGAACCGCTCGCCGATATCGAGGCCCGCACGCGAGAGACGGTGGCCGGCGGCGCGAACGTGATCATGATGAGCAAGGGCATGATCCGGGTCGCCGAACCGGGATTCTCGCCGACGACGTCCCTCGCGCTGCTGCTCTCCGCGTCGGCCGATCCCGGCGGGGACCGTCCCGAGATCGTTCAGATCGCCGAGGTCGAGGAGGCGCTCGTGCTCGGCGCCGACGCGGTCGTCCTGTTCACGGCGCTCGGCGGAGAGACGGAGTCGGGGATGCTCGACATCCTGGCTTCCGTCGGCCGCGAATGCGCGGCGCTCGGGATGCCGTTCATCGCCGAGGCCGAGTTCCCCACCACGTACGCGACGGTCGAGGAGCTGAAGCAGCAGTACGGGTTCGAGTACCTGCGGCGGAACGTGCGCCTGTGCGCGGAGCTGGGCGCCGACATCGTCAAGACCAACTGGCCGGGCGATCCGGAGTCGTTCGTCAAGCTCGTCGAGGCCGCGAACGGGATCCCGGTCGTGTTGGCCGGCGGCTCGCGGCTCGAGGACAAGGAGCTGCTGTGGCGGATGCAGGTCGCCGTCGAGGCCGGCGCGATCGGGTGCTCGGTGGGCCGGAACATCTTCATGCACGAGTCGCCCGAAGCGATCACCCGCGCGCTCTCGCGCGTGATCCGCGAACGGTGGAGCTCGGACAAGGCGCACGAGTCGCTCGTCGACGAGCTCGGACGCTGACGTGACGATCTCGGACGCGGACGCCACCGCTTCGATCGTTCCCGAGTGGGGGGTCCCCGCGTGAGGGCGGCGTTCATGACCGACGTGAACGCGGTGGAGGTCCGCGAGACCGAGGAGCCGAAGCTCGACCCGAGGGGCGCGATCCTTCGGGTCCTGGCGTGTGGCATCTGTGGCACCGACGCGAGAACGTTCTTCAACGGCGACCCTCGAGCCCCCGCGCCGTGGGTGCTCGGTCACGAGCCGGTGGGGGTCCTCGAGGAGGTCGGCCCGGAGGCGGACCTGCCGCCGGGCGTCTCTCGCGGCGACCGGGTCTTCCTGGGCTCGATCCTGACCTGCGGCGAGTGCTCGTGGTGCCTCGACGGGTTCCAGAACCTCTGTGAGGACCATCTGCTCTACGGGTACGCCCCGTTCCCTGGCGCCTACGCGGAGTGGGCTGCGGTGCCGCCGATCGCGACGAAGAACCTCATCCCGCTCCCTGACGATCTCCCTTCGGACCTGGCGACGGTCGCCGACCCGTTCGCCTGCGCGTTGAACGGTGTCGAGGCGCTCGACGTCCGGCTCGGCGACACGGTCGTGATCCTCGGGACGGGCCCGATCGGGTGCTGGCAGGCCGTCATGTGCCGCGATCGCGGCGCGAGTCGCATCTTCATGACCGACGTCAAGCAGGACCGGCTCGACATCGCGATGGGCGTCGTCGGGTCCTTCGTCGACGACGCGTTCGTCGCGGGGGAGGACAACGGCGTCGGCGAGGTCATGGCTCGGACCGGGGGGAGGGGCGCCGACCGCGTGAGCGTCGCCGCGCCGTCGAAGCAGGCGCAGCAGGCCGCGCTCGAGCTGGCCGCCAAGCGCGCGCGCGTCGTGTACTTCGCCGGGTTGCCGAAGCACGACCCTGTGAGCCCGCTCGACATGAACCAGCTCCACTACAAAGAGCTCGCGATCCTCGGCGCCTACGGCGCGACCCACCGCCAGTACCGGATCACGATGGACTACCTCGATCGGCGGAAGGATGACCTCTCGGCGGTGATGACGCATCGGTTCCCGCTCGAGGACATCGCGAAGGCCTTCGAGACGATCCGCGAGGGTTCCGGGCTGAAGATCGTCATCGTGCCGTGAGCGGCGAGGCCGGCCCGTACGTGATCGGCTGCGACGTCGGCTCGCAGGGGACCAACTGCGCACTGTATTCGGCCGGCGGAGAGCTGGTCGCCTCCTCGTACCAGGCCTATGACCTCTCGTTCCCGTTCCCTGGGGCCGCGGAGCAGGACCCCGACCTCTGGCCGGCCGCCGTCGCCGCCGGAGTCCGGGAGGTGCTCGATGAGGTCCCGGAAGGAGCTTCCGCCGTCAAAGGGTTGTCGTTCGGCTCGCAGCTCGACGGGATGGTCGTGTGCGACCGCGGTGGCCGGCCGCTGCGGCCGGCGATGATCTGGATGGACCGGCGTGCCGAGGCTCAGGCGGCCGCGGTCGCGCAGGCGATGGCGCCGGACGAGTTCTACCGGCACGTCGGCGCGAACCTCGATTCCTCGCACGCGGTCTTCAAGGCGCTCTGGGTCCGGGACGAGGAACCCGAGATCTGGTCGAACGCGGCGTTCCTGATGTTGCCCGGGACCTACGTCCTCCGGCAGATCGCCGCAGCGGTGGCGGTCGACTATTCGAACGCATCCTCGATGGCCCTGTTGGATCCACGCTCTCGGAAGTGGTCGCCCGAGGTCCTGGCGGCAGTCGACCTTCCCGAATACATGCTGTCGGAGGTCGTTGCAGCCACCGAGCCGATCGCGACGATCACCACCGCGTTCGCGGAAGCTACGGGCCTTCATCCGGACACCCTCGTCGCCGTCGGATGCGGCGACGAGATGGCGGCGACGCTCGGCGCCGGAGTGTTCGAGCCGGGCGAGGTGTGCGATGTGGTCGGGACGGCCGAGCCCGTGTGCGCCGCGTCGAAAGAGCCGCGCGAGGACCCGACGATGCTCGTCGAGTGCCACCCGCACGCCGACCCGGACGCGTGGCTCCTCGAGAACCCCGGGTTCGTCTCCGGGGGGAACCTGCGATGGTGGCGCGACCAGTTCGCCCCGATCGAGCGCGATGCAGAGGCCGAGGGCCTCGGCGACGCCTACGACCTGTTGTCGAAGGACGCCGAACGTGTGCCCCCCGGCGCCGAAGGGCTGGTGTTCCTCCCCTGTATGCAGGGTGCGATGGCCCCCGAATGGAACGGGGCGGCGCGGGGCGTGTTCTACGGGCTGACCCTTGCGCACTCGCGCGCGCACATGACGCGGGCGATCCTCGAGGGGAGCGCGTTCGCGCTCCGCGACATCCTCGACGCGATGAGGAACGCGGGGTTGGACGTGCGACGCCTCACGATCGTCGGCGGAGGCGCGAAGGGGCCGCTCTGGCGACAGATCAAGGCGGACGTGACCGGGCTGCCGGTTCGGATCCCGACCAGCGTCGAGACGACCGCCACCGGAGCCGCGATCCTCGCCGCCGTCGGTGCGGGGATCCATGCCACCGTCGGCGATGCCGTCAACGCCTTCGTGTCCTATCAGCCCGAGGAACACCAGCCGGATCCCGCCATGCGCGACGTATACGACGACGCGTACGAGCGGTATCGGAACGTCTACTTCTCGATGAAGCCGGTCTTCGAAGGTCGATGAGGCCGGACTTCGGGGTCGGAGCGTGACCTAGGAGGCGATGAGCTCTCCAGGTGGAGCGGGCCCGGCCCGATACCGACCACCCTCACGCCTGAACCAGCTCACCGTGCCGTCCTCTTCGCGTCGCACGTGCCAGCCGTACTCGTGGACGAGCCTGTGATGGAACGTGCACACCAACACGAGGTTCTCGAGGTCCGTTGGCCCGCCGTTCTCCCACCAGACGATGTGGTGAGCCTGCGTGAACCGCCGAGAGCCACAGCCGGGGAACCGGCACTCGCGATCCCGGTACTTCAGGTGTCGAAGCATCCAGGTTGGAGGCTCCCTCGTCATCCGACCGACACGGACGGGGAGTTCACTCTCGTTCTCCATGACGACCTGGACCCGCGCGTTGCACGCCAGCCTTCGCGCGGACTCGGCACTGACGGCCGGTCCGTCCTCGACCTCGCACTCGCTGAGTCCTCCGGCAGATCCGTCGAGCCGGGCGTGCACGACCACCGTCGCCCGGTCCGGCTCGCGATCGGCGTCGGTCCCCGTCGAGCACAGCGCCACGAGCGCGTCGGCGCGCCGAGCTTCCGCGCCCCCCGGACCGTGCTCGTCCGGCATGACCGGCAGGTTGTTCGCCAGGCGACTCAGTACCCTCGACACGACCGCGCCTTGGGACGAAGGCATCTCGCCTTGGATGCCGAAGCGCCTGCCGTCATCGAATGTCCACCACGACAGGAAGCGGCTTCGTTCGACGTCTTCGTCGTCATCCGGCGACCTCCGCGCGGCGACGTCACCCTTGTGCCTGATCGCGCCGCAGGAAACGCCGCCGGCCCACACGAGGAGCCGGGACTCGGTCTCGGGCGCTGCGAATCGCGTCAGCTCGACCACCTTGTCGAGGTGGAGTTCGCCCGACGCCAGCGCTTCCGAGATGTGCGGGAGCGACTCGAGCGCGTGCGCTGCGGCGATCCAGCGCCGAGCCTTCCACTGCGACACCCCGTAGCGGATCGAGAGCCAGTGGGCGGTGTCGCGGGCACCGAGGTCTCGCCAGCTCTTGCGCCGATCGACCTCCGCGATCAGTCGAAGGATGCGCCGATGACTCGCCGCGAGCGCCGCATGCTCGGTGTCGATGTCGCGGATCAGTTCGTCTTCATCGCGGTCTTGCAACCCGGACCTCGCTCGGTCACGGGGGGAGGAGAGAGAACGCAGTATATCGAACAGGTGTTCGACTTGTCAAGCGGTTCGGCTCTCTCCCCCGGACCTCGTCTCGCACGTTCGCGTCCTCGCCGCGACTCAGCCCCGCTCGAAGTACCGCTCGAGCTCCCAGTCGGTCACGGTGTTGTTGTCGAAGATGATCTGCTCCTGGCGGGCCATGTTCACCAGGTGCCCGAACACGTAGTCGCCGAAGCCCTCGCGCATCGTCTCGCTCTTCTCCATCTCCGCAACGGCCTCGTGGAGCGAGCTCGGAACCCTCGGAACGTCTTTGGCCTCGTACGCGTTGCCCTCGAACATCTCAGGGGCGTCGATCTTGTTCTGGAGGCCGTGGAGCCCTCCGGCGATCGTGGCCGCGTAGCCCAGGTACGGGTTCACGTCCGCGCCCGGCAGCCTCGACTCCACGCGGTAGCCCTTGTGCTCGCCCACGACGCGGAACCCGCACGTCCGGTTGTCGTTGCTCCAGACGATCGCCGTCGGAGCCCACGAGCCGAGCTGGTAGCGCTTGTAGGAGTTCACGAACGGCGCGAACATCCACGCCATCTCGCGCGCGGTGTCCATGAGGCCACCGAGGAAGTGGTCGAACGTCTCGGACATGTGGTTGCCGCCGGCGTCGTCCCACATCAGCGACTCGGATCCGTCCTCGTTCCACACGCTCGTGTGCATGTGGCAGGAGGAACCCGCCTCGGCCATCGTCCACTTGGCCATGAACGTGATCGCGGCGCCGTTCAGGGCGGCGATCTCCTTGACCCCGTGCTTGTAGATCGCGTGGTTGTCGGCGGTCTGGAGCGCGTCGGCGTACGTGACGTTGATCTCGTGCTGGCCCTTGCCGAACTCGCCCTTGGAGAACTCGATCGGCACCCCCGCGCGCAGCATGTCGTTGCGGATCTGCCGGATGATCCATTCGTCCTTGGTGGTCTGGAGCATGTGGTAGTCCATGATGTACGGGGAGGACGGCTGCAGGTCCTGATAGCGCTTGCCCGCCGCCTCGTCATAAGTCTCTTTGAACAGGTAGAACTCGAGCTCCGACCCGCTCTTGAACGTGTAGCCGGCCGCGGTCGCGCGTTCGATCTGCCGGCGCAGGATCGTTCGCGGGGCCACCTCGATCAGCTCGTTCGTGTGCTCGTCGGCGACGTCGCAGATCACCATCGCGGTCTTCTCGAGCCAGGGGACGAGCCGCAGCGTCGAGACGTCCGGGATCATCTTGAAGTCGCCGTAGCCAGTCTCCCAGCTCGCGTACTCGAAGCCGGGCAGCGGTTCCATCTCCATGTCGATCGCGATGAGGTACAGGCAGGCGTGCAGGCCCTCGTCGCCCAGGACGTCCTCGAGGAAGAAGTACGGGAGGATCCGCTTTCCGACGAAGCGGCCCTGGAAGTCCGTGAACATGCACAGGACGGTGTCGATCTCACCCGCGTCGGCGAGCTCCTCGAGCTCCTTCACGGTGAGCATGCCGGTTGCACCCTTCACGATCGTCCGCCTTTCGGGGTCGGGGGGTTCATCGAAGAGCCACGCATGAACGGTGTCAAACGCGAGCGGCGGGCCCGCTTCGCGGGCCCGCCGCTTCGGATCGCTCGGTTCCGCCTAGCCGGATGGGGTATCCGACGGTGGCTGCGTCGACGTCGGCCCGCTCCCCTCTCCTCGGAGCACCGCTCCCTGTGCTGCCCGGCTCGTCTCGTACGAGACCTGCGGCACCCCCTTCTCGCCCTGAGTGAGCGCGAACTCCTCCTCCGGGGACAGGACGAGCCGGTTCCGTCCGGCGATCGCGAAGTACAGGACGCCGAGCACGTAGTAGATCGCGACCCCGTACACGCCCGGCCGGTACGCCTCGTTGAGGAAGATCGCGATCAACGACACGGCCGCGAGCCCGCCAGCGATGACGGCTCCCGGGACCCCCCACTTGCTCCGGTACGGGCGCTCGATGTTCGGGAGCTTCCGCCGCAGCAGGACGAACGACACCATCTGCAGGATGTACGAGATGACCGCCGCGAACACCGCCATGTTGAGCAGCGCCGCGACGATCTGCGCTCCCAGCTCCTGTTGCTGGAGGACCCAGACGAGGAAGAACACGGCGTACCCGACGACCGCACCCGCGATCAGCGCGACGTGCGGGGTCTTGCGCTCCCCGTGTGTCACCGACAGGAACTTCGGGAAGTACCCCGCGCGCGAGAGCGAGAACGTGTTCCGGCCGTAGGCGAAGATGATCGTGAAGAAGCTCGCCACGAGGCCGATCAGGAAGAGCAGGCCGAGGTAGTACGCCACGTCCCCCGTGCCGAAGATGGCCCTGAACCCGTCGAGGAGCGGGAAGCCGGAGGCGCCGTAGAGGAACGCGCCTCCCGGAAGCGCCGTGTTGAACACGAGCACCAGTGCGGCAGCGATCAGGAGGGTGTGCATCCCCATGATCGAGCCTCTCGGCACGTCCCGGCGAGGATCCATCGATTCCTCCGCCGCGAGGGGCACCTCCTCGATCGCGAGGAAGAACCAGATCGCGAACGGCAGGGACTTGAAGATCCCGCTGATCCCGAACGGCAAGAGCGGCCCGCCGCCCTCGGCGAGCTCACCGCCGTCCTCCGCGATGTTCGTCCACAGGTCGAAGTTCAAGTCGCCGGAGAAGATGGCGGCGAGGACGAAGAACGCGAGCACCGCGAGCGACAGCACCGTGATCGTGATGGTGAACTTCATCGTGGCCTCGATGCCGACGATGTTGATCCACACGAAGATCGCGTAGAAGATCAGCGCCCAGATCGGGAGGCTGTTCCACCACGGGTCGCCGGTGACGTCGAAGATGCCCACGACGATCTCCTGCATCAGCAGGGAGATCGCCCCGACGACCACCGCCGGCGTGATCACGTATTCCGCGTTCTCGGCCAGGCCGGTCAGGAATCCGCCCCACGGCCCCATCGCCGACCGGGCGAACGAGTACGCGCCACCCGTGTGGGGAAGAGCCGGCGACATCTCGGCGATCGAGTACACGAGGCCGTAGTACATGATCGCCATGAGGATGCCTGCGATCAGGAGGCCGCCGAACCCGCCGGTTCCGAGACCGAAGTTCCAGCCGTAGAACTCGCCGGAGATGACGGCTCCGACGCCGAGCGCCCACAGGCCCCAGACGCCCGCATGTCGCCGAAGACCCCGTTGCTGGAAGTACTCCTCACCTACCTCTTGATAGGTGACGGAGCCGACCTTCTTCTGCTCCTCTCCCACGTCGCTGCCCTCCCTCTTCCGGACGACGCGAGGTATTGAGCCTCACCCCGGAATGGCCTGTCAAACCTGTGGCCGATGTCGTCTCCGTACGAGGTTCCTGGACAGCGCAACGAGCAGGACCGAGCTCCAGACGGGCACGACGCCCAGAACGATGGGTGAGGTCGGCCAGGACGAGCCCGCCGACCGCCGCGAGTGCGATCGAGAGGACCACGGGAAGTCTCCACCGAGCCGTCAGCAGGAGCGCGGCCAGAACCGCGAACCCCACCAATGCCCACCAGTTCCACTCGGACCGCCCGCCGTACAGCGGCCAGTTTCCGCCGACGAGCAGGATGCCGCCGTTCATCGAGCCTGCGATCGGCGAACGATGGTCGACCCGAGCAGGAGGGCGAGGAACCAGATTCCGATGGCGGGGAACGATCCGGTGACATCGGCCAGCGTGGGCGTGAACAACCCGCCGAACACCAAGACCATGATCAACCGCCCGGTCAGTTCCATGGCGAAGAGGAACCGCGCAGCGACGATCGCGAGGACGATCGCGACGGCGACGACGAGCAGGGGCGAGAGGTCCAGGTCGGGATCGACCGGTGGCCATGGCGGGACGGCGGCCGCCAGAGCGGCGCTCATCGCTCGATGGTACGCCCGCTGGCGAGGAAGGGTTCAGTCTTCGGGCGTGACGTAGGCGGCCGTGATGCCGCCATCGACGATCAGCGACGCGCCGGTCATGAACGAGGAGTCGTCACTGGCCAGGAACAGCGCAGCCTTCGCGAGCTCGTCCGCCGTTCCGAGCCTGCCCATCGGGATGTGCACGAACCGTCGCTGTCGCCTCGCCGGGTCGGCGAGCAGCTCCGCCAGGAGCGGCGTGTCGATCGGTCCGGGACAGAGCGCGTTGCACCGGACCCCCTGGCGCGCGAACTCGACCGCGATCTCTCGCGTCATCGAGAGCACAGCCCCCTTCGAGGCCGTGTAGGCGGTCTGTGATGTGGCGGCGCCCATCCATGCCACGAACGAGGCCACGTTGATGATCGACCCTCCACCCGACGCGATCATCGCCGGCACCCCGTACTTGCAGCCGAACGCCACGCCTTTGACGTTGATGCCGAGGGTCGTGTCCCAGATCGAGACGTCGGTGTCGGTGACCGAGCCGTCCTGGCTCATCATCACGCCGGCGTTGTTGTACAGGACGGTGAGACCGCCGAAACGGTCGACCGTGGCCTTCACCATCGCCTCGGCGTCGGCCTCGTCGGAGACGTCGGCGTGGACGTAGAGGGCCTCGCCTCCCTCCGCCTGTATCTCGGCCGCCACGGCCTCGCCCGCCTCGTCGGCGACGTCGGTGAGCACGACCTTGGCGCCCTCGCCGGAGAACAGCCTGGAGGCGATCATCCCCATCCCGCTCGCGCCGCCGGTGATGAGTGCGACCTTGCCGTCGAGCCGACCCATGCTCACGACCTCCTCGTCACGGCGAAGGATATTGGGTCACGGCTCAGCCGGGCAGCCGAGCGACGTGCCAGAGCGCCTCGAGTCCCTCGTCCGTCCCCGGCCAGTGCCGGCGAACGGCTTCCGGTCCCGCACGGCGAACGACCGATCGGAGCACCGCCGCCACGATCACGACGTCGTCCAGGTATCCGATCCCAGGGATGAGATCGGGAACGACGTCGATCGGGAGGGCCAGGTACCCGAGGAGGAGCCAGAGTCGAACGCGCACACCGCGCGCGACCAACGGATCGGCTGCGATCCGACGCACGAGGCGCACGAGGTCTGGCACCATCCGGAGGGCGTCGCGGGCCGACCTTGCATCCGGCCTGGCGATCCACACGAACGCGACCAAAGCCAGCCAGCAGAGCGCCAGGGATACGGCCACCACGATCAGCACTCGGGTCACACGCCTATCATCGACCCCTGAGTCAACGAGGGGAGCGAGCGATGACGACGGAGCTGTTGGTCCTCGGAGGAGAGCGGACCGCCGCCGCGGACGGCGCCACGTCCGACGTGATCGAGCCCGGGACAGGCGAGCCGATGGCGCAGGTCGCCGACGCCGGGCCGGAAGATGCGAAACGCGCCGTCGATATCGCCACGAGGGCGTTCGACGAGGGACCGTGGCGGAAGATGAACGCCACCGAGCGCGGGCGGGTGCTGCTCCGCGCCTCGGTGCTCTTCCGCGAGCGACTCGAGGACTTCGCGGCGGTCGAGTCTCGGAACGTCGGCAAGCCGATCAACGTCGCGCGCGGCGAGATGCGCACGGTCGCGGGCGTCCTCGAGTATTGGGGCGGAGCCGCGAACAAGATCTTCGGCGAGACGATCCCCGTGCAGGACGCCGGGCTCGACATCTCGCTCCGCGAGCCCGTGGGGGTCTGCGCGCTGATCGTGCCCTGGAACTTCCCGCTCACGATCGCGTCGTGGAAGATCGGGCCGGCGCTCGCGTGCGGCAACACGATCGTCGTCAAGCCGGCCACCTACACGCCGCTGTCGGTCCTGATGCTCGCCGATCTCCTCGTCGAGGCCGGACTCCCACCGGACACGATGAGCGTGCTCCCGGGCCTGGCTCCAGCGTCGGCGCGGCGCTCGTGACCGATCCCGCGGGTCTCGAAGGTGGGCTTCACCGGCTCGACCGCGGTAGGCGCCCAGATCATGAAGCAGTGCGCGGACAACATCACGCGGGTCTCGCTGGAGCTCGGTGGCAAGTCCGCGAACGTGGTGTTCGCCGACGCCGACATGGACGTGTGCGTCGAGCGCTCGATGTGGTCGATCTTCGACAACACCGGCCAAGACTGCACGTCGCGCGCCCGGATGTTCGTCGAGCGACCGGTCTACGACGAGTTCATCGAGCGCATCGCCAAGCGCACCGCCGAGCTCCGCGTCGGCGTGCCGCAGGAGGAAACGACCGATCTCGGACCGATGATCTCGGACGGCCAGCGTCAGACCTCGCTGGAGTACATCTCGCTGGGGATCGACGAGGGTGCGCGCCTGGTGACCGGCGGTGACGTGCCGTCCGAGCCGCCCCGCGGGTTCTACCTCCGCCCTGCCATCCTCGCCGACGTCGACAACTCGTGGCGAGTCGCGCAGGAGGAGATCTTCGGGCCGGTGGCCTGCATCATGCCGTTCGACACCGAGGAGGAGGCGATCCGCCTCGCCAACGACACGCCGTACGGGCTGTCGGGCTCGATCTGGACCCGCGACCTCGGACGCGCGATCCGCGCCGCAAAGGGGATCCGCACGGGGGTCCTGTCGGTGAATTCGGCGCACAGCGTGCACACAGAGGCTCCGTTCGGCGGATACAAGACGAGCGGCATCGGGCGTGAGATGGGGATGCACGCGGTGAACCTCTACACCGAGGTCAAGAACGTCTTCTTCGCCGACGCGTAGGCGCCGGCTGACTCCTGGGGTCGCAGGCTAGGCACGGACGAACAGCCAGCCCTCGGCTCGCGGAACCGAGAATCGTTCGGCCAGACTCCACTCGGCGCCGAGTCCCTCGACGACCTCCAGAGGGTTCCCCGTACAGGGCGACAGACAGAGCATCCAAACCGTATCTCGGCCGGCCACCGCTGAGGGCAGGTCACCGGGCTCGAACACCTCGACGACGGGGGGATCGGTCGCTCCGAAGTAGGTCGAGCCGAGGTACCGGGCGACGACCGGCTCGATGAGCGGTTCGGGCGCCACGACGACGTCGTTCGGCACGCCATCGCTCGCGATCCGGGTCGCGACGACGTCCCAGGCCGGCTCCTGGTAGCGCAACTGATGGTTCACGTAGCCGGACAGCGACAGGATGATCATCGTGCCGAGCGCGGGAGCGACCCATCGTCGGGGAAGGACGAGCGCTCCCCTCGCGACCGCGATCGACACAGGGACGGCCGCCCAGATCCACGTCTGTGGCCGGAAGACCGGGCGCCACAGGCTGACGACGAGCTCACCGAGCGGGACCGCGAGCGAGAGGCATACGACGAAGACGATCCACACGGGCTGTCGTCGCCACGAGTGGAACGCTGCGAACGCCAGCACGGCTGCGACGCAGACCGAAACGGCGCCGATCGCGAGCGGTGTCCACCCGGAAACGAGGTGCTTGGCAGCGACCGCGACGTCGTACGGCCCCGGGAAGGGGATCCAGAAGTCCCGGTAGACCGCCGTCGATTGCCGGAGGAAGTTCGGGATCCACGGTCCCCAGAGCACGACCACCCCAGCCATCGCGACGAGCCAGTTCGCGAAGAACCGAGCGCGAGGTCGTCCTTCGAGCATCCACACGATCGCGACGACGAGGCTGAGAGCCCCGAACAGCAGCACCGCGGTGTGGTGCGTGAGCAGAGCCACGGCGGTGCCGACGACGACCCCCAACCACGCGAGGTCCGTTCGGCGGTGAACGCGACGCGTGTCGCGGGGCCCACGCAAGCTCGAACCGATCCACCGGTCCGCGTCGGCCCGATGCGCGAGCAGGTGGGCGAGCCCCCACATGGCGAGGGTGGCGGACAGGGCAAGCAGGGCGTACCCGCGCGCCTGCTGCGAGTGCTCGATGTTGATCGGCGACACGGCCGTCAGTGCCGCGACCGCCAGCCCAAGGGCTCGGCCTCCGATCTCCTTCCCAAGGAGGTACGAGACGGGCACGGTGAGCACCCCGAACACCACCGACGGGAACCTGAACGCCCAGTCGCCGTCTCCCGCGACCGAGGTCCAAAGATGCAGTACCGCGTAGTAGAGCGGCGGATTCCCCTGGTCGATCGGCTGGGAGACGCTGAGGATGCGAGCCAACGGTGCCGTCGTGAACGCGTGCGTCCACGCCTCGTCGAACCACAGGGCCTGCTGGGTGAGTTCGAACAGACGGAGCGCGGCGGCCACGACCATGAACGAGGCGATCCACCCCCACGTCGGAACACGAGGGGTCTCTGATCTCGGCGGAGACGCTTCGTTGCGGTCGCGCGTCCGCAAGGCTCGTCCCATGGCGGGACACCGTAGCGCAGGGGGTGCCGGCGGGGAGTTGGTAGGCTCGCCCGTCTGATGGAACTGCCCGAAGAGCTTGCAAGCCGCCCACCCCGCAAGCCCGGTCACGACCCGACCGCCACGCTCACGCTGGACGCCTACCTCCGCCTGAAGGCGGAGGTCGAAGAGCTGACCACGAAGGGCCGGACGCACATCGCGGAGCGGCTGAAGGCGGCTCGGGAGCACGGCGACATCCGGGAGAACGCCGAGTACGACGCGGCCAAGAACGAGCAGGCGCTCATGGAGTCGCGGATCCGGAACCTCGAGCGGATGCTCCGCGACCCCGAGATCGTCGAGACGCCGCCGGAATCCGAGGTCGTCGCCGCCGGCATGCTCGTGACGCTGCGTCCCCTCGACGACGACGAGCCCGAGGACGAGGAGTACCTGCTCGCCGAGTCGGCGGAGGAACGGGCGCCCGGCGTCAGGACGATCACGACCACGTCCCCGCTCGGAACGGCCGTGCTCGGAGCTCGGTTGAACGACGAGATCACCTACGAAGCGCCCGGCGGAGCGTTCCGCTATCAGGTGGTGGGCTTCGAACCGCGCACCTGAGGCAGCCGGGCCGCCGGCTGCGGGCACTTGCTCACGGCGTTAGCCTGCAACGTGTGAGCGAAGACGCCTCCGGCGATCGGGCGCGGATCCGCGACATGCCGGCTCCTCGAAGCGCCGAGGGGCTCGCGGCGAAGCCGATGCGGTGGGTCTTCAGCTGGCCGTACCGCGTCCTCCTGGCCGGTGTCTACCGCGCCGGCTTCCGGCCGTGGCACCTCACGCTCCTCGGGCTCGCCATGAACGTCTGGGTCGGCGTGCTGCTGCTGCGCGGCTCGTTCCTCCTCGGCGGCTTGCTGCTGATCCCCGCGGGCCTGTGCGACATCCTCGACGGCGCGGTCGCGCGGCTCCGCGGCCAGGAGAGTCGCGCCGGCGCGTTCCTGGACTCGGTCCTGGACCGGATCGCCGACGTGATCCTGTTCGGCTGCCTGTACTGGGCGCTCGCGGGCCAGGAGCTGCGACTGGAGGCCGCGCTGGCGCTCGCCACGCTCGTCATCGCGCTGGGGGTGAGCCACGTCAGGGCCGAGGCCGAGGCCGCGGGCGTCGCCCTGACCGAGGGCTACTTCCAGCGGCTCGAACGCTACGTCGCGATGATGATCGGCCTGCCGGTGCCGGGAGCGCTCCTGCCGGCACTCGCCGTCCTGACCGTGCTCGGCGCCGTGACGCTCGTGCAGCGTTTGTGGTCGGCCGTCACGAGGGTGGCATCGGGTGCGCAGGACGCGGTAGCACGGCCGGACGCGACGGGCTGACGCGACGGATCGACACACGACTCGCCGCTCCGAAGCCCGGGCTGTACCAACGACGCCGCCTGGGCGAAGATGCGAACGTGGACGAGAACTATCGGCGTGTCGGTTCGCTCGCCGAGGTGCCCGAAGGTGAGCTCCGCTCGTTCGACCTGCCAGGCCTCCGGGTGGCGATCGCTCACGTGGAGAACGAGCTGTTCGCGTTCGCGGACGAATGCACGCACGAGGGGTGCTCGCTCGCCGAGGGGGCGTTCGGCGGGCAGGAGGACTCCGTGATCTGCCCGTGCAACGAGTGCGAGTTCGACCTCGCGACCGGCGAGCCGCTGGCCGGGCCCGCCGTGGATCCCGTGCCCGTATACGCGGTCCGGGTCGTGGACGCATGGATCGAGGTCGGGCCGTCGCTGGACGGAGAGGCGTGATGCAGGTGCCGTCGCGCGCGAGGGAGATCGCGCCGCAGGCCGTGGTCATCTTCGGTGCGTCCGGCGACCTCACGAAACGCAAGCTGCTCCCCGCCTTCTGGCACCTCTGGCACGAGGGGATGCTGCCGACGGGGTTCGCGCTCGTCGGCTACGCGCGATCGCCGATGACGGACGTGGAGTTCCGCGAGTACGCGTTCGACAACATCAAGCAGTTCTCGGACGAGCCGCCGGATGGGAAGGCCTGGGACGAGTTCGCTCGCCGTCTGTCCTATTGCACCGGTGAGTTCGCCGAGCACGGGGCGATGAACCACCTCGCCACGCACCTCGAGAAGGTCGACGGGGAGTTCGGCACCGAGGGGCGAAGGATCTACGACGCCGCGGTCCCGCCCGCCGTCTACGGAGACATCGTCCGACGCATCGGTGAGGCCGGGCTCCAGGAGAACTCGAAGATCGTGCTCGAGAAGCCGTTCGGGCGCGATCTGGAGAGCGCGCGCGAGCTGAACAGGGTCATCCACTCGGTCTTCGACGAGTCGCAGG
The DNA here is from genome assembly GCA_963785835.1 of uncultured Actinomycetes bacterium. Lineage (GTDB taxonomy): Bacteria > Actinomycetota > UBA4738 > UBA4738 > HRBIN12 > DASSJM01. The sequence continues at coordinate 246,053 of CAWAWO010000004.1, read as the reverse complement.
TGTTCCGGATCGACCACTACCTCGGCAAGGAGACCGTGCAGAACATCCTGGCCTTCCGGTTCGCGAACGGGATGTTCGAGCCGATCTGGAACCGGCGCTACATCGACCACGTGCAGATCACGGTCGCCGAGAAGATCGGCATCGAGGGCCGCGGCGCGTTCTACGAGCAGGTGGGGAACATCCGCGACATGGTCTCGACGCACCTGTTCCAGGTGATGACGTTCGTGGCGATGGAGCCGCCGGTGTCCTTCGCCCCGAACCGCCTCCGGGACGAGACCGTGAAGGCGCTTCGCTCGACCGAGATCTCGAGCCCGGATCGCGTCGTCCGGGGGCAGTACGCGGGCTACCGGGACGAGGCCGGCGTCGCTCCCGACTCGACCACCGAGACGTTCTCCGCGATGGAGCTCGACCTCGACAACTGGCGATGGGCGGGTGTCCCGTTCTACCTCCGCACGGGGAAGGGCCTCGCGGACAAGGTGAGCGAGATCACGCTGAAGTTCCGGAAGGTGCCGTTCAACGTGTTCAGGGGTTCGGATACGGAGCTGCCGATGCGCGACCACCTCACGGTTCGCATCCAGCCGAACGAGGGCATCACGATCGCGTTCAACGCCAAGCGTCCTGGACGGGGCATGCATCTCGAACGGGTGGCGATGGAGTTCGACTACGCGGAGGACTTCGCGGGGTCGGAGATCTCGGACGCGTACGAGCTCCTCATCTGTGAGGCGATGCGAGGCGATCACTCGCTGTTCATCCGCCAGGACGGCGTCGAGCGGGCGTGGGAGATCTTGCAGCCCATCCTCGATGCTCCGTCACCGATCCGCACGTACGAGCAGGGGAGCTGGGGCCCGGCCGAGGCGGACGCCTTGATGGCGCCGAGGGCTTGGCACGTGACGGGGATAGAGGCCCCGCACGACTACCGCTCCCGCGCATACCCGATGATGTGGGTGCCCGAGAGCTAACCGGCCTCGCGCGCTGGCGCTGGGGCGGTGCTTCCGGATAGGCTCGGCGCTCTGCTTCCCTCGGCCCAGGAGGTAGCGCCATGAACGAGCGCACCCGTTTCGACCTCTCGCCCGATCAGATCCCGACCGCGTGGCAGAACCTGCTGCCGGTGATGGCGCAGGCCGGCATCCAGCCGCTGCCGCCGCTCCATCCCGGGACGCAGGAGCCCGTCACACCGGACCTGCTCGCGCCGCTGTTCCCCGAGGCATTGATCCTGCAGGAGGTCTCGACGGACGAGTGGATCGACATCCCCGGCGAGGTGATCGACGTCTACCGCTTGTGGAGGCCGAGCCCGCTCCAACGGGCGACGCGGCTCGAGCGGGCGCTGGACACGCCGGCCCGGATCTACTTCAAGTACGAAGGGGTCTCGCCCGCGGGGTCGCACAAGCCGAACACGGCCGTCGCCCAGGCCTTCTACAACAAGCAAGCGGGTACGAAGCGCATCTCGACCGAGACGGGGGCCGGGCAGTGGGGATCCGCGCTCGCGATGGCGTGCAGCTTCTTCGACCTGGACTGCCTCGTGTTCATGGTCAAGGCCTCCTACGAGCAGAAGCCGTACCGCCGGATCTTCATCGAGACGTTCGGTGCCGAGGTGCGGCCCTCGCCGACATCGACCACCCAGGCGGGCAAGGGGATCCTCGAGGCCCATCCCGACTCGACGGGCTCGCTCGGGATCGCGATCAGCGAGGCGATCGAGGTCGCCGCGACCAACGAGGACACGAAGTACTCGATCGGGTCCTGCCTGAACCACGTCTTGCTGCACCAGACCGTCGTAGGTCTCGAGGCCAAGCGGCAGATGGAGCTCGCAGGCGACGTCCCCGATGTGGTCGTGGGCTGCGTCGGCGGTGGCTCGAACTACGGCGGCCTCGCCTATCCGTTCATGGCCGGACGCCTTCGCGGGGAGACGCCCGACATGCGGTTCCTCGCGACAGAGCCTGCCGCGTGCCCGACGCTCACCAAGGGCAAGTTCGCCTACGACTTCGGCGACACGGCGATGATGACGCCGCTGCTTCCGATGTACACGCTCGGACACGACTTCGTCCCGGCGCCGGTGCACGCGGGCGGCCTGCGATACCACGGCGATTCGCCGTCGCTGTCCCTGCTGGTGAAGGAAGGGCAGATGGAGGCCGCGGCGTACTCGCAGAACGAGGTGTTCGAGGCCGCCGTGCTCTTCGCCAAGTCGCAGGGGATCATCCCCGCGCCGGAGTCGGCGCACGCGATCCGCGGCGCGGTGAACGAGGCGCTCGCGGCGCGCGAGGCGGGCGAGGAGCGGGTGATCCTGATCGGTCTTTCGGGCCACGGGCACTTCGACATGCAGGCGTACGACGACTACCTGAACGCGCGTCTGCCCGAGGTCGAGTTCGATCCGGCGGCCGAGGAGCTGGCGCTGGCGGGCGTCCCGGAGGTGCCGATCGGCTGAGGTCGCCGTCCGCCGGCTCGACGAGGCGGACCTCGAGACGCTGAACGGGCGGCTCCCGCTGTGGAGCGCCGTCGAGTACGTGCGCCGGTTGCGAGCGCAATCCCGCGACCAGCTCGTCCAGACGGTCGCGTGGATCGGCGACGCACCGGTCGGGCGCGGGATGGTGCTGTTCCCCGAGCACGACGAGTACTCGGCGTCCGCGGTTCGCGAAGGCTGCGCCGAGGTGCGTGACGTGTTCGTCGCTCGTCCCCGACGACGTCTCGGCGTCGCCACCGCGATGATGACCGAGCTCGAAGGGGCGGCGAGCGGGCACGGCATGCGCGTCGTCGGGCTTTCGGTCGCCCTCGACGAGGACGCCGCCCCCGCTCGCGCGCTGTACGACCATCTCGGGTACCGGCACGCCCACGGTCCGTACGTGTCGAGTGCGAACCTGGAGGGGGACGAGGGACCGATCGCGGTCGGCTCGGTGATGACCTATCTCGTGAAGGACCTGTAGCCGTCAGCCGCGGAGCTCGGCGAGGGCCTCCCGGATCCGAGCCGAATCGGGAACGTCGCCCTTGCGGTCGAACAGGCCCAAGGCTTCCTCGAGCGCGGTTATGGCCTCCTCTGGACGCCCCGCCGCGTGGAGCACATCGGCGAGAGCCGACAGAGCCACACCGGTGTCGTACAGGAACTCGGTCCGCCGTCCGATGTCGACGGCCTCTCGAGCGAGCCGCTCGGCCTCGTCGAGCACGCGGCGTTGGGTGAGGACTCGTGCCCTGCCAATCCGCCAGCCGATCTGCGAGAGCCAATCGTCATCGGCCGCAGCCTCCCGGCTGAGCCCCGCGTACCGGTCGGCCTCGTTCGGATCTCCCAGGCGAGCAAGCGCCACGGAAAGCCAGCCCGCAGCGGTCGAGAAATAGCCCGTCTCACCGAGCTCCTCCAGCTCCTCGCAGCACGTCCGCAGCTCGTCGGCCGCCTTGTTGAGATCCCCGGCGACCATCTCCAACCAGCCGAGGAACATGCGCCCACCTGCGGCGTCGGTCCTGAGACCCAAGTCCAGCATGATTGAGCGCGCCCGCCCGATCGACGTGCGCGCCCCGTCCAGGTCGCCCAGGAACGCGGAGGCTTGGCTCTGAGCGAGGCTCGCATCGGCCTGAACGCGGCGGTCCGTACTGGTCGCCAGGATCGTGTCGATCCGCTCGAGGGCTTCTTTCGCCGGCATGGACCCCGAAGGCAGGGCGAGGGCCATCCACCCGAGGGTCTGTGCCTCGGTCGTCCGGTCTCCCGCCGCCCTCGCAAGCCGGATGGCCCGCTCGTGGGCTTCGATGCCTTCGCGGACATGTCCCAGCCACGCCCGGTTCTTTCCGACCATGTACCAAGCCTCTGAAAGCCCTCTGATCGATCAGCGGGTCGTGAGCTCGGCGATGCGGTGTTCGAGGAACGCCCGCATGCGCGCGTTCGTCGTCAGATCGAGCGCCCGCCGGTAGGCCAGGACGGCCTCGTCGATCCGTCCGAGCCGCCGGAGCAGATCCGCCCGCGCCGAATGGAACAGGTGGTAGTCGTCGAGCTCGCCGGCTTGCGCGTCGACCAGTCGAAGTCCACGCTCGGGCCCGTCTGCCATCGCGACGGCCACCGCGCGGTTCAGCTCGATCACCGACGACGGGGACATCTCGGCCAGGCGGCCGTAGAGCGCGGCGATCTGCGGCCAATCCGTGTCCTCCGGTCTCGGCGCTCGGGCGTGCAACGCGGCGATCGCGGCCTGCAGTTGATAGCTCCCCGGCTGCCGCGCCAACAGCGCCCCCTCGAGCGTGGCGAGGCCCTCGTCGATCATGTCGTGGTCCCAACGAGCGCGATCCTGATCCTCGAGCAGGACGAGCTCGCCCGTCGCCGAGAGCCTGGTCCCTCGCCTCGAGTGCTGGAGCAGCATGAGGGCGAGCAGCCCGCGGGGTTCGGGCTCGGCCGCCATCAGCTCGGTCACCAGTCGGGTGAGCCGGATCGCCTCGTCGCACAGCTCGAACCGCGTGAGCGGGCCCGACGTGGCCGCGTAGCCCTCGGTGAACACGAGGTAGAGGACCGCCAGCACTCCGGGCATCCGCTCGGGGAGCAGTTCGGGCGGGGGGACCCGGTAGGGGATCGCGGCGTCGCGGATCTTGCGCTTGGCGCGCACCAGTCGCTGCGCCATCGTGGTCTCGGGCACGAGGAACGCCCGCGCGATCTCCTCGGTCGTGAGCCCGCCGATCGTGCGGAGCGTCAGGGCGACGCGCGCCTCCATCGGCAGGGCGGGATGGCAGCACGTGAAGATCAACCGGAGACGGTCGTCGGGGATGCCGCTCACGTCGGTCTCGTCTCCCCCGAGCTCCTCGAGCGCGCCGAGTTGGGCGGTCTTCTCACGGAGCACGCGATCGCGTCGGAGTCGGTCGATCGCGCGGTTGCGGGCCGTCACCGTGATCCACGCGCCGGGGTTCTCCGGGACCCCCCGCTCGGGCCAGACGCGGAGCGCCTCGGCGAAGGCGTCCTGCACCGCGTCCTCCGCCAGGTCGAACTCGCCGAGGATGCGGATCAGGGTCGCGACCGCCCGTCCCTGCTCCGCGCGGAACAGGCGATCGACGACCTCAGCGGTGGCGGTCTCGACGACGGGAGCTCCTGAGCCGGTCTAGGAGGTCGGCTGCCCGGCCTGGCCCATCTCGTCGAAGACCATGACGGGACGGATCTCGATCGAGCCGGCGTGGATCGGCATCTTCGCGCTCGCCTCGATCGCCTCGTCCAGGTCCTTGCACTCGACCAGGTAGTACCCGCCGAGCTGCTCGTGGGTCTCGGCGAACGGGCCGTCCGTGGTCAGGGTCTTCCCCTCGCCGCGGCGAACCGTCGTGGCCTGGGAGGTCGGGTGGAGGGCGTCTCCGGCCAGGTAGAACCCCTTGTCCTTCAGCCACCGGGTGTAGTCGACCCACTCTTGCATGCCCTTGGCCTGCTCCTCTGGCGAGGCGTCGGCCTGAGCGTTCTCGTCACCGTAGATCAGCAGGATGTACTGCATCCCGCCTCCTTTCCTCTTCAGGGGGCCCGCGTGCTCGCGCTCTCTCGAGCCCGTACGGTCGGCGGTCCGGATGGCCGCTCCACCCTACCGACGAACGGGGGCGCCCGTTCTCGACACCGGATCGGGGAACTAGACCCGGAAGCTCACGGCCTTCTGCGGGAGTTCGAATTCGGCGGCGGCCGCCCGGATCGCGATCCGACCGAGGTATCCGTAGCCGGTCGGCGTGAAGTGGATGCCGTCCTCGGCCCGCATGTCCTGGAGCTCGCCTCGCTCGTTCCGTAGGTACGACGTGTACCCGCCGTCCTTCGCATCGAAGGCCGACCAGGAGTCCACGTAGGTTCCGAGGGGGCTCGTGGCCGCGGCGTCGCGGTAGATGTCGTTCACGCGTCGATAGAACTCCCAGCGCCACCGTTCAGACACGACGGGGATCCCGACCCACACGACGTGGGTTCCGGCCTCCGTAGCCTCGCGAAGCAGGCGGGAAGCAGCCTGTCGATACCCCTGGACCCACTCGAAGCTTCCGACCGGGATCTCCGAGCCTGTCGGTGAGACCTGTGCCTGCGCGTCGTTGCTGCCGAGCATCACGAACACCAGGTCCGGACGGAACTCATCGACGATCTGGCGCATGCCGGCCTGCCAGTTGAAGTAGTCCTGTCGCGACAGGCCGGTCGATTGACGTCCGAGGGAGAGCACCCGGGCGAAGTCCGGGTCGAACCACTGCTCGACCGCGGGGCCGAGACCCTGCGAGAGCGAATCGCCGATCACGGCGACGCGGAGCTTGTTCGATCGCGTCGGGACCCGGATGCCCGTGGGTTCGACGGTCTCCTCGGCCGGCTGCTCGGGTTCGCCCGGGGACTCCGGCCCGCCGGCGCCTCCGGGCGACGGTGAGGTGGGCTCCTCGTCGGGCTCTGACGGAGGCGACGAGGGCTCGGCGCGCGGGAGGCTCGCGATGGGTGGCAGGTCGAGCTCGGGCAGGACGAGCTCGCCCCCGGCGGGGGCGTCCGGGTCCTGGCCGAGTGCCCGCTCGACCGAACCCGTGGCGTCCGACAGGAACAGGAACCGGGACAGCGAGGCGACCGGGCGAAGGACGACCAGGGCGGCGGATCGCCGCGCGCCGACCGGTCCGGCCTCGGCGCCGCGTTCCAGGTTCGGCGCCGCGAGGAACGTCCAGAGCACGAGGCAGACGACCATCGTGATCAGCACGTTCCCGGCCGGCGTTCGCCGCGGTTCCGTCGCTCGCGGCGCCCGTGGCGTACGCGGCGACCGATCCGCACGCCGTCGGACGCGTCCTCCCTGCCTTCGGGGTCTCGACGGGTGCGGGGTCGCTCGAGCGTTTGCATCGTTCCCTCAGAACCGGAAGTAGATGAACGGGCTCACGCCGCCGGGCCCGAGCGTCGTGATCAGGAACAGGACGACCGCGAGCGACGCGCCCTGCAGCACGGGCCCGAGGCGCGAGAACGCGTCGCGAAGGCGCGCGGCCGGTTCGCGGGGCAGGTACTGCACGCCGATCGAGCCGGCGATCGCGAGCAGGACCAGTGGTGTGACCAGCGTGAGCGAACCGGGCGAGGCCAGGCGGGCGAGGAGCTCGAACGCTGAGCCGATCGAATCCGCCCTGAACAGCACCCATCCGAAGCACACCAGGTGGAACGTGACGATCCGCTGCCTCGCGAGGATCCAGCCGGTCGCCGGGGCCGCCAGCGCGGCGTTCCGCCGGATCCGCCACCGGCCGATCACCTGCCCGATGCCGTGGAAGGCGCCCCACGCGACGAACGTCCAGCCGGCGCCGTGCCACAGGCCGCCCAGCAACATCGTGATCATGATGTTGATCGCCGTCCTGGTATCTCCGTGCTCGCTCCCCCCGAGCGGGATGTAGAGGTAGTCCCGCAGCCACCGGGACAGCGTCATGTGCCACCGCCGCCAGAAGTCCCGGAGCGAGGTCGCGGTGTAGGGCCGGTCGAAGTTCTCCGGGAACCTGAAGCCGAGCAGCAACGCCACGCCGATCGCGATATCGCTGTACGCGCTGAAGTCCGCGTAGATGACGACGGCGTACGCGTAGATCGCGATCAGGACCTCGAGCCCGCCGTGCGCGTTCGGGGCGCCGAACACCGGATCGACGAGCTGCGTCGCCAGGTAGCTCGAGATCACGATCTTCTTGAAGAGCCCGGCGAAGATCAGGAACAGCGCGCGCGAGGCGTCGATCACCCGGGGATCGCGGCGGCGGCGGATCTGCGGGATCAGCTCGTTGCCTCGCACGATCGGCCCGGCGATCAGGTGCGGGAAGAACGCGAGGTACACCGAGACGTCCAGCCATCCCGACGGCACGATCTCGTACCGCGACACGTCGACGACGTAGCTGATCGCCATGAACGTGTAGAAGGAGATCCCGATCGGAAGCAGGACCTGCAACAGGGGGAGCGGCGGAGAGAAGCCGATCGACTCGAACGCGTTCGCGGTGCTCAGCGCGAAGAACCCGTAGTACTTGAACCACGCGAGCGGCAGGAGCAGCACCACGACGGCGATGAGCGCCCGTCGCCGTCGCCGTCGATCGTCCGCCGCGACCTCGACCCAGAGCGCTGACACCCAAGCGAGCGTGCTGACGAGCACGAGCAGCCACACGAGCCGCGGGTCCCACCACCCGTAGAAGAAGAAGCTCGCGGCGAGGATGAACCACTTCCACAGGGTGTGGTGCGGGTTGAGGAGCCAGTGCAGCACGAAGACGACCACGAAGAACAACGCGAAATCGGTCGTCGGAAACAGCATCTTCGGTTCGCGGGCGCTCCCGGTTCGCCCCCGTCCATCAGACCGATGGGCCGGCCATGGGGTTCGGTCCACCGCTAGGCTAGCGAAGCGCCATGGGCGAATCACCCCTTCCTTCGGATTTCCTCGACCTGGAGCGGCTGCTCTCCGACGAGGAGCGGGCGATCCGAGACACCGTCCGTGGATGGGTCGAGGACCGGGTCCTCCCCGGCATCGAAGGATGGTTCGAGGCAGGCGAGTTCCCTGTCGAGGTGGCCAAGGAGCTCGGCGCCATGGGGCTGCTCGGGATGCACCTCACCGGCTACGAGTGCGCCGGTTCGAACGCGGTGAGCTACGGACTGGCCTGTCTGGAGCTCGAGGCCGGGGACAGCGGGTTCCGGTCGTTCGTCAGCGTCCAGGGCTCGCTCTGCATGTTCCCGATCTGGAAGTACGGCTCGGAGGAGCAGAAGCAGCGCTGGCTCCCGCCGATGGCCCGCGGGGAGGTGATCGGGTGCTTCGGCCTCACCGAACCGGACGCTGGCTCGGATCCCGCACGGATGCAGACGAGGGCCAGCCGCGACGGGGACGAATGGGTCCTTACGGGGACCAAGATGTGGATCACCAACGGCGGCGTGGCGGATCTCGCCGTCGTGTGGGCCACGACCGACGACGGGATCCGAGGGTTCCTCGTGCCGACGGACTCCGCGGGATTCTCGGCCAACGACATCCATCGCAAGCTGTCGCTGCGGGCATCCGTCACCTCGGAGCTGGTGCTCGATGAGGTCCGCGTGCCCGACGATTCCGTGCTGCCGGGCGTGACCGGCATCAAGGGGCCCCTGTCGTGTCTCTCCGAGGCTCGGTTCGGCATCGTGTGGGGGGCGATGGGAGCCGCGCGTGCGTGTTTCGAGTCCGCGCTCGAGTACGCGACGACGCGGGTGCAGTGGGGCCGCCCGATCGGCGGGTTCCAGCTCACGCAGCGAAAGCTCGCGGACATGGTCGTCGAGCTGAGCAAGGGCACGCTGCTCGCGCTGCACCTCGGGCGACTGAAGGACGAGGACCGACTGCGACCGCAGCAGGTGAGTCTCGGCAAACTCAACAACGTGCGCGAAGCGCTCGAGATCGCCCGGGAGGCTCGCTCGATCCTAGGCGCGAGCGGGATCACGCTCGAGTACCCGGTGATCCGCCACATGAACAACCTCGAGTCGGTCCTCACGTACGAGGGCACGACCGAGATCCACACGCTGATCCTCGGCGAGGCTCTGACGGGACTGCGCGCTTACGAGTGACCCGGCGGACGGTAGCCTGTTCGCCACCACACGACCCGGAGGGCCGAACACCGATGGCACGAGAGCTGGATTGGGCGCTGTTCGAGAAGGCCGTGGAGATCACGGCGTCCGCGGTTCGCGGATCGATGGGCGGTGAGAACAGCCAGCCCGCCACGTTCGCCGGGGATCTCTTCCGCGATGTGTGGAAGGCGCTGAAGGACGCCGCCGACGATCTGCCCGAGCGCGGGAGGCCCGGCTTCTAAGGCGGGATCAGGGCCCGGCTCGGGAGATGTCGCGGATCGAGACGATCCCGACGAGGTCGCCGTCGAGGGTCACGGGCAGGTGACGGAACCCGCCCGCCAGCATCAGGTCGCGGGCGACCCTGACGTCCGTCTCCGCGTCCACCGTCATGGGATCGTGCGTCATCCAATCGGCGACCGGGTGGTGCGCTGCGTCGAAGTCGCTCGCCAGGGCGCGCAGGATGTCGCGCTCGGTGAAGATCCCGGCCGCCCGCCCGCCGTCCAGGACGAGCGCCGAGCCGACGTGACGTTCGCCCATCAGGGTCGCAGCCTCGGCGACGGTCGAGGCGGGCTCGACCGCGACGATGTCCTTGCTCATGATGTCTCGCACGATGGTCATGGCCTCGCCACAGCGTAGCCCGCGTCGAGACGACCGGGAAGCAGTGCTCGCCTGGTACCTGCCGAGGACGCGAGCCTACCCTTGGCGATCCGACCGGGATCCGTACCGCGTCTGGGTCTCCGAGGTGATGCTGCAGCAGACGCAAGCGGCTCGGGTCGCGCCCGCGTACCAGGCGTTCGTGGAGCGGTTCCCCTCGGTGACGGCCCTCGCGGCGGCGGCCCGGCGCGACGTCCTGCGGGCGTGGGACGGTCTCGGCTATCACCGTCGTGCCGTCGCGCTCTCCGACGGCGCTCGCATCGTCGTCCGCGAACACGGTGGCCGCGTCCCGGCCGACCCAGTTCTCCTGCGCCGTCTGCCGGGCGTCGGTCCCTACACCTCGGCCGCGGTGGCCTCGATCGCGTTCGGCATCGCGGTTCCGGCGATCGACACCAACGTGCGGCGGATCGTCGCCAGGGTGCACATCGGCGTCGAGGGCGACGGCGCATCCGCCCTCGAGGTGGCTGAGCTCGCCGGTGCCTGGCTCGATCCCGACGACCCCGGCCGCTGGAACCAGGCCCTGATGGACCTCGGCCGCGAGGTGTGCCGCCCGCGACCGCGGTGTGACGTCTGCCCGCTCGCGAACGTGTGCCGGTTCCGAGCGGCGGGTCTGCCTGTTCGCCCTCCTCGTCGGAAGCAAGGGCGGTTCGAAGGCTCGACGCGAGAGGTCCGCGGCGCGATCGTCCGGGTCCTGCGTTCCCGCGAGTCGCTCTCGCTCGGGCGTCTCGTCGCCGAGACGGGGTTCGCGGCCGACCGCGTGGGACAAGCCGTCGCCACCCTGGCGCGTGACGGGATCGTCTCCGCCGGTCCCGCCGCGATCGCCGGCTCGGCCCGAGGCCGCGTTCGGCTCGCCGATTGATCGGCGGAGGTGTACGTGGTCGGCCCGCCTCGGTCAGTTCGGCTTGAGGACAGGCAGGACCTCCGCCGCGAACAGCTCGACGGCGCGCGCTGCCGTCTCGAGATCCATCCCCGGGTAGTGGAGCCGAACGACCAGGTGCAGGTCGCGGTCTCCGAGTTCGCGCACGATGGGTAGCAGGGCCCCAACGACCTCCTCGGGAGATCCCGCCGGCGTCGAGAGCCGGAGGTCCTCGTCCGAAGGCGACACGGGATCGAGGTGGTCGAGGTCGGGCGTGTCGGCGCCGGCGTCCCACGCCTCGTACGCCCCGAGCTGCTGCGCGACGCCGGCTCGGACCGTCGCCCACGGGTGACCGTCGGTCCACGGCTCGCCGTCGCGCCACACGAACACGTTCTGGAGCAGCGCGATCGACAGCCCGCTCGTTTCACGACCGACGCCCTGCGCCGCTCCATCCATGATCGCGAGGTTCTCGCGGACCTCGTCCGGGCCCGTTTCGTCGGTGATGTAGCCGTCGGCGATGCGCCCCGCGCGGGCGACGGCGCGTTCGGCGTACCCGCCGAGCAGGATCGGCGGCCCCTCGGGTCGTGCCGGCGGCGGGGTGACCTTCACGCGGTCGTACCGGAGCACACGGCCTTCGAACGAGAACCGGCGGCCGCTCCACGCCCGCCGCAGGATCTCGATCGTTTCCTCCGTCCGGACCCCTCGCTCGCCCGTCGGCGCGCCGAACATGCGGAACTCCTCGTCGCGCGAGCCGTTGCCGAGCCCGAGGATCAGTCGCCCTCCCGAGAGCTGATCCACGACGGCGGCGTCCTCGGCCAGCCGAAGGGGGTCGTGCAGCGGCGTCAGCACGACACCGGTGCCGAGCTCGATCTCCTCGGTCGCGGCCGCGAACGCGGCGAGCATCGGGAGGAGCGAGGGGAGGTAGCCGTCGGACGATCCGTGATGCTCGCTCACCCAGGCCGAGTCGAACCCGACCTGCTCGGCGAGCCGGACGAGCTCGAGCGTCTCCCGGTACTCCTGCGCGAACGAGCGTGGCGATCCGTCGGGAAGCTGCGCCGTGAACAGGCCGATGCCGACGCGGACGCTCATCGGCGAGCACGTTACACGGCGGTTCGGCGACGGCGGGGGATGATGCGGTCGTGCGCATCACCCTGGCGACGGAGTCGACGCGCCCCGCGTCGGAGCGGCTCGTCGCGGCGATCCGCGAGCGGATCCTTCGGGGGTCGGTCGCCGCCGGAGAGCGCCTGCCGCCGGTCCGAGCGCTCGCCGCAGACCTGGATCTGTCGCCGAACACCGTCGCGAAGGCGTATCGAACGCTCGAGCGCGAAGGGTTGCTGGTCGGGCGGGGCCGTCACGGGACGTTCGTCGCCGAGCGGCTTCCCGAACGCGTTCCGGAGCGGGAGCGCCGCCTCGCCGAGGCCGCGGACGCGTTCGCGCGCCGTGGTCGGCAGCTCGGGTTCGGCCCCGGCGCGATCCGCCGGGCACTGGACCACGCGACGCGCAGTGGCGGGAAGGGCTGAGAGCGCTACTCGAGGACAAGGAGCGCCGCCATCACGGCGAATCCCGCAACGACGGCGAGGAACTGAAGGATCGAGGCCCGAAGGTCGGTCGCGCGATGGAGCTCCGGTATCAGGTCCGCGCCGGCGATGTAGATGAACGCCCCGGCCGAGAGCGCGAGCATCGACCTCGTGACGCCGCCGACCGCATCCGCCAGCAGCAGCGTGAGCACGGCTCCCGCGACGGCGGTGAGCGCGGTCGCGAAGTTGTAGACGAGCGCGCGCTTGGGCGTGAGCCCCGCGTGCACGAGGACGCCGAGGTCGCCCATCTCCTGCGGGATCTCGTGGAGCACGACCGCGGCGGTGGTCGCGAGCCCGAGCGACACGTTCGCCAGGTACGCACCCGCGATGATCGCGCCGTCCACGAAGTTGTGGATCCCGTCTCCGAGGAGGTTCGTCAGGACGATCGGCTTGATGTGCCCGTGTGCCGGCGCCTCGAGCCGGTGGTGCATGTGGATGAACTTCTCGAGCACGAAGAACCCGATGATCGCGAGCGCCATGATCCACGAGATCGCGACCGTGATACCCCCGTCCTCCGCGAGCTCGGGGATGATGTGGAACAGCGCGTCCCCGAGCAGCGCTCCGACCGCGAATCCGACCAGAACCGGCACGACGCGGCGCAGGAGGTTCTCCCGAACGACGAGGACGAAGATCCCGACGAACGCGATCGCACTGACGGCGAGGACGGACAGGATCGTCGCCGTCCAGGTCGTCGCGGACGCTCCGAGCACGGGCCGAGGCTACACGACAGGTTGGGGCGTAAGGATCACCGGCCTCGAACGCGGGGTAGCCACCGTACGGTCGGGGTTGAGGACCGGACGTGCTCGTCCGCCGTCAGCCACGCTTCGATCCCGCCGGGCCCTGCCGAACCGCGGGATAGATAGATAGAGGGCCCGCCCGGACATACCATCGGTCATCGTGGGCATGACCCCGAGGCATCCGCCACCTCCCGACTCGGCGAAGCCCCCGACGCAGCCGGACGACGGACCGCGAGCGTGGACCGGACGCGCGCGCGTGGTCGACACGCTCCTCGGCGCGTTGGGGGTGGTCGCCGTGGTCGCGGTCGTCGCCGTTCTCTACCTCTCGGTCTTCCCCGACCAAGGGCTCACCGTCCCGGTGGGGGCCGATTCGACGACCTACATCTGGCGTTCGAACGTCGTGATCGCCGAGGGTCTGAACGCGCTGCCCGGCTCGTCTCCCTATCCGTTCGACGCCAACACCTCGAACCCGGACCGTGCGGGGTTGCCGGTCCTCGCCGCCGTCGTGGACGCGGGCACCGGCGTCGATCCCTGGCGATTGGCCTTCGTGCTTCCCGCCGTCGGAGCCGTGATCGCCGCCCTTTCGGCCGGCGCGGTGGGCGTCGCCGGCCACGGCGACCCGCGGTGGTCGTTCGTCGTCTACGGGCTCGCGCTCGGGCTGTCCGCCCCGCTCGCCTTGGCTGCCAACGGGTACCTGGACAACCTCCTCGTGTACGGGACCCTGATGGCGGCCGCGGCCGTGGCGCTCGCCGCCGCCGACGGACGCCCGGGGATCGCGGGCGCCGCATCCCTGCTCGCCGCCTCGTTCACGATCCACTGGTTCTTCGCGGCCCTGTTCGCGGCGATCCTCGTGGGGTTCGCCGCGCTGCTCGCCCCCGGGTCGATCCGGTCCGTCCGCCAGGGGGCGCGAGTCGCCGAGACGCCTTCGGCCCGGGTCGGTGCAACCGCGCTGCTGGGCGGGGGGCTCGGACTCGGGTCGATGCTGCTGACGCCCGGATCCCAGGTGTACACGGCCCGGACCCACAGCGGATACGCGGAGAAGCTCGAGGTCTGGCTGGAGCTGCTTCGCTTCCCGATCGTCGCGGTTCCGGCCGCGGTCGGGGCGGTCGGGCTCGTGCTCGACGACGGCGAGACCCGCCGGCCTCGTCGCCGTCGAGCGCTCGCCCTGTGGGCCGCGTGGCTCGTCGCGTGCGCCGGCGCGTACATCGCGTTCGAGTCGGGCCTGTCGATCCCGGTGCAACGGCTCGTTGGCTTCGCCCTTCCGCTGTGGGTGCTCGCGGCCGCTGCCGGGGTCTGGCTGATCCGCACCGCATGGCGGTGGGCGGCGAGGGTGTCACCGTGGCTGGGCGCCGCGGGGGCGGGGGCGGCTCTCGTGGTGGTGGCCGTCGGACTCGTGGCCACCTACCGCACGGCCGAACGCGACTGGGAGAGCCACGCGCTGCCGTCGTTCTCCGACGCTTCGCTGGCGGCCTCGCTCGCGGCCACCGCGCCCTACCTGGCGTCGCTGCCCCCCGAGACGCCGGTCGTCGTGCCCGTCGACCTCCGGAGTCCCGAAGCGCTGTTCGGGGTCGTGCCCTCGTTCAGGCGCCTTCGAGCCCTCGCCCCTCCCGACAGGACGTCGGACGTGCTCGTCTACCTCGGGGACCCGGAGCGGCTCCTCGTGGGGGAGCCCACGCTCCGCGGTGATCCGGCCTTCGACGCCGTGTCGCGCCGCTACTTCGCTGCTCTGGAGCCGATCCTCGAGGGGCGGCAGCCCGTCGTGCTCGCCGTCGCCCCGTTCACGAAGGGGACCCAGGCGCTTGCGAACGCGAACCCGGACGGCGTGGTCACGGAGGGCGTCGTCGTCCTCGCGGGCCCCGAGCCATCAGGGCCGCGCGCCGCGACGCCGCTCGCGACGCCGAGCTTCGGCGAGCTCGCCGGTGACGCGGCCCGGGTCCTGCTTCTGCTGGCGATCGTGGGCATCGGTTGGGCGTTCGGGCTCCTGGGCCTGGATCCGCTCGCCCGGGCGGCGCTGGCGCCGGCGGCCGGGGTGGCGGCGCTCGCCGTCGTCGGACTGCTGGCCGGGCGGGCGGGCGTTCCGCTCGGCCGGTCCGTGGCCGTGCCGGTCGCGGCGACCGCGCTCGGATGGGCCGTCGCCGGCTTCCTGCTCTTCCGCCGGCGCAGGGCCGCGCGGCGAGATCGCCCGAGCGGCCCCGTCGCGCCCGATCCCGTCCGTGCCGGCCACGGAGGATCGCCGTGACGTCGAAACCGGCGAGCATCCAACGCGACGAGGGCGCGCCCGAACGGGAGCGCGGACCGACGAGCGGAGGCCGGGTGGCGTCGAGAAGCGTCGACATCCTCCTGGGCGTGCTCCTGCCCGCCGCCGTGGTTGCCGGCATCTACCTGGCGCCGACCGTGCGCGACCCGGCAGAGCTCCCCTTGGGGCGCGACACCATCGGCTACATGTGGCGAACCGATCTGGTCTACGAGCAGGGGGTCGAGGCGCTCGATCCGGATCGGAGCGGGTTGGACAGCGCGCTCGGCGACCGACCCGCCCATCCGATCGTGACCAGCATCCTTCGGAGCCTCACCGGTTCTTCGTCGCTCACGATGATGTGGGTCCTGCCCGGCGTGCTGGGGGCGGCGATCGCGGTCGTCGCGGGGGGTCTCGCCGCGGACGGCGTGCGAGAAAGCCGGAGGCTCTCGGGCCTCGTGGGCGTCGGCGTAGGGGGTTCGGCCTTCGTCGCGCTCACCGCCATCGGGTATTCGACGAACCTCATGTTCGACGTCGCCGCGCTCGGCGTGGCCACGATCGCGATCTGTACGGCGTTCCGCCCCGGTCTGCGGGACGTCATCGGCGGCGGCGTGCTGCTCGCGCTCGGCTCGGTGTTCCATTGGCCCATCGCGCTGGTGTTCGCCGGCGTCCTCCTGGTGTTCTGCGCGGTGTTGGCGCTCCGGAGCGTGGCACGACCCTCGCCGTCGCAACCGCCCGACGGCGCGGCCCGGCGTGTCGCGGGCGTGTTGGGGCTCGCGGCCGCGCTCTCCGTCGTGGTCTTCCTGCTCGCGCCGGTGCGGCCCGGTGCGACGCCGGGGTTCCCTGACGCGGGCGTCGAAAGGAAGTCGGATGCCCGCCTTCCCCAGATGGCCCTGCCGATCACCCTGCCGGCCGCCGCGCTCGGGTGGGCGGTCCTCGCGCTTCGGCGTGACGCACCCCAACGGCGGTGGTCCACGGCGCTGCTCGGTCCGTGGGCCGCTCTCGCGCTCGGAGGTGTCATCGGCTGGTACGCGATCGGGCTGCCGACGCCACCGCACCGCTTCGCCGGCTTCGCGCTCGCCGTGCCCATCCTGATCGTCCTCGGCGCCTTGGGACTCCGTCGCTGGTGGCCGGGGATGGCGGGTCGCGTCGTTGCGCTCCTGATCGGCACCGCGGCCACGATCGCGCTCGCCGTCTCCGGCGCTCGCGCCTGGTCGGCCATCGAACCGATCCACGAGGGCGTCACGTTCGCCCAGCTCGCCACGGTGCGGAGCTACGCCGCCGGGCTACCGAGCGACGTGTCGTTGGTGCTCCCCCTCGGCCTCGAGGGGCGCCGCGAGCCCGTCGCCCTCGTGCGAGCCGGTCTGTCTCCCGACCTGTACCGGCGGATCGTGTTCGAGCGGGCCCGCCTGGCCGACGGTCTGCCGGACCCGCCCGAGCCGGCCGCCGTGGTCTTCGTGGACGCCCTGAACGGCCAGGGGGCTCCGGACGCGGGTGTCGCGCTCGGCCCCGGGGTCACGCTGCTGTCCGGACCGGCACCTGGACCCATCGAGGTCGGCCGGGCCCCGAGCGCCCCTTCCGCGCTGGCGTTGGCGACCCTGACGATCGTGTCGCTCGGCGCCCTGGCTCTCGCCGGCGCGGGGTGGGCGACGGCGCTCACAACCCTGCCCGTCATGGGCGTCGTGTCGATCGCCCCGGCGTTCGGACTTTGCTTCCTCGCGCTCGGAGGACTCGTCGCGAGCCGCGTCGATGTTCCTCTGGGCGGTGTGGGAGGCTTCGCGGTCTTCGCGGTGACCGCCGTGATGGGCGGAGCGGCGGGTCTGGCTGTACGGCGCCGGGCGGGCGCGGGGAGCAGGGCGGCGACCGGCCCAGCGGAACTTTAGGCGGTGAGGTACGGGCGGTCGGGGCGCTCGACCTCGTGGATGTCGGTCGCGTCCACGATCACCTCGCGTCCGAGTGGATACATCGTGCCCGTTACCTCGATCCAGTCGTCGCTCCCGAACTCGCCGGGCGTGACGTTCACGACCCGCACCTGCGCGACCGTCGCGTCGGCCGCGCAGCACGAAACCACGTAGCGCGTGAGGAGGAACTCGTCTGCAGGCGTGTCCTCGCGCCGGGAGACGAAGCCGATGAAACGGACCGACTCGCCGGCTCGCGCCGCGAGCGCCCGCTCGCCCTCGGGCGTGGTTTGTCCGGCCACGACGTCGACGAGCGTGAGGTCCCCGCTTCCGATGTCGCTCGCGGACGTCGCGAACCCCGTACCGGCGAACCCCGCGCGTTTGCCGGCCGAGAACGTTCCGAGCGTCGTGGGCGGCGCCGCGAGGATCAGCACGACCGGCACGACCATCAGCCCCGTGATCCAGAGTTCCCGCACCGAGAGCGGCTCGGGCGTGCTGACACGGGCGGACGCCAGCCGTCCGACGGTGGCCGCGGCGAGCAAGACCGCCGCGACCGGAACGATCCAGTCGGTCCGGCTCGACAGGTAAAGGGCGTCCCGACCGGAGAGCCACAGGAACCAGAACAAGCCCGCCCACGCCGAGAGGACGAGCGCGCCGGCCACGCGCGCCTGGCTCCAGCGCTTCGGAGAGCGTTCCGCGCGGGCGGGCGCGACGGCGACGGCGTCGCTCATCCGAACGCCACCCCGATCCACAGCGCGCCGACGAACGTGGCCGCCGACGCCGCAACCACCACGGTGCGCGTGAATCCTCGCCGGAACGTCCCCGCGTACACGGCGAGGAGCTTCATGTCCACCATCGGTCCCAGGACGAGGAACCCGAGCTGTGCCGACGGTCCGAACTGGACGAACGACGCCGCGACGAAGGCGTCGGACTCCGAACACAACGACATGAGCACGGCGAGGCCCATCAACGCGACCACGCTCACGACCGACAGGTCGGCGAGCCCGGTCAGCACCGATGCCGGCAGGAACGTCTGGATCGCCGCGGCCATCGTGGCGCCGAGCAACAGGTACCGGCCCATGAACAGGAAGTCGTTGCCGAGGTGGACGAAGAACCGGCGCCAGCGAGCTTCGGGACGTTCGAGCTCGAGCTCGGCTCGTTCATCGGGGTTGGGCTTGAGCAGCTCGTCCTTCGTCCGGCCGCCGATCACCCACCCGACGGCGATGGCCACCAGCATGCCGAGCAGGAACCGTCCGGCGACCATCGTCCAGAGCGTGCTTCGGCCGCGAAACGCGACGAAGGTGGATGCGATCACGACCGGGTTCAGCACCGGAGCCGCGAGCATGAACGTGACCGCGGCCGACGGCATGAGCCCCCGCAGCATCAGCCGGCGGGCGACGGGGACCGAACCGCATTCGCAGATCGGGAACAGGATGCCGGCGAGCGCGGCGGCCGGGAGCTGCAACGGCCGGGGGAGCCGCCCGACCCGTTCGAGCGCGCGGATCGGCACGAAGACCTCGACGAGCGCCGCGGCGAGCGCGCCGATCATGACGAACGGCAGTGCCTGTATGAGCAGCGAGCCGAAGATGACGAAGAACGTGCGCACCCACGCGATCCGACCCGGATCGCCGAGCCGCACGACGAGCGCGAGCGCCGTCAACAACAGGAGCAGCCCCACCACCGTCGAGCGCTGAGCTGCGCGCGGTGCTCGAGTCAGCTCGGCCATCTAGCAGTACCTCGAGAACGAGACGGCGAAGCCCTGGAAGGCGTCGGCCAGGATGCTCTCACCGTTCGGCGCGGTTGCCGATCGCATCGCCTCGACCGCGACGAGACCCGTGACCTGCTCCTCGCGAAGCACGTCCTGATCGAGGAACAGCCCACCGGGAACCGTGGCCTCCACGGCCTCGGCCTCGCCGGGGACCGCCTCCTCCACGGTCTCGATGAGTTCGCCGTCCGGGATCGCCCGCCGACTCGCCTCCCACGATCCGGTCCCCGCGACGACGACGAGGGTCGAGCCGGCCGTCGCGCGCTCGGCATCGGTGACGATCCGTCGCGTCCAACGGTCCAGGGAACGCACCGGTCCCTCCAGGACCACGCCGAGGACATCGGGGACCTCGTCGTCGCCGTACCCGGTGGAGAGGTGCACCTCGACGGCGAGGGGGGATACGGCGCTCGTGCCGATCACGGCGTCGACGGGATCACCGTCCGGATACCAGCCACCGCCGACGATCCCTCGGTCAGGGTCATCCGTTGCGACGAGACCGACGAGCGTCGACGGATCCGCGTGGTCGAGGTCGTCCGCGAGGGTCGCGATGACGTGGACGGGCGAGCCCTCGCCGAACGCCGGCACGACGCCCGCCTGGTCGTTGCGAACGAACGAGCCCGTGATCCCGTGCTGCGCGGGAAGTCCGCCGGTCCCGATCGTCGTCAGCGTCGCGGCCGGATCGAGCGGCACCGAGCCGGTGTCCGCCTGCAGCGTTCCCGCTCCCTCACCCAGCAGCGACGAGAGGAACGGCCACGCTCGTTGGCGTCCCTCCAGCTCCGCCGAACCGACGCCCTTCCACGCGACGAGCAGGACCAGTCGGGGTTCGGTTCCCGCGTCCGATACGCCTTCGATCGGGAGTCCCGGAGCGAACCTCGGGGTGCTCGCGCTCGAACCCGAGGATGTCGCTCACCGTCGGGGCGATCGCGTCGAGGGCGACCCCGTCGGGCAGCGTCGCGCCCTGCGTGACCCCGGCTCCCCAGAACACGATCGGAACCCGCGTATCGGTGAACGTGTCGACGGCGGGCCACGGCGCGCGAAGGCCGGAGACCTCCGTGTATACGGGCGTTCCGTTCGCCACGCCGAGCACGTCGGGCGATCGGCCCTCCCGGTAGCCTCGCTCGATGGTTCCGCGCAGGGGACCCGGCAAGGGGCAGAACGGGATCCGGATCGTCTCCTCCTCCGCGCTCGCACACGCATTGCCCGCGCACGCGATGGAGAGCGCGGCCGCCGGGATCCCGATCGCCGAGAGGCCGACGAGCAACGCGACGAGCCGCTTGCCGGTCACAGAGCTCAACGCTACCGCGTGCGCCCGCGATGGTTGTCATCCCGCTGGCCGTGGTGTTGAGTTACCGACCTGTGAAGAGCCTCGCCCGCGTGCGTCTGCGTCCGAACCCCCTCCTTGCCGCCTCGATGGCGCTGTCATTGCTGGCAGCCGCGTGCACCGGCGGAGATACCGACCGAGCGACCGGCGGAGCTACGGGCGGAGGCGAGGACCCCTCGGTGACGGCCTCGCCGTCGTCGGAACCGTCGGTCGCCGGCCAACCGTCGGTTCCGGTCGGAGGCGCGACCGACGCCGAGCTCGCCAGGATCGCGTGCGACCAGGTCTCGCGAGAGGCGCTCCTGCGGGTGGCCCGAGGGATCCACGGCCATCGCAGCGGTGACGTCCAGATCATCCCGGTCGAGCCGAACTTCGTGAGCGCAGGCCTCTCGCACGCGTCGCCGTTCGACGTCACGCAGGACGTTCCCCTGTTCATCCACGGCCCGGGCTACGTGAAGCCCGGCGTGTACCACAAGCCCGTGACCCTCGCCGACATCGCCCCGACGACGGCGGCGCTGTTGAAGTTCCCGTTCGAGGCGCCCGACGGCTCGGCGCAGCGGCAGGCGTTGCTGCCCGAGGCCGAACGGGGACTGCCGGCATTGGTGATCACGTTCGTCTGGGACTCCGCTGGCTCGCAGGTGCTGGAGCGATGGCCCGATCAGTGGCCCTTCCTGCGTTCGTTGCTCCCGCAGGGCGCCTGGTTCACGAACGCGACCACCGGCTCGTCGCCGTCGAACACCCCACCCGCGCACGCGACGATCGGGACCGGCGCGTTCCCGAGCAGCCATGGGTTCATCGACGAGTTCATCCGGATGGGCACGGAGCTGAGGAAGCCGAACGAGAACGGTCCGGCGTTCCTGCTCGAGCCGACGCTCGGCGACCTCTACGACCTCGCGATGGGGAACGAGCCGAAGGTGGGCGCGGTCGCGACGCTCGCGTCCCACCTCATGATGATGAGTCACGGCTCGATGTGGGGCGGCGGCGATGCCGACCTCGCGATCACGAGGGAGCTCGAGAGCGCCGAGACCGGCGGCGCCGAGACCGTGAGGTGGAACCTGACGTCGTCGATGGCTCCGTTCTACGTGCTGCCCGACTACGTGAACGACCTGCCACCGCTGTCCGTCTACGCGGAGGACCTGGATCGGGCCGACGGCGCCCTCGACGGACTCTGGCGGGACAACGACATCGCGCAGCTGGAGGACGGGTTCTTCACGCCCGCGCGGACGACGTTCCAGCAGACGCTGGTCGAGGAAGTGATCGAACGAGAGGGATTCGGCACCGACGACGTGACCGACCTCCTGTACCTGAACTTCAAGGCGATCGACATGATCGGTCACCTGTTCAGCACCGACTCGATCGAGATGTCCGACGGAGTGCTGACCCAGGACGAGGCCCTCGACCAGCTCGTCTCCTTCCTGAACGAGCGTGTCGGGGAGGGGCGTTGGATCATGGTGCTGACCGCCGACCACGGAGCGCAGCGAGACCCCGAGGTCTCGGGCGCCTTCCTGATCGACACCAGCAAGACCCAGCGGAGCTTGCGGGCGACGTTCGACGCCGACGAGGACGGCGTGTCGCTCGTGCAGCGGATGCGGCCGACGCAGTTGTGGCTCAACGTCGCCGAGCTCGAGGAGAACGGGTTCACCCTGCGCCAGGTCTCCAAGTGGTTCCTCACCCTCACCCAGAAGGACGTGTTCAAGACCTCGTACCTGGACACCCAGGTCACGTTGGAGCCGGGCCACGAGAACGATCCGGTCTTCGCTGCGGCGCTGCCGTCGACGAGCTTCGCTCGGCTCCCCTGCCTCCCCGAGGCGCGGGCCTGAGCGCTCCTGCGATCGCGTAGCGCACCGGGGTGAGAACGGCCCCTCGGTAGACTCGACGGCCGATGCATCGGCCGCATTCCAGACGATCGTTCCTGCGGGGAGCGGCCCTCGGCGCCGGCGCGTTCCTCGCCGCCTGCACGAGGGCTGCCGGGGTGAGGCGGCCGACGTGGGAACCGCCGATCCCGTTCGGCACCGCTCCCGATCCCGTCGACGCGCGAGGGTTCGACACCGCGACGCCGATCAAGCGGGTCCTCTACATCGTGAAGGAGAACCGGACCTTCGACCACATGTTCGGCCGGTTCCCCGGCGCGAACGGCGTCACGGTCGGCATGGACCGGGGCGAGGAGCGACCGCTCACCCCCGCGACGCGCCACGCGCTCCCCGCGGACATCGAGCACTGCTACGACTGCGCCATCGAAGCCTGGAACGAGGGCAGGATGGACGGGTTCAACCAGAGCGAGGCGGCCGATTTCGGCGCCTACACGCAGTTCCTGCCGGAGGACAACCCGAACCACTGGCACTGGGCCGAGCAGTTCGTCCTGCTCGACAACTTCTTCACGTCGGCGCACGGACCGTCGTTCCCCAACCACCTGTTCGCCATCGCCGCTCAGTCCGCCGGCGCCTACGAGAACCCCGCCCAGGACCGCGCCGCCCTCCGCTACCGGCACCGGAGGACCGGACTGTTCAAGGCATGGGGTTGCGACTCGCTCAGCGACGCGTGGGTCGGTGTGAAGGACGCCGAGGGGAACGCCGATCGCGCCTTTCCGTGCTTCGACATCGAAACGGCCGGCGACCTCCTCGATCGCAAGCGGATCCCGTGGGCGTACTACTCGGCGACGCCGTACCAGAACGGCTACCTGTGGAACGCGTACTCGGCGATCTCGCACGTCCGCGGCGATCCGGAGCGGTGGGCGCGCCACGTGTTCCCGGTCGACGACCTCGAGCGCCACATCCACGAGGACCGCCTCCCGCCGGTGACGTGGGTGACACCGCGCTTCGAGGTCTCGGATCACCCCGAGTACAGCTTCTGCTGGGGCGAGGAGTGGACCACGCGGATCGTCAACGCCGTCATGGAGAGCCCGATGTGGAAGGAGACTGCGATCTTCCTCACGTGGGACGACTACGGCGGCTTCTACGACCACGAACCGCCGCCGCAGGTCGACGTCCTCGGATTCGGCATCCGGGCTCCGATGCAGGTGATCTCTCCGTACGCGAAGCACGGACACGTGAGCCACGAGCTCTCCGAGTTCTCCTCGGTGGTGCGGTTCATCGAGGACAACTGGAGCCTGCCGCAGCTCGCCGAGCGGGACCGGATGGCCACGCCGCTCTTCGACTCGTTCGAGTTCGACCAGCGGCCGCGTCCGGCGGACCTGCTGCCGCTCCCGACCGACTGCGTGGGGGAGCGGTTCCCGGACGAGCCGCCACTCCGATACCAGTAGTGGCCTTGGGATCCGTGGCCGCCGATCGTGCCTGCGTCGGGCGTGCTTCGGGGTTTCGAGCAGGCGGGTCGCGTATCCTTTGCCGACTCCAGGCCGACAGAGCCCGTCCGCTGAGCGTGACGGCCCGAGGGGGACACCGCACACGATGGCGTTGACGAAGGACCGCTCCGAGGCGGCCGTTCAGGCTCCCGAGCCGGGACGGCGGGGGCGGCTGTCGAGTCCCCTCATCCTGATCGCGGCGATCGCGATCGTGCTGCTCGCGTTCGGATGGACCTTCCTGCAGGACCCCTCGATCAGCGCCCCGACGCGCGATCCCGCCTGGTACACGTGGCGCTCCAACCTGATGATGAACGACGACCCCGGCCTCATCGCGGGCGACTGGGGTCCGTTCTCGATGTTCGGCGGCGGCTACCGGGTCACGGTTCCGCTCTACGGATCGATCCTGCAGCGGGTCGCCGGGATCGACCTGTACACGTTCAGCGCGTTCATGATGGTCGGCGTTCCGGCGCTGACCGGCCTCGCGCTCGGGGCGTTCTCCTGGCGCACGCACAAGGATCCGCTGCTGTTCCTGCTCGTGATGCTGTCGACGGCCGCGTTGTGCATGACCACCCCGTACGTCGGCTATCTCGACAACATCACCGTCCTGTACTTCCTGGCCCTGATCCTCGCGTTCTTCCCACCGGGCCGAACGTCGTGGGGCGCGAGGAGCGCCCTGTTCATGTTCGGCGTGGCCGCGGCGTTCACGCACCCGACCACGTGCGTGATCTTCGGGTTCTCGCTGATGGCGTTCTTCGGCTTGCGGGTGCTGACGAGCAGGTTCCACCTCGGGCCTCCGCTCAAGGAGCTCGGACCGTCCCTGATGGCGACCGGGTTCGGGATGGTCTTCGGCCTCGCGACGTGGCTCGTCGCGCCGTGGGGCGTCACGGGCTCGCTCGCCGACGCCGCCCTTCCTCCGCCGTACACGAAGGACGTCTTCCTCAAGCGGCTCGACGGGTGGGTGGACTCGCTGCAGCCGGCGATCCTCGTGCCGCTCGTCCTCCTCGCGATCGGATGGACGATCTGGCGGGCGCGGAAGGATCGTGAGCCCTCCGACCAGTTCGGATCGATCTCGGCCCTGATGCTGCTGCCGTTCATCGGCATCTTCGGATGGCTCACCGGCGCGGCGTACCCGTACTACCGGTTCATGAACGCCACCGTCGCGCTGTTCGCGCTCGGCGGACTCGGCGCGTACGTCGCGATCAAGTGGCTGTGGAAGCGGGACGGCCTCGCGAAGATCGCAGGCGTCGTCGCATCGCTCGTGATCGTGGGCTCGTTCGGGTACATCTGGGTCTCCGGACGTGAGACGTCGCACTGGGCCGACCCCGACAGCCAGTGGATCGACCAGCCCACCCGAACGGCGCTGACCGCGGCGAACGCGATCGTGGAGAACACGCCGGAGGACTCGCCGATCGTGTTCATCGTGAACTTCGGGGACACGTACCAGTCGTACGGGTGGTCGAAGACGTTCACGAACGTCTCCCGGACCGGCCTGCCCGGCGACGCCGTCAAGCGGTCGATGACGTACTTCGGCGAGGTGGACGACTTCCTCGCCGACCAGCCCACCGTGCTCACCGACGACACCTACAACAAGATGTCTCGCGGTTTCCACCGTGAGCTGACGGAGCTGCGCGAGGAGTACACGGGCCCGCCGGTCGCGTTCCTCGTCCGGCAGTTCAACGAGGACACGGTGAACGAGGACCTGCTGGACGAGGCGCCCGGCGAGCTGGTCGTCCTGGGGAGCGACATCGCCGTCGTGACGGGAGAGGGGTTGTCCGTCCCGTCGGAGGCCGCCCTCACCGCGGCGCGGGACGCCGAGGCCGAGGTGGCGGCCTTCTACGCCGACCACCCGGGGGTCTTCGGCAACCTCGGACACACGCTGTGGGTGCTGTTCGCGCTCGGACTGTTGCTCGTGGTGCCCGGGGCGATCGCGGCCGGGTGGTTCGAGCTCGACGACGCGTGGCTGAAGGTGGCCCTCGTGCCCGGGATCTCGATCGCGCTCACGGTGCTGTCCGGGGATCGTGGTGGTGGCCGCCACGCGGGCGCCGTTCGACGTGGCGCAGGGGTGGGCGTCCCTCGGGCTGGCGACGGCGATCGCCGCCGGGCTACGGTTCGGCACCCGTCCGATCCTGCGCGTGCTGAACGGCTTCGGCCGGTTCTTCAACGGCATGTTCTCGGTCTTCTCGAACGCGGACTTCGCCGCGCTGATGGGCGTGCAGTTCCTGGCGATGGCGGCCGACGGGCGTGGTGCCGCGGCTCGATCGCCAAGTCGATCGCGTTCGGCGGCCAGGAGGGGTTCGACGATCACCACCGTCCCGACCGCCGACTACCTGCTGAAGGTCGTGCTCGCGCTCTACGTCCCGTACACGTTCATCAGCGCCGTTCATCGGCGTGTTCATCGACCGCTTCGAACGGCGCAAGTCGTGCTCTCGGACTCGAACATCGCGACCGCCGCGATCTGTCCGGCGATCGCGCTCGGTCGCGATGCTCCCGCTCGGCAACGACACGACCGAGGGCGATGTCGGCGACCACCGTCGGGCTCGTGATCGCTCGGGATGCTCGCCGATGCAGGGGTGCGTCCGCATCGTGCTGGCCGTGAAGTCGGCGGCGATGCCCGACGTGCTCTCGGGCAAGGACCTGATCCAGGGCAACGGTCTGTCGCAGGCCGGCGGCGCGCTGTTCCAGGTGCTGGGGGTCGGATTCGCGTTCGGGTCCGGCGCCGCGCTGCCGCCTGGCTCGTGGTCGTCGGTGGGCGCCGGGCTGCTCGTTGCCGCGGCGATCGTCGCGCAAGCGCATGCGTCAGCGGATGGAGGCTCGGCGCACCGAACCAGCTTCGGCGCAGGAAGCGACGCGGTCCTGCGCGACATCGTCGACGGGATCCGCGAGCTCGCCGCGCGTCCGCCCGGCCGCGCTCGGGCTCGTCGTCGTTCCAGATGATCCGCTACCAGTTCTGGGGCTTCACGCTGTTCACGTTCGCGCTGTACGCGAAGAACCTCGTCGAGGGCGGCGAGGCCGCAGTGTCGCGCTCGGCCTCGTCGGCGGGCGCGGGCTCGATCGGAGGTGTGCTCGGCATGGTGCTCGCGCAGCGGTGGAAGGACACGGTCGCCGCCGATCCGTCTGCTGCTCGGCTCGATGCGCTGCTCGGCGCCGGGACGGTCGTGTTCGGGCTCTGGGTGTCGCTCGCGGGGTTCGCCGGCGCTGCTGTTCTCCGGCTTCTTCTCGTTCTTCCTCGGCGAAGATCTCGGCCGACACGATCGTGCAGCAGGCGATGCCCGACGACTTCCGCGGACGCGCGTTCGCGCTGTTCGACATCGCGTACAACCTCGGGTTCATCGTGCCGGCCCTGATCCTGTCGTTCGTCTGGGTCGAGAACGATCCGGGTCAGGTGCGGATGATCCTGGTCGTCTCGGGCGTGGTGTTCCTGGTCCTGACCGGGCTCGTCGCGCGATGGGCTCGCTCGATCCGAGAGGAGTTCGCTCCCCAAGACGACGTCGTGGAGGTGGGGTAGGTGGAACGCGTTCCCTCGCCCGATCCGGTCACCGAGGCCGCTGCCTATCAGCAGCATCTGGTTGGGCTCGTCGGCGACGACGACCCGGCCGAGGTACAGGCCTCCACCGCTGACGCCTGGCGCTCGCTGATCGGCGAGGCCGGCTCTCGCGTCGCCGAACGCCCCGAGCCCGGCGAGTGGTCCGTGCTCGAATGTCTGGGGCACGCGACGGACGCGGAGGTCGTGTGCTCGGGCCGGTACCGCTGGATCGTCGCGCACGACGAGCCGCCGCTGATCGGTTACGACCAGGACCTGTGGGTCGATCGCCTCGAACACGGGAAGGACGACCCCGAGGAGCTGCTCGCGACGTTCGATGCGCTGCGACGCGCCAACCTCGCGCTGTGGGCGCGTTCGACCGAGGCGGAGCGGACGCGCTTCGGCGTCCATTCCGAACGCGGACCCGAGAGCTACGACCTCACCTTCACGATGATCGCCGGCCACGACCGGTTCCATCTGGACCAGGCTCGCCGGGTGCTTGCGGCCGTCAAGGCCGCCGGCTGATCTCGCGTTCGAACTCCGGGAAGTAGCGGCCGATCACGGCCACGTCGAAGGCTCGCAGGATCGACTCCTTGGGCTCGCGCTCCAGGAGGAACTCGAAGCAGGCCTTCACGAACGCTTCGGGCGTCCTGCCGCCCGCGAGCCGTTCGACATCCGCCGTCGAGGCCGTGACGTCGTGCTCGGTGCTCGAACCGCCGTCGTCGACGACGACCCGGAACCGCATCGGGTCGGCGTCCTCGCCGTTCGGCTCACGGGTGACGGCGATGTCGCTCACGTCGGTCCATCCTACGGTCGCCGTTCGATAGGTTGAGCCGGTGC
The DNA here is from genome assembly GCA_963785835.1 of uncultured Actinomycetes bacterium. GTDB lineage: Bacteria > Actinomycetota > UBA4738 > UBA4738 > HRBIN12 > DASSJM01. The sequence goes on along the minus strand of CAWAWO010000004.1, from coordinate 217,903 downwards.
CCGAGATCACGACCGACGACGCGACGCTCTACTGCGAGATCGAGGGCGAGGGCGAACCCGTCACCGTGCTCGCGCACGGGCTGACCAACAACCGGAACGAGCTCGCGGCGTTCACGCCGCTCGTCCCTGGGACGAAGGTCCGGTTCGACTTCCGCGGCCACGGCCGGTCGAGCTCGCCCGCGGATCCGAAGGCGTTCGGGTTCGAGGACTTCGCGCGCGACGTCGACGCGGTCGCGGACGCGTTCGGCGCGACCGTGGCGGTCGGGACCTCGCTCGGCGCCGGCGCGATCGGGAACCTCGTCTGCCGGGCGCCCGATCGATTCGAACGCATGGTGTGGCTGCTGCCCGCCGGTCTCGACATGCCGTTCCCGCTCGCCGGCCGGTACCACGAGCTCGCCGGTGACCTCGAAGGCAAGACCCCGGAGGAGGCGCTCGCCGCGGTGCTCGACGACCCCCGCCGGCTCTCCGAGTACGTGGAGACCCCGTGGCGACTGGAGATCGACCGCGTGCTGTGGCAGCACCGAGATCCCGACGGCCTCGCCAGGGCGATCCACGGCGTCGTCGACGACTGGCCGATCCCGGACCGAGAGGTGCTCCGCACGGTCGAGATCCCCACGCAGATCGTGTGCATCGAGGGCGACGAGATCCATCCTGCGGAGCTCGGCCGGATCCTCGCCGGCCTGCTGCCGAACGCCGAGCTGATCGAGTTCGAGAGCCAGCAGGAGCTGTTCGAGAAGGTCCCCGAGCTCGTGGCGCGCGTCTCCTCGTTCATCGCCGGGAACGGATGAGGCCCTGGCGAGGGTTGAACCGAGCATGACCGAGCTGGAGGAGTTCCGAGCCGCGAAGGACGCGTTCTTCCGCGACGACCCGCGCTCGCCGCTCACGCCCGAGCAACGGGCGGCGTTCGACGGACTCCGGTACTTCGACGAGGACCCGGCGCTGGCGATCCGCGCCGAGCTCGAGACCGAGGGCGTCGACCTCGACGAGCGCATCGAGATGCAGACGACGACCGGCGGCCGGCAGGTCTACCGGCGTGCCGGCGTCGTGCGCTTCGAGGTCGAGGGGGAGCCGGCGAGCCTGACGCTCTTCGCCTCGCCCGACATGCACGAGCTGTTCGTGCCGTTCCGGGACGCCACGAGCGGGAAGGAGTCCTACGGCGCCGGCCGCTACCTCGAGGTCGAGCCGCCGGACCCGGACCGGCGCGTCACGGTCGACCTCAACGTCGCCTACAACCCGTACTGCGCGTACAACCCGGACTGGTCCTGTCCGATCCCGCCGGGGGAGAACTGGCTCGCCGTCCCGATCCGCGCGGGCGAGCGGTCGTTCCCGGGCGCCTTCGAGATCCAGGTGGTCGAGTAGGCTCGGGCGATGACCGAGGAGCTCTATTCGACCGACGCGTACGCCGCGAACTGCGACGCAACGGTGGTCGAGGCGACCGACGACGGCGTCGTCCTCGACCGGACCGTGTTCTACGCGCGCAGCGGTGGGCAACCCGGCGACACCGGCGTGCTGCGATGGGACGGCGGCGAGGTCGCCGTCACCGACACGTTCAAGCAGGGCGGGAAGCTCCTGCACGCGGTCGATGGAGAGCCGCCCGCGCCGGGCACGGCCGTCACGGCCGAGATCGACTGGGAACGCCGTCACGCCCTGATGCGCACCCACACCGCGCTGCACGCGCTGTCGGGGATCGTGTTCACGGGTTTCGGCGCCAAGGTCACCGGCGGGAACATCTCCGAGCCGGGGGCCGCCAGGATGGACTTCGAGCTCGACGCGATGTCGGCGGAGTTCGGCCGGGAGGTCGAGGAGCGCCTGAACGCGGCCCTCGAGTCCGACGCGCCCGTCCACGTGAGTTTCCTGCCGAGGTCGGAAGCGCTCGCGGATCCCGACCTGATCCGGACGAAGGTGAACCTGATCCCCGAGGCCGTGGATCCGATCCGCGTGATCGACATCGAGGGGATCGACAAGCAGGCCGACGGCGGGACCCACGTGCGTTCGACGGCCGAGGTCGGCCGCGTCCGGGTGGCCAAGACCGAGAGCAAAGGCAAGGCGTTCAAGCGGATGCGCATCGAGCTCGTCTGAGCGTGAGCGACGCCAACGCCCACGCCCGCGCCGACCTGCTCGGTGGGACCGCGGCCGCCGGCTCGGCGTTGCTGTTCGGCTCCATCATCATCTGGGGCCGTCACGTCCTCGAGCGAGGCGTCCCCGTTGAGTCGATGCTCTCGATCCGTTTCGCGATCGGAGCCCTCGTGCTGATGACCGCGCTCCTCATCACGAGACGACCGCTCCTCGCCGAACGGGGCGAGCGTCTGCGACTCGTCCTCCTCGCCCTGTTCGGCTACGCGATCGAGGCGACCCTGTTCTTCACCTCCACCCAGCACGGGACGGTCGCCGCCGTCACGCTGCTGTTCTTCACCTATCCGGTGTTCGTCACGGTGTGGGCGTGGGCGCTCGGCGGCCACCTGCCGGCGCGGCTGACCCTCATCGCGCTTTTGTGCGCCGTGGCAGGCGCGGCGATCGTGGTCGGCGCAGGAGCCGGTCTGGCGATCGACGGGGTCGGCGTCGTGCTCGCGCTCACGACGGCCGCGACCTACAGCGCGTACCTCACCGGGGTCGACCTGTTCATCCAACGCACGACCGCGCTTACCGGCGCGTTGTGGATCAGCGCGGGCGCTTCGGTCGGACTCTTCGTGTACGCGAACGTGGTCGGCCACTGGGAACTGCCGTCCGGAGCGCCCGAATGGGGACCGCTCGTCGGCATGGGCCTGGCGTCCGCCGGCGCGTTCTTCCTGTTGATGGAAGCCCTCGCCAGGATCGGCGCGGTTCGAACGGCGATCGTCTCCGCTATGGAGCCGCTCGCCGCCGCGATCCTCGGGTTCGTCTTCCTCGACGAGTCGGTGACGCTCGGCGTGGCGCTCGGCGGCCTGCTGATCCTGGTCGGTGCCGTGACGGCGAGCCTCGCGCGCGCGCCGACCCCGCAGGAGCAGCAGATCCCGTAACCGGCGGTTTGCCTGCCGTTAACCGGACCACCCGTACCGTCGATGGCATGAGACGTGCGACGGCGATCATCGTGACCGCGTTCCTGCTCGCTGCGTGCGGCGGCGCAGGTGACGATGGCTCGTCCGCGACAGCGAACGCTCCCACGGGCGCGTCGGCCCGGCAAGGCGATGCCGCGTCCGCGCCACCCGGCGCCGCCGGAGGCGGCACGGTCGACCCACGCGAGGGCGGACTCGACGTCGCGCTCGGCGAGTGGGCGCTCACGCTCGAGGCCGGCGCCATCAGGCCCGGCGACGTCACGTTCGTCGTCGCGAACCGCGGAACGATCGGGCACGGGTTCGAGATCGAGGTGGAGGGCGAGGACGACTCGAGCGGCTCCGGGAGCGGCGACGAGGACGGCCTCAAGGCCGAGACGAACCTGCTGCAACCCGGCGAGACGACCGAGCTCACGCTGGATCTGGCGCCCGGCCTCTACAAGGTGGAGTGCCTCGTCCAGGGGCACGACGACCGCGGGATGGAAGGGTTCCTCGAGGTGCGCGCGGACGCGCCGCTCGCCGAGGGCGCTCCGACCGCGAGCCCCGACGAGGTGTCGATCAGCAACTTCGCCTTCGACCCGGTCGAGCTCACGGTCGACGCCGGCACCGAGGTGACGTGGACGAACGACGACCAGGCGCCCCACACGGTCACGGCCGACGGCGGGGCTTTCGACTCGGGGACGCTCGAACCTGGTGACACGTTCAGCGTCGCGGTCGACGGGAACGGCCCGGTCACCTACGCGTGCATGATCCACCCGGAGATGACCGGCGCGATCGTCGTCGGCTAGGTCGGGCTCACGGACCGAGCGCGATCGCGAGCACCGTCAGCGCCGCGTAGATCGCGAGCCCTCCGGCGACGAGCATCACCCGCAACGAGCGCTGGATCGGCGAACGGCCGAACACGTAATAGGCGATCGGCCCGACCAACGGAACGACGAGCACCGCGATCATCCAGAGCACGCGCGTTCGGTTCGGCACCGCCTCCTGCCGGACGAGATCCCACAACGCGATCGAGACCCACGCCGAGTACAGGATCAGCGGCAGGGCGTACGCGTACAGGCCGACCAGCACACCCCACCAACTGGCGGCGAGCGGGATCCCGAGCACGGTGACCTCCTGGGAGACGTCTGAGGACGCCGGCACGTCGAGCGTGCGGGCGTCTCGGATCTGGACCCGTTGAGGAACGGCGACCTCGGCGATCGCGGGATCGGGCGGCGCGGTCTCGGCGCCCGGCATCGTGGCCTGTGGCGGAGGTGGCGGCTGCGAACGCCAGTCACCGACCTCGATCTCGCCGAACGCGGCCACCAGGTACCGCTCGAGCGGCCCGAACACGATCCCGAGGGAACCACCCGCGATCCTCGCGAGCGGCGACCCGCAGCCGCTCCGCCACTCGATCGCCGGCGGCAGGCTCGTGGAGAACCCGTTCGCCGCGAAGCAGTCGCCGCCCGCGGCGGGCGCGCCGAGCGCGAGGTCGGCGTTGCCGGAGCTCCGGACGAGGTTGCCCCGGACCTCGTTGCCTTCGGTCAGCCAGAGGTTCTCGTCGGGCGAGGCGAGGAGCGCGATCCCGAAGTTCACGTGGTCCTCGACGAGGTTCTGCGTGACGAGGTTGTCGCGCCCTCCGTTCACGAGGATGCCGGTCCCGAACGACGGGTACTGCAGGTCGAACGCCGGCGCGTCCGCATCGTTGTTGTCGTGCACCCAGTTGCCGGCGATCACTGCGTCGTGCTGCGGCGCGAGCAGTTCGGAGTCCAGCGTGTTCGGCACGATGCCGCTCATGTTGTTCCGCCACTCGCTGTTCACGACGAACAGGCGGCCGCCGGCATTGGTGCCCGAGAAGCCGAGGGCGTTGTGCTCGGCGAGCACGTCGGTCACGACCGCGTGGCACGGGTAGCACTGACCGACGTAGAAGCCCGAGTCGGGGTGGCCGCTCGCGTAGGAGTGATCGAACTGACCGTAGACGGAGTCGAAGGCGTACAGCCCGTAGGCGCCGTTGTTGAACGCGGTCAGGAACGAGCCGCGGTACCCGAACACGCTCTGCCACAGGAACCCGTTCAGCAGGTAATGACGGACGGTGAGGTTCTCGATCGTCACGCCGTCGGCTTCGATCACCGCGATGCCGTTGTCGAGCCTGAACCGGCCGTCGAGGACCACCTCGTTCCGGTCGGAGCCCCGGATCGTGAGGAACGGCGTCGTCACGACCACGGCCTCCTCGTAGACGCCGGGCGAGATCAGCACGAGGCCTCCGGGTTCGGCGGCGTCGACGGCGGCCTGGATCGTTGGGGCCTCCTCGGGCACTCGGATCTCGGTGCCCGGAAGGGACGGCGGCGTCTCGCGGCCCGGTCCGACCTCCGAGTCCGTGCCGGGGATCGGCGCGTCGCCGACCATGACGACGCCGGTCATGCCCGTGCCCGGTGCTCCGTGCAGCGAGCAGAAGTAGGGGAACGCTCCCTCGGCCGGGAACGCCCGCTCGAACGAGCCGCCGGGCTCGAGATCGGCCGAGGCGAACGAGTCGTCGTCTGCCGTCACGTTGTGGCTGGCTCGCCCCTCGTTGGTCCACAGGACGGAGCCGTCCACCGGGATCCGGACGATCCTCGGTCCGAACACGTTGTCGAGCATCTCGACGTCGCGAGATGCCTCATCCGAGCTCGCCCGTGCTGCTGCCGAAGGGAGCGTGAGGACCGCGAGGACCGCGAGTGCGGAGGCGGCGCGCAGGCGTCGGCGCATCGCGGGCGAGGCTAGCACCGGTTTCCACGCCGACCGTGGAGCGGTACCTTGGAGGGCCATGGCCACCGAACGACTGACCGCGCTCGACGCGTCGTTCCTGTACCTGGAGCGGCCGGCGATGCACATGCACGTGGCCGGGCTGTCCGTGCTCGACCCCTCCACGCGTCCCGATGGCCGCCTGCGCGCCGAAGACGTCGAGCGGGTCTTCGCCTCGCGACTGCATCTCGCGCCAAGGCTCCGCCAGAAGGTGAAGATGGTGCCGTACGGGCTCGCGCTGCCCGGTGTGGGTCGACGACGCGGCGTTCGACCTCGACTTCCACGTCCGCCGGGCGGCGCTGCCCAGCCCCGGCGGGCGCGTCGAGCTCGGCGAGCAGGTGCAGCGGATCCTGTCCCGCCCGCTGGACCGGACGAAACCGCTCTGGGAGCTCTACGTGATCGAGGGGCTCGAAGACGGGCACGTCGCCACGCTGATGAAGGTGCACCACGCGATGATCGACGGGCTGTCCGGGATGCACCTGACGGCGGCGCTGTTCGACCTGTCGCCCGAGCCCCGGGACGAGGCTGCCGGCGCCCGCGTGGGAGCCCGAGCCCGAACCCTCCTCGCAGGACCTGCTCCGCGAGGCGACGCAGTCGCTGTTCGCACACCCGATGCAGGCCGTGATGAACGGCATCGAGGCGGCCCGCCGCTCGCCGGCACTGGCGGCGCTCGATGTGGGCTCGGTCCTGTCGGGGTTCCGAAGCATCCTGGACATGGGGGCCCGGCCAGCATCGCCGCTCGACGTGCAGATCGGGCCGAACCGCCGGTTCGCGATCGCCGACGCGCCGCTGCAGCGGTTCAAGGACGATCAAGGACGCGCTCGGCGGAACGGTGAACGACGCGGTCCTGACCGTCGTGGGCGGGGCGCTGTACCGGCTGCTCCGCGACCGCAAGGAACCGACCCGCGGCCGGACGCTGCGGGTGATGGTTCCGGTGTCGGTCCAGGGCGGCCGCGACGCGTCGCTCGGCAACCGCGTGGCGCCCGCGTTCGTCGACCTGCCGGTGGGCGCGATGGGCCCGAAGCGCCGCCTCGCGCTCGTCCGGGCGGGAACGGCCCACCTGAAGGAGTCGATGATGGCGATGAGCGCCGACGCGATCATCGGGCTCGGCGCGTACGCGCCCGGTGGGATGCTGGCGGCTGCCGCCCGTCTCGCGAGCCGGGGACCCTGGTTCAACCTCGTGGTCTCGAACATCCCCGGGCCGCCTCAGCCGATGTACCTGGCGGGGGCAAGGCTCGTCGCCCAGTACCCGTCGTTGCCGCTCGGCGAGAACTCGGCGCTGTCGATCGCGTGCACGTCGATCGGCGGCACGATGGCGTTCGGGCTGACCGGCGACTACGACGGGATGCCCGACCTGCAGCAGCTGGCGTTCGCGCTGGAGGAGTCGCTCGGCGAGGTCTCGAAGGCGGCCGGCCTCTAGGTCGCCGCGGGCAGCCCGGCGAGCCAGTCCTCCACGAGCGCCAGCCAACGTTCCGGCGCCTCCATCTGTGGCACGTGTCCCACCTTCGGGATGAGTCGCAGGTCCCAGTCGGGCCGCATCCGGATCGCAGCCTCGGCGAACCCGACCGGCACGAAGCGGTCGGCCCGCCCGTGGATCACGAGCACCGGGCACTTCACCGCGTCCACGATCCACCGCACCACCTCCCTGCGACGGCCGAGCGACATCAGGGAACGAGCGGCCTCGAGGAACGCCGCGCCGGCGTCCGGGTTCTGCTGGTGGCGGACGAGCTGCTCGACGTGCAGTCGCACGAGGTCCTCCGGGATCGTGGAGGGATCGGCGGCGATGATCCTGAACCCGAGCTCGACCGCGCGCTCGGCTTCCAGCCGGGTGATCCGCTGTTTCGAGACCCATTCGCCGACGCGTGGCAGCCGGTACAGGGAGAACCCGAGCAGCACGATCGGCGCCGGCAGCGAGCCGCGCGTCCACGGGAAGACCGAGTTCGAAAGGACGAGCGCCTCGACGGCGGCCGGCTCGAGGGCCGCCTCCAGCATCGAGACCCCACCGCCCATCGAGTTGCCGACCAGCACGACCGGTCCGCCGGCGACCTCGTCCACGAACCGAGACAGCGTGGTCCGCAGGTCGCTCACCCGGCTCCGCCGGCCGGCTCGTTCGGAGCGCCCGAAACCCGGGAGGTCGAGCGCGAGGACCCGTCCGTGCTGCGCGAGCCCCGGCCCGACCGCGAGCCAGGAAAGCAGCGAACCGCCCAGGCCGTGCACGAGCACGAACGTGCGCTGCTGCTCTGACCCACCCACCCGCGGTCCCTCCCACTCGACGTAGTGGACGGAGCCGCCGAGCTCGACGAACCGGCTGGGGGGAACCTGGATGCGCTGTGCGTTCGTCGCGTATCCACGGTCCCATCATGCCCTCGAACGACCGGGTCCGACGACGCCGGGCGCTCGATAGACTCGCCGGCGATGGCGATCGTTCGGCTGCGGCCGCCACTTCGGGATCTCGCGGACGGAGCGCGCGAGGTCAGCGTCGACGGATCGACGGTCGAGGAGATCCTGCGGGGGCTCGAGCGGACGCATCCACAGCTGGGCGGCCGGGTGCTCGACGACCAGGGCAGGCTCCGGGAGCACGTAGCCGTGTTCGTCGACGGCGAGCGCGTGCGCGGCGATGCTCCGGTGGCCGAAGCGGACCGGCTCGAGATCATCGGCTCCATCTCCGGCGGCGCCGCCGCGACCGACGATGCCGAGCTCCTCGTCGGCACGCGGAAAGGGCTGTTCGTGCTGCGCGGGCCGCGGGACGGCGCGATGGAGGTCGTCACCCGCGCGTTCGCCGGGACCGTGGTCGAGTACGCGATGCGCGACCCGCGGAGCGGACGCTACTTCGCGAGCGTGACCCACGGGCAGTACGGCCCGACGGTCCACGTCGCCGAGGACCCCACCGGCGAGTGGGAGCAGGCCGACGGCCCGCGGTTCCCGGACGGCGAGGACGCGAGCGTCCACAGGACGTGGGTGATCACGCCGGGCGAGGAGGACGGCCTCCTGTACGCCGGCGTGGCGCCGGCGGCGCTGTTCGAGAGCCGGGACGGCGGCATGACGTGGGAGCTGAACCGGGCTCTGTGGGACCAGCCGAGCCGCCCCGAGTGGCAGCCGGGCGCCGGTGGGCTGGCGCTCCACTCGATCGCCACGTGGCCGGGCGATCCGACGCGCCTCGCTCTCGGGATCTCCGCCGCCGGCGTGTGGCTCAGCGAGGACGGTGGCCGGACGTGGGGCAACGGCAACGACGGGCTGGTCCCGCGATACCTCCCGGAAGACGCTCCCGTCGACACGATCGACCTCTGCGTGCACAACATGTATCGCGCGCCGCTGCGACCCGAGCGACTGTTCATGCAGTTCCACGGCGGCGTCTACCGCTCCGACGACGCCGGCGCGTCGTGGATCTCGATCGCCGACGGACTTCCCTCGGACTTCGGGTTCCCGATGCTGATCGATCCGCGTGACCCGGACGGCGCGTACGTGATCCCGCTCAACTCGGACGAGGATCGGGTCTCCGCGGAAGGCCGGCTCCGCGTGTTCGAGACGCGCGACGCGGGTGGGTCGTGGACCCCTCGCACCTCGGGCCTGCCGCAGGACGACGCGTATCTGACGATCCTCCGACAGGCGTTCGGCGGCGACGCTCGGGATCCGCTCGGCCTGTGGTTCGGCGCGACCTCCGGGGAGGTCTTCGGCTCGGCCGACGCCGGAGCCTCCTGGCACGTCGTCGCCAGGGATCTCGCGCCGGTGCTCTCGGTCCGGGCCGTCTGAGCTCTGATACGCGGAAGGGGCGGCCGGGGCCGCCCCTTCCTGCGCTGGGCCGGGGAAGCGTCTAGTCCTGATCCTCGTCGTCGTCGTCCTGCTCGTCCGACCCGGCTTCCTCGGAACCCTGGGTCGTCGCCTCCTCAGGTGTCCTCGGGGTCGACGGACGCGAACGCGCGCTGGTCCTCGAACGGCTCCGGCTCCCGGAGGGCCCAGGGGCCCGTTTCGAACGCCGGCTGCCCGGCCAGGACCGGTCGATGTCCTGCTCCAGCGTGATCTCCTCGGCCATGGCTTCCTCCTTTCGGCCGGTGACCCATGGAAGCCCACCGGGGTGACGGGAGTGAGAACCCGCAGGGGGTCCGCGGACGAATCTCAAGGGTCCGGTTCCATCGGCCGAGGGGTGCCCGGCAGCCCTTCACGTATGAACGAAGAGCGATGGATCCGGGAATAGTTGGGTATCTCCACCAGGTCTTCATAGGGGACGGCTTTACAGGGCCTCTGCGGGGCAGATACCATGGCAACCCGGTGGCCCGGGGAGGCCGGTTCAGCTGCGCCCGGGGCCCTGCCCGACCAGCAACGGTCCCGAAGACCTCCGGGGGCGAAGCACGCCCCGGACGGAGGCTTCGAGGAGGAGAGTGAGTTCATGCCAGAGCCTGCACGTCCGCTCGGGACGGACGACGCCGACGACCTCCGGCTGTACCTGGAGGCGGCGGCGCGCGAGCCACTCCTCACCAAGGAGGAGGAGGTCGAGCTCGCCATCCTGATCGAGCACGGCAAGGAGGGGGAGGAGCGCCTGCGCGCCGGCCGTCTCCGGTCCGAGAAGTCCATCATGAAGGCCCGCCAGGAGGTCCGGAAGGCCGAGGCGGCCCGCCAGCGGTTCATCATGGCCAACCTCCGGCTGGTCGTGTCGGTGGCCCGCAAGTACCAGGGGCAGGGCCTGCCTCTGCTCGACCTGATCCAGGAGGGCAACATCGGCCTGATGCGCGCGGTCGAGCTGTTCGACTGGCGCCGCGGCTTCAAGTTCTCCACCTACGCGACGTGGTGGATCCGTCAGGGGATCACGCGGGCGATCGCCGATCGCTCCCGCTCGATCCGGCTGCCGGTCCACATCCACGACCGCCTGCGCAAGCTGAACCGCACGCGGTTCCAGTTCGCGCAGTCGATGGGTCGCGAGCCGTCGCGGGATGAGCTCGCGAAGGCGCTCGACACCACGGTCGACGAGATCGACGACCTGACCGAGATGGGCCGGCGCGAGCCGCTGTCGCTCCAGTCGCCCGTCGGCGAGGACACCGAGCTCGGCGACCTGATCGAAGAGGTCGACTCCGACGCGGCCTTCAACGAGGTCGAGGACGCCCTGCTCCGAGACGAGATCGGCAGCGCCGTCGACCGCGTGCTCGACGAGCGCGAGCGGCACGTCGTCGCGCTCCGGTACGGCCTCGAGAACGGCCAGCCGCTCTCGCTCCGCGAGACCGGCAAGGTGCTCGGGCTCTCGGGCGAGCGCGTTCGGCTGATCGAGCGCGAGGCGCTCCGCAAGCTGCGCGACTCCAACCTGATCTCCGCCGTCGCGGCGATGTAGCGACGACGACATCAGGGAGACACCGAGGGGCGGCCGTTCGGCCGCCCCTTCAGCTTTCGCAAGGTGATCGTTCCCGAGAGCTGCGGTAGCGTCGAGCCGTGCGCGCTCCCCGTGCGTTCGGCTCGGCGTTGGTTCTCGTCCTCGCGTTCGCCGGTTGCAACGGCGACGTCGGCGGGGACGCCGGCTCGGTGGTGCCGGTCGATCCCGCGGTCCGATGGGAGACGCTCCCGCCCGTGCCGACCGCGCGCTCGGAAGTGGCGGCGGCGACCGACGGGCAGCGGATCGTCGTCGCCGGCGGGTTCGACGCGTCCGGTGCGACCACGCCGACCGTGGAGATCCTCGATCTCGCGACGACGACGTGGAGCCCGGGGCCGGACCTGCCGATCGCGGTCAACCACCCGATGGCGGCTGGGCTGGACGGAACGATCATCGTTCTCGGCGGCTACCTGGGGCCTGGGCTCGGCGACCCGACCGATCGTGCCTTCGCGCTCGAAGACGGGAGGTGGGAGGAGCTCCCGCCGATGCCTGCTCAGCGAGCGGCCGGCGGTGCGGCTGCCGTGGATGGCCGCCTGTACGTCGCGGGTGGCGTGGGTCAGGGCGGCGCGCTCGCCGAGGACGTGTTCGTGTTCGACCCGCGGACGCGTGCCTGGACCGTCCGCGAGGGACCGCCGACCGCGCGGGAGCATCTCGGGGTCGCGGGTCTGGACGGCGAGCTGTTCGTGGTCGGCGGGCGAACGGGTGGGATCGGCTCGAACCTCGACACTGCCGAGGCCCTCGACGCGGCCGCCGGCTCGTGGCGCGAGCTCGCCCCGATGCCGACGGCGCGAGGCGGCAGCGCAGCGACGGCGACCTCGAACGGCTACGTCGTCTCCGCCGGCGGCGAGGCCGATTCGACCTTCGACGAGGCCGAGGCCTTTGACGTCTCGGGCGAGCGGTGGCTGGCGTTGCCCCCGATGCCGACGGCCCGCCACGGGCTGGGCATGGTGGCGGTGGGGACGGTCGTGTACGCGATCGCGGGCGGCACGGAGCCCGGTCTGTCGGTCTCCGATGTGGTGGAGACGATCGACCTGAGCTCGCTCCGTCCCGGCTGAGTGCCCGAGAACTCGAGGACGTCGGCGGAGGCTCGCGCCGGCCGGGGGATTGTGAAGCGCTCGAGGGCCTGGTACGCCGCGATGGATGTGGACCGTTCCGCGACCACGCAAGGGTCGAAGTCCGTGCCGTTGAGATCGAGACCGACGGCGTCCGACTGCCCGGCGATCTCGTCGTCCCCGACGGGGCCGTGGCCGTCGTCGTGTTCGCGCACGGCAGCGGTTCGAGCCGGCGATCACCGCGGAACGTGGAGGTCGCCGAGCGGCTGCACGCCGAACGCCTCGGGACGCTCCTGTTCGACCTCCTGACCGACGAGGAGTCCGCCGACCGCCGGAACGTGTTCGACATCGCGTTGCTCGGGCGGCGGCTCGGCGAGGCGGTGCGCTGGGTCCGAGCGGGAGGCGCCCGAGCTCCCCGTCGGGCTGTTCGGGGCCAGTACCGGCGCCGCGGCGGCGCTCGTCGCGGCCACCGACCTGCCGGAGGTTCGAGCCATCGTCTCCCGCGGCGGCCGGCCGGACCTCGCCGGCGACGCGCTCGAGCGCGTGACGGCGCCGACGCTGCTGATCGTGGGCGAGCGGGACCGCGACGTCCTCGAGCTCAACCGCGAGGCGCAGGCCCGGCTCCGCGCCGAAACGAGGCTCGAGATCGTGCCGGGCGCGACCCACCTGTTCGAGGAGCCCGGCGCGCTCGAACGTGTCGCCGATCTCGCGGCCGAATGGTTCGTGCCGCATCTCGGCGTCTCGGGTTCGGGAGGCTAGCGGGCCCTCGGGTCGCGTCATCGAGACGCGAGGATGCGCGCCTCGGCGGCCTGCTTGGCGATCCCCGTCATCACCAGGTCGGTGAACACCTGGATGTCCTCCTGTGAGTCGGCGTCGCCCTCGGGCTCGATGGGTTCGCCGTAGACGATCGCGATCGTCCGGCGTATCGGGCGGCGGTAGTGCAGCCCGCCCTTCGGCCAGCGGTCATGCGTGCCCCAGATGCCGACCGGGACGACCGGAGCGCCGGTCGCGAGCGCGATCCGCCCGACGCCCTTCCGTCCCGGCTGGAGGCCGGACTCCGGGTCCGGGTTCACCTTCCCCTCGGGGAAGATGCCGGCGAGCGCCCCGGCGCGGATCGTCTCCACCGCCTCGCCGATCGCACTGGCGTCGGCCTTGCCTCGCCGGAGCGGGATCTGTCGGTACAGACGCAGGCCCCACGCGATCTTCGGCTTGTCGAAGAACTCTGCGGCCACCAGGAAGCGAGTCATGCGCCGGGCGTGTCGTCCGGTGACGTAGGCGAGCATGACGCCGTCGAGCGCGGAGACGTGGTTGCCGGCGACGATGGCAGACCCCGTCGGTACGCGTTCGGCGCCGCGGACGCGGATCCGGAACAGGAGCCGGGCGAAGAACCCGACGACGACGACGCCGAACCGCCACCATCCGTTCAGGTCTCCCCGACGCGCCATCGCCGGATGCTACCCCGGCGGGGTTGCGGGGTAGGATGCCCGCCCGAGGCACGGGATCGGGCAGCAGGATCGGAGCGATGGAGCTCAAGGACCTCGCAGGAGCACGCATCGAAGCAGTACGACGAGTTCGTCGGCGCGCTTCGAGAGATGGTGGACGTCGACTGCGGCTCGTTCACGCCGGAGGGCGTGAACGTCATCGCAGACCTCTGTCAGCGACGGTTCGAGACCGGCGGCTGGAAGGTCGAGCGCCTCCAGCACGAGCCGGCGGAGGGCGGGGAACGGCTCGGCGACCTCGTCATCGGCCGTCTGAGCGGGAGCGGCACGACGCGCGTGCTGATGGTCGGACACACCGACACCGTGTTCGATCCCGGAACCGTCGCCGAGCGCCCGTTCCGGATCGAGGGCGACCGCGCGTTCGGACCCGGCGTGAGCGACATGAAGGGCGGGCTGCTCACCGGGTTCTTCGCCGTGGAGGTGTTGCAGGCGGCCGGGTTCGACGGGTTCGGTCAGGTCACCTACATCTGCAACCCGGATGAGGAGATCGGCTCGCCCTGGTCGCACGACGTGATCGAGGCCGAGGCGGCGAACGCCGACGTCGCGTTCGTCCTCGAGGGTGCGCGTGAGAACGGCGACATCGTGTCCTCGCGCAAGGGCGTCTCGGACTTCCGGATCGAGATCGAGGGTCGCGCCGCGCATGCGGGCGTGGAGCCCGAACGCGGTCGGAGCGCGATCCTCGAGGCCGCGTACAAGACGGTTGCCCTCCAGGCGCTGAACGGCCTGTGGCCGGGCGTCACGGTCAACGTCGGCGTCATCGAGGGCGGGACCCGCCCGAACGTGGTCGCCGAGCGCTGCGTGTTGGAGGTCGACGTCCGCTCGCCCGAGGAGGCGACGTTCAAGGAGGCGGAGGAGGCCGTTCGGACGATCGCGAACGAGCACACCGTCCCCGACGTGAGCGTGACCACGATCGGCAGCGGATGGCATCGCCCGATGGAGAAGGGCGAGGGCGGCGCGCGACTCGCGGAGCTGGCGATCTCGGTCGCCGCCGAGCTCGGGTTCGAGCTGAAGGACGCGGCGACCGGGGGAGCGTCGGACGCGAACACCACCTCGGCGGCAGGCGTGCCGACCCTCGACGGCCTCGGACCGATCGGCGGGGACGACCACGGTCCCAAGGAGTGGCTGGAACTCACCAGCGTGGTTCCTCGAATCTGCCTCCTGGCCGGTTTAGTCTCCAGGCTCTGATACCGAAAACCTAAGGGAGGGACGGTGGGGATGGCCGCCGTAGGTTCCGACGCGCGGATCGCGAACGCCGAGCCGAGCAGCGCGCGGCCGGTCCGCCGGGGCGACGACGACGAATCCCTTCTGGAGGGCGAAACCCTCATGGAGGCGGTGGAGTTGTGAGCGCGATCCAGGTCTCGCCGGTCGTCGAGCATCACCCGGCCGAGCCGAAGCGGCGCAGGGTCAAGCGGGCCGACGCCAAGCTTCGAAGGAGCCTCGTCGCCCTTCGCAGGACGATCGAAGACAACGCCGAGATCCTCGCCATCCTCGAGAGCGCTCCGGATCCCGAACGCACGAGGATCGGCGCCGACATCCGCGACGACTGGATGCAGGTGATGGGCGCGGCCGACCTCCGCGCTCAGGCGCTCGTCATGCAGATCCAGGATCCGGCGCTGCGCGCCGAGGCGGCCGAGCTATTCGATCTGGTCGACGGCTCGATCGAGCGGTTCCGCCAGCTGCTGCTCGAGCCCCAACGCTGAGCTACTCGCGCGTCGTGACCTTCGAGGCCCTCGTGTACGCGCCGGGCGTTCGCCCGTGGGTCGTTGCCAATCGCCAGGCGAGGAGCTGGACGGGGACGATCGAGACCGCGGACATCAGCGCTCGGTCGAGATAGCCGGTCGCGACGGATCGAGCCCCTTTCGGAGCTTCGCCGTCGGGCGTCACGACCAGGACCGCGGCTCCCGCCTCGACGAGATCGGCGGCCAGACCCAGGTCGAGCCGCCGGGTCTCGGGCTCGGTCGCCATCACCACCGCCGTCATGTTCGGGCCGGCGAGCTCGAGCGGGCCGTGCCGGAACGAACCGGACTCCAGCGACTCGGCCATCACGCCGGACTCCTTCAGGATCAGCGCGCCCAGCTCGGTCGCGGCCCGTGCCGGGCCGCGACCGAGCAGCACCATGACCTCGCGTTCGCCGTGCCAGGCCGCGAGGTCCTGGGCGAAGTCCTCCGGGTCGTCGAGCAGGCGTTCGGTCGACCGCGCGGCGCCCTCGGCGGCCGTCCTCGTCCGGTCGATCGCCGTGTCGACGCTGTCGCCGGCGAGCAGCCGCGCCAGGCCCGACAGCGTCGCCATCGCCGCCGCGAACGTCATCGTGGACGGCCCGCTCTCGGGGCCGGCCCACGTGTCGAGCGTGATGTCGGCGCGCCGAGCGAGGTCGTTGTCGCGCCCGTTCGTGACCGCCACGACGAAAGGCCTGGTGCGCTGCTTGGCGAGCTCGCTCGCGAGCCGGACGATCTCGGCGCTCTCCCCCGACTGGCTCACGATCACCGCGAGCGTCCGAGCCGTCAGGATCGGGCGGCGGAAATGGAGCAGTTCGGCGGCGTCGACGAGCAGCGCCGGGACGCCGCGCGCCGCGAGATCGTTGACGGCGGGATAGCAGGCGTCGTAGGAGCTCCCCATCCCCGTGAACGCGATGGTCCGTGACGCGCTGCTCGCCTCGCGGATGCGTTCGAGCGCCTCGCGCTGGTCGACGAGCGAGGCCGCGGCGCGACGCATCGCGTCTGGCTGGCCGGCGATCTCTCCCAGGAAGGGATCGGGGAAGCCCTCGAGCGACCTCATCAGGGCGAGTTTACGGCGCGAACGCACCCCGCGGTGCGCGCCGACGTGTCCTTGAACGACGGTTGTCCAGGAGCCGAAACCCACGTCCAGCGGTAGCCGTCGGTCTTCAGCGTGAGCCGGAGGATCCCGAACGCGTCGGCCTGCGCCCTCGCGAGGTTCGCCGGCCTCGTGCCGCCCGGCAGGGCGTAGCGGCTGGCGCCTCCGGTCCCGACCACGAACTGGCGGATGCCGTGCTGCCGATCGAGCGCGCCCGCCGGATCCTGCGGCCGCCATCGCTGGTAGTTGTGCGAGTGCCCGTTGAGCACGACGTCCGCGCTCGCCGCGTGCAGCAGTTCCCAGAGCGGGGCGACCGCGGTGGACGCGCCGCTCGTGGTGGAGAACGAGAAGCGTGGATGGTGCCAGTACGCGAGCGTGCAGGGGTACGTGGCGTCGGGGTGCGTCGCCAGGTCCTGCTCCAACCACGCGTACATGCTGTTGCCCGGTCCCGGATCGGTCGGATCGACGGCTGGCCCGCACCCACCGGCCGCGAAGCAGAGCTCCGAGTTGAGCGCGATCAGATGCCAGCACGGATCGTTCGGGCATGCCCCCAGGTCGAACGAGTAGTACCCGAGCCCGTCCGGTCCCCTGACGCGATCGCCGAAGTAGCGGAAGTAGCCGCGCGGCCGAGAGGAGGGATCGTTCGCGTACTCGTGGTTGCCGGGCACCGGTGAGATGTTGCCGAACGCCCCACCCCACGTTGGGTCGAAGTAGGTGGTGTAGGCGGCGTAGGACCCGACCTCGTACTGGTTGTCGCCGAGCAGGAGCACCTCGGCGAGCCCGGTCCCCTTGATCAGCTTCGCCGTGTCGTCGTACTGGCAGAGCGCCGGCACGGCGGGGCCGAACGCCTCGCGCTCGCACACGATGTCACCGGCCGCTCCGATCACGTAGCGGTTCATGCCCGCCGCTTCGGCGTCGCGTTCGGTCGGGTGGGTGATGGGCCGTGGCTCGAGCGATTCGCTCGCGCCGGCGTGCAGGACCGAACCCCCGATCGCGACCGCGGCCGCGATCGCCAGGGCTCGCCGCGTCCACCCGGTCGGCGTGGTTCGGCGGGCGGTCCGATCCCGTGGATGAGGTCCTGACACGAGCCCACGATGGTACACAGCCGTTCATCGAGGGCTCACGCTCCTCTCATCGTGCCTGCGCCACCCTTCACGGGTACGCATGAACCGACAGGAGAGGAGAGATCCGATGGATCGCAGGACCAGGTGGATCGCAGGCGGGGCGATCGGGCTCGCGGCGGTGGGCGGCGGGACCGGGATCGCCATCGCGTCGGGGGTCGGCGACGACGACCAGCCGCTGACCGGCTCGGCGCTCGAGCAGGCCACCGAGGCCGCGCTCGAGCACGCGGGCGGCGGCACGGTCGTCGAAACCGAGGTCGGCGACGACGGCGCCGCGTACGGCGTGGAGATCCGGCTCGCCGACGGCCGGACGGTCGAGGTGAACCTCGACGAGAACTTCGAGGTCGTCGGCCAGGAGAGCGACGACGACCGCTCGGGCGAGGACGACGGACCGAACGACGACTGACGCGCAACCGTGGAAGCGAGGAGTGGGACATGAACGGGATGGTCGGCACCCGGCGTCGGCTCGGACGCGGATCGGTCGTCGCGCTCGCGGCGTCGTCGCTCCTCGTCGCCGCGGCGTGCACGACCAACTCGGACACGAACGGTTCAGGCGAGTCGCGGGAGACGGTGCCCGGAACGATCCCGCAGCCGGTCGTGACCGACATCCCGGTCGCGCCGGAGAGCGAGCGGGTCGATATCGCCGCGCCGACGTTCTCCGACCCGACGAACATCACGAATCCTCTGTTCCCGATCTCGGACCAGGCGTCGGTGCTCCTGCTCGGACGAGTGGACGGCGAGCCGTTCCGCACCGAGGTCACGCTGCTCCCGGAGACGCGGTTCATCGAGTGGCGCGGACAGCCCGTCGAGACCCTCGTGTCCCAGTACGTTGCGTTCCTCGGCGGCCGGCTCCACGAGGTGGCCTACGATCTCTATGCGCAGGCCGACGACGGTTCGGTCTGGTACTTCGGCGAGGACGTCTTCAACTTCCAGGACGGGGTGATCGCCGACACCCACGGCACGTGGATCGCCGGCACGGACGGTCCGGCGGCGATGATCATGCCCGCCGAACCTGACGTAGGCGACACGTACCGACCCGAGAACATCCCGGGCTTCGTGTTCGAAGAGGTGACGGTGAAGTCCGTGGGCGAGTCGCTCGCGGGCCCGCTCGGTCAGATCGAGGGCGGACTCGTGGTCGAGGAGCTCCACATGGATGGGGTGCTCGAGGACAAGACGTTTGCCCCCGGCTACGGCGAGTTCTACACCTCGGATGGAAAGGACGTCGAAGCGCTCGCCCTGGCTGTTCCGACGGACGCGCTCAGCGAACCGGTGCCGGCTGAGCTCGAAATGATCGAGAGCGAGGCCTTCGAGATCTTCGAGGCGGCTGGGGACGGGAGCTGGGACGAGGCGTCCCGCACGGTCGACGAGATGACGACCGGCTGGGCGAACTACGCCGCGGGCGACGTGCCGAGGATGATCGAGCCGAGGATGTCGCAGGATCTCGTCGATCTCGCCGAGGCCGTCGACGCGCGGGATGCCGCCGCGGCTCGCCAGGCGGCGATCGAGGTGGCTCGGTGGGCCCAAGACCTTCAGCTCCGGTACCGGCCGCCCGTCGAGGTCGACCTGGCGCGGTTCGACCTCTGGCTCGCGCAGCTCGTCGTGGACGCGGAGGCGCGCGACGCGGCCGCGGTCAACGGCGACTTCTTCACGCTCGACTACATCAGGGACCGGATCCTGCCCACGCTCGAAGGAACCGACGCCACGCGCGTCAACGCCCTGCTGGAGCAGCTCCAAGGGGCCGTCGGCGACGAGGACTTCCCGACCGCGATCGCAGCCGCGGACGACCTCCGAGCCGAGACGTCGCGCATCCAGGCGTAGGTCGGCTCGTCAGTCCGGGGACGTCAGTTCGAACTCGCCGAGTCGATCGGGGTCTCCGATCATGTCGATCCTCACGATCTTCCCGTTCGCGATCGTGAAGCCGAACACGACCTGCGGCCGGTCGAGCGGCCCCCACACCAGCCCCGGAATACCATCCACGAGCGCCGGACGCGCCGCTCGCGCTCGGCCCGAGAAGCTCTCGGCCACGGCCGCCGCTCCGCGGATCTCCTCAGAGGCGCCCATCCGCACGACCTCCCGGTCGGCTCGGAGGACGACGTCGGGGTCGAGCAGCGCGAGCAGCGCGTCGAACCGACCCCCGCGTGACGCTGCGAGGAAGGCGTCGACCACGTCCCGCTGCCGGACGGGATCCGCGTCTGGGGCAGCGCCGTGCACGCGGCGTCGGGCTCGGCTCGCGAGCTGCCTGGCCGCGTCGGGCGAGCGTCCGACGATCGGAGCGATCTCGTCGAACGGCACGGAGAACATGTCGTGCAGCACGAACGCGACGCGTTCGGCCGGCGTCAGCGTGTCGAGGACCACGAGCATCGCGAGACCGACCGAATCGGCCAGCAGGGCCTCCTGCTCGGGGTCGAGGGCCTCGTCGCCGCTCGCGGTCATCTCGCGCCGCGTGCGCGTCCGTGGGCTCCTCCCGCCGCGAGGTTCGCGAGCGCAACATGTCGAGGCACACGCGAGCCACGATCGTGGTCAGCCACCCGCCGAGGTTGTCGACGCTGCCGCTCTCGGACCGGCTGAGCCGCAGCCAGGCCTCCTGGACGGCGTCGTCGGCCTCGGCCGTGGAACCGAGCATCCGGTAGGCCACCGCTCGGAGGCGAGAGCGGTTCTCCTCGAACCTCGCGGCCAGCAGATCCTGCTCGTCCATCCGGTCACATCTCCCGCGTTCGTTCCGTCATAGCATCGACGAACGAGGCCCGTTCGATGTGACGTAGGGAAAGGAGCTCTCGATGACTTCGGAACTGAAGACGATCATCTTTCCCGTGAAGGACCTCGCTCGAGCGAAGACACTGTTCGCCGAGCTGCTTGGTGTCGAGCCGTACGCCGACGAGGCCTACTACGTCGGGTTCAGGACCGGTGACCAGGAGGTCGGCCTGGATCCGAACGGTCACGCTCAGGGGCTGACCGGTCCGGTCGGCTACTGGGACGTCGACGACATCGAGACGAGCGTCAAGCGGCTCGTCGAGGCGGGGGCCGAGGTGCAGCAGCCGGCGACGGATGTCGGCGGCGGCAAACTGATCGCGAGGGTGAGCGACGCGGACGGCAACGTGATCGGGCTCGCCCAGTCCGAGTGATCGCGGCGGACGGCTCCGAGCAGCGGCCGGCTCCGGACGAGGATCGTCCGGAGCCGGCTCGTCCGAGGTCGCAACGCATCGCCGACACCCTGGAACGGCTCCGCACCGACGTCGACCTCTGGGTGGCGTCGGCGAGCGCCGACGGCGACGCGTACCTCGTGCCGCTCTCGTTCTACTGGGACGGCGCGACGCTGACGATCGCGACGCCACGAAGGAGCGCCACCGCGAGGAACCTGATCCGCGCAGGACGGGCTCGGCTTGCGCTCGGACCGACCCGCGACGTCGTGATCGTCGAAGGCCCGGTCGAGGCGATCGAGATGGGCGCCGACCCCGAGCTCGAAGAAGCGCACGCGCTGGCGGCCGGCTTCGACCCTCGAGAGCTCTCGGAGGAGTACATCTACCTCCGGATCACGCCGAGCGAGATCCAGGCGTGGCGCGAAGCCAACGAGCTCGAAGGCCGCAATCTCATGCGCGGCGGCGCCTGGCTCGACGAGGGACCCCCGGCTTCATAGGGCAGCTCGGAGACGGGTCCCGACCGACCGGAGTAGGGTCGAGCGATGACGACGACCGAGACCGAGGAGCACCGGACCCGCAAGCCCCTCGGGTGGAAGAAGATCGTCGGCTACGCCATCTCCATCGTGATCGTGGTCGCGATCTTCGCGTGGGCGATCCCGAAGTTCGCGGACTACGGGGACGTGTGGGCCGCGATCAAGACGCTCACGCCGGTCGAGACCTGGTCGCTCGTCGCAGCCACCGTCTTCAACCTCGTGACGTACTGGTGGGCGAACCAGGCGGCGATTCCAGGCCTCGGGATCGGCAAAGCCGCCGTGCTCACGCAGACGACGACCTCGGTCGCCAACACGCTCCCGGCAGGCGGCGCGATCGCGGTCGGGCTCACCTATTCGATCCTCAACTCCTGGGGGTTCACCGGCACGAGCGTGGCGCTCTACGTCGGCGTGACCGGCATCTGGAACATCTTCACGAAGCTTGGCCTGCCGATGCTCTCGCTCGTGTTCCTGGCGCTGACCGGGCATCTGACGCCGACGTACATCCTGGCCGCGATCATCGGCGTCGTCGTCCTTGGCGTTGCGGTCGGCCTGTTCGCTCTGATGTTCCGGAGCGAGGAGTTCGCGATCAGGATCGGGAACTGGCTCGGTCGCGTCGTGTCCTGGTTCCGTCGCCTGTTCCACAAACCGCCGGTCGCGATGTGGGGCGAAGGCGCCGCACGCTTCCGCCGGGACACGATCGTGTTGGTCGAGCATCGATGGCTCCGGCTGAGCCTGATGACCGTGCTCAGTCAGGTCGCGTTGTTCTTCGTCCTGCTCCTCTCGTTGCGCCATCTCGGCGTCTCCGAGCAGGACGTCGCCACCGCCGAGGTGTTCGCGGTGTACGCGTTCTCACGCCTCCTCTCCGCGATCCCGATCACCCCCGGCGGGGTCGGGTTGATCGACCTCGGATACATCGGAGGGCTCACCGCGTTCCACAGCGCGGAGGAGGCGGCAGATCGTGGCGGCGGTACTGCTGTTCCGCGTGCTCACGTACGGGATCCAGATCCCGATCGGCGGGTTCACGTACATCATCTGGCGGGTCAAGTCGAACTGGCGTCGTCCCGCCGACGCCGCGGCGCAGCGGGAGCGGGCCACCTACTTCGCGATGTGAGGGAGAGCGGGCATCACGAAGGGGGCTGCGCAGGTGACCGGTTGGACGAGCGACGAACTAACGAAGATCGAGGCAGCCGACGAGCTTGAGATCACGTCGCTCGGGCGCGACGGCACGCTTCGGAACCCGACGACGATCTGGGTCGTCCGCCTCGGCGACGACTTCTTCGTTCGATCCGTGAAGGGGCGCGCAGGCTCCTGGTTCAGAGGGACCCAGGCGCGCCATGAAGGCCACATCCGCGCCGGCGGCGTCGAGAGAGACGTCGCGTTCACCGACGCCGACGACGACATCCACGATCGGATCGACGACGCATACCGAGCGAAGTACGAGAGCTACGCGCCGAGCATCGTCGGCAGCGTCCTGACTCCTCGAGCGCGATCGTCGACGCTCAAGCTCGTGCCGCGCTCGGCAAGTTCCTAAGGATGGACGGTCGACAGGCCGAACGCGAACAGCGGGTCACCCCGCTCGAGCTCTTGTTCGATCTCGTCTTCGTCTTCGCCCTCACGCAGGTGACCGAGTTCATGTCACACGATCTGACCTGGCCCGGAGTCGGCCGCGGCATGCTCGTGCTCGCCGCACTTTGGTGGGCATGGACGGGCTACGCCTGGCTCACGAACACGCTCGAGCCCGAGGAGGGCCGGGTCCGCGCGGGCATGTTCGGGGCGATGGCCGCGATGCTCGTCGCTGCCCTCGCCGTCCCGGGCGCATTCGAAGACGACGCGGTGCTCTTCGGGGTCGCCTACGTGATCGTGCGTCTGCTCAACCTCGTGCTCTACGCGATCGCCGGTAAGCGCGACCCCGACTTCCTGCGGGCGCTCGTGCGCTTCGCGCCAACGGCCACGATCGGACCCGTGCTGATCCTCGCGGCCGGGTTCGTTGAGGGTGGTGCGCAGGTGGCGCTCTGGGTGCTCGCGCTCGCGGTCATCTACTCGGGCGCCCTGATCGGTCGCGGGCAGGGGTGGCGCATCTCGCCGGCTCACTTCGCCGAGCGCTACGGCCTCATCGTGATCATCGCCCTCGGCGAGTCGGTCGTTGCGATCGGCGTCGGGGCCGCCGGCGACCCGCTCACCGCCGGTCTCGTCTCGGCCGCGATCCTCGGCGTCGTCGTCATCGCTGCGCTCTGGTGGTCGTACTTCGATGTCATCGCCGTCCTTGCGCAACGTCAGCTCTCGCAGTCGAGCGGCGTGATCCGCGCCCGGCTCGCGCGCGACTATTTCAGCTACCTGCACCTGCCGATGATCGCCGGGATCGTCCTGTTCGCCCTCGGTCTGAAGGGAACGATCGAGCAGGTCGACGAACCGCTGGCCACGATCCCCGCTGTTGCGCTCTGTGGTGGGCTCTCGGTCTACTTCTTCGCACATGTCGCCCTCCGCGTACGTCTTGTCCACCTCATCCGTCGCACGACCACGGAGAGACCAGGCTGGATCGGTCCGGGCCGGCTCGCCGCAGCGATCGGGATGCTCGCGATCATCCCCGCCGCTCTTGAGCTTCCAGCGCTGAGCGCGCTCGCGTTCGTGTCAGCTCTCTGCTGGGCGCTCATCGCCTGGGATGTCATCCACTACCGTGAGCACCGCATCGAGGTGCGCCGAGCGCGGCCCTAGCCCGGATCGGAGTGTGATACTCGTACGTCCGCCTGCCGCCATGATGAGAGGAGGTCGTCACATGGCCGGTCACGGAACTATGAGTGCTTCGGAACCCATCGTGTACATCGACCGTTCCGATATCCGGGAGGGCTCCATCCAAGAGCTCAAGGCCGGGGTCGAACGGCTCGTGGAGTTCATCGACGCCCGCGAACCTCGGCTACTCTCGTACGGCTTCTACATCGACGAAGCCGCGGCGAAGATGACCGTCGTGGCGGTTCATCCCGACTCGGCATCGCTGGAGCTCCACATGGACATCGGCAGTGGGGAGTTCCGCAAGCTGGCGCATCTGGTCACGCTCACGGCGATCGAATGCTACGGCCGGCCGAGCGACAAGGCGCTCGAGCAGCTGCGGCTGAAGGCCGCCGCGCTGGGGGACGGCGGGACCGTGGTGTCCATCGGGCGATCCGCGGGCTTCACGCGTCCCTCTTCAGCGACGACGTGATCGACCGTATCGAACACGGTCGATGCCTGTCCCACCGCGAAGGAGTAGGAGTGACCCGGACGGGCCACCGAACTTCCTGATCATCTACCACGACTCCGGGCACGGTGGCATCTTCCAGTTCCACGGACACGTTCGCCCCCGTCGCCGTCGAGTTCCTCGACCGCTGACCACCGCGACTGCACCAAGGAGGTGTGAGATGAGCAAGTCACCGTCCAAAGCGGAGGTGAACGTGAGGAAACACTTCTCCTCCTCCATCCTGCTGTGGGTGCGCACCGACCAGCCCCGTCAGACGGGGATGGACTACTGGAAGGGACCGCACTCGAAGATCATCTCGGCCACGCCGGGTCTGGAGGAGTACCGGCAGATCCACCTCGCCGAGGTGAACCCGGGGCTGTGGCCGGCGACCCCCGGCGTCGAGACCGAGATCCCCGTCGAACGCAAGATCGACGGCGTCGCGGAGGTCACCTTCCAGTCGCCCCTGTCCCCGCTGCTTGGCCGCAAGCAGACCCAGCTCGCGTTCAAGGACGAGATCAACGTCTTCCGGCGCACCCTGCTCTACGCGGGTCTGCCGAACTCGTCCCGCTGGCACGAGGTGGCAGAGCCCGGCGAGAAGGCGGGCGCCCGAGCCCTGATCTACCTCAGGCGGAAAGATGGCGTCGGTGCCCGCGACTTCCGGAAGCTCATCAACGAGGAGCTCGTGCTAGCCCTCGTAGGCACCGGCAGGCTGAGGGAACTGCGAACCCAGACCTTCCTGCCCTGGAACGAGAAGCTCTGGGACACCCCGAACGTCGCGCACGACAACCCGGCCGACCAGCGGTTCCACGCATCGCTGATCTTGGGCTTCACGGACACGCAGGAGCGGGCAGGCTTCTTCCGCGGCCGTGAGATCGAGAGCCTGTCGAACATGCTGGCTCGGCTCACATCGGCCATCCACGCGTACGACGTGTCCGCGGCGCTGACGTACGTCAAGGACGGGACGATCCTCCCGCTCTATCAGCAGTAGTCAGGCAAGAGGAGAGCGCGGACCTGGTCGACCCCGGCCGTGTCAACATCTTCGGAGCGCTGGGAGTCGCAGGCGGCGCCTGGAGACTTTCTGCAGCCACAGCCCTGACTCGGAACAGCGCCTGGCTATGCAGGCGGTGTACGTTCAGGAGTACGACACCGTCGACGCTGGCCGTCTTCGGGGAGGGTGCGGAATGGATCGGCCGGACGGCCTCTGCTGCGACCGGTGAGATCGGCGCCGCGGTCCGGTCTGATCGAAGACGACAGAACCCGGCGAGAAGGGAACCGCGACCATGAAACTGACGACCACGGCGCAGGTCTCCGTTGACGGAGTCATGCAGGGGCCCGGTGGGCCGGAGGAGGATGAGCGCGGCCGATTCGAGCGCGGCGGATGGGCGCGCTTCGACGACGAAGCCTCGACGGTCATGGACGAGATCTACCAGCGCGCCGACGCGTTCCTGTTCGGCCGGCGGACCTACGAGATCTTCGCCGGCTCCTGGGGATCATGGGCAGATCCGGGCGACAGCCCCATCTGGACGGCGTTGAACACGCTGCCCAAGTACGTCGCATCGACCACGCTCACCGAACCGCGCTGGGCGAACACGACCGTCCTCTCCGGCGACGTCGCGGCGGCCGTCGGCGAGCTGAAAGCCAAGCCGGGACGCGAACTGCAGGTGCACGGCAGTGGCGCCCTGTTCCGGTGGCTGCTCGACAACGACCTTGTCGACGAGATGAACCTGTTCATCTTCCCTGTGATCGTCGGCCAGGGCACGCGGCTATTCCCCGACAGCGGCCCAGACACAGCGCTTGACCTGGTCGACTCGCGAGTAACCCCGAAGGGGGTAACGATCCACGTCTACCGGCCCACTGGCCGCCCGCGGTATGCAACCGCCACCAAGTGACACAGGTGCCGCAGTCAGAGAGAGTCGACATCCCCGAGGCAAGGTCAGTGAAGTTGAACCCCGATCCCTGAAGGAGGTCAGCCGTGTCACTCGTCCGCGTCCACAACTTCTCGATCTCGCTCGACGGCTTCGGCACCGGCGAACCTCAGAGCCACGACGCACCATTCGGCCACGCCGGAGAAAGACTGCACGAATGGATGTTCACGACCCGGTGGTGGCGCGAGATGGTCGGCGAGCCCGGCGGCACCCGCGGCCTCGACGACGCCTTCGTGCGGCTGCACGACCCGGGGATCGGCGCCGAGATCATGGGTGCCGGGAAGTTCGGCTACCCCGGATGGCACGAGGACCCGGAGTGGAAGGGCTGGTGGGGTTCCGACCCGCCGTTCCACACACCGGTCTTCGTCCTCACTCATCACCCGCGCCCGTCGATCGAGATGGAGGGCGGCACGACGTTCCACTTCCTCGACGTGTCGCCCGCCGAGGCGCTCGAGACCGCTCGGGAGGCTGCGGACGGGCAGGATGTGCGCCTCGGTGGAGGCGCCAGCGTGCTCCGCGACTTCCTCGCTGCGGGGCTTGTGGACCACATGCACATCGTGGTGGTCCCGATCCTGCTCGGCCGAGGCGCGCGCCTGTGGGAGGGGCTGGAGGGCCTCGAGAAGGACTATCAGGTCGAGGCCGCCTCCTCGCCCAGCGGAGTTACCCATGTGACGTTCACGCGTGCGGCGTGAGCCGCTCGGGGCGCGCACTCGCTCGTCAGACCGACGGCGTGAACCTGACCATCCTCGATTACCCACTCGACGCACAAGGAGGAATTTCGGGGTCGCCGATCCGATGAAGCAGTAGGAGAAGGCGCAGCCGGTTCGGGTCTCCCGGCAGGCGCAAGAACCTGGCGGCGGCATCGAGTTGATGCGCGCTCGGGTGAAGCGGAGGACTAGGTGCCCCGTTTGCCCGAGCACAGCGTCCGCACGCGCCGACTTCCCGCGCCCGGAGATCGAAATCGACGGTCCGCAACCACAACGGCTTCATGTGAACAAAGTATTCAAACGTGCGGACGAGCTGCCTCATCACCGCAAGGGTCCTGGCGAACGGGGGCCCGTCGGCGAGGGTGAAGGGCATCTCTGCTGGTCCAACCCATCGGCGGTACCCTCACGCGATGCGACCCCTTCGGTATTCCATCAACGTCACATTGGACGGGTGCTGCGACCATCGTGCGATACCGGCGGACGAAGAGTTGCATCGTCATGCGGTCGAGAACCTTGCGCAGGCCGATGCCCTCCTGTTTGGCCGGGTGACCTACGAGATGATGGAGGCAGCGTGGCGGGCGCCGGCGCCGACGGGAGCGAGGCCTGATTGGATGGAACCCTTCGCCCGGACGATCGACGCAGCGAAGAAGTACGTCGTGTCGAGCACGCTGGACCGGGTCGATTGGAACGCGGAGCTCGTGCGCGGGGACCTGGGGGAGGCCGTTCAGCAGCTCAAGCGGGAGTCGGGTAAGGGACTCTTCTTGGGAGGCGTGAAGCTCCCTCTTGCGTTGACGGAGCTGGGATTGATCGATGAGTACGAGTTCGTGGTGCAGCCCAGGCTCGCGGGCCGTGGGCCGACGTTGTTCGCGGGGCTATCGAAGTATGTCGACTTGAAGCTCGTGGGCCGGCTGGAGTTCGGCTCGGGGGCGGTGGCGATGCGCTACGAGCCGAGAAGATAACCATCGGGCTTGTGAGCCCGAGTCGGCCACATCCGAGTCAGGTCGGGATGAGTATCTCGCGCAGTCGACGCAGCCGGGTCGCCGAACGGCTCAGTCGACGGAGCAACTCGGATTCCAGGCAGTGAGGGGTCACCGGCGATGTCGATGTCGAGGCGTCGAGCTGGAGGCCGGGCCCCCGTGATCCCTGCCACCGATCATGTTCCTTCGCGGAGGCGGACGGGAATCGAACCCGCCTGCGAGCTTTCGCCCGCACACCGGTTTTGAAGACCGGGGGGCCCACCAGGCGCCCTGACGCCTCCGCTTTCGAGGATAGCCCCCCTGAGGTTTGCCCCGTCCGGGAAGTCCGTTTGCCTGCCGTTAACGAGGGCCCTCCTAGCCTCGAATCGTGGAACGCACCACGAGGAGGCAGACATGGGGACGCGCATCGCGCTCGCCGCGGTCTTCGCGGCATCGCTCGCGCTGACGATGCCGGCCGGGATCGCGTCGGCAGGAGACGACGACGTCATCCGACGGGGACCGTGCCGCGGGGCCAGCGATTGGAAGATGAAGCTGTCGCCCGAGGACCGGGGAATCGAGGTCGAGTTCGAGGTGGACCAGAACGTGTCGGGCGACCGGTGGCGCGTTCGGATCCGTCACGACGGCGATCCGGTCTTCCGCGGGATCCGGACGACCCACGGAGCAAGCGGCTCGTTCGAGGCGCGCATCGTCGAGCCCAACCGATCCGGGATCGACATCTTCCGGGCGCGGGCTCGCAACCTGTCGACCGACGAAGTGTGTGCCGGCCGCGCCTCGTTCTAGCGGTCTCCGTCGGTCGAACCGACGATGTCGGTGAACAGAACCGTGGCGAACCGTCGGCTCCCGGGTCTCGGCATGCGCGTAGTCTGGGGTCCCCGGGGGCTGCGGGGCAAGGCAGCTCGCTTCCGGGGCCTTGTGGGTGGCCGGGGCTACCATGAACGCCATGCAGGCCGCGTTCTTCGATCTCGACAAGACGATCATCTCCCGCTCGTCCTCGCTCGCCCTGTCCCGGCCGATGTACCGGGCGGGGATGGTCACGCGCGGCCAGCTCGTTCGCGGCGCCTACGCGCAGCTCGTCTACGCGCTCGTCGGCGCGGACGAGAAGAAGATGGATCGGTTGAAGGAGGGCATGCTCCAGCTCACGAGGGGCTGGGACCGAGCCGAGGTCGAAACTCTCGTGCAGGACGTCCTGATCGAGATCCTGGACCCGTTCGTGTACCAGGAGGCGCTCGACCTGATGGCGCAGCACCGTTCGGAGGGGCGCCGCGTGTACATCGTCTCGAGCTCACCCGAAGAGGTGGTGCGGCCGCTGGCGGGGCACTTCGGGATCGCCGGCGTCCTCGCCACGCGCGCCAGGATCGTGGACGGAAGGTACACGGGCGAGCTCGAGTTCTACTGCTACGGCGCGGCGAAGGCCGATGCGATCCGAGCGATGGGAAGCGACCTGG
Organism: uncultured Actinomycetes bacterium; assembly: GCA_963785835.1. Classification (GTDB taxonomy): domain Bacteria; phylum Actinomycetota; class UBA4738; order UBA4738; family HRBIN12; genus DASSJM01. Next base: position 188,343 of record CAWAWO010000004.1, on the reverse strand, counting down.
GGATCGACCTCGAGGGGTCGTACGCGTACAGCGACTCGATCACCGACCTGCCGATGCTGCAGGCCGTCGGCCATCCGGTCGCGGTGAACCCGGACCGTGAGCTCCGCAAGGAGGCGGAGGCTCGCGGGTGGGACATCCGCGACTTCCGTCGCCCCGTCCGCCTTCGGGCTCGCCTGGCCCAGACCGCCACGCATCCTCGGACCCAGGTGACCGCCGGCGTCGTTGCCGCGGTCGTCGCGGCCGTGATCGTCGGCTGGCTCGTCATCCGGTCCCGGGCGGCCGGTCGCCAGACGGCGGCCGCCTAGGCCCCTCGGCGGTCTCGACCCCGGTTCGCACGAGCGGACCCTCGGGTCTACGATGGCCGGGTCGCCTAAGGGCGACCGCGAAGGGAGCAGAAACCCACGCGCGTCATGCCGCGGGAGGCATGCTCGGGCCCTGTGGCTCAGCCGCCGGTCGCCGAGCAGAGTGCAGACAGCGCATGCTCGCTGCTCCCTTCGCGCACGTCCGGGCCGCTGCCTGCCGGCGGCCACCCGTCTTAATCGCTCGCGGGCTCGCGGTGGTACTCGAAGTGCATCCCGTCGGGAACGATGAACGTGCCGCCCCACACGAAGCCCCAGCGCTCGAACACCCTGACGAGCCGCGGGTCCTGGTGCGGAGTCTGGCCGAATAGGTTCCCCTGCTGGACGTTGACGTCGAGCGCGATGCCCCACGAGTGGTGCGACAGGCCGGCCGTCGGATCCGCAAGGATGTGCCGGGGCGAGTAGCAGCCGGAGAACGAGTGGATCGTGGCCTGCAGACTCCGATCGCTCAGCTCGCGGATCACGCCTCGGATCTGGGGGAACAGCGATACGTGGCACGTGACGCGGCCAAGGAGCGCGACACGCTGTGTGTCGATGTTCCGCTTCACCCAGGTCGGATCGAAGTCCAGGAAGCCGCTCCGGCCGGGTGCGGGGCGAGCCTGGAACTCGCCGAACAGCAGCTTGATCCGGACCGGCGGCAGCACGGCGTCGCCTTGGCGGAAGTACGGCGTGTCGCCGGGCGCTCGGACCTTCGACGGCGGGCTCTCGGGCAGGATCGGATCGAGGAGGCGCTCCACCCTCGCAGCCGTTCGGGCGCGTTCGGGAACCACGAGGGCGTAGCGGTCCTGTGACACGCCGATCGAGGCGCCCACCTGGCGCGAGACCATGAGCTCGTGCGCGCCGACGAGCTCGTCGGGCAGGATCGCCGCGACCTCGATCCGGACGTCCCCGAACCGCAGCACGGCTCCTGCCCCCAGCCCTCGGAGCCTGGCGCTGCTCTCGCCGAGGATGCCCTTGCCATCGGCGAGCGAGAGCGCCACCGGGGCGTCCGCGGGCGGCAGGAACCGCGCGAAGTCCCGGGGTTCGACGGCCGCGACCTCGAGCGGGATCGCGAAGCCGGGCCGCGGGTCGTCGATCACCTCGCCCTGCTCGGACCACGAGCGATCGAGCCACGTGTTGTCGCTCGCGACCACGACCGATCGCTGGATCCCGTCGAGCCGACGGACGTTCTCCCGGAAGCCGGCCGGCATGCCGCCGGAGGTCCATACGAGGAACGCCTCGGGCTGTTGCGGCTCGGTGCGCGGAGCCGGAGCGCTCGGTCGGTGACCGGGATCGGGCAGGGTCGCCCAGCCCTGGATCGCGAGCGTCAGCGTCGCACCGAGGGCGAACCCCATCGCGACGCCGGCCGCCACGCCGGCGAGCCGTCGTCGACTCACGGTGCGGAGGTCTCCGTCCCGGACCCGATCGAACTCGCGACCGCGAGCAGGTCCTCGAGCGAGAGTCCGGGCGCGTCGATCGAGCGGTACAGGCCGTCCTCGATCCATTCGATCTGCGAACGGTCGGGCGTGTACCGGCCCCGCGCGTCGCCGACGTCGACCGCCGACTGCGTGGCCGAGGCCGCCGGTGGCAGCGCCGACGCCGGTTCGAGATGCAGGCGGATCGTGCCGATGCCCGCGTCCGCGTCCCGGTCGCGGATGTAGAGCGTCACCCCGACACCGTACCCGGCGTCCACGAGCTCGACGCTCGCGAGCCCGAACCCCTGCGGGAGCGACCGGGGGAGCTCGACACCGAACGGCACGGCTTCGCGAGCCTGCGCGAGCGTCACGCGCTCGACCACGGCATCACCCGTCTCCCGCACGCGCCACGCATCCGGCATCGGCAGGCCCTCGACCGGGAGGGACGCCGCGGCCGCGAGCAGCTGAACCCGTGACAGGTTGGACTCCAGGAACAGGTCGGTGCCCGCCGCGTGGATCGAGAGCCGGCGCGCGTGCGTTCCGCTCGCCGGCTCGTAGTACGCCACGCCGCCGCCGGACAGCGCGATCTCCTCGGCCTGCAGGCCCACAGGCCCGAACGGCGCGTCGCCCATCCACGAGCGCGTCTCGCCGAGCGTGAGGAACGCCAGCCCGTCCGCGTACGCGGCGACCGCACCGCCCGACTCGTCCTGCGGCAACACGACGCGGTAGAGGTCGAGTTCGGCGACGGTCTCCGGAGCGACGGGCTCGAACCCGGCCTCGCGCTCCACGTCGCCGAGCGCGACCGGCCGCGCCCCCTGGTCCTGGGTCAGCGCGACGGCCGGGATCTCGAACACGGAAGGTTCGGGAGCGTCGAGGCCGACGTCGAGCGCCGTCACCGAGAACACGCTCTGCCGCGCGGGCTCCTCGGGCAGGCCGAAGCGGAGCGCCCACGCGTCGCGTTCGGCGCCGGTGGCGGGGAAGACCTCCCAGCGCAGGGGGAACCAGCTGCGCTCGTCCAACCAGATGCGCACCCGGTCGTTGGAGAAGAACGGCCGCCAGGCTCCGCCGATCTCCAGGAACGGGAACAGCGGACGGGCGCGTTCGAACGGCACCTCGACCTGCACGGCGGGCCGTCCGAGCACGGTGCCGCGTCCGAGGACCGACATCCGGTCGGGATCGGTCAGGGTCGAGACCGGCAGCACGAGGTCGCCCGGGAGCGGCGCGGCCGTCGAGAACGGGAGCCGGTTGCGGACCGCGGACTCGCGCTGCGGGCAGCGCGCGGTCCCGCAGGGGGCGGGGCCGGCCGCGTACCAGGTCGAGTCGTCGACGATCAGTCGAAGGTCGGTCGGCGTCGCGGGTGCCGGGTAGTCGGTGTGATCGACCACGTCGAGGCGGAACCGCTCGGGCGCCTCGAACCAGACGTCCATCGTGAGCTCGCGGACGGGGACCTCCGGCGACAGGTTGGTCTCACGGATCGCGAACGTCGCCTGGTACGCGTCCAGGCCCACCGCGGCCGCCGCGATCCCTTCGGTCACGTCCGTCGCCGCGAGCGCGGCCTCGCCGGCCTGCCGCTGCCAGGGGCCTCCGACCACGAGACTTCCGGCGATCGCGCCGACGAGGAGCGCTGCGATCGCCGGAGCGAGGCGCGGAAGCAGCCGGCGGTGCTTCGTCGGGCGGACAGCGCCCAACCGGGACACTGGCCGAGGCTCGGCCCGGACGGCCGCCATGATCGGTTCGACGAGGTCGGGGACGGCCGGCGCGAGCTCGATGCGCGCGGACTCGCGCAGCCGGTACGCGCCGCGCTCGAACGCGCGACACTCGGCGCATGTCTCCACGTGGCGTTCGAGCGCGGCGGACGCGCGGGACCCGAGCCGCTCGCCGTCGACCCGCGCGGACAGGAGGCGTTCGGCCTGCTCGTGGTTCATCGGCCGCCCTCCCTGGTCTTTCGAGGAGTCATCGAGCGTCCTCCTCGATCTCGAGCGCCTCCATCATCGCCTTGCGAGCGCGGTGCATCCGGCTCTTGATCGTGCCGACCCGCACGCCCAAGACGTCGGCCGCCTCCTGATAGGACAGACCGAAGACCTCGACGAGCAGGAACGGCTCCCGATGCTCGGCGCGATACAGCGCCGAGCGCCTCCTGCAGCTCCACGCGAGCCTGCGGGTCGGCCACCGTGCCGGAGATCGGCGTCACGCGTTCCACGTACACGTTCCGAGCCCGGATCTGGTCCATGGCGCAGTTGCGGGCGATCCGGAACAGCCAGCTCGTGAACCGGGAGTCGCCCCGGAAGCCCTTCAGGAAGCGGAACGCGCGCAGGAACGCCTCCTGCGTAACGTCGTCGGCCAGCGCCCGGTCCCGGGTGAAGTGGTACGCGAATCGCCACACGTCGCCCTGGTAGGCACGCACGAGGTCCTCGAACGCGCCGACGTCGCCCCGGCGTGCCCGTTCGAGCGTGCGTGGATCCGGGTCGTTCACACGGCCCCTTCCCGGCTCTCGGTTGCTTCGGCCGGCCACCAGCGTAGCCCCGCGGCGCGCACGGACGGCCTTCCAGCGTGCGCGAACGCACGAGCGCCTCCTTCCGGAAGCTCCGGTCCACCCCTACCGACCGGGCCGAGGGCGCTGCGGTTCCGACGGGCTTCGCGCGGAGCGAGCGTGAGGACGGGAGTTCGCCTGATGGGAGGTGGGGCTAGCCCGAGCGGCGGGCGGAGGGGTGCTCGAGGCGTTCGGCCAGGCGCTCGGCGCGCTCGGCGGCCTCGTCCTCGAGCCCGGCGGTGACGGCGCCGGTGATGGCGAGTAGCTCGGACTCGACCCGGCCGCCCAGGCGCCCCGACCCGCGGGCGAGCAGCCCGTCGAGGCGGGCGATCGCGCGCTCGAGCCGCGTCATCGGGTCGCGCTCCCGGCGCTCGAGCCAGGCACGGAGGTCGACGAGCTGTCCCATGCGCCGAATCGTAGACCGGGGGTCTGACACTTCCTCGGAACCTCGGCGGGTTCGGCCCGGTCGGGTGGGTAGACACCGGATCCGGGAGGTACGTCGTGCGCAGAACGGTGTGGACCCTCGTGCTCGTGACGCTCGTGCTCGTCCTGCCTGCTCCTGCCGCGAACGCGGGGGGCAACTGGCTCGGCTTCCGCGAAGATCCCGGTGCCGGTACATCCGGTGGCGACGGCGAAGACGGAGGCGAGAACCTCGGGACGTGGGCCGTCATGCACGTCGGGCAGAACGTCGTTGCATACACCGGCATCTACGTCTCGAGCCAGTACCGACTCGACCGGCTTGAGAACGAGGGACCGTTCTACGCCTGGCTGAGCCCGGGCGACTCGTACCTGGACGACACGCGCCTGCCGGCCGACGCGATCCGGCTCGCGCCGTTCAGCATGCAGTTCACCGAGTCGAACGGGATCCCGGTCAGAGCGCGAGTTCACGGTCCCTGCCGTTCCCTCGGGCGAGTACGAGGTCATGGTGTGCAACGACCCGTGCACGTTCTCGGGGTTCGGCGAGTACGTGCAGGGCTGGATCACGATCAAACAGACGGCCGAGGAAGCGAGGCTGTTCACGATCGCCCGCGAGCGCAAGTGGGAGATGCGGGAGCTGTCCAGGGACGTTCGGCAGCTGGAGGGCGACGCGGACGCGCTGAGCGCCGACCTCGCGGCCGCCGAACGCGAAGCTCGAGCCGTTTCGGTCGGACTCCGTTCGACCGATCGGGAGATCGAGCTGCTCGAGTCCGAGAACGACGTGTTGCGTTCGCGCCTCGCGGCGCTCCCCGAGCTGCGCGCCGGGGTCCCGGCGTGGGCGATCGTCGCGCTGGCGGTGGCCTTCCTCGCGTCCGCGTTCGTCATCCGACGTCGGCGCGAACCGGCGTTCGAGATCCCGGACACGGTTCCGGACGATCTGCTCGAACGAGATCGAGCTGGCGTCTAGTCCGACTCCTTCGCGTACTCGCTCGCGCCGAGGAGGTGCAGCGAGACGTACGGCTCGTCGCCGACCACCCATGAGTCGTGCCCCGGCTGGATGAAGAACAGGTCACCGGGCGAGAGGACGGCCTCGGTCCCGTCGGCCATCTTCACGGCCGCGCGGCCCGAGACGACGAGCCCGACGTGCTCGACCTCGCACAGGTCCTGGCCCGCGGGCTTGCCGACGTGCTCCGACCAGACCCAGCCCGGCTCGTAGCTCGCGCGCCCGATCGTCACGCCGCCGAGCGACACGAGCTCGAAGCTCCCGCGTTCGAACGTTCGCCGCTCGTCCCCGTCCTCGAACCGTCGGATCTCGATCCCCGTCACGCCACACCCCCTCCTCCGCGCCGACACATCCCCCGACAGGATCCGCGAATCGGTCGGGCTGGTGATTGTGCCGTACCGACGCGTTCGCGTACTGTTCGCGCACGCGGTTCGCCGCGGCCCTCTCTCCCCCGCAGTCGGTCTTCCCAGACGTGGAGCGGTTCATGGAAGAGGTCACGCGGATCGTGCTCGCGCTCGAGCCACCGGACGTCGCCGAGGAGGTCATGCACTTCCTCGATCGGAGCGGCCGAGCGCGGGTCGTGGGAACGGCGGTCGACGCCGCTCAGCTGGCCGAGGCGATCCGTCAGCTCGAACCCGACGCCGTGGTCGCGGCTCCGTCGCTCGTGCCGTCGAAGGGGTCGCTGAACGGGAGCACGCTGCTCGCCGTCGACACGAGCCAGTCGGTCGGCTCGCTGCGGCGGGCGCTTCGCGCCGGCGCGAACGGCTTCTACCTCTGGCCGGCCGAACGCGAGGAGCTTGCGGCGGCAGCGGCGCGAGCTCGTCCCGACCGACGACGTCGCCGTCGGTGATCCGGCGCAGGTCGTCGCGGTCTACGGCCCGCGAGGCGGCGCCGGGACGACGTTCGTCGCCACCCATCTCGCCGCGGCGTTGGCCAAGCGGCAGCGTCGCTGCGTGCTGATCGATCTCGACGTCGTCTTCGCCGACGCATCGGCGGCGATCGGGGTGCCCGTCGACGAGGACGTTCGGACGATCGCGGAGCTGGCGCCGCTGGCGTCGGAGCTCGCCCCTCGACACGTGCTCGAGGTGATGTGGCGGCATCCCGCCGGGTTCGACGCGCTCCTCGCACCCGGCGAAGAGCATGTCGCGACGCGTGTGGGAGCCGACACGTATCGCCCGGCGATCGCGGCCGCCCGCAGGACGTGCGACGTCGTGGTCCTCCACGTGCCGCGGGCGCTCGACGACGTCTCCCGAGCCGGCCTCGAGATCGCGGATCGCGTCCTGGTCGTGCTCGGGCTCGACGTCCTGTCGTTCCGCGACGCGAAGCGAGCGATCGAGATCGCCGGGCTCGACGGGCGTTGCGAGTTCGTCGTGAACCGTCCCGGACGGTCCGAGGTCACGCCGAAGGACGTCGAGCGCGTCTTCGGCCGACCTGCGCTCGCCGTGATCCCCTCCGACCGCAGCATCCCGTCCGCGCAGGATCGCGGGCGGTTGCTGGCGATGCGTGGCCGCGTCGGACGCGCCGTCGACCGAGCTCGCCGCTCGGATCGTCGAGGTGAGCTCGTGAGCCCGGGCGATCTGCTGGTCGAGGTTCGGCGCGGTCTGCACGAACGACTGCTCGGCCGGGTGGACGCTCGGCAGCTCGCGGCGGTTCCAGCGGCCGAGCGACGGCTGCGGGTTCGGGAAGAGGCGTTGGCGCTGCTGCGAGAGCAGGGCCACATGTTGCCGCAGCGAACGCTCACCAGCGTCGTGAACGCGGTGTCCGACGCCGTCGTCGGGATGGGTCCGATCGAGTTCCTGTTGAAGGACCCCGACGTCACCGAGGTGATGGTGAACGGTCCCGACGACGTGTACGTGGAGCGAGAGGGGCGGCTCGAGAAGGTGGTGGACCGTCTGTTTGAGGGGGAGGAGGCGGTCCTTCACGTGATCGAGCGCATCGTGGCCCCGTTGGGCCTTCGGGTCGACGCAATGTCGCCTTGGGTGGACGCGCGACTTCCGGATGGCTCACGGGTGCATGCGATCGTTCCGCCCCTCTCGCTCTGCGGCCCGGTGTTGAACGTGCGCAAGTTCTCCTCGGTGCCGCTCGGACCTGTCGACCTGCTGGCGAACGGCACGCTCGGGCCACGCATGCTGGCGTTCCTCGACGCGTGTGTTCGCGGCCGGTCCAACATCGTCATCTCAGGCGGCACCAGCTCGGGAAAGACGACGCTGCTCGGGGTGCTGTCCGCGTTCGTGCCCGACGACGAGCGGATCATCACGATCGAAGACGCCGCGGAGTTGCGGCTCGCGAGGCCGCACGTCATCGGTCTCGAGGCGCGACCGGCCAACGTCGAGGGCCACGGAGAGGTCACGGTCCGCGATCTCCTGCGCAACGCGCTTCGGATGCGACCGGACCGTCTCGTGGTCGGAGAGGTTCGCGGCGGCGAGACGCTCGACATGTTGCAGGCGATGAACACCGGACATGACGGCTCGCTTTCCACGGCTCACGCGAACTCCGCGCGGCACGCGCTTTGGCGGCTCGAGACCATGGCCCTGATGTCGGACGTCGATCTGCCGGTCGCTCACGTGCGGGCACAGGTCGCCGCGGGCATCGACGTGGTCGTCCACACCGCCCGGCTCCGCGAGGGGAGACGCGTCGTGATGCAGATCGCGACGGTGGAAGGGCTCGACGAGACCGGAGACGTCGTCGTGACGGAAGTGTTCGGCTTCCGTTCGCGACTGGGACGCAACGGGGCGTTCGTTGGCACGGGGAACGTGCCCACGCTCGGCCGCGACGCTCGTGGGTCGTTCAGCCGGCCTCGACGAGTCCTGTTTCGAAGCCGGGATCGACGAGATCGCCTCGTGAGCGTCGAGGCGGCGATGATAGGGATCCTCGCTGCGATCGCCGTCGTGTTCGCGGGACTCGCGCTCTCAGAGGCGAGGCACGGGATCTTCCTCGCCCGAGCCGGCGGTGCCACGGGCCTGGGGAAGACGGTGGGATGGAGCGCGAAGCCACCGTCGTGGGTGTGGACCGCCCTGGGGGCGACGATGGCGGGGTTCGTCGGCTTCCGCCTGGCCGCCCACGTCGGAGGGCTCGGAGCCGTCGCAGCGGTCCTCGTCATGCCGACGATCGTCCGTCGCCGCCGGCAGGCGAAGTCGTCGACGCTCACGCAGGATCAGCTCGCGGAGGGGATCGCCGTGATCGCGTCGGGCCTGCGGGCCGGCCGCTCGCTGCGTCAGGCGTTCGAGCTCGCCGCTGTCGAGGTCGATCCGCCGATCGGACCGACGTTCGAACGCGTCAGCGATCGGGTCGGGCTGGGTGACGCGATGGATGATGCCGTCGGTGCTTGGGCGGCCGAGGTCTCCGGAGCCGACGCACGGCTCGCGGCGGGTGTGCTCCGGTTGCACAGGCGCACGGGAGGTGCCCTCGCCGGAACCCTGGACGAGCTCTCCACGACCCTGCGCGAGCGGCGAAGCGCCGCGCGGGAGCTGCGCTCGCTTACCGCACAGGCACGACTGTCCGCCAACATCCTCGGGCTGCTGCCGCTCGGCTTCTTCGCGTTCCTGTCCCTGATCGCGCGAGACGACATGGTGGTGGCGATCACGTCGTCTGCGGGCGTGACCGCCATCGTTCTCGGTCTCGCGCTCCAGGGAGCGGCGTACATCTGGATCAGACGGCTTCTCCGGGTCGAACCGTGAGAGCGGCCATCGCCGGATCGCTCGCCGCGATCTCCGGTGCGTCCGCGATCGCGACGTGCTCGAGCCGGTGGCGACCCAAGCTCCCCGAGCCGCTCACGCGCCGGCGCCCGCGAGTCCGGACGGGCCTCGCCGTCGTGGGCTCGTGGCCGCTCGTTCGCGGCGCGAGGCTCTCGGGGCGGACCGCCGACCTGCTTCCGCGCTCGGGGATCGCACGAACCGAGCGCGAGATCGTGAGCCTCAAGCTGATCCTCGCTGCGACCGCCGGCCCGGTCGTCCTCGCGACGGCGGGGCCGCTGCTCGGGCTCTTGTTCGGGCTGGTCGCGTTCCGAGCTCCCGACATCGCGATCGCGAGGGCGGCTCGACGCCGGCTCCTTGCGGCCGATCGAGAGATCCCGGTGTTGTTCGACCTCCTCGCCGTCGCGACGTCCGCGGGACTTCCCCCGCAACTCGCGTTCCGCCGAGCCGTCGAAGCAGCTGAGGGACCTCTGGCCGACGAGCTCCGGTCGGTCCTGAACGCGACGGATCTGGGCGGCAGGTGGCGGGACGAGCTTCGGACGGTAAGCGAGCGGCTCCAGCTGCCTGATCTCCGACGTCTCGTCGGCACGCTGGCACGATCCGACGTGCTCGGATCCCCCGTGAGCGACGAGATCGCGCGGTTGGCGAGCGACGTGCGTGAGCGTCGGCGCGCGAGGGCCACCGAACGCGCTCGGGCCGCTCCCGTGAAGATGCTGTTCCCGCTCGTGTTCCTCGTCCTCCCCGCGTTCCTCCTCCTCACGGTGGTCCCCGTCCTCGTGACCACCGTGCGATCCATCGTGTGAGAGGAGGTGAACCGGGATGTTGTTGTCCTGGTACGTCCGAGCGCGCTACTTGAGGGCACGGACCCCGTGGTCCGCGCAGGCAGGTCAGACCACCGCCGAGTACGCGCTGGTGATCCTTGCCGCCGCGGCGATCGCCGTCGTCCTGATCGTGTGGGCGCGATCGTCCGGCAAGCTGCCGGCGTTCTTCGACAGCATCATCGATCAGGTCGCCGGCAGTGCGTCGTAAGGACGTTCAACGCGGTTCGTCCGCGGTCGAGTTCGCGCTCGTCTTGCCGCTGTTGCTCCTGCTTCTTCTCGCCCTCGTGCAGGTCGGAGCGCTCGCGCGCGCTCAGCTGGTCCTCTCCCAGGCCTCGCGCGCGGGCGCGCGCGAGGCCTCCGTCGATCCGTCGGCCGGAGCCGTCGAAGCGACCGTTCGGAACGCGGCGGTCGGCCTGGACGGCGAACGCCTCCGTATCGAGGTCGTGCGAGCCGGGGCGCGGGGATCTCCGGTCACCGTCTCGCTGACGTACGAGGCGCCGATCGCCTCCACGCTCGCCGGCTGGCTGTTCCCCGAGTCGGTCATGCTGAGCGGAAGCGCGACGATGCGTCAGGAGTTCGCGTGACGAGCGATCGAGGCTCGGTCTCGATCATCGTCGCCGGGATCGTTGCCACGGCGGTCGTGATGGCGATGGGGGCCGCCGACGTCGTTCGGGTCCTCGTCGCAGCTTCGCGCGCCCAGACCGCCGCGGACGCCGCGGCGCTGGCGGCCGCGCAGACGCTGGCGATCCCCGACGATGTCGTCCCCGAGGACCGGGCGCGCGAGTACGCGGATCGGAACGGCGCCGCGCTCGAGACGTGCGTGTGCGAGCCCGGGTCGTTCGAGGCGACCGTTTCCGTCCGCTTGCAGGTGGGTGACCTGCTCCTGTTCGGTGGAGACCGAACCGTCGTCGCCAGGGCCCGCGCCGTGGTGGACCTTCCCACGGCCTGAGCGTCGAGGATCGGTGCCGGTGTCCCGCCGGGCGCTCCGTCGCGTCGCGACGGTACGGTGCACCCGTGGATCGACGAACGAGGAGGCGGAACATGGGTGTTCCTTCACGCGTGCGCCTGATCGCAGTGACGGCGATCGTTGCGATCGGGTCGTTTCCCGCTTCGGCGGCGGTCGCACAGATCCCGCCGAAGGGCGGCCAGGCGCAATCGCCGATCGACGTCCGTGTCGAGGACGTCACGTTCGTCGACGAGCTCCCGGAGATCCGGTTCCGGTACCCCGACGTGTCCCTGGAGGTGATCAACCTCGGCTCGCCGGACCCCGAAGCGACGATCCGGGCCGTCGTGAGCTCCCCTGCGGCGATCCGGGTGAGCGGCACCCTCTATCGCTTGACGCAGTTCCATTTCCACACGCCGAGCGAGCACCGCCTCGGCGGCCAGGGACTCCCGATGGAGCTCCACCTGGTGCACGAGTCCAACGCGGGCGAGCTGCTCGTGCTCGGAGTCTTCATCGAGCCAGGCCGTGGCCACCGCGAGCTGCGTCGGATCTTCCGCAACCTGCCCGCCGACGAGAGCGAGACCCGCTCGATCGAGGGGTTCGACCTCGACGATCTCATCCCCGATGACGACGAGACCTATCGGTACGACGGGTCGCTGACGACCCCCCCGTTCAGCGAGGGCGTTCGGTGGATCGTCTTCGCCGAGCCATTGGAGATGTCGCAGAAGCAGATCGCGAAGTTCCAGGCGCTCTTCCCGAACGGGAACGCCCGCGAACCGCAGCCGCTCAACGATCGCGCGATCCTGAGCGACGTCCAGCCTCCCTGCTGAGCGGTGACCCGGCGCCCGACCTGTCCCGGGCGAGTGAAACGGAGCACGGGCCGAGCCCTGTCGGCGTGCCCAGCAGGAGAGACGACCACGTCGGGGACCGGGTGTACGATGCTCGACCATGGCGATGATCCAGGGCATCGCGGCCAGGAGGAGCGGACGGCGGGCGCGACTCGCCACCGTCGACTACACGCTGGCCAAGCGCGCGCTGCTCTCGGAGGTGCGGACGGGCCTGACCTCGTGGACCGACGTCTGCGACGCCCATCCCGAGCTGATGCGCGCGGCCAAGCACGTCGGCGAGCCCTCACGGCGCGACTGCCCGGTGTGCCGGAAGGACAAGCTGAGGCTCGTGACCTACGTCTACGGCGACGGGCTCAGGCAGGACAACGGGCGTGTGTGGCCGCTCGACGTCGGCCTGTCGATGGCCGCCGACCGGCCGGGATCCTGGTGCTACGTGGTCGAGGTCTGCACCACGTGCCAGTGGAACCACCTGCACGAGGCCTTCGTGGCTCGCGCCGTCTGATCGGCGCGGACGCTCGATCGGTCGTCGTCACGGGAACTCCACCGCGTTCCGCTGCCCACGGACTGGGCAGACGCACCCTCATCGCTACACTGGACGGCGATTTGGCGGTCAAGACCGCGCCCGCAGGGACCCGCAAAGCTGGTCCCAAGCACGGCCCACATAAGCCCCAGCGCCCGGCGGGTTTCAAAGCCTGGCTCTCGCGCTGGTGGTGGGTCTTCGTCGTCGTGCCCCTCGCCGGCTTCATCCTCGTCCTGCTGACCCTGCTCTACGTGTACGCGCAGCTCGAGCTGCCGAAGACGCCGCCGCCGCTGCAGACGACCTACGTCTACGACCGCGACGGCAGGCTGTTCACCACCCTGCACTCCTCGGTGGACCGAACGATCATCCCGCTCGACCAGATGCCCAAGCACCTCCAGCGCGCCGTGATCGCCGTCGAGGACCAGGATTTCTACGCGCACCCGGGCATCGACCTGTTCGGGATCCTGCGGGCGGCCTGGTCCGACCTCGTGGCGCGCGAGCTCGTGCAGGGCGGCTCGACGATCACGCAGCAGCTGGTGAAGAACGTGTACGCGGGCGAGTACGTCACCGATCCCGACACCGGCGTCCGGACCTACGTGATCCCCGAACGGTCGCTCGGGCAGAAGGTGCGCGAGAGCCTGCTCGCGATCAAGGTCGAGCAGGAGTTCACCAAGGACCAGATCCTGGCGACCTACCTCAACACCGTGTACTTCGGTCGCGGCGCCTACGGGGCCCAGGCGGCCGCGCAGACGTTCTTCCGCAAGGACGCGGAGGAGCTCACGATCCCCGAGTCGGCGATGCTCGCCGGCATGATCCAGAGCCCGTCGACCTACGACCCGGTCGAGCACGAGCCGGAGGCGACCGACCGGCGCAACTACGTCCTCGCGCGCATGGTCGAGGAGGGGTACCTTCCGCCGGAGCGCGCTGCGGAGCTCGTCCAGAAGCCGGTAAGGGCCGACCCGATCGAGGTGGGGCTCAACTTCCCGGCCAAGCTCGGCTACTTCCTCGACTACACGCGCCGCGAGCTGATCGACGAGTACGACGAGGCGACCGTGTTCGGCGGCGGTCTCCAGGTGACGACGACGCTCGACTCCGAGATGCAGGCGTACGCCGAGCAGGCGGTGCTCAACAACCTGAACGACCCCGGCGGGCCGGAGGCGGCGCTCGTCGCGATCGACCCTCGCGACGGCGGGGTCCGCGCGATGTACGGGGGCGAGAACTTCCGCCTGTCGAAGGTGAACCTCGCGACCGGTCACGGCGGCTCGGGCCGCCAGGCCGGTTCGGCGTTCAAGGCGTTCACGCTCGCCGCCGCGATGGAGCAGGACTTCGACCTGAACGAGCGCTGGAGCGGGCCGTCGCCGATCACGATCGACGATCCCGCCTGCTACACGGAGGGCGAGCCGTGGACCCTCGAGAACGCGAACGACTCGGAGAGCGGGATCTTCACGCTGCTCTCGGCGACGAGCCATTCGGTGAACACCGTCTACGCGCAGGTCGCCTCCCAGGTGACCCCGGAGGCGATCGTGGAGGTCTCGCACCGGATGGGCATCGAGTCCCCGCTCCAGCCCGTGTGCTCGATCACGCTGGGGACGCAGGCGGTCACGCCGCTCGAGATGACCAACTCCTACGCCACGCTCGCCGCGCGCGGGTGGCGCCACCAGCCGACCCCGCTGACGCAAGTGGAGATGCCGAACGGCGAGACCGACCTCCGGATCAGGGAGCGGGGCCGTCAGGTGCTCGACACCAACGACGCCGACCTCGTCACGTACGCGCTCGAGAGCGTGATCACGGGCGGCACGGGGACGAACGCGTACATCGGCCGCCCCGCCGCCGGCAAGACCGGCACGGCGCAGGAGTACTGGGACGCCTGGTTCTGCGGGTACACGCCGCAGCTCGCGACGTGCGTCTGGGTCGGCTACCCGGAGGGCGAGATCCCGCTCGAGGACATCGAGGGCTACTCGGAGGTGTACGGCGGAACGATCCCAGCGCTGATCTGGAACGACTTCATGTCGGCGGCGATGGAGGGCCTGCCGGTGAGGGACTTCGTCCTGCCGTCGTTCGAGGGCTACGACGAGGGTCCGGAGACGCCGGTGCCGCTGCCGGCCCCCTCGCCCACCCCGTCCCCGTCACCGAGCCCCTCTCCCGAGCCCGAGCCGAGCCCCTCACCCGAGCCCGAGCCGAGCCCGTCGCCGACGCCGAGCCCGACCCCCTCGCCCACGGAGACGCCCAGTCCGACCCCGCCCTCGGCAACCCGCCGTTCGAAGGCCCTCGTCGACACGGGTTGAGCGTCTAGGGAGCGTCGCTTCCCGCGAACTCGCGGGCCGCGGGCACCGCATCGAGCGGCAACGAGGCCAGCACGGTGGTCCCTCGCCCGGGCGCCGAGTGCACCATGAACGTGCCGTTCGCGAGCTCCACGCGTTCGCGCATCGAGGCGAGTCCCGACGCGTCCGGATTGGAGGAACTCGCGGGCCTTCCCGGAGTCGAACCCGACGCCGTCGTCGGCCACCTCGACGCGGAGCTGGCCGCCTCCGGTATCGACGGACACGTTGACCGAGCTCGCGCCGGCGTGCTTGGCGGAGTTCGACAGCGCCTCCTGGACGATGCGGTACGCAAGCGTCTCGAGGTCGCGCGGGATCTCGGCGGAGGACGTACCGCGGAACTCCGCCCGCACGTCGTTGTCGCGGCCGTACCGGTCGAGGGTCTCGCGGAGCGCCGGGACGAGACCCCGCTCCTCG
The DNA here is from genome assembly GCA_963785835.1 of uncultured Actinomycetes bacterium. Taxonomy (GTDB): domain Bacteria; phylum Actinomycetota; class UBA4738; order UBA4738; family HRBIN12; genus DASSJM01. The sequence goes on along the minus strand of CAWAWO010000004.1, from coordinate 173,081 downwards.
AGCAGCGGCGGTCGCAGCCCGGACATGAGGCGCCGCAGGTTGTCCGCCTCCTCCGACAACTCACGTCTGACCTTCGCGAGCACCTCGAACCCCTCGCCCATGTCCCCCGCCTTCAGCATCAGCAGGACGGCCTCCAGGGAGAGGGAGGCCGCCGACACGCCCTGCACGGGTCCGTCGTGCAGGTCGCGAGCGATCCGGTTGCGCTCGCTCTCGATCGCCGCGTTGGTCCGGCGCATGATCCGCGTGCGGTCCTCGTCGCGGTCCTGCAGGAACTTGAAGAGCGATCGGATCGTCTGGTCGGCCACGCGCGCGGCCGTCACGTCGCGAACGAGCAGCAGCCGGCGGGGCGGGTCGCCCGGGATCTGCGAGGTGCGGGACTCCAGATAGATCGCGTGGCCCTCGCGGTACAGGGTTCCCTGTCCCGTCGTGGGCAGCTCGGAGAAGCTGTCGTCCGCCTCGATCGACGCGGCGACCGCGGTCCATGGCTGGCCCTCGACGAGCGACTGAGGCATCTCGAGCATCTTGCAGAACGCCTCGTTGGATCGAAGGATGAGGTTCTGGTGATCGAGCTCGACGATCCCGTCGACCGCGGCCTCGAACACCGTCCGCAGGCGTTCTTCGGATTCGCGAAGGGTCTCGTTCGCGCGCTGGAGGCGGCCGAGCGCCTTGTCGGTCTCGCGGAGCGCGGATTCCTTCTGATCGAGCGCCACGTGCACCGCGCGCTGGGCGTGGGTCCCGCGGACCTGGTTCACGAGGATGCGGAGGGCGACCGCCGTGGCGAGCATCCCGATCAGCATCGAGGCCTGCAGCGGATCGATCGTTCCGTCGATCTCCTTCACCGCCACCAGCCCGAGGGCGCTGCAGGCGGCGGCGACCGAGAGGCTCGTGAGGATCGCGCGCCCGTAGCGCGTCGGCTCCATCTGCGGTTCGGGGGATCGCCGCGGCATCGTCGTCACGAGCGCCGCGATGAGCAGGCAGGCCAGCGCGAACGGCAGGTCGATGTGCGACTGCCCCAGCACGAAGTCGCCCGCGACCCATTGCTGCGTGAACGCGATCAGGGCCGAGCACATGGCCGTGATCGCGATGAACATCCCGACGTGAGCCGCGTGGGGAAGCGCCAGCGCCAACGCGCCGAACCCGGAGAAGCCGGTCGCCGCGATGAGCGCGAAACCCGCCGTCGTCGCGGACTCCATGCCGGTGGGGCGGTCCGGCCGCAGGTACAGGAACAGCATGGTTCCGATCGCCGCGCTGAGCAGGGCGACGTCGGCGGCGATCTCACGCCGGTCCTCCCGAGCGACGTGGTCACGGAACTCGATCGCCACGGCGACGAGGAACATCGCCGACACGATCACGAAGGCCGCCTCGTAGACGCCGGGTCGTGAGGGGCCTCCCTCGCCGAGCGAGAGGAACGACGCGCTGAGCGCGGTGAGACCGAGCATCCCGAGACCGAGCCAGGGTGCGCTGCGCCACGCGTCCCGCCGCCGCGACCGGAGGAGGATCACGACCGCCGACAGCAGGCACGAGGCCGCCACGATCGGGAACCCCGCGTCGTCCGTCGAGGCCAGCCGGTCCCCTGACGTCACGTAGACGAGCGTCACGCCGGCGCCCACGAGGAACAGGAGGGCAGGCGTGAACCACGAGGCCCTGCTCTGCGTCCGTGTCGACATGTCGAAGCGACCATGATGGCTCAGCCGCAACCGAGACTCCATCACCCGAGCGGGGTCACCCGACCGGAGCCGTGCCCTAGGCCGGTTGGCGGGTACGGCCGTGCCGTCCGGAGCGAGCGCGTGCTCGGCGACGCCGCGCGGGGCTACTCGATGAGCCGGCGACGAAGCGCCTCGGCGACCGCGGCCGTGCGGTCGGACGCGCCGAGCTTCTCGAAGATGTGCTCGAGGTGGGTCTTGACGGTGTCCGGGGAGATGTACAGGCGCTCGGCGATGTCCCGGTTGGTGTGCCCGAACGCGAGGAGCTGGAGCACCTCGATCTCGCGCGCCGTCAGGGTCTCGGCCCGGCGGTCGCGCTCCTTCGCCTGAGAGAGCTCCTCGGCCAGCGCGACCACGAGCTGGGGGTCGATCACCATGTTGCCGCCCGCCACGAGCCGAACCGTCTGGATCAGGTGCTCCGCGTCCCGGGCCTTGAGCACGTACCCCCGGGCTCCCGAGCGCACGGCCTCCACGACGAACTGCCGGTCGTCGTACGCGGTGAGCATGATCACGCCGGTGTCCGGGTGCGATTCGCGGATCAGCCGCGCCGCCTCGAGCCCGTCCATCTCGGGCATCCGGATGTCGACGAGCGCGATGTCGGGGCCCTCGCGTTGGACCAGGTCGAGCAGCTCCTGGCCGTTGGCGGCCTCGCCGACGACCTCGATGCCGTCGGCCATGTCGAGGTAGCGACGCAGCCCCTGACGCACGAGCGAGTGGTCGTCCGCGATCGCGACTCGGATCGTCGTCATGCCCTTCGGACCCCTTCCCAAGGTGAAGGCCGCGCCCATCCTATATGTCGGCCCCGACGGGTCAGAAGATGTAGTACCAGTTGACCGTGAGCAGGGAGAGGATGCCCAGGCCGATCGCTCCCGCCACCAGCGCGACGGATCTGGGGACGCGGAGACGCTCGAGACCGAGCGCCAATCCCCAGAAGGCCGGGAACAGCGGGAGCACGAACCGAGGCATCGACATCAGCGGCCGGCCCTCGAACGCGAACGTGAGCGGGAGCAGGAGGCCGCCCCAGAGGTAGACGGAGTAGGACGGGCGCAGTCGCAGCACCGCATAGACCGAGGCCGCGAGCATCGGAACCACGATCAGCCAGTCGAGCAGCCAGTAGCCGCCGTTCAGATCGTCGAGGTAGCGGAAGGCGTCGACGGTCCCGTTCCACAGGGTCGCGAGCGGGAAGGAGAACGTGCGTTCCCAGTCGGCCTGCCGGGTGATCGGCGCGAACCAGTCATCGGCGCGAACGGCCCAGAACCCGAGGTAGGCCACGAGGCCGAGCATGGTCGCGCCGGCCGCGACCACCGCGGGCCAGACCCGCCTCCCACGTTCGGCGCGCTGGTGGAGCGCCTCGACGACGAGCGCGGGGGCGAGCACGATGCCCAGGCTGCGCGTGAGGGCTGCGAGGGCGCCCGCCGCGCCCGCGATCGCCCATCGTTCCCGTCTCGCCGCCCAGAACGCCGTCACCGCGAGCAACAGGAACAGCGACTCGCTGTACGGCATGAGGAAGAAGTGCGAGGCGGGGAACACGCAGAGGAGGAGCACGGTCGTACGCGCCGTCCGTTCGGAGAGCTCGGAGGTCGTCAGGACGTACGTCACGTACAGCGCGGCCAGGAAGGCCCCGTTCGACAGGAGCGTCGCGGCCGCGAGCGGTCGTCCGCCGAGGACGAACGACAGCCCCCGGACCCCGAGCGGGTACAGCGGGAAGAACGCGGCGCTTCCGTCCTCCAGGCGATAGCCGCCGTCGGCGATACGGAGGAACCAGAGCGCGTCGAAGCGCTCCCAGGCCGTGAACGCGTTCTGCCATCCGGGGTCCGGCACCGGTCCGGCGGGCCAGCCCGGAACGCCGACCGGCGCAAGCGGGGGGAACAGCGCGACGCCGATCACGCCGATCAGCACCATGGCCAGCCGGAGTCCGAGGAACCCCAGCAGACAGAATCCGAACGCGCGAGCGGCATCCGCTTTCCAGTCCACCGGGTCCGAGGCGGCCGCCCCCTCCGGATCCATACCCGCACCGGCGGGCTCGGCTCGTCGAACCTCCGAGCCCGGCTCGGCCTCGGTGCTCACGCCCGGACCTCCGACGCCTCCACGGCGTCGACGGTCTCCTCGGGGGGCGGAGGAGCGACCGTGGGCGCCGGCTCACGATGTCGAACCCAGGAGACGAGGCAGAGCACCAGGACCAGCGCGCGCGCGAGCAGCGCGAACTGCATCGCGCCGAGCGGCAGGCCGGCCAGCCCACCCTCGACCCCGCCCCCGAGCCATGAGAACTCCGTGACGTAGACGGCGATGTCCGTGAGCGAGAACGCGATGAACAGCCGCAGGTTCGGCAGCGCCAGCGCGAACCACGGCAGCAGCCACAGGCTGAACTGGGGCGAGTAGAGCTTGCCGGTGAGCAGGAACAGCACGAGGATCGGGAAGCCGAGCGTCCATCTCGGGAACCCGGGCTCCCGCTTCGCCTTCATGCGCCAGACGACGACGACCAAGATCACGAACAGCCACGCGGAGACGATGTTGATCGCCCGCGTGTTCGAGCAGCCGGCGCCGGTGACGCGCTCGCACACGAGGAACCACAGGGTGTTCCAGCTCGCCGACCGCGCCCCGCTGTTGCGGAAGAACTCCCACCATCCGAGCGTGCCGAAGAGCGCGAACGGTAGGTTGACCGCGATCCACGTCCCGGCTGCGGCCCACGCGAGGTGGATGCCTCGGTCCGGCTCCTTGCCCCGGAAGCGGCCGACGACGAACGGGATCACGAACAGCGCGGGGTACAGCTTGGCGGCGGCTCCGAGCCCCAGCAGCACTCCCGACCACACGTCACGACGCCGCATGTAGGCGAGCGTCCCACCCGTCGCGAGGGCGACCGCGATCAGGTCCCAGTTGTTGGTCGAATACAGCGCGAGCGTGGGCGCGAGCACGAAATAGAGGGCTCGGGTTCCGACCATGACGTACAGCATCAGCGCGATCCAGAACGCGGCGATCCAGACGAGGATCGCGTTCGCGTAGTAGAACTTCGTGTCCGAGTCGCCCGAGGCGAAGCCCGCGAGGCGCATCGACCACATCGTGAGGACCGGGTATTCGTCGCACGTGCTCCCGGGCGGGATGTCGCACGGGTCCAGGTAGGGGAGCCGCCCGCCGGCCAGCTGCTCGCTCGTCCTGAGCGCAACCATGTCCGTGTAGCAGAGGAACTTGAACGGCCGGCCGTCCTCCCAGGTGCGCCAGACGCACGGCGCCTTGATCGCGTGTCCGATCGCGAGCGTGCCCGTGAGGAGCGCGAAGAGCAGCCCGAGGCCGATCGTGCGCCGAGCGGTCGACATGTCGTCGGATTATCCCTGCATCGGCCCGCTTCGAGCGGAGGCCCGCCGACCGGACCATCCCAGGTCAGGTCGGGGCGGCGTCGACCCCGGCCGCGGCCTTCGGAACGACCTCGGCGTCGGGGGCCCCGAGGCGGCGGACCCAGGCCACGACGCAGAGCACGAGGATCGCGGCCCGAACGACCACGGCGATCTCGAAGGCTCCGATCGGCGCTCCCGCGAAACCCGAGTCGACCCCGAGCAGGGTCCCGAACCACGAGAAGCGGGTGACGAACACAGCGAGGTCCGCGAGCTGGAAGGCGGCGAACAGGCCGAGGTTCGGCAGGGCGAGCGCGAACCAGGGCAGCAGCCACAGGCTGAACTGCGGCGAGTACACCTTGCTGGAGAGCAGGAACAGCACGAGGATCGGGAACCCGAGCGTCCAACGCGGGAAGTCCGGGACACGGTACGCCGCCAGGCGCCACACGATCGCGACCGATCCGAGGAACACGATCGCCGAGCCGAGATCGGCCGGCCAGTTCACCGAGCAGCCCAGCTCGCCGGTGAGGCGGTGGCAGGCGGCGAACCAGAGGCTGTCCCAATCGGCCGTTCGATCCGCGTTGTAGCGGAAGAACTCCCACCAGCCGGAGGTACCGGCGATCGCGAACGGCAGGTTGACGACCGCCCACGTTCCGGCGGCCGACACGATCAGCCGGGTCGTGCGGTCGCGCTCACCTTCGCGGAGGCGCCCGACGGCGAAGGGGATCACGAGCAGCGCGGGGTAGAGCTTGGCCGCCGCCCCGAGCCCCAGCAGCAGGCCGGACCACCCGTCGCGCCGTCGAAGGTACGCGAGGGTGGCGGCCGTAGCGAACGCCACCGCGACGAGGTCCCAGTTGGTCGTCGCGTAGATCGCGAGCGTGGGGGCGAGCGCGAAGTAGAGCGCTCGGGAGCCCACCATGAGATACAGGCACAGCGCGATCGCGAACGCCGCGAGCCACAGCAGGATCGCGTTCGCGTAGAAGAACCGGGCCACGTCGGCTCCGGATGTCCACGCGGCGACCCGCATCGTCCACATCGTGAGCACCGGGTACTCGTCGCACGCCCCGGCGACCTGCGTCGCGCACGGGTCGAGGTACGGAAGGCGGTCGCCGGCCAGACGCTCCTTGCCGAACAGCGGCACGATGTCCGTGTAGCACAGGCGCGTGTACTGGCGGCCGTCATCCCACCGTCCCGACACGCACGGCGCCTTGACCGCGTGACCGACGGCCAGCGTGCCGGCCAGGAGCAGGAAGATCATCCCCAACCCGATCCGTCGCCTGGCGGCCGGCATCCGCCGATTATCCGGGCTCGGTGGGAGGTGGTGGCCGAAGCGTGCGGAAGATAGGGCGGCGGGGCCGCCGAGGGGGAGGCGGCCCCGCCGTTCGTGCCGTCCCCTCCCTCATCGGCACGGCCGGGGACCGGCCTGAGCGCGACCAAGGGGGAACCTGATGCGACCTGTTCCGGGTAGTCCGGTGCCTAGCGGTAGGAGTGCTCGTCGTCCGGGAACCGGCCGGCCGCCACGTCGGCCGCGAACGTCTCGGCCGCCTCCGTGATCGCGGTGCGCAGGTCCGCGTACGCGCGAGCGAACCTCGGGAGCCGCTCGGAGAAGCCGAGCAGGTCGTGGAGGACCAACACCTGCGCGTCGGTGCCGGGACCGGCGCCGATGCCGATCGTCGGGATCTGCATGGTTCGGGTCAGGTCGGCTCCGAGCTCGGCCGGCATGGCCTCCAGGACGACCGCGAACGCCCCGGCCTTCTCCAGCGCCACGGCCTGGTCGGTCACGTGGCGGGCAGCCTCCTCGCCCCGGCCCTGCACCCGGTAGCCCCCCATCCCGTGGACCGACTGCGGCGTCAGGCCGACGTGGGCCATCACCGGGATCCCGAGATCGGTGAGCCGGTGCACGAGCTCGATCTGGGCGCCCTCGATCTTGACGGCGCCCGCTCCGCCCTCTTTCAGGAACCGCCCGGCGTTCCGAACGCCCTCCTCCACGCTCACCTGGTAGGACAGGAACGGCATGTCGCCCACGACCAGCGCGTTCGACACGCCACGCGCGACGGCCCGCGTGTGGTGGAGCATCTCCTCCATCGTGACCGGCAGCGTGTTCTCGTAGCCGAGGACGTTGTTGCCGACCGAGTCGCCGACGAGCAGCACCGGGATGCCGGCCGCATCGAGGAGCTTCGCGGTGGGGAAGTCGTAGGCGGTGAGCATCGCGAACCGCTTGCCATCCGCCTTCCACGCGCTGAGGTCGTGGATCGTCACGGTCATCGCTCGCGCCTCCTTGCGCTGAAGTGCACGGCAGTCGGTGGGCAGTGTACCCGTGGCCGATACGAGCATCTGGGCACGCCGGTCTCCGGCCTGGGTTGTCACCGGCCGGTGCTAGGGTCGCCTCCTTGGACGCCCGGTACACTCTGGAGGCCAACCACACGTCCTGCTCCCCACGTGGGGGCCGACCAGACCAGAGGAGGTGGGGCACTGAGGCAGTACGAAGCCATGCTCATCCTGCCCGCGGAGGCCGACGAGGCTGTCGTCTCCGGGGCGCTGGACCGCATCACCCGTGCGGTGAGCGAGAGCGGCGGCCAGGTCGGCAACGTCGATCGGTGGGGCCGCAGGCGGCTCGCGTTCGAGGTGGACCGGCAAACCGAGGGGTACTACGTCGTGGTCGAGTTCACGGCCGATCCCGAGGCGATCACCGGTCTCGAGCGCGCGCTGCACCTCGCGGACGAGGTCCTGCGGTTCAAAGTGGTCGTGCGCGGCGAGGCCGCGTGACGAACGGGATCTTCCCCCTCCCCGGCACGCCATCCGGCGGGGAGCGGTCACAGATCGGAAGGTGATGGAGATGGCGAGCGAGAACCAGGTCATCATCGTGGGCAACCTCACGGACGACCCCGAGCTGCGCTACACGCCCAACGGGGCGGCGGTCGTGAAGTTCCGGGTCGCCGTGAACCGCCGCTACAAGGACGAGTCGGGCCAGTGGAAGGACGGCGAGACGTCGTACTTCTCGGTCAACGGCTGGCGGAGCCTGGCGGAGAACTGCGCCGAGACCCTGACCCGCGGCACCCGCGTGGTCGTGGCCGGCCGGCTCCAGATGCGCTCCTGGGAGACCCAGGAGGGCGACAAGCGCACGGTGGTCGAGATCGAGGCCGACGAGATCGGCCCGAGCCTGCGTTGGGCGACCGCGAAGGTCGAGCGTCAGGGCCGCTCGGGTGGTTCGAGCGACTGGGCTCCGGCCACGGTCGGCGCTCCCACGAGCAACGAGGAGACACCGCTGGATGCCACCGAAAGCTAGGAAACGGCCCGCGAAGCGGGAGAAGGAAGAGAAGGGCTGGCAGAAGAAGCAGAAGCGCAAGGTCTGCATCTTCTGCAAGGAGCGGCTCGACCACGTCGATTACAAGGACATGGCGATGCTGCGCAAGTTCGTCTCCGAGCGGGGCAAGATCCGCGCCCGCCGCGTGACGGGCAACTGCGCGCAGCACCAGCGTGCCGTGGCCACCGCGGTCAAGAACGCGCGTGAGATGGCGCTCTTGCCGTACTCGTCGCGATGAAGATCATCCTGCAGAAGCCCGTCGACAAGCTGGGCGCGCCGGGCGACATCGTCGAGGTCGCCGACGGCTACGCGCGCAACTACCTGATGCCCCGAGGGCTCGCCGTCAAGGCGACCAAGGGCGGCGAGAAGCACGTCGAGAGCCTGAAGCGAGCACACACGGTTCGGGTCAGCCAGGACAAGGCCGAAGCCGAGCAGCTCGCGCAGCGCCTCACGGCGTCGCCGCTCGAGGTCTCCGCGCACGCAGGCGACGAGGGCCGACTGTTCGGCAGCGTGACCGCGAGCGACGTGGCCGAGGCGATCGATCATCAGCTCGGCGTTCGGATCGACCGGCACGACGTCCACATGGACGAACCGATCCGCTCGGTCGGCGTGCACGAGGTGCGCGTCCACCTGTTCGCCGAGGTCGATCCGATCATCTCGGTCGAGGTCGTCCCGGACCAGCAGTCGGCCTGAGTCCCGACCTCGGCGAGGCGCACTGAGGTCGGGCCTCGGCCCGGGCTGCGAGTCTCGCTGTGCTCGGCAGGCTCGAGGGTTCTTCCGGCTCGCTCGACGACGCCCGGGCCGAGGCCCTCCCCGCGCGCCGTCGCGGTGACCGCTAGGGCGAACGGGCGTCCCAGAAGATCGACTGCTGATCTCGGACCATGGGCTCAATCCTCCGTGGGTCGACCTCGGACCCGTGTCGGCGCCGATGGCGTTCGATCCCTCGCTGGACGAGTCCGTCGCGGTCGTCGGATTCGACGAGTGACAGGCAGGTCGAGCACGCAGGCCGCGCCTCCTCGGCTCGGACCTTCTCGGCGGCGTCGACGAAGCTCTTGAAGTCGGGCCCTTCGAACCAAGCAACCGTCGGACTCTCCCCGCAGAAGCTGCACGGCGGCGTCCACGGATCGTCCTTCGCGTCTTCACGTAGCGCTCGACGATGTCAGCTCGTCGATCCATCATGCTTCGCTCATCCAGCCGATCGCCCTCGATCAGGGCCATGTAGTTCGCGGCGAGGTAGAGATAGGCGCGCATCAGGTCGCGGTTCTCTCCCGTCTCGTGGACGAACGCCGTCGCGTAGTAGCGAAGTGAGCTGTGGGTGTGCCTTCGGAGGCGTCGAGGCGATCTCGATCGGACGGCTGATCCCGCATCCGGACCGGAACATACAACCGTGCCGGCGGGCCGGGAGGGGTCGCGCCGGGGCGTCGTCGAGCGAGCCGGAAGGACCCAAGGAGCGCGCCGAGCACAGCGAGACTCGCAGCCCGGCGCGAGCCCGACCTCAGCCCGCCTCGATGGTTATGGGGCCAGAGGGGTCTATCCAGCCGGATCGGAGTGGGGGAGAATCACAGGGTTGTCATTCGCATGTCGGTGGCAGGCGCTACACACCCTTCCACACGGTTTTCCCCATGTGGAAGCGCAGGTCGGAGGCACAGTGACAAGGATTCTTCAGGCACGACCAGCGGATCGGGTTTCCCCAAGGGTTTTCCGCTGGCCCCCGGGACGACGCGGACCTAGCCTTGGCCGGTTCATGACCTGGGGGAGGCGGGAGTGGTAAGGGCGGCCGACGAGGTTCGACGGATCCGGCCCGACCGCGTGCCGCCGCACAACCTGGAGGCCGAGGAGTCCGTCCTCGGCTCGATGATGATCTCGCCCGACGCGATCGCCGACGTCATCGAGATCGTCCGGCCGACGGACTTCTATCGGTCGGCCAACGCGACGATCTTCGGGACGCTCCGGGAGATCTACGGGCGCGGCGATCCGGTCGACGCGATCACGGTCGTCGAGGAGCTGAAGCGCCGCGGGACGCTGGAGGAGGTCGGGGGTCACCTCGCGATCCACGACCTCGTCGAGCGGGTGCCGACGCCCGCCGCCGCCCCCTCCTACGCCCGTATCGTCGCCGAGACCGCGTTACTGCGCCGGCTGATCGGGGCGGCCGCCGACATCATGGAGCTGGCGTTCACCGCGCCCGAGGAACCCGAGCGCGTCGCGGACCAGGCCGAGCAGCGGATCTACGAGGTCGCGCGCCACGACGAGAAGGAGCAGGTGGCCACGCTCCACGAGCTCGTCGACCAGGCCATGACGGACCTGGAGAAGATCCAGAACCGCGAGTCGGCGTTCGCCGGCGTCCCCACCGGGTTCCGCGACGTCGACTCGCTGCTCTCGGGGCTGCAGGCCGGCAACCTCGTCATCATCGCCGCGCGTCCGGGCGTCGGCAAGTCGTCGCTCGTCACCAACGTCGCCCGCAACGTGGCGGTCGACTCGAGCCTTCCCGTGGCGATGTTCTCCCTGGAGATGTCGCGGTGGGAGATCGGCATGCGGCTGCTCTGCGCGGAGGCCCGCGTGCCGTGGGACAGCATCCGGAACAAGCGCGTCGGGGCCGAGGACTGGTCCCGGATCGCGCAGGCCGCGGACACGCTCCACGAGGCCCCGCTGTTCATCGTCGATTCGGGCAACGTGACACTCGTCGACATCCGGGCGAAGGCTCGCCGCCTCGCGGCCAGGCGAGCGGGGCTCGGGCTCATCATCGTCGACTACCTGCAGCTCATGTCGCACACCCGGCGGGTCGACAGCCGCCAGCAGGAGATCGCGGAGATCAGCCGCGGTCTCAAGATGCTCTCGAAGGAGCTCCAGATCCCGGTGGTCGCGGTCTCCCAGCTCAACCGCGATCCCGAGCGGCGGCAGGACAAGCGCCCCCAGCTCTCGGACCTCCGCGAGTCCGGGGCGCTCGAGCAGGACGCCGACGTGGTGATGTTCATCCACCGCGACGATTCCGACCCGGCCAAGAAGGGACTGGCGGATCTCATCGTCGCGAAGCACCGCAACGGACCTACCGACACGCTGCCGCTCACGTTCCTGCCGCACCTCACGCAGTTCCGCAACCACGCGTCCGGCTCGTGACCCCGGACGGACGCCGCGTCCGGGCGATCGTCCGGCGGCTCGAACGACACTTCGGCGACCTGTCGCCGCCCCGAGCGTCCGACCCGCTCGACGAGCTCATCCTGACGGTGCAGTCACAACACACGAGCGACCTGAACGCCGAGCGCGCCTTCGGTCTCCTTCGCGCTCGGTACCCGACGTGGGACGACGTCGTGAAGGCGCCGGTCGGCGAGCTCGCGGACGCCATACGCTCGGGCGGGCTCGCCAACACCAAGGCTGCTCGGATCCAGGCGATCCTCCGCGAGATCCTCGTCCGCGAGGGCCGCTACGACCTCTCCGCTCTCGCCACGAAGCCGGACGAGGAGATCGTGGACTACCTCCTCTCGCTCCCCGGGGTCGGCCCTAAGACCGTCGCCGTGGTCATGGCGTTCTCGTTCGGACGAGAGACGATCCCCGTGGACACGCACGTCCACCGGGTGGCGACGCGTCTGGGGCTCGTCCCGAAGACCTCGGCCGAACGCGCTCAGCGGCTGCTGGAAGCCTCGGTGGCCGACCCGCTGAAGACGCCGCTGCACGTCGGGCTGATCAGGCTCGGGCGCGAGATCTGCAAGGCCGGACGCCCGCTGTGCGAGGATTGTCCGCTCTACGAGCTGTGTCCGACCGGGCCCGTCATCCTCGGCTCAGGGCCGGTGGATCGAGGCTGATGCGAGCGGGCGAGGGGAATCGAACCCCCGTTTCAAGCTTGGGAAGCTTGCGTTCTACCATTGAACCACGCCCGCGTTGTCCGACCGTACGGCCGGGCGGACACAGTCTAGCCAGAGCCCGCTCGGGCCGCCCGGGCGCGTGAGGAGCGCCGCGATGATCCTGTCGGACGTCGACATCCGCAAAGAAGTCGCAGCCGGCCGGATCGAGATCGATCCGTTCGACGACGCCTGCGTGCAGCCTTCGTCGGTGGATCTGCACGTCGACTCGCAGTTCCGCGTGTTCGCCAACGCGCGGTATCCGTTCATCGACGTCCGTCGCGAGATGCCGGACCTCACCGAGCTCGTGGACGTCGAGGGAGATGAGCCGTTCATCCTGCATCCGGGCGAGTTCGTGCTCGGGTCGACCGTGGAGCGCGTGCGTCTGCCCGACGACACCGTGGCGCGGCTCGAGGGCAAATCGAGCCTCGGACGACTCGGCCTGCTGATCCATTCGACGGCGGGGTACGTGGATCCCGGCTGGAACGGGTACCTGACGCTCGAGCTCTCCAACGTCGCCAACCTGCCGATCACGATCTATCCGGGGATGAAGATCGGACAGATCTCGTTCTTCCGGCTCAGCACGCCGGCCGACGTGCCCTACGGGTCCGCCGGCAGACGTTCGAAGTACCAGGGGCAACGGGGACCGACCGCGAGCCGATTCTTCGAGGAGTTCGAGGACGGGACCTAGCTCGTCGAGGCCGGTGGGTCGCCGTCGTCCGACGCCGCCTGGGTCGTGTGGCGACGCTCCCACTGCGCCTTGAGCGCCCGGTACCAGGTGTCTTCGTAGGCGTGTTCGTCGCGGTCGTTGGGGTCCGGCTCCGCCGGGGCTTCGCGGGGCTCCTTCTCGAGCATCTCCGCCTATCCTCCGCCGCCGATCACGCGGTTGCCGATGTCCGCCATGTGCAGGTCCGGTCCGATCCCCATCGACACGGCCGCCATCGCCGCCTGGGTCCGATTCGTCACGCCGAGCTTGCGGAAGATGGCCGCGAGGTGCGCCTTGACGGTCTTCTCGGACAGGTACAACGCCCGCGAGATGTCCCGGTTGCTCTTGCCCTCGGCCAGGAGCGCCAGGATGTCGGTCTCCCGTTGGGTGAGGACACCGGCCGAGCGCGACCCGCGTGTCCCATCGGTGGCCGACGCCTCGGCTCCCGTCGCCTCGAACAGGTTCTGGATCACCTTCGGCGACAAGACGTTGCCGCCGCCCGAGATCGCGACCTTGATCGCCTGCTCGAGGTCCTCGGGCGTCGCGTCCTTCAGCATGTATCCGGCGGCGCCCTCAGCGAGCGCGCGACGGACGTAGTGCGCGTGGTCGAACGAGGTCAGCATGATGACCGGCACGTCGGGCCACCTGGTCTTCAGCTCGTGGAGCAGCTCGAGACCGTCCGAGTCGGGCATGCGAACGTCGACGAGCGCGATCTCGACGCCGTCCCCCATCAACGCGAGCGCCGAGGCCGCATCCGGGGCCTCCACGACCTCCGCCTCGGGGAAGCAGTCACGCACCACGTGGCCGAGGCCCCGTCGCACCAGCGCGTGGTCGTCGACGATCAGGACCTTCATCGGGAACCCCCCGTGTCGGCGATCGGCAGGCGGGCCACCACCAGGGTCCCGCCTCCTTCCGCCGGCGTGATGTCCAAGGTGCCGTGTGCGTCCGCGACGCGCCGGCGCATCATCTGGAGCCCGAGGTGGCCCGCACTCGTCGGTCCGTCCTCGAATCCCTTCCCGTGATCTTCGACGGCGACCTCGATGGCGCCGCCGGAAGCATGGACCCGGACGCTCACTCGATCCGTCTGTGCGTGCTTGGCGGCGTTGGCCACCGCTTCGCGGATCACCGACGACGCGACCTCGAGCACCGGCGACGGGACCGAGGTGAAATCGCCTTCGACGGACCACGTCGCGGGGAGCCGCCACCGATCGAGCACGCTGCCGAGCGTTCGCTCGAGCGACTCGGCCGTCCCGTTCTCGGGTGGGGTCAGCATCGCCAGGACGTCCCGGATCTCCCCGAGCGCCCGTCGGAGCTCGCGACCCGCCTCGTGGAGCGCGGCGGTCGCTTCCGCCGGCTCGATCTCGGCACGGCGCGCGAGCGCCTCGAGCTCGAGCAGCGAAGCCGTCACGACCTGTGTGAGCCCGTCGTGGACCGCGTACGCGAGCATCGCGCGGTCGCGTTCGACGGCGACGTCGGCCGCGAGCGCGATCGACGACGTCCGTACGGCACGCTCGAGTTCGGCGAGCGGCCGGACGACGTCGGCCGACGGGGCCGGTCGCCCGCCCGCGCCACGCAGCGCCATCGCTCTGTCCACCGTCCTCCGTCCTTCGACCGGGGCGTGCCGCTCGTGTCTGGCCGCCGCCTTCGGCGTGGCCTCGGCACCCTCCGGCCGGCACCGGCCGTCCGGCGGATGCTGGTCCATCCGTCCTAGGACTGTTTCGGTCGTTCGGGGCGTCGCCTTGAACGTTCGACCGAGAGCGGGGCGTGCCGTGAGGTCGGCGGCGACGGCGCGCCGAGATACGAGTCCGATCGAGGGTTACCGCGCGCCGACCGACCCGCTACCTGGCGCCGATCGAGCGCTCGAGCACCTGCGCGAGATCCTCGACCCGGCCGACGTCATCGCGTGCCCGGGCGCCGTCGTCGAGCATGACCAGGCAGTAGGGGCACGAGACCGCGACCGTGTCGGCGCCGGTCGAGGCGGCCTCCTCCACCCGCTCCTGATTGATCCGCTTCCCGATCCGCTCCTCCATCCACATCCGTGCGCCGCCGGCGCCGCAACAGAGGGCTCGCTCGCCGTGTCTGGGCATCTCGACGGTCTCCACGCCCGGGATCGAGTTCAGGGCGCGGCGGGGGTCGCGGTACACGTCGTTGTGGCGTCCGAGGTAGCACGGGTCGTGGTACGTGATGGTCTCCTCGAGAGGCCCGTCCGGCCGGAGCCGTCCCTCGGCGATCAGCCGTGCGAACAGCTGCGAGTGATGGATCACCTCGAACCGGCCCCCGTAGTCGGGGTACTCGTTGCGGAGCGTGTTGAAGCAGTGGGGGCAGTTCGCGATCACCGTGGTGACGTTCGCTTTCGCGAGCGTCTCGACGTTCTGCTCGGCGAGCGTCTGGAACAGGTACTCGTGGCCGATCCTTCGAGCCGGGTCGCCGGTGCAGAGCTCCCGTGGACCGAGGATCGCGAACGACACCCTCGCGCGCTCGAGGACCCGGACCACCGATCTCGAGATCGCCTTGGCGCGGTCGTCGAACGACCCCGCGCATCCCACCCAGTACAGGTACTCGGGCGCGCGCTCGTCTTCGCCGATCACGCGGACCCCGAGCCCCTCGGCCCAGTCCGCCCTGGAATCCTGCGGAAGCCCCCAGGGGTTGCTCGTGTTCTCGAGGTTCCGGAGCATCGCCCCGGCCTCGGCGGGGAAGCGCGACTCGGCCATCACGAGGTTCCTGCGCAGGTCGACGATCGTGTCGACGTGCTCGATGTCGACGGGGCACTCCTGCATGCACGCCCCGCACGTCGTGCATGCCCAGACCACCTCCTCGTCGACGACCTCCGGCACGAGCGAGACCGGTTCGACCTCGGTCCCGTTGCCCGCTGCCTCGAGCAGCCGCGGGCCCTGTTCGAACAGATGGTCGCGCAGGTTCATCACGAGCAGCTTGGGCGAGAGCGGTTTGCCCGTGTTCCAGGCCGGGCAGGCCGCCTGGCAGCGCCCGCACTCCGTGCAGGCGTAGAGATCGAGGGCTTCCTTGCGGGTCAGGTCGGTGACGGCCGCGGCTCCGAGGTACACGTCGCCCTCGGCCGCCTCGAGATCGATCCGCATCGGAGCGAGCGTCCCTCGCGGCCGGGTGTTCGAGAGCCAGACGTTGATCGCGCTCGTCGCGATGTGCAGGTGCTTCGAGTAGCCGAGGTAGACGAGGAACCCGAGGATGATCAGCAGGTGGACCCAGAGCGCGGTCCACATCGTCACTCGTTGCAGGCCCTCGGACATCCAGCCGAGCGCGGCCGCGACGGTGGTCGAGACCGGGGTCCACCACGTGTCGGGCGCGTACCCGAGCGCGATCCGGGCGCCCCGCGCGAGGAACAGGGTCGCGATGATCAAGAAGATCAAGCCGAGGATCCGGTAGGCGTCGGCGCCGTGGCTCCCGACGAACCGCTCGGGGCGCTGACCGAGTCGGATCGCGAGGGCGAGCGCGATCCCGACGAGGACGCCGACGGCCAACAGGTCCTGGAGGAAGCCCAGCCACCGCGTTCCGCCGACGATCGGCAGCTCGAACGCCGGATCGACGACCTGGCCGCCCACCTCGAGGATCGTCGTCAGCAGGATCAGGAAGCCCCAGAAGATCAGGGCGTGCATGAGCCCCGGGCCGATGCGCTGCAGCAGCTTCCGCTGCCCGAGCACCTCGGTGGCCTCCCGGCTCACGCGGGTGGCAACGTCGCCGCGCCGGTCGACCGGTCGGCCGAGCCGGACCATCCTGGTCAGCAGGCCGGCCCTGCGTGCCGCGAGGCCGAATGCGGCGGCGACCAGCAGGAGGAGGACCGCGGCCCGCACGAGCATCGGGGCGAGCATACCCCGGAGGGGTCAGGCACATGCAGGAAGGCTCCGTGCCTGGGAATAGTCTCGATCGGACCCGAGGTTGATAGCGAGGCACTCAGGTTCTATCATGCAGGACCACTGAAGACAGCGAGGAAGGGGCACGCACGATGACGCGAGCGGTCGGGATCGATCTTGGAACCACGAACTCCGTGGTCGCGGTGCTGGAGGCCGGCGAGCCGGCCGTCGTGCCGAACGCCGAAGGCTCCCGTACCACCCCCTCGGTGGTCGGGTTCTCCAAGAACGGGGAGATCCTCGTCGGCGAGGTCGCCAAGCGCCAGGCCATCACCAACCCGGACCGGACGGTCCGGTCGGTCAAGCGCGAGATGGGCTCGAAGGAGTGGGATCTCGAGGTCGACGGCAAGCAGTGGACGCCGCAGGAGATCTCTGCGCAGATCCTCGGCAAGCTGAAGCGAGATGCCGAGGCGTACATGGGCGACAACGTCACCCAGGCCGTGATCACCGTTCCGGCGTACTTCGACGACTCGCAGCGGCAGGCCACCAAGGAAGCCGGCCAGATCGCCGGGCTCGAGGTCCTGCGGATCATCAACGAGCCGACGGCGGCTGCCCTCGCCTACGGCCTGGACAAGCAGCACGACCAGACGATCCTCGTCTTCGACCTCGGCGGCGGCACCTTCGACGTGTCGCTGCTCGAGATCGGTGAAGGCGTGTTCGAGGTCAAGTCGACCCACGGCGACACACATCTCGGCGGGGACGACTGGGACCAGCGGGTCATCGACTGGATGGTCAAGGAGTTCAAGAACAACTACGGCATCGACCTCGGCGCGGACCGGATGGCCCTGCAGCGGCTGAAGGAGGCCGCCGAGAAGGCGAAGATCGAGCTGTCGCAGGTCACCGAGGCCACGATCAACCTCCCGTTCATCTCCGCCGGGTCCGAGGGGCCGCTCCACCTGGAGATGAAGCTCTCGCGCAGCGAGTTCGAGCGCATGACCGAAGACCTCGTCCAGCGGTGCCGCGAGCCGTTCGAGCTCGCGGTGAAGGACTGGGGCAAGAGCGTCGAGACGATCGACCACATCATCCTCGTCGGCGGATCGACGCGCATGCCGATGATCCTGGAGCTCGTCAAGGAGCTGACGGGCGGCAAGGAGCCGCACAAGGGCGTGAACCCCGACGAGGTCGTGGCGGTCGGCGCCGCGATCCAGGCCGGAGTCCTGAAGGGCGACGTCAAGGACATCCTGCTCCTCGACGTGACGCCGCTGACGCTCGGCGTCGAGACCAAGGGCGGGATCTTCACCAAGCTGATCGAGCGCAACACGACGATCCCCACCCGCAAGTCGGAGATCTTCACCACGGCCGACGACAACCAGACCAACGTGGAGATCCACGTCCTGCAGGGCGAGGCGGAGACCGTCTACTCGCCCGGCGTGCGCTCGCTCGGCAAGTTCATGCTGACCGGGCTCCCGCCGGCGCCGCGCGGCATGCCGCAGATCGAGGTGGCGTTCGACATCGACGCCAACGGGATCGTGAACGTGTCCGCCAAGGACATGGCGACCGGCAAGGAGCAGGCGATGACGATCACCGGCGGGACGGCGCTGTCCAAGGAGGACATCGACCGCATGGTGACCGACGCCGAGAAGTTCGCTGCCGAGGACCACACCCGGCGCGAGGCGGCCGAGGCGCGCAACGCCGGCGATCAGCTCTCCTACCAAGTGGACAAGTCGCTCGAGGAGTGGGGCGACAAGGTGCAGGAGAGCGACCGCGCCGAACTCGCGAAGCTGAACGAGGAGCTGAAGGAAGCGCTGAAGGGCGAGGACGTCGAGAAGGTCAAGGCCGGCACCGACGCCGTGATGCAAAAGTTCCAGGAGATCGGTCAGTCGATGTACCAGCAGACGGCCGAGTCGCAGCAGGCGGCGGCCGCCGGCGGTGGGGGCGCGCCGCCCGGCGACGCGGGCGCGTCGGCGGGCGGCGAAGCTGAGGACGACGTGGTCGAAGGCGAGATCGTGGACGAAGGAGGAGAGCGATGAAGGACAGGATCATGCTCTGGGGCGATCAGCTGCCGGACATCCGGCTGTTCGACGACCGGTTCGACCGGATCATCGAGCGGGCGTTCGGCCGTGACCGCCAGGCGCCGTGGATGCCGGCGATGGACGTGTACGAGACCGACGAGAGGGTCGTCGTGACCGTCGAGCTGCCCGGCATCAAGGCCGAGGACGTCGAGGTCTCCGTCGAGGACTCGACGCTGTCGGTCGGCGGCAAGCGGGAGTTCGCCTCGGAGGTCAAGCAGGAGAGCTACCACCGGATCGAGCGCCGGTACGGCTCGTTCAGCCGCGCCGTGACCCTGCCGCCGCAGGTGGACACCGGCAAGGTCGACGCCCGCTTCGACGACGGGGTCCTCACGGTGGAGGTTCCCAAGATCGAGAAGGCGAAGCCCACGAAGATCCAGATCAAGGGCGCCCAGAAGAAGGCAGACAGGTGACCGAGCACGACGAGCGCGAGCGCGACGACGAGCGGCCGAAGGTCCGCGTCGTCGACAAGCGCCGGTACCACGAGGGGGAGGCGCCGGCCGAGCAGGCCGTCGCCGCCCCGGCCTCGGGCGCCGAGTCGGCTCCCGCCTCCTCGGAGCCGGCTGATACGTCCGGTCCTGCTGCCCCGGCCGCTTCCGGAGACGAGCTCGAGCAGGCTCGCGAGGAGGTCGCGGAGTACCGCGACCACCTGCAGCGGCTTCAGGCCGAGTTCGAGAACTACCGCAAGCGGATGACGCGCTCCCAGGAGCGGCTCGTCGACGCCGAGATGCAGCGGTTCGTCCAGCGCCTGCTGGAGGTCGTCGACGAGTTCGATCTCGCTCTGATCGCCGCCCAACGCCAGCCGGACTTCGAGGCGTTCCGCAAGGGCGTCGAGCTCGTGTACGCCAAGCTCGCCGAGACGCTTCGGGCCGAAGGGCTCGAGCGCGTCGAGGCCGAGGGCAAGGTGTTCGACCCGCTCGAGCACGAGGCGATGATGCAGACGGGCGACGGTGTGGGGAGCCGAAGGTCGTCGAGGTGTTCCGGCCGGGGTACCGGCTCCGCGGCACCGTGATCCGGCCGGCGAGCGTGCGCGTCGAGCGGAGCTGAGGAGGTCGCCGTGAACGGCGACGTCCGCCGCGAGTGGTTCGAGAAGGACTACTACCAGGTCCTCGGCGTTGCGAAGAACGCGACCGCCGCCGAGATCAAGAAGGCGTACCGCAAGCTCGCTCAGCAGCACCACCCCGACGCGAACCCCGGGAACGAGGCCGCCGAGGATCGGTTCAAGGAGATCTCGGCGGCCCACGACGTCCTGGGCGACGAGGAGAAGCGGACGCAGTACGACCAGGTCCGGGACATGGCCGCCTCCGGATTCGGCGCCGGTGGGTTCCCCGGTGGCGGAGGCGGCGGGTTCCCCGGCGGGGGCGGCTTCCCGGGCGGGGCGCGCGTGCGCTTCGAGGACATGGGTGACATCGGGGACCTGTTCGGAGGTCTGTTCGGTGGTTCGGGGCGACGGGCCAGGACGCAGCCGGCCAGGGGCGCCGATCTCGAGACCGAGCTGACCGTCTCGTTCGACGAGTCGATGAGTGGAGCGACGAAGTCGGTGAGGATCCAGGGTCCGGCGCCGTGCGAGACGTGTCACGGCTCCGGCGCCGCGCCCGGCTCGAACCCGATCGACTGCCCGCAGTGCCGGGGGTCCGGGGCGATCGCCGTGAACCAGGGTCCGTTCCAGATGAGCCAGACCTGTCCCCGCTGCCACGGGTCCGGTCGGGTCGTCGAGACGCCGTGCCCCACGTGCCGTGGTTCGGGGACCCAGCGACGGGTGCGGAGCTTCCAGGTGAAGATCCCGGCCGGCGTGAAGGACGGCGCCCGCATCCGCCTCGCGGGACGGGGGGAGCCCGGTCCCGCGGGCGGTCAGCCCGGGGACCTGTACGTGCGCGTGCGGGTCCAGCCGCATCCGATCTTCGGCCGCAAGGGGAACGACCTCGTGCTGGAGCTGCCGCTCACGTACGTCGAGGCGGCGCTCGGATCCAACGTCCGGGTCCCCACGTTGAACGGGCCGGTGACGATGAAGGTCCCGGCAGGGACGCAGAACGGCAGGACGTTCCGGTTGAAGGGGAAGGGCGCGCCGAAGCGAGGCGGTACGTGGCGATCTGCTCGTCACCGTCAACGTGGAGGTGCCGAGGAAGCTCTCGAAGAAGGAGAAGGAGCTGCTGAAGCAGCTCAGGGACGTCGAGCGGGAGTCGCCGAGGAAGCGACTGGGGGTGGAGGCTTGAGCGGGAAGGGCGAACGTGGGCGTAGGACGCCTCGGCCTCGACCCACGCAGGAGCGCGCCGTCTACATCATCAGCGTGGCGGCCGAGCTCTCCGGGGTCCATCCGCAGACGCTGCGCATGTACGAGCGGCGCGGGCTGCTCATGCCCGCGCGAACGTCGGGCAACACGCGACGGTACTCCGAGCGCGACATCGAGCGCATCCGGATGATCCAGGAGCTCACGCAACAGGAGGGCGTCAGCCTCGCCGGCGTGAAGCTGTTCATCGAGATGCGCGAGCAGCTGGACCGGATGCGGCGCCGGACCGAGGAGCTCGAGCGCGAGCTGCTGGATCGACTGAAGGCGGCCGGACCGGGTGCCGAGATCGTCCCGCTCCGGAGCCTGCTGAGTTTCAGGTGGGAAGGGGACGTACCCGAAAGCTCGTGAGGGTCCGGGGGCGTCCTCATCCCCCGTCGCTCAGCGGCCGATAGTGATCGCATGAACCGGTGGCTGCGGGTCGCGGCGATCGTCTCGGGCGCGTTCGTCGGCGCGCTCCTGATGAAGGTGCTTCCCCCCATCCTCGTGCTCGCCGTGTTCGTCGTCTCGGCCTTCGCCATCACGCGGACGATGAAGTCGAGGATGCGCAGCGAGGCCGTGGTCGGCGAGGCGGCGACCCTCGGGCTGCGGCGCGAGCCCTCGGACCCGTTCGGCCTCCTCGCATACCCGTTGACGCTGTTCGGGCGGGGGACGGACGGCCGCGTCGGCGAGGTTCGGTGGGGCACCTGGCGCGGGGTCGAGGTGAAGGCGTTCGAGTACACGTACGCGATGAGGGCGATGCCGAACGAGACGTCGAAGCCCGACGCGGGCCCGCGCGGACGGCTCTCGTGCGCGATCGCCACGATCTCGGCCGAAGGACCGCCGATCGTCGCCGAGCCGGTCCCGTTCGTCCTGCGGCTCGCCGCGCAGGCGCCGCTCGACGAGGTCGATCTCGACGCCGGGCCCGTGGCCTCGTCGTTCCTGGTCCGCTGTGACGATGCGGATCAGGCGCGCACCCTGGTGGCCGCTGTGGGGGACTGGCTCGTCGAGGGGGGCGAGGAGTGGGGGTTCGAGGTGAGCGGCCGGCTCCTGATGATCTACGGGGCGCCCACGAGGCCACCCTCGGTCGCGGACGTGCTCGGCCGCCTCGACGACCTCCGGTCGCTGCTGCACGGTCGCACCGCTGCCGGTCACGTGGTCCACGATCCGGGAGCCGGCGAACCCGTCTGAGCCCGCTCGTCGTTCCGCGTAGGAGGGGCTACGCTTCCGCCTCGACCGTTCAGAAAGGACTCGGCCGTGGGCCTACCACTCGCGATCATCGGCGGCATCCTCCTCCTGGTCCTGATCTTCGGCGTCGTCTCGTACAACCGGTTCATCTCCCAGAAGCAGTTGATCAAGGACGCGTGGGCGAACATCGACACGGAACTGCGCCGGCGGTACGACCTGATCCCCAACCTCGTCGAGACGGTGCGCGGCTACGCCTCGCACGAGCGGGCGGTCTTCGAGAACGTGACCAAGGCTCGCGCGGCGGCGACCTCGGCGACCGGATCTCCCGCCGAACAGGCGGCGGCCGAGGGCCCGCTCGTCGCGGCGCTGCGCCAGTTGCTCGCGGTGGCCGAGGCCTACCCCGACCTGAAGGCGAACCAGAACTTCCTCGCGCTGCAGAGCGAGCTCGCCAACACCGAGGACCGACTCCAGACCGCGCGCCGCTTCTACAACGCGAACGTCCGCGACTACAACGAGCGGGTCAAGCAGTTCCCCTCCGTCGCGATCGCATCGATCTTCAACTTCGAGGAAGAGGAGTTCTTCGAGGTCGAGGACGCGCTGAGGGAGGCAGGCGCTCCGCAGGTGAGCTTCGGCGACCAGGGTCCTGCGGTCACGTTCGGCGGGCCTGAGGTTCCTCCCGCAGGCGGACCGGCCGCTCCTCCCGCGGGAGCGCCGGCACCCCCCGAGCCGAGCGGCACCCCGCCCCCGCCTCCGGGTACGCCGGAGGCCTAGGAGCTTCGGCTCAGGGCGAAGCCTGCGCCGAACCGACGACGGCGCCTTCCGGGGCTGGGCCGCA
The DNA here is from genome assembly GCA_963785835.1 of uncultured Actinomycetes bacterium. Taxonomy (GTDB): domain Bacteria; phylum Actinomycetota; class UBA4738; order UBA4738; family HRBIN12; genus DASSJM01. The sequence continues at coordinate 150,033 of CAWAWO010000004.1, read as the reverse complement.
TCCATCGAGCATCGTCGCGCGACGGACGCCGCTCGTCAGCCACGTCCAGACGACGGCCCAACCGAGCGCGGTCGAACCCATCATGAGCGCGGTGACCGTCGGGCCGAGAGCGTCGGCCAGCCAGCCGGTCAAGATGCTCGACAGGCCGAACGTGAGCGTGACGAGCATGAAGTCGAACGCGAAGATCCTGCCGCGGATCCGGTCGGGCACGATCCGCTGGAGGCCGTACGACGACAGCGTCCACTGCGCGCCTCCGCCGACGTGGGCGAGCAGCACCGCGCCCATCGCCAGCACGAGCCCGGGCGCGAGCCCGAGCAGCGCGTACCCGACGCCGAAGACGGCGAGCGCGCCGCCGATCGCGCCGAACAGCTTTCGGTCCTGCGGGCCGATCACGGCCCTTCCGACGAACGGTCCGATCAGCGCCCCGATCCCTCGAGCCATCATCAACATCCCGAGGCCGACCTCTCCGGCGTCGAACTCGTCGATCGCGAGCAGCGGGAGCAAGACGAGGACGCCACCGGCGATCCCCCATCCGAACTTGACGGCGAGGAGCGCGAGGACCCGGTGGTCCTTCCGCGCGTACCGAACCGTCTCCACGGTGTCCTCGCGGATGCTGGCGCCGTGCTCGCGAGCCGAGCGCTCCTCGGAGAATCGCCTTCGAACGCGGACGATCAGGACGGCGGAGAGCACGAACGACAGCGAGTCGACGACGATCGCGGCGTCGCGCCCGAACACCCCGGCCACGAGGCCTCCCAGGGCTCCGCCGACCGCGAGCATCGTTCCCCAGAGCGATCCCGACAGCGCGTTCGCCGTGGACAGGTCGCGCTCCTCGACGACGTTGGGCAATGCCGCATGCGCCGCGGGTTCGAACACGGCACCGAACGACGCCGTCGCCGCCAGGAGCACGAACAGCATCCAGACCTGGTCCTCGCTCCGGACGAGCAGGAACCCCAGCACGATGGCGGCTCGGGCGAGATCGCAGACGATCATGAGGCGCCGCCGATCGAGGCGGTCGACGAGCACGCCGGCGAACGGCGACGCCAGGAAGTACGTGAGGTCCTGCGCCGCGATCACGAACGCGACCATGAGCGCCTGTTCCGTGAGCTCGAGGACCTGCCCGAGGAGCGCGATCAGCAGGAACCAGTCGCCGCCGAGCGAGATGACCGACGCCAGGTACAGGCGCCGGAAGTCCGGGTTGCGCCTGAGCAGCGAGATCGAGGCCCGAACGGCCCCCTGCGTCTCGACCGGCTCGCGTATCTCCACGACGATTTGCAAGACTACTTGGGGGGAGACGGACCGAAGGAGGCGTCATGCTCGAGCGGTTCACCTGGTTCCGGCAGGCGGCGTTCCGGTACGCGGAGGACGACCTCGTCGTGTACATCGATCCGTGGGGCACGTCCGAGGACGATCCTCCCGCGGACCTGATCCTCCTCACCCACGCGCACCACGACCACTTCCAGCCGCGCGAGATCGAGCGGCTGCGCACCGACGGCACCGTGATCGTGGCCCCGAAGGACATCGCGGACGAGCTCTCGGGTTCGGTCACCGCGGTCGGCCCCGGCGAGGCGCACCAGGTGGCCGGCGTGCGCTTCGAGACCGTTCCCGCCTACAACATCGTCGAGGAACGCCTCGACATGCATCCGCAGAGGAACGGATGGGTCGGGTACGTGATCGAGCTCGGGGGGCACACCTACTACCACGCGGGTGACACCGACGCGCTGCCCGAGCTCGAGACGCTGAAGACGCAGGTCGCGATGGTTCCGATCGGCGGCACCTACACGATGGACTACCGCGAGGCAGCGGGACTCGTGAAGTCGATGCGGCCCGATCTCGCGGTTCCCATGCACTACGGGTTCGTGGTCTGCTCCCCGTCGCACTCGGCGCTGTTCAAGAGGGAGGCGGATCCGATCCCCGTCCAGATCCTCGAGCCGACGAACGACTTCGAGCAGCCCTAGCGAACGGAGGAGCGCATGGAGCTCGGGTACGACAAGCCGCTGTACATCCTGGCGTTCGATCACCGCGGGTCGTTCCAGAAGAAGTTCTTCGGGGTCGCGGGGGAGCCGAACGAGGAGGAGACCGCGCGGATCTCGGACGCGAAGCGCGTGATCTACGAGGGCGCGCGGCGGGCGCTCGACGAAGGGGTAGATGCCGGGTCGGCCGGCGTCCTGGTCGACGAGCAGTTCGGCGCCGACATCGCCCGGGACGGGAAGGCGGCGGGTTTCCGGCTCGCGATGCCCGTCGAGAAGAGCGGCCAGGACGAGTTCGACTTCCAGTACGGGGACGAGTTCGGGGCGCACATCGAGTCGTTCGACCCGAGCTTCTCGAAGGTCCTCGTGCGCTACAACCCCGAGGGCGACCTCGGCATGAACGAGCGGCAGACGGGCCGGCTGAAGCGCCTCGGCGACTGGCTGCACGAGCACGATCGGACGTTCCTGTTCGAGCTCCTGGTGCCGGCGACGCCGGAGCAGATCGAGTCGGCGGGCGGGGACGAGCAGAAGTGGGACTCGCAGGACCGGCCCGCGTTGATGAAGACCTCGATCGAGGAGCTGCAGGACTCCGGGGTCGAGCCCGACATCTGGAAGATCGAGGGGATCGACCGCCGAGAGGACTGCGAGACGATCTCGGCGGCGACCCGGCGCGACGGCCGCGACGGCGTCGCGTGCGTCGTGCTCGGGCGGGGCGCGAACGACGACGCGGTCGACCACTGGCTGCGGATGGGCTCGGGCGTGCCCGGCTACATCGGGTTCGCGATCGGGCGCTCCATCTGGTGGGATCCGTTGAAGGGGTTCGTGGACGGCAACCTCGGGCGCGAGGAGGCCGCCAAGCAGATCGCCGCCAACTACCGGCGGTTCATCGACGTCTACAACGAGGGACAAGGAGGGTGATGGCGATGGCGGTCATCAAGACGATCGACCTGGTCGGCGTGTCGTCGGAGTCGTGGCGTGACGCCGCGCATCAGGCGCTGACCGAGGCGGCCAAGACGATCCGAGGCATCGAATCGATGGACATCCTCGGCACGAGCGCGGTCGTGAACGACGGCTCGATCTCCGAGTACCACACGCAGGTCCGGATCAGCTTCCGCATCGAGCGCGCGTAGGCCCGGTCGGGCGGGGCCAGCGTCGCGCCCGGATAGACTCGGCTCCTGATGCCGGCCTCGATCGTCGTCGGGACCCAGTGGGGGGACGAGGGCAAGGGCAAGGCGACCGACTACCTCGCCGACCGGATGGATCTCGTCGTCCGGTACCAGGGCGGCAACAACGCCGGCCACACGATCCTGGCCGAGGGGCACACGCTCAAGCTCCAGCTGATCCCCTCGGGGATCCTGTATCCGCACATCACCTCGGTGATCGCCGACGGGGTCGTCGTCGACCCGAAGGTCCTTCTCGACGAGATGGACGGGCTCGCGGCGATGGGGATCGACCCGTCGCGGCTCGTGATCTCGGGCAACTGCCACATGATCATGCCGTACCACCTCGAGCTCGAACGCGTGACCGAGCGGTTCCTGGGCAAGAACGCGCTCGGGACGACGAAGCGCGGGATCGGCCCGGCGTACGCGGACAAGGCCGCGCGGATCGGCCTGCGGATCCAGGACCTGTTCGACGAGGAGATCCTCCGGGAGAAGCTCGACGTCGTCCTGTGGGAGAAGAACCAGATCCTCACGAAGGTGTACGGACGGCTCCCGCTGGTGCCGCAGACGATCGTCGAGGACTACCTGCGCTACGCCGAACGCCTCCGGTCGCACGTCGCCGACACCTCGAAGCTCCTCGACGACGCCCTGCGCGACGGCAAGAACGTCCTCCTCGAAGGCGCGCAGGGCACGATGCTCGATCTCGACAAGGGCACCTATCCGTTCGTCACATCCTCGAACCCGGTCGCCGGCTCCGCGCTCGCGTCGGCGGGGATCGGTCCGCGCGACGTGGAGCGCGTGATCGGCATCACGAAGGCGTACGTGACGCGCGTCGGCGCGGGACCGTTCCCGACGGAGGACCTCGGGCCGGACGGCGAGCGGCTGGGCGAACGCGGTCACGAGTTCGGAACGGTGACCGGCCGCAAGCGGCGGTGCGGGTGGTTCGACGCCGTGCTCCTTCGGTACGCGTCGCGCGTGAACGGCCTCACCGAGCTGTTCCTGACCAAGCTCGACGTGCTTTCGGGCTTCGAGTCGCTGAAGGTCTGCACCGCGTATCGCGCGGACGGCGAGACGTTCGAGGACGTCCCGCCCCATCAGTCGCTGTTCCATCGGGCCGAGCCGGTCTTCGAGGAGCTCGAGGGGTGGGATGAAGTCGTCGGCACGGTGACGTCGTTCGGCGAGCTGCCCGCCGCCGCCCGGAAGTACGTCGACCGGCTCCAGGACCTCGCCGGCGTCCCAGTCGGCGTCGTCTCGGTCGGTCCCGGCCGCGAACAGAGCCTCGTGCCTGCGGGGGGTACGGGGGGCTCAAGAAGCGAGCGCGAGGGCGCGAGCGCTAGCCCCCCGGCAACTGGATGAGGGTGCTCGTCGTCGGAGGGGGCGGGCGTGAGCACGCCCTCGCGTGGCGACTGGCGAGAGACGGCTCGGTCACGGACGTGTTCGCCGCGCCCGGGAATCCCGGCATCGCGCAGGTCGCTCGCTGCATCGACGTGCCGCTCGACGATCACTCGGGTCTCACGGACCTCGCGCGGCGCGAGCGTGTCGACCTCGTCCTGGTCGGTCCCGAGGCCCCGCTGGTGGCGGGACTCGCCGACGAGATGGACGCGCACGACGTTCCGGTGTTCGGACCCTCGGCGGCGGCCGCGCGGCTCGAGGGCTCCAAGGCGTTCGCCAAGGATCTGATGCGCCGGGCGGGCGTTCCGACGGCGCGTTCGGCGACGTACACACGGACGGACTGGGAGGCCGACCCCCGCGAGGTCCTGTCGTTCCTCGACGAGGAGCTCGGCGGCGGACCGGCCGTCGTCAAGGCCGATGGCCTGGCGGGCGGCAAGGGCGTCGTCGTCGCCGAGACGCGCGAGGAGGCCGCGGACGCGGTCGAGGCCGCCCTCGGGCGGGGGGCGTTCGGCGACGCGGGCTCGATCGTCGTGGTCGAGGAACGGTTGGAGGGACGGGAGGTGTCCGCGTTCGCGCTGACCGACGGCCGTCACGTGGCCCCGCTCGGGTTCGCGCAGGACGCGAAGCGCATCGGCGACGGCGACACCGGCCCGAACACGGGAGGGATGGGCGCGTACTCACCGGTGCCGTTCGTCGACGGCCCGACCGCAGAGCGGATCCGCGTCGACGTGCTCGAGCGCACCGTGCGCGCGATGGCGGAGGACGGGGTTCCGTACCGCGGCGTGCTGTACGCGGGGCTGATGCTGACCGACGAGGGCCCGAAGGTCCTCGAGTTCAACTGCCGGTTCGGCGACCCGGAGACCCAGGCGCTGGTGCCGCTGCTGGCGACCGACCCGGCCGATGTCCTCCTCCGCTGCGCGCGAGGGGATCTGGGCGAGAGCGAGGTAGACCTCGAGGCTGCGGCGTGCGTCGCCGTGGTCCTCGCCTCGGACGGCTATCCGGGGGATCACCGGACCGGGTTCGAGATCGCCGGCCTCGACGCGGCCGCCTCGGTCGACGGCGCGACCGTCTTCCACTCCGGGACGGCGGAGCGTCGGGGTAGAGTGGTCACGGCCGGTGGACGGGTCGTCTCGGTGAGCGCCGTCGGGCGCTCGCTGGCCGAGGCTCGCGAGCGCGCGTACGAGGCCGCGTCGCTCGTGGCGTTCGAGGGGCGCTCCCACCGCACGGACATCGCGGCACGGGCGGCGAAGGAGGAGGGGACATGAGCGAGCCGGCACCCGTCGTCGGCGTGCTGGCGGCGTCCCCGGCCGAGCTCACGTTGATGCAGCAGGCCGCCGCGATCCTCGAAAAGCTCGAGGTCGCCCACGAGGTCCGCGTGATGTCGTCCCCTCGCAATCCCGACCTCGTCGACGAGTACGCGCGGACCGCGTTCGAACGGGGGCTGAAGGTGGTGGTCTGCACGACCGGCATCTCGGGTCACCTCGCGGCGGCCGTCGCCGCGCGGACGATCGTGCCGGTGATCGGAGTGCCGGTCGCGACGGAGCAGATGGGCGGCGAGCAAGCGCTGTACGTGACCGCGCAGATGCCGTCGGGTGTCCCGGTCGCCACCGTAGGCGTGGACGCCGCGATCAACGCGGCGGTGCTCGCCGCCGAGATCGTCGGCATCGCCGACCCCGACGTGCAGAAGCGCCTGTGGAGGTTCAAGGACGACCTGGCGGAGGGCCTGCGCTTGTGACGGGCCGCCCGGCCTCCTTCCCGATCGGGGGGCTACCGCTCGCGCGTGTGCGCTCGCTTCTTGAGCCCCCCGAACCCCCCCACCGATGATCCCCAGGTACACGCTTCCCGAGATGGCCGCGGTGTGGTCCGAGGAGGCCAAGCTCGGGCACTGGCTCGAGATCGAACTGCTCGTCGCCGAGGCCTGGGCGCGGCTCGGCGTGGTGCCCGACGCCGACGCTCGCCAGATCCGTGAGAGGGCGTCCTTCGACGCCGAACGCGTCCGCGAGGTCGAGCTCGTCACCAGGCACGACGTGGCAGCGTTCGTGCAGGTGGTGGCCGAGTCCGTGGGGCCGGCCGGGCGGTGGGTGCACTTCGGCCTCACCTCCTCCGACGTGCTCGACACGGGGCTCGCGCTCCAGCTCCGAGCCGCCTGCGACCTGGTGCTCGAACGGCTCGAACGGCTGCTCTCGGCGACCAAGCGACTCGCGCTCGCCCAGCGCGACACCGTGATGGCGGGCCGGACCCACGGCGTCGTGGCCGAGCCGACGAGCTTCGGGCACAAGGTCGCGCTGTGGGCGTTCGAGCTCGATCGCGATCGGGAGCGCCTGCGCCGGGCACGCGAGAGCGTGAGCGTCGGCGCGATCAGCGGCGCGGTCGGCACCTACGCGCACGTGGATCCGCGGATCGAGGAGGAGGTCTGCGCCCGGCTCGAACTGCGCCCCGCCGAGGCGTCGAGCCAGATCGTCCCTCGCGACCGCCACGCAGAGCTCGTGGGCGCGCTCGCGATCACGGCGTCGACGCTCGATGCGATCGCGACGGAGATCCGGCATCTCGCCCGGACTGAGGTTCGGGAGGTGCAGGAGCCGTTCGCCGAGGGCCAGAAGGGCTCGAGCGCCATGCCGCACAAGCGGAACCCGGTCCGGTGCGAGCGGATCACGGGTCTCGCGCGCGTGGTACGCGGCGACCTGCAGGTCGCGCTCGAGAACCAGGTGCTGTGGCACGAGCGCGACATCTCGCACTCCTCGGCCGAGCGAGTGATCCTGCCGGACGCGACGATCGCGCTGGACTTCATGCTCGCGGAGACGACCGAGATCCTCGAAGGACTCCGTGTCGACCCCGAACGCATGCGCGTGAACCTGGAGGTCGGCGGCGGCCTCGCGTTCTCCCAGGACGTGCTGCTCGCGCTCGTCGAGTCGGGGATGGCTCGCGACGACGCCTACGCGATCGTGCAGGCCTCGGCCGCGCGCGCCTGGGACGAGGGCGTGAGCTTCCGGGACGAGCTCGAGGCGAACGCGGAGGTGATGAGCCGGGTCTCGCTCGACGAGCTGTTCGAGCCGGCGCGCGCGCTCTCGAACCTCGACGCCGTCTTCGACCGGCTCGAGAAGGTCGCGGTCCGCGAACGATGAGCGAGGCCGCCGCCCGTCTGCACGCTCGCGGCAAGGTCCGCGACGTGTACGACCTTGGGGAGCGGCTCCTGCTGGTCGCGACCGACCGCATCAGCGCGTTCGACGTCGTGCTCCCCGACGTCATCCCGGACAAGGGCCGGGTCCTCACCGGTCTCACGCTGTTCTGGCTCGAGCGCACGTCCGACGTCATCGCCAACCATCTCGTGAGCGCGGATCCGCGCGAGTTCCCGGAGCCGTTCGGGAGCGATCCGTCGCTCGCCGGACGGGCGATGCTCGCGAAGCGCGCGGAGGTGATCCCGGTCGAATGCGTCGCCCGCGGGTACCTGACGGGCTCCGGCCTCAAGCAGTACCGCGCCGAGGGTCATGTCTGCGGCGTGCCGCTCTCGCCGGGCCTCGACGAGGCGTCCAAGCTCCCGGAGCCGATCTTCACGCCGACCACGAAGGCGGCCGAGGGGCACGACCTGCCGCTCACGTTCGAGGAGACCGTGGAGCTGATCGGGCGTGGCCTCGCCGAACGCCTCCGCGAAGTCACGATCGCGTTGTACGAGCGCGGGGCCGGCATCGCGGCCGAGCGGGGGATCATCGTCGCGGACACGAAGTTCGAGTTCGGGTTCGCGGATGGCGAGCTGATCCTGATCGACGAGGTGCTGACCCCGGATTCCTCCCGGTTCTGGCCGGCGGACGGGTACGAGGCCGGGAGGTCGCAGCCCTCGTTCGACAAGCAGTACGTCCGCGACTGGCTCGACGCGAGCGGCTGGGACCACGAGCCGCCGCCGCCCGCGCTGCCGGCGGACGTGGTGGAGCGGACGGCCGCCACGTACGTCGAGGCGTACGAGCGGATCGCGGGTGAGCCGTTCGAGGACTACCGGCGCCGGATGGGTGCGGGCGGGTCAGAGCGGTTGGGCGGGTCAGAGCGGTTGGGCGGGTCAGAGCGAGTGGTCGACGACGAGCCGTGAGATACCGCGCGCAGATCGTCGTCTCGCTGAAGGAAGGACTCCTCGACCCGCAGGGCAAGGCCGTAGAGGGCTCGCTGCCGGCGCTCGGCTGGACGAACGTGTCCGGCGTGCGGGTCGGCCGGTACGTCCAGCTCGATCTCGAGGCCGAGGGCGCCCAGGCGGCCGAGGACCAGGTGCGCCGGATGGCCGAACGCCTCCTGTCGAACCCGGTGATCGAGTCGTTCGACGTGGTCGACATCGCCGAGCGCACGGAGGACGGGTCGTGAGCGAGCGGCCGAGGATCGGCGTCGTGACCTTCCCGGGCTCGCTCGACGATCGGGATGCGCTCCGTGCGGTGGCGTTCATGGGCGGCGAGGGCGTTCCGTTGTGGCACGCCGAACGCGACCTTCGAGGCGTCGACGCGCTGATCCTGCCGGGAGGGTTCTCCTACGGCGACTACCTGCGGTGCGGGGCGATCGCCCGGTTCTCGCCAGTGATGGACGAGGTGGCGGCGTTCGCGAACGCGGGAGGTGCCGTCGTCGGGATCTGCAACGGGTTCCAGATCCTGTGCGAGGCCGGGCTGCTTCCCGGCGCGCTCGTCCGGAACCGGCAGCTGAGGTTCGTCTGCCGCTGGGTGGACGTTCGGGTCGAGACGTCGGTCTCGCCGCTCACGGACGGCTTGGTGATCGGCGAGGTCCTCAGGGTCCCCGTCAAGCACGGGGAAGGGCGGTTCGTCGCCTCGGGAGACGAGCTCGCGCGGATCGAGGCGGACGGGCTCGTGGTCCTTCGCTACTGCGCGAGCGACGGGTCGGTCGACGAGGAGCACAACCCGAACGGCGCCTCGAACGCGATCGCCGGCATCCGCAACGACACCGGCAACGTGGTGGGGCTCATGCCGCACCCCGAACACGCGGTGGATCCCGACGTCGGGGCGACGGGCGGCCAGCCCATGTTCGCGTCGTTGCTCTCGTCCGCGCTCGCGCGCGTCGCGCCGTGAACGCGTCGGCGCTGCACGTGGCGCTCGGGCTCACCGACGAGGAGCTCGAGGCGATCCGCGCCGCCCTCGGTCGCGACCCGAACCGCGACGAGCTCGCGATGTACGCCGCGATGTGGTCCGAGCACTGCTCGTACAAGTCCTCGAAGGTCCATCTCCGGACGATGCCGACCGAGGGACCGCGGATCCTCGTCGGCCCGGGCCAGGACGCCGGCGCGGTCGACATCGGAGACGGCCTGGCGGCGGTGTTCAAGATGGAGTCGCACTCGCACCCCTCCGCGATCGAGCCTTACCAGGGGGCCGCGACCGGCGTCGGCGGGATCGTCCGCGACATCGTCTCGATGGGCGCGCGGCCGATCGCGATCCTCGATCCACTGCGGTTCGGCTCGCTGTCGGACGAACGCAACCGGTGGCTGTTCGAGGGCGTCGTGGCGGGCATCGGCGGCTACGGCAACTGCATCGGGGTGCCCACGGTCGGCGGTGAGCTCCAGTTCGCCGATCCGCATTCGGCCAACCCGACCGTGAACGTGATGTGCGTCGGCGTCACGTCGGCCGAACGCCTCGTCACGGCGGCGCGAGACGTGCCGGCGGGATCGGTGCTCGATCCTGTTCGGGGCCGCGACTGGGCGAGACGGGATCGGGGGCGTGTCGGTGCTCGCGTCGCGGACGCTCGAGGACGGGGCGGACGAGACCCGGCCGAGCGTCCAGATCGGCGACCCGTTCGCGGAGAAGCTCCTCATCGAGGCCTCGCTCGAGCTCGTCGAACGCGACCTGCTCGTGGGCCTGCAGGATCTCGGCGGCGCCGGGATCACGTGCGCCGTGAGCGAGTCGGCCGCGCGAGCCGGGCTCGGCGCCGAGCTCGACCTCGGCGCGGTCCCGCTCCGCGAGCCCGGCCTGGAGGCGTTCGAGATCCTGACCAGCGAATCGCAGGAGCGCATGCTCGCGGTCGTCCGTCCCGATCGCGTCGAGCAGGTTCGGGCCGTGTGCGAACGCTGGGGGTTGCCCGCCGTCGTGGTCGGGCGGTTGGTCGAGGGCGGGACGCTGCGGCGTGCGATCGGCGGGGCGACCGTGGCCGAGGTGCCGGCGCGTTCGCTCGCCGACGAGGCTCCCGAGTACGAACGGCCACGGGCGGCGCCGGAAGGACAAGCGGACCTGCTCGCCCACGACCCGACGTTCGCGAGCGTGACCGAGTCGCCCGAGGACGCGTTCGTCACGGTGCTGTCCTCGCCCAACGTGGCCGGCAAGCGGTGGGTGTGGGAGCAGTACGACTCGATCGTGCAGGGAGGGACCGTCCGCGGTCCGGGCGGCGACGCCGCGCTCGTCCGGGTCGAGGGAACGCTGCGCGCGCTCGCGCTGTCCTCGGACGGCAAGGGCCGATTCGGCCTGCTCGAACCGTACCTCGGCGCCGCGCACGCGGTCGCCGAGTCTGCCCGCAACGTCGCCTGCACGGGCGCGACACCGCTCGCGATCACGAATTGCCTGAACTTCGGCAACCCCGAGCGACCCCGAGGTGATGTGGCAGTTCGCCGAGTCCGTGCGCGGCATCGGCGACGCCTGCCGGGCGTTCGAGACGCCGGTGACCGGCGGCAACGTGAGCTTCTACAACGAGTCGGGCGACTCGGCGATCTGGCCGACCGCGATGATCGGCATGCTCGGGGTGATCGACGACTACCGGCTGGCGGTGCCGCAGGCGTTCGGCAGCGGCGCGTGGATCTACGTGCTCGGCGAGACCTTCCCCGAGCTCGGGGGCAGCGAGTTCGGGGAAGCGGTGCTCGGAGTCGTCGGCGGGCGCCCCCCGGCCCTGGATCTCGACCGAGAGCGAGCGCTCCATCGCGTGCTGATCGAAGGGGCGAGCAGCGGTCTGCTCGAGAGCGCGCACGACTGCGCCGAAGGCGGTCTGGCGGTGGCGCTCGCCGAGAGCGCGATCGCCGGCGGGACCGGCTTCGCCGTCTCGATCGCGGGCGACCAGCCGCCCCACGTCGGGCTGTTCGCGGAGTCTGCGTCGCGAGCCGTCGTGTCGGTCGAGCCGTCGAGGGCGAACGAGCTCGAGGACGTGGCGTCCGGACTCGGGGTCCCCATCACGCGCCTCGGCGAGACCGGCGGGCCGCGGATCGTGTTCGACGGCATGTTCGAGATGACCGTCGAGGATGCGAGAGCCGTGCACGAGAACGCGATCCCGATGCTGCTGGCCGGGTGAGAGAAGAGCGACAAGTTCCGCACGGCGCGACCGTTCCCGGACGACACGCTGCTAGCATCGGGCCGGGCGTGCGCGACGATCATCCGAAAGACGAGTGCGGCGTCTTCGGCGTGTGGGCGCCCGGCGAGGACGTCGCGCGGCTGATTTACTTCGGGCTCTTCGCCCAGCAGCACCGGGGCCAGGAGTCCGCCGGGATGGCGGTCTCCGACGGCGAGCACCTGCTCGTGTTCAAGGAGCTCGGGCTCGTGTCGCAGGTCTTCGACGAGGCGACGCTGTCCACCCTGCATGGCGACCTGGGGATCGGCCACAACCGGTACTCGACGACGGGGTCGACGACCTGGGAGAACGCGCAGCCGGCGTTCAAGACCGACGGCCAGCGATCGCTCGCGCTCGGCCACAACGGGAACCTCGTGAACACGCTCGACCTGGCCGAACGCGTCGGCCGCGCCGGGGTCGCGACCACCGACTCGGATCTCGTGGCGACGCTGCTCGCCCGGCATCCCGGCGAGGACCTGGAGGCCGCCCTCCTGGACGTCCTGCCCTCGCTCTCGGGCGCGTTCTCGTTCGTCGTGATGGACGAGCGGAGCCTGTTCGCGGCCCGCGACGCCAACGGCCTGCGGCCCGCTCTCGATCGGCCGGCTGCCGAACGGCTTCTGCGTCGCCTCGGAGACCTGCGCGCTCGACATCGTCGGCGCGACGTTCCTTCGAGACGTCCAGCCGGGGGAGCTCGTTCGGATCGACGATCGCGGTCTCTCGTCGTCCACGTTCGCGGTCGCCGAGCGCGAGGCCCTGTGCATCTTCGAGTACGTGTACCTGGCGAGGCCGGACTCCCGCCTGCGTGGTCGAACGGTCCACGAGGTCCGCCGCGAGCTCGGCCGGCGGCTGGCGCTCGAGGCTCCCGCCGACGCCGATCTCGTGATCCCGGTCCCCGACACCGCCCTCTCGGCGGCGCAGGGCTATTCGGAGGTCTCACAGGTCCCCTACGGCGAGGGGCTGATGAAGAACCGCTACGTCGGACGCACGTTCATCCAACCGTCGCAATCGTTGCGGGAGCGCGGCGTGAAGCTGAAACTCAACCCGATGCCCGATGCCGTTCGCGGACGGCGACTCGTCGTGATCGACGACTCGATCATCCGCGGGACCACGACCCGGCAGATCGTCCAGGCGCTGCGTGAGTCCGGCGCCGCGGAGGTCCATCTGCGGATCACCTGTCCGCCGACCCGCTGGCCCTGCTTCTACGGGATCGACATGTCGACCCGGCAGGAGCTGATCGCGGCGGACCTGTCGGTCGAACAGATCCGCGAGTACATCGGCGCGGACTCGCTCGGCTACCTGTCGCTCGAGGGGATGGTGGCGGCGACCGGGCAGCGAACCGATTCGTTCTGCCGGGCGTGCTTCGACGGCGAGTACCCGATCCCGATCCCCGAGCACGCCGGCAAGTTCCTGCTCGAGCACCCGGCCAAGTCGTGAGCGAGGCGTACCGGCGCGCCGGGGTCGACGTCCGGACCGGCGCGAAGGCCGTCGAGCTGATCCGGGACCTCGCGGCAGGGGCCACCCGCCCCGAGCTCGCCGAGGGCGTCGGAGGGTTCGCGGGCCTCTTCGAGATCGGCGAGGGGCGCTACCTCGCGGCGGCGACCGACGGCGTCGGGACGAAGCTCGAGGTGGCGCGGCAGGCGGGCCGTCTCGACACCGTCGGCATCGACCTCGTCGCGATGTGCGCCGACGACGTGGTGTGCACCGGGGCGGAGCCACTGTTCTTCCTCGACTACCTCGCCGTCGGTCGCGTCGTGCCCGAACGGGTGGCCTCGATCGTCGCCGGGGTGGCGGAGGGATGCCGCCGAGCCGGGTGCGCGCTGCTCGGCGGCGAGACCGCGGAGCACCCGGGCGTGATGGCCGAGGACTCGTTCGACCTGGCCGGTTTCTGCGTCGGCGTGGTCGACGAGGACTCGCTGCTCGGGCCCGAACGCGTCGCCGAGGGCGACGTGCTGGTCGGGCTCGCGTCCAGCGGGCTCCACGCCAACGGCTACTCCCTGGTCCGGCGGACGCTGCTCGACGAGGCGGGGTACGAGCTCGAGGACGTCCTGCCGAGGATCGGGCGACCGCTCACCGACGAGCTCCTGGAGCCGACCGCGATCTACGCTCCGCTCGTGCGGTCGTTCGCGCGCGACGGGTTGGTCCACGCGGCCGCGCACGTCACGGGCGGCGGACTCGAGGAGAACCTGCGACGCGCGCTTCCCGACGGTCACGCCGCAGAGATCGAGTGGGGCTCGTGGCCCGTGCCCGCGGTGTTCGGGCTGATCGGCGAGCTCCCCGGTGTCGCGGAGGACGATCTGCGGGCGACGTTCAACCTCGGCGTCGGGATGGCGCTCGTGGTGCCGGCGGACCACGCCGAGGAGGTGATCGCGCGCGCTCGCGGGGCCGGGACGTCCGCGTTCCCGATCGGCCGCGTCACCTAGGTCCGGTGGGCAGGTCCGTCGCCTGCCGAGCGGACCAGAGCCGGGCGTGCGTGCCCGACGGGCCTCGCGTCGATCCTGCCGTGGACTGACTATCCCCCCGTCGTCCGATCGTCGTGCGGTTTCCCATGCGCGGGGGAGACCACCCGGCCGCCCACAAACCACCCGCTGGGCGGATTTCGAGAAGCGGGGGAGGACCGATACCTTGATGGTGATGCCGGGAGAGACCTCGAACAGCGTTCTCGTCGTCGATGACGAGCCCCAGGTCGTCTGGATGCTGCAGTTCAGCCTCGAGGCGGAGGGCTATCAGACGTACGCCGCCCGGGACGGACAGGCGGCGCTCGACGAGGTCCGCGAGCATCACCCCCGCCTGATGCTCCTGGACATCATGATGCCGGTCATGGACGGCTGGGCCGTGCTCGAGCAGCTGCAGGAGCTCCCTGAGGAGGACCGCCCTCGGGTCATCGTGGTGTCGGCGCGCACGAGCCTTCGAGACAAGGCCAAGGCGGCCGAGCTCGGTGCGGACGCGTTCGTGACCAAGCCGTTCAACGTGGACGACCTGCTGGTCGTCCTGCACGATCTCGAACGGCCGACCTAGGGCTCGGGTCAGACGCTCAGCCCCGCTGAGCGCAGGAGCTCCAGCAACGGGTCGAGCAGTCCGACCGGCGCGGCGACCGTGAGCGTCTCACCGTCCGGCTGCGGGATCTGCCTGAAGACCCCGCCCGCCGCTTCCACGATCACCCGCCCGGCCGCGACGTCCCACGGCGCGAGGTGCAGCTCGTAGTACGCGTCGACCTCTCCCGTCGCGACCGCGCACAGGTCCATCGCGGCCGAGCCGCCTCGGCGGATGTCGGCGACGCGGCCGATGATCTCCTGGAGCCTTCGTGCCTCGGCGACGCGCTTGGCGGGCTCGTACCCGAACCCGGTCGCAAGAACCGCGGCCTCGAGCCGATCGGCGCTCGAGAGCGCGACGCGATGTCCGTCCCGCTGCGCCTCGCGACCGGCGATCCCCTCGGTCCGCCGGCCGAGTGCGTCGACCACCACGCCGACGACCGGCGCGTCGTCCACCTCGACCCCGATCGAGACGGCGTAGCCCGGGTAGCCGCGGACGTAGCTCGCGGTCCCGTCCAGGGGATCGATCACCCAGCGCACGCCCGAGGATCCCGCGCGGTCGGTGCCCTCCTCGCCGAGGATCGCGTCGTCGGGACGTTCGGCCTCGATGCCACGAACGATCGCCCGCTCGGCCGCGCGGTCGATCTCGGTGACGAGGTCGCCCGCTCCGGACTTCTGCCTGACCTCGAACCCGCGCTCGAGGCCCTCGCGATGGATCTCGGCGGCCCGTTCCGCGAGCTCGACCGCGAGGGCGTGGATCGCGTCGAGATCGTTCGAGCGCGTGGGGTTCAGGACCCGACGACCTTGCCGAAACGGACGGCTCGAGCAGGCACCCGGGTGAGCTCGCCGTCCTTGCGGCGGACCATGTAGGTGGCCGCTCCCTCGTCGTAGTACTCGAGGACGCCGACGGCCTCGCCGAGGTATCCGTTCGGCAGCTCGAACTGGAACGAGACGCGTTTCCCCGTGTCCGACGGCGCCACCAGGTTCTGGCCTTCCATCGTCCGGAGGATATCGAACCGGTCAGCGGGGCAGGGCGCCGAGTCGCTCGGGCGACTCGAGCAGCTCGACCAGCGATCCGAACGCCCGGCCGGCCGTCGCGCCGTCGAGGACCCGATGATCGAACGTGAGCGAGAGCGTGCACGCGGCTCGCGGCTGCACGGCGCCGTCGATCACCATCGCGCGCGGCTCGATCACGCCGAGCGCGATCGTGACCGCGTGGCCCGGGTTCAGGAGCGGCGTCCCGAACTCGGAGCCGTAGCTCCCCGTGTTGCTGACCGCGATCGTCGCGCCCGACACGTCGTCGCTCGCGAGCGTGTTCGATCGCGCCCGCTCGGCGAGGCGCGCGATCCCGTCGCTGATCGCCGAGATGCCGAGATCGCCGGCGTCGCGGAGGACCGGCACGATGAGGCCACGGTCCGTGTCGGTCGCGATCCCGACATGGATGCGCCGGTGGAGCCGGATCCCCTCGTCCGACCAGGACGCGTTCAGCGAGCGGTGCTCGGCGCAGATCTCCGCGAGCGCGCGGACGAACACCGGGAGCGGTGAGACGCCGAGCTCGGCGCGAAGCTCGCCGAGCGCGACGGCGTCCACGGTTCGGAAGGTCGTCACCTGCGGGATCGCCGCCACCGCCTCGAGATTGCGCGCGATCGTCGCCCGCACGAGCGAAACAGGCACCACGTCGAACTCGCTCTCGCCGGTCGATCTGGCAGTTCGCTCCACGTCTTCGCGGGTGACCCGCACCGTCGGGTCCGGTGCCCTCGACGGTGTCGAGGTCCACACCACGGTCCTTCGCCAGTTTCCGCACCGCGGGCGTCGCCGTGACGGCCCGCGTCGACGTGGAACCGGCGGGGGCGTCGGCGCGGAGCGCTGCGGGCGACGCGGCGCCGCTCGTCCCGCCGGTCACTCCCGTCCGTTGCGGCGCCGCGGCGGGGACCCGCAGCCGGAGCGTCGGCGCCCCCGCCGCCACCCGCAACCTCGAACGTCACGAGCGGTGCGCCGACCGCGATCGTGTCGCCGGCAGCAGCATGCAGCCGAGCGATCCGGCCCGCGAACGGCGCCGGCACCTCGACGGTCGCTTTCGCCGTTTCGATCTCGACGAACGGCTGGTTCAGCGCGACCTCGTCGCCCTCGGCGACGAGCCAGTCGCTCACGACGGCCTCCTCGAGGCCTTCGCCCAGATCCGGGAGAATGAAGACGCGCTCGGCCATCAGTACGCGACGACCTTCCGGACCGCGTCGCCGATGCGTTCGACGCTCGGCAGGTAGTGCTGCTCGAGCGACGCAGGCGGATACGGCACGTCGGGTCCGGTCACGCGCAGCACCGGCGCCTCGAGGTGATCGAACGCCTCCTCGACGATGCGCGCGACGATCTCGGCGCCCATCCCGAGCGTGAGCGGAGCCTCGTGCACCACCACGGCGCGCCCGGTCGCGCGAACGCGATCGGCGATCGCCTCGACGTCGAGCGGCACGAGCGAGCGGAGGTCCAGGACCGAGCACTCGATCCCGTCCTCGGCGAGCGCCGTCGCGGCCTCCAGGCAGCGGCCGACCATCGCGCCGAACGTGATCAGGACGCACGCGTCGCCCTCTCGAACCATCCGCGCGGCGCCGATCCCTGGACCGTCCGTCGCGAGCTCGCCGTCCTCCTTCGACCAGTACCGGCTCTTGGGTTCGAGGAAGATCACCGGGATCGGGGTCGTCGATCGAGAGCCGGAGCAACCGGTACGCGTCGAGCGGCGTCGACGGCACGACGACCTTCAGCCCGGCCGTGTGCGCGTAGTAGGTCTCCGGGCTCTCGCCGTGGTGCTCCTTGCCCTTGATCCCGCCGAACGACGGGATGCGGATCACGACCGGCATCGCCACCCGCCCGCGCGTTCGCTCCCGGTACTTCGCGACGTGGCTGATCACCTGGTCGAGCGCCGGATACGAGAATCCGTCGAACTGCATCTCCGCGATCGGGCGCCAGCCCGCCATCGCGAGGCCGACGCACATCCCGGCGATCCCCGCCTCCGCGATCGGCGTGTTGAACACACGCTGCACACCGAACTCGTCCTGCAACCCCTCGGTGACGCGGAACACGCCGCCGAGCGCGCCGACGTCCTCGCCGAACACCAGCGTGCGCGGATCGCCCGCCAGCGCGTCGCGCAGGGCCGCGTTCAGGGCGCCGACCATCGTGACCTCAGGCATCGTCACCGTCGCCGAGTCGTTCACGCCGCTGTCGCTCCAACGTCGCCGGCGGTTCGGCGAACGCGTGGTCGAACATCTCGGCCGCCGGCGGCGGGCCGAGCGCGGTGAGCTCCGAACGGATCTCGGCCACCCACGCTTCGGCCTCCTCCTCGCACGTGGCGATGAACGCCTCGTCGATCAGCCCGGCGCCGAGCAGGTAGGCGCGGAAGCGAGCGATCGGATCGCGCTCGCGCCATCCGTCCACCTCGGCGCCCGCCCGATACCGCGAGTCGTCGTCGGCGGTCGAGTGCGCCCCGATCCGATAGGTCATCGCCTCGATCAGCGTCGGCCCCTCGCCGGCTCGGGCTCGCTCGGCGGCGGCCTTCGTGACCGCGTAGACCGCGAGCACGTCGTTGCCGTCCACCCGGACGCCGGGGAAGCCGTAGCCCGCGGCTCGAGCCGCGATCGGCGCCGCGTACTGCTCGCTCGCCGGGACCGAGATCGCCCACCCGTTGTTCTGGCAGAACAGGATCACGGGCGCACCGAACACGGACGCCATGTTCGCCGCCTCGTGGAAGTCGCCCTCGGATGCCGAACCGTCGCCGAAGTACGCGAGCGAGCACGCGTCGGAGCCGTCGAGCTTCGCGCCGAGCGCCCAGCCCACCGCGTGGACGATCTGCGTCGCGACGGGCACGCAGATCGGCGCGAACCGCGACGCGATCGGGTCGTAGGGACCGCCGTGCCAGGTCCCACGGTGGTACTCGAGGTACTCGACGACGTCGACGCCGCGCACGACGGCCGCCGCGAGCTCTCGGAACGAGGGGAAGACGAAGTCCTCCGGTCCGAGCGCGGAGGCGCTCCCCACCTGTGCGGCTTCCTGCCCTTCGAACGGCGGGTAGACCGTGAGCTCGCCCTGCCGCTGCAGCGCCCAGCACTCGCGGTCGAGCCGGCGACACCGGATCATCGAACGCAGGAGCTCGCGCATCGCGTCGTCGGACAGCCCGACATCGGTCTCGCCGACGACGGTTCCGTCGGGAGCGATGATCCGCACGACGGGGATCTCGGATGCGGTCTCGATGCTCATGCGGCGACGACCTCGCGGGAACGGGAGCCAGGCGAGCATATACACTCGCCCCCGTGGTCCCCTCGGCCGAGCTCAGGGTGTACCAGCCGCTCGACGCGTTCCCTCCTCACGAACAGGCCCACTGGGAACGGCACATCGTCGGCGGTGCGCTCCTGTTCGGGGCACCTGGGTATCGGCAGGAGGTCACGTCCGCCGGACAGGGGATCCTCCTGCCGACGGGCGACGAAAGGGCGTACGTCAAGGTCGTGGACGGTCGGTACTACGTCTGTCCGTGGCGGACGAAGCTCCGCGTTCTGGCCGCGATGCTCGCGTTCCGTGAGGCCTCGGGGTTCGACGATCCCTCGGTCTTCGTCTCCGAGGCGACCGCCAAACGAGCGGCCAAGGACCTCCGGCGACTTCGCCGGCGCGAGCCCGGACAGATCTCCGCGATCATGCACAACCCGTGGCACGTGCCCGTGCGGTGGTTCCTCCTGTTCGAGGACGACGAACGACGGCTGCTCGAGAGCGACGGGCATCACCGCCTCTCGTACCTCACGACCACACGGAAGGCGATGCGCAGGGCCGAGGACGCGGTGCCGATCCTGCGGCGGTCCGAGCTCGGTCCGATCGGCGAGATGATCGTCGAGATGCACCAGTGGCTCGCGCTCTTCGACGCCGGCTCGATCCTCGAGCTGGACTACGGCGCGCTCTGTCGTCAGCTGACGTGGGACGAGATGGACGACGACCACAGCGCCGCCGACATCCACGAGGCTCTCCGGGCGCTCTCCGACAAGGAGTACCCGCGTTCGGCCGACCTGTACCAGTCGGTGCTCGCGCGCTCGGCCGAGCTCCGCGCGCACGAGAGCCTCAACTAGGGAGTGGCCAGGGGCAGAATCGAACTGCCGACACCGCGGTTTTCAGCCGCGTGCTCTGCCAACTGAGCTACCTGGCCCCGAAGAGCCGCACGCCGGCCTTGAGGCCGGCGGCGACTCTCCCGCGCGCCCGACGGGCTTCGATCCCGCGATCTCCGCCTTGACAGGGCGGTGAGGACGGCCAGACTCCTCTACGGGCGCGAACTCGATATTCGGTTGTGCCCCCAACGGGATTCGAACCCGTGTCGCCGCCTTGAAAGGGCGAAATCCTAGGCCGCTAGACGATGGGGGCCCGGGCCCGACCTGCAGCCCCCGCCCCCGGCCCGGGGGCAGCGGCGTGGAAGTATAACGACTCGGCGTGCCGGCCCCGGAGCCTAGCGGGAGAGGCTGAGGCGGTCGCCCGGCCGCAGGTCCGTCCGCGCGCCGAGCTCGAGCACGTGCCGGACGCCCGGCCTGGGCAACAGGACCCGCCGCGGTGGCAGGTGCATGACGTGACGAACGACGTGGTCGGCGTCGAGCAGGGCGACGTCGATCGCGAAGCGCATCCCGAACGTGTGGACGGATCGCGCGTGATCGAGCAGCAGAGCTTCGCCCGCGCCGAGGCCGGTCCGACCGATGAGGCCGCGCATGCGCTCTCGCCGCCGCTCGGGAACCGCCGCTCGGAGTCGGAGACCGCGCGGCCCATCGACGGTCACCTCGCGCACGGCAGCGAGGCTAGCGCTCGCCGCCGACACGCCGCGTTTCGGAAAGCCTCAGCTCTCCTTCGCGTAGTTGCTGGCGCCGAACCAGTCGACGACCACGGCCGGCTCGTCGCCGACGACCCATGCATCGTGACCGCTCGGGAGGGACGTGATGTCCCCCGGCTCGGCGACGAACTCGGTCCCGTCGTCCATCCGGATCGCGAGTCGCCCGCTCAGGTGGTACTGGAAATGCGGGGCCTCGCAGCTCTCGGTCTTCGCGATCGGCTTGAGGTCGTTCGACCAGCGGAAGCCGGGCTCGAACACGAGCCGTCCGATCTCGTCCCCGCCGATCGAGAAGATCTCGGCCCGGCCGTTGGGGAACTCGCGGACCTCGTCCGGAGACCCCGATAGCTTGTGCGCGGTCTCCTGCGCTGCCATCTGCTGCATGGCGTGCCTCCTCCCCTTCCTCGCCCTTCCATCCACGCCCTGACAAAGGTATCCTTACCTACTAGTAGGTCAGGAGTCAAGAGGAAGTGGGCCGAGTGGCCCGGATGAGGGAGGATGCGCGGATGGCGAGGCCGCAACGCACGGCGGAGCCCGACACCGCGTCGAGGATCCTCGACGTCGCCGAGCGACTCGTCCAGGTCCGCGGCTTCAACGGGTTCAGCTACGCGGACGTGGCGGCCGAGCTGAACGTCACCAAGGCGAGCCTCCACTACCACTTCGCGGGCAAGGCGGAGCTCGGCGAGGCGCTCATCGGCCGGTACGCGTCGCGGTTCGCCGAGGCGCTCGACCGGATCGCCGCCAAGCCGATCGACGCGCGGGCCAAGCTCGACGCGTACGCCCGCCTGTACACCGACGTCCTGCGCAACGAGCGGATGTGCCTGTGCGGCATGCTCGCCGCCGAGTACCAGACGCTGCCCGAACCCATGCGGGAGGCGGTGCTCCGGTTCTTCGACCAGAACGAGGAATGGCTGGCTTCGGTCCTCGAGCAGGGCCAGCGTGACGGCAGCCTGCATCTCACGGCGTCGCCCGCGGAGGTGGCCCGGATGATCGTGAGCGGCCTCGAGGGAGGCATGCTCGTCGCGCGGACCTACGGCGACCTCGCTCGGTTCCGCGCCTCGGCCAACCGGCTCATCACGAGCCTCACCGGGACCGCTCCGCGAGGATCTCGCTGAAGCGTCGGTGGGGCGGGCAGGATTCGAACCCGCGACACGAGGGTTAAAAGCCCCCTGCTCTGACCAGGCTGAGCTACCGCCCCTGCGCGAAGTCTACGGTGCCCCGGATCGTTCCCGGCTGAGTCGGCGCTGGTAGCGGTTCGTGATCGGGAGGCGGCGGTCGCGGCCGAACGCCTTCGGCGTGATCTTGATCCCGGGAGCCGCCTGCCGGCGTTTGTACTCGGCGCGGTCGATCATCGAGACGATCCGTTCGACGAGCACAGGGTCGAGTCCGCGCCCGGCGATGATCTCCTCCGGCGAGGCGTCGTCCTCGACGTAGGCCTCGATGATCGGGTCGAGGACCTCGTACGGCGGGAGCGTGTCGGTGTCCTTCTGGTCGGGTCGAAGCTCGGCCGAGGGCGGCCTGTCGATGACGCGCTGGGGGATCGGCGGGGCCGTCTCGATGCCGTTCCGCCACCTCGCGAGCTCGTAGACGAGCGTCTTCGGGACGTCCTTGATCGGCGCGAAGCCACCGGCCATGTCGCCGTACAGCGTCGCGTAGCCGACCGCGTACTCGCTCTTGTTGCCGGTCGCGAGCACGAGGGACCCGAACCGGTTCGAGAGCGCCATCAGCAGGTTGCCCCGGATCCGCGCCTGCAGGTTCTCCTCGGCGACGCCCGGCTCCGTGCCGCGGAACGGCTCCTCGAGCCCTCCGAGGAACGCCGAGAAGATCTCGTCGATCTCGAGGACGTCGAGCCGGGTCCCGAGCGTGGTCGCGACCTCTCGGGCATCCTCGAGGCTCTCGGCGGATGAATGGCGCGAGGGCATCGCGACCGTCCGAACAGCGTCGGGCCCGAGCGCGTCGGCGGCGAGCACCGCGACGAACGACGAATCGATGCCGCCCGACAGGCCGAGCACGACGTCGGTGAACCCGTTCTTGCGGACGTAGTCACGCAGGCCGAGGACGAGGGCCTGGTAGACCTGCTCGAGATCGTCCGGCCACTCGCGCCGCTCCGGTCCGGTCGACTGCTCGGCCTCGATGTCGATCACGAGCAGGTCCTCCTCGAACAGCGGGGCGAAGTGCGCCAGCGAGCCGTCCGGACGCACGACGATGCTCCCGCCGTCGAACACGAGCTCGTCCTGGCCGCCCACGGCGTTCACGTAGACGATCCAGGATCCGGTCTCGAGCGCCCGGTCGCGGCAGATCTCGACGCGCTCGCCGGACTTGCCTCGATGGAACGGCGACCCGTTGATGTTCAGGATCACCGGCGTCTTGCGCTCGGCGTACTCGTCGAACGGAGCGCCGGGCATCCACGCGTCCTCGCAGACGGACAGCCCGAGCTCGGACCCGGCCAGCCGGACGGGACACGCCGCCTCGCCGGGGACGAACGTGCGTCGTTCGTCGAACACCCCGTAGTTGGGGAGCTTGACCTTGTGGTAGCGGGCGACGACCGAGCCGTCGCCGATCAACGCGGCCGCGTTGTGGATCCCGCGATCGGTGCGGTCCACGAACCCGACGACGATCGAGCACCCCCCGGCGGTGTACGAGGCGAGGGCGTCGAGCGCGGCCAGGTTGTCGTCGACGAACGAGGCTCGGAGCACCAGGTCCTCGGGCGGGTAGCCCGTGATCGCCAGCTCCGGGAAGACGACGACGTCCGCGCCTGCCTCGGTGGCCCGAGCGGTCCATGCGGCGAGCAGCTCGGCGTTGCCGTCGATGTCGCCGACCGTCGTGTCGACCTGCGCAAGGGCGATCCGCACGGGCTCAGCCTATCGAGGGGGTGGGCCGGTTACTCGATGCCGCCGATATCGAGGTTGTACGCCTCCCACACCAGGTCCGACCCGAGTTGGCGGTGGCGCACGAGCTTGCCGAGGAGGCGCTGGATCTCGTCCCGGGCCTCCTCGAGCGGCCACTGCTCGCCGACGCCGGTCTCGAGCAGCTTGGCGCGGAGGTCGTTCGCGCCGTCGCGGAGCGGGCCATGCTCGTTGCGGAGACGCTCGATCTTCCCCGCGAGGTGCGGCGCCTTGGTCGAGATCTCGGCGTACAGCCCGTCCGGGCGCTCGGTGACCTCGATGTGCTCCTCGACGGAGTGACCGAGCTGCTCGAGCCGCAGCGCGACCTCCTTCGTCCAGTCGGCCTCGCGCCCGACGGCAGCTCTGGACGTCGCCTGCTCGACCTCCAGCAGCGCGTGACGGAGGTCGGCGCGCCGCCTCGCGGCGTCGGCGAGCGTGGGGGAGAGATCGGTCTCGTCGGGCTCGGCCATCTGAACGAACGATAGGTGGACCCCGGTCGCGGCGGCAAGCCGTGTCCGGCGCGCAGGTGGCGACGACTAGACTGAGCGGCCCCGGCCGAGGAGGGGACGTTGCAGTCTCCAGCATCGCTCGACAGCGCAGAGGTCCTCGGTCCGTACGTCCCGCGCCTCGTGATCCGGTGGATGGCCGAGCAGCCCCACGCGACCTTCCGCACGGTCGACGGGTCGATGTTGTTCGTCGACATCTCCGGTTTCACGAAGATGTCCGAGCGGCTCGCTCGGCACGGCAAGGTCGGGGCCGAGGAGGTCACCGACGTCCTCGGGGCGATCTTCGCGCGGCTGCTCGCCGTCGCGTACGGGGAGGACGGCAGCCTGCTGAAGTTCGGCGGCGACGCGCTGCTGCTGTGGTTCTCGGGGGAGAACCACGCGGCGAGGGCGGCATGGTCGGCCCACAGCATGCGGGCAACGCTCCGGGGCATCGGCCAGCTCGAAACGACAGCCGGCAAGGTCCTCCTGCGGATGTCATCGGGGGTGCACACCGGCTCGTTCCACTTCTTCCTCGTCGGGGACTCGCATCGGGAGCTCATCGTCACCGGACCCGCGGCGAGTCGGACCGTCCAGATGGAGGCGACCGCGACCGCGGGAGAGATCCTCGTCAGCCGGGAGACCGCCGCCTCGATCCCCGGGAAGGTCCTCGGACAGTCGAAGGGCGAGGGGATCCTGCTGAAGAGCGGGCCGTCGGGCCTGTCCATCGAGCGTGACCAGACCGAGGTCTCGCTCACCGAGATCGACATCACGACGTGCATCCCGGTCGCCCTTCGGGACCATCTCCGGTCGGGCGAGATCGATCCCGAGCACCGCAACGCGACCGTGGCGTTCGTGCACTTCGACGGCGTCGACAGCATGCTCACCGATCGCGGCGCGGACGTCGTCGCTGCCGGCCTCCACGAGCTCATCGCGATCGTCCAGCGCCACGCGGAGCACAACGGCGTCACCTTCCTCGGGACGGACATCGATCACGACGGCGGGAAGATCATCCTCGTCGCCGGGGCGCCGAGCGCGCTCGGCGACGACGAGGGACGGATGCTGCTCACGCTCCGGTCGATCGTCGATGCCGAGACGGCCATCCCTGTGCGCATCGGCGTGAACCGGGGCAGGGTCTTCGCCGGCAACGTCGGCCCCACCTATCGGCGGACGTACACGGTCATCGGGGACGCGGTGAACCTGGCCGCGAGGGTGATGTCGATGGCGGTGGCCGGCCAGGTCCTGGCAACCGGTCCCGTCCTCGATGCCTCCTCCGTCGCGTTCAACGCCGTGGCGCTCGAGCCGTTCATGGTCAAGGGCAAGAAGGACCCGGTTCACGCCTCGATGGTCGGCCACTCGACCGGGAGCAAGCCGGAGGCGATCTCCCGGGAGTTCCCGCTCGTCGGCCGCGACGCGGAGATGGACGCCTTCCGACGCGCCCTGCTGGAACTGCGAGGCGGGCGCGGCTCGGTGGTGGAGCTGGTCGGGAACGCGGGGATGGGCAAGACGAGGCTGCTGAGCGAGTTCCGAGCCGAGGCGCCTGACCTGCCTCACGTGGTCGCGGGGTGCGAGCTCTACGAATCGTCGGTCGCCTACCTGCCCTTCCGTCGTCTCCTGCGGCTCTTGCTCGGGGGCGGGACACGACGCGTCGGAGATCGCGCTGCGGCTCCAGGAGGACGTCGCCAAGCGGGCCCCCGAGCTGTTGCCGTGGCTGCCCCTGCTCGGGATCGTCCTGGACGTCGACGTCCCGATGACGGCGGAGGTGTCGGACCTCAGCGAGGAGTTCCGGAGAGCCAAGCTGGCGGACGTGACCGTCGACTACCTCGCGCACGCGGTCACGGAACCAACGCTCGTGGTGATCGAGGACGCGCATTGGATGGACGAAGGATCGGCCGATCTGCTCCGAACGATCGCCGGTCGGATCACGGACGTCCCGTGGCTGGTCTGCGTCAGCCGCCGGGACGAGGAGACGGGGTTCGTCCTTCCCGAGGCGCCTCGCTGCACGTCGTTGAAGCTCACCCCCCTCGACGAGGACGTGCTCGGCAGCCTGATCGATCTGGTGACGGAGGATGCCCCCTTCCCCCGGCACGAGGTGATCGAGCTCAGCGGCCGGTCGGGAGGCAATCCGCTGTTCCTCCAGGAGCTGTTGCACGCGGCCAAGGGCGCCGGGACCGTCGAGGGTCTGCCGGATTCCATCGAAGGGATGATCACCGCGGAGATCGACCGATTGTCGAACGTCGACCGGCGAGTGCTGCGGTACGCCTCGGTGCTCGGGATGAGTTTCGACGACGCGCTGGTCGAATCCCTGCTCGGGGACGAGGAGACTCACAGCCGAGCGCTACCCGTGGCAACGGTTGGCGCAGTTCCTCGACGACGAAGGTGGCGGGAAGCGTCGGTTCCGGCACGCGCTGATGCGAGATGCGGCGTACGAGGGTCTGTCCTACCGGCGTCGCCGTGAGCTCCACGCTCGGGTCGGCGCCGCGATCCTCGACCTCGGCCGGAGGGGCGAAGGACGTCCACGCCGAGCTGCTCTCGCTCCACTTCTACCTCGCGGGCGACTTCGATCGGGCGTGGGCGTTCTCGACGATCGCGGCCGAGCACGCCGAATCCTCGTACGCCAACATCGAGGCGTCCCGATTCTTCCGCCGAGCGATCGAGGCCGGCCGACGGATCGGCGTCCCGACGGCGGAACTGCTTCGGACGAACGAGCGGCTCGGCGACGTCCTGGAACGTGCGGGCTTGTACGAGGATGCGGGCAAGGCGTATTCGGAAGCCCGTCGTCTGAAGGGAACGGACCCGATCGCCGAGACCCGGCTGCTCCTGAAGCTGGCGAAGCTGTCGGACAACGCCGGCAGATCCAGATCCTCGCTCGGGTTGCTCACGCGAGCCCTCCGACTCGCTCGAAGGCATCTCCGACTCCAGACGCGTCGGCGCAGCGAGCCCGCATCATTGCGACAGTACAGCGCGGTCCGGGCGGGTCAGGGACGAGCGGCGGATGCCATCGCGTGGGCCGAACGAGCGATCGAGGAGGCCGAGGCGGTCGGGGAGCTCGAGGCGCTGGCGAACGCCCACTACATGATCGCCTGGACCCGGGTGAATCAGGGTGAGCTCGGGCAGGCGCTGCCACTTCGAGCGCGCGCTCTCGATCTTCGAGGAGTTGCGGGATGTCAAGCGTCAGGGCGACGTCCTCACCTACTACGGCGCGATGGCGTACTGGGAGGGGCGGTGGGCAGACGCGGTCGAGCTCTACGAGCGAGGGCGGCAGCGATCCGAGCGGGCAGGCGACGTCGTGGGTGCCGCGATCGCCGCGATGAACGTCGCCGAGGTCCTGTCCGACCAAGGGCGCCTCGAGGAGGCGGAGGGACCGGCCAGGGAGGCGTTGCGGGTCTTCCAGGCTTCCCGGCACGCGGAGCTCATCGCGACGGACTGCAGCATCCTCGGGCGGATGGCGTCCCGCGCCGGCCGACACGATCAAGCGTCGGAGCTGTTGACCGAGGCGCTCCGGTTGGCCGAGGGGTCGGGATCGCAGCTCCTGGCCATCGGCGGGCACGCCTTCATCGCCGAGGACCTCTTGCGAAAGGGTGACACGGAGAATGCGCTCGACGCCGTTGCACGAGCCAGGAGGCTCGCTTCGCAGATCGGGGGCGCCGGCATCTACGAGGCGCTCCTCGAACGTGTCGAGGGCGGCGCGCACCTGATCCGAGGTGACCTCGGCCGGGCCGCGAAGGCGCTCGACGCCAGCCTCGCCTCCGCTCGCGCGGCGGGATCCGCGTTCGAGATCCTCCTCACGCTCGCCGCTCGGAGGGCGTTGTCGGATGCGGGCGGCGAGGGCTCACCCCCAGAGGAGGACGCGGAGGCAGCGTCGATCGCCGAACGACTCGGGGTCGTTACGGTCGCATCGACGCTGCCCGCGTTCGCTGTCTAGTGGCGCTTGCCCCCCGGGTCGCCGCCGCCGAAGTACGTCTCCGTGACGGTGTACAAGCCCGTGGCTGGGTCGAAGTCCGACTCGGTGTCGGTGACGCACCAGGGATCGACCGCGTCACCATCCTCGGGATCCGTCGTGAGCGGTGATTCCGGGTTCCCGTCGTCGTCGGCATCGGCCAGGCACGGTTGGAGGGACTGGAACGTGCCGTCCAGGTCGAAGTCGAACTCGGTCGGGGTCTCCGGGTAGTTCGAGCTCTCCGGATCCCACGTGACGGTCCAGTAGAACTGCGTCGCCTGGCCCAGGATGTCCTTCTGCAGGAGGATGCACTGCACCGATCCGGGTTCGCATCCGGGCGTCACACCCGACCCCGACTCCAGGTTGAACGGGATCGGAGTGCAGGGGGCGCCCCCTACGTTCTCGACGCGCTCCAAGATGCTGGACGGCTCCCCCGGGTCGCCCTCGGTCGCCTGGCTGGGTCCGTTCCCCGAAGGGCAATCGAGGAGCCCGTCGATGTCGACCAGGTGGAACAGCGAGTCACCCGTGCCGAGGGTCTGACCCAGGCTGAAGCTGACGGGGGCGCCGCATTCGCCGGGATCGGTCGGGTCGCAGAACGCGGTTCCGTCGCCTCCACCCTCGAGGGACGCGGCTCCCGTCGTCGCGATCTCGAGCTTCAATCCGTTGACGAACGTCGTGCCCGACTTCGGGAAGCGGATCCGGTAGTTGTCGCCGTCCCCGGAGTCCGGACCCGAGTCCGAGCCGACCGACGAGTAGGTCTCCGGTGTGCCCACCGGACTTCCGTTGAGGAGGCCGGTGACCCGCACCGTGGCGCCGTGCTTCAATTCGAGATCGATCTCGGCGAAATCGATCAGCTTTCCGCTGAGGCCGCTGCCAAGGCTCATCGTCAGCGTCTGACCGGGGGGCTTGTCGAACTGGCCGCATGGCGTGCCGCCCCCTTCGCCGTTCTGGCCCACGCCGATCGAGTCGCCGTTGAAGCCCGCGAACGGATTCTTGTTGCTGGGGACGGTCGTCGCGGTGAACGCGACCAGTTGGTCGGTGGCGGGAGCAACGGTGCCGAGCGCGATCCTGCAGCCGGACCCGTTCGTGATCGACTGTTGCTTGGTGAAGGACGGATAGCCGACCGCACCCTGTGGTCGGAACCCGAACCGGTCCTGCGCCCCCAGCTGCAGGGCGAGCACGCCGCCGTCCAATCCACCCGTCCCGCCCTGTTGGGCGAGGGAGGGGCTTCCCGTGGTCACGATCGCGGCGGCTGCCAACCCCATGGCAACGATCGCCGCCAGCAGTACCCGTCGTCGTGTTGCGCTGCTCGTCAACATCCTTACTCCCCCCTGTCCCGCGGTCGGCCTACACACGACCGGCCGACAAGAATCCCTGTTCGACACATCAGATGTCAACAGCGGTCCGTGCTCCGCTGGTGGCGTACCTGATCCGATATGACCTCGGCATGGCCCGGAGGAGGACGCGGAGGCAGCGTCGATCGCCGAACGACTCGGGGTCGTTACGGTCGCATCGACGCTGCCCGCGTTCGCTGTCTAGTGTCGCTTGCCCCCCGGGTCGCCCGCTCCGTAGTACGTCTCCGTGACGGTGGACAAGCCCGTGACCGGGTCGAAGTCCGACTCGGTGTCGGTGACGCACCAGGGATCGACCGCGTCGCCATCTTCGGGATCCGTCGTGAGCGGCAATTCCGGGAACACGTCATCGTCGGCATCATCCATCTCGCAGGGTTGGAGGGGCTGGAAGTTGCCGTCCAGGTCGAAGTCGAACTCGGTCGGGGTCTCCGGGTAGTCCGAGCCCTCCGGAACCCACGTGACGGTCCAGAAGAACTGGGCGTCCTGGCCGAGGAGATCCTTCAGCAGGAGGATGCACTGCGGGGATTCGGGATCGCATCCGGGGGCGACGCCGGGGCCGGAGTCCAGGGTGATGGGGATCGGCTCCCCACAGCCGCCGCCCACGTCGTCGAGACGCTCCAGCACGCTCTGGGGGTCCCCTTCGTCACCTTGGGTCACTACGTCGCCGCAGTCGATGGAATCGGCGAAGACCGTGCACCTCGACGCCTCGGCCTGCATCCGGCTCGGGAGTGACGTTCGACGCCTCGACGCTCGCGGTGTTGGAGATCGTCCCGACGGAATCCGTCGGTCGTCGGGGACGACGTGATGTCGACGGTGTAGTTCGTCTCCCCCGACAGGTGCCGATGTCGCAGGTGAGTGTCAGGGTGAGTTCCCCGTCCTCGATGCAAGCAGGCGCCACCCGGATCGTCTGCCCTCGATGATCCAGTCGAGCCTGCGGTCGTCGGGAGCGGATCGGTCACCGTGACGTCCCTGGCCGACCCTGGACCCGTGTTGGTCACCGTGATCGTGTAGCCGATCGGGTCGCCGGCAGCGACGCCGGTCGGGTCGGCCGTCTTGGTGATGGACAGCCCCGCCCCGAGCACCGCGACCGACGCGGAGGCATCGGGCGGCGAGGCGCCGTTGGTGGCCGTCACGTGGGCGAAGTTCCCGACCGGCGAGGTCGGCCGCCGTCGCCGATGTCGTCGGCGACGTGATGCGGACCTGCCTGCTCTCACCGCCGGCGATGTCGCCGAAATCGCACGTGAGCGTGAGGGGAGGCTCGTCGGCGATCGAACAGCCAGCTGTCCGAGCTCCCATCGATCTCCCAGCTCAAGCCGGCGTCGGTTGGCAGCGCGTCGGTCACGACGACGCCTGAGGCCGTACCAGCGTCCGCTGCGTTCGACACCTCGATGTCGAACCCGATGCTGTCACCTGCCGAAGCTGAGGATGCCTCGTCCCAGGTTTCTCCGCCGTCGGTGATGACCACCGCACTCTTGGTGACGGACAGGCTGGGCGCCGTCGTCTCCGAGACCACACGGAACACCGTGTCGCTGGTCCCCAGGTTCGCGCGCAGGGTGCCGGCGGCGGCGGATGGGCTGCCCGCCCCCCCGCCTCTGAGGGCGACCGCGTCGAACAGGTTCCTGGGGTGCAGTCGGATCTCGTCGAACAGGGTCTCCCCGGTCCTGTCGATCACCATGAGCGCCCTCGAGCCGTTCCCCGAGATGAACTGCGTCACGCTGTCGACCATCGTCCCGTCGAGGAAGAGGTCGGCCACGGCGGTCACGTTGCCCCACCCCTGAAGATCGAGCTCGGCGCGGTCGACACCGACGCCGGGCCCGTCGATCGCGGCTCCGAGCTTGACTCGCAGCGCCCAGTTCGGAGCGTCCACGCGGCCACAGTTCAGGAACCTGATCCCAAGGCCGTTGTTGCTGATGCCGACCTGATTGAGCGAGAACGACGTGCTGCCCCCGGTGAGATCCGCCCACGCCGGCCCGGTGAGCGAGGTCACGGGGCACAATCCGTTGATGGTCTGCTGAGTGCCAGCTGTGTAGCCACCTTCGGTGGGCGTGTCGAACCGGAAGTACCTCTGGTTCACGCCGCTATCGAGGTGCAGCCGCAGGACGCCGATCTCCGTTCTCACCGTTTCCGACTGAGCGACCGTCCCCGGCACGATGATCGCGCCGACCAGCACCATGGCGCCGAGCAGCAGCCCGAACGTGCGTCGTGTAACTCCCATGCGTTTCGCCCCCTTCGGGTTCGCGTAGCCCTGGGTACCGCGCTTCAGGGCCTGCGAACATCCGCCCCTGCGCTTCACGGCCGATCCCATCCCGAACCGAGCCGTGCCGCAGGATCATCACACCTGGGTCACGGATCATCGGCTCGTCCGAGGGTTTCGCCCGCGGTCAACCCTTCGACCCGGTCTGCCACCTTCGGCGATTAGGTCGAACGGCCGACAGACGGTAAGCCGGATTTGCGTCGGACGTCAACCCACCGAAAGGCTCTATCGGCCGGTGGGAGTCAGAGGATCGGCAGGTAGCGCTCGAGCTCGTAGGGGGTCACGTGGGACTTGTAGGCGTCCCATTCCTCCCGCTTGTTGCGGATGAGAAATTCGAGAACGTGCTCCCCGAGGGCCTCGTGGAGGATCTTCGAGTCGCTCGCGAGCTCGATCGCCTCGTGCAGGTCGGCCGGGAGCGACCGGATCCCCGCGGCTCGGCGCTCGTCCTCGGTCATCTCGTAGATGTTGTTCGAGGCCTCGGGCGGCAGCTCGAGCTCCTGCTCGATGCCTGCGAGCCCTGCCGCGAGCATCGCGGAGAACGCGAGGTACGGGTTGCACGCGGGGTCGGGCGAGCGGTACTCGATCCGCGTCGCCTCCTCCTGGCCCGGCTTGTACTGCGGTACGCGGACCAGCGCCGAACGGTTCCGGCGCGCCCAGCACACGTACACGGGCGCCTCGTACCCGGGGACGAGTCGCTTGTACGAGTTCACCCACTGGTTGGTGACCAGCGTGATCTCGGGGGCGGCCTCGAGGATCCCCGCGATGTAGTGCTTGCCGAGCGTCGACAGGTGGAACTCGTCGTCCTGCTCGAAGAACGCGTTCCGGTCGCCCGCGAACAGCGACTGGTGCGTGTGCATCCCGCTGCCGTTCACGCCTGCAACGGGCTTGGGCATGAACGTCGCGTAGATCCCGAACTCCTGCGCGACCTCCTTCACGGTCAGCCGGTAGGTCATGACGCTGTCGGCCATCGTCAGCGCGTCGGTGTAGCGCAGGTCGATCTCGTGCTGGCTCGGCGCCACCTCGTGGTGCACGTACTCGACGGGGATGCCCATCGACTCGAGATACCCGACGGTGCGCTTGCGCCAGTCCGTCGCGACGTCGAGCGGTGTCTCGTCGAAGTACCCGCCCTGGTCGAGGAACGCGGGGTCGTCGTCGCTCCGGAAGTAGAAGTACTCGAGCTCGGGGCCGACGTAGAACGTGTAGCCGAGATCGGACGCGCGCTTGCAGCTGGCGCTTCAGCACGAATCGGGGGTCGCCCTCGAACGGCGACCCGTCCGGGTTCAGCACGTCGCAGTACATCCGGGCGACCGGCGCCTCGGTCGTCCACGGGATCAGCTGGAACGTCGACGGGTCGGGCACGGCCACCATGTCCGATTCCTGGATCCGGCTGAAGCCGTCGATCGACGAGCCGTCGAACCCCATGCCCTCGGCGAAGGCTCCCTCGAGCTCCTGAGACGTGATCGTGAACGACTTCAGGAACCCCAGGACGTCGGTGAACCACAGGCGCAGGTAGCGGATCCCCCGCTCCTCGATCGTGCGAAGGACGTACTCGGCCTCGTCGGACAGCGGCATGGCTGGAGCCTAGCCGGGAGGCAGTGCCGCACCGTTACGCGGCCGTTAACTTTGGACCGGGTCTCCTGACCAGCGGTGAAGTGATGTGGGAAGCCGCAGGTCAGGGGCATAACAAGGATCACACGGGGTGTCATGTTGCGACAGGTCGCGCCGGGTCGCGTACTGCCTCCGAACTGCCTCGACGGGCGCCCGACGTCGCGCCTTCGACACCTGCCTCGGCTCGATCCAGCGGTTGATCACCTACTTCGCTGAGCTCCTGATCGAGTGCGGCGAGGACCGGACGCTGCGGGCGGTGCTCCTTGGGGTGCTGCGGAGGGTGAACGGCCTTATCCGGCCAGCGACGACGACCTTTCGGCCAGGATCGCCGACCCGTTCGCGTTCGGCGGTAGGCGTGGCAGACTACGTGATCGCTCGCATTGG
Source organism: uncultured Actinomycetes bacterium (assembly GCA_963785835.1). Lineage (GTDB taxonomy): Bacteria > Actinomycetota > UBA4738 > UBA4738 > HRBIN12 > DASSJM01. The sequence continues at coordinate 116,457 of CAWAWO010000004.1, read as the reverse complement.
AAGGCGTCCCCCAGGCGATGGATATGGACGACGGCCCCGACACTCGGTGATGCGAAACGGGCTGGCCACCGTATGGGTCAAGCTCCGCCGGAGTATCGTTCGCCGTCTGCCTACCCGGACCCGGAGACGGCTCCGAGTACTCCGGGAAAGGCTCCGAGTACTCCAGGAAAGGCGCCATCGTTGGGTCAAGGCCTTCCGGGACACGCGACGGCACAATGCCTCGATCCGTCACCGAGATCCAGCGTCCCCCGCAGTCTGCTTCTATCCCCAGGCTCCGACGGACGACTACGCCATCTTCCGAGTGGCAGCCGAGCTGGGATTTCGTATCGTCCGCTCGCGGCGCGGTGATGGGCTGCTGACCCTGGCGTGGCACGACGTCACCCTCGTTCCACCGGCAGCGGTTGCCTCGTTGCCAGCCCCGACGCTGAACGCCCGATGCCTGGACATCTCCAAGAGCACGGTCGATCGGATCTGGCGCGAGGTAAGCGGCCGCGGTCTCTCGCTGGATCCCCTCACCACCTCCGGGCCGATGGTCGTCAAGTCCGAGAAGAATGCCACGCACGACGGCCGGATCATCACCGGACCGATCCTGGAACGGCAGCCCGGGTTCGTGTACCAGCGGCTCGTCGACACTCGTGTCGGGGACCATTTCGCCCATCTGCGATCGGTCATCCTCGACGGACGAATCGTCCTCACGTACCACAAGAAGACAGCCGTTGGACGACCGCTTCGGCCCCCACCCTCGCACGTGGATCGCGGAGCCTGACGTGTTCTCGGTCGAGGAAGAGAAAGCCCTGCTGGATCTCGCTGCGCGGATCGGCTTGGACTACGGGGATATCGACGTGCTGCCTGATGCCGATGGCGAGATCTACGTGGTTGATGTCAACAAGACGACTGAGAGTCCCTCGAACATGAGCGACGCAGAGCGCAAGGTCGCCGACCAGCTCACGGCGGCTGCCTTTTCCGACTTGTTTTCTAGGCTTCAAGCCGATCGGTGAGTTTGGTCGAAAGTCCAGCGCCTGAGGGATGCGATCAAAGGACAGGGAGGAAGAAGGTGCAGCGAGTGGCGCCGACTCGTGGCCATGCATTGAAGCTCGTCGTTTACCACGCCAGCCCGGGCCCGGGAGGTTTGGAGGTGTCCGTCGCGACGCTACTGCGACATCTGAACCCGATGATAGAAGTCCTCTGGATCGGCAATGCGCCGTCGCTAGCAAAGTGGTTCGCCGATCAAGTACCGAACTTGAAGGTGAGACATATCGACGCAGTCCGAGGCAAGTGGGACCTTCGAGGAATGCTGAACCATCTGCGAATGATCCGTGAGCTGAAACCCGACGTCCTCCAGGTGGGGCTAGCTTCACCGTGGTGGGGGAAGTACGTCGTTCTTGCTGGTCTCCTTGCGAGAGAGACAAGAGTTCTCGTCGTCGACTGCACGGGAGTGCCGCCCCAAAACTGGCGGGACCGATGGGCCAAAAGGGTCTTGACGGCCGGGACGGATGCGAACGTCGCCGTCTCTCACGAGCTCGCTCGATTCATCGAGAAGGCCGCCGGCCTCAAGAGCCACACCATCCGCGTGATCTACCAAGGGATCTCGGACCCCGGCCCGCCCTCCGCGGGACGGCAACGGCATGATCCGCCGGTGATCGGGACGATCGCTCGACTGACGAGGCAAAAGGGAATCGACATCTTCCTCCGCGCACTCGCCGACATCCCCGATGTTCGCGGAGTCATCGTCGGGGACGGCGACGACGCTATGGACCTCAAGGAACTCGCGGCTGATCTGGGGGTCGGCCAGCGTGTGTCGTGGATGGGCTGGAGAGAGGACGCACGCGGCTTTGTCGACGATTTTGACATCTTCGTTCTCGCGTCTCGGTGGGAAGGCTTAGGGCGGGTGCTGGTCGAAGCCTCCTTGGCAGAGTGTCCGGTCATCTCCACGAGGGTGGTCGGGACTTCGGAAGCCATGATCGAGGGCGAAACTGGGTTGCTCGTGCCACCGGAGGACAAAGACTCGCTCGTCCGAGCGATCATCACTCTCCTCGAGGATGAAGAACGGGCTCGAGATATGGGTCGGCGTGGGCGAGAATTCGCGCTACGTCGGTTCGATCCGGCGACCATAGCGCGAGAGTACGAGTACCTCTATGACGAAATCACGGCTCGGAGGAACTGACGTAGCTCCGCGTTTGCTGTACCCCGGGATGGATCTCGAGACGGCGGCGCCGGCCGTCGAGCTGTTCGCCTCCGACGTCCTACCCCGCGTTGAAGGCGGGCTGACGCCTCGGCGCGCCGCGTAGCAGTATTGCTGCGTGGATGACTTCGACCGATTCCATGAGCGAGGTCATGGCGGGCCTCTTCGCGCGCTGACACAACAGGAGTGCCGTCGATTCCTGGACGCAACCGTCTACGGGCGGCCGGTTCCTCCGTTGGATTGGCCCAAGGGGCACGCTGCGAGCTCGCGGGCCTTCTACGAGATCAGCACACACCCCTCGATCATCGACGTGGTAGCCGAGCTGCTCGGTGAAGACATCATCCTCTGGGGCGCAAGCATCGCGACCCGAAGTCCGGGCGCCGTCCACCCGTGGCATTGCGATATCGAGTCGGCCCATCCTTCGAGCAAGACGGTTACGGTGTGGATCGGCCTCGAGGGCACGAACCGCGATTCATCCCTGCGCATCGTGCCCTATTCACACCGATTCGGCGAAACGATCCAAGAGGTCAGATCCCGCCTGGGCATAGCTCGTGACGAGGCGTCCAACGATGCCGTTCTCGGCTGGGCTCGGCAGCGCGACCCTCGGGCCGAGATGCTGAGTCCGGAGATGACCGATGGGGAGGCCTTGTTCTTCGACGGGAAGCTGTGGCATGGCTCCAACAACGTCTCTGGCGGCACCCGGCACGCTCTCCTGCTCCAATATGCGCCGCCCGACGACCCGATACGCATCCCGGACTTCAGGTTCCTGGATTGGCCCTTCAAGGTCCTCGAAGAGCCGAGACCACCGTGCCTGTTGCTTCGAGGCCGAGACACCGCTGGCGTCAATCGGATCGTTCCGGCACCTGTGGTCTCCAGCGCGAGACAGGATCCTCCACTGAGCAGCCGGGTCGATCCGCTCTCGATCCCTCTGCCGCCACTCAATGAGGACGGATGGCGGGCCCATCCCATCTTCCACGGTCCGACGTCGGCTGTGGAAACCCTCTCCTGTCACGCATCCGCGCTCGCGCCCGGACGGTCCCCGCATCCACCGCATACGCACTCGGAAGAGGAACTCCTGGTCGTGTTGGCGGGCGAGGTAGAACTCATCCTTCCGGACGAGCAGGATCCAACGGAACCGAGCAGCACGCGCCTGCGTCGAGGTCAGTTCGTGTACCACCCCAGCGGTTTCGCCCACTCCCTGAAGACGGTGGGCCGAGAGCCGGCGAACTACGTGATGTTCAAGTGGCTTGGCGCTTCGACGGGGACGAACTCACTCCTTCCCTTCGGGCACTTCGACGCATTCGACGAAACGCCCGCCTCGGCCTTCGGGCCCGGATTCCATACGCATCTCGTATTCGAGGGGCCAACTGAGTACCTGGAGAAGCTGCACGGTCACAGCTCGACCCTCACACCCGGGCAGGGGTACGAGCCACACGTCGACGCACACGACGTTGCCATCATCACCTTCGAAGGCGAGGTGGAATCGCTGGGTGAACGCCTTGGCCCCAACGCGGTGATCTTCTATCCGGCTGGAGAGGCTCACGGGATGCGCAACCCCGGTGAAGTGACCGCCAGATATCTGGTCTTCGAATTCCACGGGAGTCCACGCCTATCCGAAGCACCGGCAAGATCCCGCCGAGCGCTCGCGTGGAAGAGAAGGCTCAAGGCGATCGTGCCGAAGAAGCTGAGGGCGTCGCTGAGGCGTCTTCAAGAGCGGATCTCGCGATAGTCTGCGCCGCCCCATCGATCCGCCGACAGCACTCACGCACACGCACGAGATGCGCCGTAGGCGCCCGAGCGCTGAGGGATCTCAGTCCGCGAGCCGAACGCGGCCGCACGCCGGTAGGGTCTCGTGCCTGCCTCGTACTGCCTAAACGCTGCCTCCGGGCTGCCCTCGGGGTCTGATGGGGCGAGGAACCGCAGGTAGGTGAGCTACCCGGACGCGACGACCTCTTACGCGTCCGTTAACTCTTCGGCGACGCGCCTCGGTACGCTCCGCGCGGGGACGATGAGCCGGAACGTGCGCGAGATCGGGTCCGAGGCGTGCTGACGCCCGAGCGGTTGGGGCGGACCCTCGCCTCCGCGCCCGATCCGGAGCTCGCGCGGGTCGCGATCGCCCGCGTGGGCGAGGATCCGCACGCACGCGAGGTGCTCGGGCGCGAGGAGGTCCTGCCCGTCGCCACGCGACTCCTCGGGTTCTCGACGGCGGCCGCCGACTTCCTCGTCGCGCATCCGGACGAGGCCGAGTCGGTGTTCGACGTTCGGCCGCGGTCGCGCTCGGACCTCGACGACGAGCTCGAGGGCGACATCGCCCGCCTCGGGGTGGAGGACGGCCTCCGGCTGTTCCGACGGCGGGCGATGGTGCGGCTCGCCGGAGGGGACCTGTCGGACGCGCCGTTCGAGGACGTGGTCCGGGAGATCACGTGGATCGCCGAAACCTGTCTCCGCGCCGCGTGCGGTCGGGTGGCGCCCGACGGTGTGGCCGTGATCGGCCTCGGCAAGCTCGGGGGCGCCGAGCTGAACTACGCGTCCGACGTCGACGTCGTATTCGTCCACGAGGGGGGTGGCCCCGCGCGCCAGGAGGACGTCGATCGCCTCTGCGCCGGCCTCATCCGGATGCTCTCGGAGCCCACCGGCGAAGGCGTGGCGCTCCGGGTGGACGCCGCGCTGCGGCCCGGCGGTCGGAGCGCGGAGCTCTCGCGTTCGGTCGAGGCGATGCGCGCGTACTACGAGGACCGCGCGGCGACCTGGGAGCGCCAGGCGATGATCAAGGCGAGGTGGGTCGCCGGCGACGAGACCGTCGGCGCCGCGTTCATCGAGGCCGTCACGCCGCTCGTGTACCCGGGCGAGCTCGCGCCGCAGGCGATCGACGACGTTCGCCGCGTGAAGGTCCGGCTCGAGGAGTACGTGCGCGCGCGCGGCAAGGCGGGGACGGAGGTCAAGCGCGGATGGGGTGGGATCCGCGACGTCGAGTTCGCCGTCCAGCTGCTGCAGATCGTCCACGGCCGTCGAGACGAGCGACTTCGGGCGACCGGCACGCTCGTGGGGCTGTCGGTACTCGCGGAGCACGGGTACGTGGCCGAGCCCGACGCGGAGGCGCTCGCCGATTCGTACCGGTTCCTGCGGACCCTGGAGCACCGGTTGCAGATCGTTCGCGATCTCCGCACGCACGAGCTGCCCGCCGACCGGGTCGCGCGGAACGTCCTCGCCCGCTCGATGGGGATGGACGGCCCGGATGCGCTCGCGGCCGAGTACGAACGGCAGACGACGATCGTCCGAGGATTGCACGAGCGCCTGTTCTACCGACCGCTGCTCGAGTCCTTCGCGGGACGCGCCGCGCCTCGCCCCGGCATCGACCGGGTCGCCACGGTCGAGCTGCTCGGCGGCCTCGGGTTCGCGAAGCCGTCCGAAGCCCACGACGTGCTCGCCCGGCTCGTCGATCCATCGAGCCGGATGGGCAAGGTGGTGGGCCACGTGTTCCCGGTGATGGTGCCCGCGCTCGCGCTCGCGCCCGACCCCGATGCCGCGCTCGTGCGGCTCGAGCGGGTGGTCGCGGCGTCGGCGGCAGATCCCGCCGTGGCCGACGTGCTCGCGAGCGATCCTGGCGCCGCGCGCCGGCTCGCCCACGTCGTCGGCGCGAGCTCGTTCGCGACCGATCTGTTCGCGGCGCGGCCGTCGCGGGTGCGCGCCCTCGAAGACGGCGCGGAACCGGAGGACGCGCAGGCGTCGCTCGCCGCGGTCGCCGCGCGATCGGCGGCACGCGAGCTGAACGCGAGGGACACGGGGCTCGCGCTCACCGCCGTCGCCGACGGCGTCGTCTCCGACGCCGTCGTTGGCGCGGCACCCGAGGTGCCGTTCGCGGTGATCGGGCTCGGCAAGCTCGGCGCCGAGGAGCTCAACTTCGCATCGGATCTCGACGTGATGTTCGTCTACGAGGGCGAGGGACCGGATGAGTTCCGGCGTGGCATCGAGGCCGCCGAACGCGTGACGGCCGGCGTGCGGGACGCTGGGTGGGAGGCCGACGCGGACCTGCGGCCCGAGGGCCGCAGCGGGCCCCTCGCGCGCTCGTTCGCCGCCTACCTCGAATACTGGGAGCGCTACGCCGAGACCTGGGAGTTCCAGTCGCTCACCCGCGTGCGCTTCGTCGCCGGCGACGAGGCCGTCGGGCGCCGCTTCTGCTCGTTCGCGAGCGATTTCGCCTATCCCGAGTACCTCCCGGTCGAACACGTCGGCGAGATCCGACGGATGCGCGAACGGATCGAGCGCGAGCGGGTCCGTCCTCCGGAAGCCGGCCGGTTCCACTTCAAGCTCGGATACGGCTCGCTCGCCGACGTCCAGTTCGCCGTCGAGCTCTCGCTCATGCGGTTCGGCGGGAGACATCCCGATGTGCGGGTCCGTCGGACGCTCGACGCCATCGAGCGTCTGGCCGAGGAGCGGCTGATCGAGGACGGTGTCGCCCGGGCGCTCGGTGAGGCCTTCGTCTTCCTGTCGGACGTGAAGAACGCGCTCGAGGTCGACCGGCGGATCCACGCGGAGGCGATCCCGCCCGAACCCGAGGACCAGACCGCGCTCGCTCGGCGGCTCGGCTACGAGGAGTACCCGCGACAGACGTTCCTCGAGGACTACCGACGGGTCACGCGCCGGGCGCGTCGCGCGATGGAGCGGGTCTTCTACGAAGAGACCGAGGAGTAGCTCGCCTCGCGTGCGTTGCGCTTCGAGGGTCCCCGTGACACGATGCGCGCTCGCGGCCGGAGGAGGGGCTCTAAAGAGCGATGGAGCGCCGCCTGATCGCGTCGGGTTCGCCGTTCGAGTCGGTGATCGGATTCTCGCGAGCGGTGGTGGACGGGCGTCACGTGTCTGTATCGGGCACGGCGCCGATCATGCCGGATGGGGGCGATCCTCCACTCGACGCCTACGGACAGGCGAAGCGCGTGCTCGAGATCATCGTCTCGGCGCTCGCCGAGGCGGGGGCGCGACCGGAAGACGTCGTTCGAACACGCGCGTATCTCACCCGCACCGAAGATTGGGAAGAGGTGGGTCGGGCGCACGGCGAGATGTTCTCGTCGGTGCGCCCAGCAAGCACGATGGTCGTCGTGTCCGGATTCCTCGACCCCCGGTGGCTGGTTGAGATGGAGGTCGACGCCACCCTGCCGGAACGGTGAGGCGCGTGCGGAGCGGCTCCAAGGGGTCGAGATGAGCAGGAAGGGCGTCGCGCTGGTCGCCTCCGTCGTCGTGATCGCGATCGCGGCGCTCTGGACACCGGATCCCGAGGACGATGTGCCCGGCGCCGGATCCATGGACTCGACGACGGGGGGAGCGACCGACGCAACGGGGGCGACCGCTGCGACGATCGAAACACCGGAAGCGTTCCTTCCGGCGTTCAGCCGGGCGATCCGCGACGGCGACCGCGAGTTCCTCTTCGAGCGGCTCCATCCGGCCGTGATCGACTTCTACAGCGTGCGGACCTGCCGCGTGTACCTTCGGGACTTCGTCGTCCCCAACTCGGACTTCGTGTTCCGCTCGGCTGCCCAGCCCGCCGAGTTCACATGGGTGGTCGACGGCCGGGCGACCTCGGTTCAGGACGTCGTGAACGTCGAGGTCACGGCGGTCACGGAAGAGGGTGAGATCGACCGCGTGATCCACCTCGGCATCGTGGAAGGCGGTCTCCGGTGGTTCGCCGACTGCGGCGATCCGGCGATGTGACTCGCACGAGGGCCTAGAGCCGCTCGATCGATCGGGGTTCCATCCGCGGCCCGAACGCGGGCTCGCGGATCCCGCTCGATTCGATCAGTCGCTGCACCCGGCCCCGGTGGGGCCGGAACGGCTCGAGGAGCTCGAGCATGCGGTCGTCGGTTCCCCGCGGCTCGCGGGCGAGGATCCAGGCGACCTGATGCTTGACGTGGAAGTCGCCGACCGAGACCGCGTCGGCGTCGCCGAACGCGAACCGGGCCGTCTCGGCGACGCTCCAGGGTCCCAGGCCCGGCACCGAAGCGAGGCGGGCAGCCGCTTCGGCTAGCGGGAGCTTCGCGGCGGCGTCGAACCAGGTCGCCCGCGCGCAGATCGCGCGCACCAGCTCGGCCCGGCGCCGTTCGACCCCGAACGGGTGGAACGCGTGGTAGGGGAGCTCGGCGACCCGAGCCGGATCGGGCGAGAGCGTGAGCTCGAAGGGCCCGGGCGCCGGCTCCGCGAGCTCGCGCACGAGGCGGACGTACGCCCGCCGAGACTCGAGCCCGGTGACCTTCTGCTCGAACACCACGGGGATCAGCCGCTCGGTGACGAGCTCGGTCCTCGGGATCCGCAGGCCGCGCTTCTTCCGCCAGAGCTCGCGGACCGGTCCGGACGGCGGATCGAAACCCGAGTCGTGGTCCAGCGCGCCGCACCAAGCCGGCGCGCGCTCGAGGAGCCAGCCGGCGCCCGGTCCCCACGCCTCGACCTCGACGCCGGTCTCGACCTCGGCGAACCGGACGGTCACCGATCCCTCGGGCGTCCGTGAGGCTCGCACCACCAGACCGCGTTCCGAACGCATCGTCGGGTCGGCGAGCCCGCGCTGCAGCGGTCCCAGGGTGGCCCGAACGCTGATCGGATGCGGCGCTCGCACGAACCGGGTCGCCATGCCCGAAGGCTACGCCGTGAAGGCGCCGCGACCGCGTCGTCACAGGTCGTAGTAGAGCGCGAACTCGTACGGATGCGGCCGGAGCCGGACCGCGTCGAGCTCGTGCAGGCGCTTGTACTCGATCCAGGTGTCGATCACGTCCTGGGTGAACACGCCGCCCTCGAGCAGCCACTGGTGATCGGACTCGAGCGCGTCCAGGACCTCCTCGAGCGAGCCGGGGACCTGCTTGACCGAGAGCTTCTCCTCGGGCGGCAGGTCGTACAGGTCCTTGTCGATCGGCTCGGGCGGCTCGATCTTGCTCTTCACGCCGTCGAGCCCGGCCATGAGCATCGCCGCGAACGCCAGGTACGGGTTGCACGAGGGATCGGGCGTCCGGAACTCCAGCCGCTTCGCGCCGGGGTTCTTGAAGTACTGCGGGATGCGCACGCACGCGCTGCGGTTCCGCTGCGAGTAGACCAGGTTGATCGGCGCCTCGTACCCGGGGACCAGCCGCCGATACGAGTTCGTGGTGGGGTTGGTGAAGGCCAGCAGCGACGACGCATGAGCGATCAGCCCTCCGATGTACCAGCGGGCGGTGTCCGAGATGCCCGCGTACCCGACCTCGTCCCAGAACAGGTTCTCCTCGTCCTTCCACAGGCTCTGGTGCGTGTGCATCCCCGAGCCGTTGTCCTGGAACAGCGGCTTCGGCATGAACGTGACGGTCTTGCCGGCCTGGCGGGCCGTGTTCTTGACGACGTACTTGTACTTCATGACGTTGTCGGCGGTCGCCAGCAGCGTCGAGTACCGCATGTCGATCTCGGCCTGCCCGGCGGTGCCGACCTCGTGGTGGTGCACCTCGATCGACAGGCCCACCTTCTCCAGGTTCAGGAGCATCTCCGAGCGCAGGTCCTGGTAGTGGTCCATGGGGGGCAGGGGGAAGTAGCCCTCCTTGTACCGGGGCTTGTAGCCGAGGTTCGGCTCACCGGTGAGCTCGCGCTCGCGGCCCGAGTTCCACACGCCCTCGACCGCGTCGAGGTGGTAGTAGCCCTCGTGCTGGTTCTGGTCGAAGCGGACCGAGTCGAAGATGTAGAACTCGCACTCCGGCCCCCAGAACGACGTGTCGGCGATGCCCGTCTGCTGCAGGTAGAGCTCCGCCTTGTTGGCGACCTGTCGGGGATCGCGCGAGTACATCTCGCCGGTCACCGGGTCCTTTACGAAGCAGTGCAGGTTGAGCGTCGTGTGGCGGGTGAATGGGTCAAGGTAGGCGGTCTCCGGATCCGGCACGAGGAGCATGTCGGACTCCTGGATCTCCTGGAACCCTCGGATCGAGGATCCGTCGAACCCCAGGCCGTCCTCGAAGCTCTCCTCCGAGAGCTCGGCGGCCGGGATGGAGAAGTGCTGCATGAGTCCGGGCAGGTCCGAGAACCGCAGGTCCACGATCTCGGCGCCCGAATCCCTGGCGAGGGCCAGGACCTCCTTCGGCGTGGTCATGCGTCCGCCTCCCCCTTTCGGTGCTCGGTTCGCACCAGGGTAGGCGCGGCGGCCGGTCGGTTCGTTTCCGGGTCGTTAACTCCTCGTTACAAGCGACGAGGACTGATGCCGTCGACGCCACGAGACCGATGACGTCGCCGGTTACGCGGCCGCGGGGGTCCCCCGCCCGCCGGCCGATGACCGAGGTCCTGCGGGAGCCGGCTCCCAATCGCGGAGCGCGTCCGCGGCCTTCGCGAGGAGTGCGGCCGCTCCGCCGATCTGGATCACGCGTCCGACCGGTGTCCGGAAGAACGGGTGGCGCATGATCAACGGTGTGACCAGGATCAGCCCGCTCGCCGTGATCGCCCGCAGTCGCTGCCCCGCCGGGGAGGCGAGGAACTCGAGCGCTTCGTCCGCGCCGCGATTCACCGCGTCCTCGAACGCGAGCCACAGCTTCCGGAGTTCCGTCGTGTCCATCTCGTCGTCCACGATACCCAGCGGGTCCGGCAACGAACCGCGCTCGCTAGACGTCGGCGGTTCGATAGCCGACGCCTCGAACGGTCTCGATCAGGTTCTCGTGCGCCGGTCCGAGCTTGGCGCGAAGGCGCCGCACGTGGACGTCGACCGTCCGGGTGCCGCCGTAGAAGTCGTACCCCCAGACTTCGCGCATCAGGGTGGGCCGGGTGAACACGCGTCCCGGGCGTTCCGCGAGGAACCGCAGCAGCTCGAACTCCTTGAACGTGAGGTCGAGCGCTCGACCCTGCACGCTCACGCGGTACGTGTCGACCTCGAGCGTCAGCGGTCCCAGCGCGATCCGAGACTCCCCGGCCACCCCATGCCGTCGGCGCACGATCGCGAGGCGCAGCCGGATCTCGGCCTCCGGGGCGCCGGGAAAGAGCACCTCGTCCGCGACCTCCTCCCACCGGAAGCGTTCGAGGTCGTGACGCTCGACCACGGCGATCGCGGGCGCGCCGGCCTGCCGAGCCCGGAGGGCCCGCAGCACGGCGTGCGCCTGCCCGGGGTTCTCCGCGGCGTCGACGACGAGGAGCTCGGGACCGAGGGCGAGCGCGTCTTCCAGCGACGCTGCGGAGAGCGGTTCGGCCTTGACCTCTAGCAGGAGCCGCCCGGCGGGCAGGACCTCGTCCGGCGCCCGATCCGTGAGCATGACGATCCGGTCCACGCGCCGAGGGTACAAGCCGACGGTGCGCGACGGTAGCCTGAGCCGCGATGGCGGCCATCCGGATCCGGGTGTTCGCGGCCCTCCGCGAGATCGCCGGGTCGCCGAGCGTCGAGGCCGATGGCGACACGGTCGGCGAGGTGCTCGACGTCCTGGCGGCTCGGTTCGGCGAGCGCTTCGACGCGATCGCCAGGGCCGGCTCGGCGGTCGTGAACGGCGAGCGGGCCGACCCGGCGACGCCGCTCGCCCCCGACGACGAGGTGGCGCTCCTGCCTCCGGTATCCGGCGGTCGACGTACGCGGCTCGGGGGGTATCGCGAGCCGTCCGGTCCCTGAGATACTTCCGGGACTCCATGCGCTTCCAGCGACTCCTCCTCGTGGTCAACCCGGTCGCCCGCACGATGTCCAAGCCGGTGCTGGCCGTGATCGAGAAGGCGCTCTCGGCCGACTTCACGCTCGAGGTCGCCGAGACCAAGGAGCGCGGGCACGCCTCCGAGCTCGCCGCGCAGGCCGCGGACCACGGGACCGACCTCGTGGTCGTGTTCTCGGGCGACGGGACGATCAACGAGGTCGTGAACGCCCTCGCCGGCACCGAGACGGCGCTCGGCGTCCTGCCCGGCGGCGCGACGAACATCCTGGTGCGGGCCCTCCGGCTCCCGCTCGACCCGGTCGAGGCGACCGGGGTGCTCATCGCCAAGGCGCTCGACGACGAGGCGTTCAAGCTCTCGCTCGGCGTCGCCGACGGCCGCTTCTTCGCGGTGAACTGCGGCGCGGGAGTCGACGCGGCGGCGATGCGCCGGCTCGACGAGAAGTTCCCGCGGACGAAGGCGAAGTTCGATCGCGCCGCCTTCCGCGCGGTCGCGTGGGAGCTGATGGTCGGCTACGCGGGGCGATTCCCCGACCTCGAGGTCCGGATCGACGACGGCGAGCCGCTGCCGTCGCTCTCGGTGATGGTGGGGCGCACCGACCCGTACACGTACTACAAGGACCGGCCGATCCGGATGACGCCCCAGGCGTCGCTGGACGCCGGCCTGGACGTGCTGTCGGTGCGCAAGCTCGCGCGCCGCGCGATCCCCCGGATCGCCTGGCAGGTCTTCGGATCGGCTCGGCACGTGCAGGGACGCGACATCGACTACATCCACGACGCGAACCACGTGCTCGTGACCTCGGAGGCGCCGTTCCCGGTCCAGGTGGACGGCGACTCGCTCGGCGACCACCGCCGGCTCGAGATCGACCTCGCGCCCGAGGCGCTCTGGGTCGTGGCCTGAGACCGCCGGAGCGCTACGCGCGCTCCTGGATCCCGCACTCCCACTTCGACAGTCCGGCCCAGCGCCCGGCCCGCTCGGGCTCGCCGGGGAACTGCAGCCGCGTGCACGGCGCGCAGCCGATCGACGCGTAGCCGAGGTCGTAGAGCGGGTTGTGCGGCAGATCGTGCTCTTTCAGGTAGGCCCACGTGTCTCGGCGCGTCCACGTCGCGACCGGATTCACCTTCACGATCCACCGCCCGGGCTCGAGCTCGTACCGGTCGACGATCGGCGCAGAGGCCCTGGTGGGCGAGGAGTCGCGGCGGAACGCGGTGACCCACGCGTCGAGACCGCGGAGCGCTTCGAGCATCGGCTCGACCTTGTTGATCTGACAGCAGCGATCGGGGTCGCGTTCGTAGAGCCGCGGCCCGAACGCCTCCGCCTGCGACTCGACCGTGTAGTCGCCGACGAGCTCCACCACGTTCAGTTCGAGCCGCTCGGTGAGCAGGCGCTTGAACTCGAGCGTCTCGTCGAAGTGGAACCCGGTCTCCAGGAACAGGATCGGGACGCCCGGTCTGATCCGCGTCGCCATGTGCATCACGCACGTCCCCTCGGCCTGGAACGCCGAGGCGAGCGCGATCCGCGGAAGGCCGGACTCGTCCAGCGCCCAGCGGACGATCTCGCGCGGATGCGCGGCCTCGAACCGCTCGTTCAGCGCGGCGAGGTCCTCGTCGGAGAGCAGGGTGTCGGGCATCCGGCCTCGATCCTGGGGAACGCAGCCAAGTATAGGAGCGGGCCGGGCGAACCCCTCCCGCCGCTATCCTGTTTCGCCCGATCCGTCGACCGAAAGGCCCGTATGCCACCCGCGTCCGAGCACGAGACGATCCCGCCTCACGGAGGCACGCTCGTCGACCTCCTCGTCGAGGGCGACGACGCCGCCCGGCTCGCCGAAGAGGCCGAGCACCTTCCCAAGCTCGCCGTGAGCGAGCGCGAGCTCTCGGACCTCGAGATGCTGACCGTCGGCGCCCTGTCCCCGCTCACGGGCTTCCAGGGTGAGAAGGACTACGGGCTCGTGCTGGAGACGATGCACCTCGAGAACGGCCTCCCGTGGTCGATCCCCGTCACGCTGTCGCTCACCGCCGAGGACGTGAAACGGTTCGGCGGCGCCGATGCGGTCGCGCTCGTCGCGCCCGGCGCGGCGTTCACCGCTCGCGGTGATCGAGGTGAGCGAGATCTTCGAGCGCGACCGGCAGAAGGAGGCGCTCGGGGTCTTCGGCACCGAGGACCTGGCGCACCCCGGGGTGGAGGCGCTCCGTGCATCCGGGGACTACTGCCTCGCCGGCGAGGTCCGGGCGCTCCGGCTGCCCGAGCACGACACGTTCGAGCGGTACCGGCTCACGCCGGGACAGACGCGCGCCGTGTTCGCCGAGCGCGGGTGGAGGACCGTGGTCGGCTTCCAGACGCGCAACCCGATCCATCGCGCGCACGAGTACATCCAGAAGTGCGCGCTCGAGATCGTCGACGGCCTGCTGGTGCACCCGCTCGTGGGCGCGACCAAGGGCGACGACGTTCCCGCCGACGTTCGGATGCGGTGCTACGAGGCGCTGTTCGAAGGCTATTACCCGCGCGACCGGGCGATGGTCTCGGTGTTCCCGGCGGCGATGCGATACGCGGGCCCGAAGGAGGCCATCTGGCACGCGATCTGTCGCAAGAACTACGGATGCACGCACTTCATCGTGGGTCGCGACCACGCCGGCGTCGGCGACTACTACGGCACGTACGACGCGCAGAAGATCTTCGAGGAGTTCGAGCCCGGTGAGTTGGGGATCACGCCACTGATGTTCGAGCACTCGTTCTGGTGCAACCGGTGCGAGGGCATGGCGACGCCGAAGACCTGTCCGCACGACGAGGGCGAGCGCGTCTCGCTCTCGGGCACCAAGGTGCGCGAGATGCTGCGCGGCGGCGATCGCCCGCCGCTCGAGTTCAGCCGTCCCGAGGTCGCGGACATCCTGATCGAGGCGATGCGCGGCCAGGAGGGCTGACGCGCTCGGCGGTCGTGGGGGCGTCTAGCGTCGACCCGTCGGCAGGTCGGCGAGCGGTCTGCCGAACGCGTCGGTGACGACGAGCGTCGTGGGCCGGCAGACGCGGAGGGCCGCGACGGCCTGGCGGACCTGCCCCTCGTCGCTCCGAACCTCCACCGCGACGCCGCCGGGTGGCTCGGTCCGCGTGGGGTGGTGGTCGAGCGCGGCCGAACGCAGCCCGGACAGGCCTGCGCCGAAAGCCCCCACGCCGCCCAGGAACAGCGCGCCCGCCGTCGTCCAGAGTGCGAGCCCGGTCGTCCCCGAGGTCCCGAGCACGCCGATCAGCGCGCCGATGAGCGCCCCCAGCGAGGCACCGATCAGCGCTCCCGCGGCGAGCCGGCGCCCGATCCGGCTTCCCTCCCGATGCTCCCGTTCGCGGGCCATGGCTCCCTCGCTCGAGCCCGGATCCTCGGCGAGCGAGATCCGCTCGGATGCGAGACCCGCCTCGGTCAGCGCCTCCACCGCTCGGGTGGCCCCGGCCTCGTCCGGGAACGTCGCCCAGATGCGCGTGCCACCCTCGGGTTCGTGCGTGGAAGAGATGGTCGACATGCCTGGACCTTGCCCCCCGGCCGCCGCGCTCAAACAGGGGAGTGTTTGCTTGCCCGGAAGGGCCTTTGATAGCCTCGGCCGAGCCCGCGGCGGCCGCGACCGACAGGAGGCCCTACGACCGCTCGCTGGACCAGGCTGCATACCTTCCTCGCGCTCGGCCTATCCCTCTTGCTGGTGGCCGTGTCGTTCGCCGTCCCCGCCCTGGCCGGAACGAAGGACCAGCTCGATCAGGCGAAGGCGGAGCTCGCGGAGGTCCAGGCGGAGCTCGACCGGGCCGCCGCCCAGTGGCACGCGGCCGTCGTCCGTCTCGAGGCGACGACGGCCGACATCGCCGATACCCAGATCCGCATCCGCGGGCTCGAGGAGCGCGTCGGCGCGATCGAGTCTCGGCTCTCCAGGCGCGCGGTGATCGCGTTCACCAGCGGGCCGGCCAGCACGATCGACATGCTCCTGTCGTCGGGTTCGTTCACCGAGTTCACCGACCGGCTCGAGTTCCTGGACCAGGTGGCCCAGGACGACGTCGACCTCGTCCTCGAGCAGGAGGTCGCGCAGGAGGAGCTACGGCGCGAACGCGACGGGCTCCAGCAGCTCCAGGAGCGCCAAGCCGACACGGCGGAGGAGCTCGAGGGGATCCAGGAACGGATCGACGCCGAGCTCGGCCGCATCAGCTCCCGGGTCGACGAGCTCACCGAGAAGTACGAGAAGGAGCAGGCGGCGGCCAGGGCGCTCGAGCTCGAGCTCCTGGGCCAGACGCCGAACGCCGGGGGCAGCGGCAGTGGCGATGACGGCGGCGGGGGCGGAACCGTCATCGGCAGCGGCCCCATCCAAGTCTGTCCGGTCGCCGGCCCGAACTCGTTCGTCGACTCGTTCGGCTGGCCCCGCGTCGGCCACACCCACCAGGGGACCGACATCATCGCCGCCGCCGGGACTCCGGTCGTCGCCGCGCACGCGGGGACCGTCTCGCACTCGTCGAGCTCGTCGGGCGGGGTCCAGGCATACGTGTACGGCTCGGGCGGGTTCTCGTTCTACGCGCACCTCTCCGGCTACAGCTCCGCGAGCGGGAGCGTGGGCGCCGGCACGGTCATCGGCTACGTGGGGAGCACGGGGAACGCGGGCTCGACGAACCACCTGCACTTCGAATGGCATCCGGGTGGAGGGTCGGCGATCAACCCGTACCCGTACCTGGTTGCCGTCTGCTGACCCGCCGAACCGCCGAGCCGACGTGACGGCCGAGCCCGCGAGCCGCGCTACGATGCTCTCCGCATGAGCGAGCAAGGCGGCAATCGCCGGATCGACCGCATCCGACGCCCGGAGTTCGTCGAAGGGCTTCCCGAGCTCCCCCTCGACGAGCTTCGGAAGCGTCGCGACGACTGCTACGCGGAGCGCGAATACCTGTCGCTCCTGCGCCGACTGGTCCAGGGCCGCGCCGAGATCCTCAAGGCCGAGGTCGAGCGCCGCGGCCGGGGCGGAGAGGAGGGGAGCCTCGTCGGGGCGCTCTCGACGATCCTTTCGGCGGATGCGCAGGGACCCTCTCGCGGCGAGGCGGTCAAGGTGGGTCTGCCGGAGGAGGAGATGCTCCTGGCCCGTCGGCGCGTCGAGCGCCTGGTGGCCGACGCGGGCCTGTCGGATCCCGGCGCCCTCGACGACGAGCGGCTCGCCGACGCCGTCGAGGTCCTGCTCCGGGAGGAACGGGAGGTCTCCGAAGCGCGAGCCGAGGTCCTCAAGGTGATGGACACGATCCAGGACGAGCTGAAGCGGCGCTACCGGGACGATCCTTCGCTGGTGCTCAGCTGAGCAACGGTCTGCCGGGGGATGCGCGACCCCGCTCGTCCGACGCGTCGTAGGGAGCGCTCGGGGACCTCGGACCAAACGCATTTGGGCCTGGGGCCCTATGGACGCGTGTGGGGCGAGACCGCAGGCTCATCCCCTTCGATCCGAACGGATGCGGCCTGATGAACGAACACGCTTCCATTGGCTCGGCGACGGGCTTCGTCGCGGACCCGGAGATGCCGACGGTCCACGGCCAGCTGATCGTGTTCGCCCGCGAGCTCGGCGAGCTCTACCGCCTCGAGCGCTCTCGGCGCGCCGAGCTCGAGACCGTGCTGGAGAGTCTCCAGGAGACCTACCTCGCAACGATGAAGAGCCTCGCGACCGTGATCGAGGCCAAGGACCAGACCACGCGAGGCCACCTCGACCGGACCGTGAGCTACGGGCTCGCCCTCGCCCGCACGATCGAGCCGAAGCTCGCCGAGAGCCCCACGCTCGGCTACGGGTTCTTCCTCCACGACATCGGCAAGGTGGGCATCCCCGAGCACATCCTGTGCAAGGCCGGTCCGCTCTCGGTCGACGAGTGGACCGTGATGCGCAACCACCCGATCATCGGCGCGCAGATCGTGGCTCCGATCGCGTTCCTGTCCGAGGCGGTCGACCTGATCCGTCATCACCACGAGCGCTTCGACGGCTCGGGATACCCGGACGGTCTGGCCGGCGAGGCGATCCCGCTCGCGGCGCGCATCTTCTCGGTCGCGGACTCCTTCGACGCGATGACGAGCGACCGGCCGTACCGCGGGGCGATCGGCATCGAACGGGCCCTCGAGGAGATCCGGGCCGGCGCCGGCACGCAGTTCGATCCGGAGATCGTCCGGGTCTTCGTGGACATGGTCGAACAAGATCCGCCGCAGGACGAGGAGCTCGCTCACGCGCTTCGGCACGGCGACTGAAGCTGCCACCGAGCCTTCATCCAGTTCGCCGGTCGCCTAGGCTTGCCCGATGCCGCCGGCCGCGCCGCTCGTGCGTGTCATCCGTTCGGGCCTCGAGGAGAGCGTGCACCTGGGCCACGTCGCGGTCTGCGACTTCGAGGGTCGGTTGCTCGGCGGGACCGGCGACCCGAACCATGTCCTCTTCTCCCGGTCATCGATGAAGCCGCTGCAGGCCGCCGTCTCCCTCCGGCGGATGGCCGAGTCGCCGGCCGAGGACCTCGTGGCCGTGATGTGCGGCTCGCACAACGGCGAGCCGGTCCACGTTCGAACCGTCCAGGCGCTCCTTCGGGAAGGTGGCGTCGCCGAGAACCGGCTGGGCTGCCCGGCCGACCTGCCGAAGCGGACCGAGGATCGCCGGCAGACGGATCGACGCCGGCCCGTCTATCACAACTGCTCGGGCAAGCACGCGGGCATGCTCGCCGCCTGTCAGCGCGGGGGGCTCGAGCTCGCGACGTACCTGCACCCATCCCACCCGCTCCAGCGGGAGGTCACCCGGGCGGTCCGACGAGCGACCGGGATCGAGCGACCGGTCGTCGGCGTCGACGGGTGCGGAGCCCCCGTGCACGGAGTGACGCTGTCGGGGATGGCGACCCTGTTCGCCCGGCTGGTCCGGCCCGAACGGTTGGGGCAGCTGGCTGAGACCGCCGAGCTCGCCGTCTCGGCGATGCGCGCGCACCCCTACCTGGTGGCGGGAAAGGACCGGAGCGACACGCTGGTCATGGCCGAAGTCCCGGGCGTCGTGTGCAAGGTGGGAGCCGAGGCCCTGCACTGCGCGGGGATCCCCGAGACGGGAGTCGGGATCGCCGTCAAGATCGCCGACGGCGGCGAACGAGCCTCTGCGCCGGCGCTGCTTCGGAGCCTCGAGCTCCTGGGTGCGGTGACGGCCGAGCAGCTGCAGCATCTGGGGACGCTTGCGAAGCCCGCGGTGCTGGGGGGCGGGCGGGCGGTCGGCGAGATGGTGGCCGACTTCCGCCTCCGTCGCGTGCGAACCTGAGCACCCCGGGTTTCACGCGATCCCTCGCGTACGATGCCTTGCGATGTCGGAACCGGCTCCGAACGGCCAGGACGGCCCCCGCGTCGCGGTCGTCAGCGTGCACACCTCCCCGCTCGACCAACCCGGGTCGGGCGATTCCGGGGGGATGAACGTGTTCATCCGCGAGGCCGCCGAACGCATCACGGCGGGCGGCGTGGCCATCGACGTGTTCACGCGGTCCCGCGACGATCGCGGTCCGGACGTCCAGGAGCTCGGCGGCGGCTCCCGCCTGATCCGCGTTCGGGCCGGGCCGTCCGCTCCCGTCCCCAAGGACGAGCTCCCGCGGTTCCTCCCCGAGTTCCTCGGCGGCGTGCTCCGGCGCGCTCAGGACGAGGGTGACGGGTACGACCTCGTTCACACCCACTACTGGCTCTCGGGATGGGTGGGCCGAAGCGCCCGCGAGATCTGGGGCGTGCCCCTCGTCGCGTCGTTCCACACGCTGGGCAAGGTCAAGAACTACTCGCTCTCGCGCGGCGAACGACCGGAGCCGCACGTGCGGGTCTCCGGCGAACAGCGTGTGATCGCCGAGGCCGATCGCCTCATCGCGGCGACCCCGGCCGAGGCCGCGCAGCTCGTGGGGCTGTATCGCGCCGATCCCGACCGGATCCGGGTCGTGCCGCCGGGCGTGAACCACGAGCTGTTCTTCCCCCGGCGCCGCGAACCGGCCAAGGCGCGCCTGCACCTCACCGACGTCCAGATGCTGCTGTTCGTGGGCCGGCTCCAGGCCCACAAGGGCCCCGACGTGGCCGTCCGGGCCCTCGCCGAGGCCGTGGCGCGCGAGCCGGCCAGGACCCGCGACGTCGTGCTCGCGATCGTCGGGGGCCCGAGCGGGGCCGATCACGGCGCGGAGGTGGCTCGGCTGATGGACCTGGCGTCGGACCTCGGCGTGGGCGAGCGCGTGATGCTGTTCCCGCCGCAGCCGCAGTCCCGCCTGGCCGACTTCTACGCCGCGGCCGACGTCGTCCACGTGCCTTCGCGGTCCGAGTCCTTCGGGCTGGTGGCGCTCGAGGCGCAGGCCACCGGGACACCCGTGGTCGCGGCGGCGGTGGGCGGGCCTTCGGTACGTCGTGGAGGACGGCGTGACGGGTCACCTCGTCGACGGACACGACCCCGCCGATCACGCGGATCGGATCCTCTCGATCCTCAGCGATCCCGTCGGCGAGCCGGCGGATGGGGGAAGCGGGGGTCGTTCGATCGATGCGCTTCTCGTGGGAGGCGACCGCCGGAGGCATGCTCTCCGTGTATCGCGAACTGCTCGAGTCCGGTCCCCGCGATCGAACGACGCTGAGAGATGCGTCGTCGTGCGACCGTCCCGTACGCCTTGCGCTGCAAAGCGTACCGAGAGGATGCCGTCGCGTGTTCGCATCATCGTCGTGTTCTTGTCACTCTTTGTGCCAAGCCGTCTACCTGCGCATATGCCGTGTGACCTGCGCGTTCGTCGGGTTGACCCGCGACGTGGCCGCCGGTACATTTCGCCTCGCTCCGAGCAGCCGGAGCGGCCGAGTCAGGGAACCGAGGCCGGGACCCCTGGGAAAGCCGTAAGGTCGACTGGGCGCACTTGCTCGTACGGTTGGGACAGCTAACTAGCTGTGCGGGCGGGGAGGCTCGGGAGGCCCCAAAGCCCAACGAAAGGGTCTACGACCCGGAAACCAAGACGGCTGTGAGAGGTTGCTCGGAGCACCTGAGCCCGAGGGGCCGATGGTGGCTGGAGGCTTCGGCTTCCGGCGAGCCGGAGGTCCCTCGGGTTCTTTTTTTCGGCTAGCGTTCGACCGATGGCCCCCGAACGCACCCGCTCGACCTCCCGTCGCGACCAGATCGTCGCGGTCGCGATGCGCCATTTCGCCGACCAGGGCTACCGCGGTGCGCGGATCGAGGACATCGCGACCGAGGTCGGCGTCGCCAAGGGAACGGTGTTCCTGCATTTCGGCAGCAAGGAGGGCCTGTTCCTGGCCGCGTACGAGGAGGCGGTGCGGCAGCTCCCCGCCTGGCTCGATGCGCCGGCCGAGGTCCTCGAGCAGGGGTTCTGGGCGGTCCTTTCCTATTGGCTCCGTCGGACCGAGGAGCTCGTGGCCGAGGCCTGGGTGCCGAACCGCGTCGCGATGATCGGGCGGTACGACACGGGCCTGGGGCTCCGCCGGCCGATCGACCGGCTCATGCGGAGCGAGGACCCGTACGGGACGCTCGAGTTCGTCGAGTTCGGCGTCGAACGGGGCGAAGTCAGGAAGGACGTCGATGTCGAGATGATCGCCTCCCTGCTCGACTGGGCCGCCGAGCGGTTCCAGGACGCGCTCGGCAGCGAGGACCTGGACCCCGGCCTCGTCCATCGCAAGCCGTTCGATCCCGCCCGGCGCGAGACCAGGATCGAGGAGTTCATCGAGCTGCTCCGCGGGGGGATCGCCGCAGAACGGTCGGGTCCGCCGGCTCCGTCCGCCCTGGAGCCGCGCGCGAACCTGGGCGGTCGAAACGGAACCGAGAGGTGAGAGGGTAGGACGATGAGCGGAACGGCCCACCGGAAGGTCGCGTTCCTGGGCGGCGGCCGCATGGGCGAGGCGCTCGTCTCGGGTCTGATCCGATCCGGCGGGCGCGAGCCGGCCGAGATCGCGGTCACGAGCCGTCGTGATGAACGCGTCCGCGAGCTCGCCGATCGCTACGGCGTCACGAGCACCCGGTCGAACGTCGAGGCCGTCTCCGCCGCCGAGGTGCTCGTGCTCACCGTGAAGCCCCAGGACATGGAGGCGCTGCTGTCGGAGATCCGCGAGCACGTCACGACGGACCATCTCGTGGTGAGCTTCGCGGCCGGCATCCGAACCTCGTTCGTCGAGAAGCATCTCCCGGACGACGTCCCGGTCGTCCGCGTGATGTCCAACGTCGCGGTGCTCGTCGACGAAGCCATGTCGGTCGCGGCGCCGGGGGCCCACGCATCCGACCTGCACCTGGAGGTGGCCGAGGAGCTGCTCGGGTACGTCGGACGGGTGATCCGGCTGAAGGAGGTGCACCTGGACGCCATCACGGCGACCTCCGGGAGCGGACCCGCGTACTTCTTCCTCCTCGCCGAGGCGATGATCGAGGCCTGCATCCTGCTCGGGCTGTCCCGGGACGTGGCGACCGAGCTGATCATCCAGACGATGCTGGGATCGGCCAAGATGCTCCGCGACACCGGGAAGCATCCGGTCGAGCTGCGGGAGATGGTCACCTCGCCCGGGGGAACGACGATCGCGGCCATCCGGCATCTGGAAGAGGCCGGCGTCCGCGCGGCGTTCCTGAACGCGATCGATGCGGCGCGACATCGCAGCGCCGAGCTCGCCCAGGGCGGCGAGGACGAGGACTGAGAGGAGAGGTATGGGGCGGGGAGACCGAGCCAAGGTGCGCTGGGCGCACGATCGAGAGCGGAAGAAGAAACAGGCCGAACGGCGCAAGGCCGCGGAGCGGGCGGCCACCCGGAAGGCTGCCAAGAAGTAGACGCTGGGCCGTTCGGGGCCGGCGCGACCGCGAAGCGTCAGCGGCCGAGGCGGTTGCGGAGCACGCCGATGCCCTCGGCCTCGAGCTCGACCTCGGCGCCCGGCCAGATCCGCTGCTCGAGCCCGGGGATCTCGAACGGTCCCGACGCGAACGTCTCGCCGGGCTCGAGCCGTTCGTGGACCGACGCCCGCGCGACGTCGCGGAGCAGTCCGAGTGCGGTCCCGTTCAGGTTCCCCTTCACCCATTCCTCGCCGTCCACGCGGACGGTGACGAACGTCGTCTGAGGATCGATCTCGTCGCTCGTGACCACGCTGGGTCCGATCGACAAGGGCACGCCCTCGGGCGTCGGGATCGGATCGCCGCTCGCGCTGCGGGCGAGCCAGTCCGCGACGAGCGTGTACCCGAAGATCACCGCCGGCGCGTCGTCGGGAGACAGGGCATCGCGCACGGGGCGGCGCAGGACCGCCGCGATCTTCGGGTGGAACTCCAGCCATCCCGCGCCCGCGGGCCACGGGATCGTCTCGTCGGGTCCGAACACCGGACGCGAGCCGTCGGCGGCGTCGGCCGAACGCAGCGAGGCGGGGAGGACCGCCGCGAGCAGGCGTGGCCGTTCGACGACGAAGGCGTCTGCCTCGTCACGCTCGAGGGCTGCACGGGCGGCATCGAGCACGGTGCCCCCGTTGCTCCTGACCAGGCGCTCCATCGTCTCGGGGAAGGCGGGGTGGCCGACGAGCGCCGGCAGGTCCACCACCTTCCCCTCGAGGAGCGCTCCCAGTCGCCGGTGCCCCCTCCGGTCGAAGGTCACGAGCCTCAAGGGAGGCCGATGATACGCCTGCGCGAGCCCGGAATCTCGCGAACGGCGAACCAGTTGAGCCTCCGGGCTCGACTTTGGAGGGCGGGCGGCCCACGGCTACCATTGAGGCTGCTCAGGGTTCTTTCTCGCACGGGAGGCGATCCATGGCAGAGCAGGGCTTCCGCATCACCTACGCCACGATGTCGGCCGACAACGAACAGCTCCAGCGCAACTACGACGAAGCGGCCGAACGAGCCAAGGGCAAGCTCGGCAAGGAGTACCCGTTCGTCGTGAACGGCGAAGAGCGCTGGACCGACGAGAAGTACGAGGAGCCGTCGCCGATCGACTCGGACATCGTCATCGGACGGTTCTCGCAGGCCGGGCCGAAGGACGTCGAGGACGCGGTCGCGGCCGCGAAGGCCTTCTCGCTCGAGTGGGACCGCCTCGGATGGAAGGAGCGGGTGCGGATCCTTCGGAGCGCCGCCGACGTGATGGAGGATCGCCTGTTCGATCTCGCGGCGCTCATGGCGTACGAGGTCGGCAAGAGCAGGCTCGAGGCCCTCGGCGACGTCCAGGAGACCGCGGAGCTCATCCGCTGGAACTGCGACGAGATGGAGAAACACGACGGGTTCCGCACGCCGATGTCGGGTCTCGGCGCGGCCGGCGACTACTACGACGTGATGCGTCCGTACGGGGTGTGGGGCGTCATCAGCCCGTTCAACTTCCCGTTCGCGCTCGCGGGCGGACCCACGTCGGGGGCGCTCGTCGCCGGCAACTGCGTCGTGCTGAAGCCTTCGAACCAAGGTGCGTTGATGGGCTACAAGCTCTACGAGTGCTTCCGGGACGGCGGCGTCCCGCCCGGCGCGCTGCACGTCGTGATCGGCCGCGGCGCGGTGGCGGGCGAGGCGTTGTGGCGCCACCCCGACGTCGGCGGGTTCACGTTCACCGGGTCCTACCCCGTCGGCATGGACATCTACAAGCACTTCGCGAGCGACGTCCCCAAGCCCGTGATCTGCGAGATGGGCGGCAAGAACCCGGCGATCGTCACCAAGAACGCGGACCTGGACGTCGCGACCGACGGCGTCCTGCGTTCGGCGTTCGGGTTCGGCGGGCAGAAGTGTTCGGCGAACTCGCGTGTGTACGTCGAGCGCGAGGTGTACGACGACTTCCTGAACCTGCTCAAGGAGAAGACCGAGAAGATCAAGGTCGGCGACCCGCTCGAGCGGGACACGTTCCTGGGGCCGATCATCAACGAGGACGCGATGGAGACGTTCGAGCAGGCGTCGGCGGAGGCGAAGAAGAACGGCAACGTCGTCACCGGGGGTGAGCGGATCACCGACGGCGATCTCGGTCGGGGGTTGTTCGTTCGGCCGACGATCGTGGAGGCTCCGGACGACAGCTGGCTCTGGGAGAAGGAGCTGTTCGTGCCGTTCGTCGCGGTGGCGCCGTTCGACGAGCTCGACGAGGCGATCGACAAGGCCAACGACACCGAGTACGGCCTGACGGCCGGCTTCTTCAGCAAGGATCGCACCGAGATCGACGAGTGGCTCGACAAGATCCAGGCCGGCGTCGTCTACGTGAACCGTCGCGCCGGCGCGACGACGGGCGCGTGGCCCGGCGTACAGCCGTTCGGCGGCTGGAAGGGCTCGGGCACGAGCGGCAAGGCGGGCGGCGGGCCCTACTACGTCCAGCAGTACCTGCGGGAGCAGTCCCGGACGGTGATCGAGGAGTGAGCACGGCCGAGACGCTGGACCTCGCGCAGGCCCAGGCGCCACGGCTCGTCACCGAGATCCCCGGCCCGAACGCCCGGGCGCGGATCGAGCGCGACCGGAAGGTCACGAGCCCATCACTCCCGCGGGCCTACGAGTTCGTGCCCGAACGCGGTGCTGGCTCGGTCGTCGAGGACGTCGACGGCAACCGCTTCCTCGACCTGAACGCGGGCATCGCGGTGGCCTCGACCGGCCACACGCATCCCGAGGTGGTCGCCGCGATCCGGCGGCAGGCCGAGCAACTCCTGCACTACTCCGCGAGCGACTTCTACCTGCCGATCTACTCGGACGTCTGCGAGGAGCTCGACCGGATCGCCCCGTTCGAAGAGAGCGCACGGAGCTTCCTCACGAACTCGGGCACCGAGGCGGTCGAGGGCGCGATCAAGCTCGCTCGATACGCGACCGGGCGCCAGTACGTCGTCGCGATGCTCGGGTCCTTCCACGGGCGTTCGTACGGCAGCGTCTCGCTCACCGCGAGCAAGGCGAAGTACCGCGCCGGGTTCGGGCCGCTCCTTCCCGGGGTGGTCCACACGCCGTTCGGGGACTTCGAGCATCTCGAACAGGTCGTGTTCAAGCGTCTCGTGCCGCCCGAAGAGGTCGCGGCGATCGTCGTCGAACCGATCCTGGGCGAGGGCGGTTACGTCCTCCCTCCCGAGGGCTGGCTGCCGCATCTGCGCGAGGTCTGCGATCGGCACGGGATCCTGCTGATCGCAGACGAGGTCCAGACGGGCATGGGTCGGACCGGCAGGATGTGGGCGACACAGCACTTCGGTGTCGAGCCCGACGTGGTCCTGGCCGGCAAGGGGATCGCCAGCGGCATGCCGCTCGGCGCGCTGATCGCGCGGGAACGCCTGATGACCTGGGACGTCGGCGCCCACGGCTCCACGTACGGCGGGAACCCGCTGTCCTGCGCCGCCGCCCTGGCGACGCTCTCGCTGATCGAGGGCGGCCTGACGGACAACGCGCGAGACGTCGGCGCGGCACTGCTCGGCGGGCTCCGGGAGCTCCAGGCTCGGCATCCGTCGATCCGCGAGGTCCGCGGGCTCGGGCTGATGATCGGCATCGAGTTCGAGGATCGCGACACGATGGTCGCCGTCGAGCAGGCGGCGTTCCGCCGCGGTCTGCTGGTGCTCGGGTGCGGGGACGACGTGATCCGCATGTCCCCTCCGCTGGTGTTCCGCCGGGACCAGGCGGACACCGCGCTCCAGATCTTCGAGGACGCCGTGGCCGACGTCGCGAGCGGCGCCTGAGGCGTCGATGGCGTCGACCGTCGACACGTTGACGTTCGACTGCGCCGACGCGCGACGTATGGCCGACTTCTGGTCGGCGGCGCTCGGGTACCGGCTGGAGGAGGACGACGAGGACGGCACCGTCATCTCGGATCCGAGTGGTCGCGGCTGGTCCCTGTACTTCCAGATCGTGCCGGAGAGGAAGTCGGTCAAGAACCGCCTGCACCTGGACCTTCGGCCGCCGGACTCGATGGCGGCCGAGGTCGAGCGCGTGAAGGCCCTCGGCGCGAGCGAGTTCCGGTTCGTCGAGGAGGGCGGCAGCTTCTGGACCGTGATGCTCGACCCCGAGGGCAACGAGTTCTGCGTCCTTCGCGGCCCGCAGGACGGCTGGTCCCCGGATGGCTAGCAAGGTCGCGACGATGCGCGACGCCGTCGCCGAGCTCGTGCACGACGGCGACACGGTCGCGATCGAGGGCTTCACGCACCTGATCTGCTTCGCTGCCGGGCACGAGATCATCCGCCAGCGCAGGCGCGATCTCACGCTCGCCCGCCTCACGCCCGACGTGATCTACGACCAGATGATCGGCGCGGGCGTCGCGCGGAAGCTGGTCTTCTCGTGGCTCGGCAACCCGGGGGTCGGCTCGCTCCACGCGGTTCGCCGTCGGATCGAGGCATCGGAGCCCGAGCCGCTCGAGATCGAGGAGTACTCGCACTTCGGGATGGTGTGCCGCTACGTCGCCGGCGCCTCGAACCTTCCGTTCTTCCCGATCCGCTCGTACTACGAGAGCGACATCCCGAGCGTGAACCCGAACATCCGGCCGATGCGCTCGCCGTACGAGGACGGGACCGAGGTCTACGTCGTGCCGCCGCTGCGACCCGACGTCACGATCGTCCACGCGCAGCGCGCGACGGCGACGGGCGACACGCAGATCTGGGGGCTCCTCGGCTGCCAGAAGGAGGCGGCGTTCGCGGCCGAACGGGTGATCGTGGTCTGTGAGGAGGTCGTCGACGAGTCCGTGGTCCGGCGCGACCCGAACCGAACCGTGATCCCGGGCATCGTGGTCGACGCCGTCGTGGAGCAGCCGTTCGCGTGCCATCCGAGCTACGCGCAGGGCTACTACGACCGCGACAACGCCTTCTACCTCGACTGGGAGCGGATCTCGAAGGACGCCGACTCGCTCGAACGCTGGTTGAAGGAATGGGTCTACGGGCTCGAGAACCATGCCGAGTACGTCGAGCGGATGGGGGATCGGTGGGACGGCCTGAAACCGGGCGAGCGGTCGTCCGGCGAGGTGAACTACGGGGACTACTCGTGAGCGAGAACGGCTACACGAAGAACGAGATGATGATCGCGGCGAGCGCGCGAACGCTCGCAGGCGAGGGCAACTGCTTCGTGGGCGTCGGCCTGCCGAACATCGTCTGCAACCTCGCCCAGCGAACCGTGGCGCCCGAGCTCCAGCTCGTGTACGAGGCCGGCGTGTTCGGCGCCCGGCCGGCACGGCTCCCGCTCTCGATCGGCGATCCCACGCTCGTCTCCGGGTCCACCGCGGTCACGTCGATGTTCGAGCTGTTCGCGTTCTACCTCCAGGCGGGCCTGATCGACGCGGCCTTCCTCGGCGGCGCGCAGATCGACCGGTTCGGCAACCTGAACACCACGGTGATCGGCGACTACGCGGCGCCGAAGGTACGCCTTCCGGGCTCGGGAGGCGCATGCGAGATCGCGATCCACGCGCGGAAGATCCTCGTCATCATGCGACAGGCCACGCGGTCGTTCGTCGAGCGGCTCGACTTCCGGACCTCGCCCGGGCACTCGGGCGACCCCGTTCGCGAGCGCGCCCGAGGGTGGTTCGGCAGCGGGCCCACCAGCGTCGTGACCGATCTGGCGACCTTCGGGTTCGACGAAGAGGTGGGGGAGATGACCTTGCTCACCGTGCATCCCGGCGTCTCGATCGAGGACGTCCGGGCCACCATGGGCTGGGAGCCGCGTCTGGCCGGATCCCTCGGCGAGACGCCGCCCCCGAGCGACGACGAGCTGCGGTTGATCAGGTCCGAGCTCGACCCCGAGGGCGTCTACACGTCGTAGCCCGTGGGGCCGGCCGCTCTCATCCTCTGTCCCGAGGCCCGAATCTACGATCACGGGCCTCAGCACCCGCTGCGGCCGGAACGCGTGCTCTCCACGTGGGAACTGATCGAGGCGTGCGACCTGCTCGAACGGCCGAACGTCTCGACGCTCGAGTGCCGGAGCGCGAGCGACGCCGAGATCGGCTTGGTGCACTCGGCGGCGTTCATCGACGCGACCCGCCGCGCCGGCCACGGCGAACCCGGATCGTGGGACGGGTTCGGCTACGGGCCCGGCGACAACCCGATCTTCTCGAACATGCACGAGGCGGGCGCGCTCGTCGCCGGCGCGTCGATCGCAGCCGCCGGGGCCGTCCACGACGGACGCGTGCTCCACGCGTTCAACGCCGCCGGAGGGCTCCATCACGCGATGCCGTCGCGCGCATCGGGCTTCTGTGTCTACGACGACCCGGCCGTGGCGATCGCCTGGCTGCTCGAACAGGGCGTGTCCAAGGTGGCGTACGTGGACGTCGACGTGCATCACGGCGACGGCGTGCAGGCCATCTTCTACGCGGACCCCCGGGTCCTGACGATCTCGATCCACCAGTCCGGCGAGACCCTGTTCCCCGGAACCGGCTTCGTCGACGAGCGCGGGAGCGGGGCCGCCGAGGGAACCAAGGTCAACGTGCCGCTGTCGCCGGGTGCGACCGACGAGGCGTGGCTGACGGCCTTCCGGGAGATCGTCCCGCCGACGGTTCGGGCGTTCGGGCCGCAGGTGCTCGTCACCCAGCTGGGGTGCGACACGCACGTGACGGATCCCCTCGCGCATCTGCGGCTCACGACGCGCGCCTACCGCGAGACCGCCTCGATGCTGCACCGGCTCGCGCACGACGTCACCGGGGGACGGTGGGTCGCGACCGGTGGTGGTGGCTACGAATGGGCGCGGGTGGTTCCGCGAGCGTGGACGATCGCGTTCGCCGAGATGTGCGACGCCGACCTCGCGGACGCCCTGCCTGCGTCGTGGGTCGAGACGATGGAGGGCCGGCTCGGCGGCGCGATGCCCACGACCTTCTCCGACGCCCCCGATGCGCGTGACGGACTCGATCCATCGACCGAGCGGACGATCGCGAGCGTGAAGCGCACCTGCTTCCCGTTCTTCGGGCTCGAACCGTGACGGATCGATCGCTCGAGCGGACCACGCGCACCAAGCTCGTGTGCACGCTCGGTCCGGCCACCGCGACCGCTCGGGACGTCCTGGCTCTCGCGGAGGCCGGATGCGACGTCTTCCGCGTCAACCTGTCCCACGGCGAGCCCGAGGAGCACGCCGGATCGATCGCGCGGGTTCGCGAGGCCTCGGACGCGCTCGGCGCCGACCTCGCGGTGATGACGGACCTTCCCGGACCCAAGATCCGGCTCGGCGATCTCGAACAGGAACCGCAGCGGCTCGAGACCGGCGGGACGTTCGTCCTGCGGTCCGGGGACGTGCGGGGAGATGCGACCGGCGCCCCGACGACCCATCACGGGCTGGCGGACGACCTCGAGCCGGGCGACCGGATCCTGTTGTCCGACGGCGCGGTCGAGCTCGAGGTCGTCGATGCGGATGGGCCCGACGTCCGCACGCGCGTCGTTCGAGGCGGCCCGATCCGCTCGCGCGCGGGCGTGAACGTTCCCGCGGAGCGGCTGGGCCTGCCGGCGATCACCGACCGCGACCGAGCGTGTCTCGAGGTGGCGTTGGATTCGGGCGTCGACCTGGTGGCGCAATCGTTCGTTCGGAGCGCCCGAGACCTGGTCGACCTCCGCGAGCTCATGGGAACGCGGAGCACGCCGATCGTCGCGAAGATCGAGACCAGACCCGCGGTGGACGACTTCGAGTCGGTGCTGGAGGTGGCGGACGCGGTCATGGTCGCCCGCGGAGACCTCGGGGTCGAGCTCCCGCTCGAGGAGATCCCCGTGTTGCAGAAGGAGCTCCTGCGGGCGGCTCGCGTGGCCGGCACCCCGGCGATCGTCGCGACGCAGATGCTCGAATCCATGACGCGGGCTCCGCGCCCCACGCGAGCGGAGGCGTCCGACGTCGCGAACGCGGTGCTGGACGGGACCGACGCGATCATGCTCTCGGGTGAGACCGCGATCGGTGAGTTCCCGGTCGAGGCCGCCCTCGCCGCCGTCCGGATCGCGCGCGCCGCCGAGGGATGGGCTCTCGGTGGGCCGCGCCTCCGCTCGGAGCGGCGCACGCCGACCGACGAGGCGATGTCCGTCGCCCGTGCGGCCGCGGAGATCGCCGACGACGCCCCCGACGTGGTCGCGATCGCCTGCTTCACGGCCACGGGTCGCACGGCGGCGCTGCTGTCCTGCGAACGTCCGGCCGTGCCGATCTACGCGTTCGTTCCCGACGCCGGCGTCCGGCGCGGGCTCTCGCTGCGCTGGGGGGTTCGAACGCTTCCGGCGCGCCAACCCGCGGACACCGACGAGATGATCTCGCTCATGGACGAAGGACTCCAGGCGGGGAGCTTCGCCGGATCCGGCGACTCCGTGGTGATGGCCGCCTCGTCACCCGCCGGCCGAACGCACACGAACCTCCTGAAGGTTCACCGCGTGGGCGAAGCGACTCGCTGAACGTCGGTCGAACGCGATCACGTCGGCGACGCCGTTCGTCCGGCTCACGACCGGAAGCGACCGTGGTGGCGGTTCAGGAAGCGCCGGCCTCGCTCTCAGCCCTCGCCGGAACGGTAGCGCCGGGAGATCGTCCCCACGCCCCAGCGGTACAGGGGTGGCGTGAGGACCCGGAACGCCTGCAGCGCCGCGAGCGACCGCGGGATCGAGATCTCCGGCGCGATCCCCTTGCGAACGACGTCCACGATGAGCGCCGCGACGTCGTCGGGATCCAGCCGGACGACCGACGGGCCCGTGGCGGGGAACCCCTCCGTCGGCGAGAACCCGGGGTTCACGCTCGTCACGAGGATGCCCTCCGGTGCGAGCTCGTGGTACAGCGCCTCGCTGAACGCGACGACCCCGTGCTTCGTCGCGCCGTACACGGCGGCACCGGGCGTCGCGAACCGTCCGGCGAGCGAGGCGACGTTCACGACGTGACCAAGGCGTCGCTCGAGCATCATCGGCAGGAAGACCTTCGTCCCGAGGACGACGCCCCGCAGGTTCACGTCGATCACGCGGTCCAGGTACTCGACGGCCGTCGTCCGGAAGGGGCCGCCGCCGCGGATGCCCGCGTTGTTCACCAGCACGTCGCACCGGTCGAACGTCTCCGCCACGCGGTCGCGGAGCGCTTCCAGTTGCTCGAGCTCGGTCACGTCGCACCGGACGGCCAGCGCCGAGCCGCCCGAGGACGCGATCCGATCGGCGAGCGCCTCGAGCCGCTCGATCCGGCGGGCGGCCAGGACCACCCGGGATCCGCCCCGCGCGAAGCGGAGCGCAGTGCGCTCGCCGAACCCCGACGATGCGCCCGTCACCACGACGACCGATCCCCGGAGCTTCACGTCACGCGCCTTCGAGCATCGCCGGGTCCCTCGTACGATGGGTTCGATGGACGTTATCGGATCGCATGCGGAGAGCCTGCCCACCATCGACGGTCGATGGGACCCCGGGCCGTACGAGCGCGCCGAGCTCGTCCGCGGGCTGCTCGAGGGTGGTGTCGCGGGGACCCAGGTGAGTCACTCACTCGACAACGTCCTTCGCAACGTCCGGCTGCTGCACGAGGGCGATCCCGACAAGCGGTTCGGGATGACCGGCCTGGAAGCGGTCGACCCCGACGACGTCATGTCGCTCGTCGGCCGGGCTGCCGGGTTCGAGCCGGATCCCGAGGCGGAAACGGGACCGGTACCGATCGATCCCGAACTGGTTCTCGACGCCTGCGCTGCCGTCGGCGACCGTCTGGCGCTCGCCGCCACGAACGCCGAGCGCGTGGTCCTTGCGACCGGGCATCCCGTGGGTCTCGCCCACCTGTACGGGGCGGTGGGCCGCGCCCTTCGAGCAGGAGGGGCGCGGGTCCTTCGGCCGGCCGACGGTCTCTCGTGGCTCGACGAGGACACCGACGAGGTGTGGCGGATCCGCTACCACGAGGACGTCGCGATGCTCACCGACGAGGAGCGCCCCCGGCACACCCATGCGAGCGACGCGATGGAACGGATGCTCGACGCCGAGACACCCGACCTGGTCTTCGCCGACCACGGGTTCGCGGGCGCGGCGATCGAACGAGGCGTCGAGACGCTCTCCATCGCGGACGTGAACGACCCGGCGCTGCTGGTCGCGCAGGCTCAGGGCCGCACCGAGACCGTCGTCGTGATGGACGACAACGTCTCGCCCGAGGCGTACTGGCCGTGCTTCCAGGCCATCGCCGCCCGCCTCTCCTGAGCGCTCCTCGGAGCACGAGGGCGCCTCCCGAACGCTAGGATGGGGCCACACGGAACA
This sequence comes from uncultured Actinomycetes bacterium, assembly GCA_963785835.1. Taxonomy (GTDB): domain Bacteria; phylum Actinomycetota; class UBA4738; order UBA4738; family HRBIN12; genus DASSJM01. The sequence continues at coordinate 83,644 of CAWAWO010000004.1, read as the reverse complement.
GACGAGACAGGTCCGTAGGCACGGTTCGACCGCGTGAAAGGGGCTGCGGCCCCATGCCGACATCCCAGACCGACGAGAGACGGCAGGCCGGACGGGGGGCACCTCCCGCCGGATAGGTTTCCATGCGTTCGACCGTCCTTCGGGCTTCCCGGAGGCGGATGTGAACGAGCACGAGGCGCTCGTCGACGAGACGGTTCGCACCAAGCACACCGTCCTGCTGATCGGCGGGCTCGACACCGGCAAGACCACACTCGCGCGTGACCTGCTCCGAGCGGCGCTCGCGGCCGGCCGGCCGGCGGCGCTCCTGGACGCCGACGTCGGCCAGAAATCGGTCGGGCCGCCCGGAACGGTCTCGATGAAGGTCCTCCGCGGCCCCGAGGATCTCGAACCGGAGCCCCTGGCTCGCGCCGACGCGCTGTCGTTCGTCGGGGCGACGTCCGCGCAGGGCCATCTGCTGCCCGTGGTGACCGGGGTGTCCGCGCTCCACGAGCAGGCCAAGCAGACGGGAGCCGACTTCGTGGTGGTCGACTCCTCGGGCATGGTCTCGGGGATCAACGGACAGATCCTCAAGTACCACAAGGTCGAGATGCTCCAGCCCGACCTCGTCGTCGGGCTCCAGCGGGGCGAGGAGCTCCTTCCTTTGCTGGGGGTGATCCAGCGCTTCTTCGCGACCGAGGTGGTCCCGCTCGGCGTGCATCCTAGGGTCGTTCCCACCACGGTCGATCAACGCGCCGAGAACCGGGAGATCGCGATGCGCCGGTACTTCTCGGGGGAGCTGCACCGGTTCCGGGTCAAGCCCACCGTGTTCATGCCGGCCCTGCCCCCGCTGTTCGACCCCGCGAGCCTGCACCGGCTGCTGGTCGGCCTGTCCGACGGCTCCGGCGCCTATACCGGGATCGGCTACCTCGAGCACGCCCCCGACGAGGGCGTCCTGCGGCTGATCTCCCCGGTGGCGGCCGGGCCGAAGGCCCTTAGACTGGGGTCCGTCCGTCTGGAGGAGAGCTTCCGCGCCAAGCGTGTGGACCTCCGGAATCTGTTCGGTTCGGAATAGGAGATCGACGCGTGCCTTCGCTCGTCAAGAAACGCCGCAAGAAGATGCGGAAGAAGAAGCACAAGAAGCTGCTGAAGAAGACCCGCTGGCAGCGACGCCAACAGGGTCGCTGACGGGGCCGTGACCGCGACGGCCCTCGCACGGGTCCGTCCGGTCCTCCTGGTGGTCGCGCTCGCGATCCTGGCGGCGTGCGGCGACGGGAGCGAGGATGCCGATGCGTCCGGATCGCAGCCCGTCGCCTTCGAGTCCACCGACGGCGTCGCGCTCGAGGGACGTCTGTTCGGCGAGGGAAGCACGGGCGTCGTCCTCGCGCACATGCGCCCGGCCGATCAGCGCTCGTGGTTCCGGTTCGCCCAGCGGCTCGCCGATCAGGGGTATCTGGTCCTCACGTTCGACTTCCGCGGGACCTGCCCGGGTGGCGAGGCGGGCTGCTCCTCGGGCGAGCTCGAGATCTCGCAGATCTGGCAGGACGTCGTCGGCGCCATCGACGTGATCCGCTCGCGCGGCGCGACGAGCGTGGCCCTCGTCGGTGCGAGCATGGGAGGCACCGCGTCGCTGGTCGCGGCCGCGCAGGATGGGGGCGACGTCGATGCCGTCGTCACGCTCTCGGCGCCCGTATCGATCGATGGGCTCGTCGCGGACGGAACGCTGCTCCAACAGGTGGGCGCGAACAAGCTGTTCGTGGCCGGCGTCGGCGACGCGGCGGCGGCGAGCGCCGCCCAGGAGCTGTACGCGACCTCGCCGCCCCCCAAGCGCGTCGAGATCGTGCCCGCCGACGACCACGGCACGGACCTGCTCACGGGTCCGCAGGGCGAGGTCGTGCGCAGGACGATCGAGACCTACCTCGCGCAGTTCGCGCCCGCCTGAGCCACCCGATCCGCGCGGTGCGCAGGTCGTCGCGTCGGTGGTTCAGGTCGGTGGGGCGATCGAGGGGAGCGGCGTGCCGACGACCGGCCCGGGAAGCGGGGCTCGGTCGCGGCTCGCGATCACGATCTGGTACACGGCGGCGCCTGCGATCAACGCGAACAACACGATGATCGTGATGAGCGTGAACCGCCGCACCGGCCGAGGCTAGCAGCGGGGAGAGCCGGGATCCGCGGACCCCGGCTCTCGCGACGATCGGACGCGTCAGCGGACGACCTGGACGGTGAACGAGCCTCTTCCGTTCACCTCGACGTCCAACGCTTTGGTCAGCGAGCGACCGAACCCCTTGACGATCAGGTCGTTGCGATGCTGGCCGCCGTTCAGCAGACGCAGCAGATCGTCGAACGAATCGACCCTGCCGCCGTAGATGTCGAGCCGTCCCTTGCCGCCGGCGAGGCCGACCTGCTCGAACCCGCGAGCGCCGCCCGGGACCCTGAGGTTCATCGTCGCGACGGTGTCCGGACCACCCTCGGTCCGCGCGAGCGTGACCTCGATCCGGATGCGGTCCCCCGGCTCGGCGCGGATCACGTTCCGCGCCTTGAGCACAGGCTGCAGCGGGCTCGCGACGCGGATCCGCCGGATCCTGGCGGAGAGGTCTTCCCCGGTGATCGAACCGGAGACGTTCACGCGCGTGAACTCGATGCGCTCGAACCGGTTGGACGCGAGCGCGTAGAGCACGTTGCCGAGGCGGAACACCTCGCTCGCGGCGCCGAAGTCGTTGGTCGCGAACCAGCGGTTCCGGACGGTGAACGGCGCCCCGCCCTCGCGGGTACCCGTGATCGTGAAGTCGAAGTCGAGCGTCCCCGGCTCGTCCGCCTGCTGCACGTACGCGAAGTTCGAGTACGCGTGGTAGGAGGCCGCCTCGGCCACGAACCAGTCCTCGTCCCACGCGACGTCGGTCCGTCCCTGTCGCGAGAGCCCGGTGTCCGGACTCGAGACATGGCTCGTCACCGGGACGAGGGTCGGAGCGATGCCGAACACCCCGGCGACGCCGGCGAACCGGTCCTGCGTCAGGACCCCGTGCGTGTCGCCGATCGTCCCGATCTTCGTCCCCCAGAACGTGCCGTTGTCGATCGCGATCACGTTGACGTCGGCCATGCCGAGCCGCACGTCGCCACTGCCCCAGAACATCGGGTGGCCGAAGCCGAGGGCCACGTCCCCGCACACCGCGGTGGTCGTCCCGAACCCGTAGTAGGAAACGTCGCCGTAGGAAAGAGCGACGCCGAGGCCGTCGCCGGGCGCGAAGTGCGAGGGGTCGATCGTGACGTCGGTCGGCGCGGCGACCGCGCCGGCTCGGAACGCCGAGACCCTGACGCCTCGGTCGGCGAAGCTGCCCTCGATCTCGGAGAGCGGGATCCCTCTCAGTCCGGAGACGCCGAGCGGAACCGGAAGGGAGTCCAAGCTGGCGGAGTCGGTGAGCATCGCGCCGGAGGCACGTGCCGTCTGGATCACCCCGCGCGAGAGCGGGATCCTCGACACCGCGGCCGTCGCGGCCGCGGTCTTCGAGGTTGAAGATCCCCACCATGTCCTCGGCCGCCGTGATGCCGAAGATGTGACGGTCCTCGGCCACGGCCCACGCAAGCGCCCCCGCGAGCTGGCCGTTGATGTACACGGGCGAACCCGACATGCCGGCGACCGCCCCACCCGTCTTGTTGACGAGGCCGGCCGGACCGGTCATCTCGGCCACGATGACGTCGACGCCGAGGTAGAAGGCGTCGGGCAGCACGCCCAAGATCTTCACGTCGAAGCTCTCGATCGTCGTGCCCTCGATCACGGTGAGACCGACGCCGGTCATCCCCGCGTGCATCTGGGAGACGGGGAATGTTGCCGGGGGGCTTGGGCACGGGGTCGCCGCTGGCGCCGGCGCGGGCGCGGCGAGGAGCGAAACGGCGAGCGCGGACGAAAAGACCCCGGCGAGCACTCGCCGGGAACGCAGGACGGAACGACGGACGGTAGTCACGGACTCATACCCCCCTCGGCCAGAGAACGCAGATCCTACGTCTGTTGACGTTCCCGAGGGGAAGTTCGTTCCACCCGATCCGTCGGTCGACCAGGCCGACCCCTCAGGCGACGAGTCCGAGCCGCTCCTGGCAGAGCTCGCGGTTGCGGACGAGGATGCGGCGCAACGATCCCTCGTCCTGGAGGTGCGCTCGCAGATCGATCTCGAGGGACACGGCCCCTGCGAACCTCCTGGCGGCGAGCTCCTCGAGGAACCGCCCGAGATCCAGCACCCCCTCGTCGAGCGGCAGATGGGAGTCCCAGCCCTTGCCGGCGTTGTTCGAGAGGTGGACGTGGGCCAGTCGGTCGCCCAGCCGATCCACGACGACGAGCGGGTCGAGGCCGGCGACCGCCGCGTGGCTCGTGTCGAGCACCACCCTCGGGAACCGCTCGAGGTCCTCGAGGGACTGGCGGGCGTGGAAGCTTCCGACCGACCGTCCCCCGACCCGCATCGGGAACATGTTCTCGACCGCGACGGCCGGACCCTCGCCACGCATCTCGGGGAGCCGGTCGTCGAGCCACCGCCGGTAGCCCCGCTGCCAGCGATACGGGGGATGGACGATCACGAGCGGCGCCTCGACCTCTCGAGCGAGGTCGAGCGCCCGGTCGATCTTGCCGACGGGATCCACGCCCCAGACCCGGCGCGACATGAGCAGGAACGGGGCGTGGACCGCGACCACCGGCAGCCCGTGGTCCTCGGAGACCTCCCGGATCCGGCGCGGGTCCTGCGTGTCCGGATCCTTCGTCACCATGATCTCGATCCCGTCGAACCCGGCGTCGGCGATCAGGCCGAAGGCCCGGTCGATCGGCTTGGAGAAGACCGAGATCGTGGAGCAGGCGATCGTCGCACCGCGGAGGTCGCTCACGCGCTCGGATGCTAGCAGCGCGTTCGGGCGCTCCCGATATGCTCCGGGCCCGTGTGGGCCTTCCCGCTCGCCGCCGCGATCGTCGCCGTGGTCTTCGCCGCGGCGCTCGCGCGTGACTTCGCGAGGCGCCGCCGTTCCTACCAGGCGATCTGGTCGGTGGCCCTGCTCATGTACGCGGCTGCGTCGCTCGCGGTGGCGTTGGGAGCCGCGAACGGGTGGACGTCGGGCGAGTTCCGCGTGTACTGGGCGCTCGGCGCCGTGCTGAACGTCCCGTTCCTCGCGCAGGGCGAGCTCGACCTGCTCGTTCACCGGAGGGCCGTGCGATGGGTCCTGTACGCGCTGCTCGCGTTCGTCACCGCGTACACGATCGCCGTGGTTCGGACGGCCGAGGTCGACGCGGCCGCGCTCGCCGACGACCTGCCCTCCGGCAAAGAGGTCTTCGGCGACGGGTCGGCGGCGCACCGCCTCCCGCAGCTCGTCGCGATCCCCGCGTACCTCGTGCTCCTCGCGGGCACCGTCTGGTCCGCGTGGCGGATGCGTGGCCGCCGAGAGCTCCGTGATCGCTTCTGGGGCACGCTGCTCATCGCCGTCGGCGCCACCGTGATCGCGGGGTTCGGCTCGGCGTTCGCTGCGCTCGGTCACCTCGTGCCGTTCTCGATCTCGCTCCTCGTGGGGATCTCGGTGATGTTCGCCGGCTTCCTCCGGGCCACCCGGGTCACCCAGCCCCAACCTCGGTAGCGGTCGCGGCTTCCGGTGATCCGGACCGCGGGCCACCGCGAAGCAAGCGTTGACCGCACCTTCGGAAGGAGGTGAGGGACCTGCCGGGGCCGGACGGGCCGGCCCGCGGGTGCAGCGGTCAACGTCCGTTCCGAAATCACGAAGGAGGAGACCGTTGCTGCGCAAGCATGCCCGAACGCGGGCGTTCGCGCTGGCGGCGTCGATCGCGGTGGTGGCAGGCCTGTTCTCGCTTGCGCCGCTGACGGGAGGCGCTTCCAGCCACCGCGAGGCGCCCCTCGTGTCAGCCGATCCGCAGATCGACACCACCGACGTGTGGGCGTTCGTGAGCGAGGATCGGCCCGACACCGTGACCCTGATCGCGTCCTGGATCCCGTTCGAAGAGCCGGCCGGTGGTCCGAACTTCTACGCCTGGGGCGACGGCGTCCGCTACGACATCAACATCGACAACGATCACGACGCGAAGCCCGACCTGACCTACCGGTGGGTCTTCGACAGCCGGTACCGGAACCCGAACACGTTCCTGTACAACACGGGCCCGGTCACCGGCCTGAACGATCCGGATCTGAACTTCTCCCAGACCTACGACCTGATCCGGGTCAACCGGGACAACGGCAGGCAGAGGACGCTCGTGAACAACGCGACCTCGGCGCCGTCCAACGTGGGCGCCGCCTCGATGCCCAACTACAACGCCAACCTGTTCGACGCCGCCACGGTGGAGTTCGGCCCGGCACCGAGCATGACGTGGGCCGGGCAGTCGGACGACGCGTTCTTCCTCGACCTTCGCGTGTTCGACCTGCTGTACGGCGCGAACCTGTTGGAGGTCGGCGACGACACGCTGGCGGGCTTCAACGTCAACACGCTGGCCCTGCAGGTCCCGAAGTCCGACCTGGCGAAGGCCAGGGACGACGAGGCGAACCCGATCGTCGGCATCTGGAGCACGACCTCTCGTCGGAGCACCACGGTCCAGAAGGCCGACGGGTCGCAGCGGAACAAGGGCTCGTTCGTCCAGGTGTCGCGCCTCGGCATGCCGCTCGTGAACGAGGTCGTGATCCCGGTGGGGCTGAAGGACTACTTCAACGGCTCCAAGCCGACCGCCGACGGTGCGGCCCTGGGGCTCGTCCAGGATCCGGAGCTCCCGCGTCTGCTGAACGCGGTGTACAAGACCGCGATCCCGGACTCCGACCCCGACACCCCCGGCATCCAGCGGGCCGACCTGATCTCGGTGTTCCTCACCGGCGTCGACGGTCTGAACATGCCGGACGGCGGAACGCCCAGCGAGATGATCCGCCTCAACATGTCGATCCCGCCGTGCTCGATGACCTGCTCGCGCCTCGGGGTCATCGGCGGCGATCTCGCCGGGTTCCCGAACGGGCGTCGGCTGGGAGACGACATCATCGACGTCTCGCTCCGCGTCGTGCTCGGGGTCCTGCTTCCGGACCACGAGGACATCGCCGAGACGATCGGTGACGGCGTGGACGCCAACGACGTGCCGTTCAACAGCAGCTTCCCCTACGTCGGCTACCCGACCGCGGGTTCGGACGCGGACCCGCACTGAGCCGACCGGGACGGGCCCGGCCGAAGGGCCGGGCCCGTCCCCCCTCTTCGAACCGGGCGCAGGGGAGTGAGCGCGATGAGGAAGGCCGTGAGTGCAGTGGTGACGGCGGTGGTCGCCGTGGCCTTGGTCGTGGGCGGGGCGATCGCGATCCGCCCGGCGGGCGAGATCGCGGAGCGACATCCGGTCTACGCCGCTGCCCGAGCCGACGTCCCTCCTGGTGCGGCCAGGGATCGGCGGGAGCTCGCTCGAGACCCAGATCGCCGCGCTCCAGCAGCGCCTCCGCGAGGTGCCCGGGGACTGGCGAGGCTTCGCGTCGCTGGGGATCGCGTACGTGGCGCAGGCCCGAACGACCGGGGATCCGTCCCTGTACCCGAAGGCCGAGGGCGTGCTCACCTCCTCGCTGCGGATCAACGACCGTGACAACGAGGACGCCCTCCTGGGGCTCGGAGCGCTCGCCCTCGCCCGGCACGACTTCACCGCGGCCCTCCGGTTCGGCCGGCGGGCCGCCGGGGTCGATCCGTTCGGCGCCGACGCCTACGGGGTCATCGGCGACGCGCTGCTCGAACTCGGTCGCTACGACCAGGCGTTCGAAGCGTTCCAGACGATGGTGGACACCCGGCCGGACCTCGCCTCGTACGCGCGAGTGTCCTACGCGCGCGAGCTCCAGGGCGACGTCCGCGGCGCGGTCCGCGCGATGGAGCTCGCGTTCGAAGCGGCGGCCACGCCCGGCGACCAGGCCTGGGCCGCCTATCAGCTCGGCGAGCTCGCGTTCGGTTCGGGCGACGTTCGTTCGGCGGCGTCGTGGTACCGACGCGGGCTGGGTCTGGATCCGTCCTCCGTGTCGAACCTCGCGGGGCTGGCGAAGGTCGCGTGGGCTCGCGGCGACGACCGGCTGGCGATCGACCGCTACCTGGAGGTGACCACTCGGTATCCGGCACCGGAGTTCGTCGCGGCGCTCGCGGATCTGTACCGGGCGACGGGGCGCGACGATCTCGCCGAACGAGCAGGAGGACGTCGTCCGGGCGCTCCACGAGCTCGCGACCGGGAACGGTGTGGACGCCGACCTCGAGCTCGCCCTGTTCGACGCCGACCACGGCGACGCCGACGAGCCGCGCTCGCGGCTGCCCGGTCGGAATGGTCCCGGCGACGGAGCGTCCACGTCGCCGACGCGCTCGCCTGGGCCCTCTACGCGAACGGGCGCTACGAGGAGGCGGCGGCCTTCGCCGACCGCGCGCTTCGGCTCGGGACCGAGAACGCGACGTTCCTGTACCACGCGGGGATGATCCGGCTGGAGCTCGGCGACGAGGAGGCCGCACGTTCGTTCCTGCGCCGCGCCATCGCCGTCAACCCGAACTTCTCGATCCTGCACGCCGACACGGCCGAACGCGTCCTCTCCCGGCTGGGGGAGTCGTGATGGCCTCCGTGCGGCGTTCCGCCGCGATCCTCGCGATCGCCGTCGCGGTCGTCGTGCTCGCGCCCTCGAGCGCGTCCGCCCATCCGCTCGGCACCTTCACCGTGAACCGGTACGCGGGCATCGTCGTGGCTCCCGGCGAGGTTCGGATCGACTACGTCGTCGACATGGCGGAGATCCCGACGGTGCAGGTCCGGCCGCAGATCGACGTCGACGACGACGGATCGGTGACCACAGCGGAGGCGTCGGCGTGGGCGGGTCGAACGGCGCCCGAACTGCTTGCCGGGCTGGCGCTCGAGGTCGACGGCCGGCCGGTGGAGCTCGACGTTCGTTCGGCCTCGATGCGGCTCGACCGCGGACAGGGCGGGCTCGAGGTGCTCCGCTTCACGGCGACGTTCGCCGGCGCGGCACCCGCGCGGGGCCGCGTCGCGTTCGCCGACGACAACTTCGCGGGCCGGCTCGGCTGGCGGGAGGTCACGATCGCCGGGGTCGACGGCGTGGCCCTCGACGATGCGTCCGTGCCCGCCGAGAGCGTCTCGGACGGCCTTCGGGTCTATCCGGACGACCTGCTCTCGGGCCCGCTCGACGTGCGCGAGGCGACGGCCTCGTTCGAGCCGGGCCGCAGCGTCGTTCCCGGACCCGGCGATCCTGCCGAGCCTCCCGCCGCCGAGCGCAACGGTGTCGTCGGCGCCTTCGTCGGGCTCGTCGGACGAACCGGACCGTTCATGATCCTGGCGTTGGTGATCGCGTTCGCGTTCGGCGCGGTCCACGCGCTCGGACCCGGACACGGCAAGACCCTGATGGCCGCGTACCTCGTCGGCAGCGGCGCGCGAGCCCGTCAGGCGGTCGCCGTCGGCGCGTCCGTGGCCGTGATGCACACGGCGTCGGTGCTCGCGCTGGGGTTCGTCGTCCTGACGTCGACGGAGTTCTTCGCTCCCGAGCGCGTCTATCCGTGGCTGGGGATCGTCTCCGGGCTGATCGCGTTCGGGCTCGGGGCGTGGTTGCTAGTGACCCGGCTCGCCGCCTGGGGCGGGAGAACGATCGAACACCCCGGCCCGGACGGCCGCCAACACCCGCACACGGCCGCGCATCCCCACCCGCACGAGCCCGGCCACGTGCACTCCCACGCCGCGATCGCCGGCCCGCTGCTCTCACGCAGGAGCGTCGCGGCGCTCGCCGCCGCCGGCGGGATCCTCCCCTCGCCGACCGCGCTCGTGGTGCTGCTCGCCTCCGTGGCCGCGCATCGGGTGGCCTACGGCTTGGCGCTGATCGGCGCGTTCAGCCTCGGACTCGCGGGCGCGCTCGTGGTCGTGGGCGTCCTGTCGATCCGCGCACGGGACGTGTTCTCGGATCGCGTCGCGGGCCGGCTCGCCAGGGTGGTGCCGGTGGCCTCGGCGGCCGCGATCGCGGTGCTCGGGCTCGTGCTCGTCGGCGGCGGCGCAGCCCAGCTCTAGGCGCGGTGGACTCAGGCGGTGGTCGTCGGGAGGTCCGCGTGCCAGGTTCGGCCGTCCGCGTTCGGTTCCCCCGGCACGGTCCCTACGGCCTCCTCGGTGATCCAGATCTCGTCGTAGCGCGACACGTCGACCACGACCTCGAGCAGGAGGACCCCGTCGTCGGGCCAGAACAGCTCACCGACCGCGGTCCACGAGTCCTGGCTCCCGAGCCAGAGCTGGTATCCACGACCCGGGGCGGGCTCGGGGCACGCGTCGGCCGCCAGGTACAGCCGCCGAACGTCGGGCGCCGAGACCTCCACGATGCCGCTCTCCGGGGGCAGATCGCCCTGGGGCTCCACGTGCACCGGTTGGGCGCCGGGGGAGCGCATCGCCGAGACGATCTCGAGCGCCGTGCCCGTCTGCGTCTGCGCCTCGTTCAGCCGGCCGCCGAGGACGAGCGTCAGCCCGCCCATCGCGACGAGCGCGACGACCGAGGCGGCGAGGGCGACCAGCGTCCCGCGCCGAGGCCGCCCGCCGGACAACGGCACGTCGTCGATCGCCCGGTGGAGCCGGACGATCGTGGTCTCGGGCGGTTCGACGGGCGGCGCGGTGAGCGCAAGTTCCCCCGCGAGCGACCGGTAGTCGGCGAGCGTCCGGCGGCACCGAGGGCACCCGGGGACGTGCTCGGTCAGGAGACGGTCGGCGCGAGCGGCGTCCTCACCGGAGAGCGCGAGCAGCGCGTACCCCGCGAGGAGCTCCTCGATCTGGTCGTGATCCTCGGTCAACCTGACTCCTCCTGGAGGGCCGCCCGCAGCTTGCGCATCGCGGCCAGCGTCCTGGTCTTCACCGTGCCCAGCGGGATGCCGAGCTCCTCGGCGATCCGAGCTTGCGTCATGCTCCCGAAATACGCCATGTCCAGCACCTGACGCTGCTCCGCAGGCAGGGTCGCGAGCGCCGCGCGGACCTCTTTGCGCCGGACCCGGAGGTAGGCGTCCTCGACCACGTCCTCCGCAGGGTCTTCGTCGGCCGTGGGCTCGAGGTTCGAGGCGCGTTCGGTGCGTTTGCGCAGGCGTTCCTCACGCCGCACGGCGTCCACCGCGCGGTGGTGGACGAGCGAGAGGAAGAACGAGCGGAACGCCCCCCGGGCGGCGTCGAAGGCCTCGGGCGCCCGCCAGAGCGCGAGGAAGGCATCCTGCACGACCTCCTGCGCGATCAGATCCTGCGAGGTGACCCGGAGCGCCACCCCGTACGCCGAGCGCGCGTACCGGCGGAAGAGCTCGTCGAAGGCATCCCGGTCCCGGGCCGAGAGCCGCCGATGAAGCTCGAGGTCGTGCTGGTCGTCCTCCCGCACGTCGAGTTTCCTACCACACCGCGCATCCTCGGCCCGCGGGCCGGCCGGTAGCATCCCCGCGTGCCCGAGGTCCTGATGTACTCGCGACCGCGGTGCGGGCTGTGCGACGAGGCCCGGGCGGTCATCCTGGCCGAGCGCGAGCGCACCCCGTTCGAGTTCCGCGAGGTGGACATCACGGGGGACGACGCGCTCGAGCTCGAGTTCGGGATCCGCGTCCCCGTCGTGCTCCTGGACGGGGTCGAGATGTTCGACATCCGCGTCGATGCCGACGAGCTCAGGGAGGCGCTCGCTCAGGGGGAGGGTTCCGGGGACTTCGTGCGTTCGTGAAGCGGCGTTCACAGATGCACTATCATCCGCCCCGTGACCGGCCGAGCGATCCCGGAGGCCACGGTGGGCAGACTCCCCGTCTACCTCCGGGCGCTGGTCGAGCTCGCGGAAGCGGGCAGCCCGACGGTCTCGTCCGAGGCCCTGGCGAGCGCCACCGGCGTGAACTCGGCGAAGGTGCGCAAGGATCTGTCGCACCTCGGCTCCTACGGCACCCGGGGCGTCGGGTACGACGTCGCCTACCTGCTCCACCAGATCCGCCGCGAGCTCGGGCTCGACGCAGCACTGGCCGATCGTCATCGCCGGCATCGGGAACCTCGGCCACGCCCTGGCCAACTACCGCGGGTTCGCCGAGCGCGGGTTCCGTCCGGCGGCGCTCGTCGACAACGACCCCGGCAAGGTCGGCGAGCAGGTGGGCGAGCTCCGGATCCGGTCCGTGGAGGATCTCGGCGCGATCGCGCGGGAGCACGACGCGCTGATCGGCGTGATCTGTACGCCCGCCGCCGCGGCGCAGTCGGTCGCCGACGCGATGGTCCACGCCGGGGTCCGTTCGATCCTGAACTTCGCGCCGGTGGCGCTCGCGGTCCCGGACGGGGTCTCGGTGCGGAAGGTGGACCTCGCGGTCGAGCTGCAGATCCTGACCTACTACGAACAGCGGAAGGCGGCGCTGGCCGAGGTGCAGACCGGGCGCGCGACCGGTGGGGACTCGCCTCCGGTCGCCGAACGCGTCACTTCGCGATCGTGATCCACAGGATCACGAACGTCACGATCGTCATGATGCCGAACAGGATGAACTGCACCGAGCCCTGATCGAGCAGCTTCACCGCTTCCTGGGCCAGCATCGTTCGCGCCTCCTAGGCGGGTCCGTACCACGGCGGGGCGGTCCCGCCCGTCAGGATCTCCTTGCGCTTCTTCTCCGCGCGGTCCAGGAACGGGAGATGGACCGCGAACAGCAAGGTCGAGCCGATCAGGAACATCCACGAGTAGCGGTTCACGCTCCCCGAGTCGTGCCGGAGGTGCACGGTGAGCACCGGGCCGCCGTCCGTGAAGAAGGCCTGGGCGCCGGCGAGCGAGACGCCGTCCTCGGTCGCGAAGAACTCGATGTCCTCGACCGTGAAGTCCGTGGTCGCGACCGCGCCGGCGTCGTGCTGGCCCACGCCGCTCTCCCGGTTCGCCTCCGCCGCGAGGAATCCCTGCGTGGAGGACGTGACCGACTGGACCGAGGCCTCGTCGTTGTCGTTGGTCCCGGCCGGCCGCCAGCCCTCGCCGCCCGGGTACGAGCCGAACGCCTCGTAGACCGGTTCGGGGTCGGTGCCGATCGGCCTCGACGACCCATACGGGCTCCTCGCCCCGCGGCCCGAGGTTCACCGGCGTCTCGGGGCCCTGCGAGTAGAACCCGAACGTCCACAGCGCGGAGATGATCATCATCCAGCCGAAGAAGCCGACGGCGAGGACCAGGTAGCCCATCCGGCGTCCGAACACCGCGGCGAGCAGCAGCAGGACGCTGCCGACGAACAGGACGAACGCGATGATCACGGTGAGCCCGCCCTTGAGGATCGTCTCGCAGGGGATCTCGAAGGCGAGGCACGACTGCGCGAGCATCAGAACTGGACGTTGTCGGTGGGCGAGGGCTTGTCGGCCACGTTGCCGTCGAGGAATTCCTCGATCGCCGCCTCGACGGCGTCGGGGTTCGTGCACAGGTTCTGCTCGAACGGCACGACCTCCTCGTCCTGGATGCTGACGAGGTAGTTCACGATGTCGTTGATCTGCTGGTCGCCGAGGGCGCCCTCGAAGCGGATGCTCCATGACGGCATCTGCCCGCGCCCCTGCTCGATCGTGGTCTGGATGTCGCGGATCCCGTAGATGGCCGGATGACCCGTGTACGGACCGCCGCAGACCGTCGTGAGGTCGGGCGTGAGGATCGCGTCGCTGGGGTCAGGGGTCTCTGTGTTCGGGATGCTCGACCCCATGAGCTCGGGCCCGTGGCACTGCACGCACCCCACCCCGGCCTGGTTCTCCTCGGTGAACAGCTCCACGGCGTGGCTGCCGCGGCGTATCGCGTCGGTCGTGAGCGCCTGCTCCTGGTCGAGGTTGGTACTGGGCTCGAGCAGCCAGACCGCGGGGACCCAGATCACGAAGAACAGGACCAGGAGCACGCCCCAGCCCTGGAGCTTGTGGAGCAGCGGCGTCTCGAGGTCGGAGTCCGACGGCCCCGGCCGCATCGCGTCCGGGATGTCCGTGGCTTCGCGATGGCGGCCTCGGAGGACGAGCACCGCACCGGCGACCGCGAGGAAGACCAGCCCGCCGAGCGCCAGGATGATGCCCTGGGCCTGGGTCAGGCCGAGCATCACTGCACCGCCACGCAGAACGGTCCCGACTGGGGCCTGCGCAGGGTGTCGGTGCCGCGGGGTGGGCCGAGGATGACGACGGCGGTGTCGACCAGGACGTCGCCGGTCTCGCTCACCGTGACCGTGAACCGGTCCATGCCGCGCGGCGCCGGGCCGAGCTTGTACTCGCCGGCGGTGTTGTACTTCGAGCCGTGGCAGGGGCATTCGAACCACTGCGACTGCTCGCAGAACGGGACCCGGCACCCGAGGTGCACGCAGCGCTGGTAGAGCGGCATGATCCCCTCGGCGGCCGTGCCCTCGGCCGTGTAGTCGATGTCCCCGTCGGGCCTGCCCTGGTACCGCACCACGTAGAAGCGCCCGGTCCCCGAGTAGAACGGCAGGTCGTTCTCGTTGATGTAGGCCAGGATGTCCTCGAGCTTGCCCGCGTTGATCACGGACCCGAACCCGCCCTTCAGGCTCGGCCACAGGAACGCGAGCGTGGCGCCTCCGAACTCGGCGCCGAACACGAGCAGCGAGACCACGAGCGACCGGCGGAAGAACTCGCGGCGGCTGACCGGCTTGGGAGCGGGCGGGGCCGGCTCACCCAGGATCGCGGCGGTCTCGGCCGCCTGCGCCTGCCGCTGCGCTCGGCGCGACCTGGCGAACGACAGGCCGAAGAAGATCGCGAACAGGTCGATGACGACGATGACGACGATGGCCGCGACGGTGCCGCTCGAGATCGCGAGGAACGGCGTCACAGGTCGAAGAACACCCCCTGGGCCCACGGCCACACCCAGTTGTAGCCGGTGCCTCGGAAGAACGAGCCGATGATCGTGAGCGTCGCGCCGAACATCATCAGCATCGTGAACAGCGTGATCGCGAGCTTGCGGTCGCCCGGCTTGGTGCTCGGGTTCCGGTCGACGAACGGCGCCACGACGAGCGCGAGCAGGACCAACGTCGGCGCGAACACCACGCCGGCGACCATCGGGTGGAAGTAGCGGAGCAGCTCCTGCAGGCCGAGGAAGTACCAGGGCGCCTTCGACGGGTTCGGCGTCAGGTTCGGGTTCGCGAGCTCGCGCAGAGGCGCGTTGACGAGCGTCGAGAAGATCGTCAGCCCCGCGAGAACGACGAGCAGCGCGATGAACTCTTCGATCAGCAGGTGCGGCCACACGTTGATGCGATCGCCCTGTTCGCGTTCGACGCGCTGGATGCCCTCAGGGGGGACGAGCGCGAGGAGCCGGTGCTTCTCGGGCGCGCCCTTCTTCGGCTCGGGCACGTTGCCGGTCGGCTCGGGAGCCTGTCGCGCCGGCATCGTCGCGACCGTCGTGCCCGCGCCGGGTGCGGCTTGAGGCGCCACCGAAGGAGCGGCCGCCGCCGCCGCGGGAGCCGCCGCCGGCGCCGGAGTCCCCTCTGGGGCCGCTCCGTCTGCCGGGGCCGCACCGTCGGCCGGAGCCGCGGCGGGAGCGCTGGGGGCGGGCTCGCCGTGGGCGGCTCGATAGGCCCGAACGGCCGCCGACCGCGCGCGCCCCTCGGCGACGCGCCGGTCCGTCCCCTTGGCGAGCTCGTCGGCCAGGACCTTGTCGAAGGTCTCCTGGTCGAGCGGGGTGTCCTCTCGCGCCATGTCCGTCCCCTACAGCGGTCCCGAGATGCCGCCGTCCTTGCGGATCCGCCAGAAGTGCACGGACAGGAAGATCACGAGGACGAACGGCAATGCGAGCACGTGCAACACGTACCACCGAAGCAAGGTGTCCGGTCCGACGACCACGCCGCCGAGCAGCAGGAAGTTCGCCTGCTTCGCGATGAACGGCGAGTACCCCGCCAGCGACGTTCCCACGGTGACCGCCCAGATCGAGAGCTGGTCCCACGGGAGCAGGTAGCCGGTGAACGACAGCCCGAGCGTGAGGAACAGCAGGAGCACCCCGATCACCCAGTTGAACTCTCGGGGCGGCTTGTACGAGCCCGTGTAGAAGACCCGCGCCATGTGGAGCGTGACGCTGAGCACCATGAGGTGCGCTCCCCAGCGGTGCATGTTCCTCACGAGGTCGCCGAAGAACACCGACGTCCGGATGTTCTGCATGTCGGTGTAGGCGGCCGCCGATCCGAGCTCGGCCGCAGGCCGGTAGAAGAACATCAGGAAGATGCCCGTGATCGTGAGGATGATGAACAGGAAGAACGAGAGGCCGCCCAGGCAGAACGTGTAGGTCAGCTTCAACCCGTGGCGCTTCATCTTCACGGGATGGAGGTGGTACAGGACGTTGTTCATCGTCGCGAGCGCCCGGTCGCGAGAGGTGTCCTTGTAGCCCCGGCGGAAGATGGAGCCCGGGCGGAAGATCGACTTCCAGACCTCGGTCTCCCGGACGCGGTCGAGCGCTTCGGTCGCCGTCGGCAGCTTCAGCTTCACCCGTCGCCCTCCTTCGCCGCCGGCCTACCCGGGTTCGGCCCGCTGGGATTCGGGCACGGTCGCCATCGTGCGCCTGCCGCCGGCGGACTCCGGCAGGCGCGCGTAGTACAGCGTGTCCGTCGGGCATCGGTCCACGCACACCGAACATCTCGTGCAGGCGTTGTCATCCACGACGAACACCGAGTCGGCGTGATCCACCTCGGCCCCGACGGCCTCGCTCGCCGAGTGCTCGACGATGCCCGTGGACATCATGAAGATGCAGTTCCACGGACACACGTCCTCGCACGCTCGGCACAGGATGCAGTTGTCCGGATCGAGCATCAGGTGCTTGGGGGACTTCACCCCCTGTTGCAGCCACTCCGGGTCCACGGACTCGACGACGTAGTCGGTGTGGATGTCCACCTCGGTCTTGGTGAAGGGCATCCGCGATCTCCTAGCGCTTCCTCATCGGTAGCCACCGGTCGGGCGGTCGGACGCGCCGCCGCGCAGCTTCCGTCGCCAGTTCTGAAGGATCACGGCGGCGACGAGGGCCGTGATGAACGGACCGGTCGACAGCCCCAGCGCGACGGCGTCGCGCGCGAGGGGCTTCCAGTCACCCGTGCCCGACAGCCCGTCCCACCCGAGCGTCTGCTCGGCGAAGTACAGCCAGAAGGACGGGATGACCGCCATCGTGATGACGCAGAAGAACCCGAAGCCGAGGGAGAAGACGACGGCCGTCGTCCAGGTCCATTCGAAGCCCTTGAGGAACCGCTCGGTCCGCTCCTTGGCTTTGAGCAGCCACTGCGGGACCTTCACGCGACTCCCACCCCCACCGGGACGATCCTGCCCTCCATCGGCCGCGTCGGATTATAGACGTGCCCCACGCGTGGCCCTGAGGCCGTCGTGCACCTCGGCGACCCTTGTGAATCGCTTCACAAGCACCGTTGGAACTATCGCAGGAGGGCCGGGGGTCTCGCAACCGAATCGAGGCCGCTTCCTACACTTGACCGCGATGGAGCCGATCCTTGCCGATTTCGTTCAGGACGGCCTGGGGTCCTGGTGGGCCCCCGGCCTCGCGTTCGCGGCGGGGATCGTGTCGTTCGCCTCGCCGTGCGTCTTCCCGCTCGTCCCCGGCTACGTGTCGTTCGTCGCGGGGGGTGAGGCCCGGGACGAGCGCCGCCCGGTCGTGCCGATCGTGCTGTTCATCCTCGGGTTCGCCGCCGTGTTCACGGCGCTCGGCGCGTTCACCGGAGCCGTGACCAGGATCCTGCGTTCGCCCGCCGGCATCCGGATCTCCGGCGCGATCATCATCGGGTTCGGCATCGTGATGTTGCTGTACGCGCTCCGACTCGGCTCGCCCGGGCTGTTCGCCGAACGCCGACCGCTGCTCCAACGTGTTCGACCTGGGCCGAGGTGGGCGTTCCCGCTCGGCGTCGCGTTCGGCGCCGGGTGGACACCGTGCATCGGGCCGGTGCTCGCCGGCGTCCTGGCGATCGCGGCGGCACAGGGAGGCTCGCTCCGTGGCGCGCTGCTCCTGTTCGTCTACTCGATCGGCCTGGGGCTGCCTTTCCTCCTCGTGGGCCTCGGGCTCCGCAAGCTCGTGGGGACGCTCGCCTTCTTCAAGCGGAACTACCACTGGATCGCCGGCGTCTCCGGTGTCGTGATGATCGCGATCGGCGTGCTCGTCGCGACGAACCTGTGGACGCGGGTCCTCGGTCCCGTCCTGCGCGCGGTCCAGTCGTTCAGCCCGCCGATCTGATGCCGGTCGGTGCATGGTTGCGGCCGTACGGGAACGGGCAAACCACTTTCCGCGGGCCCTGAGCACGGTGCTACAGTGCGCCGGGCTGCGGTGCCCGCCTGATGTCCGTTCGGAGGGATACGGGGAACGTGCGCAGCAGAACGCTCCTGGGCCTGTCGGCCCTGGCCGTGCTCGTCGCAGCGTGCGCTCCGAACGCCACTCAATCCGCGCTCGAACCCGCCGGCCCGTACGCGCAGAAAGCGCACGACCTGTTCGTCCCGGTCTTCTGGGTCGCGGCCGCGATCTTCTTCCTCGTCGAGGGGCTGCTGGTCGTGTTCGCGATCCGCTACCGGCACCGGAAGGGCCGCGAACGGATCCCGGCGCAGGTGCACGGCAACACCCGGCTGGAGATCGCGTGGACGATCCTGCCCACGTTGATCCTCGCGGGGGTCGCGGTTCCGACGGTCGCCACGATCTGGGACCTGGCCGCCGAACCCGAGGGCGACGTGCTCGAGGTCAACGTCCTCGGCCACCAGTGGTGGTGGGAGTTCGACTACCCCGAGTACCAGATCCTCACCAACAACGAACTGCACATCCCGATCGACCGGCCGGTGTACCTGACGCTCTGCGCGGCGGGTACCGGATACGGCGAGGAGATCCCGAGCGATCCGGGAGATCCCGCCCCGAGCACGTGCCAGCCGGGACCGCCCGAGGGGCTGCCTCCGGCGAACATCGGGGCGTCGGTGCTCCACTCGTTCTGGGTGCCTGCGCTCGCGGGCGCCACCGACGTCGTCCCGAACCAGACGAACCGCATGACGATCCAGGCCGACGAGCCGGGCGTCTATCCCGGACAATGCAAGGAGTTCTGCGGGTTCGCGCACGGGGAGATGAAGTTCGTCGTGGTCGCGCACGCGCCGGCGGACTTCGAGGCCTGGGTCGCCGGCCAGCAGGCTCCGCCGCCTCCCCCGGAGCCGGGCAGCGACGCGGCCGCCGGGTTCGAGGTGTTCACCTCGCGCCTGCCGAAGGGCTCGTGCACGGACTGTCACGCGATCGAGGGGCTCGAGGATCCGGACGGAGATCCCATCCTCGCCAACGGGGGGCCGAACCTCACGCACTTCGCGAGCCGCGACTGCTTCGCGGGGTGCTCGCTCGAGACCACGGACGAGAACCTGCGACGATGGCTCGAGGACCCGTCGGCCGTGCGGTTCGGATCGTGGATGCCCGACTACGACCTGACGTCCGAACAGATCGACCAGCTGATCGCGTTCCTGAACACGCTGGAGTGAGGTGACGGTCCCATGGCGAGCGTGAGCGTTCCGGCGGAGCGGCCGAAGGGCCTGCTGCGCCGGCCGACCGCGACGTCCGGCTTCTGGGCGTGGTTCACCACGGTGGACCACAAGAAGATCGGGATCCTCTACGGGATCACGGCGTTCGCGTTCTTCCTCATCGGGGGGACCGAGGCGCTGCTGATCCGGCTCCAGCTCGCCCGGCCGGACCAGGAGGTCCTCAACTTCGCGGTGTACAACGAGCTCTTCACGATGCACGGGATCACGATGGTGTTCCTCGTCGTGATGCCGCTCTCGGCCGCGTTCTTCAACTACCTGCTGCCGCTGATGATCGGCGCGCGCGACGTCGCGTTCCCGCGGCTGAACGCGTTCAGCTACTGGGCGTTCCTGTTCGCCGGGATCTTCATCTACTCGAGCTGGTTCCTCGGCGGCGCGCCGAACGGTGGCTGGTTCGGCTACGCGCCGAACTCGGTGGTCGACCCGTCCCGGGGCATGACCTTCTACGCGATCGGCCTGCTGATCGCCGGCATCGCGTCGACGGTGTCCGCGTTCAACCTCGCGGTCACGGTCATCAACATGCGCGCGCCGGGCATGACCCTGTTCCGGATGCCGGTGTTCGTGTGGATGGGGCTCGTGGTCCAGCTGCTGCTGGCCTTCAGCCTGCCGGTGATCACGGTCGGCCTGGTCGAGCTGCTGTTCGACCGCCTGTACGGCACGCACTTCTTCGATCCGGCCGCCGGCGGGAGCCCGGTGCTGTGGCAGCACCTGTTCTGGCTGTTCGGTCACCCGGAGGTCTACATCCTGATCCTGCCGGCGATGGGGATCGTGTCCGAGATCCTGCCGGTGTTCTCTCGCAAGCCGCTGTTCGGCTACCAGTTCGTGGTGTTCAGCGGCATCGCGATCGGCTTCATCGGCTTCGGCGTCTGGGCGCACCACATGTTCGCCGTGGGTCTCGGGCCGGTCGCGAACACCGCGTTCGGCGTCTCGACGATGATCATCGCGATCCCGACCGGCGTGAAGATCTTCAACTGGATGGGCACGATGTGGAACGGCGACATCCGGTTCACGACGCCGATGCTGTTCGCCGTGGGCTTCATCGCGATGTTCGTGATCGGCGGGCTGTCGGGCGTGACGCATGCGATCGTCCCGTCCGACTATCAGCAGACCGACACGTACTACATCGTGGCGCACTTCCACTACGTGCTGTTCGGCGGGGCGATCCTGGGCCTGTTCGGCGGCATCTACTACTGGTGGCCGAAGGTGTTCGGCCGGATGCTGAGCGAGTCCGTCGGCAAGATCGTCTTCTGGATGATGTTGATCGGGTTCAACCTCACGTTCGGGCCGATGCACGTGCTCGGGCTGCAGGGGATGCCGAGGCGGATCCAGACCTACCCGGAATCGCTCGGCCTCAGCTTCTGGAACCTCGTGGCGACGATCGGCGCGTTCACGATCGCGCTCAGCGTGCTGATCTTCGTGGTGAGCGCGATCTCAAGCTTCCGCAAGCCTAAGGAGATGGAGGCCGACCCGTGGGACGCCCGCACGATCGAGTGGCTCACGACCTCGCCTCCGCCCGACCACAACTTCGACGAGATCCCGGTGGTGCACTCGCTCGACGAGCTCTGGCACCGCAAGTACGCGGAGACCGAGGGCGGCCGCGTCGTGCCGGTCGCGGCGGGCGGGTCCGGCGAGCCTGCCCATGGCTCGGCCGACGCGCACGGCTCCGCGGATGAGCACGGGGGCGGTCATGGCATCCACCTGCCCGGTCCCTCCTACTTCCCGCTTTTCGCGGCGCTCGGGCTCCCGTTGATCGGGTACGGCCTGATCTTCGGAATCGGGTTCGTGGCGGCCGGGCTCGTGGTCATGCTCGCGGGTCTGTTCGGCTGGATCCTGGAGCCCTCGGCGGAGTGAGCGGCTGATGGCGACCATCGCGCACCCGGCCGAGCCCTCCGTGGCCGAGCACGCCGACACCAGCACGGGCCTGCCGAACACGAAGCTCGCGATGTGGCTGTTCCTCGCGTCGGACTGCCTGCTGTTCGGCGCGCTCATCTCGACCTACGTGCTGTACCGGAACGCGAGCATCGAGGGTCCGTTCCCGAACGACGTGTTCGACATCCCGTACACGTCCGTGTCCTCGTTCGTGCTGCTCGCGAGCTCGCTCACGATGGTGCTCGCGCTCGCGGCCCTGCAGCGCGGCGACGTGGGCCGGTCGCGTGTCTGGCTGCTCGCGACGGCGCTGCTGGGGATGACGTTCCTCGGAGGACAGGTGTACGAGTTCACGACGTTCGCTCACGAGGAGCTGTACCTGACGCGGAACATGTTCTCGACGTCGTTCTTCGTGCTGACCGGGTTCCACGGGACGCACGTCGCCGTCGGTGTCCTCATGCTCCTCACGCTGTTCTCGCTGTCGTTCGGAGGCCGGATCACCCCGCAGAACGCGATCACGGTCGAGCTAGTCGGCCTGTACTGGCACTTCGTCGACATCGTGTGGATCGTGATCTTCACGGTCGTGTACCTGATCCCGACGAACCCGCCCGGGGCGGCGTAGGAGCGCGGATGGCGGAGACGCAGATCGAGGACCAGGAGGCGACGCCCACGCCACGGGCGCACGGCGGACGGCATCCGAGCCCGAAGGAGTACATCCGGATCGCGATCATCCTCGCGGCGATCACCGCGGCGGAGGTGGTCGTCTACTACATCGAGGGCATCGAGGAGTTCCTCGTCCCGATCCTGTTCCTCTTCTCAGGTATCAAGTTCGCGCTCGTCGTGCTGTGGTTCATGCACCTCAAGTTCGACAGCAAGACGTACTCGCGGTTCTTCCTGATGGGGCTCGCGGGCGCGATCACCCTGTACCTGGTCGTGCTGCTCACGTTCCAGGTGTTCGGGAGCTAACGGTGCCGGCCTTCCATCCCCATCCCGACGTGTGGCTGCTCCTCGGCTCGATCTGGATCGCGTACCTCGTTGCTACGAGGCGGCACGTGCCGGCCACGCAGGCCGAGCGCGCCGAACGGCCACGCCGCATCGACGCTGTTCTCGTTCGGGATGGCGACGCTGTGGCTCGCGTCGGACTGGCCGATGCACGACCTGGCCGAGGGCTACCTGTACTCGATGCACATGGTGCAGCACATGGCGTTCACGCTCGTCGCGGCCCCGCTGCTCATCGCGGGGATCCCGGCGTGGATGTGGCACAGGGTCCTCGCGCCGAGGGCGGTGTCCGTGCCGTTCCGGTTCCTCACGCGGCCCGTCGTCGCGTTGATCGTCTTCAACGGGCTGCTGTTGTTCACGCACTGGCCGGAGGTGGTGCGGGCGTCCGTCGGCTCGGAGCTCGTCCACTTCGTGCTGCACGTGCTGATCGTCGGATCGGCGATCGTGATGTGGTGGCCGGTGATGTCGCCGCTCGTGGAGCTCCCCGCGCTCTCGCCGCCGGGGCAGATGCTCTACCTGTTCGCGCAGTCGCTCGCGCCGACGATCCCGGCCTCGTTCCTCACGTTCGGGCACACGCTGCTCTATCCCGTGTACGGGACCTTCCCGCGCATCTGGGGGATGTCGGCGCTCACCGACCAGCTCGTGGCGGGCCTGACGATGAAGCTCGTCGGCGGGCTCATCCTGTGGGGGTTCATCACGTCGATCTTCTTCCGGTGGCACGCGCGCGAGGCGCGCGACGGCTGGGACGCGCTCGCGCTCCGGGAGGTCGAACACGACCTGCGCTCGGGGATCGCGCGATGAAGCCCGCCGTGCGCGACCGCCTGTTCCTGCCGATCCTGCTTCCGATCGCGATCCTGATCGTGATCGTGGCCGTCCTGTACGGGTTCTCGAGGATCCTGCTCTCGCTGACGCCCACCGCAGCCACGTTCACGGCGTTGGTCGCCTCGATCGGCATCGTGGCCGCGGCGTCGTTCGCGGCGGCCCGCAGGCACGTTCGCCTGTCGACCCTCGGCGCGATGGTCGGGGTCTCCGCCGGCGTCGCGATGCTCGCCGGCGGGATCGCGCTGGCGGTCGTCGCGGGCGAAGAGGAGGGGGAGGGCGGCGAGGAGCGCCCGGTGGTGACGCTGGCGGCGGCCAACGTCGAGTTCGAGCCGACGTCGCTCACCGCCCCGGCCGGCGAGCCCTTCACGCTGCGGTTCCACAACCAGGACGCGGACGTCCAGCACAACGTGGAGATCTTCGAGGACCCGGAGTTCACGGGCGAGCCGGTGTTCGCTGGAGAGCTGATCACGGGCGTCAGCGAGGTGGACTATCCCGTGAGCCCGCTGGAGGCTGGTCCGTACGCGTTCCGGTGCGTCGTGCATCCCGACATGACCGGTGAGCTCGAAGCCGTGGAGGGCGAGGGCGGCGGGGGAGATGGTGGTGAGCCGGGCGGGCCGGGCGAACCCGGCGGTCTGACGGTCGTCGCCCAGAACACCGAGTTCGACACGTCCACGATCGAGCTCCCGCCGGCCGTCGCCGGCGTCGATCACATTCGAGAACCGGGATGCCGGGGTCCAGCACAACATCGCGATCTACACCGACGACTCGCTGTCCGAGGAGCTGTTCGACGGCGAGATCGTCACGGGTCCGGCGACCGTCGACTACGCGGTGCCGGCGATCGACCCGGGCTCCTACTACTTCCTGTGCATCGTCCATCCGACCATGAACGGCACGGTCGCCGTCGGCGGCGAGGGGGGCGAGGCTCCCGAGGAACCGACGGGGCCCTCGTGAGCGACCATCAGGGGTGATCGAGCGGAGCGTCGCGCGTGGCCGGCCGGCCGGGCGCGGCTCCGCATGGGGGAGATTTGGGGGCAGATGTGAGCGAAGGCCAAGAGGACGCGCGCAAGGACACCACGAATACAGACGGTTCGGATGAGTCGGGGGGCTCGGATCCCGGAACGAAATCGGCTGAGCCCGCAGGCTCCGGGTCTAAACCGCCGAAACGCCATCGGGTGCGCCGGATCCTCACCCCGATCTTGGTGCTGCTCACCGTCGTCCTCTTCACGGTCACCGTGCCCGCCGCATGGGGCCGTCGAACGATCCTTAACACTGATCGCTACGTGGCGACGGTGGCGCCGCTCGCGAACGATCCGGCGGTGCAGAACTCGATCGCGACGAAGGTCACCGCGCAGGTCTTCACCACGCTGGACGTGGAGACCGTGATCTCGGACGCGCTCGCCGGGCTGGACGAACGCGCGGCGGTGCTGGCGGCGCCGATGACCAACGCGATCCGCGGGTTCGTTCAGGAACAGGTGCTCCGGATCGTGCAGAGCGACGCGTTCGACACGTTCTGGGCGGAATCGAACCGCTTCGTGCACACGCAGGTCATGGCGATCCTGCGAGGCGACACCGAGGGCGTCTCCGTCGTCGAGGGCAAGGTTCTGTTGAACCTCGTCCCGCTGGTCAACCTCGCGCTCGCGCAGATCCAGGCCGTGGCGACGGACCTCATCGGTCGCGACGTGACGCTCCCGACGATCGAGCCGGGGAGCGCCCCCGGTCCGGCGGTCGCGGCTCTCGAGCAGGCGCTCGGGATCGACCTGCCCGACACCTACGGGACGATCGAGGTGTACGACTCGGAGGATCTGGAGGCGCTGCAAGAGGCGCTGTTCACGTTCCAGCGGCTCTTCGTGCTGCTCCTGATCCTAATCCCCGTGTTGATCGCGGTCACGCTGCTGGTCTCGACGCGCCGGCGCCGGACGCTGATCCAGCTCGCGGTCGGTGGAGCGATCGGGCTCGTGCTCGTTCGACGCCTCGCGATCATCGGTCGAGACCAGCTGTTCGAGAGCGTCGACACCGAGGACTTCCCATCCGTGCGCGTGCTCACCGAGGAGCTGATGAGCAGCCTGTTCCGGTACACGGGGATCCTTCTGCTGATCGTCCTGGCGGTGCTCCTGATCGCATTGGTGACCGGGCCGTACCCATGGGCGGTAGCGCTTCGACGATGGGTGGGAGATCTCGGACGGGGGATCGGGGCGGCCGTCGGCGGCAAGCCGCTTCCCGACACCGGACGGGTTCGGTGGATCCGGGAGCACCGCGACGCGATGATGCTCGGCGGCGCGGTGCTCGCCGTCGCGCTCCTCCTGTGGGTCGACCTCTCCTGGCTCGCGTTCGTGGTCGTCGGTCTGCTCCTGGTCCTCTACGAACTCGCGTTGTGGAGGCTCCCACCGGCCGGGGAACCGGAGGGCGCGAGCGAAGCGGCGGCGTAGGTGGGATCGCCTCGTCGGATCTGTCCGCGAAGCTATGACCCCTCGTGCTCGGCTGGCAGGCGCGGCTCCCAGGCGTAGACAACCTCGGAGCGTACGAGGAGGTCTTGCACGGACGCGTTCCTGCTGCTGATGACGCACCAGAACAGACCGATGGGGAACATCGCGCACAGGACGGCTCGGAGGAACGCGCGCCACAGACGAAGGCGCTTGCCTTCGGCGTCCACGACCCGGAGTCCGAGCACCTTCTTCCCGAAGGTCCGCCCGGTGTTCGTCCAACCGATCGTGAGGTAGGCGATCAGGAGCATCCATCCGATGGTGCCGAGGTTCAGGGCGGAGAGTTCGGGCCAAGTGAACGCACGAGGGCGCAGCAGGAACCGGAACCCGGCGACCACGAAATAGATCGCGGTCAGTGAGACCACCATGACCATCAGGTCGATCGAGTCGGCGAGGAACCGCGAGATGACACCGGCGCGACGGCCCTGCATCGAGCGGGCGAGCGGCGGCAGCGCGATGCTCAGGTGGGGTCCTCGGGATCGGTCGGAGCCGTCGGCTGATCGCCGCGAACATCCTCCGGGTCGCGGTCGGCCCGGCGCTGGAGGAAACGGTCGACGAGCCTGGAGATCGCGCGGTCGGCGTTCATACTCTGCACGCGGATCCCGCCCACGGTCTCGTTGGTCATCGAACCCATCGCCTCGCGCATGGTCTCGGTGAGGTCGATCTCGTCGATCACCTCTTGCGCGATGGCGCCGAGATCGAGCTTGCGGACGATTGCTTCGACGTCGAGGCGGGAAGCCACCGCGTCGAGATCGACCCGAGACACCACGGCGTCGAGGTCGATCCTGGAGACGATCCGGTCAATGTCGATGCGCCCGACGATCTCGTCGATCGGCAGACGGTCGACGACAGCGTTCAGGTCCAGCCGTTGCACGATGGCGTTCAGGTCGACGCGCGCGACGATCTCGTCGAGGTCGAGCCGCTCGACCACTCGGCCCACGTCCACGCCGTCCACCAGGCGGTCGATCTCGACGCGCGAACGCACGAGCTCGTTCAGGTCCACCTGGTCGAGGATCGCGTCCACGATCTGCGGCACGAGCAGCTTCAGGAAGTCGCCGGCGGCCTCCTCGTCGTGCGGTCGCTGCTCCCGCCACCGAGCGTCGAGCGCACCCAGCGCGCCGGCGGCTCGCTCGAACGGTTCCCGGACGAAGGCTGGGCGAGGGGCGAGGCCGAACAGGAGTTCGGCGCTCCGCGTCATCGTCTCGACGGCTCGGGCCGACCATCGGACCGTTTCCAGCGCCACGCCGAGGGCGGCGCCCGCAAGAAGTGGGAAGCCAGAGGTCGGCGGGCCCTCCTCCGCCGTGAGCTCGGTCGTGGCGACCGGCTCAGGGCCGAGCGTCCGGGTGACCGCCTCGATCAGAGCTTCGGTGGCGAGGGTGGCGAGGCCGACCGCGATCCGCATGGCCTGCGCGACGAGTTCGACGACCGGGGGTGGAGGCGGTGCCGCCGTCCGGAGCGGGACGACGTGGGCCCCCTCGTCCGATCGGATCGCTTCCTCCACCGTTGTCCCCCCGGTTGTTTGAGGGGACATCATCGCCCCGAAGTGCCTACGTGCCAAGACCGACGACCCAGGCCGCTGGCTGGAACGCGGCGGGAGACGGAGCTAGGCGGTGCGCCGGCCCCGGATCGCGCCCCACAGCGCGAGCACGATGACAGCTCCCACGATCGACCCGATGACCCCGCTCGGCCGGAGCTCCACGCCGTCGCCGGCGATCAAGCTCGCGAGCAGCCCGCCGACGAGCGAGCCGATCAGGCCGGCGATGAGGGCCTCGCCCCAGTTGTTCCTTCCGCTCGTCCGTCCGAGGATCACCTGGGCCACCCAACCGGAGGCCATGGCCAGCACGACGATGAACAAGATGAGCATCGAGCGATCTCCCAGATCGAGGATCGGTGAAGTGTACGCTAGCCACGACCGCCGCCCGAGCGGTCGAATAGGGGGAAGGTCGGTATGGAGTCTCAGCGCGAGCCGAGCGGCTGGGCGGTCGGGTGGACCACCTTCGCCGCGTTCATGCTGATCATGATCGGCACCTTCCACGCGATCGCGGGTCTCGCGGCGATCGTCGACGACACGTTCTACGCCCTCGGGCAGGAGTACGTGTTCAAGTTCGACACGACCACGTGGGGCTGGATCCACCTGATCGGCGGCATCATCGCGGTGCTCGCGGGCTTCGGCCTGTTCAGCGGCGCGGTGTGGGCCCGCACCGTGGGCGTCATCGTCGCCCTCATCAGTGCGATCGCGAACTTCGCGTGGCTGCCCTACTCGCCGGTCGCGTCGATCGTCATCATCGCGATCGACATCGCGGTGATCTGGGCGCTGACCGCGCACGGGCGCGACGTCACCAAGGTCTAGCGGCGCCTCGCTGCGCCGTCCACACAGGTGCGATAGGCTCCGGCCGGGCCGGCGCCGGTGGGGCGCCGAGAGGGGAAAGGAGCCCGTGTGAACCTGGGCGAGATCCTGTGGGCGATGCTCGCGTTCTTCTTCTGGTTCATGGTCATCTGGATGTTCATCGCGGTCTTCTCCGACGTGTTCCGGCGGAACGACCTGTCGGGCTGGGGCAAGGCCGGATGGATCTTCCTGTTCTTCGTCGTGCCATTCCTCGGCCTGCTGATCTACATGATCGCGCGGCCGAAGATGACGGAGCAGGACAAGCAGATGATCCAGGAGGCGCAGGAGCGCCAGCGCCGTGCCTCCGGGTACTCCGCGGCGGACGAGGTGGCCAAGCTCGCGACGCTTCGCGACGAGGGCAAGATCACCGCCGAGGAGTACGAGACGATGAAGCAGCAAGCGATGGTGCAGGTGTAGCGACGTCGCTCGAGAGGTTCCCGAGGGCCGCCGTGCCGCCGATCGAATGGTGCCGGCGGCCTTCGGGTTTGCGGGGATGAGATGAGCGCGACCGTGAGGCGGCGCCGACGGCGCGGTCCGGGCTCTCGTGTGCACGTCCTGCGGAGGGTCCTGGCCTCATTCGTCTCGCCGAACAGCTACGGGATGGTCCTGGCGCTCATCGTGACGACGTACGTGATCGCGGTGTCGGCGCCGGCATCGTGGGCGCCCCTCGTCCTGTTCGTCCAGGCCGGGACCGTGTGGATCGCATTGCGGACGTCCCGAGCCCTGCGGGTGGTGCGGATCGTCGCAGACGTGGTGTTGGTCGTCGCGACGATCCTGGCGATCGTCGAGATCGTCGGCGGTCTGCCCGACCGGCCGCCGTCCCGGCTGTTCGCGGCCAGCGCGGTGCTCTACCTGATCGCCCCGATATCGGCGATCCGGCATCTCGTGACCCGGCCGAAGGTCGACCTGGAAACGGTGCTCGGGGCGATCGCCTCCTACCTGATGATCGGCATGTGCTTCGCCTTCGCGTATCGATTCGTCGGGCTCGAGCAGGCGGGCCCGTTCTTCGGCTCGGCGGGGGACGGAACGATCGATCAGGTCCTGTTCTTCAGCTTCACGACGCTCACGACCACGGGCTACGGCAACTTCGTCCCGGCCGCCAACCCCGGCCAGAGCCTCGCGGTGGCCCAGATGTTGATCGGTCAGCTGTTCCTGATCGCTGCGGTGGGCAAGGTCATCAGCAACTGGCAGCCGAGCCGCCGGACGGCCGAGGCGGTCGTCGACGAAACGGCTGACGGCTCCGATGCGATCGAGGCGAGTTCGGGCGACCGGGAGTCGTAGCTCGGTTACCTGCCGTACCGGCTGAGCCCGCCCGTTCCGGCGATGAAGAACGTGAGCAGGATCCCGGCCGGGAGTGCACCCCAGAACCCCACGTTCACCCCGATGTTCCCGAGGAAGAGCATCAGCAGCCACGTCGCGGGGAACGACCCGACCACGACCACCGCGACGAGCGTCACCAGGAACCCGATCATGCCTGCCTCCGATCCGAGGGTCGCCGAGATGGTTGCACGCCCGCGCCGTAGAGCGTGGGATGCGGCGGATCGGTGTGGTCTGCCCGCGGGTCTAGGCGACCACGGCGTCGGCCGCGACCGCGAGGAACAGCAGTCCCAGGTACACGATCGAGAAGCGGAACAACCGCATCGACTCGGCGGGCGACGTTCCGCGCCACAGGCGGAGGGCCCGCCAGACGAACCACCCTCCGAGGACGACGGCGGCCGCGACGTAGATCGCGCCCATCGAGGCGACCGGCACGAGCACGAGTGACGTCCCGAACAGCACGAGGGAGTACAGGAGGATCTGCTTCCGCGTCTCTTCCTGCCCGCGGACGACCGGGAGCATCGGGATCCCGGCCGCGCGGTAGTCTCCGCTGTAGCGCATCGCGAGCGCCCAGAAGTGCGGCGGCGTCCAGACGAACACGATCGCGAACAGCACCCACGCCGGCAGGCCGACGCCGCCGGTGACCGCGGCCCAGCCGACGAGCGCCGGTACTGCCCCCGCCGCGCCACCGATCACGATGTTCTGCACGCTCGAACGCTTCAGCCACATCGTGTAGACGAACACGTAGAAGGCGATGGCCGAGAGCGCGAGGCTCGCCGCGAGCACGTTGACCGTGATCCCGAGGAAGAAGAACGAGATCGCGCCGAGGACGTACCCGAAGGCGAGCGCGCGTTCGGGCGTCACCTTGTGCGCGGGCAGGGGCCGGCGCCGGGTCCGCCGCATCACCTCGTCGATGTCGCGGTCGAGGTAGCAGTTGATCGCGTTCGCCGAGCCGGCGGCGATCGCGCCGCCCACGAGGGTGGCGAGGATCAGCGCGAGGGGCGGGACGCCGCGTTCGGCGAGCATCATCGCGGGCACCGTCGTGACGAGCAGCAGGACGATGATCCGAGGCTTCGTGAGCTGGAAGTACGCGCCCGTCGTCTCGCGGATCGATCCGCGCTTGCCGTTGGAGCGGGCGTCGGCCTGCGCGGCCTCGGCGTGGGCGGCGAAACGTCGGCTGACGGTCGCGATCGCGACGAGGACGCCCCAGATCATCGCGGACAGCGCCACGTGGGCCGTGACCGACGCCGCCGAGAGCTCGGACCAGACGTTGGCCGCTCCGACCAGGATCTGCGCCCCGAAGAGCACGAGCGCGGCCGTGGACAGGAGCACCAGGTCCTTCGAGCGATTCACCATCGTGCGCGCGCGGATCGCGAGCCAGATCACGAGCACGAGGTCGAGGGCGGCGAGGACCCGGTGGACGAACATCCAGGTCGCGGCCCCGCCCAGGGTCGGGACCAGCCTGCCGTCCATCAGCGGCCAGTCGCGGAACGCGAGACCGGCCGACTCGGCACGGACGTAGGCGCCGACGACGAGCAGGACCCCGGTCACGGCCGCCGTCCAGACCGTCAGGCGAGCGAACGACGGATCCGAACCGCGGATCGACGGTCCCTTCATCGGGAGCTTCACCGTGCAGAAGGAGTTCGCGGTGATGTGCGCGAGCACGCCGAGCAGCGCCATCGCCGTCGCGAAGTGCAGCGTCACGAGCGTCGCCTCGAGCTCGCCCTCGACGACGACGCCTCCGAGCCCCGCCTGGACCAGGACGAGGACGGCGGCGAGCGTCGCCGGCCGGGTGATCTGCTTCACGCGACGGTAGTCCCGCCAGGCCACGAAGGTCTGCAGACCGATCAGGACCACCACGATGCTCGCCAGGAGCCGGTGGGAGTACTCGATGATCGCGTGGTACTCGAGCGGCGGGATCCACCGGCCGAAACAGGTGGGCCATCCGGGGCACCCGAGGCCCGAATCGGTCGCGCGGACGAGCCCGCCGACCGCGACCAGCAACAGGGTCGAGGCCGTGGTGGCGATCGAGAGCTTCTGGAGACGGGTCATCGTCGGCGCCGGCTGCCGGTCCGGGGCAACGATAGCAGTCGCCGAGCGCGCGGCGGGCGCGTCGACGGGCTGGTTGCGATACTCGGATGGTGCCCGGAGTGATGCCACGTGAGCCCGGTCTGTTCTCTCCGGCGCTGGACGCCGTCCGCCGCCAACTCGAGCCGGTCCTGTCGGCGTTCCTCCGCGATCGCCGCGCCGAGCTCGCCACGATGGATCCGTCGGCGGTGGCGCTCGTGGACGAGCTCACCCGCCTGGTCCGCGCCGGCGGCAAGCGGCTGCGGCCCGCCCTGGCGTACTGGTCCTATCGGGCGGCGGGCGGTGCGGTCGGCGAACCCATCCTCCGGGCCGGGGCGGCCCTCGAGTTGCTCCACACGGCTGCCATCGTCCACGACGACCTCATGGACCGGAGCGACACGCGCCGCGGCGTCGCGTCCACCCACGTTCGGTTCGCGAAGGACGCCCCGGCGGGGGTGGACCCCGATGCGTTCGGCACCGCGGCCGCCGTCCTGGTCGGCGACCTCGCCCTCGTGCTCTCGGATCGGGCGCTGCGCACGAGCGGGTTCGAGCCGGACGAGCTCGCGCGCGCGACGGTGTGGTTCGACCGGATGCGGGTGCAGATGGCGGCCGGACAGTTCCTCGACGTGTCCGGCGTGGGCGATCGCCGCCGCGTGTCGTCGCTGAAGTCCAGCTCGTACACGACGGAAGGTCCGATCATGCTCGGGGCGGCGCTCGCCCGGTCGGATGCGGGGACGGAGGGGTCGCTGCACGCGTTCGGGCGGCTCGTGGGTGAGGCGTTCCAGCTGCGCGACGACGTCATGGACGGCGAGGCGCCCTCCGAGGCGACCGAGGAGGTCGATGAGATCCTCACGCGCGCCGAACGCGCGCTCGACGGCGCGCGGCTCGACGAAGAAGCCGTGGACGCGCTCATCGAGATCTCGAGCCTGCTCCGGCTCCCCAGGAGGGGCTGATGCAGGTCTCCGACGTCGACCTCGCAGCCGCGCGACGGATGTTCTCGAGCCTGCCGTCGGCCGCCGTGGCCACACTGAACCCCGACGGCTCGCCTCACGTCGTGCCACTGTGGTTCGTCTGGCCGGAGGACGCCGTGTACGTCTCGACCCGCCGGCACGCAAGGACGTGGGCGAACGTGCTGGCCGACCCTCGGGTCGCGGTCACCATCGACCTCGGCCGGGCGTGGGTGGAGCTCGCCGGCATCACGATCCGCGGCGTCGCCGAAGCGCTCTCGGTCGATCACGCCCAGATGCGCAAGCCGATCTCGGCGTGGCACGAGAAGTATCGGCCGCTTCTCGCGGGGCAGGGGTTCAGCCGGTTCGCCGAGGAGGTCCCCGGACTCGGGTTCCTCCGGGTCGTGCCCGAGCGAGTGGTCGCGTGGGACCACGCGCGCGGTGGGTGAGGCGGTTGCCCTGCTCGAACGGCCACGACTAGGGTTTGTGCGGAGCTTCACAAGTCGTTACCATCGTTTGTGAAAGTTTTCACAAGACACGGGAGATGCCGTGCCGGGCTCCGCGAACCGCCTCGACGTCGACGTCCTGGTGGTCGGCGCGGGCCCCGGCGGCTCGACGACGGCGTGCCATCTGGCTCGACACGGCCTGGACGTCCTGCTCGTCGAACGGGCCACGTTCCCCCGCGAGAAGGTCTGCGGCGACGGTCTGACGCCGCGGGCGGTGGTGCAACTCGAACGACTGGGGATCGATCCCGGCGATCCCCGATTCGAACGGCACGACGGCCTCCGGATCCGCTCGCGTCGCGTCACCCTCGAGCTGCGTTGGCCCGATCTCTCCGACTTCCCGGGGTACGGGCTCGTGATGACCCGGTCCGAGTTCGACGAGCTGCTCGCTCGTCACGCGGAGAAGGCGGGCGCGAGGCTGCTCGAGCGGACGGAGGCGGTGGCCCCGATCCTCGACGACGAGGGATGGGTGAGCGGCGCGCGCATCCGGGGCACGCAGGACGGCGCCGAGACCGAGGTGCGGGCGCGGTTCGTGATCGCCGCCGACGGCGCCTCCTCCCGGTTCGCAGCCCAGGCGGGGATCGCGCGCGATCCCTCGCGGCCGATCGGCATCGCCGCCCGCCGCTACTACCGGATCGAACGACACCCGGGGCCGTGGCTCGAGGTCTGGATGGATCTGTGGGACGGCTCGACGATCATGCCCGGCTACGGATGGCTGTTCCCGCTGCCCGGCGGCTCCGTCAACCTCGGCGCGGGGCTGCTCAACACGTTCACGAACTTCAAGGGGCAGTCGGCGCAACGGGTGTTCGACGCGTTCTGGCGGATGCTCCCCGCCGAGTGGAACGTGAACGAGGACACCGCCGACGGCCGGGTGCTGTCGGGGCCGCTCCCGATGGGGCTGTCGCGAACGCCGCCGGCGCTGCCCGGGATGTTGGTGATCGGCGACGCCGCGGGGCTCGTCAACCCGTTCAACGGGGAGGGCATCGCGTACGCGATGGAGTCGGGTGAGCTCGCCGCCGAGCTCGTGCACGACGCGCTGCTCGAGGACCGGCCGGGGATCGCCCATCTGTACCCGACCCTGCTGCGCGAACGGTACGGGCGCTACTACCGGCTCGGCTCGGGGTTCGTGCGAGCCATCGGGCACCCGCCGGTCATGCGGGCGCTCACCGACTACGCGCTGCCCCAGCCCTGGTTGATGCGGTTCATGCTCCGGTTGATGGGCAACCTCACCGACGGACGCAAGGGCGACGTGCAGGACCGGGTGATGTACGCGCTCGAGCGGATGACTCCCGCGTAGGAGGGCGGATGAGCGGGACCCTCGCGGCCGAGCTGTCCGAGTACCTCCCGGTCCTGATCTTGACGGTCCTCGCGTTCCTGTTCGCCGTGCTGTCGCTCGCGGCCTCGGCGCTCCTCCGCCCGAACCGGCCCACGCCCGCCAAGCTCGCGCCCTACGAGTGCGGGATCGAGCCCGAGCGCCTTCCGAAGGGCGATCGGTTCAGCGTGAAGTTCTACGTCGTCGCGATGCTGTTCATCATCTTCGACATCGAGGCGATCTTCCTGTTCCCGTGGGCGGTCGGGTTCCGCCAACTCGGTCTGTTCGGCCTCGTGCAGATGGCGATCTTCATCGGGTTGGTCTTCGTGGCCTACGTGTACGTGTGGAGCCGCGGCGGTTTGGACTGGGGTCGTCCCGACGTGCGACCGGCGGTGCCGGAGGAAGCGCCCGAACGCGAGAAGGAGCTGGCCGGTGCCCGTTGAGCGCATCGAGGGCGTCCAGACCGGCCGCTCCGGCGAGGAGAGCGAGGAGGAGTTCGAGCGCGGGCTGCTCCTGACCACGCTCGACAAGGCGGTGAGCTGGGGCCGCAAGCAGTCGATGTGGCCGCTCACGTTCGGGCTCGCCTGCTGCGCGATCGAGATGATGTCGGCGGGCGCCGGGACGTACGACCTGTCGCGCTGGGGGATGGAGGTGTTCCGCGCCTCGCCGCGCCAGGCCGACCTCATGATCGTGGCGGGGCGCGTGAGCCAGAAGATGGCGCCGGTCCTGCGCACCGTCTACGACCAGATGCCCGAGCCGAAGTGGGTCATCTCGATGGGCGTCTGCGCGTCGTCCGGCGGCATGTTCACGAACTACGCCGTCGTGCAGGGCGTCGACACGATCGTGCCCGTGGACATCTACGTCCCGGGCTGCCCGCCCAAGCCCGAGATGCTGATGTACGGCATCCTCCGGCTGCACGAGAAGGTGCGGACCGAGGGTCGGTTCCGGTGATCGCCGCCGAGCTCGCCGAACGCGTTCGGGCGCGGTTCCCCGACGTCGTGGTCGCCCGTGGCGAGACGACCCTGACGCTCGGGCGCGACGAGCTCCTCGGCGCGTTCGAGGCGCTCCGCGACGACCCCGAGCTCCGGCTCGACTTCCTGTCGAGCGTGACCGCGACGGACCGCCCGGGACGGGACCCGCGGTTCTGGGTCGTCTACGAGCTGTACTCGGGCGAGCATCGTCACCGGCTCCGGGTGAAGGTCGGCGTGCAGGAGGACGACCCTCGGGTGCCCTCGGTCACCGGGCTCTTCCCGACGGCGAACTGGCACGAGCGCGAGACCTGGGACTTCTACGGCGTCGTCTTCGACGGCCACCCCGACCTGCGGCGGATCCTGCTCCCCGACGACTGGGAGGGGTTCCCGCTCCGTAAGTCCGAGGAGCTCGGCGGCGTGAACACGCGCTACCACGGCGCGTTCATCCCGCCGGTCGACCGGAGGACGTCGTGAGCGACGCGCGCCCGTCGCCCGACGAGCTCTCCGCGAGCTCGGTGGCCGAGCTCCGGCAGGAGACCATGATCATCAACATGGGGCCGCAGCACCCCTCGACCCACGGGGTGCTCCGGCTCCTGCTGGAGCTCGACGGCGAGACCGTCGTGTCGTGCGCGCCGATCGTCGGCTACCTGCACACCGGGATCGAGAAGAACGTCGAGTACCGGACGTGGCAGCAGGGCGTCGCGTTCGTCACGCGCGCGGACTACCTGTCGCCGTTCTTCAACGAGGTCGCGTACTGCCTCGCCGCGGAGAAGCTCCTCGGGATCGAGGCTCCTCCTCGCGCGCAGCTCCTCCGCGTCCTGTTCTGCGAGATGAACCGCATCGCGTCGCATCTCGTGTGGCTCGCGACGTCCGGGATTGGAGCTCGGGGCCATCAGCATGATGCTGTACGGCTTCCGCGAGCGCGAGCAGATCCTCGAGATCTTCGAGGCCGCGACCGGCCTCCGCATGAACCACGCGTACGTGCGGATCGGGGGCGTGGTCATGGACCTGCCGGAAGGTTCGATCGCGCGGGTGGGCGACTTCCTCGACATGATGCCCGGCCGGATCGCCGAGTACGAGCGCCTGCTCACGAAGAACCCGATCTGGATCGAGCGCAACGCCGGCGTCGGAACGCTGCCGGCCGACGACGCGCTCGCGTTCGGCGTCACCGGCCCGACGCTCCGGGGCTCCGGCGTCGCGCGCGACGTTCGGCGGGACGAGCCGTACTGCGGGTACGAGACGTTCGAGTTCGACGTGATCACGCGCGACGGAGCGGACTGCTTCGCGAGGTTCGAGGTTCGGATCGAGGAGATGAAGCAGTCGCTGCGCATCGTCGAACAGTGCCTCGACCGTCTGCGGGAGCCCGGTCCGGTGATGGTCGAGGACCCGAAGGTCCGGTGGCCCGCGCAGCTCGAGGTCGGGCCGGACGGGATCGGGAACGCACCGAGCTACATCACCCACATCATGGAGGAGTCGATGGAGGCCCTGATCCATCACTTCAAGATGGTGACCGAGGGCGTCTCCGTGCCGGCGGGCGAGGTCTACGTGCCGGTCGAATCGCCACGGGGGGAGCTCGGCTACTACGTGGTCGCGGACGGCTCGAACCGTCCCTCCCGGGTCAAGATCCGCGACCCGTCGTTCGTGAACCTGCAGGCCGTGCCGCAGATGGTCGAGGGCGGGCTCGTCGCCGACACCATCGCGGTGATCGCGAGCATCGATCCCGTCATGGGCGGGGTGGATCGGTGACGGACGTGCTCTCGCCCGAACAGCGTCGCCGAGGCGAACGAGATCACGTCGAGGTATCCGCCCGGCAGGGAGCGCTCGGCGATCCTGCCGCTCCTGTACCTGGTGCAGTCGGTCGAGGGCCGGGTGACGCAGGACGGCCTCAAGCAGGTCGGCGAGCTCCTCGGGATCACGACCGCCGAGGTCGAGGCCGTGGCGTCCTTCTACACGATGCTCCGGCTCCGGCGGACCGGCGCGCACGTCGTCTCCGTCTGCACGAACCTGTCGTGCGCGCTCCGCGGCGCGAAGGACGTCATCGACGCGGCGCTCGAGGCCGCGGAGATCGCTCACGGGGATGAGGTCTCGCCCGACGAGCGCATCACCGTCCACGAGGAGGAGTGCCTCGGGGCGTGCGACGCCGCGCCGGTCGTCCAGATCGATTTCGCGAACCACGACCGGGTCACGCCGGACCGGATGCGGGAGCTCGTCGCGTCGCTTCGCGCCGGAGAGGTTCCCGAGCCGTCCAGGGGCGAGGCCCCCGGCGACTTCCGCAACGCGTCGCGGATCCTCGCCGGCGTCGACGGCGTCCGGAGAGCGGAAGCTCCCGAGCGCGGGGAGTCCTGATGGCCGACCCCGTGACCAGGATCGTGACCGCGACCTGGGACGACCCGGAGGTGTTCGGGATCGACGGGTACCGCTCGGCCGGCGGGTACGAGGGCCTGAAGGCGGCGATCGGGATGAGCTCGTCGGAGGTCATCGACGTCGTGAAGTCCTCGGGGCTGCGTGGCCGGGGCGGCGCCGGGTTCCCGACCGGCGTGAAGTGGTCGTTCGTCCCGCAGGACACCGGCAAGCCGACGTACGTGGTGGCGAACTTCGACGAGTCCGAGCCCGGCACGTTCAACAACCGCGAGATCGTCGAGCGCGAACCGCACCGGTTCCTCGAGGGAGTCGCGATCGCGGCCTACGCCGTGCAGAGCCACACCGCGTTCGTGTACTGCCGCGGCGAGTTCCTGTGGCCGGGGCAGATCCTGCAGGACGCCATCGGGGACGCCTACGCGAACGGTGTGTTCGGCGAATCGGTCCTCGGCTCCGGCTATCGGCTCGACGTGGTCCTCCATCGCGGAGCCGGCGCGTACATCTGCGGCGAAGAGACGGCGTTGCTGTCCTCGCTCGAGGGCTTCCGCGGACAGCCGCGCCTCCGGCCGCCGTTCCCGGCCGTCGAGGGCCTGTACGCGTCGCCGACGGTGATCAACAACGTGGAGACGCTGGCGAACGTCCCGTCGATCATGACGAACGGCGCGGCGTGGTTCGCGGGGATCGGGACCGAGAAGTCGCCCGGGACGAAGCTCTTCAGCGTCTCGGGCAAGGTCGAGCGACCGGGCAACTACGAGCTCCCGATGGGCACCCCGCTCCGGACGCTGCTCGACGATCACGCGGGCGGCGTCCTGGACGGCCGGCGCCTGAAGGCGTGGACCCCCGGCGGCTCGTCGACCCCGATGCTGACCGACGAGCACGTGGACGTGGCTCTCGATTTCGAATCGGTGGCCGCCGCCGGCTCGTTGCTCGGGACCGGGGCGATCATCGTGATGGACGAGACCGACTGCATCGTGGAGGCGACGCGGCGGCTCGTCGCGTTCTACGCACATGAATCGTGTGGCAAGTGCACCCCCTGCCGCGAGGGCACGTGGTGGGTGAGCCGGGTGCTCGCTCGGATCGAGCAGGGGTACGGGCGCGAGGAGGACCTGCCGCTCCTGGACGAGCTCGGTCGCAACATCCTGTTCAAGGCGTTCTGCGCGCTCGCCGACGGCGCCGTCAGCCCGATCCAGTCCAGCCTCGCGCACTTCCGGCGGGAGTACGAGCAGCACGTGGCCGAGCGCCGATGCCCGTTCACCGGTCGCGGCCCCGGCGCCGAGGGCGAACCGGCCCTGTCGGAGGTGCCGGCATGACCGCCGAGCTCGTGAACCTCACGGTCGACGGTACGGAGGTCACGGTCCCCGCCGGCACGCTGATCATCCGCGCCGCCGAGCTCGTCGGCGTCGAGATCCCGCGCTTCTGCGACCACCCGTTCCTCGACCCGGTGGGAGCGTGCCGCCAGTGCTACGTGGAGATCGAGGGGCAGCGCAAGCTGTTCACGTCGTGCACGACCGAGGTGGCGGCCGGCATGGTCGTGAAGACGCAGAACACCTCGGACGAGGCGCACAACGCGCAGGTGGCCAACCTCGAGTTCCTCCTGCTGAACCACCCGCTCGACTGCCCGATCTGCGACCGGGGCGGCGAGTGCCCGCTGCAGGACCAGGCCATGGCGTTCGGGCCGGGCGAGAGCCGCTACCGGGAGCCGAAACGCACGTTCGAGAAGCCGATCGCGCTGTCGCCGCTCGTCGCGCTGGATCGCGAGCGCTGCGTGCTCTGCGCGAGGTGCACGAGGTTCTGCGACGAGATCAGCGGCGACCGCTTCATCGAGCTGTTCGCGCGCGGCGCGGGCGAACGCGTCTCGATCGCGGCCGGCGAGGACTTCCGGTCCCCGTTCTCGGGGAACACGGTCCAGATCTGTCCGGTCGGCGCCCTGACCGCCGAGCCGTACCGGTTCGTCGCGCGGCCGTTCGACCTCTCGCGCGCCGACTCCGTCTGCCAGCACTGCAGCGCCGGCTGCAACGTGCGTGTCGACCTTCGGCGTGGCGAGGTGGTCCGCGTCCTCGCGCGAGACAACGCGGACGTCAACGACGCGTGGACGTGCGACAAAGGTCGCTTCGCGTTCCGCTCGGCGGACCTGGCGTCGCGCATCGACACGCCGCTGATCCGGGCGCGCGGGTCTCGAACCCGCGTCGTTCGACGAGGTGTTCACCGCGATCGCCGAGCGGGCTCGCGGCGGGCGGGTGGCGTTCGTCGCCGGCGGACGGCTGCTCGACGAGGATGCGTACGCGCTGTCGAAGCTCGCGCGGGTCGTGTTCGCGACCAACGACCTCGACCACCGGCGCACGTTCCTCGGCGGACAGGCCGAGGTGCTCGCGGCGGCCGAACCGCTCGCCACGACGTACGCCGACCTCGAGCGGGCGAAGGTGATCGTGCTCGTGGGGCTCGACGCCGAGCAGGAGGTCCCGATCCTGCACCTGCGGATCCGCAAGGCCGCGCGCCGAGGAGCCCAGGTCTTCGTGATCCACCCCCGGCGGACCCGGCTCTGGGACGTCGCCGAGCACGAGCTGTGCCTCCCCGAGCATCAGTCGTTCGTGCTCGAACGGATCCACGACGGCGATGCGACCGACGGGTCGTTCGCCGCTCGCGTGTCGGCGGCGCTGCGCGAGGCCGGCGGCGACGCCGTCGTGCTCGCCGGCGACCGGCTGGCCGAGCATCCGCTCGCCGCAGACGTCGCGCTCACGGTCGCGCAGAAGTTCGGCGCGCGGTTCGCGCTCGTCCCGCGCCGGGCGGGCGACCGCGGCGCACTCCGGGCCGGTGTCCATCCGTCCCTGCTGCCCGGCGGTCGCCGGGTGAGGAACGAGACCGAGCGCGCCGAGGTGGAGGCCGTCTGGGGGAGCGTCCCGTCCGCGCCCGGGCGCTCGACGCGGGAGATCCTGCAGGCCTGCGCCGACCGCGAGATCGATGTCCTGTACCTGGTCGGGGTCGACCCGCTCCGCGACGTCCCCGACGCGAGGCTCGCCAGACACGCGCTCGAGAATGCGCGGTTCCGGGTCGTGCAGTCGCTCGAGCTCGGGACGCTCGAGCCGTTCGCGGACGCGTTCCTGCCCGCGGCGGCCTCGATCGAACGCCCGGGGCACCTCACCGACTGGGAGGGTCGTTCGCAGCCCGTCCAGCCGGTGCGTTCCCCCGCCGGAGTCTCGCGTCCGGACTGGGCGATCTTCGCCGGATTGGCCGAGGCCGTGGGCCGGCCGCTCGGCTTCGAGACGATCGAGGCGCTGCGTGCCGAGGCTTCGGCGCTGCTCGAGCCACGCTCGCTCGGGCTCCGGACGACGGCGTGGACCGGCACCGGCCCTCCGAAGCGGCTCGGGAACCTGACGCTGTTCACGTATCCGCTCCTGATCGACGAGGGCCGGCTGTCCGAGGACGCATCGGAGCTGAAGGCCGCGCTCGAGGAGCCTGCGTTCGTCGAGGTGCACCCCGCCGACGCCGAGAAGCACGGGGTGGCGGACGGCGGCCGGGCGATCGTGGAGTCCGACGGAGGGCGAGCCGAGCTTCCCGTCCGCGTGAGCGACCACGTGGCGCCCGGCAGCCTGTTCGTCCCGTTCAACCAGCCCGGTCTCCAGGCCAACGGTCTGCTCGGCGGGTCGTTCTCGATCGCCGCCACGATCTCGGCGGCCGCCGGCGAGGTGGACGCGGAGCGCCCGGACGCGGAGCGCGAGGGCGAACCGGTGCCTGCCGACGCCGCCGCGGGAGGGGCTGCCTGATGGATTGGGTGGACTGGGCGCTGCTGGTCGGCCGAGTGGTCGTCGTCTTCTTCGCGCTCCTCCTCTCCGTCCTGCTCCTCATCTGGGTGGAACGCAAGGTCGTCGCCGACATGCAGACGCGCGTCGGGCCGATGCGCGCCGGCCCGCGCGGTGTCCTCGTCACGCTCGCCGACGGCATCAAGCTGTTCTTCAAGGAGGGCATCACTCCGACGCTGGCGGACCGGCCCGTCTACCTCATCGCGCCGGTGATCGCGATGTTGCCGGCCTTCCTCGCGTTCGCCGTGATCCCGTTCGGGCCGCCGATCGAGCTCTTCGGGCGCGAGGTGCCGTTCCAGCTCGCCGACCTGTCGATCGGGATCCTGTGGATCCTCGCGATGAGCTCGCTCATGGTCTACAGCGTCGTCCTGGCGGGCTGGTCCAGCGGCTCGAA
Source organism: uncultured Actinomycetes bacterium (assembly GCA_963785835.1). Classification (GTDB taxonomy): domain Bacteria; phylum Actinomycetota; class UBA4738; order UBA4738; family HRBIN12; genus DASSJM01. The sequence goes on along the minus strand of CAWAWO010000004.1, from coordinate 41,986 downwards.
CTACCCGCTGCTCGGCAGCGTCCGAAGCTCCGCGCAGATGATCAGCTACGAGGTGGGCATGTCGCTCGCGATCGTCGCGGTGCTCATGTACTCGGACGCGCTGCGGATGTCCGACATCGTCGCGAGCCAGGACCGCGTGTGGAACGTCATCCCCCAGTTCCCGGCGTTCGTGATCTACCTCGTCGCAGGGCTCGCGGAGACCAACCGTCCGCCGTTCGACCTGCCCGAGGCGGAATCCGAGCTCGTCGCGGGGTTCCACACCGAGTACTCCGGCATCAAGTTCGCGATGTTCTTCCTCGGCGAGTACCTGAACGTGGTCACCGTCGCGGCCGTTGCCACCACGCTGTGGCTCGGCGGCTGGCGCGGCCCCGCGCCCGACTTCCTCCCGTGGATCTGGCCGCTGCTGTGGTTCCTCCTCAAGGTCCTATTGGTCGTCTACGTCTACATCTGGATCCGGGCGACGCTCCCGAGGATCCGGTACGACCGCCTGATGGCGTTCGGCTGGAAGATCCTCATCCCGTTCGGGCTGGTCTGGATCTTGCTGACCGGCGCGATCATCGTGCTGCCCGACGCCTTCGGGCGCGACGCCGTCATCACCGCGTTCGCGATCGGGTTCGGCGGGCTCGTCGTCCTCTCGTTGATCTGGCCGCTCGTTTCGGGGCGGTCGAGGGACCGGGTGCCTGCCTCGTGAGCGAGGAACGGCGCACGCCGCGCACGGACTTCGGATCGGCGACGGGCGCGATCGCCCGCGGGCTGGGGACGGTCTTCAAGCAGATCTTCCGGCGCGACGTGACCGAGGAGTACCCGAAGGAGATCGTCCCGCCCCCGCCGAGGAGCCACATCGGCCGGCACCTGCTGAACCGTCACGAGAACGGCCTGGAGAAGTGCATCGGGTGCGAGCTCTGTGCGTTCGCGTGCCCGGCGGACGCGATCTGGGTCGAGGGCGAGGACAACGACCCGGCGCGACCCGGTGAGCCCGGGCGAGCGGTACGCGAAGGACTACCAGATCAACTACCTGCGCTGCATCATGTGCGGCCTGTGCGTCGAGGCGTGCCCGACGCGAGCGCTGACGCTCACGAGCTACTACGAGCTGTCCTTCGCGACCCGCGAGGACGCGATCCTGACGAAGGAGCAGCTCCTCGAGCCGCCACCGCCACTCGGCACGAGCCCGGGGACCGAGGAAGGGCTCTGATGTCGGCCGATCAACTGGTGTTCTGGGTGTTCGCGCCGATCTCGGTCGGCAGCGCCATCGCGATGGTCCTGCAACGAAACGCCGTGCACGCGGCGCTGTTCCTGGTCGTCAACTTCTTCACGATCTCGGTCTTCTACCTGGTGCTGGGCGCGTCGTTCCTGTTCGCCGTGCAGATCATCGTCTACGCCGGCGCCATCATGGTGCTGTTCCTGTTCGTGATCATGCTGCTCGGCGTCGACCGCGAGGAAACGCTCCTCGAACGGCTGCGCGGCCAGCGCGTGATCGGCATCACGCTCGGCGTCGGGATCGCGCTCGAGCTCATCGTGGCGATCCGAGCCGGAGTGGGGTTCGCGACGCAGGCGCCGGACGACTTCGACGAGGTCGTCAACCAGGGCGGCAACGCGGTCGCCATCTCGTCGGTGCTGTTCCGCCGCTACTTCTTCCCCTTCGAGGTGACCTCGATCCTGCTGATCGTGGCCGCCATCGCGGTCGTCGTCCTCGCAGCCCGAGAGCGGCCGGGCGCCGTTCGCGCCGGCGCCGACGAGAGCTCCGAGGTGGAGGCGCTGTGACCACGCCGATCGCCTACTTCCTGGTCGTCTCGGCGATGCTGTTCTCGATCGGCACGATCGGCGTGCTCGTGCGCAAGAACGCGCTGATCATCTTCATGTCGGTCGAGCTCCAGCTGAACGCGGTCAACCTCTCGCTGGTCGCGTTCAGCCGCATGCACAACGAGCTGGACGGCCAGGTGCTCGCGTTCTTCTCGATGGTGGTCGCGGCGGCCGAGGTGGTCGTCGGCCTGGCCATCATCGTGACGGTGTACCGGCGACGCCGGAGCGCCAGCGTCGACGACCTGACGGTGCTGCGGGGGTAGAGGGCGTGCTGGATCTGATCTGGCTGATCCCCACCCTGCCGCTCGCCGGCGCGGTCGTGAACCTGTTCCTCGGCCGGCGGCTCGGCAGGCTCGCGGGCTGGATCGGGACGGCGCTCGTCGGCCTCGGCTTCGTGGTCGCGGTCGGCGGCGCTCCTCGACCTCCTCGCGCTGCCGGCCGAGGAACGCGTCCACGTCGTCGAGCTGTTCGAGTGGATCTCCGCCGGGTCCTTCACGGTCGACGTCGCCCTGCGGATCGATCCGCTCTCGATCACGATGGCGCTCGTCGTCACCGGGGTCGGCGCGCTGATCCACCTGTACGCGGTGGGATACATGGAGCACGACCCGCGGGTCGGAACGTTCTTCGCCTACCTGAACCTGTTCGTGTTCTTCATGTTGATGCTCGTCCTCGCGGACAACTACCTGCTCCTGTTCCTCGGGTGGGAAGGGGTCGGCCTCTGCTCCTACCTGTTGATCGGCTTCTGGTACGACCGCCCGGCAGCGTCGAGCGCGGCGAAGAAGGCGTTCGTCACGACGAGGATCGGCGACGCGGCGATGCTGCTCGGCGTGGCGCTGATCTTCGTGCACGTCGGTTCGCTGGACTTCGACACGGTGTTCGGAGACGCGGCAGGCGAGCTCACGCAGGGAACCGCGACGGCGATCTCGCTGCTGCTGCTCGCCGGCGCGATCGGCAAGTCGGCCCAGCTGCCGCTCCACGTCTGGCTCCCCGACGCCATGGAGGGACCCACGCCCGTCTCGGCGCTGATCCACGCCGCGACGATGGTGACCGCCGGCGTGTACCTGGTGGTCCGCTCGCACGTCCTGTTCGAGATCTCCGGCACCGCGCTCACGGTCGTGCTCGTGATCGGCCTGGTCTCGGCGCTGTACGCCGCGCTGGCTTCGATCGGGCAGTTCGACATCAAGCGCGCGCTCGCGTACTCGACGATGAGCCAGATCGGGTTCATGTTCTTCGCGGCCGGGATGGGGTTCTACACCGGCGCCATGCTGCTCCTTGTCTGTCACGCGTTCTACAAGGCCCTCCTGTTCCTGACCGCCGGCAACGTGCTCCACGGACTGGACGACGAGACCGACATGCGACGCATGGGGGGCCTGAGTGCCGACATGCGCGTCTCCACGATCTGGTTCGCGATCGGAGCGCTGTCGCTCGCCGGGATCCCGCCGCTCGCAGGTTTCTTCGCCAAGGACCAGATCGTCGGCTTCGCCTCCACCAGCGGCCGTGAGGCCGCCTGGGTGCTCGCGTCGATCGGCGCGTTCCTTTCCGCCCTGTACATCGCACGTCCGCTCTTCCTGACGTTCTTCGGCCGACAGGCGAACCGAGGCGCACGCGCACGAGGCCCCGACGCTCATGCAGGCGCCGCTCGCCGTGCTGGCCTTCCTGGTGGTGGTGGGCGGCCTCGCCCTCGGCCTGACCGCGGAGGGTCGGCTCGCCACGTTCCTCGAGCCGGTCGTCGGGGCCGTCGAGCACGCGGAGGGCGCGCTGTCCGAGAGCACCCTGATCGTGATCTCGGTCGTTCTGTCCGTGCTCGCCGTCCTGGTCGCGTACTGGGTCTGGGCGTCCGAGCGGGTGAACTGGCAGGCCTTCCCCGAGCGCCAGCCCGAGCTCGCCGGCTGGCTCTCGAACGCCTTCTACATCAACGCCCTCTACGCGTGGCTCGTGCAGTTCCCCGGCAAGGGATTCGGGCGAGCCCTCACGGTGGTGGACGACCGGGTGATCGACGGCGCGGTGAACGGCGTCGCGGACGAGGTCGGCGACGCCTCGCGGCTCGCGCCGGCGATCCAGCGAGGGTTCGTGCGTTCGTACGCGCTGGCGTTCCTGCTCGGGGCCGTCGCGCTGCTGCTGTTCCTGGGACTGCGGGTCGCCTGATGGAGATGTGGCTCACCCTCGTGATCTTCCTCCCGCTCGCGGGGATCCCGATCCTCGCGCTGTGGCGGGGAGCGACCGACACGCAGGTTCGCTCGGTCGCCCTCGTCGTCGCGATCGCCGACCTGCTGGTCGCGCTGGGGATGCTCGGGGCGTTCGACCCGTCGGTCGAGGGCTACCAGCTCGTCGAGCAGGTCGAGTGGGTCTCCTCGGCCGGGCTGTCCTACCTCGTCGGCGTCGACGGGTTCAGCGTCTGGCTCGTGGTGCTGACGGCGTTCATGACGCCGATCGCCATCCTGTCCTCCTGGCACGTCGAGCACCGCGTTCGGCTGTTCATGGCGCTCACGCTGGCCCTCGAGACCGCGATCATCGGTTCGTTCCTCGCGCTCGACCTGCTCCTGTTCTTCGTGTTCTTCGAGATGCTGCTCGTGCCGATGTTCCTCGTGATCGGCGTATGGGGTTCGAAGCGCCGTGTGTACGCGAGCGTCAAGTTCTTCCTCTTCACGATGGCCGGGTCGGCCTTCCTGCTGCTCGCGATCGTGTTCCTGTGGTTCCAGACGTCGGATCAGCTGGCCGCGCCGAGCTTCGACCTGCGGCAGATGGAGCAGCTGTCGCTCGCGACGACCACCCAGCGGTGGCTGTTCGTCGGGTTCTTCATCGCGTTCGCGGTCAAGGTCCCTCTGTTCCCGCTCCACACGTGGCTGCCCGACGCGCACACGGAGGCGCCGACCAACGGCTCGATCGTCCTCGCGGCGTTGCTCCTGAAGGCGGGTCCGTACGGGATGCTCCGGTTCAACCTCGACCTGTTCCCCGAAGCGTCGCGCTCGTTCGCCGACGCGATCGCGATCCTTGCCGTGATCGGCATCGTCTACGGGGCCGTGGTCGCGATGATGCAGACGGACATCAAACGGCTCGTCGCGTACTCGTCCGTGAGCCACATGGGGTTCGTGATCCTCGGCATCTTCACGTTCACGGTGGAGGGGACCAGCGGCGCGGTCATGCAGATGGTGAACCACGGTCTTTCCACCGGGTTGTTGTTCTTCGTGGTGGGCATGCTGTACGAGCGCACCCACACGCGGGACATGTCCGAGATGGGCGGGCTGGCGAGGGTGACGCCGTGGATCGCCGCCGCCTTCCTGGTGGCGACGTTGTCCTCGATCGGGCTGCCGGGACTGAACAACTTCGTGGGCGAGTTCCTCGTCATCCTCGGTGCGTTCGGCGCCGACCGGGTGCTCGGCGCGATCGCCGTGAGCGGCGTGGTGCTCGCGGCCATCTACATGCTGTGGGCGTACCAGCGGACGTTCCAGGGTCCCGAGCCGACACCGGAGCGCCGCCGAGGGCTCGTGGACATGCTCCCTCACGAGCTCGCGGGCGTGGTCCCGGTCGTGGCGGCGATGCTCGTCCTCGGCGTCGCCCCGAACCTCGCCCTGGACCGGATCAACCCCGCGTCCGAGGGTGTGGTGGCCTGGGTCCAGAGCGTCGAGATCGACCAGTCGGGCCTGCCCGGAGGGCTCAGGGCGGAGATCGACCCTTCGGCGCTCGCGCAGGCCGAGGAGGCACCGTGACCCCCCCGATCGAGCTGGGTCCGATCCTTCCCGAGCTGATCCTGGTCGGAACGGCGATCGTCGTGCTGCTCGCCGGTGCGATGGCTCGAGGGGTAACGCCGTTCACGTGGGTCCTCGTGTCCCTCGCGGGCGTGGTGGCGGCCGCGGTGGCCGCGATCCTCCTGTGGAACTGGGACGGCGGCCTCACGGTCCTCGCCGGCGGCGTCACCACCGACCGCTTCGGCGTCGTGATCAGGCTGCTCGTCCTCGGCGTCTCGGCGATCGGGCTGCTCCTCGGGCATCACTACTTCGAACGCTACGGGTGAGGAGCGTCGTGAGTTCGCCCCGTTGCTGCTGTTCGCGACGACCGGGATGACGCTGTTCGCGGTCTCGGCCGACCTGATCGTCGCGTTCCTCGCCCTGGAGATCCTCTCGCTGTCGCTGTACGTGATGACCGGCCTGTCGCGCCGCCTCGGCTCGGTCGAGGGGGCGATGAAGTACTTCCTCCTCGGCGCCTTCTCGTCCGCGTTCTTCCTGTTCGGGGTCGCGATGGCCTACGGGGCGACCGGCTCGACCCAACTCGACTCGATCTCGAGCGCCCTCGCCGGGCAGACCGGATCCACCGCCCTCGCCGTCACGGCGATCGGGTTCCTCGCCGTCGGCTTCGGATTCAAGGTGTCGGCGGTGCCGTTCCACATGTGGACGCCGGATGTCTACCAGGGCGCCCCGACCGCCGTGACGGCGTTCATGTCGGCCGGGACCAAGGTCGCGGCGTTCGCGGCGTTCATCCGTGTGTTCAACGTCGCCTTCCAACCGCTCGCCTGGGACTGGGAGCCGATCGTCTGGGTCTTGGCCGCGGTGTCGATGATCGCGGGGAGCGTCCTGGCGATCGCCCAGACCGACATCAAGCGGATGCTCGCGTACTCGAGCATCAGCCACGCGGGGTTCGTGCTGACCGGCCTCACGGCCGCCGGAGAGACGGGGATCAGCGCGGCTCTGTTCTACCTGGTGGCCTACGCGGTCACCGTGATCGGCGCGTTCGGCGTCGTGATGCTCGTCTCCTCACGCGGCGAGCAACGGACGACGCTGTCGTCGTACGCCGGGCTCGCTCGCCGCAACCCGGTCGCCGCCGGTCTCTTCTCGTTGTTCCTGCTTTCCCTCGCCGGGATCCCGCCGACGGTCGGGTTCGTCGCGAAGGTGGCCGTGTTCCGGGCCGCGACCGGCGCCGGGTACTGGCCGCTCGTGCTGATCGGGGTGCTCGCCAGCGTCGTGGCGGCGTTCTTCTACCTCCGGGTGATCGTCCTGATGTTCATGCACGAACCGCAGGAGGAGGAGGCCGAGGAGGACGACACGCTCCTCCCTCGGCTCGTGATCGCCGTTCCGGCCGCGCTGGTCGTCGCGCTCGGCGTGTTCCCCGGCCTCATCGTCGGGTTCCTCGACCAGGCGGCGGTGCTCCGATGGTGAACGAGCGCGGCGCCTCTCGGATGCCGGTAGGGTCGGGTCGATGAGCCGTCGCCTGATCCCCGGCCTCGGGTCGCCCGATCCGACGCTCGAACGCGAGATCGGCGTTCGGCTCGACGAGGTCGAGGCGGCGCTCGAGAAGGCGGTCCGTGCCGACTCGGAGATGCTGGCCGAGACCTCGCGCTACCTGCTCGCCGCGGGGGGCAAGCGGTTCCGCCCGATGCTCGTGCTGCTGTCCGGGTACTTCGGCGACCCGACCGATCCACGACTGATCTCCGGGTCGGTCGCGATCGAGCTGGTTCACCAGGCGACCCTGTACCACGACGACGTGATCGACGAGGCCGACGCCCGTCACGGGGTCCCGTCCGCCAACGTGCGCTGGGACAACACCGTCGCGATCTTGACCGGCGACTATCTGTTCGCGCGCGCGTCGGAGATCTCGACCGACCTCGGCACCGACATCTGCGCGTTGCTAGCGCGGACGATCGCGACGCTCTGCGACGGACAGATCCGCGAGGTGGAGGGCGCCGGTCGCGTCGAGCAGACGGAGCCCCAGCACCTCGAAGTGATCCGCCGGAAGACCGGAGCGCTGATCGCGACGTCGTGCCGGCTCGGCGGCATGCTCTCGGACGCTCCCCCTGCCGCCCAGGACGTCCTCGAGGAATACGGCGAAGCGCTCGGCGTCGCGTTCCAGCTCTCCGACGACATCATGGATCTCACGGCGACCCAGGAGACCCTCGGCAAGGAGCCGGGACAGGACCTGCGAGAGGGCGTGTTCACCCTGTCGGTGATCCACGCGCTGGGCCTGCCGGACGCCGCCGAGCTCAGGGAGCTCCTCGCCGCCGGTCCTCCCTCGGGGGAGCGGCTCGAGCGGACCTTGGAGATCGTGCGCGCGCCGGAGAACCTCGCCCACGCGAGGACGGCCGTGGCCGGGGAGGTCGACCGGGCCCAGGAGCTCGCCGGCAGACTGCCCGAGGGGCCCGCTCGGAACTCGCTGGTGCAGCTCGCCGAGTTCCTGGCCGTCCGCTGCGGAGCCCGGGGGCCTGGGGGCTCGAGGCGCTTCGCGGATGCGAGGCGCGGACGAGCGAGCGGCGGCCCCCAGCAAGAGAGGGAGGAATAGGGCCCTTGCTAGAATCCGCGCGGCTCGGGAAAACGTTCACAAGCGTGTCCTCGAATGCACCACGGAGGCCGGCGTGATCGGCGCAGAGACCTTCTACTACGAGTCCTACGGGGTCGTGCTCGGCGTCCTGATCGCCGGCGTCGGTCTCGTGGCCGTGGCGTTCCTGGCCGCCCGGCTGATCGCCCCCTCCCGTCCGGTCGGCGACAAGCTCCTCACCTACGAGTGCGGGATCGACCCGGTCGGCGAGGGCTGGTCCCAGAGCCAGGTCCGCTACTACGTCTACGGCTTCCTGTTCGTCATCTTCGACGTCGAAGCGGTGTTCCTGTTCCCGTGGGCGGGGATCTTCGAGGGCCTCGGGTACCAGGCGGTCGTCGAGATGGCCATCTTCATCGGCATCCTCGCGGTGGGGATCCTCTACGCGTGGCGAAAGGGGGTCCTCCGGTGGGTCTGATCACCGAGAAGACGCCGCTCGCGCGCATCCAGCCCGTGAAGTTCCTCCTCAACTGGGGCCGGCGGTACTCGCTGTGGGTGTTCAACTTCGGGCTCGCGTGCTGCTCGATCGAGTTCATCGCGGCCTCGACGTCCAAGCACGACTTCATCCGGCTCGGCGTGATCCCGGTCGCACACGGTCCGCGGCAGGCGGACCTGATCGTGATCGCGGGGACGCCGACCGACAAGATGACCCCGGTCATCAAGCGCCTGTACGACCAGATCCCCGACCCGAAGTACGTGATCTCGATGGGGTCGTGCGCCAATTGCGGGGGCCCGTACTGGGACTCGTACTCGGTCACCAAGGGGATCGACCAGGTGCTGCCGGTGGACGTGTACGTCCCGGGCTGCCCCCCTCGGCCCGAGGCGCTGCTGCAGGGCATCGTCAAACTCCAGGAGAAGATCGCCCACGAGGACATCAGGGAGAAGTGGAGTGGCAAGCTCACGTCCGCTCCCACCTCCTGAGGTCGAGTCGCGCCTGCGGGCGCGGTTCGGGGACGACGTCGCCTCCTTCGAGGATCAGCACGGCCACAGCGTCGTCACCGTCACGCCGGAGCGTTACCGGGATGTCGCGACCTTCCTTCGGGACGACCCAGATCTCGCCTGCGACTACTGCGACTTCACCGGCGGCGTGGACTTCGGGGAGGACGGCCTCGAGATCGTCACCCACCTGTTCTCCACGACCCGGGTGCACTCGGTGCGGGTGAAGGTGCGCCTTCCCGCCGAGCAGCCGGTCTGCCCCACGATCTCGGACCTGTTCCCGACCGCGAACTGGCACGAACGCGAGACCGCCGAGATGTTCGGGGTCACGTTCGAGGGCCATCCGATGCCGGTGAAGCTCCTGTTGCCCGAGCCGTTCGAAGGCAACCCGCTGCGCAAGGACTTCCCCCTCATGTCCCGGGAGGCCAAGCCCTGGCCGGGAGCGGTCGAAGGCGAGGAGGAAGAAGAGGAGTGATCGCACAGGTCACGGAGAGCTTCGTGAACCAGTGGTTCGACGACTATTGGCTCGTCCTGGTCACGAAGGTGGTGTTCGTGCTGGGCTTCTTCCTGGTCGCACCGCTCGGCGTCGGGTATGCGGAACACAAGGTGCTGGCGCACATGCAGGGACGACTCGGGCCGATGGAGGCCGGCCGGTTCCACGGGTGGGCGCAGCTCCTGGCCGACGGGGTGAAGTTCGTACAGAAGGAGGACGTGATCCCGGCGGCGGCCGACCGCTGGGTGTTCTCGCTCGCGCCCGCCGTCTGGCTGGTTCCCTACATCGCGTTGTTCGTCGTGATCCCGTTCTCCGACGAGATCTTCATCCTGAACCTCGACGTCGGCATCTTCTTCGTCATGGCGATCACGTCGGTCACCGTGATCGGGGTGCTGATGGCCGGATGGTCTTCGGCGAACAAGTTCTCGCTGATTGGGGCCCTGCGGGCCGCGGCGCAGCTGATCGCCTACGAGCTCCCGCTCGTCCTCGGCGCCGCGGCCGTGGTGATGCAGGCCGGGACCCTGTCGATGATCGGCATCGTCGAGGCGCAGGAACAGTACTGGTACGCGATCAGCCAGCCGATCGGGCTCTTGATCTTCCTGGTCGCCTCGCTCGCCGAGCTGTCGCGGCCGCCGTTCGACATGCCGGTCGCCGACTCCGAGATCATCTTCGGCGCCTACACCGAGTACACGGGATTGAGGTTCGCCTTCTACCTCCTTGCGGAATACGGCGGGATCGTGGCGCTCGCTGCGGTGGCGAGCGTGCTCTACTTGGGCGGGTTCCTCCCGCTCCCGTACCTGGAGTTCATCCCTGAGCCGTTCTGGATGCTCGGGAAGATCGGTGCGCTGTCGTTCCTCATCATCTGGCTGCGGGCAACGTACCCCCGGCTGCGCGAGGATCAGCTCCAGCGCGTGGCCTGGCTGACGCTGATCCCGGTCGCGCTGCTGCAGATCATGGTGGTCGGGTTCCTGAAGGTTGCGATCTAGGGGTCATGGCGATCGACGAAGCGGACGTTCGAACGGCGTCGGGTGAGCCCAGGTCGACCGGGCTCGGCCTGCTGAAGGGTCTCGCGGTGACCCTGAAGCACGCGCTGCGCCCGTCGATCACGCAGCAGTACCCCAGGGAGAAGCCGAACCTGCCGCCCCGGACGAGGGGCGTGATCGCGCTGAAGGAGGCCAACTGCACCGTCTGCTACAAGTGCTCGCGCGAGTGCCCCGACTGGTGCATCTACATCGACGCGCACAAGGAGACCCACGAGCCCGCCTCGGGCGGCAAGGGCCGCTCGATGAAGGTGCTCGATCGGTTCGCGATCGACTACGCGCTCTGCATGTACTGCGGGATCTGCGTCGAGGTGTGCCCGTTCGACGCGCTGTTCTGGAGTCCCGAGTTCGAGTACTCCGAGTACGACATCGTCGAGCTGACGCACGAGAAAGAGAAGCTCGAGGAATGGACGTACACGGTCCTGCCGCCCCCCGCGCTCGAGGAGGGGGCGGAACCGGAGCCGGAGCCGGCCGCGGTCGCAGCCCCGCTGCCGCGCCCCACCGCGCCTCCAGCGCCGCCGCCGCACCCGCGCCCGCCGCCGCCCCAACACCTGCAGCCGCCGCCGCACCCCCGCCGCCGCCACCCCCGCCGCAGCGCCCGAGGCGGCCCCCGCCCCAGCTGCCGAACCCGCGCCCGAAGCGGCCGCTCCTGCCCCGGCTGCCGGATCGGCCGAGGCTCCCGCACCCGCGGCGCCCGCCGAGCACGCCGAGGTGTCCCTGGACCAGGAGACGTTCGATCGGGTGCTCGCCGAGCTGCTCGACAAGGGAACGGACCGGCGGGTCGCCGAGGGCCAGGCTCGCCGGGCGGCCATGATCGCGGCGCGGAAGAAGGCCGAGGGAGGCGCGTGACCGGGCTCGAAGTCGCCTTCGTCATCGTGGCTGTGGCCGGCGTGATCGGAGCCTTCCGGGTCGTCACCGCTCGCAACGTCGTGCACGCCGCGCTGTACCTCGTGATCACGCTGTCCGCGACCGCCGGCGTCTACCTGCTGCTCGCCGCCGAGTTCGTCGCCTGGGTCCAGATCCTGATCTACGTCGGCGCGATCGTGATCCTGTTCCTGTTCGGCCTGATGCTCACGAAGGCGCCGATCGGCCGCGAGGCGCTCGACAATCAGCGCCGAGGCGTCGCGTTCCTGGTGGGTGCGACGATCCTGGCCGGGCTCGTCTACCTGATCGTGGACGCGTTCGGCTGGGACGAGACCAGGTTGGATCCGGTACAGGGGACCGCGACGGACGTCGGGGAGTCGATCTTCAGCCGGTTCGTGCTCCCGTTCGAGGCCATCTCGTTCCTACTGCTCGCCGCGCTGATCGGCGCGATCGTCCTGTCCCGGAAGGACGAGCCCGCGGTGAGGGACCGAAGGGACGGTCGACGCTGATCCGGCTCCCGATGGTGCTGATCTTCTCGGCCGTGCTGTTCGCCACCGGTGTCTACGGCGTGCTCGCGCGCCGCAACGCCGTCCTGGTCCTGATGTCGATCGAGCTGATGCTGAACGCGGTGAACGTCAACCTCGTGGCGTTCTCGCAGCGTCTGCAGGACATCACGGGCCAGGTCTTCGCGCTGTTCGTCATCACCGTCGCGGCTGCCGAGGTCGGCATCGGCCTCGCGATCGTGATCCTCATCTACCGCAACCGCGAGACGATCAACGTGGACGAGGTGAACCTCCTCAAGTGGTAGAGGAGGAGGCCCTTCACGCCATCACCGATCCCAGCGCGTTCCTGCGTTTCTCCTGGCTGATCGCGTTCCTCCCGCTCGCGTCGTCCGCCCTCACCCTGTTCATCGGCAGGCGGACGCCCGGACAGGGGTCCGTCTACGGCATCGCGGCGGTCGGAGCGTCCTTCGTGATGTCGCTCGGCGTGCTCTGGACCTTCGTCGAGGGTGAGCGCGGCTTCTACGAAGCGTCGGTGTCCTGGTTCGAGATCGGCGAGCTCCATCTCGAGGCCGGGGTGTTCGTGGACGGTCTGACCGCGGTCATGCTCGTCGTCGTCACGGCCATCTCCCTGTGCGTCCACGTCTATTCCCTCGGCTACATGAAGGGCGACGTCCGGTTCACCTGGTTCTACGTCGTGCTGTCCCTGTTCACCAGCGCGATGCTCGTCGTCGTCCTGGCGAGCGACCTGTTCGAGCTCCTCGTCGGGTGGGAGGTCATGGGCGTCTGCTCCTACTTGCTGATCGGCCACTGGTGGGAGGACCCCGTGAACTCGGGCTCGGCGATCAAGGCGTTCATCACCACGCGGATCGGCGACGTCCCGTTCATGTTCGGGATCTTCGTCCTCGTGTTCGTCGCCGGGTTCACCACGTCGAACATCCACGAGATCGGCGAGATGATCGCTGGCGGCGAGGTGTCCATCGGCCTCGTCTCGGCGGCCGCGTTGCTGCTGTTCGGCGGCACGATCGGCAAGTCCGCGCAGTTCCCGTTGCACGTCTGGCTCCCCGACGCGATGGCGGGCCCCACGCCGGTCTCCGCGCTCATCCACGCCGCGACGATGGTCGCCGCCGGTGTCTACCTCGTCGGGCGCCTGTTCACCGTGTTCGTCGAGGCCGAGCCGTTCGTGCTCCAGATCGTCGGGATCATCGGGGGGATCACGATGCTGGGCGCGGCATTGATGGCGTTCGTGCAGGACGACATCAAGAGGGTCCTCGCGTACTCGACGATCAGCCAGCTCGCCTACATGGTCGCCGGGATGTCCATGGGACCGGCGGGCCGGACGGCCGGGTTCTTCCACCTGTTCACCCACGCGTTCTTCAAGGCGCTGCTCTTCCTCGGGTCGGGGGCGGTGATCCACGCCGTCCACTCCAACAACATGAGCGAGATGGGTGGGCTCCGGAGGAAGCTGCCGATCACGTTCTGGACGTTCCTGATCGGCTCGCTCGCGCTCGCCGGGGTGCCCCCGCTCGCGGGGTTCTGGTCCAAGGACGAGCTGCTCGTGGTCGCGGACCACGAGGGCCACCCCATCCTGTTCATCGTGCTGCTCGTGACGGCCGTCCTCACGGCCTTCTACATGACCCGCGCCGTGCTGATGACCTTCTATGGCGACTACCGGGGCCACGGGGAGCCGCACGAGGCGCCGAGGTCGATGACCGGGGTGCTCGTCGCGCTCGCGACCGCGACGGTGTTCGTCGGCCTGCTCGGGGCGCCGATGCTCGGCGCCGTGTTCGGGCAGTGGGTCTTCTTCGAGGAGATCGAGGAGGCGCTGTTCGTCCCGTGGATCGCGGTGCTGTCCACGCTTGCGGCGGTCGGGGGGATCGCGGCGGGGTACGCGCTGTACCAACGGTACCGGGAGCCGGATCCCATGCGCTCGCTCGGGCCCGCGTACACGGTCGTCTCCAACAAGTACTACCTGGACGACCTGTACTGGAAGGGCATCGTTCGGCCGGTGCGGGACGACGTCTCCGCGGGGGTGTACTGGACGAACCAGACGATCCTGGACGGGGTCGTGAACGGCGCCGCCACGCTCACACGGGGGGTCGCCGGGATGGTCCGGTGGTTCGACGACCACGTGATCGACGGCGCCGTGAACGCCGCCGCCAACGTCGCCGGGTTCACGGGAGGGATCCTCCGGTACATCCAGTCCGGCAACGTCCAGCGGTACGCAGCGTTCCTGTTCACCGGGATCGTGGTCCTGGCCATCATCATCACGAGGATCTGAGGGGGATGACGGAACGATGACCTGGGAGAACTCGGCGATCACGATCGCGGTCTTCCTGCCGCTCGTGGGCGCGCTGGTGATCGCCCTCGTGCCGAGGGAGCTGGAGAAACCGGTCCGCGCGCTCGGCATCGTGATCACCGGCGCGGCGATGGTGGTCGCGATCGCGATCGCGTTCACGTTCGACTACGCGGCGGGCACCGAGCTGCAGTTCGAGTTGAACACGCGGTGGATCCCGGCGATCGACGCCCGCTACCACGTCGGGATCGACGGGATCAGCCTCGCGCTGTTCGTCCTCACGTTCGTCATCTCGTTCCTGTGCGCGATCTACACGTGGCGGTTCGTGCCGAAGCCGGGCAAGACGAAGAGCTTCCTCGCGCTGATGCTGCTGCTCGAGACCGGGATGGCCGGCACCTTCATCGCGTTCGACCTCATCCTGTTCTTCGTCTTCTGGGAGCTGGTCCTGGTCCCGATGTACTTCCTGATCGGGATCTGGGGCAGCGCCAACCGTGAGTACGCGGCCATCAAGTTCTTCCTCTACACGCTGTTCGGGTCGATCTTCATGCTGCTCGGGTTCCTCGCGCTGTACTTCAACTCCGACCTGGGAGGCGGCCGGCACACGTTCGACCTCGTGGCGTTGCAGGAGTTCGGGGCGTCGGGGGGGTTCTCCAACGACCTCCAGCTCGTGGTCTTCGGCGCGATCGGGCTCGGGTTCGCCGTGAAGGTGCCGATGTGGCCGTTCCACACGTGGCTCCCCGACGCGCACACGGAGGCGCCGACGATCGGCTCGGTCCTGCTGGCGGCCATCATGCTGAAGATGGGGACGTACGGGTTCGTCCGCATCGCCTTGCCGGTCCTGCCCTACGGCGCCGAGAAGTACGCGCCCTGGATCGGCCTGCTGGCGGCGATCGCGATCGTGTACGCGGCCTTGGCCTGCCTGGCGCAGAAGGACCTGAAACGGCTGATCGCGTTCAGCTCGGTCGGGCACATGGGCTTCGTGATGCTCGGCATCGCCACGCTCACGTCGATCGGCATCAACGCCGCGATCTTCGGCATGGTGGCCCACGGCCTCATCACCGGCATGCTGTTCTTCTGCGTCGGGTCGGTCTACGACCGGTACCACACCCGCGAGATCGCCGAGATCGGCGGCGGGATGATGCAGAAGCTGCCGTACCTGGGCGGCGTGTTCGCGTTCGTCGCGATCGCCTCGCTCGGGCTCCCGGGCCTGGCGGGGTTCTGGGGTGAGGTGATGGCGCTCCTGTCCTCGTTCAGCCCCGCGGAGATCCTGGTGGACGGCGGCCTCACCGGATGGTTCCGGGTGTTCATGATCGCCGGAGGGATCGGGACGATCCTGACCGCCGGCTACTTCCTGTGGATGCTGCAGCGGGTCAACATGGGCACGCTGCCCGAGAAGTGGAAGCGCGAAGCCTTCCCCGACATCGTGGCGGTGGAGTGGGTGTCGTGGGTCCCGCTCCTGATCGCGATCGTGGCGTTCGGGGTCTTCCCCAGGCTGCTCACCGGCGTCACCCAGGACTCGGTGAACGCCCTCAGCGCGCTCTTCGGGTCGTAGGACGAGGTTGGGAACGGCGAGCGATGAACCAGGCGATCGACTACACGGCGATCCTCCCGGAGCTGATCATGTCCGGGACGGTCGTCCTCGTCCTGGTCGCCGACGCGTTCCTCTCGCAGAAGCGCAAGTGGCTCGCGATGCCGCTCGCGTTCGCGGGCGTCGTCGCCTCGCTCATCGCGACCCTCACGCTGATCGGCGAGGACCGGACCACGTTCGACGGCTCCTACGTCGTTGACGACTTCGCGATCCTGTTCAAGACGTTCTTCCTGTCGGTCGCGCTGATCGTGCTGCTGGTCTCGCTCCGGTACTTCCGGGAGGGACGCTTCTACCAGGGCGAGTACTACTTCCTGCTGCTCACGGCGTTCCTCGGCTGCATGATGATGCCGTCGTCCCGGGATCTCCTGCTGCTGTTCATCGCCCTCGAGCTCGTCTCGGCGCCCGGGTTCCTGATCGCCGCGTTCCGCAAGTCCGACCCGAGGTCGAACGAGGCGGGCATCAAGTTCTTCCTGATCGGGGTGCTGTCGACCGCCGTGATGCTCTACGGGATGAGCCTGATCTACGGCGTCACGGGGACGCTGAACCTGTCCGAGATCGGCAGCACGCTCTCGGAGGCGCTCCCCGAGGGCCAGGAGACCCTCGTGCTGGCGGCGATCCTGTTCATCGTGGCCGGGTTCGCGTTCAAGGTGAGCGCCGTGCCGTTCCAGTTCTGGGCGCCGGACACGTACGAGGGCGCCCCGGTGCCGGTCGCGGCGTTCCTCGCGACCGCGTCGAAAGCCGCGGGCTTCGCCGGTTTGCTGCAGCTGATGTTCGTCGCGTTCCCGGCGCAGCACGAGTTCTGGACGCCGATCTTCGCCGCGTTGTCGATCCTGACGATGACGATCGGGAACTTCATCGCCCTGCAACAGCGGCAGATCGTGCGACTGCTCGCGTACTCGAGCATCGCGCAGGCCGGATACATGCTGCTGCCGTTCGCGCTCGTGTCGGCGGATCCGAACATCAACCAGGACGCGTTCGCGGCGGCCGTGACGTACATCCTGATCTACGCCGTCATGACGCTCGGCGCGTTCGCGGTCGTGATCGCGATGGCGAGGGAGTCGCGCGGCCTGCTGATCAGCGACTTCGCGGGCCTCGGCCGCCGGGCCCCGTGGATCGCGCTCTCGATGACCGTGTTCATGGTGTCGCTCGGCGGGATCCCGCCCACGGCCGGCTTCTGGGCCAAGTTCCTGGTGTTCCAGGTGGCGATCGAGCGGGGAGGGATCGGGACCACGCTCGCGGTGATCATGCTCGTGAACTCGGTCGTGAGCCTCTACTACTACCTGGCGGTGCCCAGGCAGATGCTGTTCGTCGAGGCCGAGGACCAGCGCCCGCTCGCGACCCCCGCCCTGGCCACCGGCGTCGCGGTCGTGGCGACCTTCGCCGTCCTCGCCGTCGGCATCTGGCCCGAGCTGCTGGCGCATTTCCCGCCGTTGTCTACCCTGGTAGGGCAGTAGCCCGCCGGGGGATGGCCGCAGAACCCGTCCACGGCGGCTCGTCGAATCACCCCCGACGAAGGAGATGATGGAGTCGTGATCGGCCTCAACCGGGTCAAGACCTGGGTCCTGATCGCCGCCCTCGGCGGCCTGTTCGTGCTGATCGGCTCGTTCCTCGGCGGCACCAACGGCGCCGTCATCGCCCTGGCGATCGCCCTGGTGTTCAACTTCTCGATGTACTGGTTCAGCGACAAGATCGCGATCGCGACGACGCGGTCCAAGCCCGTGACCGAGCAGGAGGCGCCGGACCTCTACCGGATCGTCCGCGAGCTCGCCGAGACCAACAAGATGCCGATGCCGAGGATCCACATCTCGGAGATGGCCCAGCCGAACGCGTTCGCGACCGGCCGCAACCCCGAGCACGCGGCCGTATCGGTCACGCGCGGGATCCTCGAGATCCTCGACGAGCGGGAGCTCCGAGGGGTCCTCGCCCACGAGCTCTCCCACGTCGCGAACCGCGACATCCTCATCAGCTCGGTAGCCGCCGCCATCGGCATGAGCATCACGTTCCTCGCGCGGTTCGCGCTGTGGTTCGGCGGCGGGGACAACCGCGAGAACTCCTTCGGCATCTTCGGGCTGCTGTTCGCCTGGATCCTCGCGCCGATCGCCGCCGCGATCATCCAGATGGCCGTGAGCCGTTCGCGCGAGTACCAGGCGGACGAGTCGGGCGCGATCTTGTCGCGCGACCCCGACGCGCTCGCGAGCGCGCTCAAGAAGCTGGAGGTCACGGCGCAGCGGGTTCCCGTGCCGGCGACCGTGAGCCCCGCGGAGGCGCACCTGTTCATCGTGAACCCGTTCCGAGGGCGGCAGGCCTCGATGAGCCTGGCGAACCTGTTCTCGACGCATCCGCCGACCGCCGAGCGCGTCGCGCGGCTCGCGGAGATCAAGAAGCAGCTCGTCTAGCGGCGCCGGGGGCCGGACAGCTCAGACGAGCGCGAGCAACGACCGGAGATCGCGCAGCACCGGGTGGCCGCCGGGCTCGCTGATTCCCTCGCCCGGTGCGGCCGCGTGGCGGAGCGCGATGAACGTCGCGATCCCGAGCGCCGCCGCGCCGTCGCAGTAGCGCGACTGGTCGTCCACGAACACCGCCTCCTCCGCTCGAGCGCCGAGCGCGTCCAGGGCGATCCGGTAGATGCCGGGGTCCGGCTTCGCGACCCCCGCCTCGAACGAGAGCACGACGGCGTCGGCCTCGTCGGCGAGCCCCAGCCGTTCGCACCACCGGCCTCGTCCCGTGGTCGCAGTTGCTGACGATCGCCGTGCCGATCCCGCGGGACCGCAGTTCGCGCAGCACGGGGAGCGAGTCGTCCCACAGGTGCACGCCGTTCTCGAGGAATCCCGTCGTGAGCGTCGCAAGCGACGTCGCCGTCTGACCGGCGTCCTTCAGGCCGGCGGCCTCCAGAACCACTCGCAGGTCGCCCTCCATGCTCCCGAACGCGCCGACGCTGCGCTCGCGTCTCGTGCGGTCGAACGCCGCCAGCAGGTCGCGACTCGACAGCCCCGTGCGCTCCTCGATCAGGCTGCGGAGCTTCGGCCACTCCGTCCAGACGAGCGTGTCGTACAGGTCGAGGAGGACCGCGCGGACCACGCGTGCATCACGCACGCAGCTCGGCGCAGAACTCCGCGTACGCGCCGACGTAGCGCTGGATGTCGTCCTCGGTGTGCTGGACGGAGATCGTCCACTGCTCCTCGTCGCCCGGCGTCATGAAGATCCCGCGGTTCACCATCCAGGTGAACGACGCGTAGAAGAGCTCGGGGATCGTCTCGAGGAAGTCGCGGTAGTTGGTGAGGGGCTCCTTGCGGTACGAGACGCATCCCTTGGCCCCGAGGTCCATCGTGTGCGCCGGCAGGTCGTGGTCGTCGATCGCGCGCTGGCAGCCCTCGGCGAGCATCGTGCCGAGTTTGCCGAGGTGGTCGTACGCGTCGGGGGTGAGCACCTGCGTGAGCGCGGCGAGCCCCGCCGCCACCGAGAGCGGGTTCCCGTTGAACGTGCCCTGCTGCGCGGCGCCCTTGGTCACCCAGTCCATGAACCGCGCCTCGCCGCCGAACGCGCCGATCGTCGCGCCGCCGCCGACCGCCTTCGCGTACGCGGCCAGGTGCGGACGAACGCCGTAGCGCTCGGTCGTCCCTCCGTAGGCGATCGTGCCGCCGCACTTGACCTCGTCGTAGATCAAGGCCGCGCCGTTCCCCTCGCAGATGTCGCGAAGCGCCTGCAGGTAGCCGGTTTCGGGCGGCACGAGGCCGATGTTCATCATCACGGGCTCGAGGATCACGCAGGCGATCTCGTCGGGGTTGTCGGCGAAGGCCTGTTCGACCGCGTCGACGTCGTTGAACGGCACGACGATCGCGGTGTCCCACAGCGCATGCGGAACGCCCTTCGACGTCGGCTGGGTCGTGTACCAGGCGCGCCCTTCGGCACCGACGTTGAACCGGAGGTCGAGCACGTCCGCCTCGGGCACGACCGAGAACAGCACGGAGTCGTGATGCCCGTGGTACGAGCCTTCCATCTTGACGATCCGGTCGCGACCGGTTGCCGCTCGCGCCACGCGGATCGCGTCCATCGTGGCCTCGGTGCCCGAGTTGACGAACCGCATCTGCTCGAGCTGGAACCGCTCGCAGATCGCCTCGGCGAGGGCGACGGTGGCCTCGGTGGTGACCGCGAAGTGGATCCCCTGATCGGCCACCTCGCGGATCGCGGCGACGATCGTCGGATGCGCGTGCCCCACGACGTTGACGCCGAACCCGCCGTGGAAGTCGATGTACTCGTTGCCGTCCACGTCCCAGACCTTCGAACCCCGGCCGCGCCGGAGGTAGGTGGGGTACGGATCGTTGGCCTGGAAGTTCGACGCGACGCCGTTCGGAAGGCTCTTGATCGCCCTGGCGTGCAGGCTCTCCGAGCCCGGCGTGCGGTCGAGGAGCTTGCGTTCCTCGCGCTCCGCGATCTCGGCCGCTCTCGCCTTCAGTCGTTCGACGTCCGCCACGGCATCTCCTCTTTCTGCGGGGGGCTACCGCTCGCGCATCCGCGCTCGCTCCTTGAGCCCCCCACCCCCCTGCGATCGGGTGCGCCAATCTACCGTACGCACGAGACCGCCAGGCAATGAGTGAGCCGCTACGGCCGGAAGTTCACGAACTGCAGAGGAACGTCGAAGTCCTGCTCCTTGACCTCACGGATCACGGCCTGGAGGTCGTCCTTCGCCTTGCCGGAGATGCGGACCTGATCGCCCTGCACGTGGCTCTGGACCTTGACCTTCAAGCCCTTGACGAACTTCACGATCTCGCGCGCCTTCTCCTCGGAGATGCCGACGTTCACGTTCACGACCTGCTTCGAGGTCCCCTTCGCCGCAGGCTGCACGGGACCGAAGTGCAGGGCCTTCAGGGAGACCTCGCGTCGAACCGCCTTCTCCTTCAGGACCTCGACCGCGGCCTTCAGTCGGTCCTCGGTCGAGGAGCGCACCTCGATCAGCTTGTCGTCCTGAGTGATGCTCGTCCCGGTGTCCTTGAAGTCGAACCGCTGGGCGATCTCGCGGCGCGTCTGGTCGACGGCGTTGGCCACCTCGGGCATCGAGACCTCGGAGACGATGTCGAACGAGAAGTCCTGCTTGGCCATCTCGGCAGCCTACCGTGGAGCCGCCGAACCGCCATTGTTATCCTTCCGCGTGCGGGAGGATGCCCGAGTGGCCAAAGGGAGCGGTCTGTAAAATCGCCGGCATAGCCTACGGAGGTTCGAATCCTCCTCCTCCCACCAACCGATCTCACCCCTCGACCCGCTCGTGCAAGGGAGGGAAGCATGAAGCGATTCGAGGACCGGATCTCGATCCAGGCGCCCGCCGGTCGAGTCTTCGACTACGTGGCCGATTTCACTCGACACGGTGAGTGGGCAGGACACGGCCTCGAGGTGACGAAGTCGACCGACGGTCCCGTGGCGGTGGGAACCACGTTCTCGACGACGGCCAAGCTGTTCGGGACGCAGCGTGAACAGAGCACGGTCACCGAGATCACGCCCAAGCAAGACGTTCGCGTGGGATTCCACAGGCGCACTGGGCAGGGTCCATCATTGGTTCTCCGTGGACGAGGCGGGCGGGTCGACTGCGCTGACGAAGGGTGCCGAGCTGGTTGAACCAACCTTCCTCGCGAAGATCACGGGCTGGAGGCTCTCGAGAGATATCCCGAAGGGCCTCCACAGCGATCTCGCGAACATCAAGACCCACGTCGAGGGGCCGGGGGCGGCCTGACGACGCGCGGAACGCTCGTGCCGTCGCGTCGGTTCGAGCGGTCGTTCGACCTAAACGGATCAGGGCGCTGAGGGATCCTTCAACGAAGATGTCGCAGCGCCCACTCAGGCTCGTGCCGGACCCCGAGACGCCCACTTCCGGGTCTGCACTGTCGTTCGACGAGTTCTTCGCGGCCGAGAGCCAGACGCTGTACCGACGGATGCGGCTCGTGACCCGCGATCACCACGAGGCCGAGGAGGTGGTCCAGGACGCGTTCCTCAGCCTGTACGAGCGGTGGGACCGCGTCTCGGGACTGCCCGATCCGGTCGGCTACCTGTACCGGACGGCGTTCAACGCCTGGAAGAAGCGATCCAGGCGGGCGGGTCGCGCGATCCGGAACGTGCTGGCGCCACCGTCTGCCGCCGACGACTTCGAGGCGGCCGATGCGCGAACCGTCCTCGGTGAGGCGCTCGAGCATCTGACCCCTCGCCAGCGGGCCGCAGTCGTCCTGACCGAACTCATGGGTCTGTCCTCGGAAGAGGCGGGCGAGATCCTCGGCGTCCGCTCGGTTACGGCTCGCGTCCTGGCCTCGCAAGGCCGAGCATCCCTCCGCGAACGGTTGGGAGACCTCCATGGCTGAACTCCACGACCTGCTGGAGCGCGAGAGCGAGCGGTACACGCTCCCGATCGGTGCGGCGGACCGCATGTTCGAGCGCGGCCGGCGT
Source organism: uncultured Actinomycetes bacterium (assembly GCA_963785835.1). Taxonomy (GTDB): domain Bacteria; phylum Actinomycetota; class UBA4738; order UBA4738; family HRBIN12; genus DASSJM01. The sequence goes on along the minus strand of CAWAWO010000004.1, from coordinate 19,743 downwards.
CGGTCGCGGAACCGGCGGCTGGCTGCGCTCGCCCTCGGCGCGATCCTGTTCGCGGCGGTCCTCGCGATCGCCCGCGCGGCGCTGCCGGGCGGCGACGAGTCGAAGCCGGCGGTCCCGGACCCGGTGACACCGGAGTCCCTCGCCGGCACATACACCGTCGAACTGAACCGCGACGACGACCCGGACGTGCGAGGACTGCACCTTCAGGGAGCGTTCGAGATGCGCCTGGATCGTGACGGCTCCATGCAGCTCACGAGCCCGAAGGGATTCGACCTCCCCGGCACCCCGATCACGTTCACGATCGACGCAGGCGTGATGACCACTGACGCCCTGGTCGGGGCCGGATGCGAGGCGCCCGGGACGGTACCGCGTGAGCCTCGAGGGCGGGACCCTCTCGTTCAGGCCCGTCGACGAGACCTGCGAGCTCCGACGCGTCCTGCTCTCCTCGCGTCCCTGGACCGGCGTCGTCGACGACCAGCCGACCGGCTCGAGGGCGACTGGACGGCGACCTTCTCGTGCGAACGGATGGTCCACACGGTCCAAGAGGCTCCGGTCGCTCCAGCAGTCGCGCACCTTCTGGATGGAGGTCATGGCGACCGAGCTCGGGTCCGACGATCCGTCGGATCCTTGCAGCTCGGCCACGGAGCCGATGGTGTTCACGCTCCGGTTCTCCAACGGCCGGTTGTGGATCTTCGACTCCAGTGATCTGAGCGAAGGGTTCGATGGGAGCTACGAGATCCGAGGGAACATCCTTCGGTTCGGCGACAACGTGGACGGACCCTTCCGGGCGAGGTTCGAGATCGAGGGAGATCGCGTGGCGTTCGACCTGATCGGGCGAGGCGGGTCGCGCGCCTTCTTCGTCGCGACCTGGGAGTCCGCGCCGTTCGTGAAGCGGTCCTAAACGACCCGAGCGCTCAGCGACTCCTTTCCCGTGATCGAACACGAGGGAGGACGACATGTCTCGGTTCCCGCAGGTCGGTACTCGAACGCGCGTGGTGATCGCGCTGATGACCGCACTGGTCGCGGCCGCATGCTCCAACCCTGGAGACGGCGACACGGCGGCTGTGTCACCCAGCCAAGCTCCGCAGGGTGCGAGCCAACCGAGCCCGAACCCGGCCGTGATCCGATCCGGGCATCGTAGGGACCTGGGAACGAGAGACCAGCTGCGAGGAGCTCGTGTCGGCGCTCACCGACGCGGGGCTCGAGCAGTGGGTCCTGGAGGGCGTCGCCGGGAACGGCTTCGTCCCCGGGGTGCGCAGTCCCGACCAGATCGCCGACCCGGCGAACCCCTGCGACGGCGCCGTCCCCCGAACGCACTCGCACTTCTTCACCGAAGACGGACTGTTCGGCTCACTGGACTGGAACGGCGACCCGGTCGATGACGGCACGTACGAGGTCGTCGACGAGGGCGCGTTCGTCGTGTCCAAGGAGTTCCCGGACGTCACCTTCCGCTACACGATCGACGGCGAGACGATCATGTTCGAGCCGGTGATCCCCGACTGCTCGCCGGACTGCTTCGAGGCAGCCTGGAGCGTATCGGTCGCGTATCCGGGCGAGACCTGGCAACGGGTCGACGAACGCTGAATCGACGCGACCGTCCGTGCCGAGCCTAGCCGCCGAAACGCCGTGTGGACCTGATGCCAGAGATCGACATGCAGGACACGACGTGCATCTCGAGTGGGAGCGTGGACATCACGGTGGACGGTGACCGGATCACGGTCGGGTTGGTCCAGGCCGAGCAGCCGGTGACGTTCACCGGCACGATCTCGGGCGACGCGATGTCGGGGACCTACGACGCGGGGACCTGCCCGCCTCCGAACTCCGGCACGGGGGAGGCCGAACGGTCGTAGCGGTCGAACAGGTCGCTCGCGGGGTCGAAGAATCCACCGTCCGGCCGGGCGTGGGCGTGCCAGTGATCGGGGATCCGCCGACGTTCGGGGTCGATCCAGAACCCGGCTGGGTAGCGCCGCCTCGCGAAGCGTTCGAGCTGAGCCAGCAGCCGGCGCTCCCCCTCGGCGTCGGGGAGACCGTGGGGGCGCCACACGATCATCGGCGTCCGGCACACCATGCAATCGGTGATCCAGCACTCGTCGTCCTCGAAGTGCCACGGCGTGACGCGTTCGGCGCGGCAGAGCAGGCAGTCGTCCATCAGCGCTCCAGGATGGGCGTGCGCAGCTCGACGCGGTCGCCGACCTCGATCCCGTGCTCTTCGAAGGTGCCCTGCTGGACCTCCACCGCACCGACGAACGGTACGCCCGGGCCGTAGAACGGGCACGGGTCAGCGGTGCACGGCTCCATGTCCAGGATCTCGACGATCCGGCCCCGCTCGTCCCAGAACGCGATCGATAGCGGGATCAGCGTGTCCTTCATCCAGAACGTGCCCACAGTTGGCTCGGCGAACTCGAACGCCATACCGTCGAACGGCTCGAGGCTCTCTCGTCCCATCAACCCGGTCGCCCGCTCCTGTTGTGTGTCGGCGAGCTCGACGTTCAACTCGACCGAGCCGTCGGCGGTCAGGATCACGACCGAGGCTTCCGACCTTGGGTTCGATCCTTGCTGCTCACCGTCCTCCTGCTCACCTGAGCAGGACAGACACAGTGCGATCAGCGTGATCGGGAGGATCCTGCGCATCCGCATCATGGTCCCACGGGCTCGGTCGCTCGATATCATGGCCGGCGCGAGCGAGCGCGTGTCGAGCAGCGCGCCGGAGTAGCTCAGTCGGCAGAGCACCTCCATGGTAAGGAGGGGGTCAGGGGTTCGAGTCCCCTCTCCGGCTCCACGGGCCGAGGCTTCCGAGCCTGAAACCGCTGGTCACGGGTGGCGGCCGGTCCGGCGGCCGGTAGACTTCCTTGTCCGCCGGGGCGGGGTAGCTCAGAGGCAGAGCAAGCGGCTCATAATCGCTGTGTCGCGGGTTCGATTCCCGCCCCCGCTACGAGACGAGACCAACGGAAGTCGTTCGGAGGAGCACGGAGATGGCGAAGCAGAAGTTCGAGCGGAACAAGCCGCACGTCAACATCGGCACGATCGGTCACATCGACCACGGCAAGACCACGCTCACGGCCGCGATCACCAAGGTCCAGGCCGAGAAGGGCCTGGCCGACTTCACGCCGTTCGACGAGATCGACAAGGCGCCGGAGGAGCGCGAGCGAGGCATCACGATCGCGATCGCCCACGTCGAGTACCAGACCGACGCCCGCCACTACGCTCACGTGGACTGCCCCGGCCACGCCGACTACATCAAGAACATGATCACCGGAGCCGCCCAGATGGACGGGGCGATCCTGGTGGTCTCGGCCGCCGACGGCCCGATGCCCCAAACCCGCGAGCACGTGCTCCTCGCCCGGCAGGTGGGCGTCCCCTACATCGTGGTCGCGCTCAACAAGTGCGACATGGTCGACGACCCCGAGCTGCTGGACCTGGTCGAGCTCGAGGTCAGGGAGCTCCTCACGAGCTACGAGTTCCCCGGCGACGACGTCCCGGTGATCCAGGTCTCGGCGCTGAAGGCCCTCGAGGGCGACGCCGACTGGATCGCCAAGATCGAGGAGCTGCTCTCGGCCTGCGACAGCTACATCCCCGAGCCCACCCGCGACGTGGACAAGCCCTTCCTGATGTCGATCGAGGACGTGTTCTCGATCACCGGGCGGGGCACGGTCGTGACGGGCCGGGTCGAGCGCGGGGTGCTGAACAAGATGGAGGAGGTCGAGATCGTCGGCATCAAGGAGACCCGGAAGACGATCGCGACCGACCTGGAGATGTTCCGCAAGCTCCTGGACGAGGTCCAGGCCGGCGACAACGTGGGCGTGCTGCTTCGGGGCATCGACAAGGAGGAGGTCGAGCGCGGCCAGGTGCTCGCCAAGCCCGGCACGATCACGCCGCACACCGACTTCGCTGCGCAGGTCTACGTCCTGTCGAAGGACGAGGGGGGCCGTCACACCCCGTTCTTCAACGGGTACCGGCCCCAGTTCTACTTCCGCACGACCGACGTGACGGGCCAGGCGCACCTTCCCGAAGGCGTGGAGATGGTGATGCCCGGCGACAACGTCGAGATGACCGTCAACCTGATCGCCCCGATCGCCATGGAGGAGGGCCTACGCTTCGCGATCCGCGAGGGCGGCAGGACCGTCGGCGCCGGGCGAGTGACCAGCATCATGAAGTAGGAGATCATGGCCAAAGGAGACAACCGACCGGTGATCACGCTCGCCTGCACCGAGTGCAAGCGGCGGAACTACGTCACGGTGAAGAACCGGCTGAACGACCGAGATCGGATCGAGCTCAAGAAGTACTGCCGTTGGGAGCGACGGCACACGCTCCACCGCGAAACCCGATAGCGGCCGGGATCAGCCGAGCTGCGGTTCGGGCGCCTCGGTGAGGTCGACCGTCGCCACCTTCCCGTGGCGGATCGCCAACACCAGCGCCTCCATCTTCGAATGCACGCGCAGCTTCGTGAGCACGTTCTGCGTGTGTGTGCGCAACGTGTTCGGGCTCATCCCCAGCGAGAGCGCGATCTCGGTGGGGGCACGGCCGCTCGCCATCGCCGAGAGGATCTCGAGCTCCCGGGGCGTGAGTCGGTCCAAGCGTCCCTTGACGTCGTCGTCCGAGTCTCGGCGGTGCCGGAAGCGACGCTGGGCGACCTCCACCTCGACCTCGTCGTGGATGGCCTCGCCGCGGTGCGCCCGTCGAACCGTCGACGCGACGTCCACGACCCCCTCGGTCTTTCGGATCAAGCCTGCAGCGCCGGCCTGAACGGCGCGGGCGAGCATGTGCTCGTCGTCGATGCCCGACAGGATCACGACCGCCGCGTCCGGATCGGCCTCCTTGATCCTCCGGGTCGCCTCCAGGCCGTTCATCCCGGGCATCGTCACGTCCATCAGCACGACGTCGGGTCGATGCCGACCGGCCGAGTCGATCGCGTCACGCCCGTCCGTGGCCACGTGCACGACGTGCAGGTCTTTCTCGCGCTCGAGGGCGACCTCGAGCGCCTCGCCGAACGTTCGCTCGTCGTCGACGATGAGGACCGTGATGGGTCTGCGGGCTGCCCCGACCTTCCCGTTCCCGGTCCCGGATCCGTTCCCGCTACCGGCCATGGGTCCGCCGATCGTAGGGCCGAAGGATGGCCGAGTCACCCATGCTCGACCCGTTCTCCCCCAAGGGATCGAAGTTGCTCCCTCCTCGCACGGTGGATACGTTCGCAGCGTGCCCGTCCGCTGTGAATCGGTCGCAAGGGAGACGGCCGCCCGTCCGACAGCGATGTCGGCCGAACGACGGGGAGGCCAGTGCCACTGAACACCGATCTCGTCGGAAAGACCTACCCACCCGTTCGCATCGACGTCGAACCCGAGCGCGTCCGGGCGTTCGCGCGCGCCGTGTCCCATCGAGCGAACGGGGTGCCGCCGACGTTCGTGACGGTGCCGGAGATCGTCGCCGGGCTCGGCAACGTCGTTCGGGACCCCGACCTCGGCGTCGATCTGGCTCGTGTCCTGCACGGGGACCAGGAGTACCGGTGGGAGCGTCCGGTCGAGGTGGGGGAGACGCTCGTCGCGCACGCGACGATCGATTCGATCCGCGGCAAGGGCGAGACCGAGTTCCTCGGGATCCGAACCGAGATCCGCGACGGTACCGGTGAGCTCGTGGTCCTGGCCCGGAGCACCCTGATCGTTCGGGGGCAGGCGTGAGCCTCCGCTTCGAGGACCTCGCGATCGGGCAGCAGCTGCCGGCCTCCGACCACGTCGTCACCCGTGAGGACGTCCAGGCTTACGCCGAGGCCTCGGGCGACCTCAACCCACTCCACCGGGACGAGGAGGTCGCGCGCGCCGCCGGCTTCCCGGGGATCGTGGCTCACGGGATGCTCACGATGGGGACGCTCGCGTCGGCGCTCGTGGAGTGGCTCGGCGATGCCGGCGCCCTCGTACGCATGAAGGCGCAGTTCCGCTCGCCCGTGTTCCTCGGCGAGACCATCACGAGCGGCGGCAGCGTCCGGTCCCTGGATGCGGAGACCCGCACGGCTCTGCTCGACGTCTGGGTTCGGGTCGATCGAGACGGGCGGACGGAATGGCCGATCCGCAAGAGCGAGGCCGAGGTCCGTCTCGGCTGAACCGATCCGGCGTCCGAGGACTAGTCGATCTCGATCGCCGACGCCTTGGAAGCTTCCGGGCCGGCCTTCCCGAAGCTCGCCAGCGCGTGCATCGCGTCGCCCATCCGGTCGATCACGATCTGGATGTCGTCGTTCTGGCGCTGTCCGAGCGACTCGGCCATCCGGTCGATGCGGTGGGCCAGCATCTCGTTGGAACGCTCGATCGACTCGGCGACCGAGGCGAACCGTTGCTCGACCATCTGGATGACCTCGGCCGGAAGGCTCGCCTGCAGTTCCTTCATCGCCCGGAGGGCCTGCTTGGTGACCTCCTGGTCGGCCAGGATCTGTGATGCGAGCGCCTCGCTGTCCGAGCGCGTGAGCTTGGCCAGCGCCGCGAACCGCCCGTCGAGCGAGGCGAACCGGTCGTCCCACGCCGCGATCCGCTCGTCGAGCGAGGCGAACCGTTCGTCCCACCCCGCGAGTCGCTCGTCCAGGACGGTCCGAACCTCCGAGCCGCCGCGCTCGATCACCTCCGCGGATGCGTGCAGCCGCGCGAGCACGTCGTCGAAACGCGCGCCGATCGCCAGGTCGACGGACGTGGCGGCGCGCTCCCCGACCTGCGCGCTCAGGCGCTCGAAGTGCGCCTCGAGCGCATCCACCATCCGGATCATGTTGCGGTCGATGACCTCGAGCGTCTGGTCGGTCACTCCCGAGAGCCGCTCGTCGAGCGCGGCCGCGAGGCCCGCGTCGACCGCGGCGGTCCTGCGCACGAGCTCCTCGCGGATCGCCTCCGAGTCCGCTCGAACGAGTTGCGCCAGGCCCATCACCCGTTCTTCGATCGTCCGGTTGACGGCGGTGGCGGCCGCGAGGCCCTCGTCCACCGCGGCGGTCCTGCGCACGACTCCTCGCGGATCGCCTCCGAGTCCGCTCGAACGAGTTGCGCCAGGCCCATCACCCGTTCTTCGATCGTCCGGTTGACGGCGGTGGCTGCCGTGCGAGCCGCATCCAGCACGGCGTTCGCGCGTCGCGTCGTTCATCTGACGAGCGGCATCCATGACGGCGTCGCGCGTCTCGCTACCCGCCTCCCTGGACTCGATGCTCATCCGGTCGCCGAGCGAGGCGACGAGCTCGTGGAGCGAGGTAGCCGCGATGGCCGTCCGGTCGTACAGGAGCTGCATCTGCTCGCCGAGCTCGGACATCTGCTGCTCGACGATCTGCCGGATCCGGTCGGAAACCTCCTCGTCGCGGTTCGAGAACGACTCGACGCTCGAGTCCGCCCGCCCCGCGAGCTGGGCCATCGCCTGCACGCCCTGCTGGACGTAGGCCTCCATCGCCTCCGAGATGCGGGCGGTCTCCCTGGCGATGAGCTCGCTGTGCTCGCGGATCTGCTCCTGGACGGTCTCCACGATCGTCGTGTCGCGTTCGGCGAGCGTGCGGAACGCGGTCGCCACCTGGCGGGTCACCTCGTCGAGCTGCGCGCGGACCTGACCGATGCCGAGCGCGGAACCAGGCGAATCGGCGAGGGCCTCGGCGCTCCGCGCTGACCTCCGCCGGCGATGTCGCTAGCATTCATCGTGTCCTCGAGCCGGTCCGTGCTGGATCGCTCTGGAGCCCCTCGTCGAATCGAGCTGCTCCTGGATCATCTCCTGGTACGTGGCGATGACCGCTTCGGCCGCTCGGCGGCCGAGGGCGGAGGGCCGGAGCCGGCGGATGGGGTCGGCGGTTCGGGACGGCTCCCGAACAGGCTGCGTCGCTTCGCCCGGTCACCGGGCGGAAGGGAAGGATCCCGCTGTTGCATCTGGGCGCTCGCAATCCGGGGCCGGCGCGGCGCGTCCGCAAGAGTGTATGAGAGGGCCAGCGCAACATCACGCACCCTCACGCATCGTGTTTTCGGCGGCGGACCCGGGCTCTGCCCGACCTGGAGGTGTTGGGCTCCGCGGGCCGATCATCGGGACTGACCTGCGGGAACCCGAGAACGCGGCGGCGGAGCCGACCTTTGCCGCCCCTGCGGGGCCGCCCTATACTTGGCATCCGAGTCCCCGCCTTCCGGCAGGAACCGGGCGTTCCACGGAGGGGCGTAGCTCAACCTGGTAGAGCACCGGTCTCCAAAACCGGCGGTTGGGGGTTCGAGTCCCTCCGCCCCTGCAAGGGAGCACGATGAACAGGCAGATGAAGCGAGCGCAGCGCCGTCAGGGCACCCAGGTCGAGCGTGCCCAGGCTTCGGCGGCGGCGCGCCGGGCGCAGCTCCAACAGAAGAAGGAGCGCACCGGGGCTCGTCAGTTCTTGAAGGAGGTCCGGCAGGAGCTCCGCAAGGTCATCTGGCCCACCAAGCAGGAGCTCATGACCTACACGATCGTCGTGCTCGTCACGGTCGTCGTGATGACGTCGTACGTGTTCGGGCTCGACGTCGTCTTCTCCAAGTTCGTCCTGAACGTGTTCACGAGCTGAGGCGCGCCCCATGAGCGGATCCCCGGTCGACCCATCGGACGAAGCCGTCCCCGAAGCCACCCCGCCGACGCCGGACGAGGAGGCCAAGGAGGACGCCGACGACCCGCGTGAGCGGGTCATCGAGGCGTTCGAGGAGGCCGCAGAGACCGAGGCGGTGGCGGACGCCGCGATCGAGGAAGCGTTGAAGGAGACCGTCGCCGAGGCCGTGGCGGACGCCGAGTCGGTCGAGACGGCATCGGACGCGGCGATCCAGGAAACGTTCGAAGAGCGCGTCGAGGAGGCCGTCGAAGGCGGCCTCGAGGGCTCCGAGCTCGAGGACGCGGTCGCCCAGGCGGCGGCGGACGCCGACGTGCAAGAGGCCATCGCGGACGAGGCGATCGTCCAGGCGCTCGAGGAGACGGTCGAGGAGGCCGTCGAGGACGCGTCGGCCGTCGAGGCAATGAGCGACGCGGCGATCGTCGGCGAGCTCGCCGAGGAGGTGGAGGGCATCGCCGCCGACGTCGAGCGGACCGACGTGGCGGAAACCGCTGAGCGCGTCGTGGCCGCCGAGACCGCCGAGGTTGTTGAGCCCGTCGAAGCCGCTGAGCCCGCTGTCGGAGCCGCTGAGCCCGCCGCTGATAAGGCGGTCGAGACGTTCGAGGCCGGCACCGATCCGTTCCGAGGGCCGGGCGAGTGGTACGTCGTGCACACCTACGCCGGCTACGAGAACAAGGTGAAGACCAACCTCGAGTCGCGGATCCACACCATGCAGATGGAGGACAAGATCTTCGACGTCCACATCCCCATGGAAGACGTGATGGAGATCAAGAGCGGCAAGAAGCAGGTCGTCCAGCGCAAGGTCTTCCCCGGCTACCTGCTCGTGAAGATGGTGTACGACAACGACTCCTGGTACGTGGTGCGGAACACGCCAGGCGTGACGGGCTTCGTCGCCGCCGGCACCGGGAGCAAGCCGACGCCCCTTTCGCGGCGCGAGGTCGAGAAGATCCTCGCGGTCAAGAAGGAGGAAGTGAAGCCGACGTTCCGACTCGGGTTCGAGGAGAACGACGTCGTGCGGATTATCTCGGGGCCGTTCGCGGACTTCAACGGGACGATCAGCGAGATCAACCTCGACCAGAGCAAGCTCAAGGTGCTCGTCAACATCTTCGACCGGGAGACCCCGGTCGAGCTGTCCTTCGACCAGGTGGCGAAGGTCTAGACCCCTACGACAGCGGGAGGCCGGTGACGAGCCGGCCGCCAACACCGCAGGAGGTGAAGATCGGATGGCGAAGAAGAAGGTGCTCGCCGTCGTCAAGCTCCAGATCCGGGCCGGTCAGGCGACGCCGGCCCCGCCCGTCGGAACGGCCCTCGGCCAGCACGGCGTGAACATCATGGAGTTCTGCCGGCAGTACAACGAGCAGACGCAGCAACAGGCCGGACAGGTGATCCCGGCCGAGCTCACGATCTACGAGGATCGCTCGTTCTCGTTCATCACCAAGCAGCCGCCGGCGGCCGAGCTGATCAAGCAGGCGGCCGGCCTGGACAAGGGTTCGGGCGAACCGAACCGCGAGAAGGTCGGCCGGCTGACCCAGGATCAGGTCCGGCGGATCGCGGAGCAGAAGATGGCGGACCTGAACGCCAACGACGTGGACGCGGCGATGAAGATCGTGGCCGGGACCGCGCGAAGCATGGGCGTGGATGTGCTCGCATGAGCGGGCGGGGGAAGCGCTACGTGCAGGCGGCGTCCGCGTTCGAAGTGGACCGCGAGTACACGCCGGGCGACGCGATCAGGGCGCTGAAGGAGTTCCCCGACGCGAAGTTCGACGAGACCGTGGAGCTCGCGTTCCGTCTCGGCGTCGATCCGCGCAAGGCCGATCAGCTCGTCCGAGGCACCGTCTCGCTGCCGAACGGAACCGGCAAGTCGGTGCGCGTCGCCGTGTTCGCGCAGGGCCCCAAGGCGACCGAGGCCAAGGAGGCCGGCGCCGACGTGATCGGCGGCGAGGAGCTCGTCGAGCAGGTCATCGGCGGCACGATCGACTTCGAGGCGGCCGTGGCGACCCCGGACATGATGGCTGCGGTCGGGAAGACGGGACGCGTGCTCGGGCCTCGGGGCCTCATGCCCAACCCCAAGACGGGAACGGTGACGAACGACATCGCCAAGGCCGTGCAGGACATCAAGGGCGGCAAGATCGAGTACAAGACCGATCGCACCGGCAACGTCCACGCGATCATCGGCAAGAAGTCGTTCTCCGAGCAGCAGCTCTTCGAGAACTACCTGACCGTCATCGAGGAGATCCTGCGCGCGAGGCCGTCCGCGGCCAAGGGCAAGTACGTGAAGACGCTGACGATCTCCACGACGATGGGGCCCGGGATCCCCATCGACACCAACCGGATCAAGGGCACCGCGGAGGCCGCGGCCACGGCATAGCCCCGAGGCACGGCAGGCGCGTACGGTTCAGCCGGGTCCGGCTTCGGCCGATGCCGGTTCGGTGACCTTCGACCGCACGTCGGCAGGCGATCTCGGCGTCCGTGCGAACATGGCCGCCGTGCGTGACACCCTGCCCGAGCGCGAGGAAGCGAGCGCGCCCTCCGAGTCGAACGGCACCCCGGCCTCGAGGCGCTCGCGATGGCCGTTCGTCGCGGTCGGCGCGGTGGTCCTGTTCAACCTGATCGTGCTGCGGGCAGAGGCGCGCCCGGTCGACACGCTGAACGACGCCTCGGTCCACCGCTCGATGGTCGCGTGGGCGAACGACCGGATCGAGGACGGGCACCTGCCGCTGGACGGCTGGTACCCGGACCTGTCGCTCGGCTCGTCGCGGTTCCATCACTACCAGAGCCTCCCGCACGTCCTGGGTGGGTACCTCGCGGTGGTTCTCGGGAGCGACCGCGCGGTCGTGTGGACGCTCTATCTCGGGATGGCGCTGTGGCCGATCGCCGTCTACGCGGGGGGACGACTGCTCGGGTGGGGCCCGTGGGTCTGCGCGATCGCCGCGGTCTGCTCGCCCCTGCTCGCCAGCCGGGCGACGCTCGGCTACGAATGGGGGAGCTACGCCTGGCGCGGCTACGGCGTGTGGGCGCAGCTGTGGGGGATGTGGCTGCTGCCGTTCGCCTGGGGTCTGTCCTGGCGAGCGGTGTCTCGAGGACGCGGGTATGCGATCACGGCGCTCGTCCTCGCTCTCGCCACCGCCTCCCACCTGCTCACCGGCTACCTCGCGCTGCTGTCGCTCGGCGTGTTCGTCGTCGTGAAATGGCGTGGGATCCTGCGTCGACTCGGCCGCGCCGCGCTGGTCGGGTTCGGGACCCTGTTGGTCGGTGCGTGGGTGGTGCTGCCTCTCCTCGCCGATCGCATCTGGACCGTCAACGACGAGTTCTCGCGCGGGAAGGTCTTCTACGACTCGTTCGGCGCCAAGCAGGTCATGACGTGGTTCGCGAGCGGCGAGCTGTTCGACCGGGGCCGACTCCCGATGATCACGATCCTGGTGGTGGCCGGCATCGTCACGGCGGTCGCGCGGTTCCGTCGTGAGGAACGCGCCCGCGTGCTCCTCGGCGTGTTCGTGCTCTCGCTCCTGCTGTTCTTCGGACGGCCGACGTGGGGGTCGCTGCTCGACGTGCTGCCGGGTTCGGAAGACCTGTTCATCCGGCGGTTCATCTCCGGCGTGCATCTCGCCGGGCTGTACCTCGCCGGCGTCGGCGCCGTGCGGCTCGGTCAGATCGGGCTGGGATGGCTCCGACGGCTCCGGCCGCTCCGAGGCGCGCCGGCGGCCGCCGGCTTCATCGCGGGGTGCGCCGCCTTCGCGTTCCTCGCGCCGGCGTTCGGCGAGCGCGCGTCGTGGGCTACGACGGGCGGGCGATGGATCGACGAGCAGGCGGTCGCCGACTCGAGGGGCGGCGCCGCCGTCACCGAGCTCGTCGAGATCGCGCAGGCGCGAGGGCCCGGACGGTTCTACGGGGGGCTCCGGTCGAACTGGGGGACCCAGTACGAGATCGCCCAGGTGCCGATGTACGCGGTCCTGCTCAACCGCAGCGTCGACCACATCGGGTTCACGCGCCCCACGTGGTCGCTCTCGTCGCCCGTCGAGTTCCGCTTCAACGACCGGAACACGGCGCACTACGACCTGTTCGCGGCTCGCTACCTGATCCTCGAGGAAGACCGGTCTCCGCCCTCCAACGCCGAACGTATCGCCCAGCGAGGCCGCCACGTGCTGTGGGAGGTGCCGAGCGCGGACTACGTGGACCTCGTCGATGTGCTCCCGCCGATCGAAGCGAAACGCACGAACCTCGGGCTCAGCGTGGCGGACTGGCTGCGTTCGGAGGAGGTCGGTCTCGGTCTGCATCCGGGGATCGCGTTCGAGGGCCATCCGGCTCCCGAACCGACCCTGGGTGCGGACGAACGTCCCGAGGATCCCCCAGGGGTCGTCGTCGAGCAGGAGGTCGACCTTCGCGACGGGACCGCTCGCGCGACCGTGGTGGCCGACCGGCCGTCGATGGTGATGCTGAAGACATCGTTCGATCCGCGCTGGCAGGTGACCGTGGACGGGGAGACTGCGGAGCCGGAGATGATCGCCCCGAGCTTCGTCGGGGCCTCGGTGCCGGCGGGAGAGCACACGGTGACGTTCACGTACGAGCCGTTCCCCCGCTACGACGTGATGCTCCTGATCGGGGCGGTCACGCTGCTCTTCCTCGGGCCCGGGATGTGGTGGCTCCGCGCCAGACGCAGGCGCGATCGGGATCCCGTTCGGCATTCGGAGGGGAACAGTCCCGGCTGGTAGACGGCGTGCCATCATGCCGCCATGCCGGAAGCCGACGACGCCGTCGCCGTTCGGGGCGGGAAGCACGAGGAGGAACCGAAGCGTTCGCCCCAGCCCGGTCGCGAGTCGCGGCGCGTGCCGCAGCTCCGCGTCCCTCGGTTCGAGCTCCCGGATGACCCCGGCTCGCCGCTGTGGCCGCTCGCGCTCGTCGCGATCGCGGTGGGGTTCAACCTGCTCGCGCTCCGCGACGAAGTCCTGCCGGCCCTGAACCTGAACGACACCTCGGCGCACCTGTCGATGGTGCGCTGGGCGAACGATCGCATCCGGGACGGCCACCTCACGCTCGACGGCTGGTACCCGTACCTCGGGCTCGGTTCGTCGGTGTTCCACCACTACCAGAGCCTGCCGCACACATTTACCGGATACCTCTCCTTGATCATCGGGCCGGAGCGGGCCGTTCCGGGTCTGCTCTACGCGCTCCTCGCGTGGTGGCCCGTCTCCGTCTACCTGGGCGCTCGGCTGATGGGGCTGGGGCGATGGGCGTCGGCGATCTCGGCGTTGGCGGCGCCGCTCGTCGTGAGCTTCCCCGGCTACGGGTTCGAGCACGGGTCGTACACGTGGCGAGGTCTCGGGATCTGGCCCCAGCTGTGGGCGATGTGGATGCTGCCGATCGCCTGGGGGTTGTCGTGGCGAGCGGTGAGCGGCCATCGGTCACCGGGCTACGGGGTCGCGGCGCTCGCGGTCGGACTCGCGACCGCGTTCCACTTCCTCACCGGCGTCCTTGCCCTCGCCGCGCTCGGCGTGTGGGTGCTCGTCCGGCCGAGCGAGTGGCGCCGACGTCTCGGGCGTACCGCGCTCGTCGGGGTGGGGGCGCTGCTCCTGATCTCCTGGGTCGTGGTTCCGCTGTTGCTCGATGCGCGATGGGCGAACCAGAGCGCGTACCTCCGCGGGACGTTCTGGTTCGACTCGTTCGGCGCGGGTCAGGTGTTGTCGTGGCTCGGTTCTGGAGAGCTGTTCGACGCGTCCCGGTTCCCGGTCCTCACCGTGCTCGCGGGCGTGGGCGCCGTCGTCTGCATCGGACGGTGGCGTCGCGACGAGTGGGCTCGCGGACTCCTCCTGCTGATGGTCGTGAGCCTGCTGCTCTTCTCGGGGCGGCCCACCCTCGGACCGATCCTCCAACTGATCCCCGGAACCGACGACCTGTTCTTCCATCGGTTCATCCAGGGGGTCCACCTGGCGGGGATCATGCTCGCCGGCGTAGGGGGTGCGTGGCTCGCAGGTCTCGCCTTCGGTCTGCTCAAGCGCTTCGCGACCGGCCGACGGCTCGCGCTCGCCGGTGCGGCGGCCGGCGTCCTCGGGATCGCCCTGCTCGCCCCGGCCTGGACCGAACGATGGGCCTTCGACCGCCAGGGTGGAGCCTGGATCCACGAGCAGCGTGACTACGACGCGACCGAAGGCACGGTGATCCAGTCGTTCATCGAGCAGGCGTACGCTCGCGGCCCCGGCCGGATCTACGCAGGGATGTCGGGGAGTTGGGGTTCGGACTACACCGTCGGGTTCGTGCCGATGTACTCGGTGCTGCTGGAGAACGACGCGGACGCGATCGGGTTCCCGTTCCGGACCGCGTACCTGTCGCTGTCCACCGACATCGAGGTCCTCTTCGACGAGACGAACCCGGCTCACTACGACCTGTTCAACGTGCGCTACATGATCCTGCCGGTAGACCGGCCGCCGGCCGTGGAAGCCACGCAGCTCGACGAGCGGTTCGGCCACACGCTGTGGGAGGTCGAGACGAGCGGCTACCTGGAGGTCGTCGACACGGTGAGCTCCATCGAAGCGGATCGCACGAACCTCGGGGCTCAGACGGCCGGCTTCCTCGCGTCCGAGGACCCGGCGCTCGGCCGCTTCCCGACGATCGCCTTCGACGGAGAACCCGCCGCCCCGCCCACGCTCCCGGCGGGAGCCGTCACCGAGGGCCGCCCGGCCGGTTCCGTGACGTCCGAGACCCCCGAGCTCGCCGACGGGGTGGTGCGGGGGCAGGTCCAGCTCGAGCGGCCGGCGATGGTCGTCCTGAAGTCGTCGTTCGATCCGCGGTGGGTGGTCGAGGTCGACGGGACGGAGCTGCCTCCCGAGATGGTCGCGCCGAGCTACGTCGGTCGGACGCTGCCTCCGGGGGAGCACACCGTGGTCTTCCGGTACGAGCCCTTCCCTCGGTACGACCTGCTGCTGGGGATCGGGGTCCTGACGTTCGTGAGTCTGCAGTTCGGTCCGCGTTGGTTGCGCAAGCGCCGGGGCGGGGGCGGCCCGGGAGCGGCGGGCCCGCCGACAGAGCGTCCGGAAGCCGACAGTCCGAAAGTCGCAACCTCGGACGTCGAACCCTCGGACGTCGAACCCTCGGACGTCGAACCCTCGGACGTCGAACCCACACGGAGGTCGGGGTCTACGGCCACCTCGCTGGCCTCAGGGCCCGTGATGATCCGGTCGATGGCCACCTCTCGACGCGGCATCACGCTCGGGCTGGTCTTCGCGCTCCTCGCCGGGACCCTCATCGTGGGCTTCGCGATCAAGGCCCCGTGCGTCATAGGAGACTCGCTCGAGGGAGGATCCTATTACCTCTGCTATACCGACCTGCTCACGCTCCGCGAAGCCCAGCAACTGACCGGTGATCGGCTTCCGTACTTGGATCCCTGCGTCGAGCTCGGATCCGATCCGTGCGACGAGTACCCGGTGCTCACGATATGGACGATGCGGATCGTTGCGTTCGTCGCTGGAGACTCCAACGACGGATTCGTCTTCCTCAACATGGCGATCCTGGTACTCGCGGCGTCGTGGGTGGCCGTCTCGCTGTTCCGGATGGTCGGGCGACGAGCGCTGTACTTCGTGCTCGCGCCCACGCTGGCGCTCTACTGGATGAACAACTGGGACCTGGTCGCGGTGGCATTCGCGACCGCCGCCACGCTCGCGTACTTGCGAGGGCGGGACGGTCCATCCGGGGTCCTGCTCGGGCTCGGGGCCGCGGCCAAGATCTACCCGGCGCTGCTGGTGATCCCCTTCCTGGCGGGACGGTTCAGAGCCGGCGAGAGGGATCGGGGGATCCGGATCGCCGTCGCGGCGGCGGGAACGTGGATCGCCGTGAACCTTCCCTTCGCGCTCGCCGGAACGCAAGGGTGGTGGGAGTTCTTCCGCTTCAGTTCCGAGCGGCCGGCCAGCTGGAACAGCCTCTGGTACGTCGCCTGCGAACTTGCGACGGGGGCCGGCTGCACCAACACCCCGACGATCAACATCGCTTCGGCGGTCGCGTTCGTCGTGTCCGTCGCCTTGGTCTGGCATCTGAAGGCGAAGCGGGATCCCGACTTCCCCCGCTGGACGCTCGGCTTCCCGATCCTCGTGCTGTTCCTCCTTTCGAACAAGGTCTTCTCGCCGCAATTCGGCCTGTGGCTGTTGCCGTGGTTCGCCCTGGTGCTGCCGAACCTCCGACTGTTCCTCGCGTTCCAGCTGATCGACATCGGCATCTACGTGACCGAGTTCTCGTGGCTGGCGACGGGCGTCGACGTCGGGGGACCCGTCGGTCTTCCCTACGGCGCGTTCGAGCTCTTCGCGTTCGCACGTGCGGTGGTCCTGGTGCTCTGCCTCCGCGACTGGGTCCAGCGCAAGTCCGAGCAACCGATCGCGGCCCTCGCGGGGGTCGACGCGGGCACCGTCGCTGCGCCGCCCGGGCGCCGTGGCCTCGGCAGAGCCCGACTGTCCGGCGGCTAGGGCGACTCGGACTCTTCGGTCGGTTCCGTCGTCTCGCCCGCCTCGGACTCGGCCGGGATCCGGGCGGCGAGCGCCGGGTCCAGCTGGACCGCGACCTGCAGCTCGGCGTCACCTTCGCGCTCCATGCCCGCTTCCTTCAGCGCGAACCCGAGGTTCAGATGGGCTGCGGCATGATCGGGCTGGAGGCTGACGACCTGTCGGTACAGGGCGATGGACTCGTCCAGATCGCCCAGATCGTGCCGGACGATCGCCAGGTTGTAGAGCGCGGTCACGAAGCTGGGGTCGATCGTCAGGGCCTGCCGGTAGTTGGTCTCGGCGGACTCGAGGTCTCCGTTCGTCTGATCGATCAACCCGAGGTTGTAGTAGGCGTACTTGTTGTTCGGGTCCAGGACCAGCGCTTCCTCGTAGTGCGCAGCGGCCGTGGCCAGGTCGCCCTGCTGATGAGCGGCCAGGCCTGCCTCGAGCTCCGCGGCGGCCTGCTCCGACTGCGACGTTCCCCCGCAAGCCGCCGACGTGACAAGGAGCACGCCCAGCCCGATCCCAACGAGGAGACGCCGCCGGCGATCTCGCCGCGGCGCTTCCATCGAACCGAGGGATGCCCGCACCAGGTTGCTCCTGTCCCGAACCGGCGACGACGGTCAAGCCGACCGGCGATCGTGCCGAGGATAACGAAGTGCATGGTAAGGGTCTGCCTCGTGGCCGGAGCGGCAGTGGGTCCCGCGACCTGCACGGCAATGGATCGGGTCGTTTGACAGCGGGAGCCCTTCCAGTATCCTCGACCCTGAACCAGCCAGAAACCGGCTGGCGTTTTCGCACGCTGAGGAGCGACGGGTTGCGCGGCACGCATCGACCGTCACGGAAACTGATCGCCGCCGTGTGGCCGTTGGCCCTCGCAGCGGGCCTGATCGTGACCATCGCGGTCGTCGCCAGCGCCCACCCAGCCGGCCCCAAGAAAGGTGTGATCCACACCTGTGTCGACAGGCAAGACGGCGAGTTCGAGATCGTGAAGAAGAACGAGACCTGTGAACCGGGCGAGTACCCGCTGGATTGGAATGCCAAGGGGCGCCGGGGCAAGAAGGGTCCTTCGGGTCCTTCGGGTCCTCCGGGTGCTGCGGGTCCTTCGGGTCCATCGGGCCCCGCGGGTGCCCAGGGGATCCAAGGATCCAAGTGTAGCCGGCCCCTCGGGTCCTCGGGTCCACAAGGTGCGACCGGTCCCTCCGGTCCGAGTGGTCCGGAGGTGCGACCGGTCCCTCCAGGGTCCGAGCGGTCCATCGGGTCCGAGCGGTCCGTCGGGTCCGGAAGGTGCGACCGGCCCGTCGGGTCCGAGCGGTCCATCGGGTCCGGAGGGTGCCACCGGTCCCTCGGGTCCGAGTGGTCCCTCGGGTCCGGAGGGTCCGACCGGTCCCTCGGGTCCGACTGGTCCGTCCGGTCCGAGCGGTCCATCGGTCCAGAGGGTCCGACCGGTCCATCGGGTCCGGAGGGTCCGACCGGCCCATCGGGTCCGGAGGGTCCGACGTCGGGTCCGATCCGGTCCGAGCGGTCCGTCGGGTCCGGAAGGTCCGACCGGTCCATCGGGTCCGAGCGGTCCATCGGGTCCGAGTGGTCCATCGGGTCCGGAGGTCCGACCGGCCCGTCAGGTCCGAGCGGTCCATCGGGTCCGAGTGGTCCATCGGGTCCGAGCGGTCCGTCGGGTCCGGAAGGTGCGACCGGTCCGTCCGGTCCGAGCGGTCCGAGCGGTCCGAGCGGTCCGAGCGGTCCGAGCGGTCCGTCCGGTCCGAGCGGTCCGAGCCGGTCCGAGCGGTCCGTCTGGTCCAGAGGGTCCGACCGGTCCGTCCGGTCCAGAGGGTCCGACCGGTCCGTCCGGTCCAGAGGGTCAATCGGGTCCCCGGTCCAGGTCCGTCGGGTCCTTCGGGTCCTTCGGGTCCAGAGGGTCCGACCGGTCCCTCAGGTCCCTCGGGTCCGTCCGGTCCAGAGGGTCAATCGGGTCCCAGCGGTCCCGCTCGGGTCCAGAAGGTCCAAGCGGTCCCTCAGGTCCTGAAGGTCCCAGCGGCCCATGGCCATCGGGTCCATCCGGCCCCACCGGCCCCCAGGGTCCAACAGGCCCTTCGGGTCCATCAGGCCCCTCGGGTCCAACGGGCGTCGCCACCATCACCGTGGCGACAGCCACGGGGGCGGCGAATGCCGACTCCATCGGCGTGGACTGTCCGGGTGCGACCACCGGGCGAGCATTGGGTGGCGGCGGGAACACGACGGAGCCCGACTCGACCGGCCATGAGATGTGGAGGTCGGTGCCGCTCGAAGCGAACTCGACGACCGATATAGCCGAGAGTGGGGACGTCCCGACCGGGTGGTTCGTGGAGTACGAGGAAGTGGACGGGGGCAACACGGCGACTGCGTACGCCATCTGCGTGCCGTGATCGCCTGACCTCCGACACGAGCCCTCTCCAGCGCCGCGCCCTGATCGCTCGGCCGAGCTAAGCCCGAGCATCTCGACGGCTCGATCGGATGGCACCCGGGGTCCGGCACGAGCCGTTGTCGCCTTCACCAGACGGCCGGTACCCTGTTGGTTCGCCGCAGACAGCAGGGGCGCGTGAGCGCGTAATCCTTCGGGCACCTGCCGAGGCCAACGAAGACTCGCGACCACGCGCGTCTCCGCTATCTGCGGGGGCGCGTTCTTTCGTTCCGTGGAGGTCAGGTGCCGAACGCACAGAAGATCGAGAAGGTCGCAGCGCTCAAGGAGCGGAT
>CAWAWO010000003.1:0-447747 GCA_963785835.1 uncultured Actinomycetes bacterium | reverse complement strand
GCGCCGGGAGGGAGTCGAACCCCCAACCTTCTGATCCGTAGTCAGATGCTCTGTCCATTGAGCTACCGGCGCTGGTCAGACATGGTACCGCGCCGGTAGAAGGGGTCTTCCACGAGCATCTGACCCAGCTACGAAGGACGCGGTCCGGGAGCACCCCGCCCGTACTCGGGCCCTCCAGGAGGGCGCTCGTAGAGTCCATCGTCATTCCACTTCCGGAATACGCCTGCCACGAACCGCATACGCTCGTCACCCCACCCTCGCGCGTCGAGTTCATCGGCCAGTCGTATGAGTGCGGAATGAAGGAGCTTCTGGTCTTTCCAGGCATCGCGCCCCAAGTGCAGAGAGGGGAGGTTCATGTCGCAAAGGGACCCTGCGCCGCCCCAAACAGTGTTCGAAGCCAACATCTCGCGCAGCTGCGAGCCCCGTCCCGCTGCTTTGAACTGCAGCGCCTCATCAACGAGTTCCACGAACGTCGTCAGGCCGTAGGACTGCATCACAGAGCGGATGTCCCAAAGCGTTCGTTCCATCCCGTCCATCAGCAAGATGCTTCGTCAATCTGGACAACCGGTCAAGCGCCTACGACCAACCACCGACCTTTGGCCGATGTCTTGCACTGCCCGTCGCACTACCATCAGAGAACACTGTCCCCTAAGGTCAGTTCCGTAGTCAGATGCTCTCTGTCCATTGAGCTACCGGCGCGGAACCGTCAGCATACGACTCGATCCCGAGCGAGCCCAGGGAGGGACCGATGGCAGGAAGCGGTACGAGCGACGATCCGTGGGTCCTGAAGACGCCGAGCGGCCAGTCGGAGTTTCAGATGTACCGGGCGCCAGACGACGATCCTCCTGCGCTCGTCTGCACCGTGGGGAAGACCGAGCTCCGGTACCAGCTCCGCTGCATCGAGGATCTCCACGCGATGCTGAAGGAGCAGGGCGACTGGATGGAGCTCGGCAACGCCGACGAGCAGAAGCCCGCGAAGGACGGAACCGTCGAGGCGTGGGCTCGCTCCTCAGATAACCCGGTCGGCGGCTGGTACGGGCTGAAGAAGGGACTCCGGGGCCGGTTCGGGAACTACGTGCCGCCGGTGCTCGAGGTGCTCGGACTCGCCGAGGTCGAGCACAACTCGCGCAACAACCGCATGCGCGCCATCTAGACGCCGGCCAGGGACGCTCGACATCGTGGGGGTCGTCATGGCGATCCCAGGGTCTGACCCCCCTTCTCTACTTCGGAACAGGGAAGTTGAGTAGGAGTTGCCCTGCTAACTCTGATACGACCCATTCCTCAGCGATCTTCTCGCCTTCGAAACGAGTAACGATCATGTCTCTCCACTCCACCTTCTGCCCGGTTGGAGGGATGCCCATCATGTCTGCTTCATGCGTGCCACCCAGTGTGCGTTGCCATGCGATCGTATCCCCTGCTTGGACGAGGAATTCGACCTTCAGGACGTGGAGATCTGGGATCGCAGAACGAAGCTGCCGAGTGAATCGTTCGATGAACCGGTGTCCTTCGTAGTGCTTGTCTCCAGCGTGGGCGATGTAATCGGTCGAGAAGAGCTCATCGACGACATCCAGATCCCCTTGCCCGATCAGGTGCTCACATGCGAGCTTGATCCGCTCTTCTCTGTTCATGATGTGTCCTCAGGGATCGGACTCCTCAGGCTATCCCGTTCCGGACGGATGGGAGAGCGAGGGTCACTTCCCGCTCATCCGGGCGATCGTGACGAGATGGCGGAGACGACAGGATTCGAACCTGTGAGGGAGCTATCAACCCCCTAACCGCTTAGCAGGCGGCTGCTTTCGGCCACTCAGCCACGTCTCCGAGCACGATTCTACGGAAGCACCGGGCGGGTAGGCTCCCGATTGTGCCTGACGTCGTGGTCGTCGGAGGCGGGATCATCGGCGCCGCGTGCGCCTACGAGCTCGCCCGCGCGGGCGCCTCGGTGACGCTGCTCGAGAAGGACGAGCTCGCGGCCGGCGCCTCGGGCAGGAACCTCGGGTACCTCGACACCTCGAAGGACCCGCTCCTCGCGCCGCTCTCCCGCGCGAGCCTCGAGCGGTACCTCGAGATCGCGGAGGACCCGCCCTCGCCGTTCTTCATGGACGCCGAGCCGATCGGCACGCTCGCGGTCACGATCGACGAGGAGGAGCTCCCCGACCTCGCCGAGTGGGCCGCGGCGGCCGAGGCGGTGGGGGTCCGTCTCGAACATGTCGGCGCCTCGGCACGCGAGCTCGAACCCGCACTGTCGCCCGACCTCGTCGACGCCTACCTGCTGCACGAGGGACACCGCGTCGACCCGCTCGCGCTGACCGTGTGCTACGGGGCGCTCGCTCGGAAAGCGGGCGCCACGATCCGCCATCACGCGCCCGCGCGCCGCCTGATCGAACGCGGCGAGCGCGTCACCGGGGTGACCACCGACGACGGCGTGATCGAGGCCGACGTCGTGGTCCTCGCGGCCGGGCCGTGGTCGTCCGCGCTCGCCCGTTCCCTCGGGATCCGGCTCCCGGTCGCGGCCGCACGCGGGTGGCTCGTGCACGCGGCGCCCGATCGCCCGCTGTTCCGGCACTGGGTCCAGAGCGGCGCCCGGCGCTTGCTGAGCGGCGGCGAGCCCGTCGTAGCGTCCGAACCCGGATCGCTCCTCGTGTCGATGCGCGAGTTCGGCGAGGCGCTCGAGACCCGTGACATCGCGCCGATGATCCAGCCCGCCCCCGACGGTTCGATCCTCACCGGCACCTCGCGCGAGCCCTCCTTCGCCACCGACACCTACGATCTCGAAGTTCCGCGGATCGTGGCGTCGCAGGCGGCCCGGCTGGTGCCGGCGCTCGCCGACGCGCCGGTGCTCGCGACCTGGTCCGGTGTCCGGCCGGTATCCCCCGACGAACGCCCGTTGCTCGGCTGGGTGCGCGAGGGACTGTTCGCGGCGACGGGTCACGGTTCGGAGGGCGTGATCCTCGGCGCCGGGAGCGCGGAGCTGGCGGCGGCGCTCGTGGTTGGCGGCGAACCGCCGTTCGACCCGTCGCCGTTCGACCCGATGCGGTTCGAACAGGAGGAAGCATGGAGCACGGTGCCTTCGTCGACCTGATGCAGACGATCGCCGACAGCTGGAACGCCGGCGACACCGAGCGCGCGCTCGCGTGCTTCGCCGACGACGCCGTGTACATGGAGCCGCCGGACGTGCAGCGGTACGAGGGGCGCGAGGAGCTCCGAGACTTCTTCGGTGGCGACGATCCCCCGCCCATGCACATGGAATGGCACCACCTCGTCGTCGACGGCGACGTCGGCGTGGGCGAGTACACGTACCGCGGCGACCGCCAGTTCCACGGGCTGGTCATCGTCCAGCTGAGGGACGGCGTGATCCACCGTTGGCGCGAGTACGAGGTCGAGTCGCTTCAGTCGTTCGACGAGTTCGCAGGGCCGAGCCGGTTCTAGGAGGCGCCGACCCCGCAGCCTCTCGTAGGATGAACGAGCACATGGCCTTCCTCGCCCTCGGCATCTCTCATCGCCACGCCGACGTCGAGCTGCTCGAACGGCTCGCGTTCAGCGAGGACGACCTGGTCAAGGCGTACCGGCGCGCCGACGACGACGGCGCGATCGAGGAGGCCGTGATCCTGTCGACGTGCAATCGCGTCGAGGTCTACGGGAGCGTGCCGTCGTACCACGCCGGGTTCCAGACGTTGAAGCGACTGATCTGCGAGTCGAGCGGCGTCTCGGCCGACGCGCTCGCCGAGCCGCTGTACTCGCACTACGAGCTCGATGCCGCCGAGCACCTCTTCGGCGTGGCGAGCGGCCTCGACTCGATGGTGCTCGGCGAGCCGCAGATCCTGTCTCAGGTCCGCGAAGCGTTGAAGCGGGCCGAGGCCGAGGGCGCGGCCGGGCCGGCGCTGACCGCGCTGTTCCACTCCGCAGCCCGGACCGGACGCCGCGTCCGCAGCGAGACGAGCGTCGGCGCAGCGCCCGACACGTTCGTCGAGGCCGGGGCGGAGCTCGGCTCTGAGGCGCTCGGCGGCCTCGAGGGCGCGACGGCCGTCGTGATCGGCGCCGGACAGATGTCGGCGCTCGCGGTCAAGCATCTGCGGCACCGCGGCGTCGGGACGATCAGGCTCCTCAACCGCTCGCTCGAGCGGGCTCGAGCCCTCGCCCAGCGCACATCGGCCGAACCCGGAGACCTCGCCGACCTGCCCGGCGCGCTCGCCGAGGCCGACCTGGTCGTCTCGGCGACCGGTGCGGCCGGCATCGTCGTCTCGGAACCGATGCTCCGCGATGCGGTGGACGGACGAGGCGCGACCGCTGTTCGTGCTCGACCTCGCGGTGCCGCGCGACGTCGAGTCCTCCGCGCGTGAGATCCCGGGCGTCACGCTCGCCGACATCGACGATCTTCGCTCCTCGGTCTCGGTTCGAGCGGCCGAGGCGGCGGAGGACATCGAACGGGCCCACGGGATCGTCGACGAAGAGGTCCGACGCTTCACGCTGCGTCAGCGCGCCGAACGCCTCGCGCCGCTGATCCAGGCTCTCCGCGAACGCGGCGACGCCGTCGTGAACGCCGAGCTCGAGCGGTTCCGCTCGGACCTGGCCGACCTCACGCCGGACGAGCGCGAGGCCGTCGCGGCGCTGGCCAGGGGCATCGTGGCGAAGCTCCTGCACGAGCCCATCGTTCGGCTGAAGGAGCTCTCGGGTCCGGGAACCCAGGACCAGCACGCACGGATGCTCGCCGAGCTGCTCGGGCTCGAGCTCCCCCCCGAGTGAAGCTCCGGATCGGGACCCGAGGCTCGAGGCTCGCGCTCGCCCAGGCCGACGAGATCGCGTCCGCGCTCCGAGCGCACGATGTCGAGAGCGAACTCGTCCCGATCACGACCTCGGGGGACCGGGGCGCCGATCCCTCGACCGATCCCGCCGGGCTGAAGGGGCTGTTCGTGGCCGAGATCGTCCGCGCGCTCCGCGACGGCGAGGTGGATCTCGCGGTGCACTCCGCCAAGGATCTTCCCGCCGGCGAGGAGGACGACCTGACGATCGCCGCCGTACCGGAACGCGCCTCGGCGCTCGACGTGCTCGTCACGCGGACCGGAACGCTCGAACCCGGAGGCCGGGTCGGGACGTCGAGCGTTCGACGCCGGGCCCAGGTGTTCCGGTGGCGCCCGGACGTCCTGCTGAAGGACCTGCGCGGCAACGTCGACACGCGGCTGCGCAAGCTCGCCGACGGCGAGGCGGATGCGCTCGTGCTCGCGGCGGCGGGGTTGATTCGCCTCGGCGTCGTTCCCGAGCACGCTGAGCCCATGTCCCTCGCGGAGATGGTTCCCGCTCCCGGCCAGGGGTGCCTCGCGGTGCAGGCTCGAGCGTCGGATCGGGAGACGCTCGAGGCGGTCGCTCCGCTGGATCACGAGTCGAGCCGGATCGCACTCGAGGCCGAGCGCGGGCTGATGGCTCGGCTCGGCGGCGGATGCGCGCTCCCGCTCGGCGCCTTCGCCGAGCCGGTGGCCTCGGGTGTGCGGATGATCGCGATCGTGCTGACACCCGACGGCGGACGGTTCGCCCGCGCCGAGGTCGAGGCACCCACGCCGGCCGAGGTCGCGGAGCTCGCCGCCCTGGACCTGTCCGCCGGGGGTGCCGACGAGATCCTCGGCCTCGTCCGTCCGTGAGATCCCTGCCGTGAAGTCTCTCGCGGGGAAGACCGTTGTGGTGACGCGCCCGCGTCCCGAGGCCGACGAGCTCGCCCGCCTGCTCGAGCGCCGAGGCGCACGGGCGATCGTCGCCCCCGCGATCGAGCTCACGCAGGTGCGCAGCGCGGCGCTCACGAAGGCGCTCGACGATCTATCCGACGGCACCTTCGAGTGGGTGACGCTCACGAGCCCCCGAACCGTGTCGGTCCTCGCCGATCGGCTCTGGCCGGGTCAGGTTCGCGCGAAGGTGGCCGTGGTGGGCGAGGGAACCGCGGACGCCTACCGACACTGGGCCCGCCGCGGACCCGACCTCGTTCCGAAGGCGTTCACGACGGAGTCACTTGCCCGTGCGTTCCCGCGCGGGACCGGCCGCGTGCTGACCCCGCGGGCCGACGTCGCACCGGAGGGCCTCGAGGAGGCGCTGGAGCGGAAAGGATGGCGGCCGACGAGGGTCAACGCCTACCGGACGAGGATGCCACGCTCCCTCCCGCCGGAGGCTCGAGCGGCGCTCCGCGCCGGCGAGGTCGACGCCGTGACGTTCACGAGCGCCTCGACCGTGCGCGGGTTCGTCCGGGCGATCGGCGTGGTCATGGGCTCGCCCAAGGTCGTCGCGATCGGGCCGGTCACAGCTCGAGAGGCCCGCGCGCACGGCCTGCACGTTCACGCGGTCGCCTCGCCGCACACGGTCGAAGGCCTCGTCGCAGCGGTCGAGCGCGTGCTGACGCCACGGTCGAAGAGGTCATCGGACAGCGCCTAGAATCATCGGGATGGCCTTCCCGAGGCAGCGGCCGCGCCGGATGCGTCGCACGCCGGCGCTCCGAGCGCTGATCCGCGAGACGGATCTCGCGCCTCGCCACCTCATCGCGCCCCTGTTCGTGAAGGAGGGCGTGTCCGATCCGGTCCCGATCTCCTCGATGCCGGGTCAGTCGCAGCACACGCTCGAATCGCTCCGCAAGGAAGCGGTCGAGATCGCGAGCAGAGGCGTGCTCGCGTTCATGCTCTTCGGCGTGCCCGAGCGCAAGGACGCCGAGGGCTCGGAGGCGTGGAACCCCGACGGGATCGCGCAGAAGGCGTTGTCGCTCCTGCGCGAGGAGCTCGGCGACGACCACGTGCTGATCGCCGATCTGTGTCTGGACGAGTACACCGACCACGGCCACTGCGGCGTGCTCGACGACGACGGTCACGTCGACAACGACGCGACGCTGGATCGCTACCGGCGGATCGCCCTCGCGCAGGCGGAGGCCGGGGCGCACATGGTCGGACCGAGCGGCATGATGGACGGCCAGGTCGAGGCGATCCGCGACGTCCTGGACGACGGCGGGTTCGAGCGCGTCGGGATCATGGCGTACGCGGCGAAGTTCGCGTCCACGTTCTACGGGCCGTTCCGCGAGGCTGCCGAGTGCGCCCCGCGGTTCGGCGATCGCACCGGCTACCAGATGGACCCGCCGAACGCCGACGAAGCGATCCGCGAGATCGCGGCCGACATCGACCAGGGCGCCGACGTCGTGATGGTGAAGCCCGCGCTCCCCTACCTCGACGTGATCCGGCGCGCGAAGGACGCGACGCGCTTCCCGATCGCGGCGTACAACGTCTCCGGCGAATACGCGATGGTGAAGGCCGCTGCGCAGAACGGCTGGCTCGACGAGCGCAAGGCGGTGCTCGAGGTCCTCACCTCGATCCGCCGCGCAGGCGCCGACCTCGTCCTGACGTACCACGCGAAGGACGCGGCCGACTGGCTGTCAGCATGAAGAGAGACATCCACATCCAACTGGATCCGAGCCTCCTTCGTGCCATCGACGCGATCGCAGGTCCACGCAAGCGAAGCGTTTTCATCGCCAGCGCCATTCGGCAACGATTGGAACGCGATCGGCGCACCGACGCCGACGATCTCTGGGCACCGGAGCACGCGCGCTGGACCTCCGACTCGCGGTGAGATCCCGCGTCGAGCGTACTGAAGCCTGATGACGCGATCCGAGGAGCTGTTCGAGCGCGCGCGGCATGTGATCCCGGGCGGGGTGAACTCCCCCGTGCGAGCGTTCGGCGCCGTTGGCGGCACCCCGCGGTTCGCCGTTCGAGGCGAGGGGGCCTACGTCATCGACGCCGACGGCAACCGGTACGTCGACCTCGTGCAGTCGTGGGGCGCGCTGCTGTTCGGCCACGCCCGCAAGGAGATCGTGGATGCGGCGATCGCGGCGGCCGAACGAGGCACCTCGTTCGGCGCTCCGACCGAGCTCGAGGTCGAGCTCGCCGAACGGATCGTCGCCGCGATGCCGTCGATCGAGCAGGTCCGGCTTGTCTCCAGCGGCACCGAGGCGGCGATGAGCGCGATCAGGCTCGCTCGAGGCTTCACCGGACGCGACCTCGTCCTGAAGTTCGAGGGCTGCTACCACGGGCACTCGGACGCGTTGCTCGCCCGCGGCGCAGGGAGCGGCGTCGCGACGCTCGGGATCCCCGGCTCACCGGGCGTGACCGAGGGCGCGGCCGGCGACACGCTCACGGTTCCGTTCAACGATCTCGACGCCGCACGCGTCGTGTTCGACGAGCACGCCGAACACATCGCCGCCGTCATCGTCGAGCCGGTGGCCGCGAACATGGGCGTCGTCCCGCCCGAGGCGGGGTTCCTCCAGGGGCTGCGACGACTGTGCACATCGAGCGGTGCCCTGCTGGTGTTCGACGAGGTCATCACCGGTTTCCGCATCGCGTTCGGCGGCGCACAGAGCCTGTACTCGGTCACGCCCGACCTCACGGTGCTCGGCAAGGTGATGGGGGGTGGGTTCCCGTGCGCCGCGTTCGGCGGACGACGCGACGTGATGGAGCGACTCGCCCCGGTCGGGCCCGTCTATCAGGCGGGGACGCTCTCGGGGAACCCTGTGGCGGTGGCCGCCGGGATCGCGGCGCTCGACCTCGCGAAAGAGCTCGACCCCTACGCCGACCTCGCCAAGACAGCGGCGACCCTCGCCGACGGCCTCGAGCACGGTTTCGCCGCTCAGAGGATCCCCATCACCGTCAACCGGACGGAGTCATTGCTGAGCGCGTTCTTCAGCCAGGGTCCGGTCGCGAACTTCGCCGGCGCGAAGGCCGCCGATCACGATCGCTATGCGCTGTTCTTCCACCACATGCTCGAGCGCGGCGTCTGGCTCCCGCCGTCCGGCTACGAGCTGTGGACGCTCGGGACCGAGCACGGCGACCGGGAGATCGAGCTGATCGTGGAGGCCGCAGCCTCCTTCGAGGTCCCAGCGTGAGATCGCAACGACCCCCTTACAGGGACGCCGACCCCGCGTTCGGGAACGTCCTTCGGCACAGCGGCGTTGTCGCTGATAGAGCCGTATGGTCTGAGTGAAGGAGGGATGTCCGAGATGTCCACCGAGACCGCGACGTTCGCCGCCGGATGCTTCTGGGGCGTGGAGTACGTGTTCGAGCGGGTGCCGGGGGTGGTCGAGACCGAGGTCGGCTACGCGGGCGGGCACACCGAGAACCCCACCTACCAGGACGTTTGCTCCCACGGGACCGGCCACGCCGAGGTCCTGCGGGTGACCTTCGACCCCGCCGCCGTGACCTACGAGCAGCTGCTCGAGGTCTTCTGGGCGATGCACGACCCGACGCAGGTCGACCGGCAGGGACCGGACGTCGGCGACCAGTACCGGAGCGCGATCTTCACCCAGACACCCGAGCAGCAGGCGCAGGCCGAGGCCTCACGGGGCCGGGCTCAGGAGCGGTTCGACAGGCCGATCGCGACGGAGATCGAACCCGCGGGTCCCTTCTACTCGGCCGAGGGCTATCACCAGCAGTATTACGACAAGAACGGGCACACGCCGTACTGCCACGCGATCCCGTGGGGCACGCTCCGCGAGCTCGGCCTGGTGAGCGCTTCGCGCTGAGCCGCGGGAAGCACCAGGAAGTCGGCCTGTCAGAGGGCCTTCTCGAACCAGGCGACGTCCCAGTATCGACCGAACTTGCGTCCCTGTTCGGCGAACGTTCCGACGTGCTCGAACCCGAACCGCCGGTGCAGCGCCACCGAGACCGGGTTCGGCATCGTGATGCCCGCGTAGGCGCGGTGCAGGTCCTCTTCGACCAGCGCGGCGAACAGGAACTCGTACAGCGACGTCCCGATCCCGCGGCCGGTGGCGTCGTGCGCGACGTAGACGCTGGTCTCGATCGAGGTCGCGTAGGCCTCACGCGTTCGGTAGCGGCTGCTGGAGGCGAACCCGACGACGCGGCCACGATCCTCGGCGACCACGACCCGGTGCGGGCCGATCGGCGGATGTTCGGCCAGCCAGACGCGCCGCTCCTCCTCGGACGTCCGCGTGAGCGCGAAGCTGATCGCGGACGTGAGCACGTAGTGGTTATAGATCTCGTTCAGCGCGCCGGCGTCGTTCGGATCGGCCGGCCGGACGACGCGGGTCTCCGAGCTCACACGCATGCCACGATCATGGGCCACCCGGGGCCATCACTGGTTACGAGGGAGTAACGGTCCGGTTACGACACGCTCCGGGGCTCTCAGTCGGAGCGGTGCTCCTCGAACGCACGGTCGGCCTTGGCGGCGAACACGAAGTCGGCTTCGTGCAGCCCGTCGATCTTGTGCGTCCAGACCGTGATCCCGCACCTGCCCCACGCGAGGTGGATGTCCGGGTGGTGGCCGACGGTCTCCGCGAGCTCGCCCACGCGGTTCGTGAAGTCGAGCGACTCCCGGAAGTTCTTGAAGCGGTACTCCTTGGCGAGGTGGTGATCCTCGACCACGTGCCAGTCGTTGCCGAGATCGGCCATGTAGCCCTCGATCTCATCGTGCGAGAGCGGCGGAACGCCCCCGCGGCAGGGCACGCACTCCATCGACGCGAGGTCGCGAGCCATCACGCCTTCCTCCGTCCCGCTGCCAGTCGCTGCTCGACGATCGCATCGGCGGCGGCGGCGGTCGAGATCCCTCGTTCGCCCGCCAGGCTGAAGACCTCGCCCAGCGTGTCGCCGATCGCTCGAACGCGTTCGTCCCGCGCCGTCTCGTCCTCCCCGAGCAGCTCGAGTGACGCGAGGTGGATGATGCCGCCCGCGTTCACGACGTAGTCAGGCGCGTAGAGGATGTCGCGCTCGGCCAGCCGTTCGGCGTCATCGGGTTCGGCGAGTTGGTTGTTCGCGGCGCCGGCCACGACGCGGCACCGGAGCCGCTCGATCGTGACCTTCGAGAGCACGCCACCGGTCGCGCACGGCGAGAACACGTCGCAGTCGACGTCGAAGACCTCCTCGGCTGCGACGCTGTTGCCATCGAGCTCGTTGGCGAGCTCCTTGGCTCGGACGTCGTCCACGTCGGCGAGGACGAGCTGCGCGCCTGTCTCCGCGAGCGCGCGAGCGAGCGGATCGCCCACCTTGCCGACACCCTGGATCGCCACGGTCCGTCCGGCGAGATCGCCATCGCCGAAGGCGTGCGCGACCGCCGCCCGGAGCCCGACGAACACCCCGTCGGCGGTCGCCGGGGCCGAGGTCCCCGAACCCCCGGCCGCCTCCGTCTTGCCGAACACGTGGGAGGTGCGTTCCCCCACCACGTCCATGTCGGCCGACTCCGTGTTCATGTCGCACGCGGTCCGGTAGGTGCCGTGCAGCGAGTCGACCAGCTCCGCGTACCGAAGGAGGAGGTCGCGCCGGGCCGAGCCCGCGGGGATCTCGGGAACGGCGAGGACCGCCTTCCCGCCGCCGAGCGGGAGACCGGCCATCGCGTTCTTGCTCGTCATCGCCGTCGACAGCCTCAGGCCGTCTGCCAGCGCCTCGTGCGGCTGCTCGTAGACCTTCAGCCGGGTCCCGCCGGCCGCCGGGCCGAGCACCGTCGAATGCACGCATACGAACATCCACGTGCTCGTCGGCGCGTCGAACCTGACGGCGACCTCCTCGCCGTCCCAGGCTCGGAGCTGGTCCTCGAACACGCGCTACTCGGACTTGGCGGACGAGGTCTGCTTCTTCGCCTTCTTGGCCGCCCGCTTCTCCTTGATCGACTTCTGGGCAGCCTTCTTGTTGTGTTTCTCGCCCTTGTCCTTGGCGTGTGCCACGGCTCCCTCCGTTCGTCAGGCCGACGAGAAGATTATGGCGCGCCCGAGCGATGACCGGCTGACCCCGCCGATCGCCGGGCCGTCCGAGACGGTCAGGCGAGGTCGGCGAACGCCGCCCGGACGTCCTTGCGGATGCCCGTCACGAACGGCACCTCCACCTTCGTGAACCGCCGAGCCTCGGCCTCGCGCAGCCGCCGGATGCAGTCGACGATGCGGTCGAGCTCGTCGGCCTCGAACGCGAGGATCCACTCCCAGTCGTTGATCCCGAACGCGCTCGTGGTATTGGCGAGGACCTCCGGGAACTCCCGTCCGATCTGACCGTGCTCCCGCAGCAGTGCCGAGCGCTCCTCCGGCGGCAGCAGGTACCACTCGGGCGTGCGCACGAACGGATAGGCGCACAGGTACCGCTTCGGCGGCTCGCCCTTCACGAACGCCGGCGCGTGGTCCGCCGTGAACTCCGCGGGCTTGACGACGCCCATGAACATCCACGACGGCTCGAGCTCGCGTCCCGCCTGCGTCCTTCCGAACGCGACGAGCGCGTCCTGCGCCGCGTCGGGCGTGGGGGCGACGAGCCAGAGCATGAGGTCGGTGTCCGCTCGGAACCCCGCCGTGGAGTACACCCCGCGAACCGTGGTCCCCTCCCATCCCTTGAAGAGGTTCTCGACCTCCTGCGCCGCGTCGTCGTGATCGAGATCGCGGAACCCTCGCATGGCTTTGAAGCAGGGGTACAGCGCGTAGACGGTCCGGCCCTGTGAGCTCGTCTGGTTCCCGCTCATCTCCGCTCCGTCTCGATCCGATCGCCGGCCAGGTGCGCCAGCGCGTGCTCGGCCGCCTCGTTCGCGCTCCGAACGGCATCGGCCACGCCGACGCCCCCGTAGGCGTTCCCGGCGACGAAGATACCCGGCGGGAGGCCGTCGGTGACGGCTCGGACACGCTGCGCGTGCCCCACCTCGTACTGCGGCATCGAGCGTGGCCATCGCACGACCCGGGAGGCGGGCGGGCGCTCGGGAAGCGGAAGGACCGCCGACAGATGACGGCCGACCGCCTCCACGATGTCGTCGTCGGACGCGTCGAGCACGTCCTCGGATCCGCTCGCGCCCACGAAGCACCGGAGGACCGCGCGGTCCCCGAACGCGGGGGTCGGCCACTTGCGTGATAGGAAGGTCGCGGCGGTCATCGGGGTCTTGCCGGACGGCACGACGAACCCCGTCGCGTCCGGGAGCGTCACGCCGGAGCCCTCGGGGTAGACGAGCAGCACGACGCTCGTGCCGACGTACGGGATCGCGGTCAGCGGGCCGGCCGCCGGCGTCGGTGCGAGGAGCTCGCCGGCGACGAACGCCGGGGTCGTCACGACGACGGCGTCCGCGGCCAGCTCGCCGTCGTCCGATCGGACGACGAACGACGAGCCCTCACGCTCGACGGCGCGAACCCGAACGCCGGTCCGGACGCGCTCGTCGCCGATCGCGACGCGCAACGCATACGGGAGAGCGCCGACCCCGTCGGTCGGCCTGACGAACATCGGGCCCGCGTCGTCCGACGCGTCCAGCGCCGCCTTCGCCCCGCGGATCAGGCTGCCGAACCCCTGCTCCCACCGCTGCAGCTCCGGGAACGTCGAGCGGGCGTCGAGCCGGTCCACGTCCCCCGCGAACAGGCCTGCGAGGAGCGGCGCCACGAGCCGCTCGGTCGCCTCGTGCCCGAGCCGGCGTCGAAGCAGTGCGCCGAGCGATTCATCGCGCGCGTCCCTGCGAGGCTTCCGAAGGAGGTCGGCGAGCGCTCGCGCACGTCCTCCTCGCGACAGTCCCGGCCACCGGAGGAGCTCGCCGACGCCGGCGGGGATCCCGAGCGCGCTCGTCGGGAGCGGCTCGAGCCCGTGATCGGTCCAGGCGAACGCTCCGCGCGCGTCGGGTTCGACGAGCTCGAGCCCCAGCTCCCGGCAGAGGTCGGCCGCCCACGGCTTGCGAGCGACGAACGAATCGGGTCCGGCGTCGAGCTCGAGATCGCCGACCGTCGCGGTTCGTAGCCGTCCCCCCACGCGATCCTCTGCCTCGAGGACCACGACCTCGAGCGACGGCTCAGCCGTCAGCAGGCGATGGGCGGTCGCCAGTCCCGCGACGCCTCCCCCGACGACGACGACGACGCGACCGGTCACGGGGCTCAGGCCTGCGGCGCGAGCCGTTCGCGAACGACATCGGCCAGCGCGCGGACGAACGCAGGGTCGGCGTTCGGCATCTCGGTGCGCACGAACCGCATGCCGGCGGTCTCGGCCCGCTGCCTCGCCTCGACGTCCAGGTCGTACAGGATCTCGAGGTGGTCGGCAACGAACCCCGCGGAGCACACGACCACGGCCGCGAACCCGTCGGCCGCGAGTCCGTCGATCACCGCCTCGAGCGGCGGGCCCCACCACGGGTCGGCGGTTCGGCCGGCGCTCTGCCACGCGATCGCGTGATGCGCCAGGTCCAGATCCGCGGCGACGAGGTCCGCGGTCTCCTTCAGCCCTCGCCGGTACGCGCACTCCGTCTCGCACTCGGTGCACGTGAGGCAGCGCTGCGAGCCGTCCTCGAGCGTTCGCACCGGCAGGCTGTGCGCGGAGAAGACGACGGCCGCGCGAGAGCGTTCGGCCGGCATCAGCGCGCCGAGCGCGTGGGCGACCTTCCTCGCCAGGAACAGGATGAACCGCGGGTGATCGTGATAGCTGCGGACGAACGCGAACGTCGGGGCGCCGTCGCTCGCTGCCGCGCTCACGCGATCGACGTAGCTGCCGACCGACATGGCGGACCAGTGCGGCGCCATCACGATGCCGACCGCGTGTTCGATCCCGTCGGTGCGCATCTCCTCGACGGCCTCGGCGATGAACGGTGGCGAGTGCTTCATCCCCAGGTACGCGCGGAACCGCTGCCCCCCGTCCCCGTCGTTCAGCTCGCGTTCGATGCCCTCGGCCTGCTGCCGGGTGATGTCCAGCAGGGGGAAGCGGTTGCCGATCGCCGCGTAGCGTTCGCGCAACTCAGCGAGGTGCTCGGGGCTCGGGGCGCGGCCGCCCCGGATGTCCGTGTAGTAGCGCTCGACGTCCTCGGGTCCGCTCGCGGTGCCGTAGGCCATGACGAGGACCCCGATCGGTTTCGAGCTCACGAGGCCGTCCTCGCCGTGCGCTCGTGCACCAGCTCGACGAGCCGCTGAAGGTTCCCGACCGGCGTGGTCGGCAACACGCCGTGGCCGAGGTTGAAGACGTGGCCGTCGCGCATGTCGGCGCGTTCGAGCACGTCGAGGGCCGCGGGCTCCAGCGCCTCCCACGACGCGGTGCAGACCGCCGGATCGAGATTGCCCTGGATCGCACGGTCGTCGCCGATCCGCTCCCACGCCGCGTCGAGAGGCACGCGCCAGTCCACGCCGATCGCGTCGCCCCCCGCCTCCCGCATCAGCCCGAGCAGCTCGCCCGTGCCGACGCCGAAGTGGATCGACGGGACCGGGAGGTCCTCCAGCACCGTTCGCACCCAGGGCAGCACGGACCGCCGGTAGTCCTCCGGCGCGAGCGCTCCGGCCCACGAGTCGAAGAGCTGCACCGCCTGAGCCCCTGCCTCGGCCTGAGCGAGCAGGTGCGCCCGGGACACTGACGCGAGCGCGTCCATGAGCCGCGTCCACGTCTCCGGTTCCCCAAGCATCAGCGCCTTCGTTCGGGCGTGATCACGGGAGGGACCGCCCTCGATCAGGTAGCTCGCGAGGGTGAACGGCGCGCCGGCGAACCCGATCAGCGGCACCTCGAGCTCCTTGCGGAGCAGCCGGATCGTCTCGAGCACGTAGGGTTCGTCCGTCGCGGGTTCGAGCGCCCGGATGCGGGCGACCGAGGTGGCGTCCCGGACCGGCTCGTCGACCACGGGGCCCGTTCCCGGCACGATCCGCACCGGGAGGCCGATCGCGGCCAACGGGGTCATGATGTCCCCGAACGCGATCGCAGCATCCAGCGGCATCCGGCGGAGCGGCTGGAGGGTCATCTCGACCGCCAGATCGGGTTCGCGCACCGTCGCGAGGACGTCGCCGTCGCCCCGGAGTTCGCGATACTCCGGGAGGTAGCGACCCGCCTGGCGCATGAACCAGACGGGCGTGCGGTCCACGGGCCGACGGTGGAGCGCGCGAAGGAACCGCTCGTTCACAGAACCAAGATATAGAGAGAGACGGGGCGCTCGAATAGGACACCGGCCCGTCACCATCCTGGGGTGACGAGCGACACATCGGCCCGCCCGAGCCTCACGTACAAGGGGTGGGCCGCACGAGGGGGACCATGGCGAGAGAGGGAAGCGGACCGAGAGCGCCCGGCGGGATGGACCCGCTCTGGTCCAAGGCGCCGTTCGTCCTGATCCGCTATCCGGGGCTGTTCGCGTCCCTTGCCGTGGGTGCGCTCCTGCTGTGCCTCGGCGCGGCCGCCTACCCACTGTTCATCTCCGCCTCGGCCGGCGAGCTGATCGAGACGAGGATCGACGACCCCTCGTACACGCGATGGGGCGCCGGGGTGATGTTCCGGAACGGCGTGATGCCGGTGGCGGAAGACGGGCGGTCGCCGGGACGCGTTCGACGAACCCACGACGAGTTCGCGAGGCTCGCCGCGTCGAGTCCGTACCTCGGCGAGCCGCTCCGCACCAGCATCGCGGCCCCGGTCTCGCTGTCGAGCGCCGACGACCCCACGGACACGCGGGAGGTTCGGTTGTTCACCGGCGAGGGGGCGGCCTCGCAGATCGAGGTCGTCGAAGGCAGCCTGGGGACCGGCGCCTTGGTCCCTGACCACGTCGCCGAGGCGCTCGACCTCTCACCGGGCGACACGGTCTCGCTCGTCTCGGACCGTGACGGCGCGAGTGAGCTTCGCGTCGACGGCATCTACCGCAGCTTCTACCTCGAGAACCTCGCGGGCTTCTGGAGACCGTGGAGGGACGAGCTCGTCCAGCGGTGCTTCGACTGTCCGCCGCCGCCTCAGCCGATCGTCCTCGAGGAGACCACCTTCCTCGAGTCGGCCGCCGACCTCCGACTGGAGCACGTGGGCTACAGCTGGCAGGCGCCGGTCGAGGGTGACCTGACGCTGGACGAGGCGGAGGACGCCGATCGTCGCTCGGCGGCGATCATCGACGAGATGAGCAGTCGCGATCTGTTCACCCAGTGCTCCTTCCGCTTCTTCTGCAGCTCGAGGACCGCGCCCGCGTTCGGCAGCTCGATGGACGAGATCGTCCGCGACACCCAACGTCGCATCGGCGCGATCGAGGGACCTGCCAAGCTCCTTCGGGCGGCGGGCGTCCTCGTGGCGCTCGTCGTGGTCGCCGGCGCCGGCGCGTTCGCGATGGCCGCGCGGCGGGTGGAATCGACGCTGCTGTTCGCACGGGGGGCGAGGCCGAGGGCCGTCGGGACGCGAGCCGCGGTCGAAGCGGTCGTACCCAGCGTGGTGGGAGCGGCGGCTGGCCTCGGGCTCGCGTTCGCGCTCGTCGGGCTGGTCGGGCCCGACGGACCCGTCGCGAGGAGCGCCACGACGCTCGCCGTCCGATCAGCGCTGATCGCCGTCGTCGCTGCCGTCGCCGCGATCGGGATCGTGTCCACCGTCTCGTTCCTGCGCCACTCCGAGCACCACCGCAGCCGGTTCGGCTTCGTCGCGGCCCTGCCGTGGGAGTTCGCCCTGATCGCGCTCTCCCTGTTCGTCCTGGACCGGCTCCAGAGCGGCGGCGCGGTGGTCGAGGACCCGGCGCTCCAGACCCAAACGCCGAGCCTCCTGCTGCTCGCGTTCCCGGTCCTGTTCCTCGCGGGGTTCGTTGCGCTCGCGGCGCGGGCGGTCGTCCTGCTCGTGCGATGGCTCCGTGGCCGGAGCGACGGCCTCCCGACTCCGCCCTTCCTGGCCGTGCACCGGCTCGCGGCTCGCCCGCGGTTGACGATGCTGCTGATCACTGCATCCGGCCTGTGCCTCGGGCTGTTCGTCCAGGCGCAGACGGTGTCGCGTTCGATGCAGACCACGGTGGACGTGAAAGCGGGGGTGTTCGTCGGAAGCGACGTCGAGGTCGCGATCGACCGCTCGAACGACGCGCCGGCTGATTTCCCCTACCCGGCGACGCGGGTCGTCCAGCGACTGCAGGCCGGGGAGTTCCGACCCGGGGTGACGTACGACCTGCTCGCGATCGACACCGACACGTTCGCCGATGCCGCGTTCTGGGATCCGGCGTTCGGCGCCGAGACCCCCGAGGAGCTCGTCGACGCACTGACCGACTCGTCGGGAAGCGCGCTTCCGATCGTCCTTGCCTCCGGCGAGGGCGTCGCGCCGGGTTCGATCACGATGGACACCAGGACCGTTCCGACGGACGTGGTCGCGCGCACGATCGCCTTCCCGGGGATGACGTCCCTCCGGCCACTCGTGGTCGTCGACGCCGAACGGCTCGAAGAGGCGTTCGAGGGGCAGGCGAGCCCGCTCGGGATCGCCTCGGCGAACCACGAGCTGTGGATCCGCGGAGACCCCGACGCGGTGACCCGGGCCCTTCCCCAGCTTCCGTTCACGCCGGGGCTCGTGATCAACGCGGAGGAGGTCAAGGACATCCCCTATATCTCGGCCGTCATCGACACGTTCATCGTGATGAACGGCCTGGGCCTGCTCGCCGCGCTGCTCGTGTTCGCGGCGATGCTGATGTACCTGCAGGCTCGCCAACGCGCCGAGATCGTCTCGTACGGGCTCTCGCTTCGGATGGGGATGCGCTCGGCGGGCCACCTCGCGGCGATCGCGACGGAAGTCGCGACGATGCTCGCCGTCGCGTTCGTGACGGGGGCCGCGCTCGCCGTCGTTGCGGCGAGCCTGATCGTCCCGCTGCTCGACCCGCTCGAGGCGATCCCGCCGGAGCCGCTGACGGTCGTGCCCGCTCCATTGATCGTGGCGACCGTGCCCCTGCTCCTGCTCGTCGCGCTCCTGGGTGGATGGCTGACTGAGCGCCGCGCTCGCTCGGCCGACCTGGGTCAGGT
Source organism: uncultured Actinomycetes bacterium (assembly GCA_963785835.1). Lineage (GTDB taxonomy): Bacteria > Actinomycetota > UBA4738 > UBA4738 > HRBIN12 > DASSJM01. The sequence continues at coordinate 429,098 of CAWAWO010000003.1, read as the reverse complement.
GATGCGCCTTGCGGAGTGAGACCGCAACGTCCACGGCGCTCGCGGCTCGGTGCGAGGAGCTGGTCAAGACCTACCGAACGGCGAGCGGAGAGGTCCGCGCGTTGCGCGGTGTCACGGCCGAGTTCCCTGCGGGGACGCTCGTCGCGGTGGTCGGTCCGTCGGGTAGCGGCAAGTCCTCGCTCCTTCGCCTGATCGCCGGCCTCGACCGACCCAACCAGGGCTCGCTCGTCGTCGAAGGGACGGCCGTCCACCAGGCGTCGGCGCGTGAGCTGCGACGCTTCCGTCGAACGACGGTCGGCTACCTGTTCCAGCGGCCGTCGGACAACTTCCTGCCCCACCTCTCGGTGCGCGAGCACCTCCAGGTGGCCACCCGGCTCACGCACCGACCTCCGAGGATCGAGCAGGACGAACTCCTGGCCACCCTCGGCATCGAGGACCGCGTGGATCACCACCCGTCGGAACTCTCCGGCGGGGAGCAGCAGCGCGCGGCCATCGCGGAGGTGCTGATGGGCGGCGCGCACATCGTCGTTGCCGACGAGCCGACGGCCGAGCTCGACAGCGCCTCCTCGCGCCACGTGATGGACACGATCGACGCGCTCGTGGAGGCGGGCGTGACGTTCGTCGTGGCGACGCACGACCGGGCCGTGATGCGCCGGTCGGGCGCGGTGCTCGAGCTCGACCACGGCGTTCGCAAGGGCGGTCGCTCCGTCGGAACCGAGCCCGCTCCTCAGACGAAACCGGCACGCGCCGAGCCGGAGGACCGCCGGTGGCGAGCTCCGAGGACCGCCGTCTCGCTCGAGCTCGACGTTCCGTCGGTCCTGGAGGTGACCTCGGTTTCCAAGGCGTACCAGCGGGGCGACGAGGTCGTGCATGCACTCGACGCGGTCTCGATCTCGCTCCGGGAGGGCGAGCTCGTCGGTCTCGTCGGCCGGTCCGGCTCGGGGAAGACGACGCTGTTGAACGTGATGGCCGGCTGGGAGCGGCCGGATTCCGGGTTCCTCACGCGACCCGGCGCGGGCGAGGTGCCCGGCTGGGACGAGCTGGCGGTCGTTCCTCAGAAGCTCGGCCTGTTCGACGAGCTGACGGTCCGCGAGAACCTCGAGTACCCGGCCCGCCTGACGGGCCGACTCGACGAGCTCCGCGAGCGGGTGCAGGCGTTGATGGAGAGCCTGGGGATCGAGCACCTGCATGCCCGATACCCGAAGGAGACCTCGCTCGGCGAGCAGCAGCGGACGGCCGTTGCGCGCGCGCTCGTCCTGTCGCCCACGCTCGTGCTCGCCGACGAGCCGACCGGGCACCAGGACGCCGTCTCTGAACGGCGCGTGCTCGACGCGTTCGCGCAGGCGGCCGCGGCGGGCGCCGCCTGTTTGATCGCGACGCACAACGAGGCGCTCTCCGCGAGGCTCGACCGCGTTCTGCACATGGCGGACGGACGCCTCGCGGAGGGCGTCTCAGCTTCCTAGTCGTCTGGGTGGAACGAGCAGAAGATCTGGCCCCGGATCTCCCCTCCGGGGAAGTCGCCGGCGCCGGTGTTCGGCGGAGCGATCCCGTCGTTCGTGTGGACGTTCACGTACGTGTTCCCGGCCTCCATCGCGGCCAACACTTGGGCGACATCGGTCCAGCCGCAGGCGTTCCCGGGATCGGGCGTGAACGTATCGGCGGCGAGGACGCCGAAGAAGCGCCCGCCTCCGACGGGGCCGTTGAACAGCGTGACGCCGACGGGACCGTTCACGCCCGGCGCTCCGCAGTGGATATGTGCGGCGAACACGTTCTCGATCTTCGAGACGACGACCAGGGCCCCGAGCTCGCTGCCGTCCCTGACCTTGATCAGCGCGAAGCCTTTCGCGCGGGTGTCTCTCGCCGGCACCTCGTCGGCGCCGGAGAGCACCGCGGCATGGATGCTCAAGGATCGAGCCACCGCCGGAGCGGGTGCCGCGAGCCCGAGCCCGAGGGTGAGCAGGAGCGTCACGACCACCCCAAGGTGCACCCTTCGTCTCATGGGGGCCTCCTTTCGGCCGGGGCATCTGGCCTCGGCGGGTCGAACGGCTCCCATTCCCACCCGGTCGCGGAAAGAAACCCTCTGGATCGGGGGTCAATCGAGCAGGTCGTAGGCGGGGAACGTCAGGAACTCGACGAAGTCGGGGGGCAGGGCGACCCGCTCGAACACCTCGAGAGCCCCCGCCAGCCGGGATCCGTCGGCATCGGGCCCGGCTCGAAGCCGCTCGAACTCGGATCCGATCGCCTCGAGAACCGCGTTCGCGGTAACGCGCTCACCGCTGCCCAGCATCAGACTCCGAGTCGATCCACTGCCAGAGCTGCGACCTCGAGATCTCCGCGGTCGCCGCGTCCTCCATGAGGTTGTCGATCGCGGCGGCGCCGACGCCGGAGAGCCACGAGGCGAGGTAGCGCAGGCCGATGCTCACGTTCGCCCGCACGCCCTCGGACGTGATCTCGCCGCCGGGCACCCGGACGTCGAGCAGCTGCTCGGGCGAAACCTCGACGTCGTCGCGAAGTCGTTCCACCTGATGGTCTCGCTCCCCGAGCACACGGTCGAACTCGGCGGTCGCCGTCTCGACCAGGTCGGGGTGTGCGACCCACGTGCCGTCGAACCCGTCGTTCGCCTCACGGACCTTGTCCTCGGCGACCTTCGCGAGCGCCCGCTCGTTGGCCTCGGGATCTCGGCGGCTGGGGATGTAAGCGGCCATCCCTCCCATCGCGTGCGCCCCGCGCCGGTGGCAGCTGCGGACGAGCAGCTTCGTGTACGCGCGCATGAACGGAACCGTCATCGTGATCTGCGCCCGGTCGGGAAGGACGAACGCGGGATCGCGGCGGAACTTCTTGATCACGCTGAAGATGTAGTCCCAGCGGCCGGCGTTCAGCCCGGAGACGTGGTCGCGGAGCACGTACAGGATCTCGTCCATCTCGAACGCGGCCAGGATCGTCTCGATCAGCACGGTCGCGCGGATCGTCCCCCGGTCGATCCCGAGCCAGTCCTGCGCGTGCTCGAAGACGGCGTTCCAGAGTCGCGCCTCGATGTGGTTCTCGAGCTTGGGGAGGTAGAAGTACGGCCCGGTGTCGCGTTCGAGCTGCTCGCGCGCGTTGTGGAAGAACGCGAGCCCGAAGTCGAACAGGCTCCCCGACACAGCCTCGCCGTCGACGAGCAGGTGCCGCTCGGGCAGGTGCCATCCCCGCGGGCGGACGATCAGCGTGGCGACCTCGTCGCCGAGCCGGTACTCGCGGCCGTCGTCGGTGCTGAGCTCGATCGTGCGCCGGACCGCGTCCGCGAGGTTCACCTGACCCTCGACCATGTTCGCCCAGGTCGGCGCGTTCGAGTCCTCGAAGTCGGCCATGAAGCAGCGGGCCCCCGAGTTCAGCGCGTTGATCACCATCTTGCGGTCGGTGGGACCGGTGATCTCGACGCGTCGGTCGAGGAGGTCCTTCGGTGCGGCCGCGACGCGCCAGTCCGCTTCGCGGATGGTTCGCGTGGCGTCGAGGAACGCCGGCCGTTCACCGCCGTCGAGCCGCTGCTGTCGCGCCGCGCGTTCGGCGAGCAGCTCGCGGCGTGTCGGCTCGAACTCCCGGTGCAGCGCCGCGACGAACGCGAGCGCGTCGCCGGTGAGGATCTCGGCGAACCGGCCCTCGACCGGTCCCAGGATCTCGACGGCTTCGGGAAGGGTCACGCCGCACCCTTACCCACTGAGCAGGTCGTCGCGCGTGAGACCGGTATCGGAAAGCACCTCGGACTCGTCGACGGCGCCGGATGAGACGGCGAACCGGAGGTAGCGGAGGAGGCTCGTGATCGTCGCCGGCTCGTCCAGCACGCCCCTCGCGGGCGCGCCCTCGCGCCACGCCGTAACGCGTTCCGTCGCGCCGCCGAGACGCTCGAGCAGCCAGCCGTAGACGGCGGCGTATCGGCTCGCCAGGTGCGCCGGGTGCAGATCCCATCCCTGATAGAAGCCGTTCGAGAGGGAGTGGCGGACGTGATCTGCGTGCATGCGCCAGGCGGCGCGAACGACCTCGGTCTGGTCGTTCGCCGGAACGATGTTGCTGGAGCCGTCGCTGACCCACACCCCGGTGCCCGCGAGCGCCACCTGGAGCACCTGCCGCGCGAAGTCGTTGGCCGGATGGTCGAGCCGCTGCTCCCAGGGCATCAGACCGAGCGAAGCCGTGTAGTCGAACACGCCGAGGTGCATCGCGGTGAGCCGACCGCCAGCCGCTTCCAGGATCCGCGGCGCGGCCGCGGCGCCGTCGGGACCCAGGACCGACCGCGGCGTCTCGACCTGCACCTCGAAACGGAGGCTGTCGTCGGCGAGACCGTGCTTCGACTCGATCGCGGCCATCGCCGCAGCGAACCGCTCGACCTGGATGGGCGCCGTCACCTTCGGAAACGTGACGACGAATCCGGCCGGCAGCCCTCCGGCGGCGTCGACGAGGGTCGACACGAACCGCTCGAGCGTTCGCAAGCTCCGCTGCTCGAGCCCGTCGTCGTGGAACGACTTCACGCGCAGACCGAACCACGGTGGCGCCGTCAGGTCGGCGCGCGCATCGTGGACGGCTCGGGCGGTCTCCTCGGCGTGCTGGTCCTCCTCGTCGTCGGACCGGACGCCGTAGCCGTCCTCGAAGTCGACGCGCAGGTCCTCGACCGGCTGACGTTCCAGCTTGGCGAGCGTTCGCTCGCGCGTGCGCTCCGCGAAGTCCACCGGCACGCCGAACGCGTCCACGAATGCGTCCGCGTCCACTGCGTGGGCCCCGAGCAACCGCAGTGCCTCGGAGCCGAACTCCGACACCGTCGACCGCGTGAAGCGGTCGGCCGGGACGTACATGGTTTCCAACGGCTGCCGCGCGTTCGTCACGCGGGCGAGGCGTCCTCGGTCCGGCGCACCGTCCCCTCGATGCGGCCCGACGGCTTGTCGGTCACGACGAAGACCTGCCCGTCGTTCTGGATCCCGCAGTAGGCGAGATCGACGGCGACGTGGTGGAGGTTGGGAAGCGAGAACGTGACCTCCTCCACGTTCGAGGACGCCTCGAGGACCTCCTTGCCCATCTGCCAGAGCGTGTGCTGCACGGACCTGCTCTCCTCGTGGTGCGCGAACGCCCGGACGATCGCATCCCGGCACGCCTCGCGCTCCTTCGTGAAGTCGACGTCGGGGCTCGCGTACCGCCACCGCGCCTCGACCTTGGTCGCCAGGATGCGGTCGTCGGTCTCGGGCAGGATCGTGAACCGGTCCTTGAGGAAGCCGCTGAAGGCCGAGCCCGTCGTCTTCAACATGTAGAGCTCGTCGAGCCCCGCGGACAGGTGGACCTCGTCGCGGGTCCGCAGCACGTGTGCGGTCCACCGGTGGTCCCCGCGAGTGAACGCGTGAGGATGGGGCGTACCGTCGACGACGACGCGTTCCCACGGCCGCTCGTTCATCCAGACCTCCGCCGTGGTCGCGGCCGGCGACGCGTCGAGGAGGTAGGCCGAATACCGGAGCGCGAACAGCTCCAGCTCCTCGTCCGGCTGGTCGAACGCGAGGGCGCAGGCGGAGGCCCGCATCGTGTCGGTCGGCAGCACCGAGGCGTTGTCGCCCTCGAGATGCACCGACTCGAAATCGCCCTCGAGTCGGACGTCGACGAGCCGTTCGAAGAAGTCGTCCCGATCGTCCCGCCGCATCACGGTGGCGAGGTGGATGTCGGCCTTGCCGTACCGGTTGGCTCCGAGCTCGAACCCCATGTCAGCTCCCTCGATAGGTCGAATAGCCGAACGGACTCAGCAGGAGCGGCACATGGTGATGTTCGCTCGCGTCGGTCACCCGGAACTCGATCGTCACCTCGGGGTAGAACCCCTCCACACCGCGGGCGGCGAAGTACGCCGCGGTGTCGAAGCGCAACCGGTAGGTCGCCGGCTCTGCCCCCCGCCCGTCCGGAAGGAGGTCGCGCAGGCGTCCGTCGTCGTCGGTCCTGCCCTGCCCGACCGGCTCCCACGCGTCGCCGCGACGCATCTCGAGGACCACAAGGACGCCGGTCGCCGGCCTGCCGGCCGACGTGTCGAGGACGTGGGTCGTGATGCCCATGACGCCCGGCATCATGCGCCGCTCCCGCTCGGCGGCGCCACCGGCCGGGCGAGCTTCTCGAGCCGGATCCGCGTGATCTGCCGCTGCTGCTCGGCGGCCTCGTCCAGCTCGGTCTCGGCGTCGTTGCCGAGGCGGCGTCGTGAGCTCGCCGAGCATCTCCTCGGCGGTCTTGCCGGTCGCGTTGATCAGGAAGACGTGTCCGAACCGCGACTCGTACTCGCGGTTCCCTTCCTCGAGCGCGCGGCGCGTGTCGTCACCTGCCTCGTCGACGCCTGCTTGCTCGCCACGGGACCATGCCGACCCTTCTCGATCGCCGATCCGGGGGTGCGCGGCGAACGCCTCCCGCCGAACGTCGGCGTCGAGCTTGGCCCACACCGTGTCGGCGGCTTCGAGCAGCGCGTCGAAGTCGGCGAACGGACGAGCCTCGGAGACCCCGGCGGCCCACGCCCTCGAACCGCAGCACGCGAGCACCTCCTGCTCGAACGCGTCGGCGCTCTGCGCGTTCAGCCAGCGCACCCCGAACGTTCGCCAGCCGTCGTCGGTGACACGCCCGTGCACCCGCAGACGCGCGACGCCGCCGTCGGGATGGATATTCAGTCGCAGATGGGTCGCGGCGACCGACGGATCGATCGGGAAGACGAACCGCCCGTGGGGCCCGAGCTTGGACGAGGGCAGCACCCCGGTCCATCCGTCGTCGAGATCGGCGTCGTCGGACGACCTCGCGGCGTCGAGCGAGCACGTGTCGGGGTAGTTGCCCTTGAAGTTCGACGTGTCGACCTCGACCCGGTCGATCTCGGCCTCGGCGGCGAGCCTGAGCACGACCCAGTCGTGACCGGGACCACGCCGGCGCCGCGTCTCCCACCCGTCGTGCATGCCGTGCGAGTCCCCGGGCGCGACGAGGTTGTGCGGCGACGAGAAGAAGACGTCGCTCGCACCGAGCACCACGCCTCCCGACAGCGTCGAGGCGAGCTCCGCACGCCCGTCGCCCGTCGTCTGCCGGCGGAGATCGGGCAGCGGTTCGCCGTGGACACGCAGCCGCGCCACGCCGCCGTCGGGGAAGATGTTCAGCCGCAGGTGGGTGATCCGGCGCGGCAGGGACACGTCGAACCGGTTGACCGAGTCGCCCTCGAGCTTCGACTCGGGCAGCAGCTCGATCCATTCCGCGCCCTCGAGCTCGTCGCCGTCGACCACGCGTCCCGCCGAGCGAACAGCGATCGGGATAGTTCCCGCGGAAGAAGCTCGTGTCGACCACCACGCTCCGCACGATCCCGGGGATCCCGAGCCGGAGAACGCACCAGTCGTAGCCCGGCGTCCGCCGGCGACGCGTCTCCCACCCGTCCATCTCCTTACCGCGGTCGGTGTATCGATCGGGGTCGAACGCGGGCGGCTCGGGTTTCAGCAGGTTCTCCTTCGGAGCGAAGAACTCGTCGTTGGCCGAGAGCACCATGCCGCCGAGCCGGCGGGCGGCGAGATCGGGAAGGTCCGGGACCTCGCTCACGCCGCTCCCCTCGACAGGAGCGCGCCGACGGGATCGTTGCGCACCCGGCCGTTCGCGAAGACCTCCATCCCCCGAACGTACGTCGCCACGATCCGTCCGTCGAGCGTTCGGCCCGCGTAGGGCGTGATCGGGTGGCGGTGGAACAGCTCGGACGGGCCCAGCACTGAATGATGGTCGGGATCGAAGAGGACGAGGTCGGCGTCCATCCCCTCCGCGATGGCCCCCTTCGTACCGAGGCCGGAGAGCGCGGCCGGTCCCGCGCTCATCCACCGGGAGACGTCCCCGAGACCGAACCCGCGGGCTCGCGCCTGGGTCCACACGGCTCGGAGGCCGAGCTGGACCGATGCGATCCCGCCCCAGGCCTCGAAGAAGGAGCCCGCCTTCAGGTCGGGCGTGCACGGCGAGTGGTCCGAGACGACGGCCGCGAGCCGTCCTTCTCGCAGGCCTTCCCACAGGCGCTCGCGGTTCACTGCCTCGCGGATCGGCGGGGCGCACTTGAACTCGGTGGCGCCGTCGGCGACCTCCTCCGCCGTGAACGAGAGGTAGTGCGGACACGTCTCGGCGGTGACCGATCCGTTCAGCAGGTCGAGACACCCGGCGGCCGACAGATGCAGGACGTGGGTCCGGCAGCCGGTAGCGGCGCTCGCGTCCACGATCGCCGCGACCGCCCGCTCCTCGGCTTCGGGAGGGCGCGAAGCGAGGTACGTCGCGAACGCGAACGGGTCCGCGTCGCCCAGCGCCGCCATCAGCGGCGTCGATCGGTTCGGGAAGCTCGGCGTGGACGATCAGCAGCCCGTCGAAGGCCGCGATCTCCTCCATCGCGACGCGGACCTGCCCGAGATCCAGCTCGCCGAACTCGTCCACGCCCGAGGGGCACAGGAAGCACTTGAAACCGAACACACCGGCATCCTGGAGCTCGTGCAGCAGGCCCAGGTTCTCGGGGACCGCGCCGCCCCAGAAGCCCACGTCCACGCTCACGTTCCCCTCGGCCGCCGCGCGCTTGACGGCCAGCGCGTCGGCCGTGGTCGTGGGCGGGATGCTGTTGAGCGGCATGTCGAGGAGCGTCGTCACGCCGCCGGCCGCCGCGGCGCGAGTCGCGGTCTCGAATCCCTCCCACTGGGTCCGTCCGGGCTCGTTCACGTGAACGTGGGTGTCCACCAAGCCGGGGAGGATCACGAGATCGCCGACGTCGACCGGCGCGGACACGCTCCGAGCGTCGTCGTACGGGCCCACGCGTTCGATCCGTCCGTCCACCACGTTGATCGTCGCCTCGCGCTCACCATCGGGCGTGAGCACGCGGCGGCCGCGGATCACGACGTCGGCCCCGTGCACGCCGGGCATCGTGGCACGGCCGGGAACGCCTACGCTAACCGCGTGCGAACGGTCCTTCGAGGAGCTCGCTGGCCGGGAGACGTCGCCTTCTCGGAGGGCAGGATCCAGGCAGTCGGCAGCGTGGTCGAGGAGCCGGGCGACGAGGTGATCCGTTGCGACGGGGACCTGATCACGGCCGGGTTCGTCAACACCCATCACCACCTCTTCCAGTGGATGACCCGTGGACGGTGTGCGGGCTGCGACCTGTTCGGCTGGCTCACCGAGCTCTACCCCGTCTGGGGTCGCCTCGACGTCGAGGACGTCCGGGCGGCGGCGCTCGTCGGGCTCGCCGAGCTCGCTCGCACGGGCTGCACGACGGCCGCCGACCACCACTACCTCGTGCCGAGGGGCGACGACACGGTGTTCGACGCGCTCGTCGACGCCGCGAAGACCGTCGGGATCAGGCTGCACGTGGCGCGAGGATCGATGGATCTCGGCGAGTCGGACGGAGGACTCCCACCCGACCATGTGGTCGAGGACCTCGACGCGATCCTCGCGTCCACGGAGTCGGTGATCGCGCGCCACCACGACGGCGAGCGCATCGTGGTGACGGTCGCGCCGTGCAGCCCGTTCAGCGTCACACCGGACCTGATGCGCGAGTCCGCCGCACTGGCGAGGCGGCACGGCCTCCAACTCCACACGCACCTCGCGGAGACCCTCGACGAGGAGCGCGACGCGCTCGAGCGGTTCGGCAAGCGCCCGGTCGACCTGCTCGAGGACCTCGGCTGGATCGCGGACGACGTCTGGGTCGCGCACGGGATCCATTTCGACGACGCGGAGGTCGCCCGCCTCGGCGCCGCCGGGATCGGCGTAGCGCACTGCCCGTCGAGCAACGCGCGGCTCGCAGCGGGGATGTGCCGGGTGGTGGATCTCGAGACCGCCGGGGTGGCCGTGGGCCTCGGCGTGGACGGCGCTGCGTCGAACGAGGTCGGCGGTCTCCAGCCGGAGCTCCGGCAGGCCTTGTACACCGCCCGGCAGCGCGACCTCCGAGCCGACGTCTTCATGCCGCCGGACGCGCTCCGACTCGCCACCGAGGGCGGCGCGAGATGCCTCGGCCGCGACGACATCGGACGGCTCGAACCCGGCCTGCGTGCCGACGTCGTCGTGTGGCCCGGCGACGACCTCGGCGACGTGCACGATCCGGTCGTTGGCCTCGTGCTCGGGCCGGACCGGCAGGCCCGGCACGTCTTCGTCCAGGGCGAGCCGGTGATCCGGGACGGCGAGCTCCTCGGCGCCGACCTCACCGCGCTCCGGAAGGACCTCGCCGAGCGAGCCCGGCGCCTGTGGCCCTGACCGCATGGTGACCATCGAGGACGTCCGAGCCTTCGCGATGACGCTGCCGGGAACGTACGAGGCGCTCGTGCGCGACCGGGTGAAGTTCCGCGTCGGACGCTACGTCTACGTCGCGTTCTCTCGGGACGAGACCGAGATGGGCTTCGGCTTCCCGAAAGCGGAGCGCGAGGCGCTCGTCCGGTCCGAACCTGACAAGTTCATGATGCCGATCAAGGGCGACCTTCGATACCACTGGGTCGAGTCGCGGCTCGCGGCCCTGGACGAGACCGAGATGCGCGAGCTCGTCCTCGACGCGTGGCGGATGGCGGCACCGAAGCGTGTCGTCGCCGAATACGACGCGCGCGGCTGACGCTGCTCGCTCAGGTCGCTCGTTCGACGCTCCGCAGGTACTCGGCGAGCGCGCTCATGTCGTTGCCGGACATCCCGGCGGCGAGCGCCGAACGCACCTCGTCGCGGTTCGACGCCGCCTGTGGCATCGGTGCGCCCACGCGTTCGGCGAGCGCGAGGATCAGGTCGAGGTCCTTCCCGACGAGGTCGAGCGTGAAGGCCACGGGGGTCTCGTCCGGCCGCTCGAACGCCGCGCGCTTGTAGTGCACGAACGGCGCACCGGCGGCGCCGGACGCGAACACCTCGTACGCGGTCGACCGATCGACGCCAGCCTTCTCGGCGAGCACGAGCGACTCGGAGAGCGCGACGGCCAGCCCGTGGACGAGGGCGTTCACCGCGAGCTTCGTGGCGGCCCCCGTCCCGAGCTCGCCCACGTGGAGGATCTTCGACGACAGCGCCTCGAGCACCGGCCGGGCGCGTTCGAGTGCGACCGGGTCGCCGCCCACCATGATCAGCAGTTCGCCGCGCTCGACCACCGGCACGCTGCCGGAGACCGGCGCGTCGAGCAGCGTCGCCCCGCGTTCGCGGACCAGGGGCTCCACCCGCCGAACGGTCTCGGGCGAGATCGTGCTCATCTCGAGCACCACCTGGCCGGGGTGGAAGCTTTCTGCCGCGTCGGCGTAGACGGCCTGGACGGCCGCGTCGTCGGCCAGGCTCGAGATCGCCACGTCCCCCGCGGCCGCGGCCTCGCTCGCGGTCCCGGCTACCTTGGCTTCGTGTGACGCGGCGAGCGCGTGGGCCTTCGCAGGCTCGCGGTTCCACACGATCACGTCGAAGTTGTTGCTGCGCAACGTTCTCACCATCGCGCCGCCCATGCGGCCCGCGCCGAGGAGAGCGACGATCGTCATGGCGTCAGAGCGGGAGCGACCAACCCGAGTCGACCCAGAACTCGGTGCCGGCGATCGACGGGTTCTCGAGCATCATGACGGCGACCTCGACGATGTCCTCCATCTGGACCAGGCGGCCCGTGGTCGTTCTCTCTCGATGTCCCGCGAGCGCCTCGGTCTTCTCGTGCCAGAACGGGCTGTCCTCGACGATGCCCGGGTGCAGCACGTTGATGCGGATCGGCGCGAGCTCGTACGAGAGCGAGCGCACGAGGCCGTCGACGCCGTGATTGATCGCCGTCACCGTCATCGACCCCGGGTAGGGGTGCTCTTTCGCGAGGCCTCCGAACATGAGGATCGACGAGTCGTCGTGGAGGCGGTCCAGGAGTGCGTGCACGACCTCTGTGTACCCGACGAGCTTGAGCGTGACGAGCGTCGTCGCCGCATCGATGTCGTACTCCTTCATGGTGTTCAGGTCGCGCTGCACCCCTGCCAGGACCAGTCGGCTCACGTCGCCGATCCCCTCCAGCGCAGGCGCGATCTCCTTCGGCCGCGACAGGTCGAACGCGATCCCCGTGGTCTTGCCCCCGAGCTCCGCGGCGACCGTGCTCGCTCTCGCCGGATCGCGCCCCGTGATCACCACCTCGCGGTCAGCCTCGGCGTAATGCCGGGCGACCTCCTTCCCGAGACCCTGCGTCCCACCGACCACGACGACCTGCCCCTCGCTCATCGCGTCTCCTTCTCTCCGATCGCTTCCTTCAGGTAATCCCAGTCACGCTCGAACCGGTACGAGTGCCGCGGCGGCGGCGCGGGCGACTGGGTCTCGAGCCACCGAACCGGCACGTCGGCGGGGTTCGCGAACGCGTGGACGCATCCCACGCCGGCCCACGCCACGTCGCCCGCCACCATGTGGTACCGCTGCCCGTCGAACGTCGCGTCGACCTCGCCCTCGAGGATCAGGTACGTCTCCTCGAGCGGGTGGTCGTGCCCGCCGATCACGCCCTTCAGCGCCTCGTACTCGACCATGAACATCGTGGACAGCTGCGCGCCGAGGTCCGGGTCGATCATCATCTTCACGGTGATCCCGCTGTAGACGAGCAGCGCCGTCCGCATGCTCGCCGACGCGGCGAGCAGCTCCTGACTCTGCTTGACGGGATCCATGTGCTCGGGCTGGATATTCCCGAAGGACCGCGTGCGCGGGTCGCGCGCGTCGACCGGGACCGGGTCGCGTTCGGGCAGGGCCTGCACGAAGTAGGTGTCGCCCCCGTGGTCGGCCCGCGGAACCGGCGCCGAGAGCGCCGCCCACCGGGCGTTCTCCGCGCCGAGGTTCGCGAGCGCGTGCGGCTGCCCGAGCGGGATCAGCCCGTAGTCGCCCGGCCGGAGCAGCGCCGAGGCCTCCGACGTGTGAAGGACGACCTCGCCGTCGATCACGTACAGGCTCTCCTCGTACGAGTGGACGTGCCAGTCGAGCCGCCCGCCCGGCTCCATCTCCCCGATCCCGAACCCCGTATGGACGGCGCCGACCCCCTCGTCTACGACGGTCCAGCGACGGAAGCCCGTCGCGTGTCCTTCGAGGATTGGAGGAACGCCCCACGTGGCGTCGGCGACCTTCCGGACGACGTGCGCCGGGCTCACGACGACGCCTCGGCGTCGGCCTTCTTCTTGGCGAGCGCGTCCTGCAGGTACTCGCTCGAGGCCTGGACCCCCTTGCGGGCGCTCTCCCAGTCGGCGAGGAGCTTCCCGCCACGCTTGCGGATCGCGCCGCTCACGATCACGGTGTCCACGTTCGACGTGTCGGCCGACAGGACCACGGCGCCGACCGGATCGATCACCGGCGCCATCGCCGGGGCGTGCCCGTCGATCATGACCACGTCGGCCTGCTTGCCCGGCGTGATGGATCCGGTCTTGGACTCGAGCCCCACCACGTGCGCGCCGTCCAGGGTCGCCATCGTGAGCATGTCGCGCGCGGTGAGCGCCTGTTCCGGCAGCGGCTCCTCGCTCTTCCACACCGAGTCGTTGCTCCTCCAGCGCTCGGCGGCGAACGCGCACCGCATCTCGGTGAACATGTCGCCCGGCACCGTCGTCACGACGTCGATCGACAGGCTCGGCCGCAGGCCGTACGAACGCGCCTTCATCACCGGCGGCCACCCGTGGCCCATCTGCATCTCGACCTGGGGCGCGATCGAGATCGTGCCCTTGCTCTTGGCGACCAACTCCCACTCCTCGTCCGTGAGGTAGCAGGAGTGGATGTACGTCGTGTCGGCGCCGAGCAGGCCGAGGTCGTCGAGCTGCTTGAGCATGCTCCACTTACCGGCGAGCTTGCCCATCGCGATGTGGATCGTGATCGGGAGCCCGAGCTCGCGGGCCATCCCCCACTCATCGCGCACCACGTCCTCCTGGCAGAACCCCGGGCCCCGAGTCGCGAGGGCCATCGTCATCAGGCCATCGTCCGAGCTGAAGTACGTGCTCCGCACGCGACCGACGTCGTCGCTCGGGATCGAGATCGAGCTGTTGAACCAGTAGCCGGCGAGGGAGGTGTTGGCGCTCCCGTACGCGTACACGGCCCGGATCCCGGACTCCTGCAGACCCCGCACGGCGGCGTCGGGGTGGTCGGGCGTGTTGTTGATGTGCGACCAGTCGAGCAGCGTCGTGATGCCGGCGTTCAGGCATTCGAGCGCGCCCGCGAGGTTGCTCGCGTACACGTCCTCCGGCCGGTAGAGCGGCGCGAAGCTGTCGAGGACCTCGACGAAGTAGTCATCGAGGGTCGCGTTCGGCGCGCAGTTGCGGATCGCGGTCTCCCAGGTGTGCCGGTGCGAGTCGATGAACCCGGGGATCACGATGTTGCCGGTGGCGTCGATCACCTCGGCTTCGGCGGACAGGCCGGTGCCGACCTCGGCGATCGTGTCTCCGTCGATCAGCACGTCCCCGCCGGCGATGTCGCCGAGTTCCGGGTCGACCGTGATGACGTGCCCACCCTTCACCAGGATCCGATCCGCCATGACCTATCCTCCTGTGTTCCGGGACCGCGCTACCGAGCGCGGTCTCAGTCCATCGTGGCCTTCACCTTGTCCGCGATCGCCTCCACCGACGGGATCGCGAGGTCCTCGAGCGCGTCGGCGGCCGGCAGCGGGATGTGCGGCGTGGTGATCCGCACGATCGGACCGTCGAGGTCGAAGAAGCGCTCCTCGGCCACGATCGAGGCGACCTCCGCACCCCAGCCGCAGAGCCGAGGGCTCTCCTCGACGGTGACGAACCGCCCGGTCTTGCCGACGGACGCCGAGATCGTGGTCGCGTCGAGCGGCACGAGCGACCGAACGTCGACGACCTCGGCGTCGATCCCGTCGGGCGCGAGCTTCTCGGCGGCCTCCAGCGCCTTCGGGACCATCGCGCCGAGCGCGCAGATCGTCACGTCGTTGCCCTCGCGAAGCACTTTGGCGGAGCCGAGCGCGTCGACCACCTCGCCGTCGGGGACCTCGCCCTTGCTCGCGTACAGGACCTTCGGCTCCACCACGATCACGGGATCGGGATCTCGCACCGCGGCCGCGAAGAGCCCGATCATGTCGACCGGCGTGGAGGGCACCACCACCTTGAGCCCCGGGATGGCCATGGCCCAGCCCTCGACGCTCTGCGAGTGCTGTGCGCCGAACCGCACCCCGCCGCCGTTCGCCGTGCGGATCACGAGCGGCAAGGCCACCTGCCCGTCCGTCATGTAGCGGGTCTTCGCGATCTGGTTCGCGATGAGGTCCCAGCACACCGCGAAGAAGTCGCTGAACATCAGCTCGGCGACGGGCCGAAGGCCGTTCATGGCCGCGCCCATGACCGCGCCGATGATCGCCTGCTCCGAGATCGGGGTGTCCCGAACGCGGCTCGGGCCGAAACGCTCCAGGAGACCCTCGGTCGTCTTGAAGACCCCGCCGGCGGCCGCGACGTCCTCTCCGATGAAGTACACGGTCGGGTCGCGCTCCATCTCCTGGGCGATCGCCCGGCTCACGGCCTCCCGGTACGTCAGTTCCGCCACGCGGATCCTCCGTCGGCCCAGAGCTCGGTCTCCAGGGCATCGGCGTCCGGGTAGGGGCCCGCCTTGGCCTCCTCGGTGGCCCGGTCGACGAGCTCGAGGGCCTCGCGCTCGACCTCGGTCGATCGCCTCGGCCTCGATGCCGGACGCGAGCAGCCGGTCCCGGTAGGCGGGGATCGGGTCGCGCGCCAGCCACTCCTTCACCTCGTCCTCGGGCCGGTACTTGGCCGGGTCGGCGCGTGAATGCCCGCCGTGCCGGTACGTCTTGGCCTCGACGAGCGCCGGTCCGCCGCCCTCGCGAGCGCGGTCGACCAAGCGAACGGCCGTCTCGTGCACGTCGTCGACGTCGTTGCCGTCGACGACGATGGGTTCGAGCCCGTACGCCGCGGCCCGGTCGGCGGCCGGGTGCTCGACCGCCGTCACCTGCCCGATCGGCGTGTACTCCATGTACAGGTTGTTCTCACAGACGTACACGACGGGAAGGCGCCACACGACGGCCATGTTCAGCGCCTCGTGGAAGGCGCCGATGTTCGTGGTCCCGTCGCCGAAGAAGCACACGACGACCTGGCCGGTCCCTCGCTCCGACGCGGCCCACGCGGCTCCCGCCGCGATCGGCATGTGCGCACCGACGATCGCGTAGGAGCCCATGGCCCCGTGCGAGACGTCGGTGAGGTGCATCGAGCCGCCCTTGCCGCCGCAGATGCCCGTCGCCCTCCCCATGAGCTCGGCCATCAACGCGGCCATCGGCGCGCCTCGGAGCAGCGTGTGGACGTGGCCGCGGTAGGTGCAGAAGACGAGGTCGTCGGGTCGCAGCGCCGCCGCGAAGCCGGCGGCGACCGCCTCCTGCCCGAGCGCGAGATGCGACGTGCCCTTGATGAGCCCTTCGAGGAACAGGTCCTGGGCTCGCTTCTCGAACAGGCGGGCCTCCTGCATCATCCGGTACATCCCGAGGCGAACGGTCTCGTTCGCGATCGGTGGGGATGCCTTGGCCACTCGCCGTCCTTCGATCAGTACTCGTTCGCGACCATGAGCTCTTCGCACGGGAAGAGCGTGATGACCTTGGGGCCCTCGGCCGTCACGACGACCTCCTCCTCGATCCGGGCGGCCGACCGTCCGTCCGTTGCGGGACAGTACGTCTCGAGGGCGAAGAGCATCCCCTCCTTGAGCTCGATCGGCTCCTTGAACGAGTTCAGCCGGGTGATGATCGGCCGTTCGTGCAGGCCGACCCCCACGCCGTGCCCGAACTGCAGCCCGAACGCGTCGAACTCGTCCTTGAACCCGAACTCCTCGGCCTTCGGCCACACGGCCGCGATCTGGTCCGTCGAGTTACCGGGCTTCACGAGGTCGATCGCGGCGTCCATCCACTCGCGCGACCTGGCGAACGCGTCCCGTTGCGGCTGCGTGGCCCGGCCGACCACGAACGTCCGGTAGTAGCAGGTTCGGTAACCGCTGTTCACGTGGATGATGTCGAAGTACGCCTGGTCACCCGGGCGGATCAGCCGGTCGGAGAACACGTGCGGGTGCGGGCTGCAGCGTTCCCCAGCGATCGAGTTGACCGCCTCGACGAACTCGGATCCCATCTGGAACAGCCGCGCGTGCGCGAGCGCCACGACGTCGCTCTCGCGAACGCCGGGCTTCAGGAACTCGAAGATGTCCTGGTACACGCCGTCGACCATCGCGCACGCCTGGGTCAAGAGCGTGATCTCGTCCTGGCTCTTGATCTCGCGGGCGAGCATCATGACCTGCTGCCCGTCGCGGACGTCGATCCCCGCGCGCTGGAGCTCGAGGAACACCGACGTTTCGGCGAGGTCGACCCCGAGTGGCATGTCGCCGACACCGTCCTCCTTCAGGACCGAGACGAGCTCCTGGGCGGCTCGCTTCTGCAAGCCGACGATCGGCGAGATCGCGCCCTGGAGCCCGGTGTTGCCCCCGACCGAGTTCGTCTCGTCGAACCACTGCGGGAGCTGAAGCCGGTGCGCCTTCGCTGCGGATCCGAAGTCCCAGATCCGCGGCGGACCCGTCCTCGTGACGAGCGCGTACCGCTCGCCCTTGTTGAACGCCCAGTAGCCGATGTGCGTGCTGGTGGCGTAGCGGATGTTGCTGGTCTCGAACAACAGGACCGCGCCGAGGTCCGATGCCTCGAGTTGCTCCTTGACCCTGGACAGCCGGTAGTCGCGGAGACGCCCGAAGTCGACGCGGTTCTCCCAGTCGACGCCGTGGAGCCCGGGTGAGGGGGTGGTCGCGACCGGGAACTCCTCCGTCATCCGTGACCTCCGTTTCGGCCGGCGTCCCGCGGGGCGTTAAGAGTGAATGATACGCACACACCGCGGGCGGCCGCATCCCCGTCTCCAGGCACGAGTGCCTCTGGCGAACTTGCAGGAAGATGTGTAGTGTCCCTGAACGGTGTGAGGGGCGCTCCGTTCAAGCGCAGCGGTGGAGGGGAGATCGACGGCCCCCAACCGTCGGCTGCGACCGACCGCGTACACCAGATGGTGAGCTCTGCGGTCAAGCGCGTGGGTGGGTCGTGACGTCCAAGATCCTGTTCAGCGGCGGATGCGTCCTCACGCTGGGCCTGAAGACCTCCAACTTCAGGCAGGCCGACGTCCTGATCGACGACGGCCTGGTGGCCGAAGTCGGCCCCGGCCTCCGCGCCCGCGACGCCGAGCACGTGGACGCGACCGACACGATCGTCATGCCTGGCTTCGTCGACACCCACCGCCATGCGTGGACGTCGTTGTTCCGCAACCTCGGCGAAGGTGCTCCGGGCGCACCGACGCAGCCGCCGGCGGCGCGCACCTTCGATCACTACGAGCCCGACGACGTCTATGCGGCGACGCTGATCGGCCTGCTCGGCGCGGTGGAGGCCGGGATCACGACCGTCGTCGACTGGTCGCACGTCGGATCCGACGATGTGCTCGCGGGCGCGGCGCTCCGTGCCCACGCCGACTCGGGCCTGCGCACCGTGTTCGTCCATCCTCCTCGCGAGGGGGCGAAGCCAGACCGACAGCTCGTCGACCGCCTCACGGAGGCCGCCGGACCTGTGACCACGATCGGCTTCGGGTCGGTCGTCGCCGGGTCGGCAGATCTCGACGGAACCGCCCGGGAGTGGGCAGGCGCCCGGGAGATCGGGCTGCGCGTCCATGCCCACGCCGAGGGCTCGGGGCGGCGCGGAGCGATCTCGGACTTGGCCCAGCGGGGACTCCTCGGCGACGACGTCACGCTCATCCATCGCTCCGAGCTCGACGACGACGATCTGGATGCGATCTCCACCTCCGGTGCCTCGGTCTCGATCTCGCCGTCGAGCGAGATGGCGGGGGGCTCCGGACCGCCTCCCATCCAGCGGCTGATCGACCACGGCATCCGACCGGGCCTCGGGGTGGACGACGAACGAGTGGCGCCGGGAGACATGTTCGCCCAGATGCGCGGGACGATCTCCCTGCAGCACGCCACGGTCTTCGATCGCAAGCTGGCCGGCAAGGCCGGCCTCCCCCGGCTGATGAGCACCCGGGACGTGATCCGGTACGCCACGGTCGACGGCGCCAGGGTAGCGGGACTGGGCAGCGTCACCGGGTCGCTCGAACCGGGCAAGCAGGCCGACCTCATCGTGCTTCGGACCGACCGCCCGAACGTCTTTCCGATCAACGATCCGATCGGCGCGGTCGTGTGGGGCATGGACACGTCGAACGTGGACTGGGTCGTCGTGGGCGGGCGCGTGCTGATGCGGGACGGCGCCCTCGAGGCCGACGTGCAGCGCGCGCGAGACCTGGCGGCGGAGGCGAGAGCACGGGTGGCCGCCGCCTCGGGTCTCGTGGTCGGCGCGGCGCCGGGAGGCGTCGGTTGAGCGCGCGTCCGGCTCCTTCGTCTGCCCTCACCTCGCTCGTCGTCGCGTCCCGCTACATGCCGGTGTACATCGCGATCGCCCTGCTCGTCGTCGTCGCCTCGATCTGGGCGCCGGCGACGCTGCGAGGTCCCGGCCTGAACTCGATCGCGCCGCTCGGCACGTTCCTCGCGATCGCCGCGCTCGGCCAGATGCTCGTGATCATGACCGGGGGCATCGACCTCAGCGTCCCGGGGACGCTCACCCTCGCAGCGCTCGTCACGGTTGGGGTGGGGAACGCCTCCGACGAGCGAGTCTGGACGGCCATCCTCGTCGCCCTCCTGTTGTCCGCGCTGGTCGGATTGGTCAACGGGATCCTCATCGGCGGGATCGGGCTCAACGCGCTGATCGTCACGCTGGCGGTCGGGCAGATCGTGACCGGTCTCGCCTTCAGGTACTCCACCGGGACCGTCATCCAGCGACCCGTCCCCGACGCGCTCTCCGAGTGGACCCGAACGCGGTTCCTCGGCGTCACTCGAACGTTCTGGGTCGGCCTGGCGATCACCGTGGTGCTGATCGTCATCTTCAGGTTCACGACGCCGGGACGACGGTTCCAGGTCGTCGGCGCGAACCCCACCGCGTCGTGGATCGCCGGTCTGCGGGTCAACATGAACCAGGTCGCGGCGTACGTGGTCGCCGCCGTCTTCTACGGCGTGGCCGGGATCCTGCTCGCCTCGTTCCTGCAGACGCCGAACAGCACGATCGGGATCCCGTACCTGCTGGGTCCGATCGCCGCCGTCGTGATCGGCGGCGCCTCGCTCACCGGTGGACTGGCCAGCCCGTTGGGGACCTGGGCCGCGGCCTTCTTCTTGGCAGGACTCGACCAGATGATGCGCGTGATGGGACTGCCCACGGCACTGCAGTTCGTCGTGTTCGGTCTCGTCATCATCGGCGGCATGCTCGTATCGGGCGACCGGATCATCCGCGGCGTCGAACACGTGCTCCGGCAACGGAAGGGCACGGGAGGTATCGAAGTGCAGACGAGCGGCAGTTCCGGCGACGGGACAGGGTGAGAAAGGAGGGACGGCAAGCATCACCGATCCGTCGGAGCATAGGTCATCGATCCACGGGAGGAGGAACATGCAACGGATCATCAAGGTCGTCGCCGTCGTCGCGATGCTGGCGTTGGTAGCGGCGGCATGTGGCGGTGGCGACGACGAAGAGCCGACCGCGACCGGCGACGCCGGTGGCGAAACGGCGGCCACCGGAGCCGAGGGGCCGCTGGCGGAGTTCGGAGAGAGTACCGATGCCGACCCGGCGCTGGTGGAGAAGGCGCTCGGGCCGGTCGGAGAGGTGCCGGACATCGTCCTGGCCTCGATCGCTCGGGCCGAGCAGGACCTCGACCAGGCCACGATCGACACGGCGATGGAGTGCTGGTCGCAGCCTGAATGCGACACCGGCAGCGGTGGCGACCTCGTCATGGGCTACGCGGACGGCGGCGGACACCTCAACGTCTGGCGCGCGGTGACCCACATGGAGGCGATCCTCCAGGCGCTCACGTACCCGGAGATCGGGACGATCGTCTCGACCGAGGCCCTCTGGGACCAGGACCCGGCGGTTCCCGCCGGGGACATCAACTTCCTGGTGCAGCGGGGTGCCGACTTCATCATCGGGTACCCGGACGCGGGCGTCGCGATCGCCGACGCGATCGTCGCCGCCGAGGAGGCGGGCGTCCCGTACGTCCCGTTCTCTGCGGGCTGGGTCGGCCTGCCTAGCCAGGAGGGAGCGCTCATCCCCGGCCAGGACTACCTGAGCGTCGTCGGTGAGGACCTGTGCGCCCTCGGCGAGAGTTTCGCGACGGTGCTGAACGACGGGATCGACTCGGGGAGCATCGGTGTCCTGGGCGGAACGCCGGGGAACGCGCTGTCCCTCGGCTGGCAGCAGTGCCTCACACCCGCGCTGGAGGACTCGATCTCGCTGGTCTCGGACCCGGTGGACACGTTCTGGCTGAACGACGTGGCGCTGGAGGCGGTCCTCGGGATGCTGTCGACGGACCCCGACATCAAGGGGTACGCCTACGAGTACGCGGACGGGATGTACACGGCACTGCAGGCCTACGACGAGCTGGGCATCCCGCTCGACGACGTGACGATGGCGCTCCGAACCGACGAGCAGACGCTGTTCTGCGACTGGGTGGAGCGGGGCATCCCGAACTACCACATCTACTACTCGGCAGGCGGCAACTTCCAGTCTCGGACCGCCGTGACGGCCCAGATGATGAACATCGCGGGTGCGACGATCCCGGCCGAGATCGTTGTTCCGCACGTCATGCGGGAAGTCACTGCGGATGACTGCAACCCGGATCGGGTCACCCCGACGGTGTCGGGCACCTCGCTCGTCCCGGACGAGGTGCTGGGCCTGATGTTCCCTGAAGGATGATGGATGACGGTTCCGAAGGAGGGTCGGCCACCGGAGGCATAGTCCTCGAACTGCGGGGCGTGTCCCGTCAGTTCGGCGCGGTTCGAGCGCTGACCGACGTCAGCTTCGACTGCCGCGCCGGCGAGGTGCACGCCGTCGTGGGCGAGAACGGCTCCGGGAAGTCGACCCTCCTCGGGATCGCCAGCGGGTTCGTCGACCCGGACACAGGCACCGTCCGGATCGGGGGCGAACGCCTCAAGCGGGACTCGCCGGCCGAGGCCCGGAAGCTGGGCCTCGCGATGGCGTACCAGGACACGTCGCTGATCCTGGCCCAGCCGGTCAAGAACAATCTCTATCTCGCGGCGCCGCCGGACCAGCGACCTCCGTTCCGGCGGCGGAAGCGATGGGCGCGCCGCATCCTCAGGGAGTTCGACCTCGAGCTCGAGCTCTTCCCCGACGCGCCCGCGGGATCCCTGACGCTCGCCGAGCGCCAGCTCTTCGAGGTGGCCAAGGCCCTCGTCGTCGATCCCAAGGTGCTCCTGCTCGACGAGCCCACCACGGCGCTCGGCCCCAACGAGGTGGAGGCGCTCCACCGAACCGTCGCGGCCTGCAGGAGGCGAGGGGTCGGGGTCGTCTACGTGAGCCATCGCCTCCCCGAGGTGATCGAGATCGCGGACCGGATCACCGTCCTGCGGGATGGTCGGAGCCAGGGCACGTTCGACGCAAGCGGAACCAGCGAATCGGCACTGGTCGACCTGATCGTCGGCCGCCCGTTCGAGGCGGCCTTCCCGCCGCCGTCGGATGCTGCGCGCGAGGAGCGTGAGGTGCTCGTCGTCGACGGCCTCCAGGGTCAGTCGTTCGGCCCCGTGAGCTTCACCCTGAAGAGCGGGGAGATCGTCGGGATCGCGGGGGCCGAAGGCAACGGCCAGCCGCAGCTCTTCGATTGCCTATCGGGTCAGCAGCCCCCCCGGGCGGGGAGGGTCGCCTGTCGCGACAAGGAGTTGATGCTGATCTCGACACACGAAGCCGTGAAGGCCGGGATCATGCTGCTTCCGGGTGACCGGAAGCACGAGTCGTTGATGCCGGTGCTCGGCGTGCGGGTCAATTCGACGATCCAGTCCCTCCGACGGTTCGCGGCGCTCGGCTTCCTGCGCCGGCGCAAGGAACGCAGGACCGTCGAGTCGCTGATCGACCGGCTCGAGATCCGAACACCATCCCTCGAGCAGCCCGTGCAGTTCCTCTCGGGCGGGAACCAGCAGAAGGTGGCGGTCTCGCGATCGTTCCTGAAGGAGCCGGCCGTCATCCTCGCGTACGAGCCCACGCAGGGCGTCGACGTCGGCTCCCGCTTCGACATCTACGCGGCGTTGCGCTCACGGAGCGACGCGGGAACCGCCCTGCTCGTCAAGTCGAGCGACCCGCTCGAGCTCGCGGGACTGTGCGACCGGGTCCTCGTGATGTCGCGCGGCCAGATCGTCGAGGAGATCCCGGGCGACGAGCTCGACGAGCTTCGGATCGTGGAGGCGATCGTCCGCGGCCCGGGGATGTCGCGGGCCGGGCGGTCGCCGCTCGGCGCGGCAGTCCCGAAGGCACCTTCGCGGAGCGGGCCGTGACCGCGCGCGTCGATTCGGCCAGGCGAGCCGTCCGGAAGGTCGTTCGCGATGCGCGAGACAAGAACAAGTGGCGGAAGATCGTCCGGTTCCGGCTCTGGATGCCGGTCGCGTTGCAGTTCCTGCTGATCGTGATCGTCGCTCTGTACACCACGTCGCGGTTCCCCGGGTTCATCAACGCGACGAACATCACCAGCATCCTCATCCTGGCGGCGCCGCTGGCCGCGGTGGCGATCGGCCAGACCCACGCGCTCCTCGTGGGCTACCTCGATCTGTCGGTGGGGGCGATGGTGACGTTCGGCGTCGTGCTGGCCTCGTTCCTGATCGGGCCCGAATCAACCGCGCCGCAGATCCTGCTCGGCGTCGGCGTCGTCTTCCTCGCCGCGCTGGGTCTCGGACTCATCAACGCCGGCCTCGTCCTCGGCGTCAAGATCCCGTCGATCATCGCGACGCTGGCCACGCTCAGCATCCTGAACGGGATCTCGCTCACGTTGCGGGGATCGCCCGAAGGGGTCATCAACCGCGACTTCACGTCGTGGCTGGGGACGACCATCGGTCCGGTGCCGATCATGTTCCTCGTGGTCCTCATCGGGGCCGCGTTGCTCGATTACTGGCTCTACGCACGGGGGACCGGACTCCAGTTGCGCTCCGTGGGGTTCGACGAACGCTCGGCGAAGCGGAGTGGCGTCCGCACGACGTGGGTTCGCGGTCGAGCGCTGGTGCTGGCGGCGCTGTTCGCAGCCCTCGCGTCCTTCTTCGTCATGGCCCGATCGGGTATCGGCAACGCGACGATCGGGGACAGCTACGCGCTGGAGAGCATCACGGCTGCGGTGCTCGGCGGTGCCGCGCTGTCCGGAGGCAGGGCCACGTTCCTGGGCGCGGTGGTGGCGTCCGTGCTCCTTTCCCTGATCATCACGATCCTTCCGTTCCTGGGCCTCACCGGCGAGTACGGGTTGATCGTCATCGGGGTGCTCGTGGTCATCGGCATCGCCCTGTACCAGCTCTCCGACATCAAGGAGCTCGTGAAGCGGAACTACAAGCGCGCCCGGCGCCTGGTGACCGGGAGCCGACCCGCGAAGCAGGCCGACCTCCCCGCGTTCTATCCGTCGGGGAGCGATTTCAGCGTCGCGCCGACGGATCGGAAGTTGATCCGGGGCGGAACCGTGCTCAGCCTGGACCCGGAGATCGGCGACCTCACCGCGGGTGACGTTCTCGTCGACGGCGACAGGATCCTCGCCGTCGGCCCCGACCTGTCCAATGGCGAGGTCGAGGTGATCGACGCCACCGGCATGATCGTGATGCCCGGGTTCGTCGACTCCCATCGCCACATCTGGGAGGGGCTCCTCCGCAACATCGGCACCGACGTGCCACTGGAGGGCCGCACCAGCTACATCTCGTTCGTCCTCCACAAGCTCGCGCCGGCGTTCCGGCCGGAGGACGCCTACGTCGGGAACCTGGTCTCCGCCCTCGGGGCCATCGACGCCGGGATCACCACCCTGCTCGACTGGTCGCACATCCAGGGCTCGCCCGCACACACCGACGCGGTGATCAAGGCGCTGAAGGACTCGGGACTGCGAGCGGTGTTCGCCTACGGGTTCCCGTGGTGGGGGAAGTGGGAGGAGCGCCAGCCGAGTTGGTTCGTCCGGGCCGCCACCGAGTACTTCTCCACCAAGGACCAGAAGCTGACCCTCGCGCTCGCGGCTCCCGGTCCCGAGTTCACCGACTTCGAGGTCACGCGCGACCACTGGAAGCTCGCCAGAGAGACCGGTGCGCGGATCACGACGCACGTCGGCGTGGGGAGCTACGGCCAGGACGGGAAGGTCCAGGAGTTCGGTGAGGCCGGGCTCCTGGGTTCGGACACCACCTACATCCACTGCACGACGCTGAACGACACCGAGATCTCGATGATCGTCGACACGGGCGGCACGGTCTCGCTGGCCTCGCCGGTCGAGATGATGATGGGCCACGGGATGCCACCGATCCAGAAGTTCCTCGATCGGGGCCTCCGCCCGAGCCTCAGCGTGGACGTCGAGACCAACGTGCCCGCCGACATGTTCAACCAGATGCGGTCGGTGCTGTCGCTGCAACGAGGGCTGGCCGCCGGCGACGGCAAGGACCCGGTGTCGACGCGTGAGGTGCTGGCCTACGCCACCGTCGAAGGCGCCCGGGCGAACGGACTGGACTCGAAGATCGGGACGCTGACGCCGGGCAAGCAGGCCGACCTCATCATCCTCCGCACCGATCGGATGAACGTCACGCCGCTCAACGACCCGACGACGGCGGTCGTAGCGGGGATGGACACCGGGAACGTCGACACGGTCCTGATCGCCGGTCGCGTGATGAAACGGCATGGCGAGCTGCTGCACGTGGACTGGCCCGCCGTCAAACGGATGGCCGCCGAGTCCAGGGACCACGTCGTCGCAAAGTCGGGCTTCAAGCTTCCGGGGATCTGAGGGGGGCTATCCTTGGCGCCGGCGGTGAGGGGAAGCATGGCGGGTGAGCTCGGCGACATCGGGTCCCGGCTCCGCGAGGAGCGGGAGCGAGCGCGCATCAGCCAGCGCGAACTCGCGCGCCGGCTCGGCGTCTCGGCGAGCCTGATCTCGCAGATCGAGTCCGGGCAGTCCAAACCGTCGGTGAGCACGCTGTACGCGATCGTGACCGAGCTCGGCGTGTCGCTCGACCACATCTTCCAGGTCCACGAGCACGAGCTCTCGATGGCGTCGGCCGTGGGCGCCGACGCCGAGACCGCGATCATCGGGGCACCGGTGGTCCACCCGGCCGAGCGACATGTGCTCGAGCTTGACTCCGGCGTGACGTGGGAGCGCTTGACGAGCCACCAGCACGAGGACGTCGACTTCCTCCACGTGATCTACGACGTCGGCGGCTCGTCTGCGCCCGACGATCGACTGATGCGGCACCCCGGCCGCGAGTACGGCCACGTGCTGTCCGGGCGCCTCGGCGTCCAGCTCGGGTTCGAGCGCCACGAGCTCGAGCCCGGCGACTCGATCGCGTTCGACTCGACGTTGCCGCACCGCCTCTGGAACCTCGGCGACGAACCGGTCCACGGGATCTGGTTCGTCGTCGGTCGCGACGGCGGCTAGGTCGGTGGCGGGAGGGCCGGGATTCGAACCCGGGAGCGAGTCGCCCCGCTAGCGGTTTTCAAGACCGCCGCCTTCGTCCGCTCGGCCACCCTCCCGCCGGAAGGGTAGCCGCTCTGGCGACTTCCTCTCGGTTTCTGCCACCATGGTCGAACGCCATGAGCACGGGCACGAACGAACGCGACCACGCCGGCAGGCAAGGCGACGCCGAGCGCAGCACGGACGAGGCGAAGTACCGCGCCCTCGTGGAGAACCTCCCCGCGGTCATCTACCAGGTCGCGCCGGACGACGACCGCCGGACGATGTACATGAGCTCCCACGTCGAGACGGCGCTCGGCTACTCGCGCGAGGAGTGGCTCGAGCAGCCCGACATCTGGATGGAGCTGCTCCATCCGGACGACCGTGAGGAGACGCTCGCCGCGCACGACCTGCACAACGAGACCGGCCGCCCCTGGAGCCGCGAGTACCGGCTGATCGCGAGCGACGGCCGCGTGGTGTGGTTCCGCGACGTGGCCAACCTCGTTCGCGACGAGGACGGCCGCCCGCTCCACTGGCTCGGGGTCCAGCTCGACATCACCGAGCTGAAGCAGGTGGAGAAGGAGCTCCGGCAGGCGCGCGACGGTCTCGAACTCCGCGTCGCGGCGCGTACCGCCGAGCTCGAGGAGGCGAACGCGATGATGGCGCTCGAGATCGGGGAGCGCCGCAGGGCCGAGCAGGAGCTCAAGGAAGCGGAGCAACGGTATCGCCTCCTCGCCGAGCAGATCCCCGCCGTCACCTACACCTGGGAGACCGACCGGCCCGAAGGCATGGAAGCGAGCTACACGAGCCCCCGGATCGAACAGCTCCTCGGGTTACACGGTCGACGAATGGCACGTCTCCGACGACTTCTGGGTGTCACGCCTGCACCCCGACGACCGGGTCGCGGTGCTTGCGGCCGCCATGCGATCGGAGGCGACGGGCGAGCCGTTCGCGATGGAGTACCGCTTCCTTCACAAGGACGGCCGGATCGTCTGGGTCGCCGACCAGGCGGCTCCGATCTCGCGGAACGCCGATGGCAGCCCCGGGCCGTTCCAGGGCGTGCTGATCGACGTCACAGCTCGAAAGGAGGCTGAGCGAGCCGCCGCCGAGACCGAGCTCCTCTACCGGGACCTCACGGAGCAGGTGCCGGGCGTCATCTACATCGCCGAAGTGAGCCCGGGCGGGCGCGGGTACCGCCTCCGATACGCGAGCCCGCAGCTCTCGGCCCTCTTCGGGTACGAGCTCGAGGACTGGGCCGACACCGAGCGATGGCTCGAGACGGTACATCCGGATGACCGTGATCAGGTCCGGAGCATCGACGAGCACGTGTCGGAGACCGGAGGCTTCGAGATGGAGTACCGGATCCTTCACCGTGAGGGGGGATCCGGTGGGTGCGCGACCGGGCCCACGTGCTCTCGAGGGACGCACTCGGCCGACCGAGCGAGATCCAGGGTCTCATCATGGACATCACGGAGGCTCGCCGCATCGACCGGGACCGGCGGGAGGTCCGCAAGCGCTATCGATCGCTCGTCGAGGCGATCCCGGCGATGACCTACCTCGAGTACGCGAGCCCCGAGGCGCCGGAGGAGACGCGCTTCGCGTACATGAGCCCGCAGATCGAACAGATCCTCGGCTTCACGCCGGGGGAAGCGATGAACGATCCGCTCTTCTTCGTCCACACCCTCCATCCCGACGATCTCGAACGGATCAGAGCCGCGAGCATGCGCGTGCAGAAGACGGGCGAGCCGTTCGACGAGGAGTTCCGGCAGATGACCAAGGACGGCGGGTTCCGATGGATCCACGACCGCGCGGTCCTGGTCCGCGACGACGAGAGGAGCCCCCGGCTTCTGGCACGGGGTTGCGCTCGACATCACCGACCGCAAAGAGGCCGAGGGCAACCTCCGCCTCCTTGAAGAGCGGTACCGGACGCTGGTCGAGCAGATCCCGGCCATCACGTTCATCGAGGAGGTCGGCGGCCCTCCCGACCAGACGTGGTTCAGCTACCTCAGCCCTCAGGCGGAGGAGATCTTCGGCCTCTCGAGCGAGGAGCTGCTCGCGGATCCTTCCCACCTCGGCGAGTTCGTGCACCCCGACGATCGCGAACGCGTCTTCGCCGCCAACGCGCGGTGCGAGGAGACCGGCGAGCCGTTCAACGAGGAGTTCCGCATCGTCCGTCCCGACGGCCGTGTCGTGGTGCTCGACAGCCGCGCGGTGCTCGTCCGGGACGAGGACGGCAAGCCGCGCTTCTGGCAGGGGGTGGCGTTGGACGTGACGGCGCACCGCGAGCTCGAGGGCCGGTACCGCGACCTCGCGAACATGATGAGCGGGCTGCCGCCGGGCCCCGACCAGCGGCGTTAGATCTTCGGAAGCAGCTCTCGAACGCCTTCGGGCAGGTAAGGCTGCAGCGCGGACGGGAGCTCGACGCCGCCGTCCTCGCGCTGGAAGTTCTCCAGGATCGCGATCAGCGTCCTGCCGACCGCGGTCGCGGTTCCGTTCAACGTGTGGAGCACCTCGATCTCGCCCGATGACCGCCGAACGCGCGTCTGCATCCGGCGCGCCTGGTAGTCGGTGGTGTTGGAGCACGACGTGAGCTCCCGGTAACGGTCCTGCCCGGGGAGCCACACCTCGATGTCGTACTTCTTGGCGGCCGAGCCCCCGAGGTCCCCGGCGGCGACGTTCACGACCCGGTAGGGCAATCCCAGGTTGCCGATGATCTCCTCCTCGACGCCGACGAGGAACTCGTGCTCGTCCCACGAGTCCTCGGGCCGTGGTGAACGAGAACATCTCCACCTTGTCGAACTGGTGGACGCGGAACATCCCGCCCAGGTCCTTGCCGTACGAGCCGGCCTCGCGGCGGAAGCACGTGCTGTAGCCGCAGTACCGGACCGGCAGTTCGGGCTCTTCCAGGATCTCGCCGAGGTGGTACGCGGCGAGGGAGACCTCGGAGGTCCCGACGAGGTACAGCTCGTCCTCCCGGGTGACGTAGATGTTGACCTCGTCGGTGGGTAGGAATCCGGTGCCGTACATCGCGTCCTCCCGGACCAGGACCGGCGGGATCACAGGGGCGAATCCCTTGGCGGCAAGGATGTCGAGCGCATGGCGCACGAGCGCGAACTGCACGAACACGATGTCGCCCAACAGATAGACGAACCGTGAGCCGCTCGTCCGTGCGCCGCGCTCGGTGTCCAGGACCCCGAGGAGTTCGCCGAGCACCGCGTGGTCCCGCGGCTCGAACCCGAACGACGGCAGCTGCCCGTGGGCCCGCACCTCGACGGCGTCCTCCTCGGTGAAGCCGTCGGGCGCCGACTCGTGCGGCACGTTCGGCGTCTTCGCGAGGAGCTCCGAGAGCTCCGTCTCCGCCTCGACGAGCTGTGGCTCCCGCTCCTTGATCCGAGCCGATACCGCGCCGACCTCCGCGATCAGATGGCGCTTCTCCTCGCCATCGGCTCCCCCGATCGCCTTGCTCGCGCGGTTCTGCTCGGCTCGCAGCTCTTCGACCTCGGCCGTGAGCTCGCGACGGCGCTGGTCCAGGGAGAGGATCTCGTCGACGGCTTCCCCGAGGTTCCGGCGCGCGAGTCCCCGGCGGAACCGCTCGGGGTCCTCCCGGATCGCCCGGACGTCGAGCACGCTAGACCGTGGCCTCCTCGGCCGCCGGTTCGGAGGACCTGGCGGGTGCGCCGGCTTTGGCGGCGGCTGCCTGCTGGGATGCCTGCTGGTCCATGATCGACTGTCCCTGGAAGACGCTCCCCTCCTCGATCACGAGCGTCTTCGAGGTGATGTCGCCTTCGACCCGGCCTCCTCTGGCGAGCTCGGCGCGCCCCTTCACCGTGATCGCGCCCTTGAACCGCCCGGCCACCACCACGTTCTGGGCCCGGATCTCGGCCTCGACCTGGCTCTGCGGCGAGAGCAGCACGTCGCCCTCCGCATTGATCTGCCCCTTCACCTGCCCGTCGATCCGAAGCGAGCCCGCGGATACGACCGTCCCCTCGAGCTTCGCCCCTTGCCCGACGATCGTGACCTCTCCTCCCTGTTCCGCCATCCGTGGCACCTCCGTTCTTCGTCGTCCGTCGCCTTCGGCCGCTCTCGACCTCTTGGCCGACGTCGCGCCGTCTTCGCGGGCGCCGTCCGCCCCTGCATCGTCCTTGCGCCAGATCATGTGGCGCTCACCACGCGTGGCCCCGAGAGTGCCTGCCGGATCGCCTCTTCCTCCTCGAGGGACAGGTTGTACTGGCTCTCCCCCTCCGAAACCGGTTTGGCGTAGACACGAGTATCAGCGCGTCCGTTGATCGAGGTCATGACCACACCGCTCCCGTGATCGTCGAGCAACGCGCACGAGAACGAGAGTCGCCCACCGACGTCCTCGAACGCGTCGTACCGCACCAAGCCGACGTGGCGAACGGCGCCCTCGATCAACCCCTCGTGCCGGCGATCGGTGGTGGCGAGCGCACGAACGGCCCCCTCCAACCGGGCGATCCGATTCGACTGCCCCTCGAGGATCCCGTGCAACACCTCGTCGACCTCGATGGGTCCCTGTTTGCGCCTGCGTCCCGGCGCCAATGCCGACAGCGCGAGCGCCAGGACGCCCAGACCGATCGCGATCAGGACCAGTCGGCTGAGGGTCTCGGTGGAGAAGTTCATCGTCGGTTGGCCGATGTGGCCGCTGACCTGCGGCTTTTCGGAGGGGCCGAGTATACAATCAACCCCCTCGCGGACGAGCGGGGCGGGACTCTCTCTGTCGATGCGGCTCGCCTACTTCGATTGCATCGCCGGGATCTCCGGTGACTCGGCGTTGGCCGCGCTGATCGACGCAGGCGTCGACCTGGACGAACTCCGAGCACACCTTTCGACCCTGCCGCTCGAACCGTTCGACCTCGAGATCGAGGAGGTGGACGAGCACGGGATCCCTGCCGTCCGGCTCGGCGTCCACACCTCGGGAACCGCGGGCGTGATCAGGACCTACGCGAGCGTGCGGGCGCTGCTCGACGCCTCGAACCTGCCGACCGAGTCCTCGCAGCTCGCGCACCGGATCCTGCGCCGGTACGCCGACGCCGAGGCTCGCGTACAGCGGCGGGATCTGGAGACCGTGACCTTCCACGCGGTTGCAGGCCTCGACCTGATCGTCGTCGTGACCGGCGCGGCGCTCGCCCTGACGATGCTCGGCGTGGAACGCGTCTTCGCCTCCGCCGTGCCGACCGGTCTCGGGATGATGAGGACCGAGCACGGGGCGATGCCGATCCCCTCACCCACGGTGGTCGAGCTCCTTCGCGGCGCGCCGCTCTACTCCCGCGGCGTCACGGCCGAGCTCACGAACGCCGCCGGTGCGGCGATCCTGGCAGCGACCGTGGAGGGCTACGGGGAGCTCCCGGCGATCCGGGTGGAGACCGCGGGCTACGGCGCCGGCGCGGCTCCTCTCGACTTCCCGAACGTCACACGCGTGCTCGTCGGGATGGAGGAGCCGGCCTCGTCGTTGCCGACCGTGCCGGGAACGCCGGAGCTCCGCCTCGTCCCCGAGCTTGACGAGCCCGAACGGGACGGTGACGGCGACGCGGGCTAGGCGCCCTCACTGCGGTGGGCGAGGGGGGAGTTGAACCCCCACGTCCTTGCGGACACAGGAACCTGAATCCTGCGCGTCTGCCAAATTCCGCCACTCGCCCGCGGGGTCCGGCATCGTAGCAGTGGGCCATCGGAGGTTCCCGGGCGGCACCGAAGGGTAGAATCCCGCGAACGCTCCTGACCAGCGCAAACAAACTGACACGTGCCCATCCTCCGCGACTTCGAACGACGCCTCGGCGGTCTCGTCGAAGGCTTCTTCGCGACCACGTTCCGATCGGGACTGCAGCCGGTCGAGCTCGCGAAGCGACTCATGCGCGAG
The DNA here is from genome assembly GCA_963785835.1 of uncultured Actinomycetes bacterium. Taxonomy (GTDB): domain Bacteria; phylum Actinomycetota; class UBA4738; order UBA4738; family HRBIN12; genus DASSJM01. The sequence continues at coordinate 396,827 of CAWAWO010000003.1, read as the reverse complement.
ATGGATTCCGGCAAGACCGTCGGCGTCCGCGAGGTCTGGGCGCCCAACCGCTACGTCTTCACGCTGTCGGAGCAGGACGGCTCGCGGTTCGAACAGGCCGAGCAGGCCCTGGTCTCCGAGCTGAAGCAGGTCGTTCGCGAGGCGGCGGCCGAGCGCGGGTGGGGGCTCGTGGGGCCGCCCGAGGTCGAGTTCGAGGTGGACGGCGCACTGGGGAAGGGACGGTTCGAGTGTGAGGCGTCCTTCGTCGAGGGCGAGGTGGAACTTGCCCCGCAGCCCGACGCCGGAGGGCGCGGATCGCTCGTCTCCCTGGCCGACGGGAAGAGCCACCCGCTGGACCGGCCGCAGGTGACGATCGGCCGCCTGCCCGAGTGCGACGTGGTGGTGGACGACGCCGGAGCGTCGCGACAGCACGCGGAGGTCCGGCGGACCGACGGCGGCTTCGCGCTCAGCGATCTGGGTTCGACCAACGGGACGCTGGTGAACGGCGCGCCGATCCAGGAGCATCTGTTGGAGGACGGCGACCGCATCACGATCGGTGAGACGATCCTCGAGTTCCGGAGCGGATGACGTGTCGCCGTTCATCCTTTCGGTCCTGAAGTACGGCCTGCTCGTCCTCCTGTACTTCTTCGTGTTCCGCGCGCTCCGATCGGTCGCGACGGACGTGAGCGGGCGGCGGCGCGCTGCCACATCTCAGATGCGAACGCCTGCGGCGGCCCCTGCGGCGAAGGCCTCCCGAGGGGGGAAAACCCCGACGCAGGTCGTGGTCCACGACGCCGGAGGCGACGGGGCGAAGACCGTTCGACTCAGCAGTCCGGCCGAGGTCGGGCGGGGCCACGGATGTGCGATTCGTCTCCAGGACACGTACGTTTCACAGATGCACGCCCGACTCGTCGACCGGGACGGCTCCTGGTTCGTCGAGGACCTCGGCTCGACCAACGGTACCTTCCTGAACGATCGCCGGGTCCAGGCCCCTGTCGAGGTGCACGCCGGCGACGTGGTCAAGGTCGGGAAGACCGTCCTGGAGCTTCGGCGATGAAGGTCTCGGTCGGCGCCGCGTCCGACATCGGGCAGGTCCGGGAGGGGAACGAGGACTCCTACCTCGTCATCGCGCCGCTGTACGCCGTGGCCGACGGCATGGGCGGGCACCGGGGAGGAGAGGTCGCGTCCAACCTCGCGCTCGAGACCGTCCAACAGCTGTTCGAGCAGCGTTCGGGGACGCTCGCCGAGCAGGTCACAGAGGCCAATCGCGCCGTCTTCGAGCGCTCGCAGCAGGATCGGAGCGTCTCCGGCATGGGGACGACGCTCACCGCCGCGCTGATCGACGGCGACCGCGTCCATCTCGCACACGTCGGCGACTCGCGCGCGTACCTGTACCGAGGCGGGGAGCTCTCGCTGTTGACCGAGGACCACACGCTGGTCCACAAGATGGTGGAGGAGGGTGAGATCAGCGCGGAGGAGGCCGAGACCCACCCGCACCGCAGCATCCTGACCCGGGCGCTCGGTGTGGACGCCGCCGTGCAGGTCGACGAGACCGACATCGTCGTCTCGAACGGGGACCGGCTCCTGCTGTGCTCGGACGGCCTGACCGGGATGGTCTCCGACGCGCAGATCGGCGAGATCCTGCAGGATGCGGCCGACCCGCAGGACGCGGTCGACCGCCTCGTCAAGGACGCGAACCGGGCCGGCGGGATCGACAACATCACCGCGGTGATCCTGGACTTCGTCGACGACGGCGCGGACGCCGAGCCGACGGTCGAGGCCGAGAGGCCCCACGAGCCCACCCAGCAGCGACCCATCCCTCGGCGCTCGGACATCACGATCGTCGGAGCGCCGATCCCCGAGCCACCTCCGGAGGCGTCGGGTCTCGGGGCGTCGCCGGTCTCGCCTCCGCTCACGGGTCCCCGCCGCAGCCGCGCAAGCGGGAGCGTCACCACACTTGATTCCCGCGCGGCTGCGTCGCCCGCTCGCTCCACGAGACCGACTCCTCCTCAGACCCCACGTCGGTCCTCCGGTCGTCGGGGGAGGAAGGTCGCGCTGTGGTGTGGGGTGACGGTGGCGGTGCTGGTGCTCGGGGTGGTCGGGGGGAAGCTCTACCTGGACCGTCAGTGGTTCGTCGGTGTCTCGGACGGGCGGGTCGCGATCTTCCGAGGCGTGCCCACCGATGTGGCCGGTGTCGAGCTGAACTCAGTCGTGGTCGAGACCACGATCCCGGCTGAGGATGCGCAGTCGCTCGCTCCGTACCGAACGCTCACCAACGGGATCACGGCCGACGACCGAGCCGGCGCCGACGCGATCGTGGAGCAGATCCGCAAGGACGTCGAGCGCTTCCAGCCCAACGGCTCGTGAGCCTGCGCGCGGCTTCCCGGAGCCGCACGGCGCTCGGGCCGGCGATCGCGTTCACCGTGCTCGCGCTCGTCCTGTCGATCGGCGCGTACGTGATCGCCGGGTACGGCAAGCGGGGGCAGCTGCCGGCGACGTTCGGCCTGTACGCCACGATCTTCGCCGGCGGCTACGTCGGAGGGCTCCTTGCCATCCGCGCGTTCGCTCCGCGTGCCGACCCCGCTTTGTTCCCGACCGCGGCCGTGCTCGTCGGCATGGGGTTCGCGATGATCTTCCGCCTCTCCGGCGGCCTCGCGGCCGAACAGGCGACGTGGGTGCTCGTGGGGCTGATCGCGTTCGCGCTCACCCTCATGGTCGTCCGGGACGCCCGGATGCTCGACGCGTACACGTACACGATCGGGCTCCTCGGCCTGCTCCTGCTCCTCTTGCCGGTCGTGCCGGGCATCGGTCAGACGATCAACGGCGCCCGACTGTGGGTGCAGATCGGTCCGCTCGGGTTCCAACCCGCCGAGATCGGCAAGGTCCTGATCGTGATCTTCCTGGCGTCGTACCTGAACCAGAAGCGCGAGCTGCTCCAGGTCGCCACGTCGCGGATCGGTCCGTTGCGGCTTCCGCCCGTCAAGCATCTCGGGCCGGTGCTGCTCGCGTGGGGAGCCTCGCTCGCGATCCTGTTCGTCCAGCGCGACCTCGGCGCGTCGCTCCTGTACTTCGGGATCTTCGTCGTGATGCTCTGGGTCGCGACCGGGCGGGCCGCGTACCTCGTCATCGGCCTGCTGCTGTTCGCGGTCGGCGCGTTCGCCGGGTGGGTCCTGTTCGACCACGTCCAGCTCCGCGTGGACATCTGGCTGCACGCGCTGGATCCCGACAACGTGTTCGGGATCGGGTACGGCCAGCTGGCGCAGGCGCAGTTCGGCATGGCCACCGGCGGGCTCGTCGGGACCGGGCTGGGACAGGGATCGCCCGGCATCATCCCGTTCGCCGAGACGGACTTCATCTTCGCGGCGATCGGGGAGGAGCTCGGACTGCTCGGCACGACGGCGATCCTGCTCCTGTTCGTCGTGCTCGTCGGCAAGGGCCTGCAGATCGGGCTGCGCGCCTCGGACGGCTTCTCGACGCTGCTCGCGGTCGGCCTCTCCACGCTCGTCGCGATCCAGGCGTTCGTGATCGTCGGGGGCGTGACGCGCGTCATCCCCCTCACCGGCGTCACGCTGCCGTTCGTCTCTTACGGCGGCTCGAGCCTCATCTCGAACTTCGTGTTGCTCGCGCTCCTCGTGCGCGTCTCGAGCGGCCAGTTCGAGCGAAGGAGGACGTGAGCGATGGAGCGGCAGATCCGAAAGCTCGGCCTCGCGCTCCTCGTCCTGTTCCTGATCGTGTTCCTGCAGATCAACTACATCCAGGTGTTCGCCGCGGACCGCATCGCCGAGAACCCGGCCAACGCCAAACGCCTGCTGATCGCGGAGTACAAGGTCGACCGCGGAAGCATCCTCGCGAACGACGGCACGACCGTCCTCGCCTCGAGCCGCAAGAGCCCGGGCGAGCTGCGCTTCCAGCGCCGGTACCTGCAGGGCGAGCTGTACGCCCACGTCACCGGCTTCTACTCGTACCCGTTCGGCCGCACCGAGCTCGAATCGACGTTCAACGACTACCTCGCGGGCGACGCCGCCGAGCTGCTCCCCCAGACGTTCACCGACCTCGTGCTCGGCAGGCCCAAGCAGGGGGCGACGATCGTCACCACGCTCGACCCCGAGGTGCAGGAGGCCGCCGCGGCGGCCGCGGCGGCAGAGGGAGGCGACGTGGCGATCGCCGCGATCGATCCGTCGACCGGCGACGTGCTCGCCCTGGTCGCCGAGCCCACCTACGACCCGAACCTGCTCGCGTCGCAGGACCCCGCGGAGGTCCGCGACGCGTGGGACGCCCTCAACGCCGACCCCGAGAAGCCGCTCCTGTCCCGCGCGAGCGACGAGCTGTTCCCGCCGGGCTCGACGTTCAAGCTCGTCACCGCGTCGGCGGCGCTCGAGAACGGCTTCGGTCCCGAGAGCACGTGGCCGAACCCGCCCGAGCTCGACCTGCCGCTCACCGACGAGACGATCGAGAACTTCGGCGGGTCGCATTGCGTGGGTGGGCGCGCGACGATCACGCTCGCCGAGGCGCTCCGCGATTCGTGCAACGTGACGTTCGGCGAGATCGGGCTCGAGCTCGGCGCCGAGGCGCTCGCGGAGCAGGCGCGCCTGTACGGGTTCACCGCCGAGGCGGGCGAGGACCTCGTGCCGTTCGACATCCCGTGGACGTCCGGCGTGTTCCCGGCGCCCGAGACGTTCGAACAGCGGGAGCCGGCCGTCGCGATCTCGGCGATCGGGCAGCAGGACGTCGCCGCCAACCCTCTCCAGATGGCCCTCGTCGGAGCGGCGATCGCCAACGAAGGATCCCTGATGGAGCCACGCCTCGTGACCGAGATCCGAGACCCGAGCGGGCGCGTGGTGGCGACGTTCGATCCGAACGAGTTCTCCGAGCCGCTCTCCCCCGAGAACGCCGCGGCGATGACGCAGATGATGGTGGCCGTGGTCCAGAGCGGCACCGGGACCCTTGGGCAGATCCCGGGGGTGACCGTGGCCGGCAAGACCGGGACCGCGCAGCACGGCGAGGGCGCGGACCCTCACGCGTGGTTCGTGGCCTTCGCGCCGGCCGAGGCTCCCGTGGTCGCCGTCGCCGTCATCGTCCTCGACGGCGGTAGCCTTGGCAACGACGCGACGGGGGGGCAGGTGGCCGCTCCGATCGCGCGGGCCGTGATGGAGGCCGCGCTGCCCAGTTGAGCCTGGCCGTACAACAGAGGTGAGGAGGATGAGATCGGCGAGCAGGTAGTCCTCGGAGGCCGGTACCGCGTCGAGCGCGAGCTCGGCCGCGGCGGCATGGCCAAGGTCTTCCAGGGGACCGACACGGTCCTCGGTCGCACCGTCGCGATCAAGATGCTCGCTCCGCAGTTCGCCGACGACGACGGGTTCGTCGATCGGTTCCGGCGCGAGGCGCAGGCCGCGGCCCGCATCGGCCACCCGCACATCGTCTCCGTGTTCGACACGGGGTCGGACGACGGCGTGCACTACATCGTCATGGAGTACGTCGAGGGTCGCACGCTCGCCGATTTCCTCGCCGGTGGCGGCCGGATCTTGCCGGACCGCGCGATCGACATCACCCAGGACGTGTGCACGGCGCTCGAGGCGGCGCACGCGCAGGGCGTGATCCACCGGGACATCAAGCCCGGCAACATCATGCTGAGCCCCAAGGGCGAGGTGAAGGTCACCGACTTCGGCATCGCGCGGGTCACGACGACCGCCGACACCGTCGCCCAGACGGCGGCGATCCTCGGGACGGCCTCGTACCTGTCGCCGGAGCAGGCGCAAGGGCAGCCGGTGGACGGACGGTCGGACATCTACTCGCTCGGCTGCGTGCTGTACGAGATGGTGACGGGCCGTCCGCCGTTCCTCGGCGATTCGCCGGTGGCGGTCGCGTCCAAGCAGGTACTCGAGCAACCGATCTCGCCCTCGAAGCTGAACGACGACGTCACGCCCGACCTCGACGCAGTGATCCTCCGGGCGCTGTCGAAGAACCCGGCCAACCGCTACCAGTCGGCCGAGGAGATGCGCGCGGACCTCGACCGGGTGAAGCGCGGCCTGCCGGTCGAAGCGACGCCTCTCTTGGCGGCTGCCGCCGCGACCCAGGCGCTCGACCGCCAACCCCAGACGCAGGTGCTCCCGCCTCCAGAAGAGAAACGCAACGCCTGGGTGCCGATCGCGGTCACGCTCGTGCTGATCGGCTTGCTCGGGCTGCTGCTGTGGTTCCTGGCGACGACCCTCCTGTCCGACGACGACGGCCAGCAGACGGGTGTGTTGGTGGCGGTCCCGGGCGTGATCGGCGAGTCGCGCTCCGAAGCGGAGCGGATCCTCGAGGATGCCGGCCTCGTGCCGGTGATCGAGCGCCGGGTACCGGCCGAGGACGAGACGCAGCGGCCCGGCACGGTCGTCGCGCAGGATCCGGAGGAGGACGAGGAGGTCGAACGGGGCTCGATCGTGAACCTCACGATCGTCCGGGCGCCCGAACTCGTCGCGATCCCGATCCTGACGGGCGTGTCCTTCGAGGACGCACAGGCCGAACTGCTTTCACTGGGCCTCGAGCCGGCTGGCCCCCAGGAGGAGTCCAGCGACAACATCACCGAAGGCGAGGTCACTCGGACGGATCCCCCGGCAGGCGAGCAGGTCGAGCCAGGGTCCCCCGTGACGATCTTCGTCTCGTCGGGACCGTCGACCGTCGCCGTTCCCGGTGTGACCTGTCAATCGTTCGGCTCGGCGCAACGCGACCTGCGGGCGGTGGGTCTGGTCCCGGTGCAATCCACCGAGACCGTGACCCCGAACCCGCTGTGCCCGAACAACCAGAACAAGGTGGCGGCCCAGGACCCCGCGCAGGGTGAAGTGGTTCCGGTCGGCACGGAGGTCGAGCTCTTCCCGGCCGAGGAGATCGTCCCGACCGGTCCGACCGGCGAGACGGGCGACGAGTGACGCTCTGGTTCGTCCGCGAGGAATTCACGGACGAGGAGCGCACGCGGCTCGCCCCCCACTTCACCGAGCTCGACGGGCCGGTGTTCGCGCTCGTCAACCTCCCCGAGGTCGTGAAGGGCGCGCTGTTCGCCCGTTACTCGCGGACGGCCAAGTCGCTGCGACGGTTGTTCCTCGACGAGTTCGCCGAGCCGCTCGAGGCCGGGACCGTCCCCGGGCTCGAGGGCGTGAAGGTCGACAAGGCCGAGCAGCTCTTCGACCGCGTGTTCTTCGAGTTCGGCGACGACTCGGTAGCGCAGCTCGGGGGGGTGCACCTGGCGTGCGAGCAGGCGTCCCAGCTCCTCGCGAAGGCGATCGAATGGGGGCGCCTGGCCGCCTACCTCGAGCAGTCGACCCGGTACATGCGCTACGACGACCTGCCCGGTGGGCGGTGGCGCCTGACCGTGCCGCCCGAGATCGCCGGCGGTCCGGCGGGCGAGGCGTACGAGGCGTACGCGACCCGGACGTTCGAGACGTACGGGCGCCTGTTCCAGCCCCTGTATGACCTGTTCGCCGAACGGTTCCCGAAGGACCCGAACGATTCCGACTTCATCTACCGCTCGACGATCACCGCGAAGACGTGCGACACGCTGCGCGTGCTCCTGCCTGCGGGCACGCGCTCGAACCTCGGCGTGTTCGCCACCGGCCAGGCCTATGAGCAGATGCTGCTCAGGATGCGCGCGCACCCGCTCGCGGAGGTGCGCGAGTACGCCGACCTCATGCTGGTGGAGCTCCGCAAGGTGATCCCCGCGTTCCTCAAGCGCGTCGACCTCGAGGACCGAGGCGTGGCGTGGTCGAGGTACCTGTCCGAGACGCGCGAGGGGACGGCCGAGGTCACCGGGAAGTTCACCGAGGGCGTCGAGCCGGGACCGCGCGAGACCGTGACGCTCACCGACTTCGACCCGCTGGGGGAGGAGAAGGTGATCGCGGCCGCGATGTACGCCGCGTCGAACCTGCCCGACGACCGCCTGCAGTCGCTCGCCCACACCATGAGCCCCGACGAGCGGGAGGCGGTGCTCCGCGCGTACATCGGCGAACGCGGCAACCGGCGGCACAAACCCGGCCGCGCGTTCGAACGCACGGGGTACCGGTTCGACGTCCTGTGCGACTACGGCGCGTTCCGAGACCTCCAGCGCCACCGGCTCCTCACGCTCGAGTGGCAGGCGCTGTCGCCTTCCCACGGGTTCGACACGCCGGAGGTGATCGGCGATGCGGGCATGACCGACGAGTGGAACCGCGTCATGGAGGACTCGGCCGCGACGTGGGCGACGATCGCCGAGCACGCCGGACCGGAGGTCGCCCAGTTCGCCGTGGCGATGGCCTACCGGATCCGTTTCGTGATGCAGATGAGCGCTCGGGAGGCGATGCACCTGATCGAGCTGCGTTCGTCCCCGCAGGGGCATCCCACGTACCGGCGGGTCGCGCGGGAGATGCACGACCTGATCGACAGGACCGCCGGCCACCGCGCGATCGCCGGGGCGATGACCTACCTAGACACCAGCGACGTCGACCTGGAGCGCCTCGAGGCCGAGCGTCGCGCCGAGGTGAAGCGCCGGGCCGCCCGCGCGGGCTGAGTTGCCCTACGTCGAGCGTTCGACGCCGAGGATCTCGGCGAGATCGAAGCTCACCGGCTCCTCGAGCTGCTCGAACGTGCACGAGGCCGGGTCACGGTCGGGCCGCCACCGGACGAACTGCGCCGTGTGCCGGAACCGGTCGCCCTCCATGTGGTCGAACCGCACCTCGACGACGCGCTCGGGCCGGAGCGGCACGAACGACAGGTCCTTCTTCGGGTTCCACCTGCTCCCCTCGGCGCTCCTGGGCGTGCGCGCCTGCGCCATCGCTTCCTCCCAGTCCCACGGGTGCCCCTCGAACGTCGTGACCAGCGGCTGCAGCTCCTCGAGGAGCTCCCGCCTGCGGTCCATCGGGAACGCGCCGATCACGCCGACGTTGGCGAGCACGCCGGCCTCGTCGTAGAGCCCGAGCAGCAGCGAACCGACCGCGTCGGGCCCGCTCTTGTGGAGCCGGTAGCCGGCGAGGACGCAGTCGGCGGTCCGCTCGTGCTTGATCTTGAACATGACCCGCTTGTCCGGCTGGTAGGTCCCCTCGAGCGGCTTGGCGATCACACCGTCCAGGCCGGCACCCTCGAACTCGTCGAACCACCGCTCCGCGACGTGCTCGTCGGTGGTCGCCGGCGTCAGGTGGATCGGCGATCGAGCGTCCGCGAGCGCCCGGTCGAGCGCGTCGCGGCGTTCGGCGAAAGGCCGCTGCATGTAGTCGTCGTCGAGCGCGAGCAGGTCGAACGCGACGAAGTGCGCAGGCGTCGACGCCGCGAGGAGCCTGACCCTGCTCTCGGCCGGGTGGATCCGCTGCTGCAGCATCTCGAACTCGAGCCGGCGCATCTCCGCGTCCGGGACGACGATCTCGCCGTCCATCACGGCCCGTTCCGGTAGGTTCGCCTTGATCGCCTCGACGAGCTCGGGGAAGTAGCGGGTCATCGGGCGCTCGTTCCGGCTGCCGATCTCGACCTCGTCCTGGTCCCGGAAGACGATCGACCGGAACCCGTCCCACTTCGGCTCGTAGCCGAACGGACCGCTCGGGATCTCCTTGACGGACTTCGCCAGCATCGGGGAGACCGGGGGCATGACCGGAAGACGCATCTCCCTATCATCCCGGACACCGTCCGCATGCGCCCGAGACCGGCGGCAGCTGCGTTCAGGTTGCGATCGCCAGCACGCTCACGACCTCGTCCGGTGCCGCGACCGGAACCTCTCCGATCTCGGACCCCGTCGCCGCGTCGAGCACGATCACCGCGCCGGCCGTCGCTGCGTACAGCTTCGAACCGTCGCGCGAGATCCCCAGCCCGGACACTCCATCATCGAGCCTCCACGTTGCGCCGATCTCGAACGTGCGGACGTCGACCGCCGTGATGAGCGAGCCCTTGCCCGTGGCCGCTACGTAGAGGGTGTCGCCGTCGGGGCTCGTCACGGCAGAGGTCCGCCGGATCTCGTCCGACGACCCGAACGTCACCTCCGACACGCGCACCTCGAGCGACGACGAATGCATCGCCGCGACGACCCCACGCGGGGCGTCGACGACGTAGGCGTACTCGCCATCCGGAGAGGCCGCCAGGGCCTGCGACCCGGCCGGCCGATCCCACATCACCCTCGGCAGCCCGACGCAGTGAGCCCAGCCCTCGTCCAGGTCGAGCACGTGAACGAACGACACGATGGAGGAACCCGCGACGGTCTCGTGCGGCGCGTAGCCAGGACGAGCGCTGGAGTACAGCGTGTACAGCTGATCTCCTGTCGGAGACGCGAGTTGCTGGAGACGGATCCCCGGCATCCGCTCGGGAGGACTCTTGAACGGGCCGAACACGGCTCCCACCTCGCCTCGACGAAGGTTCAGGACCGCCACCCGATACGCGGAGGGTGCCTCCGCGGGAAGGTGCTGGATCAGGAACAGTCGGCGTTCGTTCGAGGAGAACGCCTCGGGCTCGAAGTTTCCTTCGAGAACGTATCTGCGGGGAGCGGCCGCGCCCGTCGGATCCGCGACCACGATATGCGTTCGGGCACGAGGGATCGGCGTCTGCCGGTCCCAGCCGGGAGGTAGGGGCTCGATGAGGGCGGCGAGGCGACCGCTGGTCGAGACGACGCCGAGATCGAACGCCCCCCGGACGCTGGTCGAGCTCATGGTTACACCGGTCGAGCTCTCGATCGTTCGGAGAAGGGTGGAATCTTCGGAGTGCGTCGTCGAGTAGACCATGGCGCCGTCGTAGCGGGCCACGGCCCCCGGACGCGAGAACAGGACCGCCCCGTCGGGAACGTGGAGTGAAAGTGGTCCTCGTCCTGTCCCCAACACAAGGGTCCCCGGAGTGAGCTCGAGCGATGCGTGACCGGTCGAGCCCGGCTCGGTGCCGCTGGTGCAAGCGCCGGACACCAAACCGAGGAGCGAGAGCGCGAGAGTGAGCCTGCGGAACATCGGCGGTCCTCCCTTCGATGCCGGTTCGGATGTGAGCCGAGCTCCGTCCGATGACGTCACCACAACTACCTGACGACAGCGCCCGAAGTTCCCTGGAACACCTGGGCCGGGGTGCGGGTCTGGTGTTCGTCGAGCTCGAAGAGCCGCGTTTGCGTCGCTCCCGAAAGGAGTCGAGATGCGCTTCGTCCGATGCCTGATCGTGGTCGCGGGCGCTACCGTCCTGCTCGTCCCGACCACCGCGTCCGCGAACGGCGGCGCCTACATCGAGTTGGACGGAACCCACTTCGTCCCGGGTCGGACCGCCGTCGCCGAGGTCTACGTTTCGATCCCGAAACCCAAAAGGGACCTGCTCGACGAGGGACCGTTCTACGCGTACCTCCTGCCCCGAGGCGCGGAGATCCGTGAGGGCCGGCCGATCCCGGCGCAGGCGATCCGAGTTGGCACGTTCGCCGTCGAGCACGAGAAGGGTTCCTCGTTCGAGCTCCGCGCCTCCATCACTGTGCCCGATGTCCCCGGCGCGTACTACTCCGTGGCCTTGTGCAACGACCCGTGCACGGTCGCAGGCTTCCGCGAACAGCTCCTCGGCACGATCTCCGTCGTGGCGACCGCGCGCGAAGGGGAGCTCCTGACAGAGAACACACGGCTGCAGTCGAGGGCCTATGGGCTGCGACGACAGATCCGAAAGGCCGAGCGCCAGAACGACGAACTCGAGAGCGCGATCGTCGAGGATCGCCGTGAGGTCCTCGACCTCAGGACCAAGGTGGGCGAGCTCGAGGATGAGCTCGAGGCGTCGACCGCGGCAGCTTCATCCGAATCACGCGAACGACCGCTCGTCGACGGGTGGGCGGTCGCTGGGGTCCTCGTCGGGATGACCGCGATCGCCGCGGCGATGCTGTTCCGCGGCAGGCGTCGACCGCCGATCGCGGCAGCGGGAACGGAAGCTGCTTCGACGTGGTCGGCCGATTTCCCGGTAGCGTGACGCACCGTGGATCGCGAGACCGCCTTCTTGGTTGCGCTCGGTGCGTTGATCGCCGCCGCTGCGGTCGTCTCCGTCGCCGGATGGATCCTGTTCGTCCGCGATCGCCGTGGTCGACCACGTCGGGGACCCCGGTCCCGAGGCCGAGACCGACGAGCGGGACGAGGGCGCCGAAGGCGTCAGCTCGACGACGGATCGATGATCTTCAGCCGCTTGAAGTAGGCGCGGTAGAACCCGCGGTCCCGGGTCAGGAAGCGGTCCGCTCGCATCCACGCGTGCGTCCCGATCAAGAAGTCGGGAAGCAGTCGATCCCTTGATCCGCTTCCGTTGCGGTAGTCGCGCCACACCCGGCCCGCGGCGGCAGCGACCTCCGGATCGATGGCAGCGAATCGGACGCCGAGCCCTTCCATCGTGTCGAACACGTCGGCTGGACGCTCGTAGAGCGCTCCGACCTCCGCCCAGACCGTGTCACACGCCATGACGGCGCCGAGCTCCAGGCCGTCTCCCAAAGCGCGCAGGGACGCCGGGCCGTGCACCGGATCCGCCCCGAGGACGTCGAGGATCACGTTCGAGTCGATCGCGGTGATCACAGGTCGGCCGGCCCGCCCCGCATCTCGTCGATGAGCTGATCGACGGGCGCCGGAAGCTTCAGCGAGCCGTACAGCTCCGCGAGTCGATCTCGATCGGGGCGCTTGCGTACCCGGATCTCATCACCATGGAGCCGGAACACCAGTCGTTCACCGGTCCCGATCCCGAGCGCGTCGCGGATCGGCTTAGGAAGCGTGACCTGTCCCTTCTGGGAGACCGTCGATCCGTACTCCATCCGTCTATGGTAGGAATCTTTACATCAGATGTAAAGACCTCGAGCTCTTGCTCGATCGCCGGGTCCTCTGCCAGACTCGCCCTCGTGATTGAACGGCCGTTCAACTCTCGAGTACCGGCGCCCTAGGCGCGCTCGCCCGAGCATCGCCGGGCGCTCGACGCGCCCATCCGACCCTCGCGACCGCGGGGGTCGTCCGTTTCCCCAGGCACGAGGACGGGTACTCGAGAGGCACACCATGCAGATCACCCACGACGACCGCATCCGCCTCGAGGCGGAGCCCCTCACCGCCTACTGGAGGGCGGCCGCACGCTGGGAAGGGATCGAACGCCCGTACGCGGCCGAGGACGTGATCCGGCTCCGCGGCTCGCTCTCAGTCGAGCACACGCTGGCCACGCTCGGCGCCGAACGCCTGTGGTCGCTGCTGTCGACGTCCGACTACGTGCCGGCGCTCGGAGCCATGACCGGCGGGCAGGCCGTCGAGATGGTGAAGGCGGGCCTCTCCGCGATCTACGTCTCCGGCTGGCAGGTGGCGGCGGACGCGAACCTCGCGGGCGAGACGTACCCGGACCAGTCGCTGTACCCCACGCCGAGCGTTCCGGCGCTCGTGCGTCGGATCAACCACGCGCTTCGACGCGCCGACCAGATCGCATGGTCGGAGGGCGAGAACGGGGTCTACTGGATGGCCCCCATCGTCGCCGACGCCGAGGCCGGGTTCGGCGGCGCGCTCAACGCGTTCGAGCTCACGAAGTCGATGCTCGAGGCCGGTGCCGCGGGCGTGCACTTCGAGGACCAGCTCGCCAGCGAGAAGAAGTGCGGGCACCTCGGCGGCAAGGTCCTCGTGCCGACGTCGCAGTTCATCCGAACGCTCACCGCGGCTCGTCTGGCCGCGGACGTGTCGAACGTCCCGATGGTGCTCATCGCACGCACGGATGCGGACGCCGCGACGCTCCTGCTGAGCGACGCGGACGAACGGGACCATCGGTTCCTCACCGGCGAGCGCACGGCCGAAGGCTTCCATCGCGTCCGCGGCGGGATGGACGCCGCGATCGCGCGAGGTCTCTCCTACGCGCCCTACGCGGACGTGCTGTGGTGCGAGACCTCGACGCCGGATCTCGACGAGGCACGTGCGTTCGCCGAGGCGATCCACGATGCGTACCCGGAGAAGCTCCTCGCCTACAACTGCTCGCCGAGCTTCAACTGGCGCAAGCATCTGGACGACGACCAGATCGCGCGGTTCCAGAAGGAGCTCGGAGCGATGGGCTACCGCTTCCAGTTCATCACGCTCGCCGGGTTCCACGCCCTGAACGCCTCGATGTTCGAGCTCGCGAAGGGGTACGCCGAGGAAGGGATGGCGGCCTACGTCCGGCTCCAGGAGCGGGAGTTCGAGCTCGAGCGCGACGGATACACGGCGGTCCGCCACCAGCGGGAGGTCGGGGCGGGCTACTTCGACCGCGTCGCGCAGGTGGTGAGCGGCGGGAACTCCTCGACGATCGCGCTCGAGGGCTCGACCGAGCAGGAACAGTTCGCTCGGCCGGCCTAGGAACGCGAACCAACTCCGTCAGGTCAGCTCGACGTCGTCGACCGTCTCCGGCGTGTCCCGGCGCTCGACGTTCGGGTCGCGGCGGGCGGCCTCCTCGAGACGGTGCGCCTCGACCTCGTGGCCGCAGGTGAAGGTCAGGACCTCTCGGCTCTCCGGAGCCTGCTTGATCCCGGACGCCACGGTCTCGTTCTCGTCGTAGGCGATGTCGCGGAGCACGCCGGACCCGCAGACCGGGCATCGCAGGTCGCGGCCGGACCGATCCGTCTCGACCATCGATCGCCTCAGACGGCCTCGAGGCCGGACTGGATGTTCTTCGCGGCGTCGGCGACCGAGACGTCGCCGGCCGTGGCGGCCTTCTCGAGATCCTCGTACGTGATGTTGTCGGGGTTGCCGTGATCCTCGTGCGGTTGTCCGCATCCGCATGTCAGGCACATGGAGCTCTCCTTCGGTCGGTCCTGTCACGGTCTTCGTTCCCGCACCGCCCGTCGGCCAAACGAACCGGACGCGTCCGGGGAGCCGGTAGCATCCGACCGTGCTGCGTGGGGCGATCGCGGCGGCGGTCACGCCGCTCACGGAGGAAGGGACGCGTCTGGACGAGCCCGCGTTCGGTCCGCTCGTCCGGTTCCTCGCCGAGGGCGGCACCGACGGGCTCCTCGCCTGCGGGACGACCGGCGAGGGCATGCTCCTCCGCATCGACGAACGCCGACGCGCGGCCGAGCTCTTCCTCGAGGCGCGCCCCGAGGGCTTCCAGGTCGCCGTTCACGCGGGCGCGCAGACCACGTCCGACACGGTCGACCTCGCCACCCACGCGAAGGAGATCGGCGCCGACGCCGTCGCGGTGATCGCCCCGCCGTACTTCCCGCTCGACGAGACCGCGGTGCTCGACCATCTGCGGTCGGCCGCCGAGGCATGCGCACCGCTCCCGTTCTACGTGTACGAGTTCGCCGCCCGGTCCGGCTACGCGATCCCCGTCGGCGCGATCGAGCGGCTCCGCGACGAGGTGCCGAACCTCGCGGG
Organism: uncultured Actinomycetes bacterium; assembly: GCA_963785835.1. Classification (GTDB taxonomy): domain Bacteria; phylum Actinomycetota; class UBA4738; order UBA4738; family HRBIN12; genus DASSJM01. The sequence continues at coordinate 381,570 of CAWAWO010000003.1, read as the reverse complement.
GATGAAGGTCTCGGACACGCCGTGGAGCGCCGTCGAGCCGTACCTGCTCGAGGGCCTCGACCTGTTCGTCGGGTTCGGAGCCGCTGGTCCTCCTGGGGCTGGAGCACGGAGCGACCGGGGCGGTGTCGGCGCTGGCGTCCGCGTTCCCGGAGATCGTCGCCGCCCTCGTGCACGAGCGCAGCCCCCTCGCCGGCGAGCAGGTGTCGACGCTCCGCGACCGGCTCGGCCCCCTGCCGTTCCAGGCCGCGCTCAAGGTGATCGTGGCCTCGCGCGGCGTGCCGGTCGGCCCCGACGTCCGCGCTCCGCTCCGAACGCTCACCGACCACGAGCTCGCGGCGGCGCTCGAGGCGGCCAGATCGGTCGTTCGCGACTAGGGGTCGTCAATCGCGATCGACGCGAGCAGGTCGGGGATCTCGTCGAGCGAGTCGATCGTGCGCCCCTCCCACGCCTCGACGTCGGGGCGAAGCATCTCCTCGTGCTCGTCGGGATCCCTGATCAGGACGGGATGCATGCCGACAGCCGCGGCGCCGGACAGCTCGCGGTACGCGCCGTCGCCGACGTAGAGACAGGATCCGGGCGGGACCCGCAGACCTTCGCTCGCGCGCAGGTAGATCTCGGGGTCGGGCTTGCGGAGGCCCGTCTCGCACGAGAACACCTCGACGTCCACGGAGCCGGCGAGCGGCGACGAACGCCACATCGTGGGCGCGTCAGGCGCGCACATGCTGACGAGCGCGAGCGGACGCCCGTCCGAACGCAGGCGGGCGAGCACCTCCTCGGCCGCCGGGCGCGGGACGAACCATCGCCGGTACATCCCGGCACGCGCCTCGAGCGCCTCGGTGAGCTGCGCGTCGGTCGGCCACGCCCCGGCGCGAGCGGCGACCGTGCGGAGGTTCTCCTCGATGTCCCCGAGGCGGCCGGTCTGACGTTCGATCGCCGTCGCAGACCACGCGGCCTCGAACGCCTCCGGGCCGGCCTCGAGCACCGCGGCTGCCGTCCGCAGCCACTCGTCCCAGTCCGAGCGGGGGAACTCGTAGACGAGCGTGCCGAATAGGTCGAAGACGACCGCGTTCACGCCGTGGGCGGCCACTCGTCCTCGAGGAGGCCGTAGACGACGAGGTCGTAGAAGCCGCCCGACCCTCGCCCGGCGCCGCGAGCGACCCCTTCGGGTGTGAACCCGAGGCGCTCCGGGATCGTCCGGCTCCGGCGGTTCTCGGCTCCCGCACGGATCACGATGCGGTGCAGTCCGAGGTCGCGGAACCCGATGTCGACCATCGCCCGGACCGCGCGGGTCACGAGCCCACGGCCCTCGTACTCGGTCGCGATCCAGTACCCGATGTCGCCGGACATGCCGAACTCGTCGAGCGCGATCCCCGTCCCACCGGCGTACCGGCCCTCGACGAAGATGCCCAGCCCGTCGAGGTTGCTCTCGTCGCGCACGACGCTCTCGAGCCATGCCCGCTGGTCGTCGATCGTCGTGGTGCCCTCGACCCAGGGCATCCAGACGCCGAGACGGTCGCGCTCGGCGTCGACGAGCGCCCAAACCTCGTCGAGGTCCTCCATCCGGAGCTTGCGCAGCAGGACCCCGTCGCCGAGATCGACGACGGGCGGCAGGGGACTCACGAGGGCGGGGACGCGCCCGCCTGCGCCTTGCTTCGCTCCTCCTCGACGAGCACCCGGCGAAGCACCTTGCCGACCATCGTCTCGGGCAGCGCGTCGCGGAACTCCACCTGCTTGGGCGCGCGGTACGCGGTCAGGCCGTTCGCCGGGTCGCGCGCCCACGCCACGATCTCCTCGGGCGTCGCGGTCTCGCCCTCCTTCAGGACGACGAACGCCTTGACGGCCTCTCCCGTCGAGTCGTCGGGGACGCCGATCACGGCCACCTTGGAGATCTTCGGATGGTGGTACAGCGCGTCCTCGACCTCGTTGGGATACACGTTGAACCCGGAGACGATGATCATCTCCTTCAGCCTGTCGACGATCCGGAAGTACCCGTCGGGGTCCATGATCGCGACGTCGCCGGTGTGGAACCATCCGTTGCGGATCACGACCGCCGTCTCCTCGGGCCGGTTCCAGTAGCCGAGCATCACCTGCGGCCCCCTGATGCAGAGCTCCCCGCGTTCGCCGGCCGGCAGTTCGCGGTCCGGGTCCTCGAGGTCGACGATCTTGACCTCGGTATCCGGCGCGGGCAGCCCGATCGATCCCTCGCGCGGCGCCTCCAGCGGGTTCACGTGCGTGAGCGGTGAGCACTCCGTGAGGCCGTACCCCTCGACGAGCTTCGCGCCGCCGGTGATCTCGGCGAATCGCTGCGAGACGGCTCGCGGCAGCGGGGCCGCCCCCGAGATGCACGCTTTGACCGAGCGCAGGTCGTACTTCTGCGTGAGCGGCGACTCGTTGATCGCGTTGAAGAGCCTCGGGACGCCGGGGACGAACGTCGGCTTCTCCTTGGCGATCTCCTCGAGCACCAGGTGCAGGTCGCGCGGGTTGGGGATCGGCACCATCTTGGCCGCGACGAGGATCGCGACGTTCATCGTGATCATCCCGAACGAGTGGAAGTACGGCAGTGGACCGAGGAGCGCTTCCTCCCCCTCCACGAGCTGCAGGCACGCGGCTCCCTGCATCGCGTTCGAGACCATGTTGCGGTGCGAGAGCATCGCGCCCTTCGAGATGCCGGTCGTGCCGCCCGTGTAGATGAACCCCGCCGGATCGGTCGCAGGATCGACCCGTTCCGCCACGGGCGCCGAGCCGGCTCCGGCGAGCCACTTCTCCCACCAGCGCACCGGCGCGTCCTTCGGGACCGGGGGCCACGGCTTGCCCTGCTCGAGCTGGCGCTTCTTGAACTTCAGCGCCGGCGCGAGCTGCTTCTTGGGGAACGGCATGTAGTCGTTCAGGCGCGCGACGATCACGTCGTCGAGACCGACCGTGGCGAAGACGTCGGCGAAGTCCGAATACATGAGGTCGAGGACGATCACGACCTTCGCGCCGCAGTCACGGAGCTGATGCTCCATCTCCCGTTGCGTGTAGATCGGGTTGTTCCCGACGACGACCGCACCCAGGCGGACGGTCGCGTAGAACGCCACGATGTACTGAGGACAGTTCGGCATGACGAGCGCCACCCGGTCACCCTTGCCCACGCCGAGGCCGGCGAGCGCCGCCGAGCAGCGTTCGACCTCGGCGAGGAGCCACGCGTAGGAGCGCCGCTTGCCGAACCACCCGATCGCGGTCGCCTCGGGGTGCTTCCGGGCAGCCTGCTCGAGCATCTGGAACACGGAGACGTTGGGGTAGGGCTCGAGGCTGTGCGGCACGTCGGCCGTATAGCTGGCGAACCACGGACGGTGGTCGGTCACGGGCGCATCATTCCAGAGGTCGACCCGGACGCTCAACCCGCGGCATCCAAGGCGCCCACTCCCACGTCGTCCGAACTCGGCGGCGCGCGGCCGATAGGCTCCTCGCCCGTGGCCGACCCGCTCGAGGAGATCCGTCAGGCGGCGCGCGATGCGCTCGCGCCGTACGAGGGTGAGGTCATCGCGCCGGGCCTCGGATCCCCCGTCGAGGTGCTGCGCGACCGGTGGGGGATCCCGTATCTGACCGCCGACTCGCTCGAGGATCTCTGGTTCGCGCAGGGCTTCGTCCAGGCATCCGAGCGCCTGTTCCAGATCGAGCTCGCGCTGCGGGCGGCGACCGGCCGGCTGGCCGGATGGTTCGGGGAGGTGAGCCTGCCGGCCGACCGGTTCGCACGCACGGTGGGGTTCCACCGGATCGGCGTCCTCGAGGTGGAGCGCTGGAACGACGCGTCACGCGCCATGATGCGGCGGTTCGTCGACGGCGTCCGAGCGTGGGTGACGACGATGCCGGCGCCGCCGCTCGAATACCGACTGCTCGCGATCGATCCGGACGTTCCCGAGCGCCTCGACTCATGGGCGGCCGTGTTCGCGTACATCGCGTGGGGCCTCTCGGGCAACTGGGATCGCGAGCTCCTCCGTCTCCGACTCTCCGAACGCCTCGGGGGCGCCACCGCGAGGCGCGCTCCTGCCGCCGCTTCCCCCCACCACGCCCGACCTGAACGCGGGAACGCTCGCAGGCGATCTGCTCGAGCGCCTCCCGCGCTCGAGCGGCCAGGGCTCGAACAACTGGGTCGTCGCCGGCTCGCGCACCGCGAGCGGCAAGCCGCTGCTCGCGAACGACCCGCACCTGCTCGCGCAACACCCGGCCTCGTGGTTCGAGATCCATCTGCGCGCCCCGACGTACGAGGCCCGGGGCGTCGCGTTCCCGTTCGCGCCGGGGATCCTGATCGGGAGCACCGGTCACCACGCGTGGGGGCTTACCAACGTCTCCGGCGACGTCCAGGATCTGTACGTCGAGCGGCTGAACGACGAGGGTACGGCTGCCGAGTTCGGCGGCACATGGGAGCCGGTCGTCGTGCACACCGAGACGATCGAGGTTCGAGGGGCCGAGCCCGTCACGTTCGAGGTGCGCGAGACCCGTCACGGCCCGATCCTCGACATGGCGCCGGTCGGCGTGGCGGGAGCCGAGTTCGAACCGGTCGAGGGCACGTTCGCGCTGCGGTGGACGGCGTTCGACGGCGTCGTTCAACCGTCGACGTTCGTCGAGATGGCGCAGGCGGGTTCGTTCGGCGAGTTCCGCGCGGCGGTTCACGGGTTCGGCTGTCCGGGACAGAACATCGTCTACGCGGACGCCGACGGAACGATCGGGTACCAGTGCACCGGCCTCTACCCGGTCCGGCGATCGGGCGACGGGGCCGTCCCCGTGCCCGGGTGGACCTCCGAGCACGAGTGGGAGGGATGGGTGCCGTTCGAGGAGCTCCCGTGGTCGAAGGATCCCGCGATCGGGTTCATCGCGACCGCGAACCACCGGATCCACGACGACGACTACCCGCACCTCCTCGGGCTCGACTTCCACCCGCCGTATCGCGCCGAACGGATCGCGGAGGTCCTGCGCGACCTCCCCGGGATCTCGATCGAGCACGCGACCGCGCTTCAGGTCGACACGGTCTCGCTCCCGGCCAGACGGCTGCTGCCGATGCTTCGCTCGGTGCCGGCCGATGACGAGTCGTCGCGGTGGGCGCTCGAGCTCCTCGGCGCGTGGGACGGCGACCTGCGTGCGGACTCTGTCGCGGCCGCGGTGTACGAGACGTGGCTCGGCCACATCGCGGTCGAGGTGCTCGGTCGGGACGACGACCCGGAGACGTTCGACCACTACTTCGCCTGGCGGGAGCCGTTCGTGTGCTCGGCCCTGCCGACGATGCTCGAGGGCGATGAGCCGCCTCCGCGCGGTGGGTCGTGGGAGCAGGTCCTCGCGTCCTCGCTCGCGGCGGCGCTCCACGAGCTCGAGACGCGACTCGGCCCCGAACGCGACGCGTGGCGGTGGGGCGCGCTCCATCGCGTTCGGTTCGCGCATCCGATGGCCAGACTCCCCGGCGTCGGATCGCTGTTCGTGGCGGCCGAGCACGAGCTCGGCGGCGACGAGCAGACCGTGCTGCAAGCGGGGATCGACGCGCGGCTCGGGTTCGATGCGGTGGTCGTGCCGTCGTGGCGGTTCGTGACGGACCTGGCCGACCCGGACGCGTCGGTGGCCGTGCTCACGACCGGACAGTCCGGGAACCCGGCCTCACCTCACTGGAACGATCAGTCGGAGCTGTGGGCGTCCGGCGGCGTTCGGCCCGCCCCGTTCACGCGGGCGGCCGTCGAGTCCGCGGCCGAACGATCCCTGCTGCTCGTCCCCGGGTAACATCGGGGGCCATGCCGAAATCCCGACAGCGCCAACGGCGGAGTTCGCGACCCTACGCCGCCCCGCCGCCGAAGAAGAAGCCGAAGGCGAGCCCCCGCTGGTACGGCTTCTTCGTCCTCGGCCTGATCCTCCTCGGCGTGCTGATCATCGTCTTCAACTACGCGAACTTCCTGCTGCCGGGCGGGACGCAGCAGCACTGGCTGTGGATCGGCCTCGGCGTGATCGCGGCCGGCTTCATCGCGGCGACGCGCTGGCGCTGATCCTCCTCGCCGGCTAGCGCTCGCCCGTCCCTCGAACGACCTCCATCGGCTCGCCGCAGTGTCGGGGGATCTGCAGCTCCCCGACCCGTGTGAAGCGGAGCTCCGTGCCGCACTCCCGGCACACCAATCGGACGTCCAGGTCGTCGACGTCCTCGGGCTCGACGTCCTCGTGGCGGGCACCGACGCCGGAGGCGGCGCGCAGCGCGGTGAGCCCGACCCACGCGATCACGAGCGCGATCAGGAGCGCGACGAGCACGACCCAGACGTTCATCGCAGGCTCAGGCAGCCGGTGGGCCGGACGCGTCGATCGAAGGTCACGACGACCCGAGTCTACGGCCGCGGAAACCGGCCGACGCACCCCTCCAGGTGTGCTCGCCCCTCGCCGATACCGCTCATGTACGCTTGCGACTGAGGGCGCGTGAGAGCCACTCGAACCTGCGGGTCCACCTCCATCGGGGACGGCCGGTGAGCAGCTACGTCGACCGTCTGATGGACGACGTCGTCGCGAAGAACCCCGGCGAACCCGAGTTCTACCAGGCCGTCCGTGAGGTCGCGACGTCCGTCGAACTCGTGATCGAACGACATCCCCTCTACGGGGACCAGAAGATCCTCGAGCGCATCATCGAACCCGAGCGCGTGGTCATGTTCCGCGTCCCGTGGACGGACGACCGGGGCGAGATCCACGTGAACCGCGGCTTCCGCGTGGAGATGAGCAGCGCGATCGGGCCGTACAAGGGCGGGTTGCGGTTCCACCCGACGGTGTACCTCGGACTCCTCAAGTTCCTCGCGTTCGAACAGGTCTTCAAGAACGCGCTGACGACGCTCCCGATGGGCGGCGGCAAGGGCGGCGCCGACTTCGACCCGAAAGGCAAGAGCGACGCGGAGGTCATGCGCTTCTGCCAGTCGTTCATGACCGAGCTCCAGCGACACATCGGCCCGAACACCGACGTCCCGGCCGGCGACATCGGCGTGGGCGCGCGGGAGATCGGCTACCTGTTCGGCCAGTACAAGCGGATCAGGAACGAGTTCACCGGGGTCATCACCGGCAAGGGTCTCGAGTGGGGAGGATCGATGATCCGACCCGAGGCCACCGGCTACGGAGCGGTGTACTTCGCGCACGAGATGCTCCTCACGCGCGAGGACAGCCTCGAGGGCAAGACTTGCCTGGTCTCCGGCAGCGGCAACGTCTCGCAGTACACGGTCGAGAAGCTGATCGACATGGGCGCGAGAGCCGTCACGCTCTCGGACTCGGACGGGTTCGTCCACGACCCGCGAGGGATCGACCTCGAGAAGCTGCAGTGGGTGATGGAGCTCAAGAACGGCCGCCGCGGACGGATCGCCGAGTACGCCGAGCGGTTCCCGGGAGCCACGTTCACCGCGACCGAGCCGGGCGGCGACCACAACCCGCTCTGGGACATCCCGGCCGACTGCGCCTTCCCGAGCGCGACGGAGAACGAGATCAACGCGAAGGACGCGGCCAACCTGCTCTCGAACGGCGTGTTCGTCGTGAGCGAGGGCGCGAACATGCCGACGGTCTCCGAGGGCGTGGAGCAGTTCGTGAACGCAGGGATCCTCTACGGTCCGGGCAAGGCGGCCAACGCGGGGGGCGTCGCGGTGTCGGGTCTCGAGATGGCGCAGGACTCCCTTCGGCTGACGTGGCCCCGCGAGGAGGTCGACGCCCGCCTGAAGGGCATCATGAAGTCGATCCACCAGCAGTGCAGCCAGACGGCCGAGGAGTACGAGACGCCCGGCAACTACGTCCACGGCGCCAACATCGCCGGGTTCATCAAGGTCGCCGACGCGATGCTCGATCAGGGCCTGGTCTAGCCGGTCCTCGGCCGACCTTCCACCCCGGAACCCCGCGGCGCACCTCTGCGTCTTCGGCTCTGAGATGGTCCTGACGGTGGAACGTCGACGACACGCCGAGACCGGGAGCGGGCTCGAGGAGCTCTACCGCGCGCACGCCCCCGAGGCTCTGCGCCTGGCGTACCTGCTCACCGGCGAGCGCGCGCTCGCGGAGGACCTGGTGCAGGACGCGTTCGTCAAGGTGATCGGGCGGTTCCACGACCTGCGCAACCGGGAAGCGTTCTGGTGGTACCTGCGCCGCACGATCGTGAACCTCACCCGCTCGCAGTTCCGTCGCCGCCGGGTCGAGCGGGCCTGGCTCGAACGGCAGCATCCCGCCGACGACGTGCTCCCCGCGAACGACGTCGGCGAACGGGACCGGCTGCAGAAGGCGCTGATGACGCTCCGACCGGAGCAGCGCGCAGCGATCGTCCTCCGCTACTACGAGGACCTCAGCGAGGCGGACACGGCCCATGCGCTCGGGGTCGCCGCGGGGACCGTGAAGTCCTTGGTCTCCCGCGGCATGGAGCGTCTGCGGGCCGAGCTGCCCGAGCACGAGTGGGAGGACGAGTGATGGACACGCGGCTCCGGAACCTGCTGCACGACCTCGCGTCGGAGATGCCGGTCGACGTCGAGACTTCAGCGCCCCCCACACTGCGGAAAGCTCGGACCCGACGGGTCGTCGGAGCGGCGACCACGGTCGTCGCCGTGGTGGCGTTCGTCGCGATCGGGGTCTCGGCGTTCCGGCTGGTCGCCGACCCGACGGTCCCGGCGACGACCGGGCCGAACCCCGCGACCTTCGCGGGGCTCTGGCCCGAGACCTCCCGCGAGATGCTCGAGACCGCCCAGGAGTCGATCGACGAGGGCCACATGCCGCTCCGGACGACCCCGGACGGCACGGCGACGATGCTCGCGACCAACATGCTCGGATGGGAGCCGGGCGACGTCCAGGTCGAGTCGTTGGCCGTGGACGGCGACGAATCCATGGTGGTGATCAGCAACCGGATCTTCGGAGACCCGGTCCCGCCGATCACGGTCGAGCTCCGTCGACTCGGCGACACGGGCGCGAACGGCATCTGGAGCGTGGTGGAGGTATCGACGCCCCTCATCGAGATCGACGAGCTCGTGGAGATCGACCCCGAGAACCCGGAGACGATGCCAGGCTTCTTCTCAGTCTCCGGGAGCGTGACGGACGTGTTCGACGGCGCCCCGGCGATCGAGGCCCACGTGTTCGATGGGCCCACGCTGGTGCCGTCGCTCGCATCCGCGCGGGACGAGTTCACGGATAGCCGATTCGACTTCGCGCGGGTCTCGTTGTCGCCGACGCCGGACGGGCGAGCGACGCTCCTCCTCACGATCCCCGACGCCACCGGGGCGAGCCTGGGGGGGGTCATGAACCCGATCGAGACGCCGGTCGGCGAGGTCGCGGAGCAGGGTCCGAACACAACCGGGATGCCCCCGGACGTCGCCGTCATGGCCCAGCGGATCTACGACGCGGCGCAGGCGGGCGACGTCGACGGGCTCGGCGAGCTCCTTGACCCGAACACCTTCGTCTACAACCTCGACGACGGAAGCGATCCGACCGAGGCGTGGCGGGCGAACCCCTCGGAGCTCGACATCATGGTGGCGATCCTCGAGATGCCGCCGACCAGCCGCGACATCGGTGGGGGCTACGGCACCTTCTACTTCTGGCCCTACCTCGTGAACAGCGACTTCAGCGCGCTGACCGAACAGGAGCGCGCCGACCTCGCCGCGCTCGGGTACTCGGACGCCGATATCGACCTGATGATCGAGGGTGGGAACGGCTACCAGGGCCCGCGCCTGGCCATCGACGAGAACGGCGTCTGGCGGAACTTCATCACGGTCGGCGAGTAAGCGGCCGGGTGGCTCAGGGGAGCCGGATCCTCCGCCGGAGGAAGTCCAGCACCGCGGCCCATTCGCGGATCTCCTCCTCGACGACGTAGGAGCTGTGTCCTTCCTCGTACGTGTAGAGCTCGGCCTCCCCGCCGGCATTCCGCAGCGCGTCCACGTAGTCGTGCGCCTGCTTGGGAGGGCATCGCGAGTCGTGCTCGCCGATCAGCACGAGCACAGGCGCTCGAACGCGATCCACGTACGTGATCGGCGAGCGCTCGCGGACGAACTCGGGCACGTCGTGCACCGTGCCTCCCACGAGCGACCGGTCCCACGCCTGCAGGGACGGCGCCGAGTCGTCGTAGGAGCCCATGTAGTCGCCGACCGGCACCCCCGCCACCCCGGCGGCGAACCGATCCGGGTACCGCCCGAGGGCGAGCAGCGTGACGTACCCGCCCCACGACCAGCCGCCGATCACGGCGCGGTTCGGGTCGCCGATCCCTCGGCCCACGAGGTCGTCGAGCCCGGACACGACGTCGTCGACCTCGGGGAACCCCATGTTGCCGATGATGTGGTCACGCCACCCGCGGCCGTAGCCGATCGAGCCACGGTAGTTGACCATCGCCACGGCGAACCCCTCTTCGACGAGCGATTGCACGTCCGGGAACCAGGTGTCGAGATAGAGCCATTCGGGTCCGCCGTGCACCTTCAGGTACACGGGGAAGGGGCCGTCGCCGGGAGGCGTCACCAGCCACCCGTGCACGAGGTCTCCGGCCATGTTGCGGAACAACCACTCGCGGAACCCGCGACCCGAGCGGAGACCGCCCGGCGCCGCGGGCAGCACCGGTTCGCCGGCGTCGTCGAGCACGTCGGGCGCGCGCCCACCGCTCGAGACTCGCATCCACACCCGGCCGTCAGGGCGGACTCGGGCGCCGTGGATCTCGCCGCGCCGGTGTGGGATCTCGGTGAGCGAGCTGAGGTCGAGATGGTAGCGGTAGAGGCGATCCACGCCGTGGAACCGATGCCGCAGGAGGACCGAGGCCGCGTCCGGCCACCAGTCCAGCGGCGTCACGTCACCCGGGAGATCGAGCTCGAGGTCGACCCGATCCCCGGAGTCGAGGTTCCAGAGCCCCGGCCGCAGCATCTCCCCGCGTTCGTGCGCGAAGAGCACCCGTTGGTCCCCCGGCACCCGCGACCACGCGAACGCCGAGAGGTTGTGTCCCGGCGGGTCGGCGAGCTCACCGACGAGCGCTCCGGTCCGTGGATCGAGTGCGAGCAGGCGTCGATGAAGGTTGTCGCCGTCGTTGGCCGCCTCGACGCAGACGAGCGACTCGTCGGCCGACAGCCCCACGAGGTCGAATCCCTCCGCGTGCAGATCGGTGTCCGAGAAGCCGACGATGTCCACGTCGCGGAAGATCTCCTTGGCGGCGGCCCCGCGCTCGGAGACGTAGACGCCGAAGCCGTCCCGATCCGCGATGACCCCGACGGCGAGCTCGGGGCCGAGCGCGAGCCCCTCCGGCCATCCCGCGGGCGCGCCCGGCAGCACCTCGCGCGACGGTCCGCCTACGAACGGCATGGCGAGCCATCGCCCCGACTCGTCGCCGGTCGGGTCCGAGAACCACACCACCTCCGACCCGTCGCCCGTGATCGACGCGTAGACGACGCCGACCCGCTCGTCGGTGACGCGGCGGATCGCGCCAGTGGCCCGATCCCACGTGTGCGCCTGATACGACCCGCCCTCGTCGGATCGGAAGACGGAACGTTCCGGCGCGTGCGGGGACCAGAACGGCAACGTGCGGGTGGGGGCTCGGAGCCGCAGCTCCCAGTTCGGCGGATCGGGCATCGGCTGCGACCCTAGCAGGGGGTTACCGGCCGCGAACGCGCGCTCCCGTGCGGGTCACTCGGATGTTGCTTCCACGATCGCGCGCCAGACTCGTTCGGGCGACAGCGGCATGTCGAGATGACGCACGCCGAGGTGCGCGAGCGCGTCGACGGCCGCGTTCAGGATCGCCGGCGTCGAGCCGATCGTGGCAGACTCGCCGATCCCCTTGGCCCCGAGCGGGTTCAACGGCGTCGGCGTCTCGATGCGAGCGGATCGGAACGACGGCAGCTCGGAGGCCGCCGGGAACGCGTACGTCGCGAGGTTCGAGGTCAGCGGGCTCCCGTCCTCGTCGAACACGACCTCCTCGTACAGCGCCTGCGCCGCGCCCTGACCGAGCCCGCCGTGCACCTGGCCCTCGACGACCATCGGGTTCAGCACGCGGCCGCAGTCGTCCACCGCGGTGTGCTCGAGCAGACGAACCTCGCCGGTGTCGACGTCGACCTCGACGATCGCCACGTGCGCCCCGAATGGGAACGTGTGGTCCTTCTGGAACCGCCGTGTGCTCGCCGCCAGCCGCCCGCCGGAGCGGTCGTCCGCGACGGCCGCGGCGAGCCGACTCCAGGCGATAGCGGACTCGGGTGACCCGGTCACGCCGAGTCCGCCGTTCAGCGGCACGATGTCCTCCGGCGCGGCCTCGAGCATCCGCGACGCGATCCCGCGGGCCTGCTCGAGCACTTCGCCCGCCGCCTCGAACAGGGAGGATCCGCCGATCTGCAGCGATCTCGATCCGAACGTGCCCTCGCCGCGTTCGACGGCCGCGGTGTCCGAATGGATCACGCGGACATGTTCGACCGCGATGCCGAGGACGCCGGAGACGATCTGCGCGAACGCCGTCTCATGGCCTTGTCCTTGCGAGGACGTCCCCACCCGCGCCGTCGCCGAGCCGTCGGACTCGATCTGCACGGCGGCGAACTCCACGCGCGCCGACCCGGTCACCTCGACGTAGACCGCGACCCCGATGCCGAGGGCGCGCCGGTCCTCGCGAGCCCGTCGCTCCGCCTGCTCGCGGCGCCACCGCTCGACGTCCGCGAGTCGCAGCGCCTCGTCGAGCGCCCGCTCGTAGTCACCGATGTCGTAGGTCGTCCCGATCGCCGACGTGAACGGGAACGCCTCCGGTGGCACGAGGTTCCGTCGGCGGAACTCGATGGGGTCGAGCTCGAGCTCGGCGGCGAGCACGTCCATCGCGCGCTCGATCGACAGGGTCGCCTCGGGGCGACCGGCGCCGCGGTACGGTCCGACCGGCGGGGTCGTCGTCACGACCGACCTTCCGCGGGCGGCGATGCGCGGGATCCGGTACACGCCGGAGAGCATCGACTTGCTCGTCTCGGCCAGGTACGTCGCGAGCGGGTAGGCGCCCATGTCGGACACCATGTCCACCCGCACGCCGACCAGCCGCCCATCACGCGTCGCCCCGAGCTCCACGTCGTGGACCTGCGCTCGGCCGTGCGCGAGTGACACCATGCTCTCGGAGCGGCTCGGTTTCCACGCGACGACCGCACCCAGTCGGAGCGCGGCCGCTGCGACGGCGACGTACTCGGGGAACGCCTCCTGCTTGGCTCCGAACCCGCCCCCGACGTCCGGGGCGACCACTCGCACGCGGTCACGTTCGATCCCGAGCCGTTCGACCACCTCGTCCCGCACGAAGAACGGGACCTGCGTCGAGACCCACAGTGTGAGCGAGCCGTCGTCCCCGGGCTCAGCGAGCGCCCCCTCCGTTTCCAGCGGCACCGGCGCCACGCGCTGATGCCGGACCCGCACGCGCGCGACCACGTCACAGCCCGCAAGGACGTCCTCGTCCCAGTCCTCGGCGAACTCGTCGGCGACGTTGGTCCCGGCCCCGGGGAAGAGCACCGTCGCCTCGGGATCGGCGGCCGTCGACGGATCGAGCACGACGGGGAGCGGATCGAACTCGACCATCACGGCGTCGGCCGCGTCCACCGCCTGTGCGCGGGTCCCGGCGACGACGAGCGCGAGCGGTTCTCCCACGTACCGAAGGACATCCGCCGCGAACGCCGGGCGCTCGAACGGATCCGGGTCCCCGTCCGCGCCCGGGGCCGGCGCGATGTCGAGGTCGCCGGCTCGGAACACCGCCTCGACCCCCGGCATGCTCGACGCCTCGGTGACGTCGACGCCGAGAAGGCGGGCGTGCGCGATGATGGAGCGGACGAAGACGGCTCGAAGGGCACGATCGGGCACGAGGTCCTCGACGTACCGGGCCTGTCCGGTGAGGAACCTGGGGTCCTCGACGCGATGAACGACTCTGCCGTAGATCGAGTGCATGCGGACGGACTGTAGAGGAGCGGAGACGTGGAGCGACGCGTGAGGACGATCGTGAGGAGCCTCGTAACCGTCGCCCTGATCGCCGGCGCGATCGTCCTTCCGGCGACCGAAGCGGCGGCGGCGATCGAGATCCGCCGGGTCGTGGACGGTCTGAACGCGCCGGTGGCGTTCACGTTCGGACCGAACGAGAGAATCTGGTACGTCGAGAAGAACACCGGCGAGGTCCGGATCTACAACCGCGCCACCGGCGGCGACCGGCTGTTCGTCGACGTTCCGGGCATCAACGGCGAGGGCGAGCGCGGGATGCTGGGGATCGCGCTCCATCCGAGGTACCCGGCCAAGCCGCTCGTCTACGTGTACGTCTCCAGGTCGGCCGGCGGCGGGCTTCGCAACCAGATCATTCGGTACCGGGACCAGAACGGCTCGGGCGTAGGTCGGCGCATCCTGCTCTCCACGACGGCGGGTGGAGCTCCGTACCACAACGGTGGCCGCATACTGTTCGGCCCCGACGGGATGCTCTACGCGATCGTCGGCGACGCTCACGACCCCGCCAACGCACAGGACCTCTCGAATGACAACCGCGGCAAGATCGTCCGCATCGACCCCGACGGCAACGTCCCGAACGGCAACCCGTTCGACGACAGGATCTGGGCGTTCGGGATCCGCAACTCCTTCGGGTTCGCGTTCGACCCGCGGACCGACCGGCTGTGGGAGACCGAGAACGGTCCCTCGTGCAACGACGAGGTCAACCCGATCCTGCGAGGTCGGAACTACGGCTGGGGACCGAACCAGACCTGCTCGGGAGCGGCCCCGCAGAACACCAACCAGGACGGTCCGAACCCCGTCTTCCCGGCGCTGCTGTACGAGAACGTCATCGGCATCACCGGGATCGCGTTCTGCGACGGCTGCGACCTCGGATCCCAGAACGAGGGCGCCGCGTTCCACGGCGCGGTCAACAACGGCCAGATCACTCGGGTCGCCCTGAACCAAGCTCGTAACGGGGTTCAGTCCCACGGCGTCGTGGCCACCCACGGCGGTGGGACGCTGTCCTTCGAGGTTGGGCCGAGCGGCCGCATCTTCTTCAGCAGCTTCGGCGGCATCTTCAAGCTCGTCGAGGTCTGAGCCCGGGGGTGGCGCGAGCCTTCGGACGGGCCTAGGCTGGCCCTGCACGGTCGAGGGAGAGCCCGGTGGACATCGGCCAGCCACGACGGATCATCGAGATCGAGCCGGTCTCGCTTCCGCTGCCCGACCTGGAACCGGATCGCGCACCGCTGCCGACCGAACCCGCACCGGCCGAACCCACTCCCGCGAATCCGGACGCCTGAGCCGCATGGTCACCGCTCAGCACGACGCGCCGGCGCTCGCGCTCACCGAACCGATCGTCGCGTGGCGCACGTGGACCCTCGCCGGCGGCAAGGACGCATCGTCCGTGCGACTCCTGCCCATCGCCGGCGACCGGAAGCCGTGGCCCCCACGGCGGACGGCGTCGGCAACGTGCGCTCGGGGCCACCACCAACAGATCCCAGACCTGGCGTGCACGTGCGGACTCCACGCGGTCCCGGATCCCGACGCGCTCCGGCGAACACGCGACCCCGCGGTCATCGGCACCGTCGCGCTCTGGGGTCGGATCGCGGAGCACGAGTTCGGCTACCGCGCCGCGTTCGGGTATCCGCAGCGGATCCGACTCGTCTGTTACCTGTGCTTCTCGTTGTGGGCGGTCCACGCTCCCGGCGAACCTTCGGTCGTGGTGCGGCATCGAAGGGGTCGTATGGTGCCGCTCTGCGAAGCTCACCTCGAGCTCAGCAGGCGGTACGCGTATCCCATGCCGACGCTGCTGCCGGCGCGAACGGTCGCATCCGCGCTCCATTCGACCTACGCGGTCGATCTGCTCCCGCTGCCCTGATCCCGCCGGCCGAACGGGTCAGCTGAGCGCACCGCGGTGACGAGCCGCCGCCGCCCGCGCGAGTCGCTCTCGGAGCGAGAGCCCGGCCGACTCCTCCCCGTCCTCTTCCTCGGGCTCGATAGGGGAGTCCGAGGTCTCCTCGGCGTTCCAGCTCGGCTCCGGGTCCCACGTGGGCGCCGGCTCCGGGTCCCACGTCGGCGCGGGCTCCGGGGTCAAGGCCTGGTCCGGATCGGCCCACGAAGGCTGCTCCGCGGTTGCCGGATCCGACCCAGTAGGTTCGTTCGACTCGAGCGGCGTCGATCCGTCGGCCGGGAGGTCGTCCGAGCCACGAACGTCCGTAAGCCCACGAGACGGTTCGACGTCCAGCTCGGACTCGAGCTCGCGGATGCGCGCCTCGGCCTCGCGGAGCTTGCGGCTCGCGTTCGTGAGCTCGAGCTGGGTGTTGGCGAACGACTCCTGCGCCCGTTGCAGCTCGGTGATGTCGGACCTGCGGGCGCTCTCCAGCTCGAGGACCCAAGCTGCCACGTCCGAGCCCGCGCCCGCCGCCACCATCGCGTCCGTCGCCTCGTCCTCGGAGGAGACCGATGGACTCGCCTCCGGAACGACCTCCTCCGGCGAAACGCCCCTCAGCTGTGCCAGCTCGGTGGAGAGCGCCGATCGCGCCTGTTCGAGCTCACTCAGCTTGGCGAGCGCGTCCGACAGGCTCGCCTCGGACCTCACGAGCCGGCCCTGGGCGTCTGCGACGCGTTCCTCCGAGTCCGCCAGCTGCATCTCGGCGGTGGTGGCTCGTTCCTCCAATGCTGAAGTTCCCTCGTCCGACCCGGCGGCCGCGATCTGCGCCTGGATGTCGCTCTGTGCCTGCGCGAGCGCCGCCTCCAGGCCGCCACGTTGCGCCTCCACGCGCTCAACCTCCGCCTCGAGTCGCGACTTCTCGTCGGCGAGCCCGTCACGCTCGACCTGCGCCCTGCTGAGCTCGGCCTGTGCCTTCTTGAGCTCGGCGGCGGCCTTCTTCAGCTCGGCGGCCGCCTTGCGGTCGGTGGCGTCGCGGCGGCGAGGTGCGGGCGCCCGTTGCTCTTCGCCCTGTGGACGCTCGGGCCGTTCGGCGAGCTCGGCGCGCAGGACACGGACGGTCTCTTCGGCGGCGCGGAGTTGCGCCTCGATCTCGAGGGCGCGGGTGCTGGCCTCCATGGCTCGCTTGGCCGTGTCCTCGCTCTTCTTCTCCGCCTGGGCCGACTTCCGCTCGGCCTCGGCGGCGCGCTTGTGCGCTTCGGCGAGCACCTTGCGCTCCCGCTTCGCCTCGCCTCGCGTGGTCGCTCCCTCGCGAGCGATCACGAGCTCCGCTTCCTTCTCCTCCAGGGCGTCCCGCAGGCGCTTGAGCTCGCCGAGGTGCTGTTCGCGTTCGGCGTTGGCCGCGCGGACCTTCAGGTCCAGCTCCTCCAGGCGCGACTCGACGGCACGGACGTCGGGTCCTGGCATGGACGAAGCCTCCGGCGCGCTCTCCCTCGGTCCTGGTGCTCGCGCACGCCGGCGGATCGCTCTCGACCGCTCGCGCTTGCTCTCCCGACGCTGTTCGCCATAGGGGGGGTCCGCTTTCGACCGAGAAGACCTTCCACGCGCCCACTGCCGCACCGACTGCACGAACCCGAGCAGGACGCCGACGAGCGCGACGCCGAGCACGACCTGGAGCAGCCGCCAGAGTCGGAGCGCCGGATCGTGGATCGACGGAGTAGGGCTGGTCGATCTCGACGACGCCCATCACGGTGGAGGCTCCGGACGGTTGGAGCGGGACGAACGTCTGGAACAGCCGTTGGTTCGGGCTCCGCAGGCCGGACACCGCGGCCGTCTCGTCGGACAGGACGCTTACGACCTCTCCGCCGGCCGCGCGATCGATCGATGGATGGTCCTGAACCTCGATCCCGGCGACGTCGTTGCGCCGTGCGGTCGAGAAGATCAGGTTCCCGTCGGCGCGCCAGATCCGAACGATCGTGGCCTGATCGTCCGAGAGGATGCCGGCCTGGACGCGTACGAGGAGCTTCCGGTAGTCCTCACCAGCCACGTCCTCGACCACGAGCTCGGGGGACACGCCTGCGACCACGACGTCGAGGGCCACGTCTTCGGCCCAGCGCTCGGCCTCCTGCTCGGCTTCCGAGAGCGAGCCTTCCGAAAGCGGGAGGGTCGCGCCGAGCACGCCGAGCAGGAGCAGGGTTCCGGCGCCCCATGCGATCCAACCCTTCCGACCCACGTCTCCCCGATCCACTGGACGCGACGGCAGGCCACCGCGCGACGAGCAGGTGCCTACCTGTTCTCATTCGGCGGGCCGGCCGGGAAGCTTGAACCTGATATGAGAGCGCGGATCCAGGGGATTGACATGTGACTGTTTGGTCACCTATCCTTTTGCGCGTGACCGACGACGACCGGGTGTTCAAGGCGCTGGCAGACCCGACGCGCCGTTTCCTGCTCGACCGGCTCTTCGCGCGTGACGGCCGCACGCTCTCGGAGCTCGAGTCCGAGCTGGAGATGACGCGCTTCGGCGTCATGAAGCACCTGCGCGTGCTGGAGGACGCCGGCCTCGTGGTCGCCCGCCGGTCGGGCCGGCAGAAGCTGCATTTCCTGAACCCGGTGCCGATCCGGCTGATCCACGACCGGTGGATCGACAAGTACCGGGAGCGCCAGGTCTCGGCGCTCGCGGACCTGAAGACCGAGCTGGAGGAGGAGCTGGCATGAGCACGAAGACCGAGACGGCCGTGACGACCCAGGTGTACCGCGTGTACATCAAGGCCACACCGCAGGCGATCTGGGACGCGATCACGAAGCCGGAGTGGAACGCGCGGTTCGGCTACCCGGGGCGCTTGGAGTACGACCTGCGCCCGGGCGGGACCTTCCGGGCGATCGCCGGGCCAAGGAGCAGGCGATGGGGATGCCGGAGGCGCTCGCCGACGGCGAGGTCCTCGAGGCGGACCCGCCGCGACGGCTCGTTCAGACCTGGCGGTTCCTGTTCGACCCCGAGCTCGCGGGCGAGGAAGCCACGCGCCTCACCTGGGACATCGAGGAGGACGACGGCGGGGTCACGAGGCTGACGCTGACGCACGAGCTGGAGAACGCCCCGAAGACCGCGGCGGCCGTCGCGAGCGTGGCGCACATCTACGAGGGTGGCGGCGGCTGGGCGCTGATCCTGAGCGACCTGAAGACGCTGCTCGAGACCGGCAAGCCGTTCGACGAGTAGCGGCTCAGGGGGATAGGACGGGTCGGCGGAGGCCCTGCTCGAGCAGGGCCTCCCCGTCCGCCTCCGCGATCTACGTCTCTCGGCTGCTCGGTTCCGATCCTCCGGCCCGGTGAGACTCCACCTGGCGGATGACTCCCGGAGCGGCGAAGCGGTCCACTGACTGCAAGTGGAGGTCCGGGATCGCATCGATCCCTTCATAGATCTGGGGACGGAGTGGAAACGGCCGTCAGACCTTGCGCCGGAGGGGATGCGTCAGACCCTGGAGAGCGCGCCTGGCGAGCGACCGATCCTCCCAACGGCCACGCTCGATCTCCTCGCTCCTCTCGAGGTCCTCGTCGAACTGCTCGTCCAGGAGCTCCGTCAGGGCGGGGTCGAGCGCCACAAGGTTGATCTCCTCGTCGAGTTCCGTGGAGCGCGCGTTGAAGTTGGCCGAACCGATGCTCGCCACGACTCCGTCAACGGTCATGATCTTCGCGTGCAGCATCGAGGGCTGGAAATGCCAGATGCGGATACCGTGCGCCTGGAGCTCCTCGTAGGCTGCCTGCCCCGCGAGCTGCACGAACCGTTTGTCACCGTGCGGACCCGGCAGCAGGATCTCGACCTTCACGCCTCGATCGCCAGCGGCGCAGAGGCGTTCGATCAGTTCCGCATCGGGCACGAAATACGCCGTCGTGATCCGGATCCGCTTCTCCGCGAGTTGCAACAGGGCGAGCAGCAGGGTCGACATGTCGCTCGCACCCATCTCCGATGCGCCGCGGACGCACTGGATCACGGCGCGCCCCGGCTGCGCCTGTTCGGGGAACCGGTCGACCTCCGGGTCGAAGAGCTCGGGATCGGTCTCGATCCAGTTGTCGAGGAAGGCGGCCCGGAGCCCGTCCACCGCTGGGCCCCGCACCCGGAAGTGGGTGTCACGCCACTCGTGCTCGTTCTGCGAGTCGCCGTTCCACTCGTCGGCGATACCGACACCGCCGGTGAACCCGATCTCCTCATCCACGATCATGACCTTGCGGTGGGTCCGATGATTCGCCTTCGTCGGCTGTAGCCGGTGCAGCGGGCGGAACCAACGAACGCGTATACCAGCTTCCTCCATCATCTCGATCGGGGCCCGGTCCAGGGAGTGCGCGCCCCACGCATCGAGAAGCACACGAACCCGGACACGCGACCGCGCCCTATCGGAGAGCGCCTCGGCGAACGTCGTTCCGATCTCGCCGCGCCAGTACACGAACGTGAGGAAGTCGATCGTGTGATCCGCTTTCGAGATCGCGTCCAGCATCGCCGGGAAGATCTCGTTGCCATTGCGGAGCACATCGACGAGGTTCCCCTCCGTCGCCGGGACCCCGATGATCCCTTCGAGGACCCGGCGGAAGTCATCGATCCGATCCTCGGAGGGATCATCAGGGTGGCTCACGTCGACGATCGTGCTCATGACCCGGCGTGGACCGTTGCAGGCTGGGACGCCTGGTCGGACGGAGGCCTCCCGGTAAGGGTATCGGCCGCCTCCGTTGGCCGCCGAGGTGCGGGGACCCCTGCGCGAACGGCCTCGAGCTGCGCCGCGAGGGCGACGCCGTACAGCAAGGCGATCGAGGTCAGGAGGGTCCATAGCAACAGCGCCACGAAACCGGCCAGCGGCCCGTAGGTCTGTCCGAAGGTGGAACTGAACTGGAAGATCGCGTTCAGCGCGAGCGTCACGATCAGCACGAGCACCACCGACAGCAGCGCCCCGATCGCGAGCCAGGACCAGCCCGGCTGGCGGCGGCGGGGGCTCCATCGGAAGATGCATGCCGTCGCCCCGGTCAGCATGGCGAACGCGAGCGGCCAGCGAACGACGTTCCACACATCCCTCGCCCCGGGGCTCTCGAAGACCGAGCCGAGGCCCCTCCCGAGCGTCATGGCCACGAACGCGACGACCGCAAGGACGCCGGCGCTGATCGTGAGGACGAACGCCCGTGCGTACTTCCTGAGGGCGGGGCGGTCGCGCTCGATCCCGTACAGACGGTTCATCGCCCGTTCGATCTGGCCGAGAAGTGTGGTCCCCGTGATGATCGCTCCCAGGAGTCCGAGCGTGAGGGCGAGCGAACGATGTTGCGCCCCGGCCTCGTGTGCCTGCTCGATGGCATCCGTCAGGATCGCCCCTGCCGGCCCGGGGAAGACGTCCTTGAGCATCGCCACGATGGCTTCGCTCATCCGTCCCTCGCCGAGAGCGCTCGCGAGTCCCACGAGGGCGATGACCCCCTGGACGAGGATCAGCGCCGTCACGAAGGCCATCGACCGCGCGTGGCTGAAACCGTCCGACGCTCGGAGCCGCTCGAACGCATCGCGCAGCAGACGCTTGCTCCCGGTCTGCTCCAGCGTCTGCTTCACGTCGGATCCGGTAAGTTCCCATGTCTCCGGGACGGGGTTCGCGGAGCTCATCGGGTTCCCTCCTCCGGCACGCACACGGTGATCGCTCCCGGCTTCGCCTTGATCTTCAGCTTCTTGACTCGCTTCCGGTCGCCGCCGTCGAGCTGGTAGAGCGTCCGATCCTTCATCCGGACCTCGAAGGACCTTCCGGTGGTCGTCTGAACGAACGGTGACGCACCCACGTCGCCGACGACCGCGCGACCCAACGTCCGGACCCATTCCCACGCACCGTCCGCCGTCACCACTCCGATGTCGAGCCTGCCGTCGTCCGGCGCCGCGTCCGGGAAGACCGACAGGCCACCGAGCACGTCGCTCACGTTGCCCACCAGGACGCAGCTCGCCACATCCCGGAACCAGGTCGTCCCGTCGACGTCGATCGCCATCTTCACCGGCTCCGCGCGCGCGTTCCTCGCGCCGGTCCAGACGTACGCGATCCGACCGACTTTGTCCTTCAGCCCGGCGCCGGCGTCCCGGATCATCATCGCGTCCAGCCCCGCCCCGGCCATCACCGCGAAATGCTCGCCGTTGATCTTGCCGACGTCGAGTCTCCGACGGGCGCCGTGAAGCCCGATCCGGACGCACGCCTCGAGGTCCTCGGGCAGGCCGAGGTTCGTGGCGAGCAGGTTGGCTGTGCCGGCGGGCAGGATCGCGATCGTGACGGGGCTTCCCGCGAGTGCATCGATCGCGCGCTGCACCGTCCCGTCGCCCCCCCACACGAAGAGCAGGTCGACCCCCTGGCCGACCAGCTCGTCAACGCGTCCGGGGACGTGCTTGCTCTTGGGTACCTCCTGCCACGGCAGGTCGGTGATGCCGTACCGGGCCAGGGTCCTGCGGAGCTCGTCGAGCCCTCCTCCCAGGCGTTTGTCGGCGTGCGCGATCACTCCGACGGAGGTCACCGGATCACCTCGACGTCCGCCGGCTCGGTCGGTAGTGCAGCATTCGGCGTGCGCGCCCGCTCGAGCTCCGCGTTCGATTCGCTGACCGCGACGCCCGTGCGGGTGGCGAGGAGCGCGAACAGCAAGCAGCCAACCGCTCCGATCAGGCTGCCGATCATGTCGGTCGGGTGATGCATCCCTCGGTACAGCCGCGAGATTCCGACGGCGATCGGCAGCGCGATGGCGAAGATCCAGACGAGGGCCCGGACGAACTTGTTGTGCAGCAGCGAGGTCGTGATGAGCGCCATACCCACGTAGAGGACGATCGACGCCGCGAAGTGTCCGGATGGGAAGCTCGAGGTCGGGGGTCCTTCGTCGAGGTGGGGAACGGTCGGCCGCTCGCGATCGATCAGGAACGTGGTCGTGACGAACGACGTCACCTCGATCACCAGCGCTCCGACGAGGAACGCGATATGCGCCCAGTGCCGCCCTATCGCCAGGATCACGACCGCAACGGCTGCGATGCCGACCACGGTGACGGTGTCGCCGAGCTTGGACCCCCACTCGGTGAGCTCATCGAACCGCGGCGTCCGGTGCTCGAAGAACCAGCGACTGAGCGAGGCGTCCCAGCGGCCCACCGGCCCGTCGATGGACGTCCGCGTGAGGAGCAGGCCGAGGCCCACCAGGATGGTGGTCATGACGGCGTAGCCGATCGTCGCGACCGCCGCGCCCGACACGAGCGGGCGCTGCGAACGCGACCGTCGCGAGAGTCGATACGGCAGGCTGCCTGGCTCGGCCTCGAACATGCGGGTCCCTTCCATCCGGAGACTGTTTCCCATCAAGCGGGTTCGGGGAAACCTTCTCCGTCATCTCGGAACGGAGGTCTGGGTGGAGGTCGTTCTCGTTTTGCTGCTCGTGAGCATCGGCGCGGGCGTGGCGGCCTTCCTGGTGCTCCGTCACTGGCCGCAGGCGGACCCCGCATCCAGCGCTTCGGAAGCGATCGGCGAGGAGCTCGCGAGACACCGCGGGTCGCGAGCTTTCCTGCGCGCGCGGATGAACCCCTCGACGGCCACGGGTCTGGTCCTCACCCTCGCCCTAACAGGCCTGGTGCTCAGCGGAGCCATCATGGGCGTGCTCGTGTGGATGATCCAGCGTGACGCGGGAGTCGTGAACGTCGACCTCGCGGTCGAGGGGTGGGCGGAGCGACATGCGACGGCCGTCTCCGACGATGTGCTCGAAGCGATCACGCATCTCGGCGATACCCCGACGATCATCGCGGTCGCCGTAGCGATCTCCGTCTACGGGCTCTGGCGATGGCGCAAGCCCGCGATCGCACTGTTCGTCCTGTCGGTCGTGGTCGGGCAGATGCTGATCTCGAACACGATCAAGCTCGTCATCGATCGAGCCCGGCCCGAGCTCCGCCCTCGTGCGGACTTCACCGGCACCTCGTTCCCGAGTGGGCACACGACCGCCGCCGCGGCGACCTACCTGGCCGTGGCGCTGATCCTCAGCATCGGTAGCTCACCGAAGACGCGCGCCGCCCTCCTGAGCGGCGCCGTCGCGGTCGGCGTGGCGGTGGGATGCACCCGGGTACTCCTCGGCGTGCATTGGTTCTCCGATGCGCTTGCCGGACTCTCGATCGGCTGGTCGTGGTTCGGCCTGTGCGCGATCGCGTTCGGCGGCCGGCTGCTTAGCTTCGCGGCGCCCGCGAAGGCCGTGGCCACGCCCTCCGCCCACTCTCCGCCGATCCGACGGGTCGCTACCACGGAACCCGATCCTCATCGCAGGGTATAGAGCGGATGTTCCTCGGAGAGCCCGGATGAGCGAGATCACGAAGTCGGCATCGCCCTCGTCGGGCTACGACTCGGTCCGCGCCATCGCGTCCTAGATGCCCGAGCACCGCGAGGTAAGGACCCGCGATCACGACGTCCTTTCCTCGTCGGCGTGATCTCTGCCGACTTGGTCGCCGTCCTCGCGATGGAGCTCTCGGATCTCGTCGTGCGACTTCGACTCCACCCCACGCACCTCGTTCCGTGCTTCCGGCGCAACCCGGACGATCTCATCCAGCTTCACGTGGAGCGCCGCGGAATCGCGGTTCTGCGTGTTCTGGAGGACGAACACCATGAGCAGCGTCACGGTGGAGATCGCGATATTGGTCACCTCGACACTGGTGAATGCGAGGCCGGCGACAACGAACACCGAGACGACGCTGAGCGCCCAGTGGCTTCCGGTCCACTTGGCGATCCACGTCGAGAACGAGGTGAAGAACCGATCCACTCTCGGATGGTCCATGCCGTTCGTGTCGGTCATCGTCTGCCTCCGCGGATTCCGGCTTCTCCCCCAAGGATCCAGTGGCCTCGGCCGAGACGAGGTCCCGTTCGGGCAAGTGCCTGCACGGATCGAGGCCGCCGTGATGGGTTGGGGGACCGGGCCTCAGTCCTTGCGAAGAGCGTCCTTGGCGCTCTCCTTGGCCTTTCCGGCCGCGTCCTTCACCTTGCCCTTTGCCTCCTTCGCCGAGCCCTTGGACTGGTCCTTGCGGCCTTCGGCCTCAAGAGACTCGTCGTCGGTCACCTTCCCGGCGCCTTCTTTGACCTTGCCCTTGAACCGGTCCTTCTTCCCTTCGGTCTTGTCCTGTGCCGATCCCATGACGACCTCCTCGTCCCTTGAAGTTCCGCGTCCGACGGCTGCCGCATCCTCGACGATCTCGTCAGTCCAACAGGCTGACCCCCCCGGGTCCCACCAGCAAGCCGAGGATGATCAAGCCGATGCCGACAAGTACACCTCCACGAATCAGTACTACGATGCCGGCGATGACCAGGACCGCGGCGATGATCCAGAGGATCGTGTCGGTCGTCTGCTCGTTCGCCTGGGCGAGCACGGCGAGAATGGCAACCACAGCTTCCCCCTCTCTGCTCGGACTATCTATCTAGTCGGTGAATTGCGGTATCACGTAGAAGGCGATGAACCCAAGGATCGCCAGCACGATCACCACGATCGCCGTGTACTTGATCGCCGCGAAGCCGACGAGCCCACCGGAGCTGTCGGGCTCTCTCGGCGTGGGTTCGTGGGTGTGGTGCTCGCCATCACTCATCGTTGCGATCTGCCTTCCTCAGCTTGGCCACGCTTTACCCATGAGCTGCCGGCCTCAACCCTTCGCTCGTCCACCCGCCCGAAGGGACGTGGATGGGAGACTCCTCCGTCGGGACTCGGCCAGCCACCCGGCACTTCGACGGGTCGCAAGCGCCGCTGCCCGTTCACGCGTCTTCCTCATTTCGTAACGGTGTTCGTTCTGATCGATTGGGTGGTAGCCGCGCGCGAACCCGGCTGGAGGAACCGCGGGACCATATGCCACGCACCGCACGGGGGAGCGAACGCCCCTGCACTGCCTCAGACTCCGGCGCTCCGAACGACGCATCGAAAGCCGATGTGCCCGGTCGAGGTCTCGACGGTCTCGGCGGAGCGCGCCGCGGGTCGGTACCGAAGGCAGTAGTTCGGCGCACACAGGTGGGAACCGCCCTTGATCACCTTTCGGGGGAAGCGTTCGGTGGGGTGGGCGGCTTCGACGCGCTGGTCGGGCTCGGTGACGCGAGGGTTGCGCGGGGCGCAGCATGGGTGTTCGACCTCGTCGGGATGCCGAGGCGTGAAGTGATCCGCCGTCCACTCCCATACGTTGCCAGCCACGTCGAACAGGCCGTAGCCGTTCGGCGGGAACGACTTCACCGGCGAGGTCCGCTCATGGCCATCGGTCAGGAGGTTCTGCCACGGGAACTCGCCCTGCCACGTGTTCGCCATCATCTTGCCCTTCGGGGCGAACTCGTCACCCCAGGCGAACGTCGTGCCCCCGAGACCGCCGCGGGCCGCGTACTCCCATTCGGCCTCGGTCGGGAGCTCTTTGCCTGCCCACGTGGCGTAGGCCTCCGCGTCCTCGAACGCCACCTGTGTGACCGGGTGCCGTTCCCGGCCGTGGAGCGAGCTCTCGGGGCCCTCGGGGTGACGCCAGTTCGCTCCCGGCACGTAAGCCCACCAGTTCCGGTAGTCGTTCAGATCCACCGGCCCGCTCGTCATGTGGAACACGAGCGAGCCGGGGACGAGAAGATCCGGATCGGCGTCCGGGTAGGCCTCGGGGTCGAGCGGCCGCTCAGCCACCGTTGCGTAGCCTGTGGCCTTCACGAACCGGCGGAACTCGGCGACGGTGACCGGGTGTTCGTCGATCCAGAAGGCGTCCACGGACACGCGATGCACGGGCCGCTCCTCGGGATAGAAGTCGTTCGAGCCCATCAGGAACTCACCCGCGGGGATCGCCACCATGTCCTTCGGCATGCCGGTCCTTCGCTCACCCGCCTTCTTCACGGTCGGCCTCGCAGCGGGCACCGAGGCTACAACGAGAGTCGCGGACGAAGGAGCTGCCGACGTGGACCTTTCTGCACACTGCGGACGAGAACGAAGAGGACTGACCTGCGGTTTG
Organism: uncultured Actinomycetes bacterium; assembly: GCA_963785835.1. Lineage (GTDB taxonomy): Bacteria > Actinomycetota > UBA4738 > UBA4738 > HRBIN12 > DASSJM01. Next base: position 354,841 of record CAWAWO010000003.1, on the reverse strand, counting down.
AGGGTGGAGACGAGCGGACTCGAACCGCCGACCCCCTGCTTGCAAAGCAGGTGCTCTACCAACTGAGCTACGTCCCCGCTGCCGGTGTCCAAGTGTAGGACGTGCGTCACCCGCCCGACCGGAACGAACAGGCCGCCTACTGTGGCGCGAGCAGCGCGAGGCCGGGGTCGTTGAAGTCCGACATGTTGTTGCTCTCGAACGCGAAGGAGCTGCCGTCGGCGAACCCCACGGTGACGTTCGTGAGCGTCGACCCACGATCGAGTTGCACGGTGACCTCGTTCCGCGGCCACACCGCGAGCTCGTCCTTCAGCTTGATGCCGCGGTTCCCCTGTTTGTACGCGAATACACGCAACGACGTGTCCGTGATCGCGACCAGGACGTTCTCGGGGAACCCGCCGGTCGCCTTCTTGGCGGCGCTGCCTATGGCGATGCTCGCGACGGGGAGATCTTCCCGACCCCGAGCCGGCCGAGGCTTCCCGCGCGCGAAACGACCACGATCGCGCGGACCGGTTCGGGCACGCGCTCCTGCGTCGTCGCCGTCCAGCTCACCCGGTACGAATCGGTCCCCTTCATGACGCGGGCACCCTAGCCCGGACGCATCTCGAGAGCGAATCGTCCGGCCACTCGGCGATGTGTGCGGCGGAAGGAGTCCTAGCCCGAGGGTCCCGTGGGCGTCGCCGTGGGCGTGGGCGACGGTGAGGCCCCGGGGAGCGGTTGCTCGATCATCCCTGCGTTCGGAACCGCGTCGAAGCAGGTTTGTGGGCACCGATCGCTCGAGTAGCTCGTCAGAACCGACCAGAAGTACGACGTTCGGTGCGACCCGATCGACAAGCGGCTCAGCGCGAACCAGAGGGACACCGCCCGCTCCCCCTCCTTGTCCACCTGGATGCCTCCGATCTCGACGAGCCGGCCGTCGTTGCGCACGCGGTTGAGGGTCCCGCGCAAGCGACGCCCGTCCGAGCGCACGATCGCGAGGTGATCCACGCGCGCGTCGCCCTTCGTCTCGAGTTGCACCATCAGGTACCCGCGGTCCCAGATGTCACTGGCGGTCCAGCGCCCGAACGTGGCGATCCTCCATCTGACCAGGGGCTGGTCGTCGTCCATCCGGACGTTCGCGACGTCCAGCCGGCTGGCGGAGTCGTTCGGATCGGGGTGCGACGTCGTTCCTCCGATCGCGGGGAACGCCAGGGCGAGCCAGGTCGCCATGAGGCTCCCGGCGAGAAGGAGAGCCCACCGTTTCACCGTTCGGACCCCTGCCTGAGCGCGACGATCGCGCGGGCGCCGACCCATGCGACGAGCGTAACCCCCATCAGCACGAGCGCGGCCGGGAGCGCGTCGCCGCCCCCCGGCATCTCGATCGATGCCGCGACGGGCGCATCGACGCCCTCACGCCAGGCGATCGCCCCGATCGACCATGAGGAGCACGTTGCGGACGAGCAGGTAGCGGTAGTCGCGGACCGAGACGCCGGCGAAGCACCCGCACCCGAGCTTCGGTCCGACGCGCACGCGCGCGGCCACGACCGCCGCGGAGAACAGCACCAACGCCACGATGGCCGCGAAGCCGGCCGTCGACGCGTACCCGAGCAACGCCAGCAACGCGATCCCGATCTCGCCCACCGGAACGGCGATGCGGGCCGGCCGTTCGATCCACCGGGGCAGCCCGAACGAAGCGAGGGAGCGGCGCCATGCCGTCGGCCGGGAGAGCTTCAGGGTCGCCGCAAGCGTGAACACCACCACCAGGATCGCCGCCGCCATCGCGCCGATCTCGGACGGGCCGCTTGGGTCCCCGAGCGCGAGCAGCGAGGTGACGAGCACGGCCGAAAGGACGACGCCGTGCGCGATCCGCCACCCGGGCCACGACGCCGATCGAGCCAGCCCGCCGACGAGGTCCGACTCCCTGGTCCGGCGTTCGGGCGCGGAACGCAACGAGCGCGCTGAGCCCTCTCGCGAGCCCGAACGGAGCGAGCGCCAGCGCGCCGAGGACCGGGTCGCCCGAAACGAGCGCCGCGACCGAGACCACGACGAGCGTCCCGCGCGACAGGTACGTGAAGAACCCGACGCCGAGGCCGACGCCGTACAGGAACGACGCGATCCCGAACGGGAAGAACGACCGCCACCAGTTCGGGACCTGCCGCCGGAGCTGCGGAACCGGAACCCGCGCACCGAGCACCTCGGCCAGGTAGACCGCTGCGACGGCGGCCACCAGCGCGACGCCGACTCCCCACGGCGCATCGAGCAGAGCCCCGAACACCGCGAGCAGAGCCCCGAACGCCGCAGCAGCCACGTCGCGCCGGCCGTGTACAAGGTGAGCAGCACCGCCCACCGCCGCCTCCGGCCCCCGTGGACCACGGGGGTGATGGTCTCCACCATCGACAGGCCTCAGGGACCGAACAGCGTGGTGAGCCCCGCGACCACCGACGCGGCGACGATCGCCAGAGCGAGCGGATCGGTCACCACGTCAACACCGGATGTTGAGCTCTCGATACGTGATGCAGAACACCCTGCGACCTCGAGGGCAGTAGCCGCGGACGGACGCATCTCCGTTGATCCGGATCCTCGACGTCGAGCAGCAGTCCTGGATGTGCCGGACCCGGTCGTCGCAGCACCGGCTCCATCCGCCGCCGTACCGGGGGTTCGGGACGAACGGGTACGCCTCGGGGACGACGGTCTCACACACCTTGCGGCGGGTCTGCTCCTTCGACAGGTAGATGAGACCGTCGTCGTCCACCGGATAGCCGTACTCCGGGTGGAGCGGGTACCCGTGCGTATCCGTTCGGGAGTGCGGGGCGTACGGGTGCGGACACGAGCCCGTGGTGAACGTGTGACCGCAGATGTGGTGGGCCTCGGCGCGTTCGGGGGCGAGCGCGACGGCGACCAACTGGCCTCCGGCCAGCGCAACGAGACCACGCCCGACCTTCCCGATGAACGAACGCCTGCTGGTCCGCCGGGCGAGCTCGACCCCCGCGCGCTCGACCCGACTCACCGGCCGGACCCGAGGGTCTGGGCCTCGTCGATCCGCCGACGAGCCGTGTCCACCAGCCCCTCGACCTGCTCGAGGGAGTTCACGGTCCCTTTCGATCGCACGACGCCGAGCTCGTCGAGCACCACGACGAACGGAACTCCAGGCACCCGGTACGCCCGTTCGAGCTCCGGGTCCGAGAGGACCTGCAGGACGAGACCGCCGGCCACCGCGGAGGCCGGCAGCGACGGGAGCACCTGCTCACAGATCGGGCACGTGGGCGAGACGAACGCGATCAGGCGCGGGGGACCGGGCCCGCCGATCAGCGTGTTCGAGCCGTCGCGATTTCGCCCGGTGCGCTCCTCGGGCGCCTCGCCCAGGACCGGTCCCTCGTCATCGACCTCGAGCGCGCCGAGCGGTGACAGCCGAAGGTGCAGCACCCCGATCTGCCGGGCGAGGGCGACCACCACGACCGCGAGGACCGCGAGGAGGATCCACTGGACCACGAAGGCGGCGGTCCACCAGCCCGACACTCCGCCTCAGCCCCGCTCCGACGTCCCCGGCTCTGCCGGCGCCGGTACGGCTCCCTCGTCCCGTGGCGCCGTCGACCCCGCGGTCCACGCCGGTTCGCCTTTCGTGTCGAGGAACTGGAGGACCGGCGAGCCGTCGCCGGTGAGGCCCAGGATCGCCCGCAGCTCCCCGTCGCTGTTCAGCAACCGGATGATCGGCGCTCCCTCCGCGGCCAGGCCCAGCCGAGCGCGAACCTTGCCGTCCTCGTCCTGCAGCGAGATCGTCGGGGCGCCCTGCTGTGCGAGCGAGTAGACGAACCCCAGCTCACCGTCCTTGTTCCGGAGTGCGAGCGTCGGGGACCCCTCCGTGCCGAGACCGAACTTGGCCCGAACCTTCCCGTTGCGGTCCACCATGGCCATGCTCGCCGACCCGTCGGAGAACAGCCCGAACGTCGCGCGCACCCTGCCGTCGTCGTCCGCGATCGCGAGGCCGGCGGAGCCGTCGGGCTGGACCCCGAACCGAGCCCGGAGCTTGTCGTCCGCGCCGTAGAACGACATGAAGGGGAGGTCGTCGTTCGTCACGCCGAACCGCGCGCGGACCCGCCCTTCCGAGTCCTCGATCTCGATCTCCCCGGCCCTGATGACCCGCTTCCTCATGTGCCGACCTCGCTCCCTGGGATGTGTGCTCGAGGCTTGAGTCTAGGACCCTCCGTCTCGCTGAGGGTGGGATGGGCCGGGTCGCGACTCGCGACGCGTCGGTTCGCAGTTCGGAACACCGGAACCGGGGAGTGATCACGGCCCGGAATGTGAGAAACCGCCGCGACCCGAAGGTCGCAGCGGTCTCTCATCGCGCACTGTATGGAGCCCTCGTTCGGGCGTCAAGCGGGCGTACCCGTTTTTGTCACTCTTTCTCGAGCCGCTCGGACCGGACCGTGAACGACTCCAGGAGGGCCGGGTCCGGCTCGACGCCGATCCCCGGGCCGGCGGGCACGGCCATCGTCCCGTCGGCGCCCAGCTCGAACGGCTCGGTCAGGTCCTCGTGGAAGTATCGGCGGCTCGCGCTCGTGTCGCCGGGCAGCCGGAAGTTCGGCATCGCGGCGAGCGCGAGGTTGGTGGCCCTGCCGATCCCGGTCTCGAGCATGCCGCCGCACCAGACGGGGATCGAACGCTCGGCGGCGACGTCGTGCACACGGCGCGCCTCGAGGAGCCCGCCCACGCGTCCCTGTTTGACGTTCACGATGCGGCAAGCCCCGAGCTCGATCGCCGCCCGAGCATCCGCGGCCGAACGGATCGACTCGTCCAGGCAGAGGTCGGTCGCGATGCGGCGCTGCAGCTCGGCGTGGTCCCACAGGTCGTCGTGATGCAGCGGCTGTTCGATCATCAGCAGCCGGAACCCGTCGAGCGCGCGGAACACGTCGACGTCGTCGAGCGTGTACGCGGCGTTCGCATCCACCGACAGCGCGATGTCCGGATGCGCCTCGCGGACCGCGCGAACGCGTTCGACGTCGGTCCCCGGCTCGATCTTGAGCTTGATCCGCCGGTAGCCTTCGGCGAGGTACCCGTCCACCTGCTCGAGGAGCTCAACTGCGGACGCGGCGATCCCCACGGAGACGCCGCACTCGACGCGGTCCCGGGTCGCCCCGAGCATCGACGCGAGCGAGCGACCCTGAGCGCGGAGATCCGCGTCGATCACCGCGTTCACGAGCGTCGCCTTGGCCATGGGATGGCCGCGCACGAACGAGAACGTTCGTTCGACGTCCTCCGGGGCAAGATCCTTCGTGGCGAGCAGCGCCGGAGCCAGCAGGTCCCGGATCAGGAGCCACGCGCCGTCGTTCCATTCCTCGGAGAAGTTGGGCTCGACGTCGGCCACGCATTCGCCCCACCCGGCGGCGTCGTCGGTCTCGACGCGCGCGAGGATGCAGACCTTGTCCGTCGACTCCCCGAAGCTCGTGCGGAACGGCCGCACGAGCGGGATGGCCACGAGCCGAAGTTCGATCGCGCGGACCCGCGTCACGGCGGCAGGTCCTCCCGGGCGACGAACGCGTACCGGGAGCCGGTCGCGTCGAATGCCGGCCGCGACCATCCCCGCCGCGAGACACGCCTCGATCGCGGCGGCCGACGCCTCACGCCACGCGGAGGCGAGCGAGGGATCCGCCGTGCGGAGCTCCGCGTACTCGCGAGGGATCGCGACGAGCGCGGCGCGCCCGACCGGCGCCCTTGCCGCGCCCGGCGCATCCCCCGAGCGCCCGAGCACCACGTCCGCTGCCGCGACGGGCCGAGGGCCGGGTTGCCGTTCGAGGTCCCACCGGACCGTGAACCGGTCGCTGCGCTCGCCGGCGTTCATCTCGTCGCTCATCTCGCCGTAGTGGTTGCGGTCGAAACGGTCCGCGACCACGCCGAGCTTGTGGAGGTTGAAGTACGCGTTCCGCGCGATCAGCGGATCGAACGTCCATCGGACGACCTCGACCCCCTGCTCGAGCGCCTGTGCGCGCTGCGCGAGCTTGAGCGCGAACCCGACCCCCTTGTGCCGCCGATCCGGCAGCGCCGCGAGCATGTGCGAGTGGACGTGGATCCCGTCCTCGGGTTCGACGCCGGTCCAGCCGAGGACGTATCCCACCGCCTCCTCGCCCTCGAACGCCAGGATCGGCACGTTCCCGCTGTCGGCGAGGGCCTGGATCATCTCCCGCGGGAACGGCTCGAGCCCTCCCCAGGTCGCTTCCATCACCCGGAGGATCCGGTCGGCGTCCTCCAGGCTCCGGAACGAGCGGAGCGCGACACCGGACGCCTCGGCGGAGCGGTGCGCGAGCGCCCACGCGTCGGCGGCCGCCGGATGCGCTCGCTCTCCTGCGTCGTGGTTCACGGCGCGGGAAGTCTAGCCAGGGTGCGTCACGGGCCCGGGACGAGCCGAGGGCCCGCGCCATGCACGGGCCCTCGTCACGCTGCGGTGGATCCGAGAGGCTATCCGCCCGCGGGAGGCGGGAGCTCCTGCCACTCGTCCTCGTCCAGATCCTTGCCGCGTCGACGTTTGAAGATGGCCACCACCGCCGCCACGATCGCCGCGATGAACGCGATCTTCATGAGCTTTCCGAAGAAGCCGCTCTTCTTCTTGGCTTCAGTCTCCTCGGCCATCGCTGCCTCCTCTTCGCCCTCGTGGGCCTGGTTGGACTTGAACCAACGACCTCATCCTTATCAGGGATGCGCTCTAACCGAACTGAGCTACAGGCCCGAGGAACCTCCTCGGGGGCCTCCAGCGGGCCCGAAAGCAAGCGTACGCGTGCCTCTGAAACGGTGTCAATGGAGCACGTGACCTGCGCATCCACCGAGTCGCGAGTCGTCGGGATCGGATCTAGCGGCGCTCCGACAGGGTCACCTCGATGCCGCCGACGATGTCCGACAACAGGTTGTACAGGAACACGACGAACACGTTGATGAGGGTCCAGAGCACCACCAACCCGAGACCGATCGCCAGCCCTCGGGTGAACAGCCAGTCTCCGTGGATCTCGAACGACTGATCGGCGAACAGGTCCCGGATCAGGCGGGTCAGCGAGTCGAGCGCCCCGATCGCGCTCAGGATCCCGTACAGGATCACCATCGCCCCGAGGAACACCACCATCACGCACAGGTAGAACAGGAACGACAGCTTGAGGACCGACCAGGGTCCGACCTTGCGAACGACGACCCGGGCCTGCCGCGAGCGCTGCGGTCGCGACCGGGCGCGCCCGCTCACGGCAGGGGGGCCGTCCGTGGGCTCCGTGGACGGGCCGCCGATGGGCTCGATGAACGGATCGTCTGCGGGCTCGGTGAACGGGCCATCGCCGGGCGTCGCGGTCGGAGCGCCCCCAGGAGGCGCGGTGGGTGTGGAGACGCGGGCCTGATCGGCGGGATCGCTCACGATTCTTGTCACTTTCTACGTTGCGGGAGGGGTCGCGGCAACCATCGGCCCCTCTCGCCTACCCGGTGGGCCGAACACCAACCGTGCGTGGACGGGCGCGAGGACGCCGAGGACGACGAGCGTGAATCCCCACGACGCCGCCCCGACGTCCTCCTGCACGAGCAGACCCCCGGCGCCGAGAGATATCCCGCACAGGCTGGCGATGAGCAGCGCGGCGACGCCCGGCACGCGACGCCAGAGCACGAACACGGTGAGCACGCCGACGAGGCTCCCGGCGACGATCAGCGCGACCCCGGCTCCGACATCCACGGGCACGATTATCGCCCGCGGCCGGCACTACTCCTCGTCGACCACCTGCGACATGACCGGGGCGAGGGCCACGACCGTCGCCCCCTCCTCGACCCGCATCGTTCGAACGCCCTGGGACGCGCGGCCGACGCGCCGGATGTCCCCCGCCGCGACGCGGATCACGATCCCCGAGGACGAGATGACGAACATGTCCTGGTCCTTGGTCCCGACGAACGCGCCCGAGAGCAGTCCGGTCTTCTTCGTCAGCGTGTGCCCGATGACCCCCTTGCCGCCTCGTCCCTTCACCGGGTAGTCCTTCAGCGGCGTGCGCTTGCCGTACCCGTGTTGCGTGACGCTGATCAGCTCCTCACCCTGCGACGCCACGCCGAGGACCATCACCTCGTCGTCGTCGGCCAACCGCATCCCGATCACGCCGGCGGTCTGCCGGCCCATCGGACGCACGAGGCTCTCCTTGAACCGGATCGCCTGGCCCTTCCGAGAGACCAGGAACACGTCGTCCTTGCCGTCGGTGAGCCGAACGTCGATGAGCTCGTCGCGGGGCTTCAGGTTGATCGCCGCCAGGCCGGTTCTCGGCGAGTCGTACTCGGGGAGCGTGGTCTTCTTCACCATGCCCTTGCGCGTCGCGAACAGCAGGTACCGGCCCTCGGCGTACTCCTTGAGGTCGATGACGGCCTGCACCTTCTCGTCGCCGGTGATCGAGACGCCCGGGCAGGTTCGCGGCGTAGGTGCCGCGCGCGGTCCGCCCGGCCTCGGGGACCTCGTGGACCTTGACCCGGTACACCTTCCCCTTGCTGGTGAAGAACAGGAGCCAGTGGTGGGTGGTGGTCGTGAAGACGTCGTTCACGACGTCTTCCTCCTTGAGGTTCGCCCCACGGATCCCCTTGCCGCCGCGACCCTGGCGGCGGAAGTTCTCGGTCGGCTGGCGCTTGACGTAGCCGGCCCGCGAGACCGTGATCACCACGTCCTCCTCGGCGATCAGGTCCTGGACGTCGAGGTCGCCCTCGTCGGCCTTGAGCTGCGTCCGTCTCGCGTTGCCGAACTTCTTCTTGATCTCGAGCAGCTCCTCCTTGATGACGGCGCGGATCTTCTTCGGATCCTTCAGGAGGCCCTTCAGGTGCCGGATCCGACCGAGCAGGTCCTTGTGCTCCTGCTCGAGCTCGGCCCGCGCCAGCCGGGTGAGGCGGCGGAGCGGCATGTCCAGGATGTGGTTGGCCTGGATCTCCGTGAGCTTGAACTGCGTCATCAGCTTGCCGCGGGCCTCCTCGGCGTCCTGCGAGCCGCGGATGACCTTGATGACCGCGTCCAGGTTGTCGAGCGCGATCAGCAGGCCCTTGACGATGTGGTCGCGCTCTTCGGCCTTCCGCAGCTCGAACCGCGTGCGCCGGGTGACCACGTCGATCTGGTGGTCGACGTAGTAGCCGATCATCTCGGCCAGGTTCAGCGTCCGCGGGACACCCTCGACGAGCGAGAGCATGATCACGCCGAAGCTGTCCTGCAGCTGCGTGTGCTTGTAGAGCTGGTTCAGCACCACGTGCGGGTTGGCGCCGCGCTTGAGCTCGACCACCAGGCGCATCCCTTCGCGGCCGCTGGAGTGATCCTTCACGTCCGCGACGTCCCTCAGCCTGCCGGTGCGGACGAGCTCGGCGATCTTCTCCGCGAGCCGCGCCTTGTTCACCTGGTACGGGAGCTCGGTGACGACGATGCGTTGCCGGCCGTTGGGGGCCTCCTCGATCGAGCACACCGCGCGAACCTTGATCGACCCGCGCCCGGTCTCGTACGCCTCCTTGATCCCCTCGCGCCCCATGACGATCGCGCCCGTCGGGAAGTCGGGACCCTTGACGAACTTCATGAGGTCCCTCGGCTTGGACTCGGGATGGTCGACGAAGTGCACGACCGCGTCGATCACCTCGCCGAGGTTGTGCGGCGGGATGTTCGTCGCCATCCCGACCGCGATCCCGCCCGAGCCGTTCACGAGCAGGTTGGGGAAGCGCGAGGGCAGGACCGTCGGCTGCATCTCGTAGCCGTCGTAGTTGGGGACGAAGTCCACCGTCTCGGCCTCGATGTCTCGCAGCAGCTCGAGCGCGATCGGGGCGAGTCGCGCCTCCGTGTACCGCATCGCCGCCGGGGGATCGCCGTCGACCGAGCCGAAGTTGCCGTGCGGATCCACGAGCGTGTGGCGGAGCGAGAAGTCCTGGGCCATGCGCACCAGGGAGTCGTAGACGGCCTCGAGCCCGTGCGGGTGGTACTTCTTGACCACCTCGCCCACGGCCCAGGCGGACTTCCGGTGCGGCCGGTCGGGTCGCAGACCACCCTCGAGCATCGACCACAGGATCCGACGGTGGACCGGTTTGAGCCCGTCGCGAACGTCCGGCAGCGCGCGACCGACGATGACGGACATGGAGTAGTCCAGGTACGACCGCTGGATCTCCTCCTCGAGCCAGACGGGCTCGACCCTTCCAGTGAGCAGCGTCAACTCGCCGCCCCCTCCTCTGCTCGCCCTGCGTCTAGACATCGAGGTTCTTGACGTCCTTCGCGTTGGTCTCGATCCAATCCTTGCGCGCCGGCACGTCCTCGCCCATGAGGATCGTGAACAGGCGGTCCGCTTCCACGGCGTCCTCGAGCGTGACCTGGAGCAGCGTTCGCCGGTCGGGGTCCATCGTGGTTTCCCACAGTTGCGACGCATCCATCTCGCCCAGGCCCTTGAACCGCTGGGGGTCGAGCTTCTTGTTGCCGTCGACCTGCTTGCGGTGCTGGTCCCACTCGCGCTCGGTGTAGAAGTACAGCTCCTGCTTGCCCTCCTTGAGCAGGTACAGGGGCGGCTGCGCGATGTACATGTACCCGGCGTCGATCAGCTCGCGCATGTGGCGGAAGAAGAAGGTCAGGAGCAGCGTCCGGATGTGTGCGCCGTCCACGTCGGCATCCGCCATCAGCACGATGCGGTGGTAGCGGGCCTTCCCGACGTCGAACTCGTCTCCGACGCCGGTGCCGATCGCGGTGATGAGCGCCTGGATCTCGATGTTCTCGAGGATCTTGTGCAGTCGCGCCTTCTCGACGTTGAGGATCTTGCCGCGGATCGGCAGGATCGCCTGCGTCGCGGGGTCGCGCGCCTGCTTCGCCGACCCGCCGGCGCTGTCCCCCTCGACGATGTAGAGCTCGCACGCGGCGGGGTCGGTCAGCTGGCAGTCGGCGAGCTTGCCCGGCAGCCCGCCCCCTTCCAGGAACGACTTCCTCCGCGTGAGGTCTCGGGCCTGCTTGGCGGCGAGGCGCGCCTTCGCCGCCTGCGACGACTTGGTCACGATCCGCTTGGCGTCGCCCGGATGCTCCTCGAGCCAGGTCATCAGGTGCTCGTTCACCGTGGTCTCCACCAGCGAGCGCATGCTCGTGTTGCCGAGCTTGGTCTTGGTCTGGCCCTCGAACTGCGGTTCGCGCAGACGAACGCTCACGATCGCGAGCAAGCCCTCGCGAACGTCCTCGCCGAGCAGGTTCTCCTCCTTCTCCTTGATCAGGCCTCTTGTTGCGCGCGTAGCGGTTGATCACGTTGGTGAGCGACTTCTTCAGCCCCTCTTCGTGCATGCCGCCCTCGTGCGTGTTGATCGTGTTCGCGAACGAGTGGATCGACTCCGAGTACGCACCCGTCCACTGCAACGAGACGTCGGCCTCGGCGTCGGCCTCGCGCGCCTCCATCGAGATGACGCGGTTGTGGATCGGGTCCTTGCCCGTGGCGAGGTGCTTGACGAAGTCGGCGATCCCGCCCGATGCCTTGAACGATCTGCTTCGTGGGCTTGCCCTCACGCTCGTCGACGAGCTGGATCTCCACGCCCTTGGTCAGGAACGCGTGCTCCTGCAACCGCTCGGCGAGCATCCTGGCGTCGAACTCGACGCCCTCTTCGAAGACCTCGGGGTCGGGCCAGAACGTGATGACGGTGCCGTTCTTCCTGGTCGGCTTGCCCTTGGTGAGCTTGGAGGTCGCCTTGCCTCGCGCGTACGTCTGCGACCACGTGGAGCCGTCGCGCATCACCTGCACGGTCAGCTTCTCCGAGAGCGCGTTCACGACCGAGACGCCGACCCCGTGGAGGCCGCCCGAGATCCGGTACCCCTCGCCGCCGAACTTGCCTCCGGCGTTCAGCGTGGTGAGGACCACCTCCACGGCCGGGCGCCGGTCCTTCGCCTTGGGGATCGGCTTGATCGGGATGCCGCGGCCGTCGTCCTCGACCTCGCAGCTGCCGTCCTTGCGGAGGCGAACGATGATGCGGTCGCTGTGGCCCGCCATCGCCTCGTCGATCGAGTTGTCGACCACCTCGTAGACGAGGTGGTGCAAACCCCTGCTCGAGGTCGTGCCGATGTACATCCCGGGACGGAGCCGAACGTGTTCGACCCCTTCCAGAACCTGGATGTCGGCGGATTCGTACTGTCCGGGCTTGCTCGCTGCCGCTCGCTTGGTCGCCGTACCTGCCAAAGATCCTCCGTCGTCCGAACGCGGACACGCGGGACACGAGACGACACGTCTCGGGGGCCGACGGAACCGCGGTCTTGCCTGCACGATTCTATCAATCGGGGGTGACGGCCGACGCTGTTTCGGCCAACGTTCGGGGGGTCGCTCACGCCCTCGAAGCCGTTGCGCTACAACCCTTTCTGCGGCTCTTCGCGAACGACCACATGGACCCGCGTGACGCTTCCATCGCCGATCGCTTCGTCGGCGCGTCGGCGGATCTGATCGGCCAAGAACCGCACCTGAGCTCCCCACGGGCCGGTGGTCGCGGCCACCACGAGCACGCCGTGATCGAGGCTCACCGGAGCCGATTCGGCGGCCAGCCGGGGACCGACCACGTCGGGCCACCGGGCCGCGAGGTGCCCGATCGCCCTACCTCGCGCGAACGCCGGCTCGTTCAGGAGGGCGTCGACGACCTCCCCGAGCCTGCTCTCGTGGAGAGACCGCTCGTCCTTGCGAGACCGGAATCCCTTGGAGTGCGGCATCTCAGCGACCCGCGATCGAACCGGCCGTCACGTCCCACACCCCGGCCGAGAGTTCCGGGACGTGCGCCTCGTCGGCCACGCTCACGAACACCTGCCCGCGATCGACGAGGCGTGCCGCCACCTGTCGCTGGCGGACCGGGTCGAGGGCCGAGAACGGATCGTCGAGCAACAGGACGGGAGGGTCGCCGATCTCCTCGACCACCGCCGAGGCGAGGCCGAGCCGCAGGCAGAGCGCCGCGCCCCACGCCTCGCCGTGGCTGGCGAAGCTCCGCGCGCCCGAGCTCGCGCACCAGCAGTTCGAGCTCGTCTCGATGCGGCCCCACGAGCGTCGTGCGGCGGACCAGCTCGTCGGTCCTTCGCTCTGCGAGCCGAGCCGCGAAACGCTCCTCGGTCGGCTCGCCGGTGACATTGGGCGCGTAGCGGCACGAGAGCTCGTAGCCGGCGAGGCGCGAGTACTCCTCGGACGCCGCGGGCGCGAGCCGTTCGACGACGTCACTCCGGAGCCGCATCAAGGCGGACCCGGCATCGACGAGCTGTTCGTCCCACGTGCCGAGCTCCTTCGGGGCCCCGCGCCCCTCCCACTCCTTGAGCAGCCGGTTCCGCTGGCGGAGGACCCGGTCGTAGCCGGTCATCGCCGACCCCTTCGCGGGCCAGAGCGAACGGACCGCGTCGTCCATGAACTCCCGTCGCTTGGACGGATCGCCGATCGGAACGACGAGGTCCTCGGGCCCGAAGTACACGGCGCGCACCTGCTTGCGAACATCCACGCGCCGCCGCACGGGCGAGCGGTTGACCTGCACGCGGTTCGCTCCCTGGCCGGGGATCTCGATCTCGATCAGGACGCGGCCTTGTGCGGTCTCGACCTCTCCGCGCGTGTAGGCGGGCCCACCTGAGTCGCGGCGGACGAGCGGCTCGGTCGAGGACGAGCGAGGGGACTGCAGGAAGAACAGGAACGCGATCCCCTCGAGCAGGTTCGACTTGCCCTCGCCGTTGGCGCCGACGAACGTCAGGACGCCGTCTCCGAGATCGTCCAGTCGCGTCTCGACGTGGTTGCGGAAGTCGCGGAGCTCGAACCACCCGAGCCGCAACGCGAGGTCAGCCGACCGGCGTCGGCAGCCGGACCGGCATCACGAGGTACGTGAACTCGTCGGACTCCCCGCGCACGACCCCGGGCTTGAGCCCGTCCCGGACCTCGAGCCGCACCGACTCCCCCGTCGCGGCCGACAACCCGTCGGCCAGGTACCCCGGGTTGAACGCCGCGGTCACGTCCTCGCCCTCGTACCGGGCCTCGACCGCCTCGACGGCTTGCCCGACGTCCGGCGATGACGACGAGAGCTTGACGCCGAGCGCGTTGAACTCGAGACGCACCGGCGAGTTCTCGCGGGCGAGCAGGCCCACGCGTCGAACGGCATCGATCAGTTGCTGGCGCGAGACCGTCAGGCGGCTCTCGTACCGCTCGGGCAGGAGCTGGCGGTAGTTGGGGAACTCCCCCTCGATCAGCCGCGACGTGAGCGTCAGCGCCCCGGTCTGGAACGACACCTGGCTGTCGTCGACGAACGCCTCGACCTCGCCCTTCTCGATCGTCTGCGCGGCCCGGCCGGCCTCCGACAGCGCGCGCTCGGGGACGATCGCCTTCGCCTCGCCGGCCGAGGTCGCCACGAGATCTCGGACCGCCAGGCGATAGGAGTCGGTGGCGACGAGCGTCACCCCTTCGCGGCTTACCTCGAGGAGCACGCCGGTCAGCACCGGGCGCGCCTCGTCCCGCGACGCCGCCCGGGCGACCTGCCCGACCGCTTCCGCGAACCTCGGAGCCTCGGCGACGATCCGGGTTCCCGAGGGCGGTTGCAGCGTCGGGAAGTCCTCGACCGGCAGCAACCGGAGCGAGCCCTCGTACGCGGCGCACCGGATCCGGGCCTGCGACTGGTCGGCCTCGACCTCCACCGGCGCGTCGGACAGGCTCTTGACCGTGTCGGCGAGCAACCGGGCCGGCACGAGCGCGGCCCCCGGTCTCGCCGACCTGCACGTCGGTCGTCAGACGGGCCGAGACCTCGAGGTCCGTGGTCGTCAGGGTCAGCGTTCCTTCGGCGGCCCCTCCAGCAGGACGCCCGTCAGCGCCGGGATCCCTGGTCGTGAGGAGACCGCGCGCTGGACGGTCTGGAGCGCTTCGGACAAGGCGTCGCGATCGCATCGGAACTTCACCGATCCACCTCCTGGCTGCTTCTACTTGGTTCCATCTCTATCTAACCCGTAGTAGTAGGGGCTGGGGAAAAGGGGAAAACCACCCCGTTCTCCGAGCGTAGCGGGCCCCTGAGACATGTGGAGGACGTGGGGGAATCTGTGGATACGGCCCGGCCACTCCGGACGTCCTCCACGGGTGTCCTCGGCGTTCCCCCACGTTCGTGCACGAGGCGTGTCATCACGCCCGAGCCCGTCCGCGGATGATCCGGGAGAGGTCCTGGACCTGTCGGTAGGTCACCGTTCGGGCTCGCATGTCGCGTTCGACCTTCAAGATCCCGTGGCGTGCGGTGGTGTGGTCCCTGCCGCCGAAGGTCTCGCCGATCTTGACGAGCGATTGTCCGCTGCACTCGCGCATGAGGTACATCGCGACGTGGCGGGCCGTGGTCAGCGGGCGAGAGCGATTCGGCGAGATCAAGTCTTGCACCGACAGCCCGAAGTACCGCGCACTCTCCTCGAGGATCAGGTCGGGAGGGATCTCGGCGTCGGTCTGCGGCTTGAGGTCCTCGAGCGCCTTCTCGGCGAGCCCGACCGTGATGGGCTGCGCGGTGAGGTCCGACCACGCGACGACGCGAACGAGAGCACCCTCGAGCTCCCGGATGTTCTGGTCGAACGTGCTGGCGATGAACTCCATGACGTCGTCGGGAACCTGGAGCTGGTCTCGCTGGGCCTTCAGCTGCAGGATCGCGATACGCGTCTCAAGGTCCGGAGGCTGCACGTCCACGCACAGGCCGAGTCGGAAGCGCGACTGGAGCCGCTCCTCCATCCCGAGCTCCTGCGGCGGGCGGTCGGAGGCGATCACGATCTGGCGGTCCTTCTGGTGCAAGGCGTTGAACGTGTGGAAGAACTCGGTCTGGGTCTCCTCGCGCTTGGCCAGGAACTGGATGTCGTCCACCAGCAGCACGTCGACGTCGCGGTACCGAGCCGCGAACTGATAGCCCTGGCGTTCGCGGACGGCCTTGATGAACTCGGCCATGAAGCTCTCGCTCGTGACGTACTTGACACGGAGGCGTGGCGAGAGGCCGAACATCTGGTGGCCGATCGCCACGAGCAGGTGGGTCTTGCCGAGGCCGACGCCGCCGTAGATGAACAACGGGTTGTAGGCCTTCGACGGCGGTGTGTCCGCGACGGCCATCGCGGCCGCATGCGCGAACCGGTTGGACGGACCCGCGACGAAGGTCCCGAACGTGTAGTTCGGGAACGGCAGACCCGGTGCGCCGAAAGACGTCGGCTCGGACCGCCGCGCGGGCTCGGCTCCCCTGGGCACGTGCTCGGACTCGGGGACGTCGGGTGTCGGCGCACCACGGGCCGACGAACCTTGGTCGGAGATCGGTCGCTCGGGCGGCGCCGAGCCGAGCTCGACGCGCACGGGCAGACCGAGGGACTCGGTCGCGGCCTGCTGGATCATCTCGACGTAGTTCTTGGCGAGCCACTCGCGGACGTACTCGGAAGGGGCCACGACCTCGAGGACGCCGTCGTGCAGGCTCGTCGCCCGAACGTCCTTGAACCACATCGAGAACGAGCTCTCGCTGAGCTGGGCATGGGCCCGCTCGACGACGTGGGCCCACGTCCGCTCCGCTGCCCCCTCGTACGATGCGACGGCCACTAGATATCCACAGCCCCTTTCCACAGTTGTGGAAACGTTGGGGGAAGCCGTGGCTCCGCGCGGGGAGGAAATCGCGACGCCGGAGGGAAGCGCGCGGGATGATAGCACCGCGGTTTTCCCAACCGCTCGTCCGCCGGGGGCTCTTGTCACACTTTCTCCGGAGGGCATCGCGAGGACCGGTCACGCACGGAGCTTCGGTATACTTCGCCGACCGGTCCGCCTGCGACCGGACCGTCGACCAACACCTCGAGACCATGGCCAAGAGAACGTTCCAACCGAACAATCGTCGCCGCCACAAGCGGCACGGATTCCGCGTCCGCATGCGGACGCGGGCGGGTCGCTCGATCCTGGCGCGCCGCCGCGCCAAGGGCCGGACCCGCCTGTCCGCCTAGCCAGGCCGACGGACACGAGCGTCGATCGCGTCCTCAGCGATGGCCGGAGTTTCCACGGAGACCGGGTGGTAGTGTTCGTCGCGCCCGGGACTGGGTTGGCGGCGTTCGTCGCCGGCCGTCGGGTCGGCGGCGCGGTCCTTCGCAACCGGGCCCGGCGCATCCTCCGGGCCGCGTGGCGGGAGCTCGCGCCCAGGGTCGCTGATGGACATGACGTGGTCCTGGTCGCCAGAGCCACGATCGCGGGAAGCCGGACGCACGAGCTGGTGTCGGAGGTCGAGGGGTTGCTGATGCGCGCGCAGGTGATCCGTCGATGACACGTGCCCGCGAGATCCTGTGGACGCTCGGGACCCCGATCCGACTCCTGTTGGTCGGCCTGATCCGCCTGTACCGGGTGACGCTTTCGGGCTGGCTCGGTGGGCAGTGCCGCTTCTCCCCCACCTGCTCCAGGTACGCCGAGCAGGCGATCCGGACGCACGGGGCGATCCGCGGGACCGCGCTCGCGGCGTGGCGCATCGCTCGATGCGGGCCGTTCACCGATGGTGGCGTCGACCACGTCCCCGCCGGTCGGCGATCCTCGGGTGAGTATGACGTGGTAATACCAGGCAGGGCGCGTTGATCGCGTTCGCGCCGTGGCAGGCGCTGCTGGACGGACTCGGTTGGGTGCTGGCCCAGATCTACGAGTTCGTTCCGAACTACGGCGTCGCCATCATCCTGCTGACGGTCGCGATCCGGCTGGTCCTGCTACCTCTCGGGATCAAGCAGATCCGTTCGATGCAGCACATGCAGATCGTCCAGCCGCGGATCAAGCAGATCCAGCAGAAGTACAAGGGGAACAAGCAGCGTCAACAGGAAGAGATCATGAAGCTCTACAAGGAGTACGGGGTCAACCCGTTCTCCGGGTGCTGGCCAGTCCTGCTCCAGTTCCCCATCCTGATCGCGATGTACTCGGTCCTCCGCTGGCCGCAGCACCCGATCCACGTGCCAGAGGACAGCAGGATCTACGCGGCGATCAGCCAACAGATCCCGCAGACGCTGCCTCCGGGAGACCCCGACGGGGAGCCGATCGCGAGCCAGGCGCAGATCGACGAGCTCGGTCTGCCCGGCCCATCCGAGGGGACGACGTTCCTGGCCACCAACCTCCTGTGCTCCGCGGGCCTCCCGTGGCAGGATGCGCCGAGCACCCTCCCCGACCAAGTAACGGTGGAAGGGGAGGGCGTCGAACTGGTGTATCCGGTCGATTGCGCCTCGACCGCGCTTGAGCGGGTTCCCTACTACGTCTTCGCGGTCCTGATGTTCGCGACCACGTTCTACCAACAACGCCAGATGCAGGCCGCGAGTCCACCGGGGGCCGCGAACCCCCAGCAGCAGGCGCTGCTCAAGGTGATGCCGATCCTGTTCGGGGTGTTCGGGATCTTCTTCCCCGCCGGCCTCGTGCTGTACTGGACGACCTCGAACCTGTGGCAGATCGGCCAGCAGTACTTCATGTTGAAGTCGCGCCCGACGGCCGAAGACATGGCGGCGAACGCCAAGTCGAAGCCGCAGAAGGCCGAGAAGAAGGGCTTCATGTCCTCGATGATGGAGCGGGCGGACCAAGAGCGGAAGCGCCGAGAAAGCCCGCCCCGCAACCCTGGGAGCCGCAAGCCGGGCAGTCCGAAGTCCGGCGATCCGAAGCCCGGATCCAAGAAGCCCGGGTCCGGTCCCCGCAAGCCCGATACTGGAGGCAGCGGTGGAGGAGATCAAAAGAAGCGCCCCAAGCGTTGAGGAGGCGGTCGAGGCCGCCCTCACCGAGCTCGGCGTCAGCGAGCAGGAGGCCGACGTCGAGGTGGTCCAAGAGCCCCGACATGGCGTGTTCGGGGTGGGAGCTCAGGAGGCCGTCGTCGTCGTTCGAGCCCGGTCGCAACCCGAGCCCGTATCCGACGAGGATCTCGAGGACCAAGCCGAACTGGCCGCCGACTTCCTGGAAGGACTGCTTGAGCGCATAGGCGTCGCCGCATCGGTCGAACCCACGATGGAGGGCGGAACGATGTACGTCGACGTGATCGGCTCCGATCCGGATGACGAGGACATGGGCCTGCTGATCGGCCGCCACGGTCAGACGCTCGAGGCGCTACAGGAGCTCACCCGGGCCGTGATCGGCCAGCGGATGGAGGTCCGTCCAAGGGTCGTCGTCGACGTCGAGGATTACCGGAAACGCCAACTCGACCGCCTCACCGCTCGGGTGCGCGAATCCGCCGAGCGCGTGGCCCGCACGGGCCAGAGCGAGAAGCTGGAGCCGATGAACGCCTTCCTTCGGAAGATCGTTCACGACACTGTCGCAGGGGTCAGCGGTGCGGAGTCCTCCAGCGAAGGGGAGGGCGTGGAGCGGGCCGTGGTGATACGCCCCCGAGCGTGACGACGTTCGGTCGCCACCTCTACGTGCGGTTTCACGTGAAACACGCGTGACCGATCCCACGGAACTCCGGAAGCAGGCGGGCCGACTGGGCGTCGAGCTCGACCAGGTCCAGACACGGAAGCTCCTGCGATACGAGGAACTCCTGATCGAGCGCGCGCTCCCCATGGGGATGATCGCGGAGGGGGACGCGCCCAAGATCCGCCCGCGCCACGTCCTCGACAGCCTTCGCGCAGCGCCGGCCATGGAGGAGGCGGCGGAGGCCTACGACCTCGGATCCGGAGCCGGGCTCCCCGGAGTCGCGATCGCCATCGCGTGTCCCCACGTCCGCATGGGGCTCGTCGACTCTCGCCGTCGACGGATCGCGTTCCTGGAGCTGGCGATCGAGGAGCTCGACCTGCCGAACGCCACCGTCCTCGGGCAGAGGGCGGAGTCCTTGACGAGTCTCGTGGACGTGTGCGTAGCTCGCGCGTTCGCCCCGCTCCCTCGCGCCTGGGGGATCGCAGACCGAGTGCTTCGGCCGGCCGGCAGGCTCGTCTTCTTCGCCGGCGCCAGAAGGCGAGCGGTGCCGCCGGCGGGAGGGGACCCGACCGTGCGTGCGGAGGGTCTTACGGCGGACCAGATCCCGGCCGACGCACGGGTCCTCGACGTGCTCGAGCCCACCCTGCTTGAAAGCTCAGGGCCGCTGGTTATCATGACCCGGCAGTGACGAAGCCCTCCGACCCCCGGGCAGCCCGTTCGTCGTCGTCCAAGTCCAAGAAGTCGACTTCTCGACGCACTGCGGCGCAGCGCAAGCCAGCGGCCTCCGATGCGCGGAAGGCCTCCATCCGGGCGAGGCCGGAGCAGGACGGCAGCAGCGAGCGCGTCCGAAGCGCTCGGATCATCGCGGTCGCGAACCAGAAGGGCGGCGTCGGCAAGAGCACCACCGCGGTGAGCCTGGGGGCCGCCCTCGCCGAGCTCGGCCACAAGGTCCTGGTCGTGGACCTGGACCCGCAGGGGAACGCCTCGACCGGCCTCGGCATCCGGCACGAGGCACGGGACGTGACCGTCTACGACGTGCTCGCCGCCGAGGCCCCGATCGAGAACGCGATCGTCCCCACGCAGCTCGACAACCTGTTCGCGATCCCGTCCACGATCGACCTCGCGGGCGCCGAGATCGAGCTCGTGAGCCAGTTCTCCAGGGAGCTGCGGCTGCGCAAGGCGATCGAGCCGCTGAGGCACGACGCCTACGACTACGTCTTCCTCGATTGCCCGCCTTCGCTGGGGCTGCTGACCGTGAACGCCCTCGCCGCGGCCGAGGAGCTCATCGTGCCGATCCAGTGCGAGTACTACGCGCTCGAGGGCCTCGGCCAGCTGCTGCGGAACGTGCGGCTGGTGCAACAGAACGTCAACACGAACCTTCGACTCACCGGCATCGTCATGACGATGTTCGACTCGCGGACCAAGCTGTCCGAGCAGGTCGTGGCTGAGGTTCGCAAGTACTTCGGCGACCGCGTGTACCGATCGATCATCCCTCGGACCGTGCGCCTTTCGGAGGCGCCCGGCTTCGGCCTGCCGATCACGAGCTACGACCCGAGCTCCAAAGGCGCGGATTCGTATCGACAGCTCGCGCGCGAGGTGGACGAACGCCTCCCCGACGAGTCGCCCCTTCCGGCGATGGAGGAGATCCCCGAGGTCGTCGTGCCGCCCCCGGAGCCTCCGGTAGCTCGGGCTCCGCGCCCGCTCGTGCGTTCCGATGATCCGTCTCCGGAGCAGGACGAGGTGGACGTCGAGACGACGGTGCTGGATGCCTCCGGGGGAGATGGCGGCGAACCCGGCAGCCCGTCCGAGGTGGACGATGAGGCTCCCCGGTCCGAGGACGTCACCCTCGACGAGGTGTCGATGCCGGATCCTGAGCCGGAGGGCGAGCCGAGCCAGCCCGGAGGTCCGGCGATGGCTCAGGTTGAGCTCACCGAGGCGGGGGAGGCGGAAACCACGCGGCCGCGCTCGGACGTTGAAGGTGAGCCGGATGGCGACGGGGCTCGACCGGGCGTCGAGCCACCGGCACCGATCGGGCTCGAGCCTTCGGCGCAGGTCGAGGATCACACGCCGGATGAGTCAACCGCCGCTGACGGGTCCTCGGAACCGAACGGGGATGCGCAACCTGAAGTCCAGGAGGAGCAGAGCAGGGCCGGGAAGCGGCTGCGAGGGCTGTTCCGTAGAGGAGGAAGGTCATGAAGCGAGGTGGGCTTGGCCGTGGGCTCTCGGCGTTGCTGCCGGGCGCGGTGGAGGAGGGTACCGGGCTGCTCGAGATTCCGGTCGAGGCGGTGGCACCGAACCCTCGGCAGCCGCGCACCACGTTCGAGGACGAGGCCCTCGAGGCCCTCGCGCTCTCCATCCAGGAGGTCGGAGTCCTGCAGCCGATCGTGGTCAGGAAGGCCGGCGCCGGCTTCGAGCTGATCGCAGGGGAGCGACGACTGCGGGCTGCCAAGCTCGCCGGCCTGGCCACGGTGCCGGCGGTCATCCGCGAGAGCGACGACACCGAGTCGCTCCGGGAGGCGCTCATCGAGAACATCCACCGGGAGGACCTCAACCCGATCGAGCTGGCCGAGGCGTTCCGAGAGTTGCTCGACGAGCTCGGCCTGCGTCAGGAGACCCTGGCCGAGCGTCTCGGGATGTCGCGCTCGCACATCGCGAACACGATCCGGCTCCTGCAGCTCCCGGCCGACGTCCAGCAGCTCGTCGCCGAGGGCAAGATTCAAGCGGGCCACGGCAGGACGTTGCTCTCGTTGGGGGACGCGGAGGCGCAACGCGCCCTCGCGATGCGCATCGCGGCCGAGGATCTCTCGGTCCGCGAGGTAGAGGAGCTCGTTCGGAACTACCTCGAGCATCCGGCGGGCCACGCGCAGCGTCCGCAAGCGCTCGCGGCCGTCCCCGAGACCCGTGAGAACCCTCTAGCCGAGGTCGAGGAGATCCTCGCCGAGCAGCTCGCCACCCGCGTGACGATCCAGATGGGCAAGCGGCGCGGCAAGATCGTGATCGAGTTCGGCTCGGCCGACGACCTGGACCGGATCGTCTCCGAGGTCGTGGGCTCGGGTCCCGGACTCGCGCCGGAGTAGCGCGCGGCGAACGCCACGAACCGTTGTGCTGCAAGGAGTTCCGGGATGCGTCCTCCTACCGACCGGCCTTCGATCGGACCGAGCAGATCACGAGGCATCACGGCGTTCGCGATGCAACCACGGGCGAACTGGAGGAGGATCCGGCCGTACGATACGCGCGTGGCAAGCCCCCCTCCCGATGAGGTTCGCCGAGCTGGCAAGGCGCTGGCCCTCGGCGTCGGGCTGGGTCTCCTCTTGCTGATCCTGACCCGCCGAACGGACTCCTGACCTTCCGCGCTCAGCGCGAGCGCGCGAAGTCGGAAGGGGCGGGCTTGGAGAACGCCTCGATCCCGTGGACGATCGCTTCGCCGATTCGCGTCGCCAGGTCGGGGCCTTCCCCCGGATTGGTCGGGTCGAGGGTCAGGGGGGACGTCTCGACCCTGACGGCGGGCATGCGGGTCTCCCTCAGGATCGAGACCGAGCGGGGATGGACGCCCCCTGCGTCCGCACCCAGCCGCCGAACGAGCGCGTCGAGGATCGAATCGGCGAGCCGTCGCCCCATCGGGGAGTGGGTGCTCGGCGTCCCGTAGTGGAAGCAGCTCACGGTCTGCGCGGTCGGCTCGCCGGGCCCGAGCGCGACCGATATGAGGATCGCGGCTCCGGTCGCGTTCGCGCGGCGAACGCGGTCGGCGACCGACACGGGATCCCCGCCCTCACGAAGGAGCAGCGGACGGATGCCGAGGCCTCGGAGTTCGTTCGCGGCGGCCCGGGCGATCCGGAGCGAGAGATCGTTCGGGTCCGACTCGGTCTGCTCCGGGTCGACGGCCACGACCGCTCCCGCCAGCGTGAACCCGGGTCCGAGCGCGGCCTCCTGTTCCCGGACGAACGCGCGGCTCGTTCCCTCCGGCCGGTACCGGGCGATCTCGTGCACCGTGTCGAGTCCGACGATGCCGTCGACCCTGGTGGCGACGTTGCGCTGGAACTCGCGAACGCCTCCGGTCGTCCTCGGTCCGAAGATCCCGTCCTCCTTGCCCGCGTCGAAGCCGAGCGCGTTCAGCATGCGCTGGAGCTCTCGAACGTCGTCGCCCCGGAACGCGGGCGATCGCAGGTAGAGGGTTCGATCGCCGAGTCGGTACCCGGCCTCGACGAGCTGCTCCCAGGTGTCGGTCCCGACGATCCCGTCGGTGGGGAGCCCCCGCGCGCTTTGGAACTCGCGAACCGCAGCCTCGGTCGAGTGCCCGAACGTCCCGTCGAGCTCCTCCGCGTCGATCCGCAAACCGGCGCCGAGGAGACGATGCTGGACGTCGCGGACCGCCTCGCCGCGCGCGCCGACCTCGATCAGTTCCATCTCACGAGTCTGCGGTGAAGCCGGCGTCAGCGGCAAGCCCGCACGCGCAGGAGGAACGTCAAAACGACGTGCGGTTCAGGTTTCGGCCTTGCGTCGTGAACCGGTTTCGTCACGCCGCGACGTGCGGATCGATCTCCTTCAGCAAGGCGTCCTTGCCCCGGGCGCCGACCACGCGGGCGATCTCCTTGCCCTCCTTGAAGAGCATCAGCGTCGGGATGCTCATGACCCCGTACCGACGCGTGACGTCGGGGTTCTCGTCGATGTTCAGCTTCGCCACCTGCAGATCCTCGCCCTTGTCGCGGCCGATCTCCTCGACCACCGGAGACACCATGTGGCAGGGCACGCACCACTCCGCCCAGAAGTCCACGAGCACCGGTCGTTCCGCCCCGAGCACGCGCTCCTCGAAGTCTTGGTCCGTCACGTCACCCATCAGTGCCACGTCCGTTCCTTTCGTCGTCGTCCGTCTACGCGCTCGAGTCCTCGTGCGCCGCCTCCTCGAGGAAGCGCTCCGCGTCCATCGCCGCCTTGCATCCCTGTCCCGCCGCCGTCACCGCCTGACGGTAGAGCACGTCGGTGACGTCGCCGGCGGCGAACACGGCGGGGACGCTGGTCTGTGTCGTCGGCTCGCGGACCACGACGTAGCCGCCGTCCGTGAGCTCGAGCTGGCCCTTCACGAGCTCGGTGTTGGGCGTGTGGCCGATCGCCATGAACACGCCGTCGGTCGCGAACTCCTGCTCCTCACGCGTGCGCACGTTCCGAAGCCTCGCGCCGGTGACCGCGCCATCCCCGAGGATCTCCTCGACCACGGTGTCCCAGAGCACCTTGATCTTCGGGTTCGACAACGCGCGGTCCTGCATGATCTTGGAGGCGCGGAACTCGCCGCGACGATGCACGATCGTGACCTCGCGCGCGAACTTGGTGAGGAACGTGGCCTCCTCCATCGCCGTGTCGCCGCCGCCGACCACGAGGAGCCGCCGGTCCCGGAAGAAGAAGCCGTCGCACGTTGCGCAGGCGCTCACCCCCCGACCCCGGAGCGTCTCCTCGCCGGGAACGCCCAGCCACTTGGCGCTCGCGCCCGTCGCCAGGATCAGGGTGTCGGCCCGCCACTCCTGGTCGCCCGCCCAGACGCCGAACGGTCGTTCCGAAAGGTCCACGCGGGTCGCCGACTGCGCCACGATCTCGGCATCGAACCTGGCAGCCTGCTTCTCGAACGCGTCCATCATCTCGGGGCCGAGGATGCCGTCGACGAACCCCGGGTAGTTCTCGACGTCGGTGGTCAGCATCAACTGGCCGCCGGCCTCCAGCCCCTTCAGGAGGAGGGGCTTGAGGTTCGCTCGGGCGGCGTAGAGGGCCGCCGTGTATCCGGCGGGCCCAGATCCCAGGATGACGACGCTGCGTCGATCGACCATCGCGTGCGGTTCCCTCCACCGAGGATAACCGGAGCCTATTCCCGTTCAATCCCCGGGCAGCGCAGCCCTCCGTACCTTCCCGGAGAACGTCCTCGGCAGGCGCGCGACGATCCGGAGCTCCCGCGGGGCAGCGTGACGGGAGACCCCGGACGCTGCCGACTCGCGCAGCTCCTCGAGCCGCGGCGGATCCGAAGGGTCCCGCGGGACGACCCACGCCACCACGCGCTCGCCCCACTCCGGGTCGGGACGTCCGGCGATCGCCACCTCGAGGACCTTGGGGTTCCCGACCAGCGCGGCCTCGACCTGCGGCGGCCAGACCTTCTCCCCGCCGGAGACGATCATCTCGTCGAGCCTCCCGAGCACCCGGAGCCGGCCGCCGGGATCGATCTCGCCCGCGTCCTCGGTTCTGAGCCACCCGTCGTCAGAGAGCGGAGGAGCGTCGCCGAACCGGTATCCGCTCATGAGGGTGGGCCCTCGAAGCGCGATCCGACCGTTCGGTCCCGTCCGGACCTCCGTCCCGGCGAGCGGTGAGCCGTCGTAGACGACACCGCCGCAGCTCTCGGTGAGTCCGTACGTCTCGACGACGTGCGCTCCGGAGCGTTCGGCGCGTTCGCGCAGGTCGGCGGGGAGGCGCGAACCACCGACGAGGATCGTTCGGAAATGCGAGACGTCCACCCCCGCGTCCAGGAGCCGCCGGAGCATCGTCGGGACGAGCGAGGTGTAGGAGACACCGTCGGCTTCGCCGACCGCGCCCGCGTCGAAGCCCTTGTGGACCGTCACGGGCGCGCCGAGAAGGATCCCCCGCAACAGGACCAGCAGTCCGCCCACGTGGGCGACCGGGAGACAGCACAACCACGCGTCGTCACGAGTCGCGCCCAGCGCCGCGGAGGACACTCCGACGGCCGCCTCGACCGCCGATCGTCCGAGCCGGACGAGCTTCGGGCCGTTCGCCGTGCCGCTCGTGTGCAGGATCACCGCGTCGCCGGGTGCCGCGCGATCGCCGTCGACGCGCCTCGAGCCTCCGGGGTCCCGGATCACCGTGGGGCGGGCGCGCTCGAGCAGATCGGAAGCCATCGTCTCCGGGAGGCGGTGGTCGAGCGGGAACAGCGCGGCTCCCGCCTCCCAGGTCTCGGCCACGATGTCGAGCCACTCGGGACCGGGCGCCAGATGGACGGCGACCACGTCGCCGTCCGAGATCGTGACGTGCTCGGGACCGGGCACATCCGCTAGGCTAGCCGAACCGTACGAGTGTCTGCTCTAGGAGTACACGGTCATGACATCGACCCCAGCCTGGACCTCGACCGGAGACTTCACCGACATCGCGTTCGAGACCGCCGAGGGCATCGCCAAGGTCACGATCGACCGACCCGAGGTTCGCAACGCGTTCCGTCCGCTCACGGTGAGGGAGATGCTCCGGGCGTTCGAGATGGCGCGGGACGATCCGGAGGTCGGCGTGATCGTGCTGACGGGCCGGGGAACCGAGGCCTTCTGCTCCGGAGGCGATCAGCGGGTCCGCGGCGACGACGGCTACGTGGACGAGCGGGGGATCGGGCGGCTGAACGTCCTCGACCTGCAGATCCAGATCCGCCGGATGCCGAAGCCGGTCGTCGCGATGGTGGCCGGGTACGCGATCGGCGGTGGTCACGTCCTGCACCTGTGCTGCGACCTCACGATCGCGGCCGAGAACGCGCGGTTCGGACAGACCGGGCCGAAGGTCGGGTCGTTCGACGGCGGCTACGGGATCAACGTACTGGCGCGACAGATCGGCGAGAAGCGCGCGAAGGAGGTCTGGTTCCTGTGCCGCCAGTACGACGCGCCGACGGCGCTCGACTGGGGGCTGGTGAACGCGGTCGTGCCGCTCGAACGACTCGAGGCGGAGACCGTCCAGTGGTGCCGCGAGATGTTGCGGATGAGCCCGCTCTCCCTCCGGTTGCTGAAGGCCGGCTACAACGCCGGGGTGGACGGCCTCGCGGGCGTACAGCACCTCGCCGGCGACGCGACGCTCCTCTATTACATGACGGAGGAGGCGCAGGAGGGTCGGGACGCGTACGTCGAGAAGCGCGACCCGGACTTCTCGAGGTTCCCGAAGCGGCCGTGAGCCGTCTCGGCGTCTGGGTGCAGGGCGCCCGACCGCGCACCCTCGGGGCGAGCGTCACGCCGGTCGTCGTCGGAACCGCCGCCGCCGGTTCGCTGCTCGCGTGGCGGTTCGTCGCGGCGCTCCTCGTGGGGCTCGGGCTGCAGATCGGCGTCAACTACGCGAACGACTTCAACGACGGGGTCCGAGGCGTCGATACGGCTGAGCGACTCGGCCCGCCGCGTCTGACGTCATCGGGTCTCGCAGCGCCGGCGTTCGGTCCTCCTGGCATCCCTCGCGAGCATCTTCGTGGCGGGGGTCGCCGGCCTCACATTGGCGGCGGCGACCACGTGGTGGCTCGTGCCGATCGGGGCGATCGCGATGCTCGCGCTCTGGCTCTACAGCGGTGGTCCGAGACCATACGCGGAGCTCGGTCTCGGCGAGGTGATGGTGTTCGCCTTCTTCGGCGTGATGGCGACGGTGGGCTCCGCCTACGTCCAGGTGGAGACCGTTCCGAACGCGGCGTGGTGGGCCTCGGTCCCGATCGGGCTGCTCGCCGTCGCGATCCTGGTCGCGAACAACCTCCGCGACATCCCGACCGACGCCGAGGCGGGCAAGCGCACGCTCGCGGTTCGGCTGGGCGACCGTCGGACGCGCGCGTTCTACCGCGGATGCGTCGCCGCGGCGTTCGCGGCAGTCGCGGTCGGCGTGCTCGTGGGGCTCACGACCGAAGGCGGACTCCCGCCCTGGTCGGTGCTCGCGTTCGGCGCCCTCGCAGTGGCAGTCCAACCCCTTCGAGTCGTGGGCGACGCCGACGGGCGCGAGCTTATCCCGGTGCTGGTCTCGACGGCGAGGCTTCAGGTCGCGTTCGGTGCTCTCCTCGCACTGGGGTTCCTGATCGAGCGATGGACCGGATGAACGAGACCGAGGGCGACGTCGCACTCCGATGCGTGTTCGCTTTCGTGGATCAGCTCGCGTACGAAGGTTTGGAGCACGCCTGCGTGTCGCCGGGATCTCGCTCGACACCGATCGCGCTCGCCCTCGCCCGTCACCCGAACGTTCGAGTGCATGTCCACCTGGACGAGCGCGCCTCGGCGTTCTTCGCGCTCGGGACCGCGAAGGCGACTGGACGGCCCGTTGCCGTGGCGACGACGAGCGGAACTGCCGCTACCGAGCTCTTTCCGGCGGTCGTCGAGGCATCGATGTCGCGGACCCCGCTGATCCTGCTCACGGCGGACCGCCCACGGGAACTCCGCGGTGTTGGAGCGAACCAGACGATCGACCAAGCGGACCTGTTCGGGAAGTACGTGCGGACCTATCTCGAGGCGCCGGTGGCAGGCGATGATCCCGACGAGTGGGGATGGCGACAGCGTGCGGACTTCGTGGTGGAAACGGCCCTGCGGCATCCCCCGGGCCCCGTGCACGTGAACCTCCCGTTCCGAGAGCCGCTCGTCCCGTCCTTGGAGGCGCACCTCCAGCCCGACGGGCGGAGGGTCTCGGACTCGAGCGTGTTCGAGGGGCTCCCCATCGAGTGGAACCAGTTGCTCGACCAGATGCGCGAGGCCCCTCAAGGGATCCTGCTCGTGGGATCCCTACGATCCCCGATCCCGGGTCTCATTCCGCTCGCGCACCAGCTCGGTTGGCCGGTCGTCGCCGAACCCACATCGGGGCTCCGGATCCCCGGGACGTGTGCGGCCGGCCAGTTCCTCATCTCCAACGACCGGTTCGTCGCCGCTCACCAGCCGACCCTCGTCGTGCAGGTTGGCGCCGCGCCGACCTCTCGTGCCGGTCTCGCGTTCGTCACACGATCCGAGCAACTGTGGATCCTTGACCCGGACGATCTCGTGGCCGATCCCAACCGGGTCGCTGTCGGCCGGGTTGTGCTTCCCCTGGAACGGGCGATTGACGAGGTCGCGCGGGCGGCGGAGCACATGTCGGAGCGAGCCGAAGATGCGTGGCGGCGAGCCTGGAGCGATGAGGATGGGCGAACCCGCGAGGCCATGGACTCGTTCCTCGACGAGCTCGACGAGCCGTTCGAAGGTCGGATCGCGCGCGACGTCGCCGCGTGCTCGCCGGAGGGCTCGACGCTCGTCGTCGGCTCGAGCATGCCGGTGCGCGATCTCGACGCGTACATGCTTCCGCGCGAGGGGCTCCGTGTGCTCGCGAACCGCGGCGCGAGCGGGATCGACGGGTTCGTCTCGACCGTGCTCGGGGTCGCCGCGTCTGGAGCCCCGACGACCGCGCTCTGCGGCGATCTCACCCTCTTGTACGACATCGGATCGCTCGTGTGGAGCGCCCGACGAGGTCTCGACGCCGTCTTCGTCGTACCGAACAACGACGGCGGGGCCATCTTCTCGTTCCTCCCGCAGCGCGAGCTCCCCGAGTTCGAGGAGCTGTTCGCGACGCCGCACGGAGCGGATCTGGGAGCCCTCTGTGGAGCGGCGGGTGTCGGACATGAGGTGATCCGCCACGCCGGTGATCTCATCCCCGCGATCGAACGCGCGCACGAGGCTGGCGGCGTGCAGGTCGTCGAGGTCCCGACCGACCGCGAGGAGAACGTACGGCGTCACGCGGAGGTTCACGAAGCTGTGGCCGCCGCGCTCGGCCGTACGATGTAGTCGTGCGGACGCCGCTGTACGTCGGCATCGCGATCGCGCTGATCGCATTCGGCATCCTCGGCCTGGTCTCGATCGGTGCTCCGCTCCTCCTCACCGGCGTCGTGATGCTCGTTGCGTTCCCTTGGAGACGACGGCCAGACGTCCTATGGCCGGCCCTCGCCGCCCCGTTGGCGTTCACGCTCGTGTACGCGCTCCTCGCGCCGCTGTCGTGCAGGAGCTCGTCGGTCGGGCCGCTTCTCCCTCGAACCGAGTGCTCGAACGTCCTGGGGATCGACTACTCGGGGACCGGCACGTACGACCCACCTCTGCTCCCAGCGTTCCTCGCGGGCCTCGCGGCGGCCGCCGTCGCGCGTTCTCCTGCATCGCTTGCTCGCGCCGTCGGAGGCTCATCGCTTGATGGCGCTGGTCCGCGTCCGGCGACGCCGGACGATTCGGACGAACTCGCCAGGCTCCGATGGGACTTCCGCGTCGAGGCCGGCACGCCGGCGACCCGCTCCTACGAGACGTTCGTGAAGGAGTTCCGCGCCTTCGCGAAGGATGTGTTCGCGGACGGGGGTGCGCCCTGGCGAGCGTGGGTCGCAGAGGACGACGACCGCCTGGTGGGCTGCGCCTGGATCCAGCTGGTCGAGAAGGTTCCGCATCCCAACCGGGAGCGATGGGAGCGGCCGATCGCCTACCTCACCAACATGTACGTCGAGCCCGCATACCGGAACTCCGGGCTCGGCCGTGAGTTGCTGAACCAGGCTCTCGGCTTCGCGCGCGAGCGTGAGGTCGACGGTGTGCTCCTGTGGCCGAGCGAGCGGTCACGACCGTTCTACGAGCGAGCCGGATTCGGACCCGGGTTCCTCTGGTTCGACGTCGCCGGCGACTGAATCAGCCCCAGCGGAGCGCGTCCAGCAACGCCCGGAACTTGCGCTCGGTCTCGTCGACCTCCGCCTCCGGGATCGAGTCGGCCACGATCCCCGCGCCGGCGAACAGCCGGGCGGTCGACCTCGTGATCTCGGCGCACCGAAGGGCGATCGCCCACTCGCCGTCTCCCGTGGCATCCATCCAACCCACCGGGCCCGCGTAGCCCCCTCGCTCGATCGGCTCGAGCTCCTCGAGCGCCTCGCGCGCGACCTCCCGCGGCGTTCCGCAGACGGCAGGTGTGGGATGCAACGCGCTCACGAGCTCGAGCGCGGTCACGGACGGATCGTGGAGGCGCCCACGGAACGGCGTCGCGAGATGCCACACGTTCGCGGTGCCGAGCAGTTCCGGCTCGTGCGGGTGCACGAGGTCGTCGCAGAACGCCCCCAGCACCCGCGCGACGTCCTCCACGACGACGGCGTGCTCCTCACGGTCCTTGCTCGAGCCGAACAACCGATCCGCGGACGCCCGGTCGCGCGTCGGGTCGCCGAAACGTTGCGACGAGCCGGCGAGCGGCGTCGCCTCGACGAGCTGGCCGCGCCGGCGGAGCAGGAGCTCGGGCGTCGCTCCGACGAGGACCGCGTCGGTCGCCGCGTTCGGCTGCGGTGCCGCGAACGCGTAACAATCGGGGTCGGTCGCCCGCAGACGCCACAGCAGTTGCTTGGCGTCGAGCGATCTGCCCGCGTCCACGATCATCGTGCGCGCGAGCACCACCTTGCGGAGCTCCCCCGTCCGGATCCGGTCCGTCGCCCGCGCGACGGCGTCGGCGTACTCGTCGGGTTCGGGGTCGGGGCGCAGGTTGATCTCCTCGAACGCGTCGTGCGGCTGCTCGCGACCGGCCCACCGCTCCCGCTCGTCCGGGGACCCGACCACGCCTTCGGAGGCGACCTCGACCTGCCAGGTCTCACCCTCGTCGAGCCGGACCGCCGCCCGGGCCGGCACGAACGCCTCGGCCGGAACCTCGTCGTCGAACGGGATCGAGGCGACGGCGACGGGCGGGGGGGACTCGGGGTGTCGGGCGATCTCGCCGAGCGTCTCACCGAGCATCCGCGAGAGGCGAAGGATCCGTTCCGCTCCCGGCTCCGCCTCCACGCGAGCAGCCTCACCGGACGCCGCGACGCCGAGCCCCGCGCGTTCGAAGAAGAACCCGCCGGTGCGATACGCGGCCAGCAGGTCGAACGCAGGGCCGAGCCGCTCGGCGCGCGAGGCGAGCGTCACCCGGTGCTCGCGTTCGCGGGTGGTCCGACCCGGCGGGTTCCCACGAGCAGTTGAGCCGCGCCGGCGGCGAGTGAGAGCCGCTCGACGTCGTCGAACCCCGCGGCCGCGAGCCCGTCGAGCAGCTCCCCGGCCGAGGGCAGGTACGCGGTCGAACGGGGGAGGTACCGGTACGCGTCCCGGTCCGAGAGGGCCCCGCCGATCAGCGGGACGAGCCGCCGGAAGTAGAGGGCGTGGCCGATCCGCAGGATCGGCCCGTCCGGCTCGCTCGTCTCGAGCAGCGCGATCCGGCCGCCGGGTCGAACGACCCGCGCCGTCTCGGCGAACAGTGCCTGCAGGTCGGTCACGTTGCGCATCGCGAACCCGCACGTCGCCCCGTCCACGCTCGAATCCGTGAGCGGCAGCCGCAGGATGTCGGCCTCGACGAGCGGAGCCGATGTCGTCGCGTTGACGAGCATCCCGTGCGAGAAGTCGAACCCGATCGCGCGGTACCCGCCCGCGAGCAGTTCGTTGCCCAGGTCGCCGGTGCCGCACGCGAGGTCGGCCACGAGCGCATCGCCCGGGAGCCGGAGCTCGCGCACCGCCCGCCGGCGCCACCCGACGTCCATCCCGAGCGTCATCACCCGGTTCACGAGGTCGTACCGACCCGCGATCCGGTCGAACATCCCTCTGACGGCCTCCGCCTTCTCGGAGCCGCTCGGGAGCTCGCTCACTCCAGGCGCTCCTCGGCCTCCGCCAGCAGGACGCGGCGGAAGTGGTTCGCGACGAGGTTCGTGACCGCGGGGAGCAGGGCGTCGAACGCCTGAACGAGCTCCGCGGCGGCCGCCGCGTCCGAACCCGCCGTGTCGCGGATCGGCTTTCGGACGTACGCGTCGAACAGCTCGACCGCGCGCGTCGCGAGGCCCACCATCGCCGCGTTCGCGTCCCGGGCGAGCGCGAGCAGCTCGCCGAGCGGCAGGCCGAACTCGAGCAGTCGGAGCGCTCCGCGGACCATGTCGATGTCGGCGGCCGTGTAGCGCTCCTGGCCGTCCACGGTCCGCCCGAGCTTGATGCCCTCGCGCTCGACGGCCTGGATCAGGGAAGCGGGGACGCCGCTGCGCGCCGCGAACTCCTCGAGCGCGAGCAGCTCGTCGGTGTCGGCGTCGCCTCGCGCGACCGCGACGGCGGCGGCGAGATCGGCGTCGGGCCCGGCGTCGGGACCGGTCCGCCCATCCCCGAGCACCCGCTCGATCGCGGCGAGCGTGAGTCCCTTCGCCTGGAGCGCTCGGACCTCACGGATGCGTTCGGCGTGCCGGTCGTCGTACCAGGCCACGCGCCCCTCGCGTTCGGGGGCCGGGACGAGGCCGCGAGCCTGGTAGTAGCGGATCGTGTCGACCGAGACGTCGCACGCAGCCGCGAGCTGATCCACGCGGTACCTCACGACCGGTAACTCTACGAGTGGACGCTCGAACCTTCACCCAGGGGGCGAGACTGTCCGACCCGTCAGAGCGGCTGAGAGGCTCCGCTCAGGAAGCGGCAGTCGTCGGTGGCCGCCACCCAGATCAGGATCCGATCGGGCGGCTGGTCGGCGCCGGGGCTTTCGGCGAACGCGGCGATGTAGGCGGGCGTGCCCGTCGAACTCCGCTTCGATGAGCCGCAGGAGGGTGGTCGCGAGCGTCCCTGATCGGTGCTCCGCTCCGCGCGACGCACCGTGAGCGCTCGGTCCGGAGAGGCGAAGTTGAGCGCGGCGTCGGTCGCGGCAGCGACTGTCCTTGCCCTCTTGAGCGCCGCCTTGCTGTGTCGCGCGCCACGGCGCGGATCCCCGTCCTCGTCGTAGTTCACGCCGTGCTGGCGTTCGAGCCCGTCGAAGGCCGCCACGAACCGCTCCGCGTCGCCGGCCTCCGGCGCAGCGGCGCCGGCCGTGGCACCGGTCGCGTTCGAGTCCGCGAGGGTCGTGGGCCGCTCGTCCTCGCCTCCCACGTTGAGAATGACGACCAGGATCAACGCCGCGGCGGCCGCGAGCCCGGCGGACCACTGCAGACGCTCCCAGGTCGCCTTGCGCCGGTGTTCGAAACGGCGTCCGGCCTCGGCCAGCACCGGTCCGGTGACCCCGAACGGAACCGGCACCTCCTCCAGCTCCTCGAGCGCGGTCACGGCCCCGTTCGCGAGCGCGACCTCCTCCCGGCAGCGGCGCGCACCCGGGCAGGTGCGCGTCGACGACGGCACGCTGGGCGTCGCCCAGCGTGCCGTCGACGTAGTCGGCCAAGAGGTCTTCGGGGTGGGTCATTGCGACATCGCTCCGTCTGACGGTTCGGCGGCGGCGGGACGTTCCCCGGACGCCTGGGCCGGACGGACGCCCAGTGCCTGCGCGAGCGCGATCCGACCCCGGTGCAGGCGCGACTTCACGGTCCCGACCGGGATGCCGAGGATCGCGGCCACCTCTTCCTGGGGGAGGTCCTGGACGTCGTGCAGGATCATCACGACCCGGAAATCCTCGGGAACCCGGGTGAGCGCGCGCTGGACGTCGATCGACAGGTTCGAGGCGTCGGCGTGGTCCTGCGCGGGCGGGGGCTCCATCGCCGGGAGGTCGTCCTCGCCTCGTTCGAGCAACGGAGCGCGCTGGCGCTTGCGCAGCAGGTCGTAGCAGGCGTTGACCGTGACCCGATGGAGCCAGGTCGTGAACGCGGCCTCGCCGCGGAAGGACGAGAGCTTCTTCAACACGGTCAGGAGTGCGTCCTGTGTCGCGTCGCGCGCGTCCTCCTCTCGCCCCGTCATCCGCAGGGCGAGGTTGTAGACGCGACGCTCGTGGCGTTCGACGAGCGCCGCGAAGGCCGCGCGGTCGCCGGACAGGTACCGCCGAACCAGGTCCTCGTCGCGCGCTTCGTCAGGCACCGGCGACGACGACCTCCGCCTCGCCGATCTCGGCCCGGTTGCCGTCACCCGTGGGCACGACCGAGGTGATCCACAGCAGGACGTATCGCCCGCTCTCCTCGAGTGGGACACGTGTGCGAGCCGAGGCGGTGATCGGCTCACCGATCGCATCGATGAGCTCGTCGGGGTCGTCCCCGACGCCGACGTGGAAGTCGTACCCCGGGTGCGGGGTCCAGAGCCTCAGCCCCAGCACCTCGCGCGTTCGGCCCAGGTCGAGCACGACGCCCACGCCCGGCTTGCCGAGGACGCCGTCGAAGTAGTCTTCCGATCGCCACGCCGTCTCGAGGTTGCCGTCGCTCGCGAGGATCCCGTTGGAGGAAAGTTCGTCGCCGTCGCCGAACGGATCGATCACCTCGACGGATGCGGCGCGCACGACCTCCGGCGGGGGCTCCGGACCCTCGACGTCCGTGGGTTGGAGCGGTGCCCGACCGACGACGTCGAACTCTCGGAGCAGGACGCCGATCGCGATCGCCGCCGCCACCGCGCCGGCGATGACCAACGGGATGCCGAGCCATCCGAAGACCGAGGCGCGCTTGTGCGACTCCGGGACCGTCGACGACGTCCCGCTCCTCCGCCGAGGGCCCCAGCGCGAGCGCGAACGCGCGGGCGTCCGGGTACCGGTTGGACGGGTCGGGATCGAGCGCTCGGACGACCGCGCGATCGAGCCCTCGCGGAACCTCGGATCGGATCGCGCGGGGTGACGTGCGATCGGCGGGTCGTTCGCCCGTCAGCCACTCGAACAGGACGGCCCCGGCGGCGAACAGATCGGCGCGAGCATCGGGCTGTTCACCGCTGATCTGTTCGGGGGCGAGGCGCTCGGCGCCGAGGAGGTCACGTGCGTCCGCGGGTCGAGTCTCGGCGATCGCCACGCCGACGCCGAGGTCGGTAAGTCGCACCGTCCCGTCCTCGCTCACGATGACGTCGTCCGCATCGAGCGCGAGGTGCTCGATCCCGAGCTCGTGGATCTGGGCGAGCGACTCGAGCGCGCCCCGCATGCCTCGACGCGCCTCCTCGGGAGACGCGGGTCCTTCGGCCCTCACGCGTTCGCGCACCCCGGTGCCGGCCACGTACTCGCGCACCAGGAACGTCACGCCGTCCTGCTCTCCGGAGTCCAGCAGCCGGGCGCACCCCGGGATCGACAGGGTCGCGATGCGGTGCGATGCCTCGGTCAGCGCCGCTCCGAATCGCGGGTCGTCCGCGAGGTGAGGATGGACGAGACGCACGATGACGGTGCGGCCGAGGAGCAGGTCCTGTGCCCGCCACACCATCCCGGTGGGGCTCCGGCCGAGCTGCTCTTCGAGCGCGTACCGTCCGGCGATCACGGTCGCCGGTTCGGTCTTGGGTGCCACGAACCGAAGTCTATGCCCGGTGTGCCGCGTTCCCGGGCGCGCCGAGCGCCTACGGAGGCGGCTCGCTCGTTCGGGTGACGGTGACCCGCTCGAAGTCGTCGAGGAACGGGACCCAGCCGACCACGAGCGTGTCCGTTCGTGCCGTGACCTCGACCGTCACCAGGCGCCGACGCACGTCGATGCGCCGCAGACGCGTGCGATCGTCGGATCCGGCGATCGTGCCGAGCGCCGCCAGCTTCGCGGCCTGCTCGTCACCGGTCTCGGCGTAGGCGTCGGCCGCCGCCGTGGAGGCGTCGCCGGCGAGGTCGTTCGTTCGGAACCGCAGCATCAGGATCGAGCCCGCGTCGAACGCGACCACGCCCAGCAGCGCCACGACGAGCAACCAGACCATGAGGATCTTCCCGATGAGGCCGCGCTCGTCGTCGAACCGCAAGCGGCTCACCCTCGCCACCTCGCGGCTACCTGCCGACGCACCATCGCGACCTCCTCGATCCGCAGTGCAGCGGCCGAGGCGGCGAAGACCGCGAGCCCGACCGCGACCGCCGAGAGCACCTGGATCGCCTGGGCGCCGATCGTCGCCGTTCCGATCCATGCCTCGAACCCTCGGGCGACGAGCCACGCGGCCGCCGCGGTGGCGACGCCGGCGACGACGACGCGTCCGAGCGATCGAACGATCCGGCGCCCGTCGAGTCCGCCGATGCGCCCTCGGACCACGAGCAGCAGGACGATCGACGCGAACACGTAGGACACGGCGTGACCGAGCGCGAGACCCGGCACGCCGAGATCCAGCACGAAGAAGAAGAGCAGGTTCACCAGGACGTTCAGCGCCACGGCCGCGATGTTGACCAGGGCCGGCGTCCGTGTGTCCTGCATCGAGTACGACGCGCGGAGCAACAGCTGGAACGCGGAGAACGCGAACAGCCCGATCGCGAAGGAGACGAGGACCTCGGCGACGAGGTCGCCGCTCTCGGGCGTGTCGGCGACCCCGTGCTCGAGCAGCAGCCGCACGATGTCGCGCGCGAGCACGAGGTACCCGAGCGTCGCGGGGATCAGGACGACGGCGGTCGCGCGGATCCCCTGTGACAGCAGCCCGCGGAACCCGGGGAGGTCGTTCGCGGTCCATCGCGACGACATGGCGGGGAGCAGCGCCGTGAAGATCGAGACGGCGAAGATCGCATGGGGCAGCTGGAACAGGATGAACGCCGCCGCGTACGCCGTGTAGCCACCCTGTCGTTCGCCGGCCAGGATCATCACGACGAGGTAGCCGAGCTGGTTCGCGACCACGTACACGAACACCCACATCGCGAGCCGCAGGATCGTTCGGATCGCCCGGTCGTGGCGGAACGCCGTCCAGCGGAACCGGAAGCCGGTCCCGCGAACGAACGGCCAGAGCGCCACGGTCATCGCGACGACGCCGAGCGTGGTCCCGATCGCGAGGACGAGGCGCTGGGCGTCCGTGGCGAGGTCGTTCGAGCCCGCCGCAGGTTCGGGCATGACGGCGAACACCAGGAACGTGGCGATCACGACGAGGTTGTTCAGGATCGGCGCGAACATCGGCGGGCCGAAGCGCCGGTGGCTGTTCAGGAGGCCGGTCGCCACCGCGCCGAGCCCGTAGAAGACGATCTGCGGCATGAACCACCGCAGGAAGAACGTCGCGAGGTCGCGGACCGCCGGCTGTTGGGACTCGGGCACGCCGGTCGTGTAGAGGTCGACGATCCACGGCGCGAACACGACACCGGCCAGGGCGATGCCCGACAGGACGACGAACGCGAGCGTGAACAGACGGCGGACGACGTCCCACGCGGCGTCGCGGCCACGGGTCTGCATCCACTCGACGACGACGGGGACGACGACCGACGTCAGGATCCCGCCCAGCGCGAGCTCGTACAGGATGTTCGGCGTGATGTTGGCGATGTTGTACGCGTCGGCCAGACGCGACTCGGTGATCCCGAGCGCGAACGCCATCGCCGACAGCCGGAGGAAACCCGTCAGTCGGGACAGTCCGGTCCCGGCCGACATGACCACGGTGTCGCGGACGAATGAACGGGTCGAGTCCTGTGGCGGCGTCGGATCGGACGGGCCGGGGTTCACGAGGTCCGACGTGGCAGGAACCTCCTGGCCCACACGCCGACCATGAGGATGGCCGCGCCGATCGTGATGAAGAGCGCGATCCGGTTGTAGCCCGTCGAGCGCACCACGATCTCCTCCCGCTGGATCACCCTGCCGCTGGGGGAGACGAGCTGCACGTTGACGGGCACTCGCCCGCTCGACCGCATCCGCGCCTGCAGCCGGACGGTCTCGGACGCTCCCGGTGCGAGCTCGAGGTCCTGGGAAGGCTCCTCGCGAAGATGTTGCGAGATGAGCCGGACGGAGAACGAGAGCGGCTCGTCGGCGTCGTTCGACACCGTGATCGGGATCTCGCCTCGGTCCGATGAGATGGTGACCGTGGGCACCGTGTCGACGACGAGGCTGCCGATGACCTCCTGAACGGTGCGGTGAACCGATTCGATGAACTCGAGCCCGTCGTCGGACTCGGCGAGGAACTGCCGGGCCTCGGCCAACAGCAGCATCGTGTCCAACCGCTCGGGCGAGGTGCTGTCGACGGGAAGCATGGAGGCCAAGGTCGCCACACGCCGCCGAGCCTGATGGAGCGACGTCACGTACGAGGAAGAGAACCGGCGGAACGACGGCGAGGCGAGCGGGAGCGTTTCCGCAGGCGGATACGCGTCGACGAAGTCCAGAGCGCTCGTCGGTTCGAGCCACGGCGACCCGGCCACGGCCGCGGCGAACGGCACGAAGAACGGACCCGGGAACGGAGCGTCTTCACCGAGCACCACCGCGATGCCACGCTCCTCACCGGGTTGCTCCTGCCAGATCGTCGCGAGTTCGCCGAGCATGATCTGCGCGGCGCGCACCGGATCGCTGCCGACCGTGGAAACGAGCAACGCGTCGGCCGCGGGTTCGGGGACGATGGCCGAGAGCGTCCCCTCGGCGAGCTCCGTGGTGGCGGGTCCCGCGAACCCGAGCGGTTGCAGGATCGGGTCGACCGTGCCCGGGCCGACGAGCAGGGTCGTGACCCCCGAGCTCGGGAGGTTGCGCAGGGTGGTGTCGTCCAGCGCCGCCCCCGGTGGTCGCAGGATCTGCGGCTCGGGCGTCGTTCCCAGGAACTCCGACGCCACCTGTCGGCCGCGGTCGAGCTGCACGCCCACGTCCCTGCTGAGTCCCCCGCTGTAGAGCGACGGGAGTTCGGGCGTGGCGAAAGGGAGCGCCGTGATCCGGATGTTCGGTGCCGCCGAGATCGTCTGGAGGTCGGCGATCGCCTCAGCCGCCAGCGCCGCCCCACCCGCCCCGGCCGCGACCTCGCGGAGCGTCCCGCCCTCGGACACGGTGTAGCCGTCGCGCATCGCGTCGAGCTGCAAGAGCAGGACGGGGGAGATCGCCAGGTCGACGGGCGTGGCTTCGGGGTCGGCCGCGAGCGCGCGCAGCGCGCGGATCTCGCCGCGTAACCGGCCCTCGGTCGCGAGTGCGGCCTCGAGCGACGAGTCGATGAACGCCCCGTCGGGCGCGAACGAGATCGGATGGTGCAGCACGAACGTCCATGAGAGGCCCAGCGGCGCCAAGGGCTCCCGCACGAGGAAGATGACGGGCGTCCGGAGCTCGGCGACCGAGGAAACGTTACTGCGCAGGTCCAGCTTCAACGGGTAGACGCCGGACTGGTCGGGGTCGATGCCGGAGTCGAGGGTGATGGCGATATGGAAGTCGCGGGACGCGCCGGGAAGCAGGGTCCCCGGGCGCGGGAGCGTCTCGCCTTCGATCACGATCGGAGGGTCCGAGACGAGCGAGGCCTCGTACGCGCTCCGCGACAGGATCCGTGAGTACAGGGTCACTCCGATCGCGAGCTCGCCGAGCGGCTCCGTCCCGAGGTTCTCCGCGCGGAACCGCAGCTCGAGCTCCCGACCGTGGAGCGGGTCGTGGCTCGAGTTCCACGGAGTCTGCGACAGGAGCGTCAGTCGGACGGAGGGCGTCTCCTGCGCGCTCGAGGTGGGTGCGGGCAGCGCGAGCAGGAAGCTGAGCGCGAGGACGAGCGGCGCGAGCCGTCGCATGATCGGTCGAGCCATCCTACCCGCGCCCCCGCGCGAGCGAGGTGAGCTCGACGAGTCCGTACGCGACGGCGACGACGAGCAGGAACAGCCCGACCGCCACCCGAAGGGTGTGTTCACGGGCGCCGAGCGCGATCCGCGCCCCGATGCGCGCGCCCGGCACCACCCCGAGCGTCAGCACGAGGAAGATCGCCCAATCGACGTGGCCGAGGGCGCCGTGGACGATCGTGCCGGGGATCGCGAGGGCCGGGATCACCAGGAGCGAGGTCCCGAGCGCGCGCTTGACCGGCAGGCCGATCCAGGCGGTGAAGGCGGGAACCATGACGATGCCTCCGCCGATCCCCAGCAACCCGGACAGCACACCCGCGGTCACGCCGATGGCACAGAACCTCCACGCGGGGGTGGTCTCGGACCCCGCGCCGTCGTGCGGCCCCTTCGAACCGATCACGCGGATCGCCGACAGCGCGATCAGGCCGGCGGTGACCGCGAGCAGGGCGTGGGCGTTCACGAGTTCGGTGAGGTACGCACCGACCGTCGCGGCCGGGACCCCGGCGATCGCCGACCAGGTCGCCGCTCGGAGGCTGACCTCCCCGGCCCGGACGTAGGTGTAGGAGCCGACGAGCGCGCTCGGCACGATCACCGGCAACGGCGTGGCGACCGCCTCGATCGCCGTTCCGCCCAGGATGGAGTTCACCGCCGGCGTGGTCACGATCCCGCCGCCGACGCCGAACAGCCCGGCCAGCAGGCCGGAGGCGAACCCCACCACGACGCCGAGGACGGCTTGCAGGCCCGTCACGAAAGCCGGGCCGTCGCGCGCTCGATCACCTCACGCTCGCCGCGGTACGCCGCGCGCTTGCGCGCCGCGCGCATCGGGAACCAGCGGACGTCTTCCATCTCGCTGTCGTGGTCTGAGACGTCGCCGCCGGTGGCCCGCATCAGGAAGAAGTGCACGCGCTTGCGCACGCGCACCCCCTCCCACACGTAGAAGTAGCGGATCTCGCCGAGGTCGGACTCCACCTCGGCTTCCAGACCCGTCTCCTCGAGGACCTCGCGGACGGCGGCCTCCTGCTCGGACTCGTCCGGCTCGATCGCGCCCTTCGCGAGGCCCCAGACCAGCTCGCCTCGGCGGGTCCGGCGGGCGGCGAGCGCCATATCGATCCCCTCGCCGGTGCGGCGGTAGACGACGCCGCCGGCGGACACCTCGCTCCGTGTCTCCATCAGCGCACGTTGCGCGCGTGCATCACGACCAGCCTGCCGAGCGTCGTTCCTCTACATTGGCCGGCGTGGTCGAACGCATCGTCGACTTCATCCGGCCGTACATGGAAGCCCCGTGGGGATACGTCGTCGTGTTCGCGGCGACGTTCCTGGAGAACTCGGTCGGCGCGGGCGTCATCGTGCCTGGCGAGACCCTCGTCATCATCGGCGGAGTCTACGCCGGGCTCGGAGATCTCTGGGTGCCCGGAGTCGCGACCGTCGCGATCATCGGAGCGATCCTCGGCGACAACCTCGGGTACTGGATCGGCCGGCGTTTCGGCCGAGGGTTCCTCGAGCGTCACGGACGCAAGCTGTTCGTCACCCCCGAGCGGATCGAGGCGGCCGAGCGCTACTACGCCAGGCACGGGGGCAAGACGGTCTTCTTCGGCCGGTTCATCCCCGTCGTCCGAAGCGTCGGGTTCATCGTGGCCGGCGTGTCGCACATGCCGTGGAAGCGGTTCCTCGTCTACGACGTCGCGGGTGCGGTCATCTGGGGGGTCGGACACACGATGATCGGCTACGCGCTCGGCGAGAGCTACGAGCGCCTCGAGCGATACGCGACCCCCTTCGGCATCGGCCTGCTCGTCGTGCTGCTCCTCGTGATCGGGGGCTCAAAGTTCCTCGCCGCGCGCCGAAGAGTAAGGGGAGAGCTCGAGGTGATCGAGACCGGGCTCGAGGACGACCGGGCCGGGGGTCCGGGGGCTGCAGAAGCGAGCGCGGATGCGCGAGCGCTAGCCCCCGGAGAGAAGGACCCGGCGCTCGAGCACGACCGGGAGGACTAGGGGCTCGGGGGCTCAAGAAGCGAGCGCGGATGCGCGAGCGCTAGCCCCCGGCGAGGAGGGCACGTGGACGTCAACGGGTTGCTTCGGCACATGGTCGAGGTGGGAGCGAGCGACCTCCACCTCAAGGCCGGCAACGTGCCGTTCGTACGCGTGGACGGCGAGCTCCAGCCGAGCGAATTCCCGGCGCTGGCACCTGAGGACACGGCGGCCGCCGCCGTGGCGCTCATGCCAGAGCACAAGCGGCGTGAGTTCGACGAGACGAACGAGGCCGACATCGGGTACACGATGCCCGCGGTCGGCCGCTTCCGCATCAATGTGTTCCGCCAGCGGGGGGTCGTCGGGCTCGCGATCCGGCGCGTCCGCTCGGAGGTCCCGACGGTCGCCGAGCTGCTCCTGCCCCCGGTGATCGAGGAGCTCGCGGACTCCTCGCGCGGCCTCGTCCTCGTGACCGGACCGACCGGGACCGGGAAGACGACGACGATCGCGTCGATGATCGGCCACATCAACCGGACGCGCCGAACGCACATCGTCACGATCGAGGACCCGATCGAGGTCGTGCACGACGACGACCGGGCGATCATCCAGCAGCGCGAGGTCGGCATCGACACCGACTCTTACGCGGCCGCCCTGCGCCACGTCGTGCGGCAGGACCCCGACGTGATCTTCGTGGGCGAGATCCGCGACCCGGAGTCGGCGCTCTCGGCGATCCAGGCGGCGGAGACCGGCCACCTCGTGATCACGACGATGCACACGATCGACTCGACGGAGACGATCAACCGGCTGCTCGACCTGTTCCCCTCCGAGCATCAGCGGGAGGTGCGCACCTCGTTCGCCGGCGCGCTCCGCGGGATCGTGTCGCAACGCCTCGTGCCGCGGGCCGACGAGATGGGCAGGGTTCCGGCCGTCGAGGTCCTCATGGCCACCGGCCGCGTGTACGACCGCATCCTGGACCCCGAGGCGACGATCGAGATCCGCGACATCATCGCGGAGGGCGAGTTCTACGGGATGCAGACGTTCGACCAGGCGCTGGTGAAGCTCGTCCGGGAG
This sequence comes from uncultured Actinomycetes bacterium, assembly GCA_963785835.1. GTDB lineage: Bacteria > Actinomycetota > UBA4738 > UBA4738 > HRBIN12 > DASSJM01. The sequence continues at coordinate 311,487 of CAWAWO010000003.1, read as the reverse complement.
GGGCTCGTAACCGAGGAGGAGGCCAAGCTCGCCTCCACCAACCCGCACGACTTCGTGCTCGCGCTGCGCGGGTCGCTCACGCGCGGCACCGTGGGGTTGGCGGGGTCGGCCTAGCGCCGCTCGCTGCCCGGTCCGACCTCGACCGGTTCGCCCGCCGCGCGACGAGCCGCGCGTTCCATCGGGTGGCGCCGATAGCCGAACGGAACCGCCAGCACCAGATAGACCGGGATGAAGAACGGCCCCCATCGCATGTACTGGCGGATGTGGTGGCGTTCGTGTTCGAGCAGCGTCCCTTCGACCGGCACGGCCGAGACGATCACGAAGCCGACGGTCATCGCGGTTCGATGCATCGCTCGCAGGAGCCTGGTCAGACCTCGCGGCGACCGGTCGAACACGAAGGCACCGCCGTGCGCCCTCGGGAGCTGGAACGTGAGCGCGCCGAGGACGAGCCCGAGCACGGTGTTCGGCAGCGTCCAGGTGAACCCGAGGAGCTCGAGCGGCCGCATCGCGCCGACGCTACCGCAGAGCGAGGAAGGGCCGGGGGTATCCTGACGCGATGGCCGGTCGGTCGCGCCGTGAGGGCGGCGCGCTCCTCGAGGTCCCCCCCGTCGCCACCGAGCTCGGCGAACGCTTCCGCCTGGCCGGACACGAGCTCTACCTCGTGGGCGGGGTCGTTCGGGACCTCCTCGCGGGCCGCGAGCCCGCGGACAACCTGGACTTCGCCACCGACGCCGTCCCGCGGGAGACCACGAAGGTGCTCCGTGGCTGGGCGGATCGCCAGTACCTGGTCGGGGTCAAGTTCGGCACCGTCGGTGCGCGTCGCGGCGACCTCCTCCTCGAGATCACCACGTTCCGCGAGGAGGTCTACGCGGAGGAGCATCGCAAGCCGGCGGTGACGTTCGGGCGGGACCTGGGGACCGACCTGTCGCGCCGCGACTTCACCGTGAACGCGATGGCGATCCGCCTTCCGGAGGGAGAGTTCGTCGACCCGTTCGGGGGCGTCAAGGACCTCGCCGCCAAGCGGCTGGACACGCCGCTCGACCCCGAGGTCGCCTTCTCCGACGACCCGCTCCGCATGCTCCGGGCTGCGCGGTTCGTCTCGGCGTTCGAGCTCGACCCCGCCCCTCGGGTTGTGGACGCGATCGGACGGATGCGGGACCGCCTGCGGATCGTTTCGGCGGAGCGGATCAGCGACGAGCTCGACCAAGCTCCTCCTCTCGCCGGCGCCGTCCCGCGGGCTCGAGCTCGCCGTCGCGACCGGACTCGCCGACGAGTTCCTGCCGGAGCTCGCCGCCCTGCGGCTGGAGCAGGATCCGGTGCACCGGCACAAGGACGTGCTGCATCACACGTTCGCGGTGGTCGAGAAGTGCGAGGCCGACCTCACGCTTCGCCTGGCCGCGTTGCTCCACGACATCGGGAAGCCGAACACCCGACAGATCACGCCCGAAGGCGTGACGTTCCACCATCACGAGGTCGTCGGTGCCAGGATGGCGCGCGAGCGTCTGCAGGCGTTGCGGTACCCCACGTCGGTGGTGGAGGACGTCGCGCGCCTCACGGAGCTCCACCTGCGCTTCCACGGCTACTCGGAGTGGAGCGACAGCGCCGTGCGGCGCTACGTCCGGGACGCCGGCCCGCTGCTCGACCGGTTGAACCAGCTCACCCGCGCCGATTGCACGACCCAGAACCCGTTCAAGGCGAAGAAGCTCGAGGCGCTGCAGGACGATCTCGAGGAGCGGATCGCGCGGCTCGCGGAGGAGGAGAACCTCGACGCGATGCGTCCGCCGCTCGACGGGCGCCAGGTGATGGAACACCTCGGCGTCGAGCCGGGACCGGTCGTCGGTCACGCGCTCGAGCACCTCATGGAGATGCGGTTGGAACGCGGGCCGATCGAGGAGGACGAGGCCTTCCGCCTGCTCGACGAGTGGTGGAGGAGCGAACGGCCGGAGTGAGTCAGACGCCCCCGAGGTGCGAGGGCGGCCAGATCACGACGAAGGCCTTGCCGACCACCTTGTCGATCGGGACGGTACCGAGACCGTAGCGGCTGTCGGCGGAGTTCCCTCGGTTGTCGCCCATCACGAAGAGCTCTCCCTCGGGAACTTCCTTCAGCGGGTAGTCGCCCATGCTGTCCTTCGCCGTCCCTGTGAGGTACGGCTCGTCGAGCGCTTCGCCGTCGATGTACACGACGTCGTTCCGGATCTCGATCGTCTCGCCAGGGAGCCCGATCACCCGCTTGATGAAGTCCTCGTTCTCCGGCTGCGCGACCCCGATGCCCTCGCCGAGCCAGTGGAGGACCCCGCCGATCGCGCCCCGGTCGGGGAGCTCTGCCTGGTTCGGGTTCTCGAACACGATCACGTCCCCCCGATGGATGTCCCCGCCGTCGAACAAGAACTTGTTCACGAAGACGCGGTCGCCCACCTCGAGCGTCGGCACCATCGACTCCGAGGGGATGTAGAAGGCCTGGAGCACGAACGTCTTGACGAGGATCGCGACGCCGAGGGCCACGAGGATCAGGAACGGCGTCGAGCCGACGAACCCGTGGCGTCGCTCCTCCCGGTCTCGCTCGCGGTCGCGTGAGCGAGATGCGGCCACGCGCGGCTCGATCTCGGAGGTGCCGGAGTCGGGCGGCTCGTCGTCGAGGGGTCGGTCGGGTGCGTGCTCGGGCTCTTCGGGGGCGGCCTCGTGCGCCCGTGTGGTTTCGGACATGGGTTCCCAAGGATACGGGCTCGGCTGCTCGGTGCTCAGGTCCGGAGGAGCTCGATCTCGACGGCCTTCACGGACGCCCAGACCTCGACGCCGGGACGCAGGTCGAGCCGTTCGAGCGACCCGACCGTCAGCTCGGCGAACAGCGGAGGCGCCGAACCTACCCGCACCCGTGCGCGGTCGCCCTCGATCGCGACCGACGTCACGGGCCCGCGGACCACGTTGCGTGCCGACCCGTCGGGTTGCTCCAGCCACAGCGTCACGTCGACGGGTCGAACGATCCCGATGACGTCGCCGCCCGTGTACCAGTCCGGCCAGGGGACGACGAGCTCGCCCACGCCGTCGCTCGCGACCAGCCGGCCCGTGCCCTCCTCGATCGGTTCGAGCCGCCCGCGCACGGCGTTCACTCCGACGAGCTCCGCCGCGTAGCGGGTCCGTGGTCCGGCGCGGATGTCCTCCGGCGTTCCGATCTGCGTCACCGCGCCGTTCTCGAGGATCACCAGCCGGTCGGCCAGCATCGACGCCTCGACGGGGTCGTGCGTCACGAGGATGCGAACGCCGGGGAACCGCGTGAGCTCGCTCGCGACGAGCTCGCGGGCCTGCGCTCGCGTGGCGACGTCGAGCGCGCTGAGCGGTTCGTCCAGGAGCAGGAGCTCGGGTTCGGCCACGAGGGCCCGCGCGAGCGCCACGCGTTGGGCCTCACCGCCCGAGAGATCCTGTGGCCGCGCGGCCGCGCGATCTGCGACGCCGAGGCGTTCGAGCAGCCGACGGCTCCGGTCCCGTGACTCGACCTTGGCGACCCCGCGCGCTCGGAGTGGGAACGCGACGTTCTCCAACCCGGAGAGGTGTGGGAACAACAGGAGATCCTGGAACACGACGCCCACGGGCCGCGTCTCGGGGGGAGCGAGGACGCCGCTCGACGGATCGTCGAGCACGTGACCGTCGAGCGCGATCCGACCTCGCTCGAGCGGGAGCAGGCCCGCCAACGACGACACGAGGGTGGACTTCCCCGAGCCGTTCGGGCCGAGGATCGCCACGGTCTCGCCGGCTTCCGCGTCGAACGCCACTCGCACGGCGAACGTCCCGCGCCGGACCGTCGCGTCCACCGAGAGCGTCAGCGGAGGAACCTCCCTCGGAGCGCGAGGATCACGGCGAAGGCCACGACGATCAGGAGCATCGAGACCGCGAACGCGGCCTCCGGGTCGGTCTGGAGCCGTTCGAACACGGCGAGGGGGAGGGTCTGGGTTCGCCCCTGCAGGTTCCCGGCGAACGTGATCGTCGCGCCGAACTCGCCGAGCGCTCTGGCCCACGACAGGACGAGCGCGGCCGCGATCTGGGGCGCCATCAGCGGCGCGGTCACACGCCGGAGCACGTACCAGCGTGAACCACCGAGCGTGGACGCCGCGTCCTCCAACCGCTCATCGAGGCCACGGAGGCCGGCCTCGAGCGCCAGCACCGCGAGCGGGAACGACACGAACGTGGCGGCGAGCACCGCTGCCCCGGTGGTGAACGTGATCTGGATGCCCAGCGTCTCGTCGAGCCACGATCCCACGACGCCGGTGCGACCGAACGCGGCCAGCAACCCGACACCGGCGACGACCGGCGGCATGACGAGCGGGAGGACCACGAGGGCCCGGACGACCGTCTTGCCGCGGAACGAGCCGCGAGCGAGGATCCACGCGAGCGGGAACCCGGTGACGAACGCGATCGCCGCGGCGCACGTCGCTACCACGATCGAGAGCCTGAGGGCGACGAGGGTGGTCTCGCTCGCGATGATCTCGCCGATGCGCGACCACGGCGTTCGGATCAACAGGCCGAGCAGCGGCAGCGCGACGAGCAAGACTCCGACCGTCGCAAGGACGGCGAAGGCGAATGGCGTGGTTCGCCCAGGCAGGCCCCGCGTACGCAGGGCCTCCGTACGCGGGGCCTCCTTACGCAGGGGCTGCTTACGCAGCGAGGAAGCCATGGTCGGCGAGGGTCCGTTGCCCGTCGCCCAGGACGTGGTCGACGAAACGACGGGCGAGCTCGGGCTCCGGCGACCCGGCGACGATCGCGATCGGGTACGTCGCGATCACGTTCACGTCGTGGGGGATCTCGATCAGCTCGATCTCGTCCGCGACATCGGCCGTCACGTCGGTCACGTACGCGATGCCAGCGTCCGCATCGCCGGAAAGCACCTTCGTGACGACGCCCTTCACGTCCTCCTCGTTCGACACGACGTTCGCGAGCGCGGCGTCGGCGATCCCGGCGTTCGCGAGGACCTCGCGCGCGTAGTCGCCCGCGGGAACGCCCTCGGCGGCCAGGACGAGCTGCACGCCGTCCTCGGTGAGGTCGTCGAGCTCCTCGATCCCGGCGGGGTTGCCTGCCGGAACGATGATCGCCAGCAGGTTCGTCGCGAAGTCGGCGCGTCCGCTCACGCCCGGCCCGTCGTCCTGCACGGCGTCCATCCAGGCGGGGCTCGCCGATGCGAACACGTCGACCGGGGCTCCGTCGTTGATCTGCGTCGCCAGACCGTCGGACGGCCCGAAGTTGAAGGAGATGACGACGCCCGGGTTCGCTGCCTCGAACTCGGCGCCGATGTCGGTGAACGCCGCGGTGAGGGAGGCAGCGGCCGAGACGGTCAGCGAGCCCGTGTCCGGATCATCGCTCGCCGTGCCGTCGTCGCCGCAGGAGCCCGCAACGATCGATAGGGCCACGAGGGCCGAAACCCGCCTCACTCGTCGACCTCGAGCATCACGTTCGTCGCCTTGACGGTCGCGACGGCGCGCATCCCGGGTTCGAGACCCATCTCGTCCACGGCCTCCCGGGTGACGAACGCGAGGATGCGGTTCGGGCCCGAGAGGAGCTCGACGGTCGCGGCGAGCTTGTCGCGTTTGATCTCGGTCACCACGCCGGGGAACCGGTTCCGAACGCTGCCCGCGGTCACCCGCGGCCGGCCGCGTTTCGCGAGCAGCTTTGCGACCTCGGTCGCCGAGACGAGCCGCTGGCCGCCGGAGGTGCGGGAGGTCTTCAGCTTGCCGGCGCGCTCCCACCGCCGGAGCGTCTCCACGCGAACGCCGAGGATCTCCGCGGCCTCGCCGATCCGATACGCCTCGGCCACGGGCGGAGTCTACAGATTTCTGGAGTTGTAAGTCCAGCGATACCTGGACTGCTAGGCACCTGAAGCGAGCGAGACTGTCAGACCGCGAAGCGGACGTGCATGACGTCGCCTTCGCGCACTTCGTACTCCTTGCCCTCGACGCGCACCTTCCCAAGCTGCTTGGCCGCATCCATCGAGCCGGCGGCCACGAGGTCGTCGTAGGTGATCACCTCCGCGCGGATGAACCCGCGTTCTAGGTCGGTGTGGATCACGCCCGCCGCCTCAGGTGCCCTGGCCCCTCGCCGAAGCTCCCACGCCCTCGACTCGTCCTCGCCGGTCGTGAGGAAGGTGATCAGGTCGAGCGCCCCGTACGATGCCCGGATCACGGTCTCGAGACCCGGCTCGTGCACGCCGAACTCGTCGAGCAGGGCTCGCGCTTCACTCGGGTCCATCTCCGCCGTCTCGGCCTCGATCGAGGCGTAGACGCCGATGCCGTTCGGGAGCTCGGGCGGCACCTCCGTTCCTTCCTCGAGGTTCGCCACGGCCACCGAGGGCTTGAGCGTGAGCGGCGCGATGGCCTTCAGCTCGTGCACCACCTCGTCGACGAGCCCGCCGTTGGACAGGGGCTTCTCCGCGGCCAGGATCTCGTTCGCCGCCTCGAGCGCCTCGACCTCGGCGGATCGCGTCGCCCGAGCGCGCTTCCGGGCCTTCTCGAGCGCCGGTTCGATCACGGCCTGGTCGGCGAGCAACAGGTCGGCGCGAACCTCGGCCAGGTCGGCGGCCGGCTTCGCGTCGGGGCCGAAGCACCGAACGACGATCGCGAGCGCGTCGGTCTCCCGCAGCCGCGCGATCCCCTGCGCCGACGACGTCCCCCCGGGGACGTCGACGAATCCGACCTGCGCGTGCACGGTCTTGCGGGAGCGTTCGATCTCGGTCAGGACCCCGAGCCGTGGGTCGGGGACCGGCACGACCGCGTGGTTCGCCTGCCCTCCGTGCGAGCCGGCGCGCGTGAGCGCCGTGAAGAGCGTCGACCGGCCGCTGAACGGAAGGCCGACGAGCCCGATGTCCTTCACGCGCAGAGTCTAGGGAGCCTCGCGAAAGCGGAAGGGCGGAGCCAATCGGTTCCGCCCTTCGACCTCCGGAACGGACGAGGCTAGGCCTTGGTCTCCCAGAAGATCTTGCCGATCTCGTCGATCGCGTCGAGCAGTTTCTGTCCCTGCTCGGGATCCTGCGACTTCTTGGCGGCTCCGGCCTCCTTGGTGGCGTTCCAGAACCGCTCGTGCAGCTGCGGGTACTTCTCGACGTGCTCCGGCTTGAAGTAGTCGGTCCACAGGACCCACAGATGGTCCTTGACCATGTCGGCGCGGAGCTCCTTGATCGCGAGCGCGCGGGTCCGGTAGTCCTCGACGCTCTCGCCCGCGGTCTTGAAATTCTCGGCGTTCTGGTACCGATCCTGGATCGCCTTCACCGACTCGGCTTCGACGCGCGCCTGCGCCGGATCGTAGATGCCGCACGGAAGATCGCAGTGCGCATGGACGACACGGCGCGGCCTGAGCAAAGCTTCGAGCATGGGACTGGTCCCTCCTTCGGTCGGCTCGCTTACCCGAACCCGAACCTACCACCGGCTCGGAAGGTCGCGGAAGACCGCCGTCGCGGTGATCGCGCTCGGGCTCGTCGGCGCCTACGCGTTCGCGCGATGGAGACCCTTCCGTGTCGAGGTGCGAGGGAACTCGATGCTCCCGACGCTCGAGCCGGGCGACTGGGCCCTCGCGATCGTCGGAGCCGTGCGCGCCGGCGACATCGTCGTCGTGGAGCATCCGGAGCGTCCGGGTTTCGAGCTCGTGAAGCGGGTGACCGCCGTCCCGGGCGACCCGCTTTCGGACGGCCGGGTCCTTGCGGCTGACGAGTACTGGGTCGAAGGCGACGGCGGTGCGAGCTCGAGCGACAGTCGCCTGTTCGGGCCCGTTCGTCGCAGACACGTGAAAGGGACCGTCGTGTACGTCTGGTGGCCGCCGGGCCGGCGCGGTCGCGTCTGACCCATTCGGTCAGAGCTGGATGCGTTCGCAGAACACGAACGAGTCGGGATCGGGGCCGCCCTTGCACCGATCCTCGCCGTCACCGCCGTCGAGCTGATCCTTGCCCTTGCCTCCGGCGATCTGGTCGTTCCCCTGCTGACCCGACGAGCGGTCCTTCCCGGCTCCGGACCTCAGGACGTCCGGGCCGTCGCGACCGAACAGGTCGTCGCCACCCGAGCCGCCGACGATGACGTTCGGACCCCCATCGCCGTTGATCGTGTCGGCTTTCGCGGTGCCCCTCACGTTCTCGAACCCGGACAGGATGTCCGCGCCTTCTCCCTCGGAGGTTCCCTTCCCGAGATGGACCTGGACGCGCTTGGACGCGAAGCGGAACTCGAGCGTGTCGTTGCCCTCGCCGCCGTCGAGCGCGTCGTCGCCGGCGCGGCCTTCGATCCGGTCATCGCCCGCCAGCCCGAGCAGGGAGTTGGCGTTGCCGTCGCCGATCAAGATGTCTCCGAACGCCGAACCGAGCGCGTCCTCGATCTGTTCGAGGATGTCGTTCCCGTCGCCGGCCGCAGATCCAGCCGACAGGATCACGACGACGGAGACGGTCGCCGCCGCGTAGTCCACGGTGTCGGTGCCGGCTCCGCCGTTCAGGAGGTCGTCGCCCGCCCGCCCGGCCAGGAGGTCGTCGCCGTCTCCGCCTCCGAGCGCGTTCACCTGGTCGTTGCCCGCGATCTGGTCGGCGCCGGGCGATCCGGTGAGGTTCTCCACGTTCGCGAGCTGGTCCTGCGCACCGCCCATGTGCGTCGCCATGCCGGATGCGAGGTCGGCGACCACTTGTGTCGCCGCGCCGTAGTCGACGCCATCGACTCCGTCGCCGCCGTCGAGCGCACTGTCGCCGAGCCCGCCGAGCAACCGGTCGTCGTTCGGGCCGCCCGCCACCGTGGCGGAGCTCGGAGCGCCCGTCCCGGCGCCACCGGCCACCGAGAGCATGTCGATCCCGGCGTTCCCCTGCATCGTCACGGCGGGCGTTCCAGCGATGACCACGTCGACGTCGCCGGGCGTCTCGGCTGCGTTGAGGTTCGCGCCGCCGCCCCCGAGGACGAGGTGGTCGTCTCCTGGGGCCCCGACGATCAGCACGTTCGAGGACCCGGGCACGTTCAGACTGATCTCGATCTCGGAGGTGCCGTCGGGATCCGGGGTCTTGCCGGGCTCGAACGGCCCTCCCGAGAGGTCGAGCGTGACGTTCACCCCGCCGGCCGAGCCGTCGACGGCGATCGAGTCCGTGGTCGTCACCGTCGCGGTGTCGCACTGGACGCCGCCCAGCGTGATCGCGTCGGCGGACCGTGCCAGGACGGCGGTCTCACCCGCCCCGACCGTGACCGTCATCGCTCCTGTCTGCGCGTCGAACGCGCAGGTCGGCGCCGCGACGGAGGGCAGGGCGATCAGGAGCACCGCCGAGCCGAGCAGGACAGCGGCTGCGATCCGGCCGAACCGACGGAGCGGACGCGCGCGCAGGCTGAAGGGCGTTCGCACAGGCACACGATATTCCTCGGAACGCGCGGTCCTGACCCTGAGCGGTGCCTTTCTTGCACCTTATGGCAGGTCTTCCGGGCCGGCGGCTTGCCCGATTCCGCACCGGGCGGGTAGCATTTGCACCTGCAATGATCCGGACACGCTGCCGCGGGCTCGTGGGGGCCATGATCCCCGACCGATGCTGCTGTCCCCAGGTGCCCCGCGACGGCCGATAGGCCCCGCACAGCGGCACCCGTCTCCCTCACTCCCACCCGGATCGAACTCCCTGGAGGTTCCCACCGATGGACGTCATCACCGCCACCGTCGACGCTCGAGGCCAGTCCTGCCCGGGCCCGTTGGTCGCGCTCCACAAGGCGCTGCGAACGGCGTCGCAGGGTGACCTGCTCGAGCTGCTCGCGACCGACCCCGGCTCGAAGTCGGACGTGCCGTCCTGGGCGAAGCTCTCGGGCAACGAGCTCCTCGAGGCCCGCGAGGACTCGGGCGTGTTCCGCTACGTGATCAGGAAGGCGTGAGGGAGATGGCCGAGACCACCCGAACCGCCGAGACGAACACGCCGCTCGACGAGGCCGCCCTCCGTGAGCTGATCGACCGCGCCCTGGCAGAGCGAGAGGCCGAGAACGGTTACAACAAGAAGAACAAGGTCACGATCGTCGCCTGGGACGGCCACCTCGACCGGATCTGGCCGACGCTCATCCTTTCGACCACCGCGGCCGCCTCCGGCATGGAGGTGAACGTGTTCTTCACGTTCTGGGGGCTGTTCCCGCTCGTGAAGCCCGAGCGCGCCCGCAAGACCGGCAAGGACTGGATGACCAAGGCGCTCGGCGCGATGAACCCCGGTTCGACGCAGAAGGCCAAGCTCTCGCGCATGAACTTCGCCGGCATGGGTCCGTGGATGCTCGGCAAGGTGGCGGAGGACTACAAGACGCCCCACCCGACCGAGCTGCTCGAGCTCGCGCAGGACATGGGCGTCCGACTGATCCCGTGCCAGATGACCATGGACCTCATGGGGGTCTCGAAGGACGACCTGATCGACGGGCTCGAGGAGCCGATCGGCGCCGCCACAGCGCTCCTCGAGATGAAGGAAAGCGCGATCCAGCTCTTCATCTGACCGGGCGGCTCAGCCGCGACGCGCGTCGATGTCGAGCCGAACGTAGTCCAGGGCCAACTCCGGCAGCCGCTGAGCCACCTCGTGGGCGAACGCGCCTCGCCTCGGCGTCGGTCATCGTCGCGACGTGGTCGCCGAGGGCGACCGTCCGCAGAAACGTCTCGAGCGCCTCGAGATCGTCGAAGGGCGTCGGCTCGGCGTGCAGCCAGCACTCGACGTCGACGAAGCCCGCGGCGCGGAGCCGCTCCTCCGTCTCCTCCGGCGTCGCGAAGACCTTCCTGCTGAACGGATCGGCGCCGAGGTCTCGCAAGGCCGCCACGACCGTGGAGAGGTTCCCGGCGCCACCGCACTGCGCCACCAGGCGTCCGCCCGGCCGAAGGATCGCGGCCAGGTTCCGGAAGAGGGCGTCGTGATCGGGGACCCAGTGGAACGTGGCGGTCGACAGGATCGCGTCGACCAGCGGGATCGAGAGCGGCTCGCCGAGATCCGCGACCACGAACTGGACGCGATCGTCGAAACGCTCGAGGCGAGCGCGGGCCTGATCGATCATCGACGCCGAGCCGTCGAGGGCGATCACAAGCCCGGACGGAAGCCGCTCCAGCAGCAGCTCGGTGACCCGGCCCGAGCCGCAGCCGGCGTCCAGCACGGTCTCATCGCCCCGGAGTTCCAGCCGGTCGACCACGGGCGCTCCCCATCGGACCTGCGGGTCGGCGACCCGGTCGTAGGTTGCGGCGTCCCACTCTCGCGGCATGTGCTAGGTCACGGACGTCGGCCGGGTCGGATCCGAGATCCTCAACGTCGCGCCGGCGCCGCCTGCGTAGGTCGGAACCACGACCCGCTCTCCGGAATCGAACTCGACCAGCGCATTCCGAGGGCCGGGACCGTTGGAACGCACCAGGACCTGGACCGGCCGGTCGCGCCAGCGCGCGTCCGTGTCCTTCGTACCGACGTAGAAGCGGCGCTCGGCTCCCACCTGTCAGCGGTTCGCGAGCGAGAAGTGCATGTAGTCCTTCCCGCCGCTCCAGAACCCGCCCCACTCCCAGCCGATCTGCGCGAACGAGCGCACCACGACGTCGCCCGCGTGGATCATGCCGGGCAGGCGCTTCGATCGGTCGAGATACCGACGCGCCTCCGTGTTCCGGACGAAGCCGTCCGCGGTCGCGTACGGGTTCTGCACCGGGTTGATGTCGATCGCCATCCCGTACGAGTGCTGCGAGAAGTCGCCGGTCGGTCCGAGGGGGGTGATGACCGGCCGGCAGTTGAACGACGCGGTCACGCTCCGCTTGCTCGTGATGGTCGGCTCGAAGTCCGACGGCACGAACTCCTTCGTGAGACCGACCCGCTTGATCGCGAACTCGGCCTTGAACAGCTGCTTGAACACCCAGAGCACGTCATCCGCCACGGTCTCGTGCACGACCATCGGGCCACGCCCGATCTCGTCGTCGAACCCGTGGTGGTTGAAGCGCAGGAGGCGCAGGTCCTCCATCGGGACCGGACATCCCGGTTTCCAGGTCGTCCCGCGCATCTCGGCGGCGAGCCACCTCGGCAGTCGGGCGATCGTGCCGTCGAACCGCGTTCGCTCCGGTTCCGGTTCCGGCGGTGCGCTCGGCTCCGCGGAGGGGCTCGGCGACGACGGTGAGAGGGCCGCCTCGGTCGGGGACGCCGCGGCGGCGGGGGGGTCGGCAGGCGGCTGCGTTCCGCTCGAGCAGGCGGACAGTGCGAGTGCGGCGAGCATCGCGAGGGCGACGTTTCGCGTCCACCTCACGGCAGGTACTGCTCCTCGATGTGCACGACCTCGCCGTTCCGGACCGTCAGCCAGTACGGAGAGAGCGATCCCTGATACATGAAGCCGTCGCTCTCGACCGTGCCTTCCTGGATCGCGCGGGCGAACACCTCGAGATCTCCCTCGAAGACCTCGTCGCAGCACCGGTTCCAGTCCAGCAACGCGAGCTCGAGGTCGTCGGCGAGCACGAGCGTTCGGAGCCTGGGGTTGTCGTTCACGATGTAGTAGTCGTTCGGGACGGGGACCTCGTCGCCGTGCTCGGCGGCCGCTTCGTTGGCCGCCTCGCCGGTCAGGAAGTACGCGAGATCGAGTACCAGGGTGCCCCCGGCCGGATCGACCTCCTCGACGAACCCGAAGTGCTCGCCGTCCTCGAGCTCGGCCGCGGGCGGTCCGGTCTCGCCGGTCGCGCCCGTGCCCGCCGTGGCCCCCGTCGCGCCGGTGGGCGCTTTCACGCCCGTGGGGTCGACGACGGCCGTCTCGCCGGTCGCGCCGACCGTCGGGTCGTCGGACGCGCATGCGGCGAGCGCGAGCGCCACGAGGAGCGCGGGCAGGAGTCGTCGGTTCACGGCTACGGAGTGTCCCATGGCCCTGCACGAACGACCGAGTCAGCCGACCTCGCGTTCCAGGGTCCAGCGACCCTCGGGTTCCACCTTCGAGACCTCGATCAGCGAGCCGTCCTGCATCCGGAGCCGGTACCGCATGCGACGGATCCCGTCCGTCTCCTCCAGGGCCCGCGCTTCGACGTCCACCGTCTCCTCGACCCCGCCCCACACGATCGCCCGAGGTTCCTCCTCGGCCCTCCCACCCTCGTAGAAACGAAGGGTGAGCTCGGGGATCCGACCGATCCAGCGTGGCAGGACCGGGCTCCAGGCGATGAACACGAGCCCGATGATCGCGACCGACCACGCCGGGCCGAGCCCGTCGAGCATCGGGATCGCAAGGAACGCCGCGATCACCCGCGAGACGTTGTAGGCGACGTCGTACACGGTGAAGACGCGCCCGCGGTATCCGTCGGGGATCGCCTCCTGGACCATCGTGTCGACCGGGATCTTCTTCCAGGCGAACGTGAGACCGACCGCGAAGCTCGCGAGCAGGACGCTCCATCCGGTGATCGACAACGAGACGGCGACGAGGACCACCCCCCCGATCAGGAACGCGCCGGCGACGATCCGTTCCTTCGCGAACCGCTCCTCCAGCTTGCCGACCGTCAGGATGCCGAGCAGCACGCCGAGACCACCGGCGCCGATCAGGTTCGAGAACGACCCGACGTCCTGCTCGAAGAGATCGCGGAACACGAAGAGAGAGAGCACGAGGACGATCCCCTGCCCCATCTGGTCGAGCGTGATCGACGTGATGGGACCGAGCGCCCGAGGCGTTCTCGCCAGCCGGCCGATGCCGTCGGCGAACTCGCGGACCACTCGGCCGAGCTCGTCGCGAACACCGGTCTCGGGCATGTGGTGGGGGATCAGTGGGCTGTGGATCCTGGAGGCGATGAACGACGCAACCACCCACTGGATGCCCGCGAGCGCGACCACCGGGGCGTCGTCGCCCACGAGGTCGGCGATCCACCCACCGACGAACACCCCGGCGAGCAGCGCGACGGTCCCGCCGACGATCGACATCGAGTTGGCCATCAGCAGGTCCTCGGTGGGGACCAGGCGCGGGACCACGGCTACGGCGGTCGCGAGGAAGAAGCGGTTCACGGACAGGACGAACAGGGCGCCGGCGTAGAACGCCACCGGGGCCATCTGCGGGTCGAACAGCACCAGCCACACGACCGCCGCCCGGAGCAGCGGCGCCACAACCATGATCGAGCGCCGGGACCAGCGATCGATGAACACGCCGGTGAACGGTCCGACGATCGAGAACGGGAGCGACACGATCAAGGTGGCGATCGCGAACCCGGTCGCCGTGCTCTGCCGATCGGGATCGAAGACGATCGAAGAGACCAGTGCCGCCTGGAACAGCCCGTCGGCCGACTGCGAGACCAGGCGGATCGCGAACAGGCGCCGGAAGTCGTGGCTTCGGAGCGCCTCCCGCGCTCGCTGGCGGGTGGACTTCACGCGCCGATGGTAGGCGCCTCGAGCGAGGTCGGCGGCTGCGTCACCTGCGCAGGAAGCCGACGACGGCGCCGAAGTCCTCGTCGCCCAGGCCTGCCTCGATCGCGTCGTCGCAGCGAGCGGCCGCCGTCTCGGGGACGCTGAGCCGCGCCTTCAGGCGCTCGGCCTCGTCGAACGCGATCGCGAGGTCCTTGCGCGCGAGCGCGAGCCGGAAGTTCGACGACGTGTCCTGCCCGAGGAGCCGCGGGCGCCACCGCGCGATCAGCGAGGCGAGCGGGCCGGCCTCGAGGCTCTCGAGCACCGTCTCGGTCTCCAGCCCGGCTCGATCGGTGAGCGCGAGGAGCTCGCCGAGAGCCACGAGCGTCGCGATCGACGCCGCGTTGTTCACGAGCTTCAGCCACGCGCCCGAACCCGACGGGCCGACGTGCAGGGGCGTCCCGAGCACCGCGAGCAGGTTCGCGTGACGATCGAACACGTCTCGGTCGCCCCCGGTCACGATGACGAGGCCGGCCGTCTCGACCGACGGGACGCTGCCGAGCACGGGAGCGTCGAGCACCCCAACGGGCGCGACGCGTTGGACGACCGAGGCGATCGCCGTCGGGCCGACCGTCGACATCTCGATCAGCGTGGCGTCGTGCGGGATCGCCGGGCCGGCGCCCTCGGAACCGAACAGGACCTGCTCGAGCGCGGGCGGGTCGGTGAGCATCGTGATGACGATCTCGGCATCCCGAACGGCGTCCGCGGGCGACTCCCCCCGTCGCGCTCCTGCTTCGACGAGGTCATCGTCGCGACCGGCCGTCCGGTTCCAGACGGTGAGGTCGTGGCCGGACGCAAGCAGTTTCGCGGCGATCGCCCGTCCCATCGCGCCGAGCCCGAGGACCGAAATCGCGCTCACGAGGCGATCACCGCCACCGCCTCGATCTCGATCACCGCGTCGGGGAGCACGAGTGCCGAGATCTGAACGGCCGTGCTCGCCGGCGGCTCCTTCGGGAGGTAGCGGGCGCGCACCTCGCGCATCCCGTCGAGGTCCTCGAGCGTCGTGACGAACGTGGTGATCTTCACCACATCGTCGAACGTCGCCCCGTTCGACTCGAGGATCGCCTTCAGGTTCTCGAAGACCCGCTCGGTCTGCGCGCGGAGGTCGTTCGGCGCGACGAGGTTGCCCTGGGGGTCGAGCGCCACCTGCCCCGAGACGTAGATCCAGGTCGTGTCCGCGGCCTCGACCCGCACCGCGTGCGAGTACGTGCCGACCGGAGCGTGGACCGTGTCGGGATCCATCCTGATCGTGCGCATGGTTCCTCCCATCGATCGGATATCCGCGGGAACGATAGAGGCCGGGCCTCGGGCCCGGCCTCCGTTCGTTGCGTTCCGTGCGGGTTAGGCCTCGGCGGGCTCCGCGTCGAAGAACGCGGTCCAGTCGGCCCCCTTCGAGGCGCCGTTGCCGAGGATGAACTCCTCGACCATCTCGTGAGCCGCCTCGTCGCTGAACTGCACCGGCGGCGACTTCATGAAGTACGCCGACGGTCCGATGAGCGGCCCGGCGATCCCGCGGTCGAGCGCGAGCTTCGCGCACCGGATCGCGTCGATCACGATGCCGGCCGAGTTCGGGCTGTCCCAGACCTCGAGCTTGAGCTCGACGTTCAGCGGCACGTCGCCGAACGCCTGGCCCTCGAGCCGGATCTGCGCCCACTTGCGGTCCTCGAGCCACGGCACGTGGTCGCTCGGCCCGATGTGGATGTTCTGCTTGTCGAGCTTCTTCCGCATCTGCGACTGGACCGACTGCGTCTTCGACACCTTCTTGGACGTCAGTCGCTCGCGTTCGAGCATGTTCATGAAGTCCATGTTGCCGCCGAAGTTCAGCTGGTACGTCCGGTTGAGCTTCACGCCGCGGTCCTCGAAGAGCTTCGTGAGCACCCGGTGCACGATCGTCGCGCCCACCTGGCTCTTGATGTCGTCGCCCACGATGGGCACGCCGGCCTCGACGAACCTCCGCGCCCACGCCTTGTCGGAGGCGATGAACACCGGGAGGCAGTTGACGAATCCGACGCGCGCGTCGAGCGCGGCCTGTGCGTAGTGCGTGGCCGCCTGCTCCGATCCGACCGGCAGGTACGAGACCAGGACGTCGGCACGCGTCTCTCTGAGCACCGCGGCCACGTCGACCGGCGGGAGCTCGGACTCGACGATCGTCTCGCGGTAATAGCGGCCTAGCCCGTCGAACGTCGGGCCGCGCTGGACGAGCACACCGGTGGGTGGCACGTCCGCGAACCGGATCGTGTTGTTGGGCTCGGACGCGATCGCGTCGGCGACGTCGTTGCCGACCTTCTTCGCGTCCACGTCGAACGCCGCCACGATCTCGACGTCGTTGATGTGGTACCCGCCGAGGTCGACGTGCATGAGGCCGGGCACGATGTCGCCCGGATCGGCGTCCTTGTAGTACTCCAGCCCCTGGACGAGCGACGACGAGCAGTTGCCCACGCCGACGATCGCGAGTCGAACCTTGCTCATGTGGCGCGCTCCTTTCGGCGAAGCGACCGGGTGTTCGTCCGGCGCTTCGACCCCCCCGTCGATTCCGTGGTGCGGCGCTCCGCCGCGATCAGCCCGGTCAACCACGCGATGTCCTGCTCGGTGCTCTCGCGACCGTGCTGCATCAGGGACATCGTGTACGTGTCGCCGCTGATCGTCGCCTGCGAGGTTCGGATCGTGGACAGGCGCTCCTCGAGGAACGCGCGACGGCGTTCGAGGAGCCGGATCCGCGTCTCGGGCGATAGGTACTTGAAGAAGGCCATTCGAACGCGGAACCGGTTGTCCTCACCGGTGGCGTCCGGACCGGCCTCCTCGAGCAGCTTACGGAACAGCTGCTCTCCGGCGTCGGTGATCCGGTAGACGTTCTTCCGGCGGCCGACCTCCTGGCTGTCGAACACCTGCTCCACGGCCCCCTGGCGTTCGAGGCGCTTCAGCGTCGGGTACAGCGACCCGTACGAGACGCGCCAGAAGCCCCCGAGGGAATCCGTCAGGCGCTTCGACAGCTGGTAGCCGTGCATGGACCGCTCCTTGAGCAGCCCCAAGATCGCGAGCTCCAGCATCTTGTCCTTCCTATCCCAAGCCCGGGCGATATATCGACTGAGTATATCGGTCCGATATATCTACCCGCTACGTGGAGGGGTCGTCAACCCGGGCCCACGGTCGTATCCAGCGGTGCTACGGCCGCGTCGACCCTCGGGGGGTGCCGGCCGGCGGCCAGGGCGAGTGCGGCCGAGGCCACACCGGCCACGGCACACCCGACCCAGAGCGCGTCGGGGCTCGCCTCGTACGCGAGCGTGCCAGCCAGCGGGCCCACGATCGCGCCGAGCGAGAACATCGCTCCCAGGGCCGCCTGGTACCGGCCGCGCGTGTGCTCGAGCGAGCGGTCCGCAACGAACGCGCTCGCCGGGGGCGACGAGACGATCTCGCCGAGGGTCCACACGAAGACCATCAGGACCAGGAGCGGGATCGTTCGGGCGAACACGAGCGACCCGAAGGCCAGCCCGATCAGCAGGCCGCCGAGGGCGACCATCGACGTCCTCGAGCGCCGCTGGGTCCACGCGGAGATCGGCAGCTCCAGGAACACCACGAACGCGCCGTTCAGCCCCTGCAGCATCCCGTAGACGGTGTTCGAGAACCCTTCCTGCCGGATGTGCAGGGGGAACGTGGACACGTTCTGCATGTAGATCGCCGAGCCGATCAGGATCGACCCCAGGAACAGGAGGAACGCCCGGTCCGCCAGCATCGCCCGCAGCGCACCGCCGAGCTCCCGCTCCTGCGTGCGCGACGTTCGGACGCCGTGTGGCAGTGCCACCAGAGAGATGACGCCGAACACCCCCGAGGTGATCGCGTCGCCGACGAACAGGAACCCGAACGACCGGTCGGCGAGCAGGCCGCCGAGCGTGAGGCCGACCGCCCAGCCGATGTTGATCGCGAGTCTGAACATCGCGAAGGCGGTGACCCGCCGCTCGTCCGGCACGACGTCGGCGATCAGTGCCGAGGCGGCCGGTCGGTGGGTCTCGGCGACCAGTGCGAGCAGGAACATGAGGGCGTAGATCACGGCGAGGCTCTCGGCCCTCCAGAGCGCCAAGGTCAAGGCCGCCGCCGAGAGCATCGAGAAGCCGATCGTGTTCCGCCGGCCGATGCGGTCCGTGAGCCAGCCACCGACGAGCTGGGAGGCGAACCCCCCGAGGCCGTACAGCGCGAGCGCCACCCCCGCCTGCCCCGCCGAGTACCCCAGGCCCGTGAGGTACAGGATCATGAACGGGAAGACGAACGTCCCGAGCCGGTTCACGAACGTGCCCGCGAAGAGCACCCACGCGGCGGGCGGCAGCGCCCGGACGTTCTCGCGCAGGCTGTGGCGCGGGCCGGCGCTCATCGGCGCCCTATCGACCGTACGGCGTGAGGTAGTCGGGCGCGGGGATCCCCTCGGGCATCGCCGGGTCGGGTTCGGGCTCGCCGGGGACGGTGGTGAGCGGCACCACGCCCGCCCACACGGGCAGGTCGTAGTCCTCGTCCTCGTCGATCGGCGGTCCGGTGCGGATCTTCGCGGAAGCCTCGTCGAGCGGGACGGCAAGGATCGTCGTTTGGTTGAGCTCGCGTTCGTTCGGCATCCGGGCGTCCGCCGAGCGACCGTGCACGACGTGTTCGACGAGCGCCTGCTGCGCGCGCCACTTCTCGTCGGGATCGGTGATCTCCCTCGCGAGGCCGTACACCACGACGGAGCGGTAGTTCATCGAGTGGTGGAACGCGCTCCGAGCCAGGACGAGCCCGTCGAGCAGCGTCACCTCGATCGCGACGGGGGAGCTCTCCTTGGCCGTGCGCAGCGTGCGGCTCGCGTTCGAGCCGTGGACGTACAGCACGTCGCCGTCGCGGGCGTGGATCGTCGGGATCACTCGCGGCTGCCCGTCGAGCACGTAGGCGAGATGGCAGATCAGCGCCTCGTCCAGGATGGCGTCGATCTGCGCGCGGTCGTACACGCCCCGCTCGGGGATCCGCCGGACCCGCGTCCGCTCGGTGGGCGGCTCGGCTCGTTCGGCCGTCCGTTCCTCCATCCCTGCGATGCTACCTTCCGGCACCAGGCGGGACGGTGGTTACGGAGAGGAGCCGCGCGAACCCCCGTCACCCCGCTGCTGGAGGAAGCGCTCGATCTCGCTCACGAGCTCGTCGCCGGTCGGCAGCTCCTGGTTGTCGACGACCGTTTCGAGCCGCTCGACGTAGCCGCGCGAGTCGTCGTCGGCCTGCACGATCTCGTCGAGCCGCAGACGCTGGCTCATCGCGTCCTCCGCGAGCTCGCCGAGCGGCGCCTCAACCCCGAGATGTCGTCCCGCGTGCTCGAGGATCGCGATCGAGGCCGCGGCGTAGGGCCCGCCCACGTAATGCGGGACCTGCGCGTAGAAGCCCACCGCCGGGATGCCGCTGTCCGCGATCGTCATCTCGAGCGTCGAGAGCGCGGCCGAGGGCACGCGAAGCAGTCCCTGCGGGCCGAGCTGCTCGTCCTCGTGCAGCAGGTCGCTCCGCGAGGCGGTCGCGAGCACGGGCACGGGTCTCGTGTGCGGGACCGCGCTCGGGATCGAGCCGAGGCTCACCCACTCGACGACGCCGAGCCGAAGCGCGATGTCGAG
This sequence comes from uncultured Actinomycetes bacterium, assembly GCA_963785835.1. GTDB lineage: Bacteria > Actinomycetota > UBA4738 > UBA4738 > HRBIN12 > DASSJM01. The sequence continues at coordinate 291,561 of CAWAWO010000003.1, read as the reverse complement.
CACGTCGCGCCCGAGCTCCCGCCAGCGGAAGTCCGGCTCGGCTCCCGTCATCACCAGGAGGTCTCGACCACCGATCCGGGCTCGTTGCAGCGTGAGCTCGGGCCACGTGAGCTCGCTCAGCCGGCCGTCCACGACGTCGAGCACCGGCCGCCGCGAACGGAAGTCGAACAGGAGGTCGCCGTCGAAGGACGCGAGCGCCGCGCCGCCGTCCGCCAGCCGCTCGGCCGCCGTCGTCGACGCGCCTGCCGCATCGATCCAGCCGTCGAACGCGGCCACGATCGCCGGCGCGACGAGCGGCTCATCGGGCTCGCTCAGCAGGTAGAGGGGCACGGATCGAGGATAGCCCTGGCGCCTCGGTCTGGATGCGGGCTACGGGCGGACGAGCAGGCCCTCGAGCCCCCGGACGACGTAGTTCGGCTTCCAGCGAGGCTCCTCGACCAGGTCGAGGTTCGGGAAGCGATCCATCAACGTCGCGAACGAGATCTGCAGTTCCTGACGACCGAGCGGCGCACCGAGGCAGAAGTGGATCCCCGCACCGAACGTGAGGTGCGGGTTCGGGTCACGCGAGAGGTCGAGCTCGTCCGGCTCCACGAACACGTCGGGATCGCGGTTCGCCGAGCCGAACAGCAGCCCGAGCTCGGCGCCCCGGGGGATCGCGACGCCTCGTACCTCGATCGGCTCGAGCACCCAGCGCTCGAACATCTGCAGCGGGGTGTCGAACCGGAGCAGCTCGTCGACCGCGGTCGGCAGGAGCGAGCGGTCTTCGCGCAGTTCCTTCAGGCGGTCGGGGTACCGGAACAGCGCCAACCACCCGAGGAGCGTGGAGCTGACGGTCGCCTCGTGTCCCGCGTTCAGCAGCAGGACGCACGTGCCGACGAGCTCGTCCTCGGTCAGGTGCTCGCCCTCGTCGACGACGGCGGCGAGGCGGGAGATGAGGTCGTCGTCCCCGGGATCGGCCTTGCGTTCCCGCGCCAACGTCCGCAGGTAGTCGCTGAATTCGGTGCTGGCCCGGACGGCGTCGCGCTGCATCTGGACCGAGGGGTTCAGCTCGTACATCTTGACGATGTCGGCCGACCAGGGGCGGAGATGGCGCCGGTCGGTCTCGGGCACCCCCAACATCTCGGCGATCACCGTGACCGGCAGCGGTTCGGCGACCGCGATGAGGTCGAACTCGCCGGCACCTGCGACCCCGTCGACGAGCTCGTCCATGATCGCCTGGACGCGCGGGCGCAGTCCCTCGACGAACTTCGGTGTGAACGCCTTCGAGACCAGACGCCGAACCCGAGTGTGGTCGGGCGGCTCCATGTCGAGGATGCCGGCGTTGATCAGATCCCAGAACGGGTCGTGCCACGCGGGTGGATCGGGATGGCCCATCTCGGCGTGCGTGGCGAGATGGAGATAGGTGCGGCCGAGTCGCCGGTCACGCAAGAGCGCCTTGACGTCCTCGTACCGCGCGACGAGCCAGTGGTCGGTGCCCTCGTCGTACCGGACGGGGTCCTCTCGTCGAAGCTCTGCGTACGCCGGATACGGGTCGGCGACGAACCCGATGTCGGCCGGCGCGAACGACATGCCGGCTCAACTGTAGCGCTGCCTCTCGATCACGGCCGACGCCGGCCGCGGTCGTGGATGCGTTTCGGAACGTGGCTAGACGCCGGTGCCGTCGGACGCGAACGTGCCCGGCTCACTGTCCTGCTGGCGCGAACGGACGAAGGCGTAGATCCCACCACCGACGGCGACCAGGAAGAGGAGCCAGCGGCCCTTGTGTGAGCGGCGCTCGCCGTTCTCCGAGGCCTCCACGTGCTCCGGCAGGCGCTCGTCGAGCATGTCGAGGATCCTGTGGTGCTCGGACCGTGCGTCTTCGACCTCGTCCCGGAGGACGTCGTTCTCGAACCGCAGGCGGTCGGCCTCGCTGTTGGCCCGATCGAGCCGCTTCTCGAGGGCCCGGTCCTTCATCTCGTGGCTCACCGTCTCGGCCTTGTCCTTCGCGGCGCGGCCGTATCCCTTCATCGTGCTGCCGAGCGTCATGATGACCTCCCCGTGTCGGTGGGCGCCGTTCAGATACCCAGAAACGGCCTGGTCGAACCCGCCTCCCGGCTCAGAGGGTGGGCTTGGTGACCATGAGGAACACGATCACGATGACCACCACCGCGAGCGCGACCCCGACCGACGTGCCGCGCTTGGACAGCGCCCGGAACTCGACCGAGTCGGGTCCGGCGGACTCGAGCGCCGCGATCTGGTTCCGGAGCGTCGGCGTGTAGACGAACAGGCCGAGCACGACCGCGATCGCGTACAGCACGAGCCCGGCGAGCAACCAGAACTGCGTGAGATCGAGGTCGCCGACCCACACCATCAGCAGACCCGTGACGAGGAGCAACGCGTACGCGGGGTTCGCGAACCGGTCGTCGAGGAACTTCACGCCGCGGAGCGCGAACGCCTCGTGGTCCCGCTCCCTGGCCGCGCGTGCGAGCCAGACTCCGTACGTCGCGTTGAACCCGACCGCGACGATCGCGAGGAGCACGTGGAAGAACTTGAGGACGTCGTAGGTCTCGATCGCGAGCATCGGTCCCTCCCTTCACGCCATGTTCCATCGAGCGCGTCCCGGCCCGCAAGCGCGTGCGAGACTCGGGCCGTGGACGACGAGCTGCCGGTCGGTGAGACGGTCGACGACCGACCTGCTCGCGCGCCCGAACGCCGGATGCTCGAGGGCCGGTACGTCTCGCTCCGGCCGGTGGAGCCGGCCGCCGACGCCGCGCCGCTGTGGACGGCCTCGCACGACGGCACCGATGCCGCACCCCGGTTGTGGACGTACATGCCGTACGGGCCGTTCGATGACGCCGATGTGATGCGGGACTGGCTCCAACGGTGTGCGCCGAGCGACGATCCGCTGTTCCTCACCGTGGTCGCGCACGATGCGGGACCGGTCGGCATGACCGCGTTCCTGAACGTCGACGTCGCGCATCGCCGGCTCGAGCTCGGGCACATCTGGTACGCGCCGAGTGCCCAGAGGACGGAAGCGAACACCGAGGCCGTGTACCTCATGCTGCGCGAGGCGTTCGAGCGGCTGGGTCACCGGCGTGTCGAATGGAAGTGCGACGCGCTCAACGAACGCTCCAGGGCCGCCGCGCTCCGGCTCGGGTTCGCGTTCGAGGGCGTGTTCCGCCGGCACATGATCGTGAAGGGCCGGAACCGCGATACGGCGTGGTTCGCGATGACGGAGGAGGAGTGGCCGGACGCGCGGCGCGCGTTCGAGGCGTGGCTCTCAGCCGATCCCGCCGAGCGGCCGTCGCTCGTCTCGCTGCGTTCGGACTGAAGAGCCGTTAACCGGGCTCGTTGCCGGGTCGCCACTTGATGCTGCAGCCGATGCTCGGCCGCTGGTCCTCGGAGACCGGCCGATCGGACAGCACCGCGTCGATCGCCGCACGCAGGTCGGCGCCGGTCACCGGCAGGCCGTTGCTCGGCCGGCTGTCGTCCAGCTGTCCGCGGTAGACGAGCCTGCGCTCGGCGTCGAACAGGAAGAAGTCCGGCGTGCACGCCGCCGTGTAGGCCTTGGCGACCTCCTGCGTCTCGTCGAACAGGTACGGGAACGTGTACCCGGCCTCCGCGGCCTCCTCCGCGAGGCTCTCGGGCCGGTCCGCGGGGTACTCGTCGGGATCGTTGGAGCTGATCGCGACGAGCGCGAGGTCGGCGTCGGCGTAGTCCCGCCCCAGCTGTGCGAGTCCGTCCCTGACGTGCGCGACGTAGGGGCAGTGCCGACAGATGAACATCACGAGCAGCGCCTTCTCGTCGCCGAGATCGTCGAGGCGAACGCGCTGCCTGCTGATGACGTCGGGCAGATCGAAGTCGGGTGCTTGCGTTCCGAGCGCGAGCATCGTGGAGGTGGCGGCCATGTGATCCCCTTCGCGGCGAGTGTCGTCATCGTAGCCGGAGCACGTTGGAACGCCCGCTCTAGTAGGCTGTCGTTCCGGGCGCCGCTCGGGAGCCTCGACGCGGTTCAGCGACGGGCCCCTCCTTGAGCCGATCTCCCTCATCGAGGGGGTCGAGCGCGCCCCCGGACCTGGAGGGCGCATGGCCAGAGGCGGCAGCGACGTTGTGCTCGGAACCCCCGCGCGCGGGAAGGACTCGGCGTCGCGCCCGGCCAAAGGCCGTCCGTGCAGCGAGCCCACATGCACCACCGTCTTGTCGACGTACAACCGTTCGGCGACCTGCTTCCTGCACACGCCGCCGACCCGTCGACATGCGATGGAGCGCCTGTGATCGCACATCGGGCGAGGAGATAGGACCAGCAAGGAGCCTCCGATGCCAGACAGCATGGGGAAACGCAAACGCCGGGACGTGACCGCCCGCAAGCACGCGGCCCGAGAGGAGCGACGCGTGGCGCGAGCCGCCCGCAAGAAGGATCGCGAGGCCGGCCTGATCGAGTCTGGCCCGCCGATCGGTCCGGCGGAGCAGAGCGAGTTCCTCACGATGCCCGAGGACGCCGAGGCTCCCGAGGAGGAGTCCGAGGACGCCGAGGCCGAGGACCGCGCCGAGGCCTGATCCGAACCCGAACACGCAACAAGGACCCGGCGATGTCGCCGGGTCCTTGTTCGTTGAGCCGAAAACGCGCCTAGACGGCGCGGACGTTCGCGGCCTGGGGGCCCTTCTGCCCCTGGGTCACGTCGTACTCGACCCGCTGGTTCTCCTCGAGGTTGCGGTAGCCCTCGCCCGTGATCGCGCTGAAATGCACGAACACGTCGGCGCTTCCGTCCTCGGGAGTGATGAAGCCGAAGCCCTTCTCCGGGCTGAACCACTTCACGGTTCCAGATGCCACGTGCGATCCCTCCTTCCTTCCGCCTCGGGGCCTTGGTGCGTGCCCCTGTTGGCGCCGGCCGTGACAGCCGGGAGGGAACTGCTCGTAGCGTGATACCGCGAAACGGTTGCCCTCGTCGCCAACGGTAGCAGGTCGCGCCGACGGCGGCCCGGGACTCAGACCTCCGGTGCCTGGAGCGAAGCGATTCGACCTCGGACCCGCGCGATCGCGGGGAGGATGCCCTTGCGTTCGAACTGCCCGACGGCGTCAGCGAAAGCTGCACGTGCCTCCTCCGCTCGACCCGCCGCTGCGAGCACGACCCCTCGCACCTCGTGCGCCCCGCCGAGCATGTAGACGTAGTCCGTCGGCCGAATGAATCCGAGCGCCACGTCGATCATCGCGATCGCCCCGTCGTGGTCGCCTCTGCTCGACAACACCAGCGCCTGCGCCTCGCGCCACCCAGCCTGCGAGGCGAAGTCGTCCTCGGCGGCGAGCTCGTCGCTCCGACGTGCCGCCTCCTCGGCCTCCTCGAACCGTCCCTGGTCGCAGAGTGCAGCCGCGAGCCCGGCCAGCTGGGTGGAGTTGTAGCCGGTCTCCCCGAGCCGGTCCAACAGCTCCACTCCATCTCGATACGCTTGTTCTGCGCGATCGGGTCGGCCCAGCAGCAGCTCGATTTCACCGATCGCGAGGAACGTGATCACCATGGCGCTCGGGTTGCCGAGCTCCGCCCAGAGATCGAGGACCCGGGCCGCCTCGGCGCGTGCCTGGTCGGCTCGATCCTGCATCGCGAGGAGCCCGGCACGGACCGACCCGATAGACGCCTCGCTGACGATGCTGCCGGACACGAGGTCCTTGCCGCGCTCGACCAGTTCGAGCGCCTCGTCGACGGGGGGTGGACCGAAGAACGCAGCGGCATAGAACCCCTGGGCCACGGACTCGCGGTCCCGATACGGCCGGTCTCGCGCGCGTTCGAAGAGCCGCTCCGACACCGCGAGGCTCTTCATGCAGTGCCCCTCGAAGAAGTCGAGGCGTCCGAGCGCCAAGAGACCCTGGAACACGCCGTCCTCATCGCCGATCGCCTCGAGACGACTGACGATCCTCTCCGTGTCCTCACGAGTGCTCGCCATGGTGTAGGTCGGGTCGACATGTGAGCGAGCGTCGATCCGAACGAGGTCCGCCCGTGACGCGAGCCGCTCGTCCCCAGCCGCTTCCGCCGCGGAGAAGGCTCCGGCCGCCGCTTCGAGTGCGCCTTGGAAGTCGTTCAGCTCGCTCAGCGTCCACGCGAGCACCATGAGTGCGTGGACACGAGCGGCGCCCTCCGACAGCTCGGCGCATCGCCTGAGCAACGACTGCGCCGATGCGAAGTCGCCTCGCTCAAAGGCGCGGTCGGCCGACGAGAGCAGCCGCGTCGCCGCGGCCTGGGCGACCGATCGCGCGTGCTCGTCAGGCGCGCCGAGTTCGACGCGATAGCGGTACGCCTGCTCGAGGTGGTACGCGAGGATCTCCTCGTACTCGGGCAAGCGCTCCCCGGCTGCGCGCTCGAGCCATCCCGCGAAACGCTCGTGCAGGTCGGCGCGCTGCTCCTTCGGCATCGCCTTGTAGGCGGCGTCGCGGATCAACAGGTGACGGAACCGAAACGCGTCTTCGCCGGCGAAGTCGGCGCGATCCGGACGGATCAACTCCTTGCGCGCGAGCGCGAGGAGCCGGGGCCGGACGGTGGGCCGCTGCGCCTCGGGGGAGAGCGTCGTGACCGCGCCGGCGTGGAAGACCTTCCCCTCGACCGAGCCCCGTTCGATCACGGCGCGCTCCTCGGCATCGAGGCGGTCCAGGCGCGCGGCCAGCAGCAGCTGGATCGTCGGCGGGACCGTGACGTTCGCGAGATCCTCGACCGGCCGCCACGAGCCGTCCTCGAACCGCAGCAGCCCGTCGTCGATCAGCATGCCGAGCATCTCCTCGACGAACAGCGGGTTGCCCTCGGACGCCTCGAGGATCCGTCGTCGGGCCACCGCCGGGATGTCGGCGCGCCCGAGCAGGTTGTCCACGAGCTGCGAGGCCTCGTCGTCCGGCAGCGGTTCGAGCAGGATGGTCGTCGCGTTCAGTTTCCCGCCGCCCCAGCCCGGCCGCACCTCCAGCAGCTCGGGCCTGGCGACGCACAGGAGAACGAGCGCGGCATCGCGCGTCCAGTCCGCGAGGTGTTCGATGAGGTCGAGGAAGGTCGGTTCGGCCCAGTGGATGTCGTCGAACACGACCACGACCGGTCGTTCGCTCGCCAGGTGCTCGAGGAGCTTGCGCACGCCCCAGAACGCCTCCTCGTTCGCCCCGGATTCGCCCCCCCACGCGAGGAGGCTCCCGACGAGCGACACGATCCGATCGGCGTCGTCCGCATCGCCGAGCAGCGCCCGAACCTTCGAGCGCGCCGTCTCGAGATCGTCGTCCCGCGAGGTGCCCGCGGCCTCCTCGACGATCTCGGCGAGCGGGAAGAACGTGATGCCGTCGCCGTACGAGAGGCAGCGGCCGCGCAACACCCCGGCGGTCGACCCCGACCCGGCGACGAACTCCTGCACCAGCCGAGACTTCCCGACGCCGGCAGGACCGAGCAGGGTGAACAGGTGGGAGGTCCGCTCGCTCACGGCGCGGTCGAGTGCGCGTTCGAGGAGTTCGCGCTCTTTCGCTCGCCCGACCATCGGCGAGTCGAGGTGCCGTGCGTGTCCCTCCGGGGCCTCGAACACGCGCACGAGGCGGTAGGCGGCGACGGGCTCCGACTTGCCCCTCAGCTCGAGTGGTTCGACCGGCTCGACCTGGACCGCGTCCTTCACCAGGCGATAGGTGGGATCGCCGAGCAGCACGTCGCCGGCCGCTGCCGCCTGCTCAAGACGTGCCGCCACGTTCACCGGGTCGCCCGTCACCAGTCGCTGGTCGGTGGCCGAGTCACCGGTCACGACCTCCCCGGTGTTCACGCCGATCCGGGCCGAGATCCCCACGCCGTGGTCCCGCTCGAGGTCGGCGTTCAGCAGCTCGAGCGCGGCGCGCATGTCCGCAGCGGCTCGAACGGCGCGGAGGGCGTCGTCCTCGTGGAGCCGGGGGATGCCGAACACCGCCATGACGGCGTCGCCGATGAACTTCTCGACGGTGCCACCGTGGCGCTCGATCGCGGCCGACATCTCGTCGAAGTACCGACCCATAACGCGGCGAAGTGCTTCGGGGTCCAGCCGCTCGCCCAGCGCCGTGGAGCCGGTCACGTCGGCGAAGACGATCGTGACGACCTTGCGGCTCTCGGCCGCGGTCTCGATCTCGGCGAGCGGGCTCGCGCAGATCTGACAGAACCGCGCACGGTCGGAGTTCTCTTCTCCGCACTCAGTGCAACGCCGCACGGCCGAATCCTAGGCCGAGTCCGTGGCGCCGACCGGCACCTCGAACGCGGGCACCGGGTCGGGCTTGCCCTTCAGATCGAGCTCGCCGTACGGTTCGGTCTGGATCTCGCCCTGGACAGCCTGGTGCGTCGAGACACCGATCAGGATCCCTCCCGGTGGGGCCGAGGTCTGCAGCCTGGCCGCGACGTTGGTCGTGTCGCCTATCGCGGTGAAGCTCCGCTGCGCTCCGGCGCCGACGTTGCCGAGCGCCGCGGGGCCGGTGTTGATTCCGATCCGGAAGCGCGGCCATCCTGGGCGCTCCCTGGCGGTCCGTTCGGCGGCGCGCTGCATGTCGACCGCCGGCGCGAACGGCGCGAACGGCGTGATCGGGCTGATCGTCGAGCGCGTTGAACACGACGAGGATGGCATCGCCGGCGAACCGCTCGATCACCCCCTCCTCTCGTTCGGCCACGATCGGGACCGTCGCAGCCCAGTACGCGTTCAGCATCTCGACGACCTCGGTCGGGGAACGGTCGCCCGAGAAGTCCGTGAAGCCGGCGAGGTCGGCGAACAGGACCGTCACCTCCCCCTCGCGACCGCCGAGCTCCGCGAGCTCCGGCTCGCGTTCGAGCCGTGCCGCGAGCTGCGGCCCGACGTACGGACGGAAGAGGTCGTCGACGCGCACGAGCTCACGACCCGCGCGTTCGAGCAGCAGGACCTCGTCGGACGCGAAGCCGTCCCGACGGAGCCCTTCGAGCACCGGGGCGAGCGGTTCTCCTGACCGCATCGTCCCCACGAGCTGACCCAGCGCCTCTGACGAGCGACGGTCGATGCGTTCCAGCGTCTGCTCCAGGTACAGGCCGCCGAACGCGCCGGCCACCGATCCGACGTGCCGGTACTCGTTCCGGATCGCGAACAGGACGATCGCGAACGCGACCGCCATGAGCCCGTGCCACTCCCACCACGACGCGTGCCAGCTCCGCGCGAAGGCGACGGCGATCAACGCCTCGGCGAGCAGCACGAAGGCCACCGCGACCGAGAGCGGAAGCGTTCGGCGCCGGACGCGATAGAGGCGCCCGTACCGCCACGCCGCGAAGACGTAGAGGCCGATCCCGATGGGTGTCAGGAGTCGGAACAGGAGCGGCGCCTCCTCCTCGGGCGGCCGGTCGAGGAACGGGACGCCTACGAGCGACGCGATGGCCCAGCCGATCAGCAGCACGGCGAGGCCGCCCTGGAGGAGTCCCCGACGCCGGAGGATCCACTCGGCCCGCGAGCCGTGGATCTTCGCGGCGGACGCCGCGGCGAACGCCGACGCGAGGAGCAGGCCGATCGGCGTCGCGATCACGAATCCGGAGTTCGGCTCGTTCACCAACACCTCCGGCGTCGCGAGCGCGTGCAGGCCGAGGAACCCGGAGCTCGTGATCAGCGCCATCGACACGAGGAACAGCCGAGCGTCCGCCCGACGGTGCGCGGCCTCGCTCGTCAGGATCGCGAGCCCGACGTTGATCAGGGCGACGACCAGCACGAGCAGGAAGTGCGAGGGGTGGTGCTCCCATTCGACGTCGATGCTCGGGACGGCCAGGAGCAGGCTCAGGCCCGCGAGCGGCACGGCGAGGAGCAGCGCGAGCAGCCAGGCACGCGGACGGTCCTGCACGTTGCTCCCTCCCTCGCTCGAGCTGCCGTGCGCCCCATCGGCCGAAGGGCGGCATCCCCATGAGGAGTAAGTCGTCCTCCGGCTGGGTACGAATCTCTCACTCGAGAGGTGGAGGTGACCCCATGGGCGTGGTGCTGATCCTGCTCGGTGTCCTGGCCGCCGCGGTGGTGGCCGATCTCGTGATCGAGACCGACTTCGCGAGCGAGCAGTACACGCTGCTCGGCCAGTCGTTCTCATGGAGCGAGTCCCAGGTCCTGATCGGCGCGGCCGTGCTCGGCGCAATCGCGATGCTGTGCGTGGCGCTCGGCGTGGTGCTCTCGCGGGCGGGCTGGAGCCGCAGGCGCGCGCGCCGCCGGGAGATCAAGGATCTCGAGCGCGAGAACGAGGAGCTTCGCGACCGGGCGCGGACGGCCGACGAGGTCGAGGCCGACCACGTCCGCGACGTCTCCGCTTCTCCCGATACGTCGGAACGCACGGTCGTCGTCCGGAAGAACGAGCGCGAGGAGCAGCCGGCGAGCTCGGAGCGCTGATCGGCCGGCGCTCGTTCAGGCGGACGCCCGGGAGGCCATCTCGGCACTCAGGCGTTCGGCCAGCACCCGCATGACGGCGAGCGCGATCTCCGGACGTTCCCGGATCATGCTCTCGAAGTCGCGCTGGCCGATCCGGACCGTTCGGACGTCGCCGTCGGCCACGAGCGAGGCGATCCGGGGCGTGCGCGTGATGATCGACATCTCGCCGACCACCTCGCCCGAGCTTCGCCGAGCGATGACCGACCCGTCGGCGTGGGTGACGCGGACGGTTCCGGCGACGACGACGTGCAGCTCGTCGCCGAGTTCGCCTTCGGTCGCGAGCACCTCACCGTCGTGGTACGTCCGTTCCTCGGCGACGGAGGCCAGGCGGTGAAGCTCGACCGGTGCGAGCGCGCCGAACAGCGGGATCTTCCGCAGTTCGAGGACGCGCTCCATCGGTGACATCGACGTTCGGGATCGAGCCATCGCGTCTCCTTGCTCTCGTGCGGCGTCGTCGGAAGAGGTCGCCGCTCCCGGTCTCGAACGGTGAGCACGAGCTCGGCGCTCGCGCGGATGAACGGGTCGTCGTCGTATCGAGTACGTTCCAGCCACGCGCTTCCAGGGAGGGCTGGCGCTGCGGGTTCCGCCTCCCAGAGGCCGAGGACGGCGCGGACGAGCGGCGGGTCGGCGGTCACCTCCAGGGTTTCGAGGGCATTGGAGAGTTGGAGGGGATCGGGGGAGTCGAGACTGTCCAAGGCCGCTCGCATCGACTCGCGCTGGTCGCTGAGCAACGCCAAGCACGAGAGCGCGATGATCGCTCGCTCGCGCCCGCGTTGGAGCAGCGCATCGCGAAGCAGCAGGGTCGCCTCCACGTCCGACGGAACCGAGGCAGCCAGCTCGCCGTCGAGACCGGCGAGCACCGTCTGCTCCTCGGCCATCTCGCGGAGGTCGGCCTCGTGCCGGGCCAGGTCGAGGTGTGAAAGGACGCGGTACGCGGCTGTTCGAAGGGCCGGGTCCGCGCCGCCCAGCCCTTCGAGGGCGGGAGGGATGGCGGCCTCGGGGTCCGCGGCCGCAAGCGTCTCCAGCAGGACGCCGTGGACGATCGGCGAGGGATCGTTCGGGATCGGTGAGAGCAGGATCAGGGCGTCGTCCGGCGGGGCCGTCCGGAGCGCTCGGAGCGTGGTCACTCGAACGACGGGATCGGCGTCGGTCAGCAGGGCGCGCAAGGCCGCTTCGGCCTCGGCCCTTGCATCCGTCCCGAGGAGCAGCGCGGCGGCGGCGGCGGCCACGGCCGACTCGGGGTCATGGACCAGCTCGCGGGGCACGAGGTCGGGGGAGGGTTGCAGCCCCTCCACGGCGGCGAGGCGCACCGCCGGATCGGGGTCGGCCAGAGCCCGCTGGAGCGTGGGTCGATCGTCAGCCTCGCCGGGCCGACCGAGGCCCATCACCGCGTGAGCCCGTACCACCGCGTCCTCGTCGGAGGCGGCGGCGACCAGGGCATCTCGAGCGTTGTCGTCGGCTGCCTCGGCCAACATCTCGACGCCGAGCCGGCGGACCCGAACGTCCGGGCTCCGTGCTGCCTCGAGCGCCGTGTCGATCGCTTGGGCGTCCGGATCGACGACGATCGGCACGCCGACGAACCCGCCTTCGTCGAACACGACCGGGCGGCCCAGCCTCAGTGCGTCGAGGAGCGCCCGCGCGTACGAACGGCGGATGCCGCGGGCGACGACGACGGTGATCGCCGCAGCGCCGAGCCCGATCAAGGAGAGTTGTCGTGCCGAGAGCACCTGCTGGCCCACGAGCTGCAACACACCGGCGATCGCCGTCCCCACCTGCGCCGGACCGCCGTTCAGGAACGCCCGCGTCTGGTCTCGCCGGCTCTCGGGAACGACGTTGACGAGCGTCTCCCATGCGGGAGACGCCACGCCCTGCAGCCAGATGTTGACGGCGAACCGAGTCGCCACGACCGTGGCGAAGGTCGTCGTCGCGAGCAGGAGGCCGAACGACCCCGCGTACAGGACGGGGAGCACGACGATCAACGTCCCCGCGCCGAACCACCCCAGCATGCGGTTCGCCAGGATCACCGAGACGAGGAACGCGGCCCCGGTGACGCCGGCCCAGTAGATCCCGAGGAAGCCCGCCAGCTCGTCCGGATCGGGATACCGAGCCGTCGCCGCCTGAGCGAACGGCAGGTATTGCGAGAAGAACAGGACGGAGAACAGCACCGCCGCCGCGGTCATCCACACGAGCAGCGGCGACCGCCGGACGAATGAGAAGCCCTGTGCCACCTCGTGCAGGGGAGTCGACCTCTTCGGTCGCCGTGGGACGGTCCGACGACGTCGGACGCCGAGGACCGATGCGCAGAGGATGGCGGTGCACGCGAGCGCCGCGGCCCACACGAACAGGAGGTTCTCCGCGCCGATCCATCGTGCGAGGGGACCGGTGCCGAGCCCGCCCGCCACCGACCCGAGGATGCCCCCAGCGGCGAAGAGCGGGAAGAGCCGCTTCGCGCGACGGGTGTCGGTGACCAGACCCGCCGTTCCCCACAGGAAGATGGCCTGGACGAGCATCACGATCGCGACGGTCAGCCACAGCACCGGATAGATCCAACCCGGATCGGTCGCGAGGACTGCTCGCTCGAGGAGCACGACCGCCGCGGCAGCGACCGGAAGGACGACGTAGGCGCGTCGCGGGTCGACCCGTCCCATCGAACCCGTGAGCACGAGCATCGCCGCGAGACCGGTCGCGCCTTGGACGAGGTAGATCGTCGGCAGCGCGTCGGCGCCGACGCGCTCGAAGAACAGGGCGCCGACGCCGCTCTCGCCGACGGTGTAGCCGGCCGTGGCGACGAACATCGCGACGACGACGAGCCACACCGTCCGGCCTTCGCCCGGCTCCACTCGCAGGAGTCGTGCAGCTCGGCTCACGCGCGGATCAACCGCTCGTGCTCGGTGCGGGCTGGCCCGAGATCACCAGAGCCTCCACGGGGTGTCCCTTGAGGGAGAGGCTCCGCCGCTCGAGGGCTCCGTCGCCCGATCCTGCAGCCGAAGCCGTCTCCTGGGTGACCAAGATCTCGCCCACCGCCGCTTGGGCGGCCAGGTGCGCCGTGATGTTCACCGGGTCGCCGAGCGCCGTGAAGTCGCTCGCGTTGTCTGACCCCACGATGCCGACGAACGCCGTCCCGGTGTGCACGCCGGCCCCGAGCGGGACCCAGGGCCCCTCCTCCGAACCGTGCCCTGTGGCTCGCAGCAGCTCCCGCGCGGCCTGGACCGCACGCTCGGCGTGCTGAGGTCCGGTCATGAACGGGATGAACAGCGCCGCGACCTCGTCTCCCACGAACTTCTCGATGATGGCGTCCGCCTCGACCAGGACGTCTCGAGACACACCGTAGAAGCGGTTCATCAACCGGGTGAAGTCCCAGACCGGCATCTGACGGGCGAGCTTGCTCGAGCCGCGGACGTCGGCGAACAGCATCGAGATCTCGACTTCGCCGCCGGTGACGTGTTGGTCACCCAGCGCCTTGGGACAGAGTTTGGCGTTGGCTTCGACGTGCTTGAAACACCGTGCGCAGATCTTCGGGTTCTTCTCCCAGGGGGCGTACCCGAACCGCCGGAGGATCAGGGAGCCCGGTGCGCGGAACGGAGCCTCGCAGAGCTTGCACCGGGGGCTGGACGGGATGAACCGAAGGGGACTTGGGTCCTGGAGGTGTGGGTGCGTTCCTGCGAGGAACGCGCTCCACTCCTCCTCGGGCGTGGCGAACTCGGACATCGCGCCCTGGAGCCTAGGTCTTCACGCCCGCCGACGCAGCCCGACCCCACGCGCCCCGCGGTACCTTCGTCCCGAACGCACTCGAGCGAGGAGGTCGAGATGACGGATCAGGGGATACCCGGCGGCGTGAAGGAGCTCGGTCACATCGTGCTGTACGTCCGCGAGCTCGAGCGTTCGGTCCGCTTCTACGGGGACGTGCTCGGGTGGCGGCAGGCGGTACCCGACGCCACGATGCCGTTCCCGGCCGCGATGTTCTCCGGCGGCCGAACCCACCACGAGCTGCTGTTGATCGAGGTGGGACCCGATGCGACGCCGATCCCGGCCGGGAGGCGGGTCGGCTTGTACCACTTCGGGTTGAAGGTGGGCGAGACCGACGAGGAGCTCCGAGCCGCGCTCACGCGTCTCCAGGAAGCCGGCGTTCCGCTCATGGGGACAGCCGACCACGGTATGACGCACAGCCTGTACCTGGCCGACCCGGACGGGAACGAGATCGAGCTGTACGTCGACGTTCCCGGAGCCGACTGGAACGATCCCGACGTCCTGATGTCGAGGCCGAAGGCGCTGCAGCTGTAGGCCGGATCCAGCGCGCGCCTCGACGCGCTTCACGCATCCAGTTCGAGCAGGAGCTCCTCCACGCCGTCGTCGCCGGGCTCAGGGTCGCCGACGACCACGAACCCGCACTTCTCCAGGACGCGGACCGACGCGACGTTGTGCTTGGCCACCCCGGCGTAGAGGGGCCGCTCCGAGACCTCGCTCAGGAACGCCGAGAGCGCTCGGGTCGCGACGCCCTGGCCCCAGAACTCCCGGCCGATCCAGTACCCGACCTCGCGTTTGTCGCCGCGGTCGAAGCACAGGACGTTGCCCGCGACGCGCTCGTCGACGAGGACGGTCCTGGCGATCGAGCGCTCGTCGTTCAGGATCCTCGTCGTCCAGTGCTCCATGAACGGCTCCCGGTCCCTTGACGGGAAGGCGGCCATCTCGGCCGCGACCGGATCGCGTTGGTGCTCGAAGAAGATCGGGAGGTCGTCCACGGAGACGTCGCGCAGGCGGACGTCGTTCGCTCGAGATCGATCCACGCTCATCCCTGTTCGATCGATGCCGGCGTGACGAACCTCCTTCGTCCCGACCTCGAGCCGCCGACCGGGTCGATCTCGTCACCCCTTCGGGCGACGGGCCGATGTCCGACTTGGGCCTCGAGGGCACGCTTTCTACCATCACACATCCGCTCATCACCACGTCGGGAGGAGGCGTCAGATGGTGGCCAAGCGTTCGTCGCGCAAACCCGCAGCGAAGAAGCGCTCCGCAAGGAAGCCGGCCGCGAAGAAGCCGGCCGCGAAGAAACCGGCCGCGAAGAAACCGGCCGCCCGGCGACGGCAGGCGGCGCGGGGACGGGGACGTACCGCCGGGGCGCTCGTCGCGCCGCGGAAGCTCTCCAGCGGCCTGCCCTCGACGGTGTTCGCACAGGCCTCGCCACGCTCGGTCGGCGGAACGTCGATGTTCGACATGCAGGCGGCCATCACCGCCGACATGGCGATGGCGTTCGCGTCCGAGGACGGCCTGATCCGCGACGCGGGGGCGCGGCTCCGCAAGGCCGGGTTCGAGATCCTCGGTCTGTCGCGGACGACCGTGAACATCGCCGGCCCTCCGCGACTGTACGAGCAGGTCTTCGGGACCAAGCTCCGCGCCGAGGAGCGTGCCGTGATCAAGGAGATGGGGCTCGAGGACACGGCGACCTTCGTCGAGACGGCCGACACGGCGTTGCCCGGATACCTCGATGTGTCCGGCAGCGGGTTCGAGGACGTGCTCGAGGGCATCGCGATCGAGGAGCCGAGGTACTTCCACCAGAACGCGTTCGCGCCGCCGATGGGGTACTGGCACCTGCGCGTCCCGGGCGACGTGTCGCTCGGCGTCAACGCCGACAAGGCACACCGGGAGGGCACGACCGGACGGAACGTGAAGTGCGTCATGACCGACTCCGGCTGGTTCGAGCACCCGTATTTCGTGCAGCGCGGCTACCGAGTGTCCCCGGTCGTCCTGGCGCCGGGGGCCGCGGCCGCCGAGGCGGATGAGGTGGGCCACGGAACCGGCGAGTCGGCGAACTTGCTCGCCGTCGCGCCCGACATCGACTTCACGATGGTGAAGATGAGCTTCGTGAACACCATCGCCGGGTTCAACGCCGCGGTGACGCTCGGGCCGACGATCATCAGCAACAGCTGGGGCTCGAGCAAACAGACCGGACCGCTGAGCGCCGCCGATCAGGCGATGGCCTCGGCGATCGCGCTCGCCGTCGCGAACGGGATCGTCGTCGTGTTCTCGGCGGGCAACGGCCACTGGGGGTTCCCGGGCCAGCATCCCGACGTGATCTCCGCGGGCGGCACGTACATGCTGGAGGACGGCTCGATGCAGGCCACCCCGTACGCGAGCGGTTTCGCGAGCACCATCTACCCCGGCCGCACCGTCCCCGACGTGACGGGACTCGTCGGGCTGACGCCGGGGGCCATGTACATCATGCTGCCGCTCGAGGCCGGCGACCAGATCGACGTCGGCAACGCGGGCGACACGCACCCGGACGGCGACCAGACCGCGACGGACGACGGGTGGGCGGCGTTCAGCGGGACCTCGGCTGCCGCACCTCAGGTCGCCGGCGTGTGTGCGCTCATCAAGCAGGCGTGTCCGAGCCTGTCGCCCGCCGAGATCAGGGACATCCTGAAGACGACGGCGCGAGACGTCACGGCGGGCAACGCGGCTCCGAGCACAGGCGGCAACGCGGCCTCGATCGGCCCCGACCTTGCAACCGGCCACGGCCTCGTCGACGCGAACAACGCGGTCATGACGGCGATGGCCAAGTGCCTCGGGCCGATCCAGCCGGTCGCCCCGCCCACGGGCTGACGCACCACCTATGCTCGCACGGACGCCGGACGTGACGGGAGGGCTCCGTGGACGAACGCCTGTCGGCCCAGGTCGTTCTCCGCCCCGCATCGGGGGGGATGACCGGCGACGAACGGATCACCTCGGCGAACGTGCAGCGGTTCCTCCCTTCGCCGGACGCCGTGACCGAGACGACCGGCTACTTCCGGGAGGCCGGGTTCGAGGTGTCCGAGGTGGTCGGGATCAGCTTCTCGATCGTTGGCTCGCCCTCGGCGTTCGAGCGAGCGTTCGGCGAGCGTCCGGAACGGGGCGTCGAGAAGGGCGTGGACACGGTTCGCACCCGAGGAGGTACGGAGCTCGATCTCGGCCGCATCCCGGCGCCGGTTCGCCGCCATCTCCAGGCTGTGACGTTCACGCCGCCCCCGGAGTTCGGCCCGACCAACCCGTGAGGCCGGCCGATCCGAGCCGTCAGACCTGGATCGTGAGCCTTCCGTCGACCGGCGCCTCGATCGAGTAGCCGAGCTCGCCCATCAGGCTCGGTTCCGACCATTCACCCACGCGGTCCGCGTAGTTGAAGCAGAGCCTCGAACCCGCAGCGTTCAGGGCGACGCGAGCGACGGCCTCGCGGTCCGGATGGCCGAACGAGGCGCCGTTGGTCGAGAACAGGTACGAGCGTGCGGTCACCAGCTCCAGGAGCTCGACGCTCACGTTGCGCCGGCTGCCGTGGTGCGGGAGCTTGAAGACGTCGACCTCGAGGCGGTCGACGCCGCGCGCTTCGAGGAGTCGGGTGACGCCACGGACGAGCGGATCGCTGTGCGCGTCTCCGGTGAGGAGCGCGGAGCGCCCGTCGTGCTCGAGAAGCAGCGAGATGCTCGCCCCGTTCGCCTCGGAATCGTCGGACTCGAACTCCGTGGCCGCCCACGTCTCGACGTCCGAGCGCGTCGGCGCCGGGCCGAACGGCTCCGCCGTGGCGGGCACCTCGAACACCTCGTTGAACGGGACCCCCGGTTCGAGCCCGGCTTCCCGGACCTCGTCCTCCCAGACCGGCCGGAGCGACTCGAGCTCTCCCGGTCCGGGGGTGATGACCGTCACGTGCATCCCGTCCGGAAGTTCGAACTCGGGCAAGCCACCCTGCTCGGCGATCGCGGCCGCCTTCGTCTCGAACCCCGCGTTCCAGGCGGCGCCGTTGGCGTCCAGCCAGACGGTGAGCCGTTCCCCCTGGACCGGTCCGAAGAAGTCGGTCTCGTTCCCCGGAAGATGTCGCCACGCGTTGAACCACACGTCGCCGAACGTCGCGATCCCCGAGTCCTCCTCGAGCATCTCGAGGACGCCGCCGATGTGGTCTCCGTCGACGTGGGTCACGACCAAGACCTCGAACGCGAGGGGCGCGGGTCCGAGTTCGAGCAGCCGGGCGCGGAGGTCGCTCTTGGTCCCGGGCGTGCCGCCGTCGAGCAGGATGCGCCTCGGAGCGTCATCCGGCCCGTACTCCACGAGGATCGCGTCGCCCTGCCGCGCGGGGAGCATCTGGACCGTGAACACGTCGGGAGTGTGACCTCAGACCCGTGGGGTTCGCTATCGGCCGAGCGGGGTACTGCAGCCCCTCGGCCAAGCGAGTCGAGCGTGTCGAGCGTGTCGAGCTGGAGAGAGCCGCTACGGCGGAGTGGCGAAGCGGACCCGAGGCCGAGCCGCATCCGGCGCGAGGAAGCTCAAGAGGCGCGTCCCTTCCTCCGAGGCCGCGGCGCGCTCCTGTTGCGACAGCTTCCGGAACGGCTCGATGCGGAGCGCCGCTTCGGCGCCTTCACGCTCGAGCTTCCAACGAGCGGCGACGAACCCGTCCACGAGGACCGTCCCCCAGCCCACCTCGCTCCACATCGGGATATCGGATGCGATCCGGCTGCGGTCCTTGTGACCGAGCACGATGTTGTCGTACTCGGGGAGGAACCGCGCCGGCGCCGGCGTCGCCGGCGTGGGCAGCGGCCCGTTCGGCACGTCGAAGAGCTCGCGGCGCCGCCCGTCCTGGAACGTGCGCAGACGAGGAGAAAGGCGCTCGAACGCCCCACGCAGCCCGGAGAGTCCGGACCAGCTCTGCGCGTCGGCGACCGTCGCGGGCCCGAACGCGGCCAGGTACCGCAGGAGCATCTCGTCGGGTTCGACGTCATGGTCGATCGGGCGGCCGAGCCACGCATCCACGGTCGTGAACGCCGACCGCCCCGACTCGCCCCAGACACCCCGAGGCGTGACCTGAACCGTGGGGATCAGGTACATCGCGTAACCGAGCGAGGTCGCGTCCAGATCGGGCCACCGGGCGGCGATCTCTTTGACGAGCTCGGCGCGGGTGTGCGGCCGCTGCTCGAGGAGCGAGCGCAGCATGCGGAGGAGCTCGGCGGTCTCGACGCTCCCGACGGCGTTCCGCAGCGGGCTCGAACCGTACAGGACGCCTTCGATCACCGGCTGGATCAGCGCGCGCAGCCCGATCGCGTCGCGTGCGGTCACCAGGTGCAGCGTCCCTCGCAGCAACGTCATGCGGACCGCGCGCCGGTCTGCGATCGGCTCGGCGAGCGTCGCCGGTCGGAAGCGATCGAGCCGGGACCAGAGCGCGACGTACGGATCGCGCGGCTCTTGCGCCTGCATCGCGACGAGCCGTTCGACCGCCCCGAGTGCGGGCATGCGACGGCGACGGAGCAGCATCTGCCGTTCGAGCAGCGCGCGGTTCAGTGTTCGGTCGTCGAGCACGTCGTTGCGTCGCGGCGCCATCACGCCGACGCTATCGAACGGCGCCGACCGCGCGCCCTCAGCGCTGGGTACGGGCGGCGATGAGTTCCGCGTCCCCGTCTCGTCTCTCTTCGAGAGATGACGCAGAACGAGCGGCCGCGCCACCGAGAGGGAACGGCGCCGGACGCCGCACGACCGCCACCCGATCCGAGCCCGACGAGCTGGACGCTGAGCGGCCGGATCGACCGCGCCGGCATCCCGGCGCTCTGTGAGCATGCCCGGAAGCGGCTCGAGGGTTGCAGGACCGAACGGGTGGATTGCGATCTGAGCGATCTGGCCAGACCGGACGCCGCCACCCTGGAGGCGCTCGCTCGCCTCCAGCTCATCGCTCGGCGTCTCGGGCGACGGATCGTGTTCCGCGAAGCCTGCGGAGAGCTGCGTGAGCTCGTCTCGTTCGCCGGGCTGGGCGACGCCCTGCCGTGCGAGGGTGACGTGTCCCGTCTGGGGTCAGGGCTCGAGCCGGGGCGGGAGAGCGAAGAGCGGGAACAGGCGCTCGGTGTCCAGGAAGAAGCTGAGCCCGGCGATCCGACCGCCTGAGATCTCGACCACCTGGAGCGACCAGGGCTCGAGCCCGCCGTCGGCGCTCGGCTTGTACTGCCCGAACGCGGGGGAGCCGTTCGCCTCGACCGGGACGAGGCGCGAACCGCGACAGCCGATCCCTGGCCCGAGGCACCAGCGAACGATGTCGTCGTGCGTCTGCAGCCACAAGTCGTGCGGCGGCATCGACCACGTCGCGTCGTCGCGCAGGAGCGCCGTGAGCGAGTCCATGTCGTACCGTTCGAACGCGTCGACGTAGCGGGTGAGCAGCGAGCGCTGCTCCTCGTCCATCGGCCGGTACGTCTCGCTGGTGAGGTCGGCGGCACCGAGCGTCGCGCGTGCGCGTTGGAGCGCGCTGTTGACCGACGCGACCGAGGTCTCAAGCAGCTCAGCCACCTCGGACGCCCTCCAGCGCAAGACCTCTCGCAGGATCAGGACCGCCCGCTGCTTGGGCGGCAGGTGCTGGAGGGCGGCGATGAACGCGAGGCGGATCGACTCTCGGGATTCCGCGAGCTCGGCAGGGTCGGCCTCAGTGGGAAGGATGCGCCCATCGGGGACCGGCAAGATCCACGTCGTCTCCGGGAGCGGCGCCGGCAGCGGTGTGTCCGCCGATCTCGCGGGCTCGAGCTCCATGGGCCGCGCCCGGCGTTCCTTCCCGGTGAGCATGTCGAGGCAGACGTTCGTCAGGATGCGATACAGCCACGAGCGCAGGGACGATCGTTCCTCGAACCGCTCGTAGCCTCGCCACGCGCGGAGGAAGGTCTCCTGGACCGCGTCCTCGGCCTCGAACGCCGTGCCGAGCATCCGGTAGGCGTACGCGGTCAGCTCGGTCCGGTGCTGTTCGAGCCGCTCGTCCAGCTCCTCCGAGCCGGGAGTCCGAGCCTCGCCCTTGCTCGCGGTTTCCAGGTTCCGCTCCTCTCGCTGCGGGTGCGTTCGGATCGTCACGAACTGTCGCTCCACCCTACGACGACCGGCGACCCCCGAACCATGTCAGGCCCCAGACCGCGTTCGGACCGTGATATCGCCGCCCCCCTCGATCGCTTGCCGCCGACGAGCAGCTAGATGCGGCGGCGGTACCGAAGGATCGCGAGAGGAGCGAACACCGCCGTGATCACGATCAACCAGATGATCGCGCCGGTCAGCGGCTCGGCCACGGGGTGTGGCGGACCGAGCATCAGACCGCGCGTCGTGTCGATCACCAACGTGATCGGGTTCACGTTGACGAACGCCTCGAGCCACCCCGGCATCGTGGCGGGGTCGGCGAACGCCGAGCTCGCGAACGTGAGCGGCAGGATGAGCATGAAGCCCCACGTGTTCACCGACTCGGGTGTGCGAGCCGTGATCCCGAGGAATGCCATTGGCCAGCACATCACCAGGCCGAACACCAGGACGAATGCGAGCGCCCCAACCGCGGCGGCCGCCCCGCCGCCGAAGGAGAACCCGAGGACCATCGAGAAGCCCGTGATGATCAGGATGCTCCACACGATGCGAACCCCGTCAGCGGCGATCCGGCCCCCGATCACCGCCGAACGCGCGATCGGCAGCGAGCGGAACCGGTCGATCACGCCCCGAGTGAAGTCCGCGTTGAGCGCAAGGGCCGTCGTGAAGGGGAGGAAGCAGACCGCCTGCACGAGGATCCCGGGAAGGGCGTACTGCAGGTACTCCTGCCACGAGCCCGCGATGGCGCCGCCGAACACGAACACGAACAGGACCAGGAACATGATCGGCTGGATCGTCATCTCGACGAGCTGCTCGGGCGTCGCCTTGATGTGCAGGAGGTAACGCCGCGCGATCTGCAGCGTGTTCGAGACGAGGTTCGGCCGCGCGCGAGGTGCGAGGGTCGCGGTGCTCATGCCGTCCTCCTCTCATCGGTCGGGTTCGGGTCGAGGTCGTCGATGCTCTCCTCCTCGGCTACGTGGCCGGTGATCGCGAGGAACACCTCGTCGAGGCTGGGGCGGCGGAGCGAGAGGTCGTCTACCGCGATGCCTTCCTCGTCGAGACGGCGGACCGCCTGTCCGAGCGCCGACCGATCGTTGATGCTCACCGACACGAGTTGCCCGTCGTTGTGGGCGCCGTCCCCGCCCTCCGCGAACGCGGCGAGGATCTTCTCGGTGGCCGGGAGGTCTGCCGGATCCGCGGGCTGCGCCTGGAGCACCTGTCCGCCGATGCGGGCCTTGAGCTGTTGGGGCGTCCCGGCCGCGATCACCTTGCCGTGGTCGATCACCACGATCTCGTCGGCCAGACGATCGGCCTCGTCGAGGTACTGGGTCGTGAGCAGGACCGTCGTCCCCTCCGCGACGAGCGTTCGGATCATGCCCCACAGCTCCAGCCGGCTCCGCGGGTCGAGCCCGGTCGTCGGCTCGTCCAGGTACAGGAACCGTGGGCGCCCGACGAGGCTCGCGGCGAGGTCGAGCCGCCGTCGCATGCCCCCCGAATACGTCTTGACGTACTTGGTGGCCGCGTCCGACAGGTCGAACGCCTCGAGCAGCTCCTTGGCCCGCGCCCGCGCCGACGACCTCGAGGTGCCCAGGAGCCGCCCCAGCATGTAGAGGTTCTCCTCCCCCGAGAGGAGCTCGTCGACGGCCGCATACTGACCGGTCAGCCCGATCAGGCTCCGCACCTTCGCCGGCTCACGAACGACGTCGTAGCCGCCGACGACGGCGCGTCCCGCGTCGGGTCGCAGCAGGGTCGACAGGATCCGGATCGCCGTGGTCTTGCCTGCTCCGTTCGGCCCGAGCAGGCCGAACACCGTTCCCTCGCGGGCCACCATGTCGATGCCGTCGAGGGCTCGAACCTTGCCGAACGACCTGACGAGGCCCTCGGCTTCGATCGAAGTGGTCGACATCAGTCCCTCCTCACCTCGTCCTGCTGCTTGACGGAACGACCTCCGGATACGTGACCGGAGAACCTTCCAACACTCATCGGTGCCGCCATCATGCCGGAGCAATATGGCCACCCTGTGGCCGGTTTGTGTGGAATCCTGGGACGGTGCGCGCCGATCGACTCGTCGCCGTCCTGCTGCTCCTCCAGGCACGAGGGCGCGTCACGGCGGCCGAGGTGGCAGACGAGCTCGAGATCTCGGAACGCACCGCTCGCCGAGACCTGGAGGCCCTGGCGATGGCCGGTATCCCCGTGTACTCGCAGGCCGGGCGCGGCGGCGGCTGGTCGCTGATCGGAGGCGCACGCACCGATCTGAGCGGCCTGACGGCAGCCGAAGCCCGGACGCTGTTCCTCGTGGCGGGCCCGTCGGCCTCGGCGACACCCCCGATCAAGGCCGCGCTGCGGAAGCTGGTCCGCGCCCTCCCCGAACCGTTCCGCGCCGAGGCCGAGGCCGCCGCGTCCGCGGTGGTGATCGATCCCGCGAGCTGGGACCGCACGCAGGCGCCGCCCCCGGCCCACCTCGACGAGCTGCAACGCGCCGTCGTCGAGGGCGTCCAGGTGCGGATGGTCTACGCGGGCCGCGACCGGCCGGAGAGCGAACGCACGGTGCATCCGCTCGGCCTCGTTTCCAAGGCGTCGGTCTGGTACCTGGTCGCCGGGACCGAGGCCGGGCTCCGCACGTTCCGCGTCAGTCGCGTCCGATCGGTCGTCGTGACGGGGGATCCGGTCGACCGGCCCGACGGGTTCGACCTCGAGGAGACGTGGGAGGCGGTCAAGAGCGAGCTCGACGAGCGGCGGATCGGCTACCGGGCCACGGCGCGCGCGGAGGCCGAGGCGGTCCCGTGGCTACGTTCCGAGTTCGGCACGCGACTGTCCGTCACGGAGCAGCGCGACGACCGCGGCCGGATCGAGGTCGAGCTCCGGAGCTGGTCGGCGCATACGCTGGCCGGGGAGCTCGCGGCCTTCGCCCGGTGGGTCGAGGTCGTGGAGCCGTCTGAGGTGCGAGCCGAGCTCGCGAGGATCGGGGCCGAGCTCACCGAACGATACGCGCCGAGCCCCTGACCCGCGGGCTCGGTCGGCTCGACGTGCGCTTAGGCTACCGGCATCGGACGCTCGATAGCGCTCGTGCACGGGAGGAGGAGGGCGTGACCGAGGGCATCGCGGATCTCGACGGGGCCCGGGCGGCAGCCGAGCAGCGTTCATGGGCCGACGCCTACGAGCGATTCCACGCGCTCGACACATCTCAGCTCACGCCGAGGGATTGGGAATCGTTCGCCGACGCGGCGTGGTGGAAGGGCCATCAGGACGAGTCGATCGCGGCACGACAGAGGGCCTATACCGGCTATGTCGACAGCGGCGATGAACGGCGTGCCGGGTGGATGGCCGCGCGCCTGTGCATCGAGCACTTCCTTCGCGACGAGCCGGCCGCCGGCGCGGGGTGGTTTGCCCGGAGCAAGCGGCACGCAGCGGGGCTCCCCGATTGCGTCGAGCTCGGGTTCATAGCGGTCATCGAGGCCACGGTGGCGCGATTCAGCGGGGATCTCGCATCCGCGGCGCCGTTGGCCCAGCGCGCGACCGAGATCGCTCAGCGCTTCGGCGATCGAGACCTGCTCGCGATGGCGATCCACACGCAAGGGCTGATCCTGATCGCCGAGGGACGCGTCACCGAGGGGGTGCGGCTGCTCGACGAGGCGATGACCTCCGTCGTCGCCGGCGAGGTGAGCGACTACTACGCCGGCGCCGTCTACTGCAACGTCATCGGTGCGTGTCTGGAGATCGCCGATGTGCGCCGGGCCACGGAGTGGGGCGAGGCCGCGCGGACGTGGTCCGAGTCCATCCCGCCCGAGTCCCTGTATCCCGGCTTGTGCCGGATCAACCGAGCTCAGATCGCGAGCCTTCGCGGGGACTGGGCGCTGGCTGAGGCCGAAGCGGTCCGGGCCGCGGAGGAGCTCATGAGCTCGAGCCCGCCGCTGGCGGCGGAGGCGCTGTATGAGACCGGCGACGTGCGACGACGTCGAGGCGACCTCGTGGGCGCGGAAACGGCATTCGAGCGAGCGCACGGTCTCGGCTTCGAGCCGCAGCCCGGGCTGGGGTTGCTCCGGCTCGCACAAGGCAAGGTCGACGTCGCGTTGACGGCACTGCGGACCGCCGTGGCCGGCCCCTCCGGCAACCGGCTGCGCAGGGCCAGGCTGCAGTGGGCACTCGCCGAAGCCGCGCTGGCCGCCGGCGACCTCGACGCGGCGAAGTCCTCGGCCGATGAGCTCGAGTCGATCGCTCGTGACTCGGAGGCCCGGGTCCTCGAGGCATCAGCGACCACGGTGCGAGGGTCGGTCCAGCTCGCCGAGGGCGACGTGCCCGGATCGGTGGCGAGCCTGCGGCACGCGTGTGCACTCTGGCAAGAGCTCAGGTTGCCGTACGAAGCGGCCTACGCCCGTGTGCAGTTCGGACTCGCGTTGCGGGGTGCGAGCGACGACGACGGTGCCCGTCTGGAGCTGCAGGCTGCCCTCGCCTCGTTCGAGCGGCTGGGAGCGACGCGCGACGCGGCGATGGTCTCCGACCTGCTGGGCGGTCCGACGGTCCTACCGGGTGGGTTGACCGCCCGCGAAGCCGAGGTCCTGCGACTGGTGGCGGTCGGCAAGACGAACCGCGACATCGCCGTCGAGCTCGTGATCAGCGAACACACGGTGGCGCGACACCTGCAGAACATGTTCGTGAAGCTCGACATCTCCTCGCGCTCGGCGGCAACGGCGTTCGCGTACGAGCACGGTCTCGCTTGAGCATCGCTCGGGCCGTGGTGATTCCTCACCACATCGTCCCGCCCGAAGTTGGCTGGTTCGAGCGATGAGCGATGCACCGACTCCGGAATACCGTCGGCCAAGAGCGAACGAGGAGGCGAGGGCGATGGAGGGGGACGGCTCGGAGCGGTTCGACAGCGTGGTGATAGGCGCGGGCCAGGCGGGCCTGTCGGCCGGGTACTACCTGAAGCAAGCTGGACGACCGTTCGTGATCGTGGACGCGAACGACCGGATCGGCGGATCGTGGCTCAACCGGTACGACTCTCTTCATCTGTTCACGCCTCCGTGGGCCGTTCGGCTCCCGGGCTGGAGCTATCCCAACAAGGGAGGCCCATGCCCGACGAAGGACGAGATGATCGGGTACCTGCAGGAGTACGCCTCGAGGTTCGACCTGCCTGTGCGGACGGGCGTCCGCGTCGATCGGATCTCCCGGGAAGGCGATCGGTACGTCCTGTCGGTCGACGGCGCGGAGATCGAGGCCGACCACGTGATCGTGGCCTCCGGTTCCGAGCGGGACCCGCGGGTCCCGGCGTTCTCGCGCGAGCTCGATCCAGGGATCGTGCAGTTGCACTCGAGCGAGTACCGGAACCCGTCGCAGCTTCGTGAGGGCGGTGTGCTGGTGGTCGGCGCCGGCAACTCGGGCGCCGACGTCTCGCTCGACGTCGTCGACTCGCACGCGACGTGGCTCTCGGGACCCGATCGCGGGCACATCCCTGCGGACATCGACAAGTGGATCGCGCAGAACGTCGTCTTCCGCATCATCCGGTTCGTCGGGCTCCACGTGCTGACGATCAGGACCCCCATCGGACGCAAGGCGAGGAAGAAGTTGGCATCCCAGGGCGCCCCGCTGGTTCGCGTCAAGCCGAAGCAGCTCCTCGCGGCAGGCGTAGAGCGTGTGCCGAAGACCGTCGGCGCGAAGGACGGGAAGCCCGTGCTCGAGGACGGACGGGTCCTCGACGTCGCGAACGTGGTCTGGTGCACGGGCTTTCGCCACGACCTGTCGTGGATCGACCTGCCGATCCTCGGCGAGGACGGCGAACTGCTTCACGAACAGGGCGTGGTGATCACGGAGCCCGGCCTGTACTTCGTCGGACTCTTCTTCCAGTACTCGGCAGCCTCGGACGTGATCCCCGGCGTGGGCAGGGACGCGAAGTACGTCGTGAAGCGGCTCGTGGAGCGAGCCAAGACCGATCGGGTGAACGAGGAGATGCCGGCCGCGGCGTGAAGGGTGATCGCTCTACGTCTTGCCGAGGGATCGCTGCAGGGGCGTCGGGAACCGAAGATGGAGGCGCACGTCGCCGAGCCACTCCTGGAGTCGGTCGCGTTCATCCGAGATGGCGCGTCTGGTGGCGGCGTCGACCCTCTTGAGGAGCTTCATGACGATCTCCGCGCGTTCGTCCTGCCACCAGCCGCCGACGATCCGGCCGTTCGACCACACCGTCGGGCCGGCGTTGCCGCTGCTGTCGAACAGCGCCGGCGCGAGATCGCCCAGGTACCACTCGCGCTGCTTCCATCCCATGACCGTGGGGTCCAGCCCGGGCAACAGCGCCACCCAGGGCTCGATCTCGTCCACCGGATCGAGATCGTCCGGCAGCAGATACCCGACGTCACTGCCGAGCCGGACGTCGACCGCTTCCAGCGACTCCAGCATTCGGACGGTCAGCGTCTTCGTCCATCCCGTCCACCACCGGATGTCCGTCATCGTCCCCGGACCGAACGTCCGGAGCCATCGCCGCAGGAGCTCGGCGCAGGCCGTCTCGTGATCGATCTCGGGCATCCGCGAGTCGAGCCAGGTATCCATCGGGGTCCATCGATACTGACCGGACGAGAACGTGCCGAGCGGGCGCGCGCGGACGACCTTGCCCTCGAGAGCGAGGAGGAACAGCAGGCGCGTCGACGCTCCGACCGTCGTGGCCCATGTCGATCCCTGATCGAGGGTGATCTTGGCGGACAATCCGGGGACCTCCTTCGTCAGTTCCCGGGCCGGGGCTTCCCCCCGGGACCGAAGGACGTCGAGCGTCTTCGCCGAGACCCGATCGATCCATCGCTCGCCCCGCCCTGGGCGGGCGATCCCCTGCTCCTCCAGCATCCGGACGAGGCGCTTGCGCTGGCCCGGCACGAGCGCCTTCGTGCACGCGGCGTCGACGATCGCGGCGACGTCGAGCGGCTCGACGAACATCGTCCGGCGCATCCCGATCATGCGGAGCAGCGACCGCCGCTCGTAGAGGGCGTCCTCCAGCGCCTCCGGCGCGAAGTCCTCGACCCTCGCCCAGGACGCGAGGAACGGCGTCGGCGGGTCGCTCGAGTGCAGGCCCACGAGGTCGCGGGCCACATCCTCGGCCGAGGCCGCCGGGTGGTCGAGGTGATGGCGCAGGCCGAGCCGCGCGCGCCGCTCGGCGACGCCGATACGCCTCACGGGCCCGCCCATCCGCTCATCGCGCCACGATGAAGCACGACACGGCCAGGACGAGCGCGAGCGGTCCCCACACGAACCGCTCCCATCTGCTCGTCGAGGCGAAGTTCAGGAGTGCACCGATCGGGAGAAGGACGACGAGCACCCACGTTCCCCACCTCGCGAGCGTGGACGGAAGCGAGACGATCGCAGATCCGCCGCGCTCCAGCACCACGCCGGCGGCGAAGAGCCAGAAGACGGAGGCGAACGCGCTCGCGACGCGGAGGCTCGACGGAAGACGGCCGGGGTGCCTCCCGCCCCAGGCCGCCGCTCCGAATGGCGCGCCGAGCGCGAGCGCGGCCTGGAAGAGGGCGATGGCGATGAACCCGACCGCGGCGAGGACCGCAGGCAGCTCCGCGCTCACCGGGCATCGATCGATCGCTCTCCGTCGGCGTCGGGCTTCCACTCGTAGAGGGCGTCGGGGGTGCGTTCCTCGTTGCCGGCACCGTCGGTGAGCTCGACGACGCGGAACCCGTGTCGCTCGTAGAAGCGCCGGGCCCGCGTGTTCGCCTGGAACACCCACAGCCGGAAGCCGGCGGGCATCCGGTCCTTCGCGCGGTCCAGCAACGAGCTGCCGATGCCCCGTCCTTGGAGATCGGGGTGCACGTACAGGTGCTCGAGGAAGTCGCCGTTCGACATCGCGACGAAGCCCACGATCCTGCCGCCGAGCTCGGCGACCAGCACCTCTTGGTCGCGAAGGACCGTGTTCGTGATGAAGTCGACCGTCTCCTCGTCGGTGTGAAGGCTCGGGAGGAACGTGAGCGTGCGGAACGACGCGATGAACACGTCGGCGACCGCGCCGGCGTCCTCGGGCGCCGGCGGGGCGGATGCGCACGTCGTCGAGCCCGCTCGCTCACGTCATCGGGCTGCCGGCGGCGCGTTCAGGGCTTGGTCGCGCCCCGCGCGTCGAACGCACGGAGCCAGGCCTCGACGTGCTCGGACACCTCCGTGCGGCACGGAGAGGTCTCCCGACGCCGTCACGGCCGAGGCCGGCGGCTTGCGAGGCGTGAACAGCCACACGTCGAACAGTTCGTCGAGCTCCTGTCCGGACTCCTGCTCGGCGATCTCGATGAACTCCTCCGTCGTGCCCGTGCCGCACGCGTTCGACTCGAGCCACGACTGGAGGGTCGCGAAGAACGCGTCGTCGCCGACCTCGTTCCGAAGCGCCTGGAGTGTCATCGCCCCGCGGGTGTAGACGGCGTCGTGGAACAGGTCGGCCGGGCCCGGGATCGCCGACGACGACCCGCCAGAAGGGATGGTCGCTGGGCGTGTCGAGGAAGATGACCCGGAAGATCTGCTGCGGCGTCGCCCTGTCCTCGGTGATCGAGCCAGAGCCACTCCGCGTACGTCGCGAAGCCCTCGTTCAGCCAGATGTGCTCGCCACCGGTCGACGGCGATCAGGTCGCCGAACCACTGGTGCGCCAGCTCGTGGACGACGACGAAGGTCGCCTCCCGGGAAGAAGAACGTCGAGTAGATCGGTCGCGTCTGCGTCTCGAGGGCGAACCCGAGCTTGCCGGTGTCGGGGACGATGGCCCCGACCGACTCGAACGGATAAGGCCCGAGGACGCTCCTCCAGGAACGACAGGATCCGCGGCTGGCGCGCCAACGCGGCGTCGGCCACGCCACCGATGTCGGGGTCGACCGCGTCGATCACCGGCAGACCGGACTCGGTCTCGTCGAACCGCAACCGGAAGTCGCCGATGTCGATCGTGGCCAGGTAGCTCACCATCGGGTCGTGCGCCTGCCAGACGTGGGTCGTCCATTCCCTCCGGACGTGCTCCTGCTCTCCCGCACACCGTTGGCGACGACCTTGTGGCCCGTCGGCACCGTGACGCGGAACGTGTACGTGGCGCGATCGACCGGGTGATCGTTCGCCGGGAACCACGAGGCCGCCGATCTCCGGCTCCCCGGCGACGATCGCGCCGTCCCGCGTGGGGATGAATCCGGCCGGCCCGAGGCCAGGGAGCCGGAACGGGCGCGGGATGCCCTGGTACCGCACGACCACGGTGAAGGCGGCGCCGGCAGCCAGGGGTTCGGCGGGAACGACCATGAGCTCGTGGTCGGTTCGGGACCAGCTCGCGGCCTCGCCGTTCACGTGATCGCTCTACACGTTCAGCCCGACCAGATCGAGGCTGAAGCAGGTGAGGTCCTGCGTGGCGAGCGCCTCGATCGTCGCCGTCCCTCTCAGGACGTTCGTGGCGGGGGCGTAGCGGATCGCGAGGTCGTAGTGCTGCACGTCGTAGCCGCCGTTCCCGTAGGTGGGGAAGTAGGCGTCACCGACGCCGAGCGCGCCGGAGGTCGCGCCGGCCCCGCACCGTGGGACCGGGTCGGCGACCCCGCTCGCCGGGGCGAACACCGCCGTGGAAACGAGGAGGGCGAGGGCGAAGAGCGTCCGTTGGAAGCGCACGGGCGTCGATCCTTTCGCTGCGGGCAGCCCGGACGCATGACGTTATGCCCTGGCACGCGAAGCGTCCAGGGACCAAGGGCCCGTTCGACGCCGACGACTCAGTCGAGCCGGGCGGCGCGCAGCGAGAGGTAGCGCCGCTCGGGAAGGCTCGCGGTCATCCTGGCCGCCCTCCTGTAGGACTCGCGTGCGGCCTCCGCGTCCCCGGAACGTTCGAGCAGGTGCGCGCGAACGGCCTCGAGCCGGTGGGTCCTGGCCATCCGCTCGTCGTCGTCGAGCGTGCCGAGCAGCGCGAGGCCGGCGCGCGGCCCGTCGACCATCGCGACCGCGACCGCGCGATTGAGCGTGACCACCGGACTCGGCGAAACCTGTTCGAGCACCTCGTAGAGCCCCAGGATCTCGGCCCAGTCGGTCTCCTCGGCGCTCGGCGCCTCGTCGTGCACCGCGGCGATCGCCGCCTGGAGCTGGTACGGACCGACCAGCGTCGTGCCGAGCGTTCGCGTGATGAGCTCGACGCCCTCCTCGATCTGACCCCGGTCCCAGACGTCGCGTCGCTGCTCGGCGAGCGGAACGATCATGCCGTCCGCATCCGTGCGCGCCGCCCGCCGGGCGTCGGTGAGCAGCATCAGCGCGAGCAGGCCGGCGACCTCGCCCTCGCCCGGGAAGGAGACGGTGGAGCATGCGCGTGAGCCGGATCGCCTCGGCCGTGAGGTCGGTTCGGTACCAGGCCCGGGCCCCGAGCTCGTGGTGTACCCCTCGTTGAAGACGAGGTAGAGCACCTGGAGGACGACGCGGAGGCGTTCGGCGCGCTCCGGTTCGGGCGGCAGGTCGAACCCGACACCCGAGCGCTTGATCGTCTGCTTCGCGCGGCTGATGCGCTGCGCCATCGTGGGCTCGGGGACGAGGAACGCGTGCGCGATCTCGGCCGTGCTCAGTCCCCCGACCGCGCGCAGCGTCAGCGCGAGCTGCGACGGCTCCGAGAGCGACGGGTGACAGCACATGAACAGCAGCGCGAGCGTGTCGTCCTGCTCGGGCAGCGTCGCTCGCGTCGTGGACCTCGAGCGCCGAGGCGCCCTCCTCGCGACGCCGCCTGGCGCTCTCGCTCCGCCACTCGTCGACGAGTCGCCGCGACGCGACGGTCGACGAGCCACGCCCGCGGGTCGTCCGGGACGCCGTCCTCGCCCCACTGCCGGCTCGCGGCGAGCAGCGCCTCCTGGACGGCGTCCTCGCACGCGTCGAACTGCCCGTATCGCCGAACGAGAGCCGCCGAGGACCTGCGGCGCGAGCTCCCGGAGCAGGTCTTCGATGCGCGCGTCGGTGGGAGGAGTCATCGGCGACACGTCAGCAGGCCTGGGCGGATCGCCGGCCAGGCTACCGCCGTCGTCCGTCGCTCCGGAAGCGCCGGCCGAGCGCCTCGATCAGGTCGGCCGCGACGGTCTTGCCGTCGCGGCGACGGATCTCCTCGCTCTCCTTCGCCATGCGCTCGCGAAGCCCCACGTCGCGGGTCAACCGATCGACCGCGCCCTGGAGCTCCTCGTCCTCGAACGCGTACGTGTCGAGACGGACGCCGTACTCGAGCTCGTCCACACGCTGCGCGTTGTCGTACTGATCCCAGAACAGCGGCAGGACGATCATCGGCTTGCCGAAGTGGAAGGCCTCGGTCGTCGTGTTGTTGCCGCCGTGGGTGATCACCAGGTCGACGAGCGGGATGATCGAGGTCTGCGGCACGCGAGACTCGCCCCACATGTTGTCGGGCAGGTCGAACTCGTCGGCGCGAGGACCCTTCGACACGATGTAGCGGTGCGGGGTCCGGCCGAGCACGTCGACGAGGCGCTTCATGAGCTCGACGTCGGCCGAGCCGAGCGAGCCGAGCGACAGGTACGCGATCGCGCCCTCACCGTCGCGGAGCGCCTCTGGGATCTCGAACGGCTCCTCGGTCTCCCGCACGCTCGAATCGAGCCGTCGCCACGTCGACGCGAGCGGCCGCGACCGCTCGTAGTCCGCGATCTCCGGATAGACGGACAGGTTCAGGTGCTCGGACTCGTGGATGAACTCGAGGTCGGGGAGCGGCTGCGCCCCCTGCTCGACGAACCACTCGCTGTACCCACTCCATAGCTCGCGGTGCGTGCGTTCGTACTCCTCCCGGAACTCGTCCCATCCCGATCGATCCGCGGCGGCGTAGCCGCTGAACGTCGGCGGGAGCGACGGGTCCTTCATCTCGAGCGGGTTGCAGCTCATGATCCGGACGAACGGCGCGCCGTGCAACAGGAGCGCGGGGAAGCCGTTGACGTTGTCCTCGACGATCACGTCGGGGTCGGCGCGGTCGAGGATCTCCTTCAGCTGCGGCTCGCAGAACTTCGCGCCGTCGATCAGCGACTGCCACACCGGCTTGATGAACGTCTCGAGCTGCTCGATCGTCGGCTTGCGGAACTCGGGCGCCGTCTCGGTGATGAAGTCGGTCCAGAACTGCCCGGCGTCCTGCTCCCCTTCGGTCGGCGGGGCGAGATCGACGAGGTCCTCCTCGAACCCGAGGGGCTCGAGGCGCCCCTTCCACGACGCCTCGGCGGCGAAGACCACGCGATGCCCGCGCCGTTCGAGGACCTTGCCGATCCCGACGCAGTTGTTCGTCGGCCCGTAGGCGCTCTCGGGCATGAAGACGATCGTCAGGCGTTCGTCGGCCATCCTTCCTCCCCGTCGTCGAGCCGCTTGCGCAGTTGCGAGCGCAACCCTACGATGCCCCGACGGCGCAGGGGGCGTCGTGGTGCGTTTCGACGCATGTGCTAGGAGGGGGAGTCGTGTCTCGATCTCGCATGTTCCGTTTGCTCGGCCTGTTCTTCGCCCTGGCCCTCGTGGCCGCCGCGTGCGGCGGTGACGAGGAAGGGGGTGGGGACGGGGGCACCGACGAGGGGTCCGGCGTCCCGCTCGAGGACCAGGAGATCGTGTTCGCGAACTTCGGTGCCTACACGCCCGAGGGGTTCCTCGAGGCGTTCACCGCCGAGACAGGCGTCGAGGTGACGCTCACGGAGTTCTCGAACAACGAGGACATGCTCGGGCGGCTTCAGGCGGCCGACGGCGCGGGCTTCGACGTCGTCATGGTCACCGGCAACTACATCCAGACGCTGGTGGATAGCGGGTGGGTGGCCGAGCTCGACCACGAGCAGCTGCCGAACATCGAGAACCTCTACCCGGAGGCCACCGAGCTCGAGTTCGACCCCGGCAACGTGTACTCGATCCCATACACGTGGGGGACGACCGGACTGTGCTACCGCTCGGACCTGGTGAGCAGCGAGCCGAGCAGCTGGAACGACCTCCTCGCCCCGGCCCCCGAGCTCCAGGGCAAGGTGACGATCCTCGGCACCGAGCGCTGGCTCCTGCAGCCCGCGCTGCTCAGCCTCGGCTACTCGATCAACACGCAGGACACGGCCGAGATCGAGGAGGCCAAGGAGCTCACGATCGAGGCGAAGCAGCACATCCTGCAGTTCAACGACACGGACTTCTACGCGCGCCTGGACGACGGCAGCGCCGGCATGGTCCACGCGTGGGACGGTTGGTGCAACTACGCGACGAACGAGAACGTCGAGTTCGTCGTCCCGAGCGAGGGCAGCGACCTGTTCGCCGACACGATGGTGATCATGGAGTCCTCCGAGAACAAGGAGGGCGCGCACGCCTTCATCAACTTCGTGCTCGCGGCCGAGAACCACGTGAAGGTCGCGGAGCTGGTTCTCTACAAGGTGCCGAACGCCCCGGCGATGGAGGCGCTCGATCCGGCGCTGATCGAGTCGTATCCGAACCTCGGCATCACGCCGGAGGAGCTGCTCACGTACGAGGAGGATCTGCCGCTCGGCGAGGAGGCCCAGACGGCCTGGTCTCAGGCCGTGGCGGAGATCAAGGCCGCCTAGCGACGGCTCGAAGGGATCGTCGCGAAGGCGCAGCAGCAACCGGGCACGCGGGCCGGCCGGGCCGGCCGGTGGCTGCAACGCGGGCTCTTCCTCGGGCCGGGCACCGTGTACTGGGCCGTCCTGTTCCTCGTCCCCGTCGGCCTCGTGCTCGCCTACAGCTTCTTCCAGCGGACACCCACCGGCGGCGTCGAGTACTCCTTCACGCTCGACAACTACGCGCGGGCCGTGGACCCGCTGTTCCTCGACGTCCTGTGGTTCTCGCTGCGGACCGCGCTGGTCACCACGGCGATCGCGCTCGTCCTCGGCTACCTGGTCGCGTATTTCATCGCGACCCGGCCCGAACGCTGGCGACTCCCGCTGCTCGTGCTCGTCGTCCTGCCGTTCTGGACGAACCTGCTGATCCGCACGTACGCGTGGATCGTGCTGCTGGGGAACGAGGGGCTGATCAACCGGACGCTCCGCAACCTCGGGCTGATCGACGGCGCGCTCCCCCTCCTCAACAGCGAGTTCGCGATCGTCATCGGCCTGCTCTACGCCTACCTGCCGCTGATGATCCTGCCGCTCTACGCGTCGATCGAACGCCTTGGTCGTCCCCCCCGTGAGGCGGCGGCCGACCTCGGCGCGGGCGCCGTGGCCGGGTTCGTCCGAGTGACGTTCCCGCTCACGCTCCCGGGCGTGGTGGCGGGCTGCATCTTCGTGTTCGTCCCGAGCCTGGGGAACTTCGTGGTCCCGGACCTGCTGGGAGGCGGCAAGGAGATCATGGTCGGGAACCTGATCCAGAGCCAGTTCTTCCAGGCCCGCGACTGGCCGTTCGGCGCGACCCTGGCCATGTCCGTGATCGTGATCACGGCGCTCCTGTTGCTCGGGCAGGCGTGGATCCTGAACCGGGAGAAACGGATGGCCGCCCGTGCGGCGTAGCCCCGGACGAACGCGCGACCGCCTGCTCGGCGCGGCGAGCGTCCTCGTGTTCGCGTTCCTCTACCTGCCGATCCTCGTGCTCATCGTGCTGTCGTTCAACGCATCGGGAAGCCCGACGTTCTGGGGCGGCTTCTCCACCGAGTGGTACGGCGAGCTGCTCGACAGCGGAGACCTGATCGACGGGCTGAAGAACACCGTGTTCGTCGGGATCGTCGTGACCCTGATCTCGACCGTCCTCGGGACGCTGCTCGCGCTCGGGCTCGAACGTACGGTGCAGAGCCGTGTGCTCGACAGCGCGCTGTTCCTGCCGGCCGTCATGCCGGACATCGTGCTCGCGATCGGACTGCTGTCGTTCTTCACGCTCGTGGGCGCGTCGCTCGGGCTGCACACGATCGTGCTCGCCCACGTCGTGTTCGACATGATCTTCGTCGCGGCGATCGTCCGGACGCGCCTCGGCTACTTCGACCGGTCGGTGGAGGAGGCCTCACAGGATCTCGGCGCGAGCAGGAAGGCGACATTCCTCCGGGTGACGCTCCCTCTCATCGCGCCGGGCATCATCGCGGGCGCGCTCGTGGCGTTCACGCTGTCGTTCGACGAGTTCATCATCGCGTTCTTCACCTCGGGACCGACCTCGCAGACGTTCCCGATCAAGGTGTACTCGCGGATCCGGTTCGGCCTCACGCCGGTGATCAACGCGATCGCGACGCTGCTGCTCGCCGTGAGCTTCAGCCTCATCCTCGTCGCGGCGCTGCTGAACGGTCGCGCGACCAAGCGGGCGATCGAGCGGGCGATCTAGCGGCTAGGAGTAAACCCAGAACACCTTGCAGTCGGCGGAAGGATCCCATCCCACGGCCGCGCCCGCCGGGATCGAGAGCATGTCGCCCATGCCGAGGTCGTGCGGAGCTCCGTCGACGCCGACGCGAACGCTTCCCTCGAGCACCACGATCGTCTCGCGAGAAGGGATCGGCACCTCCGAGGGGTCCGGCGGTCCCCCCGGACCGGCGCGCCACAGCCCCGCCTTCGTCGGTCCGAGGTCGAAGAGCATGTGCGCTTGCCCGCCGACCTCGTCGTCCGCCTCCCAGTCCTCCGTGTCGATCCGCGAGCGATACACGTCGGTGCGTGCGTCGACCATGTTCGTCTCCCTTCGGCGCGGCGATGATACGCGCCACCGCGCCCATGGCGGGAGGCGTCACTCCACGCGGCGTCCGGCGATGTCGTAGGGCACGTTCACCGTCTCGTCCGCGCCCGAGTTCGGGCGCCAGCCGCCGCCGAACCCCCGGCCGTCATCGGTGAACGCACCGGTGAACGTCGAGTCCATCGGGCCGTACGAGACCGAGATCGTCACGCTGTCGTCGTCGACCTTCCAGCGATACGGAAGCGGAGCCGGCGACAGGTTCGAGTACACGGTCGAAGGGAAGGTGTCCGTCTCCGGGTCGTACCCGATCAGCTCCACGCTGTCGATCTGCAGCCCCATGAAGTCCATCCGGAAGACCTGCTCGAGGAAGAACCCGCCCGGGAGCCACCGGAAGGTGGTTTCGCCCTTGATGGTGTTCTCGCTCGAGCCAACCAGGTGGCCCTCCATTCGCCAGGTTCCGACGAGTGGGGCCAGGCGCTTGAGGGCCGGGTCCGGCGTCGGCATCTCCCCTGGTTGCTCGTGCTGCTGGTCTGCCATGACGTCCTCCTCGCGTGTGTTTCAGGCGGCGTCGGCTGCGCGCTCCAGCTCGGCGATGTCGATCTTCTGCATCTGGAGCATCGCCTGCATCGCCCGCTGCGAGCGGCCCGGGTCGGGGTCCCCGAGTAGCTCCATCAGCCGGTCGGGGATGATCTGCCAGGACAGGCCGAACCGGTCTTTCAGCCAGCCGCACTGGCTCTCCTCGCCGCCGTCGGACGTGAGCGCGTTCCAGAAGTGGTCGACCTCTTCCTGGGACTTGCAGTGCACGAGGAACGAGATCCCCTCGGTGAAGTTGAACTCGGGTCCGCCGTTCAGCGCCGTGAACTCCTGGCCCTCGAGCTCGAACGACACGACCATCGCCGCTCCGGGCTCGCCGGGTCCTGCCTCGCTGTACCGCGAGACCTCTACGACCTTCGACTCGCCGGCCGGCGTGCCCGGCCGAGCCTTGAACAGATCCACGTAGAGGGTCGCCGCCTCCTCCGCCTGCTTGTCGAACCACAGGTAGGGCGTGATCTTCTGCATGTCGGTTCCTCCTTCGAGCTAGCTCGTGTACTCCTCCGGTGGCGCGTCCATGACCTGACGCACCTCGATCGGCTCCTCGACGAATGCGACGATCTTCGACGCGAACTCGAGCGCCCGCTCCTCGCTGTCGACGTCGATGATCCAGTAGCCGGCGAGCGACTCCTTCGCCTCCGCGAAGGGACCGTCGGTGGCGACCGGCGCCCCGTGCTCGAACCGCACCGTCTTCGCCGTGGTCGGATCCGCGAGCCCGACGCTGTCTACCTTCTCGCCGGAGGCGTCGAGCTCCTCGTCGATCTCGGTCATGAAGCGGATCATGTTCTTGATCCACTCCGTCGAACGGGTCTCGACCATCGTGGCCTGGTCCCCGAACATCGCGATCAGATACTTCACGCGTCACCCCTTTCCGCACCTGTCGGGCGCTTCTCACCATGGGTCGGAGCCGACGGGCAGTTCTCGACATCCGGTCGGGTCCTTTCCACCCTAGTGCGCAGGGCGCTTGATGCCTGGGCCGGAGTGACGGCGTCGGTTCTTGGGGGGAGGGCCCTAAGCCATCGCGGCGACGATGATCGCGGCGACGAGGTTACCGACGAGGTGGTACCCGCCGTTGATGGCGCCCCAGACGAACGGTTTGGGCTTGTTCGACTCGAACGTCGCCGTGACCAGCGCGATCGAGATCGCGAACCCGATCCCGACGACCAGGCCGAGCACGACGCCCTCGCCGATCGTGTCGGTCACGCTCGCGAGCGCGATCATCCCGAGCGCGATCGCCGAGAGCACGCTGCCGACGAGCGGCACCGCGTAGATCGCGGGACCGGGGCTCTGGCCGGACTCCCTCGCATCGGGGATCCCGCCCGCGGCCATCCACGCCTTGCCGAGCACCGGTGGCGCGTACCAGATCGCCCCGATCACGAAGTACGCGAGCGCTGCCAGGATCACGGCCAGCCAGTCGACGTCGCCGAGCAGCTCGAAGCTCATGCCCCACCTCCCGTTGGGTCGTTCGGAACCGTAGCCGAAGCCTCGGCGTCGAGTCCAGGCTCGTCAATCAGGGTTGACAGACCGAGAGGTGTCAACGTACATTGACACCGTGAATCAGGCCACGAAGCTCGCCGGGGCAGCGGGGGACGCGGACCCGAAAGTGGGGCTCCGGGCGGTCGCCGCGCTCAGGAAGCTCCTCGAGCAGCTCGAGGCGCTCCAGGTGCGGAACGCCCGCGCCGCCGACTGGTCGTGGCAGGAGATCGCGGAGGAGCTCGGCGTCAGTCGCCAGGCCGTCCACAAGAAGCACGCGAGAGGCCGGCTCCTCTCGCGGAGGAGGTAGCGGTGTTCGAGCGATTCACGGCTCCGGCCAAGCAGGTCGTCGTCCGCGCTCAGCATGATGCTCGCGACCTCGATCAACCGAGCATCGGGACGTCGCTGATCCTGCTCGGCATCGCCGAGGAACGCGAGACGGCCGGAGGACGCGCCCTGAGGGCGCTCGGTATCGGCGAGGATCACATCCGCGACGAGATCCGACGTGCCTCGGCACGCGATCGTGCGTTCTCCGACGAGGACGAGGTCGCGTTGCGGAGCGTCGGCATCGAACTGGACGAGGTCCGTCGTTCGGTCGAGGAGGCGTTCGGCCCGGGGGCGCTCGACCGCGGCCGAGGGTCGCGTGCGGGCCACACCCCGTTCACGCGCGGTGCGAAGAAGGCGCTCGAGCTCTCGCTCCGCGAAGCGCTCGCGCTCGGGCACAAGCACATCGGGACCGAACACCTCCTGCTCGGGCTGGTGCGCGAGGAGCGCTGCTCGGCGGCGAGGATCCTGGCTGCACGCGGGATCGACCGCGACCGCGTCTGCTCCGAGGTGCTCCGCGAGATCGCGAGCGGCGGGGACGCGCCCGGCCGCACCGCCTGAGCGGCACCCCCCACACCCGCTATCGTCCCGTCCTCGACGTGGAACGCGTCACGCCCGCGAGGCGCTTCGGATCGAGGAGGGAAAGCATGGCGGTGCACATCCGGAACCGGGAGGGCGGCGAGCCGCTCGGCAGCTCCGTGCTGCTCGCGGCGTTCGACGACCTCATGCTGAGCGAGTACCTGCTCGAGCCCGGGACCACGCCCGGGGATCCGCACTTCCACGCGAACCACACGGACGCGTTCTACGTGCTCGAGGGCGAGCTCGAGTTCGTCGTCGACGGCGAACCCATCCGCGCTACCGCGGGCACGCTCGTCGTCGCGCCGCGCGGCCAGGTGCATGCGTTCCCGGTCGCGATCGGGGGGCCCGCGCGGTTCCTGAACATCCACACGCCCGGCGGCTTCGAGCGGTACATGCGCGCGCTCGTCGAGATGCGCGCGCGAGGCGAGCAGCCCGACGCCGAGTTCCAGAAGGAACACGATCAGTACCTCGTCTGAGACGCCGGCGGTTTCCAGGCGCGCGAGCGGGCGCGGTGTGCTGCTGCTCGCGATCGTCGTGGGGGTGGCACTCGGGGCCTTCTCGCTGCTCGCCGACGGGATCCTCCCGGGCCGCCTGTTCACGCTCCTCGGGAACATCGCGGCGCCGTGGGTGGTCGCGGCGTTCTTCGTCGGGTTCCGAGCGACGTCGGTGAAGCAGGGCGCGCTCACAGGCGGGTTGGCGCTGCTCGTCGGCGTGGCGACGTACTACCTCGGAGGCACGCTCCGCGACTACGTCGTCAACTCGACGAACGTGGTCTGGACGGTGGTCGCGCTCGTCGCCGGGCCGGTCATGGGGGCGTGTGGGGCTGCGGTCTCGAACCGGCGACAGCGCCCACCGATGATCGCGGTCGCGCTGCCGGCGGCGATGCTTGTGGCGGAGGGGCTCTTCCTGGTGATCGACCGGAAGATCTGGCAGTCGAACCTCGGCGCTGAGCCCTATCGGCTCATCGATCTCGGGGTCGCGCTCGCGCTCGTCGTCGGGGGCCTGATGCTTCCGTGGGTGTTCCTGAAGGACCGCCCTTCTCGAGCTTCCGGCTACGTCCTCACGGTCGCCGGCGGAGCGTTCGGCGCGTTCGCGTTCGTGTTGCTGCAGCGGCTCATCGTGGCGTTCGTGTAGGACGCTCCCTCGCGCAACCCCCCGGGTTCTGGTTGGGCGTAAGCTCCTCGGCCGAAGATCGAATTCCGATCACGGCAAGGGGAAGATGACGATGGTCAACCTGCGACGGATCGTGGTGAGCGGCGCTATCGCGCTGTCGATGGCCCTAACGCTCGCTGCCTGTGGAGGTGACGGTTCTCCGACGGATGGGGACGAGACCGAGGCGGCGACCGGCGCGTCTCCGTCCGCCGAGGCGTCGAGCGGCGGGGTCACGGACGGCGAGATCGACGGCCTGATCGAGGTCGCCGGAGGCCGGAGCCTGTACCTGCGATGCACGGGCACCGGCTCGCCCACCGTGATCCTCGAGGGTGGCGACGGCGACACGAGCGCGTCGTACGCCTTCGCCGAGTCCACGCTCGCGGCCGAGACACGGACGTGCGTCTACGATCGCGCGAACCTCGGGATGAGCGATCCGGCTCCCGGACCACGCGGGTTCGACGAGCTCGTGGGTGATCTCGAGAGCCTCCTCGCCGAGGCCGAGGTCGAACCGCCCTACGTGCTCGTGGGAACGTCGGGTGGCGGGCTCATCACCGCCGGGTACGCGTACCGGCATCCGGACGACGTCGCGGGCCTGGTCTTCATCGATACGGGCTCTCCGTTCCGGAACCCGCCACCGCCGATCGTGGAGGAGACGACCTGGAACCACCCGTCGAACATCGAACAGCGTGACTACCTACAGGTCGAGAAGGACGCGTGGAACGCACGGACCGAGATCGGGAACATCCCCGTGTCGGTCGTCACCGTGGAGTACTCGCCGGAGGACATCGATGCCTCACCCTTCCCGTCGGAGCAGGTCGTGATGCGCGAGAACGTCGAGGCACAGCAGGGGTGGCTCGTCCTGAGCCCGCAGGCCGAGCAGATCGTTGTGCACACGGGTCACGCGGTCGAGGAAGAGGATCCGCAGTTCGTGATCGACGTGATCCTCGATGTTCTGGAGGCATCACGTTGAGGTGCGGGATCTGAGGCCCGACCGCGGTCAAGTGTTCTGCGCGGATCCGAACCGAGACCGGCCGAGCGCACCGTGCACCCGTTCGAGCTCCTCGGCAACCGCGTCGACGGACGCGGCGCCGTTGTCGAGTTCGCCTGCCTTCGCCGCCATCTCGAGCTTCCGGCTGCGATCCGCGAGCTCGTTCGCGCCGAACGTCGCCGCGTTCGACTTGAGCGTGTGCGCGGCGCGACGGACCTCGTCGGGATCGCCGGTCTCCAGCCCTCGGCGCGCAGCGTCCACGAGGTTCGGCGACTCCGTCACGAACTGCTCGATCAGCTCAGCCACGAACGCCTCGTCGCCGCCCATGCTCTCCGCGAGCCGAGCGAGAGTTGCGGCGTTGACGACAGGTCGGTCATCTGCCGGGGACGCGTCCTCCGACTGCCGGCTCGGCGCCCGGGAGATCGCGGCCACGAGTTCCCTCGGCCGGATCGGCTTGGCGACGTAGTCGTTCATGCCCGCGGCGAGGAATCCCTCTCGGTCGCCTTGCATCACCTCGGCCGTCATCGCCACGATCCACGGTCGCTCGTCCTGCGACCATCGCTCGAGGATGTGCCGCGTCGCCTCGACCCCGTCCATCTCCGGCATCTGCACGTCCATAAGGACGAGGTCGTACGGCTGCCGCTCGAGCGCTTCGAGCGCCTCGAGCCCGTTGGCCGCCACGTCGGCTCGGTAGCCGAGCTTCTCGAGCAGTCGAAGGGCGAGCCGCTGGTTCACGACGTTGTCCTCGGTTACGAGGATGTGGAGGGGGTGTCGCTCGGCGAGCTCGGGGTCGAGCGCAGTCGTTTCGGCGCCCGCCTCCACGCCGCCGGTCGACACGCCCAGGACCGTTGCGAGCGCGCCGTGGAGTCCCGACGCCTTGAGCGGCTTCACGGTCACCGCGCCGATCCGGGCGGCCTCCCAGCGGGGGTCGACCGCCACGTCGTGCCGGGGGACGGACGACGCGAGGATCGTCGGCAGCTCGGGGAGCCGCTCGTGGAGCCGCGTCGCGAGCTCGAGCCCGTCCATCCCGGGCATCAGCATGTCGACGATCGCGACGTCTAACCGTCCGTCGTCGAGCGCCGCGAGCGCCTCGTCGCCCGACGAGACGGTCGTCGCCTCGACGCCCCAAGCCGACAAAAGCGCGGTGATCAGCAGGAGGTTCGTGTCGTTGTCGTCGACGACGAGCGCGCGGCGGCCGGCGAACGATCCGTCCCTCCGCAGCGCCGTGGGAGTCATGTCGGTCACGCCCGCCTCGAACGTCACGCGGAAGGTGCTGCCCTCCCCGGGGACCCCGCTGCTCTCGGCGGTGACCGAGCCCTCCATCAGCTCGGCGAGCCGGCGGCTGATCGCGAGGCCGAGGCCCGTCCCGCCGAACCGGCGGCTCGTCGACGCG
Organism: uncultured Actinomycetes bacterium; assembly: GCA_963785835.1. GTDB lineage: Bacteria > Actinomycetota > UBA4738 > UBA4738 > HRBIN12 > DASSJM01. Next base: position 248,330 of record CAWAWO010000003.1, on the reverse strand, counting down.
TCGACCTGGGTGAACGACTGGAACAGGCGGTCGATCCGGTCGGGCGGGATCCCGATGCCCGTGTCGCGGATCGAGATCTCGAACGCGATCCGGCCCGGCGTCTCGGACTCTGACGATGAGAGGCGGACCGCGATCTCGCCCTCGTCGGTGAACTTCACGGCGTTGTTGAGCAGGTTCAGCAGGATCTGGCGCAGCCGGCTGACGTCCCCGACGGCGGTCTCGGGGGTGCTCGGCTCGATCGCGTACGTGACCTCGAGGCCCTTGCGCTGCGCGATCGAGCCGATCAGGTCCACGACCGACTCGAGGCATTCCCGCACGTCGAACGGCGCGAGCTCGAGCTCCATCCGGCCGGCCTCGATCTTCGAGAAGTCGAGGATGTCGTTGATGATCGTGAGCAACGCGTCGCCGCTGCGCGAGATCGTCGAGGCGTACTCGCGCTGCTCGGCGTCCAGGTCCGTCTCGCTCAGCAGGCCGCTCATCCCGATGATCGCGTTCATCGGCGTACGGATCTCGTGGCTCATCGTCGCGAGGAACGCGCTCTTGGATTCGTTCGCGGCGTCGGCGGCCTCTCGCGCCTCTCGTACCTCGCCGAACAGTCGGGCGTTCTCGATCGCGACCGCCGCCTGCTGCGAGAGGCCGACGAGGAAGCTGAGGTCCTCGTCCGTGAACCGGCTCGCGGACCCTGGGCGCCAGATCCCCATCAGCCCGATCACGCGTCCGCCGGCAAGCAGAGGGGCTCCCATGAGCCGCTCCTCCACGACCTCGCGGTCTGCGCCTGCGATCGGGACGCTACGGGGATCGCCTCCGACATCGTTCACCACCTCCGCGACGGCGCGGGTCGCGATGTCGCCGAGGATCCCCTCGCCGGGATGGATCGTATCGGCCATGATGAGTTCGGCGTCGGTGCCCAGCGCGACGATCGGGAGGAACCGTTCGCCCCCCTGCTCTCGGAGGAAGACGGCGCTCTCGCTGGCTTCCAGGAGCTCCTTGGCCCGCTCCGCGATGCGGTGCAAGACCGCGTCCAGGTCGAGGAGCCCGCCCACCTCCTTCCCGAGCTCGGCCAGCGCAGCCATCTCGTTCGCGCGGCGCCCGGTCTCCTGGTACAAGCGGGCGTTCGCGATCGCGATGCCCACGTTGGCCGCGATGGTGGACAGAAGCCGAGAGTCGGCCTCCCCGAACCGCCCCGCCTGCTCCGTGCTCTGGACGCTGATCACGCCGATCGCGGAGCTTCCCGCGATGATCGGCACGCCCAAGTAGGACTTGGCCGGCGTCCCTACCACCGCAACCCCGGTCTCTTCGAACGCCTCCGCCCGGTTGAGGAGCATCGGCTCCCGGGTCTGGAGGATCCTGGAGGTCAACCCCTCGCCGAAGCGCAACGGCGCGTTGTCACTCCGATCTCCGTCCTCGCTGTAGTAGGCGAACTCGATCATGTCGGTGGCCGTGTCGTGGAGCGCCACGTAGACGAGATCGGCGTCGAAGACCTCGCGGAGCTGGTCGCCGAGCCGCTCGATCAGCGCGTCGAGCTCGAGCTGATCGGCGAGAGCCTGGCCGACGTTGTTGATGATCGCGAGCTCGGCCGCGCGCTTGCCGGTCTCCTCGAACAGCCGGGCGTTCTCGAGCCCCACGCTCAGTGTGCCGGCGAGCGTCGTGAGGAGCCGGACGTCGGCCTCGCTGAAGGCGTGTTCGCGATCGAGATTGTGGAGCGAGAACACACCCGTTCCCCGGTTCCCGATCAGAAGCGGGACGAAGACGGACGATTGCGACGGTTCGCCGGCGATCGCGATCGGGTTGTCGGCCTCGATGCACCGCCGCTCCATGTCCTCGTTGACGACGACGGGTTCGCGAGTCTCCAGGGCGATCTTGCGAAACCCCATGATCTCGATCGGATGGTCGATCAGCCGAACGCCGCGCTCGATCGAGTACGGGAACCAGATCTGGCCTGCATCCTTGTCCACCACCCCGATGTCGACCGTCTGCGCGTCGAAGATCTCCGCTAGGCGCTCGCCGACGAGGTCGTACATCGCCTGCATCTCCAGGTTCTCGGCCAGGCCGCGCTGAACGTCGTTGATCAGAGCCAACTCGGCGTTGCGCTGTCGGGTCTCCTCGAACAGCCGAGCGTTCTCGAGGGCGACGCTCAGGCTCCCGGCGATCGTGGAGAGCAGCCGAACGTCCGCCTCGCTGAAGGCGTGCTCACGATCGAGGCTCTGCAGCGAGATCCGGCCGGTCGCCTCCCTCCCGACCACGAGCGGCACGTACACCGCCGATTTCGGGGGCTCACCTTGCACGAAGCCCCCGCCGAACTCGGCGACACGCTCGGCGAACCGATCGTTGATGAGCAGCGGTTCCCGCGTCTCGAGCACGTAGGCGCCGGGACCGGCGACGAGCGGTGTTGGCTCGTCCGGGAACCGTTCGCCGCGCTCGATCGTGTAGGGGTAATGGATCACCCCGGCTCCACGGTCGAGGACGCCGATGTCGACGACCTGCGCGTCGAAGATCTCGACCAGCCGTTCTCCCACCAAGTCGTACATCGCCTGCATCTCGAGGTTCTCGGCGAGCCCGCGTTGTACATCGGTGATGAGTGCGAGCTCCGCATTCCGCTGTCTCGTCTCCTCGAACAGGCGCGCGTTCTCGAGCGCGACGCTCAGGCTCCCCGCGATCGTCGTGAGCAGTCGAACGTCGCTGTCGCTGAACGCGTGCTCGCGGTCGATGTTCTGGAGCGAGATCCTCCCGGTCGCCTCGCCGCCGACCACGAGCGGGACGAACAGGACCGACTTCGTCTCCTCTCCCTGTACGACCCTCGACCCCAGCTCGGCCGCGCGTTCGTCCATGTGCTCGTTGATGAGCAGCGGCTCGCGAGTCTCCATGACGTGCTTCGCGAATCCCCCGATCCCTGAGGGTTGGTCGGGCAGCCGCTCGCCTCGTTCCAGGGTGTAGGGGTAGTGGAGGCGCCCGTCCTCGCGGTCGATGATCCCGATGTCGACGACCTGCGCCTCGAAGATCTCCACGAGCCGGTCCCCGACAAGGTCGTACATCGCCTGCATCTCGAGGTTCTCCGCGAGTGCGCGTTGGACGTCGTTGATGAGGGCGAGTTCGGCGTTGCGCTGCCGAGTCTCCTCGAACAGCCGCGCGTTCTCGAGCGCGACGCTCAGGCTCCCGGCGATCGTTGTGAGCAGACGAACGTCCGCCTCGCTGAACGCGTGCTCGTGATCGAGGTTCTGCAGGGAGATCCGGCCGGTGGCCTCTCCCGCGACGATGAGCGGGACGAACAGCACGGACATCGCCGGCTCCCCCGAACCCATGAGTGGGACTTCGCCCACGAGCTCGACGGTCCGCTCCAAGACCTTCTCGTTGATCAGGATCGGTTGCCGGGTCTCCACTACATAGCGACCCAGGCCGGCTATCTCGCTCGTCTCCTCGGGGTAGCGGACCCCGCGTTCGATCGAGTATGGGTATCTCAGCACGCCTGACTCGCGGTCGAGAACCCCGATGTCCGCGACCTGCGCATCGAAGATCTCCTGCAACCGGTCACCAACGAGCTCGTACTTCGCGTGCATCTCGAGGTTCTCCGCAAGCGCGCGCTGGACATCGTTGATGAGCGCGAGCTCGGCGTTGCGCTGTCTCGTTTCCTCGAACAACCTGGCGTTCTCGAGCGCGACGCTGAGGCTGCCGGCAAGTGTCGTCAGGAGCCGGACGTCCGCGTCGCTGAACGCGTGCTCTCGGTCGAGGTTCTGCAGCGAGATCACGCCCGTCGCCTTGCCTCCTACCAGCAGCGGGACGAACAGCGACGACTTGGGCGGTTCCCCCTGGAGGACTCGAGGTTGCTTGAATCGCTCGGTGAGCTCATCGAGGTTCTCGTCGGCGAGGAACGGCTCACGCGTCTCGATCACGTGGCGCCGGAAGCCGATGACCTCGATCGGCTCGTCGGGGAACCGCACCCCGCGCTCGATGGAGTACGGGAAGCGGATCAGACCTGCGGCCTCATCGAGGACGCCGATGTCGACGACCTGCGCGTCGAAGATCTCCTGGAGCCGATCGCCGACCAGGTCGTACATCGCTTGCATGTCCAGGTTCATCGCGAGTCCGCGCTGGACGTCGTTGATGAGCGCGAGCTCCGCGTTGCGCTGCCGGGTCTCGTCGATCAGCCGCGTCCGCTCGAGCGCGGAGGCGATGTGGCGGCCGACGAACTCGAGGAGCTCCTTATCGGCCTCGGTGTGACGCCGCTCGTCCTGGTAGCTCTGCACGACGAGCGCGCCGACGGTGCGCCCTTCGGCGGAGAGCGGCACGCCGAGCCAGTCCACCGCCTCCTCACCGATCTTGTCGATCTCTCCACGCGCGATCAGCCGCCGCCAGTCGGCAGTGGTCATGAGCATGGGGCGGCCCTCACGCAGCAGGTACGCGGTGATCCCGCGCGCCTGCCCCGTTCCGATCGGCTCCCACACGTGGGGATCCGGCCAGTCCGTATCCAGCTCGTCGACGTAGAACGGCCAGTTGAGCCTCTGCCGCTCCTCGTCGTAGAGCGCGATGTAGAAGTTGTCCGCGTACATCAGCTCGCCGACGATCGCGTGGATCTGCCGGTAGAAGTCCTGCATGTCCTCCGCCGTGCTCGCGGTCTCGGCGATCCGGTAGAGGGCGTCCTGGACCTTCTCGGCGCGCTCGCGCCCCGCTTCGTGCGTCTCGAGCTCGGCCACTCGGTCGCGGAGGGTGCGGATCTCGTCGTCGAGCGTCGTCATGCGGGCTCCTCGACGTCGAGGGCCCAGAGGCCGATCTTCCCAGCTCCGTCCGCGGATCTCGAACTCGCCGAGCGACACCGCGTCCTCCGGAACCTCGCGCAGCGAAGTCCTTCGTCCGCTCCGAGAACAGCACCGAGTGGTCGAGCTCCTTCGTCATCGCCTCGATCCGCGAGGCGGTGTTCGTCGTGTCGCCGATCACGGTGTAGTCGAGGCGTCTCGGCGAGCCGACGCTCCCGGACAGCACCGGGCCCGAGTTGATCCCGATCCCCATCCGGAGCGGCTGCTCCACGCCGGATGCGCTCAGCCACGCGTTGAACGTCGCGAGCTGCTCGCCGGCCATCGCCCGTGCGGCGGCGAGCGCGAGGTCCGCGTGCTCGTCGGTCGCGACGGGCGCGCCGAATGCGGCCATGATCCCGTCGCCCATGTAGTCGACGAGCGTGCCACCGTGGTCGAGCACCGCGTCGGTCATCGAGCGTGAGGTACGTGTTGATCGCCTCGATGACCTCGTCCACCGGGCGGCCCTCGGCGAAGCTCGTGAAGCCGCGCAGGTCTCCGAACAGAACCGTGCCGGTCAGCAGCTCCGGGTGGATCCGCGCGTCGCCGTCGGTCCGGGCAAGGACGTCGTCCACGACCGATTCCGGCAGGAAGCGCATGAAGATTTCGCGGACGCGATCGCGTTCGAGGTCGTAGAGCGCCTTCCGGTCGAGTCCGGCGTTGATGCGCGCGCGGAGGATCGCCGCGTCGAACGGCTTCGGCAGGAAGTCGTCGGCGCCGATCTCGAGGCAACGCACCACGCTCTCGGTGTCGTCCAGGCCCGAGATCATGATCACCGGCAGGTGCCGGACGGCCTCGTCGCCCTTGATCCGCTCGAGCACCTCGAACCCGTCGATCCCCGGCATCTCGATGTCGAGCAGGATCACGTCGGGAGGGTCCTCGCGGATCGCCGTGAGCGCCTCGGCGCCGTCGGTGGCCGAGGTGGTCCGGAGTCCCTCCCGGGCGAGCGTCGCGGTGAGGAGCCGTCGGTTCAGCGCGTCGTCATCGACGACGAGGACGTGCCCCGTTCGACCCCGCACACCCGCACCCCCTGCCTGCGTTCGCGCCCGGGCCGGGCATGAAGCCTAGCGGCGGGCGGCCAGCGAGTGTTCCACGCCACCTGGGGCTTCGACAACCGCCGGAGGGTTAGATTCGGGCCATGGCTGGCCCGTCCACCTTCCGGCGCCTGTGGCAGCCGCCCGGCCGCTACGAGGACCGCGCCAGGGACCGGCGCGTGACCTTCCTCGAGCTGTTCTTCGACCTGGTCTTCGTGGTCGTCATCTCGCAGCTCGCCCATCGCCTGGCCGCGCATCCCACATGGTCCGGGGTCGCCTGGTTCGTGTTCCTGTTCTATGCGGTCTGGTCCTCGTGGCTGAACGGCACGCTCTACCACGACCTGCACACGACCAACGACGTGAGCGTCCGCGTCTTCACGTTCGGCCAGATGCTGGCCGTCGCCGTCATGGCGGTCTACATCGGGGATGTACCGGGGGACGGGTCCACCGGGTTCGCGCTCGCGTACGCGGCGAACACCATGATCCTCGTCGTCCTGTGGTTCCGAACGGGCCTGCACGACCCGCACCATCGGCCGGGGTCCTTCCCCTATTCGGCGGGCTACCTCGTGGCCGCCGTGCTGTTCGCGGTCAGCGTCGCGTTCGACGAGCCGGCCATCTACTGGTTGTGGGCGGTCGCGTTGGCCGCCGAGGTGGTGGGGTGGGTCATCGGGATGTACCGATGGAAACCGCCCGCGACCCAGCACGGCGACGCGAGGATCGCGACGACCCCGTCGCTGATCGAGCGATGGGGCTGTTCGTCATCATCGTCCTCGGCGAGGTCATCGTCGGCGCGGTCGACGGTATGGCCGACGTCCGCGATCTCGGGTTCGACGGGATCACCGTCGGCCTGCTCGGCGTCGTGATCGCGATCGGTCTGTGGTGGCTCTACTTCGATCTCGTGTCCCACCGCGTGCCGATCGCGCGAAGGACCCAGCACTGGCTCCACCTGCACCTCCCGTTGGTGATTGCCATCGCCGCCGGCGGCGCGGCGGTCCTCAACACGGTCGAGCACGTCGCCGAGCCCCTGCCGGACGCCGTGCGCTGGCTCCTCGTCGGCTCGCTCGCGGCGTCCGTGCTGTCGATCGTGCTCCTCACCCGAACGCTCCAGACCCGCTTCGAGTATCCGGAGATCTATCGCGCGGCCGAGATCGTCATGCTCGCCGGCGCTCTGATGTGCCTCGCCGTCGGGCTCGCCGGCTGGGGGGCCAAGGAGAGCCTGACCGCGATGGTCGCGATCCTGCTCGCGCCGGTGGCGGCGGGCCTGGTCGTGTGGTTGAAGCGCACCGAACCGGACGCCGGCGCGAGGTTCGGGTGAGCCCGGACCGGGCGTAGACGCACTGCCGGGTCGGACGGCGAGCGTCAGCGGTCGTCGAGGTATCGGAGCACGGCGAGGACCCGCCGGTGATCGGTCTCCGCGGGCGCGAGACCGAGCTTGGTGAAGATGCTCGTGACGTGCTTCTCGACGGCGCCCTCGGTCACCACCAACCGCTGCGCGATCCCCGCGTTCGAGAGCCCCTCGGCCATGAGCGTGAGGACCTCGTGCTCCCGCTGGGTGAGCTCGTCGCTCGGGTGCCGGCGGGCTCGGGCGAGGAGCTGGGCGACCACCTCGGGATCGAGCGCCGTCCCGCCACCGGCGACCCGTTCGAGCGCATCCAGGAACTCGCGCACGTCGGCCACGCGCTGCTTCAGCAGATACCCGACCGCACTCGATTCGCTCGAGAGCAGCTCGGTCGCGTAGCGCTCCTCCACGTACTGCGAGAGCACGAGCACCGGCGTGCCGGGCCAGCGCGAACGGATCTCGACCGCCGCGCGCAGCCCCTCGTCCGTGAAGGTCGGCGGCATCCGGACGTCGACGATGCAGATGTCCGGTCGATCTCGCTCGACGGCCTCGACCAAGCCGAGCGCGTCTCCGGCCGTGGCCACCACCTCGTGGCCCTCGTCCGCGAGGAGGTGCGCGAGACCCTCGCGGAGCAGGACGCCGTCCTCGGCGATCACGACGCGCACGGGATCTCCGCCATCAGCACGGTGGGCCCGCCCTCGGGCGAGAGCAGGTGCAGCTCGCCGTCGAGCGCGCCGACGCGGTCGCGGAGGCCCGCCAGCCCGGTGCCCTCGCCGATCGAGGCGCCGCCGCCACCGTCGTCCTGCACCTGGATAGTGAGCCGGTCGCCGCTGCGTCGCACGGTCACGCTCGCTTTCGACGCGTTCGCGTGCTTGGCGACGTTGGCGAGCGCTTCGCTCACGACGAAGTAGGCGGCCGCTTCGACCGACGCCGGTGGCCGCTCGGCGACGTCGACGCGGACCTCCACCGGCACGGGGGAGCGGGCCGCGAGCGCCGACAGGGCGGCGTCGAGCCCCCGGTCGGTGAGCACCGCGGGGTGGATCCCTCGCGCGAGGTCGCGGACCTCGGTGATCGCGCGCTTGGCCTCCTCGTGCGCCTCGTCGACGAGCTCCTTCGCGCGATCGGGGTCGGTGTCGAGCTTGTCCTTCGCGCGGCCGAGATCCATCGCCAGCGACACGAGCCGCTGCTGCACACCGTCGTGCAGATCTCGTTCGATCCGGCGGCGGTCCTCGGCGGCGAGGTCGACCGCCGCCGCTCGCGACGTGGTCAGCGTCTGCACCCGTTCGATCACGTCGGTGCCGAGCATGCCGCGGACCAGGAACCGGTTGGCGTTCGCGAGCCCTCGGACGACCCACGGCGTGAGCAGGATGAGGCCGAACCCGAACAAGGAGACGAGCGCGAACTCGATCGGCGTGTCGATGACCCAGCCGTCCGTCGGGAGGCCGACCACGACCACGGTCGGTTCGGTGTCGACGGTGACCTGCACCCACGCGTCGAGGATCCCGACGGAGTCCGGGAGCGCCCACGCGAACGCCGGCAGGAACAGGAGCGAGAGCCCGGTCACCCAGAAGGTGAACGCCACGGAGAACGTGATGATCCCGATCGGCAGCATCAACAGGTGGTAGCCGATCTCCATCCACGTCGCCGGGTCGGTCGCGCGTGAGATGTAGACGCGCCACCAGCGGTCGCGCGGGGGATCGGGGCGGTACGGCCGCGGCACGTCGAGGTCGAGCAGCAGGCCGGCGCGGACGCGCTCGACGGTGCCCATCCATCGCGAGACGTAGAGCATGGCGATCAGGATCGGGATGCCGAGCAGCGTGATCAGCAGGCCGAACCCGGTCGCGAACCCGGTCACGACGATCGTGAACGTCGCGATGCCGAACGGCAGGTTGAGAAGGAGCTGGAGCGTCTCCTTCCACGTCCGAAGCTCGAACGGCGCTCGCAGCGCTCGGACGAGCGGGTTCCGCGTGGACGAGGGTGGAGCGGCTGGGAGTGAGAGCTCTGTGTCCATGACTGGAGCCTAGGTCCCGGGTAGCCGCGACCCCAATCCTGCCACCCGGCATGTTCGGCGTCGGGTTATCCCGAGCCCGCTCCGGCGGTGCTAGCCCTCGCCGCCGCCGATCGCGGCGAGGGCTTCCTCCCGTGTGGGGTAGTCGTCGAGCCGGCGGATCAGCCCGCCCTCGACGGTGAGCACCTGGAACCAATCGGCGTCCTCACCCCACGCCGGCTGGCGGAGCTGCGCGAGGACGCGCGAGCCGATCGTCTCCCACTCGACGACCTCGACGTCGGGGAGCTTTCCCTTCCACGAGCGCATCAGCGCGACGACCTGATCGGCGTTCGTGCACGAGACGGGGTCGTCGCCGGGGATCTCGTAGGCGGCGTCGTCGGCGAGCGTGGCGCGTGCCGCCTCCCAGTCGCCGGCTCGAAGCGCGCTGTCCCACGCCTGAACCACGGCCATCGGTTGCGCTTCCTGCATGTCGACAGCCTAGCGATGCGAAGACTTCACGGTGATGACGATCTTCCCTCGCGCGTGTCCCTCTTCCAGAGAGCGGATCGCCGCCGGGACCTCGCTCAGCGGGTACGTCCGGTCGATCACGCGTGTAGTCGATCACGTGGTCCGCGCCGATCGAGCGGTATTGCCGGTCCTTCGGCGCCTGCTCGATGAGGCCGGACGCTAGCCTCATCCGCGACTCATCTCCGGCTCACGTCGGTCTCATCGCTCATCGGCGACCCTGGCGAGCATGAACGCGGAACCGCAGCGAGCGGTCCCGGGTCGCGAGCGAGAGGAGGGCACCATGCACGGGCGATGGAAGCTGGTCATCGGTGCGATCGCGGCGTCGATCGTCTTGGCGGGGAGCGCCATCGTTGCGGGGGCCAACGGCCGACCATCCACACTCGGAGATGGGCAGGCGTCCCAGGTCACGGCGATGGGATCGTGTCCCCCGGCGGACGCGAAGCCGAGCCAGACGACGGAGATCGCGACCGCCAAGCTGATCATCGAGTACAACGCGACCGACCGGGACATCGGCGTGCACGGCGCGTTCGACGACGACGGCTGGAAGGTCCTCTGCGTGTTCGACCCCGCCGGCCGACTGGTGCTGAAGGTCACGCCCGAGAGCCAGCTGCGCGATCTGGCGATGGCCGGCATCTTCTTCGAGTCGCGGGAACCCCCGGAGTCGGAGTTCTCGTTCGCCGACCTCCAGGCCACCTTCCCCGAAGGTGAGTACTCGGTGAGGGGAGCGTCGTTCGACGGGAAGATCCTGATGGGGAGCGCAACCTTCACCCACGACGTGCCCGCTCCGCCCACGATCGAGGCGCCGGCGCTCGCCGAGGAACCGCGCGGCACCAGGAAGAACCCCGTGCCGCTCCGGGATCTGGTGGTGCGCTGGCTGGACGTCACCGAGACGGTGGCCGGCGGACCGGTGGACATCACCGGCTACGAGGTGATCGTCACGAAGGAAGTCGATGACGACCCCCACGGGTTCTCACGCCCGATTTACGACGTCCACGTGCCGCCGACGATGAACAGCCTCCGCGTGCCGGTGGAGTTCCTCGAAGCCAACACCGTGTACGAGCTCGAGGTGTTGGCGCTCGAGGTGAGCGGGAACCAGACCATCGCCGTGGGGTTCTTCAAGACGGCTTGAATGGGAGGCTTCTGGAAGGGGTGGTGGTCGCACCCGCGAGGGGTGCGGCCACCTGCACCGCGGCTCAACCTGATCCGGTCTTCGTCAGGAACTCGTCCAGCGCCGACGCGGTCGCCCGGAGGTTCCGCTTGCCCATCGACGACATGAGCGGGGAGAAGACCTTGAACAAGCCCTTCGGGATCATCTCGAGCTCGTGGTCGACGCGGGTTCGACCTTCGAGATCCGTGAGCGTGAAGCGGTGACCGCCGGCGCGAGCTGGTGACGGTCGGATTCCATGTCGCGAACTCACCGCCGCGGACGACTACGCGGAACACGTCCTCCACCGGCCGCTCGATCTCCTGCGTGTGACGAAGGACGGTCACGCTCACGAAGCCTAAGGCGTCAACCGATCTGCGTCGCGTCGCTGACCCAGTTCGAGCTCCAGGTCGCGCCGCCGTCGTACGAGAACGACTGCTCCCACCGGTTGGTCGTCTCCGAGACGACGGTCCACTGGTACCGAACCTTGACCGCCCGGCCCGCGATCACGTCGTCGCACAGGAACTCGCCCAGGTCGCCGTCGAAGCGGCCCTCGACCGGGTTGTCGAGCTCCCCGGGGAAGCGCGTCGACGCCCACCAGATCCTCCAGAGGCCGGTTTCCGGATCGAAGAGCCGGAGCGTGAAGCCCTCGTACGGCTGACCGGTCGGCGGCAGGGCCGGGACGGAGAACAGGTCCACGTTCCCGAGCCCGCCGAGGATCGGCTGCGCCTCGCCGAACGCCTCGAACTCCACCCACTCCGTGGACTCGGGATCCAGCGTGTCGACGAGCTTGCGGTTCTGGATCCGTCTGCGCCCGAACAGGAAGTCGAAGTCGTGACGGCCGTCGTCGATCGCCTGTGCCTGTGCCATGCCGGTCCTCCGATCTGCTCGACGAGCTTCCTCGGGCATCATCCCGGACAACGTGGCCAACCTCTGACCGGATTCCGGGACATTTAGCCGGCCGGTCCGAACGCGCGGAAGTCAGGCAATGAATCGGCTGGCCCGCCACCGCACCGGCTGACGCAACACCGTCCGCTGCTTCGCGGCCGCGACCCTGTTGGGACCGCTCAGATAGATCTCGTGGTGAAGCCCGTTGGGCACGAGACCGTTCTGAGGAAGGAACTCGTGGTGCAGCCTTCTGGCGAGCGTCGCGGCCTCCATGCTGTAGTCACCGATGTGCATGATCTGCACGCACCTGCCTTCGTGGAAGCGTTCCAGCCGCAGATCGCCGGGGACCTCACCCAGCCGTTCGCTCGCCGTGGCGACGGCCTGCTCGAACATGTCGTCACTCACCCTGTCGGCCGTGCGCCCGGGTGTTCAGGCCGGATGCGCGATGATGATGTGGCCCTGTAGCGGGACGTCGAGCGCCTCACCGTCCGTCGAGAACGGCCGCAGCGCGACGCGAGCATCGTCGACGATCGCCCGCACGATGTCCTCGCTCAGCCGCTCGCCGAGTGGAGTGCTCTGGACCTCGATCGCGACCAGCTCGCCGATGGAGGAGAACCGCATCGTCCTCGACTCCGTGGAGGTCGCATCGACGACGAGACCGGCCGAACGGAACGAGGCCTCCAGCATCGAGCGGTCGCCGCGGTTGAAGTACGCGTTCAGCAGGCTCACCGCTTCCGGGCCCGCGCGGCGCTCGACGACGTCGATGAACGGGTCGTATGCCGGCTGGTCCGCACGCCGGTCCCACACCTGGACGCCGACCCGACCTTCGGGGGTGACGACGCGCGCCATCTCTCGCACCGCCCCCTCCGGATCGGGGACGAACATCAGTGCCGCCTGGCACGTCACCACGTCGAACGAATCGTCGGGGAACGGCAGCTCGCTCGCGTCGCCTTGGCGCCACTCGAGGTCCGGCCGAATCCGCTTCGCGACCGTCAGCATCGCCTCGTTCAGGTCGAGGCCGACGACGCTCCCCGCGCCGCCGGCGCGATCGGCCGCCACACGAGCGACGGCGCCGGTCCCGCACGCCACGTCGAGGACGCGCGCCCCTTCGGGGATGTCCACCTCGTCGACCAGCCGCTCGGCCCACCCCGCGAAGAGCGCGGGCACGAACCGTGCCTCGTAGGCCTCGGCGACCTCGAGCGGGATCTGGAAGGTCTCGGTCGTGTCGGGCATCGGCTCCTCCTCTCGCTAGACCGCACGGTCGTGCGTTCTAGGTTCCCCGGATACTACGAACGACCGTGCTATCTTGTCAAGATGCCAACACCTACCCGTACACGGCGGTCCGACGGCGAGCGGACGCACGAAGCGATCCTGCTGGCGGCCGCGCGCCTCGCGTCGGTCGAGGGGATCCGCGGTCTGTCGATCGGCCGGCTGGCCGAGGCGACCGGTGTGAGCAAGAGCGGGCTGTTCGCCCACTTCGGCTCGAAGGAAGCCCTGCAGCTCGAGACGATCGAGGCCGCGAAGGCCATCTTCGATCGCGAGGTCATGCAGCCGACGTACGAGGCCCCGGAGGGGGGGCCGCGGCTCGAGGCGCTGTTCGCGTCGTTCTTCTCGTACGTCGAGCGGGGGGTGTTCCCGGGTGGTTGCTTCTTCGCCGGTCTGCTCGCGGACGAGGATGCGCGCTCCGGACCCGTCCACGACGCCGCTGAGCAGGTCGAGCGCGAATGGATCGGCGGCATGGTCGAGCTCGTGGGTGACGCCCAACGACTGGGTCACATCGCCGACGACGTGAACGTCGAGCAGCTCGCGTTCGAGCTCTACGCCTACCTCGAGCTCGCCAACTACCACTTCGTACTGTTCCGCGATCCCGCTGTGCTCGGGCGGGGGCGCGTCGCCGTGGCCGATCGTCTGGCACGAGCGGCGGTCTGAAGGCCAGGCTCAGTCCTCGGACTGCGGTCGGCCGCGGCGTGCGGCCTTCGCGCGCTCTTGCTGAGGAAGCAGAACCTTGCGCAGACGGACGATCTGCGGCGTCACCTCCACGCATTCGTCCTCGCGGATGAACTCGAGGGCTTGCTCGAGCACTAGTGAGCGCTTTGGGATCAGGCGCGTGAACTGTTCGGACGTGGACTCGCGCATGTTCGTGAGCTTCTTCTCTCTCGTCGGGTTCACGTCGATGTCCTCGGATCGCGCATTCTCCCCGACGATCATGCCCTCGTACACGTCCTCGCCCGGCCCGACGAACATCGATCCCCGTTCCTGGAGCGTGAGCAGCGCGAAAGCGGTCGTGGCGCCCGTCCGGTCGGCGACGAGCGAGCCGGTGGGGCGCGTTCGAAGGTCGCCGTGCCACGGCTCGTACCCCTCGAACACGTGGTGGAGCTGACCGGTGCCGCGCGTCTCGGTGAGGAACTCCGTCCGGAAGCCGATCAGGCCACGCGCGGGGACCAGGTGCTCCATGCGGATCCACCCGGTGCCGTGGTTCACCATGTTCTCCATCCGGCCGCGCCGGAGCGCGAGCATCTGGGTGATCACGCCCAGGTAGTCCTCGGGCGCGTCGATCGCCACGCGCTCGACCGGCTCGTGGAGCGTGCCGTCGATCTCGCGCGTGACGACCTGCGGCTTGCCGACCGTGAGCTCGAACCCTTCGCGCCGCATCACCTCGACGAGGACCGCGAGTTGCAGCTCCCCGCGGCCCTGCACCTCCCAGCGGTCCGGCTGGTCGGCGGGCAGCACGCGGATCGAGACGTTGCCGACGACCTCGGCGTCCAGGCGCGCCTTCACCTGCGGCGCGGTGAGCTTGTCGCCGTCTTTGCCCGAGAGCGGCGAGGTGTTGATGCCGATCGTCATCGAGAGCGACGGCTCGTCGACGCGTGTGACCGGCAGCGGACGCGGGTCGTCGGGATCGGCGAGCGTCTCGCCGATCGTGATCTCCTCGATGCCGGCCACCGCGACGATCTCGCCCGGCCCGGCCTCCTCGGCCTCGACGCGGTCGAGCGCCTCGCTGACGTAGAGCTCGGAGATCTTCGCGGGCTCGATCGTGCCGTCGGCTCGGCACCAGGCGACCTCCTGCCCGCGGCGGATCGTGCCGTGTCGAACGCGGCAGAGCGCGAGGCGACCGACGTAGGGCGAGGCGTCGAGGTTCGTCACGAGCGCCTGCAGTGGGTGGCCTTCCTCGTAGGAGGGAGCGGGGATGTGGATTCGGAGCGCGTCGAACAGCGGCTCGAGGTCCTCGGGCAGCGCGGTCGGTTTCGGTCCGCAGCGGCCGGCCCGCGCGTCCGCGAACAGGATGGGGAACTCGATCTGGTGCTCGTCGGCGTCGAGGTCCAGGAACAGCTGGTAGACGTCGTCGACGACCTCCATCGTGCGCGCGTCGGGTCGGTCGATCTTGTTCACGACCAGGATCACCGGCAGGCGGGCCTCGAGCGACTTGCGGAGCACGAACCGCGTCTGCGGCAGCGGCCCCTCGGAGGCGTCGACCAGCAGCAGAACGCCGTCGACCATCGTGAGCCCGCGCTCGACCTCGCCGCCGAAGTCCGCGTGCCCCGGCGTGTCGACGATGTTGATCTTCAGGTCGCCGTGGCGAACGGCCGTGTTCTTCGCCAGGATCGTGATGCCCTTCTCGCGCTCCAGGTCGGTCGAGTCCAGGACGCGTTCGGCCACGTCCTGGTTCGCTCGGAAGGCTCCCGACTGCCAGAGCATGGCGTCGACGAGCGTGGTCTTGCCGTGGTCCACGTGGGCCACGATCGCGACGTTCCGGATGTCGTCTCGGGTGGGCATCGGACCGCCATGGTAGGCGGAGGACACCGGATCCCGGCCGCCGTCCCGTCGATGAGTTGGGCGGACATCGGGGAGGACGCCCAGCTTGGGGGTGCGAGCACCCCGGACGTTCGATGTGTTTCGGCCTCCCCACTCGGCGGGCAGGCACGGTTGGCACGCAGCTCCGAGTGGCCGAGGCTTGGTGCGATGGTCAACGTGAGAAGCCCGGAACAGGTCCGGCGAGGGAACGGCCGAAGGAGTTGAGCGGCGCTGGTACCGGGTAAGGCGCATGTATGAACGAGAGGAGATCCCCATGAGACGACCACTCATCGCCATCGTTGGATCAACCATATTGCTCCTGACCGCCTGCACGGAGGACGGCGGGGGCGGGACGTCTCCATCACCGTCGCCGGAGGCCACGACGGTCGAGGTCGGGGCCACCGAGTATTCGTTCGATGTTCCCGCAGAGGTTGCCGGAGGCGTCGTCCAGATGCGCTTCACGAACACCGGCGGACTCCCTCACGAGTTCGCGTTCGCGCGGATCGAAGAGGGCAAGACCGAGGAGGACGTGCGAGCGGTGATCGAGTCCGGACAGGAACCCCCCGAATGGGCTGACGACATCGCCGGCGTGCCCGGGCTGTCGCCCGGCGAGTCCATCACGGTGACCCGGACGCTGGAGCCGGGCAGCTACGCGTTCCTGTGCTTCTTCCCCGACCCGGAAGGAACGCCGCACGCGAACCTCGGCATGTATGAGGTGTTCACCATCGCCGGCGACACCGGCCTCACGCTTCCCGAGCCGGACGCCACGATCTCGGCGACCGACGACGAACTTCAGGTCCCCGCGCTCTCGGCCGGCGAGCAGACGGTGCTGTTCCTGAACGACGGCACGAAGCCCCATGAGCTGGTCCTCGCCGCGCTCGAGCCCGGGAAGAAGTGTCAGGGACGTCGACCAGTGGATCGGGGGCGGGTATCAGGGCCAGCCACCCGTGACCTTCCTCGGAGGCATGCAGACGATCCCGTCGGGCGAATCGGTCTTCCTCACGATCGATCTCGAGCCGGGCGTGGAGTACACGGCCTTGGACTTCACGACGAACTCGAGGGAGACGTTCACGGTCTCCTAGGTCCGGGCTCACGAGGTCAACGGTCTCCCGGCAATCTCCGGTGCACCCGCGTGCTCGTACCAGCATCACCTCCGCCAGCAGGTGCGGCCACCCTTCGCAGGGGCGGTCTGGAGAGGTAACAATCGGGGCGGAGGTCGGATGACCGAACGGACGACGAGGCGGACCGCCCTCGCGGTGGGGGGCTTCGTGGCCCTGCTCACGGTCGCGAACGTCGTGTTCCTCGTGCTCGGCCGCGACGAGCTCAACACCGACGAGGCCGACCTCCTGTTCAACGCGGCGGGCACGATCGGATGCCTGCTCTACGTCGTGCCGGGTCTGCTGATCGCCGTCCGCGCGCGGAACGTCGTCGGTTGGTGCCTGGTGGCCGTCGGCCTGATCTACGGGCTGCTGACGTTCGGGACCCTCTACGCCGGCATCGGGATGCTGACCTATCCCGGCTCGCTCCCCGCGCGCCGAGGAGATCTCGACGCTCCTCGGACAGTTCTGGATCTTCGCGTTCGTCGCGCTCGGCATGCTCCTGCTGCTCTTCCCGGACGGCCGGCCGCCCTCGCCCAGGTGGCGGCCGGTGCTGTGGCTCGCGATCGGTGGCGCGGTCGTGACCTACGTCGGCTTCATGCTCAAGCCGGGCCCCGTCAACCCGATCGCCGGGCTGAGCTTCCCGAACCCGTTCGCGGTCCCGAGCGCCGAAGGCATCGTGGGGCCGGTTCTCGTGGCCTCGTCGTGGGTCACGGTCCTGTCGATCCTCGCCTGCTTCCCGGCGATGATCCTGCGCTACCGCCGCGGCGACGCGGAGCTGCGACAGCAGATCCGATGGCTCGGGCTGGTGGCCGCCCTCGTCGTCGCATCGATCGGTATCTCGCTCGCGAGCCTCGTCGCGTGCAACTGCGACGAGACGATCGTCGCGGTCGTGATGTTCACGCTCCTCGTGTTCCTGATCCTGTTCGGCATCCCGGCCACGATCCTGGTCGCGCTGTTCAAGTACCGGCTGTACGACCTCGACCTCGTCGTGAGCAAGGCGCTCGTGTACGGGATCCTCGCGGCGCTGTTCACCCTCGTGTACGTCGCGATCGTGATCGGCGTGGGCACGATCGTCGGCGACCAGGGGAACTCGTTCCTCACGATCCTGACCGCGGTCGCGATCGCGGTCGCGTTCCAGCCGGTGCGCGAACGCGTCCGGCACCTCGCGAACCGCATCGTGTACGGCAAGCGCGCCACGCCGTACGAGGTCCTGTCCGAGTTCTCGGACAAGGTCGCGACGGGGTTCGCCGCCGAGGACGTCCTGCCGCGCATGGCGCAGATCCTCGCGAGCGGGACCGGCGCGAGCTCGGCCCGCGTGTGGCTGCGGTTCGGCGAGGAGCTCCGGCCGGCGGCGTCGTGGCCCGAGAACGGCTCGGCCCCGCCCGTCGCGGTGGAGGACGGGCGCCCGGGCGGGTTCGGCGAGGGGGAGGACGGCGTCGAGGTCCGCCACCTCGGCGAGCTCCTCGGCGCGCTCTCGGTGACGATGCCGCCGAGCGACCCGATGAACCCGTCGAAGGAGCGGCTCGTCCGCGACCTCGCGGCGCAGGCCGGCCTCGTGCTCCGCAACGTCCGGCTGATCGAGGAGCTCCGCGCCTCGCGCCGCCGGATCGTCACGGCGCAGGACGAGCGCGCCAAGCAGCTCGAACGCAACCTGCACGACGGCGCGCAGCAGCAGCTCGTCGCGCTCGGCGTCCAGCTGAGCCTCGCGCGCCGGCTCGCCGAACGCGACGCACCCGAGATCGCCGCCACGTTCGACACGCTGCAGGCGGCGGCGACCGACGCGCTCGAGAACCTGCGCGACCTCGCGCGCGGGATCTACCCACCGCTGCTCGCGGACAAGGGCCTGGTCGCCGCGCTCGACGCGCAGGCGCGGAAGGCGGCGCTCCCCGTCGAGGTCGAGGGCGAGGGGATCGGCCGCTATCCGCAGGAGGTGGAGGCCGCCGTGTACTTCTGCTGCCTGGAGGCGCTCCAGAACGTCGCGAAGTACGCGAACGCGTCGAGCGCCCGGGTTCGGCTCGCCGACCGGGACGGGACGGTCACGTTCGAGGTGACCGACGACGGGAAAGGGTTCGATCCCGAGCACACCCCGCTCGGGACGGGGCTGCAGGGCATGAGGGATCGCCTCGAGGCGCTGGGCGGCACGTTCAGCGTCGAGTCCTCGCCCGGTGCCGGGACGTCGGTGACCGGGACGATCTCAGCCGGAGCGCGAGTTCCGTCGTAGCGCCGGCCGTGCTGGTCGCGACGGTTCCTTCGTCCGGCGAGCGGGTCGAGCCCGGTCGGGATCCGGCGGGCTGTGGCCCGGCCCTGGCACCGTGAGGATCAAGGGACGCCGGGACGGTGAGGCGCGTCGATCACCGGGTCGGGCGCGTGCCATACGGCCTCGACGTTGTTCTGATGCAAGTCGTTCACGAATGCGGCGTAGTACCGCTCGGAGTACTGCGTCCACACGCCGGGCTCGCCTCGCGTTGTTGCACCATTCGCGACGGCGGCCTCGAAGAACGCGTCTACCTCCTCCCGACCCTCGGCGGAGAACGCAACATGAGCCGCCGTGGTCACGGGCTCCCCTTGGCAGATCGTGAAGTCGTCCAGGTCCTCGGCCCCGTAGCTGACACAGTCTTCCTGAACGTAAAGTTCCTCGTACCCGAGTGGGGCGAGGGCTGCCGTGTAGAGCCGTCGGCTTGCGGCCACGTCTGCCACGACGAAGAGCACGTGATCGACGATTACGCGCCGAACGCTCATCGGTCTCAACGCTATCAACGCCGCGCCTCCGGCGCGTCGAGCGATGCCCTAGGACGTCTGATCGTGCGTCGATTCGACGCGCCACCAGCCGGCCGAGTGCACCCCCATCGCCACGATCGCGGCACCCAGGAACGTCACCCCGGCGACCCACGTGATGTGCCAGAAGCCGGCGACGATCCCGACGAACGCTGCCCCCTGGGCGATGGAGTTCGCGATGGTGACGGTGACGGATGGCGATCGCCGGTCACGGAAGATCTCCTGCCGGTTGAGCAGGATGAGCGCCGCCAGGAACGGGATCGCCACCGCGAACGCGATGACGGAGATGCTCGCGGACGTGTCGAGCGACGGCGCTACCAGGAACGGCTGCACCATGTACAGGCCGATGAGGATCAAGCCACCGTAGATCACCCCGAGCTGCCTCAGCCCTTCCTGCTTCCCCTCGCCCGTGAGCGAATCCGCCGAGACCCGTTCCGCATCGGCCCTCGCCCGTTCGACCTCGGCGCTCGCCCGCTCCTCGGCCGACTTCGCCTGCTCATGGGCCATGCGTCGCGCCTCGTCGGCCACGCGAGCCTGTTCCTGCCCTGAGTCGTCGTTCACTGGTCACCCCTTTCACCCGGGATGAACCAGTCTGTGCATCGGCTCCCGGCTCCGTCCAACGGACCATGCGTGTGACACCTGGTACCCGGATCGCCGAGCTCGAGGCTTCGATGGGCCAGGGATGGACGGCTCCGTCAGCCGTCGCGGACGACGCGGTAGCGCAGGTGCGTGGCGTGCTCGCTCTCGGACACCCCGGCGAACTCGAGCGTGACGTGCTCGTCCACGCCCTCGCCGAACAGGGGCGTGCCGCTCCCGAACAGCACGGGCACGAGATGCACCGAGATCTCGTCGACCACGCCGGCGTTCGAGGAACTGGCGTCCGACGTCTGCGCCCATGACGCTGATGTTCCTGTCGCCCGCGGCCTCCCGCGCCATCGCGAGCGCCTTGTCGAGGTCGTCGACGAACGTGTACGCGCCGCCCTCGGGGACGTCGTCCGGCACGCCGTGGGACAGCACGAACAGCGGGACGCGAGCCTGGCCCGTCGGACCGTCGGGCCCCCAGTGCGGGATCGACATGTCGTAGGTCCGGCGTCCGCAGATCACCGCGCCGAGCTGGGCGATCTCGCGCTGGAGCATCTCCATGCCGGCCGGATCCTGGAAGGCCCAGTCGTGGAGCCGCTCTCCGTCGTCCCCGAGGCCCGCCTCGAGCCGCATGTTCGCTCCGGCGATGAAGCCGTCGAGGGACATGCTCTTGTCGTAGATCACGATGCCCATCGGGTGCCTCCTCCGGTCCGGGCGACGGTCTTGTCCGGTCGGTCTCTACCCAGAGACTCGAAGCCGCATCCCGAACCTCACCGGAAGCGGCGGAAGAACGTCCGCAGATCCCCGACCAGCAGGTCCGGCGCGTCCGAGGCGGCGAAGTGCCCGCCGCGATCGAACTGCGACCAGTGGACGATGTTGTTCGAGCGCTCGGCGAACGCCCGCACGGAGCGGAAGTCGTACGGGAACACCGACACGCCGGTCGGCGTCTCGTTCGGCACCTCGCGGTAGCCGGCGCCCGACCTCGCGTCCTCGAGGTACATGCGCGCCGCCGAGCCCGCGGTCGCCGTGAACCAGAAGATCGACACGTGCGTGAGGAACCGGTCGCGGTCCACGTTGCCGACGTTCTCGCCGCCCCATCCCATGAACAGCTCGCTGTTCCACGCGAGCTGGCCGGCCGGCGAGTCGGTGAGCGCGTACGCGAGCGTCTGCGGCCGCGTCTGCTGGATCTTCAGGTAGCCGGAGTGCTCGTCGAAGCTCGCGAGGTTCGCCATCCCCGCCTGCTCGAACTCGTCCATCCGGGCCATCTCCTCGGGGTCGCCCGAGGGGAACGCGAAGATCTGCAGCACGTGCACGCCGACGAGCCCCTCCGGCTTCAGGATGCCGAGCTCGCGCGTGACCAGGGCGCCGGCGTCGCCGCCGTGGGCGCCGTACCGCTCGTACCCGAGGCGCTTCATGAGCGTGTCCCACGCCTTCGCGACGCGCGCGCTGTCCCAGCCCGTGTCGTTCGTCGGCCCCGAGAACCCGTAGCCGGGGATCGACGGGATCACCAGGTCGAACGCGTCGGCCGCGTCGCCGCCGTGCGAGACCGGATCGGTCAGCGGACCGATCACGTCGAGGAACTCGGCGACCGAGCCCGGCCACCCGTGCGTGAGGATCAGCGGCATCGCGTTCGGCTCGGGCGAGCGCACGTGCAGGAAGTGCACGTCGGTGCCGTCGATCGTCGTCGTGAACTGCGGGAACTCGTTGAGCACGGCCTCCTGCTTGCGCCAGTCGAACGAGGTCCGCCAGTGCTCGGTCATCTCCTTCACGTAGTCGAGGCCGACCCCGTAGCTCCAGCCGACGCCCGGCAGCTCGTCGGGCCAGCGCGTCCGGGCGAGCCGGTCGCGCAGGTCCTCGAGCTCGGCGTCCGAGACGTCGATCCGGAACGGCCGGATCTCCTCCGCGTTCGTGACGTCGGTCATGGCGTCCTCCTTCCCCTCAGGCCACGTCTATCGCGGCCACCTCGCTTCACGCTAGGGGGAGATGCGGACGGTTTCGGTCCTGATCCCGAGATATCCTCGCGACCGTGAACGGATCCGGGGCGTCGAGGCCGGCGACACGGCTCCTGGCGATGCTCGAGGTCCTCCAGGCCCGCGGCACGGTGAGCGGGCGCGAGCTCGCCGAACGGCTCGAGGTCGACCCGCGCACCGTCCGTCGCTACGCGGTCAAGCTCGAGGAGCTCGGCATCCCCGTCGAGACCGAGCGCGGTCCCTACGGCGGCTACCGGCTGCGGCCGGGCTTCAAGCTCCCGCCGCTGATGCTGACCGACGACGAGGCGACGGCCGTGGTGCTCGGGCTCATCGTCAGCCGGCAGACCGGGATCTCGACCGCGGAGGCGGCCGTCGAGGAGGCGCTCGCGAAGATCCTGCGGGTGCTCCCGACCGAGCTCCGCGACCGGGTCGGCGCGCTCGAGGGGAGCCTGGGGTGGACCTGGACGCCGAGGGAGCCGCAGCCGCCGGCGACCGAGGTCGTCCTCACGCTCGCCGCCGCGATCCGTCAGAAGCGGCGCGCCCTGATCCGGTACGCGACGCCCGGCCGAGAGGAGACCGACCGGATCGTGGCGCCGTACGGGCTCGTGTTCCACGCCGGCCGGTGGTACCTGGCGGCCGACGACGAACGCTCGGGCGAGATCCGGACGTTCCGGGTGGACCGGGTGCGATCGGCGGAGCTCCGGCCCGAACGCGCGAGCCCGCCGGAGGGCTTCGACGCCGTCGAGCACGTCGAGCGCTCGATCGCGGCGACGCCGTGGGGATGGCGGCTCGAGATCGTGTTCGACACCACGCTGGAGGAGGCGAGGCGCCGGATCCCGCGATGGGTCGGCGAGCCGGAGCAGATCGAGGAGGGCGTGCTCCTCCGAGCGCATTCGGACGATCTCGACGCGGCGGCCAGGATGCTCGCGTCGCTCGGCTGGCCGTTCACGGTTCGCGAGCCGGCCGAGCTACGCGAGTCGCTCCGCAAGGTGGGCCAGGCCGTCATAGCCTCCTCCGAGTGACAGTGCCAGTCGGTCGCGGAATGCGGTGGTGACGCTCGCGAGGAAGCAGTCATGCTTCGCGCCAGCCGTTTCGGGCCTAGAGCGGTGCTGCCTTCGCCCACTTCTCGTCGAATGCCCGTCGGACTTCCGCAAGAAGATCGCCGGCCAGCGACTTCGAGAGAGCAATCACGAACGACTCCTTGTTGCCGATGTCTTTCAGACCGTGGCCGACGATAAGGAGTTGCGCATCGCTTAGGACAAAGCGATCATGCAGATCCTGCGGCCGATCTGTGAGCCGTAGCTCGACGTTTGGACGCTCCTTCTTGAAATCCTTCAAAGCCCCAGCCAGCTTCGGGCGCTCTCGTTAGTCCTGCCCGTCAAGACCCGGACTTCTGCAGACTTCGGTATCAGTTCGAGGCTGTCGAGTGACCTGACCCCGTAGTAGGGGTCGCATACACGCACGGCTCCTTTCAGCTTTCCGAGCACTTCGCCGAGCGCCCGACGGTCCTGTCGAGGTGTTGTTCCATCTACGTGGAGGACGGTGAGGTCGCCGCTCCCAAGGACCTTCTCCGCGACTGGTCGGCCCCTCATGGCAAGTCGGTATTGCTTCCCGGCCTTACCGGCCCTATGCGTGACGCGCTTACCGGCGCGCCCGATGCCCTTGGCGAGGGACTCCCGATCGACGGCGACATCAGCTGCGCGCAACGCGTCGAATACTTCGTCGAGGGAGAGATATTCGATACCGGCCTGGTCGTGCGCGATAGCCAGGGTCGCGAGGGCGACGTTCATCGGAGAATCCTCGTCTGCAAGAGTGTTCCGCACTCGGAGATCCAAGTCCTTGAACGTCTCCAGCAGCCTGTCGGGCACGGGTTCATCCACCGTCCTGACCGACGAGTTGCTGGACCGAACGCTCCCGCATTCCTGAATCCGTCGCGGCGGACTCTTACTCTGCGCGCCTGCCCTTTCCCCGAGAAGCTAAAGTCGTCCTCGAGAGAGTTAAGGGCCTTGGCGAAGTTATTCGTGTCAAACCTGTTGTAGCTTGTCACGGCTTCGCGAATCACGCTTGCGTCGGTCCAGTCCTCGACGCCCGCGGCCTGTCGTGCCGCAGCGATGAGGAGTGCAATCTGCTTGGCAGCGCCCTGATCCGTGTTCGCGAGCTTCGTCCGTGCAACCACGAGACTAGGCTCGCCGTCCTCAATTGCGAGCGCCTCATTGACGAGTTCGGCGTCGATGCCGAACCTCTCGGCGATCATGCTCAGGAGTCCATGATCGTCGCGTGTCCTCCCGGGCTCGGCCACTGCGGTCGACGTCGCCTGCGGGGTGCTGGGCCCCCCAGCTCCGGCGATTAGGTCGACCGCCTTCGCAAACGCGGCACTCCGCAGGTCGTCGGGCAGTCCCGCAGCCTCGACCGCGGCCGCGGCCTCTCGCAGGATGTCCTCGATGTTCTTCGTCGACATGACCCCCCTAGCCGTTTCCGCCTAGGCGTTGACGTACTTCCAGACGCCACCCTCCTTGATCCGACGGAGTTCCTTGTTCTTGACGAGCCGGAGGAGAGGCCCCGACAGGCTCGTCACGGGATAGATGTGGCCGCGCTCCTCGAGCTTGTCCCTCACCGCTCCGATTTCGCGCTTCGCCTTGAAGTAGCCGTCATGGATGATCTCGCGGATATAGTCGGTGGGCCCCGATGGCTTCGACTTCGCAGCCTTGTCTCGCGTTCTCTTCTTGCCGTTCGCGCTGATGCGACGTGCCCGTTCCTTGGCCGGGACCGCTCCCTGGCTGTCGTCTGAAAGACGACCGAGTAGCGCGGCGACTTCGCCGGCGCTCCCCTCGATTGCCACCTTGGTCCCATCCGGTAGTGTCAGGTTCGCCTTGGCCATCGTGTGCCGCTCCTTATCAGGTCCTCGACGAGGATACGCGTGGATATAGGCCCCTGACAACGGCTTTATGGACCAAGGGCCCAGCGCTTGCGTGGATAGGCTACGCCCGTTGCGGGACGGCGGCACCCAATTGTGCCGTACCCCTAGGCACTTCGGATGATGCGTGCTTGCGGATCGGGCGATGAAATCCTTCGGTAGACTCCCGCATGACCTGACCGCCCAGGACGCAACTACAGCATGCCACGAGTACTCCTCATCGGATGGGATGGCGCCGACTGGCGCATCCTCGAACCCCTGCTCGAGCAGGGCGCCCTGCCGAACCTGCAGGCCCTGATCGACCGGGGGCAGAAGGACGTCCTGCGCTCGACGGTGCCGACCCACTCGTGGGCGGCCTGGCCGTCGTTCCTGACCGGGGTCGACCCGGCCGATCACGGGGTCTACGACATCCTCGAGACCGTCCCGGGGACCCACAAGCAGTACCCGGTCACCTACCGCTCGATCAAGGAGCGGACGTTCGTCGAGGACCTCTCGGCGGCCGGCAAGGTCGGGGTCTACGCCGACGTCCCCCTGATGTTCCCGCCGCCCGACATCGACGGGAAGGTCCTCGCCGGCGGCGTGCTGCCGAAGGGGCGCACGTACTCGCAGCCGGCCGACCTGCCCGAGCAGCTCGAGAAGGCCGGCGTGCCGTGGGTGATCAACGGCATGTCCTGGACCACCTACCGGAACCGGGCCGAGCCGTACCTGGACGAGGCGCTCGAGATCACCGGCAAGCGGATCCGCGCGACCGAGTGGCTGATGGACAACTCGGACTGGGACCTGATGGCCTCGCGTGTGGGTCTCGGTCGACCGGACGCAGCACGCGCTCTCGAACTACGTCGCGCCCGACCACCCCGACTACGCGAAGAACCACACGACGCGGATCGGCCTGAAGGTTCGGGACGTGTACACGCAGCTCGACGACGCGATCGGCTCGTTCGTCTCGCGCACGCGCGACGACGACCTCGTCCTGTTCATCTCGGACCACGGGTTCCAGTCGGTCACGCGCACGATCCACATGGACCACCTGCTGAAGAAGCTCGGCTTCCTCGAGTTCAGCGCGTCGAACGTGGTCTTCGGGCCGATGCAGTGGGGGCCGGTGCGCAAGGTCGCGCGCAAGGCCTACGACATCCTCGGCCTGCACGGGAAGGTCTCGCTGCCGCAGTCGGTGAACTGGTCCAAGACCAAGGCGTTCACGACGATCCGCTCGACGGGGGAGGGCGTCTCGGTGAACCTCGCCGGGCGCGAGCCCGACGGCATCGTCGACCCGGCCGACTTCGAGAAGGTGCGCGACCAGGTGATGGACGCGCTGTCGCTCGTTCGTCGACCCGAAGACCGGCCGCAAGCCCGTGAAGGCGATCTACCGGCGCGAGGAGGTCTTCAAGGGCAAGCACGCCGACACGGCGCCCGACATCCTGATGGAGCCGGCCGAGGCGGTACTCGCTCACGCACGCGAAGTCCGCGATCGAGGACGCCGACTGGATCAGCGGCGACCACCGTCCCGAGGGCGTGATCGTGGCGGCCGGGCCCGGCGTGAAGGCGTTCGAGCAGCCGCCGATGCTGATCGACATGGCGCCGACGATCCTGGCCGCGCTCGGCGCGCCGGCCTCGATCGAGCACACGGGCCGGGTGCTGCACGAGGTCGTCGGCTCGGACGCGAAGGTGTCGCCAGCGCCGAGGCCGAACGCCGGCCGTCCAGATCCCCGGCATGCCGAGCGGCGACGAGAAGTCGAACGTCAGCGACACCGAGGCCGACGAGATGGAGGAGCACCTCCGCGGCCTCGGCTACCTCGAGTAAGCCGAGGCCGCCGCGTCACTGGCGGGTGCTACGCTCGGCGTCGAGATGGACGCCGCAGTCTGGACCGCGATCGCGATCGTCGCCGGGATGTCGTTCGGAACGCTCGTTTACCTCGGCTCCAGGATCGATGCCCTGGCGACTCGGCTCGACGCCAGGATCGACTCCGGGTTCGCCAGGGTCGACACGCGATTCGACACTATGGAGGCGCGGTTCGACGCATTGGCTGCTCGGCTCGACGCTCACCTCGAACAACACGCCAGCTGAGATCCAAGCGCTTACATTCCCCTGGAGTCAGCCGTTGGTGTTCTCCTCTGATGCAACGGACTGAACCAGAGGGCACTCTCCGCGGCTGATTGGGCCGAGCGCCGAGTGGGTACGGGCGCCGCATGAGAACCCACACCGGAACCAGACGCCTGCTCGTGCTGCTCGCCGTCCTCGCGGTGGCGCTCGTCCCCGTTTCGCCGGCCGGAGCCCTCGATCCGAGCCCGCCGCCGCTGGCGATCTCGTCGAACGTCGAGCTGCTCGGCACGGTGCCGACCGGACCCGCGTTCGGGATGGCCTTCCGAAGCCACTACGCGTTCGTCACCGGTCCGCAAGGTCTCGTCGTGCTCGACATCGCCGTCCCTGCGACACCGGTCG
The DNA here is from genome assembly GCA_963785835.1 of uncultured Actinomycetes bacterium. GTDB lineage: Bacteria > Actinomycetota > UBA4738 > UBA4738 > HRBIN12 > DASSJM01. The sequence goes on along the minus strand of CAWAWO010000003.1, from coordinate 221,056 downwards.
TGATCGCGGCCCATCCGCTGCCGCACTTCGAGAACGAGGACGTCGACCTGTGCGGGACGACGCTCATGATCGTGAACGACCGGGCGTCGCGAGACCTCGGTTCGCTCCTCTATGTGTTCGACGTCTCGGTTCCCGCGAGCCCGCGGCTCGTCTCGACGACCGTGATCGGTGGAACGGGTGGCTCCGAGCGCGGTTCCGGCCACATCGCGACGTTCGTCAAGCCCGACTGCTCGCTCGCATGGATGGACGGTGGCGCCCGTGTCGAGGTGTTCGACATGTCGGACCCCGCGGCGCCGCGTTCGCTCGGCAAGTTCGAGTCGGTGGCGTCGCTCTCCGCGAACTTCAAGGTGACGCACGAGACCTCGCGCGACTCGAACGGCCTCCTGTGGTCGGTGGGCGGTGGCGGTGCGGCCGCGTACAAGCTGACGAAGAGCCCGCTCGCTCCCCGGCTCGTTGCCTCCACCTCGGCCGACGGCGTGAATCCCTCCCCGTACAACGACTTCATCCTGCACAACAGCCAGCGCGCCGGCGGCACGCTGTACGTGACCGAGGAGGACTACGTCGACACCGACGAGACGCCTCCAGGCGGGTGCCGGGGCCAGGGCAAGTTCGAGACGTGGTCCGTCGGGATGAGCGTGGGTGGCATCGAGCCGCTCGACACGTGGATGACCGAGCTGAACGGCTCGGACTCGAAGGCGGCCGCCACGGTGAACTGCTCGTCGCACTGGTTCGAGGTGACAGCGCGACATCGCCGCGGTCGGCTGGTACGAGCAGGGGACGCGCTTCCTGGACGTGCACGATCCGACGGACATCCGGCAGGTCGGGTACTACCTCCCGGCGAACGGGTCGACGTGGGCGGCGTACTGGTCGCCGACCGACCCCACCCGGTCGATCGTGTACACCGCGGATGCCTACCTCGGCGTGCAGGTGCTGCGGATCGATCGCAAGGCGGACCTCTCGACGATGCAGACCGTCACGGCGCCGATCCCGCAGGTCTGGTTCGGGCCGACGAGCTCCGCCTACCTGCCGTCCGACGTGTGGGGGTTCGCGTGCGTGCGGACGGGAGTCGCGTCGTAACAGCCGAGCGCACCGGTTGGGTTTCGCTACTCGACCCACAGGAGGCTGAGCAGCAGCCCCCATTGCGGGTGGACCTGGACGTTCTCGACGCGGGCCGAGACGGCGTGCGTGAACACCGGGTTCGTCACGGGCACCTGGGCCGCGTCCTCGACGAGCTGAGCGTCGATCTCGGCCCACGCGCGGTTCGCCGCGCCGCGATCGGTCGTCGTCAGGAGGAGCGCCTCGTCGATCCGGGCATCCAGGTCTTCGCTGCACCATCCGGAGGTATTGGCGAGTCCCGCAGCCCCGCAGGCGAACTGCGGCTCGATGAAGTTCCCCGCCCCCAGGTAGTCCGAAAGCCAACCGCTGATGAAGACGTGTGGATGTCCTCGGTGTCCCCGCTGGGGTGCCGGCAGAGCCATCCTCCAGGGGCGGATTGATGGCGTTGAAGTACGACGTCCGAAATTGCGGACGACCTCGAGTTCCGGCCGTAGGCCGAGGTCTTCGAGCACCTCGACGACGTAGCGCATCACCTCGACGGCGCCGGGTTGGACCTCCGCTGCCGAGACGGTGATCCTCTCGCCGGCGGCGCCGGCTTCCTCGATCAACGCCTGCGCACGCTCGAGGTCCGGGGCCGACCAGTCGCCCGCCTCCGGGTCGGCGGTGTAGGGGCAGAAGGGTGCGTATCCCGGCAGGTTCGGCGGCAGGATCTGACAGGTCAGGCGCTGGGTCGTCGAGTCCCCGAGGAGGTCGACCACATGCTGGCGATCGATCGCGTAGCTCACTGCCTGTCGGACCCGTTCGTCGTCGAAGGGAGGTTTCTGGACGTCGAAGCCCACGTACAGCGTGAAGGCGCCCGGCCAGGCAACGATCTGATCCGGATGCTGGGAGCGGAGGGTGGCGAGGTCCTCGGGCTCCGGCGTGTCGAGCATCACGTCGACCCCGCCGTCCTCGAGCTGGTCGAACACATCCGCGAGGTCCTCCTCCGCGAACCGCCATGAGATCGCGTCCACGAACCCGTCCGGTTGCGCGGCGGCCGACCACTCCTGGAAGACCGGGTTCCGTTCGAGCTCGATGCGCTCCTGGTCGGCCTGGACCACCATGTACGGCCCCGTGGCCGGGAGTGGTTGCCGTCGCTGGTCCTCGGCCGGTGTGTCGGCCGGGACCGGGAAGGCGAACGGCATCGCCAGCTTCAGCGGCAGTTCCGGATCGGGCCTCGCGAGGTGGAACGTCACGGCCTCGTCGTCGACGACGATCGATCCCGAGAGGTCGCACGCCTCGGGGTCGTCCGGTGTGCACGCCTCCGCGCCTTCGATCGCGCTCAACAGGGACGCCGGCGCCATGCAGGACGAGGCTCCGTTCGATCGCGCGCCGGAAGTCCTCGGGTCGGACCGGATCTCCGTTGGAGTACCGGATCCCTTCTCGGAGCGGGAACCGGTACGTCAGACCGTCGGCCGACACGTCGGGGAGCGCGGACGCCAGGTCGGGGACGAGCGTCGCACCGTTCGGACCCCCCGCCTTCGTGTAGGCGAGCAGCCCATCGTTCGTGATCGTCAGGATGCGCCACACGTTGTCGTCGTAGGACGACCGCCGGATCGAGCGACGTCGGCGCCCTGTCCGGCGACGACATCTGCAGGGTGCCGCCGCGGTGCTCGGTGGCCGAGGCACCGACCGCAACCCACAGACCCTCGTCGTCGCCCGCGAGCGAGGCGGCCGCGCCACCCACGGGAACGGTCTGGTCCGCGCTGTCCGTCTCCGGGTCGATCGATACGACCGCATCGTCGAACTCGGTCGCGACCCACATCGAGCCGGCGGCGGGGACGAGGGCGTTCGGGCCCTGACCGACCTCGACCGAGGCTTCCGTGTTCCCCGTGGAAGGCTCGAGGCGGGTCACGGTGCCGTCGAGTTGATTGGCGACCCAGATCGAGCCGAACGCGGCGACCACCGCCGTCGGACCGTTGCCCACCTGCTGGGTCAGCACGACGCTCCGATCCGCGGGGTCGATCCGGGCGACGCTGTCGGGCGAGATCGAGACCCACACGCCGTCGGGCGTGAAGGCGACGCCGGAGGGCAGACCGGCGAGCGGCACGCTCTCGACGTCTTCGGAGACCGGGTCGACGCGGAGGAGGGCGGCGCCGCTCGAGTCGGCGATCCACAGTGCGCCGTCGCCAACGGCGATCCCGGTCGGGGCCGAGCCCGCCGGGATCGTCTGGGTCACCTCGCCGGTCTCGACGTTGATGCGGTCGACGGTGCCGTCGACGGCGTTGGTCACCCACACCGATCCCTCGTCGCCGATCGCGATGCCGGAAGGCGCGTTCCCGACCGGGATCCTGTCGATGACGGAGCCGTCCGCCAGGTCCAGGCGCGCCACGACGCCCCGGTCCGGCTGCGCGACCCACAGGCTCCCGAACCCGATCGCGCTCGCGCCGGGGCGCTGGCCGAGCTCCTCAGCGAACTCCACGCTGCCGTCGGCTGGGTCCATCCGCGCGACCGAGTTCGTCCCGATGTCGACGTCGGCCGCGTCTTCGCCCGAGGTGAGCAGCGGGATCGAGACCGCGATGAGCGCGAGGACCGCGACGATCGCGGCGACGAGCGGCCCACCGCCGCGGTGTCTTCGGCGGGGCGGGTGGAGCCGGCGCGAACGGCCGCAGGCGCTCGATCGGGTCGGCGTCCTCGGGAACGACGCGCACGACCACGACCGGGTCCGAGATGCCCTTGAACGTCAGCGAGCCGCGATCCTCGTAGCGGGCGCCCTCGATGCGGCGGGCGAGGTGCGTCACCTCGCGCGTCGCGAGGATCTCGCCCGCGCGCGCCTGGCCGCAGAGCCGGGCCGCCAGGTTCAGGGCCGCGCCCCGGTAGCCGCCCTGGACCGGGACGGCCTCCCCGACGTCGAGCCCGATCCCCACCGTGAGGGGCAGCTCCGGCTGTTCGAGCGTCTCCTCCACGAAGCGCTGTTGGAGGTCGACGGCGGCCCGGATCGCATCGCGCGTCGAGGCGAAGACGCAGAGCGCCTCGTCGCCTCGCAGCTCGAGGAGCGTTCCGCCGCGCGCCTCCACGATCTCTCGCGCGATGTCCGCGAACTTCGCCGCGAGCTTGGCCGCGGCCTCGTCGCCTCGCTCCTGCGTGAACAGCGTGTAGCCGCGGACGTCCGCGATCAGGAACGTCCTGATCCGGGTGTCGTCGGCGTCGTCGTCCCAGCGCGGGTCGTCGGGCAAGTCGGTGTCCGTCACGCGCGGATTATGCGCTGCGGGCTGGTCGATAGCGTTCCACTTGCACACAACATGCAAGGGCGTACGCGAGGCGGTCGATCCTCGGTATCGCTCCCCTCGGAACTAGGGGAGCTGCGCCCCGATCCGATGTCAGTCGGCGGTGCTACGCTCGCGCGCGAGATGGACGCTGCCGTCTGGACCGCGATCGCGATCCTCGCCGCGATGTCGCTCGGGACGCTGTTCTATCTCGGGGCTCGCATCGACTCCCTCGCAGCCAGGACCGATGCTCGGTTCGATCGAATGGACGCGCGCTTCGATCACTTCGATGCACGTTTCGACTCACTGATCGGTCGCCTTGACGCTCGATTCGATCGCATGGACGCGCGGTTCGACGCGCTCGAGACGCGGTTGGACGCGCATCTCGACCGCCACACGAGCTGACCTGCGAGCGCCGACTCTCGGACCGCAACTTTCGAGGGCTTCAATCATGTCCTTCAAGTGCGTCACCGGCAGTCGGTTGCCTTCGAGCTCGATCTGAGACCCGGAGACTTCGTCGATCAGCTCGAGGACGCGGAGGTTCGCACGCTTGTGGACCTTCACCGTGAGGTCGGAGCGAGGGAGACGGAAGACGATGCTGCCCGCACTACGCGGGCGGATCGAACCCGTGGCCGACCTCGCGCAGTGCCTCGTCGACCAGCTCGTGCAGGTCCACCCGGCCACCGCTCGTGCACCAGGAGTTGACGGCAGTGCCGTAGGCGGCCAGTCCGACCGCGGCGATCAACCTCGCGCGCGAGTCTTCCTCGTCGTCCGTGCCGATCCGCGCGCACAGCTCGGCCGTCACGCCGTTCTCCCACCTCGCGTGTTTGTCGAGCAGGCGGGCTCGGATCGCCGGGGTCTCGTGTGCGAGGCGCTTGGCGGCGATCACGCGCTCGGACTGCTGCTCGTAGAGGTCGATCAAGGACTCGAGCGCTCCGCGCAGCGCGGTGAAGGGCGACTCGTCTGGCGGCCGCGCAGCGAGCATCGCGCGCAGTTCGAGGCCCATGTCGTCGAAGAACCCGATGACGACGTCCTCCTTGGAGTCGAAGTACCGGAAGAACGTCCTGGGTGAGACCTCGACCTGTTCGACGATGTCCTCGATCGTCGTCTCGTCGAACCCGCGTTCGGCGAACAATCGGAACGCCGAGTCCGTCAGTTCGGCTCGGGTGCGCTCCTTCTTCCGTTCTCTCAGTCCGACCTTCGCGTCCACGGGCAGAGTATAGCATTTGGCGTCCGCTGAAATCTGGCATGAGTTGTCAGATGGCACGCGACCGCGTAAGGTGTGCCCCACGCGAAACGGGAAGGAGACCCAGGATGGATGCGTATTTGCTGGTCCAGACCGGTTCCCAGAGGCGTCCGTTGGCGGACCTGCTCCGAACCGTCCCGGGGGTGGTGTCCGCGGAAGCGGTGAGCGGACCCTACGACGCCCTCGCCCTGGTGCGTTCGGATCCGGATGGGGGATTCGATGCGATCCTCGACGAGGTCCGGCGGCTGCCGGGCGTCACGCACGCCCTCGCCGCCCCGCTGGTTCGGCAGCCGGCCATGGTTCCGAGCACCCACGCGGCGTAACGACGAAGCGGGGCCGACCGCTCTGGGTCGACCCCGCCTGCGAGTGCCGCGATCTCCGCTACATCACCTCGAGCGTCTCGTGCACGCTCACGCTGCCTCCGCCGGCCAGCACGGGTGAGCCCTTCGCGAGCGTCGTGGCCTCGTCGAGCGAACCGGCCGTGAGGATCGTGTAGCCGGTCAGGGGAGCGGGGCCGCCGTCTCGAACGGCCCCGTCGCTCCCGATCGTCTTGGCCGCCGGCGTGAACGGGTTGCCGCCGTCCTTGATCGCGGAGCCGAGCTCCTTGTACCACTCGTCCCAGGCCTTCATGACCTTGGCCTGCTCCTCCTCGGTCTCGGGCATGCTTCCGCCGCTGTACAGCAGCACGAAGTCGGCCATGACCCCTCCTTCCCGGCTCGAAGAGCCGTCTCGATCCGTCATCCCAACGACGAACGGGAGACGTGCCGTTCGACAGGTTCTACGAGATCGCCTTGGAGCCGAGGCCTCGAGAGGGTCGACACCGACTGGAACCGGCCTCCGTCGCCGCACGAACCCGACGTTCGGGATGGAGCGGATGGGGGTAATGCTCTCTCGAAGTCGACAGGCTGACCTAGGAGGCTGAGATGTACATCAGTATCGGAGTCGTCGGACTCATCCTTCTGATCCTTCTGCTGATCTGGCTGTTCTAGCGGTCGGACGAAGTCTCAGCGCGCATCGAGCCGGCTCGGCGACGGGCCGGCTCTCGCGTACGCGTTCCACCTCGCTCAGCGAGCGGCAACTGCGACGACGAGCGCGACCGTTTCGCCGAGTTCGACGGCTGCTCCGTACACGTCGCCGGTCGCGCCACCGAGACGTCGCTTGGACCAGGCCCCGAAGGCGATCGCGACGACGGCGACGGCGAGCGCCATGCCGGGCGTCGCGAGTCCGGCGGCCGGGATCGAGATCGCGAGCGCGATGACGAAGGCGGCGCCCGTCGATGCGCCGCCGATGTCGTTCGTCCACCCGCCTGATCCACCTCCCACGTACGGCAGCCGCCAGGCGAGGGCGATCGGCGCCACCCGGGAGATCGCGCAGGCCGCCACGACCTCCCACGGGAACCCGCTGACCACGAGAGCCGAGAGCAACGCCGACTTCAGGAGCAGGTCGAGCGCCACCGCCGCGATGCCGAACGTCCCGAGCCGCGGGTCGCGCATGGCATCCGTCGGATCGTGTCCGCTGAGCGAGGCGCCGATCCCGTCCGCGACGTCGCCGAGCCCGTCGAGGTGAAGGGCAGCGGTCACCGCGACGCCGCTGGCGACGCCGAGGATCGCCGCGGCGAACGACGGCAGGACGTGCGCAGCGCCCCACGCGACCGTGGCGACCAACAGGCCCACCGCCGCGCCGACGATCGGGAAGAGCACGACGCCGCGACGGAGGTCGCGCCCGCCGAGCTCGGCATCGCGAGCGACGGGCAGCCACCGTCAGGAACGAGAGCGCGGCCGCGACCGGTCGCGATCGCTCACGCATCGGCGACCACGGCGACCGCGTCGGCCTGCGTATCGGACGGTCCGCTCACGCCCGCCGAGTCGAACGTCGCCATGTCCGTGAGGATCGCGATCGCCGAGCGCACAAGGGGAAGCGCGAGCGCCGCGCCCGTCCCTTCGCCGAGGCGAAGGCTGAGGTCCATGAGCGGTTCGAGTCCGAGCGCCTCGAGCACGAACGCGTGTCCCGGCTCGGGCGAACGGGTCGCCGCGATCATCGAGTCGACGGTCGCGGGTTGCATCCGCTCCGCGACCAGCGCGGCCGTTCCGCTGATGAACCCGTCGAGCAGGATCGGGACGCGCCGTGCCGCGGCCCCGAGGCACAGGCCGACGAGGAACGCGATCTCCAACCCGCCGACCGCGGCGAGGGCGTCGGTCGCGTCGGCACCGGGGTTCGGCAGGGCGTTCGCGTCGAGGCCGCGGCGCACGGCGTCGACCTTGCGCGCCAGGCCGTCGTCGTCGATCCCCGTCCCGAGACCGCAGACCTGGTCGGGATCGGCAGCCAACAGCACCGCGGCAAGGGCGCTCGCCGCGGTGGTGTTCCCGATCCCCATCTCGCCGAGCCCGACGATCTCGACGCCGTCGTCGGCGAGCTCGTGGGCGAGCGAGATCCCGCGCTCGACCGCACCGACCGCCGTCGATCGGGGCATCGCCGGTCCGAGCGTCAGGTCGTCGGTCCCGCGCATCCCGTCGACGATCTCGGATCGGATGCCGGCGATCTCGGCCGCGCCGATCACGCCGGCGTCGACGACGACGAGTCGCGCTTCGGCCTCGCGCGCGAGCACGCAGATCGCGGCGCCACCGCTCGCGAAGTTCGCCAGCATCTGAGCGGTGACCTCCTGTGGGTACGCGCTCACGCCTCGCGCGGCGACTCCGTGGTCCGCCGCCGCGACGACGATCGCCGGCACGAGCGGCCGCGCCGGTACCTCGCCCCGGATGCCGGCGAGCCGGCACGCCAGGTCCTCGAGCCGTCCGAGGCTGCCGGGCGGCTTCGTCTTCGCGTCGAGCAGGCGAGCGGCCTCGGCCACCGCCTCCTCGTCCGCCGGCCGAACCGAGGCGATCGTCCGCTCGAGGAGCTCCCCGCGGCTCACGACGGCGGCACCTCCTCGAGCGGGAGACCGCGCCCGGCGACGACGAGGAACGACCTCGACGCCTCCGCGGCGAACGAGCCGTTCACGCGGCCGAGGACGTCGCGGTACCGCCGCGCGAGCTCGTTCGCCGGCACGATGCCGAGCCCGACCTCGTTGCTCACGACGACGGACGGTCCTTCGCGATCGGCGAGCGTCGAGGCGAGCTTGCGAGCCTCGCCGTCGATCTCGTCCGCCGATGCGCCGGCCTCGAGGGCGTTCGACACCCAGAGCGTGAGGCAGTCGAGGATCACGAACGCGTCCTCGCCGACGTCCTCGATCGCGCCGAGCAGCTCGAGCGGCGCCTCGACCGTCTCCCATCCCGCGGGCCGGGCCGCCTGATGCGCGCGGATGCGCTCGGCCATGTCCTCGTCCCGCGCCTCGGCGGTGGCGACCACCACGACCGGCCCTTCGAAGGCCGACGCGAGCCGAACCGCGAGCGAGGACTTCCCGCTCCGAGCGCCGCCGACGAGGAACGTGAACGGCATCAGAACTCGATCCCTCGCATCGCGACGATGCCCTCGTCGAACGCGTGCTTCTCGCTCACCATCTCGGTGACGGTGTCCGCGATCTCGCGGAGCTCGGCGGGCGCGTCGCGACCGGTCGCGACGACGCTGACGTCCTCGGGTCGGGAGCGGATCGTCTCGACGACGTCTGCTGTGTCGATCCATCCCCAGTTCATCGGGTAGGTGATCTCGTCGAGGACGACGAGCCGGTGCGCGCCGCCTCGGATCAGCTCCGACGCGGAACGCCACGCCTCGCGAGCGACGGCCTCGCTCCGGTCCATGTCCTTCGAATCCCACGTGAACCCGTCGCCGAGCGACCACCAGTCGACGCCGAGCGACCGCCCGGCCGCCTCCTCGCCCGAACGCCACTTGCCCGACTTCACGAACTGCACCACCGCGACCTTCCAACCGGCCGAGACCGCGCGGAGCATCACGCCCATCGCCGCCGACGACTTGCCCTTGCCCTCGCCGGTGTGGACGAGCACGCGAGAGGTCGCGTGCTTCGTCGCGCGGGCGGGCCGTTCGGTCGGCGGCTCGCTCGTCGAAGGTGTCCGCTCGTCCATCAGGGTTCCGGTCCCGAGAGGGGGACGACCGCCCAGCCGAACGTTCCGTCGTCGATCACGCCGACCCGGGCGCCGTAGTGCTCGGCGATGACGTGGGGGAGGAGCACCTCGCTCCGTGGCCCCTCGGCGACCAGGCGTCCGCCCGACAGGAGCGCGAACCGGTGCGCGAACCGGCCGGCCAGCGTCAGGTCGTGCATCGTCGAGACCACCGTGAGGCCGTCGGCGCGGCGGAGCTCGTCGACGAGCTCGAGCACGCGGAGCTGCTGGGCGATGTCGAGACCGGTCGTCGGCTCGTCGAGCAGCAGCAGCGGCGCCTCCTGCGCGATCGCCCGCGCGATGACGGCTCGGCGCAGCTCGCCGCCCGAGAGCGAATCGAGCCGGCGCGAGGCCGCCCACCCGAGATCGAGTCGCTCGAGCGCCGTCGCCACCGCTTGAAGGTCTCCGGCGCCTTCGCTCGCGAGCAGGCCGAGGTGCGGCGTGCGTCCGAGCAGCACGTACTGCTCGACCGTGAAGCTCTCGGGGATCGTCGGCAGCTGCGACACGAGCGCGACGCTGCGGGCCCGCTCGCGACGGCCGAGCTCTTCGAGAGGACGATCCCAGAGCCGCACCGAACCCGTCCGCGGCACCAGGCCCGCGATCGCGTGCACGAGCGTCGTCTTGCCGGCGCCGTTCGGCCCGATGATGCAGAGCCAGCCGCCCGTCGGGACGTCGAGCGCGACGTCGGACACGATGGGCCGCTTGCCGAGCTCGACCGAGAGGCCGCGAACCTCGAGCGCGACCGCGACGTCCGCACGGGCCTCGAGCTTCACGCGGCCCTCCGGTTCCGGCGGAGCACCGCGACGAAGAAGGGCGCGCCGACGAGCGCGGTGATGACCCCGATCGGGATCTCGGCCGGGGCGACGACGGTGCGGGCGAGCAGGTCGACGAGGATCAGGAACGACGCGCCGAACAGCACCGAGAGCGGGAGCACCGAACGGTAGCTGCCGCCGATCATGAGCCGGACGGTGTGCGGCACGATGATGCCGACGAACCCGATCAGCCCGGCGACGGCGACGGCCGCCGCGGTCGCGAGCGAAGCGGCGAGCACGACGACGAGCCGCAGCCTGGTCACGTTCAGCCCGAGGCTGTGGGCCTCGACGTCGCCGACCTCGATCACGTCGAGCAGCCGCCGGACGACCCACAGCGTCGTGACCGCGAGCACGACCGACGGCAGCGCGAGCCACACGTCGTCCCACCCCGTCGTCCCGAGCCGCCCGAGGATCCACGTGTAGACCTGGCGGAGCGTCTCGGAGCGTTGCTGTTGCAGGAAGGTCTGCACCGCGGTGAGGAACGATGCGACCGCGACGCCGGCGAGCACGAGGCTCGTGGCGCCGCGCCCCCCGACGCTCGACCGCCCGAGGCCGTACGCGAGCCCCACGCCGACGAGCGCCCCGACGAACGCGGCGATCGGCACCGTGACGTCGATCGCCCCGGTCGGGCCGTAGCGCGACCGCGATCGTGGCGCCGAGACCCGCCCCGGCGGCCGCGCCGAGCAGGTACGGGTCGGCGAGCGGGTTGCGGAACACGGCCTGGTACGCGGCGCCGGAGGCCGCGAGCGACGCGCCCACGAGCCCGGCCACGATCACGCGGGGCAGGCGGAGCTCGGCGAGGATCAGCGCCTCCTGTTCGGACATCCCGGCCGGCGTCTGCCCGAACGACACGAGCCAGCGGAAGACGTTCGCGGCGCCGATCCGGACGGGCCCGACGAGCAGGCCCGCGAGGATCGCCGCGATCAGCACGGCGACGCCGACGACGAACGCGCGTCCGCGGCGGCTCGCGATCGCGGTTCGAACGCTCACGCCGCGTCGGCCTCGGCGGTCTCGGCGGCGGTCGCGATCTCGCCGAGCAGATCGACGACCCTCGGCCCCCATCGCTGCGCGACGTCCTCGTCGAGCGGCACGACGCCGCCGTCGACGACGGCGGCGATCTCGTCCCAGCCGGGCCGCTCGGCCACGGTCTCCGGTGACTGGCCGCAGCACTCCGTGTCCGCGAGGAAGATCAGGTCCGGGTCGGACTCGATGATGTACTCGGCGGACAGCTGCGGGTAGCCGCCGCTGCCCTTGCCGGCCGCGTCCGCGATGTTCTCGAGCCCGAGCAGCTCGAACAGCTGTCCGATGAACGTCTTCGACGTCACCGAGTAGAAGGTGTCGTCGAGCTCGAAGTAGAAGCTCAATCCGGCCGAGGGGTCGGCGCCGGCGACGAGCTCGTCGACCTCCGCCTGCAGGTCGGCGACGAGCGCCTCGGCCTCGGCCACGTGCCCGGTCGCGAGCCCGAGCTGCTCGATCTGGTCGAACGCGACCTCGAGCGTGGGAGCGGCGTCGAGCTGCAGCGCGGTGATCCCGAGGCCTTCCAGCGAGGCGCCGAGGTCGCCCGGCTCGGTGGCGAACACGACGAGGTCGGGCTCGTAGCCGGCGATCGCCTCGACGTTCGGCTCGAACCCGGAGAGGTCGGTCGTGGGGGCTTCGGGCGGGAAGTCCGATTGGTCGTCGACCGCGATCACCTGGTCGCCGGCGCCGATCGCGAACAGGTCCTCGGTCGCGGTCGGCGAGAGCGAGACGATCCGCTCCGGCCGCTCGTCGATCGTGACCTCTCCGTTGGTCCCCTCGACGGTGACGGGGAACGAAGCGGCCTCCGGCGACGGTGACAGTGATGGGCCGTCGTCGCCCGTCGTCTGATCCGATCCACCGTAGGAGCCGCACGCCGCGAGCGACAGCGCGAGCGCGAACGCAAGGACGATGCTTCGAGGTTTGCCCATCCGCCCTCCTTCCGATCGGAAGGAGGGAACTGCGACCTTCGGATCGCCGCCCACAAACCGCCCTTCCGTCGAGGACCGTCGTCTGCGCCACGGGGGAGGCGACCCGACTCGTCCCCGGAAGGGGCTTCACGGTTGCGGGACAGTGCCGGATTCCAACCGGTCTTCGCTGCACCCCGTCGCACCCGGGCTCCCGCGCCCGGGCAGTGGAGTTGTATCACCGCGGCGCGACAGGCCGCAACGAACGCCTCGAGACGGACGCGGCGAGCGACGGTCGGGTAGCGTCCGGACGTGGACGGGCTCCGAGGCACGGTCCTCGTGGTGCGGTTCCTGTGCGAGCTCGGGCTCCTGATCGGCCTCGCCTACTGGGGCTTCACGGTCGGCGAGGGAGCCGCTTCGTGGGTGCTCGGCATCGGCGCGCCCGCCGCCGCCGCGGCGATCTGGGGGATGTTCGTCGCGCCCAAAGCCAAGCGCCCCGTATCGCTCCCGGTCCGCCTGGCCATCGAGAGCGACCTGTTCGTGCTCGCCGCGTTGGCGCTGTGGTTCGCCGATGCCCCGGTCGCCGGGATCGTGCTCGGCGTGCTCGGCGTGACCACCTCTGCGCTGAACGCGGCCACCGAAGGCCGCGAACCGATCCCCTGAGCTACAGCCGTTCGTCGTCGCTCTCGGGCGACGCGCCCGCGAAGATCTCGGCTCCGAGCTGCTGCATGAGCCCGAGGTCGTCGCGGTGGTTCCAGAGCTCGATGACCTTCCCGTGCTCGAAGCCGGAAGACGTTGACGCCGGAGAACCGCGCGCGCTTGCCGGTCGCCGGACGTCCGGCCCACGAGCCGGTGTTCGTGCCCTCGGTGGTCCACCGCGCCGCGACGAGGTCGCCCTCGGCCACGATCAGGTCGACCTCCATCCGCAGGTCGGGGAACGCCGCTCGGAAGTCGGTCGCGATCTTCGCCTGCCCGGCGGGCCCCGGGAGCGCCGGTCCAGGGCGCAGATCGTGGCGAACGTAGTCCTCCGCGAACACCTCCGCGGCTACCTCGACGTTCCCGCGGTTCCACACGTCCTCGTAGAAGCGCAGGACGAGCGCCTTGTGCTCTTCGAGACTCACGCACCACTCCCGGCCGCGAACGGCTCAAGCGTAGAACGCCGAGCCTCTCATCCGTCTCTCATCGGAACGGCATACGCTCGACCCGTCGTCGGGGGTGGGCGATGCGCCTGCTGGTGGTCGAGGACGAGGTCAAGATGGCCGGCCTCCTCAAGCGCGCGCTCGAGGAGGAGGGCTACGCGGTCGACGTGACCGCCAGCGGCGAAGAGGCGCTCTGGTTCGGGACCGAGAACCCGTACGACGCGGTCGTCCTGGACCTGATGTTGCCGGACCTCGACGGCTTCGCGGTCTGCCGCGGACTCCGCGAGGCCGGCCGGTGGACCCCGGTACTCATGCTCACCGCTCGAGACGCGGTGCAGGATCGCGTCGCAGGCCTCGACGCGGGCGCCGACGACTACCTGACCAAGCCGTTCTCGCTCGCCGAGCTCCTCGCACGGCTCCGAGCCCTGATCCGCCGTGGAGCGACCGAGCGTCCCTCCGTCCTTCGGGTGGGCGACCTCGAGACTCGACCCGGCGGCTCGAAGCGTCGCGCGCGACGGCCACGCGATCGAGCTCACGGCCAAGGAGTACGCGCTCCTCGAGTTCCTCATGCGGCACCCCGGCGAGGTCCTCACCCGGACGCGGCTGATCGAGCACGTGTGGGACTTCGCGTACGAGGGCGACTCCAACGTCGTCGACGTCTACATCCGGTACCTCCGGAACAAGGTGGACCGGCCGTTCGGACGCGACTCGATCGAGACCGTGCGCGGGTCGGGCTACCGGTTGCGTTCGGAGCCGGCGGCATGAGCGTGCCGATCCGGACCCGGCTCACGCTCGTCTCGGCCGCCATGGTCGCGGTGGTGCTCGCGGCCGCGGGCGCGTTCGTCTACGTCCGGCTCCAGTCCGACCTCCTCGAAGCCGTGGACGCCGGCCTTCGGTCGCGCGCCGACGCGCTGCTCGCGTTGCCCGTCAACCTCGCCTCCGAGGGACCGAGCCTGATCGAGTCGGACGAGGCGTTCCAGCAGTTGATCGGCCCCGATGGGACGGTGGTGGCGTCGTCGGGGGCGATCGGCGACGAGCCCCTCGTCGCTCCGGAGGACCTCCCGACGGCGACGTCCGCGACCTTCGTCGAGACCCAGGTTCGAACGACCGAGGGCGAGGTCATTCCCACTCGGATCCTCGTCGTCCCGGTCGCCCAGGGACGAGTGCTCCTCGTGGGTGCGTCGCTCGACGACCGGAGCGAAGCGCTCGGCCGCCTGCTCGCGGCGATGGCGATCGGCGGTCCGGTCGCGCTCGCCGTCGTCGTGGGCGTGATCTGGTTCGCCGTCGGCGCGGCGCTCCGACCTGTCGAGTCGATGCGGGCCGAGGCGTCCGCGATCTCGGCGTCCGAGCCCGGCCGCCGACTTTCGGTCCCCGACACGCGTGACGAGCTCGCGATGCTCGGGGAGACGCTGAACGCGATGCTCGAGCGGCTCGAGGAGGCGATCGAGCGCGAACGCCGGTTCGTCGACGACGCGAGCCACGAGCTCCGGACCCCGCTGTCGAACCTCAAGGCCGAGATCGACCTCGCGCTTCGACGGTCGCGGTCCGTCGAGGAGCTCGAGCGGGCACTCGCAAGCGCGTCGGAAGAGACCGACCGCCTGGCGCGGCTCGCCGAGGACCTGCTCGTGCTCGCTCGGGCAGACCGCGGGCAGCTGCCCGTGCGGCGCGAACGCGTCGGTGTCGCGACCCTCGTCGGAGCGACGGTGGCGCCGTTCGAGGTCCGAGCCGCCGAGCGCGGTGTCGCGATCGACCTCGCCGTCGACGACGACCTTCGAGCCGACCTGGACGAGGTTCGGATCCGTCAGGCGCTCGGGAACCTCCTCGACAACGCCCTGCGGCAGACCTCGTCGGGTGGGCGCGTCACGGTCCTGGCGGCGAAGGAGGACGGTGCCCTGCATCTCGAGGTGCGCGACACCGGACCGGGGTTCCCCGAGGGGTTCCTGCCGATGGCGTTCGAGCCGTTCGCGCGGCCGGACGGCGCGAGGTCCAGGGTCGAGGGCGGCACCGGCCTCGGGCTCGCGATCGTGCGGGCCGTCGCCGAGGCGCACGGGGGTCGCGCCGACGCGTCGAACCTCGACCGGGGTGGAGCTTCGGTCGTCCTCACGATCCCCGGGTGAGGCTCGCTCGGGGGATGAGATCTCTCTCATCCCCCGATCGAAGGTTCCATCGGCGTGCTTCGCACAACGATGTACGCCAACGGGCCCATATCAATGAGAGCAGGGTGGGCGTAGGGTCGAGCCGATCGCATCATGACGATGGGCACCGAACACCCCAACCTCACGAAGATCCGGCAGGCGCTGGACACCTACAACGCCGGCGATCGTCAGGGCATGCGTGAGTTCCTGACGCCCGACGTCCGGTGGCACGTGAGCGGGGACCATCCGCTGAGCGGCGACTACCGGGGGGTCGACGACGTCCTCGGGTACTTCGAGCGCGTCCGGGAGATGACCGAGGGCACCCTGCGGATCGAACCGACGCAGATGCTCGCCGACGACGGGCACGCCGCGATCTTCATGCGGGTGACCGCTCGCCGTGGCGACCGGAACCTCAACGTGCTGATGGCCGAGGCGCTCACCCTCGACGAGGACGGGCGATGGCGGGAGTACTGGGCGCTCGCGGACGATCAGTCGGCCGTCGACGCGTTCTGGTCCTGAGCCGCGGGCGATGCGGAGCTCCAACGCTCTTGCGTCAGGCCGCCCACGGTGCGATGTCGCCGCACGCGATCTGTGAGAGCGGCTCCTCGAGCTCGAGCTGCCAGTCGGTGTAGAGGGCGGCGTAGCTCGCGCCGACGACCCACTCGCCGTTCCGCTCGACGAGCTCGTAGGTGCCGAGGAACCGGTCCCCTTGGAGCGTGCTCTCCGGGTCGCCGAGGCCCACGAGATAGACCAGGTGATACGAGGTCCCGTCTCCGCTCCCGCACGTCGACACGCCGACGATCTGCGGCTCCGACCCGCCGAACTCGTCGGCGAACTCGTCGTCGACGGCCTCGACGAAGAACTCGAGGTAGCCCGAGTACCGGTCGGCGGAGAGATAGAAGATCTGCCCTTGATAGTCACCGACCGCGTAGCCCTTCAGGACGTTGCGGTCCTCGCACTGCGGGAAGATCTCCTCGTCGAGCCCGGCGCAGTCGAACCGTTCGGACCGGCTCAGGTCGAACACGGCGTCGGCGTCGTGTTGCAGCAACGCGGTCGCCAGAGCCGTGGCCCGCTCGCAGAAGGCCGGGTCGTCCACCGGACATCCCCCCGGCGCGAACGCCGTGGCTGCTCCCGCAGTCGTGGGACCGCTCGCCTGCGACCCCGTCGAGGCGGTCGCTCCTGTCGGGCCGGTGATCCCGGAGACGCCGGTGACGCCGGGTCGCGCCGGCCCGGGGTCGTACGCGCACGTGGCGACGGCGAGCGCGAGGAGGACCGACGCGAGCACACGGAGAAACCGGCGCATCGCACGAAGATACGGTCCCGGTCGGCGGAGCGGTTGCGTCAGTTCCCCGCGCCCCAGCCCTCGTAGGGCTCGACCGTCCCGTCGGAGGCGTTCCAGTAATCGCGCTGCTCCACGACGCGGCCGTCGTTCCCGAACCGGAGCAGCGCGACGCCGGCGATCGTCTCCACAGAGCCCTGGCGCAGGACGCTCACACCCCAGTACTCGACCGCGGCTCGATCGGCCCCGACGACGTGCGGCTCCGAGAACCACACCCTGGCCTCGGCCTCGTCCTGGAACGCCCAGGCCGCGTACGCCGAGGGTTCCTGCGGGTCTCGGAAGGGTTGGGACCGGAAGACGGCGTCGTCGACGTAGAGGGGCCGCACCGACTCGGCGTCGTGCGTCCGCCAAGCCTGGCGCCAGACGTCGGCCCAGTTCCTCGCGGCCGCCAGGGTCTCGGCTTCACGCATCCGACCCGCCTGCGATCGAGCTCAGCGTCGACCACGCGTTCATCGCCGGTGGGAATCCGGCGATCGTGGCGGTCTGGATGATCACCTCCTGGAGCTCCTCGCGCGTGAGCCCGGCCCGGAGCGAGGAGCGCAGGTGGACGGGCAGCTGCGACGACCGGCCCGTGGCCACGAGCGCGGCGACCGACGCGATCTGCCGTTCGCGCACCGAGAGGCCCGGCCGCGAGTACACCTCGCCGTAGGCCACCTCGATGATCAGGCGGCCGAGCTCTCCGAGCGACTCGATCGTGGCGAGCGACCGCTCGCCGTGGACGTCGCTCAGCTTGGCGCGACCCCGCTGATACCGCTCCTCGTCGGGCATGGCGGCCTCCCCCTTCGCGATCGTGTGACAACGGCCGACGCTACCCGGTCGGGCGGAGACCTGCTGGGATACTTCCGTCCCGTGGGCCGAAGCATCCGGGGAGCGTTCGACGACGTCCTTCCGCGCGAGCGGTTCGGCGACCAGCGGGACATCCTCGGCGGGGCCGCGCAGAACGTCGCCGGGCTGGTGGTCGGCGCGCTCGCGTTCGCCGCCGCCCAGGTCCTGATGTCCCGCACCCTCGGCGAGGCGCGGTACGGCATCGTGACGCTCGGCGTCCAGATGGCGTTCGTGCTCTCGACGGCCACACGGTTCGGCATGGACGTCGCGAACATCCGACTGGTCGCGATCCTCGTCGGCAAGGGAGAGCCCGGCCGCGTCCGCGGGCTCGTCCGGCGTTCGTCGGCGATCGCGCTGTCCGTGAGCGTGCTCGCGGGGCTCCTGGTCTTCGCGGCGTCGTGGACGCTCGCGGACTCGCTCACCTCACTGCCCGAGGTCGCGCAACCGGCGTTCGCCGCCGCGGCGCTGGCGTTGCCGCTCGCCGCGATGACCCAGATCTACCTGGGCGCCACCCGTGGGCTGAAGATCATGCGCCACACGCTCTTCATCCAGTGGATCGGCCAGCCGATCGGCTGGATCGTCATCACGTTGGCGTTCTGGCTGGTCGCCGAGACGGCCGGGGCGACCGTCCTCGCGTACGCGGTGTCGTGGGGCGTCGCGCTCGTCGCCGCGTTCGTCGCGTGGGAGCGCGAGAGCCGGCCGCTCACCCTCCAGACCGAGGGCAGCGCGATCGCGGAGGAGCGGACCGGCGCGCTGCTCCGGTTCGGCGCGTTCCGAGCCCCCGCGGCGCTGTTCTCGCACCTGGTGTTCTGGGCCGACTTCTACGTGTTCTCCACGCTCGCCGGCGACTCGATCACCGGTGTCTACGCGGCGACGCTGCAGGCCTCGCAATCGCTGTTCCTGTTCCTCACCTCGCTGTCGCTGATGTTCAGCCCGTTCGTCGCGGACCTGCACCACCGCGGCGAACGCGCCACGCTCGACTCCCTGTACAAGTCGGTGACGCGGTGGGCGCTCGCCGCCACGCTCCCGATCCTGCTCGTCCTGCTCGTGATGCCCGACCTCGTGATGCGGGTGTTCGGCGATGGGTTCGCCGTCGGGTCCCAGGCCCTGCGGATCGTCGCGATCGGCATGGCCGTTCCGGTGTGCGTCGGGACGGTCGGGTTCATCCTCATCATGGTCGGCCGTACCGGCTGGGATCTGCTCGTGTACCTCGGTGCGCTCGCGCTGGACGTGACGATGGCGCTCGCGATCGCCCGCCCCGAGGTCCTCGGCATCGAGGGGGCTGCGCTCGCGCAGGCGGTCACGCTGTCCGTCTCGGCGATCGCGCGCCTGCTGCTCGTGCGCCGGTTCGTGCGGATCTGGCCGTTCGACCGGCACTACCTGCGTCTGGTGCCGGCCGCGGTGGTGGGAGCGGCCGTGATGGCGCTGTCGAACGCGCTCCTGCCCGAGGCGAAGTGGCTCGTGAACCTCGTGGTCTCGGCCGGGCTCGGCACGCTCGCGTACGCGGTCGCGCTGCTGGCGTTCGGCCTCAAGCCGGGGGAGCGCGCCACGGCCGGCAAGCTCGCGCGGAAGGTGCTCGGCCGCTCGCCGGCCGAGGCATGACCGTCGAGGTCCGCCCGCTCTCCGACCAGGACCGGGCGTGGGTTCGCGGCGTCGCCACCGACCTGTGGGGCGCGCAGACCGTGGTGGGGCACGGCGAGGTGTTCGAGCCGGCGGAGCTCGCGGGCTTCGTTGCCGAGGACGAGGGCCGTCGTGTGGGCCTGCTCACCTGCCGCGTGGACGGCGACGCGTGTGAGGTCGTCACGATCGACGCGTTCGACACCCGGCGCGGCATCGGTACCGCGCTGATGGAAGCTGTCATATCGCTCGGCCACGGACGCGTGTGGCTCGTCACGACGAACGACAACGTGCCGGCGCAGCGCTTCTACGAGCACTTCGGGTTCCGCCTCGTGGCCGTTCGTGAGGATGAGGTCGAACGGTCCCGAAGGCTCAAGCCCGAGATCCCGCTGGTGGGCATCGACGGGATTCCGATCCGAGACGAGCTCGAGTACGAACTCGTTCGGGCGGACTGACTAGCCTCCGGTCGACGCCTCGGCGAGCTCGAGCGCCTTCGAGACCGCCTCGCCCGGATCCGAGACCCGCACGATCGCGTCGACGGCCTCGCCGCCGCGGGTGAGCTCCCAGGTCCCGAGCCCGATCACCGGCTTGCCCATCTTGAGCGCGAGCGCGATCTCCGAGAGCGTGCCGTACTCGCCGTGCACCGCGATCACGGCGTCGGCCGTTCGAACGACGATCGCGTTCCTGCCCTCGCCCATCCCGGTCGCGACCGCCACCGTGAGGTAGGGGTTCGCGTCCAGGCGATCCTCGGTCGGCAGGATCCCCACGGACCGGCCTCCTGCCTCCGCGCACCCGCCGGCCGCGGCCTCCATGACGCCGCCCATCCCGCCGCACACCAGCACCGCTCCCGATTCGGCGATCCGCCGTCCGACGGCCTCGCCCAGGGCGAGCTCGGCCGGCGTGCCGGCCGACGGGCCCACGACCGCGATGTAGGTCTCGCGCGCCATCGGGTTCAGCCTAGCCCCACGTGCGTCCGAGGATCGCGGCCAGCAACGCGATCGAGGCCGCCTTGTCGAGCGGCTCGTTCCCGTTGCCGCACTTCGGCGACTGGACGCACGACGGACAGCCGTTCGAGCAGGGGCAGTTGGCGACCGTCTCCAGCGTGGCCTCGAGCCAGCGCGTCGCCGAACGGAACCCGCGCTCGGCGATCCCGGCGCCTCCTTGATAGCCGTCGTAGACGAAGATCGCGCACGAGCCGGTGTCCGGGTGGAACGCGGTCGAGACGCCGCCGACGTCCCACCGGTCGCACGTCGCCACCAGCGGCAACAGGCCGATCGCCGCGTGCTCGGCGGCGTGGGCGGCGCCCGGGCAGGTCCGCGTCGGAGACGGCCGCCCGGTCGATCGTCGACCGCGGGATCGACCACCACACCGCCTTCGTCTCGAGCTCGACCGGCGGGAGCGCGAGCGGCACGACGTCCAGCGTCTCGCCGGTCGCGACGAGCTTCCGCGCGTACGCCACCACCTGGTTGGTCACCCGCACCGTGCCGTACGAGGTCGGCACCCCGGCGAGCTCGACCCGCTCGTCCTCGCGCACGATCTCGATGTCGGTCAGGTCGCGCGACTGCGTGTAGTAGTCCGGGTCGGCGCGCGAGACGACGGCGACCCGCTCCTCGAGATCCAGCTGCCGAACCTCGAACTGCTCGCCCTGGTGCAGGTAGATCGCGCCCGGGTGCACCTGCCAGAAGGCCCGCGATCCGTCGACGGTTCCGAGCAGCTCGCCGGTCTCCTCGATCACGATCTGGTACCGGCCGCCGCCGGCGCTGCGGATGTCGACCCGCCGGTGGGGCGGCTCGCGACCGGCGTGGTGCAGCGAGCTTCCTCGACGACGGAGCTCGCCCGCCTCCTCCAGCCGCGAGATCGAGTCGGCCGATCCAGGCCAGTACGTCTCGAGCTCCTCCTCGGCGAGCGGGTACTCCCTCGCGGCGCACGCCAGGTGAGGTTCGAGCACGAAGCGGTTCGAGGGATCGATCACCGCCGCCTCCGTCGGCTTGTCGAACAGGTCGGCGGGGTGCGCGACGAGGAACTGGTCGAGCGGCTCGTCCTGCGCGACCAACACCGCCAAGGCGCCGTCCGAACGCCGCCCCGCCCGCCCCGCCTGCTGCCACATCGACGCCCGCGTGCCCGGGTACCCGACCAGGAGCGCCGCGTCGAGCGATCCGATGTCGATGCCGAGCTCGAGCGCGTTCGTGGAGGCGACCGCGACGAGCTCGTCGTTCGCGAGTTGCCGTTCGAGCTCGCGGCGGTCCTCGGCGAGGTAGCCGGCTCGGTACGACTTCACCCGCGATCGCAGCTCGCCGTCGAGCTCCCGGCGCGTGAACTCGGCGAGCAGCTCGGCGGCCTTCCGCGACTTCGCGAACCCGATCGCTCGCGACCCCGACTCCGCGAGGCGCGCCATCAGGAACGAGGCGTCCGAGAGCGCGCTCCGCCTGGCGCCCGACTCCTCGTCCACGATCGCCGGGTTCCACAGCGCGAACACCCTGCCGCCGGACGGCGACCGGTCGTCCGCCACCGCCTCGAACGGCTCGCCCACCAGCCGCTCCGCGAGCTCGGCCGGGTTGCCGATCGTCGCGGAGGCGAGCACGAACCGTGGATCGCCGCCGTAGTGCGCGACCAGCCGCCGGAGACGGCGGAGCACGTGGGCGACGTGCGACCCGAACACGCCGCGGAACACGTGCGCCTCGTCGATCACGACGATCGACAGGCGGAGGAAGAAGTCGGCCCACCGCGCGTGGTCCGGCAGGATCCCGGCGTGGAGCATGTCCGGGTTCGTCAGGACGAGGTTCGCGTTGCGGCGGATCAGCGGGCGTTCGTCCCTCGGCGTGTCGCCGTCGTACACGCCGGCCCGCAGCTGCGAGAGCTTGAGCTCGCGGATCTGGCGGAGCTGGTCGCGCGCGAGCGCCTTCGTCGGGAACACGTACAGCGCGGTCGCCTTCGCGTCCGCGAGGGCCTCGGTCGCGAACGCGAGGTTGTAGACGAGCGTCTTGCCGCTCGCCGTCCCGGTGGCGACGACGACGTTGCGTCCCGAACGCACCAGGTCGAAGGCCCGGCGCTGATGTTCGAACAGGCCCGAGACGCCGACCAGGCCGAGTCGCTGGCGGACGAGCTCGGGCACCTCGTCGGGGAACGGCTCCGGCGTCACTGTTCGGGCGGGGAGCGTTCGGATGTGGACGAGCTCCTCGTGCCGCGTCGAGCGATCCGAGGAACTCGCGAGCGTCCACGCAGCGCGATGCTATCGAGGCCTTCCTGTTCGGTCGGCGTCGGCGCTACTCGCCGGCCGCTTCGGATCCGCTGCCAGATGGCGGTAGGAGGTTCGGAACCCGTCGCGGAGCGAGCGGCTTCACGAGGTCCCGCTGTCGCATGAAGATCCCGAGGCCGAGCACGAGGTACACGATCCCCACCCCGATCCGTTCGACGCCGTGCGAGCGACTCGGGCACGAGGCCGCCGATGATGAACTGCGCCCAGAACAGGCCGAACAGCAGCCCCGCCTCTCGCATCGAGATCGACAGGGTCACGAGCACCGCGATCGCGAAGAAGGACTGGGCGGCCGTGAGGAACAGCTCCTGGCGCTGGACCGAGTCGACGGGAGGCCGTGGAGGCCGCCCGCCCCGATGCTGAACACGATCGGCAGCGTTCCCACGAGCAGCGTCCACTGGTTCACCTTCGAGGAGACGAGCGTCCCGAGGCCGGCGTTCGTGTTCAGGCGCCACGCGTAGAGCCCGGCCACGAGCAGCTCCGGCGCCTCGGAGGCGAGCGGCGCGAGCCACTGGATCAGGAGGAACTCGCTGATGCCGAACTCCTGGCCGGTCGCGACCAGCGACTCGGCGAAGTGCTCGGCCACGAGCAGGATCGCGACCGCCGCGAACACGAACATCGCGATCACCGAGATCACGACGGCCGACCTTCGAGAACGT
This sequence comes from uncultured Actinomycetes bacterium, assembly GCA_963785835.1. Classification (GTDB taxonomy): domain Bacteria; phylum Actinomycetota; class UBA4738; order UBA4738; family HRBIN12; genus DASSJM01. The sequence goes on along the minus strand of CAWAWO010000003.1, from coordinate 197,756 downwards.
CCCGATCAGTCGTGCCGGCCCCACCAGGTGCGGCTCCTCCGCCGGAGCCCTCGAGATGCGCCAGGTGTACGCGGCGAAGATCGACACGAGGACCAGTGCGTCGATCGGCGTGATCGAGGACTTCAGCGGCAGCGTCAGCGAGTACAGGGTCGCGAGCGCGAGGAACGAGACCTCGACGGCGTGCGGGCGGTCGAGGACGACCTCGCGGAGCACGGGCGGCCGCTTGCGCGAACGGTAGAACGCGATGAAGACGACCATCGACCAGCCGATGCCGATCAGGAGCCGGTTCGCGCCGGTCATGTTCGCGAGCGCGAGCGAGCACTTGCTCTCGCCCGGATCCGTCGCCGCCTTGCACTCCTCGCCGAACTCCGCGAACGCCTGCCCTCCGTCGAACGCAAGCACGAAGTCGACCGCGTACTCGGGCAACACGGCGATGAACGCGAGCACCGCGATCGCGAGGCCGGCGGAGATGTCGAGCTGCGCCGCTTCGGCCGCCCACGACAGGATGAACGCCGCGCCGACGATCGCGAGCCCGTACAGGACCGCGTCGAGCCAGTTCTCGGTGTGGATGTCCGCGATCCGGAGGACCAGTCCGGGCACCGTGGCAGCCACCGCGAGGACGATGCCGAGGCCCTGCCGCGCAGGGTGAACGTCGCGAAGTTCTTCCTTGAGGGTGGTCACCAGCCGACGCTAGCAGACGGTCTGCGAGATCAAGCCGAGGAGCTAGACCCCGCTGATCTGTTCGGCGTTCGGCGACGGAGGGATGTTCGCGATCTTGAGGAGACCGTCGTTGGCCAGGTCTCGCGAGATCGCCTGGAGCACCTCCTGGTTGAGCGTCACGACCGACATCGTTCCGACCGTCCCCACCCCGCCGGGGAACACCGCGTTCACGACCCCATTGGGCCTGATCGTCGTTCCGGTGAACGCGAGGTCCATCAGGTCGTCGAGCGCGACCGTCGTCTGCGCGTGCTTGCAGGAAGGCGCTCAGCCAGATCAGCATCTGGCTCGGGTCCTTCGTGAACTCCCGCTTGAGCTGTGCGAGCGCCGAGACCATGAGCAGCCCCTGGTTCTCGGAGCGGCCGAAGTCGCCCGCGAGCAGATCGTGCCGGTTGCGCGAGAACGCCAGGGCGGCCTCGCCGTCCAACCGCTGCACACCGGGCTCGAAGAACGCTCCGGAGGCCGAGTCGTCCATCGCCATCGGGACGTCGACGACAAGGCCGTCCACGCCGTTCACCATCTGCTGGAACGTCTTGAAGCCGGTCATCGCCCAGTAGTCCATCGTGAGGCCGGTGAGGTCCTCGACCGTCCGCACGACGAGCTCGGGCCCGCCGTAGAACATGGCCGAGTTGATCTTGTTCTGGCCGTGATCGGGGATGTCCACGAACGCGTCCCGGGGGATCCCGACGACGGTCGCCTTCTGCCTGGCGGGGTTGATCGCCACGATGTGGAGCGAGTCGGCGCGGGCCGTGGAGATCTCCTCGTCGGGCCGCGCGTCCGACCCGATCACGAGGACGAAGATCGGCTCGCGGCCGTCGAGCACCGGAACGAATCCGGCGTGCGCCGGCTCGAGTTGGAACAGCGGCGCGGCCGCGGCGGGTCGTGTCCGCTCGGTGGCTCCCACCACCGACCCGGCGACCCACGCGACCGCGAGGACGCACACGAGCGCGACACGCCGACGCGACGACGGGTTCGTCATGCCGAGGGCGAGGCCGACGCCGACGGCGACGGCGACGGCGGCTGGGTCTCCCGGTCAGAACGGGTGACGTCGAACGCGGTGATCTTCCACCCGTCGGTGTCCTGCAGGAAGAGCTGCCCCTCGCTCACGATCTTGACGAACGTGCCGTCCGTGCGTTCGCCGAGCGCCGTGAAGAAGACCGCGACGACCGCCGTGTCGGGGTTGCCGTCACGGTCGAAGAGCACCTCGTACGACAGCGTGCCCTTGCGCGGATCCACCGACCGGTACTCGTCGCCGGCGGTCGTCCCGAGCGTGAGCACGTCCACGTTCTCCTCCGCGGCCGCGACGGCGTCCGGTGCGAACGCCTCGAACACCTCTTCGTAGTCGCCCTCGCGCCAGTTCGACGGATCGAGGAACGCGTTCGTGTAGAGGTCGTCGAGCGTCGGCGTGATCTCGGTGGCCACGGTCTCGGCTGCGGGCCTCAGCGCATCGACGTCGGCCTCGACGACCGTGGCGACGGGGACCGAACGGATGACGTTGAAGTCGAACGCCGGAACGGGTTCCTCCTCGCCGCCGATGATCGGAACCTCGCCGCCCTGGAGGAGCAGGATCACGAGTGCGGCCACCGCGACGAGCACGATGGGCACGACGATCAGCGCGATCGGCGCGCGGCGCTTCTTCTTCTTCTTCGTTGAAGCGCGCTCGACTCGATTCGCGGTCACGGTGGGGGGGCCTGAACCTTCGGTCAAAACGCGAAAGAGGGTAACAGGGGGTTCGCCGTTCGCGGGGGAAGTAGGATGAAGAAGTTCCGAAGGTGCGCCGGGAAGACTGGTCGGCAGGCGGATCCGTCATGACCGACAGTCATCGCCGCTCCTTCGACCCGGCGGCCGAACTTCGCGCCCACGTGGTCGCGTTCGGGGCGTCCGCTCGCCCGACGCGTCGTCCAGCCCCTCCAAGCGTTTCTCGAAACCGAAACCTCCTCGGCCGTGTTGCTGCTCGGCGCGGTCATCCTCGCGCTCGCCTGGGCGAACTCGCCGTTCGGGGACTCGTACGCGCGCTTCTGGGAGACCGAGCTCTCGCTGGGTTTCGGCGACCGCGCGGTCTCGCTCGACCTGCGTTCGTGGGTGTCGGACGGGTTGATGACCGTCTTCTTCTTCCTCGTCGGTCTCGAGCTCAAACGCGAGTTCCTGACGGGCGAGCTGCGCGACCGTCGCCGAGCGGCGCTCCCCGTCGTCGCGGCGCTCGGCGGCATGGTGGTGCCGGCCGCGATCTACCTCGCGTTCACGTCGGGGACCGACGCCGCGACGGGGCATCGGGATCGCGATGCCGAGCGACGTCGTCTTCGCGCTCGGCGTCCTCGCGCTCGCCGGCGGAGCCCCCGCCGGACTGAAAGCCCTGCTGCTCACGCTCGCGATCGTGGACGACCTCGGGAGCATCGTGGTGGTGGCGTTCGGATACGCCGGGGGTGTCGAGTGGGCGCCGCTCGTGATCGCCCTTGCGCTCTTCCTCGCCTACTGGCTGCTGTGGCGCATCGGCGTCCGGGCGGTGCTCGTCTACGTGGTCCTCGGCGTGAGCTCGTGGGCGGCGCTCGAGGGCGCGCACGTCGCGCCCGACGCTGGCGGGTGTCGCCCTGGCCTTCCTCACGCCCGCCGTGGTGTTCCAGCGGCCGCGGCTCGTCAGCGAGGAGGCCCACCGGGTCGCCGATCAGACCGTGGACGACCCCGATCCTCCGGATGCCGACGCGGCGCAGTGGCTCTCGCTCGCGAGCCTGTCCCGCGAGGCGGTGTCGCCGCTCGCGCGCGCCGAGGCGCTGCTGCTGCCGTGGTCGAGCTACGTGATCGTGCCGCTGTTCGCGCTGGCCAACGCCGGGATCGAGCTGTCCCGGAGCGCAGTCGCCGAAGCGGCGACGAGCCGGCTCGGGCTCGGCGATCCTCGACCTCGAGGGTGATCGGCAAGCCGCTCGGGATCGCGCTGGCGGCGATGCTGGCGCTGCGTCTCGGGCTGGGAGGCCTCCCGCCCGGGGTCGGGCCGCCGCGCGTTCGTCGCGCTCGGGGCGGTGGCAGGGATCCCGTTCACCGTGTCGCTGTTCGTCGCCCGGATCGCCCTCCCTGCGCCGCTCGTGGAGCCCGCGACGGTCGCGATCATGCTCGCGGCCCTGGTCGCGGGGGTCTTCGGCTTCGTGCTCGTTCGCCGCGGCCGACGCGCTCCGCGCTAGGCGCTCGGTCGGGGCTCGGGCCGACTCCCTATACTTGGCGGGTCCCGGCCTCGCCGGGCCTCGATACGTTTCCGAACCCGAGGAGGTCCGCAAGTTGCTGCACGGTGTCCTGGCCCAGGAAGGCGGTCCGATCGAGGCCGACTTCGGGTCGTTCGAGATCAACGCCATGTGGGTGATCCTCGGGATCTCGCTGATCGCCCTCGTCTTCGCCTACTACCTCGTCCGCGAGGTCCTCGCCGCCCCCGAGGGGACCGCCAAGATGCGCGAGATCGCGGACGCGATCCAGGTCGGCGCCAAGGCCTACCTGAGCCGGCAGTTCCGAACCGTCGCGATCTTCATGGCGATCCTCACGGTCGTCCTGTTCTTCGCGCTGCCCGTCCCCGAGGACGCGGGCCACAGCGAGATGTCGATCCGCCTCGGACGGTCGATCGCGTTCCTCCTCGGCGCCGCGTTCAGCGCGATCACCGGGTACGCGGGGATGTGGCTCGCCGTCCGCGCGAACGTCCGAACGGCGAACGCCGCGCGCGAGTCCGGCCTGCGACGGGCGCTGAAGATCGCGTTCCGCGCCGGCGGGGTCGCCGGGATGTTCACGGTCGGCCTCGGGCTGTTCGGGGCCACGCTGATCCTGCTCCTCTACCAGGAGGACGCCACGGCGGTGCTGGTCGGGTTCGGCTTCGGCGGCGCGCTGCTCGCGATGTTCATGCGGGTGGGCGGCGGCATCTTCACGAAGGCGGCCGACGTCGGCGCGGACCTCGTCGGCAAGGTCGAGAAGGGCATCCCCGAGGACGATCCGCGCAACGCCGCCGTGATCGCGGACAACGTCGGCGACAACGTCGGCGACTGCGCCGGGATGGCGGCCGACCTGTTCGAGTCCTACGAGGTGACGCTCGTCGCCTCGCTGATCCTCGGCGCTGCGGCGTACGCCGGGTCCGAGGTCGGCGCGATCGCCGGCGTCATGTTCCCGCTGTTCGTCCGCGCGGTCGGCGTGATCACGTCGATCATCGGCATCCTGGCCGTCACGCCGCGGAGCGAGGAGGAGCACGGGATGAAGGCGATCAACCGCGGCTTCTTCCTCTCGGCCGCGATCTCGGCCGCCGCGGTGTTCGTCATCAGCGGCATCTACATGGACGACCTGCGGCCGGCGATCGCCGTGCTGCTCGGCCTGGTGCTCGCGAGCGTGATCCAGATCCTCACGCAGTACTTCACCGACACGAAGTACAAGCCGGTGCAGGAGATCGCCGAGTCGACGCAGACCGGGCCGGCGACGACGATCCTGTCCGGGTTCTCGGTCGGGCTCGAGTCCACCGTGTGGGCGATCCTCGATCATCGCCGGCGTGATCACCGGGGCCTACGTGCTCGGTGACGGAACCGCCGAGGCGCTCTACTTCATCTCGCTCACCGGCATGGGGATGCTCACGACCGTCGGCGTGATCGTGTCGATGGACACGTACGGACCGGTCTCGGACAACGCGCAGGGGATCGCCGAGATGTCCGGCGAGTTCAGCGGGCGTCCGGCGCAGGTGCTCACCGGCCTGGACGCCGTCGGCAACTCGACGAAGGCCATCACGAAGGGGATGGCGATCGCGACCGCGGTGATCGCGGCGACGTCGCTGTTCGGCTCGTTCGCAGGAGGCGCTCGTCGGCGGCGGGGTTCGACTATCTCGGCATCCGCGTCGACGACCCGAGCGTGCTGGTCGGCCTCCTGATCGGCGGCTCGGTCGCGTTCCTGTTCTCCTCGCTCGCGATCCGAGCGGTGGGACGCGCGGCCTCGCAGGTCGTGGTCGAGGTGCGGAACCAGTTCCGCGACCACCCCGGCATCATGGACTTCAAGGAGAAGCCGGACTACGCGCGCGTCGTCGACATCTGCACGAAGACCTCGCTCCGCGAGCTCATGACGCCGGGCCTGCTCGCCGTCCTGTCGCCGGTCATCGTCGGGTTCGCCCTGGAGGCCGAGGCGCTGGGCGCGTTCCTCGCCGGCGCGATCCTCACCGGGCAGCTGCTCGCGGTCATGCTCTCGAACTCCGGCGGCGCCTGGGACAACGCCAAGAAGTTCATCGAGGAGGGCCACTACGGCGGCAAGGGCAGCGAGTCCCACAAGGCCGCCGTCATCGGCGACACGGTGGGCGACCCGTTCAAGGACACCGCCGGGCCGGCGCTGAACCCGCTGATCAAGGTCATGAACCTGGTCGCGCTCCTCCTGGCACCGGTGATCGTCGAACAGGCCGACAGCGAGGTGGTGCGGGTGGTCGTGGTGGTGGTCGCCGTCGCGATCGTCGCCGGCGCGATCTGGGTCTCGAAGTCGCGCAAGTCCGAGTTGATGGTGGACCCCGGTCCGTCCCAGCCGGCCCGCGAGGCCTCACCGGTCGGCTAGGCCGAGCGAGCGCGCGCGATGGGACTCCTCGCTCCCTTCCGGCGGTTCTTCCGCCGGATGGCCGAGAGCGACGAGCACCGCTACGCGGAGGAGATCGAGGCCTGGGCCGCCAAGGTCCCCGGCGCGGTCCCGATCCGTGAGGCCACGACACCGGTCGCGGGTCAAGCTCGCCGGGGTGGTGCGGCGGATCACCGTTCGGCCGATCGAGGGCAACGAGTCGCTCGAGGCCCTGCTGTACGACGGGACCGGCGAGGTCCGCGTCGTGTGGATGGGCCGCCGCTCGATCCGTGGCCTGAACCTCGGCACCCGCCTGGTCGTGGACGGGATTGCTCGCCGAGCATCAATCCGAGCGCCGGATGGTGAACCCGGCCTTCGAGTTCGCCGCCTGAGCCTCGGCCGCTCCGACCTCAGGCGGGAGGAGCGGCGGGCTCTCCGACCAAGGTCTCGCGAACGTCGGACTCGGCGTCGGGCATCGCGAGGGCCAGCACCTCGTCACCTTCGGTGATCACCGTCTCCGGTTGCGGGATCACGACGTGGCCGTCGCGGATGATCGCCACGATCGTGGCGTCCGGCGGCAGGCGCAGCTCGTAGAGCGGCCGCCCGGCGGTCGGCGAGTCCGGAGGGATCGTCAGCTCGACGATCGAGATCCCGCCGCGCTCCAGCGGCAGCAGGCGAACGAGGTCGCCGACGGTGACCTCCTCCTCGACCATGGCGGTGAGGATGTGCGGCGGTGAGACCGCTGCGTCGACGCCCCACTGCTCGGTGAACAGCCACTCGTTCGACGGGTGGTTGACCCGCGCCAGGACCTTCGGGACCCCGAACTCCTGCTTCGCGAGGAGCGAGGTGACGAGGTTGTCCTCGTCGTCGCCGGTCGCCGCGACGACGACGTCGGCGGTGTTCATCTGGACCTTCTCGAGGACCCAGGGCTCGCACGCGTCGCCGATCTGATGGTCGACGTCGGGCGCCCACTCCTTCGCGGTCTCCAGGACGTCCGGGTTCTGCTCGATCAGCGTCACCTCGTGCCCCCGCTTGGCGAGGTCGCCCGCCAGGTGACGACCGACGGCTCCGGCACCGCTGATCACGACCCGCACGTCAGTGCTCCGCCGCCGGTTGGAGGAGCTCGTCGAGCGTCTCGTGCGCGTCCTTCTGGACGATCACCGCGGCGAAGTCGCCCTCCTGGAAGGTGCTCGACGCGACGGGGATGAACCCCTTGCCACCTCGGTCGACGCCGGCCACGAGGATCTTCCCCTCGAGGTTCAGCGATGAGACGGGCTTGCCGACCAGGTGCTGAGGGACCTCGATCCGGATCCGGAACAGGTCGCCCCCCGCGAACGTCTCCTTGATCTCCTCGCCGGGGTGCGTGAGCATCAGCTTCATCTGCTTCACGCCCCACCGGGTGGTCGAGACCGTCGGGATGTTCAGCTTCTCGTAGATGTCGGCGCGCATCGGATCGAAGATCCGGGCGATCACCTTCGGCACGTGGTAGTGCTCGCGCGCGACGCGAGCCGACACGATGTTGGAGTTGTCCCCGCTCGATACGGCGAGGAACGCGTCCGCCTCCTTGATCCCGGCCTCCTCGAGCACCTCTCGGTCGAACCCGAGGCCGACGATCGTTCGGGCCTCGAAACCCGGGGGAAGGCGGTCGAACGCGGCCGCGTTCTTGTCGATCACCGTGACGTCGTGCCCGGCCTTCGCGAGCTCCTGCGTGAGCAGGATGCCCACCCGGCCACATCCCATGATGATCACGCGCACGGCTGGCTACATTAGCGCGCTCGGTCAAGGCCCGCCGTGCGTTCGCTGCGCTCGACGTGCATCGGGTGCCGTTGCCGAGGTGATAGGGCACGACGGCGATGTCCACGTGCTCGTATCGGCCGAGCGCCCTGGCGATGCTGCGGCTGGTCCTGTCGTGGAGGAGCCGCTGCGCGAGCCGGGGGAAGTCCCGCCGCGGGAGCACGACGGTGATCTCGGTCCTGCGGTCCATGAGGTCGACGACGAAGCGTTCCACCGACCGTGCCACGTCGCGGTCCCAGCACTCGACGAGCTCGAGCTCGACGGGGACGCGAAGGTCCATCCAGCGCTGCGATGAGCTCGTCCTGGATCTCGGGATCGACCGCCGCGTGCACGGCGACCACCTCGTCGGCGCCCAGGGACAGGGCGTACCGGAGCGCGTCGAGGGACGCTCGGTCGGGACGGTCGACGAGGATGACGGCTCGGTGGATCGTCCGCGCGGGAAGGCGCACGCCGCTCGCGTCACCCTCGTGCGGATGGTCGCGGACCAGCGTGACCCGCACGTGGGGGTTCGGGGCCAGGACGCGCGCGAGGCGGGCCCCGGTGCGTCCTCGGCGGAAGCGCTCGATCCGGCCCATGCGCGCAGGCCCGGGGACGAGCAGCGCGACGTCCGTGCCGTCGGCGAGCCCCGTGGCGTATCGAGCGATCGCGTCCACCGGATCGCCATCGCCGTCGAGGACGTGGAGCGGCACGTCGCCCACGAGCTCGCCCCACCGCCGCTGGAGCTCGAGCGTCTGCTCGTCATCGCGCTCGACGTGGACCGCGCTCGTGGCGCTCGAGCGGATCGTCTTCGCGTACTGGAGCGCGTGGATCGTCTTGCGGTCGAGGTCCTCCACGACCACCAGCGTGGCCGGCCGAGCGAACCTCCGGCCATCGAACCTCGGGAGGTCGACATCGAGCTCGGCGCGCTCCCGGGCGTACTGGTGGTTCATCCGCACGAGGACCCACACCATCACGGGAACGAACACCATCACCGTCCACGCTCCGTCCGCGAACTTCGTGATGCCGATCACGACGGTCACGACGGCCGTCGTGACCGCGCCCAGCAGGTTGATGAACAGTCCGTGACGCCATCCGGGCTCACGGAGTCGGAGATGTCGCTTGGCCATGCCGGACTGCGACAGCGTGAACGACGTGAAGACACCGATCGCGTACAAGGGGATCAGCCGGTGGACGTCCGCTTGGAACAGGACGACGAGCGCGGTGGACGCGATCGCGAGGCCGATGATCCCGTTGGAGAAGACGAGGCGGTGGCCGCGCTTCGTCAGCGGCCGCGGCATGAAGTCGTCCTTGGCGTGGAAGTTGGCGAGTCGCGGGAAGTCGGCGAACGAGGTGTTCGCGGCGAGGATCAGGATCAGCATGGTGCCGAGCTGGACCGAGAAGTAGAGGATCGTCCCGACGCCCTCGGACCCGAACACGGCACGTGCGACCTGGGAGTTCAACGTCTCCGTTTCGGTCGGGAGGGCGTGCAGCTTCACGGCTAGGAACGACAGGCCGAGGAACATCGCCCCGAGCAGACACCCCATCCACATCAGCGTGGTGCGCGCGTTCCGCCACTCGGGAGGCCGGAACGCGGGAACGCCGTTCGAGATCGCCTCCACGCCGGTGACGGCCGCGCCTCCGGACGCGAATGCGTGCAGGATGAGGAAGATGCCGATCGCGCCCGTCGTGGAGGCGACGTCGTCGGGCAGCGGCATCGGCTGCAGGTCACCCGTCAGTGCCCGGACGATCCCGGACCCGATCAGGACGAACATCATCACGACGAAGAAGTAGGTGGGGACCATGAACATCCGCCCGGACTCCCGGACGCCGCGGAGGTTCCCCCAGGCGATGAACCAGATGAAGAAGACGGACAGCCACACCCGATAGGGGTACAGCGCAGGGATCGCCGACGTCATCGCCGCCACACCTGCTGCGATGGAGACGGCGACCGTCAGCACGTAGTCGACGAGCAGAGCGACACCGGCCAGCTGGGCGGTGAGGAGACCGAAGTTGTCCTTCGTGACGATGTAGGCGCCGCCGGCGCTCGGATAGGCCTTGATCGTCTGGCGGTACGAGAAGAGCAGGATCGCCAGCACCCCGAGGATCCCGAACGTGACCGGCATCACGAGCGAGAAGGCGATCGCTCCGATCGCGGGGACGGCGACCTTCATGATCTCCTCGGTCGCGTACGCGGACGACGACAGGTTGTCGCTCGCGAACACCGCCAGGGCCGTCGGCTTCCCGAGCCGCTCGTGCTTGAGCTGCGCGGTCGGGAGCGCCGGGCCGAGCAGCAGCCGCTTCCATCCGTGTCTGGCGCCGCGACCCTCCAGGGCGCGCTTCGTGGGGACCCGCGTCTCGGTCGTGGGTTCCGTCACTCGCACGTCGGTGGTGGCCATCGGTGCCTCCTCGTCGGCTAGAGCGTGCCTCGCTTGGCGTAAACGACCCGTCAAAGGAGGGCGCGTACGCGTGAAGAACCCGTAGCGACGCCGTAGCGTTGGCTCATGAGCGACCGATGGCTCCTTGCGCCGGCCGGCGCCTCACGGCTTCGAGCCGCGGCCGTCTCCGTCCTGGCCCCTGCGGCCGCGCTCGGGGTGGGATTGCTCGTGCAGCCGGAACGCGAGCTCGGGGCGGTCTCGCTGTTCCTTCTCGCCGTGGTCGCCGCATCGGTTGCCGGAGGGATCTGGGCCGGCATCGGCAGCTCGGTGCTCGGGTTCCTGGCCCTCAACTACTTCTTCACCGAGCCACTCCACACGCTCCGCGTCCGCAACCGGGACGACGTGGTCGCGCTCGTGGTCTTCTTCGTCGTCGCCCTACTCGTGGGCTGGGTGGTCGCCCGCGCCGTTCAGGAGCGTGACCGCGCCACCCGCCGTGAGCGCGAGGCGCGCCTGCTGAACCTGTTCGCGACGAAGGCGCTGTCCGGCGAGCCGTTGGATCGCGTGTTGAACGATCTCGCGGCCGCACTCGTCGATGCGCTCCGCCTCGCGAGCTGCTCGATCCGCGCCGAAGCCGCCGGCCGCAGGTTCGAGGTTCGAAGGGTTCGGCCCGGCACCGAGGACGGCGCGACCGCTGAGGTCCCGATCTCGAGCGGCGAGGTCGAGTTCGGAACCCTCAGCGCCTCACGTCCGCCGAGGGAGGAGATCCTCCCCGAGGACGACCGGTTGATCCGGGCGGCCGCCAGCCAGGTCGCCGTCTATCTGGAGCGCGCCCGTCTCGACCTGGAGATCGCGGCCGCCAGGCTCGACGCCGAGCGGAGCCAGGCGAGGGCGGCCTTGTTCTCCTCGGTGACCCATGACCTCCGCACGCCCCTGGCGTCGATCAAGGCCGCCGTGACCAGTCTGCTCCAGGTCGACGTGCGATTCGACCAGGCGCAGGCGCGGGAGCTCCTGGAGACGATGCTCGAGGAGACCGACCGGCTCAACCGGCTGGTCGGCAACATCCTGGGGCTCGCGCAGGTGCGTTCTGGCGCGCTCCTTCCGGTGAAGGAGTCCACCGCGCTCGACGAGGTCGTCGAGTCCGTCCTGCATCGCCTCGAGCCCACGTTCGGGAGAGTCCGGGTCCGGACCATGTTCCGCGACGCTCCCGACGTCCCGGTCGACCCGGTCCTGATCGATCAGGTCTTGTCGAACCTGCTCGAGAACGCGGTCCGCTTCTCGCCCCCGGGAGGCGAGGTCACCGTTTCGGTCGCGCCGTGGCGTTCTGCCGTGCAGGTTCGCGTGGCCGATCGGGGCCCGGGGATCCCGCCGGAGGACCGTGATCGCGTGTTCGAGGCGTTCACGCAACTCGGGTCGACCGCTCCGGACGCGACCGGCGGCAGCGGCCTCGGCTTGGCGATCTCCAGAGCCATCGTGCTCGCGCACGGCGGTCGTATCTGGATCGAGGGGACACCTGGGGGTGGCACAGCGGTCGTGTTCGAGCTGCCGGCCCGCGACGCGGCTCCGGTCCCGCAGGAGGCGGTAGCTCGGGAAGGACGCCATTGACACGCGTGATCGTCATCGACGACGAGCCGCAGATCCGACGCGCGATGCGGACGAGCCTGGAGGCGCACGGCTACGAGGTGCGAACCGTCGGCACGGGCGAGGAGGCCGTGGTGGCGGCGGCGGAGGACGATCCCGAGCTGCTCCTGCTCGATCTTGGTCTCCCGGATCTCGACGGCACGGAGGTGATCAGGCGCGTGCGCTCGTTCTCCGAGGTGCCGATCATCGTGCTCTCGGTGCGCGACCGACAGGTCGACAAGGTCGCGGCGCTCGACGCCGGGGCGGACGACTACGTCACCAAGCCGTTCGGCGTCGACGAGGTTCTCGCACGCCTGCGAGCGGCGCTCCGCCGGAGCCAGGCCGGCGAACCGGCCCTCCCCGTCATGCGGTTCGGTGAGGTCGCGGTGGACGTCGGTCGGCGGCTCGTCACGGTCGGGGGTGCGCCCGTCCACGTGACGAAGACCGAGTACGCGCTCCTCGAGGCATTCGTGACCAACCAGGGGAAGCTGCTGACCCATCAGTGGCTCCTTCGGAAAGTGTGGGGGCCCGGGTACGCACAGGAAAGCCACTACCTGCGTGTGTACGTTCGCTCCTTGCGCCGCAAGCTCGGCGACGAGGCCTCGGCGCCCCGGCTCATCCTGACCGAGCCGGGCGTGGGGTACCGGTGGATCGCCGAACGGACCGAGGGCGACCCGTCGTAGCATCTCCGTCGATGTCGACCACGACTCCCGTCGGTCCTCAAGCGGATCCTCGTCGGACGAGCGTTCACCAGCCACAAGCTCGAACACACCCTGCTGCCGAAGACCCTGGCGCTGCCGGTCTTCGCCTCGGACGCACTGTCGTCCGTCGCCTACGCGACCGGGGAGATCTTCATCCAGCTCACGATCGTGAGCCTGGCCTTCAAGAACCTCGTCATGCCGATCACGATCGCGATCGCCGCCCTGATGGCGATCGTCGTGATCTCGTATCGGCAGACGGTGAAGGCGTACCCGTCCGGCGGCGGCGCGTACATCGTCAGCAAGGACAATCTGGGTGCGTTCCCCGGCCTCGTGGCAGCGGCGGCCCTCCTCGTGGACTACGCGATGACGGTCGTCGTGTCGATCGTGGCCGGGGTGTTCGCGATCGGCTCCGCACTCCCGGCCGCCAACGAACATCGCGTGGTTCTATCCATCGCGTTCGTGTGGCTCGTGACGATCGCCAACCTGAGGGGGACCAAGGAGTCTGGAAGGCTGTTCGCCATCCCCACGTACGGGTTCGTGGTGTCCATCCTTCTGTTGATCGTGTTCGGGTTTCTCCAGTGCCTCGGTGAATGCCCGACCACCGAGGAGGTGGAGCCGATCCACAACGCCGCCACTGCTGTGAACGCGATCGGGCTGTTCGCGATCCTGCGCGCCTTCTCCTCGGGCGCCACCGCGCTTACGGGCGTCGAAGCGATCTCCAACGGGGTTCCGGCCTTCCGCAGGCCTCAAGCGCGGAACGCCGCCGAAACGCTCGCGATCATGGGCGTGATCGCCATCACGATGTTCGTCGGCATCTCGTGGCTGGCGGTCCACGTGAACGGTACGGTCGCGAGCGACGTGCGTTCGATCCCCGGACAGATCGCGTGGGCCGTCTTCGACGGTGGGTTCGGCTTCTACGTGGTCCAGTTCTTCACGGCCGCCATCCTGATCCTGGCCGCGAACACGGCGTACCAGGACTTCCCGCGCCTTTCGTCGATCCTGGCGCGCGACCGCTACATGCCGAGTCAGTTCATGAATCGGGGCGACCGCCTCGTGTTCTCGAACGGCATCGTCGTGCTGGCGATCGCGTCGTCACTGCTGATCTACGCGTTCGACGCAGAGCTCACGCGCCTGATCCAGCTCTACGTGATCGGCGTGTTCACGTCGTTCACGCTCTCGCAGAGCGGGATGATCGTCCACTGGCTCCGCGAACGCCACAAAGGCGCCGTTGGCTGCGCGCGGCTGGCAACGGTCGATCGTGATCAACTGCATCGGCGCCGCTGCGACGGGGCTCGTCCTGATCGTGGTCACGGTCACGAAGTTCACCGCGGGTGGCTGGCTCTCGATCCTGTTCATGGCGATCCTCGATCGTGCATGTTCGTGTCGATCCATCGGCACTACGACGTCGGTCGTGCCGGCAGCTGCGGCGCGGGATCGGTCCGACGCGTCGCGACTACGGCGTGAACCACATGGTCCTCGTGATCCGCGATCTCGATGCAGCGGCCGCCGAGGCTCTCGGTGTGGTTCGCTCGATCCGGCCGACCGAGCTCCACATCCTGCATCCGACCGACGAGCCGATCCCGCCGGACCTTCAGGAGCGCTGGCGGGAGTTCTCGATGAACGCGCAGCCGCTCGAGCCGCTCCGCACTCGGCAAGGACAACCTCCTGGACGCGGTGAAGCGGTACGTGCGAGGGATCGAACGCGACCCCGGAGGACTTCGTGAACGTGGTCATCCCGGAGGTGGTGCAGGGCTCGCTGCTCGGGTACCTGCTCCGCCGCGCCGCAGCTGATCCGTCTGAAGGCGGGGCTCCTGCGCGAGCGGAACATCGTCGTCACCGACGTCCCCGTCATCGTCGAAGAGGGTCGGCCCGTGGGGGTGGACGCTCGGCCGTTGATCCCGGAGCGAACGGTCGCCCTGGTGTTCGTCTCGGCTGTGCACGATGCCACGATCCGAGCGGTCAACTACGCCGAGACGCTCGAGGCGTCCGAGACGCGCGCGATCTACTTCGACCTGGATCCGGAGGCCGCCCAACGGATGCAGGAGGAGTGGGCCGACGCCGGTCTGCGGATCCCGCTCGACATCGTCGAGGCGCCGTTCCGCGACCTGACTCGCCCGACCCTGGATGAGGTCCGGCGCTTCTCGAGCCGACCGGGCACGCTCGTGCTGGTCGTCCTGCCCGAGTTCGTCGTCTCGAAGTGGAGGCACCGGCTGCTGCACAACCAGAACGCGCTGTTCGTCAAGCGCCTGTTCCTGTTCGAGCCGAACGTGGTGCTGTCCAGCGTTCCGTTCGTCATCTCGGCCGGCACGTCTCGGCGAGCGGTGTCGACGTGATGGACCGGGAGGCCGCCGTGGCGCTCTGCCGGGAGAAGTGCCTGAAGGAGACCACCGTTCGGCACCTCATCTCGGTCGAAGGCGTCATGCGCGCGCTCGCGCGTCGGTTCGGCGAGGACGAGGACCTCTGGGGCCAGACCGGCCTGTTCCACGATCTCGACCAGGACCACACCGGCGACGACGCGGCCAACCACGCCCGGCTGGCCGCCGAGTGGCTCCGGGAGGCCGGGGCCGACGAGCGCGTGATCAACGGCGTGCTCGCCCACGCCTACGAGGAGTACCGGACCGACCTGATGTCGAAGGCCGTCGTGCACGCGGACGCGGTCGCCGGCCTGCTCGTCGCGGCGGCGCTCGTCCGGCCCGAGCGGAGCGCCGGGATGAAGGTCTCCTCGGTCAAGAAGAAGCTGAAGGAGAAGGCGTTCGCGCCCGGCGTGAACCGCGACGAGGTCACCGGGGTGGAGGAGGGCATAGGGCTCCCGCTCGACGAGTTCCTCGCGGTCTCGATCGAGGGCATCCAGGGCGTCGCGGACGAGATCGGCCTGTCACCCCCATGACGGAGGCGATGGCGTGGTCCCTTCTCGGGGCCTCATCGCTGCTGATCGGGACGCTCGTCGCGTTCGCGATCCCGATCCCAAAGCGCGTCCTCGGCATGATCATGGCGTTCGGCGCCGGCGTGCTGGTCAGCGCGGTCGCCTACGAGCTCGTCGAGGAGGCCGTGGCGGTCTCGGCCGACCCGTTCGCGATCGCGGCGGGGTTCGGCCTCGGCGCGATCGTCTTCTACGCGGGCGACGTGTTCATCGATCGACGTCTCGCTCTGCATCAGGGACAGGGCGGGGGGCTGGCGATCGTGCTCGGGGCCGTGCTGGACGGCATCCCTGAGTCCGTCGTGATCGGCGCGTCGCTGGTCACCGGCGAGCAGGCGAGCGTCGCCGTGATCGTGGCCGTGTTCCTGTCCAACATCCCCGAGTCGATCGCGGCGTCGAAAGACCTGGAACGTGACGGATGGCCGAAGAGCCGCATCCTGCTTGTCTGGGGCGCGGTGGTCGTCACGAGCACGCTGGCCGCCGGGATCGGCTTCGTGCTGCTGGAGGACTCGTCCGGCTCCTGGATCGCCGCGATCCAGGCGTTCGCCGCAGGCGGGATCCTCACGATGCTCGCGGACGAGATGCTCCCTGAGGCGTTCGACTACACGGACCGTCACAAGTCCGTGGGTCTGGCGGTCGCGTTCGGGTTCGCGGTCGCGGCCACCCTGTCATTCAGCAGCTAGTGCTCGCGTCGGTCGCGCAGGGCCGCCGACAGCTCGGCCGCGAACAGGAACAGCCCGGTCGCCAGGCGCAGGAACACGAGCAGTCCAACCACCGCCCCGATCGTCCCGTACAGGAGCCTCGCTCTTGAGACGTAGTAGACGAGCAGGAGCCCCCCGGCGAGCTTGAACAGCTCCCACCCGGCCGTCATGACGAGCGCCCCCGGCAGGTGCGTGCGCCATCCGAGGCGGCCGGGCGTCAGCACCGTGTAGGCGAGGAGGAAGAGCCCGAACTCGAACGCAGCCGTCGCCACGAGGCCGAGGATCCGGAACGGCGTCTCGAAGCCCGCCGCGACGCGAACCGCGGTGATGATCCCGGTCAAGCACGGGCAGGGCGCCGACGACCAGGATGAGGCCGAGGGTCGTCGCGACCGCGCGGACCCCGCCGCGGACCGCGCCCTCCCGGCCCGTGCGGAACACGGCGCGAAGGGCGTTGCTCGCGCGCTGGGCGAGCGCCGAGGCCGTCCAGAGCAGGACGACGAAGCTCGCGATGCCGAGGGTGGCGCTCGCCCGGGTCAGGTTGGCGAACTGCTCCTGCGTCCCCTCGGGCAGGTCGAACGGCAGCACATCCTCGGCGAGCCCCATCAGCGCCAGGCCGACGAGCGAGATGGCCAGGGTGGACAGGAACAGCTGGTAGGCGAGCGCGGCGGCGTGGGTGCCCACCTCGTCGTCCCGGTAGCGTTCGCGAACGGCGCGCGCGAGCGCCGCGAGGCGCGACTGCGCTAGGGTGGCCATCCGCCGAAGCATGGCACGGGAGCACGCGTGAACATCCGTCCCGCGACGCACGAGGACGACGGGTTCCTCCGGGAGATGCTCTACGAGGCCGCCGCGTGGAACCCGGACTGGCCGCGCGAGCGGACGATCGCGACGCTCGCCGACCCCGTGCTCGTTCGGTACCACCGCGACTGGGGGCGGCAGGGCGACGCGGGCGTGATCGCCGAGCTCGACCGCGCGCCCGTCGGGGCGGCGTGGTACCGGCTGTTCACCGAGGAGGAGCCCGGCTACGGCTTCGTCGACGAGAAGACCCCGGAGCTCGGGATCGCCGTCGTGCCGCTCCACCGCCGGAAGGGCATCGGCGAGACGTTGCTGCGCGCGCTCATCGTGCAGGCGCGGGAGGAGGGGTTCCTGGCCTTGTCGCTCTCGGTGGCCGTGCACAACCGCTCCCGGATGATGTACGAGCGGGCGGGCTTCACCCGCGTCCGCGAGGAAGGCGACGGCGAGTCCTGGGTGATGCGCGCCGAGCTCGGCTGATCGAGCCCGACGACCGAGCGCCGGCCGGGCCTCACCCCTCCTCGGGGCCGTCGGCGGCGACCGCGTGTTCGGTCTCGTCCGCGCCCCGAGCGTCGCGCTCCGCCTCCTCCGCCCTGATCGTCCGGATCCGGTGCCAGATCCACCAGGCGATCCCGAGCGCGAGGGCGACCGCGATCGCCCACGCGAACGGCCGCATCAGCCGCTCGGCCGTCTCCCAGCGCTCGCCGAGCAGCGCGCCGATCCAGGTCAGCGCCAGGCACCATGGGAGACACCCGAGCACCGTGTAGAGGGTGAAGCGCCAGAACCCCATCCGAACGACGCCGGCCGGCAGGCTGATGAAGGTCCGGATCACCGGGAGCAGGCGCCCGACGAAGACGGCCGCCCTGACCCCGCCGTTCGAACCAATCGTGCGCGCGGTCCACCTCGTGCGGCCGGATCAGCAGGTACCGACCCCAACGGTCGACGAGCGGACGCCCGCCCGAGTAGCCCGCCCAGTACGCGAGCCACGACCCGACGACGTTGCCGACGGTCCCCGCCAGCACCACGAGCCAGAACTCGAGCTGCTGCTCGGGCGCCAGGAACGCGGCCGTCGTGAGCGCCCCGCCGAACAGCATCGTGACCTCGGAGGGGATCGGGATGCAGGCGGATTCCAGGAGCATGAGGACGAAGATCGCCAGGTAGCCGTAGCGGACGATCTCGTCGGTTACGAAGTCGGTCAGCAGTGCGAGCAGGCCGGTCTCCCGGAAGGGCGGGAATGGAAGGAGCCTAGCATCGCGTTGACAGGGGCTCGGAAGCACGGTCGTGGCGCACGGAAGCACCATGGCCGACATCCACAGGCCTTTCGGGAGCGGCTGGTACCCTGCGGCGCGGAAGCCCCTCCGGCGCTCGCGGGCGTCCTCGACTCCCCTCGATGACGGAAAGCTGCAGGTCATGAGCAAGACGCTGGTCGTAGTCGAATCGCCTGCCAAGGCGAAGACGATCGAGAAGTACCTGGGCGGCGACTACGCCGTCCGGGCTTCGTACGGCCACATCCGCGACCTCCCCAAGAGCGATCTCGGGGTCGACGTCGACAACGGGTTCGAGGTCACGTACGAGGTTCCGCCGGACTCCAAGAAGCACGTCGCCGACCTGAAGAAGGCCCAGAAGGCCGCCGACGACCTGATCCTCGCGACCGACTACGACCGCGAGGGCGAGGCGATCGCCTACCACGTCGCGTCGCTCCTCGGCGTCGAGCCGTCGCACGCCAAGCGCGTGACGTTCACGGAGATCACGCGGGACGCGATCCTGGAGGCGTTCGCCCGGCCTCGCGAGGTCGACCTGAAGCTGTTCGACGCGCAGGAGGCGCGGCGCGTCCTCGACCGGCTGGTGGGCTACAAGATCTCGCCGCTGCTGTGGCGCCGGGTGCAGCCGGGGCTTTCGGCCGGCCGCGTGCAGTCGGTCGCGCTCCGGCTGATCGTGGAACGCGAGCGCGAGATCCGCGCGTTCGAGCCGAGGGAGTACTGGAGCGTCGACGTTCGGCTCACACCCACGGACCAGGAGCAGCCCTTCCTGGCGCGCCTCGTCTCGGTCCCGGACGGCAAGCTCGCCGGGTCCCCGGACAAGAAGGGTGTCCTGCTCTCGACGGAGGCGGACGCCGCCGGTCACGTCGAGCGCCTGCGCGAGGCCGCCTACCGGGTCGCGAAGGTGGAGAGCAAGGAGCGCAAGGAAGGGCCGCGGCCGCCGTTCAAGACCTCGACGCTCCAGCAGGAGGCGGCTCGCAAGCTCGGGTTCGGGGCCCGAAAGACGATGTCGATCGCCCAGCGGCTCTACGAGGGAGTCGCCCTGCCCGGCGAGGGAACGACCGGCCTCATCACCTACATGCGGACCGACTCGCTCAGCATCGCCGAGTCCGCGCTCCGCGAGATCGGGGAGCTGGTCCGCGCGGAGTTCGGAGCCGAGTACGCGCTCCCCGAGCCGCGCCGTTACAAGACGAGGTCACGGAACGCCCAGGAGGCGCACGAGGCGATCCGGCCGACTTCGGTGTTCCGAACGCCGGACCGGGTCGCCGCCGCCCTCGATCGCGACCAGCTCCGGCTCTACACGCTGATCTGGCAACGGACGGTCGCCACGCAGATGGCGCAGGCGCGATTCAACCAGGTCGGCGTCGACATCGACGCGGTCGCCGGGACGGCCCGGTACCGGCTGCGCGCGACGGGCCGAACGATGGTCTTCGACGGTCACCTCCGCGTGTACGCCGAGGGACGCGACGATGCGTCGGAGGACGACGCCGACCGCACCCTTCCGCGGCTGTCCGCGGACCAGGACCTGCGGATGCTCGAGGTCATGCCCGAACAGCACTTCACCCAGCCGCCCCCGCGGTTCACGGAGGCCTCGATCGTCAAGACGCTCGAGGAGCTCGGGATCGGGAGGCCGTCGACGTACGCATCGATCATCTCGACGATCCAGGAACGCGGGTACGTCCGGCTCGAGGACCGGCGGTTCTTCCCGAACGACGTCGGCGAGGTCGTCACGGACAAGCTCGTCGAGCACTTCCCCGACATCGTCAGCGTGAGCTTCACGGCGGAGATGGAGGAGGACCTCGACGAGATCGCCGAGGGCGATCTGGAGCGTGTGCAGGTACTCCGCCAGTTCTACGTGCCGTTCTCCGAAGCGCTCGAGCGCGCCGAGGAGAAGTTCGAGCGCTACATCGAGGAGCTCGACGAGGAGTGTCCGCGATGCACCGAGGAGGGACGCACGCCTCCGGGGCGCCTGCAGAAGCGACTCGGCCGGTACGGGTTCTTCATCGGGTGCTCGCGATTCGCCGACGAGGACGGCGGGTGCAGATACATCCGCAACCTGGACGGGCAGGTGCGCCCGGAACCGGAGACGCTCGACGAGACCTGTCCCGAGTGCGGACGCCCGCTCCAGCGCAAGGTCGGCCGGTTCGGCCCGTTCGTCGGGTGCTCGGGCTATCCGGAGTGCCGGTACATCAAGAAGGAGGCGCCCACCTCGACCGGCGTGACCTGCCCCCAGTGCGGGAAGGGCGAGATCGTGATCCGTCGAACGCGGTTCGGGCTGATGTACGGGTGCGAGCGCTACCCCGACTGCGATTTCGCGGTGAACCACCCGCCCGAGGCCGACCATCCGTGCCCCGAGTGCGGGTCGCTGCTGGTCCGCCGCCCCAAGAGCGTGCGGTGCTGGGGATGCGGCGCGGAGCTGGACCTGGATCTCAACGTGACGAAGCACGGAGACCCCGAGGCGGAGGCCGAGGCGCGAGCGGCGAAGGCGGCGGCCCGCGCGGCCCGAGCCGCCAAGAAGGGTTCGGGGACCGCCAAGACGACGAAGAAGTCGACGGCCGCGAAGCGGTCGACGGCCAAGAAGCGCACGACCTCCAAGAAGCGGACGACGCAGCAAGAAGCCGGCGACCGGACGCGCGCCCGCGGCGACGGCTCCGGTGGCGAACGACGCGCCGGGCGGTACGGAGGGCTAGGTGGCGTCGTTCGCCGACGAGGTCGCGGCGCTCCGGGGCACACGGCCGGCGACCTTCAAGGATCTCGTCACCCATTCCTCGTTCTCCAAGCTGCTCGCCGCGCAGACGATCAGCTCGTTCGGCGACTGGGTCGGCTTCGTCGCGGTCACCGCGCTGGTCGCGAGCAAGGGTGGAGACGTGGGCGCCGGCTACGCGGTCGCCGGCGTGATGATCGCCCGCATGGCGCCGGCGATCCTGTTCGGCCCGATCGCGGGAGCGATCGTCGACCGGGTGAACCGCAAGACCGTGATGATCACGGCCGACGTCTCGCGTGGCGCCCTCTACGCGCTGTTGCCCTTCCTCGGACCGCTGTGGGCGATCTTCCTGCTCTCGTTCGTGATCGAGTGTTTCTCACTGCTGTGGACGCCGGCCCGTGACGCGTCGCTCCCCAACCTCGTCCCCCGCCGACAGCTCGCGAACGCGAACTCGCTGGGCCTGATCGTCACGTACGCGACCCTGCCGCTGGGCGGACTCGTGTTCGCGTTCCTGTCGGGAGGCTCGGACCTGTTCCCGTGGCTCTCGGACAACCCGGCCTTCCTCGCGCTCTGGCTCGACGCCGCGACGTTCGCCACGTCGGCCCTGCTCGTCAGCCGGATCCGCATCGCGGCTCCCGCGCCGCACACGTTCGCCCGCTTCGAGCTCTCCCGCGTCGGCAGGGACATCGTGGACGGCGTTCGCTTCCTCCGCGAGAACTCGCTCGCCTCGGCGATGACGCTCGGCATCGTGATGGCGTTCAGCGCCGTGGGTGCCGTGCTCGCACTCGGGCCGCTCTTCGCGACGTCGACGCTCGGCGCCGGCAACCCCGGATGGGGCATCCTCGTGACGTCGTTCGGGATCGGGATGGGCATCGGCATGGCCTCGTCGAACAAGGTGGTGGACTTCGTCGAGCGCGAGTACGTGTTCGTCTGGTCGATCATCGCGGCCGCGGGGACCCTGATCGCGCTCGCGGCGATGCCGGGGATCGGGTACGCAGCGGTCATCACGGTCATCCTCGGCGGGTTCTGCGGCTCCGCGTGGGTGAGCGGCTACGTGCTCCTGCAGGAGAACGTGACCGACGAGTTCCGCGGGCGGACGTTCGGAGCGCTGACCGTGCTGTCCCGGCTCGGGCTGTTCCTGTCGCTCACCCTGTTCCCCGTCCTGGCGAGCGCGATCGGTCAGCGCGACGTGACGATCGGCGAGCGAACCATCGACCTTTCGGGACCTCGCATCGCCCTCATGGCCGCTGGCGTCGGCGTGCTGATCGCCGGCGGGGTGACGCGGCGGGGCCTTCGGCGGTTCCGGGTGAACAAGCCGGAGCCGCTCGGGCTCGTGCCGAAGCTCAAGCGTCCGCCGACGAACGGGCTGTTCGTCGCCTTCGAGGGCGTGGAGGGGTCCGGCAAGGGCACGCAGATCCGCCTGGCGAAGGACTGGCTCGAGTCGCAGGGCATCAAGGTCGCGGTGACGCGCGAGCCGGGCGGAACCCCGGTCGGCGAGGAGCTGCGGAAGGTGTTGCTCGACCACGAGACCGGACGGATCGAGCCTCGGACCGAGGCGCTCATGTTCGCCGCGAGCCGGGCGCAACACGTCGCCTCGGTGATCCGCCCCGCGCTCGCCGAGGGGGCGGTCGTGATCTGCGACCGCTACATCGACTCCTCGCTCGCGTATCAGGGATGGGCCCGGGGTCTCGGCGAGCAGGACGTCCTGACCTTGAACGTGTGGGCCACCCAGGGCCTGTTCCCCGACCTGGTCCTGCTCCTGCACATCGAGCCCGAGGCCGGCCTGCTCCGGTCGCTCGAAGAGCCCGATCGGATCGAGATGGAGAGCGAGGACTTCCACGCCAAGGTCGCCGACGCCTACCTCAGCATCGCCGAGGAGCACCCCGAACGGTTCGTCGTGGTCGACGCCGACCAGACCCCGGAGAACGTCCACATCCAGGTGGTCGAGGCGTTGGGGCGTGTGCTCAAGGAGCGGGAGGATGAGGGAGATGCCTGAGGGCCCCTCGCTCGGATCGGCGGACGGACGTTTCCCGGTGCTCGACCGGGTGCCGGGCCAGGACCGGGCGATGTCGTTCCTACGTCAGGCCGCCGCTCGACCGCATCACGCGTACGTGCTCGCGGGCCCCGAGGGGGGCGGCAAGCAGCAGGCGGCTCGGGCCTTCGCCGCGGCGCTCCTGTGCGCCGATGACGGATGCGGAGGGTGCCGGGACTGCCGCCTCGCGCTCGAGGACAAGCATCCGAACGAGGTCGTGGTCGAGCCCGAGGGACGGGACATCCACGTCGACACCGTCAGGGCCGATGTCTGGCATCCGGCGTACCGGACGGCGCCCGAGCCCGGACGGAAGGTGTTCGTGATCCGGGAGGCCGACCGGCTGAACCCGGCAGCGGCCGACGTCCTCCTCAAGGTGCTGGAGGAACCGCCGACGGACACCGTGCTGCTGTTGCTCTCCGCCCGCCCCGACGAGCTTCCCGAGACCGTGATGTCCCGGTGCCACGTGGTGATGTTCGGCCCGTTGTCGGAGCCGTTCGTCGTGGAGACGCTCGAGGGCGAAGGGGTGGAACCGGGCCGGGCGGCGCTCGCGGCCCGGTTGGCGGGCGGGAACCTGGGACGGGCCAGGAGGCTGGCGTCCGAGGAGGAGGGGATCGGGTTCCGCGACACGTCGCGACTGGCGCTCGAGACCGCCCGGCGCGGCGCCGCGGGCGCCGTGGAGGCGGCGACCGTCGTCCTGGAGGCGGCCGACCGGTACCGCAAGGATCTGGACTCGCGCCTGTCGGACGAGCTCGCGCCGTTCCTCGACGATCGGGGGCGGGCCGAGGACGCCTATCGCGGCGCGATCCGCCGGATCGAGGAACGCCACAAGCGGTTGGTTCGACGAGCGGAGCGTGAGTACGCCGACCGGGTCCTGATGGGTGTGTCGGCGTTGCTTCGGGACACGGTCGCCGTCTCGGTGGGAGGAGGAGTCGACGTCCTGATGAACCCGGACGTCGGCGCGTCACCCGGCGACGTGGTCCCGCTCGCCAAGGCGATGGCCGCCGTCGAGGAGGCTCGGGCGGCCCTGGCCGAGGATCTGAACCTCAACACGCGCCTGATCCTGGAGGGGGCCTTCCTCCGGCTGGCCGAACATCGCGCGGTCTGAGAGACGGAGGGGCCGGCGCTTCGCGCCGGCCCCTCCGATCGCCCTTTCAGACTCGAGCGCTACCGGCCTCGAACCGTGACCTCCAGGACGTCCATGAACAACGGGTCCCCGTGGTTCGTCTTCATGATGAACCTGACGAACCGGACGTTCTGCTTCCCGGCCGTGGCCTGGAAGGTGCGAAGCACGCCGTTCGGAGCCACCCTTCCGGTCGCGGCGGTCACCCAGTTCCCGTTGGCCGTCCTGCGGGTCTGGATCTCGAACTTCTTCACCCCGGCCTCGGGTCCGTCCCCGCAGGTGCCTCCCGAGGCGACGCCGAAGGTCGTCACGTCGACGCGCTTCGGGAGCTGGACGACGGCCTTCCGCGGGCCGGTGACGTTGCTCCCGGCGGTGCTGTCCGGGCGCGTCGCTCGGCCAGCCCGAGGAGAGCGACAGGTCGAAGGCGCCGTCCGCGTGCACGCCGCAGAACGGCTTGTAGTTGGGCGGCGTGAACGACACGAGATCGGCGCCGGCCTCCAGGGCCGCCCAGTCGCGAACGAGCTTGACGTCCACGACCTCGTCCCCGTCGACGGTCACGTTGCGGATCCGCTGCTCGTAGCCGAGGCCGTCGATGACGAGCTCGGGATAGGCGTGGAACGGCACGTCGGCGATCGTGAACGCGCCGCTTCGCGTCCGTGGTGTCGGCGAGATCGGTCGCGAACCCGCTCGAGTGCCCGGCGATGAAGACCCTCGCGTTCGCGAGCAGGTCGCCCGTCGCCTTGTCGGTGATCGTGCCGGAGATCGTCCCGCACGGATCCACGGAGCAGTCGGGCGGCAGGCTGAAGTCCTCGATCGGCGAGGTGTCGGCTGCCGTCGGGGGACGAGGCGAAGAACCCCATCCCGCGTTCGGCGAAGACGTCCCAGAGCGCGTCCACGTTCGCGCCGCCGTTGTTGACGACGTCGGCCTGGATGATCGCGTTCCGCATGTCGAGGAACGACGGGTCGTTCGGCGCGAGCTCCTGGCCGCGCGTCGCCAGCTCCTCCATCATGGCGGATCCGAGGACGTCGCGGAGCTGCCACATCGTCTGCACCCAGATCTGGCCGTCCTCGTGGACCTCGGGGAACGCGAACGTGTTGCCCATGTCGCCGAACGTGTAGCCGCCGGGGCCCGCCCCGAATCCCGCGCTGGCACAGTTCGGCGTGGTCACGCCGACCCTGCAGTCGGCCGCCTGCAGCCGCAGCCCTGGGCCGGTCCCTCCGGTCCAGTACTCGGCCACGACCACGTCGCCGACCGTACCGCTGTCCACGACGAAGCCGTCGTTCTCGAGCTTGTCGAGCCCGTACCAGTCGGCCCACGCCTCGTGCATCGCGCCGGCCTGGAACCCGACGTTGGCGTCCGTGCCGTCGGGGAAGGTGTTCAGGCGGGCGACCAGACCGTGCGTGTACTCGTGGTACACGATCAACGCGTCGTCGCCGCTGTGCATCGAGACGAAGAACGGCGCGCCCGGCACGCGACGCATCAGGAACATCTGCATGTCGGCGGCTCGCCGTCGGGGAACGTCGCCATGTTCGCGTTGTTCGTGTTGGCCGAGTTCGGGAGGCCGTTGTTGAGCGCGGCCCCGTTCAGGAACTCGCCGTCGATCGCATCGCCGCCCTCGCCCATGCCGGTGCCGTTGACCACCTGGAAGTTGCCGGCCGCCTCGGTGAAGGCGATCGGTGGCGCCAGCAGGTGATCGTGGAACTCGTTGAGCAGGAAGTAGTACTGCGTTCCGAAATGGTTCCTGTTCGCCAGCCAGCTTCGGCGGATGTCCTTGTCCCACGTGCACGGGTAGTCGGCCGAGCAGTTCTCCTGCGCTGGGGTCGTATCGAGCACCGCGGGATAGTTCCAGTCGACGCCGGATGAGGCGGACATCTCCTCGACCGGACCGCCTGGTTGTTGTCGTTGCGATCGGCGCCGCGTGCGCGTTGTTGCCCGAGAGCGCCGTGCCGTCGGCGACGGGGAACGACACCTGGTGCTCCACGCCTCCGCCGCCCGGAACGCTCGCGCCGGGGAAGTAGTCGACCGCCTGCGCCCGTCCCCGGTCACGTCCGAGCGGGTGAGGTTCGTCCGCCAGAGGACGTCGCCGGTCTCGGCGTCGACGAGGGTCACCAGCGCGTCGTCGCCCACGAAGGTCGTCGTCTTCCACGCCAGCCGCGCCCCGCGCCCGGTCGGGAACAGGACCCGCTCGGCGAGATCGCCCTTCGAGCGGACCGCGGCGCCGCCGCCGGCCACGCGGGCGGCCGCGATCGCGGCGGTCGCATCGAGCCGCGCCGAGCCGGAGGGCAACCGGAGACCCGCTGCCGGAGAGCCGGAGACGTTGATGAGCCGTCCGTCGCTCGGTCACGTTGGCCTTCGAGGCCGTTCGGGAAGACCTCGATCCCGCCGACCCGCTGGACCCACGACAGATGGTGGGTGCCGCCGACGTCGACGTAGTCACGCCGCAGATGGAAGGTGCGCAGGTCCGAACGCGACAGTCCGAAGGCGGCGCGGTTCGCCCGCACGTATCCGAGCGCGACCGCCGAGGCGGGCGGTCGCTCCGAGCGGGTCAGGAACCCGTCGAGCCGGCCCACGAACCGGAGCGTCCCGATCGTCGGGTCGTCGTCCACCACGCCGTGGTTCCGAGTCTGCTCGCCAGGCCAGTCGGGCGTTCTCGACCCTGCGGCTCACGCCGACCGCCGACGCCGTGCGGCTGTCGACGGACCGGCGCTTCCGTAGTCTGGCTGATCGCGCCCCGGCCCGGTCGTCGCGCTGCTGCGCCGGTGCGCCCGGCGCCACGAGCACCAACCCGACCAGCAACGACGACGCGAGCAACACCGACAGCCGGCGACGCGCGACCGCGCCGCCCCTCGATCCCGTCACGACCCTCATCTCGCCCCCCTCTCGCTACGGACCGACCACGCTACCCGACCGCCGCTCGGCCCACCAGGTAGTGGCTGCCGGAGCACCGAACAGTGGTGCTGGCATCACTGTCGGAACCCGGCCGTGGTGGGACGCTGGTTCGTGGAGGAGCAGGTCGATGGCGGTTCGAGTGCTGATCGTGGACGACCAGGAGCCCTTCCGCTTGGCGGCCCGGATGGTCGTCGACGCGACCGAGGGCTTCGAGGTCGTGGGCGAGGCCGAGACCGGCGAGGTCTCGGTCGAGATGGCCCGTGAGCTCTCGCCCGACCTCGTCCTGATGGACGTCAACCTCCCCGGGATCAACGGGCTCGACGCGACCCGCCAGATCCTGGCCGGACGAGTCGGACTCGGTGGTCGTCCTCCTCCTGTCGACCTACGAGGAAGAGGAATACGCGCCGAGGGCCGCCGAATGCGGCGCCGCGGCGTACATCCCCAAAGCGGTGTTCGGTCCCGACCGGCTCGAATCCGCCTGGGCGGCCGCCTCAGGCGCCTGACCCGTCGATCACGGCGACCGGCGCGGACGTCGAGCGGCCCGCCGTCGCCGAGAGCGATATCGCGCCGGAGATCGTGGTGCCACCACCTGGAACCGACCGGATCTGCAGCTCACCGCCGACCGCGTCGAGCCGGTCCGCCATGCCTTGGAGACCGGTCCCGCGAGGTGCCGACGCCGGGTCGAACCCGATCCCGTCGTCGCGGACCTCGAACCCCAGCCGTTCGTCTCGCTCCCAGACCGCGATGTCCACCGACGTCGCCCGGGCGTACTTCGAGACGTTCTGCAGCGCTTCGAGCACGCAGAAGTAGACCGCCGACTCGATCTCCTGCGCGTAGCGGCCGACCCCATCTGGTTCGACCGCCACGGGGATCGTACCCTTCCGGCTCTGGGCTTCGAGGGCGACGGCCAATCCTTTGTCGGCCAGGAGCGGTGGGTAGATCCCGCGCGCGAGGTCCCGAAGGTTCTCGAGCGCGTCGATCGTCTCGGTCTGCAGTTGGCCGGCCAGCTCGCGCGCCTTCTCCGGGTCCCGTTCGACGAGCGGCTCGAGCAGGCGCATCTTCACCCCCAACGCGACGAGCTGTTGCTGAGCGCCGTCGTGGATGTCGCGTTCGAGCCGCCGAGCCCGTTCGTCCTGCGCGGCGACGATCCGCCGGCGCGATTCGCGTAGCTCCTCGATGAGCCGCACGTTGCGGAGGACGAGACCGGCCTGGGCGGCGACGTCCTGGACGAGCTTCTCCTTCGACGGCGTCATGGGGTCGCTCGCCGGCATGTCCAGTGTGATCGCTCCGAGCAGTTCTCCTTGATGCCGGACGGGGACTGCATGGCCGGGGAGCGAGGGGAGCGTGTCGCCACGGATCGGCCGCGATGCCGCGGTGGGTAGGTCGGCGGGCCACTCGGCGGCCGGGTGCATCTCGTCGCTCACCCGTAGCCACACGCGCGCAGCGGAGGCGCCGGTGCTCTCCGCCACGAGTCTCGCCATCCTCGGCAGCACGTCTTCGGTCGAATAGACGTCGGCCAGACGATCGGCGAACTGCGACAACACCTCGTACGGTGTCGCACGCTTCCCGTAGACCAACCTGTCGGCGAGCCTTCTCGCGCGCGCGCGGACGGGGTTGAATGCGATCGCAACGAGGAGCGTTGCCCCGACCGTGACGAGGTTGATGTCCGTCTCGATCCCCGCGCCGAGCACCAGCGTGGGGATCGCGAGGACGAGCGCGAGATAGACCGCGGTGATGAACACTGCGACGATCCCGAACACGACGGCCTTCTTGACGACGATGTCGAGGTCGTAGAGCCGATACTTGAGGATCGCCACCCCCATCGCTACCGGCACGCCGATCCCCACGAGCGCGAACCCCGTCAACGCGAGCGCCTGACCCGCGAACGTGCTCCCGAACGATTCGCCAACCACGATCGTCATGGCCAACGCCACGAGCAAGACGATCACGGCGGTGATGGCTACGTACGCGAGCCAGCGGATCTGCTGTCGTTCCTCGCCGGTCGACCGCCGGTACCGGACGATGACCGCGGCGATCCCCGAGGCGAGGGCGAGGAGGAGGCCGATCCAAACGGTTCCGCCGATGGAACCGGCGGGGAACCCCTCGACGCCGGTCGGGTTCTGGATCGGGATGGGCGCGTCGGTGACCTTCGTCGGCGACAGGATCGAGCTGACGATCGCCAGCGCGCCGAACGCGATCGTCGCGGGAACGAGGAACCGCCACCTCGGTCCCGGGACATGCCCCGTGGGGAACAGCAGACCGAGGAGCGGAAGGAAGGTCAGCATCCCCGCGTAGATCCAGTTGATCACCCAGACGGCGAAGAGCCCGCCTGGGAGATCCCCAGGGTGCGTGAGGTAGGTGAAGGTCGCGTACTCGTCGAAGAAGCCACCGATGACGAAGGCGCCGCCGATGCCGATCATGAGCCAGCCGATCGGGTTCCGCGGCATCGCGGGAGGCGACGATGGCACCGACCGTCGAGTACCCCAGGATCATCGTGACCGCGAGCGGGACGAACAACGCATCCTCGCTCACGCCGCCGTTCGCGATCGACAAGGCAACCGTGGCGACGAGGATCGTCATCAGGGTCGCGTACAGGATCCACGGCACCCTCGAGCGAACGGTCTCTGTCACGACGCCCCCGCTCGCGTCGGAACTCGGCCGATGACGCTCGTGCCGCGACCGGGTGCGGTCTCGATCGTCAGCTCGCCGCCGATCGCCTCCAGCCGGTCCGCCATCCCCTGGAGGCCGGTGCCCTGCTCGGTGGCGTTCGGATCGAACCCGCGACCGTCGTCGACGACGGAGAAGTCCAGCCGGCCGTTCTGCTGCGAGAGCCTCACGGTGGCCCGGCTCGCCTCCGCGTACTTCGCCACGTTGTTGAGCGCCTCGAGCGCGCAGAAGTAGATCGCGGATTCGACCTCCCGCGCGTAGCGGCCGATCGCGTCGGCCTCGACCGTCGTCGGCACCGCGGCCTTCCGAGCCTGGGCCTCGAGCGCCGCGGGCAGCCCCTGGTCGGCGAGCAGCGGCGGGTAGATCCCACGCGCGAGGTCTCGAAGGTCCTCCAGCGCGTCGGTCGCCGAGCCCTGGAGCGTGTCGAGCATCTCGCCGGCCTTCGCCGGGTCGCGTTCGACGAGACCGCGCGCGAGCTTCAGCTGCACGGTGAGCGCGACCAGTTGCTGCTGCGCGCCGTCGTGGAGGTTCCGCTCGATCTTGCGGCGCTCCTCGTCCTGCGCGGCGACGAGGCGCTGGCGCGAGGCCCGGAGCTCCTCGATCAGCTTCACGTTGCGAAGGAGCAGGCCCGCCTGGGAGGCGAGGTCCCGGATCAGCTTCTCCTTCGAGGGGTTCATCGGGTCGTTCGCCGGCATCGACACCGCCAGGGCGCCGAGCTCCTCGCCCTGGTCGATCACGGGTTCCGATGTGCTCGGTCGCGAGTGGAACGTCCTCGTCGGGCCAGCGAGTCTCCTCGACGAGCTCGGAGCCGACGCGGACGAGCACCCGAGCCTGGCTCGCTCCCGTCCCTTCGACGAGCAGTTTCGCCATCCGCGGCAGGACGTCCTCGGTCGAGTAGGTCTCGCCGACCTGCTCGGAGAACTCGGTCAGGACCTCGTACGGGGTCGCCCGCTTCCCGTAGACGATCCGGTCGGCGATGCGTCGCGCTCGTCGCCGGAGAGGGCCGATCAGCAGCCCCACAGCCGCGCCGACGAGCAGCAACCCTCGCTCCCAGCCCGATAGGTCCGTCCCGAACACCCCGACGGGGATGACGAGGAGCGCCAAGACGGCGACGAGCGTGATCCCACCGGCGACCACCGCGAAGACGACGGTCTTCTTGACGACGACGTCGAGATCCCAGAGCCGGTACCGGAGGATCGCCACGAGGTACGCGACGGGGATGCCGACGACGACCGTGAAGGCGATGAGCCCGAGGATGAGGTCGAACACCCAGTCGCCGGACGTGTCCGAGTCGTCCTGGAGCCCGAACACGCCCCCGACGACGATCAGGAGCACCTGGAGGACGAAGAGCGTCCCGACGATCCCCGCGACGAACGCGAGCACGCGCATCTGCTGGCGTTCCTCGCCCGAGGAGCGCCGGAACCGACGGACGACGGCGACGGGGGTCGAGATCGCGCCGGCGAGCGCCACGACGGTCCCGAGCGCGATCACCGTTCCGCCCCACGTGTAGCCCGCGATCGCGAGCGGGTTCTCGTACAGGATCCCGTCCTGGATCCAGTTGTTGAACGGACCGGGCCGGAACATGAATCCGATGAAGGCGAGCGCCGTTCCCCCGACCAAGGCGGCAACGGCCCAGCGCCACCGGCGGCTCGGGAGCCGGCCGTCCGGATAGAGGAGGAAGAGCAAGGGGATGAGCGCGAGCGGGTACAGGGCGTATTCGCCGAGGGTCGCCCACACGCCGATCAGCGGGACGGACCCCGGCTCGACCTTCAGGCCGTAGATCATCACCCCCTGCGCCAGCGAGAGCAGCGGGAACGCGAGACCGGTGATGAGGAAGAGCCAGCCGGCCCAGTTGGTCGGACGACGCCACACGATCAGCACGCCGGTGCCGAGCCACAGCAGGAGGAACAGGAGGACCAGGATCGTGGCGACCCAGTAGTTCCCGCCCGTGGAGTCGAGATCGTCGCCCTGCTCGACCGCCGTCTCGAGCTCGCCGAGCACCTCCTGCATCCGCGGCGCCGAGGGGTCGCCGACGACGACGATCTTCCCCGGGATGATGTCCTCTTGGACGGCGACATGGATCGCGCCCGCGACGAGGACGGAGGCCATGCTGACCACGAGGACGCCGACCGAGAGCGTCCGAGCGACGCCGCGGGTCATGCTGGCGCCTCCTCGAGCACGCTCGCCGGAAGCGGAAGCGCTCCGGTGACGGTCGTCCCCCGCCCGGGTGCGCTGTCCACCCTGATCGTGCCGCCGAGCGCCGCGACCCGATCCGTCATGATCTGCATGCCCTCACGCGCCTCCACGTTCGCCGGGTCGAACCCCGAACCGTCGTCGCTCACCACGAACGTGAGCACGTCCGGGTCCTGGACCCCCAAACGGATCGTCACGTGAGCTCCGGGTGCATGCCGATGAGCGTTCTGCAACGCCTGAACGCAGCAGAAGTACACGGCGTTCTCGGCGGCCGGGTCGAACCGGCTCCCGGCGAGCTTCGGGTCGACCTCGAGCGTCGTCTCGACGGCCGACTTGCGAACGTGCGACTCGAGCGCGGCCGCGAGGCCCTTGTCGATCAGCAACGGCGGGAAGATCCCGCGCGCCACGTCGCGGAGCTCGTCCAGCGCCGTGTTCGCGCGGACGCCGAGATCGTCGAGGGAGCGTTGCACCCCGTCGGGATCGGCGGTCACGCGGCTCCGCGTCCGAACCGACCTCGTCCCGGATCGCGCGCGAGCTCGGTCCCGATCCCGTCCCGAAGCTCGCGCTCCAGCCTGCGGCGCTGTGCGTCTCGCGCCGTGACGAGCCGTTCGCGCGACCGCTCGATCTCCCGGGTCTGCGTCGCGAGCTCCTTGGCCTTCGCTTCGAGGTCGGAGGCGAGCCGAACGTTGTGGAGCGCGAGACCCGCGTGTCCCGCGAGGTCCTCGAGCAGGGCGCGTTCGGCGGGACGGAGCGGTTCGTTGGCAGGCTTCACGATCGCGATCTCGCCGATCGGCGACCCCGCATGTCCGACGGGCAACGAGAACGTGGGGTCGCCGAACGCTTCGTCCGGGCGGCCACGTGACCGAGCGCTCGCTCCCGTCCTCGAGCAGGAGCGTCACCCTCGCCCCCGTGCCGCCCACGCCGCGAGCCGCGGTCTCCGCCATGTCGGGCAGCACCTCGTCGACGGACGGGACGGCCGCCATCCGATGACCGAACGACGACATGACCTCGTACGGCGTGGCTCGTTTGCCGTAGACGAGACGGTTGGCGACGCGCTGGAGCCGTTCGCGAGCGGGTTGGAACGCGAGCGCGATCGTCGCCGTGGCCGCGATCTGGAGCACGGCGTTCGATCCCTCGCCTCCGAACAGCGCGCCCACGCCGACGACGATCGCGACGTACGCCGCGGTGATGAACACCGCAAGGCCCGCGTACAGGATCGTCTTCGAGATGACGACATCCACGTCGTACAGGCGGTAGCGGAAGATCGCGAGCGCGGTTGCGACCGGGATGCCCACCGCCACGACCAGGACGAGCGAACCCCACATCACGTTGTCGATCGCGGCACCGACGCTGTCGTCGTCCAGGAACGGCGCCAGCAGAGCCATCGCGACGAAGATCGCCAGCGCGGCAACCGCGACGAGCATCAGCCACTTGAGCTGCTGACGCTCTTCTCCTCGGGAACGGCGGTATCGGACGACGAGCGAGACGATCGACGCGGCGGCGGAGACGAGGATGGCCGCCGACCCCACATCGAAGACGGAGCGGAGCGGCTCGAGGAACTCGAGACCGATCGGGTTCTCGATGCGGAACCGCTCGGGTTCGCCGTACACCTCGCCCGGCCTCAGGAACAACCACACCACCGAGAGAGCCGCGCCGGTGAGCCAGAGCCACGCGACCCAACGCCACCGGGACGTGGGTGGCCGGCCGGTCGGGAACAGGAGGAACAGCATCGGGATCGCCATCACCGCGACCCCGGGCATCGCACCCGCGATCAGGCCGGCGACATCCGTTCCGGGAAGGGTCGCGACGTACGGCGTCTGGTAGCTCGTGAGGAGGTAGCCCTCCGCCGGTAGCCCGAACGCGAGCGCTGCCCCGATGCCGAGGAAGATCCAGCCGATCGAGTTGCCGGTTCGCGTCACGATCAAACGACCGAGCGTCGAGAACCCTCCCACCACCGCGATGGTCGCGATCCCGAAGAGCGCGTCCGGAGGCTCGGCGCTGCCCCCGCCGAAGACCGCCGCGCCGGTCGTCAGAACCAGGATGACGAGCGAGATGACGTGGATGACGCGGGCGAGCCGAGCGCCGCGGTGCGCGGGAGCGCTCACGTCACCACCTCCTCCCGATGCAGCGGCACCCGCCCCCGGACGGTCGTTCCGGCGCCGGGACGGGACCGGATCTCGACCTCACCGCCGAGCGCCGACGAGCCGGTCCTGCATGTTCTGCAGCCCGGATCCGCTCGCGGCCGACTCGTCGAACCCGACCCCGTCGTCTCGAACCTCGAACGCCAGATGCCCGTCGTCGCGACCGAGTCGAACGTCCACATGGGAGGCCCGCGCGTACTTCTGCGCGTTCTGCATCGCCTCGAGGCAGACGAAGTACACGGCCGCCTCGGTCTCGATCGACAACCGCTCGACGCCGCCGGCGTCCACCGCGACCGGCGCGCCGGCCGCGCGAGCCTGTTCCTCGAGCGCGGCCGCGATCCCCCGCTCCTCCAGCGTGGCCGGGTAGATCCCGCTCGCGAGGTCGAGCAGGGTCGCTCGCGCGAGCTCGGTCTGGTCCCGGAGCTCGAGGAGCATCCGCCCGGCCTCCTCGGTCTTGCCCGACGCCGCGAGGCTCCTAGCCAGGCGAAGCTTCACGGCGAGCGCGACGAGATGCTGCTGCGCGCCGTCGTGGATGTTGCGTTCGAGCCGCCGGCGCTCGGCGTCGTGCGCGGCCACGATCCTGGCGCGTGACGCCTTGAGCTCTTCCGCTCGCACGGACAGCTCGTCCACCCGCTCCTGGAGCTCGCTCGTCAGACCGACGTTGCGGACGACCACGCCCGCCTGGGAGGCGAGGTCCTGCAGGAGCTTGTCCTCGGGTGCGGAGAGCGGCTCTCCGGCGGGCTTGCGGATGCGGATCTCGCCGAGGATGCGTCCCTCGTGTTTCACCTCGACGACCTTGTCCACGGTCGGGGTCGCGGTCGGCGTCGGTCGGCCACGAGGCCGCGACGTGAAGGTCGTCTCCCGCTCCGAGCCAGAGCTCCGTCCGCTCGGCGCCGGTGCCCTCGGCGATCACGCGCGCCATGCGCGGCAGGACGTCCTCGTCCGCGTACGTGCCGGCGACGCGCTCGCTGAACCGCGACAGGACCTCGTAGGGCTCCGCGCGTCGGCCGAACACGAGCCGGTTGGCGAGCCGCGTCGCCCAACGCCGGACCGGCTGGAACAGCGCGGCGACGATGCCGGTGGCGACGATAGAGAGCACGAGCGAATCGCCGCCGACGAGACCGCTCAAGCCCGCGACGACGCCCGCGTACACGACGGTCACGAACCCGACCAGGACGGCGTACACGAACGTCTTGCGGATCACGAGGTTCAGGTCGTACAGGTGGTAGCGGAAGACCGCGACCGCCGTCGCCACCGGGATGCCGATCGCGAGCAGCGTGACCAGCGCGATCATCAGGATGTCCGCGATCGTCTGGAAGGTCCCACCGACCGCTCTCGCCCAGCGGTCCGAACACGAACAGGAGCACGAGCGCGCACGGCCGCGACGCCGCCGACGGCGAAGAGCCACCGCAGCTGTTGCCGTCCCTCGGCGTCGGCCCCTCGGTACCGCACGACGAGCGATGCGAACGCGATGAACGCGCAGACAAGGGCCGTGAACCCGGCGACGGCGAGCAACGGCCCGAGGATCCCTTCCAGAGCCTCGACCCCGAACGGGTTCGTGACCACCTGTCCAGTGCCCCCCTCGTTGGCGCGGTACGGGAGCAAGGCGAAGCCGACGATCGTGACGATCCCGGCGGTCACGTACGCGCGCCAGGGCCATCGCCACCGGCGCGAGGGGAGGTGTCCGGTCGGGAACAGGAAGAAAACCGCAACGAACAGCAACAGCGACCCGAAGAACGGCCACTGCGCGAACCAGTAGGCGAACTCGGCGTAGGACTCGCCTCTCGGCATCGCGTAATCGGCCAGGTCCTGCGCGACCTGCGACGCCCAGAAGCTGAGCGAGATCGCGAGGAAGATCCACCCGATCGCGTTGCCGGTCCGCGAGGCGATGAGGGCGCCGATCAGCGCCATGGCGAGGAGCCCGATCGCCGCCGGGATCGCGAGTTGGGCGTCGTTCGGATCCCAGGTCCCGAGGACGACGCTGAGGACGAACGACACGACGAGCGCCGCCGCCGAGAGTCCGAACAGCGCCCACGCCAGAGCCGAGCGCCCCTGCGGGCCGCTCGACCGAAGCGCGTCACGGGTCGCCGGAGGATGTGTTTCGTTCACGCACGCATCCTTGCCCACCGATCCCCCGCGGCCAAGGGGGGCGACCACCGGAACCGGCGCGGGAGCCACCAACCCGAGCGTGGTGCTGGCATCCCCCACATCTTGTGGTGCCGGCCGGGTCGAACCCGCACGCGGGGAGCCATACGGTAAACGCGACCTGAGGAGGCGAACCGAAGTGAAGAAGATCCTGGTGGGAACGGACACCTCGGCCTCGGCCGACATCGCCGTCGAGGAGGCGGCCCGGCTGGCTCGGTCGAACGACGCGGAGCTGCTCGTGCTGCAGGTTCGGTCCGATGCGGAGCGCTCGCGCGACGCGGCCGACCCGAAGAAATCGGCCGATCCGGATCGGTACCTCGCGCGGATGAGCGAGCGGTTCCCGACCGTGAAGATCCGGAGCTGGTCCGAGGCGGGGGACCCTGCCGATCGGATCGTCGAGATCGCCGAGAGCGAGCGCGTCGAGACGATCGTGCTCGGCAACCGCGGAACGCACGGTTCCTGGTGGCGGGTCAGGGACAGCGTTCCGAACCTGGTGCTCCGGCACGCGCCCTGCTCGGTGCTGATCGTCGACACTCGGGCGGCCCAGTGACGGGACCGCTCGAGCGATCAGGCCGGCGCGGACTCGTGCAGGAACGCGAGCACCGCCATCACGCGGCGGTGGACGTCGACCTCTTCGGACAGACCCAGCTTGTGGAACAGGGAGTTGATGTGCTTCTCGACGGCCCGTTCGGTGAGGAACAGCGACTTGGCGATGGCCGCGTTGTTCTTGCCCTGCGCCATGTTCTCGAGCACCTCGCGCTCCCGCTCCGTGAGGCTCGCGAGCGGCGAGTGCGCCATCCGGTCCTTCGCCGCCACGAGGGCCTCGACGACCTTGGGGTCGAGGACCGAGCCGCCCTTGGCGACCTCGTTCAGCGCCCGAACGATCTCGTCGAGGTCGGAGACCCGTTCCTTCAGCAGGTAGCCGAGCCCGGCCGCCCCGTCCTTGAGGAGCTCGAAGGCGTACTCCTCCTCCGCGAACTGCGAGAGCACGACGACCCCGATGTCCGGGTGGTCCGACCTGATCCGGCGCGCGGCGTCGATACCCTCGGTGGTGTTCGAGGGCGGCATCCGGATGTCGGTGAGCACGACGTCGGGACCGAACTCCTCCACCGCCGACAGCAGCTCGTCGAGCGCCGCCGCGGTGCCGACCAGCTCCACCTCGTCGGAGCTCTGCAGGAGCGCCGCCGTGCCCTCCCGCACGAGGTAGTTATCCTCGGCGAAGACCACGCGCACCATGCGCGAATCGTACAGGGGTCAGGGGGGCCAACCGGGTGAGCATCAGGGTCGTGCTGGGGGAAGACAACGTCCTCGTTCGAGAGGGCGTGCGAGCCCTGCTCGACTCCTACGAGGACGTCGAGGTGGTCGGCGTCGCGGAGGACGCGCCCTCCCTGTTGACCGCGGCGGAGGCTCACACTCCCGACGTCGTCGTGACCGACATCAAGATGCCGCCGAACTTCCAGCTGGAGGGGATCGACTGCGCGCACGCGATCCGTGAGAACCATCCGGGCACCGGCGTCGTGGTCCTGTCGGCTCACGACGACGAGGCGTACGCGATCGCCCTGCTCGGGAAGGGACAGAGCGGCCTCGCGTACCTGCTGAAGGACCGGATCGCCCAGGGTGACGAGCTCGTGCGCGCGATCCGCGAGGTGGCGGCCGGCAGGAGCGCCGTCGATCCCACGATCGCCGAACGGCTGTCGGGCCGTCGCGAGACGGCCGAACACGACCGCAGGATCCTCGACATGATGAGCCAGGGGCTCGGCTACGAACAGATGGCGACGTCGCTCGGCACGACGCAGGAGGCCGTCGACCGCGACGTGACCGAGCTGTTCCAGCGCATGGCGGTCGAGGCCGAGGGCGGCGGGGCGGCGGCCGTCGACGAGATGAAGCGCCTGCACGCCGCGGTCGTCCAGAAGGAGGCGGCGGCCACCGCCTTCCGTTCGTTCGTCCCCGCGCAGGTGGCGGCGAAGCTGCAGGCCTCGGGCGCGACCGAGCTCCGCGAAGAGCTCGAGGTGACGATCCTGTTCTCCGACGTCCGCGGGTACTCGACGCTGGCAGAGCGGCTCGCGCCGTCCGAGGTCGCCGAGCTGGTCGGCCATCACCTGACCGCGATGGCCGAGGTGATCATCGGCGAGGGGGGCATGGTCGATCAGTTCGTGGGCGACGCGATCATGGCGGTGTTCGGCGCTCCCGAGTCGACCGACGACCACGCCGAACGCGCCGTGC
This sequence comes from uncultured Actinomycetes bacterium, assembly GCA_963785835.1. Lineage (GTDB taxonomy): Bacteria > Actinomycetota > UBA4738 > UBA4738 > HRBIN12 > DASSJM01. The sequence continues at coordinate 159,251 of CAWAWO010000003.1, read as the reverse complement.
GCTGCGCGCTCGCGATGCAAGCTCGGCAGCAGGAGCTCAACCTCGAGGTGGCGGAGAACGGCCGGCCGGCGATCGCGATGGGGATCGGCATCAACACCGGACGGGTCGTCGCGGGAACGGTGGGAGGCGCCGGAAGGCTCGAGTACACGGTCGTGGGCGACGCGGTGAACGTGGCCGCCAGGCTCCAGTCGGAGGCCGGCGGCGGCGAGATCGTCGCGAGCGCCACAACGATCGCCGCGGCGCCGGACGTGGCCGCCGAGCCGATCGGCGCCCGGCAGGTGAAGGGCCGGGAGGAGCCGGTGGAGGTGTTTCGGGTGCTCCTCGACGGGCTCGAGAGGTCGTCGTGAGTACTGCGGTATCGGTGAAGACGCCGGTCCGGCCGGCCCGATGGCCGTGGATCGTCGTCGCCGGGTTCATCGCGGCTGCGGTCACGGCGACGTTCTTCGTGCTCGAGAACGGCGAGTCGCTCGCCGAGCAGATCCCGTTCATGCTCGCGTTCGCGCTGTTCGGCGTCGTCGGAGCGCTGATCGTGAGCCGCGAGCCCGGCAACCGGATCGGGGGCCTCCTGCTCTACGGATCGGGAGCGACCGCGGCCTCGGCCCTCGCAGGAGAACTCGTCACGTACGCGGTCCACCAGGGCGTCACCGACGGCCCGTTGATGGGGGTCCTGGGCCTGATCTCGGACGCCGGGTGGGTCGTGGGCATCATCCCGGTCCTGGTCTTCATCCCCATGCTGTTCCCGGACGGACATCTGCCGTCGAGCCGATGGTGGCCGCTCGCGGCGCTCTGCTGGGCCCTCATCGGGTTCCTGTTCGCCGCGGTCGTGTTCGCGACGCCGTTGCTCGCGGGGTCGAGCGGACCGCCTCAGGTGGCGAACCCGCTCTACATCAGCGCGCTCGACCGGTTCGAGATCCCGGACGTCGTCATCAGCCTCGTGCTGATGGTCGTCCTGATCGGTTCGGTCGCCTCGCTCGTCGTGCGCTTCCGCCGCTCGAAGGGCGACGAGCGTCAGCAGATCAAATGGGTGACCCTCGCCTTGGTCTTGCTGGTGTTCTCGTTCGTGCTCACCGAGGTGCTCTTCCAACTCGGCATCGGGAGCACCCTGATCGAGTCGATCCTGACCGGCGCGGCGTTCGTCGCCGTCCCCATGTCCATCGGCGTCGCAGTCCTGCGCTTCCGCCTGTACGAGCTCGACGTGGTCGTGAAGAAGACGCTCGTCGCCGGCACGCTCGCGCTGCTCGTGATCGCCGTCTACGGGGCGGTCGTGTGGGCGTTCGGCGCGTTCGCCGCGGACCGAGAGAGCTCGGCGACGCTGTTCGTGATCGCGCTCTTGCTCGGTCTGGCGTTCCGCCCCGTGGCGAGGTTCGCGCGCCGCGTGGCGGACCGGTTCGTCTACGGGCGGCGAGCCACCCCCTACGAGGTGCTCACGGAATTCTCCGGCCGCATCGGCGACGCGTACGCGACCGAGGACGTCTTGGGCCGGATGGCGCAGATCCTCGGACAGGCCACCGGCGCGGAGACCGCTCGTGTCTGGCTCGTGGTGGGCGGCGAGCTGGTCCCCGAGGTCTCGTGGCCCTCCCACGTATCGGCCGCCGCGCCGTTGCCGCTCCACGGCGAACGCCTAGAGGTGCCCGGGGAGACGGTCGTGGAGGTCAGCGACCGGGGCGAGCGCCTCGGCGCGCTCTCGGTCGCGATGCCGGCGAACGATCCGATGACCCCGGCGAAGGAACGGCTGATCCACGACCTCGCGTCGCAGGCAGGCCTCGTGCTGCGGAACGTCCGGCTCGTCGAGGAGCTTCGCGCGTCGCAGCGACGGATCGTCGCCGCCCAGGACGCCGAACGCCGCCGGCTCGAACGCAACATCCACGACGGCGCGCAGCAGCAGCTCGTGGCGCTGTCGGTCAAGGCGCGCCTCGCGCGAGGGGTCGCCGACAAGGATCCCGACAAGAGCTCCGAGATCCTCTCCCAGATCGAGTCGGAGCTCCAGACGGCGCTCGACGACCTCCGCGACCTCGCGCGCGGGATCTACCCACCGCTCCTGGCGGACAAGGGGCTCGGCGCGGCGCTCGAGGCCCAGGCCCGGCGGTCGCCGCTCCCGGTCACCGTCGAGAACGAAGGGCTCGGCCGGTATCCGCAGGAGGTCGAGGCCGCGGTCTACTTCTCGTGCCTGGAGGCCCTGCAGAACGTCGCGAAGCACGCCGGAGCGAGCGCGGTGACCGTGAGGCTGTCGCCGGCGGACGGCCATCTCACGTTCGAGGTGGCCGACGACGGGAGCGGCTTCGACCCGGCGTCGACCGGCTACGGGACCGGCCTGCAGGGCATCGCCGACCGGGTGGGGGCACTGCACGGCGATCTCGCGGTGTCCACGAGCCCGGGTGACGGGACGAAGGTGATCGGGCGGATCGCGGCGACCGAGGTGACCGAGGAGACCGAGGTCCCGGGCCGGGTCCCGACCGAGCGGGTTTCCCCGTGACGCTCGCCTTCCGGATCGTCGCCGCCGTGTTCGGCGTCGCCATCATCGCGCTCAACCTTCCGTTCACGATCGCATCGTTCGTCGACGACGCGCAGTCGATCCACCGGCTGCACAACGTCGCCGGCCTGTTCGGCTTCGGGCTGCTGCTCGGGGGTTCGCTCCTGCTGATGGCGCGCGACCCGGGGGCGATCGGTCCGTTCTGGGTGGCGACGGCATCGGGCGTCGCGAGCACCTTGGCCGGGCTCATCTCCGGCGACTTCATCTCGGGTGTCTGGTACACGGCTCCGATCGGCATCGTGATCGTCGTGGCCCTGCACCCGGATCGTCGTGCGCTGCTGGACGTGGACGGCGTCGACATCCCGACCTTCGTGCTCGCGATCGTGATGGCCGTGCCGGCGGTGGCGTTCGCGCTGACGCAGGCCGAGCTGCAGCGGGACGGTCTGGTTTCCGACCCGCACGTCGAGTTCCATCACTACAGCGGGATGGCGTCGTACGCGTTGGCGTTGCCGCTCGCGGCCTTCGCCGCCTCGTTGCGCGTCCCCGGCCGGCGTCCCGCCGCCTGGATCGTCGGCCTCGTCGGAGCGGGTCTCGGGATCGCGTCGCTCGTGCTGAGCGACCACGTCGGCGCGTTCGACGCCGTGTGGGCCTGGCTCGCGATCGCGTGGGGCGTGGCGATCGTCTCCCTCGTCGAGCTCCAGACCCGAGATCGTGCGAGGGTGCCGTCGTGACCGTCGAGCACCGGAAGCCCAAGAGCACGTGGCGGCGGATCGAACGGTGGCTCGTCGGCATCGTGATGGCCTTGATCGCGTTCGTGCTCGAGAGGCTCGTCATGCGAGCCGTGCGCAAGCGCAACGCCAAGAGCGACGAGGCGAAGAAAGACATGCCGACCACGCTCACGTCCAAGGGTGGGAAGGTGGACCTGTAGGGCTCGGGCGAAACGCCGGGAGCCTAGATCCCGCGCTTGCGGAACAGGTCGACCAGCAGCGCGGACGTCAGCGCGAACGCCACCACGCCGAACGCCGCCGGCACCCAGTCGGCCACCCGGCCGGAAACAGCCGTGAGCGACGTGCCCAGGATGGCCGCGCCCGCGGTGAGCGAGAGCGCGAGCCGCCTCCCTGCCCTTCGGATCGTGGTCTCGAGCGACGCCGCGCGGAAGTTCACCTCGAGCTTCTGACCGGGTCGAGCGCCGATCAGGCGCTCGACCGCCTCGACCACCTTCTGGAACCGCACCTTGAACCGCTGTGCTTGGTAGAAGATCGAGGTCGGGTCCAGCTTCCGGCCCATGCCCCGCACGACGGAGCGCATGAGGAACTTGCCCGCAACGTCGAACGGGTCGATCTGCGGATCCATGGTCGCCGCGGCGAGCTGCATCTGCGCGAGCGCCTTGGCGGTGAGCGTCAGCGAGGCCGGGAGCGCGACGTCGTACCGAAGCGCGATCTCGGTCATCTCCTGCAGGACGGGTCCCAGCTGGATGTCCTTCAGCGAGGCCCCACGGTTCTTCGCCATGAGCGCGCCGAGCTCCTCCTGGAACGCTTCGACGTCCAGATCGGTCCGGTTGATCGCGCCGGTGAGCATCAGCGTGACGTCGGTCAGGAAGCCGACGTCGTTCTGCCAGAACGCCATCAGCAGGAGCATCATGTGCTCCCGGAGATCGGCACCGACCTCGCCCACCATGCCGAGGTCGAGGAAGTACAGGGCCTCCTCGTCCGGCTGCCACATCAGGTTGCCCGGGTGCGGGTCCGCGTGGAAGAACCCGTCGACGAGGATCTGCTTGTAGAAGGACTCGAGCAGCTGGCGCGCCGCCTCCGTTCGCGCAGGGCCCTCGGGCGCCGAGGAGGCCGGCCCGCCACCGATGTCCTGCATCACGAGCAGTCGCGACGTGGAGTAGTCCGCGTGCACGACCGGGACGCGAAGGCGCGAGAAGTCCGCGATCACCTCACCCATCCGCGCGATGTTGTCGGCCTCGCTCCGGAAGTCCAGCTCTCGATGCAGCGACTCGGACAGGTGTTCGAACACGGCCTGCATGTCGACCACCTGCTTCAGTCCCGGCCGGTCCGAGACCTTCTCGGCGAACACCCCGAGCAGAGCGAGGTCCTGCTCGATGTCCTCCTTGGCGTCGGGACGCTGGACCTTGATGACCGCCTTCGTGTGGTCGGCGAGCGTCGCGCGGTGGACCTGGGCGATCGTCCCGGCCGCGAGCGGCTGGGGGTCGATCGTCTCGAAGACGTCCTCCCACGGCACGCCGAGCTCCTGTTCCATGACCTTGACCACCTGCTCCTCGGTGAGCGGAGGGACGTTGTCCTGCAGCGTGGCGAGCTCCTCGATGAACTCGGGCGGCAGCAGGTCGGGTCGCGTGGACAGGATCTGGCCGATCTTGGCGAACGTTGGCCCGAGCTCCTCCAGCGAGGAGCGCAGTCGCTTGGCCTGTCGGCGCCGACCGGTGGCGCCCTCCTCGTCGGGCCGTCCGAAGAGCTCCTTCAGGCCGTGCTTGGCGAAGACCGTCGCGATCTTGCCGCCCCGTGCGATCAGCCGCGGCTGCGTCTCGCTCTCGACCGCGCTCGATCGGATGGTCGCCTGTGGACGACCGATCGTGGCGGTCTGGCCGTCGCCGGTGGTGTTCACGATGATCACGGTGCATCGCGCGTTGTGGCTGATCCGGTTCGGCACGTTGCCGAGCAGGAACTCCTTGCGGCCGGCCATGCCGGCGTTGCCAACGACGAGCACGTCGATGTCGTGCTCCTCGGTGGCGTGGACGATCGCGAGCGCCGGGTCGTCGTCGATCACGACGTGAGATCGACCGCGCTCCCCGGCGATCTGGGTCGCGTAGACCTGGAGCTCGTCGGCCGCGGCGCGTGCGCGCGTGACCTCGGCCGCACCGTGCTCGGTGTCGACCGGGTGCGCCGGTATCACGACCTGCACGACGTGGAGCTCGGCCGTGTAGCGCTCGGCGAACGCGGCCGCCCACTGGACCGCTCGCTCCGCGGTCTCGGAGCGATCCGTCCCGACCATCACGCGGGCGATCCCCGCGCCTCCGCTGCTGCTCCCGTTGCCTCCGGCCATGTCGCGCGCATCATCCCAGACGACGCGGCCGTCGCGAACGGGGGCGGTACCACAGGATGCGGTGGTGCCGGCCCCCGGCCGGTCCGTACACTTGCTGCCGTTCGCCGGAGTAGCTCAGCCTGGCAGAGCAACCGCCTCGTAAGTGGTAGGTCAGGGGTTCGAATCCCCTCTCCGGCTCCATCCCGGCTCCGAACGATCCGTAGCGACCGGCTCGGAGGTGCGGATTGCTAGAATCGCCGCCGTGCTCGGTCAGGTCAGCGTCGACCCGAACGTCACACCCGTCCTGAACAACGGCGGGTGGGTGTACATCACCGCCGTGTTGCTCACGCTCCTTGCCGTCGGGCTCGTGCTCCTGATCGTGTTCGGGTACATGCGCATGGCGCCGAGGTTCCAGACCGACGAGGAGACCCGCAAGAGCGTTCGGGTCCCGCGCCGACAGCCCGGTCAGGAGGTTCGCAGGCCGGTGAACGTCGTCGGCGCGCCCGCCGTGGTTCAGGCGCCGGTCGTCGCGGCTCCCGCCACCGCGCAAGCCGCGACCGCGACGCTCGCCCCTCCGGCGGCGGCACCCGCGGCAGCGCCGGCCGCCGCGGAAGCTCCGGCACCGGCCGCCGCACCGCCCGCGGCGACCCCGGCCCCGGAACCGGCCACGGCTGAAGCTCCGCCACCGGCCGCCGCCGAAGCCCCGGCGCCCGCGGCAGCACCGGCCGCGGCTCCTGCATCCGCGGCAGCACCCGCCGCCGAGCACGCCGAGGTCTCGCTCGATCAGGAGACGTTCGATCGCGTGCTGGCCGAACTGCTCGACAAGGGCACCGATCGCCGCGTCGCCGAGGGCCAGGCCCGTCGAGCCGCGATGATCGCCGCCCGCAAGAAGGCCGAGGGCTAGCAGGCCCGGCCATGGAGGCCGCCACCATCGACTGGTCCATGGGCTCTCGCGCCGCCGCGCTCGCCGATTGGGGCACGGCCGCCGACACCGGCCGTCGCGTCGGGGGGTCCGGTCCGCCCTCGACGCAGGAGGAGCGCGCGGAGATGCGCGAGGACTTCGCCGACGCGGCCCCGCGGGCGGAACAGCTGATCACCGAGTTCACGCAGCTCTCGTCGGACTCGGGGTTCCGCTCCCGGGCGTGGGTCATGTCCCGCGGCGAGTGGGTCAACGCGAACCTGGGCGGTCTCCAGCGGCTGCTCGAGCCGCTCGCGCAGCGCGGTGCTGCCCGAGGGGGCTCCGCGCTCCGGGTTCCGGCGCAAGGCGCTCGGCGTGCAGATCGGGGGGCTGCTCGGCTACGTGTCCCGCAAGGTGCTCGGCCAGTACGACGCCTTCCTGCCTCCGGACGACGACGGACTCCTCTACTTCGTCGGCCCGAACCTCATCGAGGTCGAGCGACGGTTCCGCCTGCCCCCGCGCGACTTCCGGCTCTGGGTCGCGATCCACGAGGTGACGCACCGCGTGCAGTTCGGCGCGACACCGTGGTTGCGTCCCTACCTCGAACGACTGATCGGCAGGTACCTGGAGACCGTGCAGGTCGACTCTCGCGAGGTGCTCGCCCAGGTGCGACGAGCGGCCGACGCGGTCCGCGCCGGCGCCGACTGGCGAGGCGCGAACGGGATCCTGCTCCTCATGACCGACGAGCAGCGGGAGCTGTTCGCGCAGATGCAGTCGCTCATGACCCTGCTCGAGGGCCACGCGACGTTCGTGATGAACACCGTCGCCGAGGGGCAGGTCGCGGACCTCGACCGGATGCGACAGGCGCTCCGACAGCGACGCCACTCGCGGACGGGCGTCGAGAAGACGTTCCAGCAGGCGATCGGGTTCGAGACCAAGGTCAAGCAGTACGCCGCGGGCGAGCGGTTCGTTCGCGCCGTCGTCGAACGCGCCGGGATGGACGGCTTCAACGAGATCTGGCGGGAGGAGGGCAACCTCCCCAACGCCGCACGAGATCGCGCAGCCCGCCCGCTGGGTCGGGAGGGTCGCGGGAGGCTGATGCGCCGCCCGCCGGCCGTCGCCCGGGTCCTCGAGCGGGTGACGAGGACCGTTCGGGAGCACGAGATGTTCGCGCCCGGGGACCGGGTCCTCGCGAGCGTCTCCGGCGGCCCGGACTCCGTATGCCTCCTGTACTCCCTCTGGCACCTGCGACGGCTGTTCAAGATCCGCCTCGAGGTCTTCCATTTCGACCACCGGCTCCGAGAGGACTCGGCGCGGGACGCCGAGTACGTCCGCCGGCTCGCCGAGCGGCTGAAGCTGCCGTTCCACCCGGTGTCGGCCGAGGACGCACCGAGCAAGGGCGTGTCGATCGAGGCGTGGGCGACCGTGGCGCGCATGAACGCCGCGAACGACGTCCGCACGGCGCTCGGCGCCAAGGTGGTGGCCGAGGCCCATACCCTCGACGACCAGGCCGAGACCGTGCTGCTGAACCTGATCCGCGGGTCGGGCCTCGAGGGCATCAGCGGGATCTGGCCCGGGAGCCGCGAGCAGGCCCTCGTCCAGCCGCTCCTCGAGGTCGAACGCGCCGAGGTCGAAGCGTTCTGTCGGGCGCTCCACCTCCGACCGCGGCGCGACCCGACGAACCGCGACCCACGGCACCTCCGCAACGCGATCCGGCTGAAGGTGCTCCCGGCGATGGAGCGGACGACCGGGCGCGAGGTGAGGCGGCCGATCGCCCGGTCCGCCGATCTCCTGCGGGAAGATCGGATGGAGCTGTACACCACCGCGGTCGAGACCATGCGGCGCGTCGTGACGGCGTCCGGCGACGAGCAGCGGTTCGACGTCGCGGCCCTCCGCTCTCTGCCGAAACCGATCGCCTCCCGGGTGATCCGCCTTGCGCTGTACCGGGTCATGACCCTCGAGGACGTCGCGCCGTGGACCCGGGAGGCGGTCGAGGCGGTGCTCGACCTGGCCGCGGGCCGGCCCGGACGCCGCCGGGACCTGCCGAACGGTTTGAAGGCCCGCCGCGAGCGGGAGTATGTTTCGGTCTCTCGCACTTCCCCCGAGAGCCGGGTGTGAAGGGGGGCGAGATGGAAGGCCGGGTCGCTCTGTCCGATCTCGACGACTCCGTTCGCGCATCCCCCGTCGACGCGGCGACGGACGCCCGCGAAGCGGACATCGATCGGATCGTCATCGGCGAGCAGGAGATCCAGGACAAGCTCCGGGAGCTCGGCGAGCAGATCACCCGCGACTACGCCGGGCGCGAGCTCCTGCTCATCGGCGTGCTGAAGGGCGCGTTCGTGCTCATGGCCGACCTGACCCGGCACATCCGGCTGCCGCTCGAGGTCGACTTCATGGCCGTGGCCTCGTACGGCGCCGCGACGAAGACGTCGGGGGTCGTTCGGATCCTGAAGGACCTCGACCACGATCTCGAAGGGCGAGACGTCCTGCTGATCGAGGACATCATCGACTCCGGACTGACGATCAACTACCTGCTGAAGAACCTCCGCGGACGGCGCCCGCGAGTCTCGAGGTGTGCGCCCTCCTCAAGAAGACCGGGATCCAGCGGGTGCCGCTCGAGTTGAAGTACGTCGGGTTCGAGATCCCGCCGGACTTCGTGGTCGGGTACGGCCTCGACTTCGCCGAGCGGTTCCGCAACCTCCCGTACGTCGGGGTGCTCCGTCCCGAGGCGTACGGGGACGGGTAGCCCAGCCGGGACATCCGGCCCTGGTGACAGGCCGGTATCCGCTGATCGGGGTATCGGCAGAACCGAGCCTGGGTGCTACCATCGCGCTCGGGCTCGGAGCGTCGACGGGACGCGCGAGCCCCGAAGCGTCTCCGAGGACGCGAGGCCCGAAAGGAGCACACACCCCTGGCTACCGACCCCGGGTCGCCGTACCGACGGCTCGTCCGTGGCCCGGCGATCTACATCCTGATCGTCCTTGCCGGCATCTGGCTCTTCCTGCTGTTCGCCAACCGCGGCGCGGCGTCCGAGCAGCTCACGTACGACGAGTTCCGGGCGGAAGTCGAGGCCGGCAACGTCGAGACGGCCAACTTCTTGCTCGGCGACGGCGTGATCGAGGGTGAGCTCGCCGACGGGAGCACCTACCGGGCCGCCTACGTCGAGGCCACCGAGGAGGTGGCGCAGGAGCTCCGCGAGCAGGGTGTCGAGGTCTCGGTCGACCCGCAGAAGGGCTCGGCGCTCGTCGGCTTCCTGTTCCAGCTGATCCCGGTGATCCTGATCGTCGGAGCGTTCATCTTCATCATGAACCAGTCACAGGGCGGCGGCGGACGCGTGATGCAGTTCGGCAAGGCGAAAGCCAAGATGGTCACGAAGGATCAACCCAAGACCACGTTCTCCGATGTCGCGGGCGTGGACGAGGCGATCGAGGAGCTCCAGGAGGTCAAGGAGTACCTCTCCAACCCCGCCAAGTTCCAGGCGATGGGCGCGAAGATCCCTCGCGGCGTCCTGCTGTTCGGCCCGCCGGGGGCGGGGAAGACCCTGCTCGCCCGCGCGGTGGCGGGAGAGGCCGGCGTCCCCTTCTACTCGATCAGCGGTTCGGACTTCGTCGAGATGTTCGTCGGCGTGGGCGCCGCGCGGGTTCGCGACCTCTTCGAGCAGGCCAAGCAGAGCGCGCCGGCGATCGTGTTCATCGACGAGATCGACGCCGTCGGGCGGCACCGCGGCGCCGGCCTCGGCGGCGGCCACGACGAGCGCGAGCAGACGCTCAACCAGCTGCTCGTGGAGATGGACGGTTTCGACCAGCGCACCGCGGTGATCCTCATGGCCGCGACGAACCGCCCGGACATCCTCGACCCTGCACTGCTCCGGCCGGGTCGGTTCGACCGGCACATCACCGTCGACCGCCCCGATCTCGAGGGCCGCAAGGCGATCCTCAAGGTGCACTCGCGCGGCAAGCCGTTCGACGAGAGCGTAGACCTGGCCATCATCGCCAAGCGGACGCCGGGCTTCACCGGCGCCGACCTGTCGAACACGATCAACGAGGCCGCGCTGCTCGCCGCCCGGTGGGGCAAGAAGGCGATCTCGATGAAGGAGGTCGAGGAGGCGATCGACCGTGTGATGGCCGGGCCCGAGCGCAAGACGCGGGTCATGAGCGAGCGCGAGAGGCGGATGATCGCGTACCACGAGGGAGGTCACGCGCTGGTCGCGCACATCCTTCCCAACACCGACCCGGTCCACAAGATCAGCGTCATCCCCCGCGGCCGCGCGCTCGGCTACACGCTCACGTTGCCCGAAGAGGACAAGTTCATGTTGACGCGCGAGGAGCTCATCGACGAGCTCGCGATGCTGCTCGGGGGGCGCGTGGCCGAGGAGCTGATCGTCGGCGACATCACGACCGGCGCCGCCAACGACATCGAGCGCGCGACGAAAGTCGCGCGGCAGATGGTGACCGAGTACGGGATGAGCGACACGATCGGCCCGCTCACGCTCGGACAGAAGCAACACGAGGTGTTCCTCGGGCGCGACTACACGGCGCAGCCCGACTACTCGGACCAGGTCGCGTTCGAGATCGACAACGAGGTTCGGCGGCTGATCGACGATGCCCACGACGAGGCGCTCGAGATCCTGCAGGAGCAACCGGGCCAAGCTCGACCAGCTCGCGGCCCTGCTCGTCGAGAAGGAGACGCTCGAGCGCGACGAGGTCGAAGCCTTCCTGGCCCAGATCCCCAAGCGGCCCCAGCGCGACCAGGCCGTCCGGGGGGCGGGGCTCGCGGTGTCGCGCAGGGCCATCCGGACGAGCGGCCAACCGACCCCGGGAACGATCCCGCCCAAACCCGTCGGATAGGCTTCCGCGCGATGGCGGGGGAGCGCTGGGCGACGTTCGACTGCTACGGCACGCTCATCGACTGGATGGGCGGCATCCGCGACACGCTGTCGGATCTGTGGCCCGAGCACGACGCCGAGCTGCTGCTCGCCGCGTACCACGAGATCGAACCCGAGGTGCAGCACGGCCGCTCGGTGACGTACCGGCAGGTGCTGGCCGAGTCGCTCGCGCGGGTCGCGCATCGCGAGGGGCTCGAGCTCGAGGAGGACGACCGGCAGGCGCTCGGCGAGTCGCTGCCCTCCTGGCCGCCGTTCCCGGAGGTCCCCGCCGCGCTCGCCGAGCTGCGTTCTCGAGGCTGGAAACTCGGCATCCTGTCGAACACCGACCCCGATTACCTCGAGGCCTCCTTGGAGCTCATCGGCGTGCCGACGGACGAACGCGTGACGGCCTCGGAGATCGGCTCGTACAAGCCGGCGCACCTGCACTGGAACGCGTTCTTCGAGCGCACCGGCGCCGATCGCGAGCGGCACGTGCACGTCGCGGCCTCACTGTTCCACGACATCGCGCCGGCCAAGGAGCTCGGGCTGCGGGCCGTGTGGATCAACCGGATGCACGAGTATTCCGACCTTCCGCGCGAAGCCGAGCTGTCCGATCTGTCGCGGCTCCCCGACACGCTCGACGAGCTGGTGGCCGCCTGATGGCCGACATCGATCGCACGAAGGTCGAGCAGGCGGTCCGGCTGATCCTCGAGGGGATCGGCGACGATCCCGAACGCGACGGCGTCAAGGACACGCCGCGGCGCGTCGCCGACATGTATGAGGAGATCTTCGCCGGCGTGGGGGTCGATCCGACGCCGATCCCGCAGGTGGTCTCGGGCGCGAACTTCGACGAGATGATCATGGTGAAGGACATCCCGCTGCAGTCCCTGTGCGAGCACCACCTGCTGCCGTTCAACGGCAGGGCCCACGTCGCGTACATCCCGAACAAGGACGGACGGATCACCGGCCTGTCGAAGGTCGCCCGAGTCGTCGACATCCTGTCGAAACGCCCGCAGGTGCAGGAGCGGCTCACGACGGAGATCGCCGACACGATCGAGCGGGCGCTGGACCCTCGCGGCGTGTTCGTGATGATCGAGGCGGAGCACCTGTGCATGACGATGCGGGGGGTCAAGAAGCCGGGCTCGGTGACGGTGACGTCCGCGGTCCGGGGCCTGTTCCGGAACGACGCCAGGACGCGCCAGGAGGCGCTGCACCACATCGGCAAGGGCTGAGTTCGCGCTCTTTCTCGGGAACCGCGTTCACGTTCCGGCCGGTCTTGCATCCTGTGAAGGTGAGAGTGGACCGCGCGCCGGCGGGCGTCTCACGCTCGGAGGAGATCGAGCGCCTGTACCGGGAGCGGGGCGACCGGATCTGGCGGGCGGTGCTGGCGTTCGCGGGCGACCCGGAGGTGGCGAGCGACGCGGTGGCCGAGGCGTTCGCGCAGGTGCTGCGCAGGGGTGACGAGGTTCGGGATCCGGAGCGGTGGGTCTGGCGGGCGTCGTTCCGGATCGCGGGCGGAGAGCTGAAGGAGCGAGGGAAGCGTTCGGTGACCGAGACGATGGGGATCGTACGAGATGGAGGAGCCGGCGCGGGATCTCGTGGTCGCGCTCGGGGCGCTGTCAGACCGGCAGCGGCGGGCGGTGGTCCTGCACGACGCGGCCGGCTACCCGGCGAAGGAGGTCGCCAAGATCGTGGGTTCGACGGAGGCGGCGATCCGTGTGCACCTCATGCGAGGGCGCCGGCGACTGCGAGAGCTCCTGAGGGAAGACGATGACTGACCTCCAGGATCGTTTCAGTTCGCTGTCGACGTCCCGGGCCCCCGACCTCTGGTCGGAGATCCAGGACCGCGAACCACGACCCTTGCCGTCCGAACCGCGGTGGCGCCGGGGCGTGGCGGCAACGGTCGCTCTGGTCGTCGCAGCGGCCGGGATCGGCCTGGCGGCGCTCACGTTCGGCGGGACCGAGCAGCAACGGGCGACCGGCGCATCCGGGGTCGGCGCCGCCGTCGCGAACGGCTCCATCGCGTTCGCGCGCGGCGAGGGGGGTGGCTACCACCTCGCGGTCCTGCACCCGGACGGAGCGATCGAGGATCTCACCGCTTCCCCGGGCGGCGGGACCGACCTCGGGCCCGAGTGGTCGCCGGACGGGACCCGTGTGGCGTTCCTCCGTTACACGAACGGGGACTACGAGCTCTCCGTAGCGGACCCAGACGGAGGCGAGGTCGTGGACTTGGATCAGCCGGCCGAGGACTTCTCCTGGGCTCCGGATGGCCAGGCGATCGCATATACGAGCTTCCAGACCGGATCGGACCTCGACATCTTCATCAGCAGCGTCGACGGCAGCGGTCGACGGGCGCTCGTCGCGAGCCCACTCGCCGACGTCGAACCCACCTGGTCGCCGAACGGTGATCGGATCGCATTCATCAGACATCCGGTCCTCGATCGCGATCCAGGAGATGCGGACATCTTCCTCGTTCGTCCTGATGGGACGGGCTTGACGAGGCTCACCGACAGCCCGGTCTGGGAGTCGTCTCTCGCTTGGTCTCCCGATAGCACCCAGATCGCGTACGTGAGCGAACGGGATGGCGACGTCGAGATCCACGTCATGAACGCGGACGGGTCGGGGAAGAGGCGTCTGACGGATGCGCCGACCAACGACGTGGCCTCGTTCTCCTGGTCGCCAGATGGAACCACGATCTCGTTCGAGGTCTACACGGGGACGGATTGGGACATCTACGTCGTCAACGCCGACGGGACAGGACAGATGGCTGTCGCGGATAGTCCGCGGGACGAGGTGGGAGCCGAGTGGTCCCCTGACGGAACGCTCCTCGCGTTCGCGGCCGCCGAGTCGGCGAGTCGTGTCAGTGCGACAACGCCGGTAGCTTCGACATCTATGTCATGAGTCCTGATGGGACGGCACGACCGCTTGACCGACGGCGCCGAGCGAGCTCGGCGGTGGCCTGTCCTGGCAGTCGGTCCCCGCTGCCACTGAAGAGGTCGAGCCGACGCCTGCGCCCATCACCGCCGAGGTGGTCGAGACGTTCGACGTGGGCGAGGACGTTCGCTCGGTCGCCTACGGCGAGGGAAGCGTCTGGGTCGCCACGTCGAACGATGACGGGACGCTCGGTGGCCGCATCGTCCGCGTCGATCCGCAGACGCATGACATGCAGGCGGAGATCCCGGTCGAGGCGATCCCGACTTGGGAGGTTGGTGGCGGCGCGATGGTGTTCGCCGACGGGACCTCTGGGTGGCGGGCGACCTCGAGAAGCCGGGCGCCTTCGACGACCCCGGCGGAGGAGCGGACGGGGCCGTCGTCACGATCGACGCCGCGACGAACGAGGTCGTGAGGACGTTCCCGCTCGGTGGATCCGGTGCCGCGGATCTCACGTTCCTCGACGGCGAGCTGTGGGTCCTCGTGTTCGGCGACGAGACCGACGGCCACGACGTGGAGGTCGTCCGGGTCGATCCCGCGACCGGCGACGTCCTCGCGCGGATCCCACTCGAGACGAGTTGGGCGCATACGGTCGTCGCGGCGGATGGGTCGACTCGTCGTGCTCGAAAGCGGGCAAGGGGCGGCCAATGCCGGCGGTCACGCTGCGGTGATCGATCCGGACACGAACGCCATCTCGCGGGTCGAAGTCCCTTCCGACTACATCACGCCGATGCCGGTCGTGTCCCGCGGCGAAGTGTGGATCTCGCTCGATCCCGGGTTCGCGCGTCTCGATCCCTCGACGGTCGACTTCCCGGAGCCGGCCGTGTCGTTGCCGGCGAGGTTCTCGGACTGTTGCGGGTTCCTCGAGGCGGACGACCGGGGACTCTGGTTCATGAGCCTCGGTCCGCAGAGCGGCACCGAACGGCAGCTCAACGTATTCGATCCCGCGACCGGCGACGTGACCGAGCTGCTCGTCGTCGAGGAGGGCACGCCCGTCGCGATGGCGGTCGCCCCCGATTCGATCTGGATCCTCAACTACGAGGGCTCGGTCACGCACGTCGAGCTCGGCTGAACCGCCTTCGTCGCTACGATGGAACCGTGGGCGGTCCCATCTGGCGCGTGGGCGAGCGCGCGTTCGACTGCTCCGAACGCACGCTCGTCATGGGGATCCTGAACGTCACCCCGGACTCCTTTTCCGACGGAGGGCGGTTCGAGGATGCGGACGCCGCGATCGCACACGCAGGCCGGATGATCGAGGACGGCGCCGACCTCCTCGACGTCGGCGGTGAGTCGACACGTCCGGGTTCGGAGCCGGTGCCGGTCGACGAAGAGATCGCGCGCGTCCTTCCCGTGATCGAGCGCCTGGCCGACCTGCACCCAGCAGTCCCGATCTCGATCGACACGCGCAAGGCCGACGTCACGGCGGCGGCGCTCGACGCCGGAGCCACGGTCGTGAACGACGTCTCGGCCGGCGCCGATCCGGAGCTCTTCGAGGTCGTGAATGACCACGACGCGGCCATCGTGCTCATGCACATGCAGGGCGATCCGAAGACCATGCACGAGGCGCCGAGCTACGACGACGTGGTCGCCGAGGTGCACGAGTACCTGCGCGAGCGGATCGAGGCCGCCGGGTTCGCGGGGATCGATCCCGAACGGATCCTGATCGACCCGGGGATCGGTTTCGGCAAGGACCTCGATCACAACCTCGAGCTGATCCACCGGATCGACGCGCTCCTCGATCTCGGCCGGCCCGTGCTCGTCGGGCCGTCCCGCAAGCGGTTCATCGGCACGCTGCTCGACCTGCCGGAGGACGAGCGCGTCGAGGGAACGGCCGCGGCCGTCGCGTGGATGATCGCCCGCGGCGCCCACGTCGTTCGCGTCCACGACGTGAAGGAGATCGTGCGAGTCGTCCGCGTGATCGACGCGATCGCGAGGGCGGCGGGATGAGCTGGGCCGAGAAGTCGCGCGTTCGTCTTCCCGCCGGCGAGATCGCGTTCGTCGACGCGGGCGATCCTGAGGCGCCGCCCGTCGTGCTGCTCTCGGGCGGCCTCACCTCTTCGTACCTGTGGCGGCAGCTCGTTCCGATGCTGTCGCCCTTCATGCGAGTGATCGCGCCAGACCTGCTGGGGTCCGGCGATTCCGAGTCGCCGGAGGGCGCCGACCTCGGACTCCGAGCCCACGCCGCGACGATCCGCGAGCTCCTCGGGGAGATCGGCGTCGAGCGGTTCGCCATGGCGGGTCACGGTCGGGGGGGCGGGATCGCCCAGCTCCTCGCGCTCGACGGCGGGGTGGAGGCGCTGATCCTGATCGACTCCGTGGCGTTCGACGGATGGCCTTCGAAGACCATCCTCGACCTCCGAACGCGTCTCGATGACGTGAACGGGGCCTTCGTCCGCTCGTGGTTCGAGATGCTGTTCGAGAAGGGCATGGGGCATCGCGAGCGACTCTCGGATGCCGACCTCGCCGAGTATCTGCGGCCATTCGAGGGCGCCGCGGGCATCAAGCGTTTCGTCCGGGTGGCCGCCGCGCTCGATGGAGTGGGCCTGGTCGGTCTCGAGCCGCGACTCGCCGAGCTCGAGGTCCCGACGTTCATCCTCTGGGGGGAGGACGACGCGTTCCTGCCGGCCGAGCTCGCCGAACGCCTGGGCGACGCGCTCCCGTGGTCGTCGGTGGCGCTCCTGCCGGGGTGCGGCCACTTCCTGCTCGAGGACGCGCCCGAGACCGTGGTGCCGCTGATCTTCCAGTGGCTTCGCTCGCAGTATCTTCGGGTTCCGCACGGGCACGAGGAGGGACCCGTGGCCGTCCAGCTCGGCCGGCCCCCGCCGGAAGACGACCGATGGTGACGACGCGGCTGTTCCTCACGGGGATCACCGCGGCGGGCCGGCACGGCGCCAACCCGGGCGAGAAGGACCAGCCGCAGGACTTCGTCGTCGATCTCGACGTCGAGGTCGAGGTCGGCGAGGACCGGCTCGAGTCGACCGCCGACTACCGTTCGCTCATCCGCACCGCGCGGGAGACGGTGGAGCGTGGGTCGTTCGACCTGCTCGAATCGCTCGCGCACGCCGTCGCCGAAACCGTGCTGGCGCAGGACGGCGTGGTGCGTGTCAACGCCGTCGTGCACAAACCGGGCGCCGCGCGTTCGAACGACGTGCAGGGCGTCGCGGCCGCGGCCTCGGCCGAGCGGTGAACGCCATGGAGGCCCACGACGTGCAGACGGCGCCGACGACCGCCTACCTCGCGCTCGGCTCGAACCTCGGGGACCGGCTCGAGCACCTCCGAAAGGCCGTTCGCCGGCTCGGAGCCACCGACGGCATCGAGGTGGTGCGCTCGTCCCGGGTGTTCGAGACCGAGCCGGTCGGGCCGCCGCAACCCGCGTACCTCAACGCCGTGGTCGAGGTCCGGACCACGCTGACAGCCCGCGAACTGCTGGAAGCCTGTCGGGCGGTCGAGGACGCACTCGGTCGCGTCCGCACCGAACGCTGGGGTCCGCGGACGATCGACGTCGACGTCCTCACGTTCGACGAGCAGACCGTGGACGAGCCGGACCTGCAGATCCCGCATCCGCGGATGCACGAACGAGGCTTCGTCCTCGTCCCCCTCGGCGAGCTCGACGACGACCCGATGCTGCCCGGCGGACGGCGGCTGTCGGAGCTCCGGCTCTCGCCGGACGTCGTGCTCGGCGTTCGGCCCTTCGCGCCGCCGCTGCCGGTGTCGTGAACGAAGCCGTCTGCTTCCGGTGCGACTGGCGGGGACGGCGACTCGGCCGAACGTGTCCCGCATGCGGAGCCGTCCTCTATCGGCCGCCCGCTCCCCGTCCGGCTTCACCTGACGAAGCGACCGATGACGTCGCCATCGAAGCCGGCGAGGCGCCGCGCCACCGGATCGGTTCACGGGCGGTGATGGGCGTCGTCGTCGTGCTGGCGATCGTCGCGGTTGGCTCGATCGAGCTGCTCGTCGCCAACCCGCCGGAGCGCGCTCCTCGCGGAGTGATCCAGGGGACGCCAACTGCGGGCACGCTGCTGCTCGTCCGCGCGACCGAACCCGGACGCGACGAGCTGTGGCTCCTGGACCTGTCGACCGGTACCGCGACGAGAGGGCCATCCATCCACGGCGACATCGTCGATCTGGTCGACGTCTCCGGAGCCGGCGTCGGCTGGGTTGGGCTCGAACGCCGGACCCGGACGGGAGGAACGGACGTGCTGGTCCTGCGGGACGTCGAACGCGACGCGAACGTCGGGCGCCTGGGGCGAGGCGACATGGTGGCCTGGGGACCCGACGGACGCAGCGTCGTGATCGCGAGGAACGGGCCGGGATCGGACGGCTGCTCCTGGGTGCGCATCAGGCTCGTCTCGGTCGAGACACGACGACGGGGGTGGGCGCTCAACGACCCCGGTTTCTGCGGACCGGTCGTGTCGATCAGCCGGAGCATCGCCGCGACGTACTTCACGGCTCCGTCCGGCGATCAGCTCGGCGTGTACCTGACGGGAACGGTCGGCGTGCCCCACCTGATGTTCGAAGACGTCACGATGCTGTCGGCGGCTCCGCCGTCGGCGTTCCTGCTTCGGCCCGCGAGCGCGAGCGTTCACCCCGAGGAGGGTGACGCCTCCGTGGCGTCCGACCAGACCCTCCTCGGTTGGCGTGGGATCGGTGGGCCGATCTGGGTAGGCCGCGGCGACGAGCCGCTCGTGATCGATCGGGTGCTCGCATGGTCACCGGACGGCGACCGGGTTGCCCTCATCGGCTCGGTCGGGGCGAGGCGGGGAGTGTTCCTGCTCGATGCCGGCTCCGGGGGGAGCACCCGCGAACCCGAGTTCGTGGTGGCGC
Source organism: uncultured Actinomycetes bacterium (assembly GCA_963785835.1). GTDB lineage: Bacteria > Actinomycetota > UBA4738 > UBA4738 > HRBIN12 > DASSJM01. Next base: position 140,222 of record CAWAWO010000003.1, on the reverse strand, counting down.
CCGACTTCGTGGTCGACGCGACCTTCGACCGCAACGGGGACCTCTTCGTGTCGCGGGTGGGCGAGATCCTCGTCGTTGGCGGAGGATCGATCGAGCGGTTCCCCGTCCCCGCGGCCGCGGGGCCGCTCGCCGGGCCGGTCCTCTGGATCCCCTGAGCCATACTCCCCCGCATGGACGTCGCCGTCATCGGAGCCGGACGCGTCGGGACCGCTCTCGCCGTGTTGTGGCAACGCGCGGGCCATCGCATCGTGGCCGTGGCCGGAGGGACCGCGACGCCCGAGCGCGCGGCACGGTTCCTTCCGGGCGTGCCGGCGCTCGACGCGTTCGGCGCCGCAGCGGGCGCGAGCGTCGTCGTGATCGCCACGCCCGACGCGGTCATCGAACAGGTCTGCGGCGAGATGGCTCGCGCGGGAGCGCTCGAGGCCGCCACCGCGGTCGTTCACGCGAGCGGAGCCACCGGGCTCGACGCGCTCGCGTCGGCCGCGGCGCTCGACGCCACGACGCTCTCGGTGCATCCGTTGCAGACGTGCCCGACGGTCGAAGCGGCGATCGAGCGGATCCCCGGCGCCGCGTTCGCCGTCACCGCGCTCGACGAAGCAGGGTTCGGGGTGGGCGAGCGCCTCGCGGCGGACGCCGGCGGCCGCTCCTTCCGCATCGACGACGACCTGAAACCGCTCTATCACGCGGCGGCCGTCTTCGCGTCCAACTACCTCGTCACGGTGACCGCGATCGCCGAGGAGCTCGAACGCGCCGCCGGACTGGACGATCCGCTCGGCGCGCTCGCGCCGCTGCAGCAGGCAACGCTCGCCAACGTCGAGCGTGTGGGCCCGGCATCGGCGCTCACCGGCCCGGCCGTTCGCGGTGACGCGGTCACGGTGCGGCGGAACCTCGAGGCGCTGTCGAAGCACGCTCCCGAGGCGGTGCGGCCGTATGTCGCGCTCGCCGACCTGGCGCTCGCGCTCGCGCAGCGTGTGGGACGACTCCCGGCCACCGGCCGCGACGCGGTGGAGGAGGAGCTCGCGCGGTGGAGGTGATCCGGTCCGTCGCAGCGGCGCACGCCGCGTGCGACGGGCTCCGCGCGGACGGCCGCTCGGTCGGGTTCGTCCCGACGATGGGAGCCTTCCACGACGGGCACCGCTCGCTGATGCGCCGAGCCCGCGACGAACGCGACGCGATCGTCGTCTCGATCTTCGTGAACCCACTGCAGTTCGGCGACCGCCGCGACCTCGAGGCCTATCCCAGGGATGAAGAGGCCGACCTCGCCGACGCCGAACGGGGGGGCGCGCATCTCGTGTTCGCGCCGGCGGTCGACGAGATGTATCCCGACGGCGAACCGCAGGTGACCGTGGACCCGGGGCCGCTCGGCGACCGCATCGAGGGCGCCGCGCGCCCCGGTCACTTCCGGGGGGTGGCGACCGTGGTCGCCAAGTTGTTCCTCACGGTGGGGAGTTGCGCTGCGTACTTCGGCGAGAAGGACGCGCAGCAGCTCGCAGTGATCAGGCGACTGGTTCGCGATCTCTCGCTCCCGATCGAGGTCGTGCCCTGTCCCATCGTCCGTGAGCCCGACGGCCTCGCGCTGTCCAGCCGAAACGTTCGGCTCACGCCGGAGCAACGCGAGGCCGCATCCTGTCTCTTCCTGGCGCTCAGCGAAGCGGCCGAGATGGCTCGAGCCGGCGAACGCGACTCCGCCACGGTGATCGCGGCGATGGCGCGCGAGATCGGTGCCACGGCCGCGGCCCGCCTCGACTACGCGACCGTGGTGGACGACCGGACGTTCGAGGAGATCCGAACGATCGAGCCCCCGGCCAGGGCGCTCGTAGCCGCGCGCTTCGGCGAGGTCCGGCTGATCGACAACCTCCTGTTGCCCGTGTCCTGACAGCGTGTCGCCGCGCCCTCGCGCATGGCAGGATGGGCCGACCGCCCCGAGCCGATCGACGAGGTGACGTGAACCGTGCTGCTGGCAGTGAACGTCGGCAATACGAACACCGTCCTCGGCGTGTTCCGAGGCTCCGAGCTCGAGCACCGGTGGCGTCTTTCGACCGAGATCGAGCGCACCGCGGACGAACTCGCTGTGCTGTTCGCCGGCGTGCTGCAGCAGGAAGAGTTGTCGTTCAGCAACCAGATCACCGGTGTCGTCATCAGCTCAGTGGTCCCCACGATGACCTCCTCGCTGCGCGAGATGGTCACCCGCTACTTCAACTTCCCACCGGTGGTGGTGGAGCCGGGGACGAAGACGGGGCTGTCGATCCAGACGGACAACCCGCGCGAGATCGGCGGCGACCGCATCGTGAACGCGCTCGCCGCGTTCCACCGGTACGGCGGCCCGTGCATCGTGATCGACTTCGGGACCGCGACGACCTACGACGTCGTGTCCGAACGCGGTGAGTTCCTCGGCGGCGCGATCGCGCCGGGCGTGCAGACCTCCAACGCCGCGCTCGCGCGCGAGACGGCTCGGCTCCCGCAGGTCGAGCTCCAGACGCCCCGCTCGGCGATCGGGAAGAACACCGTTGACGCGATCCAGTCCGCGCTGATCTTCGGGACGGCCGCCGAGGCCGACGGGATGATCGAACGCATGCGCAAGGAGCTCGGTGGGAGCGCAACGGTCGTGGCGACCGGAGGCCTCGCGGCGCAGATCGTCCCGAACTGCCACTTCGTGGATGAGCACGACCCGTGGCTCACGCTCGAGGGTCTCCGGCTCGTGTTCGAGCGCAACGTCGGGTCCCCGGATGCCTGACGACCAGTCGGACGGGGGCGAGGGGCCGGCACCCAGAGAGCGTGAGGTGCTGAGGGCTCGGCGCGAGAGCCGCGAGCGCCTCGGCGATCGTGCCTTCGCGCTGAACCTGCGAGAGGCGCTCGGCGTCGTCGAGCCCGACGCGGCGGCGACGATCCGCGACGCGCACGGGGATCTGCCCGCCGACACCGTCACCGACGAGCGCCGAACCGTGGCCGGCCGCATCGTGCTGAAACGCGACATGGGCAAGCTCGCGTTCCTGGTCGTCAGGGACCGGACCGCCGACCTCCAGATCGTGGTGAACGAGCGGACCGAGCCGGAGAGCTTCGCGCTGCTCGAGGACGTCGACCTCGGTGACGTCGTCGGCGCGACGGGCCGCGTCGGCACGACGCGCAAGGGGGAGCTCAGCGTGTTCGTCGAACGCCTCGCGATGCTGACGAAGGCGCTCCGGCCGCTGCCCGAGAAGTGGCACGGGCTCAAGGACCCCGAGCTCCAGCAGCGCCAGCGCGCGCTGCACCTCGCCACCGATCCGGCGGCTCGGGCGCTCGTCGACGCTCGCGCGACGACGCTCCGAGCCGTGCGCGCCTACCTGGACGAGCGCGGGTTCGTGGAGGTCGAGACGCCGGTGCTGCAAACGATCGCGGGCGGCGCGATGGCGCGGCCGTTCGTCACGCACCATCGCGATCTCGACATGGACCTGTACCTGCGGATCTCGCTCGAGCTTCACTTGAAGCGCTTGCTCGTGGGCGGCCTCGAACGCGTCTACGAGATCGGGCGGAACTTCCGCAACGAGGGCGTGGGATGGAAGTACAACCCCGAGTTCACGATGCTCGAGCTCTACCAGGCCTACGCCGACTACGAGACGATGATGGACGTCACCCGCGAGCTCGTGCAGGCGAGCGCGCTCGAGGTCGCGGGCTCGCTGCAGGTCACGTTCCGCGGCAACGAGATCGACCTCGGCGGCGACTGGCCGCGCATCACGGTCCTCGGCAGCGTCTCGGAGGCGGTGGGCGAGGAGGTCACGCTCGATCGCGCCGACCTCGCCGCGCTGGCCGAACGCCACGACCTCCCGGTCGACCCCGCGTGGCCGCCCGGCAAGCTCGCGCTCGAGCTGTTCGAGAAGCTCGTCGAGCCCGGGTTGATCCAGCCGACGTTCGTCTGCGACTTCCCCCGCGACGTCTCGCCGCTTGCGCGGCCGCACCGAGCCGATCCGAACCTGACCGAGCACGTGGATCCCGTGATCGGCGGCATGGAGCTCGGGACCGGGTACTCCGAGCTCACCGACCCGGACGAGCAGCGCGCGAAGTTCGAGCTCCAGCAGCGGGCGCGGGAGGCCGGCGAGGAAGAGACGCATCCGTTCGACGAGGACTTCCTCCAGGCGCTCGAGCACGGGATGCCGCCCGCCGGCGGGCTGGGGATCGGGATCGACCGGCTCCTGATGCTGCTCACCGACGCCTCGAGCGTCCGCGAGGTCATCCTGTTCCCGCTCCACCGGCCGGCGGACTGACCGCCGGGCGACTCAGACCGCTTCGAGCGCCGGGGACTGCAGTGGGAGGGCGACCTTGAACGCCGCGCCACCGTCCGGCGCATCCTCGGCCCAGACGTGCCCCCCGCAGGCGGCGGCGAGGCCCCGGACGATCGGCAAGCCCAGGCCGAGCCCGGGCTTGCCGGACGCGTCCGCGCGGTAGAAGCGTTCGAAGAGCCGTTCGCGCTCGTCGGTGGGCAATCCCGGTCCGGCGTCCAGCACGGTGACCAGCGCGCACTCCTCCGCGCGGTGAACCGTGATCTTGACGGGAGGCGCCCCGTACTTGTGCGCGTTGTCGAGCAAGTTCACGAGGATCCGCCGCACGGCATCGGGATCGCCGACCGTCGCGAGCTCGCCCTGGACCTCGACGTCGACCGGCCGATCCGTCACGGCGAAGTCCCGGGCGACGGAGCGAGCCATCTCACCCAGGTCCACGTCCGTGGGCGTCGGCGAGGTGCTCACGTGCTCGAGCCGCGCGGCCGCCAACAGCTCCTCCACCATCCCGGCGAGGTGCCGCGCGTTGCGCTCGATGATCTGGAAGAGCTCGAGCCCGTCGACCTTGGGATCGGGCTGCGAACCGGACTGGGCCGCCGCGAGCACCACCGTGAGCGGTGTGCTGAGCTCGTGCGTGACCAAGCCGAGGAACTCGCTCTTCATGCGATCGAGTTCCACGAGCTCGACCACGCGGGCTCGTTCGGCGTCGAACAGACGCGCGTTCGCGATTGCGACGGCGGCCTGCTCTGCGAACAGGCTGAGCGCGCGGAGGTCGTAAGCGCTGAAGGTCCGGTCCGGCGTTGCATTCACGTTCAGGACCCCGAGGACCTGATCGCGGTTGACGAGCGGCACCGACATCGCGCTGTCCACCGCCTGCGCCCGGTCGTCGAGACCGGGGAACTCCTCGGCGGAGGGCTTGCCGTTGATCAGCAGCGGCTCCCTCGTCCGGGCCACGCGGCCGGCGATGCCCTCACCCATCCCGACCCGGCGCCCGAGCGCCTCGGGGTTGTTCAGGACGCATCGGGCGATGAGCTGGTCGCCGTCGAGGAGCATGATCGAGCCGCTCCGGCCCGTGAGCAGCTCCAGCGAGCTCCGGAGGATGACGTCGAGCACCGCGTCCAGTTCGAGAACGGCGTTCATCGCCTTGCCCGCCTGCAACAGAAGGGAGAGCTCGCGCAGTCGGTTGGAGAGCGCGGCGGTGAGCACCCGCTCCTCGGTCAGCAGCTTCGCGAGCCGTTGGAGGTGTCGCTCCTTGTCGATCGCGTACGCGCAGAAGCCGATCGAGAGCAGGACGACCCCCCACCGCAGCCCGGCCGGCGAGAGCGTGTCTCCGAGCTCGGCCGGGAAGACCGAGAGCAGCGCCACGCAGACGCTGACCGACACCAGGACGATCGTCGTGAGCACCCAGAGCTGGATCCTCCGGCGCTCGACGGCCTCGAGCGACGGCGTCGTGAACTCGCGGAGCCCGACGATCCGGGCTTCGCTCAGGATCCGTTCGGGGATGTCGTCGTGGCGTTCGGCTTGCATCTCCCCGTCCCTGCGGTCCGCTGGGGCATCCGAAAGAGGGTCCCAAGGGGTATCGGCAGGGCGAGGTGAGGCTTGACCGGAGGGCGTCCGTGGGTCGGGGGCCCTACGCTGCGCCGTCGGCCGCCTCGTGGAGGACGATCACGATGTCCTCCAGCGCCGTCCCCTTGGCCAGGAATCCCGAGGCGCCGGCCTGCCGGGCCTCCTTCTCCACGCCCGGGTCGGCGTGCGCCGTGAGGATGACCACGGGGAGCTCCGGGCGCTCCTCGTGGATCTGACGCATCGCCTCGATGCCGTCGAAGTCGGGCATCGACAGGTCCATCAGGACGAGGTCGGGGTCGTCCTCGCGAGCACGGGTGGTCGCCTCCTGTCCGCCCGAGGCTTCCCCGGCGACCTCGATGCCCCGCACCATCCTCAGGGCGGAGGTCAGCGCACGACGGAACGCGGGGTGGTCATCGACGATCAAGACCCGCAACGTCATCGTCTCCTATCGGGGAAGGAGCCCTCGAGGGGAAGACCGGACCGACACGGCAATCCTGCCCGAGGGTCGCCGTCACCCACAACGCCCCAAACGGCTGAACTTGCATGGCCCATACGGGCCAGTGCTCCGGAACCCGGCCTACGTCATCCACACTCCCTCATCCCGAGGAGCCCCTGGTCCGAATAACAGGGGGAAGGAACCGGTTGATGGAAGAAGCACGGGAGCACGGCATGGTGGATGAGAAGGGGCCGGGACGTGACGTCCTGGCGGATCGGAGGTCGGGGGTATACTTCCCAGCGTGGGGCGCTTCGGAAGGCGCACTGATCCTTGCCGAACCGAAGCGCTCGACCTACCTCGGGGGTAGGACGCGGTCCGTAGATCCCCGGGGCCGTTCGGTAGATAGGGCTCCGGCCCCGAGGGAGTAAAGATGTTCGAGCGGTTCACGGATCGGGCCCGACGAGTCGTCGTCCTCGCTCAAGAAGAAGCGAGGATGCTCAACCACAACTACATCGGCACCGAGCACATCCTGCTCGGATTGATCCACGAGGGCGAGGGCGTCGCCGCCAAGGCGCTCGACAGCATGAGCATCAACCTCGACGCCGTCCGTCAGCAGGTCGAGGAGATCATCGGCCAGGGGCAGGCGGCGCCGACCGGACACATCCCGTTCACTCCTCGCGCGAAGAAGGTCCTCGAGCTGTCGCTCCGCGAAGCGTTGCAGCTCGGTCACAACTACATCGGCACCGAGCACATCCTGCTCGGGCTGATCCGCGAGGGCGAGGGCGTCGCGGCGCAGGTGCTGCAGAAGCTCGGCGCCGACCTCAACCGCGTTCGCCAGACCGTGATCCAGCTCCTGTCCGGCTACACGGCCGGCAAGGGCGAGACCACGCCCGGCGGACAGGGCGAGGGTCAGGGCGGCCAGGGGTCGATGGTGCTCGACCAGTTCGGGCGGAACCTGACGCAGCTCGCGCGCGACACCAAGCTCGACCCGGTGATCGGTCGCGAGAAGGAGATCGAGCGCGTCATGCAGGTCCTGTCGCGCCGGACGAAGAACAACCCGGTGCTGATCGGCGAGCCCGGCGTCGGCAAGACCGCGATCGTCGAGGGCCTCGCGCAGGACATCGTCCGCGGCGAGGTTCCCGAGACGCTGAAGGACAAGCAGATCTACACGCTCGACCTCGGTGCGCTGGTCGCGGGTTCGCGCTACCGGGGCGACTTCGAGGAGCGGCTGAAGAAGGTCCTGAAGGAGATCCGCACGCGCGGCGACATCGTGCTGTTCATCGACGAGCTCCACACGCTCGTCGGCGCGGGCGCCGCCGAGGGCGCGATCGACGCCGCGAGCATCCTGAAGCCGATGCTCGCGCGGGGCGAGCTCCAGACGATCGGCGCGACGACGCGCGACGAGTACCGCAAGCACCTCGAGAAGGACGCGGCGCTCGAGCGGCGGTTCCAGCCGATCAGCGTCGAGGAACCGTCGGTCGCCCACACGATCGAGATCCTGAAGGGCCTGCGCGACCGATACGAGGCGCACCACCGCGTCTCGTTCACCGACGACGCGCTCGTCGCTTCGGCCAACCTCGCGGACCGCTACATCAGCGACCGGTTCCTGCCGGACAAGGCGATCGACCTGATCGACGAGGCCGGCTCCCGGATGCGGATCCGCCGGATGACCGCGCCGCCGGACGTGCGCGAGGTCGACGAGAAGATCGCCGAGGTCCGGCTCAAGAAGGAGTCGGCGATCGACTCGCAGGACTTCGAGCGCGCCGCGTCGCTCCGCGACGAGGAGCGTCAGCTGCTCGAGGAGCGCCAGCGCCGCGAACGCGAGTGGAAGTCCGGCGAGATGGACGTGCTCTCCGAGGTCGACGAGGAGGAGATCGCCGAGGTGCTCTCCACCTGGACCGGCATCCCGGTGTTCAAGCTCACCGAGGAGGAGACGGAGAAGCTGCTCCGCATGGAGGACGAGCTCCACAAGCGGATCATCAGCCAGGAGGACTCGATCAAGGCGGTCAGCAAGGCGATCCGCCGCACGCGGGCCGGCCTGAAGGACCCCAAGCGGCCCTCGGGGTCGTTCATCTTCCTCGGGCCGTCGGGGGTCGGGAAGACCGAGCTCTCCAAGGCGCTCGCCGAGTTCCTGTTCGGCGACGAGGACACGCTGGTCCAGCTCGACATGTCCGAGTACATGGAGAAGCACACGGTGAGCCGGCTGATCGGTTCACCACCGGGCTACGTCGGGTACGAGGAGGGCGGCCAGCTCACCGAGGCCGTTCGCCGCAAGCCGTTCAGCGTGATCCTGTTCGACGAGATCGAGAAGGCCCACCCCGACGTGTTCAACACGCTGCTGCAGATCCTCGAGGACGGGCGGCTGACCGACTCGCAGGGTCACCAGGTGGACTTCAAGAACACCGTGATCATCATGACGTCGAACCTCGGCACCCGGGACATCCAGAAGGGCCCCGGGGTCGGGTTCGCGGCTCGTCCCGACGAGAAGCTCACGTACGAGCGGATGAAGGACCGGGTCATGGACGAGCTGAAGAAGTCCTTCCGGCCCGAGTTCCTGAACCGCATCGACGAGGTCATCGTCTTCCACTCGCTCACGCCGGAAGACGTGAAGCAGATCGTCGACCTGATGATGAAGCGCGTCACCGAGCAGCTGAAGGCCAAGGACCTCGAGATCGAGCTCACCGACGCGGCGAAGAGCCATCTCGCCGAGAAGGGCTACGACCCGGCCCTCGGCGCGCGGCCGCTCCGCCGCGAGATCCAGCGTCTGGTCGAGGACCCGTTGTCGGAGAAGCTCCTGTGGAAGGAGTTCCGCGCCGGACAGACCATCATCGTGGACGCTCGCGACGGCGAGATCGTGTTCGAGGGCGCCGGCGTTCCGCCGGACGTCCCGCCCGTCGAGCTCGCGGGTTCGCAGGAGGGCTGAGCGGGTAAGAACGAGATCGTGGGTTCGGCGTGGCCGCGCCGGACCCCGCAAGACCGAGGGCCCGGCAACCGTGAGGCTGCCGGGCCGTTCGGTGTCCGGGGACTACGTCCTATCGATCTGGATGGACTCCACCATCTGAACCAGCTGCGCTCGGTCCTGCGCCGATGCCCCTGGGTCGAGCGAGGCATCGATCACGAGCGGGACGCCGTCGACGTGGAAGATCCACAGGAGATCGAGCTGACCGGGCTTGAGGAACCTCGTTCCACCTCCCCTGTCCAACCACGCGCGGAACTGGGCCTTGTCGCAACGATCAGGGTTCGTCCGGGCGGGCACGGTTCGCTCCATGTACGTGCCGGCGAAGCCGTCGACCGTGACATCGGTCGGTGTCGACACGCGGAGCCCCTGTTGGCTCGCGAGAGCCGCGGCCAGACCGTCGGTCGACGAGACTGTCGATCCGTCGAGCTCCGTACCACTCCAATTGCAGGCTACGCCGTAGACCTGACCGATGGCCCAAACGGTCACTCCGGTCTGGCTGGTCCCGACAGCGAATCCGTTGGAGCCCTCATATCCCTGCGGAACGTCAATCGTGACCCGGTGCGATGCGTCGAAGGCGGGGTCGAGCGTGCTGACGACGTACCTCCCTGGCTCCAATGCCCCAGAGGGCAGCGAAGGGATCGGCTGTACCGTGGGGATCGGCTGACCTCCGGGCTGTGTCCCGGTCCCCTCGTCCGCAGCCCGGATCACGACCACCACCGCCACGATCCCGATTGCGGCGGCGATCGCCAGCCCGCCCAGCTTCCGGTTCCTGCTCTTGCGACGCTGACGCCGCTCTTGCTCGCGCCATGAATCCACATCAGGTTCGGCCTGCTTGGTCGCCATCTCGAAGACCTCCCTCAGCTCAGACATGCGGACCTCCCTTGCGGAGTACGGCACGGCCCTGCGTCGCGAGCGCGCGGACGGTCGACGGACGGATGCCCATGATCCGTGCGGCCTCCTCGGAGCCGTAGCCGTACATGTCGAGCAGGACGAGGGCGGCGCGTTGGCGCGGTGAGAGCTCGAGCAGCATGCGCTGGACGTCATGCCTGAGGTCGATCTCGTCGAACGGGTCGGTCGTCGAGGCGACCGGCACCAGCCTCCGCGTGGCCCGGACCGCGGCGCGCGTCCGCATCCGGAACCCGTTCAGCGCCACGCGGAACAGGTACCCCGTGGGATCGTCGAGCCGGTCGACCCGGTCCCAGCGCTCCCACAGCTTCAGGAAGGCGTCCTGCATGAGCTCGGCCGCGTCTGCCCGGTTCCCCGTGACGAAGTACAGCGCTTTGAACAGCCCCCGGTGCTCCGCGGCGAAGAACGCCGCGAAGTCCGGCGGGGCCTGCTCCTCGGCTACGGGGAGCCCAACGACGTTGCCTTCTGCCTGCATCGCCCTCCTAGATGCCGCCGAGCCTCACAGCGCTTAGGCGGCGCCCAAGGATGCCGGAACGGCCGCCGGTTGGCATGCGGGTCTTCCTGGGGCGGGCGTCGGAGACCTGTCGTAGGGTCGGAGGGCGATGTCGCTCGGGAACGAGGAGAGCTGGGCCGTCGAGACGTCGAAGGACGGCGAGAAGTGGCGGTTCCTCGGCAAGGCCTGGAAGTCGCCCGGTGAGCCGGTCCTCATGCACGTCTCCGTGCCACTCGTCCGCTATCGCCAACTCCTGCCGGCCGAGGACGAGGGGTGGAGCGAGCCGCTGCGGACCGAGGGTGAGCTTCCGATGACGCTCGTCCGGATGGAGGATGGCGCCCGCGAGGACCTGTGGCCGAGCGACGAGCACCTCGGCCTGCCGATGCTGCTGCCCGGCGGAGAGTCGGGGCGGCTCCAGCGGTTCGAGCACGCGCCGGACGGCTCGAGCTGGACGTACACGCTCGAGTTCCGCGGTGCACGCGAGGTCTAGATCTCGATCCCGGTCCTGAGCTCCTCCGGAACGAGCTCGGCGTACTCCCACGCCGTCCACAGGTCGGCCGCGATCCGTTCGGCGTGAGCGTCCAGGCCAAACTTGGCGAAGTAGTCGCAGATCCGGCGCACGTCGCGCTCGAGCAGCGCCGGAGCGTGTCGATTCTTGCGAGCGTCGACCGCCTGCGGGAAGTCGATCACGATCGCGCGCCCGTCCCACACGAGCACGTTGTACGGGGACAGGTCGCCGTGGATCACGTTCAGGTACAGCATGTGCTCGATCGCGCGGAGCATCTGTTCGAACAGGTCCCGCGCCTCGTCTGCGTCCGGCCGGAACGAGCGAAGCTGCGGCGCCGACGTCGCCTCGTCGCCGAGGTACGTCATGAGGATCGCGTCCTCGATGGACGCGATCGGTCGCGGCACCGGGAGCCCCGCGTCGGAGAGCGCTCGAAGCGTCTCCCACTCGCGGCCGACCCAGATCCCGCCCTGGACGACGCGACCGAACCGCGTGTGCTTCTCGAGCGCCGCTCGGATCCGCCGCTCCTTGATCCACTCGCCGTCGCGGTAGATCGACTCGTCTCGGAAATCGCGCCGGTCGAGCGGGTGATACGCCTTCAGGGCGAGGAGATCCTCGCCCGTGGTCGAACGGTTGGCGCGGCAGAGGTGCACCGTCGCCTCCTTGCCGGTCTTGACGATGCGCAGGACGTCGGTGATGAGGCCCTCGGCGAAGAAATGGTCGATCGCCGTCGGCTCCTCGACGTTCGGTCTCTCGAGATCCAACTCGGTTCCTTTCGGTCGACGTGACGCCACGCGGGTGCGCGTGGCTCAGAACGCGAAGAAGCCGCCCCTTCGGGCGGCTCAGGCGCGTGGTCGCCGACTTCGGCGCGGCCTAGGAACCGGTCCCCGAGGGATGCGGCATGACGACGAGAACGGTCTCGGCCATCTGGCATCCCTCCTTCCGGTCAGGCTCGGTCGTCGCGATCGAGCTCGTGGGTCTCGGGAGTGTAGCGCGTGGCAAGGCTCGCGGCCAGACGACGGTCGATGTCAGCGATCCTCCGAGCTCTCGCACGCGTCGAGCCGAACGAGGCGCTCGACGATCGGACGCGGGATGTGCGTGACGGCTCGGAACCCCTCCCCGTCGGGAAGGATCTCCTGTGCGATCGAGAGGAACCTCGGGCCTTCGCCGACCAGGAACCCGACCGTCCGAACGAGGTAGTCGACCCGGAGGTCTTCGAGCGTCGAGCGCTCGAAGTCGAACCACGCGTCGTGCCACTCGACCACGACGAGCGGGTACGGCGCCCGCTCGGAGGCGGGAAGGAGAGGCTCGGTCCCATCGAGGGACGTGTGCGATCCCAGCCCGTCTGCCGGAACCACCTGCATCGCACGCTCCTCTGGTCCGTCGTGGGAACGACAGGGTCCCACTACTCCGCAGGGGGGATCGACTGCCGGTCCGAGGGGACGCTATACCCGGCCGCCGACATCCCGTCGCCAAGAGCGACTCTTCGCTGCGCGGTGTTGCCTCGCTGTGCATCGAACGCCGTGTCGTACCCGCGGAGTAGCGTCGCGAGCTCCGTCATCGGGCGCGATGCGGGCACGGATGGAGCCGATCCGACCGTCCGGCCTACGTCTTCGGGGGAAACGAGAATCGGGCGAACGGGGCGCGTCAAGGACGAAATATGGCCTCTGACCTGGGGTTTTGATTTGCTGGGGCGGGTGCCCGCGTGCTACTCTTGGTCCATTCGCCGAGCCCATGTCATCGACACTAGGGGGTCCTGTGTTCCGAAAGGGCGACACGGTTGTGCATCCGGAACACGGCGCAGCAGTGATCGAGGAACTGTGCACACGCGAGTTCCTGGGTGAGAAGCGCCGTTACTTCAAGCTCCGGGTCTCCTACGGTGACCTGACGCTCATGGTCCCGATCGACAGCACCCAGGAAGTGGGGCTGCGGTCAGTGGTAAGCAAGAACGAGGTCAAGAAGGTCCTCAAGGTCCTGCGCGAGGACGAGTCCCAGATGGCCGCCAACTGGAGCCGCCGCTTCAAGAACAACATCGAGAAGCTGCGGTCCGGGGACATCTACCAGGTGGCCGAGGTGGTTCGGAACCTGTCGATCCGCGAGCGCGAGCGTGGCCTTTCGGCCGGCGAGAAACGCATGATCAACAAGGCCAGGCAGATCTTGGTCTCCGAGCTCACGTTCGCGACCGAGGCGGACGAGGAGAAGGCCGAGGCCATGATCGACAAGGTCCTGGACGAGTCCCACGGCGCCCGGGTGATGGCTGCTCAGGCCTGACCACCGATCCGGCGGCGCGGGCCGTGCCTGAGATCCCTCCGCCGAGCCTGGAACATCAACGACCGACCTGAACCTTTCGAAGGTCGCACATGCCGTGGGCGTGGCCGTCCCGAGCCTGAACGACCTCGCCGCCTCGTTCCGGTTGCCGGTCGTGATCGGTGAGGAGATCGAGGTCCGTCTGGTCAAGGACGGACGCGAGGCCGGACAGGCGGTCGGGTTCCTCGACGACGGGACGATGGTGGTCGTCGAAGAGGCGCACGATCGCATCGGATCGGATGCGCCGATCGTGATCCGCAACGTGATCAAGACAGCGACCGGCCGGATGGTGTTCGCGAACCTCCGGTAACCTCGCGCCGTGGATGGCGCGGTCGCGATCGTGCTCGCAGGTGGACGCGGCGAACGGCTGGACGCGTCGCTCCCCAAGGGGCTCGTTCCCGTCGGCGGCGTGCCGATCGTCGCGCGAGCGGTCGAACGCGTGACCGCGTGCGCGTCCGTCACCGGCGTGGTCGTCGTTGCGCCGCCGGGTTTCGAGGAGCAGGTCGAGCGGCTCGTGCGGCCGTTCGGCGCAGCCGGCGGTCGTGAGCGGCGGCGAGTCGCGTCAGGCGTCCGTTCGGGCGGGCCTTCGAGCGGTCGGCGACGCCGACGTGATCGTGTGTCACGACTCGGCGCGTGCGTTCGCCTCGCCGGACCTCTTCGCGCGCGTGATCGATGCGCTGGACGGATGGGACGGCGCGGTGCCGGTCCTGCGGGTCGTCGACACGGTCAAGCGTGTCGAGGGACAGGTCATCCGGCGCACGGAGCCGAGGAGCACGCTCGCGCTGGCCCAGACACCCCAGGCGTTCGTCGCGAGCGCGCTCGTCGAGGCGCACGCCGCCGCCGTTCGAGACGAGGTGGAGGAGACCGACGACGCGGCCCTGCTCGAGCGGTGCGGGTTCCGGATCCGGGCGGTCGAGGGGGAAGGGCTGAACCTCAAGATCACGACGCCGGAGGACCTCCGGCTGGCCGAGGCGTTCGAGTGGTGAGCGGGTCGCGCGTCGGGCTCGGGTTCGACGTCCATCGGTTCGACGCCGCTCGACCGCTTCGTCTGGGAGGCGTGCTCTTCGAGGGCGAGCCCGGATTGGCGGGCCATTCCGACGGGGACGTCGTCTGTCACGCGATCGCCGATGCGCTGCTCGGGGCCGCGGGTCTCGGAGACATCGGTGAGCACTTCCCCGACACGGATCCGGCGTTCGCCGGGATCGCCGGCCGCGAACTTCTGGGGCGAGCGCTCGGGAAGGTGCGGGAGGCCGGCTACGTGACCGACTCGGTCGACCTCACGGTGATCGCCGAGCGTCCCGGCATCGCGCCCGTGCGCGACGCGATGCGCGCCGGCCTGGCCGAGGTCCTCGGGCTCGCCGACGAGCGTGTCTCCGTCAAGGCGACGCGGCCCGAGGGGCTCGGGCTCTCGGGCGACGGCGTCGGATGCATCGCGCTCGTGGTCGTGACCACGCCGTGACCCGCGACGCGCCGAAGCGCGACGAGGGGCGCGATGCGTCGGCCGGAGGCGCGGACGTCGTCACCGGCCGTCGAGCCGCGCTGGAGGCCGTCCGATCCGGACGAGCGCGTCGGGTGCTGCTGGCGCGTGGCTCGCGTGCCACGCCCGGGTACCGCGAGCTGCTCGAGGCGTGTCGCGAGGCGTCCGTGGACGTCGTCGAGGTCGCGCGCGCCGAGCTCGATCGGCTCGCGTCGAACCACCAGGGAGCGATCGCGGAGATCTCGCTTCCGAAGCCCATCGGCGAGCGCGAGCTCGCGGACCGCACGTATCCGCCCGACGCGATCGTCGTCGTGCTGGACGGCATCACGGACCCCAACAACCTCGGCGCCGCTGCGCGATCGGCCGAGGCCGCCGGTGTCGAGCTGCTCGTGACCAGGACCCGCCGGGCCGCCGACGTGTCGCCGGCCGCCGTTCGTGCGTCGGCGGGCGCACTCCTGCACCTGCCGCACGCGAGGGTGGCGAACATCCCCCGCGCGCTCGAACGACTGAAGGGCGCGGGCTTCACGGTCGTCGGGCTCGACGAGCGCGCGGAGCGAACGGTGTTCGAGGAGGAGTGCCCGGACGGCCGCGTCGCGCTCGTCGTGGGTTCGGAGGGCCGCGGGCCGGCGCGGCTGACCCGCGAGGCGTGCGACCTGCTCGTTCGGCTCCCGATGCGCGGGCGCGTCGGCTCGCTGAACGCCTCGGCATCGCTCGCCGCCGCCCTGTACGGGTTCGTCCTGCCTTCCCGGGCGAGCTGATGTTCCATCGGGAGAGTGATCGCGCGGGTCGGGGTCGGCGCCTAGGGTGAGCCGTCGCTCACCCCAAGAGTGTTCGCGACAGCGGGGGAGCCGGGATCGGCACAGCCAGCGTACGCCGGGGCACAGCTACTGTAAACAGCAAGTCGTCGTCAGACCGCCGGCTCGGTGTTCTGTTGATCATCGGAGCCGCCTTCTCGATCCTGGGCGGGATCATCGCGATCACGGGTGGAGGCTTTCTCGTCAGGTTCGGCGGGACCGAGTTGCTGATCCTGTTCGGTCTCATCTACCTCGCGCGCTCGGCGTTGTCGGGATCTCGGCCGGCCTGGGGGTTCTCAAGCTCTCCGAACAGGCGCGCGTGGTGGGGATCGTGATCGCCGGCGCGAGCGCGGCCGTCACGCTGATCGGCCTCATGAGTGGCGCACGTCCGGCATCATCGGGATCGCGATCGACGCCTTCGTCATCTGGGCTCTCGTCACCAACAAGGAGCTGTTTCTCGTAGCGCCCGCGTTCCTCTGCTACGCTCGGCACGCGCCGGCGTAGCTCAGGGGCAGAGCAGCTGTCTTGTAAACAGCAGGTCGTCGGTTCGAATCCGACCGCCGGCTCCGTCCGATCGCGTCCTCGAGACCTCCGGCCCTTGGTGTTCGGGGCGCCGAAGCCGGGTATGAGGAGCTCGGAGGTGAACGATGTGGACGACAGCAAGAAGCTGGAGATGGAAGGCAAGTGGGATCAGATGCGCGGCCGCGTCAAGGAATCGTGGGGCACGTTGACCGACGACGACCTCGATCGCTCCGAAGGCAAGTGGGATCGCTTGGTGGGCGTCATCAAGGAGAAGACCGGCGAATCCGCGGACACGGTCGAGAAGAAGCTGCACGACCTCTTCAACTAGCCCGCCGAGGGCTCGACGCCGTCAGTTGGCGATCGGGCCGATCCAGATGCCCGAAGTGAGGAAGATCGCCGGCAGGACGAACAGCACCGCGACGAACAGCCACAGGCGCCGGTTGGTGGAGACCACCCACTCGTCGAGCGCCATGATCCACCGCTTCATCGGCCCGAACATCAGCGCGAGGAAGAACAGCGACACGATCGACACGGCGATCGCCTCGGCCAAGACGATGTGCACTGCGACCGCGTTGCCGAGCACCATCGCGGCCACGAGCGTGTCGGCGAGCGTCGTGATGTTCGCGCCCATGATGTACGGGATCGATTGCTCGCGATTGATGTAGCCCCTGCTCGCGAGGGGCACGAGGACGGTCAGCGCCACCGAGACCGAGAGCGTAAGCGTTGCGACGATGCAGCCGAGCGCGAACATCGGCCACGGCCGCTTGAGCATCTCGGCCCGCTTGCCGCCGTGGCGCTCGCCGTCCAGTTGCGGAAGCACCTTGTCCAGGAGCCTGAACGAGACGAGGATCAACCCCAGCCCGAGCGGCAGCAGGGTCCCCCCCGGGAGCCTCGTCAGCAGGTCGAGCGCGGGCCCCCAGACGTAGTCGACGATCGACAGGACGTCGTCGGACGCCGACAGCTGGATGCCATCGAGGATCCCCGCCTTCAAGATGCCGTACCCGATGATCATGCCGGGCACGTACACGATCGCAGTCAGCGAGAGCGCCAGGACCCCCATCCCGATCGACTCCCCGCGGTTCCGGCCCTTGCTCCGGACCGCGTACAGGAACCCGACGAGGAGCACGACGAAGGAAGCTCCCAGACGCGAGCCGGAGAGCATCGTGAACGTCTGCAGCTCGGTCGTCGCGCCACCGTCGTAGAGGCTGAGCGCGACCGCGGCGATCGGTGATCCCGACAGCACGATGTAGGCACCGAGCCACCCCGCGCCCAGGGTCGAGAACGCGTTGCTGAACAGCGGGCTTCCCTCGAGCGAGGGGGCGATCGCCTTCGCGCCCTCCTTCATCAGCTGGATCGCGAGGACGAACAGGAACAGCGCGACGGCGAGGCTGGCGATCTTGATAGCCGTTCCGCGCCAGTCTCCGGCGCTCTCGCTCGGGTCGGGAGCTCCAACGGCGGCACTCGCCGCCATGCCGGAGCCGTGGTCGTGGTCGGCGCCGTTGCTCTATGGCTGGCGTCGTCGGGCGTTGTCGTTGCTCGTCTTCGGGGTTGGGCATGCTCTCGGGCCTCGGGGGAAGGCGCTGCTCACGCTACCCGGTCCGAGACGCGGCCAGCAACCACGGTCGATGTCCGCCGACGCGCGGCGGTGGGTCAGCTCTCGGAGAGGAAGACGTGGAAGGCGGCTCCCCCGCCGGGACGGTCCTCGACCCAGGCGCGGCCGCCGTGCAGTTCGGCGAACCGGGCGACGAGCGAGAGCCCGACGCCCACGCCCGGTGACGAGCTCGCGGGCCCGGGCCCCTGCCGGAACGGCTCGAAGATCGCCTCCTTGAGCTCGTCGGGCACGCCGGAGCCCTCGTCCTCGACGACGATCAGGACGGCCTCGTCCTGGTCGAGCGCCCGAACCCAGATCCGGCTGCCGGCGGGCGTATGGCGGGTCGCGTTCGCGAGCAGGTTCTCCACGATCCGTTCGACCTTGGCGGCGTCGACGTTGGCCACGATCTGGTCGGCGCTCACCTCGACCTCCCGCCCGCCGAAGTGCTCGAACTCCTTCACGGCCTCGCGCACGAGCGCTCCGACGTCGGTCTCCCGACGCTGCGGCGTCATGATCCCGCGCTGGAGCCGGTCGAGATCGAGCAGGTCGGACAGCAGGCGCTCGAGCTTTCGAGCGTTGGACGCGATCCTCCGCAGAAGGTCCATCGCGTCGGGTCTCGGGAGATCCAGGCCCGCTTGTTCCAAGGTGACCGCCGATCCGAGGATCGAGGTCAGCGGCGTTCGCAGGTCGTGCGAGACCGCTTCGAGGAAGGTGTTCTTCATCTCGTCCAGGGCTCGGAGCCGCTGCGTCGCTTCACGCTCACGATGGAACGCTTCCGAGTACTTCTGCTCGCTCCTGCGGAGGGCCTGTTCCGCGCGCTTGCCTTGCGTCACGTCGACGATGAGGCCGCGGACCACCGGACCGCCGAGCGCGTCGAGGGACACGTGGACGATGTCTCGGAGCCACAGCGTCCTTCCGTCGCGTCCCGAGGTCCGGTATTCGAGGTCGAGGTCGTCGCCCGGCTTCGAGATCGCGGATCGAAGCGCCGCGATCACCCGAGCCCGGTCGTCCGGGTGCACGTGATCCCCCCAGTGCTCGGGCAACACCCCCGGCCGGTCGTTCGGCCCGAGAACGTCCTGCGGCCCGCTGCGAGAGGAACGTGAACCGGAGCGTGGCAGGTTCCGCCTCCCAGAAGATGGCGTCGAGCGTCTCGGCGAGCTCCTGGAACCGCTCGAGCTCGCTCACCCGGCGCGCGCTCCCGAGCGCGAGCGAGGCGATGTGCGCGATGCCTCGGGCGAGCGAGACGTCGTGGTCGGAGAACGAGGCGTCCTCGGACGTCGCCGTGATCACCAGCGCCCCGAACCCGTCCGGCTCCCATCGCGTCGGGGCGACGAGGACGTCGGTCGACACGTCACCGAGCCGGTACTCCGGCGGAACCTCCGCTGCGACGGCCTTGGGGATCACGAACGGCTCGTCGATCGCCGCGATGAACCGCTTGCCGAGGCTTCCCGGGATGGTCGTCAGCGCCGGCATGCGCTCGGTCCCCTGCTGCGCGGACAACTCGAAGTCGCCGGTCTCCGGGTCTCGATGGTAGGCGGCGATCGTGGCGCACCGCAGGATGGAGGGGACGGCCGCCACGACGCGTTCGAACACCGTCGAGATGTCGCGGACGCCGGTCAGCGCCTGGGAGAGGCCGAGGAGCGCGGAGGCCGTCTCGGCAGCCCGTCGCTCCTTGTGCAGCAACGACGCGTTCTCGTACGCGACCGCCGCGTGGGAGGCGAGGACCTCCAATACCCGCTGTCCTCGTCGTCGAACTGGTCGGTCCCGAGGTTCGACAGCACGATCACGCCGGTGACCCGGTCCCCGACCTTCATCGGGACGGCGAGCAGCGACTCCTCGATCTCGTCCGTCCCCTCGATCTGATAGCCCTGGTCGTCGTGGAGCGCGTCGGGTGAGTAGTACGTCTCCCCGCTCAGCGCCGCGTGCCCGGTGATCCCCTCACCGACCCGCGAGACCAGCTCTTCGTGCGTCTCGGACTCGTACTCGGTGAGCTCGCCCCGGAACGCCACCGGCCAGAGCGTGACCCCGTCCGGCCGCAGCAGGTAGATGCGGCAGTTGTGGTAGTCGATCAGGGTCTTCAACTCGGTCGTGATCGCTTCGCCGATCGCGTCGACGTCGTCGAGCGCGTTCAACCGCGTCGCGAGGGCATGCAGCATCCGGAGCTGCGCGACGGAGCGCAGCTCGTGCTCCTCCACGGTTCCGCCCACCTGGCGTCCGGTTTCGACCATGCGCGAAATGGAGGCACGGCGCTCGAGGGCGGCGCCGGGCCCCGGCATCCTCTCATCCCCTCGGCTGTCCGGCGCTCGGAGTAAAGCGCGACGACGGCTCCTAGCGCGAACCGGATCGCAGGATCGCCACGGGTACCATGGTGCCGTGAGCACCACCGACGAGGTGACCGGGGGCGCCGGCGGTCGGGTGTCGGAGCTCATCGACGCACGGATCCCTGCGGACCGGGCGGAGACCGTGCGCGCCTTCGCCTACGCGTTCACCCGCCGGCTCTCGCCGGAGGACCTCGCCGATCGAACGCCGGAGGAGCTGTTCGGCATCGTCTCGAGCGCGTTCGAGCTCGTCGAATCGCGAACGAAGGACGAGGTGGCCGTCCGGGTGTTCGACCCCACGGTCGAGGAGGACGGCTACGAGGCGCTCGGGACCGTGATCGAGATCTGCGCGCCCGATGCTCCTTTCCTGCTCGACTCGGTCAACGAGGAGCTCGACGCCCGCGCGCTCGCGGCCCGGCACGTGATCCATCCGGTGATCGGGACCGAGCGCGGCCCCGACCGCCGGCTGCAGAAGATCGTGCACGTTCGCGAGACCTCCCATCGCGAATCGGTGATGCACTTCGAGCTCGACCGGGTCCTGCCCGAGGACGAACAGGCCGAGCTCGCGGCCGCGATCCGGTCCGTGATCGAGGACGTGCGGTTGGCCGTTCGCGACTTCGAGGCGATGAAGGACGCGGCCACGAAGATGATCGACATCGCCTGGGACGGCATCGTCCTGTACTCCGACGGCGAGGTCGCCGAGACCGTGGCGTTCCTCGAATGGCTCCTCGACCTGAACTTCGTGTTCCTGGGTTACCGCGAGTACGAGCTCGTCGACCTCCCTGAGGGACGCGCGCTCACGACGGTCGAAGGCTCGGGCCTCGGGATCTTGTCGAAGACCGGCTGGTCGTCGTACGGGAAGCCCGTGCTCCTGGACTCGATCGAGCCGGCGCTGCGGGCCCGGATCGAGGGCGGGGACCAGCTGATCTATTCGAAGACCAACCGGGAGTCCACCGTGCACCGGCGCGCGCGGATGGACTACATCGGGGTCCGGCGCGTCTCTCCCGAGGGGCGCGTGGTCGGCGAGGCGCGGCTCGTCGGCCTGTTCACGTCGAAGGCCTACATGGAGCCTGCGAGCAAGACCCCGCTGCTGCACCGCAAGCTCAACCAGATCCTCGAGGCCGAGGACCTGTTCGAGGGGTCGCACGACTACAAGGCCGTCGTCTCGATCTTCGAGAGCTTCCCGAAGGACGAGCTATTCGCCGCCTCGGCGGAGGAGCTCCGCGCGCAGGTGATGGGGCTGCTCCATCTCCAGGAGTCTCAGCACGTCCGGCTGTTCGTCCGGCGCGACCTGTACGGCCGGAGCGTCTCGCTGCTGGTCGCGCTCCCGCGCGATCGCTTCAACGCCGACCTCCGGCAGCGGCTGCAGGATCTGTTCATGGAGCGCTTCCACGGGACGACCGTCGACTACCACCTGTCGATCGCCGAGAGCGGTCTCGCGCAGCTCCACTTCACGGTCCACGTCGGCGGCGGCCAGGTGCCCGACGTGCCGTTCGACGAGCTCGACCGCGACGTGGTCGAGATCGCCCGGACCTGGGACGACCGCCTGCTCGAGCACCTGGCCGACCGGTTCGGTGAGGGGCGCGGGCGTGAGCTGTTCGACCGCTGGGCCGAGCGATTCCCCCCGACCTACAAGGCGTCCACCGAGGTCGAGTTGGCCGGCGAGGACATCCTTCGGTTCGAGGAGCTCGATGCGGGCGACGCGCCGTTCGTGATCGGCCTCGTCAACCGGACCGAGGACGGGGAGACGTTGACCAGGGTCCGTCTGTACAAGGTCGGAGGGCGCGTCGAGCTCTCGGACTTCGTCCCCATGCTCGAGTCGCTGGGCCTCCGGGTCATCGAGGAAGTACCGACCACGCTCCCCGGGGAGGAAGGCGCCGAACGGTTCCTGCACGACTTCGGGGTCCTCGGCGCCGACCACCGACCCCTCGACGTGGACGCCATCGGAAGCCGGATCGCGGACTGCATCGCTGCGGTGTCGCGGGGCGAGTGTGAGTCCGATTCGCTGAACCGGCTGGTCGTCACCGCCGGGATCGACTGGAAACAGGTGCAGATCCTCCGCGCGTACCGTAAGTACCACCACCGGGTGAACGCGAGCTTCCCGGTCGAGTACAAGAACGACGCGTTCGCCGCGCACCCGAGCATCGCGGCCAAGCTCGTCGAGTTGTTCGAGCTCCGCTTCGACCCGTCCCGGGTCCACGAACCCGATGCCGTCGACGCCGTCCGGGCCGAGATCCGCGGAGATCTGGACGCCGTGCCCTCGCTCGAACAGGACCGGATCCTCCGCAACGCCCTCGGCGTCATCGACGCCACGATGCGCACGAACCTGTACGTGCCCGGACGCCGTGCGATCGCATTGAAGTTCCGATCGTCGCAGGTCCCCGAGATGCCGAAGCCGACCCCGCTGTTCGAGATCTTCGTGTACTCGCCGGAGATGGAGGCGATCCATCTGCGAGGGGGCAAGGTGGCGCGCGGCGGCATCCGCTGGTCCGATCGCCGCCAGGACTACCGGACCGAGGTGCTCGGCCTGATGAAGGCGCAGATGGTGAAGAACGCCGTCATCGTGCCGACCGGCGCCAAGGGTGGCTTCGTGCTCAAGCGGACGATCGCCGATCCGGAGGAGCTCAAGGACGAGGGCGTCCGTCAGTACGTGACGTTCGTCCGCAGCATGCTGGATGTGACCGACAACCTCGTGAACGGCAAGGTCGAGCACCCCGAGCACGTCGTGACTCTCGACGAGGACGACCCCTACCTGGTCGTCGCCGCCGACAAGGGAACGGCGAGCTTCTCCGACACGGCCAACGAGGTCTCGGCCGAGTACGGGTTCTGGCTCGGCGACGCGTTCGCCTCGGGTGGATCGGCCGGCTACGACCACAAGGAGCTCGGGGTCACGGCGCGCGGGGCGTGGGAGTCGGTCAAGCGGCACTTCCGAGAGATCGGCACCGACGTGATGAACGAGCCGTTCACCGTCGTCGGGATCGGCGACATGTCCGGCGACGTGTTCGGCAACGGGATGCTCTACACCGACCAGACCTGTCTCGTCGGCGCGTTCGACCATCGACACGTGTTCCTCGACCCGACGCCCCATCCGGGGACCGGGTTCGCGGAGCGCAAGCGCCTGTTCGGGCGGGCGGGGTCGAGCTGGGACGACTACGACCGTGGGCTGATCTCCGAGGGCGGCGGTGTCTGGCCTCGAACCGCCAAGTCGGTCCCCATCTCGCCGCAGGTGCGGCTCGCGCTCGGCATCGACGCGACCGAGCTGACGCCCGGCGAGCTGATCTCGGCGATCCTTCGCGCGCCCGTCGATCTCCTCTACAACGGTGGGATCGGAACGTACGTCAAGGCGTCGACCGAGTCGGACGAGGAGGTGGGCGACCGCGTCAACGACGAGCTCCGTGTGGACGGCCGCGACCTGCGATGCCGGGTGGTCGCGGAGGGCGGGAACCTCGGCTTCACGCAGCGCGGCCGGATCGAGTTCGCGCAGAGCGGCGGACGGATCAACACCGACTTCATCGACAACTCGGCAGGCGTGGACACCTCCGACCACGAGGTCAACCTGAAGATCCTGCTCGGCCTCGCGATCGCGCGGGAGGAGCTCACGCTGGAGGAGCGGAACCAGCTGTTGTCCGAGGTCGAGGAGGACGTCGTTCGGCACGTCCTGTACGACAACTTCCTCCAAGCGCAGATCCTGTCGCAGGAGGCCGAGCTCTCGCGCCACCACATGGAGGCCTACGAGGACCTGATGCTGGCGCTCGAGGCCGAGGGCGAGCTGGACCGGGACCTCGAGGCGCTGCCGAACGCCGAGGAGATGGCCGAACGGCGCCGCGCGGGCCGGGCGATGACGAGACCCGAGCTCGCGGTGCTCCTCGCGTACGCGAAGCAGAGCCTGACGAACGCGTTGCTCGACTCGTCGCTGCCGGACTCCGAGTACCTCGAGCGAGATCTCCGCGGGTACTTCCCGGGCGAGGTCGTCGAACGGTTCGGGTCGCTGCTGAACGAACACCCGCTCCGCCGCGAGCTCATCGCGATGCTCGTGGCCAACGACGTCGTCAACTCCCAGGGCATCACGTTCGTCTCCCGCGTGGTGACCGAGACCGGGGCGGAGGCCGCCGACGTCGTCCGCGCGTACCGGATCGCTCGGGACGTCACCCGCGCCGTCGATCGGTGGGAGGCGATCGAGGCGCTGGTCGGGAGCGTTGAGCCCGTGGTCCTGGACGAGCTGATGGGCGGCGTCGACCGGCTCGTCGAGATCACCGCTCGGTGGTACCTGCAACATGCGCCCGGGCAGCTCGGGCGGGCGGTCGCGGCGCACGCAGAGCCGTTCCAGGCGTTCGAGGAGGCGGTCTGGAGCCGCGCCCCGGAGACCTGGCGCTCCGAACGGGAGCGCGCAGCCTGGGCCCTCATGGACCACGGGATCCCCGAGGACGTCGGGCTCCGGCACGCGATCCAGCCGTTCCTCGTCCATGGTCCCGACGTCGCGAGCGTCGCGAAGGCCACCGGGCGTCCGATCGAGGACGTGACCCTGGCGTTCTTCGTCGTCGGGGAGACCGCCTACATCGACTGGCTCGATGCGCGGGTGGCTGCGGTCTCCGCGACCACGCGCTGGCACCGGTGGGCTCTCCAAGCGCTGGAGGACGACCTCCGGTTGCTCCGGCGGCAGGTTGCCGAGCGCGCGCTCGCCCACGGGGAAGGTCAGCCCGCCGACGAGGCCGTCGCGTCGTACCTGCGGTCTCGGGGCGACGTCACGGCCAGGCTCGGCAGGTTCATGCGCGGGCTCGTGCTCGAGGAGGCCGGTGACCTCGCGGCGCTGACCGTGGCCGTCCGTCAGGTTCGTGCCCTGGCCGCGTAGCCCGCTTGAAGCGTCGGCGGGTCTCGCTAGTCTCGACCCGTGAGCGCGCAGCCGTCCGAACCGGTGTCCGAGCTCGACGACCGAACCCGCGCGATCCTGGATTTCGAACGGACGTGGTGGCAGGAGCCCGGACCGAAGGAACGGCGCGTCCGGGAGCGGTTCGGGATCTCGGTCACCCGGTATCACCAGCTGCTCATGCGGGCGATCGACCTACCCGACGCGCTCGTGTACGACCCCATGCTCGTGCGGCGCTTGCGGCGCCTTCGCGTCGCTCGGCGCCGCAAGCGCCTCGCCCGCCGGCTGGGGTTCCCCTCGTAGCCCTGGGGTAGGATGGGCCAGCACGAACCGCCGACCAACAGGAGCTTCTACTTCTCCTTGGGTGCCAGCACGCTTCGGTTCGCGATCATCATCGCCCTCGTGGTCGGGGGCATCGTCGTGATCGACCAGGCGTTCCCGGCCGTGGACTCGGGCGACGGTGGCGCGACGACTCCGCTCGACGGCGGGGTGGACCCCACCGGGCCGACCGCGGAGACCGCGCCGACCGGGCCGACGGCCGAGACCGGCGGGCAGCCGCCCGCGCCGAGCCCCACCGTCATCGGCGTGCGGATCGCCGTGTTCAACGGGGCGGGCGCGA
This sequence comes from uncultured Actinomycetes bacterium, assembly GCA_963785835.1. Classification (GTDB taxonomy): domain Bacteria; phylum Actinomycetota; class UBA4738; order UBA4738; family HRBIN12; genus DASSJM01. The sequence goes on along the minus strand of CAWAWO010000003.1, from coordinate 114,615 downwards.
GCGGTCTGGCCGCCACCACGCAGGAGCTGCTCGTGGACGACGGGTACGAAGCGGTGCAGGACCCGGCGGACGCGCCGGCGCCGTACCCGGTCACGACGATCTACTACCGCGCGCGCGACGACGAGATCGAGGCCGAGTACATGGCGAACAACTTCTTCGAGGGTCTCGACGACGTGGTGATCGAGAGGCTGGAGCCGGGCACGGCCAACATCGATCGGCAGGCGCAGCTCGCGATCTTCCTGGGCGACGATTACGCCACGCTCACCGCGGACTGACCCCGACGCGCTGCGCGCCCACGCGCATGCCGGCGGCATCGTCCTGGACTTCGACGGCACGCTTTCGGAGATCGTCGCGCGACCCGAGCTCGCCGAACCCGTGGACGGCGTTCGCGAAGCGCTCGCGACGCTCGTGGAGCGCTATCGGCTCGTCGCGATCGTGACGGGTCGCCGTGGCGAGGAGGTCGCGGCCCTGCTCGACGTGCACCACCTCACGATCCTGGGGCTGTACGGGTCTCAGGACGAGGCGCCGACCTTGGTCGGTGCCGCCTTCGCCGCGACGGAGGAGGCGTCGCGTGTGGTCCCCGAGGCCTGGGTGGAGGACAAGCGTGCTTCCGTGGCCGTGCACTACCGCCAGGCCCCCGATCCCCTGGAGGCGCGAGCGGCCCTCCTGGTTGCCCTGCAACCGATCGCGAGCTCGTCCGGGTTCGACCTCGTCGAGGGCAAGATGGTGCTCGAGCTCGTCCCCGCAGGGCGGCCGATGAAGGGTGCGGCGGTCGAACGCCTCGCCCGCGGGCACGAGCTCCAGGCGATCCTGTACGCGGGGGACGACCACGCGGACCTGGACGCCTTCCTCGCACTCGACCGTCTCGCAGCGAACGGCGTCCTCGCCGTTCGCGTCGCGGTCCACGGCGACGAGACACCGGGAACGTTGAAGGACGCGGCCGATCTCGTCGTGGAGGGCCCGGCGGGCCTGGTGCGGACGCTCCGAACGCTCTAGCCGCGCCGGCGCTGCGCGCGGCGGAGATCCTCGAGTTGTCCACCGACCCACCGTGATGGCGGGTTCGCGAGCACCAGCCGCGAGAGTCCACGCGCACGGCGGGTCCGCTCGTCCTGCGACATCTCGAGCGCCTGCTCGAGAGCGTCCGCCATCTCGCCCAGGTCGAAGGGGTTCACGCCGAGCGCGTAGCGTCCCAGCCGACCGTACGCGCCGGCGTTGCGCGACAGGACCAGCACCCCGCCCCGGCGGTTCAGCAAGGGTCCCTCCATCGCGACGAGGTTCATCCCGTCGATCACGGGGTTCACGAACAGCACGTCGTACACGCCGTAGGCCGCGAGCGCCCCCTCGTAGTCGTCGCGCAGACGCAGCTCGATCGGCGTCCACCCGACCCGGCCGAGCTCGTCGTTGATGCGTTCGGCCTCCGCGAGGCACATCTCCGTGTACTCCTGGTACTCGGGGATCTCCATCCGCGAGGGCGAGAGGATCGCGAGGAATCGCACCCGGCCGATCCAGGACGGGTTCCGCTTCAGGAACAGCTCGTACGCGTGGAACCCGCGAACGATGTTCTTCGTGAGCTCGAGGCGATCCACGCGCAGGATCAGGCGGTTGTTGTCGCGCCATCGGTTGAGGTCGTGACGGAGTCCTCGGATCTCGGCCGTGGCGGCGGACTCCCGCATCGCCCGGCCGTCGACCGAGATCGGGTGGATCCGAACGGTCACCTCGCGGCCCTCGGTGACGATCCTCGAGCGCGCGAGGTCCACTCGCACCCCCGGCAGGGTGCGGGCCGAGAGCAGGAAGTTCTCCGCCCAGATCGGCGAGTGGAACCCGAGGACGTCGGCGCCGAGCAAGCCACGCAGCGCCTGGCTGTGGATCGACGCCGGCAGCATCCGGAAATACGTCGGTCCCGAGAACGAGGTGTGCGAGAAGTGCGCGATCAAGGCATTCGGTCGCAGCTCCCGCAGGAACTGCGGAACGAGCGACAGGTGGTAGTCCTGGACGAGGAACGCCGTGTCCGGGCCCAGGCCGTCGCCCTCTTCGGCCATCGCCTGCGCGAACCGGCGGTTCACGTCGACGTAGCACTCCCACGACCGCTCGACGTCCTTGCCGAACGACGGCGAGCGAACCGTGTCCCACAGGTAATGGTGGGCGAACCACAGCACCCCGTTCGAGATGCCGTTGTAGTAGCCGTCGTAGATCTCCGCGGGGACGTCGAGGTAGCGCAGGTGGTAGGCGGCTTCCCCCTCCGTGTGATCGATCCGACCACGCCCTGACGCCGCCACCATCTCCCGGTCCCCCTCCGACATCGCGGCGGCGACCCAGATCCCCTCGGCCTCCAGGAGCGCCCCCGACAGCGCCGTGACGAGCCCGCCGGACCCCCGGCGAGCGGTGAGCTCACCGGTCGCGTCGCGCTCGAAGGTGAGCGGGCCTCGGTTCGAGGCCACGACCAGTGAGGGGCTCATCGGATCGCGACGACCCGGGGCCTCATGCGCCGCGCTCGAGGTCGGTGATCAGCCGCAGGGTGTCCTCGAGCTCCCGAAGGCACAGGAACCGTTCCTGGGCGCGCTCGCGTCCGGCCTCGCCCATGGCCCGCCTCCGCTCCGGGTCGAGCAACAGCTCGGTCACGCGATCCGCGCAGGCGACGATGCCGTCCACCAGGTGGCCCGTCACACCCTCCTCGATCTGCAGCCGGATCCCGCCGACGTCGCCGCCCACGACGGGCTTGCCCTTCCACATGCCCTCGGCGACCACGAGGCCGAACCCTTCTCGAACCGACTTCTGCACGACGACGTCGCTCGCGCGTTGGAACGCGTTCACCGCCGTGTCGCCGACGCCGTCCAGGTCCGTGAACAGGTAGATGTCGGAATCCGCGGCCGCGTGCTCGTTCGTCAGGTCGAGGTAGCGCATGCCCTCGGGGTCGTCGTGGGCCAGCGAACCCGCCATCACGAGCTGGGCCTGGGGCACCTCCTTGCGGACGAGCCGGAAGGCGTCGATCACGCCGAGCGGGTCCTTCCAGGGATCGAATCGCGAGATCTGGGTGACGAGCGGCCGGTCCGGGTCCACCCCGAAGGGCTCGATCACCGCCCGCCAGGCGCCCTGGCTCATCGGCGCGTTCTTCGGGCTCAGCGGATCGATGGACGGTGGGATGAACGCCCGGATCGGTCCCGTGACCCCCGGTTGGACGTACTCCTCCGCGGTGAAGATGGCCGCGTCGTACCGGTTCACCGCCGGCTCGACGAACTCCCAGACCGGCTGATACGGGGCGGACAGGTCGATGTGGCAGCGCCAGATCCACCGACCCTTCCGGGCGCCGGTCTCCTCGAGCGCCTGCAGGATCGCGGCGGGTTGCGGGTCGTGGATCACCACGACGTCGTATCCGGGCGGGAGCTCGGGTGCGTTCGCGGCGATCCGCTCGAGGTAGGTGGTTCGCATCTCGTCGTCGAGCTGCGTCTCGGCGCCCTGCAGCGCGTTGTGGATCGCTTTGGTGACCGCGAAGAACGCATCCGAGCCTTCGATCAGCGCCCAGGTCGTCTCGATGCCCAGATCGTTCGTGAGCGGGACCTGCGTATGGAGCAGCTCCGCGACGCCTCCTCCGAAGGCCGTGCTGCTGATGTGCAGGACGCGAAGACCCCTCAAAGGGTCGGCGACGGCTCGGAGGCGCTCGACGGCCTCGTCGCCCGAGGCCTCCGCGTAGTCGGAGACGTGTTTCGGCTGGACCGGGACGATCGGGAGCACGGGAACCGAGTGTACCGAGGCGTCGGTGGGTCTCCGCTCCGCCCGGTGCGGGCGGGTCGTCAGACCCCGAGAGAGGTGAGGGCTCGCTGTCGGCGCTCGGAGCGCTCCTCCGTCGTCATCTCGAGTGCGCGCCCGACGAGCTCCACGAGCTCGATCGGGGAGAACGGCTTGGTCAGGTACTCGGTGCATCCTGCCCGCCATGCCTTGCGGCGATCCTCGAGCTGGGTCTTGGCCGTCAGCATGATGACGGGGATGTCCCGGGTGGTTTCGGATGCCGCGAGATCGGCGAGAACCGTGAGCCCGTCCACCGTCGGCAGCATGACGTCGAGGACGATCACGTCCGGCCGGTGGGTGAGCGCCGACTCGAGACCGGCCTTGCCGTTCGCCGCCTCGATCACCTCGTGCCCGGCAAGCTGCAGGTTGACGCGGCACAGCATGAGCACGTCGGGTTCGTCGTCGATCACCAGCACGCGCATCCGGTCACTTCCCCTGTTCGGTCTACTTTTGCTCCTGGATGTATCGGTCAGATGCGCCTCGAAGGCCATAGCCCATTCGGGTCATCTCCGCACCCCCCCGATCCCGGCACGGCGCGCGCCGAGCCGGGCGCTCGTTGACACGCGTCGGGCCCCTTCCTAGATTGCCTGGCAGGGTGCGCGCGCCATGCTGAAGATCTCGCAGAAGCTCGAGTACGCCATGAGGGCGATGATCGAGCTTTCCATGCGTCGAGACGCCGGAGGGCTCGTGCCCGCCCGCGAGATCGCCCAGGCGCAGCAGATCCCGCCACGCTTCCTCGAGCAGCAACTGGGCGCCCTGCACAAGGCGGGCCTCGTCGAGAGCTTCCGTGGCGCGGGTGGCGGCTGCCGGCTCGCCAGGGACCCCGCGGACATCACGGTCGCCGAGATCGCCGACGCGATCGAGGGCCAGCTGTACCCGATGTTCTGCCTGGAGCCCACCGATCACACGTGCTTCGCGGACTCCCGGTGCGGGCTCCAGGGCTTCTGGGGAGACGTGGCGAGGGCGATCCAGGCGGTCTTCGAGCAGACCACGGTCGCCGACCTGACCGAACGCCACCAGCGCACGGCTGGACCGACCGTGTTCACGTCCGAACAGCTCCTCTCGGGCCTGAGCTAGGCACGTTCGGGCCCGAGGAGAGGGTGGAGCCGGCCCGGGCGGGCCGGTCTCCGGTGACGCACCCTCCTAGGCGTCGGCCTTGCCCAGGATCCGCATGACCTTGGTGCCGCACTTCGGACACGTGCCCTGAGCCGCCTTGCGGCCGTTCTTGAGCTCGACCACGGTCCCCTCGAACTTCACCTTCTCGCGGTCCTTCACGCAGTACCCCTCGTACTCCACCCGCTCCTCCTTCCCCCGACGGGGTTCGAGGCCGCCTCCATGGCGGCCTCGTAGGCACGATGCTGGGACCTCCCAGGCACGGATGCAAGCACCTGGTCGCCATTCCGGATGCCCGTCTGAGCCCGTCGGCCGTACGATGCGTGCCTGCCGCATCGAACGAAGGGAGCACCCGGCATGGCCGAGGTCGATCAGAACATCGCAGCGCTCCTGTCCGAGGAACGGGTGTTCGAGCCCGACGAGGCGTTCACCGCACGGTCGGTCGTCCAGGATCGGTCGATCTACGAGCGTGCCGAAGCCGATCCCGAAGGCTTCTGGGCCGAGCAGGCCGACCGCCTGACGTGGTTCCGTCGCTGGGACCGGGTGATGGACTGGTCGCCCCCCTGGGTCACGTGGTTCACGGGCGGACAGCTGAACGCCTCGTACAACTGCCTGGATCGACACGTCGAGGCCGGAGGGGGCGACAAGGTCGCCTACTACTGGGAGGGCGAACCCGGCGAGGAGCGGGCGATCACGTATCGCGAGCTCCTGGACGAGGTCTGCCGGTTCGCGAACGCGCTCCGCGCGCTCGGCGTCGAGAAGGGCGATCGCGTCGCGATCTACCTCGGCATGATCCCCGAGCTCCCGGTCGCCATGCTCGCGTGCGCGCGGATCGGCGCCGCACATTCGGTGGTGTTCGGCGGCTTCTCCGCTGAATCCCTCCGCGACCGGATCAACGACGCGGGGGCCAAGGTCCTGATCACGGCCGACGGCGGGTACCGGCGCGGCTCCGTCGTCCCACTGAAGGCCAACGCCGACGAGGCGCTGCGGGAATGCCCCTCGATCGAGCACGTCGTGACCGTTCGGCGCACCGGCGGAGACCACACGTTCGTAGAGGGTCGCGATCGCTGGTACCACGAGCTCGTCGAGGATCAGCCCGTCGAGTGCGAGCCCGAGCGGATGGACGCCGAGGACTTCCTGTACCTGCTGTACACGAGCGGGACGACAGGCAAGCCGAAGGGCATCGCGCACACGACCGGCGGCTACCTGACCCAGGTCGCCGCCACCCACCGGATGATCTTCGACATCCACGATGACGACGTCTATTGGTGCGCGGCCGACATCGGGTGGGTGACCGGCCACTCGTACATCGTGTACGGACCGCTCGCCAACCACACGACGGGGATCATCTACGAGGGAGCGCCGGATTGGCCCGACAAGGACCGGCTGTGGCAGATCCTCGAGAAGTACCGGGCGACGATCCTGTACACGGCGCCGACGGCGATCCGTTCGTTCATGCGGTGGGGACCCGAGTACCCCGAGAAGCACGATCTGTCCTCGCTCCGGCTGCTCGGTTCGGTCGGCGAGCCGATCAACCCCGAGGCCTGGGTCTGGTACTGGAAGTACATCGGCGGCGAGCGGTGCCCGATCGTCGATACGTGGTGGCAGACCGAGACGGGGGCGATCCTGATCACGCCGCTGCCCGGCATCACGCCGCTCAAGCCCGGCTCGGCGACGTTCCCGTTCCCCGGCATCGAGGCCGACGTCCTGGACGAGCAGGGGCAGACCGTCGGGCTCGGGGGCGGCGGCTACCTGGTGCTGACGCGGCCATGGCCCTCGATCGCCCGGACGATCTGGGGCGATCCCGACCGCTACGTCGAGACCTACTTCTCGAAGTACGGGCCGGAGACGTACGTGGCCGGGGACGGCGCCAGGCGGGACGAGGACGGGTGCTTCTGGCTGCTCGGACGGATCGACGACGTGATGAACTGCGCCGGCCACCGACTGTCGACCTACGAGATCGAGAGCGCGCTCGTCGACAACCAGAAGGTCGCCGAGGCCGCCGTGGTCTCCAAGCCCGACGATCTCCTGGGCGAGGCGATCGTGGCGTTCGTGACGCTGAAGAGCGGGTACGAAGGTGACGATGCGGTCGCCACCGAGCTCCGGGAGCACGTGGCCACGAAGATCGGCAAGATCGCGCGGCCGCACGGCCTCATCTTCACCACCGATCTCCCGAAGACCCGCTCGGGCAAGATCATGCGGCGGCTCCTGCGGGACGTGGCCCGAGGGCGGCCGCTCGGGGACGTCACGACGCTCGCGAACGCCGAGATCGTGGAGCAGATCAACGAGATGGTCGAAGCCGGCGCCGGGCCCGAAGAGTAGCGTGCGCGCGTTCGTCGTCGCCCTGACCGCGGCCGCGGCGATCGTGGTCGCGCCGGCCTCCGCGACCTCCGGCGATGCGACCTCGGTCGGCGGGGGCAACTGCACCATCGTCGGCACCGACGGCGACGACGTGATCCGCGGAACGCACGGCGCGGACGTCATCTGTGGCCTGCAAGGTGACGACGCGATCAGGGGGCTCGCAGGCGACGACCGGATCTTCGGAGATCGCGGGAACGACCGGATCGATGGGGGATCGGGCAGCGACCGTGTGCGCGGAGGCCTAGGCGTGGATCTGGTGGGAGGGGGAGGATCCGCGGACGACGTGGAGGGCGGACCGAACCGGGACGCCGTGATCGGGGACGGCGGCTCGGACGTCGTCCAGGCCGGCCGGGGCAGGGACTTCTGCGTCGCGACGAAGGACGGCGTCCGCGGTAACGACGTCGCCAACGGTGGGGCCGGCCGGGACGTCTACGACGCCGACGTGGGCGACGTGCTGATCGGGGTCGAACGGTCCTCGACCTGCGCAGGCGGGCAGGCAGCCTTCTCGGCTGAGCCGCGCTTGCCATCCGACGAGGCCGGTGGGTAGCATTCCTTAGCACTCGATAGCGTTGAGTGCTAGCAGTCCGAACGGGTATCTGCGGAGCAGAGGAGGCAGCGGATGGCACCGAAGCTCATCTCGTACGACGAGGAGGCTCGGCGGGCGTTGGAGCGCGGTATGGACATGCTCGCCAACGCCGTGAAGATCACGCTCGGGCCCAAGGGCCGCAACGTGGTCCTCGAGAAGAAGTGGGGCGCCCCCACGATCACCAACGACGGCGTCTCGATCGCGAAGGAGATCGAGCTCGAGGACCCGTTCGAGAAGATCGGGGCGGAGCTCGTGAAGGAGGTGGCCAAGAAGACCGACGACGTCGCCGGCGACGGAACCACGACGGCGACCGTGCTCGCTCAGGCGATCGTCAAGGAGGGCCTGCGCAACGTCGCGGCCGGCGCCAACCCGATGGCGATCAAGCGAGGGATCGAGCGCGCGGTCGAGCTCGGCGTCGAGAGCATCAAGAACCAGTCCAAGGAGGTCGAGCAGAAGGAGGAGATCGCCCACGTCGGCGCCATCTCCGCCGCCGACCCCGAGATCGGCGAGCAGATCGCCGAGGCCGTCGACAAGGTCGGCAAGGACGGCGTGATCACCGTCGAGGAGTCCAACACCTTCGGCATGGAGCTCGAGCTCGTCGAGGGCATGCGGTTCGACAAGGGGTACATCTCGCCGTACTTCATCACCGACCCCGAGCGGATGGAGGCGGTGCTCGAGGAGCCGTACGTCCTCATCGCCAACCAGAAGATCTCGGCGGTCAAGGACCTCCTGCCGGTGCTCGAGAAGGTCATGCAGTCCGGCAAGGCGGTGCTCGTGATCGCCGAGGACGTCGAGGGCGAGGCGCTCGCGACGCTCGTCGTGAACAAGATCCGCGGGACGTTCCGTTCGGCCTCCGTGAAAGCACCCGGGTTCGGCGACCGTCGCAAGGCCATGTTGCAGGACATCGCGACCCTGACCGGCGGCCAGGTCGTCTCCGAGGAGGTCGGCCTCAAGCTCGAGAACGCGACGCTGGACCTGCTCGGCACCGCCCGCAAGATCGTCGTCACCAAGGACGACACGACGATCGTCGAGGGCGGCGGCAAGGAAGAGGACATCAAGGGCCGGATCAACCAGATCAAGGGCGAGATCGAGAAGACCGACTCCGACTACGACCGCGAGAAGCTGCAGGAGCGTTTGGCGCGTCTGGCCGGCGGCGTCGCGGTCATCAAGGTCGGCGCGGCCACCGAGGTCGAGCTCAAGGAGAAGAAGCACCGGATCGAGGACGCCGTCCAGTCGACCAAGGCAGCCGTCGAAGAGGGCGTCGTGCCCGGCGGCGGCGTGGCCCTGCTGAACGCGCAGGCGGCGCTGGACAAGGTCGACCTCGAGGGCGACGAGCTCACCGGCGCGGTGATCGTTCGGCGCGCGCTCGAGGAGCCGATCAAGCAGATCGCGGCCAACGCCGGTCTCGAAGGCGGGGTCGTCATCGAGAAGGTCCGTGGGCTCGACGTCGGCACCGGCCTGAACGCCGCGACCGGCGAGTACCAGGACATGCTCAAGGCGGGGATCATCGACCCGACGAAGGTCACGCGTTCGGCGTTGCAGAACGCGGCCTCGATCGCGGCGCTGTTCCTCACCACCGAGGCCGTGGTGGCCGAGAAGCCCGAGAAGGCCCCGGCCATGCCGGCGGGAGGCATGCCGGGCGGCGGCGACATGGACTTCTAGGTCCGAGCGGAACCGGCGGCACGAAAGGGCTCCCCGCAAGGGGAGCCCTTTCGCATCGCGCAGGCCGCTTGGGGGGCCCCTGCCTGCCTGCGTGACGGCTAGGCTTCGGGCATGCCGAAAGCGGATCCGTTCTCGCTCGAGGGGCGGAACGCATTCGTGACCGGGGCGAGTCGCGGGATCGGGCGAGCGATCTCGGTCGCGTTCGCCGAGGCGGGAGCCAACGTCGCGGTCGTCTCGAGGTCGGCGGACGAGCTGCAAGCGACGGCCCGCGAGGTCGAGGCGCTCGATCGCCGGTCGCTCGCCCTGGTTGCCGACGTCGCCGACGCCGGCGCCGTTGGAACCGCCGTAGAGCGAGCGATCGAGTCCTTCGGAACGCTGGACATCGTCGTGAACAACGCCGGCGCGGCTCCGTTCCGAGCGGGGGTCGTGGAGAGCAGGATCGAGGGCTTCGAGAAGTACCTGCGCGTGAACTTCCTGTCCGCCGTCTACGTCATCCAGGCCGCCGGACCGCAGCTGATCGCGAACGGCCGCGGGTGCGTGCTGAACGTGGCGTCGCTCTCCGGGATCTCGGGAGCGCCAGGGGTCGGGTATTACGGCGCGGCGAAGGCGGCGCTCATCAACCTCACGAAGACGACGGCGCTCGAGTGGGCGGCCGACGGGGTTCGCGTCAACGCCCTCGCGCCGGGGTGGATCGAGACCGACATGACGTCGCTGCTCCGGGAGGATCCTGAGACCCGCGAGCGGATGCTGAGCGCCATCGCGATGGGACGGTTCGGCTCGGCGGAGGAGGTCGCAGCCGCCGCGGTGTTCCTGTGCTCGGACGCGGCGTCCTACATCACCGGAGCCGTCATCACGGTGGACGGAGGCGCGATCGCCAACGCGGGGACCGAGCCGTGAGGATCGGCGTGGGATTGCCGAGCACGGTGCCCGGAAGCCCCGGTGAGCTCGTCGTCGACTGGGCTCGCAGCGCCGAGGACGGGCCGTTCACGAGTCTCGGCGTCCTGGATCGGCTCGTCTACGACAGCTACGACCCGTTCGCCACGCTCGCCGCCGCCGCCGCGGTCACCGAGCGGATCGGGCTCGTCACGATGGTCGTGATCGGGCCGCTCCGTCCCTCGGGCACGCTTGCGAAGCAGGCCGCGTCGGTCGACGCGCTCTCGGGAGGGCGCCTGACGCTCGGCGTAGCGATCGGCGCACGAGCCGATGACTACCAGGTCGCCGGCGTGCCGGCTCGAGGGCGCGGGGACCGGTTCGACGAGCAGCTGGTGTCGCTTCGAACCGCGTTCGCGGACGGGACCGTGTTCCCGCGCTCGGCGCGTTCGGGCGGGCCGCCGCTGCTCGTCGGCGGGCTGACCGGACGCTCGTACGCGCGGATGGCGCGGTTCGCCGACGGCTACGTGCACAACGGCGGCCCGCCGAGGGCGTTCGCGCGCGCCGCGGAACAGGCCCGCGCGGCCTGGACCGACGCCGCCCGGCCCGGGGCCCCGGCCCTCTGGGGGCAGAGCTACTTCGCGCTCGGCGACGAGGACGTCGCGGAGCGAGGCGCGGCGTACCTCCGCGACTACTACGCGTTCACCGGACCGTTCGCCGAGAAGATCGCGGCCGCGAACCTCACGACGCCGCAGGCGGTGATCGACCAGATCCGCGGGTACGAGGAGGCGGGATGCGACGAGCTCGTCCTCCTGCCGACGGTCGCCGACCCGTCGCAGCTCGACCGCCTGGCCGACGTGGTGGCCTCGGCGGTCTGACCGACGGTGCGGATCGAGATCGTCGGAGGCGGTCCCGCCGGCCTGTACTTCGCGCTCCTCGCGAAGAAGCACGACCCGAGCCGCGACATCGTCGTCCACGAACGCAACGCGCCGGACTCGACGTTCGGGTGGGGCGTCGTGTTCTCGGAGGAGACCCTCGGGTCGTTCCGAGACGCGGACCACACGACGTGGGCCGAGATCACCGAGACGTTCGCGCGCTGGTCGGCGATCGACGTCCATTTCGGCGGGCACACCGTGCGGTCGGTCGGTCACGCCTTCTCCGGGATCTCGCGCAAGCGCCTGCTGCTGATCCTCCAGCAGCGGTGTCGCGGACTCGGCGTGGAGCTGCGGTTCCACGACGAGGTGCCCGACGTCGCCGCGTTCGCCGACGCCGACCTGGTCGTCGCCGCCGACGGGGTGAACAGCGTCGTCCGCCGATCGGACCCCGAGGCGTTCGGCGCGACCGAGGCGATTCACCGGACGCGGTACGTCTGGTTCGGAACCGACCGGGTCTTCCGCGCGTTCACGTTCATCTTCCGAGAGACCGAACTCGGGATGTTCCAGGTCCACGCGTACCCGTTCGACGCCGACCGGTCGACGTTCGTCGTGGAGTGCCGCGAGGACGTCTGGGCACGCGCGGGTCTTGACGGGGCGACCGAGCGGGAGTCGATCGCGTTCTGCCAAGACCTCTTCGCGCCCGAGCTCGACGGCCGCTCCCTGCTCTCGAACCGCTCGCTGTGGGTGAACTTCGTGACGCTGCGGTGCGAGACCTGGCACCGGGGCAACGTCGTCCTGCTCGGCGACGCGGCCCACACCGCGCACTTCACGATCGGCTCGGGCACCAAGCTCGCGATGGAGGACGCGATCTCGCTCGCGGGATCCCTCGAGCGGTATCCGGGTGATCTGGAGGCCGCGCTGACGTCGTACGAACTCGAACGGCAGCCTGCGGTCGAACGGTTGCAGCGAGCCGCGCTCGACAGCGCCGCGTACTTCGAGAACGTCTCGCGCTACGCCCGATTCGATCCCGTGCGCTTCGCCGTGAACCTGCTCACGCGGAGCGGCCGCATCTCCTACGCGAACCTGACGCAGCGCGATCCGGAGCTCGTGCGCCGGGCCGACGCGGCGTTCGCCGGTCGAACCGACGGAGCCGTCGCGCCGCCGCCGGCGTTCGTCCCCGTCAGCGTGCGTGGGCTCGAGCTCGCGGACCGGGTCGTCTCGTCCCCGCCGAGCGAGGACGATGCCACGGATGGTGTGCCGTCCGGGGCGATGGGGGAACGGCTGAGTCGAGCGGCGGCCGGCGGCTCCGCGCTCGTGCTGTCCGAGCCGGTCGCCGTGTCGGGGGAGGGGAGGATCACGCCGGGCTCGGCGGGCCTGTACGACGAGGCGCATCGGTCCGCCTGGGCCCGGGTGGCCGAGGCGGTTCGAACCGCGGGAGGGGCGCTCGGCCTGCGATTGAGTCACGCGGGTCGTCGGGGCGCCACGCGTCCTCGGCGGCTCGGCGCCGACCTCCCGCTCGCCGAGCCGTGGCCGCTCCTCGCCCCGTCGGCGCTGGCCGCCTTCCCTGGAGGGAGCGTTCCTCGGGAGATGGACGACGCGGATCTCGAACGCGTGCGCGAGGCGTTCGCCGGCGCAGCCTCCTGGGCGGCCGAGATCGGCGTCGACCTTCTCGAGGTCGACATGGCGCACGCGGGCCTCCTCGGTTCGTTCCTCTCGCCGCTCTCGAACGTTCGGACCGACGCGTACGGAGGATCCCGCGAGGCCCGGCTTCGCTATCCGCTCGAGGTGCTCGGTGCAGTGCGCGCTGCGTGGGCCGCCGAGCGGCCGCTCGCGGCCCAGATCCCTGCGACCGAATGGGCGCGGGGCGGGTTCGACGTCGAGGACGCGGTCGAGCTCGCCCGGGCGGCGTCCGAACTCGGCTGCGACCTGATCCACGTCGCGAACGGAGGCCCGGTCGCGCGTTCGGACCCCGAGTACGGTCCCGGCTACCTCGTCGCGTTCGCCGACCGGATCCGGAATGAGGCGGACGTGGGCGTCATCGTGGAAGGCCGGGTCTGGACGCTCGATCAGGCCAACACGATCCTGGCCGCCGGACGCGCGGACCTCGTCGTGCTGGACGCGCCGCGGCTCGGCTAGGCGCCGAGGTCGTAGATCTGGCCGGGCTCCACATCGAGCCCGTTGGCCACCTGCCAGAGGGCCGCGAGCGCCTTCGTCGCGTTCGACCTCGCGAACGGCGGCAGCTCGTCCCCGTTCTCCCGCAACGTCGTCGCGAGCTGCTCGTAGCACGTCACGAGGCTCGACTCGGCCGGTGTGAGCTCCACGCCCATCGCGTTCTTCACGTCTGCCTCCGCTCTCCTTCGGACCCGATCACGATCCGCTCGTCGACCACCCGCTTGGCCTTGAGCTCGAAGCGCGGCAGCGTCCCGACCTCCACTTGCCGAACGCCGAAGCTCAGGTTCTCGTGCGCGTCGGCCAGCTCGCGCCCGAGCGCGCCCAGGATCGTCGAACCCTCCACCGACGCGTCCGGGATCTCGACCAGCACCTCGATCTCGTCACGGATGCCCTCGGCCGTGAACAGGCGGATCTGGAACTCGTCGACCTCCGGGTGGTCGCGGACGATCGCCTCGACGGCGCGCGGGTAGACGTTGGTGCCCCGGACCAGCTTCATGTCGTCCACGCGTCCGCGGAGGCCTCCCTCGTAGAGGTCGAACGTCCGGCCGCAGCTGCACGACTCGTGCGGAACCTTCACGACGAAGTCGCGGGTCCGGTAGCGCAGCACCGGGATGAATCCTCGGCCGAACGACGTCACCACACGTTCGCCCATCTCGCCGTACGGCACCGGCTCGTCGGTCTCGGGATCGACGACCTCCTCGATGTAGTGGTCCTCGATGATGTGCGTGCCGCCGGACTGGCGGTCGCACTCGAAGACCATGATCGTGCCGAGCTCGGTCATCCCGGCGGTGTCACCGGCCTTCGCGCCCCACTGCTCCTCGATCAGCGCCTTCGTCGCGGGGATCGAGCCGGCCGGCTCGCCCGACAGGATCAGCCGCTGAACGGGACCGGCGGCGAGATCGATCCCGAGGGTCTTCGCCTCCTGGGCCATGCGGAGCGCGTAGGTCGGCGTCGACGCGACGACCGTCGCACCCATGTCCATGATGGTGTCGACCCGCACGTCGGTGGTCATCGCACCGCCTGGCAACACGAGCGCGCCGATCTTCTCGCACGCGTAGTGCAGACCCCAGAAGCCGATGAACGTGCTGTAGCCGAACGCGATGAACGCGGTGTCCGAGGGCCGAACGCCGAATCCCCAGAGCCCGTAGCACCACATCTCCGCGATCCACTCCCAGTCCTTCATCGAGTCCAGGACGCGGATCGGCGTCTTGCCGGTGGTGCCCGACGTCGTGTGGTAGCGGATCGCAGTCTCGGGTTCGGCGGCCAGGATCGCGCCGTACGGCGGGGACTCGATCTGGCTCTCCATCCACTCGTCGCGGGTCATGAACGGGATCCGCCGCAGGTCGCCGAGCGCGTTGACGGTGTCGGCTGTCACGCCGGCCTCGCGCAATCGCTTGCCGTGGAACGGGACCTTCTCGTCGGCCCACGCGACGATCGTGCGGAGCTTCCGAAGTTGCAGGGCCTCGAGCTGCTCGCGGGGCATCGTCTCGTGCGCGGGGTTCCAGTACGCGGGATCGGCCATCGCGTCTCCTCCTCGTCCCGAACCCATCATCGTGAGGTGTCGTGGTCCGGGCAAACGCGGCGTGCTCTTGCGGCGCACGAGCGGCACTAGAGTGGCGCCGATGTCCGAGTCGCCTCGCTTCCACCTCTCCGAGGACGAGCTGGCGCTCCTCGCCGGGGCCCGCCGCGTGGCGGAGGAGTCCCTCGAACCGATCGCTCGCGCAGGGACCGAAGGTCGGGTGAACCGAAAGCTCGTGCGGGCGCTCGCCTCGGAAGGGTTCCTCTCGAGGCTCGAGCCGGAGGACCCCGTTCTCGGGGGAGGGCCGTCCGCCCTGGAGCTCTGTCTCGTTCGCGAAGGACTCGCCGCGGGTTGCACCGAGGCCGAGACGGCGTTCGCCCTCCAGGGTCTCGGTTCTCATCCGATCCTGACCGCCGGCTCCCCCGAGATCATCGAGCGCTTCGCCGGACCGGTCCTGCGGGGTGAGGCGGTCGCCGCATTCGCGTTGACCGAACCCTCCGCCGGCTCGGACGCCGGTGCGTTGCAGCTCGAGGCGGTGAAAGACGGGAACGCGTTCGTCCTCTCCGGGGAGAAGGCCTGGATCTCGAACGCACCGGACGTGGACGTGGTCACGGTGTTCGCCCGGACCAAGCGCGACGCCGGCCCGAAGGGGATCACCGCGTTCGTGGTCCACGGCGAGGCGACCGGGCTGTCGGGTGAGCCGATCGACCTCCTCGGACCGCACCCGGTCGGGCGGCTCCGGTTCGACGGCGTGCGGGTCCCGGCCGACCACGTCCTCGGCCAGGTCGACAAGGGGCTCCGCGTGGCGCTCGAGACCCTCGACCGGTTCCGTCCGAGCGTCGGCGCCGCGGCCGTGGGGATGGCGCAGGCCGCGCTCGACGCGGCCGCCGCGTACGCCTCCGAACGTGAAGCGTTCGGACAGCCGATCCGCGAGTTCCAGGCCGTGTCGCACCAGATCGCCGAGATGGCTACGCGCGTCGACGCTGCGCGCCTGCTCGTCTATCGGGCCGCCGCGACCCTCGACGCCGGCGAGCGTGCGACCAAGGAGGCCGCGATGGCGAAGCTGTTCGCCACCGAGGTGGCGCAGCAGGCGATCGACGTCGCGATCCAGGTCCACGGGGCCGTGGCCCTCGAACGCGGCCACCTCCTCGAACGGCTCTACCGCGAAGTTCGCGCCACGCGGATCTACGAGGGCACGAGCGAGATCCAGCGGGAGATCATCGCTCGGGAGCTGTTCGAGCCTCGGGGATGACCGCGATCCCGACGAGCTCGACCTTGGCCTCGGGATCGAACAAGCCGGCGACCTCGAACAGCGCCATCGCCGGGTAGCGACGCCCGAGCCGCTCGCGCCAGATCTCGCCGATCCGTTCGAGCGAGGTCCGGTACTCCTCGCCGTCGGTGACGAAGATCTGGACCGAGACGAGGTCCTCCGGCCGGGCGCCCGCGGCTTCGAGCGCGGTCACCAGGTTTGCCGCGGCCCGGTCGAACTGCTCGGCCGTCGTGGCGCCCTCGAGCGTTCCGTCCGCTCGATGGGCGGTCTGTCCCCCGAGGTACACGGTCCGGCCGGCGGAGGCGATCAGTGCGTGGGAGAAGCCGCGAGCCGGCGGCAGGTCCTCCGGGTTGACGATCTCGTGCGTCACCGGGTCATCGGCCGGTCCACGCCGGGTCGCGCCCTTCCTTGAACGCGGCGTAGAACTCCGCGTGATCGTCGCTCCGCAGTAGGAGCGCCTGCGCCACCGCCTCGAGCTCGATCGCCGCCGACAGGCTCATGTCCTGCTCCCGGGACAACAGCAGCTTGGTGACCGAGTATGCGAGCGCGGGCCCGCTCGCGAGCCGTGCCGCGAGGGACGCTGCCGTTTCCGAGAGTTCCCCGTCGTCGACCACGTCCTTCGCGAGCCCGATCTCGAGCGCCCGCTCGGCGGACACGTCGTCCCCGAGCAGCAGGAGCTCGGTCGCTCGGCCGAGCCCCACGAGCCTCGGCAGCAGGTACGCGGAACCCATGTCGGCGCCCGCGAGGCCGACCTTCGTGAACAGGAACGCGAAGCGCGCGGAGCGAGCAAGCAGTCTGATGTCCGCGGCGAGCGCGATCACAGCGCCGGCGCCCGCGGCGACACCGTTCACGGCGGCGACGATCGGCAGCGGGCATTCGCGCATCTCGCGAACGACAGCCCCGGTCATCCGCGTGAAGTCGAGCAGGACGCGATGGTCGGCGTCCCGGAGCGCGCCGATGATCTCGGTCACGTCGCCGCCCGAGCAGAACCCCCGTCCCTCGCCCGTGATCACCACGGCGCGAACGTCGTCGCGGTGCGGGAGCTCGGTGAGCAGGTCGCGGAGGTCGGCGTACGCGTCGAACGTGAGCGCGTTCAGCTTCTCGGGACGGTCGAGCGTCACCGTGGCGACGCCGTCGGCGATCTCGAGGCGCAGGTGCTTCCACGACTCCGTGAAACCCGCGGACGCTCGGAACGGCGGCATCTCAGTCGTACTCGTAGAAGCCGCGCCCGGTCTTGCGGCCGAGCCGGCCGGCGGCGACCATCCGCCGCAGCACCTGCGGCGCCATGTACCGAGCGTCGCCGTACTCGCGGTACAGGACGTCGGCCACGTGGACGACGGTGTCGATGCCGATGAGGTCCATGAGGGTGAGGGGACCCATCGGGTGCCCGAGTCCGAGCGACATCGCAGCGTCGATGTCCTCGCGGGTGGCGAACCCCTCGTCGAACAACCGCGCGGCGTCGTTCAGGAACGGGCAGAGTAGGCGGTTCACGATGAAGCCTGCGTGGTCTTTCGCGACCACCGTCGTCTTGCCCACCCGCTCGCCGAACGCTTTCGCGAACGCGAGCGTCTCCTCCGAGGTCGTGATGGCCGGGATCAGCTCGAGCAGCTTCATCACCGGCGGTGGGTTGAAGAAGTGCATCCCGATCACTTTGTCGGGGCGGCCGGTCGCGGTCGCGAGCTCGACGATCGGGAGCGACGAGGTGTTCGATGCGAGGACGACCTCGGGCCGGACGATGCCGTCGAGCTTGCGGAACACGGCGAGCTTGGCGTCCAGGTCCTCGGTCGCCGCCTCGATCACGAGGTCCGAGCCGGCGAGCGCTCCTAGATCGGTCGCGCCGGTGATGCGCGCCAGCGCAGCGTCAGCATCGGCGCTTTCGAGCTTGCCTCGTTCGACGGCCTTGGCCACCGAGCGTTCGATCCTGGTACGGCCGGCGGCGACCAACTCCTCGTCGGCCTCCAGGAAGGTCACGTCGCAGCCGGCCCGGGAGCAGACCTCGACGATGCCCGAACCCATGAGGCCGCATCCCACGACACCCACCGCTCGAACGTCTTCGGCTCGCACGATCTCCTCTGGATCCTCTGGCGAAGCCTAACGCGCCCTTCGATCGCGCGGCCGGCGTGCAGTCGCGCGGCCGGGCGGGCAAGATGCTCACGTGACCACGGCGAAGCTCCACCTCACGTTCCCGCAGGATCTGGTGTCGGAGCCGGTGGTCCACCGCCTCGGCTCCGAGTTCGGCCTGGTGACGAACATCCACCGCGCGAATCTCGGCGAGGGCGGAGGTTGGATCATCCTCGAGGTCGACGGTGCCGAGGATCGCATCCGGCAAGCGATCGAGTGGCTCGTCGAGCAGCGACTCCAGGTCGACCGGATCGAGGGATGACGGGGCTGGAGAAGCGGATCGAGATCCGTTGGCGTGACGTGGACGCCTACGGGCACGTCAACAACGCCGTGTACCTCACCTACCTCGAGGAAGCCCGCGACGCGTGGGTGGAGAAGGTGCTCGGAACCGTCTCGACGAACACGTGGGACTTCGTGCTCGCGCGTGTCGAGATCGACTACGAGGCCGAGCTCACGCTCGAGGACGGCGCCGTCGTCGTGGAGTGCCGGCTGGAGTCGGTCGGGCGCTCGAGCCTCCGGACCCGCGAGCAGATCCGCACGACCGACGGTTCGAACTCTGCCCACGCCTCCGCGGTCGTGGTGGCTCGCGATCCGCAGACGGGTCGCGCTCGCCCCCTCACGGATGCCGAGCGGGAGGCGTTGGAGGCCGAGCTCCTCGGCGGCTCGTGAAGCCGCCGACTACCCGATGATGCGGCGGCCGTGCTTGAAGTGATCCTCGTACCACGTTCCCTTGTTGACCCGAGTGAACGTGACGCCGGCGTTGCTGCTCCCCGAGTCGATCGCCCACCCGGCGCCGATGTACGTGTCCACGTGGTCGACGGACCCGTTGCCGTCGCCGTCGTAGAACATCAGGTCCCCCGGCCGGAGGTCGTCGAACGCGATCTTCTTGCCGACGGAGGCCATCGTCGCCGAGGTCCGTTGCGGCAGCGACCACCCCGCGTACTCGCGCGGAGGCGTGTTGTCCCACCCGGGGACCGACTGCTTCATGACCCACCACGTGACGCCCGAGCAGTCGAACCCGCCGACCGGCTGGGAGCCGCAGCAGTAGCCCGAGGGTGAGGGCTCGTGCCACTCGCCGCCCCAGACGTACGGGTAGCCGACGTAGTGCGTCGCGAACGAGACCACGTTCAGGACCCTCGGGGAGAGGTTCGGGAGCGTCATCGTCGCGTACGGCGCGAGCGAGTCGCGGATCCACGACGGGGCGGTAGCAGCGCGGTAGAGGGACCACGCCACCTCGGCCCGCTGGAGGGGCGAGCCGGGGCCGACGTCCAGCGATTCGTCCGAGTGGTTGTACCGGAGACCGAGCCGCATCCCGATCAGCAGCGTGCCGAACCCCGGCGGCGTCGGGACCGGCGTGCCGTCCTTGAGGTGGAGCGCATCGGCCCCGGCGGCGAGGTCGCCCAGTCCGAGCGCGAGCACGAGCGCGCGGTGGACCTCGCGAACGTTCACGGGGTCGTCCGGACGGAACGCGCCGTTCCCCTCTACTACCATCCACCCCGCGGTGACCGCGACGTTGGCCGAACGATAGAACCGGTCGTCGGAGGGGAGATCGGGGAAGTGGAGGTTCGGATCTTGTTCGAGGCCTCGGCCGAACGCTCGGAAGAGTGCCCGCGCGAACAGCCTCCGGCTCTCGAGCCGCTTCGGCCGGAACGCGTACGTGCCGTCCTCGTTCGCCTTGGAGTCGAGCATCCAGTCGTTCGTGGCTCCGACGTAGTCGATCGCCTTTCGTGCCCAGTGGCCGCCGGGCACGTCGGACCACGTGACGCCACCCAGCGAGAACGCGCCCTGAACGGTCCACGTCTCGGGCCCCGAACCGCGTTCGCCGGCGAGGGTTGCTGCGCGCCGGGCAGGCGACGACGATGCGGCCTCGGGGAGCAAGAGGCACGCCAGGACGAGCGGAACGGCGACCAAGCGCCGCAGGGGCCGCGCGGGCATGTCCGAGCTACCCTCGACAATCGACTGATCCGACTCAAGTCGGCCGATCGGGGGATGTGCGCGATGTGCAACGCCTCCTGCGCTAGCCTGTGCGACCGTGCTCGGTGAGCGCGAGGCGGTCGTCGTGGAGGTTAAGCCGTGGGACGTCCACGGCGTCGGCTACGTGGACGTGACCGTCGCGTACCAGGACCGCTCGCTCGAGACGGCCCGCCTGGGACCCGAGAGCGTGCCGCAGGAGCTGCAGGTGGGGGAACCCGTGCTCGTTCATCGCGCCGTGAACATGATCGTCTCGATCGAGCGCCCCTGATGTTCACCTGGACCTACCTGGATCGTTCCGGTGACGAGGTCGGGCGCTCGCCGCGGTTCGAGGAGGCCGAACAGGCGGAGGAGTGGATCGGATCGTCCTGGCCCGAGCTGCTCGAGAGCGGCGTCGAGGCCGTCGTCCTGGTCGACGACGAGCACGAGAGGACCCTGTACCGGATGGGGCTGGGGTCGGACTAGACCGACGAGGCCGGTCCCTCAGGCCGCGGGGCCTTCGTCCCTGACCTTCTCGACCTCCGTGAGCGCCTCGCGCAGGTCGGCGAGCCACTCGTCCTGCTTGCCCGCTACCAGTCGAACGCACCAGGCGAGCGCGTGGCTGCGCGAGCGCGCCACGCCGCTCTCGACGAGCGTGTCCAGGACCCGTCGCTCCGACATCCGCAGCCGGGTCATCGCCGGGACGCTTACGGTGGTGAACAGCTTGCGGACGTCCCCGCACTCCGCACCCCACGAGACATGGCGGCCGAACCGGTGCTGCGCCTCCTGCGCGATCCGCATCCTGCGTTCGCGGGTGTCCTCCCGGAACCCAGCGATCCGAGCCGCGCGCGCCGCGCTGGCCGCGTCGGGGGTGGCGTCGGTGGGGAGCTCCGGGTCGGGCAGGGCCCCGACGACGAGGATCTCCTCACCGTCGGCCGAGACCTCCGGGGGCCCGACGAACCAGTCATCCGGAAGCCGTCCGGCGAACCAGCCTGAGAGCTCCTCCTCCGTGACCGAACGACCGCGCATAGCTGGATGATTACATGATTACCTGTAATCGTCAACCGTCCAGGGATGGGCGCGCGAACGAGCTGGCGGGCTGCAAGCTCGGATCCCGACTCAGGTTCGACGGTCGGACGACGCAGGTGGAAGGATGTGCCGGACCGGCGCCTGCCGGCGAAACGGAGGCGACATGGGGGACACGGGAACCGCGACTCGGACGCCGGTCGGCGCCATCTTGGCGATCGTCGGCGGTGCGCTGCTCGCCATCGGTTCGTTCCTGGCCTGGGCAGAAGTCTCCGGCGGAGGAACGAGCGTGACCGCGAAGGGCATCGACGGTTCGGACGGATACATCACGCTCGGCGCGGGCGTCGTCGCGTTGATCGTCGGTGTGTTGATGCTTCGGCAGGCCAAGAAGGTCCTCGCGATCCTCGCGATCGTGGCGGGCCTGATCGGCAGCGGCGTCGCCGTCTACGACGCGCTCACCGCCAAGGACAGCGTGCTGGATTCGGCGGCGGAGGAGCTCGCGCCCACCGTCGGCGTGCCCCCTGAGCAGGTCCGGGTCCTCCTCGACCAGGCGATCGACGCCGGCCAGCTCAGCATCGCGCTCAGCATCGGCATCTACGTGGTGATCGCCGGCGGCGTGTTGGCGTTCGTCGGCGGGATCCTGTCGATGCGGTCCGGATCCGAGGAGGGTGAGACCGTAGCCGTCGCCGAGGCTCCGCCGCCGGCTCCGTCGCTCGACTCGCCGGAGGCGAGCCCGCCGGCCCCGTCACGCAGCCCACCCGAGCCGACGGCTCCGGTTCCGCCGGCGGCGCCTGCACCCCCGAGCACCGACGAGGGCGGCTCCTAACAAGGATGTCGGGACGAGCGACCCTCGCGGCCACGCTGGCGCTCGCCGGCGGGGTGGCCGCGGGGGTCGGTTCGTTCCTGGCCTGGGCGGAGATCTCCGCCGGTCCGTTCACCGAGCAGGCCAAGGGGATCGACGGCTGGGAGGGGAAGGCTGCGTTGATCGCCGGGATCGTGATGGCGGCGGGCGCCGTCCGCGTGTTCCTGCAGCGGCCTCGCGCCATGTCCGGGCTCGCCATCCGGGCGACGCTCGGCGGGGTCGTGGCGCTCGGCGTGGCCCTGTACACGGCGGCCACGGCCCGGGGGCAATTGATCGATGCCGCGGAGACGGAGCTCTCGCGCGGCGAGGTCGAGCGCGCCCTGGACTCGGGCCTGCTCGAGCTGTCGCTCGCGTTCGGTCTGTTCGTCGTGATCGCCGGAGGGATCCAGGGCGTGATCGGCGGCCTGCTCTCGATCGGCGCTCGGGACGACGCCACCTCCTCGGGTCGCGGGCTGACCGGATGGGCGGCCCCGTCGCCGGGCCGAGAGGCCGAACCTCCCTCGTGAATCGCACCGAGCATCGTCTCGACACGTCCGGCCGGCGCGTCGTCGACGTGACCGAGCTCGTGACCGCCTTCTGCTCCGGCGACGGTCGCGACGGCGTCGTCCACGCGTTCGTCCCGCACGCGACGGCCGGCCTCGCGCTGATGGAGACGGGCTCGGGGTCCGAGCGGGATCTGGAGGAGCTCCTCGAGCGGCTGCTGCCGCGCGACGATCGCTACGTCCACCGGCACGGCTCCGTCGGTCACGGCGGCGACCATCTGCTGCCGGTGATCGTCTCCCCTTCGCTCACGATCCCGGTCGACGCAGGTCGGCTCGTCCTCGGGACGTGGCAACGGGTGGTCGTGGTGGACCCGAACCGCGAGAACGACGAACGCCGGCTGCTGCTGACCTTCGTACCGGCCTGAGCGGTCGCGCGCCCGAACCGCCTCTAGAGGTACTGACCGGGCTGGCGGTCCTTCCCGTCGGGTGAGGAGCGTGATCGCCTGGACGTCGCGCTCGCGCAGCAACAGGCAGTCGCGCCCGTTCAGTTCGACCTCGAGACCGGCCTGGGGCAGGTACAGGATGCGGTCGCCCGCCTTGGCGGCTCGAACGTCGGGTCCGACCAGCAGCACCTCGCCCCAGACGCACCGCTTGGGCGCCGGCACCGCCGTCGCCGGGATCAGGAGCCCGCCGCGCGAGGTGCGCTCGCCGCTCTCCGGGTTCTCGACCACGATACGGTCGCCGGTGAGCCGAACGTCGTCGACGGCAGGGAACCCGCGTCTCTTGCGAGGCTTGGCCGTGGTCGGGCGCTTGGCCATGCGAGCGATTCTCGCACGCGAGCGGCGGGCGCGACCGCTGTCGCCGTCGTCCGCCAGGTAGCATGCCGCGGCCGATGAAGGCATCCGATGTGCTCGAGGGGTCGATCGCGACGTTGAAGGCGTCGCGCGCGATCGACCACTGGCAGCGAGACCGCGAGCGGATCGAGGCGGAGGACCTGCTCCTGCACGCGCTCGGCACCGACGAGGTCGCACCGGACCTCGATGTCCCCGCCGGCGCGCGCCGCCGCTTCGAGCGGCTGATCGCGCGCCGCGCGAGGGGCGAACCCGTGCAGCTCATCAAGGGCTACGCGGTGTTCCGCGGTCTCGAGATCTCTGCGAGCCCGGGTGTGTTCGTGCCGCGAGATTCGACGGAGTACCTTGCTGAGCAAGCCGTTCGACGCCTCCGGGGCCGCCGTCGACCGATCGCGGTTGATCTCGCGACCGGTGGTGGCACCGTGGCGCTGGCGATCGCGAACGAGGTCTCCGGGGTCCGCGTGTTCGGGACCGACATCTCGGCCCGCGCGATCCGCGTCGCGCGGCGCAACGCCGCCCGCCTGCGGCTCGGGGTGACGTTCCGCGTCGGAGACGTCTTCGGCGGTCTGTCGGCGGAACTGGCCGGTCGGGTCGACGTCGTGACGCTGCACCCGCCGTACGTCGCTCGCGGGGAGATGCGGGAATTGCCGGCCGAGATCCGTCGGTTCGAGCCGGTGCACACCCTCACGGACAAGAGTCCGGACGGCCTCGGGCTGATCGGCCGAGCGACCACCGGGGCGCCGAGCTGGCTGAAGCCGGGCGGCTGGCTGCTGATCGAGGTCAGCCCCGACCGGGCTCGCGCCGACGGCCGGGGTGATGCGACGTGCCGGGCTCACCGAGGTCCGGAGCACGGTCGATCGAGGTTTCAAGGTGACGCGGGTGCTCGTGGGTCGGTGGCCGGGCTGAGCGCGCCCGAGCGCATCCCGTACGGCGCGTGGCCCTCGCCGATCTCCGCGGAGCGCGTCGCGAAGGCGTCGCTGCTGCTGTCGGAGTCGTTCGCGATCGGCGACTCCACCACCTGGATCGAGGAGCGTCCGGACGAAGGTGGCCGGTACGTCGTGATGTGGGCGGGACCCGGGACCGAGCCCGCCGAGGTCACGTCCCGCACCGTGGTCCGCTCGAACGCGGGTGCACGAGTACGGCGGCGGGTCCTACGCGGTGCAGGGCTCCGTGGTCTTCTTCACGGACGACGCCGACCAGCGGCTGTACCGGCTCGAGATCGGCGGCGAGCCGGTCGCCCTCTCCGCGGAGCCCCCCGCGCCCCGCGCGTTCCGCTACGCGGACATGGACGTCTCACCCGACGGGTCGCTGGTCGCCTGCGTGCGCGAACGACACGGATCGGAAGGGCTGCCGGAGAACGACCTGGTGCTGGTGCCTGCGGACGGCTCGGACGAACCGACGGTCGTGGCTTCTGGGCGGCGACTTCTACGCGTTCCCCCGCTGGTCCCCCGACGGCCGGCGCCTCGCGTTCATCGAGTGGGACTTCCCTCGGATGCCCTGGGACGGCACCGAGCTGATGGTGGCAGGGATCTCCGATGCGCCCGCCGCTGCCGCGCGCCGGGTGGCCGGAGGTCCGAGCGAATCGATCTTCCAGCCCGCGTGGAGCCCCGAGGGCCACCTGCATTTCATCTCGGACCGCACGGGCTGGTGGAACCTGTACCGCGAGGACGAGGACGGCGAGCAGACCAACCTGACGCCGTTGGCGGCCGAGTTCGGCGTGCCGATGTGGGTGTTCGGCTACTCGACGTTCGCGTTCCTTCCGGACGGACGGGTCGCCTGTCTCTATCGGCAGAACGGCATCCAGCATCTCGCGATCCTCGATCCCGTGAGCGGCGAGATGCTCGACCTCGACGTGCCCTTCACGAACTTCGAGCCGTACCTCCGATCCTCGGGAGACAGGCTCGTCTTCATCGCGGGCGATGCGTCGACGCCCAATCACGTCGTGGCGGTCGACCTCTCGAGCCGAGCGATCGACACGGTGCGCGAAGGCGACTCGGTCGAGCTCGACGCCTCGCACTTCTCCGTGCCGCAGGCGATCGAGTTCCCGTCGGCCGGAGGACGTCGCGCGTACGGCTTCTACTATCCGCCCACGAACCCGGACGTCGCCCCGCCGGATGACGAGCGTCCCCCGCTGCTGGTCCGGATCCACGGTGGTCCGACCTCCGAGGTCACGCCGGAGTTCGACCTGTCGAAGCAGTTCTTCACGAGCCGAGGGTTCGCCTACGTGGACGTGAACTACGGCGGGAGCACCGGGTACGGCCGCGCGTTCCGCGAGAGCCTCTACGGGCAGTGGGGTGTGGTCGACGTCGAGGACGCCGAGGCGGCCGCTCGGCATCTGGTGAACGAGGGGCTGGCCGACCTCGATCGGCTGCTGATCCACGGCGGGAGCGCCGGCGGCTGGACCACGCTCTGCGCCCTCACGTTCGGCGACGGGTTCACGACCGGCACGAGCTACTACGGGGTCTCCGACCTCGAGCCGTTCGCGAACTTCACGCACAAGTTCGAGTTCAGGTACAACGACGTCCTGGTCGGTCCGTGGCCGGAGGCGGAGGACCTGTGGGCCGAGCGCTCTCCGGTGCGGCACGTGGACAGGCTCACGAAGCCGTTGCTGATCCTGCAGGGGGACGAGGACGAGGTGGTCCCGCCTTCCCAGGCCGACCTCATCGTCGAGGCGCTCGAGGCCAGGGGACTGCCCTACGCGTACCTCCTGTTCGAAGGCGAGCAGCACGGGTTCCGCAAGGCCGGGAGCATCCAGCGGTCGCTGGAGGCCGAGCTCGCGTTCTACGGCGCGATCCTGGGGTTCGAGCCCGCGGACGACCTGCCGCCGCTCGACATCCACAACCTGCCCTCGTAGGCGCTCGCCGTGGAGGATCCGATCGAGAGAGGGGGGTGCAGGGGTCGGGCTCGTGGCCCGACCCCTGCCCGTGAGAGGGGCGCGGCCTCTCGGCGCCCGAGAACCTACCGACGGCGGATGACGCGTCCGTGGCCCGGACGTGGCGGCCCGATGAACGTGGTCCGAGGCTCAGTGCTTGATCGGCGAGAGCGCCGCGGCGAGCGCGGCGCGGCCGAAACGGCGCACGAACCCCTTCTCGGTCTGGGTCCTCGCCTTCCGGGTGGACCTCGCGATCCGATCGGTCTCCGCCTCGCGCACGCGATCGGCGATCTGGGAGCGAGCCATGTCTCCGCTCAGCATCTGCGCACCTCCTTCTGAACCCGAACTCACCGTAGGCCCACCCTCGCGTTCGAGCCGTGACGGCCGTCACCCCGGCCCCGTGCACCGCGTCACGTTGCGTATCTCAGGCGCTCGGTCGAAGATTCGCGGCGTGAGAGGGGGAGCGCGGCATCGCTGGCTGCTGGTCGCGGCCGTAGGGTTCGCGCCGTTGGTGCCCGGCGCCGCCCTCGCCCAGACCGGGACGACGGGCCCTCCTGACGGGTCCCAGGGTCCGAGACCCACGGTCACGGGAGAGGTGACCGGGGACATCGCGGCAGGCTCGACCCTCACGATCGCCGCGGACGCCACCATGCCTGGGGGCTGGGAGGGGCTGCACCTGATCGAGGTGGTCGCCCTCTCGGGATCTGAGGAGCTCGAGCACATCCGGTTCGACATCGAAGACAACACCCTTCGGGTCGGGCAGCTGCCGATCGCCGTCGGCACCGGCGCGGTGGCGGAGACGACCCATCTCCGGGTGAGCGGCGCCGACGTCGTCGTCACGACCGGCGCCGGCAACCTCTCGTTCTCCGTCGACGCGGACGTCGTCTCGGCGTTCCCCGAGGACGTTCGGTTCCGCGTGAGCGCCACGACCGACGACGACGAAACCGTGAGTGCCGACGCGGAGCGCTCCGAGGCCGAGGGCGGAGGGCTCACCTGGGGGGCCGTCGCGGCGGCGGTGGTCCTCGCGCTTCTCGCCGGCGGCGTGATCGGCAACATCGCGGCCTCCCGGCGCCGGCCGCCCCCGCGCATGTCCGTGTACGGGTCGATCCAGCGCCGGATCGACGACGAGAAGAGTGCAACACCGGAGCGGGGATGACCGGCCTGTACGAGCAGGTGGCCGTGCGGCTGGACGAGCCGCCGGCCTCGGACGGGGACGGGGTCTGGGACCGGCTCGGGGCCCGCGTCGATCCCGCCGAGTACCGCCCGCACCTACGGGACGAGATCGAGATCAAGATCTTCCGCCTCAAGTGGGGCAACGACTACGCGATGATCGCCAACCCCACGGACCTCCTCCACTACGAGATCCAGGTCGGCGACGTCGAGCTCCTGCGGATGATGGACGGGACCCGGACCGTGAAGGACATCGTGGTCGAGCGGTTCCGCGAGTCGGGCGACCTGGAGCTCGACAACGTGGTCGACCTCGTCACGATGCTCCGAACGAACAACTTCCTCACCGATCGGTACGTCGACACCACCGAGATCGTGCGCCGTGCCGCCAACCCGGTTTCGGTCGGTCGTGAGAAGGCCCGTGAGTTCGTCACGAACCTCCAGGTCGAATGGAAGGACGCCCACCGGCTCGTCGAGTGGCTCTACCGGCACGGCGTCAAGTACTTCTTCAAGCCCGCGGTCGCGATCTCGGCCGGTCTGATCGCGGTCCTCGGCTTCGCGGCGTTCATCGCCGTGCAGCAGTCCGGCCAGTTCCGGCTCGGAGTGGGACAGCTCGCCATCCAGACCCTCCTCCTGCTGGTGATGGACTACGTGCTGACGTTCATCCACGAGCTCGGCCATGCGGTCGTGCTGATCCACTACGGTCGGAAGGTCAAGAGCGCCGGGTTCATGATCTATTTCGGGTCGCCGGCGTTCTTCGTCGAAGCCTCCGATGGCCTCATGCTCGACCGCGGACAACGGATCGTGCAGTCGTTCGCGGGTCCGTTCGCCGAGCTCGTGGTCTCGGGCATCGCCGCGATCGTCCTGTGGATGTTCCCCGAGATGCCGTTCGCGCAGCTGCTGTACACCTGGGCCCTGCTCAACTACTTCATCGTGTTCCTCAACCTGATCCCGCTGCTCGAGCTCGACGGCTATTGGATCTTGGCGGACGTGATCCAGGTCCCCGACCTGCGCCCTCGGTCCCTCCAGTTCATCCGCTACGACCTGTGGCGCAAGCTGCGTGCTCGAGAGCGGATCACGAAGCAGGAGGTCGGGCTCGCGCTCTACGGATTCATCGGAGTGGCGTTCACGATCTTCTCCCTCGCCACGGCGTTCTTCTTCTGGGAGACGATCTTCGGGGGGCTCGTCTCCGAGCTGTGGAACGCAGGCCTCCCCGGCAGGGTGTTCCTCGCGGCGCTCGTGCTGTTCCTGGCCGGTCCGATCATCCGGGCGCTGATCTCGCTGGCGCGTGTCCTGTACCGCAAGCTCAAGGGGCTTATCGATGCGCTCCGGTTCAAGCTGCAGACCAAGTGGAGGGTCGAGGCGGCGCGCATGGTCGACGGCTCCCCGCTGTTCGACGATCTGCCCGAGGACCTACTGTCCGATCTGGCCGGTCGTGTCTCGCTCGGCCGGTATCCCGCCGGCAAGCCGATCTTCCGACAGGGCGACCGCCCCGATGCGTTCTACGTCGTGCGAACGGGGACCCTCCAGGTGGTCGAGGAGGATCCGGAGACCGGCAAGGATCGCGTCCTGCGAACGCTCGGTCCCGGGGACGTCTTCGGCGAGCTCGGGTTGGTCAACGGGGCGCCGAGGAGCGCGACGGTCCGCCCGGTCGGGGGCGCCGAGCTGTTCGTGGTGGACGAGAGCACGTTCGACCGGCTGCTCGCCGGGATGATCACCACGCAGGACGTGGAGCCCACGCTGCAGATGGCCGCCGAGCTTCGTTCGCTACGCCCGTTCGCGTCGCTCACCTCGTCGGATCTCGGGCTGCTGATGGAGCACGGGGGCTGGGTGAACGTCGCGCCCGATGAGAAGATCATCCGCGAGGGCGAGGAGGGGGACTCGTTCTACGCGGTGGGGTCCGGCAAGCTCGACGTGCTCCGGGACGATCAGCTGATCGGGACCCTGGGCCCCGGCTCGCACTTCGGAGAGGTCGCCCTGCTCATGGACGTCCCGAGGACGGCCACCGTGGTCGCCAAGACGCCGGTGCGTGTCTTCCGGATCGACCGCGAGGCGTTCGACCGAGTGATCGCGGCGGCGTTCCGACGCGGGACGCTGACCGAGCACAGCGCCGTGGGACGTACCGCGCAACACTGAGTGGCACCGAAGGAGTAGAGATGGACTGCTGGCACTGCAAGCGGACCGCCGTCGGGGCGTGCCGATTCTGCGGCCGAGGGATCTGCGAGGACCACGTCGAGACGCTGCCCTACGTCCTCGAGCTGTTCAAGACCCAGGACGTGACCCACGCGCTGGTCGTGGAGGACGCGTTGTACTGCGGCGCATGCACGCCGAGGCCGGATCCGCTCTCGCTCCCCGAGCTCGACGAGCAGGTGTGACGTTCGTCACACCGTCACCGTGACCGGTGACACACGGGAAGCGGTGACGGCCGGCACACACGCGGTCCGCGCCGGAGCCGAAGATGACGCCAGTACGAAGGACCTGCAAGAGCCCTTCGGGGCGGACCATGCGGGGGAGGTGAGCAGGGTGGCAGACAAGAAGGTGACGCCGAAGGCGGCAACAGGCAAGTCGGCCAAGGCCTCGTCCGGAGCAGCGACGAGGGTGACCAAGCGGTCGACCAAGAAGACCAAGCGGTCGGCGAAGAAGACGAGAGGCTAAAGCGTCTAGCGCCCAAAGGGCGGTAGATCGTGACGGGGCTCGGCAACGCCGGGCCCCGTCCCATTGTCCGGTTCGCGCAGGGAGCCACAGGGTTGGCTACGCTTGCCCCGATGGCGACGACGACGACGATGCCCGCCGGGATCATCGACCAGATGGCGCACACGCCCTTGTTCGACGGTGCCCCGCGCCGGACCGTCGAGGAGTTCGCGAACCGAGGAAGCACCCGCCGGTATCGTCGGAACACCTACCTGTTCCACCAGGGCGACCGTTCGCCGGAGGTGTTCTTCCTCCTTTCGGGCCGGGTGGAGATCAGCTCGGACTCGTCGGGCGGCCACCGGCAGCTGCACACGACGATCGAGGTGCCGCAGTTCTTCGGAGAGCTCGGCGTGCTCGGGGACATGCCGAGGACGGCCGGTGCGCTCGCCCTCGAGGAGTCGGAGGTCTGGCGAGTCGACGGCCCCGATTTCCTCGACTTCCTCACGGAAGACCCGAGCGCGGCGATGGCCCTTCTGCGCGCGTTGTCTCGTCAGGTCCAGTCGCAGGAAGCGTTCGTGGACGACCTCCTGTACCTCGACCTCAAAGGGCGCGTCGCGAAACGACTGCTCCAGCTCGTCTCGCCGTCGCTCGAGGAGCTCCCCGAGGACGGGGCGGTCCTCCCCTCGATCGTCACCCACGCCGACCTCGCGAGCCTGTGCGGGGGGAGCCGCGAGAACGTGACGAGGATCCTGTCCGACTTCCAGCGGCGGGGCTTCGTCGAGCGCCAGGGCAAGCGGTTCGTGCTGATGAAGATCTCGGGTCTGGCGAAGCTGGCCGGACTATGAGGAGGTCGCGGTGAGCTACCGCACCTTCCGGCGGCGGCTGAGCGAGTCCATGGCCGCGCACGACTGGATCGAATGGCTCTCGTTCGCGCTGGGGATGGTGTTCCTCCTCCTGGCCGCGGTCTGCGTCTGGGCGATCGTGGTCGGGCTCTCGAGCCTCGGCGACCCGGACCCGGAGTTCAAGACCGGCTCCGGCTTCCTCCAGGCGACCCGCGGGTTCGGGATCGTCCTGTTCGGCCTCTTCGGGATCGTGGCGCTCGGGGTCGGGTGGTTCCTGGCCGGCGACACGATCCGAAGGATTACCGGACGGCGCGCGCGCCGGGACTGACCAGGAGCTCGGAGCAGGCCGCCAGATCCAGCGCCGGCGTCAGCCGCCGATCGCCGACATCGAGCGTTCGGGCTGCTGGAAGTCCTCGTGGTTGATCCGGTGACCGGACCATTTGCGCCACACGTTCGCGCGGATGAGCGCTTCGAGCTCGTCGTCGTCCGCTCCCGAGCGCATCGGCTCCCGGAGGTCGGACTCCTCGAGCGCGAACAGGCAGGCGCGCAGCTGCCCTTCGGCGGTGATCCGGAGCCGGTTGCACGTGTCGCAGAAGGGCGCCGTCACGCTGCCGATCACGCCGATGCCGCCGGGCGCGCCGTCCGCGAACCGGTAGCTCGTCGCGGGCTCGTGATCCGGCCCGTCGGGTTCGAGCCGGTGGACGGCATCGATGGCCTCGAGGATCTTGACGGACGGCACCACCTTCGCTCGCTCCCACGCGTGCTGCGCGTCGAGCGGCATGTACTCGATGAACCGCACCACGTGGCCGTGCTCGCGCGACCACCCGGCGAAGTCGACGACCTCGCCTTCGTTGGTCCCGCCGATGACGACGCAGTTGATCTTGATCGGCAACAGGCCCGCAGCCTCGGCGGCTCGGATGCCTTCGAGCACCCGCTCGAGTGCGTCCCGCCGCGTCATCTCCTCGAACCGATGCCGGAGCAGGGAATCGAGCGAGACCGTGACGCGGTCGAGTCCCGCGTCGGCGAGCGGCTGGGCGAGCCGTTCGAGCAGGACGCCGTTGGTGGTCATCGAGATGTCGACGTCCGGCGCGACGCCCCGGAACATGCGGATGAGCTCGGGCAGGTCGGCTCGAACGGTGGGTTCACCGCCGGTCACCTTCAACGAGCGGATGCCCAGCCGCCCCACGAACAGCCCCAACAGCCGGGTGAGCTCCTCGAACGAGAGGATCTCGTGCTTGGGCAGCCACTCGAGCCCTTCGGCCGGCATGCAATACGTGCACCGGAAATTGCACCGGTCGGTGACCGACACCCGAAGGTCGTCGGCGACGCGGCCGAACGTGTCGATCAGGGGCCCCTCCGCCGGAGCAGGCGTGGTCGGCGGGTTCCAGACGTCCATGTCCATCCAGCCTACCCCCGCGAGCGGGGAGTCATCCGTCCGGCGGCGCGGCCGGCAGGAGCGCCGAGACGGTCCCGAGCGCGCCCTTCATCGCCTCGTCACGAGACGCCCCTGCGCTCATCGCTCGCCCGACGGACGAACCGATCAGGAACGTCGCGAGCGGCGTGATCCTCCGCTCCACCCGATGGGCGACCTCGCGAGCCGCCGCGAGCAGTTCCGTCGTCTCCTCGGTCGTCAGCGCGTCCTCGCCGAGCGTCTCCGCCAGCCGGTCGATCCATCCCGTCCATGGTCGTCTCCCCTCGGGCACCTACGCGATCGAACCGTACTCCTCGGCAGGGCGCGGGGCCGACTCTCCTAACGTCGGCGAGCGGTCGGGCCACGGTCACGTCTGGCAGGATGGGCGCGTGAACTCGAACGGCGTTCCGGCGGCCGTCGTCACGGTGTCCGACGGGGTCACGCAGGGCACGCGCGCGGACGGATCCGGCGACGCGGTCGAGGCCGATCCTGCGTCGAGCGCCGGGTTCGAGATCGTCGAGCGCTCGGTCCTGCCGGACGAACGCGAGCAGATCGAGTCGCTCCTGCGAACGCTCTCGGACGAGCGTGGCGTTCGGCTGGTGGTGACGACCGGCGGGACGGGGCTCGGACCCAGGGACGTGACGCCCGAGGCCACGAGCGCGGTCATCGAGCGCGAGGCGCCGGGCCTCGTCGAGCTGATGCGCCGTTCCGGACTCGAGCACACGCCGCTCGCGGCGCTCTCGCGGGCCGTCGCCGGCGCTCGTGGTGACACGCTGATCCTGAACGTGCCGGGGAGTCCCACGGGCGCGCGCGAGAGCCTCGAGGCCGTGCTGCCGGTCCTCTCGCACGCGGTCGAGCTCCTCGGCGGTGCGACGGGCGTTCACCCGACGGGACACGACGGCGCCTCGAAGCCGGAGCGAGCCACCCCTTCGACGCGGCGGCTCCCGAGTGACGCCGCGACGCCGTCGGTGACGGCCAAGGCGGTGCGGATCCACGGCGCGCCGCCCTGTCGCGTCGGCAACGCGATGACGATCGTGCCGGGTGGGGAGGTCCACGGGACGCTCGGATGCGCCGAGTTCGACGAGGCCGCGGTCCGCGACGCCGTCGACGTCCTCGCGAGCGGCCGGCCCGAGATCCGCACGTACCATCACGAGCAGGGCGACGTCGAGGTCTATCTCGAGCCCGTCCAAGTGGCCGCGACGCTCGTCCTCGTCTCGGCGAACGACGTGTCCCGTGCGCTCGTCCGTCTCACGCCGCCGCTCGGGTACGCGCCCGTGCTGGTCGAGCAGCGCGCCGAGCGCGTGACGGACGAGGACCGCGCCGCCGTCCACGTTGTCGGTCGGCTTCGACGAGGTCGCGCTGAACGACGACACGCGCGTCGTGTTCACCGATCACGACGCGCCCGGGATCGCCGACGCGTTGGCGGCCGTGCTTCGGTCGCCGGCTCGGTTCGTCGGGGTCATGGGGAGCCGTCGGCACGTGGGACCCTACGTCGAGCGCCTCCGCGAGCTCGGGTTCGGCGACGACGACCTTGCCCGGATCCGCTCACCGCTCGGCGTGGACCTGGGTGGCCGGGAGCCGGAGGAGATCGCGGTCTCGATCGTGGCGGGACTGGTCGCCGACGCCAACGATCGCGACGCCGGCTGGCTCGACCGATGAGCGACCGCGGACGCGGGGCGCGAGCCACGGGCGCTTCGCGGGCGCGGACCGCCTCGCCGCCGCACGTCCGCCGCAACAGGGCGAGCTGGAACCGGGAGGCCGACGAGTACCAGCGTGAGCACGCGACGCAGCTGAACCGCTTCGACCGGCCGTCCTGGGGCGTGTGGGAGATCCCCGAGTCCAAGCTCGACGTGCTCGGGGACGTTCGGGGCAAGACGGTCCTCGAGTTCGGCTGCGGCGGCGGTCAATGGTCGATCGCCCTGTCGCGCGCTCGGGGCGCGTGCCGTCGGCCTCGACCTGTCGAGCCGCCAGCTCTCGCACGCGGCGCGGCTGATGTCGGAGGCCGGCGCCCGGCTCCCGCTCGTGAACGCGAACGCCGAACGGATCCCCTTCGCCGACGCGAGCTTCGACGTGGTGTTCTGCGACCACGGCGCGATGACCTTCGCCGACCCCCACCTCACGGTGCCGGAGGCCGCCGCGCGTGCTCCGGCCGGACGGCCTGTTCGCGTTCAACATGGCGAGCCCGATCGTCTGGCTGTGCTGGGGCGACGGGGACGAACCGCCCGGGCCCGAGCTCGTGCGCGACTACTTCGGCTTGCGGCGCGGAACGCTGGGACGAGTCGGTCGAGTTCCAGTTGCCGTACGGCGAGTGGATCCGGCTCTTCCGCGCGAACGGGTTCGAGGTGCTCGACCTCATCGAGCTCCGCCCGCCGGCTCGGGCGCGGACCACGTATCCGGATTTCGCGCCGCCCGAGTGGGCCCGGCGGTGGCCGGGCGAGAACATCTGGAAGCTCCGGAAGACCCGTGACCGACGGGGCTCTCGCGCCGAGCCCTCTCGCCGGTCCTCCATCCGGATCGGTCTCGCGGTCGGCGCTCGCGATCGCCGCGCTCGCCTGGGGGGTCGCGTTCCTGCCCGACGTCCGCGGCCGCGAGGAACCGAGGCCCAACGTCGTCGTGATCGTCACCGACGACCAGTCGGCCGACTCGATCCCCAGCCCCACGCCCGTCATGCCCTACCTGCAGGATCGGGTGCTCGATCCCGACGACCACTGGGTCGTGTTCGAGCGGGCGTTCGTGAACACGCCCCTCTGCTGTCCTTCCCGGGCCACGATGCTGACCGGCCGTCTCTCGCACGACACCAACGTGCTGGACAACGACGACGCCGAACGTCTGGACGAAGGGACGACGGTGCGCGCCTGGCTCCACGACGACGGGTACCACACTGGGCTCGTCGGCAAGTACCTGAACGGATACCCCTTCGGACGCCCGCCGTTCGTGCCCGAAGGGTGGGATCGCTGGTGGGCGAAGCAGCACGGCCCCGCGACGAACCTCTACTACGACTACACGCTGATCGAACAGGGTCTGCCGGTCCGCTACGGGAGCGCCGAGGAGGATTACGCGACCGACGTGTTCGCGAGCAAGGCCGTCGAGTTCATCCGGGAGGCGCCGCTCGGCCGGCCGTTCTTCCTGTGGTTCGCGCCGACCGCGCCCCACCCGCCGTGGACCCCGGCGCCGCAGGCATTCGGGGACGTACCCGAACGCCTCGGTGCCGATGCCACCGTCGACCGGCGAGGCCGACGTCTCGGACAAGCCCTCGTGGGTTCGCGACCTTCCGCCGGCCGATGCCGCCATGCTGGCGGACTACCAGGCGTCCCGCCGCAGCTCGTACGAGGCGCTCCGGGCGGTCGACGACGCGATCCGGGCGATCGTCGGGAGCCCTGCACGAGCGCGACGCCCTGGGCAGCACCGTGATCGTGGTCACGTCGGACAACGGCCTCGCGTTCGGCGAGCATCGTTGGACGATGAAGACCTGCGCGTACGACGAGTGCCTGCGGGTGCCGTTCCTGGTGCGGATGCCGGAGGTCGCGCATCGTTCCGAGCCAGCGATCGTCTCGACGGTGGACCTCGCGCCGACGATCGCCGAGCTCGCGGGCGTCACGCCGCCTCGATCCCTCGCGGGTGTCAGCCTCGTCGACCCTGTTGAGGACGGCGGGCGACCGACGGTATCCCCGGCGAGGTCTACGCCGAGTGGCTGGGCGACCAGGCCTCCGTTCCCGCGTGGTGGGCGCTGCGAACGCACGAGGTTCGCCTACGTCGAGCTCGCCACCGGCGAGCGTGAGCTGTATGCGCTCCGAGAGGATCCGTTCCAGCTCGTGAACGTGGTGGACGAGCCGCGATTCGCGACCGTCGTCGAACGGCTGTCCGTCGCGCTCGACGCGTACCGATCCGAGTGAAGCGGGCGCGGAGCCTCGCCGGTTCGGCGCTCGTCGTCGCTGCGATCGTCGGGGGTGCCTTCGGCCCGCCGACCAGAGCGGCGGCCCAGGAGGATCCACCGGACATCGTGCTGATCGTCACCGACGACCAGCGGTGGGACACGCTCTGGGCGATGCCGATCGTGTCCGAACGCCTCACGGGCCCGGGCGTCACGTTCACCGAGGCCTTCGTGGTGAATCCCCTCTGTTGTCCGAGCCGCGCGAGCATCCTGACCGGCAACTACTCGCACACGCATCTGGTGTATCGGCAGGACCCGCCCTTCGGGCGGTTCGACTGGTTCGACGACTCATCCACGCTCGCGACGTGGTTGCAGGACGCCGGGTACCGCACGGGTCTGTTCGGCAAGTACATCGACGGCGGTCAGCATTCGGCGGTGACGGGGTACGTGCCTCCCGGGTGGGACCGATGGGTAGCCTTCGTGCACGCCGAGATGTACGAATACGGGCTCACGATCGACGGCCGGGTGCGGCAGTTCGGCGCGTCGCCGGACCATCACTCCACCGAGGTCCTGGCCGACCGGGCGGTCGCGTTCGTGCGCGAGACTGACGGACCCCTGTTCATGGTCTATGCCCCGGCCGTCCCGCACGCGCCGGCGATCCCGTCACCGGGTGACGAGGACGCGTTCGCCGACCTCCCTCCGGCGCGCCCCACGTCGTTCGACGAGGCCGACGTCTCGGACAAGCCGTCGTGGGTCCGCGATCTCCCGCTCCTGTCGGCAGACGAGGAGCGAGCGATCGACGCGTTCCGTCGTGAGCAGTACCGATCGCTGCTCGGCGTCGACCGAGCGATCGGCGAGATCCTCGATGCGCTCGACGAGTCGGGTCGCCTCGAGAACACGCTGGTCGTGTTCACCTCCGACAACGGGATCCTGCACGGCGAGCACCGGTGGACGAAGAAGGAAGCGCCGTACGAGGAGGCGATCCGGGTTCCGCTCGTGCTCCGGTGGGATGCCGCCGGGTGGATGGCCCGATCGGAGACGGCGCTGGCGCTGAACATCGACCTCGCGCCGACGATCGCCGACGCCGTCGGTGTGCGCCATCCCGCCACCGACGGCCGGAGCATGCTGCCGCTGCTCGACGAGCGCACGACGTCCTGGCGCCGGGACTTCCTGATCGAGCATCTCGAGGGGACGAACGCGGTCACGACGTACTGCGCGGTGCGGTCGGCTCGATGGAAGTACGTGCGGTACGCCACGGGCGAGGAGGAGCTGTACGACCTCCAGGCCGACCCGTTCGAACTGGAGAACCTTTCGGAAGCCCCTTCGGCGAGCGAGGTCGTGACCAACCTTCGCGCTCGCCTCCGGGAGCTCTGCGTGCCACCGCCTCCGGGGTTCGACGACCGCTCCGAGACCCGCGTCCCGCTGCTGGTCGGGGCGTTGTTCGCCCTGGTCGCCCTCGAGGTCGTCGCCTCACGCCGGGCACGCGGCTGACCGTCGTCGACGACCCGGTCGGGTATCCGCAGATGTGCCGGTAGGCTACTGCGCATGAGCGTGCCATCCGGTCCTGGCTCACGCGTCCCCGTCCCGAAGCGCCGCCTTCGGTTCGACAAGCGCCGAGCAGCCCGCCGCAGAGGCTTCGCTGCGTTCCTGCTGGCCCTCGCGGTCGTGATCGCGGGACTCGCGTGGGCCGCCGGTCGCGGGGACGACACCGACCAGGCAGGCGGAACCGGCGACGGGGCCACCGCGCCGGTCACGGGCGGAACCGGAACGGGCAACGGCGATGGCGACGGGAACGGCGACGGCTCCGGGCCGACGAACGATCAGACGATCGTCCCGGGCCAGACGCCGATCGAGCACGTCGTGTTCATCGTCAAGGAGAACCGAACCTTCGACAACTACTTCGCGACCTACCCGGGAGCCGACGGGGCGACCGAGGGCGGGACGATCCGCTGCGACGAGGACGGGTGCCGCGACGGCCCGGTCGTGCAACTCACCGAGGGCCCCGACGTCTACGAGCACGACCTGACGCACTGCTTCCGGTGCGGGCTGGCGGCCATCAACGACGGCAAGATGAACGGGTTCAACCGGATGAACGGAGTGATCCCGCAGTCGGAGAACGCGGACCTGTTCGGCGCGGACATGACCGGCTACTCGTACCTGGACCGGGACGGCGTTCCGAACTACTGGGCGTACGCAGACCGGTTCGTGCTCTCGGACCACTTCTTCACGTCGATGTACGGACCGACGCTTCCCGAACACCTGTACACCGTTGCGGCCCAGGCGAACTGGATCGTCGACAACAAGGGGAACGCCGAGACGCCGGGGAGCTACTGCGACGACTCCGTCGAGTACGCGACGCGGTTCAACCCGGAGGACGCGCGCCGGTTCGCGGACCGGATCATGGAGCTCGAGCG
Organism: uncultured Actinomycetes bacterium; assembly: GCA_963785835.1. GTDB lineage: Bacteria > Actinomycetota > UBA4738 > UBA4738 > HRBIN12 > DASSJM01. The sequence continues at coordinate 75,904 of CAWAWO010000003.1, read as the reverse complement.
CGACATCAACAAGAACGGGACGAACACCTATGACCTCGCCGACTACTGGGGGCAGATCCGCCTGTGCTTCGACATCCCGATCCTGCCCGACCAGCTGGAGCAGGCCGGGATCTCGTGGAAGTACTACGCGAACGAGAACGCCTGGATGAACGCTCTGCAGATGATCCGTCACGTCCGCTACGGGCCGATGTGGCAGAAGGTGCGCCCGCCGACAGAGTTCGTTCAGGACGTCCGTCAGGGCGAGATGCCCGCGGTCTCGTGGATCGTCCCGGACGAGTCGTACAACGAGCATCCGGGAGCGGGGAAGAGCACGTGCGCCGGTGAGAACTGGACCGTCCACCAGGTCAACACGATCATGAAGAGCGAGTACTGGCGCTCAACGGCCATCGTGGTCGTCTGGGACGACTTCGGAGGCTTCTACGACCATTTGCCGCCTCCGCAGGTGGACATCATGGGCCTGGGTCCGCGTACGCCGGCGCTGATCATCTCGCCGTACACGGTGGCCGGGGACAACCCCGACGGCGGTGCGGTCGACGACAACGTCTACGAGTTCAGCTCGGTACTCGCGTTCATCGAGCGGGTCTTCGACCTGGAGCCGATGACCAAGCGGGACCGGGACGCCGATCCGCTGTCGGGCGCCTTCGACTTCGAGAACCCGAACTTCGACAAGCTGATCCTTCCGCTGCGCGACGAATGCCCGTACGGGACCTCGTTGGCGCAGTTCCGGGCCTCCTGGCCGCACCTCCGGACGATCGGGGACCCGACGGACTGAGCCGGAGTCGGCCCCCGTCGGGGCGGTGGGCGGCAACCGCTCGCGGACGCGTCAGGGAGACACGGGCTGGAGCTCGCGGCCCTGGTCCTCGGCCATGAACTCGCGCCAGTACCGCTGTCCCTCCTCCGGGAGCGTGTAGATCGGGTCGTAGTACGCGTGCTCTCGTGAGAGGGCGTCGGGATCGTCGTGCTCGATCCCGGTCCGGTAGTTCTTCTTCCAGTAGGTGATGCCCTTCGTGCGGTCGTAATCGCTCGCCATGTGCACCCACCGCTTGCCGACGAACGGAACGTCGCAGACGAACCTCGGCGTGGCGAATCCCGGGAGGTAGCCCATGACCGAGAACTGGAGCTCCTGCGCCTCCCAGACCGCCAGGCGCCAGTGCTCGCTGTTGGGGATCATGTCGCACATGTAGAAGTAGTACGGCATGATCTTCGCGTGATCCAGGAGCGCGAAGCACAGCTCCAGGATCTGGTTGGTGGTGGTGTTGACCCCTCGGAGCAGCACCCCCTGGTTCCGAACGTCGCGGTACCCCATGTCGAGCAGCTTCCGAACGGCCGCGGCGACGAGCGGGGTCACCTGCTGGGCGGCGTTCACGTGCGTGTGGATCGCGACGTCGACGCCGCGCTCGTGCGCCCGCTCGGCGATCGCCGCGTAACCCTGCAGCACGTCCTCCTGCAGGAAGTGCTGGGGGATCCCCATGAGGCCCTTCGTCGCGATGCGGACGTCCCGCACGTGCTCGATGTCCATCAGCCCGAACAGCCACTCCTGGAGTCGCTTGATCGGGACGTTCGCCATGTCACCGCCCGAGACCACCACGTCGCGCACCGACGGGGTCTTCCGGAGGTAGTCGAGCATCGCGTCCCATCGTTCGTTCTGCTTCGTCTCGAACTTGTACTTGAGGATCTGCGACGTGTCGTTGCCGACCAGGTCCATGCGCGTGCAGTGCCCGCAGTACTGGGGACACGTCGGGATGAGCTCGGCGAGCACCTTGGTCGGGTATCGATGCGTGAGCCCCTCGACGGCCCACATGTCGGCCTCGTGGAGGGAGTCGCGAGCGGCCATCGGGTGGGAGGGGAACTCGCGTTCGCGGTCCGACAGCGCAGGTGCCATGTAGCGACGAACCGGGTCGGCCCGCAGGTCGGACTCGTCCATCGTGTTGATCATCTGCGGCGGGATCAGCATCGACATCGTGGCCCGCTCCTGCTGGTCGCGCTCGATGTCGGCGTAGAGCTCATCGGTGAGCAGGTCGCCCAGCGCGCGCTTGAGCTCGACGAGGTTCTTGATCGAGTGGGCGCGTTGCCATTGCGCGGACTCCCACTGCTCCTTCGTCACGTCCGCGAAGCCGGGCAGGCGACGCCAGTCGGGCTCGACGAACTCGCGCTGGAGCGGATAGGCGAACGGCTGCTCGGACGCGTGCGCGCGTCCGGCTTCGTGCGTGGGGCGAACGTCGGATCCGCTCACGCCGTCGTCCTCGAGATGCGGCTCATGCTCATGCAGGGTACCGTCACCGCTGGCGAGCGCTCGGTACCGGTGGTCAGCCGAGCGGCGGGTCAGCGGCGACCGCGGGGCCCGCGACCGCCGTCGCGCATCCCCATCCGCGGACGGCGCTCGAACCGGCCCTGGTCCTTCTCCGGCCGCGGCAGCCGTAGCCGGAGCGGCGTCGGCCCCGTGCGCTCGTACCGGACCCAGATGTGGTCGATCTCCTGCCGGCGCTCCATCTCGCGCCAGCCGCCGGCGAGCAGGTGCTTGTGCCGCCCCGCCGCGTTCTTGCGGAGCTTGTCGGTGTTCGGCACCTTCAGGTACAGGCGCTCGACGCGAACTTCCTTGTAGTCGGCCATAGGCGGTTCAGGGTAGCAGGGGACCCACACGGCCGGCCCCGATGGTGACGCCTCGCGCACACGGGTGAACGGAGGCCGGTCGGGGAACCTAGACTCCGATCGAACGGAGCGAGGAGGCGTCGATGGGAACGGTGCAGGAGTGGAACGAGCTGGCGGCGCAGCTCGCGGTGGACTCGATCCGCTGCTCGACCGCCGCGGGTTCCGGCCACCCGACCTCGTCGATGTCGGCGGCGCACCTCATGGCCGTCCTGTGGAACGACCATCTGCGTCTCGACGTCGCCGATCCGGCGAACCGTGCCAACGACCGCTTCGTCCTGTCGAAGGGCCACGCGTCCCCGCTGATGTTCTCGATCCTCAAGGCGGTAGGCGCCGTCACGGACGACCAGTTGATGACCTTCCGGCGCTTCGGCTCGCCGATCCAGGGTCACCCGGTGCCGCTGGGAGAGATGCCGTGGATCGACGTGGCGACGGGGTCCCTCGGACAGGGTCTCCCGATCGCGCTGGGGATGGCCCTGGCGCTGAGGATCGACGACCTGCCGGGACGCGTGTGGTGCCTCCTCGGCGACTCCGAGTCGGCCGAGGGATCGGTCTGGGAGGCGATGGCGAACGCGTCCCACCACGGCGCCGGCAACCTGATCGCGATCCTGGACGTGAACCGCCTCGGGCAGCGCGGGCCGACCATGCTCCAGTGGGATCTCGACACGTACGCGGACCGAGCACGCGCGTTCGGCTGGCACGCGCTCGAGGTCGACGGCCACGACGTGGCCGCGGTCGACGCCGCGTACGCCGAGGCCGAGCACACGGACCGGCCGACGCTGGTGATCGCGAAGACGCAGAAAGGCCACGGCGTCTCCTTGGTGCAGGACGAGGACGGGTGGCACGGCAAGGCGCTCTCGGCTGAGGAGGCCGACCGAGCGATCGCCGAGCTCGGAGGGGTGCGGGACCTCCGCATCTCGCCGCACAAGCCCGAGGCCGGCGCACCGCCGCCTGCGAACGGCGCCCCGGTGCGGCTCCCGGAGTTCACGGAGGCGGTCGCGACCCGCAAGGCGTTCGGCGAGGCGCTCGCCGCGCTCGCCGCGCGTCCGGAGGTCGTCGTGCTCGACGGCGAAGTCTCGAACTCGACCCACACCGAGGACTTCCAGAAGGTCGCGCCCGAACGCTTCGTCGAGAGCTACATCGCCGAGCAGAACATGATCGGGATGGCGGTCGGCATGCAGGTGCTCGGCAAGGTCGCGTTCGCGGCCACGTTCGCGGCGTTCCTGACGCGCGCATACGACTTCATCCGGATGGCGGCGGTGAGCCGGGCGAACCTCCGACTCTCGGGCTCGCACGCCGGTGTGTCGATCGGCGAGGACGGTCCGTCGCAGATGGGGCTCGAGGATCTCGCGATGATGCGGGCGGTGCACGGCTCGACGGTGCTTTACCCGTGCGACGGCACCTCGACGGCCGAACTGGTCGTCTCGATGTCCGACCTGCCGGGCATCTCGTACCTGCGGACCACGCGGGAGAAGACCCCCGTGGTGTACGGAGCGGACCAGGACTTCCCGATCGGCGGCTCGAAGACGCTCCGCTCCTCGCGCGCGGACCGGGTGACGCTCGTCGGCGCCGGGATCACGGTCCACGAAGTGCTCGCGGCGGCCGACCGGCTCGCCGCCGACGGCGTCGCGGCTCGGGTGATCGATTGCTACTCGATCAAGCCGATCGACGTCGAGACCCTCCGAACGGCCATCGCCGAGACCGGTCTGATCGTGACCGTCGAGGACCACTGGATCGATGGCGGCCTCGGGGACGCCGTGCTCGGCGCGCTCGCGTCCGACGGCGAGCTTTCCGGGCGTGTGCACAAGATCGGCGTCACCGAGATGCCGGGGTCCGGGACGCCCGATGAGCTGCGCGAGTGGGCGGGGATCTCGTCCGAACGGATCGCGCGGTCGGTGCGCGACCTCCTCGTGTAGCCGCCCGTCTACACCTCGAGCGGGACGAGCTCGAACCGGTTCACGTCGACCAGCCCGCGATCGGTGAGCTTGAGCTCCGGGATGACCGAGAGCGCCATGAACGACATCGCCATGAACGGCGAGGGCAGGGTGGTCCCCGCCTCTTCGGCGGCTCCCTCGAGGATGCGGGTCCGCGCCGCGACCTCTTCGAACGGGAGGTCCGACAGCAGTCCGCCGATCGGGCAGGGCAACTCGGCGAGTATCGTGCCGCTCACGACCACCACCTGACCCCCGCCGATCTCGCGGAGCCGGTTCGCGGCGTGCGCCATGTCGCCTTCGTCGATCCCCACCACCACGAGGTTGTGCGCGTCATGGGCATGGGTCGACGCGAGCGCCCCGGCCTGGAGGCCCAGCCCGCGCACGAACCCGAGGCCGATCCGGCCGGTGCCCCGGTGCCGCTCGACGACGGCGATCTTCGCGAGATCGCGTCCCGGGTCGGCGTGCGCCTTCCCGTCGCGTTGCAGCGGCTCGTCGACGAGCGAGCGGGTGACGATCGTTCCGGGCTCGACACCGATCACGCGAACGTGGCCGTCCGCGACGATCTCGAAGTCCGACGGCGACAGCTCGCGAACGCTCACGCTGTCGTGCATCCAATCCGGCATCGCCGAGGGGGCGATCGCCGTGCTGTGGCCGTCCTCGGCGACGAGCCGACCTCGCTTCCAGACGCGCTCGGGCCGGAACGAGACGAGGTCGGGGACGGCGACGATGTCCGCGAGGTATCCGGGTGCGATCGCGCCGAGCTCGTGGAGGCGGTGGTACCGGGCCGCGTTCAGCGTCGCCATCACGACGGCGTCGGGGGCCGGGCAGCCGAGTGCGACGGCCTCCCGGATCACGTCGTTGATGTGGCCGTGCTCCTGCAGATCGTGCGGCTCGCGGTCGTCGGTGCACAGGAGACAGTTGGTGATCCCGTGCTCGAGGACGAGTGGGAGCAGCGCCTCGAGGTTCCGAGCCGCCGAACCCTGGCGGATCATGATCCACATGCCGAGGCGGCGCTTCTCGAGCGCCTCCTCGTACGTGGTGCACTCGTGGTCGCTCCGGACGCCGGCCGCGAGGTACGCGTTCAGCGCGGAGCCGGAAAGCCCCGGAGCATGGCCGTCGATGTGCCGCCCCGCCGCGGCCTTCACCTTCGCGACGGCATCGTCATCGGCCGCGACGACGGCGGGGTAGTCCATCATCTCGGCCAGTCCGATCGCCCTCGGCTCCGTCCGCAGGAGCTCGGCGATGTCGTCCGGCGTCAGCGTCGCGCCCGACGACTCGAACGGCGAGGCGGGCACGCACGACGAGACCATCACGTACGCGTCGAGGGGAACGTCGGCCGCGTTGGCCAGCAGGGCACGGACGCCCTCGATGCCGAACACGTTGGCGATCTCGTGGGGGTCGAGCACGACCGTGGTGGTTCCCCATGGGAGCGCGGCCCGGGCGAACTCATCGAGCCGGAGCTTCGTCGTCTCCAGGTGCATGTGGCCGTCGATGAAGCCGGGGACGAGGGTCAGACCGGAGACGTCGACGCGTTCGCGTCCTTCGTAGCGGTCGCCGACGCCGGCGATGTGCTCATCGGCGATCGCGACGTCCGCCTCGACGAGCTCACCCGTGAAGACCGAAAGCACCCGTCCGCCGGAGAGCACCACGTCGGCGGGCTCGCCCCCGCGGGCCACCGCGATCCGCCGGGCGAGGTCGATCCCCATCGTCGAAGGGTAGCCGAACGCACCGATAGGATGCCCCGAGATGAGTCTCGCCTCCACGCTCCCGCAGCCCAGCCTCCGCGGCCGGATCCACCAGGTCGCGTTCTTCGTCTCGATCCCGGCCGGCGCGCTCCTCGTGCTGCTCGCGAGCGGGCCCGCGGCCACGGCGGTCGCGGTCATCTACGCCGTGAGCCTGACCGCGGTGCTCGGCTCGAGCGCGGCGTATCACCGGGGGGCGTGGTCCGAGGGTGCGCGCCGCTGGATGAAGCGGCTCGATCACTCGATGATCTTCGTGCTCATCGCCGCCAGCTACACGCCCGTCGCGGCGCTGGTGCTCGGAGGAACCTGGGAGGTCGTCCTGATCTCGGTCGTCTGGGCCGGCGCGGTGGTCGGCGTCACGATGAAGCTGGCGCGACCGGACGGACTCATGGTGCCGAGTGCCGTGCTGTACATGGTGCTCGGATGGCTCGCCGTCGTGGCGTTCCCGCAGTTGCTGAGGGCGATGAGCCCCGCTCAGATGATCCTGATGGTGACGGGCGGTCTCCTGTACACGGCCGGGGCGATCGTGTTCGCGAGCCGGCGACCGGATCCACGGCCCTCGACGTTCGGCTACCACGAGATCTGGCACGCGTTGATGGTGGCCGCGGCTGCCTGTCACTACGCGATGATCTTGCTGCTGCTCCTCGCATCCTGAAGCGTTGCTGGTATCGTGGTTGCCGAGGACGGCATCGCCGTCCGTGAGGTTTCGCTCCTCGTTCCTCCTTCTGGGTTACCTGACCGGAGTCTCGGGGCAAGGCCAAACCTCCCCGTGATCACCGCGGCATCGCCGCGCCCGATGCTCCCGGAAGGAGCCGAACATGACCACCCGAACCTTCGCCGACCTCGGCGTGTCGCGTCCCGTGATCGAGGCGCTTCGCGCGCGAGGGATCGACGCCCCGTTCCCGGTGCAATCGCTCGTGCTGGACGATGCCATGGCAGGACGTGACGTCCTCGGTCGCTCGAACACCGGCTCGGGTAAGACACTCGCGTTCGCGCTGCCGATCGTCGAGCGCGTCCGTCCGAACGACGATGCGCCCGCGGCGCTCGTCCTCGTGCCCACGCGAGAGCTCGCGCAACAGGTCGCTGACGAGTTCGCCGACGTCGCGAAGGTCAAGGGCCTGCGCGTCGGGGTGGCCTACGGAGGCACCAACGTGAAGGAGCAATCGCGTGGTCTCGGCCGGGCACACGTGTTGATCGCGACGCCCGGAAGGTTGCAGGACATCGCCGAGCGCGGCCTGGTCCGCCTCGAACGGGTCCGGATCCTCATCCTGGACGAGGCCGACCGCATGCTCGACATGGGGTTCCAGCCGCAGGTCGACCGGATCGTGCGGCGGATCCCGAAGGACCGGCAGACGATGTTCTTCTCGGCGACGCTCGACGGCGCAGTGGGGAACCTCGCTCGCGCGTACACGCATGAGGCCGTCCGACACGATGTCGAATCGGTGGGCGAGACCGTGGAAGGGGTCGACCACCGATTCGTGTCGGTCTCCGCGCATTCGAAGGTCGAGACGTTGATCGAGCTGCTCGGGCACGATGGCGAGCTCACGCTCGTGTTCGTCCGGACGAAGCGCGGAGCCGACCGGCTCGTGCACAAGCTGCGCGCCAAGGGCGTTCTGGCCGAGGCGATGCACGGCGACATGCCGCAGCGCGCCAGACAGCGTGCGCTCGAGCGGTTCGAAGCTGCGCAAGGTGGACGTCCTGGTCGCGACCGACGTCGCCGCCCGCGGGCTCGACCTCGCCGGGATCAGCCACGTCGTGAACTACGACCCCCCGCAGGACGACAAGGGCTACGTGCACCGCGTCGGGCGGACGGCTCGCGCGGGCGGAACGGGCACCGGCATCACGCTCGTCACCGCCGACCAGCAAGGGGACATCGGCCGAATGGCCGCCCGGCTCGAGCTCCATGAGGCCTTCGAGGAAGACGGCATGAAGGTCGCCCCGCCCCGGGTCGTCTTCTCCGCCTCGGGGAGGGGCCGGCGCTCGGGACTTCGTCCTCCGCGCCGGCGCACCCTCTAGCCGGGCTCCCGATCAGCAGCCGCTCTCGTCCGGAAGCAGCGGCCGGAAGATCAGGCGATAGTCCTCCCCGTCGCTCGACCACGGCGTGATCTCGTTGGACGCCTCGGCGACCGGGAGCAACGTGCCCAGGTCCTCACCGCTCACGAGGCCGCAGCGCATCGGGGCCCCGAAGTCCTCCATACGGTCTCCGAACGACGCGAGCGGCTCGCCGAGCGGCCACGCGACGTCGTCCTGCGGCGGTTCCGGTTTCCCCTCGTAGGGCTGCGAGTAGACGCGGAGCTCGGAGGGGTCGACCGGCGCCTCTTGCCCGACCGAGCCCTCGGGGAGCCAGCCGGAGAGGTCGCCGAGCATCATCTGGAACTTCGCCAGCGCGACGCGCTCGTCGGCGTCGCCTTCGGCGCCGCAGCCCCCCGGTTGCTCTCCGACGTCGAGCGCGTACGCGGACACGACCGACGTGGTCCCGTTCGCGGTGGTCGTGAACTGGGTCGTCGCGGCGTCCGCGATGCAGTCGTTGCCGTACGACGTGTCGCCGTCCATGAGGCCCGCGTCGCGCGCGGCCTCGAGGATCGCCTGGACGCCCTCCTCGGAGATCGGCGTCGCCGTCAGGGCGGGGAGCGCCGGCCCCGGATAGATCTCGATCTGCGGACCTTGGAGGATGAGCGTCCCGTCGCCGAACAGCGACCAGGACGGGATCGATCGCAACGTGAAGTCCACCGGCACGAACCCGCCCACGTACTCGACGCGCAGAACCACCTCGTCCGCGCCGGTGGGGTGTTCGATACCGGTCGAGCCGGTTCCGCCCGGTCCGGTCGCACCGGTCGAACCGCCGGCATCGCTGAAACGGCCGCAGGCCGCGAGCACGAAGACGAGCGCGAGCAGGGCCCAGGACTTCCGAGAGGTCATCGGTTCCTCCGTGGTCCCGGCTTCGACGCTGCTGGAAGCCTCCGGGTTCCGCTGAGCGGTGTCCACCGGTCGAGCGCTAGGCTGGCCTCGTGGGCACGATGCGTGCGCTGCGCAAGACGGCCAGAGGACCAGGCGCCGAGCTCGTGGACGTTCCGGTCCCCGAACCCGAGGAAGGCGAGGTCCTCGTACGGGTCCACGCCACGTCGATCTGCGGCACGGACCTGCACATCTACGACTGGAACGAATGGGCGCAGGGCCGGATCCCGCGCGTGCCGATGACGTTCGGTCACGAGGTGGCGGGCACCGTCGAGCGCGTGGGGCCCGAGGTCCACCACGTGCATCCGGGGTCCTTCGTCGCCGTCGAGACCCACATCGCTTGCGGCGTCTGCTCGACCTGCCGGACCGGGCGAGCGCACATCTGCCGGAACCTCCGGATCCTCGGCGTGGACACCGAGGGCGCGTTCGCCGAGTACGTGGTGGTGCCGGCGGACAACGCGTGGATCGTCGGCGAGGGGATCCACCCCGACCATGCGTCGGTCATGGAACCGTTCGGCAACGCGGTGCACGCGACGTTCGGAACCGAGGGGGGACAGGACCTGTTGACGAACCCTGTCGCCGTGATCGGGTGCGGGCCGATCGGCCTATTCGCCGTCGGGATCGCCCGGGCGCTCGGCGCCTGGAAGGTGATCGCGATCGAGCCGAACGACGAACGCCGGGCGCTCGCCGCGAAGATGGGGGCGGACCTGCTCGTGGACCCGAAGTCCGAGGATCCGGTCGAGGTAGTCCTCGACGCGACCGACGACAACGGCGCCGAGGTCGTGCTCGAGATGTCGGGGAACGCGACCGCGATCGACCAGGGCACGAGGATGGTAGCCCGGGGCGGCCGCGTGTCGCTCCTCGGTCTGCCCGACGGGCCGGTCACGCTCGACCTCAACGACCAGGTGATCTTCAAGGAGGCCAGGATCCTGGGGATCACCGGGCGCGAGATGTTCCGGACCTGGCAGCAGACGACCACGCTCCTGTCGACCGGGCGCGTGGACGTCTCGCCGGTGATCACGCACCGCTTCCCGATCGAGCGCTTCGACGAGGCGTTCGAGGTCGCCGCGTCGGGTCACGCGGCGAAGGTGATCGTGTTCCCCAGGGCGACCGATGGATCGTCCGTCCCGAGCGCGAACGGCTAGAGGTAGCCCGCGGTTCCGGTGGACGGCTGCTGCGCCTGCTGCCTCGCCCGCGCGGCGAGCGCCTCGACCCGGAACGTGAGCGTCTTGAGGTCGGTACCGTCCGTCGAGACGATCACCCGGTAGGTTCCGGGCCGGGGGAGCGTGAGGCCGTTCAGGTTGAGCGCGATCGGCACGACCTGTTCCTCCTCGGCGCCCGCCGTGAACTCGCCGCCGATGCGGTTGACCGGACCCTCCTGCCCGGAGCCCAGCACGAGCTCCTCGTCCGAGGGACCGAGCAGCCGGAGCTCGAAGCGGCGGGGCTTGCGTTCGGAACCTGCAGCCACGCGGAACAGCAGGCCGATCGCGACGCGATCGTGCCGAGCCGGGAACAACGCGACCGCGATGCGGTTCCACCCCGCTCCGAGCGCGTAGAGCTTGCCTTGGACGTTGGCCACCGAATCCGCGAGGAACCCGTCGAGCTCGATCTCCACACGACCTCCTCGGTCCGTCACGACAGCGTAGCCCGCCAGCGTGATGCGGTAGCGTGACCTCTCGATGCCCGGAGCGCTCGACTACCTGAAGGAACGGCTCGCCGAGCTCGATTCGCAAGGGCTGTTGCTGCGCGAACGCGCGCTCGACGGGCCCACCGGCGCGCGGGCTCGGTTCGACGGGCGGGACGTGATCAACCTCGCGTCGAACAACTACCTCGGGCTCTCGAACCACCCGCGGATGAACGCCGCCGCCTCCAAGGCCGCGGCGGAGCTGGGTGCCGGGACCGGCGCGGTTCGCACGATCGCCGGGACGATGTCGATGCACCGAGAGCTGGAGCGACGCTTCGCGGAGTTCAAGCACGCCGAGGATTCCGTGATGTTCCAGTCGGGCTTCGCCGCCAACGCGGGCACGGTCGCCGCGATCCTGGACAAGGGCGACGTGATCGTGAGCGACCGGCTCAATCACGCGTCGATCATCGACGGCGCGAGGCTCTCGCGCGCCGAGATCAAGGTCTTCGAGCACAAGGACGCCGAGCATGCAGATCGACTGCTGGAGGAGACGAAGTCGCCGGACCGCCGGCAGCTCCTGATCACCGACGGCGTGTTCTCGATGGACGGCGACATCGCGCCGTTGCCCGATCTCGTCGAGGTCGCCGAACGGCACGGGGCGATCATGATGGTGGACGACGCGCACGCGTCGGGGGTCCTCGGCACGCAGGGCGCCGGCACGGTGGACCACTTCGGGCTCCACGGCCGGGTCGACGTCCAGGTGGGGACGCTGTCCAAAGCGATCGGCGTGCTGGGCGGGTTCGTTGCCGGGCCCCACGATCTGATCGAGTGGTTGCGGAACCGCGGGCGGCCGTACCTGTTCTCGACGAGCGCCCCCCCGGCCGTCACCGCTGCGTGCCTCGAGGCTCTCGACATCATCCGCGACGAACCCGAACGGATCGAACGGCTCTGGGACAACACGCGGTCGTTCAAGGCGGGGCTGCACGAGATGGGGTTCGACACCGGTCAGAGCGAGACGCCGATCACGCCGGTGATCACGGGCGACGAGGAGCCGACGCAGGCGTTCGCGCGCCGGCTGTTCGAGGAGGGCGTGTTCTGTCCGGCGATCGTGTTCCCGACCGTCGCTCGTGGGCAGGCCCGCGTTCGGACGATCGTGACCGCGGATCACACCGAGTCGGATCTCGGCGAGGCGCTCGAAGCGTTCGGCCGTGTCGGGAGCCGAGCTCGGTCTGCGCTAGCCGACCGAGGCCCGGTCGTCGGCGCGAGCCTGGATGCCGCGGATCATGAGGTCGAGACCGAAGTCGAACTGCTCGTCGGGCGAGCAATCGGCGAAGTACGGGAAGCACGCGAGGATGTTCGGGAGGCCGGCGCCCTGCAGCACTTCGCCCGCCTGCTGGTGCTGCCGCGCGTGCTCCTCGTCCGTCCCGAGCATCAGCCCCTGCTCCATCATCACGAACCCGAGGATGTAGCTGCCGAGCGCGTTGAAGGCCTGCGTGGCCTCCCGGTCCGCCAACCCCGCCTGCCGCAGCACCCCGAGCGCCGCGTCCATCGCGCGGTAGGTGGACAGGCCCTCGAGCGGCTTGTGGCGTTCGGCGAGCAGCTGACAGACGCTGGGATGCAGACCGAGCAGCCGGCGCCACTCACGGGACATGGCGAAGGCGTCCTCGGTCCATCCGCCGGAAGGGGCGGGGAACTCGAACTCGTTCATCACCCGCTCCGTGACCCCTTCGAGGATGTCGTCCTTGTCCTCGACGTGGTTGTACAGCGACATCGCCTCGACGCCGAGCTCGCGGCCGATCCGGCGCATCGTCACGGCCTCGAGGCCTTCCGCGTCCATCACATGGAGGGCGGCCTCTACGATCCGCTCGCGCGTCAGGGGTACACGGCGTGGCGCGGTAGTGGTCTTGGTCGTCGTCGTCGTGCGTGTGTTCATCGAACGTCCATCTCCATCAGGGAATCTTTCCCTCTCGCCGGGAAGGTTCCACGGTTTCCCGGGTTGACACCTTACATCGTACGCCTATACTGCGTACATTGTAAGCATATGCCGTAAGTCGCGTCGGGGCAAACCTCCCCGGCCACGAGAACGAGGGGGTACGGGATGAGGCTCAACCCCGAGTCGATCGCACGTGCAAGCAGCAGGCACCCCTGGCGGACCATCGGCGTGTGGGTCGCCATCCTCGTTGGGTCGATGACGTTGATCTCCGGCGGTCTGTTCACCGACGCGCTGACCAACGGCATCGACTTCACGAACCAGCCGGAGTCCAAGGAAGCCGCAGAGCTCGTCCAGGACCGGATACGAGGAGGCGCCGAGGAACCGGATACGGAGTTGGTCCTGGTCGTCTCCGAGACGGCGACCGCGCAGGACCCGGAGTTCCAGGAGTACGTCGGCGCGCTCCAGGCCGAGATCGACTCGCTCGACGACTCCATCGTCACGTCGGTCGGGAGCTACCTGACCGAGGACGGGCCGGTGTCCGAGGAGGGCCACGCGGCGCTCCTGCCTGTGCTCATGACCAGCACCGACGAGGACGTGCTCTCCGACGACGCGAGGACGGTCGAAGCGGCCGTTCGATCGGTCGAGGCCCCCGAGGGATTCGAGGCGCACTTCGCCGGTCCCGCCTCGGTCTTCAACCAGTTCCAGGAGGTCATCGAGGAGGACATCCAGAAGGGCGAGAGCATCGGCGTCCTGGTCGCCCTGATCGTGCTCGTGGTCGTGCTCGGTGCGGTGGTGGCCGGGATCATCCCGATCCTGCTCGCCGCCTTCGCGATCGTGGGCGCGATGGGCATCACCGCGCTGGTCGGAACGGTGTTCTCGTTCTCGTTCTTCGTCCAGAACATGATCACGATGATCGGCCTCGCGGTCGGCATCGACTACTCGCTGTTCGTCATCGCCCGGTACCGGGAGGAGCGCCTGCACGGCCGCGACAAGCTCGAGGCGATCGGCCACTCGGGCGCCACGGCCAACCGGGCGGTGTTCTTCAGCGGGATGACGGTCGTGCTCGCCCTTCTCGGGCATCCTCATCGTGCCGACGACGATCTTCCGGGCGCTGTCGGCGGGCGCGATCTTCGTCGTGCTCGTCGCGGTCGCGGCGTCGATGACGCTTCTGCCGGCCGTCCTCGCCCTCATGGGTGACAAGGTGAACGCGCTCCGCGTCCGGAGGAAGGCGGGCCGCGTCGAGGCCGGTACGGGCTTCTGGGACCGCGCGAGCCGCGTCGTGATGCGGCGTCCGGTGATCAGTCTCGTCCTCGGCGCCGGGTTCATGATCCTGCTGGCCCTCCCGTACTTCAGCATCCACACGGGAACTTCGGGCGTGAGCACGCTGCCCGACGACATCGAGGCCAAGCAGGCGTTCATCCTGCTGGAGGAGAACTTCGGGGGCGGCCTGGCCGAACCCGCGCAGGTCGTGATCGACGGCGAGATCGCCTCGCCGGAGGTCCAGACCGCCCTCACCGAGCTCCAGGGGGCGATCGAGGCGGACGAGCGGTTCGTGCCTGCGGGTGAGCTCGAGGTGAACGAGGCCGGCGACCTCGCGGCGCTCCCGGTCCCGTTCCGGGGCGACATCTACGAGGACGCCTCCGTGGAGGCTCTCCGCGATCTCCGCGGCGAGTACATCCCGGCCGCGTTCGACGGCGTTGACGCGGTGGTGCTCGTGGGCGGCGAGACGGCGTTCAACGTCGACTTCTTCGATCTCTCCGACACGTATACGCCGATCGTCTTCGTGTTCGTGCTGGGGCTGTCGTTCGTGCTGTTGACGGTGGTCTTCCGGTCGATCGTCCTGCCGGTGAAGGCGATCATCCTCAACCTGCTGTCGGTCGGCGCCGCCTACGGCATGGTGGTCATGTTCTTCCAGCAGGGCGTTGGGCCGAGCTTCGTCAAGGACATCGCCGAGGTCCTGAACTTCCCGCAGGTCGAGGCGATCGAGGCGTGGCTCCCGCTGTTCATGTTCTCGATCCTGTTCGGCCTGTCGATGGACTACCACGTGTTCCTGCTCTCGAGGATCCGCGAGCGCTTCGACTTCACGAAGGACAACACCGAGTCGGTGGCCTACGGCCTGCGGACGACCGGCGGTCTCATCACGGGAGCCGCACTGATCATGGTCGCGGTCTTCGCGGGGTTCGCCGCCGGGCGACTGGCGCCGCTCCAGCAGATGGGGTTCGGCCTCGCGGTGGCGGTGTTCCTGGACGCCACGATCGTTCGGTCGATCCTGGTCCCGTCCTCGATGAAGCTGCTGGGCAACCTCAACTGGTACCTGCCGAAGTGGCTCGAGTGGCTGCCCAAGCTCCGGGTCGAGGGTCGCGAGGCGGAGCTCGCGCCGGTCCGCGTCCCCGAGCCCCAGCCCGTGGGGGCTCGCGAGGACGGCTGACCGTTCGCGGCTCGGCACGCTGCGGAAGGGGCTCCCGTGCGGGGGCCCCTTCCCCGTTGTAGGGTCCGACCGCCGTGGAGGACCCTCGCGATCTCGAGCTGCGAACCGAGCGCGCCGCGCTCCGAGAGTCGCTCGGACGGGTGGGCGCGTGGAGCTTCAACCTCGAGACGATCTCCGCGCCGGAGGAGCGGGACGCCGTGGCCGAGATCGAATCGCTCGGCTATCCGGCGATCTGGTTCCCCGAGAGCGTCGAGAGCCGCGAGGTCTTCAGCCACGCGTCGTGGATCCTCGCGAGCACCGATCGCATCATCGCGGCGAGCGGCATCGCGAACATCTGGGCGCGAGATCCGGTCGCGATGGCGAACGGGTGGCGGATGCTCTCGGATGCGTACCCGGGGCGCTTCCTGCTCGGGATCGGCGTGAGCCACTCGCAGTCGGTCGGCCGCAGGGGCGGCCGGTACGAGCGGCCGTTCAGCACGATGCGGGACTACCTCGACGCGATGGACCGAGCGGCCTCCTCCGCTCCCGAGCCCGAGTCGCCCCCACGGCTGATGCTCGCGGCGCTCGGACCCAAGATGCTCGGCCTGGCGGCCGAACGTGCGCTGGGAGCGCATCCCTACTTCGTCCCCGTCGAGCACACGGCGTTCGCGCGGCAACGACTCGGCCCGGGACCGGTCCTCGCGGTCGAGCAGACGGTCGTGCTCGAGAGCGACCCGTCGACGGCGAGGTCGATCGCTCGGGGGTTCGCGGTTCGGTACCTGCAGACGGAGAACTACGCGCGCAACCTGAAGCGCATGGGGTGGACCGACGCCGACGTCGCCGGCCAGGGGACCGACGCGATGATCGACGCCGTGGTCGCCTGGGGTGACGTCGACCGGATCGCGGTCCGGGTCCGCGAGCACCTGGATGCGGGAGCCGACCACGTCGCCGTGCAGGTGGTGGGCGAGGACGATCTCGATCCCTCTCTGAAGGAGCTGCGAGAGCTCGCTCCCGCGTTGCTCGAGCTCTAGCGTTCGCGAGCGGCGACGCGAGAGAGACGCTGCGTGACGGCCGGGCTCTCGAGCTCGCGGAGGACGTCCCTGGCGATCCACCGTGCGGCTCGAGCGTCGAGCTTCTCGATCTCGCGGGCCGTGCGGATCGCATCGGCGCGCAGCCCAGCGCTGCGCTTGCCGATCTGTCGCAGGGCCCAGGAGACCGCCTTCTTGACGTAGTTGCGGTCGTCGACGGCCTCCGCCCGGATCCTCGGGAGGAAGACGTGGAAGGCGCCGTCCGGTTCGTCCTTGCGGTGCACTGCGGTTCCGGCCATCAAGACGAACCCGGCACGCTTCTCGAACTCCGGCTCGCGGGCGCTCCACTCGAGTGCCTTTCCGAACGCGAACGGCGTGCGGTCGAACAGGTTCGCGCACGCCTGGTCGCAGACGTCCCAGGAGTCGAACTCGTGTACCCACGACTCCATCTGCCGTTCGGTGACCAGCTTCGGGTCGTCGACGATCGACGCGAGGATCCTCGCTTCGTGGATCCCCGACGCCCACAGGTCGGCCGCGAGCTCGTGGTCCCGGCCGAGCCCGCGCGCGAGCGTTCTGAGCTCGGTCACGGTGACGCCGAGTGCCGTTCCCGTGTCGATCCCGAACCGCGCCATGCCTTCGAGCCGAGCGGGGTCGGCCAGCTCGCGCATCGAACGGATCACGTCGCGTGCGCGAGCGCCGGGCATGCCCGACACGATAGGCGCGATGCAGCTGGGGAGGATCCGCCGCGCTCGGGGCAGGGGCGCCGCCGTTGCGGAACGTGCGTGGTTCGAGCGAGACTGGCAGCGTGGATCCCGTGAACGGGCGTGCGACGGCCGGCATGACCAAGACGATCCCCGCGCTTCCGGTCCGCGACGTAGGCGCTGCCGTAGCGCACTATCGAGATCGGTTCGGGTTCGCGGCGCCGCATGAGGAAGCCGACTTCGCGGTCCTCGTTCGTGACGACGCGGCGCTGCATCTGTGGGGTGCGAGCGACGAGGAGTGGCGTTCGCGCGGGGATCTGACGGCACAGCCGATCAGCTCGGGCGCCGAGTCGTTCCTCGCCGGGACGGCCAGCTGTCGCATCGAGGTCGACGATGTCGATGCGTTGTTCCTCGAGCTCGAGCCGCGGGGCGTGCTTCACGATGTGTCGCGCAGCGGCGTGCAAACGACGGACTTCGGGACCCGCGAGTTCGCCACCGTCGATCTCGACGGCAATCTGCTGACCTTCTACCGCCGGGAACAGGGCCGGGAGGGTTCGTTCGGAGACTACGAACCGTCGCCCAGCTGATCCGGCGAGCGTTCGTGCGGTTCGGACCCAACGTCGTACGCGGTCCGCCGGCGCCGGTCGTGCTCGGCCTGGGATTCGAACGTTCGCTGGAACTCCCGGAACCGCCGCTTCGCGTACCAGGAGCCGATCCAGACCAACAGGATCACGGCGAGGACCAGGGACAGCACGATGATGAGCGTCGCCTCGAGGACCGCTCCCAGCACCCCGGTGGCCGCCGCGACCAGCAGCAGGATCAGGACGAAGACCAGCACTCCCCCATGGTACGAGCGTTCCCGACGAACCACGGATCGCAACGGGACTATGCTCACGCACCGACGACGGAGGAGGGGCCGTGTACGGAACGTTGGGACGGATGACGCCGAAGGCGGGGAAACGGGACGAGCTGATCGCCCTGATGGGCGAGCCGCCGGCCGGGGAGGCCGCGAACGGCTTTCGCGGGGCCTACCTGCTCAAGGCCGACGAGGGCGAGGAGATCGTCGTCGCCGTCATGTACCAGGACAAGGACTCGTACTTCGCGATGGTGCACGACCCGCAGACCGACGAGAACTTCGGGAAGGCCATGGAGCTCCTGGAAGGCGAGCCGACGTGGACCGACGGGGAGTGGCTCGCAACGATGTGATCCGGCCCCCGCACCGGGCTCGTACCTTCGGCTCCGCGGTAGGCTGAGTCGACGTTCGTCCTCGTGGGAGGGATCCGTGGCCGACGCGTTGCAGAACTTCATCGACGGGAAGTGGCTCGACGCGCAGGACGGCGAGCGCTTCGACGTGTTCAACCCCGCCACGGGCGAGGTGATCGCGACCGCGCCGGACTCGAAGGCTGCCGACGCGGAGCTGGCGGTGAACGCCGCCCGCCGCACGTTCGACGAGGGCGCGTGGTGGCCGGGTACGACGCCGCGGGAGCGGGGCCGGATCCTCCTGCGCGCCGCCGAGATCGTCCGCAGGGAGCACGAGCGGCTCGCGCGGATGGAGGCGCTCGACTCCGGCAAGCCGATCGGCGACGCTCGCGAGGACATCGGCGAGGTCGCCTTCATGTTCGAGTACTTCGGCGGCTGGGCGACGAAGATCGACGGCGACGCGCAGCACCTGTCGTCCGAGGCGATGTTCATGGTGTGGAAGGAGCCGATGGGCGTCGCCGTCGGGATCACGCCGTGGAACTACCCGATGACGATGGCGACCCAGAAGCTCGCCCCCGCGCTCGCGGCCGGGTGCACCTTCGTCCTCAAGCCGCCCGAGCAGACCCCGCTCACCTGTCTGGAGCTGCCGAAGATCCTCGAGGAGGCCGGGCTGCCGAACGGCGTCTTCCACGTGCTCACCGGGTTCGGCGAGACCGCCGGCGCGCCGCTCGTCGCCGACCCCAGGGTCGACAAGGTCACGTTCACGGGCTCCCGCGAGGTGGGCAAGCTGATCCTGCACGGCGGAGCCGACACGCTGAAGCACATCACGCTCGAGCTCGGCGGCAAGTCGCCGAACATCGTGTTCGCCGACGCCGACCCGGAGGTGGCGTTCGAGGGTTCGGCGAACGGGGTGTTCTGGAACCAGGGGCAGATCTGCTCGGCAGGGACCCGCGTGTACGTCGAGGCGCCGCGTCTACGACGACGCGGTGAACGCGTTCGTCGACCGCGCGTCGGCGATCGTCCTCGGCGACGGCCTCGACGAGGCGACCGAGATGGGTCCGCTCGTGAGCCTCGAGCAGCTGGAGCGGGTGGTGGGCTACATCGCGGTCGGCGAGCGCGAGGCGAAGCTGGCCGGGCGGGGGAGCGGCCCCGATGACGCCCGCCTCGCGCGCGGCTACTTCGTGCCGCCGACGGTCTTCGCCGACGTCGACAACTCGGCGACGATCGCGCGCGAGGAGATCTTCGGGCCGGTCATGTCCGTGATCCCGTTCAAGGAGGTCGACGACGTGGTGGCGCTCGCGAACGACAACGAGTACGGCCTCGCCGCGGCCGTGTGGACGAACGACATCAAGAAGGCGATGCGCACGGCGCGGACGCTCCGGGCCGGGGTCGTCTGGATCAACGACACGCAGCCGGCGCCCACCGAGATGCCGTGGGGCGGCTACAAGCAGTCGGGGATCGGCCGCGAGCTCGGCAAAGACGGGGTCGAGGACTTCCTCGAGAGCAAGTCGGTCTACCTGAACCTCGGCTGACCGGCCCGTTCACGCCGCGGGGCCGACGAGTGTATCCTCGCGCGGTCATGGCCGGTGGAGAGGTCGTCCTCGTCGATCTCGTCAGGCGGTTCGCCGACGTCACGGCGGTCGCCGGGATCAACCTGTCGATGCCGCCGGGCGAGTTCTTCTCGCTGCTCGGGCCCTCCGGGTGCGGCAAGACGACCACGCTGCGGCTGATCGCCGGGTTCGAGCGGCCCGACGAGGGCCAGATCCTGCTGGACGGGGTCGACATGGCCCAGACGCCGCCGCACAAACGCAACGTCAACACGGTCTTCCAGAACTACGCCCTGTTCCCGCACCTGTCGGTCGCCGACAACGTCGGGTTCGGCCTTCGGTACAAGGACGTCTCGAAGCAGGACGCGAAGCGGAAGGTCGGTGAGGCGCTCGAGCTCGTGCGGCTCTCCGGCTTCGAGAAGAGGCGTCCCTCGCAGCTGTCCGGCGGGCAGCAGCAGCGGGTGGCGCTCGCCCGAGCGTTGATCCTGAACCCATCGGTGCTGCTGCTCGACGAGCCGCTCGGTGCGCTCGACGCGAAGCTGCGCAAGGCGCTCCAGATCGAGCTCAAGGCGCTGCAGGAGGAGATCGGGATCACGTTCATCTACGTGACCCACGACCAGGAAGAGGCGCTCACGATGAGCGATCGCCTGGCCGTCATGAGCAACGGCCGCGTCGAGCAGATCGGGTCCCCGTCCGACGTCTACGAGGAGCCGACGACCGCGTACGTCGCCGACTTCCTCGGCGTGTCGAACCTCATGGACGCCGAGGCCGACGGGCTCGATCCGGACGGGCGGGCGAAGGTCCGGCTCGGCGAGTTCGCACTGGCGGCGGGCCAGGGGGACACGGACGCCCGCGGCGACGTGAAGATCGTGATCCGTCCCGAGCGCGTCCGGCTGGAGGAGACGGGTTCCACGGGCGAGAACCGGGTTCCCGGGATGGTCGAGCGCGTCGTCTACGTCGGGTCGATCATGCAGGTGATCGTCCACCTCGCGCCCGGACAGACCCTGCAGGCGTGGGTCCAGAACCAGGGGGAGGGCCTCCCGTACGGGCAGGGCCACCCCGTGTCGGTCCACTTCCCCGTCGACGCGCTCCGGGTGCTGATGGACACGAGCGAGCCGGCACCGGTCGACCTGGAGGACGCCTCGGCCGGGTGAATCGGGCCTCGTTCAGAGCTCCCCGAGCGACATCGGAGCTCCCCCGCCCTCACCGCGACGGGCGGAGATCCGCCGATAGAGCGCGTAGGCGATCCCGATCGCCGAGAGCGTCGCGACGAGCATCACGGTCGCCGCGGCGTTCACCGCCGGGGTCGGGGACGATCTCGCGGCCGAGTAGATCTTCACCGACAGGGGCTCGGTCGGCGCCTGCCCCGACAGGTACCGAACGGTCACGAAGTTGTCGACGGAGTCGGCGAAGACCAGGGCGACGCTCGCAACGATCGCGGGGCCGAGCATCGGCAGGAGCACGCGCCGGAGCGATTGGTTCGGTGTCGCTCCGAGGTCGAGCGCCGCCTCCTCGAACTCCGAGCCGATCGACAGCAATCGCGCGCGCACGATGATCACCGGGTAGGAGAGCTGGAACGTCACCAGCCCGAGGATCTGTGCGGTGGTTCCGAGTTTCACGAGGTTGTCGAGGAGGCTTGTGAACAGCAGGAACAGTGACGTCCCCAGGATGATCTCCGGCATGACGAACGAGAACAGCATGAAGAAGTTCGCGGTGCGCGCGGGCCGGCCGCGCCAGCGATCGATGCCGATCGCGAACGCCGTACCGAGCGGGACCGCGATCAGCACCGTGAGGATCGAGAGCTTGAACGTCTGGATCATCGCCTGACGGAGCGCGGGGTTGGTCCACAGGGAGTCGAACGGATCCTGGTACCACCAGCGCATCGAGAAGCCCTGCCACGTGCTCCGGGAGCGGCCTGCGTTGAACGAGAAGATGATCGCGATGAGGACCGGCAGGAGCGACCACGCGATGTATCCCCAGGTAACGACCTTCAGGAACCGCGGTTTGCCCCAGGGGTTGCCGAACCAGCCGGTGCTCGCGGTCGCGGGCGTGTCCGTCGCGGGTGCCGGACGCGTGAGGGTCGCTTCGCTCATGCTCGCCCCTCCGCGGCACGCCGGGTGGCGCGCAGGTAGTAGAGCATCGGCACCATCACGATCGCGATGAGGATCAGGACCAGCGCCCCGGCCTCGGGGGTCTGACCCTGGGTGGTGACCGCGAGGTCGATCAGGTTCCCGTACATCGAGGTTCGCTCGGTCCCGATCAGGTCGTTCGTGTAGTAGTCGCCGAACATCGGCAGCGACACGATGACGAGCCCCGCGAGGATCCCGGGCTTCGACATCGGGAGCGTGATCCGCCGGAAGGTTCGGACCGGGCTCGCGCCCAGATCCCGGCCGGCTTCGAGGACGCTCTGCGGGATCCGGTCGAGGAACCCGAACAGCGGCAGGATCATGAACGGGATGTAGCCGTACACGAGCGCGAGGATCACGGTCACCGGGTTCCCGGCCAGCCAGGTCACGGGCGCGACGCCGACGATGCCGAGAACGTCGTTGATGTACCCGTCGGGCTGGAGCAGGCTCTGCCACGCGTAGATCCGCATCAGGTAGCTGATCCACAGCGGCGAGATGAGCAGGATGAGGATCAGCCCCCGCCACTTCCCGGCGTGGCGCGCCGTGTAGTACGCGACGGCGTAGCCGAGGACGAGGCAGATGAAGCTCGCGGCCCCGACGTACAGGAGGGTTCGGATGAGCGGGTCGAGGTAGATCCGGTCGCCCGAGTAGAAGCGCCCGAGCGTGTCGGCGAACGTGTCGAAGCTCCACCACCACGGCTGGTACACGGGGATCGGCGTGCGGAACAGCTCGTCGACGGTTCCGAACGTGACCGCGACCACCACGATGAACGGCAGGACGAAGAAGACGGCGAGCCAGATCAGGCCCGGGAGCGTGAACGACGGCCAGTACCAACTCGGGAACCGGGACCCCCGCTGGGTGCCCGGGTCGGTTCGGCCGCGACGGCGCGGTCCTTGCTCAGCTGCTTCGCTAGCCACCGGTCTGGATCTCGCGCCAGGCGTCGAGCCAGACGTCGTCGGCCTCGATCGAGAGCTCGCCCTGGACGTACCCGAGCGTGAAGTTCTTCTCGCCGAGCACGGCGGAGGACAGGCTCTCGGGGACGACACCCTCCTCGACGAGGCGTCCGGGCTTGATCGAGTTCATCGGGGGCTGGTAGCCGTTCCAGTCGCGGAAGTTGACGTACCCCCACCTCTCGTCCGCGAGGAAGTTGAGGAACTCGTGGGCGAGGCGGGGGCTCTCAGCGGACGCGGGGATCGTGATCAGGTCGTTGCCGATCAGTCCTCGCTTGTCGGGCGGATACCAGTAGCCGAGGACGTCGACCGAAACGTCCTCGGGGAGGTAGAACTGCCCGCCGACGATGTCACCCGACCAGGCTTGCGCCACCGAGAACTCGCCCTGCGGGAGCCGGTCGTACGCTCCGTTCACCGTGAGCCGCGCGCCGTTCTCGTTGATCAGATCGAGGATCGCGTCCTTCGCCGCGTCGATCGCCGCCTCGTCGCCGGTGTTCGCGTTCGTCACGCCGTTGCGGAGCAGCATCATCCCGAGCGCGTCCCGGTACGAGTCGTAGTAGCTCACCTCGCCGTTGAACCGGGGATCGAACAGCAGCTCGTAGCCGGCGGCCGCGGCCTGGGCGTCGTCGATCCGGTCCCGGCGGTAGGCCACGCCGGTCGTGTAGATGACGTACGGGACCGTGTACTGCCATCCGAGGTCGTAGTACGGCCCCGGGTCCGAGAACGAACGCCAGAAGTTGGCCGGGACGTTCGGAACGAGGTCGTGGTTGAGCGGCTGCAGCAGGTCGCGCTCGACGAGCCTGGCGAGGTAGTCGGTGGTGGGGAAGAAGACATCGGCCTGGACCTGTCCGGCGACGAGCTTCTGGATCCCCTCCTCCATGTTGTTGAACGTGGTCCACTCGATCGTCACGCCGTACTGCTTCTCGAACTCTCTCAACACGCGCTTGTAGAAGTAGTCGCTCCAGTTGTAGACGCGGAGCGTTCCCGTCTCCACCGGCGTGTCAGTGGGGATCGGATCTCGGAACAGCGGGAGCTTGACCGGCTGATCGGGGCGGGCGAGGACCCGGTCCCGAGAGCCGGCCGGGCTCGTGCCCGGTTTCGCGCAGGCGGCGAGGATCGCCGACGCGGATGGAAGGACGGCCGCTGCGCCGATGGATCTCCGCAGGAAATCCCGGCGGCTGAGGCCGCCCCGGCGCTCGCGAGGGTGTTGCATGTGGCCTCCTCGACGTTGTACGGCCCTAAAAAAACGCGACTAGCATAAGCCCTCGTGTCGATCGACGGGCCCGAGCCCGCGCGGCGCCGGTCGACGTTCAAGCGGCCTGCCACCGCCGGGACCGCCACCGCCGGGACCGCCACGAGGGCTGAGGTACGAGGAGCGAGATGACCGATGCCGACGACGCCCTGATCCTGATCGAGGACATCGGGCACGTCCGACGGCTCACGCTCAACCGTCCGTCGTCGCTGAACGCCCTGAACGACGAGCTGCTGGATGGGCTCGACGCCGCCTTCGACGCGGCCGCGAGTGACGTCGGCGTGCGCGTGGTCGTGCTGCGAGGCGCCGGGCGCGCCTTCTGCGCGGGCTACGACCTGAACCAGGACGCCGAGGAGGGCGCGAAGGACGAGACGACCTGGCGACGTGAGCTTCGCCGCGACAATGATCGCCTGCTCCGCATCCTGCACCATCCCAAACCGGTGATCGCCTCCGTCCACTCCTACTGCCTGGCCGGCGGCACGGACCTGATGCTCGCCTGCGACCTCGCCCTCGCGGCGGACGACGCGTTCTTCGGGTACGTCGACGTGCGGTTCGGCTCGGGCGTGGTCTCGATGTTCCTCCCGTGGGTGATCGGCGTCCGAGCGGCCAAGGAGCTCGTGTTCACGGGCGCCGACCGGGTCTCCGCCGCCGAAGCGTTTCGCGTGGGCCTGGTGAACCGCGTGGTTCCTCGTGACGAGCTCGACGCCGCCACGCTCGCGCTTGCGGAGGAGATCGCCAAGAACGAGCCGTTCGTCGTCCGGTCGATGAAGGCATCGATCAATCGCTCGTGGGAGGTCGCCGGGATGGACGCAGCGCTGGAGGCGAACACCGAGCTGGACGTCCTGATCGAGACCGCGAACCTGCCCGCGCGAGACGAGTTCCGCCGCATCACGCAGGAGAGGGGACTGAAGGCCGCGATCGCGTGGCGCGACGCCCGGTATCGCGGCGGCGAGTGATCCAGGCGTGATCTACGGCCTCGCGGCGGCGCTGGGGTGGGGCCTGTCCGACCTGTGGGCCGCGATATCCGGTCGACGGATCGGGAGCAGCCGGACCCTCGTCGTGTCGCAGATCGCCGCGGCGATCCTCGTGAGCTCGATCTTCCTGGTCGCGAGACCGTCGCTCGACCGACTCCCGACCGTAGCGGGGTGGCTCTTCGCCAACGCGTTCCTCGGAGCGGCCGCATACGCCACCCTGTATCGCGCGCTGCAACTCGGCCCCATCGCCGTGATCTCGCCGGTCCTGGCGACCTATGCCGTCCTTCCGGTCTTGCTGTCGGTCCTCCTCTTGGGCGAATCGTTGGATGCTCTCTCGGCGATGGGCGTCACGGTCACGATCGCCGGTGCCGTCCTGACGTCGACGGACGTTCGAGCACTCCGGGCCGGCACGCGCACGAAGCACCCCGGGCTGCCCTGGGCAGTCGCGTCGACCCTGCTGTTCGGCGTCGCGACCTACGTGATGGGGTGGTCGGCACAACAGGCCGGGTTCCTCCCCTCGCTGTGGTTCGGACGCGTCACGATGATGGTCGTCGTCGTCGTTGCGGCGCTGGTCGTCTGGTTGCGTTCGGGGGGCGGGGATCCGGCCAAGGGCGTGGCGCCTCGTGCGTGGTGGTTCGCCGCCGCGGTCGGCGTCGTCGAGCTCGTCGGGACTATGGCGTACGCGCGGGGCGCCGAGGTGGGGCTCGTCTCGATCGTGACGGCAGCCTCGGCGACCTACCCGCTGATCCCGGTGCTGGGCGGCGTCCATCTCTTCGAGGAGCGGCTGGCACCCTCGCAGTACCTGGGTATCGCGCTCGTGGTGATCGGGCTCGCGACCCTCGGGGTGACCGCCTGAATCAGCCGGCGGCGGGCCGGCGCTCGTGCCGGTAGAAGTCGACCTGCTCGGCCGGCAGCGGCGTGTCGCCGAGGATCAGGTCCGCCGCCTTCTCGGCCACCATCATCACCGGCGCGTAGATGTTGCCGTTCGTCACGTACGGGAACACCGACGCGTCCACCACGCTGAGCCCCTCGACGCCGTGCACGCGCATCGTGGCCGGGTCCACCACCGCCATCGCGTCGGTGCCCATCTTGGCCGTGCACGACGGGTGGAGCGCCGTCTCGCCGTCGCGGCGGACCCAGTCCAGGATCCGTTCGGGCGTGTCCACCTCCGGTCCGGGCGAGATCTCGCCGCCGTTGAACGGGTCCATCGCCGGCTGGCCGAGGATGCGACGAGCCACGCCGATCGCCTCGACCCATTCGCGCCGGTCGGTGTCCGTCGACAGGTAGTTGAACCGAAGCGCGGGGTGCACCCGTGGATCGGCACTCACGATCTTCACGGAGCCTCGCGCGTCCGAGTACATCGGGCCGATGTGCACCTGGTAGCCGTGACCGCCGGCCGGCGCCGAGCCGTCGTACCGGACCGCGATCGGCAGGAAGTGGAACATCAGGTTGGGGTACTCGACGTCGTCGTTGCTGCGCGCGAACCCGCCACCCTCGAAGTGGTTCGTGGCGCCCGGACCGCTCCGGAAGAACAGCCACCGGAAGCCGATCCACGGCCGGTAGCGCCACTTGAGGTACGGCGCCATCGAGACCGGCTGCGTGCACACGTGCTGGACGTACACCTCGAGGTGGTCCTGGAGGTTCTCGCCGACGCCCGGGAGGTCCTGCACGACGTCGATGCCGAGCGCTCGAAGCTCGGCGGCGCCGCCGATCCCGGAGATCTGCAACGTCTGTGGCGTGTTGATCGCGCCCCCGCACACGATCACGTGGCCGGCGTCGACCCGCCGGGGCGAACCACGTCCGCGCACGTACTCCACCCCCACGGCTCGAGCGCCGTCGAACAGGATCCGGTTCACGAACGCCCGCGTTCGAACCTCGAGGTTCGGGCGGCGCTTCACCGGATGCAGGTAGGCGCGGGAGGCGGACAGTCGCCGTCCGCGGTGGACGTTCCGGTCGAACGGCGCGAACCCCTCCTGGCGGTAGCCGTTCACGTCGTCGGTGAGCTCGTACCCGGCCTGTCGAACGGCCTCGAAGAACGCCCCGAACAGCGGGTTGGTGGCCGGTCCACGTTCGAGGACGAGGGGGCCGTCGTGCCCGCGGCGCGCGTCGGCCGGTTCGGCCGCGAGGGCGTTCTCCATGCGCTTGAAGTACGGCAGGCAGTGCGCGTAGTCCCAGGTCTCCATCCCCGGGTCGGCGGCCCAGCGCTCGTAGTCCAGGGGGTTGCCGCGCTGGAAGATCATGCCGTTGATGCTGCTCGAGCCGCCGAGGACCTTGCCCCGCGCGTGGTAGATGCGGCGCCCGTTCATCTCGGGCTCGGGCTCGGACTCGTACTTCCAGTCGTAGAAGCGATTGCCGATCGGGAACGTCAACGCGGCGGGCATGTGGATGTAGACGTCCCACGGGTAGTCCGGGCGCCCGGCCTCGAGCACGAGGACGCGGTTCGACGGGTCGGCGGACAGACGGTTCGCGAGCGCGCAGCCCGCGGAGCCACCCCCGACGATGACGAAATCGAACCGAGGCTCCATCCGCGCACAGTGTGCCCCATCGGCCGCGCCGTCGCGCCGCGACGCACCGCTGCCCCGCCGGCTGCCTTGCACGGTTCGGCCGCTCGGGGCCATGATGCGCAGCGGACGCGCGTCGACGCGCGGAGGGCGGGTCGAGCCCGCCCGAGTCAGGGGGATCCGAGGTGACCCAGACAGGCACGGACACGGCCGTCTCGTGCCGCGGTGTCTGGAAGGTCTACGGCCCGCACCCGGAGCGGATCGTGGGCTCTCCGGAGGCCGACCTCCCGCGCCCCGAGCTGCTCGAGAAGACCGGCTGCGTCGCCGCGGTCAAGGACGTCTCGTTCGAGGTTCCCCCCGGCGAGGTGTTCGTCGTCATGGGCCTGTCGGGATCGGGCAAGTCGACGCTCGTCCGCATGATCAACCGGCTCCACGACCCCACCGCCGGCGAGATCGTGGTCGACGGCGAGGACGTGCTCACGATCGGCGCCGAACGCCTCCGCGAGATCCGCCGGCACAAGATCAGCATGGTCTTCCAGCACTTCGGGCTGCTTCCGCACCGACGGATCGTGGACAACGTCGCGTTCGGCCTCGAGGTCCAGGGGCTCGAACGCGAGGACCGCGAACGCAAGGCGACCGAGGTGCTCGACGTCGTCGGGCTGGGGGGCTGGGCCCAGCACTATCCGGACGAGCTGTCGGGTGGGATGCAGCAGCGCGTCGGGCTCGCGCGGGCGCTCGCGACCGACCCGGAGATCATGCTGTTCGACGAGCCGTTCAGCGCGCTCGACCCGTTGATCCGCCGGGACATGCAGGACGAGGTGATCCGCCTCCAGCGCGAGCTCCGCAAGACGATGATCTTCATCACGCACGACCTGCTGGAGGCGCTGAAGCTCGGGGACCGGATCGCGATCATGAAGGACGGCGCGTTCGTCCAGGTGGGAACGCCCGAGGAGGTCGTGGCGAAGCCCGCGGACGACTACGTGGCCGACTTCATCCGGGACGTGCCGCGCGCGCACGTGCTGACCGCTCGCACGATCATGTCGCCGGTCTCGGGGGACGGACAGGAGTTCGGGGGGACGGTCTCGCCCGACACCGTCGTCCAGGATCTCCTCGCAAGGGTCGTGCACACCGATCTCCCGCTCCGGGTCGTCGAGGATTCGGAGACGCTCGGCGTCGTCGATCGCACCGCGGTGATGTCCGCGTTGATCGAGGAACGGATCTGATGGTCGACGTTGCTCGCAAGCCGTTGCGGCCAGCTCGAGGAGGAGGCGAAGGGTCTCCAGCCCTCGTTCGCCCACCGGCCGCCGAACCCGTGGCCTCGGCGGTTGTTATGGCTCGTCGGCGTCGTGCTTGCGATCACCATCGGTCTCGCCGTCTTCCCCTCTGGATTCCCTGAGCGATGGGTCGTCGACGCGGGGGCCTTGTTCCAGGACGTCGAGGCGTGGGTGGTCGAGAACGACGACAGCAACTGGTTGTTCGTCAACGTGATCAACCCGCTCCGCACCTTCCTGAACGACGCATTCGACGCGATCGTCGACATCCTCCTGCGCCTGACCTGGCTCGGCGCGATCACGCTGTTCGCCGCGATCGCCGGACTCGTCGCCGGCTGGAGCATGGCGCTGTTCACGGCGGGCGGCTTCTTCCTGATGGGCGCGCTCGGCCTGTGGGAGGAGAGCATCGAGACCCTCGCGCTCGTCGTGATGATGGTGGTCGGGGCGCTGATCATCGGGATCCCGCTCGGGATCTGGGCGGGGAGGAACCGGACCGTCGAACGCATCCTGCGACCCGTCCTCGACGGCATGCAGACGATCCCGGCGTTCTCGTACCTGCTGCCGCTCGTGCTGTTCTTCAGCATCGGAACCACGCCGGCGCTGATCGCGGGCATCATCTTCGCGATGCCGCCGGCCGTCCGGCTCACGGACCTCGGGCTCCGCGACGTGCCCGTCGACGACGCTCGAGGTCGCCGACGCGTTCGGGTCGACGCGGTGGCAGCGGCTCTCGACGCGTGCATCTCCCGCTCGCCAAGCCCTCGATCATGCTGGGCGTCAACCAGACGATCATGATGGCGCTCGGCATGGTCGTGATCGCGGCCGTCGTCGGGTTCGCCGGCCTGGGTCGCGAGGTCTACAACGCGCTCCAGCAACAGGACGTCGGCGAGGCGCTGAACGCCGGCATCGCGATCGTCGTTATGGCGATCGTCCTGGACCGTGTCTCGTACGCGTGGAGCCAGCGCGACAAGCGCGCGTGGAAGGCTCCGAGGGTCGCCGGCGTGGTCCTCACCCGGCGCCGGCTCGTCATCGTGGCCGTGCTCGCGACCGCGGTCGCCGTCGTCGTCGGCCGTGAGGTGCTCCGGCAGCAGGACTTCCCGGAAGCGTGTGACGTTCTCGATCGCGGGCCCCACGGACTCCGTCGTGGAGTGGGCGAAGGAGAACCTCCGCGTCGTGACCGAGCCGATCAGCGAGGGGCTCATCCGGTGGGGCCTGGAACCGTTGAAGGACCTGTTGCAGGGGCTTCCGTGGTGGATGGTGGCTGCCGGAGCGGCGCTGATCGGCTGGCGGGGCTCTCGGCGGGTCGGCCTCGCCGTGATGTCGTTCCTATGCCTCGCGGCGATCGGCGTGCTCGGGATGTGGGACATCGCGATGGACACGCTGAGCCAGGTCGTCGTGGCGGTCGTGCTCGCCGTGGCCGTCGCGATCCCCGTCGGGATCCTCTCGTCGCGCAGCGATGCGTTCCAGAAGGGTCTGAGGCCGGTGCTGGACGCGATGCAGACGATGCCGGCGTTCGTGTACCTCGTGCCCGTGATCGCGCTGTTCCACGTGGGCAGGGTGCCCGGGATCATCGCCGCCTTCATCTACGCACTGCCCCCGTGCATCCGGCTGACCGACCTCGGCATCCGGGGCGTGCCGAAGAACACGACGGAGGCGGCGCTGGCCTACGGCGCGACCTCCGGTCAGATGCTGCGCAAGGTGCAGCTTCCGCTCGCGAGGCCCTCGATCCTGCTGGGTGTGAACCAAACCATCATGATGGTGTTCTCGGTCGTCATCATCGCGGCGCTCATCGGGGGAGGAGGCCTCGGCCTGGAGGTGATCTTCGGTCTCACGCATTCGGAGATCGGTCGCGGCGTGGTGGCGGGGATCTGCATCCTGTTGCTCGCGATCGTGATCGATCGGATCACGCAGGCGTATGGGATGGCTCCGCGCTCGCTGCGCGGCCCGGTCGGCACGGGCGGCATGTGGTGGACCCGCATCCGGACCATCGGTGGATCTCGTAGCCAAAGCAGTGGACGGAACGACGGACGAAAGGGGGACGGATGAGGAAGCGGATGTGGTGGCTGAGCGCGATCGCGGTGCTCACCCTCGCTATGGCTGCCTGCAGCGACGTCGAGGAGGGCGGCGGCGGCGGTGGTGGTGGCGGCGAGGAGACCGGTGCCGGTGGCGCAGCGGCGCAGTGCGCGGGAGACACGATCTCGATCGCGGTGAACCCGTGGACCGGTTCTGCGGCCAACGCCAACGTGGCGAAGGTCCTCATGGAGCAGGAGATGGGGTGCACGGTCGAACTCGTGGAGATCGATGAGTTCGCGCAGTTCCCGGCGCTCTCCTCCGGCGAGCTGCAGGCGACGCTCGAGGTCTGGCCCTCCGGGCACGCCGAGGACTACGCCACGTACATCGAGGGCGGGCAGGGGGTCGTCGACGCCGGCGAGCTCGGCGTCATCGGCAAGATCGGGTGGTACATCCCGACGTACATGGTCGAGGAGAACCCCGATCTCGCGACGATCGACGGCATCGCGGCGAACGCGGACCTGTTCGCGACGCCCGAGACCGAGCCGAACGGCCAGTTCCTCGGCGGGGACCCGAGCTTCGTCTCGTTCGACGAGGAGATCATCGACGCGCTCGGATTGGACCTGCAGGTCGTGTACGCGGGCTCGGAGAACGCGTTGCTGACCGAGCTCGAGACCGCCTACGAGGCTCAGGACCCGTTGCTCTTCTACTTCTACAAGCCGCACTGGGCGTTCGTGGACTACGACCTGACCGAGGTCGCGCTCCCCGAGGTCACGGCGGAGTGCACCGAGATCGCGGCGCAGGAGGATCCCACCGGGTACAACTGCGACTACCCGGAGGACGTCCTGTACAAGGCGCTCAACGAGGATCTGGAGACCTCCGATCCCGCGGCGTTCGCGTTCCTGTCGAACATCAGCTACACCAACGAGGAGCAGGAAGCGATCGCGCACCTGATCGACGTCGATGGGATGGATCCCGAAGAGGCGGCCGCGCAGTGGGTGTCCGAGAACGAGGACGTCTGGTCGGCCTGGCTGCCGACGGCATGACCGGAGACGTGAACCGGACGACCTGATCGAAGGCGACGGACACCGGCGGGGGCGGTCCGCGGACCGCCCCCGACGCCTCGGGCCCGGGAGGAAGCGATGAACGAGCACGTCCGGATGTGGATCGGCGGCGCGTGGGTGGACGCCGTGGACGGAGCGACCTTCGAGGCGCACAGCCCCTCGACCGGCGACGTGATCGCGACGGTGCCGGAGGGCTCGCGGGCGGACGCGAGCCGAGCGATCGCGGCGGCGCAGCAGGCCTGGCCCGCGTGGGCTCGGTCGTCGGCGTTCGACCGGGCGGCGGCGATGCGGCGGGTCGCCGCAGCGATCGACGCTCGTCGGGACGAGCTCGCGCGCACGCTCGCGCTCGACCAGGGCAAGCCGCTCGAGGCCGAGGCGCGGGACGAGGTCGAGGAGCTGATCGCGTACTTCGACATGGCCGCGGCGGACGCGACGCGGGCCGAAGGCCTCATCCCGCCCTCCGTCGACGCCGGCAAGCGCGTCTTCCTGTACCGCGTGCCGCGCGGCGTGGTGAGCGTGATCAGCCCGTGGAACTGGCCGTACACGATGCCGGCCGAGATCGTGGCGCCGGCGCTCGCGTACGGCAACGCGGTGGTGCTCGCGCCCGCCCCGACGACGAGCGTCTGCGCGGTCCGCCTGGCCGAGTGCATCGCCGATGCCGACCTCCCGCCCGGGCGTCTTCAACCTCGTGACCGGTCCCGGCCCGGTCGTCGGCGACGAGATCGCCTCGAACCCGGGGACCGCGGCCGTCGGGTTCATCGGTTCGAGCGCGACCGGTCGACGCGTCGCCGAACGCGCGGCTGGCAAGGAGCTGCTGCTCGAGATGGGTGGGAACGGACCGCTCGTGGTGCTCGAAGACGCCGACCTCGATGCGGCCGTGGAGGCAACGTTGGTCGCGTGCTTCCTGAACGCCGGACAGAGCTGCACCGCGGGCGAGCGGATCCTCGTGCACGAGCAGGTCCACGATGCGTACGTGGGCAAGCTCGCCGCCGCGGTCGCCGAACGGGTCCATCTCGGCGACCCGTTCGACGATTCGACCACGATGGGTCCGCTCAACAACGCGCCGGTCGCAGACAAGATCGAGCGTCACGTCCGAGAGGCGGTCGACGGCGGAGCGGCGGTCGTGACCGGCGGATCGCGAGCCGGCACCTTGGGGAGCGAGCTGTTCTTCGAGGCGACGGTCCTCGACGCGGTGACCGACGAGATGGAGATCGCGCGCGAGGAGACGTTCGGACCCGTCGTCCCGATCTCGACGATCCGAGACGAGCGGGAGGCGATCGATCTCGTGAACGGATCCGAGTACGGGCTGCTCTCGGCCGTGTTCACCGCGGACCTGGCCCGGGGTCTGCGCTTCGCCGAAGCGGTTCGGACCGGCTGGGTGAACGTGAACGAGGGCACGAACTACTGGGAGTCGCACCTGCCGTTCGGCGGCCGTGCGGGCTCGGCGAGCGGCGTCGGTCGGGTCGGCGGCCGCTTCTCGATGGAACGGCTGACCGAGCTGAAGACGATCGTCGTCAACCTCGGATAGGGAGCGCGGCGGGTGCGGGATCGAGCGCGAACCGTCGTCGTGGGAGCGGGGATCGTCGGGACCTCGGCCGCCTACCACTTGGCCGAGCTCGGCGCGACCGACATCCTCGTCATCGACCAGGGACCGCTGTTCGAGACCGGTGGCTCGACATCCCACGCGCCGGGACTCGCGTTCCAGACGAACGGCTCCCGGATGATGTGCCGGATCGCCCAGGACTCCGTCGCGCTGTACTCGACCCTCGGCGTCGACGGCGAGCCGGGCTGGTACGGCGTCGGGGGAATCGAGGTCGCCACGACCGACGCGCGGATGCAGGAGTTGAAACGCCGACTGGGGTTCGCGCGCTCCTACGGGCTCGAGGGCGCCGAGCTCCTCTCGCCGGCTGATGCCGCGGAGAAGATCCCGCTGCTCGACCCCTCGACGATCCTCGGCGCCTACCACGTGCCGAGCGACGGCATCGCGAAAGGCGTTCGGATCGCGACGGCGCTCGCGCGCCGAGCCGAGTCACGCGGAGTCGCGTTCGAGGGTGGAGTCACCGCAACGGGGTTCGAGATCAGCAGACGGGCGCGTGCGCGGCGTGAGGACCGATCGCGGCGACGTCGAGTGCGAGCGCGTGCTGATCTGCGCGGGGATCTGGGGACCGAGCGTCGGCTCGCTTGCGGGCGTGCCCATCCCGCTCGTCGCCGTGCAGCACCAGCTCGTATGGACCGACCCGATCCCCGAGCTCGAGGGTGAGACGAGCGAGATCGTGCACCCGATCCTCCGCCACCAGGACATGGCGATGTACTTCCGCCACCGCGAGGACCACTACGCGGTCGGGAACTACAAGCACGAGCCGATCGCCACCCCGCAGGACGAGCTTCGCCGGCCCGGCGACGACCGCCGCATGCCGTCGCTGATGCCGTTCACGCCGGCCGACTTCGACGTGGCCGAGGCCGAGGCTTCGCGCCTGCTCCCGGCGCTGAAGGGCCGCATGCGCCCCGACGACCCCGATCGTTCGATCAACGGCATGTTCTCGTTCACTCCGGACGCCGCCTCGATCGTCGGCGAGTCCGCGAAGGTCCGAGGCGTCTGGATCTGCGAGGCCGTGTGGGTCACCCACGCTGGCGGGTTCGGGCGCCTGGTCGCCGAGTGGATGGAGCACGGCGAGCCGACCTACGACATGGCCGAGGCCGACGCCAACCGCTTCTACCCGTTCATGACGACCCCGCCGTTCGTGCTCGAACGCGGCAAGCAGCAGTACCGAGAGGTGTACGACATCATCCATCCGCGTCAGCAGATGGCGCGACCGCGCAAGCTGCGGCTCTCGCCGTTCTACGCGAGGCAGGTCGAGCTCGGGGCCGAGTTCGTGGTCGGCGCGGGGTGGGAGCGCCCCGAATGGTTCGAGGCCAATGCCGGGCTCGTTCCCGTAGACGCCGCGTGGGCGAAGCGCGACGCGTGGTCGCGGAAGGTTCTGGTCGCCGATCGAGGGCGCCGAGCATCTCGCCACCCGTTCGAACGCCGCGCTGTTCGACCTCACCGCATTTGCGAAGTTCGACGTGGAGGGCCCCGACGCGCTCGCGTTCCTCGAGCGTGTGTTCACCAACCGGATCGACCGGCCGGTCGGCTCCATCGTGTACACGCCCGCGCTCACGCCGAGCGGCGGGATCCGGCTCGACCTCACGATCTCGAGGAAGGACGACGAGCTCTTCCGGCTCGTCACCGGCGGCGGTAGCGGCCAGCACGACGTCGCCTGGATGCGGCGGCAGCTCCGAGACGACGAACGCGTGACGATCACCGAGCGCACCGGCTCGCTGTTCGCGCTCGGGCTGTGGGGGCCGAAGGCGCGCGACGTCCTCGCAGCGGTGACCGACGAGGACGTGAGCAACGACGCGTTCCCTTACATGACCGCCCGGTACCTGAACGTCGGCGAGGTCGGGCCGGTGTGGGCGCAGCGGATCTCCTACGCGGGCGAGCTCGGCTGGGAGCTCTACGGCCAGTTCGCGATGGGAGATCGGATGTGGGAGCTCCTCTGGGACGCCGGGCGCGAGCACGGGGTCGTGGCCGCCGGGCTCGGATGCTTCGACACCCTTCGGCTCGAGAAGGGCTACCGGTTCTGGGGCCAGGACATCGACACCGAGCGCGACCCGTTCGCGGCCGGCCTGGGCTTCGCGGTCAAGATGGACAAGGGCGAGTTCACCGGCCGGGACGCACTCGCCGCGAAGCTGGAACGCGGCCCCACGGAGAAGCTCTCCTGCCTCACGCTCGACGACCCCAGCCAGCGTCGTGCTCGGCAAGGAGCCGATCCGGGCGGACGGGGCGGTCGTGGGCTACGTGACGAGCGCCGGCTACGGCTACACGGTCGGGCGGTGCATCGCGTACGGTTACCTGCCCGCCGAGCTCGCGGTCCCCGGCACGGCGGTCGAGATCGAGTACTTCGACGAGCGGTTCCCGGCGACCGTTGCCGAGGATCCGCTCTGGGACCCGAAGGGCGAACGACTGAGAGCGTGACCTCCGGTCGAGGTCGAGTAGAAGGGAGCAGCACGTTGGGCATCGTCGAGAACCCGGGGATCCTCCTGTACACGAGGATCCGCAAGTCGCCGTACTTCTACGCTTCGCGCAAGCACGGCGTCGCGCGCTACAGCGTGTACAACCACACGTTCCATCCCCGCCACTACGGCGATCCGGTGGCCGAGTACTGGCATCTCGTGAACGGCGTCACGCTGTGGGACGTCGGCGTCGAGAAGCAGATCCAGATCAAGGGCCCGGACGCGTTCGACCTCACGAACATGATCGTCCCGCGGGACCTCAACAAGTGCGCGGTCGACGAGTGCAAGTACGTGTTCATCACGGCGCCCGACGGCGGGATCCTGAACGACCCCGTGCTGCTCCGGGTCGAGGAGGACGAGTTCTGGCTCTCGCTCGCCGACTCCGACGTGAACCTGTACGCGCTCGGGATCGCGGCCGCGAGAGGGATGGACGTCACCGTCCAGGAGATCGATGTCGCGCCGGTCCAGATCCAGGGCCCGAACGCGAAGAAGGTCCTCGTCGACCTGTTCGGCGACAAGGTGCTCGAGATCCCGTACTACGGCCTGATGAAGGGCGAGGTCGACGGCATGCAGGTCGTCGTCTCGCGGACCGGCTACACGGGCGAGGTCGGGTACGAGATCTACCTGCGCGACGCGTCGAAGCACGGCGTGGCGCTCTGGGACCGGGTGCTCGAAGCCGGCAAACCCCACGGGCTCGAGGTCATCGGACCGTGTCACATCCGGCGGATCGAGGGAGGCATCCTCGCGTTCGGCGCGGACATGTGGTACGAGAACAACCCGTTCGAGGTCGGCTACCACTACACGTGGATGGTCGATCTCGAGCAGGAGGCCGACTTCATGGGCAAGGACGCCCTGAAGCGGATCAAGGCCGAGGGCGTGCAGCAGAAGCTCGTCGGCGTCGACATCGACGGCGAACCGCTCGGCTCCTACATCGACAACGAGATGATCGACGTGTTCCCGGTCTCGGTGGACGGCGAGGTCGTCGGCCGCGTGACGTCGGCGTGCCACTCGCCGAGGCTCGAGAAGAACATCGGGTTCGCGATGCTGCCGATCGAGCACACCGAGCTCGACACGAAGCTCGAGGTCGAGACGCCGGTCTCAGGGCGGGTCGCCGCGACGGTCGTCCCGATGCCGCACTGGGACCCGACGAAGGAGATCCCGAAGGGGTAGGCGGTCAGGTCACCCAGGCCGGGAACTGTCCGAAGATGCCGGTGAGCTCGCTCACATCGAGCTCCTGCGAACCGTCAGGGCTCACGACCACGATCGCACCCTCGCGCACGTACACGATCCCGTCCTGCGACCAGTCCGGGAACTTCTCGAGCGTGTCGAGGTTCGCGGTGACGTTCCGAAGGTCCGAGCCGTCCGGCCGCATCATCCAGATGTCGGAGTCGCTGGTCCGCTCCCGGTCGTAGTCGGGGGGCTCGAAGTCCTGGGGCGTCGCGCGTGTGGAGTCGAACGCGATCCACTCCCCATCCGGTGACCATGTCGGATAACTGTCGTTGCTGTCTGCGTCGTCGGTGAGGTTCGCGACGCCCGATCCGTCCGCGTTCATGACGAACACGTCGTAGTTCGGGTCGCCGAACGCGGTGGTTCCGCCGACGTACGACTCGAACGCGATCCGATCGCCGTTCGGCGACCAGGCCGGGTACTCGCCCCACACGTCCGAGAGTCGTTGGACGCCGGTGCCGTCCGCGTTCATCACGAAGACCTGGGGCATGCCTTCCCGGTCCGAGTTGAACGCGATCCTCGTGCCGTCGGGCGACCACGCAGGCCCCCACTCGTTGCTGTCCGGTGCGTTCGTGAGGTTGAGGACCCCTTTGCCGTTCGAGCGGACGAGGTAGATCTCGTCATCGACGTTGACGCCGTCGCGCGAGTCGCGAAATACGACCAAACCGCCGTGCCCATCCGGGTCGAATTGGTCGCCCCTGATCGTGGTCACGACTGCGTCCTTGCCGCTGGACAGTTCGAGCAGGTGGATCTCGCCGTCCTCACCGGCGAACACGATCCGCCCCGACCCGAGCGGTCCCTGCGGTGGCTCGGGCGCCTGCGAGGGACGAGGCGCCGTCCCGCCGGACGTGCAAGCCACGAGCACCAGGGTGGCACAGGCGAGGTACCTGATCGCGTTGCGCAACACGTTCCCCCCGGTACACCGCTGAGCCGCGGATGGTTCCGTCAGCCGGCGGCCGGCAGGACGAACCGGATCGTCGTGCCGCGGC
Organism: uncultured Actinomycetes bacterium; assembly: GCA_963785835.1. Taxonomy (GTDB): domain Bacteria; phylum Actinomycetota; class UBA4738; order UBA4738; family HRBIN12; genus DASSJM01. The sequence continues at coordinate 37,773 of CAWAWO010000003.1, read as the reverse complement.
CCTGCTCGCTCTCGGCCGAGATCGTCCCGCCGTGCGCCTGTACGAGGCTCTTCGCGATCGCGAGGCCGAGTCCCGCGCCGCGCGACTCGGGCGACTTCGCGAATCGGTCGAAGACGTGCGCGAGCTGTTCGGCGGGGATCCCCTCTCCGGTGTCCTCGACGGCGAACGCCACGCCGACGTCGGTCCGGCTCGCACGGAGCGTGACGGTGCCGCCGGCGGGCGTGTGACGGATGGCGTTCGTCAGGAGGTTCGAGATGACCTCGCCCAACCGCACGCGGTCGACGAGGAGCGTGGGCAGCCCTTCGGCGCTCGCGGTTCGAACCTCCATGCCCGCCTCGTCCGCGAGCGCGCGGTGGGCGTTGACCGCCTCGTCGATGAGCGCCCCCGGCGTGACCTCCTCCCGGTGCAGCTCGAGGACCCCTGCCTCCGCCTTCGAGAGCAGTTGGAGATCGTTCAGCAGCCGGCTCATCACCTTCGTCTCCCGTTCGATGAGCGAGAGCTGTTCGGCATCGGCTTGATAGACCCCGTCGGCGATCCCCTCCAAGCGTCCCTGGATCACGGTCAGCGGCGTTCGGAGCTCGTGGGCGACATCGGCGAGCAGGTTCCGTCGTTGGTGTTCGTTCTGCTCGAGGCGCTCGGCCATCCGGTTGAACGCGATCGCGAGGTCCTGCACGTCGGAGGGGCCCCCGATCGAGGCGCGCGCCGAATAGTCCCCGTCGGCGACCCGGGCCGCCGCGTCCATGACGTCGCCGATCGGCCCCGCCGTCCGGCGCACGGTGCGTCCGAACAGGGCGAACCCGATCACCAGCAGGATGAGGAAGAACAGCACGCCTCCCGGGTAAGGCCCCGGGCCTCGGCCGACGTGACCACCCCCGAAGAGCCACCCGAGCAGGAACACCACGAGGACGAACACCCCGAGCGTGACCGCGATCCTCCGCAGGAAGTGCCCGCGCATCGCCCGCCATCGGTCGCGCGATGGGAACGACTCGTCCTCGGGCCACCAGGGTGGCCGTGGGCCGCCTCGATGGTCGTGGTCACGCATCGGCGAACCGGTAGCCGACGCCGTGGACGGTGAGGATGTACCGAGGCGTGCCCGGTGTGGGCTCGATCTTCCGGCGGATGTTCTTGATGTGCGCGTCGATCGCGCGCTCGTACGACTCGATCGCGACGCCGTGCACGGCGTCGAGGAGCTGCGAGCGCGTGAACACGCGACCCGGTTCGCGGACGAGCGTGGCGAGGAGCTCGAATTCGGTCGGCGTGAGCTCGACGGGCCGGCCGTCGACCGTGACGCGCATCTTCCCCGCGTCGATCTCGACGTCGGATACGCGCACGATCTCGGCGCCGCGCTCGGCGGCTCTCGTCCTCCGCAGGACGGCACGGATCCGCGCGACGAGCTCCTTCGGGCTGAACGGTTTCACGACGTAGTCGTCGGCGCCGAGTTCGAGGCCGACGATGCGGTCGGATTCGTCGCCCCGAGCGGTCAGCATCACGATCGGCGTGTTCGACCAGCGGCGGATCTCGCGCGCCACGTCGAGCCCGTCACGTCCTGGGAGCCCGAGATCGAGCACGAGCAGGTCGGGCTTCGCGCTCCGGATGCTCGCGACGGCCGAGCCGCCGTCCCCGACCACGATGACCTCGAACCCGGCGCGGTCGAGGTAGTCGCGCACGACCCGCGCGATCTCGATCTCGTCCTCGACCACCAGTACCGTCGTCATCGTCGCTCCCGCGCTTGCTAGCCTGCCGACGCGAACGGGCGGTGGCAACCGCCACCGCCCGCTCGTACCCGGTGTCAGGCAACCGGCGGCCCGGTGCTCTCCTCGCCGCCGCTCGCCTGCTCGTGCTGGCGCCGGTGCCAGTCGCCGGCGCGCTCCTCGAACCTCGCGCGGCCTTCCTCGGACCAGGGTCCGAACCCCGGCCCGTGGTCGTGGCCTCCCCAGCCCCGCGGTCCTCGGAATGCCCGGCTCAGGAGGAAGATCGTGCCGATGATGAACAGCGGGAACAGGAAGAACCCGAACGGGAAGAACCCGTGCCCGTACCCGTACCGTCCGCCCACGACCTCGACCACCTGGCCGGCCTCGGCGCCTCGCCGGACGCCTTCGTCGATGCCGGCGTTGTAGGCGCCGACCGCGATCCCGACCACCGCCAGGACCACCAAGATCGCCGCCGCGATCGCCCATCCGCGTCGCATCTCGTTGCCTCCTTTCGACGCGTTCCTGTCGTCGGAGTCATCGTGCGGCGGAGATGTGAAGCGCTCGTGAAGGGGATCGGGAGGGTTCGTGCGGAGGACGTCAGGGACGTCTCGGTGCTTGAGACGCCGAAGGGCCGGGCTCGCCCCTGCTCGAGCCCGGCCCAATCGGCTCTGCGGGCTTCACGCCCGGGATGAACGCTTGGGGATGTGGGGCGTGAGGATCGGATCCTCGGCCCCGACCTCCTCGGCCCGGAACCGCTCGGCGAGCACGCGGCCCTCCATCGCCTCCAGCTTTGCCGCGTCCCATCCGACGGTTTGCGATCCGACCCGCTCGACGGGCCCGCGCCCCTCGAGGATGGACTTGAGCTCACCCGGCTCCAGCGCCGGCACGACGGCTCCGGCTGTGGCCACCTGCTCGGCGAGCACGCGGCCCTCCATCGCCTCGAGCTTCTGCGCGTCCCAGAGCGGCGCACGGGTCGTCGTGACGGCCGTGGGGCGGTCGTCCCCGGCGAACCTCATGAGACCGCCGGCAAGCGCCCCGAGCCCCAGTGCGGCGACGACCAAGATCACGATCGGCCTCGGAGCGGAACCCCGAACCGGTGTCGACTCGACTCTGGCGCTCATCTCGCACCTCCTTCCGAAACTAGGAGAAGCGTGCTCCTGCGGGTCGCTCGATGCGGTGGCGGCCGCTACCCACCGCGTGTGAGGCTCGTCACGCCCGCGTGGCCTACGCCGGCCGCGCCAGGCCGCCGCTCGGCGCTGGCTGGCCTCAGTCGAGCGGGTCCGGCGGCGTGAGCGCCTGGATCGTCCGGCGGGTCGCCTCTGCGACTACCTGCTCGCGCAGGCGGGCGAGCTCCTCGTCCGGGTCGAACGGGACCGTGCGAGCACCGTCGGTGCGATCGGTCCACGAGTACGCGGTCTCGCCGTGGAGCGCGCGATCGAGTCCTTCCTCTTCCACGTCCGTGCTCACGCGGAGCCCCACGAGACGATCGACCACCCGCAGGATCGCCATCGTGGCGACGAACGAGAAGACCAACGTGATGCCCACCGCGACCGCCTGACGCCCGACTTGCGCGAGGCCGCCCTCGGCGCCTGCCGGGTTGACGAGGAGGCTCGCGAACACACCGGTCAGCAGGGCGCCGACGATACCGCCGACCAGGTGGACGCCGACGACGTCGAGCGAGTCGTCGAGCGCGAGCCGGGCCTTCAGCTCGACCGCGAGGAAGCAGACCACGCCGGCGGCGAGCCCGATCGCGAGCGCCGGCAACGGCGCCACGTAGCCGGATGCCGGCGTGATGGCCACCAGGCCCGCGACGGCGCCGGTCGCCGCGCCGATCGTCGTCGCTCGACGGTGACGGATCCGTTCCGGGACGAGCCACCCGAGCATCCCGCCCGCCGCCCCGAGATGCGTAGCGACGAACGCGCTCGACGCGAGCCCGCCCGCCGAGAGCGCGCTTCCCGCGTTGAACCCGAACCAGCCGAACCACAGGATCCCCGCCCCGAGCAGCACCATCGGCACGTTGTGGGGACGCATCGCGCCCGTCCCGAACCCGCGCCGCCGGCCGAGGTAGAGCGCCGCCGCGAGCGCGGCCGCACCGGCATTCACGTGCACGACCGTGCCGCCCGCGAAGTCGAGCGCGCCGACACCGGCGGCGCCGAGGAACCCGCCGCCCCAGACCCAGTGCGCGACCGGCGCGTAGACGAGGACGGTCCACAGCCCGAGGAACAGGAGGTAGCCGCCGAACCGCATCCGCTCGGCGAACGCGCCGGTGATGAGCGCGGGCGTGATCACCGCGAACATCAGCTGGAAGACCATGAACGCCGAGGCAGGCACCGTCGGGGCGAGCGCGTTCGGCTCGTCGCCGACGCCCCGAAGACCGAGCTGTCCGAGTCCCCCGAGCACGCCGTGATCGGAGCCGAAGGCGAGCGAGTACCCGACGAGCACCCAGAGCACCGAGACCACGCCGAGCGCGATCAGGGACTGCATCACGGTTCCGAGCACGTTCTTCGCGCGGACAAGCCCGCCGTAGAACAGGGCGAGCCCCGGGACCATGAACATCACGAGCGCGGCGGACGCGAGGACCCAGGCGGTATCACCGGTGTCGATCTGCACGACGGCTCCTTCCCCTCTCGTTCTCGACACATCGAACGGCGCGCGAGGTCGCGAGGGAACGAGCCGTGTGTAACGGGTTCGTTAACGCGGTTCGGCCGGCGCGGTCACATCGGCGGCGTCGGCTCCGAGGAAACCGATCAGATCGGCGCCGGCCAGGTGCAGGTTCACGCCGTGGCCGCCGCCGCCGATCGCGACGCGGTCGATCCGCGCGACCGTCGCGTCCGCGATCACCGGCCACGCGTTCGAGGAGCCGAACGGCGTGATCGTCCCGCGCTCGTAGCCGGTCGCGGCCTTCGCCTCGTCGGCGTCGGGAAGCGAGAGCCGGCTGACGCCGAGATGCGCCCGGAGCTTCGGCCAGTCGATCTGGCGACCGCCCGGCACCAGGACGAACACGTAGTCGCCCTCGCCGCGTCGAACCACGATCGTCCGCAGCAGCTGCCCGAGCTCGATCCCCTGGAACGAGGCGCTCTCCTCGGCCGAACGCGCGCGCTCGGTCCGGACCACCTCGAACGCGAGGTCCGAGCCGTCGAGCGCGCGGAGCGCGGGCGTGTCGGCGTCCACGGTGCGCGAGCCTACCCGAGGTCCCCGACCTACACGGGCGCGTCGAGCAGGCCCACGACGTAGCCCGCGAACGAGGGCCGCACGAAGACGCGGGTCGCGTCGGGGCGTTCGTGCAGCAGGACAGGCGCCGCGCCGAACACCGTCTGCCCGCACCGGCCCGGTCCCCACGAGCGCGGATGCAGGTCGAGCGGGCAGGCGCTCGCGAGCCGCTCGAGCCGGTCCGGACCTCGGAGCTCGAACACGGTTCGGTTGGCCGAGACGTCGACCACCGAGCGGTGGCCCGAAGCCAGGGCCGACTCCAGCTCTTCGAGCAGCTCGGCCTCCCTCTCGGCCTCGGCGACCACGAGCCACTCGTCCGGCCCGAGCCACAGCACGTCGGCCTCGTTCCAGGTCGACGTCGTGTTCGGCCGGCCCGGGGAACCCGAGCGCCGAGGCCGCCGAGGGGTCCGCTCGGACGTCGATCTGGGTGAGGAACGGGAGCTCGTCGGCGTCGAGCCGGGCGAGCTCGGCCGCGAGGCCGGCGAGGGGGCGTCTAGCCGTCACGGCGCTCCCCCTCGGGGTCGTAGAAGACGGCCGGGACGATCTTCGCGGTGATCGTCCCCTCCGGGAGGGGCGCGTACACGGTTCGGCCGTGCATCCCGTGACCGCCTTCGAGCAGCCCGAGCGCGAACGTCCGGTCCAGGCCCGGGCTGCGGTACGACGAGGTGACGTGGCCGGCCATCGGCATCGGGATCCGACCGGTGTCCTCGAGCACGAGCTGCGCACCCTCGGGCAGGAGCGCCGACGGGTCCTCGGGGAGCAGGCCCACGAGCTGCTTGCGGTCGGGCCGGACGAGCTCGCTCCTGCGCAGCGAGCGGCGGCCGAGGAAGTCGCCCTTCGACGGGTTCACGATCCAGTCCATGCCGAGGTCGAACGGCGACACGGTGCCGTCCGTCTCCTGGCCGACGATGAAGAACCCCTTCTCCGCGCGGAGAACATCCATCGCCTCGAGGCCGTACGGCTGGATCCCGTGCGGCTCGCCGGCGGCCAGCACGGCCTCCCACACGGCGAGCCCGTGCCACGAGCTGACGTGGAGCTCGTACGCGAGCTCGCCCGAGAAGCTCACGCGCGCAAGCCGAGCAGGCACGCCGGCGAGCGTCCCGTCGCGGAACGTCATGAACGGGAAGGCCTCGCGCGAAAGGTCGACGTCGGTGCCGACCGCCGCGAGCACGTCGCGGGCCTTCGGGCCGTTCACCGCGACGACCGCCCACTGCTCGGTGACGCTCGTGCAGTACACGCGCAGCTCCGGCCACTCGGTCTGGAGCCACTCCTCGAACCGGTCGAGCACGTTCGCCGCGCCGCCGGTCGTCGTCGTCACGTAGTAGCGATCCTCGGCGAGGCGCATCGCGACGCCGTCGTCCCACACCATCCCGTCGAGCCCGAGCATGACCCCGTACCGGATCCCGCCGATCGCGAGGTTCGACATCCGGTTCGTGTACATGCGGTCGAGGAACGCCGGTCGCGTCGGGCCCGACGACCTCGATCTTGCCGAGCGTCGAGGCGTCCATCGCGCCGACCGCGTTCCGGACCGCGAGGCATTCGCGCTCGACGGCGTCCTCCATCGCTTCGCCCGGCCCTGCGAAGTACCGGGGGCGCCGCCACTGCCCGACGTCCTCGAACACGGCGCCGTGCTCGAGATGCCACGCGTGGATCGGCGTCGTCCGGACCGGGTCGAACAGGTCGCCCCGGAACGGCCCGGCGAGCGCCGCGAACGAGACCGGCGTGTAGGGAGGGCGCGCGCCGCTCGGCCCCTGGGCTCCGGCCCCCTCGCCGAGCAGGTGGTTCACGATCTCCGCGGCCAGCACGCCGCTCGTCCGGCCCTGGTCGACGGCGGTCCCGATGTAGGTCGCGCGCTTCACGTGCTCGACCGATCGGAGGCCCCGGCCGAGCGCGGCGGCGACGTCGGCGACGGTCTGGTCACGCTGGAGGTCCACGAACTTCTCGGCGTCGTCGCCGTCCTCGACGAACCACAGCGGGCCGCTCTCGGCGACGTCGCCCGCGGCCGAGCCCGTCGCCGAGAGCCAGGAGGGGCCGCCGTCGGGGACGAAGCACGAGCGCTTCTGGTCGTAGATCAGGCCGCCGCCGATCGAACGCCACAGCGTGAGGTTGGGGTTCCATCCGCCGGAGACGGCGAGGAGGTCGACGTCGAGGAGCTCCTCGTCTCCGTTCGCGTCCCGGACGACGATCTGCTCGAGCGCGCCGTCGCCGCGAGCGCCGACGACGAACTCGCCGGCTCCGGCGTCGATCGTGCGGACCACCTCGGTCCCGGCCCGCTCGAGGACGTCGGCGGCCTCGAGTCCCCACGCGTTGGTGGCGAACACCGCCGCTCGCGCGCCCGGCGCCACGCCGAAGCGTTCGACGTACGCCGCAGCCGAGCCCGCGAGCATGACGCCGGGCAGATCGTTGCCGGCGAACGCGATGGGTCGCTCGTGCGCACCGGTCGCGAGCACCACGTTCCGAGCCCGAACGTGCCAAACGCGCTCGACGTCGGCCGAACGTTCGTGGATCACGACGTAGCCGGCGTCGTAGACGCCGAGCGCCGTCGCGCCCGACAGCGACGGTCACGTCGTCTCCCGAAGGCCGGTCCTCGACGACATGCCGCTCGTCGACGAGCAACACGCGGTCGCCGCGCCCGGCCGCCTCGCTCGCCGCCGCTCGGCCTGCGGCCCCGCCCCCCACCACGAGCGTCTCGACGTGGTGATGTCGCCGGCGTGCGGCGCTGCGATCCGGCGCGTCGGAGAGCCGAGCCACACCCGGGCGCGACTCGGCGACCAGCCCGTCGACCAACGGCACGAGCGTGGCCGGCACGATGAGGTCCGTCCACGGCTCGAGCACCGCGACGAACGCGTTCGGCTCCTCGGAGCCGGCCGAAACGATCCCGCGCGGTCGCCCGAGGATCGGGCTCCGGAAGCCGCCGGCGATCCCGTTCGCGAGCAGCGCGCTCGCGAGCGTGTCGCCCTCGAACCCCTCGTACTCGCGCCCGTCGAACCGGAACGCGACGGGCTTCGCACGGTCGATCCACGCGCCGCCCGACGGCAGCCGCCGGGCGGTCACGGGCGAGGCTCCGTCGAGTTCGCCCCGTGGGGGAGTGGCCCGGCCGAACTCGTAGGTGGCGGTGTCCCGGACGACGTCGAACCACCGCCGGCACCCGGCCGTGTGGAACCAGCGCTCGGCGAACTCGCCTTTCGGGTTGTCGCGCATGAACAGGTAGTCGGCCCACTCGGCGTCGGTCAGGGCGTCGGGATCGGGCGGGTAGTCGATCCCGGCCTGGCCCCCGTAGCGGAACTCCCGTTCGTCGCGCGGACCGCACCAGGGGCACGGGATCAGCAGCACGTCACGCCGTCTCTCGGTCGATCGCTTCGTCGAACGCGGCTACGAGGCGCTTCGGCGCCGTGAGCCGCCACGCCTCGGTGACGAGCTCGCGCAGCTCGTCGCGGTCGACGGTCCGGATGCGTACGCCGACCCACCCGCTCGGGCCGACGTAGGGAGGGACGAAGAACGTCTCGGGGTCCATCTGCGTCAGCGCGCGCTGCTCGTCGAAGTTCGACTTGACCCAGAGCTCGCGCTCGCGGTCGCTGAACATCACGAAGATCTTGTTCCGGACGCGGAACGTGGCCGTCTCCCACGTCTCGCGCTCCTCGGCCTCGGGAAGCGCGAGCGCGATCTTCCGGACCGTGCGCGCCTGCATCAGATCGCGCCGCCCGCGTCAATGGGCCACCGCCGCGGCGCCGTGCTCGTCGATCAGGGCTCCGCTCGTGAACCGGTCGAGCGAGAACGGTGCGGCGAGCGGCCCCGGCTTGCCGTTCGCCAGGAGGTCCGCGAAGACCCAACCGGAGGCCGGCGTCGCCTTGAACCCGCCGGTGCCCCACCCGCAGTTCAGGAACAGGTTCTCGATCGGCGTCGTCGACAGGATCGGCGACGCGTCGGGACAGACGTCGACGATGCCGCCCCACGTCCGCAGGAGCTTGGCGTTCGCGAAGATCGGGAACAGCTCGATCGCGGCGGCGAGCTGGAACTCGATGATGCGGAACGAGCCGCGCTGCGCGTACCCGTTGTACGGGTCGATGCCCGCGCCCATCACGAGCTCCCCCTTGTCGGCCTGCGACACGTACACGTGCACGGAGTTCGACATGACCACGCCGGCCAGCACCGGCTCGAGCAGCACCGAGACGAGCGCCTGCAGCGGATGCGACTGGATCGGGAGCCGGAGGTCCAGCATCGAGGCGAGCACGCTCGTGTGGCCCGCCGCCACGAGCGCGACCCGGCCGGCGGCGATGTCGCCCCGAGTGGTTCGAACGCCCTCGACCCGGCCGTCCGCGCCGCGCGAGAACCCCGTGACCTCGCAGTGCTCGACGATGTCCACGCCGAGCTCGCTCGCTCGCGTCGCGAACGCCCACGCCACCTTGTCGTGGCGCGCGACGCCGCCCCGACGCTGCAGCGAGCCGCCCATGACCGGGTACCGGATGTCCGGCGAGAGGTTCACGATCGGGCAGAACTCCTTGACCTGCTCCGGCGTGAGCCACTCGGCGTCGATGCCGGTCAGCCGGTTGGCGTGCACCCGTCGCATCGAGGAGCGCACGTCGCCGAGGTTGTGGGCGAGGTTCAGGACGCCGCGCTGGCTGAACTCGACGTCGAAGCCCAGATCCTCCTCGAGCCCCTCCCAGAGCTTGAGCGAGTGCTCGTAGATCGCGGCGCTCTCGTCCCACAGGTAGTTCGATCGGATGATCGTGGTGTTGCGGGCGACGTTCCCGCCGGCCAGCCACCCCTTCTCGAGCACGCAGACGTCGGTGATGCCGTGGTTCTTCGCCAGGTAGTAGGCGGTCGAAAGGCCGTGACCGCCGCCGCCGACGATGACCACGTCGTAGGCGCGCTTCGGTTCGGCGGAACGCCACAGGCGCCGTTCGGTCACGAGGAGATTCTCCACATCGCGGCTCCCACGCGCTCGCCGGGGGAGCGGTACGGTCGAACGGTGCCCGCCGACCTGCCGCCGCGCGCCCCGCGGCGACATCTGGCCGCCGTGCGCCGCTCGAGGCGCCGCCGGTTCCTCGTGCTCCTAGCGGTCGCCGCTGTGGCGACCGGAGGCGTGCTCGCGTACTCCGCACAGAGCGGTCCGCTGATCGAGATCCCGGACGATCCCTGCTCCAAGCGCCCCCCGCTGCGGAACGTGGACGACGTGCGGCTCCAGCCGGTCGTGATGCGGGCGTTCCTGCAGGCCGAACGCGATGCGGGCGTCGAGATCCCCGTCGTCCAGAGCTACCGTTCGTGCGCGGAGCAGCGGCGGGCCTGCCGGGCGATCTGCGGCGATCCGCAGGGGTGCCCCGGGCTGTGCGCCCCGCCCGGGCTCTCCTGGCACCAGCTCGGCGCCGCGATCGACATCACGCAGGAGGGCTTGGACGACCCGCGGATCTTCGACGCGCTGATCGACAACGGCTGGTGTCAGGCGGTTCCGGACAGCGACCCGGGGCACTTCTCGTTCGACGGCTGCCACTGATCGCTGGTCATCCCGCCGCAGCGAGCGGGTACACCTTCTGCAGGCCCTCGATGCCCTTGAGCTCCACCTCGCGCGCGTCCGCGAACTCGAACTCGCCCGTGTGAGCGACGAGGTCGTGGATCAGCGAGGAGGCGACGACCTCGCCGCCGACGGCGGTGGCCGCGATGCGCGCCGCATAGGCGACCGCGTGGCCGAAGAAGTCGTCGGCCTCACGCACGGTCTCGCCCACGTGGACCCCCACCCGGACGCGGATCGGCGACCCGGGGTCCCCGAACGTGTCGTCGATCTCGCGTTCGATCGCTTGCGCGCACGTGAGCGCTCGTCGCGCGGACGCGAACGCCAGCATGAAGCCGTCGCCCTGACCCTTCACGACCGTGCCGTCGTGCTCCTCCGTGACCCTCGTGATGACGTCGTTGTGCGCTCGAAGGACCTCGACCCATCGCTGGTCGCCGAGGAACGCATTGAGCTTCATCGAGTCCTCGATGTCGGTGAACGCGATCGTCACGGTCCCGTCCGGGGCAGAGGACGCTGAGAGATCGGGCCGTGACTCACTGACGGCTTCGGCGATCTCGTCCACGGACTTCGTGAGGAAGAAGCCGTGCTCTTCGTTCGGCGTCGGGACCGAACCGTGCCACTGCACGATCTTCCACTCGCCGTGCTCGAGGTGCAGAACGCACGTGATCCGGAGTTCGACCACGCCACTCGACGAATCGAACTCGGCCCGCACGCCGGCCCACCCGACGGTGTCCTCGCACATCGCGTGGACCTCGCCGGTGAGCCGCCACGGGTACCCGCCGAGCTCGCGAAGCTGCTGGCGCCACACGCGCCATGCTTCCTCGCCGTCCTGCCACCATTCGACCGGATCGGTCCCGAACCGCTCGAAGCCCGGCTGGCGCGAGATCCGGTTCCCGACGCTCTCCTCGTCGCCGTCGCGCAGCGCCTCGAAGAAGCGGACGACGACCCGACGGATCTCTTCGGACGGTTCCACGCGCGGAGTCTCGCCCGTCCGGCACGAAGGGTGCAACCGAGCACACGGGCTTGCGCCTCGATAGAACCGGCCGTCAAACTTCGGGCATGGAGCGCCCCGAGACCCTCGTCTGGGACGCCTACGCCCGAGCCCTGCCGTCGATGCTCGACGCGATCGGCCGAACGCCGCTCGTCCGGCTCTCTCGGGTCGCGCCCGAAGGGCTCAGCCTGCTCGCCAAGGTCGAGTGGTACGGACCGACCGGCTCGACGAAGGACCGGATCTACCGCCACATGATCGAACGCGCGGAGGAACGCGGCTCGCTGAAGGCCGGCATGACGATCGTCGAGTGCACGACCGGCAACGCCGGGATCGCGTGTTCGGCGGTCGCGGCGATCAAGGGGTACGACTGCGTCATCGTGATGCCGCGAGGCATGAGCAACGAGCGCAAGCGCATGATCGAGGCGTACGGCGCCGAGTTGATGCTCACGCCGGGCGGCGGTTCGGACATCGATCTCGCGTTCGAGAAGATGCGGGAGATCGTGGCCACCGACCCCGACCGGTACTTCTTCCCGGGCGAGTTCGAGAACCCCGACAACCCCGATGCGCAGACGATCTCGGGCGAGGAGATCTGGCTGCAGTGCGGTGCGCAGGTCGACGCGGTGGTCGCGGCACAGGGCACCGGCGGCTGGATCAGCGGCGTCGCCCGGGCGCTGAAGTCGTACGACCGCGAGATCCGAGCGTACGCCGTGGAGCCGTCGGAGAGCCCGTTGATCTCGGAGCAGCGCTGGGGCACGCACGGTGTTCCGGGGATCGGCGACGGGATCGTGCCGCACAACCTCGACCTGTCGCTCATGGACGGGATCGTGACGATCTCGACGGAGGAGGCGCTCGAGATGGCGCTCCGGCTCGCGCGTGAGGAAGGGATCCTCGGCGGACCGTCCTCGGGGATGAACGTCGCGGCCGCGCTGAAGGTCGCGGGCAAGCATCCGGAGTTCACGACGATCGTCACCGTCGTGCCGGACACGGGACAGCGGTACCTGTCGGGCGAGCTGTTCGGCCAGCGTTCGGACGAGGAGTCGCCCGAGCGTGATCACTCCGTCGACCCCGATTCGCTGCGGCAGATCGAGGCGAACCGCGAGCGGCTGGAGTTCATCTCGTAGTTCGTAGGTCGGTGTTGGCGCCTCATGCGAAGCTGACCCGCGCTTGACGCCCTAGTGGACTAAGTCCACTATGCAGGAGATGAAGCCGATCAACGTCCACGAGGCCAAGACACATCTCTCCAAGCTCCTCGAGCGTGTGGAGCGCGGCGAGGAGATCACGATCGCCCGAGCGGGCAAGCCCGTCGCGAAGTTGGTCCCCTTCACCGACCAGGATGCCGGCCGTCGTCCCTTCGGTCTGTTCAAGGGGCAGATCGTGATGTCGGGGGATTTCGACGATCCGCTGCCCGACGAGTTCTGGAACTCACCGGTCTTCCCGGATGAGGCCGGGGAGGAGTGAGGCTCCTACTCGATACGCACGTCTTCATCTGGGAGATCGAGGGCGATCCGAACCTCCCGAGACGGGTCCGGAACGTGATCGAGGATCGGGCGAATCGGGTGACCGTCAGCGTCGCGAGCATCTGGGAGGCGGGCACGAAGGCGCGTCTGGGGCGGCTGACCCTCTCGCGTCCGCTCGGCGTCCTGGTCGCTGAGGCGATCGATCGATTCGACCTTTCGATCCTCGACGTCGAGCTGCAGCATGCCCTCAGGGTGGTCGAGCTTCCCGCGTTGCACGGGGACCCGTTCGATCGGATGCTCGTGGCCCAAGCGATCGAGGAGCGGTTGACCCTCGTCACGCGCGACCCGGCGCTCCACGAGTACCCGGTCGATCACCTCTGGTGACCGAAGCCCTGAACCCGTGGCGCGAGCCCGCGGGTATCCTGCGCGCCGTGAGCACCTACCCGATGTCCGACGCCGACCGCGAGATCCAGGAGCGCACTCGGCGGTTCGTCGACGAGGAGCTCATCCAGCTCGAGGTCGAAGTCGAGCTCGCCGACGGCGCCATCTCCGACGACCTGCGGAAGCGGCACCACGAGCGCGCGATCGAGCTCGGCCTGTTCGCGATGAACATGCCGAAGGAGCTCGGCGGAGGCGGGTTCACGACGTTCCAGCAGGTGCTGGTCTCCGAGCAGATCGGTCGCGTCACCAACGGGCTCGGCTGGTGCATCCACACGCCGCCGGCGTGGGCGCCCGACGTCGTGAGCGAGGAGCAGCTCGATCGGTGGATCGTCCCCACGATCCGGGGCGAGCGCCAGGAGTGCTACGCGATCACCGAGGAGGGCGCGGGCTCCGACGTCGACGCGATCGTGGCCACCGCTCGGCGCGACGGCGACGGCTACCTGCTGAACGGGACGAAGTGGCACGTCACGTCGTTCGACACCGCTGACTACGTGTTCTTCCAGGCCAAGATCGCCGACGGTCCGAGCGCCGGCTCGCACGCGATGTTCTTCGTCGACACCGACACGCCCGGCGTGCGCGCGGTCCGCGAGCCGAGGTATTCGCACACGCTGATCGACGCGCACGCGATCGTCGCGTTCGAGGACGTCCGAGTCCCCGCAGCGAACCTGATCGGCGAGGAGGGCGACGGCCTGAACTTCGTCTACGCCTGGTTCCGATACGAACGGCTCATGATCGCCGCGCGCTGCTGCGGCGCCGCCGAACGCCTCATCGAGGAGGCGACGGCCTTCGCGAAGGAGCGCGTGCAGTTCGGCCGGCCGATCATCGAGAACCAGGCGATCGCGCACATGCTCGCCGACTCGCTCACGGAGCTGTGGGCGGCGCGCCTCATGACCTACGAGCTCGCCAAGAACATCGATCGCGATGTCGACCTCAAGGTGCAGCACGCTCAGTGCTCGATGGTGAAGCTGTACGCGAGCGAGATGGCGGGACGGGTCGCGGATCGCGCGGTGCAGATCTTCGGCGGGCGCGGCTACATGCGCGAGAATGTCGCCGAACGCTTCTACCGGGAGCTCCGCGTCGAGCGGATCTGGGAAGGGACGTCCGAGATCCAACGCAACATCGTCGCCGATCAGCTCGCCAAGCGCGGCGCGCGTATGCTCTCGGGCTGATGGAACGTCAGCAGCTGCTGGACCGCGAGGCGTCGTCCTGGGGGTCGTTCATGGCCGCGGTCGCCCGCGTGCCGGAGGAACGCCGGACCGAACCCGGCGCCGTGCCGGGGTGGTCGGTCGCCGACCTCGTCTGGCACTGCGGGTACTGGGTCGACGACGCGGCCCGGAGGATCGAGGCGATCGCGGCCGGCGCACCGGAACCCGACGACCCGGAGTCCGTCTGGCAGAAGACGAACGACGAGGTGGCCGAGGAGTCCAAGACGATGTCCTGGGAGGAGATCGTCTCCCGTTCGGAGGCGGCCAGGGAGCGGATCCGCGGCGCGCTCGCGTCGCTGTCCGAGATCCCGCCCGCCGCCGAGTCGGAGTTCGTCGACGAGACGTTCGAGCACTACGACGAGCACGCGGCCGAGATCGAACAGTTCGCCGTGGGCTCGTCCGGCGCCTGAGCCGCCTCGCCTACGGGTTCGGCCCGAGGATCGCGTTCCAGAGGACCTGCTGCATCCCGTCGGTCCACGCGCGGAAGTTCGGATCCGTCGAGAACACGATCGTCCGTCCCTCGCCCATCGGCTCGTCCACGACGGCCGCGGTCCCGCCGAGGCGGTCCGAGCCCGTCGCGAGCCCCGACACGGCGAAGTTCGGGCTGCCGAACGCCGGATAGATCACCGGCGCCGTCCCGCCGACCGGGTTCAGGATGCGATCGGCCTCGTACATCACCCAGGCGAACTCGCCGACGCCGTCCGCCAGCGGGCTCGACTGATCGAGCTGCACGCGGATCAGGCTCCCCGGCACCGGAGAGTTCGGCTGCTGGAGCTGCGCCGTCGAGATGCCGTAGCGCGTCGCGAGCTCGGCGCCGCCCCGATAGCCGACGTACCGCCCGCCCTCGTTCACCCAGTCAACGAGCGCCCGCTTGCCGGCCTTGCCGAGGAGCTGGTTGATCGCCGGCACGAACATATTCGGCGCGATGAGGACGTCGACGCCGTCGAGCCCGCCGGCCGCCACGTCCGCCGGCGAGAGGGTCGTCGACGGCAGGTTCCAGCGCTCCGTGAACAGCCAGCGCAGCCAGCCCGCCGACTCGAAGTTCGACGTGCTGTTCGAGTTCTCGAAGATCGCCACGTTCGGCAGGTCGGCGGGCAGGGTGGGCGCCGGCGGTTCGGGCAGGAGCGACAGGAGCTGCGCCTGCGGGGCGAGCACCGCGCCGGACGAACCGCCCGGCACGTTCATGAGCAGCGGGTTGCTCCATCCGGAGACGTCGAAGGTGAGGTGGTAGGGGATGAAGGGATCCTCGTGGAGCATCGCCTGGATCCAGTTCTTCTGGCCCTGAGCCATCGGGACCCAGTAGGTGCCGGCCGGCAAGGTCGCCGCCTGCTCGGGGCGGAAGTACGGCTCGAAGTCGGGCACCTGCAGCGATGCGGTGAGCTCGTAGACGTCGACGTCCATGCGCTGGAGCCGCCGAGCGAGGCGCTGCGCCTCGTCGGCGTGGTCCGGGTCGTCGGTGCGGAGGAAGTAGTGACGAACCGGGTCGGGCGGCACTCCCTGGAGCAGCTTGTGGTTGCGCTCGAAGACCGCGTTCGGCTCGAGCACGCCGTTCACGCCGTCGGCGAACGCCTTGGCGAACGAGCCGTGCCACTCCTCGAGGATGTCGTCCTTGTTGAGCGCGGCCGCCGAGAGGCTGACCCAGATCGTCGTGTAATGCTCGTGGACCCGCTGCTCGATCGGGTCGCCGCTGTACTTCTCGAAGGTCATCCCGGCGGCGTGGAATCCCGTCGCGGGCACGGTGTCGCCGTAGAAGACCCCGAAGAAATCGAAGGGGCTGAAGTTGAAGAACGGGATCTTCTGCCGGTCGAACTCGGCCGCCATCGCGGGCCCGTAGAGGTCGTTGATCCAGCCGTTCACCGCGTCGGGGATCTCGTGATAGATCGGGTCGGAGTTGGGCGGGAAGAAGTAGGTGAAGCTGCCCATCTCGTGGGCGTCGATCACCAGCTGCGGCGGGTACTGGCGCATGAGCTCGATGACGCCGTCGATCTCCGGCTGCGTTCGCGCGAACCAGTCGCGGTTCATGTCGAACGCGTTGGCGTTGCGTCGCTGGTCGAGATCTCGTCCGTCCGGGTTGTAGACGGGGACGATCACGACGATGGCCTCGTCGAGGATCCGCTCGGCGGCGCAATCCGTCCGCGCCGCGAGCTCGTAGAGGACCCTGAGCGACGTGTCGCCGCCGCTCTCCTCGCCGCCGTGCGGGCTCCCGTCCACCCACAGGATCGCGGGCGTGTCCTCGGCGAGCTGTTCGGCTTCCTCAGCCGTCGTCGCCGGGTCGCGGAGCTCGTCGATCGCGGCCTGGATCCCGGCGAGTCCGTCGGGCGTCACGTTCTCGGGGTCGCCGACGATCGCGAAGCCGAGCGGGACGCCGAGCACGGAGGTCGCTGCGGTCCCCGAGACGACGCGGTCGCTCGCGTCGTCCACGGCGTCGATGTACGCGTTCGATTGCGCCGAGGTGACCTCCTGGGAACCGATCGGGAACCCGAGCGCGGGGACGTCCTCTCCCGTCGGCACCCCGGGAAGGAACTGGGGCGGGGTCTGGATCGGGTCGCACAGCACCTGCGCGGCGGCGGGTCGTTGGATGATCGACCCGACGAGGGCGAGTGCCGCACATGCGGCGAGGACCGTGACGGACCGAGGGCGGGTTCGACTCATGGATCGGCTCCTAGCGGCCGGGGCTTCCAGCCTAGGCACCCGACCCCTCGGTCGGTCAAGCGCGTATGGCTAGCCCTTCGCCGGCGCGAGCTCGAAGCCGAGAGCCTGCGAGGACACCTCCATGCACGTCCGGTGCATCCGCTCGGTGGTGACCTCGGAGTCGTCCATGATGACCTGGATCGCGAGGCCGTCGATCAGCGCGGCGAGCCGGAGCGCGAGCTCGTCGGCGTCCTCGGCCGAGGAGAACTCGCCCGTGGTCTGACCGCCGCGGATGATCTCCGCGAGCTGCGAGCGCCACCGCTGGTCGAGCGCCTCCCGGTCCTTCGCCATATCGGGGTCGCGAAGCGCCCGCACCCAGACCTCGATCCACAGGGCCCACTCGTCGAGACGGGTGTACTCGGGGAGGTAGCCGGGAACCGAGAGGTCGATCAGGCGGCGGAGCTGATCCCTCGCGGAAGGCATGTGCCGGATCTCGCGCGACGTCCGCAGGTAGAACTGGTCGTTCGCGAACGTGAGCGCCTCGGCGAGCAGCCGGTCCTTGGATTCGAAGTAATAGAGGATCAGCCCCGGCGACACGCCCGCCTGTTCGGCGATGTCCGAGATGCGCGTCTCGGCGAGCCCTCGATCGGTGATCACGCGCGCGGCCGCGTCCAGGATCTCCTGGTGGCGGTCCTTGCCCTGTTTGGCGGTTCCGGTGCTCATGTCCGCTCCTGCGACGTCCTGAACGCGGGACAGTTTGACGACCTTTGACACAGGTGACTGAACCGAAGTTCAGCAACGATAGCCGTCTGACCTGCGGTGTCAAGGCAGCGCGCGCCGACGCTCGCTTGACCGGTCATTCAATCGCGTGGGAGGATGACGCCTCCCAGCGCAAGGAGATCAGGTACGACCATGGCCAACGCCTACGACGCGATCGTGATCGGGGGCGGCCACAACGGGCTGACCGCCGGCGCCTACTTCGCGCGGGCCGGGGCGCGGACCGTGGTCCTCGAAGCACGCGGCAAGACCGGCGGCGCCGCGGATACCAGCGCCCCGTTCCCCGACCATCCCGAGATCAACGTGACGACCTACTCGTACGTGATGTCGCTCATGCCGCCCACGATCATCCGCGAGCTCAATCTCAAGCGGCACGGGTACGACGTCACCCCGTTCGGGCCGTATTACCAGGCGTATCCGGACGGTCGCTCGATCAAGGTCTACGCGGACGACGCGGCCAAGAGCCACGACTCGATCGCGCAGTTCTCGAAGAAGGACGCCGAGACGCTGCCGCAGTGGGAGGCGTGGCTGCAGGAGGTCGCCGACGTGCTCGGGCCGCTGCTCCTGCAGAAGCCGCCGAAGATCGGATCGATGGCGTTCGGCGACCTGATCGAGAGCGCCAGGGCCGCATGGAAGATGCGCAAGCTCGGCGTTCGCGGTGTGGGCGACGTCACCAGGCTGTTCACGATGAGCATCACCGACCTGCTCGACGACTGGTTCGAGTCCGACGAGATCAAGGGCATGCTCGCGGTCAACGGCATCATCGGCACCTGGGCCGGCCCCGACGAACCCGGCACCGCGTACGTGATGCTGCATCACTCGATCGGCGACGTCGGCGACGGCCACCTCGGCTCGTGGGGGTTCCAGCAGGGCGGGATGGGCGCCGTGTCCGATTCGATCCGACGGTCGGCGGAGTCGTTCGGGTGCGAGATACGAACCGACGCGCGTGTGAAGAAGGTGCTCACGAGCGGCGGGCGCTTCGTCGGCGTCGCGCTCGAGAGCGGCGAGGAGCTCCGCGC
Source organism: uncultured Actinomycetes bacterium (assembly GCA_963785835.1). Classification (GTDB taxonomy): domain Bacteria; phylum Actinomycetota; class UBA4738; order UBA4738; family HRBIN12; genus DASSJM01. The sequence continues at coordinate 18,845 of CAWAWO010000003.1, read as the reverse complement.
GCCGCTCGGCGTCACGTGCATCCACCCGAAGACTCGCGTTCCTGGACCTCGTCGGCCGCGAGGAGCTTCCTGCGGACTTCGCCTGGGACATCGAGCGCTGGCGCTCGCGTTCGGGCGTGGTGAAGATCAACGTCGCGATGTCCGAGCTGCCGGACTTCATCGCCGATCCCGGCAAGAAGATGCAGGACCATCACACGGGCTCGGTCGAGCTGTGCTTCTCGCCGCAGTACGCGGAGGAGGCGTTCCAGGATGCGCACATGGGCCGGAAGGGCTCGGAGCGGCCGTTCGTCGATGGCGTGATTCCGACCACGTTGGACAAGAAGCTCGCGCCCGAAGGTGTTCATGTGTTCTCGATGTTCACGCAGTGGGTTCCGGACGACTGGGTGAAGGAGCCGCACCGGGACGAGCTCGAGCAGTACGCCGACCGGATCATCGACCTCTATACGGAGCTCGCGCCGAACTTCAAGGGCGCCGTGATCGACCGCCAGGTGCTCGGCCCGTACGACATGGAGCAGGAGCTCGGGCTGATCGGCGGCAACATCTTCCACGGCGAGCTCTCGGTGGATCAGCTGTTCCACATGCGCCCGTCGCCGGGGTACGCGGACTACCGCACGCCGATCCGCGGTCTGTACCACGGCTCCTCCGCGACGCACGCCGGCGGCGGCGTGAACGGCATCCCCGGCTGGCAGGCGTATCGTGCGGCCGTGAGGGACCGGGCGGTCAAGAAGCCGCGGTGACGTCGGCGTCTTCGGACGCGCGCGAACCGCGATCGAGCGCATGCTGGAAGCGCGCTCGGTCGCCGTCGTCGGCGCGAGCGTGCGGGAGGGCTCGGTCGGCAACCAGAGCGATCGTCGAGCTCGTGGAGGGTGGGTTCGACGGGCGCGATCTTCCCGGTGAACCCGAAGTACGACGAGGTGCTCGGTCACCGCGCGTTCGGCTCGGTGGCCGAGATCGGCGAGCCGGTCGACCTCGTGATCCTCGCGGTCTCGAACGTGTTGCTCGAGGAGCAGATGTCCGCCGCTGCAGCGGCGGGAGCCGCGAGCGCGGTGATCTTCGCCAGCGGCTACGAGGAGCCGCGGGACGGCGTGCCGCCGCTGACTGAGCGCCTCGCGGCGATCGCTCGCGACGCCGGGATGGCGGTCTGCGGCGGCAACTGCATGGGGTTCGTGAACCTCGAGCGGCGGATCCGGGCGCTCGGCTTCTACGAACCGAAAGACGCGCCGGTGGGCGGCGTCGCGTTCCTGTCGCATTCGGGCTCGGCGTTCAGCGCGATGATCCACAACGACCGGAACCTGGGGCTGAACCTCGCGGTCTCGGCCGGCCAGGAGTTCGTGACCACGGTCGCCGACTACCTGCGGTACGCGCTCGGGCTCGACAGCACGAAGGCCGTCGGGCTCTTCCTCGAGACCGTGCGCGATCCCGGACGGGTTCCGTTCGGCGCTGGAGCTGGCGGCCGAACGCGACGTGCCGGTCGTCGCGCTGAAGGTCGGGCGCGAGGAGCGCACGCGCGAGCTCGTGGCGGCGCACTCGGGCGCGCTCGCCGGTGAGGACGGCGCGTACGAGGCGTTGTTCGACGCGTTCGGGGTGTCGCGCGTCGAGAGCCTGGACGAGATGGCCGACACGCTCGCGCTGTTCGCGGCCGGCAGGCGGGCGGGGCCGGGGGCGCTCGCGAGCGTGCACGATTCGGGAGGGGAGCGGGCGCTGCTGATCGACGCCGCCGCGGCCGTCGGCGTTCCGCTCGCCGAGATCTCGGACGAGACCTCCAAGCGGATGGAGGCGCTGCTCGAGCCGGGACTGCCGCCGGTGAACCCGCTCGACTTCTGGGGGACGGGCACGGACGCGCACGAGATCGTGACCGGGTGCGTTCGGGCGCTACTCGACGATCCGGCGGTGGCGGCGCTCGCGTTCTCGGTGGACCTCACGACCGAGGACTACCCGGACATGGGATACCTCGCGATGGCCCGCGAGACGTTCCCGGAGACCGACAAGCCGTTCGCGATGCTGTCGAACTTCTCGAGCGGCATCGATCGAACGGACGCGAACGTGCTTGCACGACGACGGCATCCCGGTGCTTGGAGGGAACGTTGACCGGGCTCGCGGCCTTCAGGCACCTGTTCGCGTTCCGCGACTTCCGGGCGCGGGAGCCGGTGCGCGGTTCGTCGCCGGTGAGCGACGAGGTCCGCGAGAGCTGGAACGCACGGTTGTCGAACGGTGAACCGTTCGACGAGCTCGAGGGCCTCGCGCTGCTCGCCGACTACGGTGTGCCGGTCGTCGAGAGCGTTCGGGCGGAAACCTTCGAGCAGGCGGTCGCGGCGGCGGAGCGGTTCGGGTTCCCCGTGGCGCTGAAGACGGCGGTGCCGGGCGTCTTGCACAAATCGGACGCGGGCGGAGTCAGGCTCGGGATCGACGACGACGCCGCGCTCGAGGAGGCGTACGTCGACCTCGAACGGCGCATCGGTCCGCAGGTCACGGTGGCGATGATGGCTCCGCCGGGAGTCGAGCTTGCGCTCGGGATCGTCCGCGACCCGCAGTTCGGGCCACTGGTGCTCGTCGGCGCCGGTGGCGTACTCGTGGAGGTCTTGAACGACCGGCGTCTCGCGATTCCGCCTCTCGACGAGACCCGAGCGATCGGGCTGGTCGACGGACTGGGAGTCCGGCCACTCTTCGACGGCGTCCGAGGTCAGCCACCCGCGGACATCGACGCGCTCGCGCGTGCGATCGTCGCACTTTCGTGGCTCGCGCACGACCTTGGAGAAGGCATGGAAGCGCTCGACGCGAATCCGGTGATAGGCGGTCCGAGCGGCTGCGTCGCGGTCGACGCGCTCGTCATCCCTCTTCTTCGAACGTGAGTGCACCGCCTGCACGGGCAGCCCATTTCGAGCACGCATCGATACGCTCGATGGGTCGTCGTCCGGAGGAGGTTGCGATGGTGAAGCCGATCCCCGACAAGTACCACAGCGTCCAGCCGTATCTGTTGGTGGACGATGCGGCCGGGCTGATCGAGTTCATCAAGTCGACGTTCGATGCCGAGGAGACGGTGAGGATGCCGCAGCCCGACGGCAGGATCGGGCACGCGGAGCTGCGCATCGGCGACTCCGTCGTCATGCTCGCCGATGCTTCGACGGCCGAGGGCAGCGGCGACCCGATGCCGGCGACCGTGATGACGTACGTGGAGGACGCCGATTCGACGTACCGGCGGGCGCTCGAGGCCGAAGCCACGTCGCTGCGCGAACCAGCGGATCAGTTCTACGGTGATCGGAGCGCGGGTGTCGTGGATCCGTTCGGGAACCATTGGTGGATCCACACCCATATCGAGGACGTCTCGCCCGAGGAGGCGTCCCGGCGCGCGCAGGAGCTCCTGGGCTCGTAGGTCAGCGGTCGGCTCGACGAACCGTCGACGTCAGCCGTCGTCTGGCCAGGCCGCGTCGAGTTCGGCAAGGATCGCGTCGAGGCTTTCCGGGCCTTCCGTGGCATATCGCATCATGGCGCCCCAGAAGAGCTCCGCTCCGATCTCGGGCGGCATGAGGTCGGACGCGTCGAATCGGAACTCGTCTTCGGCGAGGGCGGCGTTGATGAGCTCGGCCTCGTGCCGCGTGAACGGATCGTAGGTGGCCAGGTCGAACCGCTGGTTCGCCGAGATGAAGTGGATCGACGCGCCCGGCAGCGTGGCGCCGTACTTCGGACCGAGGAGGTACCGGACGAGCGCTCGGACCTCGGGACGATCGGAGAACACCGTCAGCATCTCGCCGCCTCCGATCACGCCCCGGCCGTGCGGGCCGATCGTCGGGAAGGGGAAGAAGTCGGTCGTCTCCCCGACCGACCCCCTAGGCAGTGCGACGCTCGCGAACTCGGGGAACTGGTAGAGCCAGCATCCCGGGGGGGCTTCCTCGACCATTGCGAGCTGCGCTTCCTCCCACGTGACCTCGGCCGGTCCCTCCGCGAGGTATCCGTCGGTGAACAGGACCTGGTCGAGGCGCTCGAAGGCCCGCCGCACCGGCGGGCTGTCGAACGGCATGTTATGGAACGTCCACTCGTCGTAGACATCGCCCCCGGCCTCGGCGAGCAGCAAGTGCTCGATCCAGTCGGTCCCGGGCCACCCGTCGGCGGGCCCCGACCTCCACCCCATGCACCATGGCGTGCGTCCGTCGCGAACCAGTCGATCGCTGAGCTCCACGAGTTCGTCCCACGTCTGCGGGATCGCGTATCCCTCGGCGCCGAGCTCGGGCACCGGGTACCAGATCATGCTTTTGAGGCTCAGCGTCACGAACGCGCCGTACGTGGTTCCGTCGGACGCGGGCCAGGATCCGTCGTCACCGATCGTCCCGAGCGAGATCAGGTAGGGACTCTGGTCCTCCCTCAGCCGCTCGACGTCCATGTACGTGCCGAGATCGATGAGGGAGCCGCCACGAGCGATGTCGCGCACATAGCCTGGCTGTCCGACGACGGCGACGTCGGGCGGATCGCCGGCCTCGAGGCTCGTGGCGACGTAGTCGGGGAAGTTCGGGTTCCCGACGAGCCGGACCTCGATGCCGGTCTCCGCCGTGAAGGCCTCGAACTCCCCGCGGAGCGAGATGACCCGGTCCTGGTCGTTGCCGGCGTAGAGCGTCACCTGCGTGCCGACGAGCGGCTGGTCGGTCTGACGCGGGAGCACGTCCACGGGCTCGGAGGCGAGGCCTGACGGGAACGCGCTGGTGAGAGGGCACGTGGAGGACCCGAGGAAGCGCTCGCACTCTTCCGACCTGAGCGTGCGAGAGACATCCGCGCGCGCCGCGTTCGCGAGCTGGGACAGTGGCAGGTCGAAGACGCCTCTGATCCCGAAGGGTCCGGCCGCGACCGCCGTCGGGCCATCGGTCACGGGGTACTCGACGCCCGCTTCGTGCATCGCCCAGTGCAGGGCGTGCACCGTCTCGGCCGGCACTGTCTGCCCAAGCGAGGCGCTCCGGTCGATCGCGTGCAGGGCGAGGAGGACGCTCAACTCTGGATCGGTGCCGAGGTTCGAGAGCGCCGCCCCGGTGAGCCCGAGGACGCTGGCTTCGTCGCGCAGGTGCTGGGACTCGCGGCTCCGGTTGACAGCGAGGGCGGTCAAGCTCGCCGCGACCAGCAGCCCGGCGGTGAGCACCGCCACCAGGCCACGCAGGCGCGTTCGGGCTCGGCGTTCGAGTGTGAGCTCGCGCGCGTGTCGCATGCGTTCGGCCGCGGCCTCGGCATCGCGATGGGCGAGGCTCGCATCGAGGTACTCGCGTTCGGTGTCCGTGAGCCGGATCGAGTCGTCGCTGGGTCGCCTCTTCGGCCTGCGCGAGACGGATCCCGGACAACAGGTAGTGGAAACTCCGATCCGCTTGGACCCATTCGGTGGTCGCCGACGAGATCCTCGCCCGTTGCCGCAGGTCCTCCCTCGCGTCGTCGATCCACGCCCGGAATCGCCCCCACTCCCGAAGGAGGGCTTCGTGGGCGATCTCGACCGTCGGCTCCCGCGTGTCCGGGTCGCGGTCGAACGAGAGCAGGCGGTGGCGGCCGAACGTCTCGACCACCGCGTCCATCGTCTGCGGCTCGGCGAGCGTCGCGAGCTCCGACCGCCGCACGCGACGCCGCGTGTCCTCCGTCCCCTCGCCGAGGGTGACGAGGCGAAGGAACAGCTGCCGGCACGCGTCGCGCCCGGCCTCGTTCATCGAGTCGAACAGCTGCTCCGCGCGCCGAGCGAGCGCGCCCGAGACGCGTCCGATCTTCCGGTACGCGTCGAGCGTCAGCGTTCGCCCGTCGGCGCGCTCCGCCAGCTCGGTGAGCGCGTACTGCAGCAACGGGAGCGCTCCGGGCCGGTCCGCGACGTCGGCGATCATCTCCGCGAGGAGCCTCGGTTCGACGACGAAGCCGGCCTGATCGGCGGGCGCCACGATCGCGCGTTCGAGCTCCTCCGCCGACATCGGCGTGATCGCCTCGGTCCTGGAAGCGAGCAGGTCGCCGAAGCCGGGGACCGACAGCGGGGCGTCGTAGAAGTCGGCTCGAAGGGTTGCGACGATCCGAACGCGGCTGTCGGGTTCGAGCGCCGCCGCGCGGACGGTCGCGAGGAAGCGCGCCCGTCGCCCCTCGTCCTCGACGAGCGTGAAGATCTCCTCGAGCTGATCGAGGACGATCAGCAGCTCGGCGTCCCGGTCGGGCAGGACCCGGTCGACCGCTCGCACGAGCCCGAGCTCGTCGCGTTCGAGCTCCTCCATCAGCGAGGGCGGCGGCTCGACGGCGATGCTCATCAGGGCGGTCTCGATCTCGCGGAACGGCTGGTGGCCGGGCACCACGTCGATCACGTACCAGCGCTCCGAACCCGGGATCGCACCGCGCCGCAGCGCCGGCACCAGCCCTGCGCGGACGACCGAGGACTTGCCCGAGCCCGAGGGACCCACCACGGCGAGGAACCGAGCCGCCGGGTCGTCCTCCGAGAGGCTCCGGAGCAGCCGCTTGGTCACCGCCTCGCGGCCGAAGAAGTCGGCGGTGTCCGCCTCCAGGAACGCGCGGAGCCCCTTGTAGGGGTTGCGGACGTCCCCGACGGGTTCGCGCGCCGGCGCCGCCGCGCCCTCGAGGGCCGCCCGGAGCGACGCGGCGAACTCCGTAACGTCGGCGAAGCGTTCGTGCGGATCCTTGGCGGTCGCGCGTGCGATCGCGTCGTCAACGGCGACGGAGAGCTCCGGCCGGAAGGTGCGGACCGAGGGGAGGGGGTCGCTCGAATGGTGCTCGAGCAGGGCGGTCAACGACGACTCGGGGAACGGGTGCGCCCCGGTGAGCATCTCGTACGCGACGATCCCGAGCGCGTAGATGTCCGATCTCGGGCTCGCCGGGTCGAGCCGGATCTGCTCGGGCGACAGGTACGCGGGTGTTCCGCGCATCATCGTGCCCGTCGATCGCTCGGGGGAGCCGGCATCGAGCGCGACGCCGAAGTCCGTGAGGTAGGCGTTGCCGTCCTCGTCCAGCAAGACGTTGCCGGGCTTCACGTCCCGGTGGACGACCCCCTGACGATGCGCCGCCGCGAGCGCCGACGCGATCTGCTCCAGCATCGACGCGGCGCGAGAGGGTTCGAGCGGGCCCGTCGTCCAGGAGTCCTTCGACGCTCCCGCCCCGGAGGAACCGCATGACGAGGTACGCGGCGTCCGGTTCGCGCCAGTAGTCGTAGAGCGGGACGATGTGAGGGTGCTCGAGGCGGGCGACGATCTGCGCCTCGTGCTCGAACCGACGGACGAAGTCCGGGTGGTTCGCGAGCTCGGGATGCACGGCCTTGATCGCCACCTCGCGACCGATCTGCGGCTGCACGGCCCGATAGACGACGCCGAACGCGCCCTCGCCGATCTGGTCGAGCAGCCGGTAGCCCCGGAGCGGCTCGCCCTCGAGGTCGAGCTCCGGGTCTTCGCGGAGGATCCGCTCGTGCAGGCTTGCGGAGGTCCGGGGACGGGTCGACGCCGAGCTCCTGGGCGAGCGCGTCCTTGGCCCGCTCGTACGCGCCGAGCGCGTCGGCCGGCCGCCTCGAGCGGTAGAGCGCGAGCATGAGGAGCTCCCAGAGCCGCTCGCGCAGGGGGAGCTCGCGGGTGAGGGACTCGAGCTCGCCGATCACCTCGCCGTGCCGTCCCTCGGCGAGGTCGGCGGCGATCCGGTCCTCGAGCGCCTGCACGCGGAGCTCGTCGAGCCGGGCGATCTCGGCGCCGAGCGCCGGCTCGGACGCGAGGTCGGCGAAGGGCGGGCCGTCCCACAGCCCGAGCGCCTCGCGAAGGACGTTGCCGGCCCGGCCGGGGCTCCCGTTCGCGAGCCGTGCCTCGCCGAGGAGCGTCTCGAACCGGGCCGCGTCGAGCTCGTCGCTCGACACGTGCAGCACGTAGCCGGGCGGGCGGCTCTCGATCCGCTCGGCGCCGAGCGCCTTCCGGAGGTGAGAGATGTAGCTGTGGAGCGTCCCACGAGCCGCCTCCGGTGGCTCGTCCCCCCAGACCTGATCGATCAGGGCGTCCGCGGGCACCAGATCGTTGGCACGAACGATCAGGTGGGCGAGCACCGCGCGCTGCTTGGGACCCCCGAGCGGGATGGGCCCGTCATCGAGCGTGACCTGCAGCGGACCGAGGACCTTGAAACGCATCCGCGGACCGTACGCCTCGGCCGTGCGCTTGGGAAGGTTCGCCCTGGTGAAAGGAGGATTCCGGGTCCTGACGCTCGTCCATCGCCGCAGCCTCGGACGACGTTCTTGTAGGTCGCTTGAAGCCCTTGGAGGCGTCGGGGCTTCAAGGGGTCTTCAAGGGTTCACAACCGGGCCTGCATGGGCCGGGTTCCGACCGTGCCCGCATGGACACGAAGAGGGCGGCGAGGATCCTGGCGGTGGCGCTGGCGGCGCAGGCGTTCGCGGCGCCCGGGCTCCGGGCGTGGACCCCGGAACCGGTGACGGTCCGAGAGGGGATCCGCACGTTCGGCGGCGAGACCGAGCGCGTGCGACTGGTCGCGTGGGCCGCCGGCCGGTTCGAGCTCGCGGGCCTGGAGGCGCCGAAGGTCGACGTCCACTTCCACCCGGACACGGCGGGATGCGCCGGTCACCTGGGTCTCGAGCTCGGCGGTCGGGTCGACCACTGCGTCGTGCACGTGAGCGAGATCGCTCGGGACGTCCTGCTGCACGAGATGGGGCACGCCTGGATCGACCAGTACGTGGCGACTCCGGTTCGCGAGCGCTTCACGGAGCTGCGGGGCCTGACCGAGTGGAACACCACCGGCGTCCCGTTCGAGGCGAAGGCCTACGAGCACGGCGCCGAGATCATGGCGTGGGGCCTTGGCACGCGGTTCTTCGCGCCGGAGATCCCGGACCGGGAGCCGTGGCAGCTGCGCGCTGCCTTCGAGCTGCTCACCGGCGTCGACACGCCGCCCGAACGTGAAGGACCGGACGATCCCTGGACGTCGAGCGCTCCCTGGGTGCCGACCGGTCGCTAGACGAAGTGGTTCTCGTCGGGATCGGTGCCTTCGGGCCACCCCGGGTAGTCGTCGCCCGGGTACTCCCACGGCGTCCCGTAGCAGTCCTCGACCGGCGGGAGCGGCTGCGCGTCCGTCCGCGGGTTGCGGTCGAAGTCGAAGACGTGCTCGAAGTTGTGGGTGCGCTCGATCCGCTCGGTGAGGTAGGGGAGGCCCCAGTTGTCCTCGATGAACTTCAGCGGCGTGCTGAACTCGGCCTCGGCGTCGTCGACGTAGCCCTTCTTCGCGTACGGCGAGATCACGAGCGTCGGCACGCGGAACCCGAGACCGATGTCGTCGACCTCGGGCGGCGCCACGTGGTCGTAGAACCCGCCCCACTCGTCCCACGTGACGAACAGGGCCGTGTGCTCCCACCCGTCGCTCTCCATGACGGCGTTCACGACGTCGGTGAGCCAACGCTGCGAATGGCACGTGCTCTCCGGCGGGTGGTCCGAGAGCTCGAACCGGGGGGTCACCCACGTGACGGCGGGCAGCCGGCCGGCCGCGATGTCCTCGGGGAGACGGTCGACCGCGCGGATCCGTTCGGGACGCCAGAGGTCGGTGTGGTAGACGCCGGCGATCCCGTTCAGCGCGTTCCAGAAGTAGCCGGACTGGTGCGGCTCGGCGGCGTAGTACGCCCACGGGACGCCGATCGACTCGAGCTGCTCGGGCACCGTCGCGAACGTGAAGCACGTGTCGTGCTTGGTGAGGTTCCCGTTCGGGTCCTTGACGAGGACGAACACGTCCTCGCCGATCGCGTCGCAGCCCCAGGACTTGAAACGCTTGCCCCCGGGGCCGAAGTCCACCTTGATGTTCTCCGGGTTGTCGAGGGCCCCGCCCGACTGGCCGGCGACGAAGAAGAAATGGTTCGGGTAGGAGGGGCCACCCACCGACCCGAAGAAGTTGTCGCAGAGCACGTAGTCGCGGGCGAGCGAGTAGTAGTTCGGGATCAGGGCCTCGTCCATCACCGTGTACGCCCACGGGTCGCCGAACTGCCCGTGCCCGAACCCGTCGAAGGTGCCGCCGTTCACGTCGTTGAGGTGCGCGGCGCGGTCGTGCGGGATGTCGCCGGGGAGCCACGCCGGGCAGGACCGAAGCGGCACCTCCTGCCCGAACTTCACGCCCATGGTCGTTCCGTTGGCGCCCGGGAACCTCCCGAACACGTTGTCGAAGCTGCGGTTCTCGAGCATCAGGTAGATCACGCGCTTGATCGGCCACCGCGTCTCGGTCGCGGCGACCGAGGTCGTTGCGCTCGGCGTGGCCACCGGCACCTTGCGCCCTCCGCCCGTGCACGCGTACAGGGTCGCCCCCGCCAGCGCGAACGCCGAGGTCCGCAGGAACCGCCGGCGGGAGAACGCGGGAGGGTCGTCGTGCGGGAGCCGCTCGTAGGGCACAGCTCGCTCGCCCGCATGCCGAGCGGCGTGCTCGTGCGAGCCAGATCCTTCGGTGGGGTGGTGCGGGGGGTGCACGGTGGCCAAACGCTATCAAGGAAGCTCGCGAACGGTGACCGTTCCGCACCGTAGGCTTCGGGTCCGATGCCTCGCCACCGGCGCTCCATCGCAACGCTCGGGCTCGCGCTCGCCCTGGCGCTGGCCGGCTGCACCGGCGACGATCCCGATCCCGGGTCCTCGCCCTTCGCCGACGTCCGTGGCGCCTCCGGTCACGACCGTCAGCGAAGCCGGGCCCTCACCCACGATGCCCGTCCTTCCCGACGAACCACCGCCGACGAGCGGGCCGGTCGCCGAGGGCTGCGTGAACGGGTGGGTCACGCCGGACACGGACTCCGGCGAGTTCACGTCGCCGCTCGGGGTGATCCGTCGAGCCACGGGCGTTCGGGGTCAGCTCGCGGTCGTCGACATGCGCATGTTCGAGGGGCCGGAGTCTCCTCCGTCGGACAAGGGGTACCTCCTCACCGTGCGGCGCTGGTACGTCAAGCTCTACGCGCGGAACGACCTCGCGTTCCAGGGCCGGTTCCTCGTGGAGGCCCGCACGTTCGGCCAGGGGCTTGCCGCGGTCGCGCCGTACGACACCGACGGGTTCCGGTCACCCGACTGGATCGGGTTCCAGTTCGACAGCGCCGATCCCGAGCCGAAGTTGTACGAAGGGCTTCCCGGGGCCTGGGCGGGGGTGCCCTACGACTTCGTGAAGGGCGGCGCGGGCCTGGAGATCCCCGGCCTGCCGGAGGAAGTGACCGGCTGCCTCTCGGCGACCTGAGGCTCAGCCGCCGGCGAGGACGGAGGCGCCGACGGCGCCGGACAGGTCGCCGAACTCCGTGGTGAGCATCGTCGGAGCGGCGTCGGGGACGAAGAGCAACGGGCCCATCGCCTTCTCGATCCGGGAGACGAACGGAGCGCCCAGCCGGTCCCCGAGCCCGCCGCCGATCACGATCGCCTCGAGCGCCAACAGGTTCTGCACGGACGCGAGCCCGGTCGCGAGCGCCTCCACGGCGTCGTCGACGAGCTCGCGCGCCATCTTGTCCTTGCGTTCGAGCGCGTCGGCCCACACGCCGCTCGATAACCGGGTGCGTCCCTTCTTCTTCATGATGTCGAACAGGTCGGTCTTGTGGTCCTTCTTCACCCGGCGCCGGGCCTCCGCCTCCATCTGGCCCCGGCCCGCGTACGCCTCGAGGTGACCGAACCGACCGTCCGAGCACATTCGGCCGCCCGGCTTCACGATCGTGTGGCCGATCTCGCCGGCCGCGCCCTGTCCTTCGTAGAGCCGACCGTCGAGGACGAGGCCGCCCCCGACCCCGGTCCCGACCCAGACGCCGAGCAGGTTCCGATAGCCGCGGCCGGCTCCGCGCTTCCACTCGCCGAGGATCGCGACCCGGACGTCGTTGTCGAGCTTCACGGGGACGCCCCCGAGCCCGCTCGAGACCATCTCGCCGAGCGGGACCGGATCGGGCTCCTTGAAGCCGGGCAGGTTCGGTGAGCTCGAGACCGTGCCGCGCCTCCGTGTCGATCGTCCCCGGCGCGCCGATCCCGACGGCCCGGACGTCCGTCGGCTGCGCGCCGGCCTCGGCGAGCGCCTTGGTCGCGGCCTCCAGGATCGCCGCCGCGACGTCGCTCGCGCCGGAAAGCGGCGTCGCGAGGCGGTGCTGGCCGGCGACCGTCTCCGATCGCACCGCGACCGACTGGATCTTCGTGCCTCCGACGTCGACCCCGACGGTGAGCTCGCCCACGTTCCTCGGCCCTCAGCTCGGTCCCGGCCAGGGACCCTTGATCTCCGCCCTCGTCAGGAGCAGCCGCACGCCGAGGCTCACGCCGGAGGTGATCGCCACGGCGACGAGCGCAGCCATCGGCAGCCCGAACACCGCGCACACCGCCACGATGAACAGGCGGCCGTCTCGACCGCCGAGCAGGAATCCGATGAACCGCTCGGGCGGGGGGGCGATGCCGAGCGCCGCCGTCCGGTCCTTCGTCGCCATCGAAAGCATCGCGCCGGTGGCGGCCGCGACCGCGAAGACGACCACCGTCGTGGCGTCGGCGCCTTCCGCCAGGGCCCACACCGCGATCCCGGCGACGATCGCGGCGTCGGCGAGCCGGTCCAGGAACCCGTCGAGCAACGCGCCTCCGGGACGCGCTCGAACACGGAGCCGGGCGATCTCCCCGTCCACGCCGTCCAGCAGTGAGGCAAGGTGCACGAGCACCCCGCCCGCGATGCCGGACCCGGTCGCGAGCGCCCAGGCGCCGGCGAGGCCCACCAGGAACGCGATCATCGAGAGCACGTCCGGGTGCAGCGGGAGATGAGCGAGCGCCATCGACAGACGGGTCGAGAGCGGCCGGTTGAGGTACCTGGAGATCGGACCGTCGGTCCGCTTCGTGAGTGACCGTCGCAGCCTGGCGGAGGCGCGAGCGAGGTCCTCCGGTGTGTCGACGTCCTGCCACCACGTCCCGTGCGCGAGCGGAACCGCTTCGAGCGGCTGACGGCGGGCGAGCTCGGTCACCGCGCCGGCGAGCGAGTCGTCTCCCCGAGCCGCGGCCCGCCGCTGCGCGTCGAAGATCGCGCGGGGGAGGAGGAACGCCCCGCAGTCGATGGACGGGTCGTCGAGCTCCTTGGAGAACGCGACCGCCTGCTCCTCGTGCAGCCGCACACGGGTGCCTTCGGCCCAGGCATCGGGTTCGGGGGCGTGGTCCACGAGCACGCCGGGTCTGCCGGCCGCGAGCAGCGGCGGGAGCGTGCCGTCGTCGAAGACGTGATCGGTGGTCACCAGCAGGAAGAGGTCCTCCTCCGCGACGTGCGGTTGCGCCGCCGCGAGCGAGGCGCCGTTGCCGCGGCTCCATTCCTCGGCGAAGGCCGCTCGAACGCGGCCCGGGCGCGACGCGGTTCGCGACCGCGGCGACGGGACCGGCGTGGTACCCGACCACCACGACCACGTGCTCGATCCCGATGGACAGGAGGGTGCGGACGGCGCGCTCGACGAGCGACAGGCCGCCGACCCGGATCAGGGCCTTCGAACCACCGCCCGTGAGCTCCTTCATGCGTTCGGACCGGCCGGCGGCGAGCACGACGGCCACTCGGGGCACGCGCTGCGTGGTGGGCGTGGTCGACCTCGGCCGATCGGCCGGAACGCGTTCGGATACCGCTTCGGACACGCCCACCTCCTCCCGGGGGCACAAGGGTGAACGAAGTCCAACGCCTCTGGCAACCGCACCCGTTTCGGCGAGCCTAGCGCGAGGTGGGCCAGGTGGTGAAGGAGCCGTGCCCGCGCTTGCGGAGCTCGTTGCCGATCACCGAGCGCTGGATCTCGGAGGTCCCCTCCCAGATCCGGTCGACGCGCAGCTCCCGCCACAGGCGTTCGACCGGCTGCTCGCGCATGTAGCCGCGCCCGCCGTGGATCTGCACCGCGGCGTCGGCCACCCGCCCCGCGGTCTCCGAGCAGACGAGCTTGACCGCCGACGCGAGCGCGTGCAGCTCCTTGCGCGAGGTCTGGCCGCGCGCCGCTTGCCAGCCGACCCGGTACAGCAACGCCTTCGCGGCGGCGATGTTCGCCGCCATGTCCGCGAGCATGAACTCGACCGCCTGGAACGCGGCGATCGGCGATCCGAACTGCTCTCGTTCGGACGCGAAGGCGAGCGAGAGATCGAGCGCGCGCGTCGCGGCGCCCATCGTGCGAGCGCCGATCATGATCCGCTCCTCGACGAACCAATCCTTCGTGAGCTCGAACCCCTGCCCCACCTCCCCCAACACGTCGCCTTCACCGACCTGGACGCCGTGGAACGCGAAGATCGGGATGCTCGAACACGAACGTGTGCATGTACTTCGGCGTTCGAACGAGCTCGACGCCCGGCAGATCCTTGTCGACGAGGAAGACCGTCGGTTTCGTGGCGTCGCCGTCGACGTGCGCATGCACGAGGAAGAAGTCGGCCACGTCCCCCGCCGTGACGTGCCACTTCTCTCCGTCGAGCACCCAACCCGAGCCGTCCCGCCGCGCGGTCGTCCGAACCATCGACGGGTCCGAACCCGCGCCTTCCTCGGTGACCGCGTAGGCGTCGCGCCGTTCGCCGCGGCACGCCGGACGGAGGTAGCGCTCCTTCTGCTCCTCGGTGCCGACCGCGAGCGGGATCGAGGGTCGCCACGGGATGTCCCACAGCGCGCCGGTCGCTCTGCCCCATTCCTCCTCGACCAGGATCTGCTGGAAGGTGTCGAACCCCTGGCCGCCGTCCTCGGTCGTGTGATTGATCCCGTTGAATCCCGCATCGAGCACCGCCCGCTTGGCGGCTGCATGGCTCTCGGACGACAGCCCGTCGTGCTCCTCGCACTCGAGCTCGAGCGGCAGCAGGACGTCGTCGGCGAACGCGCGGGCGCGGTCCTTCAACGCTTCGTCCTCAGGGGTCAGCCGGATGTCCACGTCAGCTCCTCGCGTTCGCGACCGCAAGTGTATGGACGCAGGCTTCGGCAGGATGGGGATATGATTCGGTTGCTCCCACCGGCAACCGAGTTCAGGAGGCCTCGCTGAGCGTCGCGGTGGCGATCCTGGCTGTGATCTCCCTCGGCCTGGCAGGCTGCGGAGGCGGGAGCGGCTCGTCCTCGGGACTCAGCGGCGAGATCGTCGGTGCCGGCTCCAGTGCGCAGCAGGCGGCGCAAGAGGCGTGGATCGTCGCGTTCCAGACCGCGAACCCGAACGTCACCATGGCCTATGACCCGGTGGGCTCGGGCGCCGGTCGCGAGCAGTTCATCACGCGCGGCGTGTCCTACGGCGGCAGCGACACGCCGCTGGAGGACGAAGAGTTCACGATGGCGCAGGATCGCTGCGGCGGCGCCGACAACCTGATCGAGGCCCCCGTCTACGTCTCGCCGATCGCGCTCGTCTACAACCTCAGCGGAGTCAACGAGCTCCGGCTCGACCCCGACACGATCGCGTCGATCTTCGCCGGGAAGATCACGAACTGGACCGACGAAGCGATCACCGCGACGAATCCGGGAGTCACGCTGCCGGACACGACGATCACCCCGGTGCATCGCTCGGACTCGTCGGGCACGACCGAGGTCCTCACCCATTACCTCTCCGCGACGGCACCGCCGAATCTGGACGTCGGAGCCGGACGGCGACTGGCCGCTCCAAGGGGGCGAGGCCGCCCAGGGCACCTCCGGCGTGCTCTCCGCGGTCAGGGCGGCTGAGGGAGCCCTCGGCTACGCCGACGCGAGCCAGGCGGGCACCCTCCCCGTCGCTGCGGTCGAGGTGGGCGACGACTACGTCGATCCGACTGCGGAGGCGACCGGGCGGATCTTCGCAGCATCGACGGAAACCGAAGAGCCCGGGATGTTCGTGTTCACGTACGACGTCGACTACACGACGACGGCCGCGGACACCTACCCGATCGTCCTCATCTCGTACATGCTCGCCTGTACGAAGTACGACGACACGGACGAAGCGATGATGGTCCAGGGATACCTGGAGCTCGTCGCGAGTGCCGACGGCCAGTCGGCCGCGGCGAGCTTCGCGGGCTCGGTCCCGATCCCGTCCTCGGTGCAGGCGCAGATCGAGTCCGCGGCGGCTGCGATCCGGACGTCGTGAGCGAGAGCGCTTCGGTCCCGGTAGCCCCACCCTCGCCGCAGTCGAGGGGCGACCGCATCTTCTCCGCCGCCGCGCGAGGATCGGGCCTGCTCATCCTGGCGCTGCTCGCCGGGGTCGCCATCTTCCTGCTGGTGAAAGCGTGGCCGGCGTTCACGGCTTCAGACGCGGAGATCGAGGGCGGGCTCGTCCCCTACCTATGGCCGCTCGTCTTCGGGACGATCTACTCGTCGGCGATCGCCCTCGTCCTCGCGGTTCCGCTCGCGGTGGGCGTCGCGCTGTTCATCGTCTACTACGCGCCGCCGAAGCTCGCGGACCTCCTCGGCAGGGTCGTCGACCTCCTCGCGGCGGTCCCGAGCCTCGTCTTCGGTCTCTGGGGGATCACCACGTTCGGGCCGGCGTCGGTACCGATGCAACGGTGGCTCTTCGAGAACCTCGGGTGGCTGCCGTTCTTCGAGGGTCCACCGTCCTTGACGGGCCGGACGATGTTCACGGTCGCGTTGGTGCTCACCGTGATGATCCTCCCGATCGTGAGCGCGCTTGCGCGAGAGGTGTTCCTGCAGACGCCGCGCAAGCTGGAGGAGGCAGCGTTCGGCCTCGGCGCGACGCGCTGGGAGGTGATCCGCATCGCCGTCCTTCCGTTCAGCCGCTCGGCCATCGTCAGCGCCTCGCTGCTCGGGCTCGGCCGTGCGCTCGGCGAGACCATGGCGGTGACACTCATCCTGTCCGTCTCGGGCGGCGTCACGCTCAACCAGATCAGCTCGGCCAACCCGTCGACGATCGCCGCCAACATCGCGCTCAGGTTCCCGGAATCGTCGGGGTTGGACGTGAGCGTCCTCGTCGCGAGCGGTCTCGTCCTGTTCGCGATCACGCTCGCCGTCAACGCTCTCGGCCACCGCCTCCTGAGGCGTCACCGGCAGCGCCACCACCACCTCCTGATCCTTCACCGGCGGGCGTGATGGCGACGGAGGTTCCGACCGGCACGGGCACCGGCACCGGCGGCCACGGCGCGGGGCCGCGCGGGCGAGAGCGGGGAGCGCAAGCGACCCTCCCGCGCTTCGCGTCCTTGTGGGTGCTCGGCGGCACGATGACGCTCGCGCTCGTGCTCTCGCTCGCCACCGGCCGCGGCCTCATCCCCCTCGTCTACGCCGCGGTCGCCGTCTCCGCGGTCGTCATCTACGTCTGGTCGCGCCGCGTCGAAGGGAAGCGCCACGCGGCCGATCGCATCTGCACGGTCGCGGTGGCGTCGTGCTTCGTGATCGCCGTGGTGCCGCTCGTGTCCCTGATCTGGACGGTCGTCGAGAACGGTCTGAATCGGTTCGACTGGACGTTCCTCACGAGCGACATGCGCAACGTCCTGGGGGAGGGCGGCGGCGGGTTGCATGCGATCTTGGGGACGATCATCATCACGAGCCTCGCAGCGGTTATCGCGCTGCCGATCGGGATCCTTGCCGCGATCTACCTGCACGAGTACGGAACGGGCTGGCTCGCCCGTCCCCTCACCTTCTTCGTCGACGTCATGACGGGGATCCCGTCGATCGTCGCCGGCCTCTTCGCGTTCTCGCTCTTCACGATCTTCCTGGGGCCCGGGGCCAAGCTCGGGGTGATGGGCGCGGCCGCGCTGACGGTCCTGATGATCCCGATCATCGTCCGGTCGACGGAGGAGATGCTCCGGATCGTCCCCGCCAGCCTGCGTGAGGCCTCGTACGCGCTCGGTGTCCCGAAGTGGCGGACGATCCTCAAGGTCGTCCTGCCCACGGCGCTCGCCGGCATCGTCACCGGGGTCATGCTCGCCGTTTCTCGCGTCATCGGCGAAACCGCGCCGCTCCTCCTCACGACGGGCTACATCGCGACGACGAACCTCAACCCGTTCGAGGGGCGGATGAACAACCTCCCGGTCTTCTCGTACTACTCGTACACGTCACCCGGAGTGCCACCGGAGCCCTACCTCGACCGCGCCTGGACGGCGGCGCTCGTGCTTGTGCTGATGGTCCTGTTCCTGAACATGCTCGCGCATCTCATCGCATCACGATTCGGAGTCGTGGCGGAAAGGAGATGAGTGTGACAACGCCCCAGGCAAAGCCCAAGGATGTCGAGGTCCGCGATCTTCACCTCTACTACGGTGACGTCCTCGCGGTGAAGGGCATCAACGTCCGCATCCCGCCGAACCGCATCACCGCCTTGATCGGATCGTCCGGCTGTGGCAAGTCGACCTTCTTGCGCTCGATCAACCGGATGCACGAGCTCGTGCGGGGAGCCCGCGTCGAAGGCCAGATCGTCGTCGACGGCGTGGACATCTACGGGCCGCATGTCGACCCGACGGCGATCCGCAGCCAGATCGGTATGGTCTTCCAGCAGCCGAATCCGTTCCCGACGATGACGATCTACGACAACGTGATCGCCGGAGTGAAGCTGAGGGGCCAGAAGCTCCCGAAGGCGGAACTGGATGAGATCGTCGAGCGATCGCTGCACGGGGCACACCTCTGGGACGAGGTCAGCAACCGGCTGGACAAGGGCGGATCCGACCTCTCGGGTGGGCAGCAGCAGCGCCTGTGCATCGCGCGCGCGATCGCGATGCAGCCGGATGTGCTCCTGATGGACGAGCCGTGTTCGGCGCTCGACCCGATCTCGACGATCGATATCGAGGAGCTCATGATCGAACTCGCGGCGAAGCACACGATCGTCATCGTGACGCACAACATGCAGCAGGCAACACGCGTCAGCCACTTCACCGGCTTCTTCAACCTCGACGGCGTCGGCCAGCCCGGGTACCTCGTGGAGTTCGGCGAGACGGATGGGATCTTCAACGACCCGAAGGAAGACGCGACAAGACAGTATGTGAGCGGCGACTTCGGCTGAGCGGGGTATC
>CAWAWO010000002.1:0-1017500 GCA_963785835.1 uncultured Actinomycetes bacterium | reverse complement strand
TCATGCCGGGAACTCTAGGGAGACTGCCGGTGCCAAACCGGAGGAAGGTGGGGATGACGTCAAGTCATCATGCCCCTTATGTCCAGGGCTGCACGCATGCTACAATGCGCGGTACAAAGGGCTGCGATCCCGTAAGGGGGAGCGAATCCCAAAAAGCCGCGCTCAGTTCGGATCGAGGTCTGCAACCCGACCTCGTGAAGTCGGAGTCGCTAGTAATCGCAGATCAGCAATGCTGCGGTGAATACGTTCCCGGGCCTTGTACACACCGCCCGTCACACCACGAAAGTGGGCAACACCCGAAGCCGGTGGCCCAACCCTTGTGGAGGGAGCCGTCGAAGGTGGGGCTCGCGATTGGGGTGAAGTCGTAACAAGGTAGCCGTACCGGAAGGTGCGGCTGGATCACCTCCTTTCTAAGGAGCCACTTGGCACTCCGGTCTTGTCGGACGCACGTGCCGACGACCGGAAGACTCCAGGTCGGTGCACTGGCTACTCGGCAGATGAGCTCGCTCGAGCCGTTCGCAAGTACGTCCTTCGGGAAGTGGAACGCGATCGGGGAGAGGAGTGCGTCTGCCGGGCACACTGTTCAGCTCTGGGGGTGCGAGCCTCCGAGCACCTTGAGAACTCGATAGCGAGCGCGAGCATCTATATAAGTCAAGTTACGAAGGGCTTACGGTGGATGCCTTGGCGCCAGGAGCCGATGAAGGACGCGTCTGGCTGCGAAAAGCTTCGGGGAGCCGCCGAGAAGGCTTTGATCCGGAGATGTCCGAATGGGGAAACCCGGCCGGGGTCATGCCCGGTCACCCAGGTCTGAATCCATAGGGCCTGAGGAGGGAACCGCCCGAAGTGAAACATCTCAGTAGGGCGAGGAAGAGAAAGCAACCGCGACTCCCCTAGTAGCGGCGAGCGAACGGGGATCAGCCTAAACCGACCCGGTGTGACAGCCCGGTGGCGTTGCCGGGTCGGTGTCGTGGGACCTGCGTGAGCACGCGCCGGCGTGCTCGAGGAGTTACAAAGCCGGCACGTAGACGAACGTCATGGAACGGACGGCCATAGGAGGTAACAGCCCTGTAGTCGAAACGCGACCGGCCTCCTTCGCAGTGTTCCCGAGTAGCACGGGGCCCGAGAAATCCCGTGCGAATCCGGGGGGACCACCCCCTAAGGCTAAGCACTCCCTGGCGACCGATAGTGAACTAGTACCGTGAGGGAAAGGTGAAAAGCACCCCGGGAGGGGAGTGAAAGAGCACCTGAAACCGTGAGCCTACAAGCTGTCGGAGCCTTCGCTGGGTGACCAGCGTTGGTGACGGCGTGCCTTTTGAAGAATGAGCCGGCGAGTTAGCGGTGTGCGGCAAGGTTAAGTCTCCTGACGAAGCCGAAGCGAAAGCGAGTCTGAAACAGGCGCACAGTCGCACGCCCTAGACCCGAAGCCGCGTGATCTACCCATGGGCAGGCTGAAGCGAGGGTAAGACCTCGTGGAGGGCCGAACCCACCAGGGTTGAAAACCTGGGGGATGACCTGTGGGTAGGGGTGAAAGGCCAATCAAACGCGGTGATAGCTGGTTCTCCCCGAAATGCCTTTAGGGGCAGCCTCGGACGTTCAGCATCGGAGGTAGAGCACTGATTGGGCTAGGGGGCCCACAAGCTTACCGACCTCAGTCAAACTCCGAATGCCGATGCTCAAGAGTCCGGGAGTGAGGCTGCGGGGGCTAAGCTCCGTAGCCGAGAGGGAAACAACCCAGACCGCCAGCTAAGGTCCCCAAGTTCGTGCTAAGTGGGAAAGGATGTGGGATCGCCCAGACAACCAGGAGGTTGGCTTAGAAGCAGCCACCCTTGAAAGAGTGCGTAACAGCTCACTGGTCAAGTGGTCCTGCGCCGATGATGTAACGGGGCTCAAGCACGACACCGAAGCTGCGGGATCTCTCACATGGCTCGGCCATGGGGGGCAACCTCCATGGTCCAGGCCGAGGGATCGGTAGGGGAGCGTTCTGACGCGAGTGAAGCGGCGGGGTAACCCAGCGGTGGACGCGTCAGAAGTGAGAATGCCGGCATGAGTAGCGAAAGACGGGGGAGGAGCCCGTCCGCCGAATGCCCAAGGGTTCCTGGGGAAGGTTCATCCGCCCAGGGTTAGTCGGGACCTAAGGCGAGGCCGAGAGGCGTAGCCGATGGACGACTGGTTGATATTCCAGTACCACCTCATCCGCGCCAATCCCGAATCCGAGGTACTAAGGGAACCCCTTCGGGGGCTACCGACCCACTCGGTACTAGGGCAGCGAAGGGGGGACGCAGGAGGGTAGGTCGACCCACGCGATGGTCGTCGTGGGGCAAGTGCGTAGGGGGGTTCCCCAGGCAAATCCGGGGAGCCATCCAACCCTGAGGCACGATGCCGAGCCGTTTCAGGTGAAGCGACTGATCCCATGCTGCCGAGAAAAGCCTCTAGCGAGTGGTTGAGGTGCCCGTACCCCAAACCGACTCAGGTGGGCAAGTAGAGAATACTCAGGCGATCGAGAGAACCCTGGTTAAGGAACTCGGCAAATTGCCTCCGTAACTTCGGGAGAAGGAGGACCACGGTAGGGTGACGGCCTTCGCGGCCCGAGCTCGATGTGGTGGCACAAACCAGGCCCAAGCGACTGTTTACTAAAAACACAGGTCCGTGCGAAGTCGTAAGACGATGTATACGGACTGACACCTGCCCGGTGCTGGAACGTTACGGGGAGAGGTCAGCTCCCTTCGGGGGGCGAAGCTTTGAACCTAAGCGCCAGTAAACGGCGGCGGTAACTATAACCGTCCTAAGGTAGCGAAATTCCTTGTCGGGTAAGTTCCGACCTGCACGAATGGTGCAACGACTTGGGCACTGTCTCAACCGGGGACTCGGCGAAATTGCAGTACGAGTAAAGATGCTCGTTACCCGCGACAGGACGGAAAGACCCCGGGACCTTTACTGCAGCTTGGTGTTGGGTTCTGGCAGATGTTGCGTAGGATAGGCGGGAGGCTTCGAAGCCCGGGCTCCGGCTCGGGTGGAGCCAACCTTGAAATACCGCCCTTCATCTGTTGGGACTCTAACCTCGGTCCGTGATCCGGATCGGGAACAGCGCCTGGTGGGCAGTTTAACTGGGGCGGTTGCCTCCCAAAGCGTAACGGAGGCGCCCAAAGGTTCCCTCAGCCTGGTTGGCAATCAGGCGTCGAGTGCAAGGGCACAAGGGAGCTTGACTGCGAGACCGACGGGTCGAGCAGGTGCGAAAGCAGGGCCTAGTGATCCGACGACTCCATGTGGAAGGGTCGTCGCTCAACGGCTAAAAGGTACCCCGGGGATAACAGGCTGATCGCTCCCAAGAGTCCATATCGACGGAGCGGTTTGGCACCTCGATGTCGGCTCGTCTCATCCTGGGGCTGGAGCAGGTCCCAAGGGTCGGGCTGTTCGCCCGTTAAAGAGGCACGCGAGCTGGGTTTAGAACGTCGTGAGACAGTTCGGTCCCTATCCGTCGTGGGCGCAGGAGACTTGCGGGGAGCTGCCCCTAGTACGAGAGGACCGGGGCGGACGAACCTCTGGTGTGCCAGTTGTCGCGCCAGCGGCACGGCTGGTTAGCCACGTTCGGAAGAGATAAGCGCTGAAAGCATCTAAGTGCGAAACTCGCCCCTAGATGAGGTCTCCCACTGGGAAACCAGGTAAGGCCCCTCGCAGACTACGAGGTTGATAGGCCGGAGGTGTACGCGTGGCGACACGTTGAGCCGACCGGTACTAATAGGCCGAGGACTTGACTTTTGCTCGCGCTCGCTATCGCAGTTCCCGAGCTCTGCTCGGGGCCGCGCTCCCACGAGATCCCCGGTGGATGCCGGGGGATGGCGTTTCGGTGGCCACAGCGGAGGGGGAACACCCGGTCCCATCCCGAACCCGGAAGTTAAGCCCTCCAGCGCCGATGGTACTGCCCGGGCGACTGGGTGGGAGAGTAGGTCGCTGCCGAGACATCTTCGGAAGAGCCGCCCTTCGGGGCGGCTCTTCTGGTTCCGGGGGCCGATAGGCTGGCCGCCATGCCGGAGGCCCTCCGTCCTCGTCCCGGTCCCAAGGGCGGTCCGCGCCGGCGCTCCGGGCTGCCGCGCGACGTCGTCGCCGAGCTCCGGCACATGGCCCGGCCGGGCAAGGCCGACGCCGCGATCGCTCGCCTCGAGCGCGCGGCGCAGCTGCTCGAGCGCGGGGATGCCCGCGGAGCGGCTGCCGAGGCGACGAAGGCGAAGGAGCTCGCGTCGCGTGCCCCGGCGGTGCGGGAGGTGCTCGGGCTCGCGCTCTATCAGCTCGAACGATTCCCCCAGGCGCTCTCGGAGATGCAGGCCTACCGGCGGATGTCCGGGCGCGCCGATCAGAACCACATCATCGCCGACTGCCTGCGTGCGGTCGGGCGGCCCGAACGCGCGGTGCCGTTGGCGGAGGAGGCGCTCGCAGCCAAGGGCGTGCCGCTCTCGGCCAAGGCCGAAGCCGTGATCGTGGCCGCGAGCGCGCTCGCCGACCAGGGGAAGTTCGACCAGGCCCTCGGGATGCTCCGACGCATCCGAACGCGCGACGACGTCGCCGGCCCGGAGGTGATGCGCGTCTGGTACGTGACCGGGAGCATCCTCGAGCGGGCGGGCCACCTGAGCGAGGCGAGGCGGGAGTTCCAGAAGATCGTTCGGCACGACCCGGGCGCGTTCGATGCGGCCGAACGCGCGGCCGCGCTCGCCTAGGTGTGCTCGCGGGGGCTAACGCTCGCGCTCCACACTCGCATCCGCGTCAGCGCCTCGAGCCCCGCGAGCGCCCTCTTTCTCGCGCCGGAGCTGCCAGTAGCGCATGATCCCCATCGCGTTCATGCGGACGCTCGATAAGGTCTCCATCCTCTGAAGGTCGAGCGTGGCCTCGGCGCCGGTCTCCGTGTCCTCGAGCGCGACGCGTTCGAGCATCTCCGACGATCTCGTCGAGGTCCTGGGTGCGTTCGAGCCCACGGCCGACGGCCTCGGTCCACGAGCGGAACCGCCGACTCGCCAGATCGCAGATCCGATCGACGTCCTCCACCGGGCCGAAGTGCGAGAAGAGCACCTTGGAACCGTGTGCGCGCTCGCGGATCGCCTCGATCGACGCGAGCGCGAGCTCCAGGTCGTAGTCGGGGGGCGGCGTGGCCGGCCGGAGCACGCCGGCGTCGGGGGGATGGATCCCGAGCGCGTCGCCGGTGAACACGGCTCCCGTCGCCGAGTCGACGAGCGCCATGTGATGCTTCGCGTGTCCGGGCGTGGCCAGGACGTCGAGCCTCCGGCTCCCGAGATCGATCACGTTCCCACCGTCGACGGCTCGGATCCGTTGGGCCGCAACGGCCTCCACGGGCCCGAACAGCGAGGCCATCAGCTCCGTCCCGTAGATGCGAGCGGCGCTGTCGATCAGCCGGGACGGATCGGCGAGGTGCCGCGAACCGCGCTCGTGCACCCAGACGGTCGCGTCCGGGTAGCGCTCGGCGATGCGACCCACACCTCCCGCGTGATCGAGGTGGATGTGCGTGACCACGATGTGCGCGAGGTCCTTCGGTCCGATCCCGAGGGAATCGAGCCCGGCGACGACCGGTTCGAACGAGGTCGTGGGACCCGTCTCGACGATGGCGGGTTCGACGTCGTGCAGGAGGTAGGCGGCCGTGTAGCGCTCGCGACCGCCGAAGAACGTGTCGATCGCGGTGATCCCGGGGGCGACTTCGAACACGACGGGTTCCACGAGCCGAGTCTACGGGGAGCGTGTCGGTGCGCGGTGCTACGGTCCGCCTGGAAGGGGGGAGTTGGGTGGAACGATCCGAAAGCCGATGGATGAAGGACGCATGGTGACGGTCAACGTCGTCGTGCTGGCCGGGACCGTGGCGGCCGATCCGGTCGAACGGCGGATGCCGTCTGGCGACGAGGTCACCGAGATCCGGCTCTCCGTTCCGGAGGCGGGCAAGCGCCTCCTCCCTCTGCCGATCGCCGCGTGGCATCGCGACGTCGGCAAGCGCGCCCTGAAGGGGATCGCCAAGGGCGACGACGTGTTGGTGTACGGCACGCTCGTCCGGCGGTTCTACCGGAGCGGAGCCGGAGCGCGGAGCCTCACCGAGGTGGTCGCGGCCGGACTGAAGAAGCTCGAGACGCCGACGAGCGAGTAGCGCGTCAGGGATCGAGCGGTCGGATCACCAGGCCGCTGCGCGGCTTGGGCCAGAAGAAGGTGGACTTCGGGGGCAGCCGCGCTCCGCGATCGATGACGGCTCGGATCCGCGTGGCGTCGGTCGGAGGCAGGAAGTAGGCGCCGACCGCGTCGCCCGCGTGCACGGCCTCCTCCGCCGCGGCCACGTCGGCCGTGTATCGGAGGTGGTCGCCGACGCCCGAGAGCACCTGCTCGTGGAGGGCGACGACCGCGGGAGGCTCGCCCGTGAGCTCGGCCACCCGATGGACCAGCAGACCGTCTTCGAGCGTCGCGGTTCCGTAGACGAGCCTCTCGTCGCTGACGGTCTCGAGCACCTCGGCCAGGTCGCGGACCCGCTCGCCGCTCGGGTCGAACGGCCCATCCAGCTGGATCCGGTGGAACGGGAGCACGGGCGGCTCCTGCACCGCCGCGTCGGCGATCAGCATCATCACGTGATCCCACGGACCTGAGCCGTGGCTGGAGCGCATCTCGTCCCGATACCGGAGCGCCATCGAATAGCGGTGGTGGCCGTCGGCGATCATCAGGGACTCGGGCTCGAGCCATCTCGCGACATCCGGGTCGGGAGGCGCGATCCAGAGACGATGCCCCACTCCCGACTCGTCTGCGGCGACCGCCGCCGGCTCGCCGGCGCACGATGTGTCGAGGAACGACGCGAGCGCGTCGTTCGGGCCACGGAACAGCGCGTGGATACTGGAGAGGTTCGCTCGGACCTCCCGCGTGAGCCGCAGCCGGTCCTCGATCGGCCCCTCCATGGTTTCTTCGTGCGGGACGATCGAGCCGCCCCAGTCCTCGAGATCGACCGCGCAGATCAACGCCCGGATCGTCCGGCGGCGACCGTGCAGAGAGAAGCGCATCTCGTACGGGAAATACGCCGGACCGGACGTCGGAAGGAGCGCCCCATCGGACCGCCACGAGCGGAGCAGTTCACCGGCGCGCCTATACTGGTCGTCCGGTTCGTCGTCGTTCGCGTCGGGTCCGAGGACGAGCCGGATCACGTTGTGCGGGCTGGCTTCCATGAACCGATGGCGCTCGGCTTCGGAGATGACGTCGTACGGTGGGGTCGTGACGAGGTCGAACGACCCGACCACGGAGCGGTCGAACATCAGGCCCACGAAGGGCGAGACGCGGGACACGCGCCATGTATAGCAGCCACATCCGGAGGGCCCGGCAGTCCGAAGGCGTCTACGACCTGTTCGCGCGCGGCATGGGCTTCCTGAGCCAGGGACATCCGCATCAGGCGGCGATGCTGCTCGGTCGCGCGAAGCTCATCGAACCGGAGAAGGCGTCGATCCGCGAGGCGCTCGGCCGGGCGCTGTTCATGTCCGGACGCACGCAGTCTGCCCGACGCGAGTTCGCCAAAGCCGTGCAGATCGATCCCGTGAGCGACTACGCGCACTTCGGTCTCGCCCTCGCGTGCGAGCGGACGGGCCAGCGGTCGCGCGCGATCGGCCACCTGAAGCTCGCGATCGCGATGCGGCCCGGCATCGAGCACTACGAGCAGGCGCTCAGCAGGATCGCAGGCTGATGCTCGCGGAGGCCTACGACTGCCTCCTGTTCGACCTGGACGGCGTCCTGTATCGAGGCGACGAGGCCGTGCCGGGCGCCCGCGAGACGCTGGAGGAACTCCGCCGACGCGGCGCACGCCTCGTGTTCCTCACCAACAACTCCTCTCGAACGCCCGAGCAGGTCGCGAGCAAGCTGCTCGGGTTCGGCATCGAGTCGGGAACCGAGGAGATCGTGACGTCGGCACAGGCGACCGCCGAGCTCCTTGCGTCGCGCGGCGGCGGCTCCGTGTTCGCGATCGGTGGTGAGGGCGTCGCGCAGGCGCTCGCGACCGAGGGCCTCCGTCTCGTGGACGGCGACACCCAGAACGCCGACCTCGTGGTGGTCGGGATCGACGAGGACTTCACCTACGAGAAGCTGAGGACGGCGTGCGTGCTGATCCGGGCAGGGGCGGGCTTCGTCGCCACGAACGCCGACCGCACCTACCCGGCGCCCGGTGGAGCCGTCTGGCCCGGTGCCGGCTCGCTCGTGGCGGCGATCGCCGCGGCCAGCGGACAAGAGCCCGAGGTGGTGGGCAAGCCGTTCGCCCCGCTGTTCGAGGCCGCGCTCCGGCGGGGCGGCGGCGTTCGGCCGCTGGTGATCGGGGACCGGCTCGACACGGACGTCGAGGGGGCGAATCGGCTCGGCTGGGACTCGATGCTCGTGCTGAGCGGGGTCACCGCCGCCGCCGACCTGAACGGCTCGAAGGTCCGCCCCACGCATGTCGCTCCCGACGTCTCGGCGCTCCTGGACTGAGCCGCGAGGGCGCGGTCCCCGACGAGAGGATCGGCGAGCGCGGACGGTATCCTTGCGTGGAGTCCAGGACGATCCGAGGAGAGGACATCATGGTCGTGAAAGAGGTTCGCAAGGCCGTCGGCGATGCGACCGACAAGCTGTCGGCGTCCGGCGCGCAGGATCTGGCGCGCTCGCTGATGCAGGGCCAGGGCAAGGAGCAGGTCACCAAGGCCGCTCAGGAGATCCTCAAGTGGTCCACCCGCAACCGCGAGCGCGTCACCGAGTACGTGCGCGCCGAGGTGAGCTCGCAGCTCAAGACGATGGGCGTCGCGACGCGTGACGAGCTCGACGCGCTGCGCAAGCGCGTCCGCGAGCTCGAGCGCGAGAGCGGCAAGACCGCCGCGAAGCGCAGCACCGCCAAGCGGAGCTCGGCCAAGAGCACCGGGACGGCCGGCACCGGACAGGCCTGAGCCCGATCGCCGTGGCGCGCCGCCGGCTCGACGCCGAGCTCGTGCGCCGCGGCCTCGTGGCTTCTCGGACGGAGGCGCAGGTCGCCGTTCGGGACGGGCTCGTGCTCGTCGCGGGACGGACGGCGGGCAAGCCTTCGACGCTCGTCGACCCCGCGGAGCCCGTCGAGCTGGTAGCACCCGCTCGCCGGTTCGTCTCCCGAGGCGGCGAGAAGCTCGATGCCGCGCTGGACCGGTTCGAGGTCCCGGTCGCCGGTCGGCGAGCGCTCGACGCGGGGGCATCGACCGGAGGCTTCACCGACTGTCTCCTTCGTCGAGGCGTCGCGCACGTCGTCGCGGTCGACGTCGGCTACGGGCAGCTCGCGTGGTCGCTGCGCGGCGATCCGCGCGTGACGGTGCTCGAACGCACGAACGTCCGCGACCTGCGAGCGGACGTGCTGCCGTTCGCGCCCGAGATCGTGGTGGCCGACCTTTCGTTCATCTCGCTCCGGCTGGTCGTCGGTGGCCTCGCCGGTCTGGCGGCCGACGACGCCGACCTCGTGTTGCTCGTGAAGCCGCAGTTCGAGGCCGGGCGTGACGGGGTGGGAGCGGGCGGCGTCGTCCGCGAGCCCGACCGCTGGGCGGAAGCCATCCGCGGGGTGGCCGGCGCGTGCGAAGACGCCGGCCTGCGGCCGGTCGCCGTGATGGCCTCACCCGTTCGCGGGCCGGCCGGCAACGTCGAGTTCCCGTTGTACGCGAAGAAACGCGGCCGCGACGCCGGGCTCGACGTGGACGCCGTGCTCGACGTGGACGCCGCGACCGCTTCGGGGCTCGAGATCGCGGGGCGAGCGTGAACGCGGTCGGCTTCGTGGTGCATCTCGGCCGGCCGGAGGCGGTCGGCGCGGCGAGGACGTTGGAGTCGTGGCTCGCCGACCGGGGGGTCCGGGCACGGATGATGGACGGAGCCGCATCGAACGATCCGGCGGGTCCCCCGGTAAGCGATGAGCCGATCGACCTCGTGATCTC
The DNA here is from genome assembly GCA_963785835.1 of uncultured Actinomycetes bacterium. GTDB lineage: Bacteria > Actinomycetota > UBA4738 > UBA4738 > HRBIN12 > DASSJM01. The sequence goes on along the minus strand of CAWAWO010000002.1, from coordinate 1,007,577 downwards.
CGTCGGAGGCGACGGGACCTTCCTCCGTGCGGCCCTGGTCGCCTCGCGCTCGAACGTGCCGGTACTGGGCGTCAAGGTGGGGCGGATGGGGTTCCTCACCGAGGTCGAACCGGAGCAGGCGACGTCCGTGCTCGAGCAGGTGCTCGACGGGACCGCGCGGATCGAGGAGCGTCTCGCGGTCCTCGCCGAAGGTCCGTCGTTCCCGCCGCAGTGGGCCCTGAACGAGGTCTTCGTGGAGAAGAGCGCTCGACACCGGCTCATCCGTCTCGCGGTCTACGTCGACGACGCCTACGTGACGACGTTCTCCGCCGACGGCGTGATCTCCGCGACCCCGACCGGGTCGACCGCGTACTCGTTCAGCGCCGGCGGGCCGATCGTGTCGCCGTCGGTCCCGTGCATCGTCGTGACCCCGATCGCGGCGCACATGGTGTTCGATCGTTCGCTCGTCCTGGGAGCCGAGCAGCGCGTCCGGCTCGAGGTGGTCGGCGAGGAGCCCGGTCTGCTCATCGCCGACGGACGCGAGAGCCTCGAGCTCCCGGTCGGAGCGCACGTCGAGATCGCGCGGGCCCCCACGCCGGCGCGGCTCGTCCGGCGTGACGACGCGCCACCGTTCCACGAGCTCGTCCGGGACAAGTTCGACCTCCCGGGTCAGGTCGGTGGGCCGGGCTAGGATCGGCCGGTGCTTCGCGAGCTGCACATCAGCGGCCTTGGCGTCATCGACGATCTCGACCTCGAGCTGCATCCCGGCCTGAACGTCCTCACCGGCGAGACCGGAACCGGGAAGACCCTGGTGACCGTCGGGCTCCAGCTCGCGCTCGGCCGTCGAGGTGGCGCGTCACTGGTGCGCTCGGGGGCGACCGCGGCACGGGTGCAGGCCCGGTTCGACGCGCCGGCGGACGCCGAGACCTGGACCGAGGACGGAGAGGTGGTCCTCGCTCGCAGCGTGTCCGCCGAGGGGAGGAGCTCGGCGCGGATCGGCGGGCAGCTCGCGCCCATCTCGGCGCTCGGCGAGCTCGCGGCCGACCTCGTCGAGATCCACGGCCAGCACGAGGGCCAGCACCTGCTCAGTCCCGGTGCCCAGACCGCGTTCCTCGATCGCTTCGCCGGCCCCGCGCACCTCGAGGCCGTGGAGGCGCTCCGACGCGAGCACCGCGACCTCCGAGCGGCGCGAGAGACGCTCGCCCTGCTCGACGAGCGCGAACGCGACCGCGAGCGCGAGATGGACCTGCTCGCCTACCAGGTGCGCGAGATCGAAGCGGCCGCCCCTCGTCCGGGCGAGACCGCGGAGCTGAAGGTCGAGGAGGCCCGGCTGGCGCACGCGGAGCGACTGCTGGACCGGGCCTCGGTCGCCGAGCGTTCGCTGCTCGAGGACGGCGGGACGATCGACACGCTCGGGCGCGCCGCGACGGAGCTGCGGGCCGCCGGGGAGGTCGACCGGCGCGCCGAGGAGCTCGCCGCACGCTCGATGCAGGTGTCGGCCGAGGCGGCCGAGCTCGCTCGGGACGTCCGATCGTACCGGGAGGGCCTCGAGCTCGATCCCGCGCGGCTCCAGCAGGTGCGGGAGCGGATCGCGGCCCTCGACGCGCTGCAGCGCAAGTACGGGGACGGCGAGGACGAGGTCCTGGCGTTCCTCGGGCGGGCCAGCGCGAGCCTGGAGGCGCTCGCCGGGGCCGGCGAGGAACGTGCGCGGTTGTCGACGGACCTGGACGAGCGAACGGAGCGGGTGACCACGCTCGCGCTCGCGATCTCCGAGGGCCGGTCCCGGGCCGCGCCCGCGCTGTCGACGGCGCTCGCGCGACGAGCTCGCGGAGCTCGGGATGGAAGGGGCCACGATCGAGGTCGCGCTCGTGCCGGACTCCGAGCTCACGGCCGGCGGCGCCGAACGCGTCGAGATGGTGTTCTCGGGTGCGCCGGGTCAGGTGCCGCTCCCGCTCGCCAAGGTGGCCTCCGGGGGTGAGCTGTCGCGGGCCATGCTCGCCTGCCGGAGCGTGATGGTCGATCTGGACGACGTGCCCACGTTGATCTTCGACGAGGTCGACGCCGGGATCGGGGGGCGGGCGGGCGTCGCGGTGGGGCGCCGGCTCGCGCGCCTCGCCGAACGGCGGCAGGTGATCGTGGTGACGCACCTGCCGCAGATCGCGTCGTTCGCCGACCGGCACGTCCGGGTTCGGAAGGCGGAAGGCACCGCGACCGTCGAGATCCTCGACGACGGGGCACGCGTCGAGGAGCTCTCGCGGATGCTCGCAGGGTTGCCCGGCAGCGATTCCGCAGCGGCGCACGCCGAGGAGCTGCTCGCCGAAGCCGGTCGCTCGAAGGCCGGCGGGCCGTAGCCGGTAAGGTCGCCGAACGCCAGAGCCGGGCCGCGTCTTCGGCCCGTCGGCTACCCTTGGGCCGGAACGCCGCTCGCGCAGCCGAGCCGATCAGGCGGGGCGAGCCGATCAGCGGCCACGGAGGTCATCCCACGTCCGGAACGAGGTCGAGGAGCCTGCTCCGGCGGCCCCTGCGCCGACCGAAGCCCCAGGGCGGTCTCGCTCGGGTCGACCGCCGCACCAAGCGGTTGGCGCTTCGGCTGCAGCCGGGCGAGATCGCGGTGATCGAGCACGAGGACCTCGACCGCGTCTCGGCCGAGTCGCTCATCGAGGCCGGCGCCGCGGGCGTCGTGAACGGCGCCCGGTCGATCAGCGGCCGGTATCCGAACCTCGGCCCGCTGCAGCTCGTCCAGGCGGGGATCCCGCTCGTGGACTCCGTCGGGCCGATCGTGCTGCGCAAGGTCCGGGAGGGAGAGGAGCTTCGGCTCGACGGCGACCGCGTCTACTCGGGTGAGCGTCTCGTCGGGGTGGGGATCCGTCAGAGCGAGGCCACGATCCGGGAGGCGATGGCCGAGGCGCAGCTGCGGATGGGGGAGCGCTTCGAGACCTTCGCCCGGAACACCGTCGACTTCATGCAGCGCGAACGCGATCTGCTGTTCGGCGGCGCCGGGCTCCCGGCCATCGAGCACGACCTCGCGGGCCGTCCGGTCCTGGTGGTCGTCCGCGGCTACAACTACAAGGAGGACCTGGCCGTCCTCGGACCGTACATCCGCGACGTTCGGCCCGTGCTCCTCGGTGTGGACGGCGGCGCCGACGCGTTGATCGAGGCGGGGTACACGCCCCACCTGATCCTGGGGGACATGGACAGCGTGTCGGACGAGGCGCTCGAGCTCGTCAGGCCGCGACCGCGGCGGTGGTTCCGTCGCCGGCACCCCACCGAGCTGGTCCTGCACGCGTACCAGGACGGCCGCGCTCCGGGCCGGGCCCGGCTCGAGGCGCTCGACGTGCCGTTCCGCGTCGTCGAGGCCGCCGGGACCAGCGAGGACGTCGCGTTCCTGCTCGCCCACGAGAAGGGCGCCGAGACGATCGTCTCGGTCGGCAGCCACGGGAACCTGCGCGAGTTCCTCGACAAGGGTCGGGAGGGGATGTCGAGCACGTTCCTCGTTCGGCTCCGCGTGGGGGAGATCCTGATGGACGCGAAGGGCGTCTCGCGCGTCTACTCGCCGCGGATCCGAACCCGTGACAGCGTGCTTCTGGTCGCCGCGGCGGTGGCGGCGATGGCGGCGGTCGTCGCGGTCTCTCCGCCGCTCCGTCTGTACGTGCTCCAGCTCTTCGAGCAGTTCCGGCAGTGGCTGTTCGATCTCAAGGAACTGCTGTGATCTCGTTCCGCTACCACATCGTCACGATCGTGGCGGTGTTCCTCGCGTTGGCGATCGGTCTGCTGGCCGGGAGCGCGTTCGTGGAACCCGGGCTGGTGGATCAGCTCCAGACGCAGACCGACGATCTCCGGGGCGAGCTCACGGACGTGAGGGCCGAGCTCACGGACGCGAGGGCCGAGCTCGACGCGCTCGACGGGTTCGTCGAGGCGGTGGCGCCGCCCCTGACCGAGGGCCGGCTCGCGGGGACGCCGGTCGTCATCGTGACGCAGGTCGGCGTGGAGGACGCCGTGCTCGCGCAGGCGCAGGCGGCGCTCGCGAACGCCGGCGCGGACGTCGTGACGACCGTGTCGGCCACGGACGAGCTCGTGTCGGAGGATCCTGCCACCCAGGAGGAGCTGGCCATCATGCTCGGCGAGCCCACGACGCCGGCAGAGGAGCTTCCGGGGCTCACCGCCCAGGCCCTGGCCGAGCGCCTCTCGGCGCCGCGGAGCCCGATCGCCGAGCAGGACCTGCTCGCGAGCTTGCTGTCGGCGGGCTTCCTCGCGCCCGTCGACGGCGGTCCGTCGGAGGCGACCCTCGAGGAGATCGGTGCGACCGGGCAGGTGGTCGTGGTCCTGTCGGGGGGTCGCGGCGAGGGGGAGCCGGTGCTGGCGCCGGAGGCGTTCGCCGTTCCGCTCGTCGAGACGCTGGCAGCACTTGAGGTCCCGGTCGCTGCCGGGGAGTCACTGCTGTCCGACTACCCGTACGTCTCCTTCGTCCGCGCGAACGGCACCGACGGCACCGTCACCGTGGACGATCTGGACCGGACGATCGGCGGGGCGGCGCTCGTGCTCGGCGTCGACGAGCTGCTCGCGACCGGCACCGGCGGGGCCTACGGCGTGAAGGACGGCGCGGAGCCGCTTCCTCCGCTTCCGTGAGGTCCCGCGTCGTCGCGCTCGTCGCCGCTCGCGACGAGGAGGGCAGGATCGGTCCGTGCGTGTCCGCGCTTCGGGACGTCGTCGCCCAGGTCGTCGTGGTGGACGACGCGTCGACCGACGCCACGTCCGAGGAGGCGAGGGCGGCGGGGGCCACCGTCCTGCGGATCGAGCACCGGCTCGGGAAGGGCGGGGCTCTCGAGGGCGCGCTCGACCGGATCGAGCGGCGCCGACGTCTGGCTCCTCGCCGACGGCGACCTGGGCGAGACGGCGGGCGGCCTCCAAGCTCTCGTCGAACTCGTGGAGGCCGGCGGCGCGGACGTCGCGGTCGCGACCTTCCCGCCGGCGCGGGCGGGCGGCTTCGGCTTGGTCAAGAAGGCCGCGGCGCACGTGATCCGAGTGCAGTGCGGATTCGACGCGTCCGAGCCGCTCTCCGGGCAGCGGGCCCTGACGGCCGCCGCGATGGACGTCGTGCGGCCGCTCGCCTCCGGGTTCGGCCTCGAGACCGCGATGACGATCGACGCGGTCCGGGCGGGCCTCCGGGTCGTCGAGGTCCCGATCGACGGTCTCGACCATCGCCCGACGTTCCGCGATCCGGCCGGGTTCCTCCACCGCGCGCGGCAGGGCTGGGACATCGCGAAGGCGGTCGCTCCGCGGTTCGTCCGATGAGGCCCGACGGATGAGATGGGGCCGGCTCCTCGTCGAGAACCATCGAGGCGTGCTCGTGCCGAGGGTGCTCGGGATCGTGCTGGCCGCCGACGCCGTCGTCTGGACGCTCGTCACGGCTTCGTTCCGCGAGGTCGGCGCCGCGGGATGGGGAGCGCTCGCCGGTTCCCTGTTGGTGTTCGCGGCGGGGCTCGTGGACGACCTGGCCCGGACGGGCCCTCGCGGGCTCCGCGCCCACCTGCGATCGCTCGCCGCCGGGCGGGTCACGACCGGCATCATCAAGCTGGTCGTGATCGCCGGCTCGGCCGTCGTGGTCGTCGCGCTCCAGCCCGACCGCCCCGCCTACGTCGCGGTCTGCGGCGTCGTGCTGCTGGCCGCGTGCGCGAACGTCTGGAACGGCCTCGACGTGGTCCCCGGCCGGGCCCTGAAGCCCTTCCTGGTCCCGGCGATCGCGTTCCTCGCCGGGGGCGAGCTCTCGAACGCGCCGCTGATCCCGGGCCTGCTCGTCGGAGCGGTCCTCGTCCTGCCGTTCGACCTGCGCGAGCTCGCGATGCTCGGGGACGGAGGCTCCAACCTGCTCGGTTTCTGCGCCGGGCTCGCCCTGTACGACGTGCTGCCCGATCCGTGGGTCGCGGTCGCCGCCGCGCTCGCCGTCGGGTTGAACGTGCTCGCGGACACCGTGTCGTTCAGCCGGGTGATCGAACGCGAGGCGCCGCTGCGCTGGATCGACGGCCTCGGTCGAAGGCGTTGACCAAGTTTCCGAGCCGAACGCTCTGCCGCGTCGCACGGCTCTGCTACGATGCCATCCCGAGGTGCAGAAACAGCCGAAGTTCGTCTTCGTGACCGGCGGGGTCGCCTCGGGTCTCGGCAAGGGGATCACCACCGCCTCGCTCGGCCGACTCTTCCGTTCCCGCGGTCTCCGCGTCGCGCTCCAGAAGCTCGACCCGTACGTCAACGTCGACCCCGGGACGATGAACCCGTTCGAGCACGGTGAGGTGTTCGTGCTGGACGACGGCGCCGAGACCGATCTGGATCTCGGGCACTACGAGCGCTTCACCGACGAGAACCTGCACCGGGGTTCGAACCTCACGACCGGCGCCGTGTACAGCGCCGTGATCTCCAAGGAGCGGCGAGGCGACTACCTGGGCAAGACGGTCCAGGTGATCCCGCACATCACCGACGAGATCAAGGAACGGATCCGCAACCATGCCGTCGCGGAGAACGCGGATCTCGTGATCGTGGAGGTCGGGGGCACGGTGGGCGACATCGAGTCGCTGCCGTTCCTCGAGGCGATCCGCCAGCTCCGCAACGAGGTGGGACGCGACCGGTGCGCGTTCGTGCACGTGAGCCTGATGCCGTTCATCGGTCCCTCAGGAGAGCTCAAGACCAAGCCCACGCAGCACTCGGTCAAGGAGCTCCGCTCCATCGGGATCCAGCCCGACGCGATCGTCTGCCGGTCGGACCGGCCGATCGGGCGGCACCTGAAGGAGAAGATCAGCCTGCTCTGCGACGTGCCGATCAGCGGCGTGATCTCGGCACAGGACGCCGACTCGATCTACCGGGTCCCGCTGATCCTTGCCATCGAAGGGCTGGACCGCGAGCTCGCCAATCACCTCCGGATCGACGCCGAACCCGACATGAGCGAGTGGAGCGCGCTCGTCGAACGCATCGACGCGGCCACGGACCCGGTACGGATCGCGATCGTCGGCAAGTACGTGAACCTGCGGGATGCGTACCTCTCGGTGATCGAGGCGCTCAAGCACGGGGGGTTCCACCACGGCGTCGACGTGCAGATCCAGTGGGTCTCCTCCGACGACGTCGACGCGGGCGACGCGGCGGAGATCCTGCAGGACGTCCACGGGATCGTCGTGCCGGGTGGGTTCGGGTGGCGAGGGGTCGAGGGCAAGCTCGAGGTCGTCCGGCACGCGCGCGAGCGCGGCGTCCCGTTCCTCGGCCTGTGCCTCGGGCTGCAGTGCGCCGTGATCGAGTTCGCCCGCAACGTCTGCGGCCTGGAGGGGGCCAACTCGTCCGAGTTCGACCCGGCCACGCTCCACCCGGTGATCGACATCCTGCCGGAGCAGAAGGACGTGACCGATCTCGGCGGTTCGATGCGCCTGGGGGCCCAGCCGTGCCACATCGTGCCCGGCACCCGGGCCGAGCAGGTGTACGGCGAGCCGGTCGTGTACGAGCGCCACCGGCACCGCTACGAGGTGAATCCCTCGTACCACGAGGCCCTGTCGGGCGAGGGACTCGTCTTCTCCGGGATGTCGCCCGACGGTCGGCTGGTCGAGATCATCGAGCTCGAAGGACACCCCTTCTTCATGGCGGGGCAGTTCCACCCGGAGCTCCGGTCGCGCCCGACGCGGCCGCATCCGCTGTTCCGGGAGTTCGTAGGAGCAGCGAAGACCGAGGCCGCGACGGCCGTCGAGCGCCCGATCGTCATCCGCCGATAGAGGCCCCGCGCCGGTGACCGTCCCGCGAACGCGGTACGCGAGGAGCGGTGACGTCAACATCGCGTACCAGGTCGTCGGCGATGGGCCGTTCGAGCTCGTGTACGTGCCCGGCTTCGTCTCGAACATCGAGCTCATGTGGGAGGAGCCAGGCTATGCGAGGTTCCTCGAACGCCTCGCCTCGTTCTCCAGACTGATCCTGTTCGACAAGCGCGGGACCGGACTGTCCGATCCGGTAGCACCCGAGGAGCTGCCGACCCTCGAACAGCGTATGGACGACGTCCGCGCGGTGATGGACGCCGTCGGCTCCGAGCGGGCGGCCCTGCTGGGGCACTCGGAGGGCGGCAACATGTGCGTCCTGTTCGCGGCCACCTACCCGGAACGCACCCGGGCGCTCGTGCTCGTCGGCTGCTACGCCAAGCGCCTCAGGTCGGACGACTATCCGTGGGCTCCCACGTACGAGGACCGGATGCGAGAGATCGAGGAGACGGAGCGAACGTGGGGAGAGCCCGAGCGGTTCCATAGGCTGGCGCCCAGCAAGGTGGGGGACGAACCCTTCGAGCGCTGGATGGTCCGCTACTGGCGACAGTCGGCCAGCCCGCGCGCCGCCGCGGCGCTCCTGCGGATGAACACGATGATCGACGTGCGCCCGGTGCTTCCGTCGATCCGCGTTCCGACGCTGTTGTTGTACCGGCTGCACGATTCCGACGTGAACGTCGAGGAGGGCCGATACATCGCCTCTCGCATCGACGATGCGAGGCTGGTGGAGCTCTCCGGCGGTGACCACCTCATGTGGACCGGTGACCCCGACGCGATGCTCGACGAGATCGAAGGATTCCTCACCGGAGTCCGGCGGGGCCCCGAACCGGACCGTGTGCTCACGACCGTCCTGTTCACCGATGTCGTCGGCTCGACCGAGATGGCGGCGCGCCTGGGAGATCGTGCGTGGCGCGAGCTGCTCGAGCGGCATCACGGTGCCGTCCGGACCGAGCTCGCGCGGTGGCGGGGCCGCGAGGTCGACACCGCGGGTGACGGGTTCCTCGCGACGTTCGACGGCCCAGCGCGCGCGATCCGCTGCGCCGTGGGTGCGAGGGGGTCGGTGCGCGAACTCGGCCTGGAGATCCGCGCTGGTGTGCACACCGGGGAGGTCGAGCTGGTCGGCGACCAGGTTCGAGGGATCGCGGTCCACATCGGCGCTCGTGTCTCCGCGCTCGCAGGGGCCGGCGAGGTGCTGGTGTCCCGCACGGTCGCCGACCTGGTGGCCGGTTCCGGGATCGAGCTCGCGGAGCGCGGTGAGCAGGAGCTCAAGGGCGTGCCGGGTCCCTGGAGCCTCTACCTCGTCACGGCGGCATGACGGGCAGCCGGGCGCATGGGGTCGGGTAGTCTTTCGCTCATCCGGACCCAGGGAGGCTCCGCGCGTGATCGTCGGGATCCCGAAAGAGGTCAAGGACCACGAGTACCGCGTCGCGGCGACCCCTGAAGGCGTCCGCGAGCTCACGCGCGGCGGGCACCGCGTGCTCCTCCAGGAAGGAGCGGGTGACGGCTCCTCGCTCTCGGCGGACCGGTACAAGCGGGCGGGCGCCGAGCTCGTGGCCGACGCAGCCGAGGTCTGGCGGCAGTCGGACATGATCCTCAAGGTCAAGGAGCCCGTCGCATCCGAGTTCGAGCACCTGCGCGAGGGCCAGGTCCTGTTCACGTACCTGCACCTGGCCGCCGGTCGCGAGCTCACCCGGGCGCTCATGGAGCGCGGCGTCAAGGCGGTCGCCTACGAGACCGTGCAGGACGAGCAGGGGCGGTTGCCGCTGCTCGCCCCCATGAGCGAGATCGCCGGCCGCATGGCTCCGCACGTGGGAGCGAGGCTCCAGGAGAAGGCGAGCGGCGGGCGCGGCGTGCTGATGGGAGGCGTCTCGGGCGTGCGGCCCGCCAAGGTCCTGGTGCTGGGCGCCGGGATGGCCGGCGCGAACGCCGCGTGGATCGCGGCCGGGATGGAGGCCGAGGTCATCGTGGTCGACAAGAACCTCGACCGGCTCCGGTACATCGACCAGATCCACAAGGGTCGGATCATCACGCTGATGTCGGACCAGCTGACGCTCGAGCAGCGGGTGGCCGAGGCCGACGTGCTGATCGGTACCGTCCTCGTGCCCGGCGCGAAGGCGCCGAAGCTCGTGACCGAGCAGATGGTGGCCTCGATGCGACCGGGCTCGGTGATCATCGACATCTCGATCGATCAGGGCGGGTGCGTCGAGACCGCGAAGATGACGACGCATTCCGATCCCACCTACGTCGTCCACGACGTCGTGCACTACTGCGTCGGCAACATGCCGGGCGCCGTGCCCAACACGTCCACCTACGCGCTCACCAACGTCACGCTGCCCTACGCCCTCGCGATCGCCAACGACGGGCTCGAGGCAGCGGTACGCAGCGATCCGGCCCTCGCCCTGGGAGTGAACATCCTCGCCGGCCGGGTCACCAACGAAGGGGTCTCGGAGGCGCACGAGCTGCCGCTCATGCCGCTCGCCGAGGTGCTGGACGAGCTCGGCTGACCGAACGCCGATGCGCGACGCCCTCGCCAAGCAGATCCAACGCTTCCTCGACCATCTGACGGTCGAACGCGGTCTGTCGCCGCACACGATCGCGGCGTACCGGCGCGACCTCGAACGCTACGCGGCGTTCCTGCGGGCGCGCGGGATCACGGACGGTCGCCGGGTCGACGAACGCGCGGTGGCCGCTCACGTTGCGACGGTCTCGGCCTCGACGCACGGCGACGGCAAGCCGTACCGCGCGACCTCGGTCGTCCGGGGGCTGTCGTCGGTCCGGGCGTTCCATCGCTTCCTCCTGCGCGAGGGCGCGATGCGCCACGATCCGACGGCGTCGGTCGTGCGCCCGAAGCTGCCGCGGTCGCTCCCGAAACCGCTCTCCGTGGACGACGTGACCCGCCTGGTCGTCGCCCCCGACGGCTCGGCCAAGGGTCTGCGCGACCGGGCCGTGCTCGAAACGCTGTACGGCGGCGGGCTCCGGATCTCCGAGCTCGTGAACCTCGACGTCGACGACGTCGACCTCCAGGAGGGGAGCGTGCGGGTGCTGGGCAAGGGCGGCAAGGAGCGCGACGTGCCGCTCGGTCGCTACGCGCGCGACGCGATCTCGGCCTACCTGACGCGCGTGCGGCCGCAGTTCGCCACGGCGCGCTCGCGTTCCGCGCTGTTCCTGAACCAGCGCGGCGGCCGGCTCACGCGGCAGGGGTGCGCGGGGATCCTGGCCGGTCATGCCGAGCACGCCGGCATCACGAAGAAGGTCACCCCGCACACGCTCAGGCACTCGTTCGCCACCCACCTGCTCGAGGGCGGGGCCGACATCCGCGTCGTCCAGGAGCTGCTCGGTCACGCGAGCGTGGCCACCACCCAGGTCTATACGCTGGTCACCAAGGAGCACCTGCGGGAGGTCTACTTCACGTCCCACCCGCGTGCCCGCGCCACGAGGAGGGACACCGCGTGATCGAGGAAGCCAAGCTCGCCGAACTGCGCGAGGCGCTCGAGGAGCAGCGGGAGAACCTGCGCAAGGAGATCGTCGAGCAGGGCGGCGACGCCGACTCGGACGACGCGGCGATCGACGTCGAGCGCGGGTTCGCCGACAGCGCCCATTCGACCGCCGAGCGGGCGCGGCTGCTCTCGGTGATGAAGGCGCTGCGCTCGAACCTGCGGTGGGTCGAGCGTGCGATCACCAAGATGGATCTCGGGACCTACGGCGTCTGCGAACGCTGCGGCAACCCGATCTCGGTCGAGCGGTTGGACGCCCTGCCGTGGGCGATCCTGTGCATCGACTGCGCCCGGCTCGGCGAGGGCCGGTAGTGGGGGACCTGGGATCGGCGAAGGTCCCGCGCGTCCTGGTCCTGGTCTGTGACTCGTTCGGCGTGGGGGACGCGCCCGATGCCGAAGCGTACGGCGACACCGGCTCCGACACCCTGGGAAACACGGCCGCGGCCGTCGGCGGCCTCCGGGCGCCGAACCTCGGGGCCCTGGGGCTCGGGATGCTCACGACGATCGAGGGCGTTCCGCCCGGCGCCGAACCCGGATCGGCCCACGGACGCCTCACCGAACGCTCCGCGGGCAAGGACACGACGACCGGACACTGGGAGATGGCCGGGATCGTCCTCGACGAGCCGTTCCCGCTGTACCCGAAGGGCTTCCCCCCCGAGATCATGGACCCGTTCGAGGCCAGGATCGGCCGCGAGGCGCTCGGCAACGTGCCGGCCTCCGGGACCGAGATCGTCGCCGAGCTGGGGGAGGAGCACCTGCGCACCGGGAAGCCGATCGTGTACACGAGCGGCGATTCCGTCTTCCAGATCGCCACGCACACGGACGTCGTGCCGTTGGCGACGCTGTACGAATGGTGCCGCGTGGCCCGCCGCCTGCTCACCGGCCCGCACAACGTCGGGCGGGTGATCGCGAGACCGTTCGACGGGAGGTCAGGCGCGTTCGTCCGCCGGCCCGAGCGGCGCGACTTCTCGGTCCCACCTCCGGGTCCCACGCTCCTTGACCGGTGCCAGGAGCGGGGCGTCGCCGTGTACGGCGTCGGGAAGATCCAGGACATCTTCGCGCAGCAGGGGATCACCGAGGCGCGATACTCGGACTCGAACGACCACGGGATCGATCTCACGATCGACTTGCTTCGCCGCCCGGGCCCGGCCCTCGTGTTCAGCAACCTCGTGGACTTCGACAGCAAGTACGGGCATCGGAACGACCCGGAGGGGTACGCCCACGCGATCGAGGCGCTCGACGTTCGGATCCCGGACCTCGTGGGCGCGTTGGACGGCGGCGTCATGCTCCTGACGGGGGATCACGGGTGCGACCCGACGACCTCCTCGACCGACCACTCGCGCGAGCGAACGCCGCTGCTCGCCGCCGGCCTCGACGGCGGTCCGTACGACATCGGCGCCCGCGGCGCGTACGCGGACCTGGGCGCGACCGCCGCCGACCTCCTCGGCGTTCCGTGGGACCTCGAGGGTGTGAGCTTCGCCGCCGAGGTCGGCCGGTGACACGACTCGTCGAGGTCAGCACGTGAGCGTCGCGGATCCTCGTGACGTGATCGCCGCCAAGCGCGACGGACGACGGCTCGAGCCCGACGAGCTCCGCGGGTTCGTCCTCGCGTACGCGCGCGGCGACGTCCCCGATTACCAGGCCGCGGCCTTCGTGATGGCCGCGTTCATCAACGGTCTGGACGAAGGGGAGACGCTCGCGCTCACCCGAGCGATGGTCGAGTCGGGAGAGACGCTGCCGCTCGAGAAGATCTCGCGCCCGAAGGTCGACAAGCACTCGACCGGAGGCGTCGCCGACGGGGTGACCCTCGTCTTCGCGCCCGTAGCGGCCGCGCTCGGGCTGGCGGTCGCCAAGCTCTCCGGGCGTGGACTGGGTCACACGGGTGGAACGCTCGACAAGCTCGAGTCGATCCCGGGTCTGCGAACCGATCTCGAGCCCGATGCGTTCGAGCGTCAGGTCGATACGGTCGGCTGCGCCGTTGCGGCGCAGACCTCGAACCTCGTGCCGGCCGACGGGGCCCTGTACGCGCTCCGGGACGCGACCGCGACCGTCCCGTCGATCCCGCTGATCGCCGCGAGCGTGATGTCGAAGAAGCTGGCCGTCGAGACGGACCTCGTGCTCCTCGACGTGAAGGCCGGCAGCGGCGCGTTCATGAAGACGCCGGAGGACGCCGCCGAGCTCGCCGACGCGTGCGCGGCGCTCGCCCGGGACTGGGGCCGCCCGACACGAGCGGCCGTGACCGACATGTCGCAGCCGCTCGGCGACGCGATCGGCAACGCGCTGGACGTCCACGAAGCGGTCCGCATGCTGCGCGGCGAGATGCGGGGACGTCTCCGAGACGCGACCGTGATGTTCGCCGGGGAGGCGCTCTCCAGACTTTCGGGCGTGCCGATGGGGGAGGGGAGGGCGCGGGCGGCGTCCGCGCTCGACGCCGGCGAGGCGCTCGACACCTTCCGGGACATGGTCGAGGCGCAGGGCGGCGATCCCCGCGTCGTGGACGACCCCGAGGGCGTGCTCCCCGCGGCGCCCACACGGCGACCGATCCTGGCCGAGCGGGACGGCACGCTCTCCGCCGTCGACGCCGAGGCCCTCGGGCGCGCGAGCGCCGACCTGGGCGCGGGGCGCAAGAGGAAGGGAGACCCGATCGATCCCGCCGTCGGCATCGTGTTCACGCCGAAGGTAGGCGACCGCCTCGAGACCGGTCAGGACCTCGGCGAGGTCCACGCGCGGCGCGAGGAGGACCTCGAACCCTGCATGGCGAGGATCGCGGCGGCGATCACGGTGACCGATCGTCCCGCCGAGCCGCCTCCGCTCGTGTACGGCTGGTACGGCTGATGGAGAACCTGAAGTTCGCGGCCTACCTGGCGATCGCGCTCCTGCCGGCGCTCGTCGTCCACGAATACGCGCACGCGTTCGCGGCCGGCCGGCTCGGCGATCCCACTCCCAAGCGATGGGGGCGGCTCACGCTGAACCCGAAGCCGCTGATCGATCCGTTCGGATCCCTCATCCTGCCCGCGCTCGCGCTGGTCCTGATCGCGACGAGGGGCGAGCTGCTGCTACCGGTCTTCGCGTACGCGAAGCCGATGCCACTCGACCCGTCGTCGTTCAAGGACCCGAGGCGGGCGCAGCTGCTCGTGGCGCTCGCCGGCCTCGCCGCGAACATCGCCCTGGCGATCCTGGCTGGCCTGCTGATCCGGGCCGGCGTGACGGGAGAGCTCGGACTGTTCGCACGGGCCTGGTTGATCGTCAACGCGTTCATGTTCGGGTTCCAGCTGATGCCGATCCCCGGGCTCGACGGCGCGAAGCTCCTCGCGCCGTTCCTGCCGCCGCGACCGCGCGAGGTGTTCGTGAATCTCGAGCAGTACCTGGTGCTGTTCATCCTCGTGCTCTTCTTCGTCCTGTCGGGTCCGCTCCTGTCCATCGTGGACGCCTTCGCCAATGTGGCCTGCAACCTGGCGGCAGGAACGGACTGCCTCGGCTGAGCGGTCGGGAGCGCAACGGGCGCTATCATCGGCCGCATCGTGAGTGAGACCGCGACGGGCGGAGAGATCAGGATCTTCTCGGGGATCCAGCCGACGGGCAGCAAGCATCTCGGCAACCTCATCGGGGCGATCCGGCAGTACGTCGAGGGGCAGGACCGAGGCGACAGCATCTATTGCCTGGTCGACCTCCACGCGATCACGGTCGACCACGACCCGGCAGGTCTTCGCCGGCAGGTCCACGACACGGTGGCGATCCTGCTCGCGGCCGGGCTCGATCCCGCGCGGTGCATCCTCTTCCGGCAGAGCGACGTCTCGGAGCACGCCTACCTCTGCTGGCTGCTGGCGAACACGACCTCGTTCGGCGAGCTCCGCCGGATGCACCAGTTCAAGGAGAAGTCGGAGACGCAGCGCGACTTCGTCTCCGCCGGGCTCTTCTTCTACCCGGTGCTGCAGGCCGCGGACATCCTCGCGTACCAGACCGACGAGGTTCCGGTGGGCGAGGATCAGAAGCAGCACATCGAGCTGGCTCGGGCCGTCGCCGAGCGCTTCAACTCGCGCTACGGCGAGGTGTTCACCCTTCCGCATCACCGGATCCCGTCGGTCGGGGCACGGGTCCTCGATCTCCAGGACCCGGACACGAAGATGTCCACGACCGGCGCGACCGAGCAGGGCACCGTGTACATCCTGGATCCGCCCGACAAGGTCGCGAAGAAGTTCAAGTCGGCCGTGACGGATTCGGGCAAGGAGGTCCGTCGGGCGCCGGACAAGCGCGGCGTCTCCAACCTCATCGAGATCGTGGCCGTGGCCCGAGGCGTCGCTCCCGAGGACGTCGAGCGCGAGTACGCGGGCGAGCCAGGCTATGCCCGGTTCAAGGAAGCGGTCGGCGAGGCCGTCGCCGAGTACCTCCGCCCGATCCGCGAGGCGTACGACACGATCCGCCCGGACGAGCCGCAGCTCGAGTCGATCCTCCACGAAGGGGCCGCGAAGGCGCGAGCGATCGCGTCGAAGACCGTCGAGGTCGCGGCCGATCGGATGGGCCTCGGACCGGGATCGGACGCCCGATGACGCCGGATGCCGGGGCGGGGGCCGAAGGCCGGGCGAGCGGGGCCCAGCCGTTCGCCGTGGAGCTCCCGATCTTCAACGGTCCGTTCACGGTGCTCGCCGACCTGATCCTGGATCAGAAGGTCGATGTGTGCGACGTTCCGATCGCCACCGTCACCGATCGCTTCATCGCGTACGGCAAGGAGACGGAGGAGTGGTCACTCGAGGAGGCCACATGGTTCCTCGCGGTCTGCGCGATCCTGCTCGAGCTCAAGGTGGGCCGGCTGATGCCGCGTCACGAGGTGATCGACGAGGAGGACCTGCTGGGCGTCTCGCCCGACCTCGTCTACGCCCGGTCGATCGAGCTGGCCGCATTCCGGGTGGTCGCGACCGAGCTGGCGCGCTTGCTCGACGACGAACGGCTCCGGTTCGCGCGCGAAGCGGGTCCGCCGCCCGAGCTCGCGCACCTGTACCCGGACGTGCTCGACATGGTGCAGCCGGAGGACCTCGCGCGCCTCGCCGCCGCGATGGTCCGCCCGCAGGCCCCGCTCGACCTGTCGCACGTCACGCCGATCCGGTACACGATGGCCGAAGCGGTCGAGGCCGTCCGCGATCACCTCGGCAGGCTCGGTCAAGCCCGGTTCCGCGACCTCGTGGCCGACTGCGACGAACGCATCCAGATCGTGGTGCGGTTCCTCGCCCTGCTCGAGCTGTACCGCGAGGGCAAGGTGGATCTCGAGCAGGCGGAGACGTTCGGCGAGATCGACGTGCGGTGGGAGGGCGCGGCGTGAGCTCCGTCCGGGAGCTGGAGGCGCTGCTGTTCGTCTCGGACGAGCCGGTCGGCTCGGTGGTGCTCGCGCAGGCGCTCGGGACCTCGCGTCAGGAGGTCGACCGCCTCTGCGAGGAACTGGCAACGCTGTACGAGGAGCGCGGAGCGGGCATCACGCTCCGCAACGTCGCCGGCGGATGGCGGCTGACCACGCATCCCGACGCGGCCGAGGCCGTCGAACGGTACGTGCTCGCGTCGCGCCACACGCGGCTGACGAAGGCGGCGCTCGAGACGCTCGCGATCATCGCGTACAAGCAGCCGGTGACCCGGCACCAGATCTCGAGCGTCCGGGGCGTCAACTCGGACGGCGTGCTCCGGGCACTCGTCGATCGTGGGTTCGTCGCCGAGGTCGGACGGGAGGAGGGACCCGGTCGTCCCGTCCTGTACGGCACCACGCCGGAGTTCCTCGAACGGCTCGGGCTGCCCTCGCTCTCGGAGCTGCCGTCGCTCGCCCCGCTCCTGTCGCGAAGCGCCGAGGACGCCGGAGCGGACTGACCCGAGGTGCCGGTCGAGCGGCTGCAGCGCTGCCTTGCTCGAGCGGGGTTCGGCTCCCGACGCGCAAGCGAGGAGCTGATCTCGCAGGGACGGGTGCAGGTCAACGGGCAGACGGCGACCCTCGGCGACCGGGTCGACCCGGCGCGCGACGAGGTCCGCGTGGACGGCCGTCGCATCAGCGTGGATCCCGGTCTCCGGTACCTCGCCTTGAACAAGCCACGTGGCGTGACGACGACGATGCGCGATCCGCACGCCGAACGCGATCTCACCCGGCTCATCCCTCGCGGACCCCGGGTGTTCCCGGTCGGCCGGCTGGACCGCGACACGGAAGGGCTGCTGCTGCTCACCAACGACGGCGATCTGGCTCACCGGCTGACCCACCCGCGGTACGGCGTCGAGAAGGAGTACCTGGCGGAGGTGGACGGCGCTCCTTCCTCTCGACGGCTGGCGCAGCTCCGCCGCGGGGTCGAGCTCGCCGACGGCGTCGCCCGCGCGGTCGACGTTCGGCCCGGCGGCGGAGCGCGGGGGCGGGGGAGCCTGCGGGTCGTGATGGTCGAAGGGCGCAAGCGCGAGGTACGTCGGATGCTCGAAGCGGTGGGACTCCCGGTTCGGCGCCTCGTGCGCGTCCGCGTCGGCCCCGTGCGGCTCGGGCGCCTGCGGCCCGGCGAGGCTCGCGATCTCGAGCCCGACGACGTTCGCGCGCTCTACCGCGCCGCCGGTCTCTAGCCGTATAGCCTTTCGCCCGAGATGAGGGTGCGGGCGGCGCGCGGCGCGATCCGCGTGAGCGAGGACACGGCCGACTCCGTGCTGTCGGCCACCACGAGGCTGCTCGAGGCCATCTTGCAGCGCAACGCGATCGAGAACGACGACCTCGTGAGCGCGTTCTTCACGGTCACCGAGGATCTTCGGTCCGCGTTCCCGGCCGAGGCCGCTCGACGCATGGGCCTGGGACGGCTGCCGCTGCTGTGCGCGCAGGAGATCCCGGTCGCCGGATCGATGCCGAGCGTCGTTCGGGTCCTTGTGCACTTCCATTCCGAGCTCGAGCCGCAGGACGGTCGAGCACGTGTACCTGGACGGCGCGGAGACGTTGCGCGATGACCTCGGCTGAACGGGTCGCCGTCGTCGGCACCGGGCTGATCGGGACGTCGATCGCGATGGCCGCCGAGCGCGTGGGCGACGCCGTGCGGGGGTTCGACACGGATCCGGATGCGCTCGCCGGGGCCGCCGATCGTTCGGGGCTCGCGCCCGCGACCTCGCTCGAGGAGTGCGTCGCCGGCGCCACCGTCGTCGTGGTGAGCACGCCGATCCCGGCCGCCCCTGCGGCCGTCGCCGACGCCCTTCGCCTCGCGCCGGACGCCGTCGTGACCGACGTCGCCAGCGTGAAGTCGCGCGTCGCATCCGAGATCCGCGAGGCCGCGGGCTCCGACGACCTGGCTCGCTACGTCGGGGGGCATCCGATGGGCGGTTCGGAGCGCTCCGGGCCCGATCACGCGTCGGCATCCGTGGTGGACGGGATCGTCTGGATGCTCGACGAGCAGGCCGACGCGGCCGCGCTCGAGCGCGTGGAGGCGTTCGTCGCCAAGATCGGTGCCCGGCCGGTCCGCCTGGACGCCGAGCGTCACGACCGGCTCGTCGCGATGGTGAGCCACCTCCCGCAGGTGGCGTCGACGGCGCTCATGGGGGCCGCCGCGGCCGAGGAGGCGGGGGAACCGGAGCTGCTGCTGCTCGCGGCCGGCGGGTTCCGAGATCTCACGCGGCTCGCGGCGTCCAGCCCGCACCTGTGGAGCGACATCCTGGTCGCGAACGCCGACGCGATCGGTCGCGCGATCTCCCTGTACATCGACCGGCTCTCGGCGCTGCGCGAGATGGTGGAGGCGGGCGACGCCGGCGAGGTGGAGCGGGCCTTCGGGGAGGCGAAGGAGGCCCGCCTGTCCCTCGCGGCGAAGCCGCAGGTGAAGGCCGGCGTCGCGGTGATCCAGGTCCCCGTGCCCGATCGACCCGGCGTGCTCGCCGAGGTCACGGCGACGATGAGCCAGGCCGGCGTGAACATCGAGGACCTCCAGATCGTCCACTCGCCCGAGGGGGGGCGCGGGACCGTCCACCTCACCGTGGCCGCCGGCTCCGCCTCCGACGCCGAACGCGCCCTGCGGGATCGGTGGTTCGAGCCGCTCCGGCTCGCCTGATGCGAGCCGTCGTGCATCCGGGTGGGTTCGGCGGGGGAGACGCCGTGGTCGCCGGCGACAAGTCGATCGCCCATCGCTGGCTCATCCTGGCGGCGACCGCGGTCGGCCGGACCGAGCTCCGAGGGCTCCCGGCGGCGCTCGACGTGAGGGCGACGGCGAGGTGCCTGAGCGAGCTCGTGTCCGGCGAGGGTCGAGGTGCACTCGACGGTTGGGCTTCCCAGCCCGGCCCCGAGGCAGACCGTGACCGTTCCACGACGAACGACCCTCGACCTCGAGGCCCCGAGCTCGTGCTCGAGGCGCACGGTCGAGCGGGCCTTGAGCCCCCGGACGGTGCCCTGGACTGCTCGAACTCGGGCACGACGATACGGCTGCTCGCCGGGATCGTGGCTTCGGCGCCGTTCGAGACGACGCTCGAAGGGGACGAGAGCCTGACGCGTCGTCCGATGGAACGGGTGGCGGAGCCGCTTCGGGCGATGGGCGCCGACGTGCGCACGACGGCCGGCCGCGCCGCCGCTCCACGTGCGCGGGGGTGAGCTCCGGGGGATCGAGCATCGCGTCCCGGTGCCGAGCGCGCAGGTCAAGAGCGCGGTGCTCCTGGCGGGACTCGCCGCGACGGGGGAGACCACGGTCGTCGAGCCCGCCCCGACGCGCGATCACACCGAGCGGGCGCTCGCCCACCTCGGCGCACCGATCGCGTTCGAGCCCGGCCGGGCGACGGTGCGGGCGTTCCGGCACGAAGGGTTCTCGGGCGCCGTGCCCGGGGACGTGTCCTCGGCCGCGTTCCTCGTCGCGGCGGCCGTCCTCACCGGCTCGGCGCTCCGGGTCCACGGCGTGGGAGTGAACCCGTCGCGGACGCGCTTCGCCGACGTGCTCGAGCGGATGGGGGCGGCCGTACGGCTCGAGGTCGAGCGCGAGGAGCTGGGCGAGCCGGTCGGAACCCTCGAGGTCGAGCCCGGTCGAGCGCTCACGGGTACGACGGTCGAGGCCGACGAGCTGCCGCTCGTGATCGACGAGGTGCCGATGCTCGCGCTGGTCGCCGCGCACGCTCGCGGCGAGACCCGGTTCGCGGGGGCGGGGGAGCTGAGGGTCAAGGAGAGCGACCGTCTCCGGGCCCTCGAGACCACGATCCGCGCGCTCCGAGGGGATGCCGAGATCGAGGGCGGCGACCTCGTCGTCGGCGGCGGCGGCCTCCGGGGTGGTGAGGCCCCGGCGACCGCGGACCATCGGATCGCCATGGCGGTCGCCGTCTCGGCGCTCGCCGCACGGGAGCCGACCACGATCGACGGCATCGAGGCGGCCGAGGTGTCGTTCCCCGGGTTCGTCCCCGCGCTGCGCGCGCTCGGCGCGCGGGTGGAGGTCTGATGGCGACCGTGATCGCGATCGACGGCGCGGCCGGTTCCGGCAAGAGCACGCTCGCCCGCGCGCTCGCGCTCGAGCTCGGACTCCCGTACGTGAACACCGGGCTGATGTACCGGGCCCTCGCGCTGCGGGCGCACCGGGACGGCGTCTCGCCGGACGACGCCCACGCGCTCGAACGGCTCGCGCGCCGCATCGGGTTCGAGCTCGACCGGAGCGTTCGACCGCCCGAGCTCGCGATCGACGGTGAGCTACCGGACGCCGCCCTGTCGTCCCCAGAGGTCGAGTCGAGCGTCTCGGCGGTTGCGCGTCATCCGGAGGTTCGGGAGGTGCTGCGAGCGGAGCAGCGCCGTCTTGCGGCGGAGGGCGCCGTGATGGAGGGCCGGGACATCGGAACGGTCGTCGCGCCGGACGCCTCACTCAAGGTTTTCCTCGAGGCGCACCCGGAGGAGCGCGCCGACCGTCGCGCGCTCGAGCGCGAGGACGACCCGTCGCGGATCGCCGAAGCCTTGGGAACCCGGGACGAGCTGGATGCCCGGACGAACCCCCTCGAGCCAGCGTCCGATGCCGTCGTGCTGGACACGACCGGGCTGGCCCCCGACGAGGTGGTCCGCCGTGTGCTCGATCTCGTTCGCCGACGTGGGATCACCCCGTGACCAGGCCGGCGGTGGCCGTGGTCGGCCGGCAGAACGTGGGCAAGTCGACGCTGGTGAACCGGCTGTTCGGGCGGCGCGAGGCGATCGCCGACGAGATGCCGGGGGTCACGCGAGACCGGGTCGAGCTCGAGGCCACCTGGCGGGGACGGACGTTCCGTCTCGTCGACACCGGGTGGTTTCCGTCACGGCGCGAGCGGGATCGAGGGCCTGGTGTCTCGTCAGGCCGAGCGAGCGGCCGAAACCGCCGACGTCGTGCTGCTGGTCGTGGACGGCCGGACCGGTGCCGTCGAAGAGGACGCCACGCTCGCGCGACGCCTCCGCCGCGCCGAGGTGCCCGTGCTGGTGGTCGTGAACAAGATCGACTCCGACGCCGACGAGAG
Organism: uncultured Actinomycetes bacterium; assembly: GCA_963785835.1. Classification (GTDB taxonomy): domain Bacteria; phylum Actinomycetota; class UBA4738; order UBA4738; family HRBIN12; genus DASSJM01. Next base: position 985,904 of record CAWAWO010000002.1, on the reverse strand, counting down.
CGAGGTGGCGGCGTTCCACCGGCTCGGGCTGGGCGAACCCATCGGGGTCTCGGCGCTGCACGGGCGAGGCTCGGGTGACCTGCTGGACCGTCTGGTCGCGGTGCTGCCCGAGGAGTCCGACGCGCCCGAGGAGGAGGCGGCCGAACCGCGGTTCGCGATCGTCGGCCGGCCGAACGTCGGCAAGTCGAGCCTGTTCAACCGGCTCGTCGGGGAGGAGCGTTCGGTCGTGTTCGAGGAGGCCGGGACCACTCGGGACGCCGTCGACGCGCTCGTCGAGTGGTCCGGACGACAGGTGCGGTTCGTCGACACGGCGGGGTTCCGCCGCCCGACCCGCACCAAGGGGGTCGACTACTACAGTTTCCTGCGTGCGGAGCGCGCGATCGAGCGGGCGCACGTTGCGTTGCTCGTGCTCGACGGGTCCGAGGGGTTCACGGGAGAGGACAAGCGGATCGCCGCGAAGGTGATGGAGTTCGGGCGAGGGCTGGTCGTGGTCGCGAACAAGTGGGACCTGGTCGACCTGCGCGACCGCGCGTTCCGCGAGCTCACCGAGCTCCTGGCGCCGTACGCGAGGGCTCCGGTGCTGCGCACTTCGGCGGCGAACGGCACGGGCGTCCACCGGCTTCCCACCGCCCTGGGGGCGGTCCACGAGCGCTGGTCGGAGCGCGAGCCCACGGCTGCCGTCAACGAGGTCGTCCAGACCGCGCAGTCCGAGCGATCGGCGCCGGGCGGGGTCCGCTACCGCTATGCCACCCAGGTCGGGACCGCGCCTCCGCGCTTCGTGGTGTTCGGCGCCGAGCCGCCGGCCGCGTCGTATCAACGTTTCCTCGAGGGTCGCCTGCGCCGAGCGTTCAAGTTCGAGGGCGTGCCGATCAGGCTTCGGTTCCGGAAGGGGCGTCGTCGCTGAGGGTCGAGTAGCATCGGTCCCCACGGGCCGTGGCGCAGCTTGGTTAGCGCGTCTGACTGGGGGTCAGAAGGTCGCCGGTTCGAATCCGGCCGGCCCGACGAGGAAGCGAAGGTAGACGGGGTGTCCCTCCCCCCCGACCCCCGCCAAACAGCGGCGGGGGCGAACAGTTTGCAAGCAAGTGGTGTTGCGTATTCCTCCGTACTGCGCACACCCGCGGGATCGTGCCAAGATCAGCTCATGGCGCGGACCGTGGCGGAGAGCGAGCCCGAGCCTCGGGAGTCCCAGCTCGGTGATGCCGTCCTCGACGCCCTGCGCGGTGGTCTCCACATCCTCGGCGGGATGGTGCAGTTGGCAGCCGGGATCACCAGACTCCTGGCCATCGCGGCGCTCAAGGCTGCAGAAGCGGTACAGGAAGCCGTAGAAGCGACGGAGGACGAAGAAGAGAAACCGAAGCCCAGGCCGAAGGCGGATTCTCGTTGATGGCCTCATCCCGGGACGAACTGCCGCCGCCTCGCTGGCCGGACGAGGAACCGCGCTGAACTGACCCGCCAGCAGGCCCCGCACGACGAACCATCCGTACCTTGCGTGCGGGTTACGCTCCGGGACGTGGATGCCGCCTCGAGTACCCGGTCGTTCGCCAACTGCCAGACTCCACGAAGCTGATGCCCGAGGATCTGAACATCGAGGCCGCCCACACCTTGAGCGAGCGTGGGCAGCCGACCGAGAAGGAGGAGCACCGCGGCCGGAGGGAGCTCGCCGAGATCGTCGAGGTCCTGATTCTGTCGGTCGTGGCGATCGCCACGGCCTGGAGCGGCTACCAGGCGGCGAGATGGGACGGTCGCGAGGCCCTGCTGTACGGGGAATCCACCGTGACCCGGGTCGAGGCGGACGAGGCCGCGACGCTCGGCGGGCAGCAGCGCCTGCTCGACGTCTCCACGTTCAACACGTGGATCGAGGCCCGCGCGCAGGGCCAAGACCGGATCGCCGATCTCTACGTCGAGCGATTCTCGCCCGAGTTCCGGGTGGCCTTCGACGCGTGGCTCCGGACCAGACCGTTCTCCAACCCGGACGCGCCACCGGGCCCGAGCTTCATGCCCGAGTACCACAACGAACTGATCGAGCGAGCCTCCGAGCTCAGTCGACGGGCGAGCGAGGAGTTCGACCGAGGCACCGAAGCACGCGAGGTCGCCGATGACTACGTCCGGCTGACGGTCCTGTTCGCATCGGTGCTGTTCCTGGTCGCCGTGTCGCAGCGGTTCACCTACCGGGCCGTGAGGTTGACGGCGACCTCGCTGGCCGGGGTGCTGTTGTTCTTCGGCCTGGTCGGCGTGGCCTCGCTTCCGCGATTCTGACGCTCGATCGGCTCCCGGACGGTGCAACCGGACGGCACCCTCGACCGACGTCCTAGCGCCTCTGGATGCGGATCCCTTCGATCTTCTCCGCCTCAAGGAGGTCGAGGACGCGAAGCACGTTGTCCCGCGGCCATCGCAGGAGCAGACCTCGCGGGCACACCGACCGAGCCAGGAGCACGATGGTCCGGAAGCCCTCCGAGTCCATGAACTCCAGGCCGGCGAGGTCGAGGACCACCTCTTCGGAACCGTTGATCCTCGCGGCCAGGGTCTGGCCGAACTCGCGGGCGGACGCGAGGTCCAGCTCGCCGGCGACGATGAAGGCGCCCCCCTCCTCTCGTACCTCGACGTTCACGTTCGCACCTCTCCGGTCGACGAGGTCTCCGCTCCTAGAGAACGCCGAGCGACCCCTCAGGGTTCGCTCGGGGATCAACGAGCGGGTGGCGTCAGGCAGGCGTTCGTGCGGTCGGGGGCCGACGGGATCGCCGGATCAGGCCCTTCTCCGGTGGGGAGTGGTCGCATGGTCCATGTCGACCTCGACCCAGACCGCCTTCTTGCCGTCGAGCGAGAGGCCCCAGCGGTCGGCGAGTCCGTCCACGAGCAACAGGCCGAGGTGGCGATCCTGGTCTTCCTTCAGGGTGTCGCGGTCGAAGGTGAACTCCGGAGCCCCGTCCACGACGACGGCCCGAACCACCTGCTCCTCGGCTTCCAGCCGCAGACCGATCCGTCCGTCCTGCTCCGGCTGTCCGTGTCGAACCGCGTTGCCGACGATCTCCGAGACCATCACGACGAACTCGTCCGCACGGGCCCGGGGGAGAAGGTCCCGCACCAGGTCCCGCGCCAACCGGCGGGCGCGTCTGGCAGCCGTCGGAGCATGCGGCAGCCGGTGCTCCATGCTTGGTTGCTGCCCGCTCCGCGTCGAGTCGAAACCCAGGGGTCGTCCATCCCTCGTTTGGCCCTGCGCGGCCCCGGGTAGCTCCACATGGAACCGGACACCACCTCGGAGCCGAAAGGAGCCGCTCATGCCGATCCGAACCGTGACACGGCCGGCGAGAGTCCTCGCGGTCCTGATCGCCGTTGCGGCCATCTTCCCCGTCCGATCGGCGCTGGCCGGGGGCGGATGCACGATCACCGGGACGCCGGGCGATGATCAGCTCCCCGGCACCAACGGCTCCGACGTCATCTGCGGGCTGGGAGGCGACGACACGATCCGCGGGCTCCGGGGTCACGACGTCGTCCGTGGTGCGGGCGGTGACGACACCCTCATCGGTAACGCTGGTCAAGACCTGCTGATCGGCGGGCCGGGAAGCGACTTCATGGTCCCCGGACCCGGCAGCGACGACGTGCGTGGCGGTCGGGGCCCGGACTTCAGCGGCGTGTCCTCGCCGGGCGCGGACCGGTGGCAGGGCGGGAGGGGCAGCGACCGCCTGACCGACTTCCGCGGGTCCGACGTGATCGTCGGTGGCCCGCAGGGGGACGGCTGCCTGGCCACCCAGGACGACGTCGGGAACGACTCGATCTTGGGTGGACCCGGAAGGGACATCGGCGACGCCGATGCCGGGGACCGCGTCTTCAGCCTGGAGGTCGAAGGGGTCTTCTGCTTCGCCAGACTGATCTCGGTCTCTCCCCGTAGCGAGTGCTCGGGGCGGTACTGTGCCCGCGATGAGCGAGGTCGCGAGCGATCGCATCGTCACCGATCCCGAACCTGATCTCGTTCCTTCGCATCGCGCTGATCCCCGTGTTCGTGGCTGCTGATCGTCGACCACGACACGACGTTCGCCGGGCTCGTCGTGTTCGGGCTGGTGGTGGCGACCGACTGGGTGGACGGCGTGATCGCGCGGGCCACCGGGCAGGTCTCCGAGCTCGGGAAGGTCCTCGACCCGGTCGCGGATCGGTTGGCGATCGCCGCCGGTCTGATCGCGCTGGTGGTGCGCGGCGCCTTCCCGCTCTGGGCGGCCCTGCTGATCCTCGTCCGCGACCTCGCGATCCTGATCGCCGGGCTCGTCCTGCTCGCGACGCGGGGCACGAGGATCGAGGTCCGGTTCCTCGGCAAGGTGGCGACGTTCACGCTCATGACCGCCATCGGGTTCATCGCGTGGGGGACGCTCGGCTATCCGCTCGACGAAGCGGCGCTCGCCTGCGGCTGGGCCTTCTACGCCGCGGGCATCGTCGAGTACTACGTGGCGACCGCCCTGTACGTCGGCGACGTGCGTCGCGCGTGGGTATAGGGTTCAGCCTGCCATGGAGTTCCCCGACGACCTTCGGTACACGAAGGAGCACGAGTGGGTCCGCGACGAGGGATCGGGTCGCGCTCGGGTGGGCATCACCGATTACGCGCAGGACGCGCTCGGTGACGTGGTCTACGTCGACGTCCCCGAGACCGGGAACGAGGTCACGGCCGGCCAGCCCTTCAGCGAGGTCGAGTCGACCAAGTCCGTCTCGGACGTGTACGCGCCGGTCAGCGGCTCGGTCGTGGAGCGCAACCCGACGCTGGAGGATCGTCCCGAGCTCGTGAACGAGCAGCCGTACGGCGACGGCTGGCTCGTGGTGGTCGAGATGAGCGAGGCTGTCCCAGCTCGAGGGTTTGATGGACGCCGCCTCGTATCGAGCGTTCGTCGAGCAGCAGTCCGACTGACCTCGAGCCCAACCCGCCCGCTGACCCCACGCCGCCCCGCTGACCTCGAACCCCGCCTCGTCCCACGGTTGACCCTTGCGGTGGCTGCGCTGTAGGTTCGTCCGGCGTGTCGAGTCGAGGTTGAGGCTTGAGCCCTCACCCTCGAGCCGAGATCGTCGAACCGAGGGGTCGACGCGTGTACTGCACCAGTTGTGGACATCCCAACAAGGACGAGGCTCGATTCTGCGCGAACTGCGGGGCTCCCCTTCAGGAAGAGACCACCGTCGGCATCACCCCGATCGAGATCGAAGCTGAGGCCGGGGATGAGTTCCCGTTCCCCGAAGACGAGCTCGAACCCGGTCAGGCTCTCCTTCTGGTCAAGCACGGCCCGAACGCGGGGTCGACGTTCCTGATCGAGAGCGACGTCACGAGCGCCGGGCGCAACCCGGAGAGCGACGTGTTCCTGGACGACATCACCGTCAGCCGCAAGCACGCCGAGATCCGCCGCCAGGACGACGGGTTCTACGTGCACGACCTCGGCAGCATGAACGGCACGTACGTCAACCGTGAGCGCGTCGAGGTGACGAAGCTCGCCGCGAGCGACGAGCTCCAGATCGGGAAGTTCCGTCTCGTGTTCTTCGTGAGGGAGTGAGGGGCGTGCCCACCCGCAACTACCAGTCGATCGGCGAGGTCCTCGTGTCGGTCAAGACCGAGTTCCCCGACATCACGATCAGCAAGATCCGGTTCCTCGAGTCCGAGGGGCTGATCGATCCCGAACGCACGCCCTCGGGATACCGCAAGTTCTACGACAAGGACGTCGACCGGCTGCGGTCGATCCTGCGGATGCAGCGCGACGAGTACCTCCCGCTCAAGGTGATCAAGGAGCGCCTCTTGCAGGAGGAGTCGCCCGACGGTGACGGCGCCGCCGCGCCCGTCGAGGTCCCGGACGTCGAGGAGGAGCTGGCCGAGCCGCCGACCGGGCTGCAGATGTCGATCGAGGAGATGAGCGCGGCCACCGGGATCGAACGGGAGCGGATCCTCGAGCTCGAGTCGTTCGGTCTCGTCGTGCTCTCACGGACCCGACGGCGCCACGTACTACGACGGCGACGACTACATCGTGCTGTCGATCTTCAAGGACTTCTTCCGGTTCGGCGTCGAGCCCCGGCACCTCACGATGTACAAGCACTTCGAGGAGCGGGAGGCGGCGTTCTTCGAGTCGATCGTCCTGCCGCAGCTCCGCCAGCGGAACCCCGACGCCCGCCGCAGCGCGACGGTCTCGCTCACCGAGCTCGCCAAGGCTTCGCGGAAGCTGAAGCAGGCGCTCCTGCGGACGAACCTCCGCCGGCACCTGTAGCGCGTGCGTCGGGCAGTCATCGCACTCGGCGCCGTCGCCGCGACGCTCCTCGCCATCCTGCTCGGCCCGGCGAGCGCGCAGACACCCACCGGCGCCGCCGGGCCCCGCCACCGACCCCGGTCCTGCAGCCGAACGGTCAGGCCTCGCCCTCCCCGTTCCCGCAGGCGCTGGAGACCCCGGCGGTCTCGACCGGCCCCCCGCAGATCGACGCCGCGGCCGCCGTTCTGTTCGACATCGACACCGGGGGCGTCCTGTTCGGGCTGAACGGCAACCGAGCGGCGACCGATCGCCAGCATCACGAAGATCATGACGGCGCTGCTGGTCATCGAGCGAGACCACGCCCACCGAGGTCGTCACCGCGAGCCCGAACGCGGCGGCGAGCGGCGGATTCGGGATCTCCGGGCTCGGGCTCGTTGCGGGGGAGAGGATCCGCGTCCACGAGCTGCTCTACGCGCTCATGCTCCAGTCGGCGAACGATGCCGCGGTGGCCCTCGCCGAGCACGTCGCGCGGCTCGGTCGGAGAGTTCGTCCGGCATGATGAACCGGCGCGCCGACCGGCCTCGGCATGACCAGGACGCGCTTCGCGTCGCCGAACGGGCTCGACGACGACGGCTTCTCGTCCGCGAGGGACCTCACCCGGCTCACGCGGAGCCGCGTTCGGCGCCCGCGGGTTCGCGAGCGTGGTGGCGACCCGGTTCCACACGGTCCGGTCGCTCGACGAGGACCCTCGGATCGTCCAGAACCGCAACGCCCTCCTGTGGTTGTATCCGGACGCGACCGGCGTGAAGACCGGGTTCACCACGCCGGCGGGGTTCTGCATCGTGGCGGCCGCCGAGCGCGAGGACCGACGACTCGTCGCGGTGGTCCTGGGGGAGCCGGGAGAGCCGTTCTCGGACGCGGCCGCGCTCCTCAACTACGGGTTCGAGGGGTTCGAGCAGCCGGGTGCTGGTTCGAAGCGGCACCTCGCTCGATCGCGGTGCGGGTCGCGGGCCGCGACGTGGCGGTCACGGTCGACGGGTCCCTCGAACGCCTGGTGCCGGTGGACGCGCCGGTGACCAGGACGATCGTGCTCGACGAGCCGGTCGCGTACCCGCCGGCTCGCGGCTCGTCGATCGGCGTCCTCCGCGTGTCGGTCGGCGACCTCGTGGTCGGGAGCCTGCCGCTGATCGTGACCGGCGTCCCGCCGCCGCCGGAGCCCGAGCCCGGGGTCGTGGTGGTCACGCGCCGCGGGGGCGGTGCTCGACGCGGTCGGGGCGGTCATGGACGACCTGATCGGGTAGTCAGGATCGAGCGCGGTGTCGGACGTCGTCAGCGTCGAGTTCAGGCGCGAGGACATCCGCCGGCGGATCGAGGAGCTTGGCCGCACCATCACCGGGGACTATGAGGGGCGCGAGCCCGTCTTGATCTCGGTCCTGAAGGGCGGCTCGGTGTTCCTCGCCGATCTGATCCGGGAGATCGCGCTCCCGCTCGCGATCGACTACATGTCCATCTCCCGCTACGGCGGCGCGACCGAGTCCCGCGGTCGCGTCCGGATCGTCAAGGATCTCGACCAGGACATCGGCGGGCGCGACGTGATCGTCGTCGAGGACATCGTCGACACGGGGCTCACGCTCTCGTACCTCATCTCGGTCCTCGAGTCGCGCGACCCCACGTCGGTGGCCGTCTGCGCGCTGCTCGACAAGAGCGCGCGACGCATCGTCCCGCTCGAGATCCGGTACCGCGGCTTCGAGTGCCCGGACGAGTTCGTCGTGGGGTACGGGCTGGACTTCCAGGAGCGCTACCGGAACCTGCGCGACATCGTCGCGGTGCACGACCTCGAGGCGTTGCGGCAGGATCCCGACCTGCTGCTGCCGTTCCTGCGGCGCGGGGCCCGCGTCGACGGCTAGGTTGCCCGACCTGGAGGGCCGGGTGTACCGTCGGAAGGGCTCATGATCGAGATGACGGTTGCCGGCGTCCGCATCGAATTCCCCTCCAACTCGCCGATCGTGCTGCTCCGCGAGGCCGAGGGTGAGCGGTTCCTGCCGATCTGGATCGGCCAGTCCGAGGCTCAGGCGATCGCGATCGGGCAGCAGGGGCTCGCGACGCCGCGACCGATGACGCACGACCTGCTCAAGAACATCCTCGACGAGATGGCGGTGCAGGTCACGAGCATCACGATCACCGAGCTGCGGGATGGCGTCTTCCACGCCGTGATCGGCTTGCAGCGCAACGGCTCCTCGTACGAGGTCTCCTCGCGCCCCTCGGACGCGATCGCGCTCGCCGTTCGGCTGGAGCTGCAAGATCTTCGCCAACGAGGACGTGCTGGAGGAGGCGTCGATCCTCATCCCCCCCGACGGCGAGGGCGAGCGCCGGAGGAGGAGAAGGAGAAGCAGGTCCAGGAGTTCCGGGAGTTCCTGGAGAACGTGACGCCGGACGACTTCGAGTCGTAGCTACCCGTAGAACAGCTCGGTCGCCCAGAACGAACCCCTGCCGCACAGGTTCCTCGAACGATCCTTGATCACGGCGACGCCGATCCGTCGCAGCTTGGGTTCGAGCATGATCACGCGGTGCGCAGCGTGCCTCATCCACGCGCGGTGAAGGCCGCGCAGCGAGCCGGCGCATCCGGAGACGCTGGCGCCGATCCGCTCCCACGGTTCGTCCCGCAGGAACATCGCGAGGTTCGGGGGGTCGAAGACGTCGTTGGCGCGCACCATGCGGCTGGTGTGGCGCCACGCGTCGCGCGAGAACGACCGGTCGACCTTCAGGACCCGCAGGTCGCGCCGTTCGCGAACGTCGTTGATCATGTCCAGCAGCTTCCCTCGATACCCGAGGGCGCTCGCGGCGGGCGCGAGAACGCAGCCCAGGGCGAGCGTGAGCGTCACGATGAATGCGATCACCGGCGCGGCGCGGCGCTTCCCATCACCTTCAGGCATACGCCAGCCTCCCTCGGTCGGTGGGAAGGGCCCGACCCTAGCGCTCATCGACATGGGCCGTCATGTCCGCGGAAGAACCTAGGGTCAAACGTCCGACGGCTGTGGGATTTCCGCGGGACGGTCCGGTGATTGACACGGCCGAAAGGGGGCCCTAGGCTCCCGACGCCCGCGTAATTACGGAGTTGTCATGGCTGAGCAGGGATATCGTGTCCCCGAGGTCTGCGGCATCGTCGGTATCACGTACCGGCAACTCGACTACTGGGCACGCACCGGGCTCGTGCGGCCGTCCGTGAAGGACGCGCGGGGCTCGGGCTCGCAGCGTCTGTACTCGTTCCAGGACCTGGCGCTGCTCAAGCTCATCAAGCGGATGCTCGACAGCGGGGTCAACCTGCAGCAGGTCCGCAAGGCCATGAAGACCCTGAGGGGCCTGGACGAACCCGCCCTCGGGGCGACCCTGGTGGTGGACGGGAACCGTATCTACTCCGTGGAGTCCCCTGAGGCGGTGGTGGACCTCGTGAAGGGTGGGCAGGCGGTCTTCGCGATCGCGCTGGACAAGGTATGGACGGATCTCGAGGGGACCCTCGCCAAGACGACCGGGAAGAAGGGTCGCCCGGCTCGCGCGGCCGGAGGCGAGTGAGCAGCGAGGCCGCTCCACCCGCCCTGAAGAGCGATTCCGTCCCCTTCGCTCACGCGAGTGAACGCCAGTTCGCCCAGTTGCTCGACTTCTACGAGATCGAGTGGGACTACGAGCCGACGTCCTTCGACCTGGAGTGGGACCGGGACGGCAACGTCGTCCAGCGGTTCACGCCGGACTTCTTCCTGCCCCAGTACGACCTCTACATCGAGATCACGACGCTGAACCAGAAGCTGGTGACCCGGAAGAACAGGAAGGTGAGACGGCTCCGCGAGCTGTACCCCGGCGTCAACTGCAAGATCTTCTACCAGCGCGACTACCTGTCGCTGGTCTCCAAGTACGGCCTCGAGGACGTCTCCGGGTAGACTCAGCACCCGGCCATGAGGTTCGCGCCGCATACCGACGACGACGTCGCACGCATGCTGGAGGCCATCGGCCTTCCGAGCGTGGACCGGCTGTTCGAACAGATCCCCGACGCCGTTCGGCTGGACCGGCCGCTCGACCTGCCCGAAGGGGTCTCCGAGATGGAGATCCTGGCCGACCTGAAGGGGCTGGCCGGCCGCAACCGGAGCGCCGAGGACCTCGTCTGCTTCGCGGGCGGCGGCGCCTACGACCACTACGTGCCGGCGGTCGTGTGGGCGCTCGCCGGGCGGTCCGAGTTCTACACCTCGTACACGCCCTACCAGCCGGAGCTGTCGCAGGGCGTGCTGCAGGCGCTGTTCGAGTACCAGTCGATGATCTGCGAGCTGACCGGCCTCGAGGTGTCGAACGCGTCCCTGTACGACGGCGCGACGGCGCTCGCCGAGGCCGTGAACCTGGCGCGCACGACGCCCGGACGCGACCGTGTGCTCGTGAGCTCGGCGGTCGATCCGCGCTACGTGGAGACGCTGCGGACCTACGGCAGGGGAGCGGGGTACGTGCCGGAGCCGTTCGACGTCGTGGACGGTCGTGGCGGGGAGCCCGAGGTCGGCGACGACGTCGCGTGCGTGATCGTGCAGCACCCGAACGCGTACGGGTTGCTGGAGCCGGCGCGCGAGCTGTTCGGCCTCGCGCACGCGGGCGGCGCTCGCGCGATCCAGGTGTTCGACCCGCTGTCGCTCGGCGTGCTGGCGCCGCCCGGCGACCTGCGCGCGGACATCGCCGTGGCCGAGGGCCAGGTGCTCGGCAACCACCTCAACCACGGGGGTCCGTACCTCGGCGTGATCGCGACGCGGCTGGACGACGTGCGGCGGCTGCCGGGCCGGATCGTGGGCGAGACCGTCGACGTCGACGGCCGCACGGGCTACGTCCTCACGCTCCAGGCCCGCGAGCAGCACATCCGCCGGGAGAAGGCGACGTCGAACATCTGCACGAACCAGACGCTGATGGCGGTCGCCGCGACCGTGTACCTCGCGTGGCTCGGGCCCGACGGGCTCGAAGAGCTCGGGCGGCAGTGCGCGTCGAAGGCCGCGTACGCGGCCGAGCGCCTCACCGAGGTCCCGGGCGTCGAGATGCTCTTCGACGCGCCGTTCTTCAAGGAGTTCCCGCTCCGGCTCCCGAGGCCCGCGACCGACGTGCGCGACGCGCTGATCGAGCGCGGGTTCCTGCCGGGGGTCGCGCTCCCCGACGCCGACGGCCACGCGCTGCTCGTCGCGGTGACCGAACGGCGCACGCGGGAGGACATCGACGGCCTCGCGATGGCGCTCAAGGAGGTGCTCGCGTGAGCGGCGATAGGGGCGCTCCCACGGGTCGCGTCGGGGCGCCCGTCCGCACCCAGGACCCCGCGGGCGCGGCGCTGACGCTGAAGGACCTGTCGCGTCCCGGCCGGCGCGCGTTCAGCCTCCCGCCGCTGGACGTCCCCGAGGCGCCGGTGCCGGGCGAGCACGCCCGCGCGGACCGCCCCGGACTGCCCGAGGTCGCCGAACGCGACCTGGTGAGCCACTACACGCGCCTGTCGCAGCGCAACTACGGCGTGGACACGGGCTTCTACCCGCTCGGCTCGTGCTCGATGAAGTACAACCCGAAGATCGCCGAGAACGTGGCGCAGCTGGCCGGGTTCCAGCGCGCGCACCCGAACCAGCCCGACCACACCGTGCAGGGCTCGCTCGAGCTGCTGTGGCGCCTGGAGCGTGCGCTCTGCGAGATCACGGGGATGACGCGGGCGACGCTCCAGCCGCCGGCGGGCGCGTGCGGCGAGCTCACCGGGCTGCTGATCATGCGCGCGCACGACGACCGACAGGGCCGGCAGCGGCGCCGCGTCGCGATCCCGGACTCGGCCCACGGCACGAACCCGGCGAGCGTCCGCCTGGCGGGCTACGAGGCGATGAAGGTGCCCTCGGACGCGCGGGGGCTCGTGGACGTCGGCGCGCTCGAGAAGCTCGTGGACGAGGACGTGGCGGGGCTGATGCTGACCAACCCCAACACGCTCGGCCTGTTCGAGGAGGAGATCCAGCGCATCACCGAGGTCGTGCACGAGATCGGCGGCCTCGTCTACTACGACGGCGCGAACCTGAACGCGATCCTCGGCCGTTGCCGCCCCGGCGACATGGGGTTCGACATCGTGCACATCAACACGCACAAGACGTTCGCGACGCCGCACGGCGGGGGAGGGCCCGGCGCCGGACCGGTCGGCGTCACCGAGGCGCTGGTGCCGTTCCTGCCGGTCCCGCGCGTCGAACGGGCGGACGACGGCACGTTCCGGCTCGAGAGCGCGTATCCCGACTCGATCGGTCGCATGCACGGGTTCCTCGGCAACTTCGGCGTGCTGGTCCGCGCCTACGCGTACGTGTTCCTCCACGGGCGCGACGGGCTGAAGGAGGTCGCCGAGCGCGCCGTCCTGAACGCGAACTACCTCGCCGAACGGGTGAAGGGCGCGTTCCCCCTCGAGCATCCGGACGGCCGTCCGATGCACGAGTTCGTCGCGACAGCCAGACGACTGAAGGAGGAGACGGGGATCCGGGCGATGGACGTGGCCAAGCGCGTGATCGACCTCGGCTATCACCCCTCGACGGTGTACTTCCCGCTGGTCGTCGAGGAGGCGCTGATGGTCGAGCCGACCGAGACCGAGACCATGGAATCGCTCGACGCGTTCGCCGAGGCGCTCCTGCAGGCCCATCGAGAGGCGCACGAGGACCCGGAGATGCTGCACGAGGCGCCGGTCACCACCCCGGTCCGGCGTCTGGACGAAGCGCGAGCAGCCCGACACCTCACCCTTCGTTGGTAGTGCGTTGGTAGCGGGGAACCCCCGGCGGATCGCCGGCGCCTGCGCCGCCGCCGCGATCGCCGTCTCGACCGCGGCCGCACTCCTCACGATCGGATTCGTCGGCTGGGAACCGAGCATCTTGGTACGCATGAGCGAGATCGAGCCGATGTCCGAGATCGCCAGGTCTCACGATCCCGACTTCGTGCTCGTGCCACCCGAGGCGCACTACGACGGCGTCTACTTCTACGCGATCGCGATCGATCCGTTCGGGCGCGATCCCGACGTGTACACGCGTCTCGACATCTACGAGTACCGGTACGGCCACCCCGGCTACGCCTGGTTGTCTCGCGTCGTCGCGCTGGGCGATCCCTCCAGGCTCCCGCTCGCGATGCTCCTCGTGAGCTTGGCCGCGATGGGGGTGGCGGGATGGGCCGTGAGCCGGATGGCCGACCACCTGGGGCGGTCGCCGTGGTGGGGCCTGATGATCGCCGTGAACCCGGGGCTCATCTTCGCCGTGACCGTGCTGAACAGCGAGCCGCTGGGGGTGGCCGTGGCCGCCGCGGGGCTGTTGGCCTGGCTGCGGGGGAGAGTCCTGCTCGGCGCGGCGCTGTTCGCGGCCGCCTGCCTCGTCAAGGAGCTGTTCGTCATCGTGCCGGCGGCGCTGTTCCTGTGGGAGATCGCCGAGACCCTACGTCATCGCGCGGCTCCGGGCGTCGTGTTCCGGATGGCGCTCCTCGCGGCGAGCGTGGTCCCCCTCGCGTGGTGGTACCTCTACCTCAGGTTCCACTTCGGCGTCTTCCCGGCCGAGGCGGAGCCCGGCAACATCGGCGTGCCCTTCGTGGGATGGTTCGACACCTTCCGACAGGCCGTCGGCATGTCTTTGGGTGGCGCGAGCCAGATCGGCACCTTTACCATCGCGCAGCTCACGATCTCCGCGGCCGCGCTGCTCGCCGGGGCGGTGCGGGCCCTCCGCTTCCGGTCGCCCTTCGACGTGATGTTCCTGCTGTTCTTCGTCCTCGTGACGACCCTCAACTGGAACATCCTGCTGTACCCGAAGGACCTGATCCGAGAGCTCCTGCTGGCGTTCCTGCTGCTCCCGGCGGTGGTCGTCGGCGTCGATTGGCGCCCGAGGGCGCGGGGCGCTCACGAGGCCACCCATCACGAGGGTGCGACGGCCGGAGCCCGAGCCGGCGTCGCGCCTAGCCCGTAGCTCGTTGCTCGAGGAACCACGAGATGGTGGTGCGCAGCCCAACCTCGAGCGGGGTGCGGGCCGACCACCCGAACTCCTCACGTGCCCGTGACACGTCGAGGCCCCTGCGCGGCTGGCCGTCCGGCTTGGAGGTGTTCCACCGGAACGCGGCTCGAGCGCCGGTCAGCTTGGCGGTCAGCTCGGCGAGGTCTCGGATCGAGATCTCCTCTCCCGTTCCGAGGTTCACGGGCTCGGATCCCTCGTACCGCTCCGAGCCCGCGACGATGGCCTCGGCCGCGTCGTCCACGTAGAGGAACTCGCGGGTCGGCGTGCCCGAACCCCAGACCTCGATCTCGTCGTCGCCTCGTTCCGTGGCTTCGACGCACTTGCGGATCAGCGCGGGGATCACGTGGGAGGTCTCCAGGTCGAAGTTGTCCGCCGGCCCGTACAGGTTCACGGGGATGAGGTAGATGCCGGCCATCCCGTACTGCTGCCGGTACGACTGGAGCTGCACGAGCAGCGCCTTCTTCGCGATGCCGTACGGCGCGTTGGTCTCCTCCGGGTATCCCGACCACAGCTCGTCCTCCCGGAACGGGACCGTCGCGAACTTCGGGTAGGAGCACACGGTCCCGACGCACACGAACTTCTCGAGCCCCGCCTGGCGTGCGTGCTCGATGAGCAGCGCGCCCATCATCAGGTTGTCGTAGAAGAACGATCCCGGTGAGCGTTGGTTCGCGCCGATCCCTCCCACCCGAGCCGCGAGATGGATGACCACGTCCGGGCGCGCATCCTCGTACATCGCTCGGACCCGATCGGCCTGCGTGAGGTCGTACTCGCCGCTGCGCGGGACGAAGACGGAGGCACCGCTCGCCTCCAGGCGTTCCACGACCTTCGTGCCGAGGAAGCCCGAGCCGCCCGGGACCGCGACGGTCTTGCCCGACAGGTTCATCGGCCGGGTTCGCTCGGATCGAGGACCGGTCGCTCCATGCCGGCGCTCGCGAGCTCTGCGTCGATCATCGAACGAACCAGCTCCTGGAACGTCACCTTCGGCTTCCACCCGAGCTTGGCGAGCGCCTTCGACGCGTCCCCGACCAGGACCGGCGGATCGACCGGACGGAAGTACCTCGGGTCCTGGCGGACGTGGGGTTCCCAGTCGAGCCCGACGTAGCCGAACGCTTCCTCCAGGAAGTCCTGCACGGAATGCGCCTCCCCGGTCGCGATCACGTAGTCGTCGGGCTCGTCGGCCTGCATCATGAGCCACATCGCCTCGACGTAGTCGGCGGCATGCCCCCAGTCCCGCTGGCGATCGAGCTTGCCGAGATAGATGGCGTCGGCTCGCCCGGCCAGGATGTCGACGACGCCCCGCACGATCTTGCGCGTGACGAAGGTCTCGCCTCGGCGCTCGCTCTCGTGGTTGAACAGGATCCCGTTCGTGCAGAAGAGGTCGTACGCCTCCCGGTAGTTCACCGTCATCCAGTACGCGTACACCTTGGCGGCCGCATAGGGCGAGGCGGGACGGAACTCGCTGCGCTCGCTGGACGGGACGTCCGGGTTCGTCCCGAACATCTCCGACGAGGAGGCCTGGTAGAAGCGGGCCGAGCGGTTCTCCTGGCGGATCGCCTCCAGCAGTCGCGTGGTCCCGAGCGCGGTGACGTCGCCGGTGTACTCGGGGATGTCGTAGGACACCCGAACGTGGGACTGGGCGCCGAGGTGATACACCTCGTCCGGCGCCACGTCGCGGATGATCCGCGCCACGACCGTGGAGTCGATCAGATCGCCGTAGTGGAGGAACAGTCGTCCCTGGGGATCGTGAGGGTCGCTGTATAGGTGGTCGATGCGCCCGGTGTTGAAGGAGCTGGAACGTCGGATGATCCCGTGGACCTCGTAGTCCTTGGAAAGCAGGAGTTCCGCCAGGTAGGACCCGTCCTGGCCGGTGATGCCCGTGATCACTGCCCGCTTGGATGGCATACGTAGCAAACGTATCATTCGACTCTCCGTGGAACTCCAAGCACCCACCCTCCCGGTATCCGACGGCGCGCGTGAGCTCGACGAGCGCGCGCGCCGCCGGGTCCGTCGCTACTTCGATCGCGCCGTGCGGGCGCGGGCGGCGGCTCGGCAGCGCCACCGCTACTACTACGAGGATCTGTACGGGATGATCCGGAGCCAGGTCCCGCCCGGGTCGAGCGTGCTCGATCTCGGGTGCGGCGACGGAACGCTGCTGGCGTCCCTCCACCCCTCGCGCGGGGTGGGCGTCGACTTCTCCCTGCCGATGGTGCAGGAGGCTCGCCGTCGCCACCCGAGCCTCCAGTTCGTGTGCGGCGACGTCGAACGGCTGCCGGTCTCGGGCCCGTTCGACTACGTGATCGCGAGCAACGTGGTCGGCTTCCTGCTGGACGTCCAGGAGTTCTTCCTCAGCCTGCGACACGTGACGCATCCCTCCTCCCGGGTGATCGTCGCCTACTACAACTTCGCCTGGGAGCCGCTGCTGTGGCTCGCGGCGCGGCTCGGTCTGAAGGACCGCGAGCCGCTCCAGAGCTGGCTGTCCAACGACGGGCTCGAGAACCTCGTGGAGCTGACGGAGTTCGAGGTGGTGAAGTCCGGCTATCGCACGCCGCTGCCGGTCGGCCCCGCGTCGATCACGCGCCCGGTCAACACGGCGATGTCCGCCGTCCCGCTCGTCAATCGCCTCGGGCTGATCTCCTTCGTGACCGCCAGACCCAGGAACGTGGACGTCCAAACCCGGGTTTCCGATCCGACGTGCACCGTGGTGATCCCGGCGCGCAACGAGCGGGGGAACGTGCGCAACGCGGTCCGGCGCCTCCCGCCTCTGGGGAGCCACACGGAGATCGTCTTCGTCGAGGGGCACTCGCACGACGGCACCTTCGAGGAGATCGAACGCGTCATCGGCGAGTTCCCGGACCTGGACATCAAGGTGGCCCGGCAGGACGGATCGGGCAAGGGAGACGCGGTTCGCAAGGGATTCGACCTCGCGACCGGCGACGTGCTCATGATCCTCGACGCCGACCTGACGGTTCCGCCGGAGGACCTGACCAAGTTCTGGACCGCCCTCGTCGAGGAGCGAGGGGAGTTCATCAACGGCTCGAGGCTCGTGTACCCGATGGAGGACGACGCGATGCGGTTGGCCAACCTCGCGGGCAACAAGCTCTTCAGCCTGATTTTTTCCTGGATCCTCGGGGAACGCGTCACGGACACCCTGTGCGGCACGAAGGTCCTGTGGGCCCGCGACTACCGGCGGATCGCCGAGAACCGCTCGACGTTCGGCGACTTCGATCCGTTCGGCGACTTCGATCTCCTGTTCGGCGCCGCCAAGCTCGGGCTGAAGATCCGGGAGGTGCCCGTGCGGTACCGGGAGCGGACGTACGGAACCACCAACATCGACCGATGGCGGCACGGGCTGCTGCTGGCCAAGATGGCGTGGATCGGCGCCAGGAAGCTCCGGCTCGGATGACGCAGGACCCCGTGGGCAGCCACTTCGACGAGGTGGCACCTGAGTACGACCGGTGGAAGGTGAAGGCCCATCGCTACTACGACGCGCTGAAGGCGTCGCTCCGCGAGGTCGTCCCTCCGGGTAGGAGGGTGCTCGAGGTCGGGTGCGCGACGGGCGACGTCCTCGCCTCCCTCGCGCCCGACGTCGGCGTCGGAGTGGACATCAGCCCCGCGATGATCGAGCGGGCTTCCGAGAAACATCCCGGGCTTCGGTTCCTGGTCCACGATCTGATGCGCGGCCCGCTCGACGAGCGCTTCGATTTCGTGGTCTCCGCGGACGTCGCGGAGCACGTTCCGGACCTCGACACCATGATGCGTTCGGTGGCCGGCATGCTGAACGAGGGAGGTTTGGCGGTCGTCGTGACCGCGAACCCTCTGTGGTCACCGGTCCTGCATCTCGCCGAGCGGCTGAAGCTGAAGATGCCGGAGGGGGACCACGAGTGGCGCTCGCGGGAGGATCTGGCTGCGTCCGCCCGTCGCGCGGGTCTCCGGGAGCGCTCGTTCGATCGTTCGATGATCGTGCCGAAGGACGTTCCGGGGCTCCGGGGACTCGATTCGGCCGCCTGGGCGGAGGGTCTGAGGCAGCGCGCGGGCCTGATCCAGCGGGCCGTGTTCGAGTCGGCCGGCACGGCCTCGGGCAGCACGGGCTCGGGCGGCACGGGCTCGGCCGGCACGGGCTCGGGCGGCACGGCCTCGGGCGGCACGGCCTGAATCGGGTTCCCACCCCGTCGTCCAGTTCCGACTAGCGGCAGACGAACCGCATCTACCACCTGAGCTACGGCGGAGCGCGTTCTTCCAACGCCGACCCATCCGGCCGGGAGAACACGGGCGACCCGTCCACCATCTCGACCCCGAAGCCGCGGTGGATCGCGCGGTGGTGCGGTCGGCACAGCAAGACGAGATTCGCGATCGACGTCTCGCCGCCGTCGGCCCAGTGCCGAACGTGATGAGCGTCGCACCAGCCTGGTGGGCGGTCGCAACCTGGGAAGCGGCATCCACGGTCCCTGACCGCCACCGCCCGCCGAAGGGACGCGGGCACCACCTTGGTCCTGCGTCCGAGGTCCAGCGGTTCCGAGCGGGCATCCGTGATCACCCGTGT
Organism: uncultured Actinomycetes bacterium; assembly: GCA_963785835.1. Lineage (GTDB taxonomy): Bacteria > Actinomycetota > UBA4738 > UBA4738 > HRBIN12 > DASSJM01. The sequence goes on along the minus strand of CAWAWO010000002.1, from coordinate 967,161 downwards.
CACGTTGGCGTCGCAGGCGATGCGGCGTGCGGTTTGGGGCGTGATGGTTCCGGCGTCCTGAAGTTCGGACCGCTGCCCGGCACGCCCCTCGAGGGTGTCGAGGTCCATCGTCACGACCACGTGCGGCACCTCGCCCGCCACGGCAGGCCGATCGAGCGAAGCGAGCCAGTCCCGGCACACCTGCCCGAGTGCGTCGGCTCGCCGTTGCGCCGGCGTTCGTGAGTTCGAGCCGCCGTCCCTGCGCGCCTCGACGTCGGTCACCGCTCGCAACGCGGTGATAAGCGACTGACCGGTCTCCGGGTCGAGCTCGCCATCCACGCGCACCATCCCGTCGGGGGAGGGGCTCACGTTCAAGCTCCGTCGCTCGTATTGGCGGTCCTCATCCTCGAGCGCTCGTCCCGGATCGGCCGCGATCCGCCAGGCATCGACGACCCGTCGCAGCTCGCCGAACGGCCGCTCCCTGGCGACCTCCACGAGCGCCTCCTCGGATTTCGCGAATGCATCAGGACACGCTTCCTGCGCCTGCGCCAGCACCGCGACCGCCGATCCTGAGACCTCGCCCGCGCCGAACGCCTCGGCCGAGGCCGGCATCTGCGACAGCGCGTGGGCTCGCCGAACTTGGCCCTCGGCGACCGATCTCGAAAGACCCTGCCGGTGAGTGAGCCAGGCCGCGGTCGACAGGTGTCCGTCGGCGGCGAAGCTCTTTCGGCGTTCGAACTCGATGAGCCGGCGCCCCCGTTCGGACTCGAAGATCCGCCCCGCGCGTTCGAGCTCGTCCAGGTCAGAGGCGAGAGCGTCGTCGCCGATCGAGCGGAGGTCCTCGCTTCGGAGTTCGTCCAGTGCGGAGAGGAGCGAGCTCATGGCAGCCATCATCGAACATACGTTCGCCGCTGTCTGTGAGGTAGGTCACGTTGGGGCAAAGACTTCGAGCTTCGTCACGTCGGAGGGCAACGTGTTCGAGGTTCGCCGGTTCGAGGCAACTAGTTCCTCGTGACTATCTCTTCCTCAAGTCGGCCTACGGAGGAACCGATACCCGGGTGGCAGGACGACCCGGAGGTGCGAGATGTCGGTTCCGAACAGCAAGGGCAAGATGCTCCGCAGGATCGCGGCGACCTCTGTCGCATGCCTCTTGGTGCTGGGGCTCGGGAGCCAGGCGGCGATGGGGGAGGAGGAGCCGTTCGGGCCGCGTCGGTACATGCTCTCCCTGACCAACGAGGACCGCAGGCACTTCGACCGCGCAGACCTGGAGTTCGCCGGGAAGCTCTCGCTGTACGCGAAGGCGCACAGCCAGGCGATGGCGGACCACGGATACCTGTTCCACTCGACCGCCGACGAGCTCCGAGGCGCGCTCGACGGCTACCACTGGCAGCTCGGCGGCGAGAACATCGGCGTCGGAGGGTCGCTCGAGAGCCTCGCGGACGCGTTCATGGCGAGCCAGCCCCACCGGCAGAACCTGCTGCGCAGGATCTACCACCACGCCGCGGTCGGCATCGTCCGCGAGGCGGACCGCGTGTGGGTGACGGTCATCTTCTACGGCTGACGATCTACCCGAACCGCTGAACGGGAACGGCCCCGGGATCACCCCGAGGCCGTTCCCTCTCAGAACCTGCCGACCGTCGAGCTAGTCCTGGCCTTCCACGTCGCGCTTGCGACGGGTGCCGGCCCACAGGAGGCCAGAACCTGCCGTCAGCAGCGACAAGGCGATCACCGCGAGCGGGATCACGTTCCCGGGCCCGGTGAAGGCGGGTCCGCCGCCCGGCGGCGCGACGGTCGTCGGCGAAACCGTGTCAGTGGGGCTATCCGGCGGTGTGATGGTCGTGGGACCGGGGCTCGTGGTCGGAGGTGACGTCCCGGTCGTCGGCGGAGGCGTCGTGGTACCGGTCGTTTGCGTGGTCGTCGTGCCGGTGGTCGTCGTGCCCGTGGTGGTGGTGGGTGTCGTCTGGGTAGTCGTAGGCGTCGTCTGCGTAGTCGTGGTCGTCCCGGCGCACATCAAGATGTGGCTCAAGCCAAATGGCATCTGGTTATTGGGGTTGGTCGGAGTGGTCAGGACGGTGTCGCTCATCGTCCCGGGGGGATACTCGTAGACGTTTGCGGTCGGGCCACCCTTCACGATCACCGCCCCGACCGGGACGGTCGAGGTCCAGTTGAAGGGGATAGCGTTGGCAGGCGTCCTCGTGAACCCGGTGGTCAGAGTAGTCCGGCCGAGATCCGCGCAGGTCGGGTTGCCGCCCGGAGAGATCACGTCGCAACCTCCGGCGGCGTCCCCGGCTTGGTTGCACCACACCTCCGGTGTGACACTCGCTGCTCCCGCCTGCGGAGCGGAGATCGCCCAGGCGGTCAAGAGCAGCATCCCTGCGATGAGCGTGATCTTTCCCGCCGTCGCGAGAGGCGCGGTCTCGGTGCGATGAGTCCCCCGCATCGGTACTCCTTCCGTTGCCCATTGCGACCCGTCACGAACGGCGGATCGCTCCCGAACCATACCCGATGCGCGAGGCCGATAATCGTTCCCTCCCAACCTCGCACGCGAACTCTAATCGGCAATTCCGCCGGAAAGCAACCCAACGAGCCGGCAGAGGGATCGGCATGGTCTCGTTGCGCGGGGGGAGTCCTCAGCTCGGTAGCCCGTTTCGCGGGGGGGTACCACCACGCCGCGGTCGGCATCGTTCGCGAAGAGGACCGGGTGTGGGTGACCGTCATCTTCTACGGCTGACGATCACCTGATCCGCCGAAACGGAAACGGCCCCGGGTTCACCGGGGCCGTTTCAGTCAGTTCCTCCCGACCGTCGAGCTAGTCCTGGTCCTCCTCGTCGCGCTTGCCGAACCGCGCGCCCGCCCACAGGAGACCGGAGCCCACGGTCATCAGGGCCACGGCGATCGCGCCGAGCGGGATCACGTTCTCGACCCCGGTGAAAGCCGGTCCGTCGCCACCGGGCGGGACGACCGGCGGCGGGACCGTATCGGTCGGCCGTGTCGGCGGCGGTGTCGTCGGCGTCGTCGTCGGCTCGACGCTTGTCGTGGTCGGCGGTGTCGTCGTGGTCCCCGGCGGGGTCGTGGTCGTCCCAGGCGGGGTCGTCGTAGTCCCAGGCGGTGTCGTCGTAGTCCCAGGCGGTGTCGTCGTCTGCGTGATCGTCGTCGTCGTCGTGGTCGTCCCCGTCGTCGTCGTCGTTACCTGAGTCCTCGTGGTCTCGGTCGGGGTCGTGACGGTCGTCGATGTGGTCGGCGGGCAGGTGGTGATCTGCTGGACCTCTTCCTCGAACACATTGACCTGGCCGGGCACCGTCACCGTCGTGCTCTCGGTGACCGTCGTCGTCGTTCCGCTCGTGACGGTGTCGGTAATCGTCTCGGTGACCGGCGGTGCGGTTGACGTCACCGTGGTGGTCGAGACGTCGGTCGGACACACTTCCGCGGTCGTGGTCGTCGTGGTCGGCGTCGTCACGGTCGTCGTGGTCGGCGTCGTCACGGTCGTCGTGGTCGGCGTCGTCACGGTCGTCGTCGGCGTGGTGGCCGTCGTCGTGACACACACCGGCGTGGTCGTCGTGCCCGACGTCAGCGTCTCGGCGAACAGTTGGTCGCCGCCGGCTTGCGCCCCGTCGACGGTCACCGTTGTTGTCTCGGTGGCCGTGGAGGTGACCGTCTCGGTGAGGGTGTTGGTCTCGGTCACTGTCGCGGTCGACGTCGCGGTCTGGGTCGAGGCGGGCGCCGTCGAGGTGACGGTGGTCGTGCCGCTCGGGCACGGCGGCGGAGGCCCGCAGTGGGTCGGGATCGTGTCCGCCGGCAGCACGTCGATCGTCAGAGTGGTCAAAGTGACGGCCAAGATCCTGAAGGCCAGGGTGCCCTGGTACGCCCCCTGGATGTTGGCGGCTGCGCCCCCATCGGTCGAAGAGGGGTCGCTGTCCTTGACCACCCCGCAGTAGACGGTGTCCCCGGGCAATGGGATGAACTCCCTTACCCCTGCGACCCTGTCAAGGTTGGCGTTGCTGCCCGCGTTGCCCGTGCTGGTGAAGAACTCGTGCACCGTAAACTGGGCATTGGTTGCGAGGCTCGTCTGCGGATCCGGGGCGGTGAAACGCCACAGGCCGCTATCGCCATCGGCGATGTTGATGGTCAGCACGAGATTGTCGAGAGCGGCGTCCCCAGAGACGTCGTGGTTGATACGGGTGAAGAGCGGGATCCGCCCACCCGGGGGCGCCCCCACCTGGTCAACGTCCATCGCGATGTCGTCGTTGACGCAGACGGCCGGGTCGCCGTCGTTGGCGGCAGGAGGCACCGTGTCGCCGCAGAAAGGGGCGTTATCCGAGATGTTGACGATCGCCGGGCTCGAGTTGTCGATGACGTCTTCCTCGATGATGATGGTGTTGAAGGGCGTCGCCTGGGCTCCGGCCTCGCTGCTTGGGAAGATTCCCCACGTCAACATCATGAATGTGGCGACCGTCATTGCGAGGAGCAGCGCCACGCCCCGGCGCCTACCTTGGTCGATCCGGTGCGATCCGCCCATCTCGGCTCGTGCCCCTTTCGGTCGCTCTCCGTCGCAGTCCCTGACGGTTCAACGGGGGATACCCGTCCCCGCTAGGGATGAATCCTATGTCCCCGTTATGGAACGCTCCATCGGCCGAACGGCCAAACCCTTCGTTCGGTCTTTCGGCCTAGATGGAGGCTGCGCGGAGTGTAGAGGTCGCTGCCCCGCAGGGCAACCCAACGAACGGATCATCTTTCGTGCCTGAGGTTGTGCCTAAAGGATCAGCCGAACGATGGCTCAGGGCCGTGTTTCAGGGGAGGGTCAAGGGGTCGGAGGGATCATTAGAGAATAGAACTTGTCATAACGTGCATTCTGGGCGTTTGAGAGGAAGGGATGGGCCGCTCGCTGACGTACCTCATAGGCGCCTTCTCCAGGTTTCCTCTCGCGCCTCTCGGTCTTGGCGGATGAGGTCCGCGGCGGACCGATCCAGCTTGATCGGTTCACGCCTTTCGATTTCGTCGAGAGCCTCCTGGAGGGGCGGAACGGCAACCTCTCGTTCCAGGATCTCCTTGAGGTAGGCGGACAGGGTCTGGCCACGAGCTTTGGCTCGCCTGGTCAGCTCGCGATGAAGCTCGCTCCGCACGTCGCTGAGACGGATGGTCCGGGACATGGTGGAGCTCACGATCGCTCGAGAGCCCGCCGAACCGCCTCCTCGTCCTCCAGATCGACCTTGGCAGGTCCCATGGGCGCCGTGTGCCAGGTGAACGTCGAACGCTTGGTTGGACGATGCTCGCGAAGCGCCGCGTCCGACGATCTCGGAGATGAGCTTCACCCATGCTCCGACCCTCAGCTCGTGCTCGTCGCTTGAGCTCCCGATGAACGGCGGGATCGAGGTTCACGGTGATCCTCGGCATGATGACGTGATGGCTACGGGCGTCGCATCTCGCGTCAAGGCCCCGGAGACGGCTAACGCGAAGCGTTCGGCCGGAACCGCGCCCTCAACCCCCACCGGGTGACCTGCCAGAGGGCCTCGATCACGATGCGGCGGCTGATCTTCGAGCGTCCGTGCTCGCGCTCTCGGAACGTGATGGGCGCCTCACCGACCGCCAGACCGAGATCCCACGCCCGGTACACGAGCTCGATCTGGAACCCGTACCCGTCCGAGGTGATCGGGACCTCGATGATCCTGCGGAGCGCGGGCGTCCGGTAGACGCGGAAACCGCTCGTCGCGTCGTGGACCGAGATCCCGAGGCAGAGCCTCGCGTACCGGTTCCCGCCCTTGGAGAGCAGCACCCTGGCGCGGCTCCAGTTCGTGACCGAGCCGCCCGGCACGTACCGGCTCCCGACCACGACGTCGTGTTCCGCGACCGCCTCCAGCAGTCGCGGCAGCTGCTCGGGCAGGTGCGACAGGTCCGAGTCCATCTCGACGGCGAGGTCGTACCCCTCCGAGATCGCCCGTTCGAACCCGACCGCGTAGGCGCTCGCGAGGCCCGACTTGCGCGGGCGTTCGACCAGGCTGACCCGGGGGTCGGCTTCGGCGCGCGCCCGCACGATCTCGGCCGTCCCGTCCGGCGAGCCGTCGTCCACGACCAGGATGTCCAGGTCGCGTTCGAGCGCCGCCGAGCCCGTCCAGGACGGCGCCGATCGTCGCTCGCTCCTCGTAGGTGGGCAGGATCACGAGCGTGCGGGGCCGCTCGGGAAGCGGGCCGGGCGCCTGGAGAGCTCGACGCCGCCCGCGGGGGATCGCGAAGACGCCGAGGACCAGCACGATCGATGCCCACGGCACCCAGTCCCCCGTGCGCGTGTACACCGTCGTCCGCGAGGAGGCCACGGATCGTGCCGCGCATCGTCGCCGGCTCGAACAGCCCGGCCGAGTCCACCACCCGCCCCTCCGCATCGATGAACGCGCTGATGCCCGAGACGGCCGCGTGCACCACCCAGCGCCCGTTCTCGACCGCGCGGAGGCGGCTCATCAGCAGGTGCTGCTCGGAGGCGGCGGTCCGGCTCGTAGGAGGCGTTGTTGATCGTCAGGACCAGGAACCCGGCGCCTTGGCGCACCATCTCGCGGTCGATCGACGGGAAGCTGTTCTCGTAGCAGATCGGCGTTCCGATCGGCGGCAGCCCCGGGAGCGAGATCAAGGAGACCTCCTCCCCGGGCGTGCGGTCGACCTCCACCTGCTCGGTGGCCGAGATCCAGCCGAGCGGCACTCCGGAACGGCACGTACTCGCCGAACGGCACGAGCTTGACCTTGTCGTACCGGTCGACGACCGTCCCGGCCCCGTCGAACGCGAGCGTCGAGGTGAACTGGCTGCCATCGTCGTCGACCACCGCCCCCGCGATCGTCGGCGCCCCCACCTGGGCGATCACGTCGCTCACCTGGGCCATGAGCGCCGGATCGCCGGTCACGCCCGGATCCAGCGCCCCCTCTCCCCACACGGCGAGATCCGGCGGGTCCTCGGCCAGCGCCAGGTGCCGTTCGGCGTTCAGCAGCATGACGGCGGCGTCCTCCTCGGCGCCGACGAAGTGCTCGACCGAGGACACGTCCACCTGGATCGCCGCCACGTCGACGCTCGAGCCGTCGGGTTCGGGCAGCGGGATGGCCGCCGGGAGCAGCGCGAGCGCCAGGACCGCCCCGACCAGCGCCGAGGGCCCGCCCCGACCGGCCACTCCCCCACCGCTCGACCGCGAGGACCAGCAGGCCCGAGACGAGCAGGACCATGAACGAGAGCCCCCACACGCCCGTCAGCGAGGCGAGCGGCAGCGCGGGGGCGTCGACCTGGGTCGAGCCGAGCTGCCCCCACGCGAACCCGCCGATCGGGAAGGCCCCGCGCACCCACTCGATCACGGTCCACAGGCCGGCCAGCCCGAGCGTCCCGAGCACCGGGTGCCCCGGCCGCCACACCGCCGGCGCGAGGGCGCCGAACAGGGCCATGTAGCCGGCGGACATCGCCACGAGCGAGACCCAGGCGAGCTCGCCGAACAGCGCGATCCAGTACAGGAGCGCCCCGAAGTACACGAACCCGAACACCAGGCCGCACAGGGCCGCCCGCCCGGGCCTCGAGCCCCGGACGAGCCACAGGAACGGCGCGGGCGCGACGAACACGAGCGGCCAGATCGACGCAGGTGGCAGCGACAGCGACAGGAGCGCACCCGAAGCGCCGGCGATGAGCAGCGCGATGGGCAGGCGGAGCCGGGCTGGGCTCAGGCGCAGTCCCGGCAGAGCACCTTGGCCTTGTCCTTCAGCTGGCTCCGATGCTTCACCAGGAAGCAGTTCGAGCAGATGAACTCGGTCGGCTGCGGAGGCACGACCTTGCTCGCGAGGGGCTCCAGCTTCTCCTCACGCGTCAGCGTCAGGACGGAGTCGTCCTCCTCCTCGGCCTCCTCGGACCTGGCCTCCTGCTTGACCAGGATGTCCTGGATCGACTCGACGTCCTCGTCGCCGCCCGAGGCGGCAGCGCCTGCGGCAGGCTTATGGGCGGGCGTGGAGGGCTCGGCCTCCTCGTCCGTCTCCTCCTCGGTCTCTTCGTCTTCGAGGGTGTCTTCCAGGTCGTCCACCTAGGCTCCCCTCTCATCAGCCGGGGGATTGTACTGCCGGGCATCCCGCTGGCAAGCGTTCCGGGCCAACAACGCCTACGCACGAGGGATTCATTCCCGATAGGCGTGATCGCACGCTCGGAAAGCCGGATCTGGGGGCGGAGGACAGAGACGAGGACCCAAGAGACCTTTGGGGCCGCGGCGCCGGGGCGCCGCGTTCTCTACTCAGCCTCTTGGGTCCTCCGTGCGCCTGACCGCCGAAACGGCCGACGCAGGGCGGAAGGTAGCGGCGGTCGTGGGGGCTGTCAAACGCGCTGCTCTCAGGCCGCGAACACGTCGCGGCCCGAGGCTCACGGTCATGATGGGCGCGACACCGTCGAGCGACTCGACCTCCAGCGGATCGACGTCGTAGACGACGAAGTCCGCGTGCTTGCCCGGCTCGAGGCTTCCTTTCTTGTCCTCCTGGTGCGCGAGCCTCGCCCCGCCCAGGGTCGAGACCCAGACGGCCTCGGCTCGGGTCAGCCGCTGCGCGGGATCGTGGTGGGAGGTGAACGCCTCCACGGCCACGAGCGGGTCCAAGATCGTGATCGGCGAGTCCGAGCCCGCGCCGAGCTCGAGGCCGCGCCGCCGCAGCTCGCCGAACGGGTTCATCGTCCACGCGCGATCCGGCCCGAGGCCCTGCTCGTACAGCCCGCCGGGGAACCCCCACAAGGCGTCGAACGTGGCCTGCACGCTGATCGCCAGCCCGAGCATCGCGGCGCGCTCGATCAGATCCTGGCCGGCCATCTCGAAGTGCTCGATGCGATGCCGCCGCGCGCGGAAGTGCCGACGCTGGCGCGAGTCGAGCGCCTGGTAGACCCGTTCCCACGTGCGCACGACCTGGTCGATCGCGGCGTCGCCGATCGCGTGCACGCCCACCTGCAGGCCGGCCAGGTGGCCGTCGTGGAAGTACTCGCGCGAGCTCGTCGTCCTCGTAGTACCCGGTCGGCTGCGCCGGCGCCGTCGGCGAACGGCTCGGACACCCACGCGGTCCGCGCCCCGATCGATCCGTCGACCGGGAGGTCGCCGCCCACGCGCGGCAGGCCGAGGTCGATGACCGCCGACAGGTCCATGGTCGCGACGTACGTGGTGACGTCGACGGGCAGCTTGCCCGCGTGCGCGAGGAGGATCTCGAGGTCGCGCATGCCGCGCTCGGCCGGCATCGACATCTCGTGGATCGTCGTGACGCCGTGGGCGGCGGCGCGCCCGGCCGCCTCGAGCTGGAGCTCCTCGACGTCGTGGTCGGGCAGGTTGGTGGCGAACCAGCGCTTGGCCGCCTGCGCGGCGAGGCCGGTGACGCGCCCGTCGGGTTCGCCCGCCTCGTCCCGGCCCACGCCCGAAGCCTCGAGCGCGTCCGAAGCCTCCAGCGCGGCGTGGTTGACGAGGACCAGGTGTCCGTCGACGCGGGACAGGCCGAGCGGTCGCTCGCACGCGGCGTCGAGCTCGGCGATCGTCGGGAGCCGGCGATCGGCCCACGTGGACTCGTCCCATCCGTGCAGGTACACGGGCCCCTGACGCCGCTTCGCGACGGACCGTGCGGTCTCGACGATCGTTGCCGCGGAGGCGGCCTCGCCGAGCTCGGGCGCCTGATGGTGCACGCCCGTCCCCGTGAGATGCACGTGGGTGTCCACGAACCCGGGAAGGATCGTCGTGCCGGGAAGGTCGACGAGGCGGTCGGCCCCGGGTGGCTCGCCGGTCCCGACGCGCTCGACGTGACGACCGTCGACCAGGATCCACTCCCCCACCGGGGGATAGGACAGGGTGTGCACGCGCGTGGCCCGGTACAGCGTCCGCATGGCGGCGAGCTTAGCTCGCGGCTCAGAGAGCGCGCTTCGACGGAGCGAGGTCGTGTGGGCATGCCGCCGGCACGATCTTCGTCTTCTGCCCGTTCAGCCGGAGACCCAGGAGCGCGAGGTCCGTCCGCGAGCACGTCGAGCGCCCGGCCGGCCTCGTTCGGATCGTCGAGCGGCGATCACCACGTCGTCGACCCACCGCAGGTGGGCGAAGCCGGCCTGTCGGAGCGGCGCGGTCGACGCCGGCGAGAACGGCGTTCGCCAGCACGGCCGAGGCCGCCGGGCCGACCGGAAGACCGCGGACGCCGGCGGTCTCCAGCCGCACGAGGAAGGCCGCGATCTCGGACGCCGCGCCGATCCCGAGGGCGTCGAGCGCCCGGCCCGACGGTCGCCGGCGAGATCGACGCGTAACAGCGCCGCACGTCCGCGATCGCGATCGTGGACCCATGGAACCCGAGCTCTCGGAGCCGTCCGGCGAAGACGCGGCGCTCCAGACGCCACGGCCGCAGCGCGATCTCGGGCGGGTCGGCGCGGCTCCGGGCCACGCGGTTGGCGACGACGCAATCCTGCAGAGCGGACTCGATCGTCGGAGCCGCGGGAGCCACCAGGGAGAGGTACTCCGCGCGGATCGACGGTTCGAGCAGGGTCAGCACGCGGACGCCGCCCGCATGGCGGACCGAGGCGAACCCAACGCGCCGCTGCGGCGCGGTCGCGACCACTGCGCACCCTCTCCGGCCCGAGGGAGCAGGCCGCTCGCGTTCGGTGCAGTTGTACCGCGACCGGAACGTCCGATGGAATCGGCCGTCGCGGGGGTTCGCGGCTCCGCCGAAGCGGGCCCGCGCCGCCGCCGACCGGGTGAGCTATCCGTCCTCCGCGGCGAGGTCCGTCAGCCGGTCGAAGGCGGCCCGGTAGCGGCGCCACCGCTGCTGGAGGGTCCCGCTCGGATCGAGCTGCGGCAGCGTCCGGGGGCCGGCGCCGAAGTGGCCGCCACCGATCCGCCGCCGGACCTTGCGGAAGCCGAACTCCACGAGGACGGCGTCCAGCGGGCCCGATGCCGCCGAGATCGCGACCCAGATGCGGTTGCCCGGATCGTCCAGCTCGCCGAGCGTGACGGCCTCCCCACGAGGCCGCAGCAGACGAGCGAACGCATCGGGCAACCAGGTGGGCCAGCCCTCCTCCTTCACCATCACCAGCTTGGGGGCGGTGAGCGGGTCCAGCCAGATCTCCTCTCGGCGAAGCCGCTCGAGGACGTCGTCCACCCCCGCGTCGATGGCTCGACCCACGGCGACGTCGAGGGCCGACCTCGTTCCCGGGTCCAAGCGCGCGACGAGGTCGACCTGGTCGACGCAGAGCCGCTCGAACCCACGGTGAAGGCTCGACCCGAGGATCGGCTCGAGCTCCCCGACGAAGGCCCGGCCCTCGGCCACGACCGCCTCACGGGCCCGCTCGAGGTCGGCGAACGCGTCACGCACGGGTCCAGGGTACGGGCAGCACGGGCACTTTCGACGGCCCGGGGCGTACACTCAGGCGAAACGGCCGAGCGCCTGGGGGTCGATCGCGATGAACCAGCAGTATCGCCGTTACGGACGATGGCTGAAGCGCGCAGCGTGGATCCTCGTGATCTACATGTTCGCCGCGTGGCTGTTCATGGGGCTGTCGCCCACGCAATCGCTCGGCAATCCCGACCTGGTGATGAGCCAGCTGCGTCCGTTCATGTTGCAGGCGATGATCCTGGTGTTCTTCATCATCATCCAGTTCGGCGCGATGTTCTGGTTCCTGTCGCGCGGCAACGACTACGTCATCTACCCCAACGAGTACGACACGTCGTTCGACGACGTCCGCGGGCAGCCCGCCGCGGTCGAGTCCACCAAGGAGGTCCTGCGCGTCTTCGAGGGGTTCAAGGACTTCAAGCAGATGGGCGGCTACCCGCCCCACGGGATCCTGTTCGAGGGCCCGCCCGGCACCGGCAAGACCCTGATGGCCAAGGCGATCGCCGGCGCGTCGGGCGTCCCGTTCCTGTTCTCGACCGGCTCGGGCTTCGCGGCCATGTTCATCGGCATCGGCAACCTGAAGGTCCGTCGCCTGTTCAAGAAGGCGCGGGTCCAGTCGGACAAGTACGGCGGCGCGGTGATCTTCATCGACGAGATCGACGCCGTGGGTTCGCGAGGCGGCGTCACGACCGATCGCTCGTCCGATCGGGCGACCGACCGGATCATCATGGGCGGCATGGGCATGGGCGGCGGCATGGGCGTCATCAACGAGCTCCTGGTCCAGATGGACGGCTTCACCGTCCCGCGCGGACTCTGGCGGCACATCCGGCGCATCGCGTTCCGCGCCAAGCCGAAGATCCCCTTCTTCAACATCCTCGTGATCGGGGCGACGAACCGCGCCGCGACCCTGGATCCGGCGCTCGTCCGGCCGGGCCGGTTCGACCGCAAGATCCACGTTGGCCTGCCCGACGCGGAAGGCCGCGAGGACATCCTGCGCTACTACCTGGCCAAGGTCCGTCACGAGCCGATCGACTACCAGAAGCTGTCGCGCATGACCGTCGGGTACTCGCCGGCGAGCCTGAAGAACATCGTCAACGAGTCGCTCCTGTTCGCGCTGCAGGACGGGCGCGACGCGCTCCGGTGGGACGACCTGTGGCAGGCCAAGCTCACCGAGGAGATCGGGCTCAAGCAGCCGGTCAAGTACAGCCCCCGCGAGAAGGCCATGGTGGCCGTCCACGAGAGCGCCCACGCGGTCGCCTCGTACGCGCTCGAACGCGAGGAGCTGCAGATCCAGGTCATCACGATCCAGAAGCGGGAGTCGGCGCTCGGCCTGGTCTCCACGCAGGAGATCGAGGAGATGTTCCTGCGGACGCAGAAGCAATTGCTCGCCAGGATCCAGGTCTCGCTCGCGGGCCTGGTCGCCGAGGAGATCTGGTACGGGCAGACCACCTCGGGCCCGTCCTCGGACCTCGTCAACGCGACCCGGAACACGGCCGCCTACGTGGGCGTGTACGGGATGGGCCGCAGCCTGGTCTCGGCCGCGGCGAGCGGCCCCGGACCGATGGGCGACGTGGACCCCATCGGTCGGGTGCTCGGCGACCCCCAGCGCCGCGATGAGGTCGACGCGATCTTGAACGAGTGCCGCGATCGCGTTCGAAACCTGCTGCTCAAGAAGCGCCACGTGGTCGAGGGCGTGCGGGACGCCCTGCTCGAACGCGAGGAGCTCGTCGGCGACGAGATCGAGATCCTGATGGCCGAGCTCGGCGAGCGGGAACCGATCGAGGTGCCGGTGACCGGGAACGGCGGACGGTCGCCGTTCGGCGTCGAGGGCAACGGGCAGCCGGCCGGGGGGGACGGAGGCGAACAGCCGGGCGGGGGGGACGGAGGCGAACAGCCGGGCGGGAACGGCCCGACACCGCCTCGACCCGACACCAGCTCCGGCTCGTAGCGACCCCGGGCGTTCGGGACCGGCCGCTATGCTTCGAGCAGCGTGCGTCTGTTCGACTCACTGACCCGCGAACTCGTCGAGGTGTCCCCGGTGGACGGGGAGACCGTGAAGATCTACTCGTGCGGTCCCACCGTGTACCGGTACATCCACATCGGCAACATGCGCTCGTTCATGCTCGGCGACCTGATCCGGCGCGCGTTGCGCCTCGAGGGTCGCGACGTGCGCTGGATCATGAACATCACCGACGTCGGACACATGACCGACGACGTCTCGGACACGGGGCGCGACAAGATGGAGCTCGCGGAGGCCGACGAAGGACTGTCGGCCGTCGAGATCGCCGAGAAGTACACGGACGCGTTCCTGGAGGACTCGGACCTGGTCGGGATCGAACGAGCCGACCTGTACCCGCGCGCGACCGACCACATCGCCGAGATGCTCGAGATCATCAAGACCTTGGTCGACAAAGGCCACGCGTACGAGGTCGACGGGACGATCTACTACGACGTCACCACGTTCCCCGGCTACGGCAAGCTCTCGGGCAACACGCTCGACCAGCTCCGCGCCGGCCACCGGCAGGAGCTCGCCGTCGACCCGGACAAGCGGCACCCCGAGGACTTCGCGCTCTGGAAGAAGGCCGGTGCGAACCGAGTCCTGAAGTGGCCGAGCCCCTGGGGTGACGGGTTCCCCGGCTGGCACATCGAGTGCTCGGCGATGTCGATGAAGCACCTCGGCGAACGGTTCGACGTCCACACCGGGGGCAACGACAACAAGTTCCCGCACCACGAGGACGAGATCGCGCAGTCCGAAGCGGCCGTCGGCCACGGGGTGGTGTCGGTCTGGGTGCACGGCGGCTTCCTGCAGATGAGCGGGCAGAAGATGGCCAAGTCCGCGAAGAACATCTACCGGGTCACCGACCTCGCGGAGCAGAACGTCGACCCGCTCGCGTACCGCCTGCTCTGCTTCGGAACCCGCTACCGCAAGGAGATGGACTTCGACTGGGAGGCGCTCGAGGGCCAGTACCGGCGACTCGTGGAGCTCCGCCGCCGCATGGCGGCATGGGCGCCCGGCGCCGGCGAGCTCTCGGAGCCGTCGCGCGCGTTCGACGCTCGTTTCCGCGAGGCGGTCGCCGACGACCTCGACCTGCCTCGGGCGCTCGTGGCGCTGAACGAGGTCGTCGGCTCGGACGATCGCCGACGGCGAGAAGTACGCGCTGCTCGCCTCGTGGGACGCGGTCCTCGGTCTCGATCTCGAGCGCGACGCGCTCGCGCACTGGGAGCCCACCCAGGAGATGCGGCAGCTCGTCGAAGAACGCGACGCGGCGCGCGCCGCCCGGGACTACGCGAGGAGCGACGAGCTGCGAGAGCGCCTCCAGGAGCTGGGGCTCGAGGTGATGGACACGCCCGACGGCACGAAGGTCCGTCCGGGAGTCTGATGGACGCGCTGTCCGCCTCGGTCATGTGGAGCGAGGAGCGCCGCTGCCGCGCCTCGCCGGCGGCCGTTCGCGCGGGCTGAACGCTCGGGCTCAGGCCGGCACGGCTCGCCACATGCCGGGCGCGTGCGCGCGGACACGGTCGGCGCGGGCGAGGGCCTTCCGGCGCGCCTCGGCGAAGACCGCCAAGCTCTGCAGGCCCGGGAGGTCGGCCATCGTTCGGTCCATCTCGTGCGCGGCCGCCGTTCCCTCCCCGTCACCGAACAGGTGGAGCACCACGAAGTCCGTCTCCTCCTGCGGCCGGACCCCCGTGCCGACGATCGTCCACAGGTGGTCCATCGCCCAGCGCGTGATCCTTCGGGCTCGCGGGCTCCGCGCGAGCCGCAGCCGAGCCTGGGCCCGGTAGAACGCGAAGTGGCGCCGCTCGTCCTTGATGACGGCCTCGAGCAGCGCCACGAGCTCGGGGTGGTGGGTCTTGGCGATCAGCCGGTGGTAGGAGGTGAGCGTGGAGAGCTCGTTGGCCGCGCCCCACGTCATGTGGAGCGCCACGAAATCGTCCACGAGGGCGGAACCGAGCAAGGTCCCCAGGTGTTTGAGTTGTCCCCGGCTGCCGAGCCGGCGCCGGATCCACAAGTTGCGCGGCGCCCGCGAGGGGTAGGCGCAATCGGACTCCACCCGTTCGCGGTCGGGCGCGAGCTCCCAGCCGGCCTCACCGAGGAACCGGCTGAACGCCTCGCCGTGCCACAGCTCCTCGTAGACCCAGCAGGACAGGAACGCGGTGACGTCGGGCTCGTAGGCCGCCTTGGTCGCCAGCAGGTCGCGGAGGAAGATCGCCGTATGCGATTCGATGTCCATCATGTAGGCGAGGCATCTCGCCTCCGCCTCCGAGATCGGATGCTCGCGCACGCGGTCCCACGCGACGTTCGAAAGGTCGACGCGCTTGGATCTACGGAGGTACCGGTCGAGGTCGAACTCCTCCATCAGTCCGCCATTCGCGCTCGCCGGGCCGAAGGATGACCGAAAATGCATCCGTCGGGCAACCGCCCCCGGGGACTCTGCCGGATCGGATGCGGTTAGCTCACGACGGTGACCTCTCGAGAGGCCTCGTTGAGGCGTTCGGCGCCGGTGGGCGTCACGACGACCTGGTCCTCGATCCGGACGCCGAAACGGTCCGCGAGGTAGATCCCGGGCTCGTCCGAGAACGTCATGCCCGGCTGAAGGAGCGTCTCGTTGCCCTCCACGATGTACGGGGGTTCATGCAGCCCGAGCCCGATCCCGTGGCCGGTGCGGTGCACGAAGCGGTCCCCGTACCCGGCTTGCGTGATCACCGTTCGAGCGGCGCGGTCGACCTCCTGGGCCGCCACCCCCGGCCCGACCGTCTCGAACGCGGCCTGCTGGGCGGCCCGGACCACCTCGTAGACCCGTCGCTGCTCCTCGTCGGGCTCCCCGACGAACACCGTCCGCGTGATGTCCGACCAGTACCGCTCTCGCACGCCGCCGAAGTCCATCACGACGGCGTCGCCCGGTTCGATCGTCCGCTCCCCCGCCGCGTGGTGCGGGGAGGCGCCGTTGGGTCCCGACGCCACGATCGTGAAGTCAACCGTCTCGTGCCCGTGCTCGAGGAGGCGAGCGGAGAGCTCGTCGGCGATCTCGAGCTCGCGCCGGCCCGCGAACGGGACCTCGACCACGTCGGCGAACGCGGCATCGGCGGCTTCCGCCGCCGAGCGGAGCAGCGCCACCTCCTCGTCGTCCTTCACCGCGCGCAGCAGCGGCAACGAACGTCCGGCCGCCACGAACAGGCAGTCGGCGGTCGCTCGTTCGAGATCGATCAGGTGCGAGGCCCACGTCTGGTCGGTGATCGCGTACCGGCCGGAGCGAAGGATCCGCGCGACCACCTCGTGCGAATCCTCGCCGTCGCGCCAGTCCACGATCTCGACGCCCCGGACGCCGTCGGCGGCCTCGGCGAGCGGCCGCTCGAGCGTGGGCACCACCAGCATCGGCTCGCGACCCCTCGCGAGGATCAGCACCGTCAGGCGTTCGTACGGAGCCGCGGCATGGCCGGTGAGGTACTCGAAGTCCGCGCCCGGCGTGACGAGCAAACCGGCCAGCCCCTCCGCCTCGGCCGCCTCGAGCGTTCGAGCGCGGCGCTCGGCATGACGCGCGACGTCGTTCGGGCTCACAGCTTCATCCGGATCGGCTGGGCGAGCACCTCGACCGTCGCCGGCGTCGTGCCGAGGATCTCACCGTCGGCCTCGATCGCGAGCGGCCGGTCGGCGTCGATGACGACCTCCTGTTTCGCACGGAGCTCCTCGATGTGGTCGTGCGGGATGTGCTCCCCCCGATAGACCTTGGGGATCATCGTGAAGGCGTCCGACTTGGGACCCTTGAAGACGAGCACGTCGAGCACGCCGTCGCCGGGGTACGAGCGCGGCGAAGTCTTCATGCCGCCGCCGTTGTACTGGGCGTTGCCGATCAGCACGGCGAACGCGGGCCCCTCGTACGTCCTGCGGCCGGCCCGCACCCGAACGTCCGCCAGCTTGAAGCCCGGCAGGGTCCGCCAGAAGCTGAGGAAGTACTTGGACCGACCGAGACGCGCGGACATCCGCTCGGCCTTCGCCGCCACCGCGGCGAACAGGCCCGCCTCGGCGATGTTGACGAAGTACCGGGCCTCCTGTTCGCCGGACGCGGTCCTGTAGGTGATCTTCCCCACGTCGAGCGGATACGTGTTGTCGCCCGTGAGGTGATGGCACGCGCGGGTCGCGTCGCCCGGCAGCCCGAACGTCCGGATGAAGTCGCACCCGCTCCCGGCGGCCACCACGCCGAGGACCGGGTCCGGCACGATCGGTTTGCCCTCCCCGTCGAACATCCCGTTGACGACCTCGTGGACCGTCCCGTCACCGCCCACGGCGACCACGAACCGCCCCCCGGCCTCGAGCGCCTCGCGGGTGAACCTCGTCGCGTCGCCACGGCCCTCGGTTCGCAGCAAGCGGTACGGCAGCCCGCGCGAACGAAGGGTCCGCTCGAGCTCGGGGATCTCCTCGCCCACGTGGCGGCGCCCGGCGTGCGGGTTCACGACGACCGTGAGCTCGCCGAAGGGCGTGGACATGGGCGAATCCTAGCGGCCCTCCGCGACGCGTTCGCCCGGGCGGGCTCGGGGGGACGGCTCAGACGCCCGTGTAGGCGACGACTCCGCGGTTGACGGCCACCACCGCCTTGCCGACGAGGCCCGCCGTCGAAGCGGAGGCGACCTCCTCGATCTGGCGGAGCAGGTCCAGCAGTTGCTTGCACGTCCGGACGAAATCGCCCGGCGACATGCCGGTCTCGCGCAGCACGAGATCGAGCGGGTCACCGCTCGCCCACCGGTGGATCGGGGTGGCGAACCCGTCCTCCAGCTCGCGGCTGAGCTCCACCTGGTGACGGTCCTCGACCGACCGGATCCGCGTCCACGTCTGCTGGAGCTTTCGGTAGCGCTCCGCCGCGGAAGGCGTCGGCATCTCCCCCGGCCTCGGCACGCGCTCGCGCGACTCGAACACGATCGTCGAGACGAGCGACGCGACCTCGGCGGGCTCGAGTCCGTCGAACAGACCCTCGTCCAACGCCTCGGAGATCAAGACGTCGCCCTCGCCGTAGATCCTCGCCAACGTGCGCCCCTTCGGCGTGACCGAGAAGTCGTGCACGTAGCCGAGCTCGCCGAGCACGCCGAGGACGCGCTCGAACTGACGCGCCAGGGTCTCGGTCTTGGTCCGGATCCGTCGCTCGACGCCGTGCACCTGCTGCTCCATCTGGAACGCCCTGGCGGCCCACCGCTCGTGGGTCGATCGCTCGGGGCATCCGTGGCACGGATGCGCGGCGGCCTTCTGCTCGAACCGGGCCGCCTCGCGCTCGGCCTCGGCGTCGACGGCGCTTCGGCGTTTGCGCGCCGGGCGTACGTCCAGGGCCACGAGCTTGGCCGCGAGGTCCCGGCGGTAGCGCGCGCTCCGAACGCTCCCGGACCTCGGAAGCGGAACCTTCGTCAGCGACGTCGGGGGCTCGTCGAAGTCGCGCGGCGATACCCGGAAGAACTTCCGGTCCTGCGCGAGCACGTTCGGCCGGCCGTCGCGGTTGGAGAGCACCACGGCCAAGCCGCGGCGCTTGGCGCGGGGCACGAAGATCACGTCGCCGGGCCGGAGCGAGCTCAGCGCGTCGCGGACCGCATCCGCCCGCGCCCGGTGCCGGCCCGTGAGCGACTGCTCGCGGATCCGCTCCGCGCGTTCGCGGAGCGCCCAGTACTCGATGAAGTCGCCGAGGTGGCACCGCATCTGCTCGCGGTAGTCCTCCAGGAACGCCTTGTCGCGCTCGAGCTGCCGTTCGAGGGCGACGACGCCGCGGTCCGCCAGGAACTGCGCGAACGACGAGTTCAGCAGGTGGTGTGCCTCCTCCCGTGAGTAGTTCCGGACGAGGTTGACGGCCATGTTGTACGAAGGTCGGAACGACGAGGTGAGCTCGTAGCTCCGGGTGGACGCGAGCGAGGCCACCCGCTCGAACGCCACCTGGCGCTGGAACACGACGACCGCGTGGCCGAGCTCGTCGATCCCTCGCCGGCCGGCCCGGCCGGTGAGCTGCGTGTACTCGCCGGGCGTGAGCAGTTCGTGACGCTCGCCCTGGAACTTCCACAGGTCCTCGATCACGACCGACTTCGCAGGCATGTTGATGCCGAGCGAAAGGGTCTCGGTCGCGAACACGATCTTGACCAGCCCCGCCTCGAACAGCTCCTCGACGGTCTCCTTGAACACCGGGAGCATGCCGGCGTGGTGGGCCGCGATCCCGGCCGCGAGCGCCTCCTGGAACTCGTAGAAGCCGAGCGTCTTCAGGTCCTCGTCGTCCATCCAGGCGACCCGCATCTCGGCGAAGTCGCGGATCCGCACCGCCTCGTCGCGCGTGGTCAGCCGGATCCCCGATCCCATCAGCCACTCGACGCTTCGATCGCAGCCCGCGCGGCTGAACACGAAGTAGATCGCGGGCAACAGGCCCTCGGTGGACAAGATCTCGGCCACGTCCTCCCGTCTCGGCACGAAGACGCGCCGGTGCCCTTCGCGCGGCCGCGGGATCCGGTGATGCTGCGCCGTGCCCGACCCGCGCCGGTAGTAGGTCTTGTACCGGACCTCCGCGCGGTCCAGGGACACGACGTACGGATTCGGGATCGGCTGACCGTCCTGCTCGACGTGCATCGGATGCAGGTCGCGTCCCACCAGGTAGTGGTGCTCGAGCGGCACGGGCCTTCGCTCCTCGATCACGACGCGCGTCGGCCCGCGGAGCGTGCCGATCCACTCGCCGAACTCCTCGGCGTTGGAGATCGTGGCCGACAGGCACACGACCGAGATCGACAGGGGCAGGTGGATCAGCACCTCCTCCCACACCGCGCCGCGGTAGGGATCCTGGAGGTAGTGCACCTCGTCCATCACGACCGTCTGCAGGCCGTTCAGCGTGTCGCTCCGCTCGTAGAGCATGTTGCGGAGCACCTCGGTCGTCATCACGACGACGGGGGCTTCGCCGTTGATCGAGTTGTCGCCGGTGAGCAGGCCCACCTTCGACGCGCCGAGCCGCGCCACGAAGTCGCCGAACTTCTGGTTCGACAGCGCCTTGAGCGGCGTCGTGTAGAAGCACTTGCCGCCGAGGCCGAGCGCCCGATCCACCGCGTACTCGGCGACCACGGTCTTGCCGGAGCCCGTCGGCGCGGCGACCAGGACCGACTCGCCGGCGGCGAGCGCGTCGATCGCCCGCGACTGGAACTCGTCGAGCGCGAAAGGGTAGCGGGCGGCGAACCGTGAGGGGTCGCTCACGGCGTCGAGTCTACGGGTGAGCGGGAGACGGTCCGCTCAGCCGAGCCGGCAGGCGGACAGGTGCGCGAGCAGCAGCGCGTCGAACGCCTCCGGCGCCTCGACGTTGGTGAGGTGCCCGACGCCGTCGAGCGTCTCGAGACGTGCACCGGGGATCCCCCGGGCCATCTCCGCCGAGACCTCGGCGGGGATCAGCCGGTCCCCGGTCGAGGTGATGACGAGCGTCGGCACGTCGATCGTCGCGAGGTCGGGGGTCGAGTCCGGCCGGACGGCCATGCCGAGCAGCGCCGCCGCGATCGCCTCGGCCGGTTGGTCGGCGATCCACGAGCGGACGCGTTCGGCGAGCTCGTCCGGCGCGTCTTCGGCGAGCAGCGGTGGCGGTTCCTCGGCCAGGACGTTGCCCTCGCTGCGAAGGCGTTCGGCGAGCGCGCGGCGACCGCCGGCGGCCTCGTCCGTGTCGCCGACCGCCCTCGTGTTGGCCAGGATCAACCCGGCCACGCGGTCGCGCGCACGCCGCCACAGCTCGAACGCGACGTACCCGCCCACCGAGAGGCCGCACACGACCGCCCGGTCGATCCCGGCCTCGTCCATCGCGCCGAGCGCCCGCTCGGCCGCGGCGGTCATGGTCATCACGTCGCCGGCGGGCTCGGAGCCGCCGAACCCGGGAAGGTTCGGGGCCGCGAGGGGCACGCCGTCGGGAGCCACCTCCCGCTGGCGATCCCACATCCGGGCATCCAGCGGCCACGCGTGGAGGAGGAGCAGGCCGTCGGTCATGACGCGCCGGTGGGGCTCGGAGGCTGGATCGGCGGGGCCTCGCCGACCATGAACTGCGCCTGGGTGAATTCCGAGTAGCCCCGGTTGAGCACCTCGGACGCCGAGTCCAGCACGCCGCGAGCCCTCGCGGTGAGCTGCTCGCGCTCCGCGCCCTCGGCGGCGGCAGCCATCTCCACGAGGAGCGCCGACTCCTGGTACAGGCTCATGGCGCGGAGGATGTTCGCCTTCGAGTTGATCACGTAGAGCACGAAGTCCTCGGAGAATCCTCTGCCGCTGATCAGCTCCGTCGTGTCGATCTCCTCGATGGATCGCTCGGCGTTCCTCGCGCTCTCCAGCGCGTCCGAGGCCGTCCGCTCGATCGGGCGGGCTTCGACCGGCCGGTCGTTCGTCTCCTCCTCGAGGGCGGCGACGGCGTTCGTGAGCTCGGGGAAGCCTGCGAACGAGGTCGGCGGGATCGGCTGACCCACGGTCGCCAGGATCGGCGCCAGGGCCCCCTGGTACTGGCTCACGGCCGTCCGCATCCGGTCCTCGAGCTCGGCCTCGGCGTTCGCGTCCCGCTGGATGAGCCACGCGGACACGAGTCCGGCGAGGAGGGCGACCCCCAGGATCGACCCCAGGGTGACCCAGAACGCTCGCTTCGCGAGCAGGGGCTTCTTGACGGGCGTGTAGACCGGCTTGGGGCCGGGCGTGACCGACCTGCCGGTTCGACCCTTGCTCTTGCCCTTGATGGCCATGCGGAACCTGCCTTAGCGCTTCAGGAGACGGCCAACGATGATAGCGGCTTCGTAGAACAGCACCATCGGGACGCACATCGCGAGCATCGTGAAGGGGTCCGAGCTCGGGGTGATCACCGCCGCGAAGACCGCGATGAACAGGATCGCCCCCCGCCGCCACCGCCGCAGTTGAGCGGTCGAGAGGACGCCCGCGACCACCAGGAACACGAGGGCCACCGGGAACTCGAACGCGAGCCCGAACGTGAGCGCCACGACCATCACGAACGAGAGGAACTTGTCCCCCGCGAGCACGGGCGCGAACTGGTCTCCGGCGAACCCGAGGAGGAAGGTGAGCGCCCGTGGCAGGCTCCAGTAGGCGAACAGCGCACCGAGGGCGAACAGCAGCACCGAGGACAGGACGAACGGGATCGCCATGCGGCGCTCGCGCTTCGTGAGGCCGGGCACGATGAACGCCCAGAACTGGTACAGGACGACCGGCAGCGCGATGAACAGGCCGAGGAAGAAGACGAGCTTCAGCTTGATCAGCGCGGGCTCGAGGGCCCCGAAGAACGAGAGCGCGCACTCCTCGGTCACCCGGCGCTCCGGCGGGACCGTCCGCAGGTAGTCGCAGTACGGCTCGGTGAGCAGGTCGATCACCGGATCGAACAGGAACCAGCCGAAGAACGGCGCCGACCGCGACCGCCGCGAGCGCGACGACGAGCCGGAACCGCAGCTCCGTCAGATGCTCGACGAGCGTCATCGTCCCGTCGGGTTCGCGGTCGGGGCGCCGTCGGAGCCGTTCGGGGATCAGCTTCATCGTCATCGACCGGGGCGTCAGGCGCCTGCGGAGCGTTCGGACGCGTCATCGTCGGCCGGTGGCGGCTGAGGCGTCGGCGTCCGGGGCTCGGTGAGGTCGACGCGGAAGGACCGCTCGACCTCCCGGCGTGCCTTCCGGAGCTCGCGCAGACCGCGGCCCAGCGTCCGCGAGACCTCCTCGATCTGGCTCGGCGGGACCGGTTCGCGGGCGGACGGCGCGGGGTCGGAGGTCGCCGGCACCTCCCCCTCGGGCGCGGAGCCGTTCGGCCCGTCGTCGTCGAGGTTGACCTCGATCGTCCGCTTGACGTCGTCCTGAGCCCTCCGGAGCTCGCGGAGACCTCGACCGATCGAACGACCGAGCGAGGGCAGGCGCTGCGGGCCGACGACCACGAGCGCGATGACCAGGATGAGCAGGAGCTCCTGGGGACTGATGTTGAACATGCGCGTCCTACGATCCGTGCACACGCCGGGACCGGCCCCGGCGCCTCATCCTACCCCCGGCCGGTTGCCCCACGGCGCCCGGACACCCGGGCGGAACGGGTGGACGCGCGCTGCGGCCTCGGTCCCGATGTCGGCGGCGATCGGGCCGACCTCCTGCTGGAACCGCGACACGGCGCGGCCGACCACGAAGAGGTGCCGGATCAGCGCGATCAACACCGCGAGGACCGCGGTCGCCGTCACCAGTCCGACGACCAGCCAGACGATCGCAGGCGTGGTCACGAGCTCGATGCTAGCGGACGAGAACGGCCCGCATCTGCGGGCCGTGACTCACTGGGCGGCCAGGAACTCCCGGATAGAGGAGTCGTCCTCCAGCTGGAAGTGGAAGTCGATGACGTCGTCGATCGTGAAGGAGGGTCCGCCCGGCAGCGGGCCACGCGGGTCCTCGACTTCGGGCTCGGACTCGAACAGCTCCGCCGTGCCGCCGCTCGAGCGCCCGGCGACGTCGACCCCTGCCGAGACCAGCAGGGCCACGATCTTGCGGTCCGCTCGCTTCTCGACGGGCTCCATGCACGTCGGGCAGTCGAACCGGTAGGTGCCTTCTCGGCCACCTCGGAGCACCTGGAGCAGGATCGACTCGGGTCCCATGTCGACCTCGCCACAGCGCGGGCACGTGGTTCGGATCGTGGTCATCTCACCCGCTGTATCGGACATGGCCCGCCGCCGCTTGAGCCCACGGGCCGACGAGCGGACTACCCTATCCGTACCGTTCCAGCGTCCGGCCCGCGAGCTCGCTGACCCGGTCCTTCAGTCCCTCGGGCGCCACGACCTCGGCGTCCGTGCCCAGGCGCAGCAGGAGGCGTTCGACCCATTCGAGGCGGCCCGCGGGCAGCTCCACCTCGAGGCGGCCGTCCTCGAGCTCGGTCTCCCGCACGGTCTCGTAGTACTCGGCCACCCAGCGCGCCTCCGGACCCAGCCGGAGCGTCACCGCGACGTCGTCCAGACCCGGCGTGTACAGGGGCCGGCCGGCCCCCGGCAGCCCTCGCGCCTCGAACCGCTGCCCGGTGGGCGCGACGGATCTGACGCGGTCGGCGCGGAACAGCCGCTCGGCGTCCGAGCGATGATCCCAGGCCACCACGTACCAGTGACCGATCTCGAAGAAGATCTCCTCGGGGTCGATCTCGCGCGCGGTGGTCTCGGCGCCCGAGGCGGCGTAGTACTCGATGCGCACGCGCTCGTGCTCGGCGGCCGCCCGTCGGAGCTCGCCGAGCGTCTCCACGTCGCCCTCGGCGGAGGCGGCTTCCACCCGCTCCGGAAGCTCGCCCAACGCGTCCGGCCCGAGCTCTGCCGCGAGCTTGCCGAGCGCCGACGCGAGGGCCGACGCCTCGTCGAGGCCCGGCACGCCGACCAGCCCCGCCCCGCGAACGTAGATCGCGAGCGCCTCGGCCCTCGTCAGTCGCAGCGGCCGCGCGAAGTAGTCGGCCATGCCGATCCAGATCCGTCCGTCCTGGATGTCGACGTCGATCAGGTCCCCCGGACCGTACGGAGGCAGTCCCGACACGAAGAGGAGATCGAGGTCGGCGAGCAGCTCCTGTTCGGAGACGCCGAACAGATCGGTGGCTTCCTCCACCGACGTTCCCGGGTGGCGGACCAGGTACGGAACGATCACGAGCAGCCGGCGTAAGCGCTCCGAGGCCTTCGGCGGAGCCGCGCGCGGTTCTCGACGACGACCGGTCTCCGCGCTACCGGGCACGGAGGGTCTCCAGCCTGCCCACGACCTCCGCCACCAGCTCGGGCGGGTCGACGGCCTCGGCGTCGGGTCCGAACGACAGGACCCACGCGGCGAGGCTCTCCCCCGGCTGCCACGGGACGCGCACTTCGATCCATCGGTCCTTGCGCGTCCGAACGACCTCGGCGTTCGCGACCCCGCGGGACGCCCACCACGCCACCTCGGGCGAGAACGCGACGGTGGCGGTCGTCTCGGGTTCGCCGGGGCCCCAGGGACCCGCCTGCACGTGATCGGCGGCGCGGAAGTCCTCCGGTGGGGCACTCCCCTCCCCCTCCGCCTCCAGCGTGCCCGAGATGCGCGACAGCCGGAACGAGCGGATCTCCGCTCGATCGCGATCCAGCCCGACCAGGTACCAGTGCCCGCCCCTCACCGCGAGCCCGAACGCGTCCACGTCCCGGTCCGAGCGCTCGCCCCTCGCGGTTCGGTACGAGAAGCGCACCCGTCGCTGACCCGCGACCGCGTCGGCCGCCTGCGCGAG
The DNA here is from genome assembly GCA_963785835.1 of uncultured Actinomycetes bacterium. Lineage (GTDB taxonomy): Bacteria > Actinomycetota > UBA4738 > UBA4738 > HRBIN12 > DASSJM01. The sequence continues at coordinate 941,647 of CAWAWO010000002.1, read as the reverse complement.
GTTCGGATCCCGGCTCCCCCCTCCCCGGCCGTCCTCGAGCCCGGCGAGCAGGCCACCGTCCGTCGTCGACAGGAGCTTGCGCACCGCGTCCTCCGCCGAGGGGTCCGCCGCCGAACGCACCGCGACGAAGAGCGCGGAGATCTCCTCCGGCGTGAACGCGATATCCGGCAGGTAGTAGCGCGTCTTGTCGATCGTGTACCCCTGCTCCACGTCCCAGGCATCGACCGACACGACGTCGATCGGCACGCCGATGTCGCGCAGGATGTCCTTGTCGCGCTCGAACATCCGCTTCGCCGACGCCGGATCCCCGTGCCCGTAGCCCTCGGAGAGCTTCTCCCGGATCCGATCGAACGTGAGCGGGGTCCCGGACTCGAGCAGGAGGGCGACGAGGTTGACCAGGCGCTCGAGCGGGTGCATCGCGCGCCGCATCATACTTCCGGCATGTCGTCCGTCCGGCTCCGTCGGGGAACGGTCCTGCGCGTGCTCGACGAGCGACCCGGTGCGCTCGACCTCGAGGTGGAGGTCGACGGTGAGCGCGCCCGGGCTCTGGCGTACCCGGACCTCGTGGGTCCGGTCCGAGAGGGTGACGTCGTGACCCTCAACACGACCGCACGGGCGCTCGGGCTCGGGACCGGCGGGTTCGATCTCGTGGTCGCGGTCGAGGGCACCGAGGCGACGGATCTCGGGCATCCCGGGAGGGTCATGAAGGCCCGGTACACGCCGCTCCAGGTGGCCGTTCGAAGCGTGGAGGAGTTGCACCGCGACGAGCTCGAAGGCTCGCCCGGCCTCGCCGGCACGCCGGTGGTGTGCGCGCCGCTGCACTCGATGCTCGGACCGATCGCGGCCGGCGCCCGGGTCGCGGGGGCGGAGCGCGTCGTCCACGTGATGACCGACGGCGCGGCGCTGCCGGGGGCGCTCTCCAGGCAGGTCCCTCGGCTCCGCGACGCCGGCTTGCTGACCGGGTTCGTCACGTGCGGTCAGGCGTTCGGTGGCGAGCTCGAGGCGGTGACCCTGTGGAGCGGCCTCCTCGCGGCGGTCGAGGTCCTGCGGGCCGACGTGGTGGTGGTGGCGGACGGGCCCGGCAACCTCGGCACGGACACGACGTGGGGCGTGAGCGCGCTCGCGACCGGCGGATCGCTCAACGCGGTCGAAGCGCTCGGTGGCCGCCCGGTCGCGGCGCTCCGGGTCTCGCTCGCCGAAGAGCGCATCCGGCACCGAGGCGTCTCGCACCACTCGCTGACGATCCTGGACCGCGTCTGCACGGGCTCGGTCACCGTCGCGGTCCCCACGCTCGAGGGTCGAGATCGCGACACGGTGTGGGACGCCCTACGGGAGCGCAAGCTCGAGGAGCGCCACCAGCTCGTCGAGACCGACGGACGCCCCGCCCTCGACGAGCTCGGACGCGTGGGGATCGAGCCCGAGTCGATGGGCCGGACGCCGAGCGACGACCCGTCGTTCTTCCTGGCCGCCGGTGCGGCAGGTGTGCTGGCGGGAAGGATGGCGGCCGGGTCCGCCAGGTGGCGCTCGGCCCGCGGCTGAGCGTCGGGCGCGCCTCGGCCTACCGGTCCGGTGCGACCACCGCAAGGATGGGGGCGCATCCGGGGGCGTCACATGTGCGCGATCAGCTGCTCCACGCGTTCGTCGACGCTCCGGAACGGGTCCTTGCACAGGACCGTCCGCTGCGCCTGGTCGTTGAGCTTGAGGTGGACCCAGTCAACGGTGTAGTCGCGCCGCTTCTGCTTCGCCTGGCGGATGAAATCGCCGCGGAGCTTCGCCCGGGTCGTCTGCGGCGGCTCGCGCATCGCCCGCTGGACGTCCTTCTCGGTGACGGCGCGCTCCATCTTGCCCGCCCGCTCGAGGAGGTGGTAGAGCCCGCGCGTCCGGTTCACGTCGTGGTACGCCAGGTCGAGCAGCGCGACCCGTGGGTGCGACAGCGCGAGCTGGTGCTTCTCCCGATAGCGGTCGATCAACAGCTGCTTGGCCACCCAGTCCACCTTCCGAACCAGCCGCTCCGGTTCCTGCAGGATGAGGGCGTCGAGGGCCTCCCGCCACTCCTGGAGCAGCTGCTTGGACTGCGGATCCGCGCCTCGGCGTTCGAGGAACCGCTCTGTGCGGTCGAAGTACTCCTCCTGCACCTCGATCGCCGAGAGCTCTCGGCCGTTGGCGAGCCGGACCTTCTTGCGGCAGGTAACGTCGTGGCTGATCTCGCGGATCGCGCGGATCGGGTTCTCGAGCGAGAGGTCGCGCATCACGGTGTTGGACTCGACCATGCGCAGGACCAGATCGGTGATCCCGACCTTCATCCAGGAGCTGAACTCGGACATGTTCGAGTCCCCGACGATCACGTGCAGACGGCGGAACCGCTCCGCGTCGGCGTGCGGCTCGTCGCGCGTGTTGATGATCGGCCTGGACCGCGTGGTGGCCGACGACACCCCCTCCCAGATGTGCTCGGCGCGCTGCGCGATGCAGTACACGGCACCGCGCGGCCCGTGCAGGACCTTGCCCGCGCCGCACCAGATCTGCCGCGTGACGAAGAACGGGATCAGCAGATCCGCCATGCGGGCGAACTCGCCCTGCCGGGCGACGAGGTAGTTCTCGTGACAGCCGTAGGAGTTGCCCGCGGAGTCCGTGTTGTTCTTGAACAGGTAGACCTGGCCGCTGATCCCTTCCTCGTGCAGGCGCACCTCCGCCGCCGCGAGCAACGCCTCGAGGATCCGCTCCCCCGCCTTGTCGTGGGCGACGAGATCGGCGATCTGGTCGCATTCGGGTGTGGCGTACTCGGGATGAGAGCCGACGTCGAGGTACAGCCTCGCGCCGTTCTCGAGGAACACGTTCGAGGAGCGACCCCAGTGCACGACGCGACGGAACAGGTACCGGGCCACCTCGTCCGGCGAGAGCCGGCGTTGGCCGCGGAACGTGCAGGTCACGCCGTACTCGTTCTCCAGTCCGAAGATGCGTCGCTCCACGCCCTGAGTGTAGGCCCGGTCACCCGAAGGAGTGGGAAGGGCGTCAGGAGCCGAGGATCTCGGCGACCTCCTCGTCGCGGAGCCTGCGGAACTTGCGCCGCGACTGGCGCGAACGGTCGAGCACCCCCGCCTCGACCTGTTCGGATTCCACCTCGCGCCCCTCGGCGGTGGAGAGGGCCTTCACGGACTCGCGGACGGCCGTCGAGAGGTCCCATCCGGGCTGGAACGCCGCCGTGACGGCGTTGGTCAGTTCCTCGGCATGCCCGCCGATCGCGACGTGCTCGTGCTCGTCGGTGACCGTCCCGTCGAACAGCACGTGGTAGATCTCGCCCTGGCCGCCGTCCTCGGCGACCTCGCCGACGAGGATCTCGACCTCGTACGGCTTCATCTGCTGGGTGAAGATCGTCGACAGGGCCTGGGAGTAGGCGTTCGCGAGGTCCCGGGCGCGCACGTCCTCGCGACCGTAGGAGTACCCGCGGAGATCCGCGAGGCGGACCCCGCTGATCCGCAGGTCCTCGAACTCGCTGTACTTGCCGACGCCGGCGAAGGCGATCCGGTCGTAGATCTCGCTGATCTTGTGCAGCGTCGCGCTCGGGTTCTCGGCGATGAACAGCAGGCCGTCCGTGTACTCGATGCACACGACCGACTTGCCGCGCGCGATGCCCTTGTGGGCGAACTCCGAGCGGTCCTTCATAAGCTGCTCGGGTGGGACGTACGGCATGAACGTCACGGCGACGTCCCCTCCCGGCTCGCTCCCCCGGCTCCCTCGGTCGGTCCGATCACCACGGACTCGTACGCGGAGCGAACGTCCGCCTCGCCGGCGGACTCGGCTCCCGCCGCCGAGACGACCACCACGGTCGGGAAGATCCCCCGTGAGGGGTCCGGACCGCCCGTCCCGGCGTCCTCGTGCGACGCGTCCACGAGCGCCTCGACGGCGACCCGGAGCGACTCGTCGCGACCCAGACCGGGACGCCAGCGCTTCTTGAGCGAGCTGCGGGCCGGCCGCCCGCCCGACCCCGTCGCGTGGAAGTCGTCTTCCTCCCAGCGCCCGCCGGTCGCGTCGTAGTAGAAGATCCTGCCCTCGCTCCGGCGTTCGTCGAACCCGCCGAACAGCGGGACGACGACCAGCCCCTGCATCGCGGCCGGGAGGTTGCCGCGGATCATCTGCGCGAGGCGGTTGGCCTTGCCCTCGAGCGAGAGGCGATCGCCGGTGATCTTCTCGTAGTGCTCGAGCTCGAGCTGGAACAGGCGGACGACCTCGATGGCCTGCCCCGCCGCCCCGGCGATCGCGATGACCGAGTAGTCATCGGCCGCGAAGACCTTCTCCATCCGCTCGTCGGCGATCGCGAACCCCTCGGTGGCTCGCCGGTCGCCGGCGAACACCACGCCCTCGGCGAACTTCAGCGCCACCACCGTGGTTCCGTGCACGGGCGTGAGGGCGTCGACCGGGGCGGGCGTTGGGAGCGCCTCGGGTCGAGAGGATCGGATCAGGTCGAAGAAGCTGGGGTTGGCACCGATGGGACCGCCCGAAGATGCGGGCGGGCCGTCCGTCATTCCCCGCCCTTCTGGACGTAGGACTTGACGAACTCCTCGGCGTTCTCCTCCAGGACGGAGTCGATCTCGTCGAGGATGTCGTCCATCTCCTCCTTGAGCTTCTCGCCCTTGGAGGCCGCGGTCACCTGGCCGGCGTCCTCGTCGCCGCCCTCGCCGCCCGATCGCTTCTGGGTCTTCTTCTGCTCTTGCTCCTGAGGCACGACCGCTCCTTCGCTCTGCGTTCAGCGGGTTGACCGCGTTCGCCTCATCCTACCCGCGACCGCTGTCACGACCGCAGCAGCTCGACCAGCGCCGCGGCGTCCTGCGCGCGTTCGAGCAGGTCGTCCACGTGCACCTTCGTCCCCTTGAGCGGCTCGCGCATCGGGACACGCTGCAGCGCCTCGGTGCCGATGTCGAAGATCATCGAGTCCCACGACGCGGCCGCGATCGCGTCCGGATAGGCCGCGATGCACCGGCCGCGGAAGTACGCCCGCGTGTCCTCCGGCGGCTCCATGACGGCTCGTTCGACCTCGTCGTCCGAGACCAGCCGCTCGACCTGCCCGGCGGCGGCCAGGCGATGGTAGAGGCCGCGCGACCGGTCGACGTCGTGGTACTGCAGGTCGATCAGCCGGAGCCTCGGGTCCGACCAGTCGAGGCCGTGGCGCTCGCGGTAGCCCTCGAGGAGGCGGTGCTTGGCGACCCAGTCGAGCTCGCGGGTCAGCTGCATCGGGTCGTCCTCGAGCCCCGCCAGCACCGACTCCCAGCGTTCGAGCACCTCGAGGTTGTCCGCCGTCGTGTCCTCCTGCTCCACGTACTTCTTCGCACGCTCCAGGTACTCCCACTGGATCTGGACGGCCGAGAGCCGCCGACCGTCGGCGAGACGAAGCACCGAGGAACAGGTGATGTCGCGCGACACGTCGTGGAGCGAGGAGACCGGCTCGGCGAGCTCGAACTCGGGGGCGTCGTCGTCCTCGATCATCTTCAGGACGAGGGCGGTCGTGCCCACCTTCAGGAGCGTCGCGACCTCGCAGAGGTTGGCGTCGCCGACGATCACGTGCAGGCGCCGATACTTCTCGGGGTCGGCGTGCGGCTCGTCCCGGGTGTTGATGATCGGGCGCTTCAGCGTGGTCTCGAGCCCGACCTCGGCTTCGAAGAAGTCGGCCCGCTGGCTGAGCTGGTACCGGTGACCGGACCGGTCGTCCCACGAGGCCTCGCCGCCCAGCTTGCCGGCGCCGCAGAAGACCTGACGGGTCACGAAGAACGGGGTGAGCCCGGCGACCAGGTTGCCGAAGGGAACGGCCCGGTCCACCAGGTAGTTCTCGTGCGTCCCGTACGAGTTGCCCTTGCCGTCGCTGTTGTTCTTGTAGACCGCGAGACGGTTGCCGCCCGGGAGCGCGCGATCCACCTCCGAGAGCGACCGCTCGAGCACCCGCTCCCCCGCCTTGTCGTGGATCACGAGCTCGCGCGGCGATGCGCACTCGGGCGTCGAGTACTCGGGGTGCGCGTGGTCCACGTAGTAACGCGCTCCGTTGGGCAGGATCACGTTGGCGAGGCCGAGATCCTCCTCGGAGGGTTCGCGGAGCTGGACCGGCTCGAACCCGCGTGCGTCGCGGAGTGGCGATTCCTGCTCGTAGTCCCAGCGGATCCGCCGGAGCGCGCCGGCGTACGTGCTGATCAGCAGCGACGAGGAGATGACCGGGTTGAACTCGGGGCTACCGACGGCGGCGATCCCGTACTCGGTCTCGGTGCCGATGACCTTGGGGATGGCCATCCGGGGACCTTACAGGTACTGACCCGCGCTGACCCGCTCGACCTGCCTGCCCTCGCTGTCCCCATCACCGAGCAACGTGCGAACGTAGACGATCCGCTCGCCCTTCTTGCCGGAGATCCGCGCCCAGTCGTCGGGGTTGGTGGTGTTGGGCAGGTCTTCGTTCTCCTTGAACTCGTCCCGGATCGCGTGGGACAGGTCCTCGGCCTTGATCCCCTTCTCGCCCGTGGACAGGAAGCGCTTGATCGCCTCCTTCTTGGCCCGCCGGACGATGTTCTCGATCATCGCTCCCGAGTTGAAGTCCTTGAAGTAGAGGATCTCCTTGTCGCCGCTCGCGTACGTGACCTCGAGGAACCGGTTGTCCTCGGCCTCCGAGTACATCCGGTCGATCGTGGACTGGATCATGCGGCCGATCGTGGTCTTCACGTCGCCGCCCGTCCGACCGACGTCCTCCGGATGGATCGGGACCGAGGGGTTCAGGTACTTGCTCATGATGTCGGACGCCTGGGCGGAATCCGGACGCTCGATCTTGATCTTCACGTCGAGCCTGCCCGGCCGCAGGATCGCGGGGTCGATCAGGTCCTCGCGGTTGGACGCGCCGATCACGATCACGTTCTTCAGCGTCTCGACCCCGTCCAGCTCGGACAGCAACTGCGGCACGATCGTGGATTCGACGTCGCTCGAGATCCCGCTGCCGCGGGTGCGGAAGATCGAATCCATCTCGTCGAAGAACACGATGACCGGCAGACCCTCCTCGCTCCGTTCCTTCGCGCGCTGGAAGATCTGGCGGATCTGCCGCTCCGTCTCGCCGACGTACTTGTTGAGGAGCTCGGGGCCCTTGATGTTCAGGAAGTAGGAGTGCGCGTCCTGTCGCCCCGTGCGCTCCTTCACCTTGTCGGCGAGTGACTTGGCGACGGCCTTGGCGATCAACGTCTTGCCGCATCCGGGAGGGCCGTACAGCAGGACGCCCTTGGGCGCCTCGAGCTGGTGCTCGTGGAACAGCTCGGCGTACAGGAACGGGAGCTCCACGGCGTCGCGGATCGCCTCGATCTGCCCCTCGAGCCCCCCGATGTCCTCGTACGAAACGTCGGGGATCTCCTCCAGGACGAGCTCCTCGACCTCCTCCTTCGGCAGTTTCTCGAGGACCACGTTGGATCGCGGATCGATCAGCAGGGGGTCCCCCGCGCGGATGGGTTCGGACAGGAGGCCGGCGGACAGCGTCGCGACGAGCTCCTCGTCACCCCGCCCGACCACCACGACCCGGTCCTCGCCGAGCCGGTCCTTCACCTTCATGACCTCGCCCGCCCGGTCCGGTTCGAGCACCTCCACGATGTTGAGCGCCTCGTTGAGGATCACCTCGACGCCCTTGCGGAGCCGTGAGGGCTCGAGGTCCGGCGAGGCGTTCACGCGCATCTTCCTGCCGGCTGTGAAGACGTCGGCCGACCCGTCGTCGTTGGTCGTCAGGTAGACGCCGAACGACGCGGGGGGCTCACTGAGCTTCTCGACCTCCTCGCGGAGCCCCTCGATGCGCTCCTTCTCGGTCTGGAGCGTCCCGGCGAGCTTCTCGTTCTGCGAGAGCGCCCGCGAGAGGTCCGAACGCGCCTGAAGGAGCTTGTCCTCGAGGAGCTTGACCTGTCGCGGAGCGTTGGTGAGCCGGCGGCGCAGGAGCGTGATCTCGTCCTCGAGGAAGCGGACCTGGGTCTGAAGCTCGTGGATCTGCTTCTCGTAGGTCTCTTGCTGCTCCCGTGGATCCGGTTCGGGCATCTCCTGAACCTCCAGCGTTGCGGAAGTGTACCCCCGGTGTCTCCTCCGACCGGGGAGGCCGGGGGAGGTCTTCCGGCCTATTGGATACGGTTTCGGCAGGTCTTCGGTTTGACCTGAACGGAACCTTACGACTCGCCGGTGACGCGTCGGGCAACCGTCAGGAACCCCGTGTGCGCCACCATCCGATGGTCCGGCCGCACGCTGCGCTCGGTCACGTGCCACGACCGCCGGAGCACCTCGAAGGACTCCAGGTGCTCGAACCCGGCGGGCTCGAGAGCAAGGACCAGCTCCTGCACCTGCACCGTCGTGGGCAGGTAGGCGCCGACGATCCCACCGGGCGGCATCACCGTGGCCAGCGCCTCCAGCGCGGCCCACGGCTCCGGCAGGTCCAGGACGGCTCGGTCGAACGTCTCTGCGGTCTCGGCTACCTCTCGGACGTCGCCGGCCCGGAGCTCGAGCCAGTCCGGGAGCTTCCCGAAGAACGACTCGATGTTGCGGGCGGCCTTGGTCTGGAACTCCTCGCGGACGTCGTAGGACACGACCCGGCCCTCGGATCCGGTGGCCCGGCACAGCGCGAGCGTGAGGGATCCCGATCCCGTGCCGGCTTCGAGGACGCGGGACCCCGGCGAGACGTCGACCTCGACCAGGATCGCGCCGACGTCCTTCGGATAGATCACCTGGGCGCCCCTCGGCATCTTCAGGACGAAGTCGGCCATCCGCGGGCGGAACGCGCGGAACGCCATGCCGGTGGCCGAGTGGACGACGACCCCTTCGTCCGAGCCGATCACGAGGTCGTGCGGCACTCCGCCCCCGTGCGAGTGCCACGTCTCGCCCGTCTGAAGGGTCATCAGGTACCGACGGCCGCGCTGGTCGACGAGCAGGATCCGCTCCCCGGACTCGAACGGCCCGCTCACCCGCTCCTCCCGTAGATCTCCACGGGCAGGACCTCCTCGGAGAGGTTGCGCACGATCTCGTCCTCGTGCACGGGCCCGTCGGGCCGATCTCCGCCCTCTCCCGCCGGCCGCGCGTCGAGCCGCTCTCCCAGGATCTGCGCCTGCGCCCGGCAGAACGCGCAGAACCGGCCCGTCGTCGGCTGCCCGCAGCGCTCGCACGCGGTCAGGACCGCCGCGTCCTGCTCCGCGAACAGCGGCGCCGCCCGGTCCAGATACCCGAGGAAGAACTGGGCCTTGGTGCCCGGCGACGTGGATTCGAGGCGGTTCATCGCATCCTTGTAGCGGAGCTGGGTGTTCCCGGCGACGAGCGGGCACTCCTCCACGACGTAGTCGATCCCTCGCAGGAACGCGTACGCGGCGGTCTCGAGCTCGGAGAGCCGGTAGAGCGGCTTCACCTTCCGGGCGAGGCCCTCCTCGGCCGCCAGCACCGGGAACTGGCGGGCGATGTAGTCGGTCTGCCAGCGGAGCGTGTTCCCGAGCAGCGTGGCGGCCTCGTCGTCCAGGTTGTGCCCGGTCGCGATCACGTCGTAGCCGCCCTCGCGGGCGGCGCGGTTGAAGACGTAGCGTTTCGACAGGCCGCAGACCGCGCAGGTGGACCGCGAGCCCTTGCGGCCGGCGGTCGGGATGTCGAACCCGTAGTCGCGCGCGAGGTCGATCTCGACGAGACCCGCCTCGCGCTCCCGCGCGAACCCCCGGACGACCTCCAGGGACCTCGACGAGTACTCGCCGATCCCGAGGCCCAGGTACAGGCCGTCGGCCCGGTACCCGAGGCCGAGCAGCACGTCCCACAGGGCCAGCGAGTCCTTGCCGCCCGAGACGGCCACCAGGATGCGGTCGGAGGGTTCGAGCATGTCGTACGCCTCGATCGCGCGCTTGACCTGCTCGCGAACGTGGCGGAGGAAGCAGTCGCGGCAGAACGCGGCGTTGTGCCTGCGGAGCTCGACGATCGCCGGCGCCTTGCAGCGCCGGCACTTCATCCGGTTCGCGCCGCCGCTGATCACCGGTCGGACCTCGATCACGTCGGTCTGGCCGACGCGGTCCTCGCGCGTGAGCAGCTCGCGTTCGCGGATCACGAGCACGGTGTCCGGATCGATGCCGAGCTCTCCCAGGACGTCGTGGATCCGCCGGCCGCCGGCGAGCTCGACCTCCCGGTCGGGGTTGCGGAGCTTCACCTTCACGCAGGTCAGGCTAGCGCACCGCTCGGAGCCCGGGGTTCGGGAGCGGCTCAGCCGGTCGGGACGGGGTTGACCCCGAGCCGCACCGTGACCACGTCCTGCGTGCCGTCGCTGTGGACGACGCCCACCTCCACCTCGTCCCCCGGGCGTTTCGAACGGATCAGCTCCCCGAGCTCCTCGGAGGTGGCCACGGGCTGGTCGTCGAACACGACCACGACATCGCCGACGGCGATCCCGGCTCGATCGGCGGGCCCGTTTTCCACGACGTTCAGGATGAGGGCGCCCTCGTCGATGGGCGGGTCGTACTGGAACTGGATCTCCGGATCGGAGGCGTCGCTCGACCCAACCCCCATGAACGCGACCGGGGCCGATGGGTCCTCGGCCGCCTGGAAGATCACCGGCTCGGCGGAGTCGATCTGGATCGCGAAGCCGATGTTCTCGGCGCTCCCGGCGCCCGCGGTGTTGATCCCGACCACCTGTCCCGCCAGGTTCACGAGGGGGCCGCCGGAGTTCCCTGGGTTGATCGCGGCGTCCGTCTGGATCACGTCCGTGTACACGCGCTCCTGCTCGGCGCCGCACTCCGTCGTGGGGCAGTTCGGGTCGGAGACCGTGACCTGTCGCGTGAGCGAGGAGACGATCCCGGTCGTCACCGACGGGCCACCGGCCAGTCCGAGCGCGTAGCCGAGCGCCACCACCTGCTGGCCGAGCTCGAGATCGGCCGACGAGCCGAGCGGGACGGTCGGCAGATCGGTGGCGTCCACGTCCAGGATCGCGAGGTCGTCCTGGATGTCACCGCCGATCACCCGAGCGTCGTACTCGACGGGTTCCTCGTCCGAGGTCAGGACGGTCACCTTGGTGGCGCCCTCCACGACGTGGAAGTTGGTCACGACGATGCCGTCGGACCGGACGATGAATCCCGTCCCCTCACCGTCCCCCTGGTCGGAGGACGCGACGACGTTCACGACGGCCGGGAGCACGCGCTCCACGACCTGGACCACGCCATCCCGCCCGGTGGCGAACGATGGTTGGCTCGAAGGGAAGACCGCTTGCGGCTCGGCCTTCGTCTCGGTCGAGCCCGTGGTGCACGCCGCGAGCACGAGGGCGGCGGCGACCACGAGAGGAAGGACGGAACGCTTCATCGTCATGACTCCAGTCTGTCGGGTTCGGCGTGGATTCGACACGGCCCCCGGAAGCGTTCACCGCACCTGCCGGGGGACGCCGGCGCCCTGGGACCTCAGGGCCTGGGGTGCAGCCCCGCGAGCTCGACGACCTGCGGGATCGCCTCCTCGTGGTTGATCGTCATCAGGTGGATCCCGCGCACGCCGGGGATCTCCCGCACCTGCTCGACGATCTCCACGGCGATCCCGATCCCCTCGGCCTTCTGGTCCTCCGGCGGCTGGGCCTCCATGCGCTCGATGGCCCAGTCCGGAACGTCGACGCCGGGAACCTGGTCCCGCAGGTACCGGATCCCCTTGGCGGAGCTCGGCACGAACACGCCCGCCAGGATCCAGACCTGGTCCAGGAGGCCGAGCTCGCCGCACCGCGCCATGAACAGACGCATCTTGTCGAGGTTGAAGCAGATCTGGGTCTGGATGAACTCGGCTCCGGCCTCCACCTTCATCCCCACGCGCATCGGCCGGAACTCGAGCGGCGGCGCGAACGGGTTCTCCACCGCCCCGATCAGGAAGCTCGGCGGGTCCGTGAGCTCGCGGCCCGAGAGGTAGACGCCCTCGTCGCGCATGATCCGGGCGATCCGGAGCAGGTGGACGGAGTCGATGTCGTAGATGGGCTTGGCCTCCGGATGGTCCCCGACCGAGACGTCGTCGCCGGTCATACACAGGATGTTGCGGACGCCGAGGGCGGCCGCACCGAGCAGGTCGGCCTGGAGCGCCAGCCGGTTCCGGTCCCGGCAGACGAACTGCATCACCGGCTCGACCCCGTCGTCGACCAACAGGTGGGCGGACGCCAGCGGCGAGATGTGGGTGTGCGCCGCGCTGTTGTCGGTGCAGTTGACGGCGTCGACGTTGCCGCGCAAGAGCTCGGCCAGCCGGATCACGGAGGCCGGATCCGCCGAATCGCTCGTCTGAAGCTCGGCCGTCACCACGAACTCGCCGGCGAGCAGCAGCTCGTGCAGCCGGCTCCGCGGCTCGGTCACGCCGGCTCCGCCCGGTCGGGCCCTTTCGCGCGCCCTTCGGGTTCCTCGCCCGCCCAGCCGGCCGGCACGTGACGATCGCGGCCGGTGAGCAGGTTCTCCCACGATCCGGTCTCCTGCAGCCTCCAGTCGGTCGGCCGCTCGACGTGCGACATGTGCGACCGCCACAGAGGCAGGCGACGCGACCCCTCCCACGCGCTGACCCACACGCACTTCATCTCCGGTACGACCTCGCAGCTGCCGTCCTGCAGGGTGCCGCCGCACGGCCCGTTCCGGAGGTTCTTCGGACACCGCATCGGACACGACAGCCCGGTCGAATGCAGGATGCACTGCCCGCACATCCGGCAGTCCCAGACGGCTTCCTTCGTGGTGCGCTCGATGAGCAGGAGGGCCTTGCGGAACCCGCGCGGGGGCGGCGCCGTCTGCGGCGGCCGTCGGTCGAGCCCAGCGCGTCGCATCGGCGTGCTCAGTCCCCGCGGAGGGACGCGGCCGGGATCTCCTTCTTCGGGTCGATGAACGGGATCGTCGCCGTCGTCACCCGCAGCGGCCCGTGCTCGGAGTCCACCTCGAGCTCGGTCCCAGGGGCGGCGAGGTCGATCGGCACCCATGCGTAGCCGATGTTCCGCTCGAGCCTCGGCGACCAGACCGCATCGGTCACCCTGCCCACCTCCGCGCCGTCCCGGACGACGGGCCAGAAGCGCGTGAGCTCCGCGCGGAGCTCCTCGCCCGGCCACGCGATCCCGACGAGCTTGCGATCGACGCCTGTCGACTTCAGCGCCTCGAGCGCCTCCTTGCCGATGTAGTCCTGCGGCTGGTCCTCGACCAGGTGCTCGAGACCGGTGACGTGCAGCGGCGTGTCCTCGTGGGTCATGTCGGAGTTGTAGTTCATGATGCCGGCCTCGATCCGGCGAGCCTCGACCGGGGCGACCGGACGGATCGCGAATTCGTCCCCGGCCTCGAACACCGCGTTCCACAGGTCGTCGCCGCGCGTGGGATCCAGGAGGTTGATCTCGAACCCCTGGACCGCCGTCCATCCCGTCCGGCTGATCAGCACCGGGATGTCCTTGATGTCGAACCAGTCGCACCAGTAGTAGCGGAGGTCGTAGATCGCCGCGCCCACGAGCTTCTCGAGCGTCTTGGCGGCCTTCGCGCCCTGCACCTGCATCGGGTACGCGTGCGGGTACGAGATCTCCACGTCGAGCGGCGACTGGGACGCGACGCCGAGCGCGTACTGCCCGGAGTCCGAGTCGGCGAGCTGCATCCACCAGCGGTTCTCGTCCACGTGCAGGAGCACCGGGTCGTTCAGGATCCCGCCGTCCGGAGCGGTCACGATCATGTACTTGCCTTGCTTGACCGCGCACGTCGTGAGGTCCCGGCAGGTGAGCTGGTCGACGAAGCGGTCGGCGTCGGCGCCCGAGATCTCGACCGTGCGCTCCACCGAGACGTCCCACACCGTGACGTCGTTCAGTAGCGCCCAGTACTCGGTGATGGGGTCGTCGTAGTAGGCCGGGAAGCAGCATGTGGTTGTAGACGTCGTAGGCGGTGCAGCCCGCCCGCCGGGTCGCCTCGAAGAACGGCGAGCGCCGGTACCAGGGTCCGAAGTAGATCGTCGCGCTCTCCTCGAGCATCTCCGCGCGTTCGTTCACCATGACGAGGGTCTCCTTCGCTCAGGCTGGAGCGGCGTCCGCCGGTCCGGGTTTGAATCATCGTTCAATGACCTCGCAGGCTGCAACCGAGAGCGTGAGCAGGCCTGGACGGCGCGCCGATCTGCCTCCTAGGAAACCGGGATCTGCTTGCCGGGATCGACGAACGGCATCGGAACGACGGTGCCCTGCCTGGTCCCCCACTCGGTCTCGACCCTGACGGTCACTCCGGGCGTGGAGCGCTCGGTCGGGAGCCACGCGAAGCCGATGTTCTTCTCCAGGCGCGGGGAATGGATCGCCGACGTCACCGTGCCGATCCTCGTCCCCGAGTCCACCACCGGCCACTTCACGTTGTTCAGCTCCGGGAAGGGCTCGCCGTCGAGCTCGACACCGTTGATGCGCCGGCTCACCCCCCGCTCCCGGATGTCCCGGAGCGCCGCCATCGAGATGCTCGCGTCGTCGGGCAGGTCCCAGTCCACCAGGCGGTCCAGGCCGAGCTCGAGCGGGTTGTTCTCGTAGGTCATGTCGGCGCCCCAGTTGAAGATCGCGCCTTCGATGCGCCGGATGTCACTCGGACCGGTCGGCTTGATGCCGAACTCCCGGCCGGCCTCCATGATCGCCTCGTACACCTCGACGCCTCGACTGCTGTCGGTGAGGTAGACCTCGTAGCCGACCTCGGACGTCCACCCGGTCCGCGTGACGACCACCGGCGCACCGGCGATCTTGGCCTCGGTCCAGTAGTAGTACTTGAGATCGAGGATCTCGGCGCCGAGGAGCTTCACCATCAGCGGCTTGGACTTCGGCCCCTGGATCTGCAGCGGCGCCACGTCGGCCTCGGCGATCGTCACGTCGAGGTCCGGGTACGCGTTCCGCAGCCCGCGGGCGAAGAGCAGCGCGTCCGAGGACGCGAGTGCGAACCAGAAGGTGTTCTCGTCCATCCGGGTGAGCACCGGGTCGTTGACGATCCCGCCGTCGCGGTCGCAGATCAGCACGTACTTGGCCTGCCCGACCGCGCACGCCGACAGGTCGCGAGGCGTCAGGAGCTGGGCGAAGCGGAACCCGTCGGGACCGCTGATCTCCAGGCATCGTTCGACCGAGACGTCCCACAGGGTCACGCCGGAAAGCAGCGCGTCGAACTCGGCCTCGAAGGTGTCGAACCGGATCGGGAAGTACATGTGGTTGTAGACCGTGAAGCCCTTGGGGTCGTACCGCTGCGTCGCCTCGTAGTAAGGCGTTCGCCGGTTGCGGGCGCCCCGTTGCACCTGGGTCATGTCGAACGGCATGCAGGCTCCTCTCGTCGGTCGGAGGCCGCCGGAGCGGTCGCCGGTATCGTGCGTTCGGCCTCCTGGCGTGGCAACGAGGCACCCTGACCAGCGGTCAGGGTGATCGACCGGTCCGTGTGCGAGCGGTCAACCGAGGTCGCCGGTCGCGAAGACCCGTTCGCCGCGGACCATCGTGAGCTGCACGGTGGCCGTGGAGATCTCCTCGACCGGTATCGACCACAGGTCCCGGTCGAGCACGACGAGGTCCGCGTCCTTGCCCACTTCGATCGAGCCCGTGACCCCTTCGAGGTGGTTCACGTACGCGGCGTTGATCGTGTAGCCGTCGAGCGCGGTCCGCAGGTCGAGCCGCTCGTGGGGCAGGAAGGGCTCGGCGTTCTCGTGCCCGTACGTGTAGTCGGGCGGCGACGTCCGGTTGACGGCGACGTGCATGCCCCACACGGGGTTCGCGCTCGATACCGACCAGTCGCTGCCCATCGCGACCCTCGCGCCGGAAGCCACCAGGCTGCCGAACGGGTACTGCCACGTGGTTCGCTCGGGTCCGAGGAACGGGATCGTCAGATGCTCCATCTGGCCCTCGTAGACGGCCCAGAGCGGCTGGGCGTTGGCCACCACTCCGAGCGCCGCGAACCGCGGGACGTCGTCGGGATGGATCACCTGGATGTGGGCGATGTGGTGCCGAAGGTCGTTCGGCCCGTTCGCCCGGCTCGCCGCCTCGAACGCGTCGAGCGCCTCGCGGACCGCCCGCTCCCCGATCGCGTGGACGTGCACCTGGAACCCCTCCGCGTCGAGTCTCGTCACGGCCTCCTTGAGCTCGTCGGCGTCCACGAACGACTTCCCGACGTTGTCGGTGCGGCGTCCCTCGGCATCCAGGTACGGATCGAGGACGGCCGCCGTGTGGTTCTCGATCACGCCGTCCTGCATGATCTTCACGCTCGTCGCGGCGAACCGGCCGACCGCGCCGCGCGCGCGCGCGGCGATGAGATCGTCGATCTGCTCGGGGCCCCGGTAGCGGTCCCACCACAGCGCGCCGACCACGCGCGCCGTGAGCTCGCCGGAGGCGGCGAACCGCAGGTACGGCTCGAGCGTCGGGTACCCGGCGTCGGTCCCGACGTTCGCGTCCTGCCACGCGGTGATGCCGAGCGAGTGCAGGTGCGCCTGCGCGACGCGGATGCCCCGGGCCCAGTCGTCGTCGCTGTCGGGAGGAACGTGGTCGTCGACCAGGCGCATCGCGCCCTCATGCAGCGTCCCAGAGGGCTCCCCGTAGGCGGTCCGGTCGATGACGCCGTCGGAGGGGTCGGGCGTCTGCGCCGTGACGCCGCCCATCTCGAGGGCGCGCGAGTTCACCCACACGCTATGCCCGTCCCGACTCGAGAGCACGACCGGACGGTCCGGAACGATCCGGTCGAGCACGTCCTTGTGAGGGTTGCCGCCGGGGAACACGTCCATCGACCACCCGCCGCCCAGGATCCATCGGCCCGCCGACCGAGCCTGGGCGTAGTTGGCGATCAGTCGCTCGTACTCCGTGACGGAATAGGCACCGGAAAGATTGCACCGCAACATCTCGAGGCCGCTCGACGGTGGATGGACGTGCGCGTCCTGGAACCCGGGGATCAGCATCCGTCCCCGGAGGTCCACGATCTCGGTCTGACCGCCGGCGCGTTCGCGGACCTCCGCGTCGGTCCCCACGGCGGCGATCCGCCCGTCCTTCATCGCCACGGCCTGCGGGCGCGGAAGGCCGGGGTCCTCCGGCGCGTGGATCGCGCCGTTCAGGAACAGGAGGTCCGCCTCGCCGGCGATCTCGATGACCCTTCCCCTCGCCGAACGCTCCAGACGCCCGGGTGCGCCGAGCATACCGGCCGACCCGAAGGCTAGACTCCGTCGCCGTGCAGCAGCGAGCGCAGGCCTTCGTGTTCGACCTCGACGGGACTTTGGTCGACAGCGTCTACCAACACGTGCTCGCTTGGCAGGACGCGCTCGATGCGACCGGGATCGAGCTGTCGGTCTGGCGGATCCACCGGAAGGTCGGGATGAGCGGCGGCCTGTTCGCCAACGCGCTCCTGCGTGAGACCGGTCGGGAGGTGACGGCGGAACAGGCCGCGGAGCTCCGGCGACGGCACGCCGAGGCGTACGCGGCTCGCGGCGATCGGGTTCGTCCGTTGCCGGGCGCCCGCGAGCTCCTGTCGCACCTTTCGTCCGTCGGCGCCCGATGGGCGATCGCGACGAGCGGCTATCGGGAGTCCGCGGGGCCCGCGATCGAGCTCCTGGACGTGCCGGCGGGCGTCCCGGTCATCACGCGGGATCTCGTCGAGCGCGCCAAGCCGGACCCCGACCTGTTCCTCGCCGCGGCCCAGGAGCTCGGGGTCGACATCCAGGACTGCACCGTGATCGGCGACAGCGTCTGGGACCTGCTCGCGGCTCGTCGGGCGCGGGCGCTCGGGGTGGGCGTGCTGTCGGGCGGCTACGGGCGGGAGGAGCTCGAGCGTGCGGGCGCGTACCGCGTCTACGAGGACCCCGCCGACATCCTCCGTCACCTGGACGAGATCGGCCTCCGCTGAGCCGCTCCCGGCACTAATCACGGCGCGGACACGTGCCGATACCGGGGGTGTCATGGCTCGGACGCCCGAACGCACGAAGCGGCCGCTCCCGCGGCGCACGACCTCCAGGCCGAGGTCGTCCGGCCGCTCGAGCTCCAGCCGAGGCTCCGGCGATCAGCCGGCGCAGGTTCGCAGGACCTGGCTGCTCGTGGGTGGCGGGATCGTCGGTCTCCTGCTCATCTGGCAGCTGGTCCCGGCGCTGTTGGGAGGAGCAGGTCCCGCGGCCCCCCCGAACTCCAGCGGCACGAGCTCGACGGGTCCGATCGTCGCGGGCGAGGCGCCTCCCGCGCCGGAGGGCTCCCGGTCGAGCGTGTTCCCCACCTCCGTGGAGGGGACGAGGCTCGAAGCCGCGGTCCTGGGGCTCGGCGACCACCCACCCCGATGCCGGGCCGAGCTCCTGCTGGTCGGCGCCGATGAACGAGCGATCTTCCACCATCGGTGCGTCGACGAGCAGGAGGGTGTCGACCGCTACTTCTTCCTGGTGGAGCTCGGGAACCTCACCGACGCGCGGGTGAGCGTCGAGCTGGATCGGTTCGCGGTCCGCGCGACCGATGGAGCTCGCGCAGCGCTCACCACCGTTCCCGCATGGGTCCGGTCAACCAAGCTCTTCCCCCCGAGCGCCACGATCGTCCCCGGCGGGAGCCTCAAAGGGTGGATCACCGTGGACGGCACCGACGGGTTCCTCCCGAGGAGCCTGAGCTATGCGGACGGGGCGGAGACGCTCACGGTCGCGTTCGATGGCCGCTGGGTCTGATCCCCTCCGGGATCGTCACGCCTTCCGCACGCGGTACTGCATGTGGGTCACCCGGTCCCCTTGCACGATCCGTGGGTCCTCCAGGAGCAGCGGCGAGGCGGCGTACTCGCCGAAGTAGCGCACACCGGCGCCGAAGACGACCGGCACCAGGTCGACCCACACCTCGTCGATCAGACCTGCCTCGAACGCCTGACCGCCGACGTTCCCGGGGGTGACCCCGACGTCTCGGTCGCCGGCGAACGCCTTCGCCTGCTCCACCGCTCCGCGCACGCCCTCGGTGACGAACGTGAACGGCGCGTCCGGGAAGTCCCAGTCGGTGGGCGGCCGGTGCGTCACGACGAACACCGCATCGCCGACCGGAGGGCGCCCCTCCCAGCCGTTCGTGATGTCGAACAGGCGACGGCCGACCACCGTGGCCCCGCTGTTCACCCACGCGGACCGCAGGTACTCGGCGCTCGCGGACGACACGTGGAACACGCGATCGGGGTCCGCGCCGGTCACCTCCACGTCGCCATTGCCGTACCAGTCGAAGAGCGGGCCCACGTCGTCGGACGGGTCGGCGATGAAGCCGTCCAGCGACATCGAGGCTTGCGTCACGACCCTGCCCATGGGGCTCCTGCCGGCGCCCGAAGAGACGTTGGTGTCGGAGACAGGATTTGAACCTGCACGGGCCGCAAAGCCCACTAGGCCCTCAACCTAGCGCGTCTACCAAGTTCCGCCACTCCGACGAGACGGCGATTCTAGCAACCGGGGTCGGGCGATCTCCGGGGAGTGCTACAGCTGCCAGGAGAGCCAGAACGTGGACATGCCGAAGATCACGGCCGTCGCCACGGTGATCTTGTCGAGCCGCCGCTCGAGTGCCGTGCCCCCGGTGAGCTGAGAGGTTCCGCCGAACATGTCGGAGAGGCCGCTCCCCTTCCCCGAGTGCAGCAGGATGAACACGATCAGGAACAGGCTCGAGAGCACGCACAGCACGAGCGCGACGATGTCGAACATGGCCGGCCAGTGTAGCGGCTCTACCCGGCCACGTCGGCCTTGATGATCGCCCGGTCCTCGAGCGGGAAGTGGCAGGCGGCCACCTGTCCCTTGTGGTGGGGCGTGAGCTCCGGGTCGTCCTCGCTGCACCGGGGGAACTGCGCGTTCGGGCAGCGGGGGTGGAACCGGCATCCCGAGGGCGGGTCGATCGGGCTCGGGACGTCGCCCTCGAGGATGATCCGCTTCTTCGCGGCGGCGAGGTCCGGGTCCGCGATCGGAACGGCGGACAGGAGGGCGCCCGTGTACGGGTGCTTGGGGTTCCGGTAGAGCGTCATCCCCTCGGCCATCTCGACGATCTTCCCGAGGTACATCACCGCCACCCGGTCCGAGACGTGCTTGACGACCGATAGATCGTGCGCGATGAACAGGTACGTGAGGTTGAACTCCTCCTGCAGGTCCTCGAGCAGGTTCAGCACCTGGGCCTGGATCGAGACGTCGAGCGCCGACACCGGCTCGTCGCAGACGATCAGCTTGGGGCGCAGCGCGAGGGCCCGGGCCACACCGATCCGTTGCCGCTGGCCCCCCGAGAACTCGTGGGGGAACCGGTTGTAGTGCTCCGGGTTGAGTCCGACGAGCTCCATGAGCTGCTGTACCTCGCCCTTGATCTTGCTGCGAGGCACCGTGCGGTGGAGCCGGAACGGCGCCCCGATGATCGCCCCGACGGTCTTGCGAGGGTTCAGCGACGCGTACGGATCCTGGAAGATCATCTGCATCTCGCGGCGGAGCGTGCGCAGGTCGCCGCCCTTCGCGTTCGTGATGTCCTGGCCCTCGAACTCGATCGTGCCCTCGGTGGCGTCGTACAAGCGCATCACGACGCGGGCGAGCGTCGACTTGCCGCACCCCGTCTCGCCCACCAGGCCGAGGGTCATGCCCTTGTGGACCTCGAGGTCGACCCCGTCCACCGCGTGGACGTTGCCGATCCGCTTCTGGATCAGGATCCCCCGCGTGATGGGGAACAGCTTCCGCACGCCGCGCAGCCGGATCAGCGGCGTCTCGGACGTCGTCGGCTCGGGCTCGGCTCGCTCGGTGACCTGGATGCTCACGCTTTCGCCATGACCTCCTCCCGGAAGATCCGCTCCTTGTCCGCGAGCGAGAGGTGGCATCGCGATGCGTGGTGACCGTCGGAGGGCAGGAGCTCGGGGACGTCCGTCTTGCACTTGTCGAAGACGTACGGGCAGCGCGGGTGGAACGCGCAGCCCTCGGGAACGAAGATCAGCGACGGCGGCAGCCCGCGGATCGGGTTCAGCCGCTCCCTGTTCCCCGTCTCGTCCAGCCGCGGGATGGAGGAGAGCAGACCCCACGTGTACGGCATGTGGGCGTTGTAGTAGATGTCGCGGCGGTCGCCCGCCTCGACGATCTTTCCCGCGTACATCACCTGGATGTGGTCGCAGTGCTCGGCGACCACACCGAGGTCGTGCGTGATGATCACGACCGCGGCGTTGAACTCCTGCTTCAACCGGTCGAGCAGGTCGAGGATCTGCGCCTGGACCGTCACGTCGAGCGCCGTCGTCGGCTCGTCGGCGATCAGCAGGTCCGGGTTGAGCGAGAGCGCCATCGCGATCATCGCGCGCTGTCGCATGCCGCCGGAGAACTCGTGCGGGTACTGGTCGGCCCGCTCGTCGGGCCGCGGGATGCCGACCCGGCGGAGCATCTCGACCGCCTGGTCACGCGCCTCCGCCTTGGAGACCTTCTGGTGCGTCCGCACGGCCTCCGCGATCTGGTCGCCGACCTTGTAGTAGGGATGCAGCGACGTCATCGGGTCCTGGAAGATCATCGAGATCTTCTCGCCCCGGACGGTCCGCATCTCGTCCGCCGGCAGCGTGAGCAGGTCCTGTCCCCGGAAGAGGATCTCGCCCTCGATCTGCGCCTGCTTGCGCTGGATCAGGCCCATGACGGTCAGGAACGAGACGCTCTTGCCGGAACCGGACTCGCCGACGACGCCGAGCGTCTCGCCTTCGAGCAGCGTGAACGAGACACCGTCGACGGCCTTCACCAGCCCGTCGTCGGTCGGGAAGTGGACGCTGAGGTTCCTGACCTCCAGGAGCGGCTCGGTCACCTACGTGTACCTCACGCGTGGATCGAGGAACGCGTAGGCAACGTCGACGAGGAGGTTGGCGAGCGCGAAGAAGAACGCGCCGAAGATCGTCACGCCCATGACCGAGGGGAAGTCGGTGTTGTAGATCGCGTTCACGGCGTACTGCCCGACCCCCGGCAGGTTGAAGACCGTCTCGGTGATGATCGCTCCACCGAGCAGGGTCGCGAGGTCCAGGCCGAACATCGTGACCACCGGCGTCAGCGCTGCGCGGAGCCCGTGCCTGTAGATCACCCGCTTCTCGGAAAGACCCTTCGCGCGCGCGGTTCGGATGTAGTCCTCCCCCATCGACTCGATCAGGTTGCCTCGAACCATCCGTGCGTAGAAGGCCGCGAACGCCAGCGCGAGGACGAACCACGGGAGGATGAACACGCCTTGGAACACGGCCCCGAGCACGCTCGTGCCGATCGGGATGCCCGAGGGCGGCGCCCAGCCTAACTTGAACCAGAAGATGTACAGGAACAGGTACCCGAGCCAGAACACCGGCGCCGACACACCCATCAGCGCGAGGACCATCGTGGTGCGGTCGAGGGCAGTCCCGCGCCGCACCGCGGAGATGATGCCGATCGGGATCCCGATCAGCACCCAGATCACGGCCGCACCGACCGCGAGCGTGATCGTGACCGGGAGCCGGGCGAAGATCTCCTCCCTCACCGGCACGAAGTTCGCGTACGAGTAGTAGACGTCCTCGTTCAGGAACAGCCCGGGCCACGGGATCAGGCCCTTGGCGAAACGGCCGTACTGCACGTAGACGGGCTGGTCCAGGCCGAACGCCTTCCTCGCCGCCTCGATGTTCTCCGGCGTCGTCTGTCGCCCGACCGCGCGCCGCGCGGGATCGGCCGCAGGGAGCTTGACGAAGATGATGAAGGTGATCAGGGACACGACGAACAGCACCAGGACCATGAACAGCGTGCGGCGGATCAGGTACCGGCCCATCGCGACCTCCGAGTCTACTCCACCCAGGAAGGGGGGCCGCTCCTTCCGAGCGGCCCCCCTCCTGCGCTTCGCTGCCTCGTTCTTGCGGTTCCCTGCCCTTCCGCCTAGGCCTCGAAGGTCGCCGGATCCAGCGCGATCTGGTCCCAGGCCGCCAGGCCGGCGAACTGGTCGAACGTGTAGTTCACGACGCGACTCGAAGTGATGTCGACGTTGTTGTCGAACAGGTACGGAACGAACGGCACCACTTCCTCCATCATCATCCGGTCGATGTCCGCCCAGCAGCTCACCCGTTCGTCACCGGTGAGGTTCGAGCACTCCGCCATCGCGTCGTCGACGCTCGGCACCTCGGTGACGTCGTAGTCGTACTCCTGTAGCGTCTCCGGGCTCGCGCCGGTCAGCGACCGGTTGCAGCAGCTCGGGAAGATCGCCGCCGAGCCGAACAGCGGCGGTCCGAACGTGTACGCGTCCGGGAAGTCCTTGCCCCAGCCGGGCGCGAGGCAGATGCCCATGTGGCTGGCGGGGTCCCCGCACTTCGTGTACATCGTCGTCCGCTCGAACGCCTTGACGTCGAGCGTGATCCCGAGCGGCTCCAGGTTCTGCTGGATCAGCGCGGCCTGGTTCGGGTACGGATCGGCCTCGTCGGTGATGGCAAGGACGTTCTCGCAGACCGGGTCGTCGCAGACCCCGTCCCCGTCCGAGTCGTACGGCGAGTTGGCCATCTCCTCCTGGGCCGCCGTGATGTCTCCCGCACTGTTGGGCGTCGCGTACGGGTCGTAGTCGGCCAGGAGGTTGTCGGTCAGGCCGTCGGTGATGATGTGGCCGGCGATCGCGCCGGTCGACTCACCACCCCGGAACTGCCGCAGCCCCGCCTTGTCGATCGCGAGGTTGACCGCCCTACGGACCGCGATGTCGTCGAACGGCGGCTGCGCCAGGTTGAACTCCAGGTACCGGACCACGTCGTCCTGGTTGATGTGCAGGAACGGCTGGAGCGTCGGGTCCGTGGAGTACTGACGGAGCAGCGGCGCCGGGACGAGCCCGTCCACTACCGCGTCCAGCTCACCGGCCACGACCTTGTTGAACAGGTCCTGCTCGTCCCCGCCGATCGTGACGTTGATCGCGTCCGGGTACGCGGGCCGCAGGCCGTCGGTCGCCGGGTCGTACGACGGGTTCCGGACGAGCTCGATCGACCTGCCCGGCTCGTAGCCGGCCACCGGCGTCTGGTCCGCCGCCGGGAGCGAGAAGTCCAGCGACTCGCTGCCCGCGAACATGTACGGGCCGGTGGTCACCAGGAAGCGACCGTAGTCCTTGTTGTGGCCCTCGGCCGCGCCCAGAGGAGCCTCGCCGTTCGGTGGGATCGGGTTGCTCGCCGACAGCGCGAACAGGAACGGAAGCTCCCCGGCCGGCTGCGTCAGCGTCACGACGAGCGTGCTGTCGTCGGGCGCCTCGAGGCCGGTGATCGTGTCCGCCTCGCCCGCTCCGAACTCGTCGAACCCCTCGATGATGGAGTAGTAGAAGCTGTACCCGCCGACGTTCGCCTTCGGGTTGGCCTCACGCTCCATCGCCCGGATGAAGTCTCCGGCCGTCACCTGCACGTCCTGGAACGGCGGCGAGTAGAAGACGCCGCTCTTGAGCGTGAAGGTGTAGGTGAGTCCGTCCGAGGACACCTGCGGGTGATCGGTCGCGATGTCCGGCTGAAGCTCGGTTCCGCCCTCGGCGGTCGGCTTGCCCGTGTAGCCCATCAGCGTCCGGATCAGACAGCAGCGGTAGTACTCCCACGTCACCGAGTAGTACGACTTGTTCGGGTCGAACCCGGCGTCGACGTCGCCGAGCATGGCGAGGTTGAGCGTCCCGCCCTGCTCGAACTCTCCCGCACCCGTCGCGCCGGTCTCGGCCGTGTCACCGGTCGCGCCGGTGTCTCCCCCGTCGTCGCCACCACAGGCGACGGCGACGAGCCCGAGGACGGCGACGAGCGCCAATACCTTGAGATATCGCCTCACAGAACCCCCTCTCCGAAAACCAGATCGAACACCCCGGACGCCCTCCCGGGCCCGGGGCTCACAGCTCACGTGCCTGTGTCCCTCCTTTCGACGAGCCAGTCTCAGACACTAGATACGCTCAGCCGCCCGTCCTGGGATCGAGGGCGTCCCGCATCCCGTCACCCACCAGGTTGAAGGCCAGCGTGGTGAAGAACAGGAACAGGCCGGGGAAGAGCATCATCCACCACGCCACGGTGAAGATCGTCCCGGCGTCCGCGAGCTGCCGTCCCCAGGACGGGGTCTCCTGCGGGACCCCGACCCCCAGGAAGGACAGGGCGGCCTCGAACAGGATGTTGTTCGGGATGATCAGCGTCGTGTAGACGATGATCGAGGCGGCGACGTTCGGCAGGATCTCCCGGAACATGATCCGCCGGTTGCGCGCGCCCAACGAGCGGGCCGACTCGATGAACTCCTTCTCACGCAGGGACAGGACCTGACCGCGCACGATCCGGGCGATGTACGGCCAGGTGAACAGCGCGATGATGTAGCTGACGAGGAGCAACCCGGGCTTGATGAGTCCGAAGAGACAGCCGGAGGGCGCCAGCCCGCACGCAGACACCAGCCCGAGCGCCAGCAACAGCACCGGCAGGGACAGGACGACGTCGATCGTCCGGGAGATCGACCGTGTCGACCTTGCCCCGGTAGAAGCCTGCCAGCATCCCGAACGTCACGCCGAGCGTCGTCGCGAGCCCGGTGGCGAAGAACGCGATGAACAGCGAGGTCCGGGCCCCGTACGCGACCCGGACCATCAGGTCCCGCCCGGCCGTGTCCAGTCCGAACCAGAAATCCGACTGCGGGCCGGTGGGGATGCCGAACTCGTCGAGCCGGTCCAGGTGCACCGCGTTCGGACCGTGGAACAGGGTCGCGATCAGGGGAGCCAGGAGGGCGATCGTGAGCATGATGATCACCATGATCAGCCCGCCGATCGCGAACTTGTCCTTGCGGAAGCGGCGCCAGAACAGCTCCCACGGGGAGCGCCCGACGACCTGTTGCGGAACCTCGACGTTGACCTGATCCGGCTCGGTTGGTGGAAGGCCGGCTGCCGGCTCGGACGTCACCTGGGCCATGTGCGCCTGATCTCCCTCTCCAGGACGAGGACGGCGCATCTTAGCCCCCAGGCGGAAAGGCAGGCAACGCGCCGAAAGCCACTATACGCCGGTGCCGCTGCGTGGGGAGTTGCGGTTTCTTGCCCTCGACGACGCCGGCGGCGGGCCTCGACGGCTCAGCGACGAAGGAGGTCCGCGAGCCTCGGGAGCAGTTGAGTTCCGCGGAGCCGTCCGAGGGACCCTGCGCCGCAGGCTCGTTCGCCGAACGCCTCGGACCCGTCGGCCTGCACGCCGCCTCCGGAGACGACGAGCGGCACCGGTTCCGCCGTGTGCGCCTTCCGGACGCATGACGTTGCGTGGTCGGCGGTCACGGCGACGATGGTCCGCGACGTGTCGAGCGTCGGCATCACTTCGCCGAAGAACCCCCGGTCGATGACCTCGATCACGTCGCGCTTGTCCTCGGCTCGTCCGTCGTGGGCGGGGACGTCCGGGCCCTTGATGTGGACGTACAGCGCGTCGTAGCCCTCGAGCGCCTCGACCGCGAGCGACGCCCAGGCCGCGTAGTCCTCCTCGATCCGCAGCCGTGGCGCGTCGACCGGTTCCATCCCGAGGAGCGTGGCGATCCCGCGTTCGACCGGCATCTCGACGAAGCACCCCCAACCGGGCCCGAAGCGGTCGGCGATCGGCTGGAGCGAGGGGAGGTGGTCCCCGGCGTCGCGCGTCAGGATCAGGTTCCCCGGGAGCTTGCCGGCGCGCTCGCGATCGGCGTTCACGTCCGACGCGTCCAGGATCCGCGCGGCGCCCTCGACGAACGCGTTCGTCAGCTCTGCCGCCCGGCGGGCCGCGTCGGTCTCCTCGAGGGGTTCGCACCGGGCGACCTCGGGCTCGAACGTCTCCAGCGCGACGCCGAGATGTCCCTCCTTGCGGTAGGCGGGGTCGGTGTTCGAGACCTCGGCCGACAGGGCCCCGTCGTTCGAGCGGATCACCAGCACGCCGCGGTGCTCGACCGTGGCCCGGAGCTCGAAGGTGGCGTTCGGCAACGAGAGCCGGCGGTTGACCTCGTCGGCCAGCGCCGCCGACTCCTCGGACGTGAGGTCGCGTCCGACCCGCCGGTCGACGATCCTGCGAGCCGTCCGCGGTCGCGAAGTTCACCCGGTAGGCGAGGTCGCCATCCGTGAACTCCATCCCGGTCCCGACCGCCTCGACCACGCCCCGGCCCGGATGCTCGTCCCGCGGGTCGTACCCGAGGATCGCGAACACCGCGATGTCCGACTCGGGCGCGATCCCCTCCCCCACCGTGACGACCGTTCCGGTTCGGCCACCGCGGGCGAGCGAATCGAGGAACGGTGTCTCGGCCGCCTCGAGCGGCGTCCGGTCGCCGAGCTCCGGGATCGGATCGTCGCCGAGCCCGTCGAGGCAGACGTAGAGCAGGCGCTTCACCGAGCGGTCACCTGATGGTCCTCACCGGTACTTCACGATCAGGGCGAACTCCTCGGGGTCGAGGCTCGCGCCGCCCACGAGGGCTCCGTCGATCTCCGGGTGGGCCATGAAGTCGCGGATGTTGCCGGCCTTCACGCTCCCGCCGTACTGGATCCGCGTCGCGTCCGCGAGTCCCTTCCCGTACAGCTCGGCAAGCGTCGATCGGATCAGCGAGATCACCTGGCCGGCGTCGGCCGGCTCCGCGTTGCGCCCGGTGCCGATCGCCCAGATCGGCTCGTAGGCGACCACGAGCTTCGACGCGTCGGCCTCACCGAGGCTCGCGAGTCCCGCTCGGAGCTGGCCGGCGACCTTGTCGTCGGTCGCCCCGACGTCGCGCTCCTGCAACGTCTCCCCCACGCACAGGATCGGGGTCATCCCGGCGGCGACCACGGCGCGGACCTTCCGGTTCACGGTCTCGTCGGTCTCGCCGAACAGCTCCCGCCGCTCGGAATGGCCCACGATGACGTACGCGACCCGCAGGGCGCCGAGCATCTGCGGCGACACCTCGCCCGTGAAGGCACCGGCCGCCTGCCAATGGACGTTCTGGGCACCGAGCCCGAACGGGAGACGATCGCTCTGGATCAGGGTTTCCACGGTCCGGAGCGCGGTGAACGGCGGACAGATCACGACCTCGACCCGGTCGGTGTCGCCCTGATCGAGCAGGTACGAGAGCTTCTGGACGGTCTGGATGGCCTCGAGGTGCGTCAGGTGCATCTTCCAGTTCGCGGCGATGATCGGACGGCGGGCGCTCACGGCTCGCTCCTCAGGACCTCGAGACCGGGCAGCTCGCGACCCTCGAGGAGCTCGAGCGAGGCTCCGCCGCCGGTCGAGAGGTGGTCGAACCCCTCCTCCAGGCCGTAGCGCGCGATCGCCGCCAGGCTGTCGCCGCCGCCGGCGACCGAGTACGCCGAGCGATCCCGCGATCGCCGTCGCGACGCCCCGGGTTCCCGCCGAGAACGGTTCGAGCTCGAACACGCCCATCGGCCCGTTCCACAGGATCGTCTTCGCCTCGGCGATCGTGCGGGCGAACTCCTCCACCGTCCGCGGCCCGATGTCGAGTCCGAGCTCGCCGGATGGGATCTCGGCAACCGGGACCGTGTGCCGGTCGGCGTCGGCGCTGATGGCGCCTGCGGCGACCACGTCCTCGGGCAGCTGCACGATGACGCCCCGCTCCTCGCCGCGCCGCCGCGCGGCGCGGACCTCCTCGAACCGATCCGGCTCCACGAGGCTCTTGCCCACCGACCCGCCCTCGGCCGCGATGAACGTGAACGCCATCGCACCGCCCACGAGGAGCGCGTCGACCTGCTCGACGAGGGCGCCGATCGTCCCGAGCTTGTCGGACACCTTCGCGCCGCCGAGCACCGCGACGTACGGACGAGCGGGCCCGCCGCGGAGCCGGGAGAGCGCCTCGACCTCGCGCTGCACCAGCCGCCCGGCGACCGCCGGATCGCCGCGCCGCCGAACGATCTCGGGGAGCGCGGCCACGGACGCGTGCGCGCGGTGGACCGCGCCGAACGCGTCGTCGACGTACGGACCCGCCAGCCCGGCCAGGCCCCCCGCGAACGCCGGATCGTTCGCCTCCTCACCCGGATCGAAGCGCAGGTTCTCCAGGAGCGCGACCTCGCCCGGTTCGAGCGCACCGCACGCCTGCTCCACGTCGGCGTTCAGCACGCCGTCGGCCCGCAGGTACCGGATCGGCCGTTCCAGGAGCTCGCGGAGGCGCCCGGCGACGGGTTCGAGCCGGGAGCCCTCGTCCACCCTGCCCTTCGGGCGCCCGAGGTGCGAGGCGGCGACGATCGCCGATCCGCGTTCGAGCAGCTCGGTCAGCGTCGGCAGGCTGGCGCGGATCCTGGCGTCGTCCGCCACGGCGCCGTCCTGAAGGGGCACGTTGAGGTCGAGCCGAACGAACACGCGGGCGCGATCGACCGCGCCCAGGTCCTCGAGCGTTGGGAGTCGCACCGCGCGACTCAACTACAGGGAGCGCGCGACCATGTCGACGAGGTCGACGAGCCGGCTGGAGTAACCCCACTCGTTGTCGTACCAGCCGACGACCTTCACGAGGGAGCCCATGGACATCGTCGCGGCCCCGTCGAAGGTGCACGACGCCGGGCTGCCGACGATGTCCGTCGAGACGATCGGGTCCTCCGTGTACACGAGACGCCCGCCCGAGAGCGGGCCGCTCTCCGCCGCGCTCCGGTACGCCGCGTTGACGTCCTCGATCGTCGCTTCGGACCGCACGGTCGCGACCAGGTCGGTGACCGATCCGTCGGGGACCGGCACCCGCATCGCGAGCCCGTCCAGCCGGCCCTGGAGGTGCGGGAGGACGAGCCCGGTCGCCTTCGCGGCGCCGGTCGAGGTCGGGATGATGTTGATCGCCGCCGCACGAGCGCGACGCAGGTCCTCGTGCGGCAGGTCGAGGATCCGCTGGTCGTTCGTGTACGCGTGGATCGTGGTCATGTACCCGCGCTCGATGCCGAACGCGTCGTCCAGCACCTTGGCCATGGGGGCGACGCAGTTCGTCGTGCACGACGCGTTCGAGATCACGTTGTGTTGCGCCGGGTCGTAGACGTCGTCGTTGACGCCGAGGACGACGGTGAGGTCCTCGCCCTTGGCCGGAGCGCTGATGATGACCTTCTCGGCGCCGGCGGCGATGTGCTTGTCCGCATCCTCGCGCTTGGTGAACAGCCCCGTCGACTCGACCGCGATCCGCACGCCGAGCTCCTTCCACGGAAGCTCGGCAGGGTCGCGGACCGCGAGGACCCGGAGCTCGTCGCCGTCCACCAGGAGACCGTTCTCGGATGTCCCCACCTCGGCGTCGAACCGGCCGAGCACCGAGTCGTACGTGAGCAGGTGCGCGAGGGTCTTCGCGTCCGTGATGTCGTTCACGGCCACGAAGTCCCAGTCCTTGCCCTGCTGTCGGGCCGCGCGGAAGAAGTTCCGCCCGATGCGTCCGAAGCCGTTGATGCCGATCTTCACGCTCATGGGGACCTCCTCACGGGTCTCAGCCATCCTAGCCAATACCCCTCCGACGAACCCCGGACGCCCCGCTGCTCGCGCGACGGTCAGCGTTCGAGGTCGCGATGGTCGACGGAGACCGGCAGGCCCTTGTCCCCGAAGAACTTCGCCAGGTCGTCGACCACCACCACGGAGCGGTGACGCCCTCCGGTGCATCCGACGGCGATCGTGAGGTACGACTTCCCCTCGGCGACGAACCCCGGCACCATGAATCCGAGCAGCGACCGAAGGCGCCGCAGGAACTCGCGGTATGGCTGCTGCCCCTTGACGTACGAGCGGACCTGCTCGTCGGTTCCCGGCAACGGGCGGAGCTCGTCGATCCAGTGCGGGTTGGGGAGGATCCGGCAGTCGATCACGAGATCGGCGTCTCGCGGCGCGCCGTACTTGTAGCCGAACGAGATGAGGCTGACCTGGAGGCTCTCTTCGGGCGGCGCGTCGGCGAACGCGTCGCGGATCTTGTCCCGGAGCCCGTGGGGCGTGAGCCCGGACGTGTCGATGATCAGGTCGGCCTCGCCCCGCAGGCTCTCCATCATGAGTCGTTCCTTGCGGATCCCCTCGACGACGCGATCGGCCGGCGCCAGCGGGTGCCGGCGTCGCGTCGACTCGTAGCGGTTCACGAGGTCTTCGTCCGACGCCTCGAGGAACAGGATCCGGTACGGGATCTTCGACTCCTCGAGCTCGGGGAGCGCGCGGGAGAGCTCCCCGAAGAACACGCCGCCGCGCACGTCCAGGACGATCGCGACCCGCCCCGGACCGCCTGGACGCGACGCGAGCTCGGCCATCTTGGGGAGCAGGGCCGGCGGCAGGTTGTCGACGACGAAGAACCCGAGGTCCTCGAGGCACCGCGCGGCCTCGGACCGGCCGGCACCCGAGAGGCCGGTGATGATCGTGAACCCCGGGCCCGCGGCGGGATCCAACGCCATCCGCGCCTTGGCGGCTCGACGCCGGCGCGCCCCGAGGACGCCGCCGCGCGGCTGTGCGGCCGCGCGGTCGGTCTCGGTTCGCGAGCGGCCTGTGGTCACGCCGACTGCCTCCGTTCGGTGGCCGCCGGCCCCGTCAGTCGCTCGTGGACCGACCTGGCGAGCTCGGGGCCGATCCCGGGGGTCGCGGCGATCTCGTCGACGCCGGCGCGCGAGAGCCGCGCGAGCGAGCCGAAGCGCTTCAGCAGCGCCTTCTTGCGCGACGGTCCGACGCCCGGAACGTCGTCGAGCGGCGAGGCGAGCGCGCGCTTGCCCCGCTTCTCGCGGTGGTACGTGACGGCGAAGCGGTGCGCCTCGTCGCGGATGTGCTGCAGGACGAACAGCGCCTCCGAGCCTCGCGGGATCAACAGGGGGTCGGGGCGATCCGGGAAGTACACCTCCTCGAGGCGCTTGGCGAGCCCGATCGCCGGGATGTGCAGGCCGGCCTCCGCGAGGACTTTCGTCGCGGCCGAGAGCTGTCCACGTCCGCCGTCGACGACGATGAGCGCCGGCGGATAGGCGAACCGGCGGCGCTCGCCGGGCTCGCGGTCGCGGTCCTTGAGCAGGCGGGCCACCCGCCGGCCCAGCATCTCCTCCATGCTTGCGAGATCGTCCTGTCCGGGGACCCCCTTGATCTCGAACCGTCGGTAGTCATTGCGTTTGGGCAGCCCGTCCTCGAAGACCACCATCGAGCCCACGGTGTCGGTCGGACCCAGGTTCGAGACGTCGAAGCACTCGATCCGAAGCGGGGCCTGCTCGAGCTCGAGCAGCGATCCGAGCTCGGACAGCGCACGGGACCGGGCACCGAAGTCCGAAGCGCGCCGCAGCTTGTGGCGGTGGAAGTGGTCGCGGGCGTTCTGCGCG
This sequence comes from uncultured Actinomycetes bacterium, assembly GCA_963785835.1. Taxonomy (GTDB): domain Bacteria; phylum Actinomycetota; class UBA4738; order UBA4738; family HRBIN12; genus DASSJM01. The sequence goes on along the minus strand of CAWAWO010000002.1, from coordinate 909,600 downwards.
ACGGTCTCCATGAGCTTGCGCTTGGCGCCGCGTTCGGGGACGGCGAAGCGGACCGGTCCCCCACGGCGCGTCGAGAGCCACTCGTCGAGCACGTCGGCGTCGCCCGGCGTCTCGGGCACGAGGACGCGGGGCGGCACCTCGGAGCGCTGCATGTAGAGCTCCCGGAGGAACGACCCGATCAGGCCGGCGCGATCGAGGTCCTCGACCCGGTCGACCACCCAGCCCTTCCGTCCCGTCACGCGTCCGCGTCGGACGAAGAACACCTGGAAGCAGGCCTCGAGGTCGTCCTCGGCCATGCCCACGACGTCGAGGTCCTCGGGCTGCGTCAGGACCATCTCCTGGCTCTCGAGCGCGCGCCTCGCGGCGGCGAGCTGGTCCCGGAGCTTCGCGGCGTGCTCGTACTCACGCCGTTCGGACGCGGCGCTCATCTCGCGGTCGAGCCGCTCGAACACCGGTCGCTCGTGACCCGACAGGAAGTCGCCGAGCGCGTCGACGTGCGCCCGGTACGACTCCTCGGTGACGCCCGTCGTCTCGGGGACGCAGGGTCCGGCGCACCGTCCGATGTCGTAGTAGAGGCACGGCCTGCGGGCCCGAGCCCGTTGGTCGAAGAACGCGTTCGAGCAGGTTCGGACCGGGAAGACCCGGGTGAGCGCGTCCAGCGTCTCGCGGATCGCGTACGCGTGGCCGAACGGTCCGAAGTACCGGACGTTCTTCCGCTTGGCGCCGCGGAGGACCTGCGCCCTCGGCCACCGCTCCCCCACCGTCAACGCGAGGTACGGATAGGACTTGTCGTCGCGGTAGCGGACGTTGAACCGTGGACGATGCTCCTGGATCAGGTTGTACTCGAGGAGCAGGGCGTCGACCTCCGTCGAAGCCAGGATCCACTCGACGGAGGTGGCGGAGGCCATCATCGCGTCGGTTCGGGGATGGAGGTCCCGCCCCCAGTAGTTGGACAGCCGCTTGCGCAGGGAACGCGCTTTGCCCACGTAGACGACTCGCCCGTCCGCATCCCGGAAGAGGTAGGCGCCGGGCGCGTCGGGGATCGACGAGGCCACCGGCCGGGGGACGCTCACGCAGTCATCGTAGCGCGGCGACCTGCGGGGATCGGGTGTACGGAGTGTGAACTAGGAAACGTTCACCGACCCATTCATCGTGGTGTGCACGTCGCACTGGAAGTAGTACTCGCCGGCCTCCAGCGGATCGATCGTGTAGTCGATCTCGTCGGGACCGGTGATGAGCTCACCCTCGAACAGGGCGTTGGCCAGGTCGTCCTCGCTCGGGTAGATCGCGATGTTGTGCTGCTGGCCCTCGTCCTCGTTGACGAAGTGGATCGGCGTGGGCTCGCCCGCCGTCAGGTCCAAGGTCTCCGTGTCGAACGCGATCCCGGAGGCCGTCACGGTGGTCGCGGCACCACCACCACCAGCGCCGCCATCGCCTCCGCCTCCGTCGGCCCCCGCCTCGCCGGCCTGGACGGTGCCGGTCATCGTCGGGTGGACGACGCAGTTGAACGCGAACTCCCCGGGGTCGAGGGCGGGGACGTCGTAGTCGATCTGGTCGGGACCGGTAATGATCTCGCCCTCGACCAGCGGTTCCCCCTCCGGATCGGGGCCCCCGAAGATCTGCACGTTGTGGTCCGTGTCCGCGTCTCGGTTGTCGAACGCGATCGTGAATGGTTCGCCCGCGGGAGCTTCGATGCAATCGCCCTCGGTGAACGCCACGCCCTCGGCGACGACCGTGACGGTCCCGCCTTCGACCGGTGCGCACTCCTCCGACGGCGGAGCGCTCGTCTCGGCGGCCCGCCCGGTCGGCACGGGGCTCGGCGCCGCGAACGGCACGTCCTCGAACTCGCCGTACCCGCCGATCAGCAGGTCCTGCTCCTCTGTGTCGTACCACGAGAGGAACGACGCGGATCCGTCGGCGTTGACGGCCACGGTCGGGTACGCGCCACCTTCGGTCGAGCCCGCGGTGTCGACCGGCTCGAACGAGCCGGGCTCGCCGATCGCGAACGGGACGCTCGCCTCGGTGTCGTGCCACGCCACGACCACCGCACCGTCCGAAGCCGCGGCGATCGAGGTCCCCGCGCCCTCGGCGGACTCGGAACCCTCGGCAACCTCACCCGCCGCGTTGCTCTGGACCGATCCAGGTGTTCCCGTCGCGACGGTCACCTGCCCGTCCTCGTAGTAGGTCAAGCCGATGTCGCTCCCGATCGCGACCCCGTCCAGGCCCTGCCCGCCGGCGGTCGAGACCTCGAAGCTCTGCCACGCGTTCTCGCCGTCGTTCGTCGCGACCGACACGCCGTTGCCCCCAGCCGAGTAGGCGACGGCGGCGCTCGCGCCGAGCGGGATCACCGCGGTCGTGCACGTGTCGCACCCCGGGGCGTCGGCGACCGTATCCACCTGCCAGCGCTCGCCGTCCGGGACCGCCAGCTGCACCGTGCCGTTCGCCGACGTCGAGGTCTGGAACGCGATCCACGGCTCGCCGCCCACGACCCCGATCGACGGCCCCAGCCCTCCCGGCACGCTGCTGACCAGCGTCGCCTCCGCCGCCGTCGTCGTCGCGGGGTCGAGCGATCCGGTCGCGTAGAAGACGCCGCCCGCCGAACCCCAGACCGCGTGATAGGTGTCGCCGTCGGCGACGAGATCGAGGCCCGTCACGTTCTCGGGCGAGAGCCTCGAGACCGACGGCTCGAACGCCGGGTTGAACGCGACGTCGACGTTCGGGATCTCCTCGGCGATCGCGATGGCCCCCCTGGTCCAGAACCCCTCCTCGCTCACGGTCGCCATGAACACCCCCGGCAGCGAGGGCGCGCCGACGGGCCGTGGGGCGACGACCTCGCCCTCCTCGGGGACCTCCTCGAACCCGAAGTACGCGACCACGGGAAGACCGGCCTCGTTCGTGACGACCGAGCTGAAACGCCCGGCGTCGTTCATGGAGTCGGCGACCGCGGGGAGGAAACGGACGCCCGTTCCCACGTCGACGGACGGAGTCGGCGGTTCGGAGCAGGCCGCGGCGATCAGCGCCAGGACGAAGGCGAGCCGCACGAGCTTCTTTCCCGAGGCCTGGGGCATGAGCGCGCGCAATCCTAGCAAGCTCCCATCCGCGGAGGGCTGGATACCGCGCGTAAGCTCACGACTCTCGCGATGCGCCTGCCAGTTCGAGCGGGAGGGTCCCCAGGACCTCGGCTAAGAACCGTCCCGTATGCGATGAGGGATGCGCCGCAACGTCTTCCGGCGGGCCTGCGACGACGATCTCGCCCCCGGCGTCGCCGCCTTCGGGACCGAGGTCGACGATCCAGTCCGCCGTCTTCACGACGTCGAGGTTGTGCTCGATCACGATCACGCTGTTGCCCTGTGCGACGAGTCGCTGCAAGACCGACAAGAGCTTGCGGATGTCCTCGAAGTGCAGACCGGTGGTCGGCTCGTCGAGGACGTAGAGCGTGCTGCCGGTCGCGCGCTTCTGCAGTTCGGACGAGAGCTTGATCCGCTGCGCCTCGCCCCCCGAGAGCGTGGGTGCGGGCTGACCGAGCTTGACGTACCCGAGCCCGACGTCGGAGAGCGTCTGCATGTGACGCTTGATCACCGGGATGTTCTGGAAGAACTCGAGCGCCTCCTCGACGCTCATCTCCAGGACGTCGGCGATCGAGCGGCCCTTGTACTTCACCTCGAGGGTCTCGCGGTTGTACCGGTGTCCCTTGCACACCTCGCACGTGACGTAGACGTCCGGCAGGAAGTGCATCTCGATCTTGATCTGGCCGTCGCCGGCACAGTTCTCGCATCTGCCGCCCCGAACGTTGAACGAGAACCGGCCCGGCAGGTAGCCGCGAACGCGCGCCTCGGGCACCTGGCTGAAGAGCTTGCGGACGTGGTCGAACACGCCCGTGTACGTCGCCGGGTTCGAGCGCGGGGTCCGTCCGATCGGCGACTGGTCGATGTCGATCACCTTGTCGATCTGCTCCCAGCCGACGAGCCGCCGATGGCGCCCAGGGAGCGCCCGCGACCGGTAGATCTTCTGCATCAGTGCCCGGAGCAGCACCTCTTGCACGAGGGTCGACTTGCCCGACCCGCTGACGCCGGTGACGCAGACGAGCACGCCGAGCGGGACCAGGAAGTCGATGTTCTTCAGGTTGTGTTCGCGCGCTCCGAGCAGCTTCAGCCACCGGTCGCTGGGCGTCCGGCGCACCTCCGGCGTCGGGATCATCCGGCGTCCCGACAGGAACGCACCGGTGATCGAGTCCTCGTGTTCGAGCAACCCCTTCAGGTCGCCCGAGTAGACGATCTCCCCCCCGGCGTGCCCGGCGCCCGGACCGATGTCCACGATGTGGTCGGCCGCGTCGATCGTGGCCTCGTCGTGCTCGACGACGATCAGGGTGTTCCCGAGGTCTCGGAGCCGGACGAGCGTGTCGAGCAGACGCCGGTTGTCGCGCTGGTGGAGCCCGATCGACGGCTCGTCGAGGATATAGAGCACGCCCACGAGCCCGCTCCCGATCTGCGTCGCGAGCCGGATCCGCTGGGCCTCCCCGCCTGCGAGCGTGGCCGAGGCCCGCGAGAGCGTGAGGTAATCGAGCCCGACGTCGACGAGGAACTGCAGACGTTCGCGGATCTCCTTGAGGAGCCGCTCGGCGATCATGTGCTCGCGCTCGCTGAGCTCGACCTCGTGGGTGAACGTGAGGGTGTCGCGGATCGAGCGGCTGGTCAGCTCCGAGATGTTCAGCCCGCCCACCGTGACCGCGAGGGTCTCCGGGCGAAGGCGCGCGCCGTCGCAGGTTCGACACGGGATCTCGCGCATGAACTCCTCGAGCCGATCGCGCTGGCTGTCCGAATCGGTCTCGACGTGCCGGCGTTCGACGACGGGGATCACGCCCTCGTACGTCGTCCAGTACGAGCGCGTCCGGCCGTACCGGTTCTTGTAGCGGACGTGGATCTCGTCGTCGGATCCGTAGAGCACCACGTCGCGAGCCTTCTTCCCGAGCCGCTTCCACGGGGTCGTCATCGAGAAGCCCTGGTCCTGGGCGACCGCCTCGAGCACCCGGTCCCAGTACTCGAGCCGTGAGCTCGACCACGGCGCGAGCGCGCCCTCCGCGATGGAGAGATCCGGATCCGGCACGACGAGCTCGGGCTCGACCTCGAGCCGTGTGCCGAGCCCGTCGCACGTCTGACACGCGCCGTACGGCGAGTTGAACGAGAAGTTGCGCGGCTGCAGCTCCTCGAACGACAGGCCGTCGTACGTGCACGCGAGCGACTGGCTGAACGTCTGGACGTCCTCGCCCTCGTGCGTCTGCACCGCGATCGCCGCCAGGCCCTCGGTCAGTTGCAGCGCCGTCTCGATCGAGTCGGCCACCCGGCGTCGGATGTCCGGCTTGGCGACGAGCCGGTCCACGACCACCTCGATCGTGTGCTTGTAGTGCCGGGGCAGCCGGATCGACTCGGAGAGGTCGCGCACCTCGCCGTCGATCCGGGCGCGGACGAACCCCTTCTGCGCGAGCTCCTGCAGAAGCTTCTCGTACTCGCCTTTGCGTCCTCGGACGACCGGCGCCAGGACCTGGAACCGGGTTCCCTCGGGGAGCTGCATCACCTGGTCGACGATCTGGTCGGGGGTCTGCCGGCCGATGGGACGGCCGCACTTCGGGCAGTGCGGGTGGCCGATCCGCGCGTAGAGCACGCGGAGGTAGTCGTAGATCTCGGTGATCGTGCCCACCGTGGACCGCGGGTTCTTCGAGGTGGACTTCTGGTCGATCGAGATGGCCGGCGACAGCCCCTCGATGAAGTCCACGTCGGGCTTCTCCATCTGGCCGAGGAACTGGCGTGCGTAGGCCGAGAGGGACTCGACGTACCGCCGCTGGCCCTCCGCGTAGATCGTGTCGAACGCGAGGGAGCTCTTCCCGGAACCCGACAGGCCCGTGAACACGATCAGGGAATCGCGCGGAAGCTCGAGCGTGACGTTCTTGAGGTTGTGCTCGCGGGCGCCGTGAATGACAAGCGTGTCGGTTCCCATCGGGGGAATCGTACCGAAGGCTCCGACATCGTCCGACGAGGTCCCGACGTGGCCGGATATCGTGCCGCGCATGGAGCCCACCGCGCCGGCCGAGAGCGTCCCGTTCGGCGACGCCGTCCGGTTCTGGGTGCGGCTGGGGTTCGTGAACTTCGGGGGGCCCACCGGGCAGATCGCGCTCATGCACGCGGAGCTCGTGGACCGCCGCCGGTGGATCGGCGAGCCGAACTTCCTCCACGCGCTCAACTTCGCGATGCTCCTGCCCGGCCCCGAGGCGCACCAACTCGCGATCTACGTCGGCTGGCTGCTGAACGGATCACCAGGGGCGCTGGTCGCGGGCCTCTTCTTCCTGCTCCCCGCCTTCTTCCTGATGGTCGCCCTCTCCTGGGTCTACGCGGTGCACGGCGACGTCACCTGGATCTCCGGCGTCTTCGACGGCTTCGCGTGGGCCGTCGTGGGGATCGTGGCGGCGGCGATGCTCCGGATCGCGGGGCGGTCGCTCGGGCGGCCCGTGCTCGTCGTGATCGCGGTGGTCGCGTTCCTCGCGCTCTACCTGTTCGGCGTCCCGTTCCCGCTGGTCGTTCTCGGAGCCGGCGCTGTGGGGTTGCTCGTGCCTGGCGTTGGGCCCCCGGGTCTTGGCGCGGTGGCACCCTCCGAGCATCCCGAACGCGTCCGGCCGACCCTGGCGAGGACGGCGCGGGTGCTCGCCGTCGGTCTGACCGTCTGGCTCGTCCCCCTGCTGGTGGTCGCCGCTGCGGCGGGGTTCGACAGCGTCCTCGCCGAGGAGGCGCTGTTCTTCTCGGTCATGTCGCTGGTGACCTTCGGAGGCGCGTACGCGGTGCTGGCGTACGTGAACCAAGCCGCAGTCATCCGGTATGGCTGGCTGACGGCCGACGAGATGGCCGTCGGGCTGAGCCTGGCCGAGACGACACCCGGACCCCTGATCCTCGTCGTCGCTTTCGTCGGGTTCCTCGGCGCGTTCCGCGAGCCGGGGTCGCTCGGGCCCGTCGCGGCCGGCGTGGTGGGCGCATCGGTCGCGGCGTGGGCGACGTTCGTCCCGAGCTTCCTGTGGATCTTCCTGGGGGCTCCCTCGGTCGAGCGCCTCCGCGGCAACGAGCGGCTCGGGTCGGCGCTCGCGGCGATCACGGCCGCCGTCGTCGGCGTGATCGGCAGCCTGGCGGTCACGTTCGCCACCAGCGTCCTGTTCGACGAGACTCGGGTCCGGTCTCCCTTCGGGCAGGACGTCGCGGTTCCCGTCATCTCCTCGGTCGACGCGCTGGCGTTCGCGGTCGCGATCGGGTCGTTCGTCGCGCTCCGGCGCTTCGAGGTCAACGTGGTCTGGGTGGTCCTGGGTGCCGGCCTCGTGGGTCTCCTGAGGGCGCTCGTGTAGTCCGTCGCGCTCAGGCGTCCGCGTCGAGGTGGAGGATCGCTCCGTCCTCGCACACGACCCAGACCCCCTGCAACTCCGGTCCGAACGTCGATGGATCCGGCCACGGCGAGTTGATCGAGATCGCCTGACAGCCCATCTCGAACTCGCGCGTGCTCTCGTCGTCCAGGTCGATCCTCACCAGGACCCCGTCGGATACCGCAGCCCACACCGCGCCCGCTGTCATCGCGAGTGCGACCGGCCTGGAGCCGACGGAGACCGTCGACACCTCTTCCAGGTCCTCGACACTGACCCGGGACAGGGTCGCGTCGCCCTCGTTGCGGACCCAGACCGACCCCCTGCCGTCGCCGGTCAGGCCGGTCGGCTGGGACCCCACCTCGATCTCCTGGATCACCTCCGCTTCCCTGGGGTCCACCACCGAGATCGTTCCGTCGCCGGCGTTGGCGACCCAGAAATCGGGCGGGACGAGCACGACCGAGGACGGCGACGTGCCGACGGGCACGGTGGCGACCCTCGTGGCCGTCGGACCGTCCACGATCGTCGCCGTGCTGTCGCGCTCGTCGGCGGTGACGACCGTGCCAGGGGTCGCGCTCAGGGTTTGGGGGCGCGACCCGACCGGCACCTCGACGATCGCCAGGTCCACCGATCCGATCGTCGAGTCGATCCGTGTGAGGGAGCCGCCTCCACCGTTCGCCACCCAGACGAAGTCCACTGCTCGGGGGGACTGGATGCGTGTCGGAGCCTCCCCCACCGGATACGTGACCGGCTGCGCGTCCGAGAGCGGCACGTCGACCCGGGAGACCGTGTTCTCTCCCTGGTTGGCGGTCCACACGCTTCCGTCGGCGTCGGTCCCCGTGAACGTCATGCGCACGGGGCGGCGGCCGACGTCGATCTCCTCGACGGCGCCGCTCAGCGGATCGACGCGCGACAGGGTCCCGCGGGTCCCGTCGTCGGACCCCACCCACACGGCACCGAAGTCGAGGTCGACGAAGCTCGGGATGCCGTCGACGGTGGCGATCTCCTCGAACGCAGGATCTCTCGGCTCGCTCCCGGTGGCGCCGGTGACGCCGGTGGCCGTGGATCCTGTCGGAGGTCCCGGGGGCTCCGCGTCGCCGAGCAGCAGCGATGCGGCCGCGATGCCGATCCCGAGCACGACCAGCCCCCCGGCCGCCCCTGCCCATCGCCGACGGGTTCGGCTCCCGTCGCCATCCGCCGGCGGCGGGGCGAAGGTCGTTTCCTCGATGTTCGGGGGTCCGCTCGGCTGAGGCGGAGGCGTCGGGAGCGTGACTGGCGCGCCGACCACGCCCGCACCTGCCGGGGCGAGGGCGACGACGGCGGACTGGATGAGCTCGCCCGAGGTCGGGAAGCGGTCGGCCACGTCCTTGGCCATCCCCCTGGCCACCACCTGGTCGATGGCGGGCGGCAACTGCGGCCGCGACGCCGTCACGGCCGGCGCCGGATCCATCAGATGCGAGCTGATCACGGCCGGCTGCAGCTCGTGAGGGAAGGGAGGTGACCCCGTGAGGCATTCGAACAGCACGCAGGCGAGGGAGTAGACGTCCGTGCGCCCGTCGATCGCCTGGCCGCGGAAGACCTCGGGAGCCATGTAGTTCAGCGTCCCCATCATGTAGCCGGTCTTGGTCAGCCGGGATGCCGAGTCGAGACGGCGCACGAGGCCGAAGTCGGTCAGGTAGACGCTCCCGCCCTTGCCGAGCAGGACGTTGTCCGGCTTCACGTCGCGGTGGACCAGACCGTTGCGGTGGGCCTCGTCGAGGGCGCTCGCGACCTTGGAGAGGATCTCGACCGCTCGGTCCACGGGGAGGTGCCCCTTGCGCTCGATCACGTTGCCGAGGTTCTCCCCGTCGACGAATCGCATCGCGAGGAAGAGCACGCCGCCTTCGTCCCCCGCGTCGTACACGGGGATGATGTTCGGATGCTCGAGCGAGGCGGCCAGTCTCGCCTCGCGCAGGAATCGTTCCTGGAACGCCTGGTCCGCCTGGAGCTCCGGCGCAACGACCTTGAGGGCCACCCGCCGATCCAGTGCCACGTGCTCGGCCAGGTAGACGACGCCCATCCCGCCCCGGCCGATCAATGAGACGATCCGGTAGCCACCGAGCGCGGTCCCGGGCCCGAGATCCGTCATGCGGAACTTCTACACCGGCCCGGGCGCGTTCGGAAGCCCGGTGCAGATCGGGTCGGTCGCGAGGGCACCAAGGGCAGCCCGGCCCGACGGGCTACGATGCCCTGCGGATGCGCGATCTCGAGTCGTACCGAGCCGAATTCCCGGTGCTCCAGCGCAAGGCCTACCTCATCAGCGCCTCGCTCGGGCCGATCTCGAACCGATCACGGACGTACCTCGACGAGTACCTCGATGCGTGGGCCTCGAAGGGTGCGCCCGACCACGTCTGGTTCGAAGACATCTTCCCGAGGATGGGCGCGCTGAAGTCGTCGTTCGCCGGCCTGAGCGGGTGCGAGCCGGACGAGATCGCGATCACGACGAACATCTCGATCGCGATCGCCACGATCGCGTCCGCTCTCGACTTCGGCGAGCGGAACAAGGTGGTGATGTCCGAGCTCGACTTCCCGACGGACGGCCACGTCTGGCTCGCGCATCGGACGCGAGGGGTCGAGATCGAGTGGCTGCGCTCCCCCGACGGCCTGACGATCCCGCTCGAGGAGTTCGACCGCGCGATCGACGAGCGCACGGCCGTCGTGATGGTGAACCGGGTGCTCTACCGCTCGAGCGCCATCGTCGACGCCAAGGAGGTCTGCAGGATCGCGCGTGAGCGCGGTGCGCTGTCGTTCGTCGACGACTACCACGGGATCGGCATCGTCCCGCTCGACCTGCGCGATCTCGGGTGCGACGTCTACGCCGCAGGTGTCCTCAAGTGGCTCTGCGGCGGGCCCGGCCTCGTCTTCCTCTACGTTCGGCGGGATCTCATCCCCTCGCTCGAGCCGACCGTAACGGGGTGGTTCGCGACGGCCGAACCGTTTTCGTTCGATAACCAGCACCTCGAGTACCACCCGACGGCTCGGCGGTTCGAGCACGGGACGCCGCCGGCCCCCGTGTACTTCATCGCGCAGGGCGGGCTCGACGTCATCGCCGAGGTGACGCCCGAGCGCATCCGCGCGCGACAGGGTGAGCTCGGCGACCACCTGATCGCACGGGCCGACGAGCTCGGCCTGCCGGTCAGGACACCGCGGGACCGAAGCGCCCGCGGTGGGGTGGTCAACGTAGGCGTCGGCACAGAAGCGGGGAAGATCTGCCACGCGCTGCTCGAACGCGACGTCTGCACCGACTACCGGGGGGACGGGCTGCGGATCAGCCCCCATTTCTTCAACACCGAGGACGACATCGACCGCTGCTTCGAGGAGTTACGGACGCTGATCTGACGGCTCTCGGGTGTTGCCATCCCCCTCTCTCCGCACTCGAACTCCTGGCACTGCCGCCCTCGCATCACAGCACGAGGACCCAGAGCGACCCGCGCTCCTCGTCGAACGCGACGGCCGCCAGCGCGGCTCCCAGATCTGTCTTCGAAGAGACCGCGCCCGAGAGCGGATCGATCTGGTACAGCTCCCCGCCCCCGTCGGTCACCCACAGCGTTTCGCTGGATGCGCTCGAGCCCACGGTGATGTCGGTCGGGTCCTCACCGACGCGCACCGGCTGTCCGACCGAGCCCGACTCGCCGATCTGCGTGACCGTTCCGGCCACCGCATCGAGGACCCACACCTCTTCTCCCCCGGCGGCGAGCCCGTCGATGCTCCCGCCGAACGAGACCGGGTCTCCGATCCCTCCGGTGCGAGCGTCGATCCGGACGACCGTGCGGGCAAGCCGGTCGGCGACCCAGACGCCGTCGCCGCCGACCGCGAGCGCATCGATCCCTCCGCCGAGCTCGAACGTCCGCCGGACCTCGAGCGTGGTCGGGTCGATCTCCACGACCGTGCCGTTCGAGAACGCCGTCCAGATCGCGTCCCTCCCGGCATCCACACCGGTCGCCCCAGGAACACCGCGGAGCACGAACTGGGGCAACGGCTCGTTGGTCGCAGGGTCGAACCGTTCGAGCGCTCCGGTGATGCTCGGGTCCAGGCCCGGTATCGCGCTCGTCACCCATACGGTCCGGAACGCGGCCACGATGTGGGGCACCGTACCGGGGAGCCCTTGGCCTAGATACGGGATCGAAGCTTCCACCTCGCGTCGTCCAGGATCGACGTGCATGACATTCGCCGCATCGAGTACCCAGACACCTCCCGCTCCGACCGCCACCCTCTCGTCGATCCAGGTCGCCCCTTGAAACAGCGACAACCCCTCGACCGATCCCCCGATCGGCGAGAGCGTCGCAGGATCGATCTCGGTCACCGAGTCATCGGGAAGCGAGATGGTCTCGGACGGCGGGGTCTCCTCGCCCGAGCCGGAGCGGCTCGTGAGCACTGCTGCGATCACCCCGGCGATCGCGGCGATCGCGACGACGGCCACGATCATCCCTCGCCGCGAACGTGAGGGCGCGGGAGCTGCCGCGGCTACGTCCCGAGTGTCCTCGAGAGTAGCTTCGAGGGCGGCTGTCGCGAGAGCGCCGGCGCTCGGGAAGCGATCACCCGGACGTTTTGCCATCGCTCGCGCTGCGACGGCGTCGAGGGTGGCGGGCAGCTCAGGGCGCGTGGAGGTCAAGGAAGGCGGCTCCTCGAGCAGGTGGCCGTACATGACCTCGGCGTCGTTCTCACGGTGGAACGGCGGATCGCCGATCAGACACTCGTAGAGGACGCACCCGAGGGAGTACACGTCGGTTGTGGCGTCCAAACGGCCACCCTGGAACTGCTCGGGAGCGGCGTAGTCCATCGTGCCGACGAACTGTCCCGTCCCGGTGATGCCGGAGTCGCTTGCCGCGCGCTTCGTGAGCCCGAAGTCGGATAAGTAGACGTGGTCGGCACCGTCGCGCCCCCCCTCGGAGATGAGGATGTTGGCAGGCTTGACGTCTCGGTGGACCAGCCCTTTCTTGTTGGCAGTATCGAGGGCATCGGCTGCCTGGCTCACGATCGCGGTCGCTCGCGTGGGATCCAGAGGGCCGTGTTCACGGATGAGCGTTCGGAGATCGGTTCCCTCCACGTACCGCATCGCGATGAACAGGTGGCCCTCGGCCTCTCCAGCCTCGAAGATCGGAACGACGTTCGGATGATCGAGCGACGCGGCAAGGCGCGACTCCCGGACGAAGCGCTCGCGGAAGCTCGCATCGTCGCTGAGTTGCGGCGCGAGCACCTTCACGGCCACTCGGCGCTTCAGCCCCGTGTGCTCGGCGAGGTACACGACGCTCATGCCGCCTCGACCGAGGACCCGTTCGATCCGATACCCGGCGAACTCGGCTCCCGGCGTGATGTCCGAACGAGGCAGGTGGGTGGGGGGAGGGTGCTCCATGGCGGATGAACGATACGACAGCATCCGACGTACGGAACGGAGGATGTCCTGCCCTACGATGCCGGCGGACGAACCTCCACCAGGATGCGTTGGACCGTGTTGTTCGCGAACCCGTGGTAATTCCACGGTTGCTCGAACGGCTGCGTCTTCCCGAGAGCGCCGGTCGCGCGGCACGACAGTTCGAACTCGCCCGGCTCCCAGGCCTCCCACTCGAACGTGAACGGCACCCATGCATAGGGTGACGTCGCGACTCCGAGTGTCGCATCGGCCCAGGTCGAGCCGCCGTCGGTGCTGACCGCGACCCGCGAGATCGGCGCCCAGCCTGACCACGCCCTTCCGCGGAGCACATGGCGGCCCGCCGCCACGAACCGCCGACGCGTGAGGAAGTCGGGGATCCCCCGGCGGGATCATCAGCGACCGGGGGTTCATCCTCGTGACCGGCGTGCCTTCCTCGTCCGGCACCTGGCGGAACCGGTAGACGAGCTGCTGGAACCCCTCGAACGGCCGCGCGACCGCGGTGATCCGTGAGAGCCACTTGACGCTCGTCATCCCGTACCAGCCGGGCACCACCATGCGCAGCGGGTACCCGTGCTGTGGTGGTAGCGGCGCGCCGTTCATCTCGTACGCGAGGAGGACCTAGTCGCGCATAGCGTCGTCGAGCGACAGGCTGCGTTCGTAGTCGTGCTCGATCTCGCCCTGGATCCCGCGATCGGCGCCGGCGAACACGAGCTCGACCGCGTCGTTCTCGACGCCCGCCTCCTCGAGGAGCGGGCGGAGCGGCGTTCCGGTCCACTCGGCGGCCCCGATCGCCTCGGTGAGCAACGGCTGCGAGATCGGTCGGGGCGACAGTCGGGCCCGGCCGTTGCCGGCGCACTTCATCGTGACCGGCAGCGTCACCTTCGGCCGAGACCGCACGTCCGCGATTGAGCTCGACCGGGCTGCGTACGAGACCGCCGATCGAGAACGACCACCTGGCCTCGTCCGCCTCGGGAACGTCGAAGTGGATCAGTAGGTAGTGCTACCCGCCGGCGTGATGTCGTGGCGAAGGCCCTCGAGGTGCATCCCGTGGTTCCGCAGCGCGAGCTGAAGCTCGTTCCGGGTCACCTCCTCGGACGCCGAGACGCCTTCGCGCAGGTCAGCCCGGATCGGGCGTCGTCAACTCCCGTTCTCCGGACGCCACGACGGCTCGGCCCCCTGGCCCAGTTGGAAGAGCTGGCTGCCGTCTGCGCGCATCAGGTAGAGGTTGTTGACGGCCGCCCCCGACACCGATGCGATCGCGTGAGGCGACGACATGACGATCCAGTTGCCATCAGGTGACCAGTCCATCACGAGCCTCCCCCCCTCCGGGAGGTCATCGATGAAGTCGCGCTCGCCCGATCCGTCGCGACGCACGGAAACGAACCGCTCGTCGGCCGAGAGCAGGATCCGGCGGCCGTCGGGCGTCCATTCCACGACGACTCCGGGCTCATCGCGCAGCCTGATGAGGTCGGTGCCGTCGGCGTCGATCACGTAGGGGATGATTCCCTCCTGCGAGAAGACGGTGAATGCGAGCTTGCTGCCGTCGGGCGACCAGAGGGGCATCTCGATGCGCTCGTTCGTGCGTGAGTGCACCTCCGATCGATCCGAACCGTCGGGGTTCATCGTGGCGAGGCCGGACCGGAAGTTCGCCTGCCCGCCGTCGTCGAACGCGAATGCGATCCGGCTCCCATCCGGCGACCACGCGGGCGTGTACTCGTCGCCGATGTCGTCAGTCACGATCTGCCTGTCGCCACCCTCGCCGTTCATCACGTAGAGGTTGAAGCCCGCCGTTCCGGCCCCTGCGCCCGCGAACACGATCTGCGAGCCGTCGGGCGACCAATCGGGAAAGGTGTTCGGATCCGTGAGGACCTCCGTGGTCGACGCGATCAGCGCCCCGCCGGGTGTGACGAGCTCGATCTCACCGCCCTGTTCGACGGCGATCAGGCCATCCGGAGCGCGCGTCCAGGGTCGGCCGAGCTTCTGCGGCCCGGCGCACCTGCCACCCCGGACCCGCTCGAAGGTGATCTCGTCCCCCCGGGTCGACCAGGTGTACGCGGCAGGACGCGAGTCTCCGCCGCCTCCGAGGACCGTGGGCTCGAAGCAGAAGCCCGACACGGGAGAGAAGACCACGGCGTTTGGCTTCTGGAGGAGGAGCGACCCGACCTCGCTCGCAACATTGGGCGGGTCATCCGAGAAGACCAGCCTGTACGTTTCGCCGTCGACATGCATCGCACAATCGACGCCGCGGACCCCCCCGCATCCGCCCGCAGGTGACACGAGATAGCTCCCATCCCCTGGGGCCAACTCGATCGGTCCCGGGCGATCCTTCTCGCTCGACTCACCACCCGCCCCGGGAACGATCGGCCCGGAGGAGGTCACCCACCATTCGTAGAGGCTGAGGTCGGCGAGATCGTTCCTGACGGCGTGCGCGTAGATCGATGCGTTCTCGTCCGTCCACTCGATGTGCGACTGGTCCGGGGCGTTGCCTGATCCGAACAGGGCGGGCTGGCTGTTTCGCTCGATCGTCCAGCAGAGCACTCGCCCCGCGGGCTCGTCATCGATCGTGTAAGCACCAACGGCGAGCGTCTCGGTCGCGCACTCCCCGTCGGGGGCTTGCGTGTTGTTCACGTTCACCTGCAGCGCATCGTCCATCTCGTCTCGGGTCTGGAAGATCTGGTACAGGACCTCGACGTCCTCGGTTCGGCACACGAGCGATGCCCGCTCGCCATGGAGCGGCTCCGCCCGATCGAGCGGGAGGCACTCGCTGCCGACGTCGCCGGGGATGTACGAGAGCAGCAGTTCCTCGTCGGCCGTGAGCGCGCGATCCACCGTTCGGAACGCCGGTGACGGTGTCGGGCTCGGCATCGCGGCCTGCGGCGAGTTCGGGGCTCCTTCGCCTCCTGGCGGCGGTGCATCTCCTTGGAACAGGGACGCCGCGAGGATGCCGACGACCAGCGCGACACCCGCCGCGAGCACCGGGAGGAGGCGACGGAGCAGCGATCGCTTCCCGGAACTACCTGGAGCGGTTCCGACCCCGAGGCCGAGCGCGCGCGAGGCCTCTCGGGCCAGGACGCCCGCGCTCGGATACCGATCCGCCGGGGCTTTCGACATCGCCGTCGCGACCACCTGATCGATCTCGCGTGGAAGGTCGGGCTCCGTCGCCGTGATCACCGGAGCCGCTTCCTGCAGGTGCGCGTACATCAGGGCCGCGTCGTTGTCCGTCTGGAACGGCGGTCGGCCCGTGAGGCACTCGAACAGCACGCACCCGAGGGAGTAGACGTCGGTGCGAGCGTCCGGTGTGCCGCCCTGGAACTGCTCGGGGGCCGCGTAGTCCAGGGTCCCCACGAACTGCCCCGTGCCGGTGACGCCCGAATCGCTCGCCGAGCGCTTCGTGAGCCCGAAGTCCGACAGGTAGACGTGCACCGTCTCGTCCTCGCCCCTCGCCCGGGCGAGTAGGACGTTGCCGGGCTTCACGTCGCGGTGGACGAGTCCCTGCTCGTGCGCGGCGTCGAGTGCCGCCGCGACCTGCCGGACGATCACGATCGCGCGCGCGGGGTCGAGAGCTCCCTCCTCGTGCAGCAACGTGCGGAGATCGCTCCCCTCCACGTAGCGCATCGCGATGAACAGGTCCCCACCCGACCCTCCCGCCTCGTAGATCGGGATGATGTTGGGGTGGTCGAGCGAGGCCGCGAGCCGGGACTCGCGGATGAAGCGATCTCGGAAGCGTTCGTCCTCCGCGAGCTGCGGGGCGAGGACCTTGAGCGCGACCTTCCGCTGGAGCCATTGGTGCTCGGCGAGGTACACGACGCTCATGCCGCCGCGTCCGAGGGTGCGCTCGATGAGGTAGCTCGCGAACTCGGTATCCGCCGGCAGGTCGAGCGAGCACAGAGGCACTCGCGGCGGCTCGACAGGTTCGCGGTCGCCGAGCGCCGGGTCCCGCCGCAGGATCTGCTCGTGCAAGCGCTGCAGCTCCGCCGACGGCTCGGCGCCGAGCTCCTCCGCAAGGACCTCGCGAGCCCGCTGATACGTGGCCAACGCCTCGGCGTGACGTCCCAGCCGGTACAGGGCCAGCATGAGGTTGGCCCACATCCGTTCGCGGAGCGGATGCCGTGCCGTGAGCGCCTCGAGCTCGGAGACGACCGTGGAGTGGCCGCCCATCGCGATCTCGGCCGCGATCCCGTGTTCGGTCGCTGACAGGCGCGTCTCCTCCAGGCGAGCGATCTCGCCCTGGAGCGACGGTTCGTCGCCCAGATCGGCGAGCGGCGATCCCCGCCAGAGCGTGAGAGCGTCGGAGAACCGAGCCGCGGCGGCGGCCGGGTCAGAGGGCGCGAGACCCTTAGCTTGCTTCACGAGGGCCTCGAACCGCGAGGCGTCGATCTCCGCCGGCTCGGCGTTCAGGACGTAACTGCCGTCCCGCCCGCCAACCCGCTGATCGCCGAGCAGCTTCCTCAGTCGGTAGACGTAGGTCTGCAGGGTGTTCCGTGCCGTCTCGGGAGGGTCGTCGCCCCAGAGCTCGCCGATCAGCAGATCGGCCTGGACGGAGCGGTTCGCTCGCAGGATCAGGTGCGCGAGCACGGCACGCTGCTTCGGCCCTCCGAGCGGGAGGGCACCGTCGTCGGTCACGACCTCGAGCGGACCCAGGATCCGGAACTCCATGCCGCGGGAACGGTACGACGCTCTCCGGCACAAGGAAAGACAAACCAGGTGGTGACCTGCATCACATTCCAGCGGACTTCCAGCGTCTTGCAGCCTGGGTACCAGAGCCGGGCACGAAAGTGCGGCCATGGACACCACCACCCGCACCTGGATCCGAAGGACCGCCACCGCGCTCTTCCTGGTGGCCGCGACGGTGACCCTCGGCGCAACCCGGGCGACTCCCGCGGCCCCGTCCCTGATCGTCCGTGGGGCGGACGCGCAGGACGAGGCGGCCATCGACTGGGCGCTGCGCCGCTTCCGTGCTGGCGGGGCTACGGAACCTGCCGCCGCTGCGAGGTCCACGTGCACCGCTCGAAGGACGGGTGCGACGGTGGACTCGGCCTCTACTTCGGCGGGCGCATCGACCTGTGCACGAAGGCCTCGAGCGAGCCCTACGCCCGCAAGTTCGCGCTCCACGAGATCGCGCACGCGTGGATCGAGACCAACGTCGATCCCAGCGTCTTGCGCAGCTTCATGGACGTTCGTGGGGTGGAGGCTTGGAACAAGAAGAGTTTCCCGTGGAAGGAGCGGGGAACGGAGCAGGCGGCCGAGATCGTGACCTGGGGCCTCGGCGACGGCGAGATCGCGCCCCAGCTCACCGAGCCGCTGGAGTCGAAGGCGATGGCCGGTCTCTACGAGCTCCTGACCGGCCACTCGCCGATCACCCCCGCCGCTGGTTGAGCAGCAGCAGTCGGCCTCCTAGTTGTCCTGACCCCGAGTCGTAGCGACACTCGTCGACGTCCCACACTCCAAAGGAAACGCGACGCATCTCTTGCTTGACCAGCACGTCGAGCCGAAAGGAGGCACCGCCTTGACCCAAGATGATGCCCTCTACCGGTCCGGTTGCGAGCACTCGCGTTGGGATCGAGCTCGGCAAGGAGGCCCGGCAGGCTTCTGACCGTGAACGCTTCAGGAGCCCCGCAGGGCGGACACGTTCGCCGCCGGCTCGCGAACGGCGATCACGTTGAACGCAGGGATCGGACTACGGAACCCCTTGAGCGTGAGCTCACCTATAGGTTCCACTTCGACTTCCTCGTCGACCTCCGCGTGGAGACGCTGGGTGATCAGGACCTGGCCGGCCGTCGCTTCGTCGGCGAGCCGAGACGCGAGGTTGGTCACCGCTCCGATCGCTGCGTAGTCGGAGCGGCCCTGAAAGCCGACCTCGCCGCACGTAGCGTGGCCGAGCGCGATACCGGCGCCCAGATCAAGGTCGTACCCGCGCTTCCTCCACGAAGGTGTCAGGGTCGCCATCTCTTCTCGAAGCGCGCACCCCAGCCGAACCGCTCGCAGTGGCGCGTCGGGCACTTCCTGCGGGTCGTTGAAGAAGAGTTGGACCCCGTCGCCCTCGAGGAAACCCACGGTCGCGTCGAAGCGCTCGACGAGATCTCCGACCGTGTCGTGGAACTCGCCGAGTACCTGCATCAGCTCCTCTGGCTCGACCGCATCGACGAAGCTCGTCCAACCGCGCAGGTCGGCGAACAGCATCGCGACGTTCCGACGATGGCTGCGCAGGATCGAGTCGTCGCCGGAGGAAACGATCGCATCGGCGAGCTGCGGTGAGAGGAACCGCCGCAGCTTCCGCGTCCGTTCGAGCTCCAGGACCTGGGCTTCGACCCGGTCTTCGAGCGTTCGATTCAGCTCGAGCAACTCGGCGGACTGCGCCGCGATCGTGTCGTGGTAGCGCTTGATCCGTAGGAGGGACCGGACCCGGGCCAGGAGCTCGTCGTGGTTGAACGGCTTCGCGATCAGATCGTCGGCGCCCGCCCGGATCACCTCCGTCTTCTCGGTCGTGCTCGCCGTGACCATGATCACCGGCAACACCGCGGTCTCCTCGACCTCCCGGATCCGTCGACAGACCTCGTAGCCGTCCGGAGGCGGCATCATGACGTCGAGCAACACGAGATCTGGCTTCGCCGAGGCGACGAGCTCGAGCGCGCCGTTGCCATCGTTCGCGGAGAGCACGTCGTACCCCTGCGGGACGAGAACGGCCTCGAGCAAGCGGACGTTCTGGGGGACATCGTCCACGACGAGGATCGTGGCTTCGCCGCTCATCGGATCCGTCCGCCGCAGTGTTGACGAACCGTCTCGATCAGATCGCGGACGTTCACCGGCTTCGAGACGTAGCCGTCGAAGCCGGCGGCCAGGAACCGCTCACGGTCCCCCCGCATCGCTTGTGCGGTCAAGGCGAGGATCGGGATCGTCGCGGTGCGTGCGTCCGCGCGCAACCGGTGGAGCGCCTGCACCCCGTCGAGGTCCGGGAGCTGGATGTCCATCAGCACGAGGTCCGGCGTGTGCTCGGATGCCATGTCGACCGCCTCGCCGCCCGTCGTCGCCTCGAGCGTTCGATAGCCCGTCGCGACCAGGACATCTCGGAACAGCTTCATGTTCTTCTCGTTGTCTTCGACGACCAGGATCCGCTCGCCCGTCATGACGTCGTCGACCTCGCGGGCAACGCGAAGGTGAAGGTGCTCCCACGGCCGAGCTCGCTCTCGAGCCAGATCCGCCCGCCGTGGAGCTCCACGAACCGCTTCGAGAGGGCGAGGCCCAGCCCGGTTCCCTCGCGGTGCCCGACCCCCGTCTCGCTCTGCTGGAACTCCTCGAAGACGCGCTCCCGATCCTCGAGCGGGATGCCCCGGCCGGTGTCGGCGACGGAGACCCTGACCTCGCCGTTGACCCGCGTCGCGCTCACGTCCACCTCCCCGCCGGCGGGCGTGAACTTCACCGCGTTCGAGAGCAGGTTGAAGATCACCTGCTTGATCCGTCGTTCGTCGCCGTCGACGACGTCGATCTCCGGATCGGCTTCGAAGGCGACGCGCACCCCGTCCTCCGTCGCGCGCTCGCGCACCATCACCACGCCGCGCTCGAGCGCCTCCCGCAGGGAGAACGGGTGCACCTCGAGCTCGACCTGTCCGGCCTCGACCTTGGAGAGGTCGAGGACGTCGTTGATCAGCGATAGCAGATGGTTGCCCGAGGTGGTGATGTCGTCGAGGTACTCCGCCTGCTTCTCGTTCACCGAGCCGACCATCTCGTCGCGCAGCACCTGTGAGAAGCCGATAATCGCGTTCAGCGGCGTCCGGAGCTCGTGGGACATGTTGGCGAGGAACTCGGACTTGTGCCGACTTGCAGCCTCGAGCTCCGTGTAGACACGCCGGAGCTCGTCGTTCATCCGGTTGACGTTGGTCCCCAACGCGCCCAGCTCGTCCCTGTTCTCGACCTCCACGTGGCCCGAGAAGTCGCCGGATGCGATCGCGGCCAGCCGGGTGTCGATCTGCTGGATCGGGCCGATCAGCGACCAGGAGAGGACGAATCCGAGCAGCAGCGCGAGCACGAGCGCTCCCGCCGCGACGCCGATGAACAAGGTTCGCGAGCTCGCGAAGGAGCTTGCGTTCCGGGCGATCAAGCCCTGGATCTCCTCGCGAGTCCCGTTGGCCAGCTCCGCGGCGTCGGTATAGAGGTCGCTCGCATAGCCCTCCGCTCGCGCGCGGATCGGCAGCATCTCCTCGATCGTCGCCTCGTCGTCGATCGCGATCGTCGGGCCCTCGTAGAGAGGGATGAGCCTCTGCTCTATGAGCCTCCCCAGGCGATCGGCGGTTCTCTCGATCTCTTGCAGGACGAGCTGATCATCCTGGGGCGGCGTGAAACCGAGCTGATCCGCGGCCGTCTTCGACGCGACCCCGATGGCCGCGTCTACGGCGGACAGGTCAACCGCGAGGGAGTACGTCCCGCGTAGCCCGTCTGGCGCTGAGTCTGGCCAGACCACGTTGAAGTCGTCGCCGACGTTCTGCGCCAGAACATCACGGAGGTGCTCGGCCGCGGCGTTGAGCCGGCCGTACTCGACAGCCCGTTCCTGAAGCGCCCTGATGCTCGCGACGCGATCGTTCGACTGCCCGAGCACGAGCTGTCCCAGCAGACCGACCGCGACCAGGAGCAGGGACGTGCCGACGAACGCGATCAGCAGCTTCGTCCGAACCTTGACCGGCAGGCGGGCGACGGCCCGAACGAGCGAATCGATCCGTCGCCGCCCCTCGGTGGCGGCCCGCGGCTTCAGCTCCTCGGCCAAGACCTCAGACTTCCAGGGCCGTCGTCGCGGCGACGAAGTTCGTGATCAGCCACTTCCCGTCGATCCGGGCCACGTCGAAGTCGCCTGCCGTGACGGACACGACCTCGCCGGTCTTCGCGTCGACGAAGTGGCACTCGAAGTGCAGCGTGCCCCGGTCGCCGTTGACCGTGATCTCGAGCTTGTACGCCGGGTGATCCGAGATCCATTCGTTCTCGGCCGCGAAGGGCGCCGAATCCTCCAACCAGAATCGCCGGATCTCGTCCAGTCCCGACGCGGTCGTCCCCGGTCCCACCGTCATCGTCGCGTTGGGCGCGTAAAGACTCACCATCAGATCGATGTTCTTCTCCGTCGTGGCGCGGTGGAAGTCCTTCTCGATCTGGTCGATCTCCCACATGTCCTGGAATCGTCGGGACTCGCCGTCGGACGAGCCGGTGCTCGAGCCACTGCACGCTGCGAGCACGACCGAGATGAGGAAGACCCCGAGTGCGCCACCTATCACGAGTTTCCGCATTTCCGATACCCCTTCCGCTCAGGCTGCCTGGATGTCGGTGCGAGGATGTTCACACCGCGGATCCGATCCGCCTAGAGGCTAAGGAGGGCAACGATCCCGAGCCACCTGGCCAGCCCGCCGCACAAGGGGGTGCTAGCACGGTGCGACCGGTGAGCCTATCAGCCGCCCGCCCCGGCGCAGTAGCGGCGCACCTCATCCGGGAACCGGGTCACGTGGATCGGCTTCTCGAGCCATCCGGCGAAGCCGGCCTCTTCGAGCCAGTCGTCGCTTGCCTCCAGCGGCGACGCGCTCATCGCGACCACCGGGATGCGAGCCGTTCGCTCGTGCGCCGCGAGCTTCCTCGTGGCGTCGACGCCATCCATGTCGGGGAGCCGGAGGTCCATCAGGATCGCGTCCGGAACGTGCTCACGCGCGAGCGCGATCGCCTGCGCGGCCGTCGCGGCTCCGAACGTCCGGAATCCGGCTGCGGACAGGACATCGACGGCGAGCTTCCGGTTCGCGTCGTTGTCGTCGACGACCAGGACGCTGGTCACAGGCGTATCCTCGCGCCATGCCGCTCCGCCTGGTGATCGCCGAGGATCATCTCCTCGTGCGCGAGGGAGTCCGGCGACTGCTGGAAGCCGATCCCGACCTCGAGGTCGCAGCCGTCTGCGGCGACCTCGACTCCCTGCTCGCCGCCGTGGAGGCGGAGCATCCGGACGTGGTGGTCACGGACATCCGCATGCCGCCCGGCAACAGCGATGAGGGGATCCAGGCGGCGGAACGGCTGCGTACGACGGCCCCCGACGTCGGCGTGGTCGTGCTCAGCCAGTACGCGACGCCGAACTACGCCCTCGCCCTCCTGGAAAGCGGAAGCGCCGGACGTTCCTATCTCTTGAAGGAGCGCGTCCAGGAGCCGGACCAGCTCGTGTCGGCGATCCACACGGTCGCGAACGGCGGCTCGGTGATCGATCCCAAGGTCGTCGAGGCGCTGGTCGCAGAGGACGCCCGCGGCGAGCGGTCGCCGCTCAAGAGCTTGACCACGCGCGAACGCGACGTGCTGCGCGAGATGGCGGCGGGCAAGAGCAACGCGGCGATCGGGGAATCCCTGTTCCTCGCCGAGCGGTCCGTCGAGAAGGTGATCCACTCGATCTTCCTCAAGCTCGGGCTCACCTGGGAGCCGTCGATGAACAAGCGCGTCAAGGCCGTGATCCTCTACCTCGCGGAGAGCGACTAACGTCATCGCGGCATCGGCAGGGAGCCGGCCACGGCCGTCCGGTCGCCCCCCGACGTGATCGTCACGAGCCCGCCCAGCGCCTCGATCCGATCGTGGGAAACGCGGCGCTCCGTTCCCAAGTCGCACTCCGCGACGACTTCGAAGGTGAGGGCTTCGGGCTCGCTCCGGACGCTCACCGCAACCGGCGTGCCGGCGGGCGCGCGCTCGAACACGTCGCGCGCGCAGAAGTAGACGGCGCCGGCGATCTCCGGCGGAGCGGCAGCGTCCACCCCGACGGCGATCTGCGCCGGCACGTCCGCGCGTGCCGCCGCGGCGCGCAGCTCGGCGACGAGCCCGCCCAGCTCGAGCAGCGGCGGGAAGATCCAGTGAGCGAGCTCCTGGATCTCCGTCAGCGCCCGGCGCGCTTCGCGCCGCAGCTCGTCCAGGAGCGCCCTCGCCGCAGCGGGATCGGAGTCGACCGATCCCGCAGCGACCTCGAGGTTGGCGGCGAGTCCGACCAGGTCTTGTTGCACGCCCTCGTGTAAGGCGCGCTCGGTGTCTCGACGTTCGGCGTCGCTCGCCGACGCGAGGCGTGTCCGAGAGGCTCGGAGCTCCGCGATCTCGCGGCGCAATCCATCGATGGTTCGCTGCTCGTCGGTCTGCCCGGTCTCCAAGGAGACCTCCTCCTCCTTCTCCTGTGCCTCGACTTCCGGAAGTTGTCCGTCATCGCTCGGACGGCGTCAAGCGACTCAGCACGGTATCGGGATGGAAGGCAGCATCCTCCACATCGCCCAGCCGCCACCGTAGAGCCGCCGGGAACGACCTCCTACCGTCGCGATGCATGGAGCGCTCATCGCACGGCGAGAGAGGAGGAAGACGGTGAAGCAAAGAACCGACACACGTTCGCACGCGGTGAGCTCTAGAGAGGAGGAGATCCATGCTTCGGAAGTCCTTGCATGACGCCGGACGAGCCGTCCGGTCACGGACCGAGGAGGTCACGATGAAGATCGCGAAGGTCGTTGTGGGAGTTGTCGTACTGATGGTGTCGGTCGCAACAGCAGCAGCCGCGGGTCCGCACCTGTCCCCGTGGGGAACGCCGCAGAAGATCGACGAGATCGCCGGCAACAGCTCGGAGCTGAACACGGCGTTCCTGGACGGCTGCCCGATCCAGTCACCGGACGGCCTCGACCTGTACCTGGCGTCCACGCGTCCCCGCTTCCTCGGCGACACGCGGACGGACCTGGACATCTGGGTCGCCCACCGACCCAGCAAGGATGCTCCGTTCGGGGCGCCCGTGAACCTCGGCGAGCCTGTCAACTCGACGGCCGACGACTTCTGCCCCACCCCCGTCCGCGGGGGCGGCTTGTTCTTCGTCAGCCGGGAGGCACTGGCCGGAAGCTGTGGCTTGGGCGACATCTACTTCACGCGCCGCAGCCCTTCGGGGGTGTTCACTGAGCCGGATCACCTCGCCTGCGGTCCGGTGGGCCCGAACAGCCCGCTCGACGAGCAGGGCCCCTCCTACGTCGAGCTCGACGGTGGCGCCTTCCTGTTCTTCTCGAGCAGCTCGGCGGTCGTTCCCGGCGACATCTACGTCAGCCAGCGGCTGGCGGACGGGACGTTCGGCCCGGCCTCCCCCGCCCTCGGGCTGAACAGCGCGGGCAACGACATCCAGCCGAACGTGCGCAAGGACGGTCTCGAGATCGTCTTCTCCTCCAACCACGGGTACCCGGGAGCCCAGGGAGGCCAGGACCTGTACGTAGCCACCCGAGGGAGCACCGACGACCCCTGGTCCACGCCCGCCAACCTGGGAACCGGCGTGAACACGGGGGCGGCCGAGACACGCCCCTCCCTGTCATGGAACGCGCTGACGCTCCTGTTCGGCCGCGCGCCGGGGCCGGAGGGGATGGCCGATGTCTTCGTCGCCACCCGCGACAAGCTCAAGGGATCGGACGTCTGACCGAAACACCAGGGATCGAGGCCTCAAACACCGAACGGCTCGGCAACTCCCTTCGGTTGCCGAGCCTTCGGGTTGCGGGGCGTCCTCAGCGAGCCGCATCGAACGCACCCTCGACCCGGCGACGGAACGCGCGCGGGTCGACCTCCGGGAAACGGAACAACTCGGGCTCGATCTCCTCGAAGTACACGATCGCCCGGGCCGGTTCGATCAATCCGCGGAGGAGGACATCCATGTTTCGGAAGTCCTTGTTCGCGATCGTCGGACTCGCGCGGCGACCTAGAGGTTGGCGGCGAGCCCGACCAAGTCCTGTTGCACGCCCTCGTGCAGGGGGCGCTCGATGTCTCGACGTTCCGCATCGCTCGCCGACGCAACTCGCGTCCGCGAGGCTCGGAGCTCGTCGATCTCGCGAAGCAACCCCGTCGAGCGTCGGGTCTCCGCCCGTCTGCCCGGTCTCCAGGGTAGGACCGCCTGTGCCTTGACCCTGGCGAAGTTGTCCGTCATCGCTCGGACCGCGTCAAGGGCTCAGCACCGTATCGGGACGGAAGGCAGCATCCCCCACATCGCCCGGCCGCCCCCGTAGAGCCGCCGGGAACGACCTCCTAGCGTCGCGATGCAAAGAAGCGTGTTGCCGCCTCGGGCAGCCGAGCGGAGGTCATCGAGGAGGGTGGTCGTGCGACTGCGTCACGTTCCAGCGGAGTTCCAGAGGGTTGCGGCCGCGCTGCACTCGGCACGCCCGAGGGTGCGGACATGAACACCGCCACCCGCACCTGGATCCGAGGAACCGCCGCGGCGCTGCTGATCGCTGCGGCTGCGATGACCCTCGGCGCAACCCGCTCAACTTCCACCTCCGCTCCCCCACCGGTCACGTTCCACGGGGCCGACGCGAAGGACGAGCCAGCTGTCGACTGGGCGCTCCGCCGCTTCCGGGGCGCGGGGCTGCGGGACCTTCCGGCGCTCGAGGTCCACCTGCACCGGTCGCGCGAGGCCTGCAACGGCGGGCTGGGCCTGTACTACATGAACCGTATCGATCTGTGCACGAAGGAGTCGAGCGAACCCTACGCCCGAAAGTACGCGCTCCACGAGATCGCCCACGCGTGGACCGAGACCAATGTCGCGGCCGGGATGATGCGCCGGTTCATGGAGATCCGCAGGGTGGGGGCCTGGAACGACAAGGGCGTCCCCTGGAAGGAGCGGGGCACGGAACAGACGGCCGAGATCGTCACCTGGGGTCTGGGCGAGGGCGAGATCGCGCCGCTGCTCCCGGAGGCGCTGGACGCCGAGACGCTAGCCGAGCTGTACGAGCTGCTGACCGGACGGGCTCCTATCAACGCGACGGTCGTCTGAGCCGTCGACCCTCACCCCACGACGACCCGACCGGCCCGAACGACCATCCGGAGCTCGCCGAGGGCCTCGATCCGCTCGAGCGGGTTTCCCCCCAGCACGAGCAGGTCGGCGGGCGCGTCCTTCGCGAGCCGACCCGCCGTCATCGCGGTCAAGACCTCCTCCGGCTCCATCCGAACGGCCTCGTGCAGCAGCTGCGCCTCGCGCACGTGGATCCCCGCAGGGATCGGACCGTTGCCGAGGTCGGTGCCGTAGACGACCTTGCCACCCGCGGCTCGGAACCGGACGAGGTTGTCGCACGCGATGCGTAGCTCGGGCGTCACCTCCCCGTACGACAGGATGTCGAGCGTCGAGACGATCCGCATCGTTCGGGCGGCCGCATCGAGCAGGAGGTCGGGGAGCCGTTCCGTCCAGGGCGTATGCGCGAGCTCGTCGATCCCCGCGCCGACCGCGCGTTCGGTCTGGCCCGCCCCCTGGACGTGCGCCGTCACCGGCAACCCACGTTCGTGTGCCGCTTCCACCACCGCCGCGAGCTCGGGGTCCGAGGGCGTGGGCCCGGCATCGGCGTTCAGGGCGACCTTGATGGCGGTCGCGCCGTCGCCCGCGAGCTTGGTAACGGCGTCGGTGGCATCGTCGGGGCCTCGGAGCTCTCGGATCGCGCCGTCGGGCGCCCACCCGTCGCCCGTCGGATAGCCGCCGGGCGCCGTGAGCATCGGACCCACCGCGCGGATCAGCGGGCCGGTGAACGTCGGGAGCTCGGACGCGTCCGCGAGCGAGAAGATCTCGTCGGGATCCCATCCCAGGTCCCGAACCGCGGTGACGCCGCCGAGGAGCACCGCACCCGGATCCGCGAGCCGGATGTGCACGTGGCGATCGGCGACCCCGGCCATCAGGAAGCCGTCGGTCTCCATGACCTCGTCGGCGGGCGGCGCGTCCCCACCCGGCCCCGCGAAGCGGACGACCCCTCCCCGCGACACGACGGCCGCGTCCCGCACGAGCTCGCCCGGCCCGAGCCACGCGAGCGGCGCGGTGACCTTCAGCGTCATCGAGCGCTCAGCCGCCGACCCCGGCGCCGCGCAGCGCCTTCAGCTCCTTGCGGAGGTCGACCACCTCGTCGCGCAGCCGAGCCGCGTACTCGAACCGCAGGTCCTTGGCCGCCTCGTGCATCTCCTCCTCGAGCTGCTGGATCAGGCGCTCGAGCTCCTCGGTGGGCATCTCGGGATGCTCGCGCTTGCGGCGGCGCTTGTCCGGAGCGGTCGCCTTGTTGGGATCGACCGCCATCGAGATCAGGATGTCGGACACCTTCTTCCGGATGGACTGCGGGTCGATCCCGTGCTCGCGGTTGAAGTCGATCTGGATCTTGCGACGGCGCTGCGTCTCGCCGATCGCCTGCTTCATCGAGTCCGTGACCTGGTCCGCGTACATGATCACGGTCCCGTCGACGTTGCGCGCCGCACGCCCGATCGTCTGGATCAGGGACGTGTCGGATCGGAGGAAGCCCTCCTTGTCAGCATCCAGGATCGCGACGAGCGAGACCTCGGGCAGGTCGAGACCCTCGCGCAAGAGGTTGATCCCCACCAACACGTCGAACTCCCCGAGCCTGAGGTCGCGGACGATCTCGATCCGCTGGATCGTGTCGACCTCCGAGTGCAGGTACCGGACGCGCACGCCCATCTCGAGCAGGTAGTCGGTGAGGTCCTCCGCCATCTTCTTCGTCAGCGTCGTAACGAGGATCCGCTGGCCCGCCTCGGCGCGTTTGCGGATCTCCTCGATCAGGTCGTCCACCTGGCCCCGGGTCGGACGGACCTGCACCTCGGGATCCACGAGGCCGGTCGGACGTACGATCTGCTCCGCGACCCGGCTCGAGACCCGGAGCTCGTACGGGCTCGGCGTCGCCGACATGTACACGGTCTGGTTGACCTTCTCCACGAACTCGTCGAACCGCAGGGGCCGGTTGTCGAGCGCGCTCGGCAGGCGGAACCCGAACTCGACGAGTGTCTCCTTGCGCGTCTTGTCGCCCTCGTACATCCCGTGGATCTGCGGGACGGTCACGTGCGACTCGTCGATCACGCAGAGCCAATCCTCGGGGAAGTAGTCCACGAGCGTGTAGGGCGCCTCGCCGGCGACGCGGCCGTCGATGTGGCGCGAGTAGTTCTCGATCCCCGAACAGAACCCGACCTCGCGGAGCATCTCGAGGTCGTAGCTCGTGCGCATCCGGAGCCGTTCGGCCTCGAGCAGCTTGTTCTGCTCCTCGAGCCACGCGAGCCGTTCCTTCAACTCCTGCTCGATCGTCGAGATCGCGCGCTTCATCCGCCAATCCGAGGCGACGTAGTGCGACGCGGGGAACACGGTGATCTCCGAGAGCTCGCCGAGGACCTCGCCCGTCACCGGGTCGAACCTGGTGATGCGCTCGATCGTGTCGCCCCACCACTCGACGCGGACCGCTGTCTCCTCGTACGACGGGTGGACCTCGAGCACGTCGCCCTGCACGCGGAACTTCCCGCGCGCCAGGTTGGCCTGGTTGCGCTGGTACTGGATGTCGACGAGCCGCTGCTTCGCCCATTCGAGATCGGTCGCGACGCCCTGGTGCACGCGCAGGATCTGCCCCTCGTACTCCTCGGGCGAGCCGAGCCCGTAGATGCACGAGACGCTCGCGACGATCAGCACGTCCCGCCGGGTGAGCAGGGCGGCGGTGGCGGAATGGCGGAGCCGCTCGATCTCGTCGTTGACCGAGGAGTCCTTCTCGATGTACGTGTCGGTCTGCGGGACATACGCCTCGGGTTGGTAGTAGTCGTAGTAGGAGACGAAGTACTCCACCGCGTTCTCGGGGAACGCTTCGCGGAACTCGTTGGCGAGCTGCGCTGCGAGCGACTTGTTGGGCGCCATCACCAGGGTCGGGCGCTGAAGCCGTTCGACGACGTTGGCGATCGTGAAGGTCTTCCCGGTCCCTGTGGCGCCGAGAAGCGTGATGTGCGGCTCGCCGGTCTGGACGCCTTCGACGAGCCGGTCGATCGCCGTGGGCTGGTCGCCGGTCGGCTCGTGGTCGGCGTGGATCTTGAACGGAGGCACGGGCCCAGTGTAGGGCCGAGCGGCGACCCGCCCGGTTGCTCCCGGCTGGCCCCGGAGCGATGCTGCACGGGGAGGTGAGCTGGTGAAGCGGGCGGCCTCGTTGCTTCTGGTCCTCGTCGTCCTCGCCACGGCATCCCCGGCGGGGGCATCCACCCCTCGAACGAGGGTCCGTCACTACGCCGGCGAAACTTCGCAGGGAGAGGTCATACGGATCACGGTGAAGGTCCGGGACGGCGTCGTGCGACTCAGCGAGCTCGAGATCGAAGGCTCGGTCACCTGCGAGGACGGCACGGGCTTCGGCTTCGGAGCCGGCATCGGTTTCGGCGGATCCTCGGGGCCGAGGATCGTCGACAAGGTCCTCGAGTTCGACGAGGTGTTCTTCGATACGGGGATCGTCGCGTCGGGTCGGCTGGGCCCTCTTCGAGGTTCCGGCACCTTGACCCAGGTGTACGCAACGCTCGATGCCGACGAACAGGCGCAGGTGTGCTCGACGGGGGAGCTCACGTGGCAGGTCGAGCGCCTGCCGACGCCCTCGTCACCGTTGGTCGGTCGGGTCGTGCTCATCACGAAGGCAGACGGGGTCGCCAGGTGGACCGCACTCGAGCCCGGGGCTGGAACGGCGCGCGAGCTCCAAGGTGGTCGGCTGCGGAATTACCGAGGGCGAACCTCTGTCGGCGGCGGGATGAACCTGGTCACGGTTCGGCGGGATGCTCATGTCGCGTTGCGAGAGATCGGGTTCGACTCGCACCTACCTTGCGAGGATGGAACGACCCTTGACATCACCGTGATTTCCTTCTTCTTCGGCGGCGTGCGGATGGAACCGGGCCGGCTCGATCTCGACGACGTCTTCTTCAACATCGCGTTGCACGTCCACGGCCATCTCGGACCGCATCTCGGCTCGGGAACGGTCTCGCAGGCGTTCGCCGTCCTCACCCCGGATCTCGGGGCTCAGCTTTGCTCGTCCGGCGAGGTGACGTGGCAAGCCTGGCGGACGGACGCCGGCTTCTGACCGAACCCTGAAGTGCGCGCGACGGCTGAGTGATCGACGTGCCCGGCTCGATGACCTGGCCAAGGCCTACATCCGCCCGGCGTCGATGATGCTCTGCAGGAACTGCCGGGTCCGCTCCTCGCGTGGCTCCGAGAAGATGCGGTCCGGAAGACCCTCCTCGAGGATCACGCCCTCGTCGAGGAAGCAGACGCGGTTCGCGATGTCGCGCGCGAACCCCATCTCGTGCGTCGCGATCACCATGGTCATGCCACTCGTGGCGAGCTCCCGGATCACGTTCAGGACCTCGGCGACGAGCTCGGGGTCGAGGGCGCTCGTCACCTCGTCCAGCAACAGGACGTCCGGCTTCATCGCGAGCGCCCTGACGATCGCGACCCTCTGCTGCTGGCCGCCCGAGAGTCGATCAGGGTAGTCGTCGCGCTTGTCGAGGAGACCGAACCGCCCGAGCAGCTCGTCCGCGAGCGCCGCCGCATCCGCCTTCGACATCCCCAGGGCCTCGATCGGACCGAGCGTGACGTTGCGGAGCACGCTCATGTGCGGGAACAGGTTGAACGCCTGGAACACGATCCCGACACGCTGGCGGATGCGGTTCACGTCCACGCCGCGCGCCGTGATCTCCTCCCCTTCGATCAGGATCCTCCCGCGGTCGATCGGCTCGAGCAGGTTCACGCATCGCAGGAAGGTCGACTTGCCCGAGCCCGATGCGCCGATCAACGCCACCACCTCGTGCTCGTCCACCTCGAGATCGATCCCCTTCAAGACCTCGAGCCCGTCGAAGGACTTGTGGAGGTCCTCGATCCGGAGCGCGACCTCGCGGGTTCGGCTCACAGCGTCGCTCCGACTTGGCGCCGGCGCCGATCCCGGGCGACGAGCCAGTCGACGAACCGCGCCTGCGGGATCGTGATCACGATGTAGACCAGCGCGAGCGCGACGTACGGCGTGAAGTCGAAGTTCTCGAACTGGATGATCTGCGCCTGTCGGAGCCCCTCCACCGTCCCGATGAACGCGACGAGCGCGGAGTCCTTCTGCAGGCCGATGAAGTCGTTGAGGAGCGGCGGGATCACCCGGCGAACCGCCTGCGGAAGCACCACGAACCGGAGCGTCTTCCGGCGGCTGAGCCCCAGCGCCCGGGCCGACGCCACCTGCGAGGGGTGCACCGACTCGATCCCGGCGCGGTAGACCTCGGCCACGTACGCGGAGTACACGAGCACGAGCGCCACGATGGCCCAGAACACGTCCGAGTCCGGCAGCCCTTTGATCTGGAGCGCCGGCGCCCCGAACCCGAGCAGCGCGATCACCAGGATGGTCGGGATCGCCCGGAACAGGTCGGTGTAGGCGGCCGCCATCAGGCGGAGCGGGAAGAACACCGGGCCGGTCACGCTGCGCAGGATCGCGACGATCATCGCGACGATCAGCACGAACACCTCGGCCACGATGAAGATGAAGACGTTGGTCCAGAACTTCTCCAGGATCTTGGGGAAGGCCTCCTTGAACACCTCCGCGTCGAAGAAGGACTCCTTGATCAGCGGCCAACCGGAAGAGTTGACGATCGCGATCACGACGACCGTGAAGAACACGATCGTGCTCACGACGGCGACGGTTACGCCGCGCGCCCCCTCCGCTCGGAGGGGCGCGAGGATCCTCGAGCGTCGATCGCCCCCCGGCGTGATCGGCCCACCCGGAAGGCTCTGATACTGCTCAGGTGCCCCGCCGCCACCCACGTGGGCCAGCTCGAGCTACGTCAGGAAGGGTGCGTCGGTCGCCCCGGCGAGCCACTCCTCGTGGATCGCCTCGAGGGTCCCGTCCGCCTTCATCTCCTGCAGGGCAAGGTTCACGCACTCGACCAGCGCGTTGCCGGTGTCGAACGCCATCGCGAAGTACTCCTGCGATTCGGCCTCGAACTGCCCAACGACCACGCCCTTGGGGATCTGCACCGCGGTGATGAAGAATGCGCTGGGCAGGTCGACCACGATCCCGTCGATCGACCCGGCCTTCAGGTCCTGGACCGCGGCCGCGAGGTCGTCGTAGACCTGAGGGTCCTCGCTGGGCTGGATCGTGTCCTCGATGACCTGCAGGCTGGTCGTGCCGACCGGGGCGCCGAGGCTCGCGTCCGCGAGCTCGGCGATCGTCGTCGCGCCGGCGATGTCGTTCCCCTGGACCGAGACCAGCGCCTGGTTCACGTCGTAGTAGCTCTCGCTGAAGTCCACGGCCTCGTCGCGCTCGGGTAGGTACGAGATCTGCTGCAAGACGAAGTCGAAGTCCTTGTCGCCCGGCGCGAAGGACCTGTTGAACCCCAGCGGGACGAACGTGACCTGGTCCGGGAACGTGAAGCCGAGGCGATCGGCGACCTCGGCCACGACGGCTCCCTCGTACCCCTCACCCTTGGCCGGGTCGTTGAACTCGAACTCCGAGTCCTGGCTCTCGCCGCCCTGCCACCACGGCGGGAAGGCCGGGTTCCCGGTGGCGACGGTCAATGCGCCGGGCTCGAAGAACGCCGATTCGTTCGCCACGGCGCAGTCGGCCGCCGTCGCCGGGGACGTCGCGCCCGTCGCTCCGGTCTCGGAGGTCTCACCCGCCCCGCCAGTGCCGCCAACGGTGGGGTTGTCTTCCGCACAGGCCGCCAGGAACAGACCGGAGATGGCGATGAGCCCGAGCACTTTCCGCATCGTGAGGAACCCCCTGGTCCAGGCAGCCGGCGTCGCCGGTCCGCGGAGACTAGCACACGCTTTTTCTACGAAGCCGTGGTCGCCGACGGCCTCAACGACGCGGTTCCCACGAGAAGAACTTCACCGCCGCGAGCAATCCCGCGATCCCCCACAGGGCCACGACGAGGACGTCCGACCACTCGAACGGGAGCGGAGGACCGTAGAACGAGCCCAGCATCGCCTCGGCGAAGTGCTTCACGGGGAAGATGTCCCCCACGACCTTCATCCACTCGGGCGCGTCCTCCCCCAGCGGGATGAAGATCCCCGAGAGGAACAGGAGCGGCAGGATGATCGCGTTCACGATCGCCGGCGACGCGTCGGCGTTCGGGATGATCGCCGTCGTCGCGAGCCCGAGCGCCGAGAAGGCCATCGCGCCCACGATGACGGTGGTCGAGGTGCTGCCACAGCAGCACGCCCGACGGGATCTCGGCGTCGTAGAACGCGACCCCGAACGCGGACGTGATCACCACGAGCACGAGCGAGATCAGCACAGCGTGGATCACGCGACCGGACAGGTAGATCCCGCCCGGCAGCGGCGTGCCCTTGGTCCGCTTGAGGATCCCGGCATCGCGGTTGAATGAGACGCCGATCGCGAGGTTCGTGTACGTGGCGGAGATCACCGCGAAGGCCGCCATCGCGGCCACGTAGTAGGTGTCCTGCTGGATCACGATGCCGTTCTCGAACTCGACCTCGCCGCTCCCGAGGAGCGCGGTGAAGATCACGAGGAACATCAGGGGGAACGCGAACGTGAAGAACGCCGACGCGGGGTTCCGCCAGAACGCCCAGTTCGTCGTCCGCAACTGCGCGACGAGGAGCCCGACGTCGCTCACTCGGCACCCGCCTCCCCGCTCGTCAGCTCCAGGTACACGTCTTCCAGTGTGGGGCGCGTCACCTGGAGCCCCTCGAGCTCGATACGACGGTCCACGGCCCACGACGTGAGCTCGTGGAGCGTCCGCGTCGGGTCGGTCACCCTGATCGCGATCTCGTCGCCGTCGATCGACGCCGACCCGGCGACGGAGGGAGGCAGCTCGTCCGCCGGCCGGCGGAAACGGATCATGGACTCTGCCCGGTGGCGGCCGCCGAGCGTCGACGGCGGCCCCTCGGCCACGATCTCGCCCTTCGCGATCACGGCCACCCGGTTCGCCAAGTGCTGCGCTTCGTCCATGTAGTGCGTCGTGAGGAACACGGTCTTGCCCAGACCGGCGAGGTTCCGAACGATCTCCCAGGCGTTGCGCCTGGCCCCGGGGTCGAAGCCGGTCGTCGGCTCGTCGAGGAAAAGGAGTTCGGGGTCGCCGGCCAGCGCGATCGCGACGTCGAGCCTGCGCTGCTGGCCGCCCGAGAGCTTGAGCACGCGGGTCTTCCGCTTCTCGCTCAGCCCGACCAGGTCGATGACCTCGTCCACGTCCCGTGGCGACGGGTAGTACCCCGCGAACAGCTCGATCGTCTCCCGGACGTTCAGGTACGGGTCGACTCCGGTGGACTGCAGCACGATCCCGACGCGCTCGCGGAGCGCGCGCTCGCGTCGAGCCGGGTCGTGGCCGAGGACGGTGGCCTCGCCCGTATCACGCTGCCGGTAGCCCTCCAGGATCTCGACCGTGGTCGTCTTGCCCGCCCCGTTGGGCCCGAGGAGCGCGAACACCTCGCCGGTCTCGACCGACAGGTCGATCCCCCGCACGGCCTCGACGCTTCCGTACGTCTTGCGGAGCCCCGCGACCGAGATCGCCACATCGCCCACGAGGGGCAGGCTACTCGCCCGCCGGGGGTCGGCGCATCAGGAGGGCACGTATCCCCGTTCCTTGTCGACGACGTTCACGAACGGTCGGCCCGTGAGGTAGTGCTCGAGGTTCCGTACGAAGAGCTCGACGGCGGACTCCTTCCACCCTGCCCAGTCGCCCGCCATGTGCGGGGAGATCACGACGTTCGGCATCGCCCAGAACGGGCTGTCCGCGGGGAGCGGCTCCTCCTCGAACACGTCGAGCGCGGCGCCGGCGAGCCGACCCTGCTCGAGCGCTCGAGCCAGGGCGCCTTCGTCGACCGTGCTCCCCCGTCCGACGTTCAGGAACCTCGCTCCCGGATCCATCGCGGCGAAGACCGCCGAGTCGAACACGTGCCGGGTCTCGGCCGTGCCCGGGAGCGCGTTCACCAGGTAGTCCGCCCACGCGGCGGCCTCGGCCAACTCGTCGACGGCGAAGACGCGCGCGAACTCGTCGTCCCTGGGTCTCGCCGTGCGTGCGACACCGCGCACCTGCATGCGCATCGCCACGCAGCTCCGGGCGACCGCGCGGCCGATCGGCCCCGTCCCCGCCACCAGGACGCGCTTGCCCTCGAGCCGCTCGGTCTCTCGATGATGCCACGCACCCTGTCGCTGGCCTTCGAGGACGCCGGCCAGCCCTTTGGAGAACAGCAGGATCAGGCCCATGACGTACTCGGCGATCGCGTCGTCGAACACGCCGCGCGCGTTCGTCACCACAACGTGACTCCGCACGAGCTCGGGGAACAGCAGGGAGTCCACTCCTGCCGATGCCGACTGGATCCATCGGAGGCCGCCCGCATGTTTCCACGCATCGGACAGCAGGTGGCCCTGGGGCCGCCACGCGAAGAGCACGTCAGCGCCCTGCAGCGCCTCGACCAGACCCGTGAGGTCGTCGGCGAACGAGAGGTCCACGGTGTCCGCGATCACGCCGATGCCGGGAGGTGGTTCGTCGTGCGTGGCTCCCATCACCGCCACGCGGGCCAGCGCGGAGGTCACAGCGGTCGTCGCCCGGAGAACCCGGTGTCGAGCGGGTGCCAGTGGCCGACCCGCTCCTCGCCCAGCCTCCAGCACAGGTACACGCGCTCGCCCTCGCGGTCGGCCGGGAAGTCGATCAGCCCCGTCTCGGGATCGCGTAACAGGATCCCTTCGGTCGCGAGGCGTTCGATCTCCGTCCGGAGCGTCCCGGTCGACTCCCAGTACTCGCGCCCGGCGTTGGCCCCTCCCACGTCCTCGACGACCTTCTCGCGAACCAGCTCGGCCTCGCGGAGCATCACCTGGCGCGCCTGCCGGATACGTTCGAGGCGTTCGCGAAGCTCCGGCAACATGGCGTCCGCCTCCTCCGGGGTGTAGGTGCGCTCATCGGGCATCAGGCGACCCCGATGAGCTCCGGAAGCTGCCCGAGCTCGGTGATCCGAGCGCAGGAGACCTCGTCCCCTTCGAACCGGCCCCGGCGGTCGATCAACACGGGGAACATCCCGACCGCGAGCGCCGGCTCGACGTCGAACTCGGGGTTGTCGCCGACGTAGACGGATCGCTCCGGTGTGACCCCCGCCCGGGACATCGCGAGCTCGAAGATGCGCGGGTCCGGCTTCTCCACGCCCTCGACGCCGGAGATCACGCGCACGTCGAAGAAGGGGCGAACGCCGAGCTCCTCCAGGAGCCGCTCGAGCCACTCCTCGAAGTTGGAGACGACGCCCAGCACGAGCCCGGCGTCGCGGAGCCGTTCGAGGACCGGGGGGACGTCGTCGAACAGTCGGTAGTTCGCCAGGTCGGTGAACTCGCCGTAGACGACGTCGATCAGCCCGTTCGCGTTCGGGATGTCGAGCTCGCGGAAGAAGATGGTGTAGACCTCGTGCCAGAAGCGCCGGCTGCGTTCGGGCGAGGTCGTCCACAGCTCGTTCGCCTCCGCCGCCGAACGGAATCGTTCGTACACCACGTGCGTGCGCTCGCGGACGCGCTCGGGTGACACGTCGTGTCCTTCGCGGGCCAGGATCTCCGCGAACAGATCGGGGAACGTCGGGTGCGGATGGACCAGGGTCTCCCCGGCGTCGAAGAACACGGCCGCATACCGCACGCGCCCAGGATAGCCGGGCGCTTCGCGCGCCCGTCCGTCGGAACGGATCAGACCGACGCGCGCGCCGCCAGGTCGTCCCAGAGTCGGTCGACCTGTCGTTCGAGCTCCTCGAGCGAGCCCCCGTTGTGCAGGATGATGTCGGCGACCGCCGCCTTGTCCTCGAGGGGCGCCTGGGCGGCGATCCTCGCCCGGATCGCCTCATCGGACATCCCTCGGTCGCGCAGCAGGCGTGCGACCTGGACCTCGGCGGGGGCGGAGACCACCACCAGGACCTCGAACGCCGTGTGCATCCCGGTCTCCACGAGCAGCGGGGCGGAGAAGACAACGACGCGATCGCTCTCGCGGAACGCCTCCGCGCCTTCGGCGAACAGTCGCCGCACCTCCGGGTGAACGATCGCCTCGAGGTCCCGACGAGCGGCGGGATCGGCGAACACCACGCTCGCGAGCGCGTCCCGGTCGAGCTCGCCTCCGGGGGCCAGCACGTCGGCGCCGAAGCGCTCGACCACGGCCCGATGACCCTCGGTGCCGGGAGCGACGGCCTCGCGTGCGAGCACGTCCGCGTCGAACACGACGGCGCCGCGCTCTTCGAGCATGCGGGCGGCGATCGACTTCCCCGAACCGATCCCGCCGGTCAGGCCGACCAGAAGCACGAGCTACTCGCTGCGGCCTTCTCGCCGCTTCAGGTCCTCGAGGATCGCCTCGAGCGAGATGTCCTCCTCGCTCTCAGCATCGGCGGCTGCCGCCTCCGGCTCCTCGTCGGCGGCAACGTTCGTGCTCGGTTCGGCTTCGGGCGCCGACGGGTCGCCCTCCGGCGTCACCGCCTCGGCTGCCGGTGCTTCGGCGACCGGCGCCACCGCCTCGGCCTCCACCGGTTCGACCGGCGCGGGGGCGGGCGCTTCGGGCGTCTCGGGCTGCTCGGCGACGGTCGACGCGGCGGGCTCGGCGACGATGGTCTCGGAGGCCGAAGGCGCGACCGCCGCCTCCTCGACCGGTGCCGGCTCGGCTTCCTCCTCGATCTCGGTGGCGGGACGGGGCATGGCGCCGCCGACCTGGCGCATCGACAGGCTGATCCGGCGCCGCGGCACGTCCACCTCGATCACCTTCACGCGAACTTCGTCGCCGACCGACAGCACCGATTCCGGCGAGTCGACGTGCTGGTCGGAGATCTCGGAGATGTGGACGAGGCCCTCGATGCCGGCCGCGACGCGCACGAACGCTCCGAACGGCACGAGCTTGGTCACCTGGCCGTCGATGATCTCGCCGGCCGAGTACATCCGCTCGAACTCCTTCCACGGGTCCTCCTGCGTGGCCTTGAGGGAGAGCGACACGCGCTCGCGCTCGAGGTCGACGTCGAGCACCTCGACCTCGACCTCCTGGCCGACCTGGACGACCTCGCTGGGGTGGTCGACGTGCTTCCACGACAGCTCCGACACGTGCACGAGCCCGTCGACCCCGCCGAGATCGACGAACGCGCCGAAGTTCACGATCGAGGACACCGTGCCCTTGCGGCGCTCCCCCTTCTGGAGCGACTCGAGGAACTTCTTGCGGCCCTCGCTCTGGGACTCCTCGAGGAACGCGCGGCGCGAGAGCACCACGTTGTTGCGGTTGCGGTCGAGCTCGATGATCTTGGCCTCGAGCTCCGTCCCGACGAACGGATGCAGGTCGCGGACCCGTCGCAGATCCACCAGCGACGCCGGCAGGAACCCTCGCAGACCGATGTCCAGGATGAGCCCGCCCTTCACGACCTCGATGACCGGGCCCTTGATCGTCCCGCCCGACTGCATGACCTCCTCGATCCGGCCCCAGGCGCGCTCGTACTGCGCGCGCTTCTTGGACAGGATCAGGCGACCCTCTTTGTCCTCCTTCTGGAGCACGAGCGCCTCGATCTCGTCGCCCACCTCGACGACCTGGCTCGGGTCGACGTCGTGGCGGATCGAGAGCTCCTTCGTGGGGATGACACCTTCGGATTTGTAGCCGATGTCCACAAGGACTTCGTCGCGGTCGATCTTCACGACGGTCCCCTCGAGGATGTCCCCCTCGTTGAAGTTCTTCAGCGAGGCCTCGATCGCCTCGTGAAGCTCCTCGGGGGTGAAATCCCTGGTCTCGCTCGCCGTCTCGATCTGAACCATCTCCTCCCGCGCACGAAGCGCGCACCGTCCGACCCTTGGGATTCGCCGGGGTGCGAGTGCGCCTCGCGGCTCAGGGATGGTAGGTGAGCAGCCGAAACGGCGTCAACGACCGCTGCGGCGTCAGTGCCCCGCCGGGGCTGCCTCCGCCCAGTTCGGGCCCCAGCCCACGTCCGCCCGGAGCGGGACGTCGAGATCGTAGGCCGACTCCATCTCTCGCTTCACGAGGTCGGATGCCTCTTCGACCCGCTCCTTCGCCACCTCGAAGACCAGCTCGTCGTGCACGGTGAGCAGCGTTCGGCAATCGAGATCGGAGACGCCGAGCGCGCCGTCCACCCGGATCATGCCGAGCTTGAACACGTCGGCCGCGCTCCCCTGGATCGGCGCGTTCAGCGCCATCCGTCGCCCCATGTCCCGGACGCGGGGATTAGCCGCCTGGAGTTCGGGGATGTAGCGACGGCGGCCGAGCAGCGTCTCGGTGAACCCCTCCGCCGCCGCGCGCGCCACCTGCCGGTCGAGGTACTCGCGGATCTGCGGGAAGCTCTCGAAGTAGGCGTCGATGAACTCCTGCGCCTCGTCCGGGGTGATCTCCAGGCGGGACGCGAGTCCCCACGCGTTCATGCCGTACGCGATGCCGAAGTTGATCGCCTTCGCGCGGCTCCGCGTCGCCGGATCCACCTGGTCCTCCGGCAGCCCGAAGACCTTGGCCGACGTCGCCGTGTGGATGTCCGTTCCCGACTCGAACGCCGCCTTCAGCCCCTCGTCGCCGGAGAGGTGCGCGAGGATCCGGAGCTCGATCTGCGAGTAGTCGGCGACGAGGAGCACCTCGTCCTTCGAGCCCGGGACGAAGGCCCGCCGGATCTGTCGTCCGAGCTCGCCCCGCACCGGGATGTTCTGCAGGTTGGGGTTCGTCGAGGACAGGCGACCGGTTGCCGCCCCGGTCTGGTTGAACGTCGTGTGCACCCGGCCGTCCCGCGGGTCCACCTGCTTGGGGAGAGCCTCGAGGTACGTGGAGTTCAGCTTGTCGAGCTCGCGCCACGACAGGATCGCGTCGACGATCGGGTGCACGTCGCGGAGCTTCTCGAGGACGCTCGCGTCGGTCGAGAGCTGCCCCTTCGGCGTCTTCTTCCCGGGCGAGAGCTGCAGCTTGTCGTACAGGATCGATCGCAGCTGGGGCGGCGAGTTGAGGTTGAACTCCTCGCCGGCGAGCTCGTAGATGCGGGCCTTCAGCGAGCCCATCTCGTCCCGGACGCCCTCCGCCATCTCGTCGAGGTAGGCAACGTCCAGCGCGACGCCGTTGGCCTGCATCCGCGCCAGTACGGACGACAGAGGCAGCTCGACCTCGTCGAGCAGTCGCCGCAGTCCCGCCTTGTCGATCCGCTCGTCCAGGACCGGAGCGAGGAGCGCGACCGCGGCCGCCTC
Organism: uncultured Actinomycetes bacterium; assembly: GCA_963785835.1. Lineage (GTDB taxonomy): Bacteria > Actinomycetota > UBA4738 > UBA4738 > HRBIN12 > DASSJM01. Next base: position 868,886 of record CAWAWO010000002.1, on the reverse strand, counting down.
GGCGGCCGTCGCCCGCCACGACTCCCCGAACAACTGACCTTCGGTCTGTTCGGATACCGATCCCAGCACGTCGGTCCCCAGGTACTGCTCGCTGAGCGGCTGCAACTCGAAGCTGGCCCCGGCCGGGTCGAGCAGGTACGCCGCCAGCATCGTGTCGGTCTGGAGGCCGTCGAGCGTCAGCCCCTCGGCCACGATGGCCGCCTCGACATCCTTGGCGTCGTGCATCCACTTCGGTGCCGCCTCGCTCGAAAGCGACCGATCGAACGCCGACAGGTCCTTCACGGCCGCGTACGCGGCCTGCCCACCCCCCAGGGAGACCGCGACGCCGCGGACCTCCCGCTCGTCCAGGTCGAGCCTGATCGCCTTCGGTCCGTCCGACGCGAGCAGCGCGTCGAGGTCGGAGGCGTCGGTCTCGCGCAGGTCGAGCTCGGCGACCTCGACGGCGGGTTTGGCGCTCCTTCCCACCTCCTCGAGGCGCTCGAACAGCGTTCGGAACTCGAGGGAGGTGAAGAGCCGCCGGACGGCGTCGACGTCCCACTCCCCCATCACCGCGTCCTCGGGGGTGATGGGGACGTCCACGTCGGTGTTCAGGTCGGCGAGCTCCTTGTTCAACGCGAGCTGCTCGCCCGCGGCCTCGATCGACGCCTTCAGCCGCCCCTTCAGCTCGTCCGTGCGGCTGAGAAGCTCCTCCACCGAGCCGAAGTCCTGGACCAGCTTCGATGCGGTCTTCTCGCCCACGCCCGGAACGCCGGGGATGTTGTCCGAGGCGTCTCCCTTGAGCGCGACGTAGTCGAGGTACTTCTCAGGGGGGAGCCCGAACCGCTCCGTGACTGCCTCGACGTCGTACCGGCGGATGTCCGAGATGCCTTTCACGTTGAACATCACCGTGAGGCCCGGGCGCACGAGCTGGAAGAAGTCGCGGTCGGCCGTCACGATGACGATCTCGATGCCGTCCGCGAGCGCCCGGAGCGCCAGCGTGGCGATCGCGTCGTCCGCCTCGTGCCCCTCGATGCCGATCACCGGGATCCGAAGCGTCTCGAGCACCTCGACGATCAGCCCCAGCTGCTGGCGGAACTCATCGGGCGTCTCGGGCCGCCCCGCCTTGTACTCGGCATACTTCTCGAGTCGTGCGGTCGGCTTGCCCACGTCGAACGCCACCGCGATCAGATCCGGCCGCTCCTCAGCGAGCAGCTTGATCAGCATCGACGTGAATCCGTAGACGGCGTTGGTCACCTGCCCGGTGGTCGTGGCGAGCGAGGGCGGAAGCGCGAAGTACGCTCGGTACGACAGGCTGTGGCCGTCGAGAAGGAACAACCGCCTCGGCGGATCGGCGCTGCGAGGGGTCACGCGCGCATCCTAGCGTGGGCTCAGGACGAGCCCGATCGCGCCCGGTCCCGGATCGGCATGACGCCGCGCATCATTCGGTACCAAACGACCTTGACCTGAATCCGATGCTGTGGATAGGATTTCGCCCGGTCGCCCGGGACGGCCGAGGGGAAGCGGCGAGTCAGAAGGAGATCGTGATGGGTGCCACGTTCGTGATCGCGCTTCGGGAAGGGATCGAGGCCGCGCTGATCGTCTCGATCCTCCTCGCCTACCTCAAGCAGCTCGGTCGACAGGACCAGGCGAAGGTGATCTGGTGGGGCACCGGGCTCGCGATCGCCATCTCGGCCGTGGTCGGCATCACGATCTTCGCGGTCGGCGCCACGTTCGAGGGGACCGCAGAGCAGGTGTTCGAGGGCGTCGTCACCCTGCTCGCCGTAAGCGTCTTGACCTGGATGATCTTCTGGATGCGCCGGCAGGGCGCCCGGATCAAGTCCGAGCTCGAGGACAAGGTCGACGCCGCCCTCGTCACCGGGGCGACCGCCCTTGCCGCGATCGCGTTCTTCGCGGTTCTCCGGGAGGGAGTCGAGACCGCCCTGTTCCTGTTCGCCGCCGCCGAGGGGACCGCCGCTGAGACCGGCAGCGTCGGGGCCCAGTTCGTCGGAGCGGTCCTCGGCCTCACGCTCGCCGTGGGGCTGGGTGTGCTCCTCTACCGTCGGGCCATCAGGTTCAACCTCCGCACGTTCTTCAAGGTGACCGGCGCCCTGATCATCGTCATCGCGGCCGGCTTGTTCGCGTACGGTGTCCACGAGCTGCAGGAGGCCGGATGGTTCCCGTTCCTCGAGGGAACGGCTTTCGACTTCAGCTCGACGCTCCCGGACGACAGTGGGATCGGCGCGATCTTCCGCGGCCTGCTCGGTTACAACGCTGACCCGACGTGGCTCGAGGTCGTCGCGTGGCTCGGCTACCTGGTCGTCATCGGAACGCTCTACCTGCGTCCCGTCAGGTCGGTCGCGGCGCGTCCGGTGCCTGCGGATCAGGCTAGCGCGTCGTAACGTCGGCCATCGGTCGAACCGTTTGTCACTCTTTCTTGCTTCGAAACGCGCGCGCCGCTACCTGCAGCGTCACTCGGAACAGGTTGCAGCCCAACCCGTACCACCGCGTTGACACTCGTGGGACGCGTCGTTACTGTTCGCTCCGGTCCCGAGCGGCCGAGGGATCGGGGGGCGGAAGGCGCCTCCGAGTGGCGGAGCGAACGAGGGGCGCAAGTCCACCGGACGCTTCACTAACTGGGAGGGCGCGTCGGTTCCCCGAGACCGGGGGCGCTTGGGGCCACCTTTTGGCGGGTCGAGGGACCGAGTAGACAACGCTTGCGTATGGGGAAGGCGCGGGCGGCTCCAAAGGTCCCTCGACCCGCCGATCCGTCTCAGCCGTCGGCGATGACGATCGTGCCGGTCATGCCCCGATCCACGTGGTACCGGCAGACCAGCAAGTAGCGCCCGGGATCCAACCGCTCCGCGATCCGGGAGATCGTCAACCGGCCACCGGTCTGCACGTCCCTCGAGAACCCAAGTGCCTCGATCGTGACGTTGTGCACGTTGCGACCTTCGTTGTCGACGTGGAAGTCCCGACCCGACCCGATCGGGAAGGTCGGATGCGCGTCGTGGAAGTGGTAGTCGATAGCGGTCACGACGTACGGCGCCGGGTCGTTCCGGAGCGTCGCTGTCGCAACGACGAGCGTCGCCGCGGAGACCCCGAGGAGCATGAGGCGGACGGTTCGCGAGCGCACGGGGCGGGAACCTACAGCACCTTGCCGAGGAACTCCCGCAAACGCGGACTTTGCGGGTCGCGATACATCTCTCGGGGCTCGCCCTCCTCGACGACGAGTCCTTCGTCCATGAACAGCATCCTCGTTCCGACCTCCCGGGCGAAGCCCATCTCATGGGTGACGACCATCATCGTCATGCCGTCGCCCGCGAGCCGGATCATGACCTCGAGGACCTCGCCCACGAGCTCTGGGTCCAGGGCCGAGGTGATCTCGTCGAACAGCATCACCCTCGGCCGCATCGCGAGAGCCCTGGCGATCGCCACGCGCTGCTGCTGACCGCCCGAGAGCTGCCCCGGGTACGCCTTCGCCTTGTTGCCGAGCCCGACCTTCACGAGCTGCTCCCAGGCCCGTTCGGTCGCCTCCTCGTTCGAGACCTTCAGGACCCGTTCGAGCGCGACCGTCACGTTGCGCATCGTGGTCATATGCGGGAACAGGTTGAACGCTTGGAAGACGATCCCGATGTGCGTGCGTACCTCGTTCAGGTCCGTGCGGATGTCGGTGATCTCCCGGCCTTCGAACCAGACCTTGCCGAGGGTTGGAGGCGCGAGCATGTTCACGCATCGGAGCAGGGTCGACTTCCCGGACCCGGAGGGGCCGATCACGACCAGGACGTCCCGCTGCTTCAGCGACAAGTCCACACCTTTCAGCACGTGGAGATTGCCGAACCACTTGTGGACCCCCTCCAGGCGAACGAGCGCCTCCTCGGGTGCCGCGCGCGTCGATAGCTGGGACTGCTTGGGCTCGGCCATCAGCCCCCCGCCCCCACGATCCCGACCAGCCCGCTCCGCAGGCGCTTCTCCGCGATGTTCACCAGCCTGATGAGCGGCAGCGTGATGACCAGATAGGCGATCGCGACTGCGGTGAAGAACGTCGCGTTGAAGGTCGCCGCTTGCCCCTCTCTTGCCGTCGTGAAGAGCTCGTACTCCGAAGCGGTGAGCCCGAGCACCGCCACGAGCGCCGTGTCCTTGATCAGGATGACGAACTCGTTCATGAGCGGGGGGATCACGCGACGTACGGCCTGGGGAACGATCGCATATCGCATCGCCTGGAGGAAGCTCATCCCGAGCGAACGGGCCGCCTCGATCTGCCCACGCTCGATCGACTGGATCCCGGCGCGGAAGACCTCGGCCGCGTACGCTCCCGTGTTCAGGGCGAAGATGAGGATGGCCACGCCGAAGGCCGCTATCTTGATGTCGAAGCCCAGGAGGAGCACGAAGGACCCGGCCGCCAACTGCCAGATCAGCGGCGTTCCGCGGAAGAAGTTGATGTAGATCCGTGCGGGCGCGCGAACGGCGCGGTACTGCGACAGCGTCAGGACGCCGAGGATCAGACCGATCACGATGCCGCCAAGCTCGCCGACGAACGCGAGGATCAGCGTGTTCAGGGCCCCGCGGATGAAGACGCCTCCGTACCCTTGGAGGTCGGCGAAGTTCAGGAAGTGCTTGGTGAACAGCGTGGGGTCCGCCGATCGGAACACGATGATCACGAGAGCGAGCAGGATCCCTTGCGCCCCGAGGACCGCACCCGTGACCGCCTGCTCGCGTCTCCTCTTCGAGTCCATCCGTCCATGCGTCGCCCAGCCGGCCACAAGGGCTACGGACCCAAGGCTCACGCCGAGGTAGAGCGAGACGGTCGACACCGGGTCCCGCAACGCCTCCACGATGTTGCACACGCCGATCGCACCGTTGTCGTCCGGAGAGATCCCCTCTTCGATGCAGGACTGCGTGAGGGCACGCTCCGACAGGGCGTAGTTGAGCTGCGACGCCAAGAGACCGCCGACCACGACGACGAGCGACGCGACCCCCAGGGCCAGGATCGACGCCGGCAGCGGCGCCGTCGGACCGCGGACGTCCGGAGCCACCTCCGGCTCGATCGCTGGAGCCTCAGCCACTGCCATCGTTCCACCTCCGTTCACGACGAGGGGTCCGCGCGATCCGCGCGGACCCCTCGTCGACGTGCTTCGTCTCAGGCCGTCGGCTGGAACTCCGCCGGCACCTCCACGCCGGGGAAGTATTCCCCGAAGATCTCGGCGTAGGTCCCGTCCGCGATCACCATCTGGAGTCCGATGTTGACCGCTTCCCGCAGTTCGGGGTTGGACGGGGAGAACGCGAACCCGTAGATCTCGTTGGTGTCGATCGGCTGCACGACCTCGAGGTCCGGCAGGCCCTTGATGATCTCGATCGATGCCGGCTCGTCGTTGATGATCCCGACGGCGTTTCCCGCCTCGAGGTCGCGGAACATGTCCGAGGCGAGCTGGAACGTTCTGAGCTCGACGCCCTGCGGAACCAGGTTCTCCTCTGCCCACAGCTTGCCGGTCGTCCCCTTCTGGACGTTCACGACGTCCCCCTCGCCGAGCTGGTCGGTCGAGGTGATGTCGGGTGTCTCGGCCGTGTTGACCGTCAGCGACTGCCTCGAGTTGTAGTAGCCGTCCGAGAAGTCCACGACCTGTTCGCGCTCCTCGGTGATCGTCGATGCGGCGGCCACCATGTCGAATTGGTTTCCGGCGACGGCCGTGAAGACCGTGTCGAAGTCCGCGCGGATCCATTCGGTCGTGAGCCCCAGCCGTTCGCCGATCGCTTCCACCAGGTCGATGTCGAACCCGACCTCGTCCCCGTCCACGACCGACTCGAACGGCGGGTAGTCAAGGCAGTTCGCGACCTGGAGGATGCCCTCCTCGAGGGTGGTGAACTCGGGGATCGCGGCGGTCTCCCCGGTCGCCCCCGTCGCGGCGGTCTCCCCGGTGGTCCCGGTCGCCGCCGTCTCGCCCCCGCCGTCCTCGTCGGCGCACGAGGCCACCACCAGGGCGAACATGGCGACCAGGGCCGCGAGCCAGATCCTAGCCTTCGTCAAATCATCCTCCTTCGTCCGTCCGGACGGGCATCCGCTGCGTGCACGCTTCCATCCTGCCCGATGTGCCCTCGCCCGCTCAACTCACGGTCGGGCCCGTACCCTCGCATACGAGCGGGGTGCGGCCAGGGGTTTCACGCGGGGGCGCTCATCCATCTCCCGCCGACGACCCGGTAGGTGCGGACGACGGGGAAGAGGAGTTCGCCGTCCGTGTCGAAGCGGTAGACGCTCGACAGCCCGTCGTGGGCGGCCACCGCTCCCAGCCACGAGGCGACGTCGGGTCGGGTGGCCCCGGCTTGCCTGATCGCCCGAAGCACCAGGTGTGCGGCGTCCCACCCTTCGACCGAGTACGCGGCCGGCGCCGAGCCGAACTCCGACTGGTAATCCTGGATGAACCGCCTCGCCGCCAGGTCCGTCGAGGTAGACACGTCGGCACACGGGCAGACCGCTCGAGCACCCTCGGCCGCGATGCCGGCCTCGGCGAGGAAGTCGTAGTCGAGCAAACGGTCTCCGCCGACGAACCTCACGTCCGAGCCCTCGAGGGAGATGGCTGCCTCGGCCCCACGGTCCGGGCCTCCGACCCAGGCGACCGTTCCGCATCCTCGAGCCGAGACCAGCGCCGCCGCTTCGGCAGCGTCGATCGCCTCGGGGGTCTCGCCCGATCGCTGTCCCACCAGCGCGCCGAACCTGTCGGGTGGTGGGTCCTCGGAGAAGATGCACGCCCCCGGTGGAAGGCTGCGCGCCAGCGACCGGGCGACGATCCCGATCGGTGGCACCAGCCGGAGCCCCGAGCCGGACGCGGGCACGAGCCCCGAGAGACTGAGCGGGGGCACGTCCCCGACCGCGTCGACCTCGACGCCGGGAGCGATGATGGCGGCGACGACGCTCGGGTCGGCCTGGATCGCTTCGAGTGCCTCGGGGTCCTCGGCTACGTCGACCAGGACGAGTTGGACCGGGATCGCGTTCGGATCGCCGAACACAGCCGTCTGGAACGCCAACTGCGCCCCCTGGAACGCAGGGAGCGCGTGTTCGTCGGCGTCAGGGATCGACAGGTCTCGGATGAACGCGACCTTGGGCGAAGTCGTCGCGGCGGTTGTCGTCGCGGCGGGCACGGTCACCGACGATGGTGGGGGCGCGGGCGCTGCCGGGGCAGACGTACAAGCCGCCGTCGATAGGGCGAGCACGAGGCTCGCTGCGAACGCGCGGGCTCCTGTCTTCATCTCACCTACTTCGTGATGAGTCGAGAGTCTAAGCAGCGCACCGGTTCCCCTGCCGCGCCGTCGTACGCGTCGTACGGTCCGCGGAGGGGCCGGGTTGGGAAGTCCCACCACGTACACTGCGACGAAGCCGGGGTGATGGAACTGGCAGACATGATGGCCTCAAAAGCCATTGCGCGAAAGCGCGTGCGGGTTCGAATCCCGCCCCCGGCACTCAGACGACGTGGCGCTCGCGGATCAGGTCCCCCGACTCGAAGCGCTCGAGGCCGAGCGATGAGATGTCCACCGTTCCGCGCCTCGCCGTCCACGATCAGCTCGGCAAGGAGCTTGCCCACCACGGGCGCATGCTGGAACCCGTGGCCGCTGAAGCCGTTGGCCAGGTAGAAGCCCTCCACGCCCGGCGCCTGCCCGATGATCGGGTGCCGATCGGGCGTCATCTCGTAGAGCCCCACCCAGGAGTGCTCGATGCTCGCAGCCTCCAGCGGGGGGAACACGCGAACCGCCGTCGGGAGCAGCTCATCCGCGACGAACGCCTCGTCCGGCGTCGTGTCGAACGAGGGCCGTTCGTCCGGGCTCCCCATCCCCATGAGGACCCCTGCGCCCTCCCGATGGAAATAGAACGACGTGACGGCGTCGATCACCAGGGTGCGACGCTCGGGCACGCCCGCGAAGGCGCCGCTGACGAGCACGTGGCGAGGGATCGGTTCGATCGGGAGCTCGACGCCGGCGGTCGAGGCGAGGACGCCCGCCCAGGGGCCGGCGGCGTTCACGACCACCGGCGACTCCCATCAGCCCGGCGGAGGTGGAGACGCCCGCCACACGGCCTTCCTCGACCACGACCTCCGCGACCTCGATACCCAGTTCGATCGACGCGCCGGCGGCACGCGCGAGCGTCGCGTAGCCCTGGGTCAGCCCCGAGGGATCCGCGATGCCGTCCCGCACGCCGAACGTGGCACCCACGAGCCCCTCGGTCGAGATCCCCGGCACCAGGGCGACCGCCTCGTCCGGGGTGAGGGTCTCTGCCTCGATGCCGAGCGACCGGTGGAGGTCGTTCGCCGCGACGAACCCCCTCCACAGATCATCACTCCGGACGAGGAACAGGTAGCCGTCTTCGACCACGTCGAGCGGGAGCCCGTGCTCCTCGGTGAACCCGGTGATCATCGGCACGCTCGCCTGCGAGAGCCGGACGTTCATCTCGCTCGAGAACTGGTAGCGGAAGCCGCCGGCGCACGCCCCGGTCGAGCCGGCGGCCAGGTGGTCCGACCGCTCCAGCACCACGACGTGGCCGGCGCCGGCGGCCGCGAGGTGATACGCGGCGCTCGCGCCGACGACGCCGCCCCCAACGACCACGACGTCCGCGGTCGGGCTCACCAGCGGTCCACCGCCGCCCGCGCGACGATCAGGTCCTCGAAGGCGACGCCCACGGCCTTGAACACGGTGACGTCGTCGGCAGCGCTCCGCACCTCGGCCCCGCGGACGAGCTCGGCGAGGTCGGCGAGCACGTGCTCCCGACCGATCGCGCCCTCGCCGATCGGGATCAGCAGGTCACCGGCCTCGGCGAAGGCCGCCTCTCGCGTGTCGACGACGACCTTGGACCGCCGGACCGCCTCCGTGTCGAGCTCCCGCATCGTCGCGCAGGTAGGCGCCGATCGCGTTCACGTGGACGCCGGCGGCGAGCCTCGCGCCCTCGACCACGGGACGCTCGCTCGTCGTGCACGTACAGACCAGGTCGGCCTCTGCCACGTCGGAGGGCGCCCCGATCCGAGCGCGGAGCCCCATCGCGCCCGCGCGTTCGACCAGGGCCTCCGCCCGCTCCGAGCCGCGCGACACGACGACGACCTCATCGATCGGCCTCACCGCCCGCATCGCGTCGAGGTGCGAGGTGGCCTGGACCCCCGCCCCGAACAGGACCAGGCGGCTCGCATCCTCCCGCGCCAGGAGCCGGGTCGCCATCCCGCTTACGGCGGCGGTCCGGAGCGCCGTGAGCGCCGCGCCGTCGAGCGTGGCCACCGGCGCCTGCGTCTCCGCGTCGAACAGAACGTACAGCGCGTGGATGAACGGGAGACCGCGCTCCGGGTTCGAACCGGTGAGGGTGACGAGCTTCACGCCCACCCCGGCCTCTCCCCACGCGGGCATGAGCAGGATGCCGCCCGCCGCGGTGTCGACGTGCGACCGGAGCGGCGCCTCGGGGAGCTCGGCGGCGAACGCCGCGTGGAGCGCGTCGATCGCGGCCGGCATTGGCAGGAGGTCGGCGAGCGCCTCCGCGTCGATCGGGTGCGGGCGGCGGAGCTCAGAGCTCGCCGAGGTACGCCTCCCGCATCAGCGGGTTGTCCAGGAGGTTCTGGGCCGTGTCGGCGAGAACCACCTGCCCGGTCTGGATCACGTACCCACGGTCGGCGATCGACAGCGCCATGTTCGCGTTCTGCTCCACGACGAACACCGTGCGCCCGAGCGCGCGGATCTGCTTGATGATCTCGAAGACCTGCTCGACGAGGATGGGCGCGAGACCCATCGACGGTTCGTCCATCAGCAGCACCTTGGGGTCCGCCATGAGCGCCCGGCCCATCGCGACCATCTGCTGCTCGCCGCCCGAGAGCGTCCCGGCCTTCTGCTTCAGTCGCTCCCGGATCCGAGGGAACGTCTCCAGCACGTTCTCCCGGTCCTCGGCGAGCTTGCCCTTGTCCTTGCGCTGGTAGGCGCCCAGGTCCAGGTTCTCCGAGACGGTCATGTTCGGGAAGAGCCTCCGGTTCTCGGGCACCATCGAGATCCCCCGTGAGACCACCTGTGCGGTCGGGAGCCCGCTCACGACCTCGCCGTCGAGCACCACCTCGCCCTCGGACGGCTTCACGTACCCGAGGACCGTCTTCAGCGTCGTGGTTTTGCCGCTCGCGTTCCCGCCCAGGAGGCAGACCATCTCGCCGGGATAGATCTCCACGTTCACGTTCCGAAGGACCGCGACCATGCCGTAGTGGGTGCTGACGTTCCGGAGCTCGAGGACCGGCGTCCGGTCCCCGGCGTCGCCGGGGACGGGTTCACCAGGAGCCGGCAGGGCGCCGGTCTGGACGGGCTGCACGTCGACCCCCGTCTGCGCCGGATCGACGTCGACGCCGGCGTTCGCCCGGGTGCCCGGATCCTCGCTCATCCGACCGCCTTCGTCCCCAGGTAGGCCTCGATCACCTGTGGGTCGTTGGCGACGTCCTCGTACGAGCCCTCGGCGATCTTCCGCCCGTAGTCCAGGGCGATCACGCGATCCGAGACGCCCTTCACCACCCGCATGTCGTGCTCGATGACCAGGACCGTGAGGCCGAGCTCGTCCCGCATGCGAACGATGTGGTCGCGGAGCTCCAGCGTCTCGCTCGGGTTCATCCCCGCCGTGGGCTCGTCGAGCATGATCAGGACCGGTTCCGTTGCGAGGGCGCGAGCCATCTCGAGCCGGCGGCGGTTCGCATACGAAAGCGCGAACGCCGGCTGCTCCTGTCGATAGCCGGCGAGCCGGCTCCCGAAGAAGTCCAGGCTCTTCTTGGCCCGCACGCGGACCTGTTCCTCCTCGCGCCGCGTGCTCGACAACCGGATGACGGAGCCGACCACACCCGACTTCCCCCGGCAGTGCTGGCCGACCATCGCATTCTCGAGCACGGTCATGTTCGGGAACAGGTGGACCGTCTGGAACGTCCGCGCGATCCCGAGCTTGGTGATGCGGTTGGGCGCGAGTCCGACGATGCTCTCGCCCCGGAACCTCACGTCGCCGTCGTCCGGCGGATACAGACCGGTCACGACGTTGAACATCGTGCTCTTGCCGGCGCCGTTGGGGCCGATGACCGAGACGATCTCGCCCTCGTCGACGTGCATGTCGAGCCCCGAGAGCGCGTACAGCCCTCCGAAGTGCTTCGCTGCGCCTTCGAGTTCCAGGAGCCGGGTCCCATTCGCGCTCACTGGAGGTCTTCCTTCTCGACGCCGAGGGACCCGCCCGGAACGACCGCAGCGACCGCCTCGCGGTCAGGGGTGGCCTTCGCAGCCCACGCGTCCTGCTCGACCTCCTCCTCGTGCAGCTCGCGGCTCCGGCGCACGTTCGGGATCAAGCCCTGCGGCCGCAGGATCATGATCGCCACCAGCGCGCCGCCGTAGACCAGGAGCCGGTACGCCTCGAACTCGCGAAGCAGACCCGGCAGGCCGATCAGCACGAGCGCGCCGACGACGACGCCCGGCAGGCTTCCGATCCCACCCAGGATCACGACGGCGAGCGCGGTGATCGACACGAGGATCTCGAAGCTCGTGGGCGTGAGGGAGCCGATGCTGACGGCGAAGAGGGCGCCTCCGAGCGAGCCGATCGCGCCGCCCATCGCGAACGCGAGCAGCTTGAACCGGATCGTGCTCACGCCCATCGCCTCGGCCACCTGCTCGTCCTCCCGCATCGCGTTCCACGCGCGACCGATCCGAGAGCCGGCGAGTCGCCACGAGATGAACAGGGCGAGGATGACGAACGCCAGCACGAGGTAATAGAAGTGTTGCGGGTTGTCCTGGAAGTTCAGCCCCCCGATCTCGGCCTTCGTGACGCCGCGCATGCCCTGCGGGCCGCCGATCAGAGGCTGCGCCCATTTCGAGGCGGTGATGATGCTCACGATCTCGCCGAGGCCGAGCGTCACGATCGCCAGGTAATCACCGCGGAGCCGGAGCACGGGGGCGCCGATCAGGAGCCCCACGCCCGCCGCGAGCAGCGCCACGATCCAGACGGCCACGTAGAAGTTGAGGTCGGCCGATAGGACCGGTTCGGCGGCGCCGGTCGTCGTGTTCAAGAAGGCGCCGGTGAGCAGCCCCAGGGTGTAGGCGCCGAACGCGAAGAACGCCACGTACCCGAGGTCCAGCAGTCCCGCATAGCCGACGACGATGTTCAGTCCGATCCCGAGGAGGACGTAGATCATCACCTGTCCGAGCACCTCGGAGATCACCGTTCCGAGCAGCAGCGGAAGGATCGATAGCACCGCCACGATCACCACGAGGAGGCCGAGCTTGGCGGCTGGAGCCTCCTGCACGGTGGAGCGCACCCGCTCGCGCGTCCGCTCACCGCTGCGATGCCACAGGACGCTCGCGCCGGCGGCCGCCGCGAAGGTCAGGCCGGCGCCGAGCCATGTGAGGCCTCTGGTAACCGGGCTGTACAGCCAATCGGCTTCGAACCCCAGCTCGACGAAGACGATCGGGACGATCCGCTGAAGCATCGCCATGGCGATCACGGCGATGGTGCCGACCGCCAGCGGTCCGCGCACCGCAGCCGGAGCCGTTCGCGCCAGGCCTCCGATCGCCCCGCCGACGACGGACAGACCGACCAGGATGAGGAGCCCGGCCGGAACGCCCCTGTCGAACGTGAGGAAGTCGACCAGCGGCTGCGAGACGGCCACGAACACCTCTCGGATCCGGTCGACCCCGAACCAGTCCGCGAACCACACGGCCGCGCTGAACATGGCGCCGGTCACGAGACCGGTCAGCATGCCCGCCGTGACCCCCGGCGCGAACGCGACGTGCTGGCGGTCACCGGCGACGACCCGAGGCCGCGTTACGGCGTACGCGGCGACCAGAGCCGGAGCGACGAGCAACACACGGCCGAGGGTGATCTGCGCGCCGACCAGTTCGAGGTCGGCGAACTCCGTGTAGAGCCCGACGAGGGCGACGTAGAGCGCCGCGATCCCGCCGATCAGGCCTCCGCGAACGACCGATCGTGTCGGGACGCCCATCAGACCTTCTCCGCCTCCCCCGAGCCGAGGAGTCCGCCCGGACGGAAGATCAGGACCAGGACCAACACGAAGAACGTGAACGCGTCCTTCAGCTGGAAGGGCGACGGGATGTTGTATCCGGTGAGGATCAGCGCGGGACCGAGCGACTGCAACAGCCCGAGAAGGATGCCGCCCAGGACCGCGCCCGAGACGCTCCCGATGCCTCCGAGGACGGCGGCGGTGAAGGCCGCGATCCCGGGACGGAACCCCATGAAGAAGTTCACCGACTCGAAAGTGAGCGAGAACAGGACCGCCGCGACCCCCGCGAGCAGTCCGCCGATCGCGAACGTCGTCACGATCACGCGGTCGACGTTGATCCCCATGAGGCTCGCGATCTCGCTGTCGGCGGCGACGGCTCGCATCGACTTTCCGGTCCTGGTTCTGGCGATGAACAGCGACAACACCGTCATCGCGATGATCACCGTGATGAGCACTAACACCTGGACCCGATCGATCGGGATCCCGAAGATCGTCCATGTGCCCTCGAGCGCGCTCGGCACGCCGAACCCTCGCGTCTGAGGCCCGAAGAATCCGCGGGCCGTCTCACGCAGGAACAGCGAGGCACCGATCGCCGTGATGAGCGGCACCAGTCGCGGCGCGTTGCGGAGCGGACGGTAGGCGACGCGTTCGAGCAGGACGGCGACGCCCATGGATGTGAGCATGGCGACCGTGAGCAGGATGCCGAGCGATACCAGCGGGCTGCGGTCGAGGAAGCCGCTGGCCTCGTACGCGTCGGCGAAGAAGAAGGCGGCGAACGCGCCGAACATGAACACCTCGCCGTGCGCGAAGTTGATCATGCGAAGGATGCCGTAGACGAGGGTGTAGCCCAGCGCGATCAGCGCGTAGATCGACCCTTGCGCGAGGCCGAGGATGATGAAGTTCCGCCAGGCAGTGCCCGAGTAGGCTTGGTCCTCCGGCAGCGTGAGCGTTCGAAACGAGCCGACCACGACGACCGAGACGATCAGGACCGACAGGACGAGCAGGATGATCTTCCGCCAGGGAAGCCGTTCCAGGCGCCCGAGCTGCGCGCCCCGAGTCCGCTCCTCGGTCGCCGTCCGCATCGCGTGCGGGAGCCTAGCCTATCCCCGGAGACGCCGCTGCGGGTGGGCCGTGCGCCCACCCGCAGCGTGCGATGCTGCGTCGATCAGATGACCTCGTCCAGCGACTTCGTGTCGCTGTAGACCGCCTCGGCATTGGCGTCGCCGCCTTCGACCGGCCAAGCCGGGTACTCGAAGATGCCGATCGTGACATCGGTCGCGCAGTCGCCGAGCGGCGTGCACGTGATGATGCCCGTCATCCCCTCGTACCCACTGGTCGCGAGGACGGCATCCTTCAGCGCCGTCCGCGAGATCGTGAGGTTCCCGCTCCCGTCGTCCGCCGCCACGGCCTCGATCGCGTCGAACAGGACGTTCGTCGCGTCGAAGGCGTGGGCGTTGAACACGGCGGTCGGTTCGGTGCCGAACTGCTCCCGGTACGCCGGCAGGTACTCGTTGGCGTAGAACTCGCCGTCCTGGAACACGGTCACGTCCGGCGAGGACGCGAAGTACTCCGCTTCGGCGTCTCCGGCTGTCTCCAGGAACGCGGACTCGAGGCAGCCGTCGGAGCCGATCTGGACGGTCCCCTGCGGCAGGATCTCCGCTCCCTGCGAATACGTCAGCGCGCAGACCGGGTTGAAGTTCGGCCCGTAGACGACCTCCGGCTCACCCTCGGCGATGCTGGTCAGCACCGGGCCGAGGTCCGTGTCGGCGCTGTTGACCTGCTCGATCGTGGTGATCGTGCCGCCGAGCGCCTCGAAGTTGTCGCGGAACGCGGCCGCGAGTCCGTCGGCGTAGGGGCTCTCGTCGTTGATCGTCGCAGCCGTGGTGGCCCCGAGCTCGTTGAACGCGTACTCGGCGACGATCGCGCCCTGGATCTTGTCGTTGTGCGCGGTGCGCGCGTAGAAGGGGTTGTGCGCCTCCTCCGACGTGAGTCCGGGGTTCGTGTTCGATGGCGAGAAGAGCAGGATGCCCTTGTCCCCGAGGATCGTGTCGGCGACGCCCAGCGCGGAGCTCGAACACGAAGTTCCGATCACCGCGACGATGTCCGGGTTGGCCGCCAGCGCCGTGCCACCGGCCTGGCCGCCCTCGGCGGAGCACCCGTCGTCCTCCTCGAGCAGTTCGACATCGTGGCCGAGGAGCTGCCCATTCGTGGCGTCGAACGCCTCGTCCAGGTAGTCGATCGCGAGCTTGATCCCATTGTTGCTGTCGGTGCCCAGGAACGCGGTCTCGCCCGAGATCGACAACAGCGACGCGAGCTGGATCGGCGCCCCTGCGGCGATCTCCACGCAGCCGAACTCGTCGGCCTCACAGTCGACGGCACCCCCGGTGGCCGTGGTGCCGCCCGTCGCGGTCGCCCCACCACCCTCGTCGTCGTCCCCACATGCGGCGGCGACGAGCGTGAGCGCCGCGATCAACGCCAAGATGGCGAAGTATCTGCGGTCCCTCATCGAACCCCCTCTCGGTCATACGTAACGGTCGTTCACATCCGGCTCATGCCGGAACACGTCTCCGTGTCCCCCTTTCTCCCCTCGGTCAGGGGTGCTACCTACCACATCCGGCCCCCGGGCGGCTACCCGAGCGCTGCGCGCGAGGGCCTCTCAGGCATGTACGGAACCGCGAGCCCGGCCGGACTGCCCGGCGGGCCGGAACCGCCTATCAGATCCTCGACGGCGTCCGTCCCCGGGCGGCTTCGGGCACCTCGTCCGGGCCCGTCCGGGGCTGCGAGGGGACGACCCCGGCGGCGTCCGGGCCGAGGAGCAGTCGGATCTCCGAGAGCATCCCGGCCGCCGGCTCGACCTGGAACGTCCCGACCTCCAGCGGGCGAACCCCCTGTGACGAGAGGAAGCGCACCCGCACCGGTGTCCGTCCGGGATGGGCGCCGAGCAGCTCCTTGAGTTTGGCGATCACCGCCTTCGTGCAGCTCGCCGCCGCCACGTCGATCTGCAGCACCCCCTCGGGGGGCTTCTCGCGGCCGGCGCTCCCGAGGTCGGGCTCGGAGATCTCCACGGCGCGAAGCTGCAGCTCCTCCCCGCGCCCACGCCGGTCCGCGCGCCCCTTCACGAGCAGGATCGCATCGGGCTCGAGTAGATGCTGCACGGACTCGTACTGTCCGGGGAACACCACGACGGTCACGCCGCCGGCCAGGTCCTCGAGCCGGAACTGCGCGTACGGCTCGCCCTTCTTCGAGTAGCGGCGGGCGATCGACGCGACGATCCCCGCCACCGAGACGAGGTCCCCGTCGCCCAGGGTCTCGGTCTCGGAGATCTCCATGTCCGAGAGCGCCGCCAGCCGGTCCCGAACCTCGAGCAATGGATGGTCGGTGACGAACTGGCCCAGCATCTCCTTCTCGAGACGGAGCAGGGTCCGCTTGTCGAACTCCTCGGAGGAGATCAACGTCTCGTCGATCTCGTGGGCGGCCTGGTCGCCGCCTCCGAACAACGAGAATTGGCCGGCCGCTTCGGCTTTGCGTTCGGCCGCGATCGGGGCTGAGACCTTCTCTTGGTTCTCGACGAGCCCCAGGCGCCGGTACCCGAGCGAGTCGAACGCCCCGGCGTAGATCAGGCTCTCTAGCACCTTCTTCGTCAGGACCGAGGGGTCCACCTTCCGGCAGAAGTCCGCGTACGCGGTGAACGCCCCCTTGGCGCGCCGGGCCTTGATCACCTGCTGCACGGCTCCGGTGCCCACGTTGCGGACGGCCGACAGCCCGTATCGGATCTTCGCCTCGCCGCTCGCCACCGGCGCGAAGTCCTGCTCGGACTCGTTCACGTCCGGTGGCAGGACCTCGAGGCCCATCAGCCGACAGGCGTTCAGGTAGAAGGGCTTCCGATCCTTGTCGTCGCGAACGCTCGTGAGCACCGCCGACATGTACTCGACGGGATGGTGCGCCTTCAGGTACGCGGTCTGGTACGCGATGTAGCCGTACGCGCACGCGTGCGCCGCCGGGAAGCCGTAGTCGGCGAAGGGCTCGATGAGATCAAACACGTCCTCGGCCAGCCGTGTGGGGTACCCGTTGTCGACACAGCCCTGGATGAACTTCTCCCGGTGCACCATGAGCTTGGCCCGGATCTTCTTGCCGATCGCCTGTCGCAGCGTGTCGGCTTCGGCCATCGAGTAGCCGGCGATGCGGACCGCGATCTGCATCACCTGCTCCTGATAGACCATGATCCCGTAGGTAGCCTCCAAGATGTCTTGGACGTCCTCGTGCGGGTAGCTCACGGGCTTGCGCCCGTGCTTGCGCTCGGCGAACTCGTGGTGCATGCCAGCGGACAGAGGTCCCGGCCGGTACAGCGCGACGAGCGCCATCACGTCCTCGAAGCGGTCGGGCGCGAGCGCCCGCATCAGCTGGCGCATCCCTGCGGACTCCATCTGGAAGACCCCGTTGGTGTCGGCCCGTTGCAGCATCGCGAACACGGGAGGGTCGTCGAGCGCCACGTGATCGATGTCGAGGTCGATGTCTCGTCGGCGCAGGTGCGACAGCGTGTCCTCGATAACCGAGAGGGTCCGGAGCCCGAGGAAGTCCATCTTCAGCAGACCGAGGTCCTCCACGCCGTGCATGTCGAACTGCGTCACGATCCGCCTCGACTCGTCGCGCGAGTCCTTCGACAGCTTGAGCGGCAGGTAGTTGACGAGCGGGGCGTCCCCGATCACGACGCCCGCCGCGTGCACCGAGTCCTCGCGACGGAGCCCCTCGAGCGCGCGAGCGGTGTCGACGATCTCTCGCGCCTCGGGCTCCCGTTCGTACGCGTCGCGGAGCTCGTGCGAGATCCGAAGCGCGTTGTCGATCGGCTCGTCGCGCCCCATGATCGCGGGCGGATACATCTTGCAGAGGCGATCGCCGACGCTCGCTGGGAAGCCGAGCACGCGCGCCGCGTCCCTGATCCCCTGCTTCCCCTTGATCGTCTGGAACGTGATGATCTGCGCGACGTGATCCGAGCCGTACCTGGCCGCGACGTATCGGATCACCTCGTCGCGCCGGCGCTCGTCGAAGTCCATGTCGATGTCCGGCATCTGGATCCGGCCCGGGTTCAAGAACCGCTCGAAGATCAGGCCGTACCGCAACGGGTCGAGGTCGGTGATCCGAAGGGCGTAGGAGACCACCGACCCCGCCGCCGAACCGCGACCCGGCCCGACGCGGATCCCGTTCTCGCGCGCGAACCTGATGAGGTCCCACACGATCAGGAAGTACGCCGAGAACCCCATCGAGGCGATCACGTCGAGCTCGTGCTCGATCCGAGTGCGGATCTCCACCGTGATCTCCGGATACCGCGACTCGGCGCCCGCGAACACGAGCTCACGGAGATACGTGTCGCGATCCTTGCCCTCGGGCGCCTCGAAGCGCGGGACGTGGAACCGCTCCGATGCCGGGGCCGCGTCGCCGTAGACGAGACGGAGCTCGCACATCTCGGCGATCTCGAGGGTCGCGTCGCAAGCCTCCGGTACCTCCCTGAAGACCTCTCGCATCTGCTCGGCGGACTTCAGATAGAACTCCTCCGAGTCGAAGCGCAGGCGGTTGGTGTCGGACTGCACCTTCTGCTGCTGGATGCAGAGCAGGACGTCGTGTGGCTTCGCGTCTTCCTGGTCGGTGTAGTGGAGGTCGTTCGTGGCGACGACGGGCAGGCCGGTCCTGCGGGCGACCTGGATCAGCTCCGGCAGGATCTGGCGTTGATCCGGCACGCCGTGATCCTGGAGCTCGATGTAGAACCCGTCGGGTCCGAACATGTCGGCGTACGTCGCGGCGACCTGGTCCGCCTTGTCGCGCTGGCCGGCGAGCAACAGCTGCGCGACCTCGGACGCGAGGCACCCGGACAGGCCGATCAGGCCCTCGGCCCGCTCCGCGAGCAGTTCCTTGTCGATCCTCGGCCGGTGGTAGAAGCCCTCGAGGTGCGCGTCCGTCACCAGCTTCAGGAGGTTCCGATACCCCGTCTCGTTCCGAGCCAGGATCGTCAGATGCCGGTACTTCTCTTCGCTCTCGCCCGGTGACCGTTCGAACCGCGAGGCCGGCGCCACGTACGCCTCGACTCCGATGATGGGCTTGATGCCCGCGGCGATCCCCGACTCGTAGAACCGGAGCGCGCCGAACATCGCACCGTGGTCGGTGATCGCGAGCGCCGGCATCCCGGCCGTCTCGGCCCGCTCGAAGAGCGTGTCGATCCGGGCCGCGCCATCGAGCAGCGAGAACTCGGTGTGGGCGTGGAGGTGGACGAAGCTCTTCACGCCGGGCGGCTCGCCTCCTCGGTGCCCGCTCCCCTGTGGGAAACCTGTGGATTACTTACACGCTTGTGATTCCGGGGTCTCGAAGGATAGACTCGCTCGTCCGTAGAAGCAAACCGGCCCGGCGAAGCGAGGAAGCGGGGTTCGAGTTGCGCCTCTCCTACTCGAGCATCAACACGTTCGAGACCTGCCCCGCCAAGTTCAAGTTCCAGTACGAGGATCGCCTGCCTCGGTCCCGCTCCCCCGCCCTGGCGTTCGGGGACTCCCTGCATCGCGCCCTCCATCTGTTCCACGACCGGCCCGTCCCGGTCGCGCCCTCCGTGGCGGAGCTGCTCGAGATGCTCGAGGCCGGTTGGGTCTCGGAGGGCTTCGCCGACGCGTCCGAAGAGCGGACCTACCTCGATCACGGACGACAGGTCCTCACCCAGTACCACCGGGAGAACGCGGAGCGGTACCGCATCCCCGCCGCTCTCGAGTTCCGCTTCCAGATCGAGATCGAGGGGATCTCGGTCTCCGGCGTGCTCGACCGGCTCGACCGGATCCCCGGTGGCGGCTACGAGATCGTCGACTACAAGACGAATCGCCGCTTGCCGCCGCAGTCGCGCGTCGACCAGGACCTGCAGCTCTCGATCTACCACCTGGCCGCTCGGGAGGTCTGGGGGATCGAGCCCGAACGACTCACGCTCTACTACCTGCTCCCGGGACAGCGGATGACGACCACGCGAACCGAGGCCGACGTCGACGCGCTCCGCCGGCGGATCGCCGTGGTCGCGGAGCGGATCGAGGCGGGGAAGTTCGAGCCGCGACAGAACCCGCTCTGCGGCTGGTGCGAGTACCAGGCGATGTGCCCGCTCTACCGGCACCGCTTCGAGCAGGAGCAGGCCCCACGGATGACCGAGATCGTCGACGAATGGATCGCCTTGAAACGGACCGGCCGTGCGACCTACCGGAGGCTCGACGAGCTCGCACCGCTCATCAACGCGTTCTGCGACGAGCACGGCTACCGGCGCCTGTTCGGTTCGGACGGGGCTGCCGTCGACCGACGCCCCCAGCACGTGACGGCTCCGGTGGACGAGAAGGTGCGTGAGGTCCTCGAACCCCTCGGCCTGTGGGAGACCGTCCTCTCGGTCGACCCCGGAAAGCTCAACGCGCTCATCGAATCACGCACGCTCGCCCCCGACGTCGAGGACGCGCTGCTCGCGTCCCGCGAAGAGGTCCGCACCCAGCACGCGCTCTACCTGAAAGAGGCCGAGAGGGGGCGCGGGGGGCTCAAGGAGCGAGCGCGAACGCGCGAGCGGTAGCCCCCCGAACCAGCAGGCCCGACGCTGAGGCGGCGGGTCAGGCCTCCCCCCTGACCCGCCGCAGGGCCTCCGCCAGGTCCGCCGGGACCGGATCTTCCAACTCGAGTCGTTCACCGGTGATCGGATGCTCGAACGCCAGCCGCCACGCGTGCAAGAACGGCCGGGTCAGACCGAGACGCTTCGCGTCCTCCCCTCCGCCGCCATACCGCGCGTCGCCGAGGATCGGATGGCCCACGGCCGACAGATGCACGCGGATCTGATGGGTCCGCCCCGTCCTCGGCACGGCCTCGAGCAGCGAGGCGTTCCCGAGGCGCTCACGCACCTCGAAGCCGGTCGACGCGTCCCGGCCTGCGGTGGCATCGACGCGGATCCGCGCGCCCGTTCGAGCCAGCGGCGCCTCGACCTCGAACCGGTCGTGCGCCACGGAGCCTCGGACGAGGGCGAGGTACCGGCGGTCCGCGCCGTGGCGTTCGAACAGGGCCGCGAGCGCCTCGTGGGTGGGGTCGTCGCTGGCCACCACCAGCAGCCCCGACGTCCCCGAGTCCAACCGGTGGACGATGCCCGGCCGCAGCGGCCCGCCTCGCGGCGCCAGCGGCACCCCCATCCCGAGGAGACGATTCACGACCGTGCCGCTCCGGCGGTTCGCCGAGGGGTGGGTCGGCAGGCCCGCCGGCTTCCGCACGACCGCCAGGTGTCGGTCCGACCACGCGAGCTCCAGCGGGGGGCCCTCGGGCTCGAGCTCGGACGCGGGCGCGAGGTCGACCTGCACGAGCTCGCCGCCCGTCAGGCGGTGGTCCTTCGACCGGGGGGCGCCGTCGACCAGGACCCCGCCCGCCGAGATCGCGCGCTGGACCTCGGCCCTCGCAACGCCGAGTCGCGCGGCGATCACCGCGTCCAGCCGGCCGGGTTCGGCCTCGAAGGACTCGCTCACCGAGCCGGCTCGTCCGGCGCGGCGTGGCCCGCAGGGTCGGAGCTCGGCCGTCGCTCCCGCTCGTCGCCTCCGAACGTGCTGGTCACCGCGAGGAGGATGGCCCCGATCACGATCGCCGTGTCCGCGAGGTTGAACACCGGCCAGACGTGCAGGTCGATGAAGTCGGTCACCGCGCCGCCGAACCCCGGCCCGTTGGCGATGCGATCGGTGAGGTTGCCGAGCGCGCCGCCGAGGATCAGGCCGAGCCCCACGGCCACCGACGGGCGCATCGCGCGGGTAGAGGCGAACACGATCACGATGCCGACGACGATCGTCGCGCCGGCGAACAACCACGGGGCGCTCCGCCCGAACCCGAACGCGCCACCGGAGTTGGTCGTGTAGGAGAGCGACAGGACGCCTGGGATCACTCGGATCGGCGGCCGCCCGACCAGGGTGTGCTCGACCCACGCCTTGCTGAGCCGGTCCAACAGGAAGGCTCCGGCGGCCACGCCGTACAGGAGCGCGGCCGAACGGCTGAGGGGGCTCACCGGCCTACCGCCGGGACTGCGCCTGGGCGTCCTTGAGGCAGAGGTCCACGTACGGGAGCGCCCGCAGGCGCGCCTTCTCGATCGGCTTTCCGCACCGGGAGCAGATCCCGTAGGCGCCGTCGTCCATCCGCGTCAGGGCACGGTCGATCTTGCCGAGCAGGTCCCGGACGTTGTTCTCGATCGACAGGTCCCGTTCACGCTCGAAGGTGAACGTGCCCGCGTCGGCGTTCTCCTCGTCGAACGACACCTCGCCGGACAGGTCTGATTGCGAGGTCGCGAACGAGGTCTCCTCGATCGTCGTGAGCTGTTCCTCCAGCTCGGCCCGCTCCTCGAGCAGACGCTGGCGCAGGCCGTCCAGCTCCTTCTTGGTGTGGGTCGTCTTCCCGGCCATGGTCGGGGGAACCTAGCATCGGCGGCACCCCCCGACAAGAATGCGACTCAGGTTGCCGAGCGGCGCATCTCGGCCCCCGCCTGGCCGAGCCCGGGCCTGTCGTTCCGCGTGTAGCATGCCTCGCTACAGGCGATGACGGGAACGAGTAGGAGGGCGCGAGAGCCCGAGCGAGCCGGGGACGGTGCGAGCCCGGCGGCGACGCCCCTCCGAACATCCTCCCCGAGCCGCCGCCCCAACGGGATGCGAGCCACGCACCCCCAGTAGGCGCGGCCGGGCCCGCCCGTGACAGCGGGAGGTCGCCGGGACGGTGGCGCGTTGGACGCGTTCCCACCCGAGCGACCGGCGAGCGGCCGGGTTCCGCGATGGCCCGGCAACGCGGGGTGGTACCGCGGGGCATCGCGCCCCGTCCCTGCACGGGACGGGGCGTTTTCGCGTTTCGGAGGTGCGATGTTCGAACCGGTCGATCCGAAGGTCCGTTTCCCGGAGCTCGAGCAGCGCGTGCTCCGGTTCTGGCGCGAGGCCCACGTCTTCCATCGGCAGCTCGAGCAGCGCAAGGACGCTCCGCTCTGGACGTTCTACGAGGGTCCGCCGACGGCGAACGGACGCCCGGCGATCCATCACACGGAGTCCCGGACCTTCAAGGACATCTACCCCCGCTTCAAGGCGATGACCGGCCACTACGTGCCGCGCAAGGCCGGCTGGGACTGCCACGGTCTGCCGGTCGAGCTCGAGGTCGAGAAGGAGATCGGGACGAAGACCAAGCGCGACATCGAGGCGTTCGGCATCGCCGAGTTCAACCGGCTCTGCCGCGAGTCCGTCAAGCGGTACGTCGGAGAGTTCGAATGGCAGACCGAACGGCTCGGCTTCTGGATCGACACGGACGACGCGTACTGGACGATGGACACCGAGTACATCGAGAGCGTGTGGTGGTCCCTGAAGGAGCTGCACTCGCGTGGCCTGCTCGTCCAGGCGGACCGGATCGCCTCCTACTGCCCTCGGTGCGGGACGCCCTTGTCCGACGCCGAGGTCGCGTCGGGCTACGCCGACGTCGAGGACCCGAGCGTGTTCATCGCGTTCCCGATCGTCGAGGCGCCCGACCCCGCGCTCGTCGGCGCCTCGCTGCTGGGCTGGACCACCACGCCGTGGACGCTCATCTCGAACGCGGGCATCGCGGTTGCCCCCGACGCTTCCTACGTCGTGGTGCAACACGACGGCGACCGCCTGGTCCTCGCGGAGGCGCTCAAGGATGCCGTGCTCCCCGACGATCCGGTCGTGGGGAAGCCGATCCCGGGGGCGTCGCTCGAAGGAGCGCGCTACGAGCCCCTGTACACGAACGTGGAGGGCGCGCACCGGGTGATCACGGCGGACTTCGTGTCGCTGCACGACGGCACCGGGATCGTCCACATGGCGCCGGCGTTCGGCGCCGAGGACCTCGAGGTCGGCCGCCAGCAGGGCTGGCCGTCGTTCAAGCCGGTCGACGGGGAGGGACGGTTCACCGACCAGGCTCCCGAGTTCGTTCGTGGCCGCTTCTTCAAGGACGCGGATCCCGCGATCATCGAGGACCTGCGCGCCCGCGGCCTGCTGATCCGCGCAGAGACGATCACCCACACCTATCCGTTGTGCTGGCGGTGTGACACGCCGTTGATGTACGTCGCTCGGACGTCCTGGTACATCCGAACCACCGCGGTGAAGGAGCGGCTCCTGGAGGTCAACGAGAAGGTGGACTGGTACCCCGAGCACATCCGCCACGGCCGGTACGGCGACTGGCTCGAGAACAACGTCGACTGGGCCCTTTCTCGCGAACGCTACTGGGGAACGCCGCTGCCGATCTGGCGGTGCGCCGATCACCACGACACCCTCGTCGGCTCGCTCGCCGAGCTGTCCGAGCGGGCCGGTCGCGACGTGAACGGGATCGACCCGCATCGGCCGACGATCGACGAGGTCACGTTCGAGTGCCCCGAGTGCGGGAAGGAGGCGACCCGCGTCCCCGAGGTGATCGACACCTGGTACGACTCGGGCGCGATGCCGTTCGCACAGTGGGGCTACCACCCCGACCTCGGGCGCGGCGTCGAAGGGTTCGGGGAGCGCTTCCCCGCCGACTTCATCGCCGAGGCGATCGACCAGACGCGCGGGCTGGTTCTACACCCTGATGGCGGAGGGCGTGCTGCTGTTCGACAGCACCGCCTATCGAGCGGTCGTGTGCCTCGGCCTCCTCGTGGACGCGCAGGGACGGAAGATGTCGAAATCCCTCGGCAACACCGTCGACGCGTTCGAGGTGATGGACCGTCAGGGCGCGGATGCGCTGCGCTGGTACCTGCTCACGGGCGGATCACCGTGGTCGCCGCGGCGCGTCAGCATGGAGGCGTTCGACGAGGTCGTCCGCCGGTTCCTGCTCACGCTCTGGAACGTGTACGCGTTCTTCGTGACGTACGCGAACGCGAGCGGGCTCGATCCCTCGGGCGCGGACGTCCCGTTCGCGGAGCGCCCCGTGCTCGACCGGTGGATCCTGTCGCGGCTCGCTCGGACGATCGAGAGCGCGAACGCGGAGTTGAACCGCTACGACGCGACGAGCGCCGGCCGCCGCATCGAGCGGTTCCTCGACGATCTCTCGAACTGGTACGTGCGGCGCGCGAGACGGCGGTTCTGGGATCCCGACGGCGCCGGCCGGGACGACACGCGGGCGGCCTTCCTCACGCTCCACGAGTGCCTCGTCACCGTGTCGCAGCTGCTCGCGCCGTTCACGCCGTTCGTCGCGGAGGAGCTGTGGCGCAACCTCGCTGCGGGGAGGGACGGCGCTGCGGACTCGGTGCATCTGTCCGACTACCCCAGCGATCGACCCGAGCAGCGGGATCCGGAACTCGACAACGCGATGGCCAACGCCAGGACCATCGTCGAGCTCGGCCGTCGGGTCCGGACGGAGACGAAGGTGCGCGTGCGGCAGCCGCTCGCCGAAGCCGTCGTCCATCATCCCGGCGATCACGAGGCTCTCACGGAGCTGCTCGACCTGATCGCCGACGAGCTCAACGTCAAGGAGGTGCTGTTCGCGGAGACCGCGGAGGAGCTCGGGGGCTGGCGCGCAAAGCCGAACTTCAGGGTCCTCGGGCCACGGCTCGGTCCGCGCGTGAAGGAGGTCGCGGCGGCGCTGGATCGGGACGACGGATCGCTCGCCGCGGCGCTCGCGCGTGGCGAGGCCGTGGCGCTCGACGACGTGGGAGCCGAACCCATCACGCTCGGCCCGGACGACGTCGATCTGGTTCAGCAGACGTTGGAGGGATGGGGCGTGGCGGGCGACCGGGGCATCACGGTCGCCCTCCAGCTCGACCTCACCCCCGAGCTCCGACGAGAGGGGCTGGCTCGCGAGCTCGTGCGCGTCGTTCAGGACGCGCGGAAGGCAGCCGGGCTGGACGTGAGCGATCGGATCACGCTCGCGTTGGATCTCGACGGCGACCTCGCGGAGGCTCTGGCTGCCCACCACGACCGGGTGGCCGCCGAGACGCTCGCCACCGAGATCGCGACGGGGACGATGGCCGATGCCTCGTTCGAGCGGAGCTTCGACGTGGATGGTGCGACCGTGGGGGTCGGGCTCCGGCGGGTCTGACCGCGCGGGCCGGGCTTCGCGGACAGCCTCGGCTAGTCTTCGCCCCAGAAGAGCTCGCGCAGCGAACGCTCGCGTCGATCGTTGGGGCCCTCGGTGGTGTAGACGGGCTCGGTCGCCGATTCCACGACCACCGCGTCCTCCTCGTCCTCCGTCGCGGCACCTTCGGAGACCGTGACCGTGTCCGGCTCGAACCCCATCCGCGTTCGGATCTCGCTCGAGGAAGCCGCATCGAACGACGCCGACGGGGCCTCGGCCGCCGACTCGTGCGCCGTCGCGGTCTCGGGCTCATCCCGAGCGTCCAGCCGAACGTCGGGACCGGTCGCGGCCGCCTGCGGCGCCTCCGACCGTGCCCTGATTGCGGCCACCATCCCTTTGATCTCCTCGGCGTGCGACTGCACGAGCGAGCCGAGGCCCTGGAGGAACTCACGCTCCTTGTTGAGGAAGGGCCCCACGGCGGATCGGGCGTCGCCCCCTTCCTGTCCGGCCGAGGCCCGGAGGGCGGCGGCCTCCTCTTCGGCCACGCGGATGATTGCCGCGGCCTCCTCGCGCGCCTGGGCCACGATGTCTCCGGCGTCCGTGGCGCCCTCGTCGGTGACCCGGACGACCCCCGGCGTGGCCTGGAGCCGCTGGTTCTCCTCCAGGTAGGACGACAGGTCCTCTGTGATCCGGTCGAGGAAGGCGTCCACGTCCCGCTCGTTGTAGCCGCGGAACGCCAGCCGGAACTCGGCCTGCTGGATGTCCACCGGCGTGATCCTGGCCCCGCCCGACTCGGGCGCGGGCTGCTCCTGCTCGTTCTTCCTCCGCATGTCTCTCCCCCAGGTCAACAGTTCAGCGCGGTCCGAAGCACGGCAAGGATAACGAACGCGATGATGATGGAAAGGTCCAGCCCGACGCCACCCGCCCGGATAGGCGGAATCAGCGCCCGGAGCGGGCGCAGCACCGGCTCGGTCACGTCTTCGAGGAGGTCGAGGATCGTCCGGAAGGGACCCGAGATCGGGGGCCGGAGCCCGAACAGGTACGCCCACGACACGAGCACCCGGATGAACAGGATGATCGTGTACGCGGTCAGGACGACACAGAGCACTCCGAGCACGGCGCTCTGCGAGATCATCGGGGATCGAGCAACGTGAGGCGCTCAGAACTGGTTGTAGATGTCGCCGCCCACGATCCGTTCGCGGTCCTCGGCGGAGACATCGACGTTGGCCGGTGTCAGGAGGTAGACGCGGTTGGCGACCATCTCGATCTTGCCGTCCAGCCCGTACACGAGCCCGGAGGCGAAATCGACCAGACGCCGGGCGATCGTGTCGTCGGTGCTCTGCAGGTTCATGATCACCGGGATCCCTGCCTTGAACCGATCGGCGATCTCGCGAGCCTCGTTGAACCGCCGGGGCTCCGACTTGTGGATGGAGCCGGCGGTTGCCGGACGGGTGGACGGGATCGTGCGCACGCTCCCCTCCTCGGCGCCCAGGTCCACCTCGCGCACGGCCTGGGGCCGCTGGAACCGGCGCACCTCGGCCGTCTCCTGGGTGGCGCCGACCTCGTCGAGCTCGTCGAACTCGTCGTCCTCGACGAGGCCCAAGTAGGTGAGGGTCTTCTTCCACACGCCTGGCATCACGTCCTCCCCTGATCCATGGGCTCCCGCGCCCCGAACAGGGCTGTTCCGACCCGAATCATGGTAGCGCCTTCCTGCACCGCAACCTCGTAATCGAGCGACATTCCCATCGAGAGGCCCGTGACCTTCGGATGCCGCTCGGCGACCCGCTCGAGCAGCTCCCGCAGACGCCGGAAGTAGGGCCTGGAATCCTCGGCCGTCGCCGGGATGGGCGGCAAGGTCATCAGACCGACCAGCTCGAGCCCGTCGATCCCCGCGACGTCGTCGGCGGCATCGAGCACGTTATCAGGCGTCACGCCGGAACGGTCTGCGGTGAAGTCCACCTGGAGGAGGACCGGGACGCTTCGTCGCGACTCGACGGCGCGCCGCCCGAGCCCTTGGAGCGCTCTTCCGGGGACGGCGGTCTCGACGACGTCCGCCAGCTCCGCCAGGTGACGCGCGGATCCGCGCTGCATCGTCCCGATGAAATGCCACACCACGCCGCTCACGGCTTCGCGCTTCCGACGGAGCTCGCGGACGTAGTTCTCTCCGACGTCCACGACCCCGGCGTCCCGGACCCAGGCGATCGCCTCTGACTCCACCGTCTTGGCGGCGGCGACGATCCGAACGCCGGCGGGATCGCGGTCGGCGCGTTCGCACGCACGTGTGAGGTTGCGACGGACGATCTCGAGGTTGGCGAGGACCCCGTCTCGATCTCCTTCTTCGGACACGCGGCGCACCTCACCACCTCGATGGCGGCCGATGACGGGATGGGTGGGGGCGGGACCCGGGTCCAGAGGCGGGGGAAGGGCGCCTCTGACTCCGTTACCGTCCCACCCCCCTCATGCAGGGCGGCTGACCGCCCTAGCTCTTCAGGAAGTCGGGTATGTCGAGGCCCTCCTCTTTGTCCAAGGGGGGCCCCTCATGCGCCGGCTGGAAGATCTCGTCCTCCTCGTCGACCAGGATCGACGGCATCGGCATGAGCGCGTCGTCCTCGATCTCGGCGGGCGTGTCCGCGAGCGGGGCGCCCGCGGCCACCGGTTCGGGCTCGAGGAACCGCGACAGCCGGTTCTCGAACGGCGACGGCGTGGACGGCGCCATCACGCGATCGAACCCGGCCGCGATGACGGTGACCCGCACCTCGTCGCCCAGCGCGTCGTCCACGACCGCCCCGAAGATGATGTTGGCGTCGGGGTGGGCGACCCGGGTGATCGTGTCGGCGGCGTGGTTCACCTCGTGGAGCGTCAGATCCGTGGGGCCGGCGATCGAGAGGAGCACACCCCGAGCTCCTTCGATCGAGGACTCGAGGAGCGGCGAGGAGACGGCAGCCTTGGCGGCCTCCTCCGCTCGGTCCTCGCCCGAGGCCAGGCCGATCCCCATGAGAGCCGACCCTGCGCCGGTCATGACGGTCTTCACGTCGGCGAAGTCCAGGTTGATGAGCCCCGGGGTGGTGATCAACGACGTGATGCCGTCCACGCCCTGATAGAGCACCTGGTCGGCGATCCGGAAGGCGTCCACGATCGGCGTCGTCGGCTCGGACACCTGGAGCAGACGGTCGTTGGGAACCACGATCAGGGTGTCGACCGCCTTCTTGAGCTCGCTGATGCCGAGGTCGGCCTGCGTCGCGCGCATCCGGCCCTCGAAGCCGAACGGCCTCGTCACGACACCGATCGTCAGCGCCCCGATGTCGCGTGCGATCTCGGCCACGATAGGAGCCCCGCCGGTGCCGGTACCGCCACCCTCTCCGGCGGTGATGAACACCATGTCGGCGCCCTTGATGATCTCCTCGATCTCGTCCCGGTGCTCCTCGACCGCATGGCGACCGATCTCGGGATCCGAGCCGGCGCCGAGACCCCGGGTCGTCTGTCGTCCGATGTCGAGCTTCACCTCTGCGTCGGACATCAGCAGGGTCTGCGCGTCGGTGTTCACTGCGATGAACTCGACGCCCCGCAGGCCGGCTTCGACCATCCGGTTCACGGCGTTCACGCCGCCCCCGCCGATCCCGACCACCTTGATCACGGCGAGGTAGTTCTGAGGAGAATCCATCAATGCGACCTCCGCTCCCCGGGAGCTTTCGCCCGGTCTACCTGGGAAAACGCCGTCTCCGTCCTCCAACACTGAACCTCAACTGCAGATTGATTGTTATATCTACTTCACGTCGAGCGACCGACGCTACTATCAACACCCAGGTCCGTCAATAGTTCGCGAACGCCCACGTTGCGCGCTCGGGTGACAACCGAGCGACGACGCTCAGTGCCTCCGGGATGGTCCTCTGGGTCGTTCGATCACGTCGCCAGCGAGGCCGCCGGCGCACGCGGCGAGGTCACCGTCAACCGCAGGATCCGCTCCCCACTGGCCGCGGCCCAGGAGAGCATCCGCGAGATCGCGCGGGCCTTCGCGGCGGCCGCGTCGGGCGTCCCGTACCGCACCACGGGGCCGTCCTGGATCCGGATCTCGAGGGTCCCGTCGAGGTGCACAAGCACTCGGTCGACACGACCCCGCAGCCTCTCCGACATCGAGCCGAGCGCTCGCGCCGCCCCGGTTGGACCCGGGGCCGGCCCGTCGACCAGTCGGCGATCCGGCACGCGGATCACGGGAAGCGCCAGGCCTGCCGCCGCATCGCCCAGAGGGGTTCCGTCCTCCGCCACCAGCGAGGTCTGGAATCCGTCCCACGCCACCGCGACCGGCGTCCGCTCCGTCACGTCGATCCGAAGGGTCGACGGGAAGTCGGCATGCACCTCGGCGTGAGCGATCCACGGCTCGGCCTCCAGGCGTCGTTCGACCCCGGCCTCGTCGAGCCAGAGGACGTTCGTGCCGTCCGAGACCCCGGCGAGCTCGACGATCCGGGCGCGTGGAACGTGCGCTCCACCGCGCACCCGGAGCTCGCGGGCCGAGAACAGCGGCGACACCGACACGCCCACGGTCGCTGCGACCACGGCGACGCAGACGGCGACACCGACGACCCAGGCCCTCCGGCCGTGCAGGCGGCGGACGGGCTCAGCGCGGAGCGAGATCGAGATCGCCAACGAGATGGACCTCCGGTTCGAGTCGGATGGCGGTTCGGCTCATGACGCGATCCGTGATCTCCTGGATCAACGTCACCACGTCCGCCGCGCGCGTTCCCTCGGCCGCCACGACGAAGTTCGCGTGCTTCGTGGAGACCGAGGCACCGCCGACGGCGAGACCCTTCGCTCCCGCCTCGTCGATCAACCGCGCCGCGTGGTCTCCGGGTGGGTTCTTGAACACGCTGCCGCAGTTGGGCTCCGCCAGGGGCTGGGTCCGGCGGCGCCACTCGCGAGCCTCGCCCATCCGGCCGCGGATCGCCGCCGGTTCCCCCGGGCGAAGCACGACGCTCGCGGCGATCACCACGCCGTCCTCGGGAAGCCCGGACCTCCGGTACGCGAACGCCGCCCCGCTCGCCGGGACGTGCTCCGGACCACCGCCGAGCAGACGGAAGACCTCGATGCTCTCGACCACATCGGCGAGCTCGCCCCCGTGTGCACCGGCGTTCATCTTCACGGCCCCACCCATCGAGGCCGGGATCGCCACGCCGAACTCGAGCCCCGAAAGCTCGTGGGTGAGCGCGACGCCCGCGAGTGCGGGGAGCGGCATCGCTCCGCCGGCGGTGAGTCGGTCTCCGGCGCGTGCCGACCAGCGGTAGCCCTTGCCGAGCCGAAGGACGAGTCCCGCGAACCCGTCGTCGGCCACGAGCACGTTGGACCCCTTGCCGAGGATCGCGAACGGGATCCTCGCGTCCCGGACCGCCTCGGAGGCCGCCACGAGGTCCGCATCGGTCTCGGGCTCGAGGAACAGCGCGGCCGGCCCGCCGATCCGGAACGTCGTGAGCGGAGCCAACACGAACCGGGTCCGCAGGCGCTCGCCGCACGCGGCGCGCAGGATCGTCTCCGCTCGCCGGATGCCGTCTCCCGAGACGTCGGTCGTCCCGCTCACGCCGATCCCCTCATCCGTTCCAGCGCCGCGTCGCCGAGCATCCAGACGTCGCCGCAGCCCATCGTGACGACCAGATCCCCGTGGCGGACCTCACGCTCGAGGAACGTCACGACGTCGTTCCGGTGCGGGAGGTACACGACCCGCGTGCCGGCAGCGGCGTCGGCGATCCCGTCGACGACCAGCTTGCCGGTGACGCCCGGGATCGGGTCCTGCGCCGCTCCGTACACGTCGGTGACCACGATCATGTCGGCCTCGACGAGACTGTGCCCCAGCTCCAGCCACAGCGCCTGGGTCCGCGAATACCGGTGGGGCTGGAAGACCGCGATCAATCGGTCGGGCCGCGTGCGCCGGGCGACGTCCAGCGTGACCGCGAGCTCCGTGGGGACGTGTCCGTAGTCGTCGTAGAACGCGACTCCGCGTACCGACCCCCGATGCTCGAACCGGCGATGGACGCCGGAGAACGCGCCGAGAGCCTCGACCGCGTCGGCCGCCGGAACGCCCACGAGCGCGGCGACCGCCACGGCCGCCCCCGCGTTCAGCAGGTTGTGCGCACCGTCGACGGACAGCCGCAGCTCATGGGTCTGCCCCGCGACCCACACCGTTCCTCGTGCGCCTCCGGGCCCGGGCGAGGAGACCGTCACCCGAACCTCGGCATCGTCGGCGACGCCGTACGTCGTCGTCGGGGTCCGCGAGGCGCCCACGGCGCGTTTGGCACCCGGGTCGTCGCTCCCCAGGACCACGTGAGCACACCGCTCGGCGAACGCGGTGAACGCCGCCTCGATCTCGGTCAGCCCACCCGGATAGAAGTCGACGTGATCGACCTCCACGTTGGTCACGACCCCGATCGACGGGCGGCCGAGCAGGAACGATCCGTCGCTCTCGTCGGCTTCGGTCACGAACAGCTCGCCGCTGCCGGCGTGAGCGCCGCTGCCGCTCTCGTTTGGATCGCCGCCGATCACGTACGTCGGGTCCATCCCTCCGCGTTCGAGCACCAGCGCGATCATCGCCGTCGTCGTGGTCTTGCCGTGCGTCCCAGCAACCGCGACCTGTCGGCGATCGGCAGCCGACGCGGCGAGGGCCTGCGCGCGCGCCCACACCGGGATGCTCCGGCGCCGGGCCTCGGCGAGCTCGACGTTCGCGGTCGGGATCGCCGAGGAGATCACGACCGCGTCGGGGTCGCCCAACCGCGCTTCGTCGTGCCCGACCCAGACCGACGCGCCGGCGCTTCGCAGCTCCTCCAGTCCGGGCGATTCCTTCAGGTCCGAGCCACTGACGCGGATCCCGCGGGCGAGCAGGAGCTTGGCGAGGTTCCGCATCCCCGCTCCGCCGATCCCGATCATGTGCACGTGCCGGATCCCGGCGAGGGCGGGGACCTCGAGGGTGGGGATCGCCCCTTCGGGCGGAACGTACGGAGACGTCACGCTCCACCTCCAGCCTCGAGCACTTCGCGGGCGAGGTCGCTCGCCGCCCCCGGCCGCGCCCACCCTCGCGCTCGCTCCCCCATCTCCCGGAGCCGCGACTCGTCATCGACGAACCACGCGATGCGATCGGCGAGCACACGGCCGTCGAGCTCGTCGTCGAGCAGCATCGAGGCCGCTCCCACGCGCTGGAGAGCCCGGGCGTTGGCCTCCTGGTGCCGCCCGGTCGCGTACGGATACGGAATCAGGAGCGACGGCACGCCGCACACCGCGATCTCGGCCACCGTCGTGGCGCCCGCCCTCGCGATGACGACGTCCGCGATCGCGTAGGCGAGCTCCATCCGTTCGAGGAAGCCTCTCACCTGCACCGCGACGGGACGGCCCTTCGGCAGCGACGCGCCCACGCTCTGCTCGTGGGCCGGGCCGGTGAGCAGGAGCACCTGGAGGTCGTTCCGATCGAGGCGCGCGACCGCTTCGATCGCGGAACGGTTCACGTGCAAGGCGCCCTGACTCCCTCCGAACACCACGACCGTTCGCTTCGTCTCGTCGAGATCCAGCTCGGAGGCGGCTTCCTTCCGCAACCGATCGCGGTCACCCGCGACGGCGAGGATCTGCTCGCGGACGGGATTGCCCGTGACGACGGTGCGCGTGCGACGGGGGAAGGCCCCTCGCGCCTCGGCGAAGGCGAGGGCGACCGTCCGCGCCGGTCGCCCGAGCGTGCGGTTGGCGAGACCGGGCACCGCATTCTGCTCGTGCAGGACGAGCGGCCGCCGGGCCCGGAGCGCCGCAAGCGCCACCGGAACGCTGACGTATCCGCCCATCCCCACGACCACGTCGGCCCATTCCGCGAGCGGCCGGCAGGTCCCGACTGACCGGATCGCCGTCACCGGCGCCCGGAGCGCGCGGATCGACACGCGGCGTTCGAGCGGGCTCGCCTGGACCGGCTCGAACGAGAATCCGGCCTCGCGCACGAGGCGCGCCTCCTGGCCCGACGAGGTGCCGGCGAAACGCACGTCGTGCTCGTCCGACTCGAGTCGACCCGCGAGCGCGAGGGCCGGGAAGACGTGCCCGGCGGTTCCACCCCCGGCGATCAGCACCTTCATCGACCGCGCCCTCCTCGCGTTCGAGCGGACCCGGCTCGCGAGCGGTCGCCCTGAGACGTCCGGCTGGTCGCCGCGCGTTGACGGTTCCGCACCGGGGCGCGGGCGATGTTGACGAGCACGCCGACCGCCGCGAGCGAGACCACCAACGAGGACCCGCCGTAGGACAGGAACGGGAGCGGCACCCCCGTTACCGGGAGCAGGCCGGTCACCGCGCCGAGATTCACGAGCGTCTGCAGGCCGAACCACGCGACGATGCCGGATGCGAGGAGGCGCCCGAACACGTCGGTGGTTCGAGTCGCGATCACGATCCCCGCGTACAGCAGCGATCCGAACGCCAGCAGCACGACGATCTCGCCCAGCAGGCCGAGTTCCTCCCCCAGGATCGAGAAGATGAAGTCGGTGTGGGCGTTCGGGACGTACTCCCACTTCTGACGAGACGCGCCGAGGCCGACGCCCGTGAACCCGCCGGACCCGAGCGCGATGAGGGACTGCACCACCTGGTAACCGGTGCTCTGCGCGTCGTCCCACGGGTGCAGGAACGCCAGGAATCGCACGCGCCGGTAGTCGGCGCTCATGATCAGCCCCGCGCCGATCACGGCTCCGGCGATGCCCGCGATCGTGAGGTAGCGCATGCGGACGCCCGCCGCGAACAGGACGAGAAACACGGTGCCGGAGATGATCACGGTCGTCCCCAGATCGGGCTGGAGCATCACCAGGCCGCACACGATCACGGCGACGGGCAGCAGCGGCATCGTGAGGTGACCGAGGTCGTCCAGCTTCCCCCACTTGCGCGTGAGCACCGCCGCCGCGAACACGACGAGCGCGAACTTCGCGAGCTCCGACGGTTGCACGGTCACCGGACCCAGGCGGAACCAGCGCGACGAGCCGTACGCCTCGATGCCCGAGGAGGGATGCAGGACCACGATGAGCATCCCGACCGTCACGACGAGCAGCGGCAGCGCGAGGCCCTTCCAGATCTCGAACCGCATCCGCGACGTGAGCCCCAACGACACCACACCGATCGCCGCGTACACGGCCTGGCGCTCCACGAACACGAAGCTGTCGCCGTAGTCCGCGAACGCCGACACCGAGCTTGCTGAAAGGACCATCACCAGCCCGGTCGCGACGAGGAACGCGGTGGAGCCGAGCAGCAGCGCCACGATCCGTCTCGAACGCGCGTCGGCGCGAGCCCGTGACATCGGCCGTTCGCTCGGCCGGACGAGCCGCAGGTGCCGCGGCCGCGGGGACGCGGCTCCGACCGTGCTCACGTTCTCTCCCTCCGGGGGGCTACCGCTCGCGCGGTCGCGCTCGCATCCGCGTCAGCGCCTTGAGCCCCCCGACCCCCGGCGTCCTCCCCTTCCATCGCCCGGGCCGCGGCGGTGAAGCGCTCGCCGCGCTCGGCGTAGTCGCGGAACATGTCCCAGCTCGCGCACGCGGGGGCGAGCAACACCGTGCCGCCGGGGGGTGCCATCTCGAACGCGGATCGTGCGGCGTCCTCGATCGAGACGGCGTCGCGCACCGGGAGCGTCCCCTCGAAGATCGAACGCACGGTCCGGGCCGCCGCCCCGATCGCCACGACCCCGGCCAGGCGCGGCGCGAGCGCGCCGAGCGGCGACAGGTCCACGCCCTTGGCGTCGCCTCCCGCGATCAACACGATCCCCTCGAACGCGCCCGCCGCCGCGACGGCGGCGTGCGGGTTGGTCGCCTTCGAGTTGTCGACGAAGCGGACGCCGTCGACCACGGCCACCACCTCGCCCCGATGCGGTTCGGTTCGATAGGTCCGGAGCCCCTCCACCACGGCGTCGTCCGCGATGCCGAACGCGTGGGCGGCCACGGCCGCAGCGGCGGCGTCGGCGATCACCGTGGGGTCATCCGTGCTCGGCTCGAGGATCACGTCGCTCCAGCCGGCGACGAGCGACCCGTCGAGGATCCCGACATCGCCGGGGTCCGGTTCGACCTCGCCGAACCACCGGACGTCGCATCCGGCGCGGCGGGAGACGGCTGCGGCGACCGGATCGTCGCGGTTGCCGACGTGGACGTCCGTCCCGGCCTGGTTCGCGAAGATCTTCGCCTTCGCGTCCGTGTACGCGTCGAACGACCCGTGCCAGTCGAGATGGTCGGGCGCCACGTTCAGCAGCACCGACACCTTCGGGTGGAACGATGCTTGCTGCGCGAGCTGGAACGAGGAGACCTCGACCACCAAGACCTCGTGCTCTTCACGCGCCGCGGTGGGGAACGGATGACCGATGTTGCCGCACGCTATCGCGTCGATCCCCGAGGCACGGATGCACGCGGCGAGCATCCCGGTGGTGGTCGTCTTCCCGTTCGTCCCGGTGACCGCGAGGTACGGGGCGCTCGCCAGCCTCGCGCCGAGCTCCATCTCGCCCCAGACGGGGAGTCCGCGTTCGGCGGCCCACCCGAGGACGGGTGAGTCGGGACGCACCCCGGGGCTGACCAGGACGAGCGTCGCGCCGTCCAGGTGTTCGGGCCGATGCCCTCCGGACAGGATCTCGATGCCCTCGGCCGAGAGGTCGGGCGCCGTGACGGCGCGCGACTCGGTGACCCGGACCGTTGCGCCCTCGGCCGCCAGCACCCGAGCCGCCGCGGAGCCGGCGACGCCGATGCCGACCACGACCGCCACTTCGCCCTCGAACGCGCCCATCAGGCGCTCGCTCCGCGGGTCGAACCGCTCACCCCAGGCCCCCTCGAGCCACGAAGTCCGTGTAGAACAGGCCCAGCCCGACGGCGACGCACAGGCCGGTCACGATCCAGAAGCGGACGATGACCGTGAACTCCGGCCACCCCGCGAGCTCGAAGTGGTGGTGGATCGGCGACATCCGGAACACCCGGGTGCCGAACCCCCGGAACGCGATCACCTGGGCGATGACCGACGTCGTCTCGATGACGAACAGACCTCCCAGCACGACGAGGAGGAGCTGCGTGCTGGTCACGATTGCGAGCGCGCCCATCAGCCCTCCGAGCGCGAGCGCGCCCGTATCCCCCATGAAGATCCGCGCCGGCGCCGCGTTCCACCACAGGAACCCCGCGGTCGCGCCGACGGCGCCTCCGGCGACGATCGCCACGTCGAGGGCGGCGTTCACGTCGACCGGGTAGCAGGCTGGGGCGGGCCCGAGCGCGCACGTGTGCCGGAACTGCCAGAACGCGATGAAGACGTAGGCGGACAACACGAGGATCGACGCACCGGACGCAAGGCCGTCCAGTCCGTCGGTCAGGTTCACGCCGTTGGACGAGGCGGCGAGGATCACGAAGACCCAGACGTAGAACAGGACGCCGAGGTCCAGGCCCGTCGCCCTGATGAACGACAGGTCGGTCGGCACGTCCGCGCCCTGCACGGCGACGAGACCGAACACGACCGCGATGGCCGCCTGACCGAGCACCTTGCCGGTCTTCGACAGACCGAGCGACCGGCGTCGCCGGACCTTGATGAGATCGTCGACGAAGCCGAGCAGCGCGAGCAGGATCGTGGCCAGGAGCACCGCGAGCCCGGACGCGGTCACGGTCGTGAACACGATGCGGGTCACGACGTAGGCGGTCGCGATGCCGAGGACGATGACCGTTCCGCCCATCGTCGGCGTGCCCATCTTCTCCAGGTGGGTGTGCGGGCCGTCCTCGCGGATCCGCTGGCCCCATCCCCAGACCCGGAACAGCCGGATCGCGATCGGCGTCCCGAGGAGGGTCACGGCCATGCCCACTGCCGCCGCGATCAGGATCTGCCTCACCGAGCGCCCCCGAGCTCACGGAGGGCGTCCGCGACGCGTTCGAGGCCGGCGACGCGCGACCCCTTCAACAGGACGACGTCGTCGGACTCCGCCCACGCGACGACGTCCGCCGTCGCCTCGTCCGTTCGGTCGTACGACGCCACGCTCTCGGGGGTCTGCCCTTCGCGGATCGCCGCGCGGGCGATCGCTCGCGCCTCCTCGCCCACCGTGACCAATCGGTCGACGCCGATCCGAACCACCACCTCCCCCACCTTCTCGTGCTCGTCGAACGAGATCGGCCCGAGCTCGGCCATGTGCCCGAGGACCGCGCCGAGCCGTCCCGAGCGCGCCATCCATCGAGCGGTCTTCAGCGCGGCAGCCATCGACTCGGGGTTGGCGTTGTAGGCGTCGTTCACCACCAGCACGCCCGAGCTCGTCCGGAAGGTCTCCATCCGCCAGGGCGCGATGCGGGCCCCCTTGAGCGCCGCGGCGCACTCCGCGACGGTCATCCCCAGCCAGAGGCCGCCGGCCGCCGCCGCGAGCGCGTTCGGCACCATGTGCTCGCCCGGGACCTGGAGCTCCACGGGCTCGCGCTCGGCGCCCGACACGAGCGTGAACGCGGCTCGCGCCTCGGAACCGAGCTCGACCTCCTCGGCTCGGACGTCGGCGGGCGCTTCGACGCCGAAGGTCACGACGCGCGCGCGCGCACCGTCGGCGAACCCGCGAACCACCGGGTCGTCGGCGTTCACGATCGCGACGCCGTCGGCGCCGAGCCACTCCACCGGTTCCCGGCTCGCGCGGACGATCTCCTCCCACGAGCCGAAGATCCCCATGTGGGCGACGCCGACGTTGGTCACGACCACGGCATCGGGCCGCGCGACGTCGCAGAGCAGCGCGACATCGCCTGCGCGGCGCGCACCCATCTCGGCGACCACGACCTCCGTCGACGGCGGCGCGCCGAGGAGCGTCATCGGCAATCCGATCTCGTTGTTGAACGAGGCCGGGCTGGCGTGCGTTCGAAGACGCGTGCCGAGCACCGCGGCGGTGAAGTCCTTCGTGGAGGTCTTGCCGTTCGCGCCGGTGATCCCGAGGATCCGGACGTCGCGCATCCTGCGGCGCTCGTCCGCCGCGAGGTCCAGGAGAGCTCGCCCGGTGTCGACCACCTCGATCACCGTGCCCGGTGTCGGTCGGCCGACCATCGCGGCGGTCGCGCCGCGATCGAACGCGTCCGACACGTACCCGTGACCGTCGGTCTCGTCCCCGCGGAGTGCGACGAACAGCGCGCCGGGTTCGGCCCGTCGGGAATCGGTCACGACGGAGGAGATCCGGACGTCCTCGCCCCGAAGGATCCCGTCGACCGCGGTCGCGATCTCGGTGAGTCGACGCTCGATCACGGCGCCTTCCCCGCGGAGCGGAGCTCCTCGGCGGCGACCGCGCGATCGTCGAACTCGATCGTCCGGTCGGCGAGCTCCTGGTAGGTCTCGTGCCCTTTTCCCGCGATCACCACGACGTCGCCGGACTCGGCCTCGCCCACCGCCAGCCGGATCGCGGCCCGACGGTCCGGTTCGACGACGTAGCGGCCGCCGCCCTCCTTCGCGCCGGGTTCGATCTCGGCGATGATCTCGAGCGGGTCCTCGCTCCGCGGGTTGTCGCTCGTGATCACGCTGAGGTCCGCGTTGGACGTGGCCGCCCGGCCCATCCCCGAACGCTTCGAGCGGTCGCGGTCTCCGCCGCATCCCAGCACGACGATCAGCCGTCCGGACGTGAGCGGTCGTGCGGCCCGAAGGACGTTCTCGACGCTGTCGGGGGTATGCGCGTAGTCGACCATCACGAGGAACTCCTGTCCCGCTTCGACCGTCTCGACGCGGCCGGGCACGCCTCGCACGGACGAGATGGCGTTCGCCGCGGTCTCGGCGTCGATGCCGAGCGTTCGGGCCGTGGCGAACGCGGCGAGGCAGTTCTCCACGTTGAACGAGCCGCGCAGGTTCGAGCGGATCGGAACGCCGTCGGCAAGGAACGCGATCCCGCGCTCGCTGGTCCTGACCTCGGTCGCGCGGACGTCGACGCCCGGATCGACGCCGTAGGTGATCGTCGGCACGCCGGAGTCGACGAGTCGCCGGCCCTCCTCGCTGTCGTGGTTCACCACCGCGCGCTCGCTCAAGTCGGGCGTGAACAGCCTGGCCTTGGCGGCGAAGTATTCCTCCATGGACGCGTGGTAGTCGAGATGGTCCTGCGACAGGTTGGTGAAGACGGCGCACGAGAACCACACGCCGTCGACCCGGTGCTGATCGAGCCCGTGGGACGACACCTCCATCGCCACCGCCTCCACGCCCCGGTCGACCATCTCCGCGAGCAGCCGCTGGAGGTCGGGCGCCTCGGGCGTGGTCCTCGGGAAGGGCGTCGGCCGCCCGTCGATCCGAACGCCGGTCGTCCCCACGACGCCAGGGGTCGAACCCGCGGCTCGGAACACCGCTTCCAACAGGAAGGTCGTCGTGGTCTTGCCGTTGGTCCCGGTGACGCCGACGACACGCATGGCGTCGGCCGGCCGTCCGTGGAAGCGGGCGGCGACCGGTCCCATCGCGTGCCGGACGACGGGGACGCGAACCTGCGTCGCCGAGACGTCCAGCCACCGTTCGACGACGACGTTGCCGGCCCCACGCTCGACCGCGTCGGAGGCGAAGTCGTGTCCGTCGAGCGTCGAGCCCGGAACGCAGAAGAACAAGGAGCCGTCCGTCGCGTCCGACGAGCGATAGCAGAGGTCGGAGATCCGCACGTCCGAAGGTCCCCGCGTCTCGACGTCGGGGAGGTCGGCGATCACATCCGCGAGCGTTCGCGAGGGAAGAACGGCCACGGATGCTGAGCCTATCGGCTGCCCAGCGTCGGCCCCCGGCGCCGCGCGGCTCATCCGACCGGCAGGGCGTGTGGAGGAAGGGGCAGAGGGTCCGTCGGGGCGACGCCGAGACGTGTGATGGCCGCTCGCGCGACGGTCCGGAACAGCGGGGCCGCGACCAGCCCGCCGTAGCCGGCGTCCGGTCGGTCCAGGATCACGGCGATCACGACCTCCGGATCGCGAGCCGGCAGGAAGCCGATGAACGAGGCGATGTATTCGCCCGCGAGGTAGCCCGAACCGTCGCCGGTGGGGATCCGGGCTGTCGCCGTCTTGCCGGCGACCTGGTATCCGGGGATGCTCGCGTTCTGTCCGGTCCCGTGCTCGACGGCGTACGTGAGCATCCGGGTGACCATCTCGGCGGTCACCGACGAGACGACGCGCCGGTCGGGCGCCGCGTCGTGTTCGACGAACCGGCCATCGGGTCCAACCGTTCCTCGGACGAAGCTCGGCTGCACGCGCATGCCGCCGTTCGCGATCGTCGCGTACACCGAGATCATCTGGAGCGGCGTCGCCGCGAGGCCCTGCCCGTAGGCAACGGTGGCGAGCGTCGTGGCGTTCCATTCCGAGAGGGGTGCCACGATCCCGCTCGATTCGCCGGGGAACCCGACGTCGATCGGTTCCCCGAGACCGAACCTCGACAGGTAGCGTGCCATCGTCGACGCGCCGACCCGGTTCGCGACGTGGACCGATCCGATGTTGCTGGAATGGGCCACGATGTCGCCGAGCGTCATCTGCATCGTCCCGTGCGGGTGCGAATCGTGGATCACGTAGTCGCCCACCTGCATGGTCCAGGCGACGGACAACCGCTCGTTGATCGACAGCGACCGCTCCTCGATCGCCGCCGCGGCCGTGATCACCTTGTTCGTGGAACCAGGCTCGAACGCATCGGTCACGGCTCGATTGCGGTA
Organism: uncultured Actinomycetes bacterium; assembly: GCA_963785835.1. Lineage (GTDB taxonomy): Bacteria > Actinomycetota > UBA4738 > UBA4738 > HRBIN12 > DASSJM01. Next base: position 827,330 of record CAWAWO010000002.1, on the reverse strand, counting down.
GGTGGCGGTGGGTGACTCGGTGAAGTCGTTCGGGTCAAACCACGGATCGTTGGCCATGACGAGGATGTCGCCGGTGCCCGGGTCCATGACGATGACGCATCCGCCCTCAGCGCCCTCCGCGTCGACTGCTTGAGCGAGCGCCATCTGCGCCTGGTACTGGAGCTCGCGATCGATGGTCGTGACGATCGAGGACCCGGCGACCGGGGTCCGCTCGAGGCTCACCCCTCCGGCGATCGACTGTCCCGAGACGCCGAGCTCGTGGGTGCGCTCTCCGGGGGCGCCGGCCAGCACGTCCTGGTACTCGAGCTCCAGGCCCGAGAGCCCGACGCCGTCGGTCCCCACGAACCCGAGGAGCTGGGAGGCGAGCGCCCCCGCCGGATAGGCGCGCCGCGTGGACTCGAGGAACCCAACGCCCGGCAGGTGCAGGTCCGCGACCCGCTCGGAGACCGAGGGCTCCACCTGGCGCGCGAGGTAGACGAACGTGGTGTCGGTCGCGAGCGCCTCGGCGAGGTCGGGGACCTCGAGCTCGAGCAGCGGGGAGAGCGCCGACGCCGTGCCCCACGGGTTCGTCACCTTCGTAGGGTCGGCGTAGACGTCGCTCGCGGGCATCGAGAGCGCGAGTGGTTGACCGTCGTTGGCCAGGATCTGCCCACGGGCTGCTGGAAGCACGATGGTGCGGACGCGGTGGTCGAGCCCTCGTTCCTCGAGCTCGTCCGCCTGCCCGACCTGCAGGAACGTGAGGCGAGCCGAGATCGCGACGAGCGCGAGCACCATCGTGACGAACATCGCGAGGAGCCGGCCGGCGGGTGGGCGGGTCACGGCGACGTCGCCTCCGCGCCGCGCGCAACGTCCGAGGAGGGGTCCGCCCCGGCCGGATCCACCCCGGTCCTGCCGGACGCGTGGAGGATGCGGATGTCGTCGGGGAGACGCATGCCGTGCCGGCTGGCCCATCGGGCGATCCGGCCGGGAGCGGACAGGGTTGCCTGCTCGCGGACGAGCTCCACATGGTCGGTGGAGAGTGCCTCGATCCGTCGTTCCATCTCGTCGATGCGGAACGACGCCTGCGCGAGCAGCACGTTCAGGACCACGATGCCGAAGACGATCGAGCCGACCAGTGCGGAGGCGAGCACCACGAAGCCGATCCGGTGCGTGCGTCTGCGGGTCGCGGGGCCGGCGGTTCGGCGTGCCGGTATGTCGGGACGGGGACGGTGGGCTGTTCGGGGCGCCAGCGCCGCCCTCCGGGGTGGCGTGTCGAGGCGCCGAGCGGGAGAGCTCATGCCGCCGCCCGCTTCTCGGCTGCGCGCAGCTTCGCGCTGCGTGCCCGAGGGTTCCTGCGAGCTTCCGCCGCGGTGGGCCCGAGCGGCTTCTTCGTCAGGACCTCGAGGTCGTCGGCCTCGTTCAGGAACCGCTTGACGATCCGGTCCTCGAGCGAGTGATAGGCGATGACCACGACGCGGCCACCGGGAGCCAGGACGCCCGCCGCTCGAGGCAGGGAGGCGGCGAGCTCCTCGAGCTCCCGGTTGACCGCGATGCGGAGCGCCTGGAACGTTCGGCGCGCGGGGTGGGGGCCGCCCCGGCGCGCACCCAAGGCGCTCGCGACGATGCGGGCCAGCTCGTCGGTGGTCGTGATGGGTGCCCGATCACGCGCGCGGACGATGGCCGCCGCTACACGCCGCGACCGCCGCTCTTCGCCGTACTCGAACAGGACGCGCGCCAGCTCGGTCTCGTCCGCGGTGTTCACGAGGTCCATCGCGGACTCCCCCTCACGGTCCATGCGCATGTCGAGCGGCCCCGGCGTTCGGTAGGAGAAGCCACGCTCCCCCTCGTCGAGCTGCATCGAGCTGACACCGAGGTCGTACAGGACGCCGTCGACCCGGCTCTCCGCGGGCACGTCCGAGAACCGGGACCGAACGGCGGTGAATCGCTCGCCGAAGCCCGCGAGGCGCGAGGTGGCGAGCCGAATCGCTTCGGGGTCCCGATCGACGCCGACGAGCTTGCGGACGCCCGAGGCGAGGAGCGCCTCGGCGTGACCTCCGGCTCCGAGGGTCAGGTCGAGGACGACGCCGCGGCCTCCCAGCAGCCGAAGCACCTCCTCCATCATCACCGGCTCGTGGCCGTCCGCCGTCACGTCGTCCCCTCATCCGAACAGCCGGACGGCGAGCAGGCCGAGGCCGAGGTAGACGGCGGCGGTGCCTGCCGTCAGCGCGAGCAACGACAGGCTCTGTCGGATCTCACGTCGGAGCGCTTCTCTCATCCCTGCCCTCCCGGCGCGAGCGTTCCCGACTGATATGCGCCACCGTGCGCCGCCGCGTACCGCTCGTAGGCCTCGCGGTCCCAGATCTCCATCCGGTCGTACACGCCAAGCACGACCGCTTCCTTGCCGATCCCCGCGTCGGTCCGCAAGCGCTGCGGGACGAGGAGCCGTCCCTGGGAGTCGACCTCCAGGCGCTCCGCGTTCCCGAAGAACATCCGCGTGTACGCGCGGGACTCGGCGTCGGAGAGGGGAAGCGCGTGGACCTCGCCGGCGCGCCCTTCCCACTCGGCCCTGGGGAAGCAGAAGAGGCAGCCGTCCTGGCCCAGCGTCAGCACGGCCCCGTCGGCGAATGCCTCACGGAACCGAGCGGGCAGGCTGATCCGCCCCTTCGGGTCGAGCTGATAGGTATGCGTGCCGAGCAGCTCGGCCACGCGTCCTCCCCTTCTCCTCCACTAAGCTCCACCTTTATCCCACCTGCACTCCACCCGGTCAAGGGTGGTGGGAGACAAAGAAGAACGAGCTTGCAGCGCAAGTTGGCCGGACGGTGATGGAGCTGAGGGTCAGTGAAGGTCGGCGAGAGCCGTTACAGGAAAGGCTCCCACTCCGGTTCGAGCCGCCCGAGCGACAGTCGGAACCCGTCTCGCGGTGGGACCGGCTTGCGGGCGAGGCGCAACCCGACGTCTTCCATCAGCCGGTTCTCCTTGCGTGAATTGCACCGGCGGCAGGCCGCCACGACGTTGTCCCACGTGTGGGTGCCTCCGCGCGACCGAGGAACCACATGGTCCAGGTTCTCGGCTACGCGTCCACAGTACTGGCATGTCCATTCGTCGCGGGCGAACACCGCTCGCCGGGTGAGGGGGGCGTGCGAACGGTGCGGGATCTTCACGAACATCCGCAGACGCAGGACCGAGGGCGCGTCCAGTTCGATCCGCTCGGAACGGAAGACCTGGCCGTTGGAGACCAGGACCTCGGCCTTGTCCTTCAGGACGAGGACGACCGCCCGTCTCGCGGGCACGACCGCGAGCGGCTGGTGCGTCACGTTGAGCACGAGCGCTCGACCCACGGCGCGAGTATACGCAGCGGTTCCGCTTCACCTGCGACCTCCGGATGCTTGCATCGGTCGAATCGCAGGGTTGTAATCCCGCCCGAAGGCGGCGGACCGCGTTCGAAGGACGCCTGGAAGTAGCGAACAAGGGGCCGCGCGGGGCGTCCGGCAGCGAGCGTGGCTCCGCCGCCTTCCCATCCAACATCGTCGTTCTCGAACGACGTGGGCCATCGACCCGCCCCCGGAGTCGGCCGCGCCTTGGGCAGGATGTCGCAGCACGCACGGGTCCCTCTCTGATCACGGTCCTGAGTAAGATGTTTCGGCGCTCGACCCGGAGGATCGTGTGGAAGCTCGAGAACAACCAACGCTCGACTGGCAGGGATTCGCGCAGCGGTTCCGCGTCATCGAGGAGAACGTCGAGAAGGTCGTCCAGGGCAAGCAGCCCGAGATCCGACTGGCCCTCGCCGGGCTCGTTGCCGAAGGGCACATCCTGATCGAGGACGTGCCGGGAGTCGGCAAGACGATGCTCGCCAAGGCGATCGCTCGGTCGATCGACTGCTCGTTCCGCCGGATCCAGTTCACGCCCGACCTGCTGCCGACGGACATCACGGGCGTGAACGTGTTCAACCAGGAGCGGGGTGACTTCGAGTTCAAGCCGGGGGCAATCTTCGCCAACATCGTGCTGGGCGACGAGATCAACCGCGCCAGCCCCAAGACGCAGTCGGCGCTGCTCGAGTGCATGGAGGAGCGCCAGATCACCGTGGACACCGAGACCTACCAGCTGGGGTCGCCGTTCATGGTGATCGCGACGCAGAACCCGATCGAGCACGAGGGGACCTATCCCCTGCCCGAGGCGCAGCTCGACCGGTTCATGATGCGGATCGGCATCGGCTACCCCTCCGGCGACGTCGAGGCCGAGATCCTCGCCACGCACGGCGTCCGTTCGACCCTGCCCGACATCGGTCCGGTGGCCGACGCACTCGCCGTCCGGGAGATGATCGAGCAGACACGCGGTGTGCACGTCTCGCCGTCGGTGCGCCGGTACATCGTGGACCTCGTCGAAGCGACCCGCACCCACCCCGACGTGTACCTCGGCGCGAGCCCGCGCGCCTCGATCATGCTGCTCCGCGCCGCGCGGGCGATGGCCGCCGCCGAGGAGCGCGACTACGTGATCCCCGACGACGTCAAGTCGCTGGTGACGCCCGTGCTCGCGCACCGGGTCATCGTCACGGCGGACGCCGTGATGGGCGGTCGGACGTCGCAGGCCCTGCTGGCCGACCTCACGGACGAGGTCGCCGTTCCCGTCACCGGGACCACCTGATGCCCTCGGGCCGCGGGGTCCTGGTCTTCGCGGCCGGGATCGCGCTCTGGGCGGGTGCCCGGCTCCTCGGTTCCCCGACCCTGCACATGGTCGCGGTCGGCCTGGTGCTGCTGCCGTTCGCCGCGGCGCTGTTCGCCCGCTGGAGCCGTCAGCGCCTGCGGATCCGCCGCCGCCTCTCCGATACCCGGGTCCAGCCGGGCCAGCGGGTCCACGTCGAGCTCGAGATCGAGAACCAGGCGCCCGCGCAGACCTCGTTCCTGCTGGTGGAGGACAGGCTGCCATCGCAGCTCGGACGCTCAGCCCGGCTGGTCGTGGCCTCCCTTCACGCGCGAGGACGCCAGCGCGTGCGCTACTCGCTCACACCGCACCAGCGGGGCCGCTACGTCCTCGGGCCGCTCACGGCCGACCTGTCCGACCCGTTCGGCCTCACGAAGCTCCGGGTCGAGTTCGACGAGCGGGACGAGCTCGTGGTCGCCCCCGAGGTGGAGATCCTGGGCGGCGGGCCGGACTCGCCGTTCGGCATGACGAGCGGGCTGGCGCTCGCGAAGCACCTGTTCCGAACCGGAGACGAGTTCTACACGATGCGCCAGTACGTCGAGGGCGACGACCTGCGCAGGATCCACTGGCCGAGCGTCGCCCGCAGCGGCGAGCTGATGATCCGGCAGGACGAGTCGACCCAGCGGTCGACGGCCGTGTTGTTCGTCGACACGCGGGACGCGGCCGTCGGCCAGACGCACACACCGTGCTTCGAGCGGGTCGTTTCGGCGGCGGCGTCCCTCGGCATCCTGCTCGTGCGGTACGGCTTCTCGGTCAAGCTCGCCACGACCCAGATGCCGCCTCAGCGCGTGAGCGAGGAAGGTCTGCTCGACGTCCTCGCAGGCGTCAACCATCACACGTCCCGGGCGCTGTCCACGGGACTCACCCGGCTCCGCATGGTCGCGGCGAGCGACACCACGCTCGTCGTCGCCGGAGCTCCGCCCGCCCCCACCGAGCTCTCGTCCTGGATCCGCGTCGGGGCGATGTTCGGGCCGAAGGTGGGCGTGTTCGTCCATCCGACCGATCCCGACACGTTGCCGCCCGACCGCCGGGCGCAGCTCGAGGGGCGCGCCTCCCAGGCGCGGCTGTCCCTTTCGCGTTCGGGATGGGAGATCGTCGTCCTTCCGCCGTCGCGGAGGTTGCGAGAGCTATGGCACGTCGAGCGGACCCAACCCCTGGTCACCAGCGGCTCCTAGGGCTCGCCGCCGTCGCGGGGCTGGCCGCGGCGATGGCGTTCGCCTTCGGTCGCGTCTTCGCCGGGCGCCTTCCGACGTGGGAGCTCGTGGCCGCCGCCCTGGCCTCGGTCGCGGTCGCCGCCCTGTTCGAGCGGCGCGGGTTGGTCCTGGCCACGCTCGCGAGCCTCGCCGGACTGGTGCTGGCGATCACGTGGATCGTGCTGCCGCAGACGGCCTGGTACGGGCTGCCCTCCGTGCGGACCCTCCGCGCGCTCGGGCGCTCGCTCGAGTACGTCGGCCAGCAGGCGCGCGTCCGCGTCGCGCCGACACCGCCGCTGCCGCCCCTCATGCTCGCCGCGGTGACGGCCGTGTGGACGGCCTCGTTCTCCGCGCACGCGCTCGCGATACGGGCGGGCAGCCCACTGCTCGCGGTGCTGCCGCCGATCGCGCTCGTGGGCTTCGCCGACACGGTGCTCGACGACGGCGCCCGCCCCGTCTACGCGATCGTGCTGCTGTGCGCCGCGCTCGCCGTGATCTTCGCGGACGGCCTCCGACGCATCCGCCAGTGGGGCCCGGTGTGGTCGAGCTCGCGCTCGCACCGCCTCGGCTCCTCGGTCAAGGGTTCGCGATCGGTCGCCGCGTTCGTGGTGCTCGCGGCCGTGCTGGTGCCCGGCGTCCTCCCAGGGTTCCGCTCGGGCCCGCTCGTCGACCTGTCCACCGAGGGGACCGAGGGCATCGGGCTCGACCCGTTCGTCTCGATCCAGGCGCAGCTGGACGAGCAGGAGGCGAGGGACCTGTTCGAGGTGGATGCCGAGGACGGGACCTACTGGCGGCTGTACGCCCTTGACCTGTTCGACGGCTCGACGTGGTCGAGCAGCGATCCAGACGCCTCCCGGCGAGGTCTCCAGTACACGTCACCGGTCGAGGTGCCTCGCGATCAGGACGACGTGCCGGAGGACGCTCCCAGCGGCTCGTACGTGTTCCGGGTCTTGAGCGACATCGCCACGCCGTGGCTCCCGATCCCCCACCGGGCGGAGACGCTTACGGTCACGGACGGCGACGTCACGTACGACCCGTTCCTGGACCAGGCGCTCGTGGACGGAGGGCTCGACGAGGGGTTCGAGTACTCGGTGAAGGCCCGGAGCGTCATCCCCAGCGCGGAGGAGCTGGACGTCGCCTCGGCCGAGCTGCTCACCGAGGACCAGTACGGCGTGTGGACCTCCGTCCCCGAGTCGCTCGATCCTCGCGTCGCGGACCTCGCCGAGCGATGGACCGCGAACGAAGCGACGGCATACCGCAAGGTCCTGGCGATCCAGCGGACGTTCCAGGGGGGGGAGTACGGATACAGCACCGACGTCGAGCCGGCGACGGACTCCGACGCCCTCCTGGAGTTCCTCACCGAGACCAAGGTCGGCTTCTGCCAGCAGTTCGCAACCGCGATGGCGGTCATGGTCCGCGAGCTCGGGTACCCGGCCCGCGTCGCGGTCGGCTACCAGGCCGGCACCGAGGTCGACGGGACGTTCCAGGTGCAGACCAAGGATGCGCACGCCTGGGTCGAGGTGTACTTCCCCGAGTACGGGTGGCTGCCGTTCGAGCCCACGCCCGGGCGGGGAACCCGCCCCACGACGGTGTCCGGCACCTACCTGAACCCAGCAGCCCCGGCCGGTGAGGAAGGGGAGGGCGGAACCGCGGCAACCGGCAATCTCGGCCCCGGCGGTCCCGGCGGCGAGGAATGTCCCGAGGCCGGCGTTCCGGGACAGCTTTGCAACGCCGACTTCTTGAACCCCGGCGCGGGCCGCATCGACGAACTTCCGCCTGGCTTCCTCGAGGGGACCGGGCCCCCGCCCGCGGACGAGTCAGGCTACTCGGTCCCGTACCGGCTGATCCTCCTCGGCCTGCTGGCGCTGGCCGGCCTGCTGCTGATCGTGGTGCCGATCGTGAAGGCGTTCGGACGGCGGGTGCTGCTCAGCCGTTCGAGGGAGCCGAGAGAGCACGTGCTCGCGGCCTACCGCGTGTTCGACGGCGAGGCCGCGGACATCGGGATGGGTCGTCGGGAGGGCGAGACGCTCGACGAGCACCGCGCCAGGCTCACGGCGATGGTCGCATTCTCCGACGGGCACCTGGGGAGGCTCACCGACGCGGCCGCCCGGGCCGCCTACGCCGCGGAGGCGCCGACCCGGGACGAGGCCGACGCCTCGCTCAGGGACGCGCACGCCGCGGTCAAGGACCTGCGGAAACAGGCGGGCCTGCTGCGGCGGATCGTCGGGACGTACCGGCCGGGGCTCTAGGAGGATCCGCGCGGCCGGTGTGACCGGGAGTCAGCGACCGGTCTGCGCGTGAGCAGCCGCCTCGCGGAGCGCGCGGACGAACCGCTCGCGGTCATCCCTGAACTGGCCGACCTTGACCTCGACGCCCGTCGCGATCTCGTCGATCGCGACGAAGAACGCCAGTTGGCCTTCCCGGAGGGCGTCGATGATCTCCCCGTTCCGCCGCGCGATCTTGAAGATGCTGACGCCGTCGGTGATGAGCTTGACCTCGGACAGGTGGCGGTCCAGCGCGGCGCGTCGGTTGAGGTAGTCCCAAGCCCGGCGGACGCGCTGCAGCGACATCCCGCTGTCGAGCAGCGACCGCACGACCTTCAGCGCGACGAGATCGCGGAACGAGTACATGCGCGGCACTCCCGGACGGCCGCCGGTCTGCTGGACGGACGGCGTGACGAGACCGATCTGGTCCCAATACCTGAGCTGGCGGGGCGAACACCCGGTGAATTTCGTCGCTTGATGTGCGGTGAACCCTTCCAAGGAACGCGCGCCCTCCGAACGAGACCGTTTCCCTCACGACACCAACGCGTTCCGCCGGCTCGTCGAGGGGGAAGTCTCGACGTTCGATCGACGGTCACGCCCCCGGGGAAGGTGACGTTTGTTGTACTCCAGCGGCCCGCGCGGTGGCAAGCGAAAAACGGCAACGCGCCGAAGTTTCCGTCGCGGGACTCGGCGAACGGGGCGACGAGGACATCGCTAGGACTCGGGTGGGGGCTGCGGAGGGTTGCGGAACCGGCCGGCCAGACGCGCCAGCAATCCCGTGAGCGAGAAACGCCCCGATTGCTGTTGCATCGCTCGGACCTGGTCTCGTCCGAGTTGCTTCAGGTACCGGTAGATGAGGAGCGAGGACGCGAGCATGACGCCGAACCCGGCCGCCGCCACCCACAGCGACACCGGGAACGCCATGAGCATCAGGAAGCCGAGCAGGAAGGCCAGGGCGGACCACCGGATGCGCCGCGCAAGGTGGGTGTAGAGCGAGGTTCGGCTCACGGCCTCGGCCAGCCGAGGGTCCTCCTGCGACAGACGTTGTTCGATGTCGTCGAGGATGCGCTGCTCGTCGGGCGAAAGCGGCATATCCCGCAGCTCCCAGCTCGGTGGTCCGACCCATTATAGGAACGGCCTGTACGACACGAGAAGACACCGGACGATCGGATCGCCTACCTGGATCGGCGGTCGAGCAGGGTCGCCGGGGTCGTCGCCCCGCGCCCGAACCGCCGCTCGATCCGGTCCACGGCCCGCTCGAGGTCGCTCCACCGCTCCCCACGCAGCAGCGCGAGCTGCTCTTCCCCTGCCCCCACCAGCCCGGATGTCGCCACGCCGAGCAAGCGCACCCGCCGGCGGGCACCAGGGAGCGCCGCGAAGAGCTCCGACACCACCCGGTACACGTCGGCAGCCAGGTCGGTCGGCACGGGGACCGTCCGGGAACGGGTGAGCGTCGTGAAGTTGGCGAGCCTGATCTTGAGCGTGATCGTCTTCGCCCGGTAACCGTCTTCCCGGAGACGCGCCGCGACCCGCTGAGAAAGGGCGAGCACCTCGCGCAGGAGCTCCCGTTCGTCGTCCAGGTCCCGGTCGAACGTCTCCTCGTGGCTCACCGACTTCGGCGCCTCGTAGGGCACGACGCCGCGTTCGTCGATGCCCCGGGCCCGATCGTGCAGGTCACGCGCGTGCTGCTCCCCCAGCACCCGGCCGAGCACGGCGGGAGGCATCCGCCCCAGGTCGCCGACGGTCCGGATGCCGAGCCGCCCCAGGACCTCCATGGTCTTCTCGCCCACGCCCCAGAGCGCGCGGGCCGGAAGCGGGTCCAGGAACGCATCCACCTCGCCGGCCGCCACGACGACCATCCCGTCAGGCTTTGCCGCCCGGGAGCCGAGCTTGGCGACGAGCTTGGTCGGTCCGACCCCCACCGAGCAGGTCACCCCGATGCCCTCGAGAACCTCGCGCCGGATCTTCTCGGCGATCCGTGACGGAGGTCCGAACAGCACCGTGGCGCCGGACACGTCCAGGAACGCTTCGTCGAGCGAGATCGGTTCGACCAGCGGGGTGACGGCGAGCAGGAGCTCGCGGAACCGGTTGGAGTGCGCCTGGTAGGACTCGAAGTCCGGGGACACGAAGATCGCGTCCGGACACAGGCGGCGGGCTCGGACGGCAGGCATCGCGTTGCGGATCCCGAACGCCCGGGCCTCGTAGGAGGCCGACATGACGACGCCGCGCGCCCCGGCGCCGCCGACCACGAGGGGCTTGCCGGCGAGGCTCGGGTCCTTCAATGCCTCGACCGATGCGTAGAACGCGTCGAGGTCGGCGTGCAGGATCGGTTCGGAGGTCCGCGCTCGGCTCACCTCGAGGGAGCGTATCCCTGTTGCGGCGCTCATCGCCCCGCCGAACCGCCGCTCGAGTGCCAGATCTTGCGCGGGACCCTGGCGCCCGGAGTGGGACCCTCGTGCGCGAGCGCTTCGGCGAGGCGTCCGTCGTTCCTCGCCAGGTGGAGCACCGTCAGGTCCCAGACGTCCTCGGCGATGATCGAGGCGCCCCGCTTCCCCGTCCGGCGGACGGTCCCCACCACCGCCAGGACGAACGAGTGGAACACGGTCTTGACCACCTCCGGCTGGACGCTTTCGAACACGACCACCTCGACCGGCCCGGTGGCGTCGTCGAGCGTGAGGAAGATGATCCGCTGGCCGCTCCGGATCGCCGGCGTCTGCGACGCCACCTTCACGCCGGCCACCATGACGCGCCGGTCCGCTCGACACCGGTGCAGGTCCTTGGACCGGATCACGCCCAGATCCGCGAGCAACGGTTCGTAGAAGCTCACGAGATGCCGGCTCGCGTCCAGGCCGAGGACCTCGAGCTCGGCGCGAACCCGCTCGGCGTCGGTGTACTCGGGCAGGGAGAACGGCTCTGCGGAGACGGACGGCGTCGGTGCGGCGTGGAGATCGAAGGCGAGCTGGTCGCCCCGGCGCTGGGGCGCAGTGGTCATCGCGGCGTAGAGACGGTCGCGACGCGACCCCTGGTCGACCGCGTCGAACCCACCCGCGTGCGCGATGGCCTCCACGACCGGTTTGGAGACGGCCGTCCGCCGCAGGAGATCGCCCACGTCTGCGAACGGCCGGTCGACACGAGCCTCCAGGATCGAGCGGATCTCCGCATCCGAGATCCCGTGCACGTCCTGGAGCGCCAGCCGGATCCCGTACGGCTGTTCGGACGACCCCGCGTCGCCGACGGGTTCGACGACGTACTCGGGCTCGGAGGCGTTCACGTCGAGCGGCAGGATCGGGATGCCGTGCTCGCGCGCGTCCTCGAGGATCAACCGCCGCGGGTACATGCCGGGGTCGTGCGTGAGGACGCCCGCGAGGAAGTGCGCCGGGTAGTGCGTCTTCAGCCAGGCGGACTGGTACGTCGGCACGGCGAACGCCGCCGCGTGGGCTTTGCAGAAGCCGAACGACGCGAACTGCGCGACGTCGTCCCACGTCCGAGCCGCCACCTCGTCGGGGAACCCGCGAGCGTTCGCGCGTCGGAGGAAGTCGGCCTGCAGGTCCGCGAGCACGTCGTCGTCGTCGAGGTGACGGCGGATGTGATCGGCCTCGGTGAGGCTGTAGCCCGCCATCGCGGCGAGGGTTCGCATCACCTGCTCGTGGTAGACGATGACGCCGAACGTCTCGAGCAGCGCCGGTCGCAGCGACGGGTGCGCGTACGTCGGGCGCTCCATCCCCGCCCGCCGGCGCAGGTACGGGACGATCATGTCCGACTTGACCGGTCCCGGTCGGAACAGCGAGATGTCGACGATCAGGTCCTCCCAGCGCGTCGGCTGCAGTTTCTGCAGGAGCTCGCGCTGGCCCGGCGACTCGATCTGGAAGCACCCGAGGGTGTCCGAGGCCCGGATCAGCTCGAAGGTCGGCTCATCGTCGGTCGGGACCCGGTCGAGGTCGACCTTCACCTGCTCGGTCCGGGCGATCTCGTCCAGAGCGTGCCGCATCGACGAGAGCATCCGAACGCCGAGCACGTCGAGCTTCAGGTAGCCGAGCAGCTCGACGTCGTCCTTGTCGGCCTGGATCACGCGGTACCCCTGGAACGACCGCTCGAGCGGGACGCGCCCCACGAGGTCGTCGTTCGAAAGGACGATCCCCGACGGGTGGAGCGCGATGTGGCGGGGGAAGCCGTCCAGGCGTTCGGCCACGCGGAACAGGAGCTCGAGCTGGCCGGCGTTCAGGTTGGACCCGGCGAGCTCCGGCAGTCGCTCGATCGCGGCCTGCAGGTCGCGGGCGCCGATGTGGGGGAAGGACTTGGCGACCACGTCGACCTCGGGCTCGGGGAGGCCGAGCGCCTTGCCGACCTCGCGGACCGCGGCTCGCGCCCGGTAGGTGTCGACCATCGCGACGCACGCGCACCGGTCGTCGCCGTAGCGCGAGAGCACCATGTCGTAGACGTCCTCCCGGCGGGCGGACTCCACGTCGACGTCGATGTCGGGGAGCTCGTCGCGCATCGGGTTGAGGAAGCGTTCGAACGCGAGGTCGTGACGAACCGCGTCGACGTCCGAGATGCCGGTGAGGTAGCACACGAGCGAGCCCGCGGCGCTCCCCCGGCACGCGCAGCGGATCCCCATCGCCTTCACGTCGGCGACGACGTCGGCCACGGTCAGGAAGTACGCCGAGTACCCGAGGCGGTGGATCATCGAGAGCTCGTGGTTCAGCCGGTCCTTGACCTTCGCGGTGGGCCTCATCTCCCGGCGCTCGAGGCCGCGCCAGCAGCGTTCGGCCAGCACGGAGGATGCGCTTCGCCCCCGTGGCGTCGGGAAGTCGGGGAAGTTCACCGTTCGAAGGCCGAGGTCGAACGTGCACGACTCGGCGATCTCGAGCGTGGCGGTCACGAGGTCCGGGCGCTCGTGGAACAGCCCGCGCATCTCGCCGGCCGGCTTCAGCCAGCCCTCGGCGTTGCGCCTCGACACGTTCGTGCGGTTGATCGGGACGAGCTCGCGCATGCACTCGAGCGCGTCGGCCAGGAACGAGTCCTCGGCGACGAGGTACCGGACGGGGTTCGTCGCGACGGCCCGGACCTCGCCGTGGTCGGCCAGGCGGAGGAGCGACCGTATCTGCCGGGCCGAATCCTCCTCGAGGAGGTGATGCACCGCCACGTACGCCCGCTCGCCGAACGCCTCCCGGTACGGCTCGAGCGCCGTGCGGGCCGCGTCGAGCCGGCCAACGAGCGCGAGCGCGCCCGGCGGCGACGACGGGCCGAGGACCGCGACGAGCCCGCCGGCGTGCGCGCAGATCTGTTCGGGCGTGAGCGAGGGATCGCCCCGCTCGCCCGTCATGTGCGCGTCGGTGACGAGCCGGCAAAGGTTCGCGTAGCCGGCTGCGTCGCGCGCGAGCACGAGCACGGAGGCTTCGGCCGGCATGCGCCCGGACCGCGAGAGCGGGAGCGTCCCGGCCTCGCGAACGGTGAGCGACGCGCCGAAGATCGGCCGCACCCCTTCGCGCTCGCACGCCTCGGCGAACCGGGCGGCGCCGTAGAGCCCGTCGCGGTCGGCGAGAGCGACCGCCGGCATCCCCAGCTCGGCCACCCGGCGCGCGAGCGACTCGGGCGAGAACGCGCCTTCCTTCAGCGAGAAGAACGACCGGACATCGAGGTGCACGAACCCGCCGGACATCTCATCGCTCCGGCCGTGCGTTCGAGACCGCTAGTCGCGCTCCCAGACGTTCGGGTCGTGGGCGAAGTGCACGCGCGCCGGGTCGAGCGCACGGAGCCGTTCGACCGAGCGGACGTACGCCTCGCGGTCCGGTGCGTTCGGCTCGCCGGAGTTCGCGGAGTCGCTCGCGCCCTCCCACTCGGCGAGCGACTGCAGCGCCTGGCCTGCGAGCACGACCGAACCCTCCGACGTCTCGACCACGAGCGACTGGTGCCCCGGTGAATGCCCGGGCGTCGGTACCAGCCTGAGACCCGGTGCGACCTCGGTCTCGGCGTCCAGCACCTCGTAGGAAAGGCCGGGCGCGTCGATCCATTCGGGGATCGTGTAGTCGGGCTCGTGCACCATCGCCCATTCGGCGCGCTGGACGAAGATCGGTACGCCCGGGAGCCGGACGTTCTGACCGCTGTGATCGAAGTGCAGGTGGCAGTTGGCGGCGCCGGTGACGTCCGCGAGCGCGATCCCGTGATCGCCGAGCGCGTCCTCGATCGCGATCACCCGCGGCGAGAACGTCGTCTCGACCTCGGCGTTGCCGAACCCCACGCCGTTGTCGAACAGGAAGACCCCGTCCCGATGGACGACCGCGTGCGCGTACGAGGGCCACCACTCCCTGCCGAGCAGCTCCTGCTCGTCGGCCGGCAGGCGCAGCTCGGAGACCAGGAACGGCACGATGCGGTCGTCGGACACGGGCTCGATTCAATCCCACAGCCGCTCCATGTGCCAACGGTCGTGCTGACGGTCGTGGTACAGGTCCCAGACGGCGCCGCCGCGCGCCTCGACCCGCCAGTACTCACGGTCGCGGCCGTCCGCCCACCAACGGCCCTCGATGCGCCAGCGTCCGATCACGTCGGCCACCTCGTACCGACGACCGCGCCAGACGAACGCCGAGGGCATCCCAGCGTCGCGTTCGACGCGGACCTCGACCTCTTCGTCGTAGCGCTTGGACACCCGTCTCCCCGGATCACCACTCCCCTCGGAGGAACCAGGAATCGAACGTATGTTCGAGGGGGAAAGAGACCGTACACCCGCGCTCGGACACCGGTCAAGTGGAGCACTTCCCGCTGGTCAGGAAGGGGTTCTGCGGCTGCCGTACCACTCCCGGTGCAGGACGCACCGGCCCTCGGCGTCGAACTCCAGCACGAGGATCCCGTCCAGCTCCGTCCGGCTCGTCCTCGGCGTCGAACGACACCTGCCAGTGCGCCACGCCCCGCTCCCCCGTCACCGCCAGCGGTTCGAACGCGAACCGCAGACCGGGCTGCACACCGCCCTCGACCCATCGCCGGACGATCTCATCGCGCCCGTGCGCCTCCGGACCGAACGGACCGTAGGAGTACACGGCCTCGGGCGCGAACAGCGCCTCGACCGCCGCCGGGTCGTTCGACTCCCACGCCGCGAAGTAGCGCTCGAGCCACGAACGGAGCGTGTCGAGGTCCACGGCCCGCATCGTAGGCTTCTGCTCCGATGACCGGTTCGGACCCCCTCGTCCTGTGCGTCCCGAACTTCAGCGAGGGACGCCGTCCCGAGATCATCGACGCGATCTGCGACGCGCTCGCGGGGGGTTCGGGGGGCTCATGGAGCGAGCGCGAACGCGCGAGCGGTAGCCCCCGGATACGAGTGTGCCGGAGGCGCGACTCGTCGATCGACAGGCCGACCCCGAGCACAACCGGCTCGACACGACCGTGATCGGACCACCCGACGCCGTCCGCGCGAGCGCGTTCGACGGCGCGTCGAAGGCCGTCGAGCTGATCGACATGACGACGCACACCGGCGGTCATCCGCGGATGGGTGCCGCCGACGTGATCCCGTTCGTCCCGCTGTCGGAGATCTCGATGGAGGAGGTCGTAGACCTCGCTCGAGGCTTCGCGAAGGAGCTCGCCGAGCGCCTCGAGATCCCCGTGTACCTCTACGACCGCGCGGCGCTCAGTCCCGAGCGCTCGAGCCTCGCGGAGGTCCGCAAGGGCGAGTTCGAAGGGTTGCGCGAGGCCGTCGCCCGCGGCGAGCGGCTGCCCGACTTCGGGCCACACGACCTCGGTCCGGCGGGCGCCACGGCCGTCGGCGCTCGGAAGCCGCTCGTGGCCTTCAACGTCTATCTCACCGGGCACGAAGAGGACGCCAAGGACATCGCTCGAGCGGTCCGCGAGTCGAGCGGTGGGCTGCCGGCCGTGCGAGCGATCGGCTTCGCGGTCCCGGAGCGCCGGGCCGTCACGGTCTCGATGAACCTGGTGGACGTCGACGTGACCACCCCCCGGACGGCGTTCGACGCGGTGGAGGCGCTCGCACGCGAGCGAGGGATGGACGTCCTGTCCTCCGAGATCGTCGGCCTGGTGCCTCGGGCCGCGCTCGGCGCCGAGGACCCGAGGCATCTCGGACTGGAAGGGTTCGATGCCGAACGACAGGTCCTGGAACGATTGATGAACGGTGAGAGGAGCGACGCGTGACGGACGCGGAAGGTAACGGCAACGGCATCGCGAGCCAGACGGTCGAGCGGTTCCTGGGTGAGCTCGCGTCGGATTCGCCGACCCCGGGAGGCGGGCCCGTGGCCGCGCTGGAGGGAGCGATGGGGGCGGCCCTGATCTCGATGGTATGCAACCTCACGATCGACAAGACCGGGTACGAGGAGGCTCAGGAGCGGGTGCGCGGGATCCTTCTCGAGGCCGAGCAGGCTCGGGCGAGCTTCCTCGAGCTCGCCGACCGAGACGCGTCCGCGTTCGACGGGGTGATGGAGGCGTTCAAGATGCCGAAGGAGACCGACGCCGAGAAGGCGGCCCGGTCCCAGGCGATCCAGCGCGGGTACGAGGACGCCACCGGCCCGCCGCTCGAGATCGCGAAGCTCGCGGCCACGCAGATGGAGTTCGCGAACGAGGTCACGGAGATCGGCAACGCGCACGCCGCCTCCGACGGCGCCAGCGCGGCGCAGGCGCTCTTCGCGGCGGTCTGGGGGGCGACGTACAACGTCGAGATCAACGCCGCGGCGCTGAAGGACGAGACGAAGGCCCAGGCCCTGCGGGACGAGGTGGCGATGCTCCGGGCGAACGCGGCCGCCCTCATCGACGCGACGAACGCCACGTTCGCCTCGCGCCTCGGCTGAGTGCGCTCCCGCTTCGAGGCCGGCCGGTCCGTCGCGCTCCGCGACGTGTGGGAGGGCGGGGTGTGGGCGGCACGTCCCGCGGTCGTCGTGCAGGACGCGGCCGAGCAGGTCATGTTGTTCATCCCCCGAGGGTCCCGGTGGTTCGCACCCGTTCACGACGGGCGGCGCCTGAAGATCCCCCAACCGGAGTTCGAGCTCGTGGAGCAGCGGTACGACGACACGAACGTGCTGTCGTTCGCGTGGCCCGGCACCTTCGCCGCCGTCCTGTTGTTCTTCGGGGCCAACTGGTCCCCATCGTTCTGGTACGTGAACCTGGAGGAGCCACTCCGGCGGACCGAGATCGGATTCGACACGATCGATCGCCAGCTCGACGTGATCCTCGAGCTCGACGGGTCGTGGCGGTGGAAGGACGAGGACGAGCTCGCCGAGGCGATCGGCCGCGGCGTGATCCCGGCGGACGAGGAGCCGCGTTTGCGTGAGGCAGGTGAACGCGCGGTCCGCCGGATCGTGGACGGTGAACCGCCGTTCGATCGCGACTGGACGACCTGGCGTCCCGACCCCTCGTGGCCGGTGCCGACTCCTTCCGGCCGGATGGGATCGCGCGTGACACGACCCTTATCGCTCGACCGCACGGCCGGTTGTCGTGCGCCGCGGCATGCGTCGAGGCTAGGCACCCGATGAGTCCTCGCGACCTCTTCACGGCATCCGAACGCTTCCCGGGACTGCGGCGTGAGCTCGACGGGCGGCCGGTCGTCTTCGCCGACGCACCGGGCGGCTCGCAGGTCCCGGACGACGTCGTCGAGGCGATGGGCGCGTACCTGCGCCGGAGCAACTCGAACGCGCACGGCGCGTTCGCGACGAGCCAGGAGACCGATCGACGTCATCGCCGAGGCGCACCGCGCCTCGGCCGACCTCCTGAACGCCGATCCGGACGAGGTGGTGTTCGGCCCGAACGCGACCACGCTGCTGTTCGCGATCTCGCGTTCGGTCGCGCGGACGCTCGGACCCGGCGACGAGGTCGTGGTCACCCGGCTCGACCACGACGCGAACGTCCGGCCCTGGGTGCTCGCGGCCGAGGATTCCGGCGCCACCGTCCGTTGGGTCGACGTCCGCGAGACTGACGTGACCCTCGACCTCGAGTCGTTCGAGGCCGCGCTCTCCGAACGCACGAAGGTGGTCGCGTTCACGCTCGCCTCGAACGCGGTCGGCACGATCACGCCGGCCGCCGAGCTCACGCGTCTGGTCCACGAGCGCACGCCGGCCCTCGTCGCCTGTGACGGGGTCCACCTCGCGCAGCATCGCCGGATCGACGTTCGCGAGATCGGCGCGGACCTGATCGCGTGCTCCCCGTACAAGATCTTCGGACCGCACCTCGGGATCCTGTTCGGACGGCGCGAGGTGCTGTCGTCGCTGCGCCCGTACAAGGTCCGGCCCGCGGACGACGCGCTCCCCTACGCGTTCGAGACCGGGACGCAGAACCACGAGGGCTTCGCCGGCTGGATCGCCGCGGTTGACTACCTGGCGGGCCTCGGCGACGGAGGCTCGCGGCGAGAGGCCGTCGCGCGACGCGTTCGAGCGCGCGATCGTCCCGTGGGAGGCCGAGCTCTCGCAGGCGGTTCCTCGACGGCCTCGCGGAGATCCCCGAGGTCCGCCTGTTCGGCATCGCCGGGACGGATCGCCTCGACGAGCGCACGCCCACCTTCGCGATCCGGGTCGGGGACCAGCACCCCGCGGAGACCGCGAAGGCGCTCGCCGAACGAGGGGTCTTCGTCTGGGACGGCAACTACTACGCGCTCGAGATCATGGAGCGTCTCGGCCTCGAGGACTCGGGAGGGGCGGTCCGCGTCGGCTTCTGCCACTACAACACGCCCGACGAGGTCGACCGGGTGCTCGAGGAGCTCGCCGACGCTCGCCCGGTAGCCGAGCGACTTGCAGGGCCGGGCGAGGCGAGCCGATAGAATGAGCGCTCCCCCGCTTCCGAACTGGAGAGACTCGGATGCGCATCCTGATCCTCGGCGGTGACGGCTACCTCGGGTGGCCGACGTCGATGCACTTCGCGCGGCGCGGACACGAGGTCCACGCCGTGGACGACTACCTCCGCCGCCGCGCCCACGCCGAGGCCGGCACCGATTCGCTCACGCCGATCGGCGGGTCGCTCCCCGCGCGCGCGGAGGCGTTCCGCGAGGTGACCGGGCTCGAGATCGGCGTCACCGAAGGCGACCTCACCGACTGGAACGTCGTCGAGCGCCTCTTCCGCGAGTTCGAGCCGGAGGCCATCGTGCACTACGGCGAGATGCCGTCGGCCCCCTACTCGATGATCGACCGCGAGCACGCCGTCTTCACCCAGACCAACAACGTGGTGAACACGCTGAACGTCCTGTGGGCGATGGCCGAGCTCGCGCCCGACGCCCACCTGGTCAAGCTCGGCACGATGGGCGAGTACGGCACGCCGAACATCGACATCGAGGAGGGGTACATCGAGATCGCCCACAAGGGCCGAAGCGACACGCTGCCGTTCCCCAAGCTCCCCGGCTCGATGTACCACCTGTCGAAGGTCCACGACTCGCACAACGTCCACTTCGCGTGCCGCGTCTGGGGGCTCCGCGCCACCGACCTGAACCAGGGCGTGGTCTACGGCATCGAGACCGAGGAGACCGCGCTCGACGACCGGCTGCTCACGCGGTTCGACTACGACGAGGTGTTCGGCACCGCGCTGAACCGGTTCTGCCTGCAGGCCGTGATCGGGCATCCGCTCACGCCGTACGGCAAGGGCGGCCAGACGCGCGGGTACCTCAACATCGTCGACACGCTCCAGTGCGTCGAGCTCGCGGTCGACCAACCCGGCCGATGCGGGCGAGTTCCGCGTCTTCAACCAGTTCACCGAGCAGTTCTCGGTCCTCGAGCTCGCCGAGCTCGTGCAGAAGGCCGGCGCGGAGGCGGGCCTCGACGTCCGGATCGAGCATGTCGAGAACCCGCGCGTCGAGCTCGAGGAGCACTACTACAACGCGGCGCACACCAAGCTGCTGGATCTCGGCCTGCAGCCGCACCTGCTCTCCGAGACGCTGATCGAGTCGATGTTCTCGGCGATCGAGCGGTACAAGGACCGCGTGATCCTCGACCACATCATGCCGGCCACGAGGTGGCGCGGGGTGCGCGAACCCTCTGCGCAGTAGGCGGGTCGCGTAGAGTCGGCCCACCATGTCGGCGCTGCGCATCCTCGGAGGATTTTTCGCCGTCGCGTTCTTCGCGCTCGCGCTGATCCGGTACCGCCGCCGCCAGATCAGCCGGCTGAACCTGATCATCTCCTCGCTGATCTCCTCGCGGTCCTGCTCCTCGCGATCGCGCCGCAGCTGTTCAACCCGCTGTTCGAAGTGTTCAACTTCGAGCCCGGCAGTGGACAGCGATTGACGGCCGTCCTGCTGTTCGCGGTCGCGCTCCTGTTCCTGCTGGTGATCCGGATGCAGTCGGAGGTCGACACCAACGAGCGGAACATGCGGCTCCTGGTCGAGTCGATTGGCCAGGCGGCGTTCGACTGGGAGGCAGCCGGGCACCTGCCCGAGGGCCGTCGCATCGTCGTGGTTTCTCCGGCCTTCAACGAGGCCGAGAACGTGGGCGCGGTGATCGAGGCGATGCCGCCCGAGGTCGATGGACACCGCGTGATCCCGATCGTGATCGACGACCACTCCGACGACGGGACGCCCGAGGCGGCGCGGGCGGCGGGAGCCCTCGTCGCGAGCCTGCCGATCCGGCGGGGCGGGGGGCTCGCGCTCCGGGTCGGCTACGACATCGCCCTCAAGCTCGGCGCCGACATCGTGGTCACGCTCGACGCGGACGGCCAGCACCAGCCGGAGGAGATCCCGACCCTCATCGCGCCGATCCTCGAAGGTCGCGCCGATCACGTGAACGGCTCGAGGATGCTCGGCGACTTCGAGCGGGGAAGCGTGATCCGCCACGCGGGCGTCCACGTGTTCTCGCGCCTCGTCACGATCCTGACAGGCCAGCGCGTCACCGACATCTCGAGCGGCTACCGGGCGACGCGCGCGGACACGCTCCGCCGACTGATCCTCGAGCAGGACCAGTTCTGGACGTCCGAGGTCACGATCGAGGCGCTCCGCCAGAAGGCGCGCGTGGTGGAGGTGCCGGTGACCTTCCTCACCCGCCGAGGCGGCGAGTCGAAGAAGCCGAAGTCGATCCGCTACGGGTGGAACTTCTCCAAGGCGATCGTCAAGACCTGGCTGCGCTAGCGGTCACCGGCGGCGGCGACCTCGCCGGCGAGCCGCGCGTTCGACTCGAGAAGGGCGAGGTTGGCCTCGAGGCTCGCCCCGCCGGTCCGTTCGGCGAGGCAGGACAGGAGGTAGGGCGTCACCGCCTTGCCCCGAACGCCGGCCTCGACCGCCTGCGCCTCGCACGCGCGAACCGCGTCGGCCACCTCACCCTCGTCCATCGCGAACTCCTCTGGGACGGGATTGCAGAGCAGGACCGCGGCTTTGCCCACGTCCGCGATCGCCCGGACGAGTCCCGCGGCCCGTTCGGGGTCGTCGACCCTCTGGTCGAGGTCGATCGGCGCCTCCCGGACGAGGAAGAACGGGAGCCGGTCACAGCGGTACCCGGCCACCCCGACGCCGAGTTCGTCCAGCCGTTCGACGGTCGCGAACGGGTCCACGATCGACTTCGCCCCCGAGCACACGACCAGGACCGGCGTGCGGGCGAGCTCGAGCAGATCGGCGGACACGTCCCCGGTGCCCGGGTGTACCCCTCCGATACCGCCGGTCGCGGCGATCGCGATCCCAGCCTGATGCGCCGCCCAGATCGTGCTCGAGACCGTGGTGGCGCCCAACCCGCCGGCGGCGAGTGCGAACGGCAGGTCGCGTCGCGCGAGCTTGGACGCCCGACCGGGTTCGGCGAACGCGGCGAGCTCGTTCTCCGAGAGCCCCACGACGACCTCGCCCTCGGCGACGCCGATCCAGGCGGGGACGGCGCCGGCTCCTCGCACCGCCGCGCTCATGCGCTCGACGCATTGCACGTTCCGCGGGACCGGCAACCCCTGCGAGACCACGCTGGTCTCCAGAGCCACCACGCCTCGTTTCCCCCGCAGCGCCTCGGCCACCTCATCCGAGGGCCGCACGGCGTCCGAGCTCATGAGCGAGGCCTCTCCGGCCACGTCTCGTAGCTCATCGCGACCCTGGCGCCGGCCCGGCACGCGCCGGACAGGGCGTCCCCCGGCGAACGTCCCCGCGCGAGTGACGCGAGCAGCGCCCCGTTGAACGCGTCGCCGGCGCCCGTCGAGTCCTTCTCCTCCACGGGGTCGGGCGACATCCGGATCACGAGCCCCTCCCACGACATGACCGCGCCGTCCTCGCCGAGCTTCACGCAGACGATCGGGAACCGGTGCGAGAGCGCGTCCGCCGCATCCTCGCCGCGGACCCCCGTCAACTCCTCGGCCTCCCGCCCGTTGGCCAGGAGCATCGTCGCCGGTTCGCAGAGCTCGAAGAAACGGTCGGTTCCCATCGAGCGGATCATCGGCCACGATGCGGCGTCCACGGCGACGTAGCGCGCTCGCGCCCGTTCGAGCGCCGCACGACCGGCCGCCTCCGTCGGTTCGAACAGCAGCGAGTACCCGGACACGAGGACCGCGCCGGCGTCGATGGTCGAAGGCAGGTCCTCGGGCGAGAGCTGCCCGCCGGCTCCACGGTCGGCGACCATCGACCGTTCGCGCGGTTCGTGCACGATCAGCATCGAACCCGTGTCGGCGCCGCCATCGGTCGCGAGCGCGGGTTCGACGCCGCGCGCGATCAGCTCTTCGCGGAGGAGCGCGCCGGCGACGTCCGACCCGATCCTGCCGTGCACCCGCGCCTTCGCGCCGGCCTCGACGGCCCAGACGGCCGCGTTGGCGGCGCTGCCGCCCGGCCGGACGAGGACCCGTCCGTGAACGTCGCCGCCCTCTTCCAGTCCCGCGGCCTCGACGCGCACGTCGATCATCACGTCGCCGACGGTCACCACGTCCATCGCCATCGCCGGTGCAGCCTACCGGGTACCTTGGCTCGCATGAGCGACCGAACGATCGAACGCGGCGAGCGCGTGCACATCCGCCACCCGCGTCCCGACGACGCGGACGCGTTCGTCGCCGCGACGCGGGCGAGCCGCCGACTCCACCGACCGTGGGCGCAGCTCCCCGACTCCCCCGCCGCGTTCGCCACGCTCCTCGAACGACAGGAGGCGCCGAGCGAGGAGGTCTATCTGATCTGCTTGAACGACGACGGCGCGCTCGTCGGCATGGCGAACCTCGGACAGATCTTCTTCGGGCACCTGCGGGGCGCGTACCTCGGCTACTCCGCGTTCGTACCGCACGAAGGCCAGGGTCTGATGACGGAGGGGATCAGGCTGGTGCTGCGTCAGGCGTTCGGCCCGATCGGCCTGCACCGGGTCGAGGCCAACGTGCAGCCTGAGAACGAGCGGTCGATCGCGCTCGTCGAGCGCCTGCGGTTCCGGCGCGAGGGCTACTCGCCCCAGTACCTGAAGATCGCCGGCCGGTGGCGCGACCACGTTCGGTACGCGATCCTCGCCGAGGAGTTCGTCAACGGCGAGACTGAACGCAGAGCCCGCTAGCCCGCCTGCGCGATCCCGGCGGCGTCGGCCGCCCATGCGCCGAACGCACCCCAGAACGGGTCGAGACCGGGATGCTCGAGCGGCGAGGTGCCGTCCCCGCTCTCGAGGATCGTGCCCTCCGACGCCGTCGTCACCTCGCCCACGACGGCGGCATCGACCCCCGCGCTCGCGAGCGCCGAGACGAACGCGTCCGCCCGGTCCGGGACCACCGTGGCGATCAGCGTCCCCTCGCTGATCGAGGTGTGCGGGTCCATGCCCACGTAGTCGCAGATCGCTCGCACCTCGGGCCGGACGGGGATCGCGGCGAGGTCGATCCGCATCCCGACGTTCGAGGCGGTGGCGACCTCGGTCAGCCCGCCGAACACGCCGCCCTCGGTCGCATCGTGCATCGACGTCACTCCCTCGTCGCGCAGGCCGAACTCCCGGGCCACGGTCGCCTCGGGAACGACCGTCATCTGCTCGAACAGCGCATCGGCGGCCTTCACGACCTCCTGCCCCACGCCCTCCGCGAGCCGGTCGGGGAACGTCGCCGCGAACAACGCGGTCGCCTCGATCGCCGCGCCCTTCGTGACGACGATCGCGTCGCCGGGACGCGCCATCGTCGGCGTGACGAACCGGTCCTCCGGTCCCGATGCCAAGCACACCGCCCCACCAACCATCGGCCACGTGCACCCGTCGTAGCGAGCGGTGTGCCCGGTCACGATCGCGACGCCGATCCCCTCGCAGGCTCGGTGGAACGAGTCCCAGAGTTGTGTGAGCTCGTCGTCCGTGATCTCTGGTGGCAGGTTGAGGTCGACCGCCATCCACCGGAGCGGCAGGCCGCTCGTCGCGGCGTCCGAGGCCAGGATGTGGACGGCGAACCACGCTGCACGCTCCCATCCGTACGCCGGGACGATGAAGACGGGGTCCGCCGTGAGCGCCATCGCGACGCCGTCAGCGACGCGGACCACACCGACGTCGACCCCGTGACGGGGCCCGATCAGCACGTCGTCGTCCGCGGCACCGAGCCGGCGCAAGATCACCTGCTCGAACAGCTCTCTGGTCGCCTTGCCCGTCCGTTGCTCCGTCATCGGTTCTCCTTCTTCCAACGTTCCACGATGTCGACAAGCGCGCGCGTTGCCCCTTCCATGTCGTCCGCCGCGCCGACTGCCGACACCACCGCGACGCCGGATGCGCCCGCCGCGAGGACCTCGGTCGCGTTCGACCCCAGGACGCCCCCGATCCCCACGACCGGTAGCGAGGTTGCCGCCGCGAGTGCCGCCAGCCCGTCGAGGCCCCTCGGCTCGGCCTCGGGCTTCGTCGCCGTCCCCCATACGGTCACGCCGAGATAGTCGGCGCCGAACGCCTCCGCGGCCCGGGCCTGTTCCGGCGTCGAGACG
The DNA here is from genome assembly GCA_963785835.1 of uncultured Actinomycetes bacterium. Lineage (GTDB taxonomy): Bacteria > Actinomycetota > UBA4738 > UBA4738 > HRBIN12 > DASSJM01. The sequence goes on along the minus strand of CAWAWO010000002.1, from coordinate 802,428 downwards.
CTCACCCCGAGCACTCGGTCCCCGATGCGGGCCCGAACGGTCTCCGGCCGATCGCCCTGCCCGACGTGGACACCGCCCGCGTCCGCCGCGATCGCGACGTCCACCCGGTCGTTCACGACCGGAAGGACCGGCGAGCCCTCACAGATCCGCACCACCTCGTGCGCGAGCTCCTCGAGCTCGGCGTCCGCGAGTTCCGGAGACCGGATCTGCACGACGTTCGCGCCTCCGGCGATCGCCGCTCGAGCGACGTCGAGGTGGTCCCGGCCCGGAACGAGGCCGCTCGAGGTGAGCACGACGACGCCCAGTGCGTCGGGGTTCAGTCCGCCCATCGCCTCCCTCCGCCGGCATTACCCGGTTCAGGTTCGTCGGGTCGCCGTCACGATCTGACGGCCTCTCAGCCCGGTCGCCCGAGCTCCCCGGTGTCCTCCACGAGGATAGCCAACCGCGCCGTACGAGGCCGCGAAAGGATCAGCGCGCTGCGTTCTGCACCCGCGCGACCCGAAGCTCGCGACGGACGCGCTTCCAGTCGCTCCGTCGTGTCGAGATGAACACGTCGGTCGCAACGATCAGCAACTCGTAGCCCACGATGACCCAGGCGGCCCACGCCGGCGCGACGGTCGCGGGCCAGAACGCGAGCGCCACCAGCGGTCCGAGCTTGCTCGCGAGCGCGCCCGACGCGTGCATCCACACTCGGCCCTCGGGCGAGGCCAGGAGGTACGAGCGGTAGTCGATCTTCACGCCCGGGAACGGCGGCATGGGGCGGAGGAAGTAGCACGTGAAACCGATCCCCGTCATCCGCCCGACGAGTACGTGGGCCAGGGAGTGGGGGGCTGCCGACCAGTCGAGGGCGGCGAACACGAGGGCCAGTCCGGCGACCGCCTCGGACTCGGTGCTCACGGCGATCACCACCGCGACGACGCCGAACAGCGTCGCGCCCAGCAGCAGGACGTTCCCGAACCACACCGGCACCCGGATGCGCACCCGCGCCTCGAACGCCTTCCGGTCGACCCGGCCCGCCTGCTCGGCCCAGTGCGCCGAGAGCGCGGGATCCGCCTTCACCTTGGCGAGGAGCCGCCAGAACCCCAGCGCGCGGAGATCGGTCTGGCCCGCGTCCACGGCGGCCTCGATCCGGTCGAACTCGGCCGGGAACCCCTCGGGCTCGATCGAGGCTGCCTCGGGGCGTTCGCCACGACTCATCGGGCTTCCGGGTTTGACGCCCGTTCTGACCCTAGAATGGGCGCTCGGATGCGCCGCAGGCCCCCGGACGTCCGCCCGAGCGTCAGCCCGCCACGGGAGGAGCGACCATCTCGAAGAGCACCATCCACGAGCGGCTCGGCCGCGCGGACCTGTCGTTCGCGCTGAACACGCTGGCCGGCCGCTACCACGTCATCGATCGTATCGCCGCCGGCGGCATGGGCGAGGTCTTCCTGGTGCACGACGCCGTGCTCGACCGGCGCGTGGCGATCAAGGTCCTGCACCGGAACCTCGCCGGTGACGCCGGGTTCGTGGAGCGCTTCCGGCGCGAGGCGCGGGCGGCCGCCAACCTGAACCACCCGAACATCGTCGCGGTCCACGACTGGGGCGCGGTCGACGGCATCTACTACATGGTGATGGAGCACGTTCCGGGCCGGAGCGTGCGCGACATCCTGAACGACGAGGGCCTCCTCGCCCCGGCACAGACCGCCGACGTGCTGCGGCAGGCGCTGGCTGCGCTCGGCCACGCGCACCGCCAGGGCATCGTGCACCGCGACGTGAAGCCCGAGAACCTCATGGTGACGCGCGACGGCGACGTGAAGGTCGCGGACTTCGGGCTCGCCCGCGCGTACGCCGACGCGCAGATCTCCGAGGCTGGAACCGTGACCGGCACCGTGCAGTACCTCGCGCCCGAACAGCTTCGGGGCGAGCCCGCCGATCCTCGGACCGACCTGTACGCGCTCGGCATCGTGGCGTTCGAACTGCTGACGGGGCGGCTGCCGTTCACCGGCGAGACGCCGATGGCGATCGCGTACAAGCATCTGCACGACCGTGTCCCGGCGCCGTCCACGAAGAACCCGGCCGTCCCGGCGTCGCTCGACGGCTGGGTGGCGTCGGCGACCGAGAAGGAGCGCGAGCTCCGTCCGGAATCCGCCGCCGAAGCGCGACGCGATCTCGAGGCCGAGACGAACGATCTCCCGGCGGCGGCGCCGCTCGGTTCCCTCGTACCGGAGGTCGCGGTGATCCCGTCCGCCCCGATGCGCGACGACGACGAGACCGACCTCCAGTCAGATCCGGGCAGCGCGACGACCGTCACGATCTCTCGCCCCGAGACCGGCGGCCGGCACGGCCGCAAGCGGCGGCGCGGGCTGAAGATCTTCCTCGGTGTGCTCATCGCGCTCGCGGCGCTCGCCCCGGCCGCGTGGGCGACGTGGACGTACCTGATCCCGCACGAGGCCGCGATCCCCACCGTCGTCGGCGTGCAGCGCGGTGAGGCGCAGGACCGACTCGAGCAGGCCGGGTTCGTCGTCCGGTTCGGCGAGGGCCGACATTCGATGAAGGTCGGCGAGGGCCGCGTCATCCGCGTGCAACCGGAGCAGGGGACGATCCTCGAGCAGGGCGAGCGGGTCACGCTCGTCGTTTCGCTCGGTCGGCCGCCCGTCGACGTTCCGCCCCTCGTCGGCAAGGAGTTCGAGCAGGCCCGGGAGGCGCTTCGGCGAGCGAAGCTCAAGGTCGGCAACGTCAGTCACGTGTACAACGAGTCGTTCGAGGAAGGCCGCGTGATCCGCCAGAGCGTTCGGAGAGGCGCGGAGGCGCCGCAGGGCAGCGAGGTCGACCTCGTCGTGAGCCGCGGCCCGGCTCCCCAGCCGATCCCCGAGGTCGTCGGTATGACCCAGGAGCGGGCGACCGAGGTCCTGCAGGGCTTCGTCGTCGCTGTGAACCAGGAGTACTCGCGCAGGGTCGCGGAGGGCAAGGTGATCCGGCAGGCCCCGTCGCCGGGGACCGAGCGGCAGCCCGGCAGTTCCGTGACGATCGTCGTCTCCCTCGGCCCGCCCGAGTTCCCGATGCCGAACGTGGTCGGGATGAACCAGGACGCGGCCGTCGCCGATCTCCGGGCGCTGGGACTGCGCGTGAACGTCACGATCGTGCCCGGCGCGGATGGCAACACGGTCATCTACCAAGAGCCTGCGACCGGCACCGTCGTCGAGGTCGGCGACCTCGTCGAGATCTACGTCGCGTAGGGTTCGGCCCGTGCGGGCTCGGCGTTCCGGAAGGGTGTCGTGAGGGTCGGCGCGCACCTGCGCACGCCCAGCGGTCTCCGGAACGCGGTCGACGTCGCCCGGGACGTCGGTGCCGACGTCGTCCAGCTCTTCATCTCGAACCCGCGGGCATGGTCGGGCCCGCGCCTGGACACGGCCCAGGCGTTCGGAGCGTCGTGGCGCGAGGGCGGGATCGGACCGCTCTTCGTCCACGCGCCCTACCTCGTGAACATCGCCTCGCCCAACCCCGAGTTCGTCGCGAAATCGCTCGAGCTCTGCCGGCGCTCGGTGGCCGCGTGCGGCGTGATCGAGGCCGGAGGATTCGTCGTGCACGCGGGCTCGGGAGTCGAAGGCGAGGCCGCCGAGGCCAGCGAACGCGCGACGGCCGTCCTGCAGGCCGTCCTGGCCGAGACGCCCGACACGACGCAGCTCCTCGTCGAACTGATGGCCGGTACGAGCGGCGCCGTGGCTTCCACGCTGCAGGAGGCGCGTGATCTGTTCGACGCCGTGGGCGACGAGCGGCTCGGCCTCGTGCTCGACACCTGCCACCTGTTCGCGACCGGCTACGCGCTCGACGAACCGGAGGGCGTGAGGGCGTACTTCGACGAGCTCCGTCGGCTCGGCCTGGCCGAACGGCTCCGGCTGATCCACATGAACGATGCGAAGTTCGAGCGCGGGGCGCGCCGCGATCGGCACGAGATCGTCGGCGAGGGCCTGATCGGCCTGGAGGGGTTCGCAGAAGTGGTCGCGCAGCCCGAGGTTCGGGATCTATCGGTCGTGGTCGAGACACCGGCCTCCGGCGAGCGCCGGCGCGAGGAGCTCGAGACGATCCGCTCGCTCGTCTCGTAGCCGCTACGGCTCGAGCTCGGCCCGCGGACCTTCCTGGTAGCTGTACCGCTCCTCGAGCCAGGGATCCGCGTGGACGTGGTACCCGCGCACCTCCCAGAACCCGCGCTCGTTCGTGTCGGTGAACTCGAGGCCGCGGAGCCACTTCGCGCTCTTCCACGCGTAGCGCTTCGGAACGACGAGTCGGAGCGGGAAGCCGTGCTCCGGCGACAGGCCCTGTCCTCCGTTTGCCCACGCGACGAGCACGTCGTCGTCGCCCATCGCCTGGAGCGACAGGTCCGACGTGTACCCGTAGTCGCAGTGAGCGATCACCCACTTGGCCTCGGGCTTCACGCCGGCCTTCTCGGCCAGGACGCGGAACGGCACGCCGGTCCAGACGTTGTCGAGCGTGGACCATCCGGTCACGCAGTGCATGTCGGCCTGCACGTCCGCCGGCCCGAGCTCCTTCAGTTCGGAGTAGGTGAGCGTGTACGGGGTGTCGACGAGCCCGCCCACCTCGAGCGACCACGTCCCCTCGTCGAACTCCGGGATCGGGCCGAAGTGCAGCACCGGCCAGGTCTTGACGAGCCGCTGGCCGGGCGGGACGCGCTTGGCGATCTCCTCCGGGTACCGCGGGCCGAACAGCTTCACGGGCGAACCTCCTCGTCGTGTCCGAGCGTCATAGCCACGATCGAACGTCGACCCCTCATCGGCCGAGGGCGACGCGCCACGCCGCGATCGCCGTGTCGATGTCGTCGTCGTCGACGTCCACGTGGGTCACCATCCGGACCTTCCCGGAGACGTTGCTGACCCCGACGCCCTCGCGCTCGAGACGGTCCGCCACCTCGAGGGGGGTCATGCCCACGGCGCTCGTGTCGACGAAGACCATGTTCGTCTCGACCGGATCGGGCTGCAGCATCTCGGGCGCGAGCTCGGCGACGGCGGTTGCCAGCCTCTGGGCCCGCTCGTGATCCTCGTGCAGGCGCTTCGGACCCTCCTCGAGCGCGATCAGGCCCGCGGCGGCGAGCACGCCGGCCTGCCGCCACGCCCCGCCGTACAGGATCTTGATCCGGCGCCCCTCGCGCATCGCCTCCGCTCCCCCGCAGACGAGCGAGCCAACGGGTGCGCCGAGCCCCTTCGAGACGCAGAACATCAGCGTGTCGACCTCGGCCGCGTACTCGGCGACGTCGACGCCCGACGCGGCGCTCGCGTTGAAGATCCGGGCGCCGTCAAGGTGGAGCGCGACACCGGCCTCCTCGGTGACCTTGCGGATGGCGCGGAAGTCGTCGACGTCCATCACGGTGCCCCCGGCGTGCCCGCTGGTGTTCTCGAGGCACACGAGGTCCACCACCTCGACGTCGTACGGCTCGTCCGGCTCGAGCGCACCGCGGACCTGCTCAGGCGAGACCCGACCCCGATCGTCGCCGTGGATCGTTCGGTACGCGATGCCCGAGAGCACCGCCGAGCTCATGACCTCGGTACTCGCGACGTGGCTCACACCCTCGGCCACGACGAGGTGGCCCGGGCCGCCGAACTGGAGCCGGAGCGCGATCTGGTTGGCCATCGTGCCGGTGGGCACGAACAGGCCCGCCTCCTTGCCGGTGATCTCGGCCGCGCGGTCCTGAAGGCGGTTCACGGTGGGGTCGTCGCCGAACCAGTCGTCCCCGACCTCGGCATCGGCCATCGCCCGGCGCATCGCCGGCGAGGGCGCGGTCACGGTGTCCGACCTCAGGTCGACGCGGAAGCGCTTCACGTTCGGCAGTCTACCGAGGGCCCGAGATGGCACGGTCAGTACAGGAACATCGGCTTGCCGTCGACGTGGCGGATCTTCGGCCGGTAGGCATCCGCGTCGTACAGCGCGGCGACGTCCACGCGCTTGACGCCCTGGCGAACCACCTCGATCGGCAGGTTGACGTAGTTGCCGTTGCGGAGCGCGACGAGGCGTCCGAACTCGCCGCCGACCAGGAGGTCCGCGGCCATCACCGCGTAGTTGATCGCCACCATCAGGTCGAGCGAGTCCGGCGAGCCCGAACGCATCAGGTAGCCGATCGCCTGGTAGATCATCCCTTCGCCGGTGATCTCGCGCAGCGCGCGACCGGTCATCAGCCCGATCCCGCCGAGCTTGCGGTGACCGTACGCGTCCTCGGCGTCCGACAGCATCATCTCGCCGCCGGTCATCGTGGCGCCCTCGGAGATCGTCAACATCGCGTAGCCGCTCGGGTTCGAACGCTTGTCGTCCATCAGCAGGCTCGCCAGCCGCTCGACGTCGAAGGGCACCTCGCTGATGACCGCCCGGTCGACGCCGGACAGGTACGCGGACACGAGCGAGGTCTCACCGCTGTAGCGGCCGAACACCTCGACGACGGCCAGGCGCTCGTGCGAACCGGCGCTCGTGCGGAGCTGGTGGATGAAGATCACGGTCCGGGTGACCGCGGTCGAGAACCCGATGCAGTAGTCGGTCCCGTGGACGTCGTTGTCCATCGTCTTCGGCACCGCGACGACCGGCACGCCCTCCTCGTGCAGCCGGAGCGCGAACGAGAGCGTGTCGTCCCCTCCGATCGGGATGAGCGCGTCGATCCCGAGTCGTTCGAGCGTCTTCAGCACGTGCGGGGTGTGGTCTCGGGGCTCGTCGTCGTCGCCGCCCTCAGCCAGGAACGCCGGCTCGTGGGCGGGCCGGACACGGGCGGGGTTGACCCTCGAGGTGTGCAGGACCGTGCCGCCGCTGCGGTCGATCGTCCGCACGGACGACGCGTTCAGATCCACGATGTTCGCCAGGACCGACGCGGGATCGTCCGGATCGCACTCGAGCAGCCCGCCCCATCCCCGGCGGATGCCGACGACGTCGTGGCCCTCCTCCTCCGCCCGCATCGTCGCGGCCTTGATGCACGCGTTGAGACCAGGGACGTCGCCCCCGCCGGTCAGGATCCCGATCTTCACGATGCCCCCTGATCGCCCGGTGGCGGCGGGTCCTCGAAGAACAGTTCGGCGACGGCCACGAGTTCGGCAGGAACCGGACGTACCTTCGACGCCTCGGTCAGCGCGACCGCGCCGATCCGGTCGCCCTGCAGGACCACCATCTGTCCGAACCCGCCGGCCGCCACCAGGTCGACGGCGGCCTCGCCGAGACGCGTGGCGAGGATCCGGTCGGCGGCGACGGGCGAGCCGCCCCGTTGGACGTGGCCGAGGATCGTGACCCGCGTGTCCCACCCCGTGCGCGCCTCGATCTCGGGCGCGATCGCGTGGGTGAGACCTCCGAACCGGGGGAAACCGCGGTCGTCCACGGGTGGCTCGGGTACGGCGGCGCCTCCGGCGGCCGGAACGGCGCCTTCCGCCACGACCACGATCGAGAACGAGTGACCGGTCTCGTGACGTCGCCGCAGCCGCGCCGCCACCTCGTCGAGGTCGAACGGTCGCTCCGGGATCAAGATCGTGTCGGCACCCGCGGCGAGGCCGGCGTGGATGGCGATCCACCCCGCGCTCCGGCCCATGACCTCGACCAGCATGAGCCGGTTGTGGCTCTCGGCGGTCGTGTGCAGTCGGTCGATCGCGTCGGTCGCGACCTGGACCGCGGTGGCGAAGCCGATGCAGGCGTCGGTTCCCGACAGGTCGTTGTCGATCGTCTTCGGAACGCCGACGACCGGCAGGCCGTCGTTCGAGAGCTGCGCGGCGGCGCCCATCGTCCCTTCACCACCGATCGCGACGATCGCGTCGAGGCCGAGATCGGCGACGGTTCGCCGCACCCGCTCGACACCCTGCTCGTGGTACGGGTCGGCGCCCGACGAACCCAAGATCGTTCCCCCGCGATGCACGATCCCCTGGACCGAGGACGCGGCGAGCTCCCGTGCATCGCCCGCCATCACGCCTCGCCACCCGTCCCGGAAGCCGACCACCTCGAACCCGTGCCGGCCGGTCGCGGCGCGAACCACGGCGCGGATGGCGGCGTTCAGTCCCGGGGCGTCGCCCCCGGCGGTGAGGACCCCGATCCGTCCGGTCAATGAGACACTCCTGCTGGACCCGGCCGAACGGTCAAGTCGGGTCCCGACGACGTCGAGACAAGGATTGTACGGCCGGTCCCAGGCCTGCCGGCCCAGGTGCATGCGAACCCGACCCATCGCCCTCGCCCTCGCGCTCGCGACGCTGTTGGTCGCCGCGCCGGCGCGCGCCCACGATCTCGAACCGCTCCTGCGGAGGAACCGGGACCTCGCCGAGGTCGATCGCCTGCGGGAGCTCCACGAGCGCCTGCACGTCCTGCTTCACCGCTACCACGGTCTCGAACGCCGGACGGGCCACGGCTGGATCCGCATCGTGGATGCCGAGCGGGCCGTGGTCGACGCGCAGCTGACGGTGGACGCCGCGGAGGCCGACCTCAGTGCGCGGGTCCGGACCGCATACCAGCTCGGACCGGGTGGCGCGGTCGAGGCGTTGCTCGGCGCTGGCTCCTTCGCCGACCTCGCGTCGATCTCCGAGTTCACCTCTCGCACGATCGCACTCGACGACGCCGTGCTGCGCGACTCGATCGTCGCCCGGGCCCTGGTCGAGGCTCGGAGGGCCCAGGCGCGGGGCTCGCGGGAACGGCTCGAGCCGATGCTCGACCGGCTGCGACAGATGCTCGGCGAGATGGAGCGCTCGATCGAGGAAGCCACGGATATCGCGCGGCGCGCCGCGTTCGAAAACGAAGCGTTCGAGGCGGAACTGGCGGCGCAGCGCGTCGCGATCGCCGAGGCGGCCGCGCGCATGGGCACGTGGGACCTCATCGGCTACCGGGACGACCAGAACCCGCTGCTCGCGCTGCTCGGTCCGACCGGCGGGCGCACGTGCGATACGCCCGAGGGTCTCGTCCCGACGGGCGAGGTCTTCGAGGGCTACGCCTCGTGGTATGGGTGGGAGTTCGGCGGTCAGCCGACCGCGACCGGCGCGATCTTCGACCCGCGGCTGTTCACCGCCGCGAACCGGTGGCTGCCGTTCGGCACGTTCCTCCGGGTCACCTACGGCGGGCGGTGCGCGATCGTGCTGGTCAACGACCGAGGGCCGTACGGGCGGCTCGAGCGCGTGATCGACCTGTCCGAGGCCGCCGCGAAGTACCTCGGCGTGGGGGTCTCGTGGGTTGGGGCCGAGATCCTCGTGCCCGCATGACCGGTAGCATGGCGTCGTGATCGCCGCGTGGGGACTGCTCGAGTGGTTCTTCGTTCTGGCCCTGCTCGGGCTGACCGGAGCCGTCGGGCTCGCGTTCCTCTACATGGTCGCCACGCTGTTCGTGAACCCCGGCCGGCGCAAACGGTCCCTCTGACCGTGTGAGCCCGCCCGTCCGGCCCGGGTGCGAGCCGTTCTCGTTCGCCGGAGGGCCGGCCGGCGTCCTCATGGTCCACGGGTTCACCGGCTCGCCCGCTTCGATGCGGCCGATCGGCGAGTGGCTCGCGTCACAGGGTGTCTCGATCGAGGGCGTCCGGCTCCCGGGCCACGGGACGGATGTCGAGGATCTCCGCACGCGGCGCTGGACCGAATGGGTCGATCAGGCGGCCCGCGGCCTCGACGCGCTCCTCGAACGGTGCCGCACGGTGGTCGCGTTCGGACAGTCTGGCGGCGCGTCGGTCGTGCTCGCGCTCGTCGCCTCCAGGCCGCACGACGTCGACGGGATCGCGCTCACCAACCCGTACGTGTTCGACGCTCGGCTCGTCGTCGCGCCGGCGGCCAAGCGCGTCCTTCGCGACTGGAAGGGCGTCGCCAACGACATCGCGAAGTCCGGGCAGGAAGAGAACGGGTACGACCGGACGCCCGTCCAGGGACTCGCCGAGCTGTCCGAGATGATGCGGTTCGTCCGCTCGGCGCTTCCCGAGATCCACCAGCCGATCGTCGTGTTCCGTTCGGGGACCGACCACGTGATCCCGCGTTCGAACGCGACCAAGGTGCTCCGGCGGATCGGCTCGAAGCGGAAGCAGCTCGTGTCGTGCCTGAACTCGTACCACATGGTGACGCTGGACCACGATGCGCCGCTCGTTCAGGAGCGCGTGCTCGCGTTCGCGAACGAGCTCGATGCCGAGCGCCCCCGGTGAGGTTCAGGGAACGAGCTTGAACCGGCCTCCGGAGAGCGGCCGAACGACCCCGAAGTGGCGGTGGTCGAGCGTGAGGATCTCGCGGGTCCGATAGCGGTCGGCGAGGATGACGAGTGAGGCGTCCGCGATCCCGATCGACTGATCCCTGTATCGACCGACCACGTCGACCGCCCGCCGGAGGTCTTCCGCATCGAGCGCCGGGAGGTCGTAGGCGCCGCTCGCCAACTCGCTCAGGACCGACAGCTCCACCTCGATGCCCTCGCGCGTTGCAACGAGGTAGTCGAGCTCAGCAACGACGTACGGCGACACGACGAGCGGATCTTGGAGCCCGGCCGCGTGGCCTCTGACCCGCTCATGCGCCGGCTCGGTCCGGTTGAACAACGCCAGGAGGCCACTCGTATCGGCGATCACCGATCACCGAACCCCTGGAGCAGCTCGTCCACTCGGTCCGCGTAGACCTCGTCCGAGGCGAACAGACCGGCTCGGGGGGCCGGCCGGCTCACGGCCGCGGCGATCGCGTCGCGGATCACCTCGGCCTCGGCCACGCCTCGCTCCCGCGCGACGCGGGCAAGATGTTCCTTCAGATCGTCGGGCAGGTAGACCGTCGTCTTTCTCATGCGACGTATGGTACCAGCGGTGGTACCCGCTGTCTACGCTTCTCCTTGCCGGGCGCCGAGCTCGCGGTCGAGCATCAGGAGCGAGGCGGGCTTGCTGCCGACCGCCTTGAGCGTCTGGACGATCTCGGTCGCGGCGCGCTCCTCCTCCACCTGCTCGGTCACGAACCACTGGAGGAAGACCTGGCTCGCGTAGTCGCCGTGCTGCTGGGCCATCCCGTACAGGCCGTCGATCATCATCGTGACGTTCATCTCGTGCGCCAGTGCCGACTCGAACGCCCCCTGGGGCGTCCCGAAGTCGGTCTCCGGAGCATCCATCCCAGACAGCGTCACCCGTCCGCCGCGATCGACGACGTGCCGGATGAACTTCAGCGCGTGGTCGCGCTCCTCGTCGGACTGGAGCCGGAACCAGCGGGCGAACCCGGGGAGCCCCTGCGCCTCGCAGTAAGCCGACATCGCGAGGTACAGGTGCGACGAGTACAGCTCGGCGGCGATCTGGGTGTTCATCCCATCCTCGAGATCCGGTGAGAGCATCCGCGGGTCCTCCTGAGTGGCGACCGGGCCAGCCTACCCCGGGTCGGGCAGGGTGAGCTCGGCGACGACCGGGCGATGATCGGAGGCCTCACGCGCGTCGGGACCCGGAGGAACAAGGACCCGTTCGACCACGATCACCTTCGAGACGAACAGGTAGTCGATGCGCGCGGTGGGCTCGTCGGCCGGGAATGTTTCGCCGTCGACGTCGCCGCCCAGCAGCCACGTGTCCCGGAACCATTCGGACAGGAGCTCGACCGCGCGCCCGTCCGGGCGCTCGTTGAGATCGCCGCCGACCACGATCGGGATCTCGACGTCTCGGACCAGGCGCACGAGTTCCCGCGCGTCGGTGAGCCGTTCGCGCGGGTGGAGCCCGAGGTGGGTCGACACCGCACACAGGCGCGCGTCACCGTTCTCGAGCCGTGCGACGAGGGCCCCGCGCGGGTACATGAACGGCGTCCCTTCGAATCGCTGCTGATGGTGCTCCGAGATCCACCACGACGGGCGCACGAGCACCGCGTCCTTCACGCGTCGGCGGAACGGCGACCAGGGATCGTGCGCGACGTCCATGCCCAGCGCCCTCGCGAACCGACGCAGCCGCAACCGGCCACCGGTCTCGTTCAGCAGGACGACGTCGGGGGAGAAGTGCCCCACGAGCCGCACGAGCCGATCGAACCCGTCGCGGAAGCCCCGTACGTTGTAGACGACGACGCGAAGGCGCACGGGAACACGCTACCCCCGGTCGCGGAGGTTCCGTGACGACCCTATGCGAGGACGGGGCTGAGCACGTCGAGCAGGCTCGGCGAGTCCGGCAGCACGTCCAGGTCGTACCGAACGCGAACCGCCGGCTTGCGGATCTCGATCACGCGCCGGAGGTCGATCGGCGTGCCGATCACCACGACGTCGGCCTCGGCCGAGTCGATGATCTTCTCCATCTCGGCGAGCTGGCCGTTCGAATAGCCCATCGCCGGCAGCACCGGCCCGACGTCGTACTTGCGGAACGTCTCGTCGATCGTGCCGATCGCCCAGGGCCTCGGATCGACGATCTCCTCAGCGCCGTGTGTCCGCGCCGCCACGACCCCCGCGCCGAACTTCATGTCGCCGTGCGTGAGCGTCGGGCCGTCCTCGACGACGAGGACACGCTTGCCGACGATCACGTCCGGGTCGTCGACCGACACGCGGCTGTTGGCCTTGACGATCGTCGCCTTCGGGTTGGCCGCATCGATCGTCTGCATGAGCGCGTTCACCTGGTCGATCGAGGCCGAGTCCATCTTGTTGATCACGATGACGTCGGCCATCCGAAGGTTGGCCTCGCCGGGGTGGTAACTCGTCTCGTGTCCCGCTCGGAGGGGATCGGCGACGACGACGTGGACGTCGGGCGCGTAGAAGGGCAGGTCGTTGTTGCCCCCGTCCCAGAGCAGGACGTCGCACTCCGCCTGGGCCTGCTCGAGGATCTCGCCGTAATCGACGCCCGCGTAGATCACCGTTCCGGACGCGATGTGCGGCTCGTACTCCTCGCGCTCCTCGATCGTCGTGTCGTGGCGGTCGAGGTCCTCATGCGTCGCGAACCGTTGCACACGCTGGGCCTCGAGGTTCCCGTAGGGCATCGGATGGCGCACCGCGACCACCCGCTTGCCGGCGCCCTTGAGCGTCTCGGCGATCGCCCGCGTGGTCTGGCTCTTGCCCGAGCCCGTTCGGACGGCGCAGACGGCTACGACGGGGACAGTGGCCTTCAGCATCGTCTCGCCGGGGCCGAGCAGTTCGAAGGTGGCACCGGCCGCGAGGACCTCGCTCGCCTTGTGCATCACGTACTCGTGGCTGACGTCCGAGTAGGCGAACACGACCTCGTCGACCTTCAGGTTGCGGATCAGATCGGTGAGCTCGTCCTCGTCGTGGATCGAGATCCCGTTCGGGTACCGCTCGCCCGCCAGGCTCGCCGGGTAGGTGCGGTCCTCGATGAACGGGATCTGCGTCGCGGTGAAGGCCACGACCTCGACCCCCTCGTCGTGACGGTACCGAACGTTGAAGTTATGGAAGTCGCGCCCGGCGGCTCCCATGATGAGGACACGGCGTGGCATGCCTGGATCCTTTCGGGAGGGGTTTGATGCGCGGGGGAGCCGCTCGGCCCGCGCTTCGTGCGCCCAGGCCCCGCTCTTCAGGAGGGAATCTACCCTCCGGGGCGGGAAATCGGCATCACCCGGACGGCCGGGATTCCTCCTCCCATCCGGCAGACCCCGCCCGGCCGAACGGATGGGCGAAGTGCGACACGGCGACCCTCCACCCTGCGTCCTTCGCCCGCCGGAGGAGTCCGGCACGAGAGCGAGCCGCCCCGCCAGCATCGACGTCGTGGTTCCCCGGCTCCTCGGGCCGCGCGACTTGGACGGGCACGTGGAGAAGGTCGCCCGTGAAGAGCACCGTGTCGTCGTCTTCGCTGAGAACGACCACGCGGTGACCGGGCGTGTGTCCGGGCGCGTGGACGACGCGGATGCGCGGCCACACCGTTCGGTCCTCCGCATCCAGGTCGAGAACCTCGAGCTCGAGGAGTCGCTCCATCGGCCCTCTGGCGTTGTAGGCGCTACCTCCGCGCTCGAAGTGCGACCAGTCGGCGGGATGGACGACGTGGACCGCGTTCGGGAACCGCGGCTCGCCCTCAACGACGGCACCGCCGGCGTGGTCGGCGTGGAGGTGCGTGTGGAGCACCATCTTCACTTCGGACGGCTCGACGCCGGCCATCGCGAGCGCGTCCTCGAGCGGCGTGTGCTCGGCCCACGGTTCGATCGGCGACAGCGGGCTCACGCCGGTGTCGATCATGACGAGGCCGGTCGGCGTTCGGAGCGCGAACGCGTGCACGTGCCACGCCCAGGAGCGTTCGTCGTGGAACGCCCACGGGTACCGCGCGCGCTCGGCGGCCCAGTCCGTGTTCGGCAGCTCGTCGGCGAGGTCGAGCGGCGCGTATCCCTCGCACACGACCGAGATCTCGACGCGCCCGATCCGAACGACGGCGTGCATCAGGGCACCCTACCGCCGTCGATTATCCGGACGGCTCGTCAGGCAACCTTGCGCTGCGGCTTCGGCTGAGCCTCGGTCAGCTCCTTCGCGCGAAGGATGTCGGGGTCGCGCGGATCGAGCGGGAGGACCTCGACCGGCAGCCGGAGTTTCCAGGGCTTCTTCTTCTCGATCCGTTGGCGCCGCATCATGACCGTGGTTCGCTGCGGGCGGGCGGGAGGATCACCCCTCGAGGTCGGAGGGTTCGTCGACGTCGAACAGCGTCCGGCGTTCGGGATCGAGCGCGACCCAGGTCTCCTCGTCGATCACGGCGACCCGCAGCGCGTCGAGCACGTCGTGCAGCGCACGGCGTCCCGCGTGCAGTAACGAGTGCGTGGCATCCGCAGCCGCCGAGCTCCGAACGACGCACGGGAGCGGCCGGTAGCCATCGCCGTCCTGGAGCGCCACCGCGTCGACCGGTGCCTGATCGGCGACCTGCAGCAGCTCGAGCAGCACGCGGGTCTGCAGGTCCGGCATGTCGCCGGCGGTCACGAGCGCGAGGTCGGACGGGGCCGCCAGCAAGCCCGCGTGGAGACCGGCGAGCGGCCCCTCCCCCTCGGTCGGGTCACGCGCGATGCGGACGTCGACGCCGGGCGGCATCGGCGGTTCGGCAGCGTCGGGGGCGAGCACCAGGACGATCTGCCCGCAGACCTCGCCGAGCCGCAGCACCGCGTGATGCAGGAGCGGCATGCCTCGGTACTGCTCGGCGAGCTTGTCGCGGCCGAACCGGCTCGAGCGCCCGCCCGCGAGGACGACGCCCGCGACCTCAGGCAGTCGGCTCTCCCGTCGCCGGCGGGCCCGCCCGGTCGGCCTCCGTGTCGGCGGTCTGGACGGATGGGACCGGCGCGCGGTTCTGCACGTACTGGAACCCGAACCGCCCCTTGATGCACAGGTGACCGCTCGTCACCTCGTGGTCCCACGGCGACGTGACCTTCACGATCTCGTTGTCCTGCACGTGCACATCGAGCTCGCAACCGACGCCGCAGTACGGGCAGATCGTCTCGGTCACGGTCTGTTCGGTCTCGTCCCACGCGCCGGCATCGCGCATGTCGTGCTCGCTCTTGAACATCAGCGCCCCGGTCGGACACACGCCGATGCAGTTGCCGCAATACACGCAGGCGGACTCGGGCAGGCCCACGTCGAACTCCGTGGAGATCCGAGCGTCGAACCCCCGGCCCGCGACGGCGATCGCGAACGTGTTCTGCGCGTCCTCGCCGCAGGCCTCGACGCACTTGTAGCAGAGGATGCACCGCGAGTAGTCGCGGATGTAGAGCTCGTTGTCGACCTTCACCGGCTGATGCACGGTCTCCGCGGACTCGCCGCTCGGCTCGTGGTGGTGACCGGGGTGGCGCGCGTCGCGCTCGCCGGCGGCAGACGGCTGCGCCTCCGGTCCGTACCTCGTGGGGTCGGCCTGGTAGTCGCGCTGCCACCGTTCGACGTCGTTGCCGGTGAGCGAGACGTCGACGCTCGAGCCCAGGAATTCGAGCACCATCTTCCGCGACAGGCGGACCCGTTCGGTGTCGGTGCGCACCTGCATCCCGGGTTCGGCCTTCCGCGCGCACGATGGAACGAGCACGCGCGAGCCCTCGAGCTCCACCACGCACACGCGGCAGGCGTTCACCGGCGTGAGGTTGTCCGCGAAGCACAGCGTCGGGGTGTCGACGCCCTCGCCCCGGAGCGCGTCGAGGATCGTCGCGCCTTCCGGCACGCGAACGGTCGTGCCGTCGACCTCCAGGTCGATGAGGCGCTTCGGCGCATCGAGCGGGACGACGCTCACGAGGCGGCCCCGTCGAAGATCTTCAACCGATGGATCGCCGAGTCCACGGCGTTCGCGGCGAGCTGTCCGAGGCCGCAGATCGACGCGTCACGCATCACCTGGCCGATCTCGCCGATCAAAGCGAGCTCGTCCGAGAGCGACCCGTTGGCGCGACCGCTCATGACGCGCGCGAGCGCCTCCTCCTGCCTCACCGTACCGACGCGGCACGGGACGCACTGTCCGCACGACTCGTCGCGGAAGAACGCCGCGATCCGCAGGACGATGTCGGCGAGGTCGACGTCCTCGTCGAACACCATCACGACGCCCGACCCCAGCGTGACGCCGGCCGCCTTGGAGTCCTCGAACGTGAGCCGAAGGTCGAGGTCGTCCGGCGTGACGAACGATCCCGCGGCGCCGCCGAGCAGGATCGCCTTCAGGGCCTTCCCATCCCGAACGCCACCGGCGAGCTCGAGCAGCTCTCGCAGCGTGATGCCGTGCTCGACCTCGTAGACGCCCGGGCGTTCGACGCAGCCCGAGAGGCAGAAGAGACGCGGTCCGGTCGAGTCGGGCGTGCCGATCTTCGCGTACTCGAGCCCGCCGAGCGCGAGCACCTCGAGCACGTTCACGAGCGTCTCGACGTTGTTGATGCCGGTCGGCTTGCCGAACAGGCCCTTCTCGACCGGGAACGGCGGCTTGTTGCGCGGCTCCCCCCGCTTGCCCTCGATCGAGTTGAACAGCGACGTCTCCTCGCCGCAGATGTACGCGCCGGCGCCTCGGCGGAGCTCGACGTCGAACGCGAATCCCTCCCCCATCACATCGGCGCCGAGGAACCCATGGGCGTAGGCAGCGTCGATCGCCTGCTCGAGCATCGAGGTCGCATGCGGGTACTCGCCGCGGATGTAGATGAAGCCCTTCTCCGAGCCCGTCGCGTACCCGGCGATCGTGAGCGACTCGAGGACCGCGAACGGATCGTGCTCCATCAGCACCCGGTCCTTGAAGGTGCCGGGTTCGGACTCGTCCGCGTTGCAGACGAAGTAGTGGGGCCGGATCGGTTGCTTCGCGACGGCCTCCCACTTCACGCCGGCGGGGAAGGCGGCGCCGCCGCGACCGAGGAGCTTCGAATCCTTGAGCTCGGCGATCGTGCCTTCGGGTCCGAGCTCGACCGCGCGGCGGAGCGCTTCGTACCCGCCGTGCGCTCGATAGTCGTCCAGCGACGATGGGTCAACTTCCCTCGCCCGCCGGAGAAGTCGAAGACCCTCCTGAGGCTGGGGTGCCACGTCTTGGCCAGCGGGTTGGAACCCCCAAACTCCTCCCCGAGAGAACCCCTCGATGTGGGAGGTCGTGACCGGCGCCACGGCCACGTCCACCGGGTTTTCTCCGAAGGTCTGCGCGAGCGCAGCCGGAGCTCGCTCGCACATCCCGAGGCACGGGCTCCGCAGGACCTGCTGCTCACCGAGCGATCGTTGAGCCTCTTCGATCAGGTCGTCTGCCCCAGCGATCCTGCACGCGATGTCGTCGCAGACGTGCAGCACGGTCTTCGGCCTCTCCTCCGTCGAGAACATCGCGTAGAAGGTCGCGACGCCGTACGCCTCGGCCGGCGGAACGGTCAACCGCTCGCACACGTACCGAAGGCCGCCGGGGCTGATCCACCCAGCCCTCGACTGCAGCGCGTGCAGCGCCGGAAGCAGCATGTGCCGTTGTTCGCGCGCCTCGTGCCCTCCCCGTGCGACCCGGCCCTCGGCCTCGATCGCTCGGACGCCGCCCGCCCAGCCCGAGCTCGGCGGACCGAGGACGCCGTCGACGGCCGAGCACTCGTCGTCGGTCGGGAGCGCGTCGGGGAGGACGAGGTCCACGAGAGGCTTAGGCCCCCACCGGTTCGGGGATCTTCTCGATCCGGACCGCGCTGGCCTTGAACTCGGCCGTACCCGACTTCGGATCGGTCGCGTCGATCGTGAGCACGTTGGTCTCGACCTGGTCGGGGAAGTGCAGCGTCATGAACACGAGCCCGGGCCGCAACCCTTGGTCGACGTGCACCGGCGCGTCGACCGAGCCACGTCTGGACGTCACCCGGACGACCTCACCCTCTGCGACGCCGAGCCGATCCGCGTCCTCGGGCGAGACGTCGATCGACTCGCCCCGTCGCAGCGGCGACGTGTATCCGCCCGTCTGCACCCCCGTGTTGAACGACTCGAGCCGGCGCCCGGTCGTGAGGCGCAGCGGGAACTCCTCGGTGAGCTCGTCCACCGGCGGCTCGAACGGCGTCACGCTGAAGGGCGCCTTCGGGCCCCTGTTCTCCAGCGCCTCCTCCCAGAGCCGCGCGTGCAGGAACAGCGTCCCCGGGTGCTCCTCGTCCCAGCACGGCCATCGGATCCCGTCGAGCTCCTCGAGGCGTTCGTAGCTCATGCCGGCGTGCATCGGCGAGATGAGCCGGAGCTCGTCCCACGCCGAGTGCGCCGTCACCTCGCCCCAGTCGAACCCCAGCCGCTTCGCCATCTGCGCGATGATCCAGATGTCGTCCTTGGCGTTGCCCGGCGGATCCAGGGCCTTTCGGACGCGCTGCACGCGGCGCTCACTGTTCGTCACGGTCCCCTCGGATTCGAACGCCGAGTTCGACGCGGGGAGCACGACGTCGGCCATCTCCGCCGTCCTCGTCATGAAGAGATCCTGCACGATGAGCGTGTCGAGGTTCCGCAGCAGTTTCTTCGCGTGCTCGACGTTCGCCTCCGAGGACGCCGGGTTCTCGCCGATCACGTAGAGCGCGGTCAGGTCGCCGCGCTCCATCGCCTCGAGCATCTGGCTGAGGTGCCAGCCGTACTTCGGGATCACCGGGACACCGCAGACCTCCTCCCACCTCTTGTGCGCCTCGAAGTCCGTCTCGATGTCCTGGAACCCCGGAAGCTTGTTGGGGATCGCTCCCATGTCGCCGCCGCCCTGCACGTTGTTCTGACCGCGCAGCGGGTTCAGGCCGCTGCCGTAGCGGCCCACGTGACCGCAGAGCAGCCCCAGATTGATGAGCGCGAGCACGTTGTCCACCGCGTTGTGGTGCTCGGTGATGCCGAGCGTCCAGCAGATCTCGGCCCGGTCGGCCTTCGCGTAGGCGTGAGCCACCTCGCGGATCACCTCGGCGGGGATGCCGGTGGCTTCCTCGCCGCGTTCGAGCGTCCAGTCCATGACGGACTCGCGGTACCTCCGGAATCGTAGGGTCGACTTCTCGATGAACCGTTCGTTGTGGAGCCCCGCGACGATGATCTCGCGGGCCATCGTGTTCGAGAGCGCGACGTCCGAGCCGACGTCGATCCCCAGCCACAGGTCCGCCCACTCGGCCGAGCTCGTCCGGCGCGGATCGATCACGATCAGCTTGGCGCCGTTCCGGATGCCCTTCAGGACGTGGTGGAAGAAGATCGGATGCGTATCCCGCGCATTCGACCCCCACAGCACGATGAGATCGGTGTGCTCGATCTCCTCGTACGAACTGGTTCCCCCACCTGCTCCGAACACCGTGGCCAGACCGACCACCGAGGGAGCGTGTCAGGTGCGGTTACAGCTGTCGATGTTGTTGCTGCGAAGGACCTGACGCATGAACTTCTGCGCGACGAAGTTCATCTCGTTGGTCGCCTTCGAGCAGCTGAACAGGCCGACCCCGTCCCCGGCGTTCCGCTCGGTGGCCGCCCGCAGACCGTCCGCGGCCCGGTCGAGAGCCTCGTCCCAGGTCGCCGTGCGCAGGCCGCCGTTCTCGCGGACCATCGGCTCGGTGAGCCGCGTGAGCCCGTTCTTCATCGAATCGCGCTCCTTCCGGCTGGCTTCCGCTTCGATTCTAAGCCGCCCGTCAGGCGGCCATGGTCGATCAGCCCGTTACGCGCTCCGGATGGGAGTACACGTTGGCGCGGCCGTCGCGGACGAAGCCCACGAGCGTCATGGCGAACCGCTCGGCCGCCTCGACGGCCAGCGACGAGGGCGCGCTGACCGCGCTCACGATCGGGATGCCTGCCACCGCGGCCTTCTGGACGATCTCGAACGACGCGCGCCCGCTCACCTGCAGGATCGTCCCGCTAGCGGGAACCTGTCCCGCCAGGTAGCGGTCGCCGACCACCTTGTCGACCGCGTTGTGACGTCCGACGTCCTCGCGGACGGAAAGCACCTCGCCCTCGGGTGAGAAGAGGCCGGCCGCGTGGAGGCCGCCTGTGCGTTCGAACACCGTCTGCGCCTCGCGGAGCCGGTCGGGCAGGGAGACGAGGACGTCGAGGTGGACTTCGGGGCCGGGCCCGACCGGCTCGCACCGGACCTCGATGTCCTCGAGCGCCGCCTTGCCGCAGACGCCGCAGGAGGAATTCGCGTAGAAGTTCCGCCGGAGCCGCTCGGCGTCGAACGGCCGCTCGAGCGTGACCGCGACGACGTTGTATCGCTGATCCTCGCCGGGCAGCGTGTCGCAGTACGCGACCCGCTTCACCTCGCCCGGCACGATCAGGCCCTCGGTGAACAGGAACCCCGCGGCAAGCTCGAAGTCGCCGCCCGGCGTCCGCATCGTGACCGCCACCTGGACCTGGTCCTGGTCGGGACCCTGCACGCGGATCTCGAGCGGTTCCTCGGTGGCCAGGCTGTCCGTGCGTTCGGCGCGGACGCCGTCGTTCACGGCGAGCACGCGCGTCTTCGTGAAGTGGCGGCGGATCGGTTCGGAGACGGCCATCCACCCAGTATCCGGCTCCTGAGGCCGCCGGTCCACGGTGGAGCGAGCGGATCGACGAGTTGCCGTATGCCCCTCTCCTCGACGAACGTTCCGGACGGCATGGATCCGATCACGATCTTCGGTGTCGCCGCCCTCACCTTCATGATGGGTATGTACGCACTCGAGCGCCGCGGGCGAGGGTTTACCCTCGCCTTTCGCCGCCGGCTGCGCGCTGAGCAGCGCCTACGGGTTCCTCTCGGGGCGCTTGGCCCTTCGGGGTTGTCGAGGCGATCTGGTGCGTGGTGGCGCTTCGAAGGTACTCGACAACGGGCTCGAGATGAGCAGCGACCGCGCGACCCTCGCCTCACCGGAGCTTCCCCCGGTATCCTCCGCGCACGAGTTCGGCGGACGGAGGAAGGCGTGAAGAGCGGACTGGAGATCGCCCAGGAAGCGACCCTGCGCCCCATCACCGAGATCGCCGCCGAAGCCGGCATCGGGGACGACGAGCTCGAACCCCACGGGCGCTCCCGCGCGAAGGTCCTCCTCTCGATCCTCGAGCGGCTGGCCGACCGGCCCGACGGCAAGCTGGTCATCACGACCGCGATCACGCCGACGAAGGCCGGCGAAGGCAAGACGACGACGTCGATCTCGCTGACCCAAGGGCTCGGCAGGATCGGCAAGGACGTCGTGCTCTGCCTGCGCGAGCCGTCGATGGGTCCGGTCTTCGGCATCAAGGGAGGCGGCACCGGGGGCGGCTACGCCCAGGTCGTGCCGATGGAGGACATCAACCTCCATCTGACCGGCGACTTCCACGCGGTCACATCGGCCCACAACCTGCTCGCGTCAGCGCTCGACGCGTCCCTGTACTTCGGCAACGTGCTCGGGATCGACCCCGCGACGATCACGTGGCCGCGCACGCTCGACGTGAACGCCCGAGAGCTCCGCTACACCGTGATCGGGCTCGGCGGCAAGGTGCACGGGGTCCCGCGCGAGAACGGGTTCGTGATCACGGCGGCGTCGGAGGTCATGGCGGTGCTGGCGCTCGCGGCGGATCTCGCCGACCTGCGGGCGCGGCTCGGCCGCATCGTCGTCGCCTCCACCCACGACGGCGAACCCGTGACCGCCGAGGATCTGAAGGTCGCGGGAGCGATGACAGTCGTCATGAAGGACGCGCTGAAACCGAACCTCGTGCAGACGCTCGAGGGCCAGCCGGTGATGGTGCACGCGGGGCCGTTCGGCAACGTCGCGCACGCGAACAACTCGATCATCGAGGACCGCATCGCGCTGAAGCTCGCGGACTACGTCGTCACCGAGGCCGGCTTCGCGAGCGACCTGGGGTTCCAGAAGTTCTGCGACATCGTGTGTCGGTTCGGCGGATTCGCGCCATCCGCCGGCGTGCTCGTCACGACCGTGCGTGCGACGAAGTCGCACGGCGGTGTGCCGTTCGACGAGCTCGGCACCGAGGACCTCGAGGCCGTGAAGCGAGGTGTCGAGAACCTCGGGCAGCACATCGCGATCGTGAAGGAATACGGGCTCCCCTGCGTGGTCGCGGTCAACAACTTCCCGAACGACACTGAGGCCGAGGTCGAGCTGATGCGCGAGCTCGCGCTCGGCGCGGGGGCGGAGACGGTCGTCGTGAACCGCGGGTTCGCGCAGGGCGGCGAGGGTTCGGTCGAGCTCGCGGAGGCCGTGGTCGCCGCGTGCGAGCAGCCGAGCGACTTCCACCTCCTGACGCCGGACGGGACCTCGATCCGCGAGCAGGTGCAGGCCATCGCCACGCGCGTGTACGGCGCGGACGGGGTCGACTACCTCCCGGCCGCCGAGAAGGACCTGACGCGGATGGACCAGCTGGGGTTCGGAACGATGCCGGTGTGCATGGCCAAGACGCACCTCTCGCTCACGCACGACGCGATGTTGCTGAACCGGCCCACCGGATGGCGGCTCCCGGTCCGCGGACTGGTACCGAGCGCCGGAGCCGGGTTCGTCGTGGTGCTCTGCGGCGACATGCAACGGATGCCGGGCCTGGGCCGAACGCCCGCGTACATGAACATCGATATCGATGCCGAGGGACGAACGGTCGGACTGTTCTGACCCGCCTGCTCGTCAGACGATCGCGATGGCCTCGATCTCGACGAGCTGCCCCCGGTAGCCGAGCGTCGGGACGCCGACCAGCGTGCTCGGGGCGCGACCGATCGCCGAGGAGCGGACCACCTGCCAGACGTCGGTCTGCGTCTGGTAGCTGGCGCCCGCCACGTACACCGTGGTCTTCGCGATGTCGGTGGCGTGAGCTCGGCCCTCCTCGAGAGCGACAAGCAGGTTCTCGATCACCTTCTCGGCCTGGGTGACCGCGTCGTCCTCACCCACGAGGTTGCCCTCCGCGTCCAGCGGCACGGCGCCTGCCGTGAAGACCAGCGTCCCGCTCGTCGCGACGGCGACGTGCGAGTAGCCGGGCGGCGGAGCGAGGGACTCGACGGTTCGAAGATCGACGGTCACGGATCAGCCGGCCAGGTAGTCCGGGCCTTCGATGAGGACCCACTCGGCGCGCGTGACGGCTTCGTTCCGGTCGAAGTCGAAGATACCGACGTCGGGAGCCGCCTCCCACGTGGCGCCGCAGACGGAGCAGATCCACAGGGTCTGAGCCTCAGGGGTGGCGTCCTTGGGGGGTGCGCAGCTGTGCACCGACATCGTTCGACCTCCTCGAATCACACGGTTGTGATTCGGGAGTTTAATCGGACTCCACCGGCGGTCAAGGAGGAGATACGGCTTCCTACCCGAGGCTCGGGGGCCAGCACCCTTCGGTTGCGCTACGAGCGAGGCCTCTGCTTCTCGGTGTCGTAGATCGGCAGCACGTCGACGGTCGCGCTCACCGTCCTATCGCCTAGCGCGACGTCCACGGTGTTGCCGACGTTCGACTGGTCGGTCCGCACGACGGCGAGCCCGATCTTGCCGAACCGCGGGCTGTCGGTCGGGCTCGTGAGCACGCCGACCTCCTCGCCGTCCTTCGTCACGGCGGCTCCGTACTCGGGCAGCTCGTCGGTCTCGTAGCGGAGCGTGACGAACCGGTTCGGCGGGTCGGCGGCGATCGCCCGCAGCGCCTCCTCCCCCGCGAACCCGAGACCCCGGTCGAGCCGGACGAACCGGTCGAGGTTGAAGTCGAACGGCGTGCGCTGGTGCGCTTCGTAGTCGTAGTCAGTGACGATCAGGCCTGCTTCGACCCTCGCGACCTCGATCGCCTCCGCGCCGAACGGCGTCACACCGGCGCCGACGACCGCGTTCCAGAGCGTCTCGGCGTCGGACGGGTCGAGCAGGAACAGCTCGTACCCCAGCTCGCCGCCGAAGCCGGTCCTCGACAGGTGCACGTCCACCCCAGCGACCTGAACATGGCGGGGGATGAACCGGAAGTAGCGCAACCCGCCGATGTCCTCGTCGGTCAGCTTCTGCACGACCTCTCTCGAGCGCGGACCGATCACGCCCAGGTGCGGCATCCGCGGCGCGATCCACTCGAACTCCACGTCGAGATCCTTGAGCATCTCCCCGAAGTAGTCCTCGTGATCCTTGCCGTTGGTCATCACCCAGCAGTGGTCCTCCCAGGCGGTGTTGAACACCGTGCCGTCGTCCACCATGAGGCCGTCGCCATCCAGGAACGCGCCGTACCGAGCCTGTCCGGCCTCGAGTCCCAGCGCGTCGTTGCTGAACACGCGCTGCGCCGCACGGAGCGCGTCCGGCCCTCGGAAGTCCCACTTGTTGAGCGGCGACACGTCCCACACCGCGACGTCGTCCCGGATCGCCGCGTACTCCTTGCCGAGGTCGCCGAACCCCTCGAGCCACATCCACCCGCCGTCCTCGATGTGGGAGCCGCCCTGCGCGGCGGTCACGTCGTGGAACGCCGTCTTGATCGCTTCGCTCTCGCTCATGCGGGCCTCCGGGATCGGCGGAGGCGCATCGTGCCACGGGTTTGATCGGCCGTTCAAGTTCGGCGGCGTGCCGCACGGCGACCGGATCAGACCCGCGTGAGGCGCAGGAAGCTCTTCGTGGACCCGAACCCTCGCGCCTCGAGCTTGGACGCCAGCACCAGGAACAGCTGGGCCGTGACGAGCGCGTCATCGAGCGCTTCGTGTGGTGCCGCCACGGGCACCCCGTAGCGTTCGGCGGCGCTCGACAGGCTCTGTCGCACGTCGGGGTCGTGGCCCTCGAGCTCGATCGCGAGCCGGCGCGCGTCGACCGTCCGCCGAACCCACGAACGCCGACGTCCGCCGAAGACGCGCTCGAGGAACGCGATCTCGACCTGCGCGTACCAGGCGAGGAGGAACCGGCCCTCGAGCGCTCGGCGGAGGAGCTCCCGGGCGACCTCGAGCGACGGCGCGAGCGCGAGGTCCCTCGGAAGGATACGGTGGACCTTCATCGACTCGGGGCTCGACGGGATCTCGGGGACGACGAGCTGGTGCACGGACTCTCCTGCGATCACTCGCCCGTCGCGAACGGGGACGACGCCGAACGACACGATGGCATCCCGCTGCCGGTCCAGGCCGGTCGTCTCGAAATCGAGCGCGGCGAACTCCACCTCGCGCCAGCTCCGCCGTCGGAGGCGGCGCGCGGGAGGCGACGGGACGCCGCCGGAAGGAGTTGACCCTGGGCCGCTCGGCGGCAAGGGCTCAGCGCTCACGGGGGCGGATCACCTCCCGCTCGGTCACGACGGCATCCACGCGCCGGTCGACTCCACCGGCCGGGACACGCTCGACGACCTGGAGCGCGAACGCCACGCCGACCGCGGCCGTGTCCTCGCGGACCCGGGGCAGGAGACGATCGTAGAACCCGGCCCCGTAACCCACGCGCCCGCCCTCGCGGTCGAACGCCACGCCGGGCACGACGACGAGATCCAACTCGGCCGGAGCGAGGACACGATCCGAGACCGGCTCCTTCGCTCCGAAGGACGTCTCGGAGACCGGATCCCCGATCGAGTAGCCGACGGGCGTGATGTCTCGCCCCTCGATCCGCGGGAGCGCGACACGCGTGCCGGCCGCGTGCAGGCGCTCGAGCAGCGGGATCGTGTCGACCTCGCTGCCGAACGACCAGAAGGCCATCACCGTCCGAGCGCCGGCGATCTCCTCCATCGCGAGGACCCGGTCGGCGATCGCGGCGCTCTTCTCCGCTCGTTCGGCCTCGGAGAGCCGGTCGCGTTCGGCGAGGACCTCTCGGCGGAGCGCTCGCTTCGCCTGCTTCAACCGATGCGGCGGCAGCTCGCTCATCGGGTAAGACGCGGCAGGACCTGCTCGGCGATCAGGTCGATCTGGTCCGCGGCGTCGGGCGCCAGCACGGCCCACGTCGCCCCCTCGTCGCCGAGTCCCCCGAGGAACTCGCCGAGCGCCACCGCCGTTCCGGCCCAGATCCTCGTATCGAGCCCCTTGCGTTCGCGGACTCGAAGCAGGGCCTCCACGTCGTCCTGGTCGCGGCCGACGGCCGCGATCCCTCCCCACGTCGCCTCGACCGTGCGGCCGGCCTCCTTCGCCTCGTCGCGCAGGAGCTTCACCGTGCGGACGAACGCGTCGGCTTCCATCCCCCATCCGTTCCACCCGTCCGCGTGTCGAGCCGCGAGCCGAACCACCGTGTCGGCTCGCCCTCCCATCCAGATGGGCGGTCCTCCGACGGTCTTGGGCGGCGGCAGCAGCGGTCCGGCCGCGGGCTCGACGTGCCGTCCTCCCTCCCACCGATCGCCGCGGAACAGCGCGCGCACCGCTGTGACGGTCTCCACCAACTGCTCTCGCCGCTCCGTCGTGTCGAGCACGCGCACGCCGAACGCCTCGTGCTCTGGCTCGCTGATCCGATCGCCGGTTCCGATCCCGAGGATCATGCGACCGCCGCTCACGTCGTCGATCGTCGTCGCGAGCTTCGCGAGGACGCCAGCTCGTCGCAGCGACGCTCGAGCCACGAGGGTTCCCACCTTCGGCGCTCGCGTCGCGGCGGCCACGGCTGACAGGGTCGCGAACGCCTCCAGCGAGGGCCGGCTCGGCGGCGCTCCCGGGGGGAAGAAGTGGTCGAACGCGAACAGGCCGTGGAACCCGAGCTCCTCGGCGTGCCGGGCGAACGACAGCACGCGTTCGGGGTCTCCCGAGAACAGCGGCAGCAAGAGCCCGACCTTCACGGTCGGCGGCCTCGGCTCACGTCACGCCATCACGCGCCCGAGCTCCTCGAGGGCGAGTGCGGCCGCGCCGACGGCACCCGCGTCGTTGCCGAGCTGGGCCGGGACGATCGGCACGCGCGGCCGGTAATCCGGGCCCTCGACCGCCTCGCGGAACGCCATCCGAGCCGGCTCCAGGAGGAGGTCACCTGCGACGATCGCGCCGCCGCCGACCACGACGATCTGCGGGTCCAGGACGTTCACGAGCCCCGCGATCCCTTCGCCGAGCCGCCGGCCCGCCTCCGCGAGGATGCCCCTCGCCGCGTCGTCGCCCTGCTCTGCCGCCCGCGTGACCAGCGTGCCCGTCACCTTGTCCGGGTCGCCGCCGGCGAGACGCCGCAAGATCGAGTCGCGCTCGATGGCCTCGAGCCGGCCCATCCGGTCGATCGCCCGTCCGGCGGCGACCTGCTCCCAGCATCCGCGGTTCCCGCAACCGCAGAGCGGACCCCCCGGCTCCACGATGATGTGCCCGATCTCGGACGCGAAGCCGTGGGCCCCCCGAAAGAGCCGGCCGTCGGACACGATCCCGCCGCCGATGCCGGTCCCGACGGTGACCAGCAGCAGATGCCGGTATCCGCGTCCCGCTCCGAACCGGTACTCCGCGTACGCGGCCATGCTCGCGTCGTTGTCGACCTGGACGGGGATGCCGAGCGCGTCCCGCATCCGTTGCGCGATCGGCAGGTCCCTCCACGCGAGGTTGGGAGCGAAGCGGAGGACCCCTTCGCTCGCATCGACCAGGCCGGCGGCACCGACGCCCACCGCCAGCACGTCATCGGTCAGCAAGCCCTTCGCGAGCTCGATCATCGTCCCGAGCGTCGCCTCTTCGTCGTCGGCGGGCGTCGGGGTGTTCGAACGAGCGAGGATCGTGCCGTCGCGGGCGACGCGGAACGCGTTGATCTTGGTCCCGCCGACGTCGAGGCCGATCGCCTCCCCCTCGCGTTCCACGGAGTGCTCCGGCCTCAGCGGCGGGTCACGAGATCTCGATCTTCTCGAGATCCCCCGAGCCGTTGGGGTTCGGCTCCTCGCCGGCCAGCTGGTCCCCCCGCACGTCGATCACGGCGCGCGCCGCGAGGAAGAACTCGCGAGCCGCGTTGAGCAGGTGCTCGAGCGCGTCGGGCGCGGCCCCGTTGGCTGCCGTCACGGCCAGACAGATCGGGCAGAAGGCCACGTTGCAGACCAGGCGCTTGTCTTCGGAGGTCTCGGAGGTCTCGGCCGCGGGTTCGGCGCCGTCCCCCGAAGCGTCCTGTTGCGTGTCGCTCGGATCGGTCTGCGTCTCAGGCACGCGCGCTCCTCCCCGCCGACGCGGTCCCGGGTGGGCGCGCGAAGGCGATCTCGAGATGGTCACCGACGAAGTTCGCGCCGCGGACGTCCATCCGTTGGAGGGTCTGCGGCAGGATCAGGCTCCGCTTGTAGCTGCCGACGCGGACGTAGAGCTCCTCGCCGCGGCGGTGGATGTCCATGTCCTCGCGCGAGACGAACGGCAGTTTCACCGTGAGGACGTATCCGCCCGCCCGCCGGCGGACGCGGATCGGATCGTCGTGGAACAGGACGTCGGTGACCGGACGCTCGCCGTAGACCTCCACCCCCATGTCCTCGAGCAGCGACAGACCGACCATCTCCCGGTCGAACAGCCGGGCGGTCAGGATCGGCACGGGTTCGAACGACTCGCGCACCGACTGCAGGTGCTCGGCCTGGATGTCCTTCCACTTGCCGAAGTACGGGTCCGTCACGTCCTCGGGGATGATCCGGTTGACCACGACCGCGTCCACTCGGTAGCCGAACAGGCCCAGGTACGTGTAGGTGCGCCGCGCCTCCGAGATCACCATCTTCTCGGGGTTCACGACGAGCCGGACCGTCGAGGACTCCTCGTCCGTGAGGATCCGGTGCACGGCGTTCAGGTTCCGGTGGAGTCGTTCGACGGCCGCGTAGAAGCGCTCGCCCGCGATCGGGAGCGTGGTCATCTTCGTGACGATCGGCCGGAGCGTCTTCACCACGCGTCGCTCGACCGGGAAGATCCGCTCGATGTACCAGTTCATGACCTCCGGCAGAGAGAGGAGGCGGAGCGTTTCCGCGGTGGGCGCGCAGTCCACGATCAGCAGGTCGTACTTCCCGCCCTCGACGTGGGTCTTCACGTCGATCAGCGCGAAGATCTCGTCGAGTCCCGGGATCACGGACAGCTCCTCGGCCTGGATCGTCTCGACGCCTGCCCAGTTCATGAGCTGCACGAAGTAGTCCTGGATCTCGCGCCAGTTGGACTCGAGGCGACTCTGCGCGTCGATCTGCTCCGCCCACAGGTGGTCGGCGATCGGCGTGGCTCGTTCCCCGATCTCGAGGTCGAACGAGTCCGCGAGCGAGTGCGCGGGGTCCGTGCTCATCACGAGGGTGCGGTTCCCGGCTTGAGCGGCGCGGAGGGCGGTGGCCGCGGCGACGGTCGTCTTGCCCACGCCGCCCTTCCCGGTGAACAGCAGGACACGCATGGACCCAGCCTAGCGCGGCGGACGAGAGGCGGGCCGTCGGCAGAGCTCTGGGGTCAGCCGAGCTCGACGCGCCGCTTGAGACCCTCGAGCGCGTTGTCGATCACGCGCTTCTCCCCCTGGGTGCGGACGAACCCCGGAAGCAGGACGCCGAGGTCGACCGAGAGCCGGTAGATCACTTTGGTCTCGTCGCCGTCGATCTCGGTCAGCAGGTACTCGCCGGTGATGTTCGAGACGGCCCCGCGGGCCTCGGTCGAGACCCACGACATCCCCCCGTCCCCCGGCGCGTAGCGGTACGCGAGCGTGTAGCTCGCCTTACCGAGGAGCGGCACGTCGACCTCGAAGGCCACCTTGGTCCCGATGCCACCTTCACCGCGCTCCAGGATCCTCGCGGACTTCACGTCCGCCCACTCCGGGTAGGCCTCGAAGTCGGTGAGGACGTCCATGATCTCGACCGCGGGGGCCTCGATGACGATCTGGCCTTCGGTCTGCTCGCTCATGCCTCTTCCTCGGGGCCTAGCGCTCGCGCATCCGCGCTCGCTTCTTGAGCCCCCGAACCCCCACCGATGTTACCGACGGGCCGACGGCAAGGTGACGAAGCTCGCGATCAGGACCGAGAGGACGACCATCCCGGCCGATGCCCACAGCAGCGTTCGGGAGCTCACGATCGGCTCCTCCCCCGCCGCGAGCCGGTACGCGTCGATCGCCGACAGCACGTAGATCGACACCGAGGCGACCAGGAACAGGATGAACAGCGGGAACGTGGGCCCGAGCCCGCCCTTCCCGAACCGCGACACCAGCAGGATCATCAGGGCTCCGAACGCCCACCCGAACATAGCGAAGCGTGCGATGGCGTCGGCCCGACGGTTGAGCTTCCAGTGCCCGAGCCCCGGGAAGACCATCGACCACACCGCGGCCGACTGCGGGTCCATCTCCGGACGGTGCTCGTCATCCTGCAACAGCCGCGCGAAGGGCGTTCCGCACGTCGAACACGCGGAGGCCTCGATCGGGTTCCGCGCCTGGCACGCGGGACAGGTCCACGCGGGTCGGCCTTCCTCGATCTCGAGCCCGCCGCGATCGGCCTGCGCGGTCGTACGGGCGGGTCGGTCGACCGTCCGTTTCGCCACGTCGCTCGGTGGACCGACGGGACGAAGGACCGCGAAGCATTGTCCGCACCAGTCCGCCTCGACCGAGACGAGTGCTCCGCAGCTCGGACAGCGCTGTTCGTCCACCACGCCGGGCAGCCTACCGCCGAGGTGGCCGCCGAACAGGGAGCCTCACGAGCTAGGTGAACCACCCACGGACATCATTGACGGACCCAGTCGATCGGTCTGGCGCCGTCAAGCCCTCCGTGTGGTCGATGGTGATTGTAGGTGTGGATGAAAGAGCCCAGCGCGGCGATGCGCTCGGCCGATGAGTCGTACGGACGGCGGTAGGCCCACCCCCGGAGCAAGACGCCGACCATAGCCTCGGCCTTGCCGTTGGTCCGCGGTGTGTACGGGCGCGTGCGGAGCGGCTGGATGTCGACCGACGCCAGCGTGTCCCTGAACACGAGCGACCGGTAGCAGCTGCCGTTGTCGGTCAGCACGCGTCGTACCCGGATCCCGTACGAGCCGAAGAACTCGATCGCGCGCAGCGTGAAAGCCGTGGCCGTGGTCCCCACCTCGTCGGCGAGCTCCTCCGCGTACGCGAGGCGGGAATGATCATCGATCGCGACGTGGAGGTAGTTCCACCCGATGGCCCGCGAGCGTCTCGGGCCGCCGAAGCGCTTGCCCACGCCATCGATGCGTCCCAGCTTCTTCGTGTCCAGGTGCAGGAGGTCACCCGGTGCCGGCCACAAGAGTAACACGGCGCGCCGAAGGCCCTCGGCGAGCTGCGCCGCTGCGCGGGGCCACGGGAAGTGCCGTTCGACGCGCTCCCGCCCGGCCACTCCCATCGCCTCGGCCCGAGCGGGATCGACCAGGAGCGACGCCACGGCATCGGCCACCGCTCGATCGTCCGAGCCCTCGACGAGCACGCCGGTCGCGCCCGGGACCACCGTCTCGCTCGCGCCGCCGGAATCGCCGACCACGACCGCGCGGCCGCACGCGGCCGCCTCGATGAACACGTTGCCCCATCCCTCGACCTCGAGCCCCCCGAACCGGTTCCGGCACGGCATCGCGAACACGTCCCCGACGCGGTAGTAGCGCGGCAGATCCTCCTCGGGGACCTGGCCGGCGAATACCACCGATCCCTCGGGAGCCCGGACGGCCAGCCGTTCGAGCTTCGGCCGGTACGGGCCGTCGCCCACGATCAGCAGCGCGGGGTCGGGCACCTGCCCCCGGATCCGCGACATCGCGCGGATGAGGACGTCCTGTCCCTTCCGCGGCACGAGCCGGCTCACGCACACGATCAGGGGCCGTCCGACGAGCCCGTGGCGCGCCCGGATGTCGGCGGTCGGCAGGTCCGGGCGGAACGCCTCCACGTCCGCGCCCGGGTACAGCACCGTCACCGGGACGGGGTCCGGCACGGCGGTTCGAACGACGCGGGCCACGAACCGGCTGCACATCACCGGGACCCAGGCCGCCCGAGCGGTCGCGCGCCGTACCAGCGCGTGCGCCCCCGGCGAGATCGACAGCCAGTACTCGAACCCATGGGCGGCGGCCACGTACGGGGTGCCCGACCGGGCGAGGCTCGGGCCGAGGAGCGCCAGCGGGTAGGTGGCGCCGAACAGCACGACCTCCGCCTCGAACTCGCGGACGGCGTCGTGGACCCGCTGTCGGACCTCCGATGTCGGCCACAGGAACCGCTCGGGTTGCCGGAACACGCGATAGGGCGCCTCGTCGTCGAACGCCGCCGCGCCCTCATGGTTCGGACACAGGACCGCGACCCGGTCGCGCGGGAGTTGGCGCACCAACGCCTCGAGGGTGCGTTGGATGCCGCCGACGCGTGGCGCGTAGTCGTTCGTGATCAGCAGCGTCCGCGGAACGTCCACGGGCGCCTATCCTCGCAGACGTGGATCGTGTGAGATTCGGCCACGAGACCGCGGCCCTGGACGAGGGCCGCGCAGCCGTGCCGACGACGGGCTGGACGGCCACCCGCGTGAGCGGCGCCGGCGCGATCGCCTGGCTGAACGACCTCGTGACGGCCGACATCGAGCGTCTGGGACCCGATGAAGCGGTCCGTTCGTTGCTCCTGTCGCCCACCGGCCGCATCCGGGCGGACCTGCTGATCGCCCGCTGGGGCGACGCCCTCGTGGCGCTCCAGTCACCCGGGCAGCCACACGCCCTCGCGGACCTGCTCGCGCCCTACGTGCTGTCCTCCGACGTCGTCCTCGAGCCCGTGAGCGCCGACGTCCTGCTCGTGGGCGGGGCGCGTGGTTGGCGACTCGCCTCCGACGCGCCTTCCGGTCACCTGCTCGTGGAGCCGGCGGCGCTGGAGTCGTGGAGGATCCGGCGCGGCATCGCCCGGTTCCCCGTCGACCTGGACGAGGAATCCCTTCCCGCCGAGGCGGAGCTCGACCGTGAGCCGGTGATCGACCGGGAGAAGGGGTGTTACCTGGGGCAGGAATCGGTTGCCCGGGTCCGGAACCTCGGGCACCCCACCCGTCTGGTGGTGCCGGTGGCGGTCGATGGGCCCGCCTCGCCCGGCGACCGGGTGCGCTCTGGACCGGGGGACGTGGGGCTCCTGACGAGCCTCGATGACGGCACCGGTCTCGTCCGGATCCGTTGGGGCGCAAGGGAGAGTGAGCTCACGACCGAGACAGGCTCCCCGCTACGGACCCTGCGTCCCCCGTCTGGGTGAGGGCCGTTACTACGACGGCTCGGACTTTTCAAGACTGTTTTCGTTCGGAGGCGAACGGTACAAGTGATGGAGGCGCCGGCGGCCCCACCGTCATGGAAGCTCGCGCGTGCGCCCGACCGGGACGCCGAGGAGTCGAGGGTGAACAGGGAGCGGATCGCGGGCATCGACATCAAGACCCTTCCCCCCAACCCTTCCCCACCGGACATGTGGCAGGACCAGGCCGCCTGCTTCGGGATCGACCCGGACACGTTCTTCCCCACGTCCGAGGACGAGGCGGGCCCGGCGCTCGCCTTCTGCACGGCCTGCCGGATCCGGCAGACCTGCCTGGCCTGGGCGCTGAAGAACGGCGAGCGCTACGGGGTCTGGGGCGGCCTGACCGAGCAGCAGCGCCGGCGCGTCGTCCGGTTCGTGGCGTAGTCGCTGGGACGCCTCGCTGGTCGGCCCTCGGGGCCGCCGCCCATACTGAGGGGCCATGGTGCAGCCGATCCTCGCGACCGCCCCCCTTCGCATCAGCTTCGTCGGAGGCGGCACCGACTTCCCTCACTACTTCGAACGGCACGGCGGAGCCGTCCTGTCCGCCACGATCGACCACGCCGCCCGGGTTCGTCTGGTGCCGCGTTCGGACCGGCAGGTCCGGATCCGCTCGCTGGACCTCGGCCATCTCGTCGAGTACCACCTGGAGGAGGGGCCCGAGTACGACGGGGTGATGGACCTCCCCAAAGCCGCCATCGCCCGCATGGGCGTGGACTCGGGCATCGACGTCGACATCGCGTCGGACGCGCCGCCCGGGAGCGGGCTCGGCGGTTCCTCCGCGCTGGTGACCGCATGCGTGGCCGCGCTCGCGATGCTCGCGGACCGAACGCTCGACCGGACGGAGGTCGCCCGGCTCGCCTACACGATCGAACGCGAGGACCTCGGTATCGCCGGCGGCTGCCAGGACCAGTACGCGGCGGCGTTCGGCGGCTTCAACCTGCTCGAGTTCGGAACGGACGGCGCCGTCCAGGTGTCGCCGCTCGCGCTGTCCGAGCACGTGATCGCCGAGCTCCGCTCGTACCTGCTGCTCTGCTACACGGGCCACGTCCGCACGGACCTCGGCCTGATCCACGACCAGATCCAGATGTACCGGGACGGTCGAGAGGACACGATCGTCGGGATGAAGCACCTCCACACGATGGCGTACGAGATGCGCGACGAGATCGAGCAGGGGAACCTCGACCGGCTCGGCCCGCTGCTGCACGAGGCGTTCGAGAGCAAGAAGCTGATGAACCCGCGCATCACGGACGGGACGCCGATCGAGCAGCTGTTCGACGTCGCGCAGTCGGCCGGCGCGTCGGGCGGCAAGATCTGCGGTGCGGGAGGCGGTGGCTACCTGCTCCTCGCGTGCCGGCCCGACATGCAACCGACGGTCCGCGGCGAGCTCGAGCGGCTCGGCGGCCAGTTCGCCGAGTTCGCGTTCCGCCATCACGGCGCCGAAGCACGGTCCGGCGACCGCGTGTGGAGGCCCGAGTGAGCCGACGGTTCGTGTTGCTCGACCGCGACGGCACGATCAACGAGGAGATCGGGTACGTGCTTCGTCCCGAGGAGCTCCGGTTGATCCCCGGCGTCGCCGAGGCGCTCCGCGAGCTCCAGGATCTCGGGCTCGGGTTCGTCGTCGTCACGAACCAGTCGCCGATCGGTCGAGGGCTGCTCACCCCTGCGGAGCTCGACGCGATCCACGATCGCCTGCGAGCGCTGCTCGCGCCGAGCGGCGTCACGCTCGATCGCATCGAGGTGTGCCCGCACCGACCCGACGAGGGGTGCGAGTGCCGGAAGCCCGGCACGCTGATGGTCGAGCGCGCGGCGGCGGCGCTCGGGTTCGTCCCTTCCGAGTCGTGGATTGTGGGCGACCACGCCGCGGACATGCGGCTCGGCCGCGCGGTGGGCGCGCGAACGTTCCTCGTCCGGACCGGCCATGGCGAGGAGGAGATCGAGCGCGCCGGAGATGACGCCGACCACGTCGTCGACGATCTCGCGGCGGCCGCCGCCCTGATCCGCGACGAGGTCCGCGCCGAGGTGGGCGCGTGAACCTCGAACCGCGTGCGGGCCTACCTTCTCGAGACGTCCCGGACCGCGGCGCAGAACCGCGGAGTCGTGCGCCGAGGAGATCCTGGGGGCGACCGCCGCGATCGTCGAGTCGGTCCGCGCCGGCGGCAAGCTCCTGATCTGCGGCAACGGCGGGAGCGCCGGCGACGCGCAGCACCTCGCGACCGAGTTCGTGAGCACGCTCACGGTGAACCGAAGACGCGCGGCGATCCCGGCCATCGCGCTGACGACGGACACGTCGCTTCTCACAGCGATCGCCAACGACTACGGGTTCGAGGGCGTCTTCGCGCGGCAGGTCGAGGCGCTGGGCCGGGAAGGCGACGTGCTGCTCGGTATCTCGACGAGCGGCGCGTCCGAGAACGTGGTCCGCGCGTTCGAGCAGGCCAGGACGCAGGAACTCCGGACGATCGCGCTGACCGGTGCCGACGGGAGCAAGCTCGGACCGCTCGCAGATGTCGAGATCAACGTCCAGAGCTCGGAGACCTCGCACATCCAGGAGGCGCACATCGCCGTCGGGCAACTGATCGCGTTCCTCGTCGAGGACGAGCTCTACCCGGGCTAGGCACCTCGCGCCTCGGTAGGGCTAGCCCTTCCCCGAAGACGGGTGGCATCCCCCGTTCCGCCGAGCGGAGCGACCGTCTACGGTGGTCGTGTGGACACCGTCATCGAGCTGGAGGGGCTTCGCAAGGAGTACCGGCGCCTGCGCGGCACGAAGACGGTCGCCGTGGACGGTCTCGACCTCGCGGTGCCGCGGGGCGGCGTGTTCGGCTTCCTCGGACCGAACGGCGCCGGCAAGACCACCACGATCCGATGCTTGCTCGGCCTCGTCCGCCCCTCCGCGGGGCGATCCCGCCTCCTCGGACACGAGCCGTCCTCGCTACACCGCGTGATCGGGCGCGTCGGCTCGATCGTCGAGACCCCGACGATGTTCCCGAGGTTCACGGGGCTACGCAACCTCGAGCTCCTCGCCCGTATCGATGGGATCGGGCGATCGCGCGTCCGGGAGGTCCTCGAGGAGGTCGGCCTGGCCGAACGCTCCGACGATCTCGTCAAGAACTATTCGCTCGGCATGAAGCAGCGCCTTGGGATCGCGGGCGCGTTGCTGAAGGATCCCGAGCTCCTGATCCTGGACGAGCCGGCGAACGGCCTCGATCCGGCGGGGATAGTCGAGGTGCGCGAGCTGATGCGGCGGCTCGGCCGCGATGGCCGGACGGTGTTCGTGTCGAGCCACATCCTGAGCGAGGTGCAGCAGACGGCGGACCGGGTCGCGATCCTGTCGAAGGGGCGCACCGTGGCGACCGGCCCGGTGCACGAAGTGCTGACGAGCGGCCGCGCGGCCGGCCTGGTCGTGCGACTCGAGGACGTCACCGCGGGCGTCCGCGCCCTCGCCGACGCCGGGATCCCCGCGACCTCGGACGACGGCGTGATCCGAGTGGGCCTCCCGCCCGAGGACGGCGCCAGGGTAACGCGAGCGCTCGCCGACCGCGGGCTCTACCTCACCGAGCTCCGGCCTGACGAGGCCGACCTCGAGACCGTGTTCCTCGAGCTCACGAGGGACCCCACGATGGATGCCCGATGATCGCCCTCCTCGCGTCGGAGTTCCGCCGGTTCCGATCGCGCCGACTGGTTAGGGTGCTCCTGCTCCTCGAACTGCTCGGGATCGTCGTCGCGGGCGTGATCGTGTACTTCACGCAGGAGTACCGGCTCGCGTCCCTCCCCAACGTGCTGAAGGGGTCGTCGCTCGTCCTGCTGTCGGTCGGGTGGATGCTGGGCGCCTCCGCGATCGGAGCGGAGTGGCACTCGGGTCACGTTACGACGATCCTGACCTGGGAGCCGCGACGGGGACGCGTGATGGCGGCGAAGATCCTCGCGAGCCTCGCGAGCGTCTTCGTCCTGTCGTTCGTGGTCCAGGGGGTCCTCGGCGTCGCGCTCGCGTTCGACGCCGCGGGCTCGGGCTCGACCGCGGGCGCCGACGCCTCGTGGCTCGCGGAGTCGGCCACGGTCGCATTGCGGGTCGCGCTGCTGTCGACGATCTTCGCCGGGTTCGGGTTCGCGCTCGCCGGGGCGGGTCGGAACACCGCAGTCGCGCTCGGCGTGGGATTCGGCTACCTCGTGGTCGTGGAGAACCTCGTCCGCGGACTGCGTCCCGAGTGGACGCCGTGGCTGCTCACCGACAACGCGGGGATGTTCATCATCGGGTCGCAGCTCGACTTCCCGCTCCTCGGACGGACCACGGTCGAGGCGGGTCTGTACCTCGCGTCCGTCGCGCTTCTGCTGCTCCTGGCGGCGGCCGGTCTCTTCCGGGTCCGCGACGTCACCTGAGCACCCCTTGACCTCCGAACACCTGTTCGGATAGCCTGCTCGCCCTCGCGCGGCCCCCGGCGGGAGGGCGGTGCTCGGCCAGGCGATCCAGACCACGCTCGACGACGGCGCGCCGCTGTCCGAGGTCGAGTTCGTCGTGGTCGATCTCGAAACGACCGGCGGCTCGCCCGCGGACGCCAGGATCACGGAGATCGGAGCGGTCAAGCTCCGCGGCGGCGAGCGGACCGGCGTGTTCGAGACGCTGGTGAACCCCGGGCAGCCGATCCCCCGAACGATCACGCACCTGACCGGCATCGACGACCTCATGGTCTCGGGGGCGCCGCCGATCGAATGGGTGCTCCCCTCGTTCGCCGAGTTCGCCCGCGGCTGTGTGTTCGTGGCGCACAACGCGACGTTCGACTTCACGTTCCTGAACGTGGCGTTCCAGCGCCTGGACTACGATCCGCTGCCGCCGCCGCCGGTCTGCACCGCGAAGCTCGCGCGACGCGTCGTCTGGCCCGACGTGCCGAACGTGCGACTGCACACGCTCGCGCAGTACTTCCGGACGGCGACGCGGCCGTCGCACCGCGCGCTGCCCGACGCCGAGGCGTGCGCCGAGGTCCTCCAGGGACTGCTCGAGTTCGGCGAACGCCTCGGGATCTCGACGCTCGGCGAGCTGCACGGGGCCGTTCGCGCCCGAGGCCGGCCGAACTTCGGCAAGATCCGGCTCGCCGACCACCTCCCCGAGGCCCCCGGCGTGTACCTGTTCCGCGGCCGCGACGGCCGAGTGCTCTACGTCGGCAAGTCGACGCGGCTGCGGTCCCGCGTCAAGAGCTACTTCTACGGCGACACGCGCAAGAAAGTGGAGAACCTGCTCGCCGAGGCCGTCTCGGTCGACGGGATCGCGTGCGGGTCCGAGCTCGAGTCGCTGGTCCTGGAGGCGCGCATGATCCGCGAGCACGAACCGAAGTACAACCGCCGGGGCAAGACGTGGCGACGCTACGCCTACCTCCGGATCGACGACACCGAGGCGTATCCGCGCATCAAGGTCGTCCGCGAGCCCAAAGGCGCCGGCGCGTTCCTCGGCCCCTTCCCGTCGTCGCGACTGGCGCGCCAGGCCAAGGACGCGCTCGAGGACGCCGTTCCCATCCGCCGGTGCACGAAGCCGATGCGGCCGACGACGCGCTTCGCGCCCTGCGCGCTCGCCGAGATGGGTCGATGCCTGACGCCGTGCGACGGCCGCACCACGCCCCGAGCGCTACGGGGAGCTCGTCCGGTCCCTCATCTCCTCCCTCTCCACGCCGGGCGGGCTCCTCGGAACGCTCGAGGCGCGGATGCGCGACCTGGCCGACCAGGAGCGGTTCGAGGAGGCGGCGCTCGCCCGGGACCGGATCCGAGCGCTCGCGGAGGCGCTCGTGCGATCCCGGACCGACCGGTGGCTGCTCTCCGGCGGCGAGCTGGTCCTGCGCGAGGAGACGGGGAGGGTGCTCCTGCTTCGAGACGGCGCGCTCGTTCGAGACGGCGACGACCACCCGATCGCTTCACCGTGTCCGCGTGAGCGCGCGGACGAGCTCGCGGCTCTCCGCTCGTGGATCGCTCGCAACGCCGTCCGCATCGAGCATGCGGACGGCCAGATCGCGGAACCGATCGACGGCGGCGCCCGGCTCCACCGGTTGCTGGTTTCCCTGCGAGACCTCGACCGCGGATAGAGTCGAGCCGTGGCTCGTGCGGTGGGCCTGCTCGCCGAGCAGATGGAGGATGCTTACGGCGTCATGCGCCGATGCGTGGACGGCGTGACCGACGAGGCGTTCTCCTGGGAGCCCGCGCCGGGGATGTGGAAGGTGTTCCTCGACGATCGCGGGCAGTGGACCCACGACTACGAGGAGCCCGATCCGGTCCCCGCGCCGTTCACGACGATCGGGTGGCGCCTGATCCATATCGCGACGTGCAAGGTGATGTACCACGAGTGGGCGTTCGGGCCGCGCGAGCTGACGTGGGACACGATCGAGACGCCGCACGACGTCGCCGGCTCGATGGAGATGATCGAACGCGGCCACTCGCTCCTGCGCGACGACCTCACCGCGCTGGGGGACGAGGACCTTGACGGACCCCGTCTCACGAACTGGGGTGAGGAGTGGCCCGCCTGGAAGATCTTCTGGACCATGACGCACCACGATCTCCAGCACGGCGGTGAGATCGGCGCGCTGTGGGACCTCTACCGAGCGACGACGGGTGGGGGCGCAGGCGCTCCCGCGGGCCCGAACTAGACTGGCCTCCTTGGACGCCGCGGTCATCCTCGAAGGAGCTCGCACGCCGATCGGGCGGTTCCTCGGTTCGTACGCCGAGCTTCCGGCCGTCGACCTCGGCGTGCTCGCGGCGACCGAGGCGATGCGCCGTTCGGAGATCCGGCCCGACGAGGTCGACCAGTCGATCTTCGGGCACGCGCGCCAGGCGGGGAACGGTCCCAACACCGGGCGGCAGGTGAGCGTTCGGGCCGGCGTGCCGGTCGAGGTCTCGGCGTACAACGTCAACATCGCCTGCGGCTCCGGGATGAAAGCCCTGCAGCTCGGCGCTCAGCAGATCGCGCTCGGCGACTCGGAGGTCGTCCTGGTCGGCGGGATGGAGAACATGACCCGCGTGCCGTTCATCCTCGACCGGCTGCGGACCGGCTACCGGATGGGCGACGCGACGGTCTACGACGGGATGTACCGGGACGGCCTCCTCGATCCGCTGTGCGGCCTCATCATGGGCGAGACGGCGGAGAACCTCGTCGACCGCTACGACATCTCGCGCGAGGAGCAGGATGCGTTCGCGCTCGAGTCGCAGCAGAAGGCGGCGAGCGGCGGGGACGCGCGTGCGGACGAGATGTTCCCGGTCGAGGCACCCGGTGCCAAGGGTTCGATCTCCGTGACCGAGGACGAGCATCCCCGCCCCGACACCACGCTCGAACAGCTCGCGACGCTGAAGCCCGTCTTCCGCGAGGGCGGCAGCGTCACGGCCGGCACCTCGAGCGGCATCACCGACGGCGGCCGCCGCCATGGTGCTGATGTCCGAGTCCCGGGCTCGGAGCGAGGGTCGCGAGCCGCTCGCGAAGATCGTCGGCATGTCCTGGGCGGGGGTTCCGCCCGAGATCATGGGCATCGGCCCGGTGCCGGCGACGACGAAAGTGCTCGACAGGACCGGGCTCTCCCTCCCGGACATCGACCTGATCGAGATCAACGAGGCGTTCGCCGCGCAGGTGATCGCGTGCGAGCGGGAGCTCAAGTTCGACCGCGACCGCCTGAACGTGAACGGCGGCGGGATCTCGCTCGGGCATCCGATCGGCATGTCGGGGGCGCGGATCATCCTGTCGCTCGCGTACGCGATGCGCGCGCGAGGCGTCTCGCTCGGGCTCGCGACGTTGTGCATCTCGGGCGGACAGGGCCTTGCCGTCGTGCTCGAGCGTTCCTAGCCGGGTCCGGACGCGCTGCTCGACCGCGTGGTCGGAAGTTCGATCGCTACGGGGAGCGCGGTCCGGCCCCACTCGTCCAGGTCGCCCGAGTACCTCGGTCCGTACTTCTCGAGGAGCAGCCGTCGGGCGAGCTCGTCCTCCTCGGGATCCTCGACCATCCTGGCCCGGCAGATCAGATCTCGGTCGCCGAGCCGCAGCCCCACGGTCGGGCGGGCCTTGAGGTTCTTGACCCAGTCGTTCGCGTCCCCGCCACCGGAGAGCACGTAGACGACGTCGCCTTCCTGCGCGAACCAGATCTCGATCGTGTGCGGGCTCCCGGATCGCCGACCCGTGGTGGTGACGTAGCAGTAGTCGAGGTCCGCCCGCTCGTCGTCGGCCACTACGAGACGGCCCAGACGACCAGGGCCACGATCACCGCGATCCCGACGAGCAGGAACAGCAGGTCGCCCCGCTTGATCCTCCCCGGCTGCATCGCGTTGAACCCCACGTCACGCCTCCTCGTTCCCTAGACGGTAATACGTACGGAACTTCGAGGGCGAGAGCCACGCCAGATGCTGCCGGACCGTGGAGGCGTAGATCCGGGCCTCGTCCTCGCTCCGGCACGCTCGAACCGAGACGTCCAGGCCGTGGGCGACGATCGCGACGCTCCACCCCTGCTGAACCTCTCGAACATCGACCGCGTACTCGGGCTTCTCGGTGCCGGAGGCGTCGGCCATCGCCACGTCCGCTTGGCGCTTACGCGCCGCCGTGCAGCCGCTCGAGCCGTTCGAGGTGCGAACGCGCCTCGGCGAGCACCGACTCGTCGTCGAGCACGAACTCCGGCTCGATGTCGGCGAGCTTCTCCAGAGCGTTCTCCAGCGTGTTGCCGGCATCCTCCGCGTCCCGCAGGAGGTCGACGAGCATGACCGCGTAGTTCGGCTGGAACGGCTTGCCGTCCCACGGGCACCGGCCGCCGTTGCCGATGACCTGCTCGACGAGGAACTCGCGGCCGCAGCGCCTGCACGTCCCCTTGATCTTCACGCGCTCTCCCTCGTCTCGCCGACGGCTCGGTCCGTCTCGGTCGTCCCTCGCCGCTCGCCGATCAGCTCCACGAGGCGATCCGCAAGCTCGAAGGGGTCCACGGGCTGGACGAACCAGGCGTCGGCCCCCGACCACCGCGCGAGCCACTCGTCGTGCCGGCGTTCGAGCAGGATCACGATCGGGCCCTCGTACGGCTCCACCGCCCCGCGGAGATCCTTCGCGAGCGAGAACGCCCCGGCCCTGGACGCGATCTCGTCGGCGACCACGGCGTCGGGGCGCTCGAGGAGCCCCACCCTGGCTCCCACGTCGCCGTCGACAGCGTCCAGGAACGAGAGCGGTTCGCCCAGTCGCCGCTCGATGCTGCCGACCGCCACCCGCATGAGCTCACGTGACTTCGGGTCGGGCGATACGAGCAGGATCCTCACGCGCCGCATCCTACCCAAACGTCGCGCCGGGTCGTTGAGCGGGCGTGACGGCGCGGCTATCGTGGCCGAGCCGACGGAAGAGGAGGAACGAGCATGGAGAGCACCGGCAAGGTGGCGGTGGCGGAGTTCGTCGCGACGTTCGCGCTCATCTTCATCGGCGCCGGCGCCAGCGTCGCCACCGGTCTCGGCCTCGACCTGACAGGCGTGGCGCTCGCGCACGGCCTCGTGCTGGCCATCATGATCTCGATCACCGCTCACATCTCCGGCGGTCACGTCAACCCGGCCGTGACGATCGGCCTCTGGGTCGCGGGGAAGACCCCGACCCCCACGGTGCTCATCTACATCGTCGCCCAACTGCTCGGCGCGATCGCCGGCGCGTTCCTGCTCAAGTACGTCGTGCCGGGTGAGCTGTTCGACGCGGCGGCCGGCGGCGCTCCGCAGCTCGCCGAGGGCATCGCGGCCGGCAAGGGCATCGTCATCGAGGCCGCCACGACCTTCCTGCTCGTGTTCGCGGTGTTCGGCACGGCGGTGGATCCGGCCGGTCCGTTCGCCAAGACCGCGGGGCTCACGATCGGTCTCGTGATCGCGTTCGACATCATGGCGTTCGGACCGTACACGGGCGCGGCGATGAATCCGGCACGGTGGTTCGGCCCGGCGCTGTCCTCCGGCTCGTGGTCCGACTGGTTCGTCTGGATCGTGGGGCCGGTGGCGGGGGGGATCATCGCGGCGGTGGTCTACCAGTCGGTGTTCCTGAAGGACCGGGAGCCCGCCACGCCGTAGGTCGACGTCGCTCGACCGTCGAGCGCCCAGCGACGCACCGGCCCAGGAGCGAGCGGCCGATATCATGACCGCGTTCTCCCGATGCCGACGACGACCCGGACCTACCTCGATCACACGTCCGCGACGCCGCTGGACGAGCGGGCGCGGTCGGCGCTGCTCGCCGCCCTGGACGCCTTCGGCGATCCGCTCCGGCTGCACGGCGACGGCCTCTTGGCGCGGCGGCTCCTGGACGACGCCCGCGCGACGGTCGCCGAGGCGGTGGGCGCCCAAGCGGACGAGATCGTGTTCACGAGCGGGGGCACCGAGGCCGTCGCCCTGGCGATCTGGGGAGGCGTCCGTCCGATCCGCGAGATCGGACACCGGATCGTGACCACCACGGTCGAGCATCCGGCCGTCGGCGGGGTGCTCACCACGCTCGAGACCGACGGGTTCGAGTCGGTGCTGGTCCCCGTCGACGAGCGCGGAGGCGTGGACCTCGACGCGTTCGCGGCCGAGGTCCGGAGGCCGGGGACTCTGCTCGCCTCGGTGCAGCACGCGAACCACGAGGTCGGGACCATCCAGCCGATCGCCGAGGCCGCTCGAGTTTGCCGAGAGGCCGGCGTCCTGTTCCACACGGACGCGTGCCAGACGGTCGGTCGCCTGCCGGTCGACGCGGTCTCGTTCGGGGTCGACCTGCTGTCGCTCTCCGGCCACAAGTTCGGCGGCCCCGCCGGGATCGGAGCGCTCTACGTCCGCCGTGGCGTGCCGCTCGCCGCCTACCCGTGCGGCGACGACCGAGAGCGCCGCCGGCGCTCGGGGATGGAGAACGTCCCCGGCGTCGCCGCGATGGCCGCCGCGCTCGCCGCTCGCCTCGAGGACATGGGCGACCAGGCGGCCAGACAGTGGGCGCTCACG
Organism: uncultured Actinomycetes bacterium; assembly: GCA_963785835.1. Lineage (GTDB taxonomy): Bacteria > Actinomycetota > UBA4738 > UBA4738 > HRBIN12 > DASSJM01. Next base: position 758,326 of record CAWAWO010000002.1, on the reverse strand, counting down.
GACACGATCCGGGCCGGGATCGCCGAACGCGTCCCCGGCGTGCGCCTCCACGGGCATCCCACGCAGCGCGTCCCGCACCTCGTCTGCTTCTCGGTGACCGACCTGGACGCCGAGATCCTGAGCATGGCGCTCGACGACCGGGGGTTCAGGATCGCGGCGGGCTCGAACTGCTCGGGCGCGGCGGGCGAGCCCTCATCGGTGCTCGAGAAGATGGGGACGCCCGCGACGACCAGCTTCCGCATCGGCATCGGGCCCGAGACGACCGAGGACGACGCCGAACGGCTCCTCGCGACCCTCCCCGGACTCGTGACCGAGCTGCGTGAGGTCGCAGCTTCGGCGGAGGTCGCGATGGACCGCTCGACCGGCGATCCCTCCTGATCCGGCCGAACGGCTCGATCGGCTCCTCGGCCTAGGAGACCGTCCAGGTGTCGCCGGAATGCAGGAGCTTCTCGAGGCTCCCCCGTCCGAGTCGCTCGGTCGCGGTCTCGATCTGCGCGTTCGTGGCCTCGCCGAAGACCGGCCGCTCCACCTCTCGGAACACCCCGATGCACGTGGGCTCCGTCGGGCCCCGCGACAGGTGCGCGAGCGCGAACCCGAGCGAGGGACGCCCGTGCACGTCGTGAACGACGATCCGTTCCGCCGGCGTGGATGCGACGTCGGCGATCTGGAGCCGTCCGTTGTCGCCAACCACCACGCACCGGTTCCCCTCGTCGAACACGATCGGCTGGCCGTCCTCGAGACGGATCTGGTTGTGCACGCCCTGCGGCTTCTCGCGCACCACGTCGAACGCTCCGTCGTTGAACACGTTGCAGTTCTGGTAGATCTCGACGAACGCGGTCCCCTGGTGCTCGGCAGCCTGTCGCAGCACCTGGCTGAGATGCTGGCGGTCGTTGTCGACCGTCCGCGCGACGAACGAGGCCTCGGCTCCGAGCGCGAGCGCGATCGGGTTGAACGGGTGGTCCACCGAGCCGAACGGCGTCGACTTCGTCACCTTGCCCTCTTCGGACGTCGGCGAGTACTGGCCCTTCGTCAGCCCGTAGATCTGGTTGTTGAACAGCAGGATCTTGAAGTTCACGTTCCGGCGGAGCGCGTGGATCAGGTGGTTGCCGCCGATCGAGAGCCCGTCGCCGTCGCCGGTGACGATCCACACGGACAGGTCGGGGCGCGCCGTCGCGATCCCGGTCGCGAGCGCCGGTGCCCGGCCGTGGATCCCGTGGACCCCGTACGTGTCCATGTAGTACGTGAACCGCCCCGAGCACCCGATCCCCGACACGAACACGGTCTGGTCGGGGTCGATGCCGAGCTCCGGCATGAACGCCTGGACGGTCGACAAGATCGCGTAGTCGCCGCACCCCGGGCACCAGCGGACCTCCTGGTCGCTGGTGAAGTCCTTCTTCGTCAGGGTGCCGACGGCACCCCCGTCGTCGGTGCCGTTGCCGTTGCCTGCGTCGCTCACTCGTCCATCACCTTTCTAGCCCCCGCCCACCCGTCCAGGTCCCCGCCCACCCGCAAGATCTCGTTCTCCAGGTCTTCCGCGAAGATCGGCTGCCCCTGCACCTTCGAGTACGTCCGCGCGTCAACGAGGTGGGCCGCGCGGATCAACATGGCGAGCTGCCCCGTGTTGACCTCGGGGATCAGGACCCGCCGGTAGCCTTGCACGACGTCTCCGGTGTTGGTCGGCATCGGGTTGAGGTGCATCAGGTGCGAGATCGCGACCTTCCGGCCGCCCTCTCGCACCCGCCGCGCCGCCGCCTTGATCGTCCCGTACGTCGAGCCCCACCCGAGCACCAGGAGCTCGGCGTCGCCGTCCGGATCCTCGACCTCGAGCGGTGGGACGTCCTCGGCGACCTTCGCAACCTTGGCGGCGCGGAGCTGGGTCATGCGCTCGTGGTTCTCCGGGTCGTAGCTGATGTCGCCGGTCCCGTCCTCCTTCTCCAGTCCCCCGATCCGGTGGCGCAGGCCCTTCGTGCCGGGAACCGCCCACGGCCGCGCGAGGCGCTCGTCCCGGAGATACGGCAGGAACTCCTGTCCTGCGTTCGGGCCCCCGGCGAACGCCGGGTCGATCGACGGGAGCGAGTCGACGTCCGGCAGCAGCCACGGTTCGGACGAGTTCGCCAGGAAGGTGTCGGAGAGCAGGATCACCGGCGTCCGGTAGGTGATCGCGATCCGCGCGGCCTCGAGCGCCGCGTCGAAGCAGTGCGAGGGCGAACGCGCGGCGACGACCGGCATGGGCGATTCGCCGTGGCGCCCGAACAGCGCGAGCAGCAGGTCCGACTGCTCGGTCTTCGTCGGCATCCCCGTGGATGGCCCGGCCCGCTGGACATCGACGATGACCATCGGGAGCTCGAGAGTCACGGCCAGGCCGAGCGTCTCCGCCTTCAGGTCCATCCCGGGACCGCTCGTGCCGGTGACGCCGAGGTCGCCCGCGAACGCGGCGCCGAGCGCGACGTTGGCGGCCGCGATCTCGTCCTCGGCCTGCAGGGTGATGACCTCGAAGTTCTTCAGGCGTGAGAGCTCGTGGAGCAGCTCGGACGCCGGGGTGATCGGGTAGCTGGCGTAGAAGAGCCGGACACCGCTCCGTTCGGCCGCCGCGACGAGCCCCCACGCGAGCGCCTGCGCGCCCGAGACGTTCCGGTAGACGCCGGGAGCCGCCGGCGCCGGCTTGACCTCGTACGACGTCGCGAACAGCTCGGTCGTCTCGCCGAAGTTGTAGCCGGCCTTGAACGCCGCCACGTTTGCGTCGTAGACCTGCGCCTTGTCGCCGAACTTCTTGTGCAGCCAGTTGAGCGTGACGTCGGTCGGTCGGCCGTACATCCACGAGATCAGACCGAGCGCGAACATGTTCTTCGAGCGCTCGGCCTCCTTGCGGGTGAGCCCGAGGTCCTCGACCGCCCGAACGGTGATCGAGGTCATCGGGACCCTGAACACCTGGTACCCATCGAGCGTGCCGTCCTCCAGCGGGTCGGCCTGATAGCCGGCCTTGTCGACGTTCCGCTGCGTGAACGCGTCCTCGTTCAAGATGATCGTGCCGCCCTTCTCCACCGAGCCGAGCTCGGCGCGCAGGGCGGCCGGGTTCATCGCCACGAGGACGTTCGGATGGTCGCCAGGCGTAAGGATATCGCTCGAGGCGAACTGGATCTGGAACGCCGACACGCCGTGAACGGTTCCGGCGGGGGCCCGGATCTCGGCCGGGAAGTCCGGGAGGGTGGCGAGGTCGTTGCCGAGCACCGCCGTGGCGTTCGTGAACCGGTCGCCGGTCAGTTGCATCCCGTCGCCGGAATCCCCGGCGAACCGGATGACGACCCGTTCCTTCTCCTCGACCTGCTTGCTCATCTGCTCGCCGGCGCGGCCGGCACCCCTCCTTCGACGTTCGCTCGTCACCTAGCGTACCGCCTGCGTGCGCCACGCCCGGCTCGACGATGCCGATCTCGGGGCGGGCGGAATCCGACCGACGCGCTAGTCTTGCCGGTCCGCCCAGCGGACGGCGGACGAGGAGCGTGAGCGTGGCGTATCGCAGGATCGTGGTGGCGACCGATGGGTCTCCGTCGGCGGAGACGGCGGAGCGCGTCGCGGCCGGGCTGGCGGGCGTCGCCGGGGCGAGGCTCACGATCGCCCACGCGTACACGAACCCGGACCGGGCCAAAGAGGCCGTCGCCCGGGCCGTCGAGCTCGCCGAAGGCGAGGGCGCGCTCTCCGACGTGGCGCTGTCGACGGACGACCCGGCCGACGCGATCCTCACGACCGCCTCGGATCACGACGCCGATCTGATCGTGATCGGTAGCGTCGGGCTCGCCACGTCCGACCAACTGTTCGGCAGCGTGCCGCGCCAGGTGGTCACGCACGCGCCGTGCGACGTCCTCCTCACCCGCCCGCGGAACCTCGCCAACCGGCAGCCTGGGACGGCCCCGTACCGGCGGCTGCTGATCGCCACCGACGGCTCGTCGACGGCCGACCGGGCCGCGCGGAAGGGCTACGCGCTGGCCCATCGCCTGGAAGCGTCGGTCACGCTCGTGTTCGTCGGGCACCCGAAGACCGGCGAGCTCGTGCTGCAGGACACGGTTGCCTCGATCGGACAGGAGACCGGCGTGACGTCCGCGATCGAGATCCGGACCGGTGACCCGGCGCGCGAGATCGTCAACGCCGCGGCGGTCGAGGGGTACGACCTGGTCGTGATCGGCAACCGCGGACTCACGGGCGCGAAGGCGATGTTCCTCGGCTCGGTCCCCAAGGACGTCGCGGAGACCGCTCCCTGCGACGTCCTCGTGGCCCGAACCATCGCGCAGAACCTCGACGAGATCGCTCCCGGGGAAGGGGGGATCGTCAAGATCGGCGACCACAAGGTGGCGGTGTACCGAGACGGCAAGGGGAACGTGACGACGCTCTCAGCCAAGTGCACGCATCAGGGGTGCACGGTGAAGTGGGACGCGGGAGCCGACGGCTGGCTGTGCCCCTGCCACGGGTCGCGGTACTCGGCCACCGGCCAGGTCGTCAACGGGCCGGCCGAACGCCCACTGGCGCCGACCGACCTCTAGCGATCCGCTCCGGCGCGACTAGAAGACCTGGAAGGGCTTGAAGATCATCAGCCACGTGATCGCGAACAGGACCGCGAAGCCGAAGATCGCGTTCCACAGGGCGGCCGACGACTTGAGGATCTCCTCGAGCTCCTCGTCGCTCCGCCTGGGAACCCCGGAGGGCCGGACCTCGACCGCCTCCTTCACCCGCTGGTAGTAGGGCCTCGCCACCGCGCCCATCTCCAGGACGACGACGACGAGCAACCCCACCGAGATCCAGAACCAGCCGTCGTTCCACCACCCGCCCTGGATCCCCGCGACGATCCCGAACAACACCAGCAATCCCAACGAGACGTACATGCCCACGAGGGACGAGCCGGACATCTGGAGCAGGATCGCGATCCTGCCGCGATCGGTCTCCTTGCGCACCCGCAGAGCGGCGACGACCGAGACCCCGTGGAACAGGACGAACGCGATCACGCCGGCGACGTGGAGGAACTTCCACCAGTTGTAGGCGACGAACTGCCCCAGCATCAGTCGTTGATCGTGCGTTGGGCCTCTCGGAGGCGGCGGGCGACGACCACGAGGATCTTCGCGGCGACCGACGGCTCCTGTGCCACCACCTTGTCGAACGAGCTCTTGAAGATCCGGATCGCCACCACCGGCGTCTCGGCCACGACGGTCGCCGTCCTGGGTCCACCGTCGAGCAGCGAGATCTCACCCAAGAACTCCCCCGGTCCCACGCGGCTGATCACCCTGGAACCTCGAACGACCTTCGCCTCGCCCTCGACGATCACGAAGAAGGTGCCGCCGGGCTGTCCGGCCTCGACGATCGCCTCGTTCGGGCGGAACGAGACCTCGTCCGCGTGCTCGCTGACTTTCTTCAGGTGGCGGCGCGACAGGCCGTCGAAGAGCGGCACCTGGCCGAGCAGATCGGCTCCGCGACGGCCCAGCGGGCGATCCGAACGCCGGCTCCTCGAGGGCGAACGCTCGTCGATGCGGTTGACCGCGATCTCCTTCGGGACGACGACCGACAGGGGGTTCGGTGCGTCCTTCGCCATACCCGTCGCCTCCGGTTTCGAGGAGCCGCCAGCGTACCCCAGGCACCACGGCCCGGCGAAGGATGCTGGTCAGGCCACGGTGCGGTCGGTAGCGTTGGTGCATGGCGGACCCGGCGGGCATCCGAGACCTCCTCGAGCGTCGCCTCGCCGAGCGGATCCTCGTGCTCGACGGCGCCTACGGGACCGCGATCCAGTCGCGCGGCCTCGGCGACGAGGACTACCGGGGCGAGCGGTTCGCAGACCACCCGCACGACGTGAAAGGCGACCCCGACCTCCTGAACCTCACGCGTCCCGACGTGGTCGAGGACATCCATCGCGGCTACCTCGAGGCCGGCGCGGATGTCCTCACGACGAACACGTTCACGGCGACCGCGATCGCCCAGGCCGACTACGGCCTCGAGCCCTTCGTCCACGAGCTCAACCTCGAGGGAGCGCGGATCGCCCGGCGCGCGGCGGACGCCTTCGGGCCCGATCGGTTCGTCGCGGGCTCCATAGGACCGACGAACCAGACCCTGTCGTTGTCCCCGCACGTGAACGACCCGGCGTACCGAACGGTGACGTTCGACCGGATGGTCGAGGCCTACGCGGAGCAGGTCCGGGGCCTCGTCGAGGGCGGCGTGGACCTGCTGCTGATCGAGACGATCTTCGACACGCTGAACGCGAAGGCGGCGATCGCGGCGGTCAAGGACGTCGCGCCGGACGTGCCGCTGATGATCTCGGTGACCATCACCGACCGGAGCGGTCGAACGCTCTCGGGCCAGACGATCGACGCGTTCTGGCTCTCGGTCGCTCACGCGGAGCCGTTCAGCGTCGGCGTCAACTGCGCGCTCGGCGCCGCGGACATGCGCCCGTACCTCGGATCGCTCGCGCGCGTCGCCCCCGTCTACACGACCTGCCATCCGAACGCGGGCCTGCCGAACGCGTTCGGCGGCTACGACGAACGGCCGGAGACCACCTCGAAGTACCTGCGCGAGTTCGCCGAGAGCGGCCTCGCAAACGTCCTGGGCGGCTGCTGCGGCACGACGCCCGACCACATCCGCGCGATCGCCGCCGCGATCGAGGGACTGGCGCCGCGACGACTGCCTGCGCCCGCTCGAGTGACCGCCTTCAGCGGGCTCGAACCGTTCGCGATCACGCCCGAGACCGGGTTCGTGATGGTCGGCGAGCGGCAGAACGTCACGGGTTCGGCGAAGTTCCGCCGCCAGATCGAGGCCGGCGACTTCCAGGCCGCGGTCGAGATCGCGGCCGACCAGGTGCGGAGCGGGGCGAACCTGCTCGACGTCAACATGGACGCCGACCTGCTCGATGGCGCGAAAGCCATGACCACGTTCCTGAACCTCCTCGCGACCGAGCCCGAGATCGCCCGCGTCCCCGTGATGGTCGACTCGTCGAAGTGGGACGTCCTTGAAGCCGGGCTCAAGTGTCTCCAGGGCCGCGGCATCGTGAACTCGATCAGCCTGAAGGAGGGTGAGGAGGACTTCCTCGACAAGGCGCGTCGGATCAAGCGGTACGGGGCGGCGGTCGTCGTGATGGCGTTCGACGAGCGGGGCCAGGCCGACACCGTCGAGCGCAAGGTCGAGATCCTCGAGCGCGGGTGCCGGCTGCTCCGGGACGAGGCCGGCTACCGATCCGAGGACATCGTGGTCGACCCCTGCATCCTGGCGATCGCGACCGGCATCGAGGAGCACGACGAGTACGCGAAAGCGTTCATCGAGGCCACGACGATCATCAAGGAACGTCTCCCGGGCGTGAAGGTCTCGGGCGGCGTGTCGAACCTGTCGTTCAGCTTCCGGGGCAACGACGCCGTCCGCGAGGCGATCCACTCGGCGTTCCTGTACCACGCGATCGCCGCCGGTCTCGACATGGCGATCGTGAACGCGGGACAGATCGCGCTCTACGAGGACATCCCCGCCGACCTGCTCGAGCACGTCGAGGACATCATCTTCGCGCGGCGACCGGACGCGACCGAGCGCATGGTGGCGTTCGCCGAGACCGTGAAGGGCGGCGCCACGAAGAAGGAGCTCGACCTGTCGTGGCGCGAGACGTCGGTCGAGGAACGGCTGAAGCACGCGCTCGTGCACGGCATCGACGAGTTCATCGAGGAGGACACCGAGGAGGCCCGCCGCGCCCACGAGCGGCCGCTCGAGGTGATCGAGGGTCCGCTCATGGCCGGGATGCAGGTGGTGGGCGACCTGTTCGGCGCGGGCAAGATGTTCCTCCCCCAGGTCGTGAAGAGCGCCCGCGCGATGAAGCGGGCGGTCGCGTACCTCGAGCCGTACATGGAGGAGGAGAAGCGCTCCCTCGGGCTCGAGCAAGCCCGAGCGCAGGGGAAGGTCGTGCTGTGCACGGTCAAGGGCGACGTGCACGACATCGGCAAGAACATCGTGGGCGTCGTCCTCGGCTGCAACAACTACGAGGTGATCGACCTCGGGGTCATGGTGGCGCCCGACGTCCTGCTCGACACCGCGGTCGAGGAGGGGTGCGACATCGTCGGCTGCTCGGGGCTCATCACGCCGTCGCTCGGCGAGATGGAGGGCGTCGCGCGCGAGATGGAGCGTCGCGGTCTCGAACTCCCGCTGCTGATCGGAGGAGCGACGACGTCCAGGCAGCATACGGCGGTCCGGATCGCGCCCGAGTACGCCCAGCCCGTCGTGCACGTCGTGGACGCCTCGCGCGTGGTCGGCGTCGTCTCGGACCTCCTCGACCCCGAACGCCGGAGCGAAACTCGACCGGGACAACCGGGACGACCAGGAACGCCTTCGGCAACTCCACGCCGAACGCGAGGCGCAGCCGCTGCTCCCCTACCGGATCGCGATCGAACGCAAGACGCCGATCGTGTGGCGGGCCGACGATCTGGCCGCGCCGGTGTTCACAGGCGTTCGGACGGTGGAGCCCGATCTCGTGGAGCTCCGCCCGTACATCGACTGGACGTTCTTCTTCTCGGCGTGGGAGCTGAAAGGGCGGTATCCGCAGATCCTCCAGCACCCACGGCACGGCGAGGCGGCGCGCGAGCTGTTCGAGGCCGCGAACGAACTCCTCGATCGCATCATCGCGGACGGATCCCTGCATGCGCGCGGCGTCTACGGCTACTGGCGGGCGTGGTCAGAGGGCGACGACGTCGTCCTTGAGGACGGCGTGAGGTTCCCGATGCTGCGGCAGCAGGCGGATCACGGCGACGACCGCCCGAGCCGGTCCCTCGCCGACTTCGTAGCCCCACCGGATACGGCCCTTCAGGATCACCTCGGCGCGTTCGCGGTGACGGCGGGACTCGGCGCCCACGAGCTGGCCGCGCGGTTCGAGGCCGAGCACGACGACTACAACGCGATCATGGTGAAGTCGCTCGCCGACCGGCTCGCCGAGGCGTTCGCCGAGTGGCTGCACGAACGCGCGAGGCGCGAGTGGTACGAGTCCGGGTCGCCGATGTCGAACAACGAGCTGATCGCGGAGCGCTACCGCGGGATCAGGCCGGCGTTCGGCTATCCGGCGTGTCCCGACCACAGCCGCAAGGGAACGCTGTTCGAGCTCCTCGGCGCGCCGGACGCGGGGATCGAGCTCACGGAGCACTTCGCGATGACCCCTGCGGCGAGCGTCTCCGGCCTGTACTTCGGTCACCCGGCGTCTCGGTACTTCAACGTCGGACGGATCGGGAGAGACCAGGTGGAGGACTACGCCGGTCGGTGCGGGATGGACCGGCGCGAAGCAGAGACCTGGCTGCGACCGAACCTCGCCTACGAGCCGACCTGAGTGCCAGCGAGACGCGATGCTCAGACCGAATAGCTCTCGACGACCTCGATGAGATCCTCGATCGAGGCCACGCCGGCCAACTCGCTCTCGTAGATGCCGGACTTAGAGGGCGGCTCTTCTGCGAGGGGGGCGTCGACAGCGGCACGTGCCGTCTCGGCCCACAGGCCGGTCGAATTGACCACCCTGAACAGTCCGGCCTCTTCCCCCCCCTTATCGCGAAGGAAGACGACGAGGCGCCCGCCTGGCAAAGCAGCCCTAAGGGCGTCGATCGCCCCATCCGCTTCTGCGGGTCCAACGGGAAGAAGGAACTCGAGTGGCACCGACTCGCCAAAGGACCTCCCGGCGATCGTCTCGGAGATCCAGAGGTCGGCCTTCGCATAGACGACGACATCCTCCGCAGCGTCCCCCTCCAGCGTTCTACTGAGTCCGAAGGAGGCAAACTCCCCCACCACAACGGCGTCGGCGCTTGCGACAAGGTCTGCCAGTGTGTCGAATCGTTCGGCCTCAAGGCCGGAGATCCGCAACTGAGCCCAGAATTCGGTGTCACTTCGAGGTATGGACGGCTGGCTCGTTGAGCATGCGGCCGCTAGTAGAAGCCCGACGACGGCAGTCCACGTGAAAGCGGCCAGTCCCGAGGAGGACTCCGATGCCCCCCTCGAACCCACCCGCCTCACGATCCTCATCTTCCGCGCTCCCTATCGATTGGCCATCAGTACTGATCGTCCAAGTGCGACTCGTCGTGCGGCGTCAACGCGGAGGAATCTAAGCCGGTGTTCATGCATGATGAGGTGTTCGAGGAGTGCCGCAACCCAACGGAGTGACCCATTTCGTGACAAGCGATCACGCTCGCGGGCGGACTGTAGAAAAGGTTGATCTTGACGAAGTCCAGAAACAGACTTGGTTGGGGTGCGATCCCGTTGTATCGCCGTTGCACTGGTTCCAGCCCAGGAAGCCATTGTTGCCATAGTCCGAATCGAATACGCAAAGGTCGAAAGATGCGTCGGGACAGCTCGAAGCTACGCTTGCGTCTGGATCAAGAGCGGTCGGCCCGTAGTCATTGGTCGCAGAACCAGAGACCGCGTTGCCGTACGTGGATGTCAGTTGGCGCTTGCCGATGTACCACAGGAAGTTGTTCGTCAGCCATACACCATTGGTTGTCCCGCTGATGCCTGGGTTGCCGCTCGATCCGAAGTTCGAAGCGGCCGCGCCCGGCGAACTTAGCTGGATGAGAGCAGCTACGAAGACGAAAGCGACCCCCAAGCCGCAAGGCTTGCGACACGACAGCTGAAAAGCCGAGCCATGTCACGAGGATAGGCAGACGCGATAGTCGAGGCAAGCCCTGCGATTTGGGCGCTTGGACGTTGAACCTCATGGAATCGGTGCCCGTTCGCTGCAGTCTCATCGCCTGCGCCCGCCCTGCTGGTACCGTCATCCGCCGTGAGCGCGTTCTGGCACTCGTTCGCCGACATGGCCGCCGTCGTATCCAACGGCGAGCTCGTCCTCGACCGTGGCGAGGGCGTCCACGTCTGGGACGAGGACGGACGCCGGTACCTCGACGCGACCGCTTCCCTCTGGTACTGCAACGTCGGCTACGGTCGCACCGAGATCGCCAACGCCGTGAACGAACAGCTCCTGCGGCTCCCCGCCTACTCGACCTTCGGAGACAACTCGAACCGCCCCGCGGTCGAGCTCGCCGAGCGCGTGAGCGCGATCGCCCCGGTCGAGGGGAGCAAGGTCTTCTTCACGAGCGGCGGCTCCGATTCCATCGACACCGCGACGAAGATGGCGCGGCGCTACTGGCAGCTCCTCGGACAGACCGAGCGCACCCTGCTCGTCACGCGCGAGCACGCGTACCACGGGATGCACGTCGCCGGGACCAGCCTCGCGGGCATCGAAGCCAACGTCTCGGGCTACGGACCACTGGTCGGCGACATCGTGAAGGTGCCGTGGGACTCGTCCGCCGCGCTCCGAGACGCGATCGGGTCCGCGGGCGCCGAACGGGTGGCCGCGTTCTTCTGCGAACCTGTGATCGGCGCGGGTGGCGTCTTCCCGGCTCCCCACGGCTACCTGCGGGAGGTTCGGGAGATCTGTCGCGAGAGCGGCGTCCTGTTCGTCGCCGACGAGGTGGTCACCGGGTTCGGTCGAACAGGCGACTGGTTCGCGAGCTCACGCTTGGGCCTCGAACCCGACATCGTCGCCTGCGCGAAGGGCATCACGAGCGGCTACCTGCCGATGGGCGCCGTGATCGCGGCGCCGTGGGTGGCGGAACCGTTCTGGCAGCCGAGCGCCGGCATGTGGCGTCACGGGTACACCTACTCGGGGCACGCGACCGTCGCCGCCGCGGCCCTTGCGAACCTCGACATCCTCGAGCGCGAGGCGTTGCCGAAGCGCGCGCTGGAGCTCGAAGCCGATCTGGCCGAGGCGCTGGTTCCGCTCGCGGATCATCCGCTCGTCGGCGAGGTCCGCGCCGGCGTCGGGGTGCTCGCGGCGGTGCAGTTCGCCGCCGACGCGCTGGAAGCCGATCCGACGCTTCCGTCGCGAGCGGTCGCCGCTTGCCGCAACAACGGCATCTTGACGCGAGGCCTCGGCGTGGGGGCGCTTCAGATCTCGCCAGCGCTCGTGATCAGCGCGGACGAGCTGCACGAATTGTCCGAGGGGTTAGGTGCCGCGCTCGACGCGGTGAACCCGCCCTGAAGGGACCCTCAACCGGTATCGGCGCGCCTCCGATGGCGAGTTGCATCCCAGGCCCCACCGGCTACGAGGAGCGTGACGACCACGACGAGCAGCCGGGGGCCGATCCGGTAGTCGATCGAGCACGGGCACGGGCCCGAGGGACAGGACGGGCAGGTCTCGATGCTCTCGATCGCAAGCGCGATCCACGCTCCGATCGCCAGGATCACGACCATGGAGACGAGGCCCAAGCTGCTAGAGCGACTCACGGGCGCTCCTCTCCGGAGCGGCGGCGCCTAGTGGAACGAGTGCCCGCACGCGCAGGATCCCTGCGCGACGGGGTTGTCGATCGTGAATCCCGAGGCCTCGAGCGAGTCGACGAAGTCGATCTTGGCCTCCGCCAGATACGGGACGCTCATGCGGTCGATGACGACCCGGACGCCGAACTGCTCCTCGGCGACGTCCTTCTCCGAGAGCTGATCGTCCAGGTACATCGCGTACCGCAGGCCCGAGCAGCCACCGGGCTGCACGGCCACGCGCAGCGCGATGTCCGAACGGCCCTCCTCCACCAGGAGCTCCTTCACCTTGCCGGCTGCGGACTCGGTCAGCTGGATCATCGTCCCTCCGTCGGTCGGACCCCGATTCTACCGGCTCTCCGAGCGTTTCCCAGTCGGCCCGGGCGCTTCCTTTGGATCGACCACCTCCGCGAACGCGGTCCGGGAGCCCGAGCCGGAGGACTTGGAGACGGGTCCCCCCGCACTCCAGTCCGGCCTACGATGGCGTGACCGTGCGGCGTGTCCTTCTCACCGGGATGTCCGGAACCGGCAAATCCACCGTCGCACGCGAGCTGGTCCGCAGGGGATACAAGGCGGTCGATGCCGACGACGGCTTGACCGAGCCGCTCCCCGACGGGATGCAACGGTGGCGCGAGGATGCGGTTCAGAACCTGCTGAGCACCGAGGACGCGCCGATCCTGTTCCTCGCGGGGTGCGAGGACAACATGGTGTCGTTCCTCCCGCAGTTCGACGTCGTTGTCTTGCTCAGCGCACCCGTCACCACGCTCGTCGAGCGACTCGATACGAGAACCAACAACCCTTTCGGGAAGCGTCCCGAGGAGATCACGCGCATCCTCCAGGATCTCGAGACCGTCGAGCCAGGTCTTCGCGCTCTCGCCGACTACGAGATCGACACGGGCCGTCCCGTGGACGAGACCGTCGAGGAGATCATCCGCGTCAGTCGGTCGCTCGTTGAGTGAGGATCCTCTCAGCACGCCTACTCGGCGAACGTGGCGACATCACCGCCGCTTGCCCGCACGAGCTCAGCCGGCGTCAGCCTGAACACCGCATCGGGCGTCCCTGCCGCCGCCCACAGTTCGTCGAAACTCAGCAACGCCTCGTCGATGAGCGTCCGAACCGACCGCGGCTCGGCCGTCCCGTCCTCGGAACGAGCGGCCATGACGAAGGGTGGCGTTCCGCCCACCGCGAAACCTGTGGCCGTTCGCGCCTCCTCGGGCGTCGCCCGGCGGACCTCTCGGACGCCGGCGAGCTCGGCCAGGCGTCCGACGTCCACGCGGTTCGCGCCGCTCGTGAGCGCGAGCAGCGGCGTGCCGTCCCCCATGAACACGAGCGACTTCACGATCTGCCCGACCTCGCAGCCGATCGCGCGGGCGGCATCCTGTGCGGTCTTCGTTCCTTCCGGGAACCGCCGGACCTCGACCGGGTGCCCGAGGACCCGGGCCGCTTCGAGGAACCGATCGATCGCCTTCACGGGCGCGACGATACCGAAGGGCGTCGCGGGTACGATACGCCGCGACCGAACCGGGAGGAGAACGCGTGACGGTCTCGCGGGGAGAGATGCTCGGCGCCGCTCATGCGGAGCGGGAACGACTGGGCCGAACGATCCAGTACGCGCCCGCTGCTGCGTGGGAGGCCGACAGCGTCTGCGAGGGTTGGCGCAACCGCGACATCGTCGCGCACCTCGCCGCGCAGGAGACGGCCGCGGCGCACCTGATGAACGGCGAACCGGCCGTCGAGTTCGACGCGTTCCGAGAGGCCAACGCCGGCGAGCTGTGGGTGAACGGCTTCAACGAGTCCGCGGTCCGCGTCCGCGCCGAGATCCCGAGCCGCCAGGTGATCGTCGACTGGGGGCGGGCGGCCGACGCGTTCCTCCCGGCCGCCTCGCGGCTGTCCGAAGACGATTGGAAGACGAAGAAAGTCGAGTGGGTCGCGGGCGAGATCGGGGTCCGCTACCTGGTCCAGTCCCGGGTCATCGAGTGGTGGTTCCACGGCGAGGACATCCGTGAGAGCACCGGCCTCGAGGAGAACCCGCAACACTGGCCGATCCACCTCGCGAACGACATGGCGATCCGGATGCTGCCCTGGTCGCTCGGGCAGGCCGAGCTCTCCTTCCCCGGCGCGACCATACGGGTCGACCTGGAGGGGGTGGGCGAGGGCAGTTGGCACTGGGGGCTCTCGCCCGGCGACGCCCCGCCGGAGGACAAGAAGCCCGACGCGTTCGTGCAGGGCCGAGCGCTCGCGTTCGCGCTCGTCGCCGGCCGGCGGGTTCCCGCCGATGCGTTCCTGGACGACGGGAACCTGGTGGTCGGAGGGGACGAGGCGCTCGCGATCCTGGTCCTCGAGCACCTGCGCGCGTTCGTCGAGTGACTAGCGCCGAACGACGAGACGTTTGATCGGTCTGGGAACCGCGCCGAACCGGTACTTGTACGCGTAGTCACCCTTCAGCAGGTCGAACCCGGAACATCCCGCCTCGATCGCGATCCGGATGTCCTCGGCGACGAGCACCATCCCCGGCGACACGCCTTGGAACTCATGGTCGAACGCGGAGTTGTAGAGGGAGTACGTGCCCTCGAACCGGAACCCGATCGAACCGGCGAGCTTGCGGTGATCGGCGATCTCGATGAACGTGAGGCTGAACACGCCCAGCGGCAGGAACGCCTCGCCGAGTCGTCGGAAGAAGATCTCCATCCCGGGCTGCATGAACACGCCCTTGGGCCCCTCGCTCCGCTGGTGGAGCTCGACGAACCGATCGAGGAACGGCTCGAGCGTCACCTGCGTGGCCAGGCAGATGTGCCAGGGCCCACCCTCGGCTTCGAGCCTGCGCGCCTTCCGCTTGATCTCGTGCCGGAGCTTCGAGGGCAAGCGTTCCAGGTACTCCCCGTACGAGCCCGGGAGCGCGAGGAACGGCGCCACACCGTTCTGGTCGTCGAGCGTCTCGACCGTGAAACCTTGCGCCGCAGCCGCCTCGGCGAGGAAGTCGAGCCACGGCTGGTCCTCGGGCAGTCCCCGGAGATCGGCCTCGTTCCAGTCGTCCAGCCGAGCGAGCCCTGCGAACAGCTCCTTGGCGACGGTCGGTTGCACCTCCGGGAGCGCGACCGGACCCATGTAGTCGGTGACCTCGGTCCCGCCCAGGAACCGGATCGTGGTCCCGAGCCGCTCGAACGCCACCGCGCCGACCTGCGTTCCGTCCTCCTCCGCGAACCCGAGCAACAGATGGTCGGGCTCGGCCGCGAACTCCTCCCAGTACAGCTTCAGGAACCCGGGCGTGTGGAAGAACGTGCCGGCCGGGTCGGCCGTGACGAGCGCCGACCAATCGCGGCGGGCGAAATCGCGTGGGTCCTGGCTGAAGACGAGATCCATCGACCGGCGCGCGCCGGGGTCGCCTCCCGTCGGCGACCCTGCTTCGGCGACCCTACCAGGAGCCTCCTCCGCCGCCGCCGCCTCCCCCACCGGAGAACCCGCCGCCGCCGAACCCGCTCCCGCCCGAGCCCGCCGGGGTCGAGGAGATCGTGCCGCTCGTGGTCACGGCGAACGAGTCGATGCTCTCGCCGAAGTCCGCGAAGACGAACGGGCGGGTGCTCACGTACCACGACATGTCGCTCGGCACCTGCCCCGAGCGACTCGAACGCGTTCGCCCACTTGTCGGTCACGCCGAACACGACGGCGAACGGGAGCAGCCGCGTGAACACGTTCTCCTGCTCGGCCCATTTCGACATGTGCTCCTCGGCCTTCTCGATCACCACGCGGAAGCCGTTCACGCGGCGGGTCATCGCCGTGCCCTTGGCCGTTCGGGACGGCATCCGTTTGGCGCCGATCAGCAGCAGGATCCCGGCGATCACGACGGGGACGCCGAGCAACCCGAACTTCGTGAAGTACGCGAGCACGATCGTGATCGCGATGCCCGCGGCGAGCAGCAGGATCCCGAAGACGACCCACGCCTGCCGAACCCGATCCGGCCGCCGGAGGAACCACTTCCGCGACACAAGGTCCTGATACAGCGCGTCCTTCACCTTCGTCAGCCGTTCGGCGAACTTCTTGCGGAGGCCCGAGAGCTCGACCTCGTCGCCGTCCTCGAACAGCCCGTCGAGCAGCTTGCCCTCGTACGGCAGGAGCCCATCGTTCTCCGGCGCGGGGAGTCGCCGAAGCGTCCAGTCCGGCTTGCCGAGCAGCCACTTCTTCGGGATCTCCTCGATCACGAGGTACTTGCGAACGGCCAGGTCCACGATCGTCGCGCTCACGTCGAGCGTGTTCGCCTCCTCGTCGACGAGCGTGCCCACCTGTCCCGGCCGCAAGCCCTCGGGCGGCGCGAACTCGACCACCGAGGTGCCCTTCTCGAACAGCGGGACCGCCTGGGTCTCGGTCTCGACCGGCCCGCCCATCACCTGGTCGATCTGGGATCCGCGGTAGCGAACGTCCCGGCCGTGGCGCCACATCAGCAGCCCGAACCCTCCGATCAAGAGCGCGAGCAGGCCGATCCCGCCTCCGACCGTGGTCGGCGTCCGGCTGAACGCCTTGTCGAGCGTCCAGCGCTCGTCCAGGATCGGCGCGGTGCTCGCCACCGTTCCGGGCGGGAGCGCCACGACGACCGACAGGCCGTTGAACGCCGGGAGGTTCGCGTCGGCGAACACGCCGCTCCCCTTCTTGATCTCGGCCCGACCGCACCGGAGCGTCGAGCCGAACGGCCCGCGGAAGCACTCGACGCGCGTGATCTTCGCCGGGCCGACCACCACGACGTGCGCCTCGCGGATGCTCTGCTCCCATCGGTCGCCGATCGCGTTCCAGTAGAGCTCGTCGTGCGACTCGAACCCGTTCATCGCGCCCTCGACCCGGTACGTGATCTCGTACGTGTGACGCCCCGTGATCTCGGTGTCGGGGTCTCCGATCCGGATCACGAAGTTCCCTTCCTCCTCGCTGGTCTCGACATCGTCGGGAGTGCCCGGGGAGGTCTCGACCGAGGCCAGCTCGATCTGGTAGACGCGGTCGTACTCGTCGTCGTACCGCAGCCGGTTGGGGATGTACCGGAGGATCCCGTGCCGGGGCGTGTCGCCGAACTGCTGCTCGATCGTCTCGACGACCAGGAGCGTGCCCGAGGGTTCGATCTCGATGCGGACGTCGTAGCGGAGAGTCTCCTCGAAGACGAACCCCTGGGCGGTGGCCGGCGGTGTCGGAACGAGGCTCGCCCACAGCACGACCACGAGCGGATACAGCCATCTCGCCGGCGACCGGTCGAGCGACGGGTGGAAACGCATCGCCGAAGCCTAGAGTGTTGAGCTCGGGCTCGTGCGAGGTCCCGGGTACGCTCGAGGCGTGGAGTCCCTCCCCCGTCTCTACCGTGAGTTCACGGAGTGGTGGCCGCTCCTCTCGGCGCCCGAGGAGTACGAGGAGGAGGCCGGCGAGTACGCCCGCCTGATCCTCGGGACGGTCCCGGACGCGCGTCAGGTGCTCGAGCTCGGCTCCGGCGGCGGGAACAACGCCTCGCACATGAAGTCGTCGTTCCGGCTCACGCTCGTCGATCTCTCACCGGGGATGCTGGAGGTGAGCCGCCGGCTGAATCCCGAGTGCGAGCACGTGCAGGGCGACATGCGGTCGGTCCGGCTCGGCAGGACGTTCGACGCGGTGTTCGTCCACGACGCGATCGCTTACATGACGACCGAAGGGGACCTTCGCGCGGTGTTCGGCACCGCGTTCGAGCACTGCCGCGTCGGCGGTGCGGCGCTGTTCGTCCCGGACCACGTCACCGAGACCTTCGAGCCGGCGACCGACCATGGCGGGCACGACGGACCGGACCGCGCGCTCCGCTACCTCGAGTGGACGTGGGACCCGGATCCGAGCGACTCGACGTGCCGGATGGACCTCACGTACGTGTTCCACGAGCCGGACGGCTCCGTTCACGTGGAGCTCGACGAGCACCTCTGCGGCCTGTTCCCGCGTTCGACGTGGCTGCGGCTGATCGGAGAAGCCGGGTTCGAGGAGGTGCGGGCGGTCGCTCTCACGCACGACGAGCGCCCGGTCGGCGCGGAGGGATTCCTCGGTCGGCGCGTCTAGCTCGGAGCGCCGTCGTCGTCGGCCAGCGCAGCCTCGAGCGTGTCCCACGACAGCACCGCGCACTTCACGCGCACCGGGTACTTCACGACCCCCTTGAGCGCCACCAGCTCGCCGAACGCGTCCTCGTCCGGCTCGGCCTCACCGGCCATCATGCCCCGGAAGCCACCGACGAGATCGCCGACCTCCTCGCGCGTCTTGCCGGCGACGGCCTCGGTCATCATCGACGCCGAGCTCTGGCTGATCGAACATCCCTGCCCGACGAACGTGACGTCGAGGACCTTGCCGTCCTCCTCGTGGACGAACACCTTGATCTCGTCGCCGCAGAGCGGGTTGTTCTGCGACGCGGATCGCTCGGCGTCCTGCATCTCCCGCTTGTTCCGCGGGTTCTTGTAGTGGTCGAGGATGACCTCTTTGTAGATGTCGTCGAGGGCCACCGCGCGTCCTCCTAGCCGAACACGCCCTCGGCCTTGCCGAGCGCGTCGACGAGGGCGTCCACCTCGTCGTTCGAGTTGTAGACGTAGAAGCTCGCCCGGGCCGTCGCCGGGACGCCGAACCGCCGCATCACGAGCTGGTTGCAGTGGTGGCCCGCGCGGATCGCGACGCCCTCCTCGTTCAGGATCGTGGCGAGGTCGTGCGGGTGGACGTCGTGGTACCAGAAGCTCACCGCGCCGCCGCGAACGCTCACGTCCGTCGGCCCGAACACCCGCGCGCCGGCCTCTCCCAGCCGCTCGATCGCGTAGGTCGTGATCTCCTCCTCGTGCGCTCGGACCGCGTCCATCCCGAGCTCTTCGAGGTAGTCGATCGCCGCGCCGAGCCCGACCTCCTGCGCGATGTTCATCGTGCCGGCCTCGAACTTGTACGGCACCTCGTTCCACGTCGACCGGTCGTGAAAGACCTCCTCGATCATGTGGCCGCCGCCGAGGAACGGATCCATCGCCTCGAGGTGCTCGCGCTTCGCGTACAGGCCTCCGGAGGCCGTCGGGCCGAGCATCTTGTGGCCGCTGATCGTGAGGAAGTCGCAGTCGAGCGCGACGACGTCGACCGGCACGTGGGGGACGAGCTGCGCGCCGTCGACCAGCACGAGCGCGCCGACGGCGTGGGCAGCGTCGGCGAGCTCGCGGACGGGGGGCAGCGTGCCGAGCGAGTTCGACATCCCCGTCACCGCGACGAGCTTGGTCTTCTCGGTGAGGATCGATCCGAGCTCCGAGAGTTCGAGGAGCCCGTCATCGGTGAGTGGGAGGTATCGCAGGACGGCGCCGATGTCGGCGGCGGCGAGCTGCCACGGCACGATGTTCGAGTGGTGCTCCATATCGGACAGGAGGATCTCGTCGCCCTCGCGCAGAAACTTCCGTGCCCACGCGTGCGCGACGAGGTTCGTCGACTCGGTCGTCCCGCGCGTGAACACGATCGTCTCGGGCTCCGGGGCGCCGATGAACCGTGCGAGCTTGGCGCGAGCCTGCTCGTAGAGCTCGGTCGTCTCCTCGGCGAGCATGTAGATGCCGCGGTGGGCGTTGGCGTTGTGCTGGCGGTAGAAGTCCGCCTCCGCGTCGATCACCCGGTTCGGTTTCTGGGACGTCGCCGCGGAGTCCAGGTAGACGAGCGGCTTGCCCTCGACCGTCCGTTCGAGGATCGGGAAGTCCTTGCGGACGCGGGCGACGTCGAGCCCAGCCGAGCGCTTCTCCGTGACCGCCACCGTGAACCCCCTACCCTGTCGCGACCGTCTCGTCCAGGCCGAGCTCCTTGCGGATGCCCTCGTAGCCCTTCTCCTCGAGCTCGTGGGCGATCTCGGGACCGCCGGACTTGACGATACGACCTTCGAGCATCACGTGGACGAAGTTCGGCGTGATGTAGTTGAGGATCCGCTGGTAGTGGGTGATGAGCAGCACCCCGAGGTCGGGCCCGATCAGCTGGGCCACGCCTCCCGCGACCGCCTTCAGCGAGTCGATGTCCAGGCCCGAGTCGGTCTCGTCGAGCACGGCGATCTCCGGCTCGAGGACCGCCAGCTGCAGGATCTCGTTCTTCTTCTTCTCGCCCCCCGAGAACCCCTGGTTCACGTACCGCTGCACCATCGCGTCCTCGACGCCGAGCAGCGTCATCTTCTCCTTCATGTGCTTGCGGAACGCGAGCGCGCTGATCTCCTCCCCCTTCACGCTCTTGTAGGCGGTGCGAAGGAAGTTCACGACGCTCACGCCCGGGATCTCGACCGGGTACTGCATCGCGAGGAACAGGCCGCGCTCGGCCCGCTTGTCCGCGGTGAGCTTGGTGATGTCCTCTCCCTTGAACAGCACCTGCCCGGCCGTGAGCACGTACCCGGGGCGCCCCATCAGGACGTTCGCAAGCGTCGACTTGCCCGAGCCGTTCGGGCCCATCAGCGCGTGCGTCTCCCCCTGCTTCACGACCAGGTCGATCCCCTTCAGGATCGGCTTGTCCTCCACGGTGGCCTCGAGGCCACGGATCTCCAGTGTCGCCGGTTCTGCCATGTCAGTCGTCCTCCGGTAGTTCGATCATCACGTCGTCGTCCTCGACCTTCGTCGAGAACACCTCGACCGGCTGCGTCGCCGGCAGCGATCGTGGCCGGCCGGTGTTGAGGTCGAACGTCGAGCCGTGCTTCGGGCACTCGATCGTCTCGTCGTCGTCGTCGACCTCGCCCTCGTCCAAGAAATAGTGCGCGTGCGAGCAGATCGCGTCCACGACGCGGAAACCCTCTTCGCCGAGGTTCGCGACGGCGAACGGCCGATGGTCGAGCTCGAACCGCCTGACCTCGCCGTCCGGCACGTCGCCCACGCCGCAGATCCGAACGAGGGTCATGTCCGGAACCCTCCTCGCGCGATCTCCTCCTCGATCGCCCGCTCGAGGCCCTCGCGGATCTCGGGGATATCAACACGGTCCAGCACCTCGGCGAAGAAGCCGAACACGATGAGGCGTTCGGCCTCCTTCTCCGGGATGCCGCGGCTCATCAGGTAGAAGAGCTCGTCGTCCGAGACCGGGCCGACGCTCGCAGCGTGACCGCATCGCGTGGGGTCGTTCGTCAGGATCTCGAGGTTCGGGACCGAGTGCGCCCTCGCGTGCTCGGACAGCAGGATGTTGCGGTTGGTCTGGTAGGCGTCGCAGTGGTGCGCGCCCTTCTCGATCACCACGGTGCCCGTGTAGATCGCGTTCGACGAGTCGCGCATCGCGCCCTTGTACAGGAGGTCGCTCGAGGTGCGCGAGCCGACGTGGTCCTGGATCGATCGATGGTCGATGTGCTGCTCGGCGTCGCCGAAGTACACGCCGAGCATCTCCGAGCTCGCGCCGTCCTCTGCCAGAAGCGCCTCGACCTCTGCGCGGGCGAGGCTCGCTCCGAACGCGACGCCCAGCGTCTTCAGGCTCGCGCCCTTCCCGACACGAGCGCGCTGCACGGCGAGATGCGTCACGCCGTCGCCGTACTCCTGGAGCGCGACGTAGCGAACGCGGCTGTTCGGCCCGGCGTGGATCTCGACGATCGCGTCGGAGAGCGCCCGGCCGAGCGTCGGCGAGCCGTACCGGTCGATGAACGTGACCTCGGCGTTCTCGCCGACGACGAGCAGCGTCCGCGGGAACACGGCGGCGTCCTCGGCGTCGATCCACGTCATCGTCTGGAGCGGCATCTCGATCTCGACGCCGTCCGGAACGGAGATCAGCGTGCCGGCCGTGCGGAATGCTCCGTGGAGTGCCGTGAACTTCGACCGGTCGCTGGAGACCAGGGCGTGCAGGTACGGCTCGACGAGGTCGGGCCGCTCGGCGATCGCCCGATCGAGGTCGCCGAACCAGACGCCCTGCTCCGCGAGCGCCGGGTCGAGGTGGGTCACCATGACCTCGGAGTTGCGCTGGATCTGCAGTCCGGCGCGCTCCCCGACCTCCCCGGTGGCGGCCAGGATCTCCTCGGGCACCTGATCCAGGTTCTCGGCGCGTCCGCCCTCGGCGAACGGCCTCAGGTCGAATCCGAACCCCTCGAGGTCCGTGTAGCGCCACTCCTCGGTCTCCTGGGAGGGGACCGGAAGCGCCTCGAACTCCTCGAACGCCTGCTTCCGGAGCTTCTCAACGAAGGGGGCTGAGGCGGGAAGCGCCTCGAGGGCGTGCTCGTCGAATCCCGTGGTCGCCGTGGTCACACCGAAATCCTAGCAATCAGGTCGGATTCAACCCCGCCAAGCAGGCCCGGCGTCTGTGCTCGGGAGGAAGGGGCACCGCGGAACGGCGCTAGCCGATCGCGCCTTCCATCTGGAGCTCGATGAGGCGGTTGAGCTCGACCGCGTACTCCATCGGTAGCTCGCGCGTGATCGGCTCGATGAAGCCGTTCACGATCATGGCGGAGGCCTCGGCCTCGGAGAGCCCCCGGCTCATCAGGTAGAAGAGCTGGTCCTCCCCGATCCGAGAGACGCTCGCCTCGTGCCCGAGCTGCGCCGTCTCCTCCTCGACCTCCACGTACGGGTAGGTGTCCGAGCGCGAAGCCTCGTCGAGGATCAGCGCGTCGCACCGGACGTTGGACTTGGCGTGGTCCGCGCCGGGCTCGACCCGAACGAGCCCGCGGTACCCGGTCCGGCCGCCGTCCTTGGAGACCGACTTCGAGGTGAGGACGCTCGTCGTGTGCGGGGCGGCGTGGACGGCCTTGCCGCCGGCATCGGTGTGCATGCCCTGGCCGGCGTAGGCGACGCTCAGGACCTCGCCACGCGCGCCCTTGCCGAGTAGGTAGATCGACGGGTACTTCATCGTGACCTTCGAGCCGATGTTGCCGTCGATCCACTCCATCACGGAGTCCTCGTACGCGGCCGCGCGCTTGGTCACGAGGTTGTAGACGTTCGTCGACCAGTTCTGGATCGTCGTGTACCGGACACGCGCGCCCTTCTTCACGATGATCTCGACCACGGCGGAGTGCAGCGAGTCGTTCGTGTAGATCGGCGCCGAACAACCTTCGACGTAGTGCACGTAGGAGCCCTCGTCGGCGATGATCAGCGTGCGCTCGAACTGCCCCATCGCCTCCGCGTTGATCCGGAAGTACGCCTGGAGCGGGATGTCGACGTGCACGCCCGGCGGCACGTAGATGAACGAGCCACCCGACCACACCGCCGAGTTCAACGAGGCGAACTTGTTGTCGTTCGGCGGGATGATCGTGCCGAAGTACTCCTTCACGAGGTCGGGGTGGTCGCGGAGCGCCGAGTCCATGTCGGTGAACAGGACCCCGATGTCGTCGAGCTCCTTCTTGATCTTGTGGTACACGACCTCGCTCTCGTACTGCGCGGACACGCCCCCGAGGAACTTCTTCTCCGCCTCGGGGATGCCGAGCTTGTCCCAGGTCCCCTTGATGTCCGCCGGGAGGTCCTCCCAGTCCTGGGCCTGCTTCTCGGTCGAACGGATGAAGTAGTAGATGTCGTCGAAGTCGATCCCCGACAGGTCGGCGCCCCACCACGGCATCGGCCGCTGCTCGAAGTGCTTCAGCGACTTCAGCCGGAACTTCCGCATCCAGTCGGGCTCGCTCTTCAGGGCCGAGATCTCCTCGACCACCTGCGCGTTCAGGCCCTTCTTCGGCTCGAAGACCGAGTGCGACGGGTCCTTCCAGTCGAAGCGGTAGCCCTTCGAGAGCTCCTGGAGGTGTTCTTCCTGGCTGACGGCCACGCGATCAGATCCTTCCTTCGCAAACGTGCGTCGAACTCAAGGATACCGAGCGCCGCACCCCAAAGTCTATCTCCTAGGTCGGAATAGCCTCTCCAGGCACGCGCCTGCCCCTCGGATCATGGATCCTCCTGAGTCGGCGACGAGGGGTCCAGGGGATCGGAGATCGAGACCTCGACCGCGCTCAACGCCTCCGAGCCGACCAGGGTGCCGATCAGCGCCTTCGATCCGCCGACGTAGGTGACATCGCTGTCGATCTCGCTGGAGACGAGCCACGACCGATCGGCGGGCCACCACAAGTTCGGTACCTCGTTGGCCAGCCCGGTCAGCGCATGCACTGCCTTAAGAGGTCCTCGCATGAGGAAGTAGCCGCGGTGTTGCGTTCGGACCCGTGGCGTCCGGCGAAGCACGGCGTCACGCTCGTCGTCGATTCGATCCTCCTCCCGGATCGCCTCCCGGAGCTCCTTCCGCGCTCTCCTCGACATGCGAGGGCCAGATCGGGATCGCAGCACGCCGTGTGCGCCCTTCCACCACGTGCCCCACCCGTCCCAGAGACAGAACCAGCATGGGCCACCGGCCTCGTTCGACCCTAGGAGTGACACGAGCGTCTCCAGCATCCCGGCGGGCATCGGGTCCCCGTACGGATCCCGCCCGTGCGCCAGCCGAGCGCAGGACTCGAACACATCCGGCATGAAGGACCCGACCCGGACTCCCCCTCGGTCCCACGGTCGCAGGCGAGGGACGACCCACTCTGCTTCCGATACGTCCGTCATCAGCTCGACGTCGGGTGGGAGCCAATCGTAGCTGCGCACGGAATCCATGCCTTTTGAACCCTAGTGGCTCGATGCAGCCGGGTGTGACCACCAGAGGCGGGATGTGGAGGCCCGGGCGGCTCCGCCGCCCGGCCTCCGGGGGGAAGGGGGCTCAGCTCTTCTCGACCGGCGCGCCGACGAGCGAGCCGTACTCGGTCCAGGAGCCGTCGTAGTTCTTGACGTTCCCGGCCCCGAGCAACTCGCTCAGCGCGAACCACGTGTGCGAGGACCGCTCACCGATCCGGCAGTACGGGACCACCTCACCGTCGAGCGAGATCCCCTCGCCCTCATAGAGCGCCTTCAGCTCGTCCGCGCTCTTGAACGTCCCGTCCTCGTTGGCCGCCTTGCCCCAGGGGATGTTGGCAGCGCCGACGATGTGCCCGGGGACCTGCGCCTGCTCCTGCGGCAGGTGATCGGGAGCGAGCTTATCCCCGCGGAACTCCTCCGGGGACCGCACGTCGATGAACCCCGTCTGGCCTCCGACCTTGGCGAGGACGTCGTCGCGGAGCGCCCGGATCTCCGGCCGCTCGGGGCCGGCGATCGTGAACCCGGTCGGGGCCGGCGAAGGCACGTCCTGCGTCAGCTCGCGGCTCTCGAGCTCCCACTTCGTCCGCCCGCCGTTCAGGAGCTTGACGTTGTCGAACCCGCGGAGCTTGAGGACCCAGTAGCCGTACGTCGCGAACCAATTGTTGTTGCCCGCGTACAGCACGACGGTCGTGTCCGGACCGACGCCGGATCGCGACAGGAGCTCGGACAGCTCCTCCTGCCCGATGTAGTCGCGTCCGACCTCCGCGTGCAGGTCCGACGTCCAGTTCCAGCCGACGGCTCCCTTGATATGGCCCTTCTCGTAGGCCTCGGTATCCTCGTCGACCTCCACCACCCGGATCCCCGGGTCATCGGCGTGCTCCTCGAGCCACTCGGTCTCGACGAGCGCGTCGGGCTTGGCGTACTCGCTCATCCGATCCTCCTTCCGGTCCGTTGAACGCACGATGCTTGATGGTCCGAGCGCCTCGGGTTGTGCGGATGGACCCCCGAAACCGGTGACGCTCGATGGCTTGGGGCCCGGAGCGCCGTGTTAGGACGAACGCTCCGCACTGGGAGAACCCGGACAGCACAACCGCGAGGGGATCATGACTCCCACCACTCCTGCGGCTCTGGTCCGGATCATCGATCTCCTATCCAGGAGGTCGGAAATTGCAGGTGCAACTCAACCACGGAGGTTCGGAATCGTCAACGGACGTGCCGGAAGATCGCCGGAAAGGGGGTGGCGCCGCCTAGAAGTACCCGAGGGCGGCCTTGGCCTCTTCGGTCATCATCTCCGGCGACCACGGCGGCCGGAGGACCATCTCCGCGTCGACCGAAGACACGCCGGGCACCTTGTCCAGGAACGACTGCATCTGGGACTCGATGAGCGGTCCGATCGGGCATCCCATGGTCGTGAGCGTGTATTCGATGTGGACGACCCCCTCGTCGGAGATGTCCACGTCGTACACGAGACCGAGGTCGACGATGTTGATGCCGAGCTCGGGGTCGACCACGTGCTTCAGGGCCTCCCTGACCTGCTCCTCGGTCGGCGACGAGCCGCCGTCAGGGTTCGAGCGATCCGACGTCGAACCATCGCCCGTGGCCGAGGGCTCGGTGCTCGATCCGTGGATGTGATCGGTCGTCGACTCGTTCATCAGGCTCGTTCCTTCGGGCTGTAACACCCTCTATCCTAAGGGACGCTCCAACGGACGACCCTGGATACCGATGAGCCTGGAGACCGTGGATCCGATCCGCATCTTGATCGTCGACGACCACCCCGTGACCCGGGAGGGCCTGCACGCAGCGCTCGACCTGGCGAACGACGTGGTCGTGGTCGGCGAGTCCGACAGCGGCGAGGACGCCGTCGAGAAGGCGGGCGAGCTCATACCCGACATCGTCTTCATGGACGTGCGGATGCCCGGGATGAACGGGATCGAGGCGACGAAGGCGATCCGGTTGGCCTCGCCAACCACCCGCGTGATCCTGTTCACCGTCGACGAGTCCCGTGCCTCGATCTCGGATGCTATCCAGGCGGGCGTGTCCGGATACCTGTTGAAGGACGCGTCGGCCGACGAGCTGGTGAACGCGGCTCGGCTCGCGCTCGAGGGCAAGGCCGTGATCCATCCGCAGCTCACGCGCGCGTTCATCGAAGAGGTCCAGATCGCCGAGAAACGGATGGACGCGCCACCGCTGTCCAAGCGCGAGAAGGAGATCCTCCAGAAGGTCGCGTACGGCGCGACGACCAAAGAGGTCGCTCACGATCTCGGCATCTCTCCGCACACCGTCAAGACCCATCTCGAGCGCATCTTCGAGAAGCTCGGCGCCAACGATCGCGCCCAGGCGGTCGCGATCGCGATCCGTAGCGGCCTCGTCGAATAGGCGGGGCCGCTCGCAGATGCTCTTTCGGCCGTAGCGCCCGGCGTACGCCCTTCGACCGACCGTCCGGGTCGCTCGGCCTCAACCCATCCCCGGAGCGGCCGATACCTGCAACGACATGTCCACGAAGGTCGTCCTGTGCGACACCCCGGACGGTCTCGCTCGTCTCCAGTACGCCCTCATCACCTCGGGGACGGCCCTGGAGATCGAGGTCGTGACCAGCGGTCTTCGAGCCGTCGAGGTGTCGGCGCGCGTCCACCCCGACATCGTGGTCGTGGATACGGGCCTGGACGGGCTCTCGGGAGTCGAGCTGCTCCACAGGCTCCGAGCGACCGTCCCCGACGCCGCCCTGATCTGCTGGGCCGACGACGCCTCGCCCCTGGGGATCGCCGAGATGCTCGGAGCGGGCGCCGTCGCGTACGTGCTCAAGGAGGACGGGCCGGACGCGGTCTTCCGAGCCATGCGGACGGTCCACGTGGGGAGCATCGCGCTCAGCCCTCGCGCCGCGGCCCAGCTCGCGAAACAGACTGTGGGTGAGACCGAGCGGACCGCGGACCTGGAGTCCGCGCTCGAGAACGTGTCCGAGCAGCTCGACTCCCTGACCACGGCGAAGGCGGACTTCATCGCGAACGTCTCGCACGAGCTGCGGACGCCCGTGACGATCGCCAAGGGGATCGCGTATGTGCTGCGGAACCCCGGCCTCGCGGACGAGGATCGCCACGAGTTCGTCGGCCAGCTCGAGGCGGCGCTCGAGAAGCTGACCGCGCTCATCGACGAGATGCTCGCGGTCGCCGACCTCGATCGGGGGACGCTCTCGCTGGAGGTCGAGAACGTCGATCTCGCGCCCATCCTGCGCCAGGTCTCCGACGACGTGGGTCGTCAGTACGACGGCGTCCCGATCGAGCTCGAGGTTCCGGAGACGCTCTCCGGGGCCGCGGATCCCGTCCGGTTCACCGAGATCGTTCGGCAGTTGCTCGACAACGCGTGCCGCTTCTCTCCGCAGGGCGAGCCGGTCACGCTCAAGGGCCGCGTGATGGACGAGGGCGTCCTGGTGTCGGTCACCGACCGGGGCGAAGGACTGGCGCGCGAGGTGGCCTCGCAGGCGTTCGACGAACCGTTCACCGCGGGCGAGGAGATCCTGCGGAAGGAGCGAGCGGGAGCCGGAGTCGGGCTGCATCTCGCGAGGCAACTGGTGATCGAGCACGGCGGGATCATGTGGGCCGATCCGGTTCCCGCCGGTGGAACCCGGGTCTCGTTCGTGATCCCCGGTCGTCCGGGAGCTGAGATGTCGGACGCCGCGTCCTCCGTGGTTCGATCGGGCGCGGGCACGAGCTCGCCTTAGCGGCTCGACTCGATCGTCCGCCCCTGCCGTACGCGGCGAGTGGCGCGAGTTCGGATCCACGTTCTATGCTGGCCGATGGGTCACCTCGTGCGAAAGCTCGCCGGCGTCTTCGTTGTCGCGATCGTTGCCGCAGGGTGCGGCGACGCGGTCGCAGGCTCTCCGGAGCCTTTGGGCGCAACCCCCCTAGAGATCCGTCAGTCACCGAGTCCTTTCCAACAGGTGTCCGCCGGTCCCGTCTCGACCTTCATCCCGGATAGCTGGCGGCCTCGCCTCGCAGGCGCGTTCGACGACCCCCGTCAGGGCATCGTCGCCGGCCCGAGACCCGGTGCGTGGGCGCTGCGCCGGCCTCCGCTCGAGGGACTCGCGGCGATGTGGGTCGACGGGACGGTCGTCGGGGTCCCCTCCGACTACTACTACCTCGCCGCGACGGGTCCGGCGCTCGACGCGATCACCGGTTCGGAGCTCTGCCGCGCCACCCGCCAGTTCGTGGTCAGCGACAACCTGCCGGCGTTCGCTCAAGGGGAACCAGACTCGCCCGGTGACTACGTCGCCCACGGTCACGGGACGTGCAACGTCGGGCGAAGGCCCGCTCGCTGGGCGTACTTCGTCGCCGCGCCCGGGTTCGGACCGGTCCGCGAGCTCGGGATCCCGACGTCGGGTCTGTACGTCGTGGTGGCCGTGATGCCGGCGAGTCCCAGGGCGCCGTTCCTGCTGAACCGCCTGCTCACGCGTACCGAGTTCAACGGCGCCTCCGTCGCGGAGATGATCGCGGCGGCCGCGCCGCACGCGAACTAGCGCCCCGCTACCGGGGCGAGCGCTCGACGAAGGGGGTCCGAACGACCTCCGTCGGTGCGCTTCGGCCGCGGATGTCGATCTCGACCTCGCTCCCGGGCTCGAACCCGTCGGCCGGCGACAGGTACCCCATCGCGATCCCGACCTCCAGGAGCGGTGAGTAGGTCCCACTGGTGACCTCCCCGACGTGCCGGCCGCTCTGCGAGACGCCGTGGTGCGCCCGTGGGATGTGTCGTCGGTCCCTGGTTCGGAGCCCGTGCAAGCGGCTGGGAAGTCCCTCCTCACGCTGGCGGATCAGCGCACCTCGTCCCACGAAGTCCCCCTTGTCCAGCGAGACCGCCCAGTCCAGTCCGGCCTCGAACGTCGACCGATCGGGACCGAGGTCCTGTCCGTACAGCGGGTACCCCATCTCCAAGCGGAGGACGTCGCGCGCCCCGAGGCCGCACGGCTCGATGTCGAAGCTCGCCCCAGCGTCGACGATCGCCTGCCAGAGCTCGGCCGCCATGGCCCCGTCCGCGAAAAGCTCGAACCCGCGTTCCCCCGTGTATCCGGTCCGAGCGAGCACCACCTCCGTCCCCGAGCGCTCCACTGTCCGGCACCCGCGGAACGCGAGCTCGACCGCTTCGGGCCACAGCGCCCCGACGATCGCGTGGGACCGAGGTCCCTGCACGCCTAGGAAGCACCAGCCGTCGTGGTCGTCCACCTCGGCGTCGGCTCCGCGGATCGCGCCGACGACCTTGTCCTTGTTGGCCGCGTTCGGGACGACGAACCACCGTTCCTCGCCCAGCCGGTAGACGAACAGGTCCTCCTCCACCCCGCCCGCCTCGTTCAGCAGGTGGTGGTACTGGGCACCGCCGACCTCCAGCTTGCGGAGATCGTTGGTGAGCAGCCCTTGCAGCGCCTCGAAGGCGCCCGATCCCACGATGTCGAGCTTGCCGAGATGGCTGAGGTCGAACACGCCCACCCGCTCTCGGACGGCGCGGTGTTCGGCCAGCACCCCGGCGTACTCGATCGGCATCAACCACCCGCCGAACGGAGCGAGCTTGGCTCCGAGATCGCGGTGGAGAGGTTCGAGCGGACCGTGCCGGACGTCGGTGTCGCTCATGGCGCGAATCCTAGAGTTCACGGCGGTGGCGCGCCCGACCACGGAGCCCGTCCGGGCAGGCGTCGAGTGCGAGCGCGGGTAGCATGGTCGCTCGGATGACGGACGCCTACGACGTCGTCGTGATCGGTTCGGGGACGGGTGGCTATTCCTGTGCCCTCCGAGCCGCACAACTCGGCAAGCGCGTCGCCCTCGTCGAGCGCGACGAACGCCTCGGCGGCACCTGTCTCCTGCGAGGATGCATCCCGACCAAGGCACTGCTGCAGTCCGCGGCCGTGATGGACACCGTGAATCGGTCCGAGGAATGGGGCATCAAGGCCTCGGGCGAGCCCGACTGGACGCAGGTCCAGGCGTTCGAGACGAGGATCGTCGACAAGCTCGTGTCGGGCCTGACCGGCTCGGTGAAGGCTCGCAAGATCGACGTCGTCCAGGGAACCGCGGTCCTGAAACCCGGACCGAGCGTCGAGGTGGCGGGCCGAACGCTGACGGCCACGGATGTCGTCGTCGCGACCGGGTCGGCGCCGAGGCTGCTTCCGGGGCTCGAGGTGGCCGGTCGCATCCTGACGAGCGACGAGGCGCTCTGGTACGCGGAGATCCCGTCCTCGGCCGTGATCATCGGGGCCGGCGCGATCGGGCTCGAGTTCGCGAGCTTCTACCGCTCGATGGGGGCCGAGGTCACGGTCGTCGAAGCCCTGCCGAGGATCGCGCCGCTCGAGGACGAGGACCTGTCGAAGGAGATCGCCCGGCAGTTCCGCAAGCGCGGGATCGCGTCGAACGCGGGTGCGAGCGTGACGGGTGTCGACGACGCGGGAGACCACGTCGAGGTCTCGTTCGAGGCGAGCGGGAGGGCCCAGTCGGTCACCGCCGACGTGTGCCTGGTCGCCGTCGGACGCGGGCCCGTGACCGACGGACTCGGACTCGAGGAGGCCGGGGTCGAGCTCGATCGCGGCTTCGTCAAGGTCGACGGCCAACTGCGGACGAGCGCGGAGCGCGTGTGGGCGGTCGGCGACGTGGCCGCCACCCCGTTCCAGCTGGCGCACGTCTCGTTCACCGAGGGCTACGCGGTCGCCGAGCGGATCGCGGGGATGGAGGTCCCGGAGATCGACTACATGCAGATCCCGCGGGTCACGTACTGCGCCCCCGAGATCGCCTCGGTCGGCCTCACCGAGGCGCAGGCCGTCGAACGCGGACACGAGGTCGAGGTCGAACGGTTCAACTTCCAGGGCGTCGGCAAGGCGAACATCGTGGGCGAGGGCGGCCTCGTGAAGATCGTCGCGGCCAAGGACGGCCCCGTACTCGGCGTCCACATGGTCGGCCCGCACGTCACCGACCTGATCTCGGAGTCGATGCTCGCCGTCGCGTGGGAGGCCGTCCCCGCGGAGATCGCGGCGCTGATCCATCCCCATCCGACCCTGTCCGAGGGTGTCGGCGAGGCGTTCCTCACGCTCGCGGGCAAGCCCATGTACGGAGCCTGAGATGGCGACCACGGTCGAGCAACAGGGTCAGGTCGCCGAGGACTGGCGCGCCGGGCTCCCCGACGAACGCCTCCGAGAGCTCCTGCGCCTGCTCAAGCTGTGCCGGTACTTCGACGAGCGGATGGAGGCGCTGTACCGACAGGGTCGATTGCCGGGTGCGATCTACTCGGGACGCGGGCAGGAGGGGACCCACGTCGGCGTCGCGTTCGCGCTCGAGAAGGACGACTCGCTCTTCCCCACCCATCGGGACCTCTCGGCGCAGCTGACCAAGGGCCTGGACCTCGACCGGGTGATGGCGCAGTTCTGGGGTCGGATCGACGGCTACACGCGAGGCCGCGACGGCAACAGCCACATCGGGGACTGGCAGGGGAACCGAACCTGGACCGTGATGTCGCACCTTCCGATCGCGTACCCGGTCGCGTGCGGTGCGGCGCTCGCCTACCAGCGTCGTGGCGAATCGCGCGTCGCGATGGCGATCTGCGGCGACGGCGCGACGTCGAACGGGAGGTGGCACGAGGCGCTGAACGTCTCGGCGATCCACAGGCTCCCGGTCGTGTGGGTCGTGAACAACAACCTGTACGCGTACTCGACGCCGAACCCGCTCGAATTCCCCGTCCCCACGGTGGCCGAGCGCGCGAGCGCGTACGGCATGCCGGGCGTCCGCGTGGACGCGCAGGACGTGCTCGATGTGTACAAGGTCGCGCACGAGGCCGTCGAACGCGCGCGCGAGGGCAGCGGCCCGACGCTGATCGAGAGCGTGTCGCTTCGCTGGCGCGGCCACGCCGGTCACGACCCGGCCAAATACGTGCCGCCGGAGGTCCTCGAGGACCACATGACCAACAAGGACCCCGTGCGACGGTTCGAGGAGCTGTTGCGCTCGCGCGAGGTCGTGACCGAGCAGGACGTGCAGGACCTCGACGAACGCGTCCGGGCGGCGTTCGAGGCCGGCTACGAGTTCGCGCTCTCCTCGCCGTTCCCCGAGCCCGGCGACGTGACCAAGGGCCTGTACACCGACGACGGCTACTGGGCGAGCGAACCCGGCCGCGGCGGAGGCACCCAGGCCTGATGGCGGCCACCAAGGTCGAGGCGGGTGCGGCCGGCCACGGCGCCGAGCCGCGCGGCAAGCGGACCGAGGACGGCGAGGCCACCTACCTCGTCGCGATCGCCGAGGCCCTCTGGGAGGAGATGGAGCGCGACGAGCGCGTCTTCATGCTCGGCGAGGACATCGGCGCGTACGGCGGGGCGTTCAAGGTGACCGAGGGCTTCATCGACCGATTCGGCCCCGAACGCGTGATGGATACGCCGATCGTCGAGGAGACGATCGTCGGGATGGCGCTCGGCGCGGCGATGGAGGGGATGCGCCCCGTGGCCGAGTTCCAGTACGCGGACTTCATGTCGAGCGGGTACGACGAGATCACGACGGCGCTCGCCCGCTACCACTACCGGAGCGGCGTGCCGGTCCCAGTGGTCCTGCGCGGTCCCTCCGGCGGCGGGGTTCGCGCGTCGAGCTTCCATTCGACCAACCCCGAGCCGTGGCTTTCGCACGCCCCAGGCCTGAAGGTCATCTGTCCGGCCTTCCCCTCGGACGCGAAGGGCCTGCTGAAGGCCGCGATCCGCGACGACAACCCGTGCGTCTTCCTGGAGCACAAGTGGATCTATCGCCGGATCAAGGAGGCCGTGTCCGAGGACCCCGACTTCCTCCTGCCGATCGGCTCGGCCGACGTGAAGCGACGTGGCTCCGACGTGAGCGTGATCGCGTACGGGATGATGGTGCACCTCGCGCTCGAGGCGGCCGAAACCCTCGCCCGCGAGAACATCGACGTCGAGGTGCTCGACCTTCGGACGGTGCAGCCGCTCGACCAGGACGCGATCCTGACGTCGGTCGCGAAAACGAACCACGCGCTCGTGCTGTACGAGAGCCACAAGTTCGTCGGGATCGGTGCGGAGGTCGCGTCCCTGATCGCCGAGGAGGCGTTCGAGTCCCTGGACGCGCCGGTCGTGCGCCTCGCGCCGCCGAACGTGCCGGTGCCCTTCTCCCCGCCCCTCGAGGACGCGTACCTGCCGCAGGTGTCCGACATCGAGGAGGCCGTTCGCAAATTGTCGGCGTGGTGACCGTGGAGGCCAGATGACGTCCGTGAAGATGCCGCAGCTCGGCGAGACCGTCGTCGAGGGAACGATCCTGAAGTGGCTGAAGCAGGAGGGCGACGAGGTCGCGCTCGACGAGCCGCTGTTCGAGATCTCGACCGACAAAGTGGACACGGAGGTGCCCTCCTCGGCCGCAGGGCACGCTCTCGAAGATCCTCGTCGCCGAGGGTGAGACGGTGGCCGTCGGCACGGAGGTCGCCCAGATCGACGGCGAAGGATCGTCCGGCGGTGAGGCTCGAGAGTCGACGCCGGAGCCGGCGGCGGAGGCCCCGGAGACGCCGGCCGCTGCCCCGGAGACGCCGGCCCAGACGCCCGCCGGCGACGGAAGCGACTCGGCACCGCCCACCCCGGCGCCCGAGGCGCCCCAGGCGGCGCCGGCCGCCGAACAGGTCCCATCGCAGATGGCCTCCACGCAGGGCTCGGCGATGCCGGATCGGGGGCCGCGCTCCCAGATCCTGTCCCCGCTGGTCCGCAAGCTCGCGACGGAGCATGGAGTGGACCTCTCGCATGTGAGCGGGACCGGAACGGGAGGACGCATCACCAAGAAGGACGTGCTGGCGTTCGTCGAGTCGCGGGGAGCTGCACCCGCTGCTGCCCCCGCACCCGCCGCTGCTCCGGCCGTAGCCCCCGCCACCGCACCCGCGGCGCAACCGGCGGCCGGACTCGCCGGTGGCGAGGAGCTCGTCCCCGTCTCCCACATCCGCCGGGCGATCGCGCAGCACATGAAGATGTCGCTCGAGGTCTCCGCCAGGGCGTGGAACGCCGTCGAAGTCAACATGGAGAACGTGGCTCGGTTTCGCGAGCGAGCGAAGGACGCGTTCAAGGCCCGCGAGGGCTTCAACCTCACCTACATGCCGTTCGTCACCAAGGCGGTCACGGAGTCCCTGCTCGCGCACCCGATGGTGAATAGCGAGCTCCGGGACGATCAGATCGCGATCAAGCACTTCGTCAACATGGGCATCGCCGTGAGCTACGACGAGGGGCTGATCGTGCCCGTGCTGAAGGGGTGCGACACGATGAACTTGCTCGGGATCGCTCGTGGGATCAACGATCTCGCGACGCGCGCTCGCGCGAAGAAGCTGCAGCCGGACGAGGTCCACGGCGGTACGTTCACGATCACGAACCCGGGGCCGTTCGGCTCGATGATCTCGGTTCCGATCATCAACCAGCCGCAGACCGGCATCCTCGGGTTCGACACGGTCGAGAAGCGCCCGGTGGTGATCGACGACACGATCGCGATCCGTCACATGGTGTATCTCTCGATGTCGTGGGACCACCGGGTGATCGACGGGGCGGTCGCCTCGCAGTTCCTGGCCAGGATCAAGCAGAACCTCGAGACCTGGGACTTCGCCGAGGACCTCGCGCTCTAGATGGGACGGCTGATCCGCCCGGACGGGCTCGTCGACTACGACGACGCGAACGCCGCGATGCACGCCCTCGTGGACGAACGCCTCCTCGGTGGCGGCCAGGACACGCTGATCCTTCTCGAGCATCCCCCCGTCTTCACGGCCGGCCGCCGCTGGAAGCCGGGCCATATCGTCTGGACCGAGGATCGCATCAGTGCCGCCGGCGCCGAGCTGCGGTTCATCGACCGCGGCGGGTCGCTGACGTTCCACGGGCCCGGACAGCTGGTCGGGTACCCGGTCCTCGACCTGGGCACCCGGCCGGACGCGCTCGCGTTCGTCCGCAGGCTCGAGGAGGTCGTGATCCGCGCGGCGAGCGACGTCGGCGTCGACCTGCATCGGAGCGACGTCCAGACGGGAGCGTGGTCGGGGTCGAGGAAGGTGTGCGCGATCGGCGTGCGCCTGGCTCGGATGCGCGTCTCGCTGCACGGGTTCGCGCTGAACTGCACCACCGACCTGTCCTGGTACGACGCGATCGTTCCGTGCGGCCTCCCCGGCGAGGGCGTGACGTCGCTCTCGGAGCTCGCCGGTCGGGTCGTGAGCGTGGACGAGATGGCGCCGCTCGTCAGTCGCCGGTTCGAGGAGGTCTTCGGCCTGTCGCTCCAGACCGAGGACCGGGGATGGCCGATCCGGGGACCGATCGCCGTCCCCACAGGTTGACGGAGTCGGACCTGCGCCTCATCGCTCTTCGCGCGAACGGGTCGAGGGAAGCATGAGCGACCACCGGATCCACGAGTCCGCCGCGCTCGGCTTCGAGGCCGCCGTCGAGCACTACGAGCGAGGACGCCCGAGCTATCCCGACGATGCCGTCAACTACGTCGTGACCGAGCTCGAGATCGGCGAGGGGCGCGACGTCCTCGAGCTCGGCGCCGGGACGGGCAAGTTCACCGAGCTCATCGTGCACGCGGGGCCGCTGATCACGGCCGTGGAGCCCGTTCGCTCGATGCGCGAGGCGCTGGAACGCAACTGTCCCACCATCCGAGTGCTCGACGGCACGGCCGAATCGATCCCCGCCGCGGACGGCTCGTTCGACGTGGTGATCGCGGCCGCGGCGTTCCATTGGTTCGACGGAGACCGAGCGATCCCCGAGATCCATCGGGTGCTCCGGCCGCACGGGGGCCTCGCGATGATCTGGAACGTGCGCGACGAGGCGAGCGACTGGGCCGAGCGCCTGACGGGGATCTTCGACCGGCTGGCGGGCGAGGGCGCGCCACGCTACCGCACCGGCAGGTGGCGTGAGGCGTTCGGGCGCACCGACCTGTTCGGACCGCTCCACCACCGAGTGGCCTACCACGTACACAAGGTCACGCCCGACGCGTTCCTGGACCGGGTGCTCTCGGTCAGCTACGTGGCCTCGGCATCGGACGGCGAACGGGACCGCGTCCGAGCCGAGGTCGGGGAGCTGCTGGCGCACGACCCCGAGCTCCGGGGACGCGACGAGATCGTGATGCCGTACCGCACCGACGTGTTCTGGACTCGGCGGCGCGACTAGGCGTCCGCCACGAGCGCGTAGCGGGGCCGGCGCTCGAGCCAGCCGAGAGGCCAGGGTTCGTGCAGCATCGCGGCCCACTCCACGTCGCGCAGGCGCTTGATGCGGAGGGCCGACCAGCCGGCCTGCTGGACGGCCTCGATCAGCGGGACCGGGGACGGGAGCCGCGAGAGCGGCAGCTCGGCCAGGACGTCCTCCGGGTACGGCGCGTGGTGGTCGTGAGGTGTCCGCATGACCCGGCGCAGCCCTTCGGCCGCGAGATCCTTCGCGCGGCGTCGCAGGTCGCGCTCGCCCCACACGCCTTCGAACAACACGAGACGCCCGGCCACCTCCCGCCAGCGCGCGAGCCCACCGACGGGATCGGGCACGGTCCAGAGCACGTGCCGCTCCATGACCGCGTCGAACGGACCGTCCGGCGGCTCCATCCCCGAGCCGACGACGAACGTCATCCGGTCGTCGAGTTTGCGCTCCTTGGCCTTCAGCTCTGCCCTGCCGAGCATGCCGGGCGAAAGATCCAGGGCCGTCACCTCGTGTCCGAGCTCGGCCGCGAGGATCGACAGGGCGCCCGTTCCGGCGCCGACGTCCAGGACGCGCGAGCCCCTGGCGGGAAGCGACTCCTCCAGCACCTGACGCCACGCCGCCGCCTCGAGCGGATCGGAGATCGCGTGGGACTTCGCGGTGTCGTACGTGTGCGCGTCCTCGTCCCAGAACTCGCGGATCCGGTCGTGGACGTCGCCGTTCATCCGGCCTCCGTCGTCAGAACAGGGCCGCGGCGAGCTTGCGCCGGTACTCGGGAACCAGCTCGTGCTCCTCTCCCAGTACCGCGAACACCTCGAGCATCGCCTGACGCGCCTCAGGGTCGTCCCCGAGCGCACCGAGCATCTCGTCGAGCGCCTCGCGCCACGTGCCCTGCGCGGCCAGCCGTTTGCCGGACGCGAGCGCTCCGGGCTCGGTGATATCGGCCCAGTCGCGGACCTCCAGCATCGCCAGGATGCGCTCCGCCTCGGGGTCCGGAAGCGCGGGCATGAGCGTCTCGCGTGCCTCGTCGGCGCGATCGGTCTCGGCCAGGATGCGACCGAGGCCGATGCGCGCTTCACGGTTGTTCGGGTCGACGCCGAGCGCCTCTCGGTACTTGGCCTCGGCGTGCTCGAGGTCCCCGTCGAGCTCCTCTTCGAGCGCATCCTCGACCTCGAGCTCGGCCTCGGTGGGCATGAGGCGGTCGACGAACTCGTTCACCATGGGTTCGGGGATCGCACCGACGAACCCGTCGATCGGACGCCCGTCTCGGAACGCGATCACGGTCGGGATGCTCTGTACGCCGAACTGCCCCGCGGTGTACGGGTTCGCGTCGACGTCGAGCTTCGCGAGCAGGAACCCGCCGGCCCGTTCGGCGGCGACCTTCTCGAGGATCGGGCCGAGCGTGCGGCAGGGTCCGCACCACGATGCCCACAGATCCACCACGACCGGACGCCGCTTGGACTCCTCGACGACCGTCTCGACGAAGTTCTGATCGGTCGCCTCGACGACGACCGGTTCCGTCTCCTTGACCTGCGCCATCCCGTCCCTTTCGACCCCCTCAGGGTACCCGCGCGCGGGTTTCAACGAGAACCGGTGGGCGGCCGGCCGGCGAGTCGGCGTTCGATCGCCGCTCGGACCTCGGCAGTTAGTGCCGTCGCTCGGATACGGCGCTCCGACGGATCGTCCACGCGCTCCACGGGGATCGGCGGGGCGAACGAGATCCGAACCGCGACCGCACCCGGCCGCCTCGCCTCCCCCGTCCGCTCGGTGCCTGAGATCGCGCACGGAACGATCGGAGCCCCGGCCCGAAGGGCCACCCACGCCGCTCCGTCCAGGAAGGGCAGGAGCTCCCCCGGGGAACGCGTGCCCTCCGGGTACATGCCGAGCACCCGCCCGGCGTCGAGGACCGTCTTAGCGCGTTGCACCGCTCGCAGGTCGAAGCGGTCCCGGTCGACGCGGAACCCGCCGAGCATCCGCAGCGACCACGAGACGAACCGGTTCTTGTACAGCTCCTTCTTCGCCATGAACACGATCCGGCGTGGGCACGCGACGACGATGAGCGGGATGTCGAGCGCGCTCTCGTGGTTCATGGCGATGACCACCGGGCCCGAGCGGGGAAGGTTCGACGCGCCCTCGACGCGCAGGCGGAACCACCACCTGAGCGCCCATCCGACCGCGTCCGCGAACCACTGCAGCCACCCGGTGCCGAGCGGGAGCCCTTCCGGCCGTTCGGGTCTCAGTGCTTCGAACGCCGCCAGCACGTCGCCCACCGCGCTCCCGCCGTCGAACATCGTCGCGCCGGCGAGGTCGACGCCGAACTCCTGCTCGAGGGCGACGGCGAGCTCAGCGAGCCCCAGCGAGTCGATTCCGACGTCCTCGAGCCGGGCGCCCGCATCGACGTCGGGCGACCCGGAGATGTCCCGCAACAGGGCGAGCGCGCGTTCGGATCGTGCGGACATCGGCGCGTAGCCTACCCAGCCACGCGAGCCCGAAAGGATCACGGATGCCCGATGCTAGACTCGCGAACGTGGCGACCCGAGTGACGACGGAACCGTCGCACGAGGCCCTCGGCCTGAACCCGGACGACCTTCGATCCATGTACCGGACGATGGTGACGGCGCGCCTCGTCGACGAGGCGGCGTTCCGCCTCAACCGCCAGGGCAAGGCCCCGTTCGTGGTCCCCGTCTCCGGTCACGAGGGGTGCCAGGTGGGAACCGCGTGGCCGCTCCGGCCCGGACAGGACATCTGGGTGCCCTACTACCGGGACGTCGCGGTCGTGCTCGTGGCCGGGATGACGCCGTACGAGATCTTCCTCGGGCTGTTCGCCAAGGCCGACGATCCCTCCTCGGGCGGACGCCAGATGCCGAGCCACTGGGGGTCCCGACGCCTCGGCATCATCAGCCACTCATCCCCGATCGCCACCCAGATCCCCCACGCCGCGGGCATCGCGTACGCGGCGAAGTATCGAGGCGAGGACGCGGTCGTCGGCTGCTGGTTCGGCGAGGGGGCGACGAGCGCCGGCGCGTGGCACGAGGGACTGAACTTCGCCGGCATCCACCGACTCCCCATCGTCTTCGTGTGCGAGAACAACCGGTACGCGATCAGCGTCGCCCAGCCGATGCAGATGGCGATCGACAACGTCGCCGACCGGGCCGCCGGGTACGGCTTCCCCGGCGTCGTCGTCGACGGGAACGACGTGTTGGCGTGCTACGGGGCCATGAGGACCGCCGTCGATCGCGCCCGGTCGGGCGAGGGGCCGACCTTGATCGAGGCGAAGACGTACCGCTTCTTCCCACACACCTCCGACGACGACGACCGTTCATACCGCACTCGCGAAGAGGTGGCGGAGGCCAAGGACAGGGATCCCATCACGCGGTTCGCCGAGCGCCTGAAGGAGGCCGGCGTCATGGACGATGCCGCCATCGAGTCCGTCTGGGCCGAGACCAAGCCGGCGGTCGACGAGCAGATCGACCAGGCCTGGAACGCCGCCGACCCCGATCCCGCGACGCTCGAACGCCACGTCTACGACGAGGGCGAGGGCTCCGGCTGACGAAGGTGTGCGAGGCGTGACCGAGAAGAACGTCGTCACCGCGATCCACGACACGCTGCACGACGAGATGGCCGCGGACGACCGCGTGGTCGTCCTGGGGGAGGACATCGCGGTCCGCGGTGGCGTCTTCCGAGTCACGCAGGGCTTCCTGGAGGAGTTCGGCGAGCAACGGGTCATCGACACCCCCCTCGCGGAGGCCGGCATCGTCGGCATCGCCGTCGGGATGGCCCTGCACGGACTGCTCCCGGTCGCCGAGATCGAGTTCGCCGACTTCATCCATCCGGCGTTCGACCAGATGGTCTCCGAGGTGTCCCGTATGCGGTACCGGAGCAACGGGGACTTCGGGTTGCCGATGGTGGTTCGAGCGCCCTGGGGCGGGGGCGTGCACGGCGCCCTGTACCACTCCCAGTCGATCGAGGCCTTCTACGGTCACATCCCCGGGATCAAGGTGGTGGTCCCGTCGACGCCGGCCGACGCCTCGGGGATGCTCCGCTCCGCGATCAAGGATCCCGACCCCGTGTTGTTCCTGGAGCACAAGCGTACGTACCGGTTGATCAAGGGCGACGTCCCCGACGAGCCGTTCGAGGTCCCGATCGGCAAGGCCGACGTCAAACGAGAGGGCGCGGACCTCACCGCCGTGTCGTACGGCCTGTCGCTGCATCTGTGTCTGGAGGCGGCCTCCAGGGTGCAGGACGAGCACGGCGTCTCGGTCGAGG
The DNA here is from genome assembly GCA_963785835.1 of uncultured Actinomycetes bacterium. Taxonomy (GTDB): domain Bacteria; phylum Actinomycetota; class UBA4738; order UBA4738; family HRBIN12; genus DASSJM01. The sequence goes on along the minus strand of CAWAWO010000002.1, from coordinate 717,130 downwards.
TCGTCGACGTCCGCACGATCAGCCCGCTGGACAAAGAGACGATCCTCTCGTCGGTGCGCAAGACGGGCAAGGCGATGGTCGTCTACGAGGACAACCGGACCTACGGCGCCGGCGCCGAGATCGCAGCTACGATCGCCGAGGAGTGCCTGTTCGACCTGGACGGGCCGATCGTGCGGATCGCCGGCCCCGACGTCCCGGCCATGGGCTTCGCGAGCAACCTCGAGCAGGCGTTCCTCCTCGACGCGGACCGGATCGCGGAGGACATGCTCGAGCTCGCGAACTTCTAGCGCGCCTCCCGCGGAGCTACGGCTGCGCCGTCGGGCGACCCGCGGCTAGACTCGTCCCGATGGCCGTTCGCGAACACAACCCGCTCCAGCGACGCCTCTATCTGCCGATCGTCTCGACGAACGGAACCCCCGTATCGACCGAGCGCAAACCCCCCTGGCTCAAGGTCCGGTTGCAACGCGGGCCGAACTACCGCGAGCTCGAACGCATCATGCGCGGCCGTGCCCTGCACACCGTGTGCGAGGAGGCGATGTGCCCCAACATCTCCGAGTGCTGGGAGGAGCGCGAGGCCACGTTCCTGATCCTGGGAGACAAGTGCACGCGTCGGTGCGGGTTCTGCGACGTGATGACGGCAAGGCCCGATCCGGTCGACGAGGGCGAGCCGGCGAGGATCGCCCTCGCGGTTCGCGAGATGGGTCTTCGGTTCGTCGTGGTCACCGGGGTCGCCCGCGACGACCTTCCCGACGGCGGCGCGCGCATCTGGGCGACGACGATCCGCGCGATCCGGGCGGCGGTGCCGGGCTGCGGCGTCGAGGTCCTGCCCACCGACTTCAAGGGCGGCGAGCGGGACATCGCCACGGTGATCGGGGCCGAGCCCGACGTGTTCGCCCACAACCTCGAGACCGTGCGCCGGCTGCACGGCAGGATCCGTCCGGCGTTCGGCTACGAGCGCACCCTTGAGGTCCTCAGGACGGCGAAGCGCCTACGGGACGGGCAGGTCACCAAGTCCAACCTGATCCTCGGCATGGGCGAGCGGCCCGAGGAGATCCCCGAGGCGCTGCGCGACCTCGCGGACGCCGGATGCGAGATCGTCACGATCGGTCAGTACCTCCGCCCGACCGAGCACCACCTGCCGGTCGACCGGTGGGTCACGCCCGACGAGTTCGACGAGTGGAAGGTGCTCGGTGAGTCGTTCGGCGTCGCGCACGTGGAGTCGGGGCCACTGGTGCGCAGCTCGTACCACGCCGGCAAGCAGTTCCGTCGCGCGCTCGGAGCGACGGTAGCCGGCCGCCGGCTGAGGCGCGAAGGTGGAGGAGTCGGCCTGTACGCCGGATCCTGTACCGGCCCGAAGGCCGGCGGCGACCATCTGTCTGAGCGCTCTCGCGAGCGCCCCGGGGCCGAAACCCTCGTGCGGCCTACCCGGGAGCTCGGGCGGGCAGCCCTCGAACGCTCCCTGCTTGGCCTAGCTCCGGGTGGGGCTTGCCGAGCCGGACCGGTCACCCGGCCCGCTGGTGAGCTCTTACCTCACCGTTTCACCCTTACCGCTTGCGCGGCGGTCTGCTCTCTGTTGCGCTTTCCGCGGGTCGCCCCGCCTGGGTGTTACCCAGCACCCTGCCCTGCGGAGTCCGGACGTTCCTCGAGCGTCGCCGCCCGCGGCCGCCCGGCCGGCTCCTCCGTCGCAAAGTATAGGGACGGAGTGACGGCCGTATCATCGGCACGACGATGCGCCGTCCCTCGCTCCCGCTGATCCTCGGGCCATTGGTCCTGGCGTTGTCCGCGTGCGCGGCCGAGTCGCAGGGGCCACTCGCGCCGATCGCGCCCGCGCAACTGACCCCCGGCCCGGCCCTGGACGCCTCCGCCGCGCGGCAGACGGTGGTGGACTTCGTGGAGGCCTACCGGGCCTCGCCGGACCAGGGGGTGGGACCCTTGATCGGGCTCGTGGCGGGCCAGGAGCTCGCCGAATGGGTGCGCTGGCTCGACGTCCAGCACCGCGAGTTCGAGGGCCAGATCGAGGGCATCTCGGACGTCCGAGACGTCGAGTTCGTCGGGTCCCTCACCGCCCGCCGCGCATCGGCCGCGCAGGTCGGGCTCTCGGCCTCGGTGACGTTCATGTTCCTGCCGCTCGACGACGATCCGATCGAGCTCGTCCGTGTGCTCGACGGCCCGGTCACGCTGGTGCGCACGGACATGGGCGATTTCCGCGTCCTCGATCTGCTCCGCAACGGCGTCCCGATGTCCGACGGGATCGAATCGTTCGGCAACGAGCGTCGCACCGAGGAGGGGGTGACGGTCCGTCTGGAATCCCTGTTCATGTTCCCGCCCAACTGGCAGTTCAACCTGACGGTGTCGAACACGACGGACCAGGACCTCGTGATCGATCCGGCGGGCGCCGCCCTGTTCGTCGAGCGCGCAGCCGAGTTCGACCGCGTGGACGGTGTCCTGACCCCATCGCTCACCGTGGTGCCGGCGGGGACGACGATCGACGGGCTCATGGTCTTCGAGGCGCAGGGCAGCGCGGAGGGACGCGTCCTCTCGCTCGTCTACGGGAGCGGCATGGATCGCCGGGTCTTCGAGTTCCCGCTCGGCGACCTGGTCAACGCGGTTCCTCTTCCGCCTCCCACAGACGAGGACTCGGAGGCGGACGCTCCCAGCTAGCGCCCTGTCCGGCCAACCAGGCATCCACTCCTTCGTTCGCGAGACGGTCGGCGTCGACGTTCCGCTCGCGGCGGACGTGCTCGTACTCGATGCGATCGAACCCCGAAGCCACGGACCGCACCTGCTTGTGGAGCTTCTGAAGCGTGGGGTTCTTCACCTTGAACCGGCCGGCGAGCTGTTCGATCAGCAGCCGGCTGTCGGAGCGAAGCAGGACCTCCGCAGCGCCGAGCTCCCGCGCCCGCTCCAACCCGCGAACCGCCGCCGTGTACTCGGCGACGTTGTTCGTGGCGACCCCGATGCCCTCGGCGATCTCGGCACGGACTTCGCCGTCGGTGGTCGAGATCACGACACCCACGCCGGCAGGCCCGGGGTTCCCTCGAGCGGCGCCGTCGCAGTGGAGGATCAGCCGAAGACCACGATCCGTCGGCAGTATTCACACCTCTTCACGCCGTCGGTCCGCTTGAGACGGTCGAGCTCGACCGCCGAGAGCTTCTCGTTACAGGCCTGGCACACGCCGTCGACGATCGCGGCGGCGCCGACGCCGTGCTTCTGCCGTCGCAGATCGTCGTAGAGCTCCACCAGCTCCTCGTCGACCTCCGGCACGATGGCGCTTCGCTCGTCTCGCGTGGCCGCGAGCTCCGCCTCGATCTTCTGCAGCTCCCGCACCGAGTCGCCGCCGAGCATCTCGACGCGTGCGCGCGCCCCCGAGACCTCCTTGTCGGCGTCCGTGGCGCGCGCCTCGAGATCGTCCCTGCGAACCATCTGTTCGAGGAGATCGTCTTCGGCGCGTGAGCGGCGTTCCTTCAGGCTCGTGATCTCGTGCTGGAGCGCCTCCAGCTCCTTCGTGTTGGCGATGGAGCCGTCGTACATCCGCTTCTCCTCCGCCGCGAGCTTCGCGTTCATCGACTCGATCTCGTGCTCGAGGCGCGTGGAATCGCTCGCGACCGCGTCGGAGGCGAGCCGGATCTCGCCCAGGCGTGATTCCGCTTCCTCCATCTCCTTGCGGGCAGCCGAGAGCTCCTCGCCCGCCTCGAGCTGTCCTCGGCGCTGTTCGAGCCGATCGGTCGCGGTGTCGATCCGTTGAAGCTCGAGCAGCCGGTCCATGCCCCGCATCGGAGCGCAAGGGTAGCCGATGCCGCCGTCTAGACGAGCGTGAGCTGCTCCGGGGTGGCGCCGTTCGCGTTCCGCGGGCGCGAGAAACGGTCCGGCGTGTCGTCGGTCGCGCGGACGCCGCCGAGCCCACGGACGAGACTCGAGACACGCCGACCCAGCGCCTGCTGCTCCCGTTTCGGAGCGTACGGACGCTGATACAGCTCCTCGTACCTGGCGACCAGCTCGGGGTAGTTGGTCTCGAGCCACGGCAGGAACTCCTCGCGAACGCCCGGTCGGAGGTGGAGCAGGATCGGCGAGACGTGCGTCGCTCCGGCGTCGATCGCCGCGGCGACCACCTCGCGGAGCTGGCGCGGATGGTCGGTGATGCCGGGGAGGATCGGCGCCATCAAGACGCCGCACGGGATGCCGGCGTCGTTCAGGGCGCGAACGGCCTCGATCCGCTTGCGTGGGTGCGGCGTTCCCGGCTCGCTGGTTCGCCACGCGTCCTCGTCGAGCGTTCCGATCGAGAACGCCGTGGAGACATCGGTCACGCGGGCGGCCTCCACGAGCAGGTCGAGGTCGCGAAGGATCAGCGTCCCCTTCGTCAGGATCGAGAACGGGTTCCGGTAGTCCGTCAGCGCGCCGATGATCCCGGTCATGAGGCGGTACCGGCCCTCGGCGCGCTGGTAGGGGTCGGTGTTCGTGCCCATCGCGATGCCCTCGCCCTTCCATCGCTTCGCGGCGAGCTGGCGCCTCAGCACGTCGGGTGCATTCACCTTCACGACGATCTTCGTCTCGAAGTCCCGACCCGCGTTCATGTCGAGGAATGTGTGCGTTGGACGGGCGAAGCAGTTGTGGCTGACCACGCCGTCGGCGATGAAGTCGCCCGTGCCCGTCGTGATATCGAACATGGGCATCTCGAAGCCGAGCGGCTCGATGGACTCCACGTGCAGCGGGGCGTCTCCCTTGACCGCGATCCCGTCGATCGAGCGCTTCCGTGAGATGGCGGGGTCGACGGTGTGGAGGAAGCGCATGATCTCCCGGAGCCCACCCAGCAGCCGAACGTTGACGAGCCCGTTCGCGTTGGACGAACGCTCGAGTCGGAAGGCGAACCCGAGCTTCCGCAGGCTGGACGCGATCATGTGGATGATCGGAGCGCTGGTGTTGGCGATGCGAAGGGATCCGTTGAAGCTGCCTTCCGCATCGAAGATCCCGGCGAGGAATCCCTTCGACCACTCTGAGGTCGGTTCGGTCGGCCACTGAACGAGTGTTTCGATCGCTTCGATGTCGCAACGCCGTGAGGTGCGGATCGCGTTCAGCGGTCGATGCGTGCTCGTTGCGTGTGAGAAAACGAAGCCCCGCGTCGGAACACCGAAGTCGGAGAGGAACGACTCTGTTCTCTCAAGGGCCTCGTCGTCGGTGAGGGCGAGCCGGAAGCGGAAGACGTCGCCGGTCGTTCGGCCGGGCCGATCGTACGAGTACCGGCCGAGATGCCCGTCGCCACGGATCATCCCGCACAGATAGCCACGCCGGTACTCGGAGGTCCCCTTCGGTCCCGGTGCGAAGCCTCCCGTCCCCATGAGCTTGTTGTTGATCGTGAGGTGGGGTCGTCGGGCCGCGCCCTGCTCGGCGCCCGTGACGTGTTTCCACCCTCGATCGGTGAGGAACCGATGATCGCCGCTCGCGACGAGCATCGTCCCGTCCTCGAGGAAGATGCGATACGCCGGATTGACGGTGGACCAGTGCGCGAGGACGTTCGTCTTCACGTATCGGCGATACGCGCCCCGCACCACTGTCCCGTAGATCTCGTCCCCGACCCGCAGATCGGCGATCGCCCTCGTGCGCCCATCCGACAGCAGGACCGGAGTCTCCGGGGAGCTGCAATAAGTGCAAGCATGACTGCATCCTCTGTACGGGTTGATCGTGTACTTGAACGGCAGGTAGTTGCCCGGGACCTGGTTGATGATCGTCTTGCACTCGGCCTCGATGAACTCGATCCCGCGGAACTCCGGCGTGTCGAACCGACGTCGCGCGATCTCGAAGAGCTGGTCCGGGGCCACGGTTGCACGATAGAACATACGTTCGATTCCCGCAATCCCCTCCCCTGGACCGTCCTAGGCTTCGCGCATGTCGATCTGGCTCGTGCGCCACGGCGAGACCGAGTGGTCGCTCTCGGGGCAGCACACCGGCACGACGGACATCGCCCTCACGCGCGAGGGCGAGCTTCAGGCCGCGGCGATCGGGAAGCTGCTCGTCGATCGGTCCTTCGGCCGTGTGTTCGCGAGCCCGATGCGCCGAGCCCGGGAGACGGCTCGCATCGCCGGCTTCGACGACCTGGTCGCGGTCCGCGACGACCTCCGCGAGGTCGACTACGGCGAGTACGAGGGCCTGACGACCACCGAGATCTGGGCGCGGAACCCCGGCTGGGAGCTGTTCCGCGACGGCTGTCCGGCCGGCGAGACGCCGGAACAGATGTCGGCGCGAGTGGACGCGCTCCTCGCCGACATCCGCGCGCACGACGGCAGCGTGTTGCTGTTCGGCCACGGGCATCGCTTCCGCTCGATCGGCGCGCGCTTCCTCGGCCTTCCGATCCAGGCGGCCACGGGCCTGCGGCTCGACGCCGGCACGGTCTCGATCCTGGCCGACGGTCGCGACGGCCCGACCCTCGTGGTGTGGAACCGCCACGTCCAGTCCCGAGCCGCACGCGTCGCGGACATCGCCTCGGCGATCGCCCGCGCCACGCCGTGAGCCGCGCACGATCCGCTTCCGAGGTCACATAGGATCGACGCGTGGGTTGCCTGTTCGCCGTGTTCGCCCTCATCACGCCGAGGTTCATCCTGTTCATCCTGTGGCTGTTCACCGACTACCTGAACGCTGCGATCTCGAGCGGCTGGATCGGGCTCCTCGGCTTCTTCTTCCTGCCGACGACGACGATCGCCTACGCGGTCGCCAAGAACGAGTTCACGACGGTGACGGGAGGCATCGAGGCTGCGGGCATCCTCGTCATCGTGCTCGGCGTGGTGCTCGACGTCGGACTCCTGGGCGGCTCAGGCCGCGGTGTGGGCAAGCGCGGCTGACCGGGGCTTCGCACCTCGACGAGCGGAATAGGAGAACGCGGCCAGCCGTTCACGCGGAAGAGACCACGAAGGAAGGAACCCGATGCCTGCACTCACACCTGACGACCCGACTGCGCTCGAGCGTGTCGTGGCGCCTCCCGAGGCGATCTCCCGGCCGGCCGCCGCCGTGCTCGACGCCCCGACGTTCCTCGAGGGAGCGGGGTTCCAGGTCCGGCGCGCCACGGCCGCCGTCGACCTCTCGCTCGCCGACCCGTTCCTCTTGCTCGACCACATGGGCGCTGTCGAATACGCGCCGGGCGAGGCCAAGGGAGCCCCGGATCACCCGCACCGGGGGTTCGAGACCGTCACGTACATGATGGACGGCAAGATCCGCCACCGCGATTCGAACGGCGGGGGCGGAGTGATCACCGACGGCGCCACCCAGTGGATGACCGCGGGAGCCGGCATCGTGCACTCGGAGATGCCGACCGACGACCTCGTCGCGTCCGGTGGGCTGTTCCACGGCGTCCAGCTCTGGGTCAACCTCCCCGCGTCGAACAAGTGGAACCCGCCCAGGTATCAGGACATCACCTCGAGCAAGCTCCAGGTGCTCGCCTCCGAGGACGCGGGCGCGGTGATCCGCGTGATCGCCGGAGAGATCGGCGGTCACGCCGGGCCGGGTAGCACGTTCACGCCGATCACGTACGCGCATGCGAGCGTCGCGCCGGGTGCTCGCCTCCGGATCCCGTGGCGACCCGATTTCAACGCGCTCGCGTACGCGCTCGCCGGGAGCGGCACGGTCGGCCCCGAGCGCCGGCCGATCCGTGAGGGCCAGCTCGCGCTGTTCGGTCCGGGCGACGCCCTCGAGATCCACGGCGATGCGACGCAGGAGTCCCGTTCACCGACCCTCGAGGTGCTCGTGCTCGGCGGGAAGCCGATCCGAGAGTCCATCGCCTGGTACGGCCCGTTCGTGATGAACACGAAGCAGGAGATCGTGAACGCGATCGAGGACTACCAGGCCGGGCGGATGGGTTCGATCCCGGCCGAGTCGCTCGACTCGTAGACGCGCTCGGCAGCAGGGCGCGCGGTAGGGTCCGCGCGTGAGCGAGGACGCGCCGTTCGAACACGAGGAGGCGTCGATCGCCGAGCTGCAGTCGGCGATGGACTCCGGCGGGCTCACCTCGCGTTCGATCACCGAGGCCTACCTCGAGCGCATCGACGCGGTCGACCCGCTCGTCGGATCGGTCCTGGAGACGAACCCCGACGCGCTCGAGATCGCCGACGCGCTCGACGCCGAACGCCGGTCGAACGGACCGCGCGGACCGCTGCACGGGATCCCCGTGCTCGTGAAGGACAACATCGACACCGCCGACGGGATGAGGACCACCGCCGGATCGTTCGCGCTCGGCGACGTGACGCCGGTCGCGCGACGCGTTCGTCGTGCGACGGCTCCGCGAGGCCGGCGCGGTCGTGCTCGGGAAGGCGAACCTGTCCGAGTGGGCGAACTTCCGGTCCACACGCTCCTCGAGCGGCTGGAGCGCGCGCGGCGGTCAGTGCCGGAACCCGTACGCGCTCGACCGCAGTCCTTGCGGCTCGAGCTCGGGCTCGGGCGTCGCGGTCTCGGCCAACCTGTGCGCGGTCGCCGTCGGCACCGAGACCGACGGCTCGATCGTCTGTCCGTCCTCGGTGAACGGCATCGTCGGGATCAAGCCGACCGTCGGGCTCGTGAGCCGTTCGGGGATCGTGCCGGTCGCGCACTCGCAGGACACGGCCGGACCGATGGCGAGGACGGTCGCCGATGCCGCGGCACTCCTGTCTGCGCTCGCCGGCGTCGACCAGGACGACGACGCCACGGCGAGCGCGCAGGTCGAGGCCGACTACACGGCGTTCGTCGACCCCGACGGTCTCCGCGGAGCGCGGATCGGCGTCGCGCGGCACCTCGCCGGGTTCAGCGACCGGGTCGACCGGGTGTTCGACGACGCGCTCGCCGCGATGCGCGATCTCGGCGCCGAGCTGATCGACCCGGTCGAGATCCTCCACGTCTCCGAGCTCGAGGACCCGGAGTACGAGGTGCTGCTGTACGAGTTCAAGGCCGATGTCGAGGCGTACCTCGGGGCGCTGCCCCCCGAACAGCCGTACCGCACGCTCGCCGAGCTCATCGCATTCAATGCCGAGCACGCGGATAAGGAGATGCCGTATTTCGCGCAGGAGCACTTCGAGAAGGCGAACGAGAAGGGATCGCTGACCGAGCCCGCATACCTCGAGGCGCTTGCTACGTGCCGGCGTCTCTCACGGGACGAGGGCCTGGACGCGGTGTTCGAGGAGCACCGGGTCGACGCGATCGTGGCGCCGTCGAACGCGCCGGCCTGGCTGATCGACTACGCGAACGGCGACCACTACGTCGGAGGCAACTCGACACCTGCAGCGGTCGCCGGCTACCCGAACGTCACCGTCCCGATGGGGTACGCGTTCGACTTGCCGCTCGGCATCTCCTTCATGGGCCGGCCGTGGAGCGAGGGCACGCTGATCAGGTTCGCGTCTGCGTTCGAGCACGCGACCAGGCACCGGCGGACACCAGAGCTCCGACCGCCAGTGGCGGTGGTGGGCGCTGGAGGAATCGAACCTCCGACCGCTCGCTTGTAAGGCGAGTGCTCTACCTCTGAGCTAAGCGCCCGTCCACACGGATTCGACCGGTTCGCCGCGCACATGACCGCACGCCCGGCAGACGACCTGCCCGAGCATCGCGGACAAGCGCGTCGCACCACACGCGTCGCAGCGATCGAGCTGCACCGCCCAATCCGCCCGCTCCTCCTGGCAGGAGGGGCAGACCAGCACCTGCCGGCCCCCCGAGGTCGCCCGCACCCATGGCCGTTCCCGCTTGTCGGGATCGTAGGTCGGACGTCCGCACAGGAAGCACGTGGGCCGGTGCTCCGGCGCGATCGGTTCTTCGATCGAGCTCACGAAGCACAAGGATATCCACCGATGGCCTCGGGTAATCGCACCATGACGAGCCCGGACCCGGCGTGCGGACTCCTAGGATTGGGCGGGAGGTGCCGAGATGGACGAGCCACACGCGCAGCGAGGCATGTTGAAGGCGGTCGAGGCGGCGGGCGACGTGAAGGTGGAACGCGCCCTCGTCGGCGTGGTGAAGGGCCGCGACGTCTCGATCACCCAGGCGGCCGCTGGGCCGGTCGCCGCGCAGGGGAACGTGTTCGTGACCCAGGGTGGCTGCGGCCCGACGCTGGTCGGCGCCGACCTCACGATCCGGCAGGGCGGATGTGGGCCCACGATCGTCCGCGGAAACGTCTCGATCGAGCAGGGCGGCACCCAGAGCGTGCTCGCGGCCGGCGGCGTGAACATCGGCCGGGGCGGGTTCGCCGGCCTCGTGGCGTCACCGAAGGTCACGATCGAGGAGGGCGCGCGGGTCCTGATGGGGACGCCGCTCGCGTTCCTCGCGGGGGCCGCGGTGGGGGCGCTCGTCGCGCTCGCCGGGAGGAGCCGCGGCTAGCCTTGCCCGGTCAGGACGACTCGGCGTCGGCGAGGCGATGCGCGAGCACCGGCAGCATCGCGACCGCCACACGCGGTTCACGTTCGAGGAGCTGGGAGAACTCCGACCGGCCGATCGCGAGACCGCTCACCGGCGTCTTGGCGCGGACGCGAGCGACACGCAGGGAGTCCGCCAGCAGCGCGAGCTCGCCGACGAACTCGCCCGGTCCGAGCTCAACCGGTCCAGTCGGCAGCTCGACGACGACCGTGCCTTCGGTGATGACGAACATCCCCGAACCCGGCTGACCGTGCTCGGCGAGGACGTGACCGGCGGGGACCTCGAACTCGGTCGCGAGATCGGCGCAGACTCTGAGCGCCGAGTCGTCGAGTTCCGCGAGCAGCGGCACGCCACGGAGCCGTTCCTCCGTCTCCTGTTCGCTCACAACCCCACCCCTTCGCGTCCGACGTCGGGCTCGGCGAGAGCAGCGTCCGGCTCGACGACCGACGGCTCCTCGACGCCCTTCGTGGCCATGTCCTCCTCGGCCGGCATCTTCCCACCCGGACGGTGACGCCCGCCGGTTCCTCGCGCCCGCCAGATCGCGATGAGCGCCGCGCCGAGGCCGAAGACCGAGCCGGCCAACCAGACGACGCCGCCGACGAACGGGATCGCCGCGACCGCGGCCAGGATCGCCCACCCGATCGCGAACGCCCCCACGCGACCGTGCGGCTCCTGCCACAGCAGCCGCCCGAGCGCGAACGCGCTCCAGGCGAGCCCGATCGAATACAGGAAGAACAGCGCAAGCAGGAGTCCGAGGCCGAGCGGGATCCCGACGAGCGTGAGGATGGCGATGGCTCCCGAGACCGGAAGGGCCACGAACGTCACCGCGCCCCAGCCGAGGGACGCCCATGGCCGGTTCCGAGCCGCGTTCGAGACGGCGTCGGCGCCCCTGGGAGCGAACAGGAGGAGGAGAAGTCCGAGGCCCAGCGCGGACATCCAGATCGCGAGCCACGGCGCGAATCGCCCCAACGCTTGCACCGGAGTCCGGAACGTGAACGCCGCGCCCTGGCGGATGTCCCCACCCACCTGGGCTCCGGGCTGGACGCGAACCCGCCCGCGCGCGAGCACGTCGCCCAGCACGTGGGCCGAGGGGCCGAGCACCACGGGGCCGTTGACGTTCACGACCGATCCGCTCACTTGACCGGTGACCGAGATCCTGCCGTCGATCACGACCACGTCGCCACGAGCGAGTCCGGCCACCGACGCGGTCCCGTGCAGGACGACCACTTCGTCGACCTCTTCTCCACGCCGGACCGAGACGTCCCCCGACAGCACGATCAGGTCGCGCGGCTCGTCTGTGGGCGGCTCGGGTTGCGCCGCGGCGGGGCCGGCGACCGACAGAACGAGCGCGCCGATCAGTGCGACGGATGCTCTGCGGAGATACGGCACGGGCCGCATCCTATCGGCGGGTGCGGGGCGGCCCGCCCCTTTTCCGGTCAGAGCATGTCCGGACTTCGCGATAGCGTGGAGCCGTGAGCCTGGACCGCTTCTCCCCCGCCGTCCGCGCCTGGTTCGAGTCGACGTTCGATGAGCCGACGCCCGCGCAGGCGCAGGGGTGGCCGGCGATCGCCGACGGCGGCCATTCGCTCATCCTCGCGCCGACGGGTTCGGGCAAGACGCTCGCCGCGTTCCTGTGGGCGCTCGACCGGCTCATGACCGATCCTCCTCCTGCTGCCGACCGGCGGTGCCGAGTGCTGTACGTCTCGCCGCTCCGCGCGCTGGCGGTGGACATCGAGAAGAACCTCCGGGCGCCGCTCGCCGGGATCTCGCTCGCGGCCGAACGCCTCGGCGAGCACGTCCACGAGCCGCGCGTCGCGATGCGAACCGGCGACACCCCCGCCGCCGAACGCCGTCGGATCCAGACCCGGCCCCCGGACATCCTCATCACGACGCCCGAATCGCTCTACCTGATGCTCACCTCGCAGGCGCGAGAGCTGCTGCGGAGCGTCCGGTGGGTGATCGTCGACGAGATCCACGCGTTCGCCGGGCGACAAGCGAGGCGCCCACCTCGCGCTGTCGCTCGAACGCCTCGAGGAGATCGCGCACGAACCTCCGCAGCGGATCGGGCTGTCGGCGACCCAGCGCCCGTTGGAGGAGATCGCGCGGTTCCTCGGAGGCCAGACCGACGAAGGCCCGCGCGACGTCACGATCGTCGACGCCGGCCACCGCAAGCCGATGGAGGTCGAGGTGGTCGTCCCGGTCGAGGACATGGCCGAGCTGTCCGACGTCGCGGAGACACCGCAGCGGATGCCGGCGATGGAGGGTCCGGCGACGCCCGGGACCGCGCCGCCGCGAGCCTCGATCTGGCCGGCGATCCACCCGAGGCTCCTCGACCTGATCCGCGAACCACCGTTCGACGATCGTGTTCGTCAACGCCCGGCGTCTGGCCGAACGGCTCGCCGCCCGGCTGAACGAGCTCGCCGACGAGGAGCTCGTCCGCGCCCACCACGGCTCGATCGCGCGCGAGCAACGGCTCGAGATCGAGGACCGCCTCAAGCGCGGCACGCTGAGGGGATCGTCGCGACCAGCTCGCTCGAGCTCGGCATCGACATGGGAGCGGTGGACCTCGTCATCCAGGTCGAGTCGCCGGGTTCGGTGAGCCGAGGGTTGCAGCGGATCGGCCGCGCCGGCCATCAGGTCGGCGAGCCCTCCCGCGGGCACGATCTTCCCGAAGTACCGAGGCGACCTGCTCGAGGCGACCGTCGTGGTCAAGCGCATGCTCGACGGCGCGATCGAGGAGACGCACTACCCGCGCAATCCGCTCGACGTGCTCGCGCAGCAGATCGTCGCGATGTGCGCGGTCGACGAGTGGTCGCTGGACGATCTCGGCAGGCGTCGTCCGGCGCGCCGGCAACTTCTCGGAGCTGAGCGACGACGTCTTCCACAGCGTCCTGGACCTCCTCACCGGCCGCTATCCGTCCGACGGGTTCTCGGAGCTCCGACCGCGGATCGTGTGGGACCGGAAGACGGACCGCCTCCGAGCGCGCGAGGGCGCCGGACGGATCGCGATCGCCTCCGCCGGGACGATCCCGGATCGCGGGCCTGTTCGGCGTGTTCACGATGGACGGTCGGCGCGTCGGCGAGCTCGACGAGGAGTGGGTGTACGAGAGCCGCCGCGGCGAGGTGTTCGTGCTCGGGGCGACGCTCGTGGCGGATCGAGGACATCACGCTGGACCGGGTCGATCGTCTCGCCGGCGCCCGGCGAGCCGGGCAAGATGCCGTTCTGGCACGGCGACAAGCCCGGCCGACCGATCGAGCTCGGACGTGCGATCGGCGAGGTCACCCGCGAGCTCGCTGCGGCACCGCACGACCGCGCGATCGAACGCCTGCGCGCGGACCTGGGTCTCGACGAGCTCGCGTCGGAGAACCTCACGGCGTATCTCGAGGATCAGAGGGAGGCGACCGGCGTCGTGCCGGACGATCGCACGATCGTCATCGAACGCTTCCCCGACGAGCTCGGCGACTGGCGCGTGTGCGTGCTCTCGCCGTTCGGCGCGCGGGTGCACGCGCCGTGGGCCATGGCGATCGAAGGCGCGCCTCTCGGCGCACTCCGGGCTCGAGGTCCAGGTCCTGTGGAGCGACGACGGGATCGCGATCCGCCTGCCCGAATCAGAGGAACGCATCCCGGTCGAGGACCTGCTGTTCGACCCCGAGGACGTCGAGCAGCTCGTGGTCGAGCGCCTCCCGGGGACGGCGTTGTTCACCACGCACGTTCCGCGAGGCAGCGGCGCGAGCGCTCCTGCTCCCCCGCCGGACCCCCGGTCGCCGAACGCCGCTCTGGCAGCAGCGGCGACGCGGCGCCGACCTGCTCGAGGTCGCGTCGCGCCACCCGACGTTCCCCATCCTGCTCGAGGCGACACGCGAGTGCATCCGGGATGTGTTCGACGTTCCGGCGTTGAAGGAGATCCTCGGCGAGATCCGCTCCCGACGGATCCGGGTGGTCTCCGTGGACACGGCCCGCTCGTCGCCCTTCGCGCAGTCGCTGCTGTTCAACTGGATCGCCGTCTACATGTACGAGTACGACGCGCCGCTCGCCGAACGCCGCGCCGCCGCACTCGCGCTCGACCGAGACCTGCTGCGTGAGCTGCTCGGCGCCGAGGATCTGCGCGAGCTGATCGATCCCGCCGCGCTCGACGAGCTCGAGCTGGAGTTGCAACACCTGACCGGATCGCGTCGCGCGCGCAACCCGGACGATCTGCACGACCTGCTCCGCCGGCTCGGAGACTCTCAGCGCGACCGAGGCCGCGGCGCGTGCCGACGGTGACCCGTCCGCGTGGCTCGACGATCTCGAGCGGGGGACGCGGGCGATCCGCCTGCACGTCGCCGGCGAGGAGCGGTTCGCCGCGATCGAGGACGCGGCGCGGTACCGGGATGCGCTCGGCGCGGCGTTGCCGGTCGGCGTGCCGGCGGCGTTCACCGAGCCGGAGTCTGCGCCGCTCGAGTCGCTCGTGGCTCGGTACGCGCGAACGCACGGCCCGTTTCACGTACGCGACGTGGCCGCAACGCCTGGACACGACCGAGGGACGCATCGCGGGCGCGCTCGCCTCGCTCGAGGCGCAGGGACGCGTCGTCCGCGGCGAGTTCCGACCGGGCGGCCTCGAACGCGAATGGTGCGACGCGGACGTGCTGCGCATGCTCCGCCGCCGGTCCCTGGCGGCGCTCCGGCGCGAGGTCGAGCCGGTCGACGCGTGCGGCCCTGGGCCGGTTCCTGCCCGAATGGCAGGCGGTGACCCGTCCGCGCAGCGGACCCTCCGCGCTCCTCGAGACGATCGGACAGCTCCAGGGTGCCGCGATCCCCGCGTCGATCCTCGAGACCGACGTCCTGCCATCCCGGGTACGGGGCTATCGCCCCGCCGACCTCGATGCGCTGTGCGCGAGCGGTGACGTGGTGTGGATCGGGGCGGGCGGGATCGGCGCGGACGACGGCCGGATCGCGCTGGGGTTCCGGGACCACCTTCGCTTCGTCGCCGCACCGCCTGCGGAGCAAGCCCCGTCCGGTCCGTTGCACGACGCCCTCCGTGAGCACCTGGAGGCCCGGGGAGCGTCCTTCTGGCCGGAGCTGTATGCGGCGGCCGGCGGTCCCGGACGAGCGCGTGGTCCTGGATGCGCTCTGGGACCTCGTCTGGGCCGGCGAGGTGACCAACGACACGCTGGCGCCGCTCCGCGCGTACCTCCTCCGCACGACGGGCGAGGGCTCGGCGGGCCGAAGCCACGACCGGGTGTCCTTCGGCAGGCCGGACCTCCGGCAGGCGCCGGGCGCTGGTCGCTCGCCGACATCGCTGCTCAGGCCCGAGCCGACGCCGACCGAGACCGCTCACGCCCGGGCCATGCAGCTGCTCGAACGCCACGGGGTCGTGACGCGTGAAGCGGTGCTGGCCGAGGGGACCCCCGGCGGCTACGCGGGTGTGTACGCGGTGCTCCGGGCGCTCGAGGAGTCCGGCAAGGTGCGGCGCGGGTACTTCGTCGACGGGCTCGGCGCGGCGCAGTTCGCGCTGCCGGGCGCGGTGGACAGGATCCGCGAGCTCCGAGAGCTCGCCCGACCGAGCGCTTCGGTCCACGTCCTCGGCGCCGCCGATCCGGCCCAGCCGTACGGGGCCGCGCTCGCGTGGCCCGAGAGCGCCGGCCGCCCCGCGCGCGCGGCGGGCGCGTACGTCGGTGCTCGCCGACGGAAGCGCCGCCGCGTACCTCGAGCGAGGCGGTCGAACGCTCCTCACGTTCCCGGCCGGCTCGGACGGCTCATGGGTCGACGCGCTCGCGTCGCTCGTGAAGGACGGGCGCATGAAGCGGATCGAGCTCACCAGGATCGACGGCGTCCCCGGACCGGACTCGCCGTTCGCGGACGCCCTCCGAACGGCCGGGTTCGTCGACGGGTACCGAGGCCTCGTCCTGCGCGGCTGAACTCGCAGGCGCGTGCGAGACGCGCCCGAACGTGGGACATGAGCGGAACCTCGCGCATCGCCATGTGCGTCTCGTTGACCATCTCGTCGCCCCGAACCTCGATCCGCCGCCGGAGCTCGGTCACCGGACCCGCGGTCGTCGTGAGGCCCACGACGGTGGACGCGACCTCGACGACCTCGCCCGCGACCGTACCCTCCGCGATCTCCGTGATCCCGAGCGGATGCGCCAGCACGAGTTCGACGCGGCCGGGTCCGGCGGGGCGCACGAACCCTCGCTCGAGGTGCACCGGCGAGCCGTCGTCGAGCGACCAGGACCGGTGCGCGTACACGAGGTAGTCGTCGCCGACGTCCTCGAAGGTGACCTCCTCGCCGTAGCGGAACGGCTCGGTGCTCGGCCACTCGCCGTCGCCCTCGCCTCGCCAGGTGCCGAGCAGGAATGCAACCTCACCGAGGTCGGGATGGATGTCCGTCGGATGCGGCGAACGCATCCGAACGCGCGACCGGTCTCCACGGACCGAAAACTATCACGCACCCGATCCCGTCCCGGACGCGCACCGCTTGGTACCGTGGCGCCGATGGCGACGGTCGCGCGTTTCAACGTCACGCCGGTGAAGTCGACCGCCCTCCACCATCCCGACCGGCTCCGGTTCGACGCGCGAGGCGCGATCGGGGACCGTCGGTTCTTCCTCGTCGACGGGAACGGCAAGCGGTTCTCTGGCGCCACCAAGGCGCCGCTCATCCCCGTCCGCGCGAACTACGACGAGGAGCGCGACGTCCTCGAACTGCGACTGCCCGACGGCATCGTGGTCACGGGCCGCCCCGAACCCGACGGCGAGTCGCTCGTCGCCGACTTCTACGGCCGCCCCGTCCGGGCGCGGACGATCGACGGCGACTTCACCGAGGCGCTGTCTCGCTACGCGGGCCACGAGGTCCGGCTGGCGCGGCCCGATCACCCCGGCGACGCGCTCGACGTGCGACCGGTCACGCTCGTCTCGCTCGAGTCGGTGGCGGAGCTCGCCCGGCAAGGCGGCCACGACGGCACGCTGGATCCTGGTCGGTTCCGCATGACGATCGAGATCGAGGGCGTCGCGCGACCGCACGAGGAGGACTCGTGGGCGGGACGCGACGTCAGGGTCGGCGAGGTGCGCCTCCGTGTGGCCGAGCCCGTCCCACGGTGCGTGGTGACCACGCTCGACCCCGCGACCGGCCGACGCGACTTCCCCACGCTGCGGGTGATCCGCGACTACCGGGGGACCAACGCGAGGAAGCAGCTGGAGTTCGGCGTGTACGCGGAGGTCGTCGAGCCGGGAGAGGCTCGGGTCGGCGACCCGGTCGAACCGGTGGAGTGACGTGGGGCGTCATAGATCGGTCGGGGCGTGTCGAGGGTCCGGCTGATGCGTGACGGAATGGCTCCGCCTGATCCGTCTACACCTCGACGGTCATCCTCGCACGCTCAGCTCGCCTTGGCCGCGTGCCTCTTCCTAACCTCCTTCCCGCTCGTGCGTTAGAACGGTCTTGATGAGCTCGTCTCCGTCCCAGATCTGCATCACCTCCCCCTGCAGGTGGACGTCGACCCGACGGCCGGCCCGGTGCTTGCCGCAGCTGATCTTCCTGCCAGGCGACCGAGATGATGCCGTTGCTCGTGATCTTGCGCGAGATCCAGTCATCGCCCGAGCGCTCCCCGAACAGCGCCCCGCACCTCCGCCGGTCGCCCCGGCTCGGCGCCCGAGAACCGGCTCGCCGGCGTGGCCATGTCGATCGCCGAGTGCGGGCGCTCGGTGTTGAAGCTTTCGACCCACCGGTCGAGCTCGTCCTGGGCGGTGGGGAGGTCCTGGAAGACGCGTCCGGTCAGGAACTCGGTGCGAAGCGTCCGGTGGAACCGCTCGATCTTGCCGGTGGTCTGCGGACGCCTGGGCGCCGTCAGCAGGTGGTCGATGCCGTTCTCCCGGCAGATCCGGTCGAACAGGACCTCGGTGTCCTTGGCACCGAAGCGACCGGTGAACACCTTGCCGTTATCGGTCAAGATCTCCTGCGGGACGCCGTGGCGTCCCATCGCCTGGGCGAAGTGCGGAGCACACGGCCCTGCTGGTCGCCCGCAGCATCAGCCCGGCGCACACGACGAACCGAGAATGGTCGTCGATGCCGGTCAGCACCTTGGCTTCCCGTCCGTCGGCGAGCACGATCCCGCCCACCACGTCCATCTGCCAAAGCTCCATCGCTCCGCCACGCTCCCAGCGCTTGAACCTGCGATCGCGCCGCCGCCGGGCCTGTGGGTCGATCAACCCCGCCCGCTTCAGCGCCCGGTAGACCCCCGAGCGCGAAGGGACCGGGTCCAGGCCCTCCCTCGAGGCCTCGTGGACCAGCCGACGAGGGCCCCAGTCCGGGTTCCGCCGCCTGGCCTCCAGCACCCACACCTCGGTCGCGGGGTCCATCTGGTGCGAGCACCGCCGGGGCCGGTGCGAACGATCGGCGAGCCCGGGCAGGCCCTGGTCCTCGTACCAGCGCAACCACCGATGCACCGCCTGGCGCGACACGTCGAACCGCCGCGCCACCTCCACGACCGCAACACCATCACGGATCACCGCGAGCACTGCTTGGTACCTCTGCTCCACGACACTCAGCTCCACCAACATGCTCGGGAGTGTGTCGCGGATCAGGCGGAGCCAGCGTCACCCCTCAGGCGGAGCCGTGTCACCCTCGAGCCGGAGCCGATGTGTCACGCATCAGGCGGAACCACACATAGATCGGTGGGGCGGGCAGGACTTGAACCTGCGACCGACGGATTATGAGTCCGCTGCTCTGACCGACTGAGCTACCGCCCCGCTCAACGAGTCTATGCGGAGTGCTCAAGCACGCACGCCAGGGTGAGTTGCCGAGCGCCTCCGGGGCAGGAATCCGCAAGACGAGGAGCCTTCCAGGCACGTAGATTCCTTGGAAGAGAGGGGGGTCCGCCCTGCTCGGAGTGTTCGGTTCGGAGGACCGCCAGAGTCGGCACGTTCGTGAACGCGCCGACCAGGTGCGCGCCTACCTGGATCAGAACTTCAACCAGGACCTCGACATGAACGCCGTCGCGCGAGCCGCGGCGCTGTCCCCCTTCTACCTCACCCGGATCTTCAAGCAACGGTACGGCGTACCGCCCTACCGGTACCTGATCGGGCTCCGCATCCGCCACGCGTCAGACCTCCTGCGCGAGTCCTCGCTCTCCGTCACCCAGGTCTGCCACCGATCGGGATTCAACTCCCTGTCCCACTTCATCACCACGTTCCGGCACCACACGGGTATGAGCCCGTCGCAGTACCGGCGGATGGTGGACTGGCAGCAGGATGCCGGGAGGTTCGGGCAGGAGACCGAAGCGCTGATGAAACAGGGCCGCCGTAGGGACATCTGAGAGAGGCCGCGGCGTGGGCCGCGGCGTGGTCCTCGGATCCCCGAAGGAGGCGGCATGGGCCGGAGATCCTCGTGGCTCGTCGCGCTTGTCCTCGTGCTCGCTCTCGTCGCGAGCGCCTGCGGAGGAGGGGGTGACGAGCAGCAACCGGACGGCGAGACCGCGGCGCCCGAAGGCGAAGCGCCGGTCGGCGGAACGCTGGAGATCGCGCAGGTGTCCGACGTGACGAGCGCCTTCGATCCGCAGAAGGAGTACTACAGCGTCGCGTGGGAGTACTTCCGCTGCTGTCTGTTGCGCACGCTGATGTCCTTCAACGGCAAGACGACCGAGGAGGGCGGGAACGAGGTACTCCCCGACCTCGCGGCCGCCCAGCCCGAGGTGTCCGCAGACGGTCTCGAGTGGACCTTCACGCTCAAGCAGGGCGTCCGCTACGCGCCGCCGCTCGACGACGTCGAGGTGACCGCCCAGGACTTCATCCGTGCGCTCGAGCGTGAAGCGTGCGGCGAATGCGCCACCGGCGGCTACAGCTTCTACTACTCGGCGATCGAGGGGTTCGACGAGTACGCGGATGGCGAGGCGGATTCGATCAGCGGCCTGGAGGCGCCGGACGACCAGACGCTCCTGATCCGCACCACCGCTCCGACCGGCGACCTCCCGTACCGGATGGCGATGCCGGCGACCGCTCCGATCCCCCCGAACCCCGATGACCCCGACGCGCGCCTCGGCGTGGCGGAGGGCCACGACGACAACTACGGACGCTTCCTCATCGGCACGGGTCCCTACATGTTCGAGGGGACCGATCAGCTCGATTTCTCGGTTCCCGCGGATGATCAGGATCCGGTCTCCGGCTACGACGTAGGGCGTTCGATCGTCCTGGTCAGGAACCCGTCGTACGACCCGGCCACCGACGACCTCCGTGAGGGATACGTCGACCGGATCGAGACGGAGATCGGCGGCCAAGAGGACGACCTGGCGCTGCAGGTGGAGGCGGGCGAGCTCCACTTCATGCTCGACGGCGTGCCACCCGCGACGCAGGTCCAGCGCTACTCGACCGACCCGAACCTGCAGGACCAGATCCACTCGAACCCCTCCGACGCCGTGCGCTACATCGAGATGAACCTGGCCCTGCCGCCGTTCGACGACGTGAACGTGCGCAAGGCCCTGAACCTCGCGCTCGACAAGGAGGGGTTTCGTCAGCTGCGCGGCGGGCCGCTGTTCGGCGAGCTGGCCGGACACATCTTCGTCGACAGCCTGCAAGGGAACCTGCTTCAGGACTACGACCCATACGTGACGCCGAACGGCGCGGGAGACATCGACGTTGCGAAGCAGATGATGGCTCAGTCTCAGTACGACTCCGACGGCGACGGCGTCTGCGACGACGCGGCGTGTGACGGCCTCCTCACCGTGACCGACGAGGCAGACCCGTACCCGGAGCAGACGGCGCTGCTCCAGCAGTCGCTCGAACCTCTCGGGATCACGCTCGACGTGAAGACCTTCGACCGCGCCACGATGTACGCGCGCTGCGAGGATCCGAACACCCACTGGCAGCTGTGCCCGAGCGTCTCGTGGGGCAAGGACTACCCGGACGGCTTCACCTTCGGACCGCCGCTGTTCGGCCGCGACGCGATCGGACCCGAGTCGTGCTGCAACGACACGATGGTGGGGATCACGCCCGAGATGCTCGACGAGCGCGGGTACGATCCGGACACCTCGATGCCGAGCGCGGAAGAGCAGATCGACGCCTGCATCCCCGCGATCGACGAGGAGCGGCTCGAGTGCTGGGCTGACCTCGACCGCTACCTGATGGAGGATGTCGTGCCCTGGATCCCGTACCTGTTCGACAACAACGTGGTGGTGACGTCGGAGCAGGTCGTGAGCTGGGGCTTCGACCAGTTCGCGGGACTGCCCGCGCTCGACCGGATCGCGATCGAGCAGGCAGCGTGACACGGCGAGGGTAGTGAGACACGACGGAAGGTCCGGCGCTCAGATCGGAGAGAGGGATCAGGATCTGAGCTCCGGACCTTCTACCCTCAGCCTACGCTCGGGTCACGCCGGAACGCTTGCGGCGCACTGCCCCCACCTTTCGGGTACCTGACCTTGCGGGTCCCTGCGGTCTACGATGCCGCGCATGGGGGACCGCGTTCGCGAACGGTGGGCGAAGGGCGAGGTCGCCCTCAACGCCTGGCTCAGCCTCGAGGGCGCGTCGACCGCCGGGCTCGTCGCCGGGGCCGGGTTCGACGCGGTGACGGTGGACCTCCAGCACGGGTCGGCCACGATGGACACGCTTGGGACGGTGGTCGCCGCGATCGAGCCGACCGGCGCGGTGCCGTTCGTTCGCCTGGCACGGAACGACCCGGCGCTCGTGATGCGGGCCCTCGACCTCGGCGCGCGAGGCGTGATCGGACCGATGGTGAACTCCGCCGACGAGGCCCAGCGAACTCGCGCTCGCGTGTCGGTACCCGCCTCGAGGCATCCGCAGCTACGGCCCGGTTCGATCCGCGTTCGGGGCGGGACGTGAACAGACCGAACTGGCCAACGGGTCGGTGCTCGCGTTCGCGCAGATCGAGACGGCGGAGGGCCTGGCGGCCGTCGCCGACATCTGCGCGGTGGACGGGCTCGACGGTGTGTACGTCGGCCCGGCGGACCTCAGCCTCGCGCTCGGCCTCTCGTCGTTCGCCGACCTGGAGGATCCGCAACTCCTCTCGGCGCTGGACACGATCCTCGAGGCCACCCACGAGCACGGAGTCGTCCCGGGCATCCACGCCCCTTCGGCCGGATCGGCCGTCGCGATGGCCCGGCGTGGGTTCGCGTTCGTCGGTTCGGCCGGCGACGCGGACGCTCTCGCCTCGGCGCTGTCGGCCTCCACGGAGCGGATCCGCGCCGAGCTCGGCGCCGGGAGGTGAGCCTCAGCCCCCGCTCGCCGCGGCGAACGCGAGCGCCTCGTCGACGGACCCGTCGACGTTCAGGACCCCGAGCATCCCCGTGATCGACAGGACGCGAGCGACGTTGGCGGCCGAGGTGGGCACCACCAGGCGCATCACCGCTCCCCTGGCACGACATCTCGCGTCGATCCTCGCGATCACGCTCAGACCTGCGCTGTCGAGATAGTCACATCCGGACAGGTCCACGACGAGGTACCGCGCTTCCCCGATGCGGGACGACAGCTCGTCGTGAAGGCGGTCGGCATTGGACATGTCGACCTCGCCACGGATCCGCGCGATCGTGGCGTCCGACCGCGACTCGAACTCGACGGTCACGACCTCCGCCATCACGGTCCATGCCCGCAGCAGACCCGGCCTCGCCTGCCCTCGAACCGTCCGGTCACGTGACACCCACGCGCATCCGAACCGTCGTCCCACGCTCGCCGCGTTCGACGTCGATGTCGCCGATCAGGGTGCGAACGAGATCCAGCCCGCGACCGCGAGCGTCGTCGGGTCGCGGGTCGCGCCAACGACCGTCGTCGGATACCTCGATCCGCAACCAGCCGTCGTCGGTCTCCCCCACCACGAGGATGTCCCCGTCCCGCCCGATGTACGCGTGCTCGATCGCGTTCGCGGCGGCCTCGGTGCATGCGAGGACGACGTCCTCCTTGGTCTCGGCGGGAAGCCCCGATCGGTCGAGCCACGCACGAAGCTCGGCGCGCATCGTCGCGAGTTGCACCGCGTCTGCCGGAAAGCTCCGTCGGAACACTTCGGCAGGAAGCTTCGGGCCGACCGCGAGCAGGGCGACGTCGTCGTGGCGATCGTCCGCGACCACATCGAGCAGGGCATCGGCGACCTCCGTGAGCGGCAAGCCTGCGACCCGCACCGCGGTGCGTCCGAGCCGATGCAGGCCCTCGTCGAGCGGTTCGTCCCGCCGCTCGACCAACCCGTCCGTGTACAGGACGAGCACCGCGCCCGCCGAAAGGATCTCCACCGCTTGTGGTCGCGGGAGATCGTAGGGCAGTCCGAGCGGGACCGATCGGCCACCCTCGAGGAACCGCGACGTTCGGTCCGCGTCGATCACCATCGCGGGCGGATGCCCGGCCGATGCGTACCGGAGCTCGTTCGTCGACGGGTCGAGCAACATCGTGAGGATCGTCGAGAAGAAGGCGCCCTCCACCCCGGCCGCGAAGCGGTCGAGGGACGCAAGGATCCCGGCGGGGTCGCCGGATGACAGCGCCAGGGCTCTCCACGCGCTTCGCACCTGACCCATGGCGGCGGCGGCCGGCAGGCCGTGTCCGGCGATGTCACCCACGGCGAGCGCGACGGTGCCGTCCGGGCGATCCACGAGGTCGTACCAGTCTCCGCCGACGTGGACCCCCTGCGTGGCCGGGAGGTACCGTCCCACGACCTCGACCTTCGGTTCGTGGGAGAGATTCTCGGGCATCAGGTTCCGCTGCAGCGTGATGGCCGCCTCGTGCTCGATCTCGTACGTTCGGGCCCGCTCGAGCGCGACCCCCGCCTGCTGGGCGAAGGACCGGATCAGCTCGGCGTCCTCGGCGGACGGCTCCGGGCGCTCGTCGACGAAGAACACGGCGAGGGCTCCGATCGGCTCCCCCCTGGAGACGATGGGGACCGCGTACAGGCAGGTGCCGAGCGACCGCAGCGCTCCGAAGTCCTCTGCGAACCGTTGGCGCCAGTCGGCCTCGGACCGGACCCATCGCGAACGGCCGCTCCCGTACACGTGCGCCAGAACGCCCCGGTCGGAAACCGGCACCTCGAACGGCGGGCGCAGCCTCAGGGTCCCGCGCGACATCTGACCGGGCACCACGCGCAGGCCCTCGTCCCCGGCGAGGGCGATCGCGGCGGCGTCCGCACTCACGGCACCTGTGGCGCCGCGCAGGATCGCTCGCGCCGCGTCCTCCGTCGTCACGGCGCGCGAGAGACGAGCCGTCACCTCCTGCAGTCGGGCTGCCCTGCGCAGCGCGCGTTGCTCGGCTTCGAAGAGCCGTGCTCGTTCGAGCGCTTCCCCCGCTTCATCCGCCAGCGATCCGACGAACCGGAGCTCGTCGGGCGAGAACGATCGCTCCCGGTCGAACCGAAGGCCGATGGCCCCGATCCTCCTCCCGGCGGCCGAGATCGGGACGGCGAGGACGGCCTCCGCGAACTCCCCCAGCAGGGGACTTCCACCCGGGTACGCGCGCCGCCACTCCTCGGCCCGCTCGATCCGAACGACCGACCCGGTACGGAACGCCTCGGTGGTGGGACCCGAGCTCTCCACCGGGACGCTGTGGGCGGTTCCCGCCACCGCCCCGAACCGAGACATGAACTCGAAGGTCCGGCCATCGCCCGACACGACGCCGAGGCCACCCGCGGCCGCCCCGAGCGCCTCGGCCGCCTCGGCGAGGATCGCTCCCGCGACCTCGCCGACGCCGAGCCCGGGGTTCATCGCTTCGGAGACAGCCTTGACGCGTTCGACCCGAGCGGCCAGGCGTACGGCCTCGAACAAGCGCGCGCGTTCGATCGCCTGTCCGCACTGACGGCCGATCGCGAGCAGCAGGGCCTGGTCCTCGAGGGAAAAGCGCCTCGGGTGGTCGAAGTTGATGCCGATCACGCCGAGGACGTCGTCGCCCGCGAGCAGCGGTGCGGCCGCCTGCGCGCCGAGCGGGTACCCGGACCCGAAGATCCCGAGGAGCGGATAGCGTTCGACCGCGTCGACCGCGTTGTCGACGGTGACGACCGACCGACGCGACACCGCGTCCGCGAGGATCACGGGCGTGTCGACGGGGAACCTCGACCAACGCTCGAGGAGCTCGGGCGCGTAGCCGCGCGCGACGATCGACACCAGTTCTTTCCCGTCGTCGGACAGCTGCGAGATGCTCGCGGCCGTGCCGCCGAAGGCCCCGATGACGGCATCGACGAGGGTCTCGCCGACGTCGTGCACCGTCACCGTGGTCGCGAGCCGCGCGGTGAGCGCCTGGAGGTGGGCGAGCCGTTCGGACTCCGACTCCGCGGCCTGACGAGCTCGCCGCTCCGCCGCGTGAGCCAGGTCTCGTTCCCGGCCGGCAGCCCGGTATCGATCGGCGATGAGGCCGGCCGCTCCGGCGGCGATCGCCCAGAGCGCGATCGCGACGAAGCCTCCGAGCCGCCCGTCCGCGACCAGGACCACGTACGCCATCCCGCCGACCGCGGCAACCAGCACTCCCGCCAGGGGACCGGCGAGCACCGCGGCCACGATCGAGACCACGACACCGATCGCGCCGGGTACCCCTCGAAAGGTGAACGGCGACGATCCGGCCGTGGAGACGGCGAGTGCCACCGCGACGAGCACGAGACATCCGGCGATGAACGCCGCCATGAAAGCGACCGGGCGCCCGCTGGGGCGGCGGGTGGGTGGCATCGGGTGCCCAACTGTACGCGTCGGGATCCCGCGTGGTCGAGGCTTCGTGGCACCCCGTTCGAGCGCCTGCTGCTCTTGCCGTAAGTCTCAAGGGCGAGCCTGGCGCGCCCGATGGAAGACGAAGGGCCACCCGTGGGACCTTCGGAGGGTCGCGGCAGATGCGAGCTCGAGCGTTCGATGAGGACGAGGGCGGATTCACGCTCGTCGAGATGATGGTCGTGCTGATGACGATCGGCGTCCTCGCGATGATGGCCGTCCCCACGTTCCTCTCCGCCAAGGAACGCGCGATGGATCGCTCCGCCCAGAGCGACCTGCAGGTGGCGCTGACGACCTCCAAGACGCTGTTCACCGACGATCTGGACTACACGGGCCTCACGGTCGCGGACTTCGCGGCAGCCGAACCGAACCTCGGATGGGTTCCGGCGGGAACGGCGTCGGCGGCGTCGAACGACTTCTCCGTGTCGATGCGCGTCTGGGTCACGGGCAAGGAGGTCAACGTCGCACGGCTCTCCGAGTCGGGTGTCTGCTTCTACCTCCGGACGATCGACGAACAGGGCTTCGCGCCCGAGGACAGCGTGAACGTGTACAAAGGCCGGGGCGTCGGGACCTGTTCGGGCGACGTGGTCGCGGGTTTGCCGACGGTCGTCACCTTCTTCTCCGGCTGGCAGTCGCCCTGATCGAGTGTTGAGCTCGCTTAGGGCCCCAGCGCGTCCATCCCCGTACCCTCATCGTGCTCGTCCATCAGATGCTTCGAGAGCTCTTCCTGAGTCTCGAACGTTCGCCTGCACACGTGGCAGGTGCCGACCTCGGCGTCGCCGCGCTGCTCGTCGACCTCGCTCATCGTTCGACCTCCTCGGCTCATCCGACGATACGCTGCACCGCAGCGGTACCCGCGATCAGCGGAGACAAACGCAGGGGAGCTCTCGTCTCAAGACCGATCGATCTCGGAAGGGCGGACGCAGCGTCGTCGCCCAGGAAGCTCCGGGGGTGGGACTCGAACCCACAACCTACGGATTAACAGTCCGCCGCTCTGCCAATTGAGCTACCCCGGATCGTCGTCGCGCCGGACGCGCGACCGCGCCGGGAGTCTACCAACGGCCCTCGATCGGACTAGGATGCCCTATGCGCTTCCGAACGGGCCTCGTGGTCGGCGGCGTGGTCGGGTACCTCCTCGGCCGGGAGCTGTCCAAACACGATCCCGACGACCAACGACCGCCCGGCGTCCGTCTGGCGATGGCGCGTCATCCTTCGAACCGCCTCGCGTTGCACGGGCGGCGATTGGCCGAGCGGGCCAGCTGGAAGAGCGTCGAGGCGATCCAGCGGGCTCGGGCCGGGATCCAACGTCGGCTCGAACCCGACGTCGACGACCTGTCGATGAACTGACGCGGTGCGGGCCTCGAGCCCGCCCGGCTACTCCAGGTAATCGCGGAGCTTCTGCGACCTCGAGGGATGCCGGAGCTTCGACAGTGTCTTCGACTCGATCTGGCGGATCCGCTCGCGCGTGACCCCGAACTCCCGACCGACCTCCTCGAGCGTGCGGGGGTGGCCGTCCAGCAGCCCGAACCGGAGCTGGATCACCTTCTTCTCGCGCTCGGACAGCGTGTGCAGGACCGACTCGAGCTGTTCCTGCAACAGGATGAAGCTCGCCGCGTCGACCGGGACGATCGCGTCCGAGTCCTCGATGAAGTCGCCGAGGTGGGAGTCCTCCTCCTCGCCGATCGGCGTCTCGAGCGACACCGGCTCCTGGCTCACCTTCAAGATCTCGCGCACCTTGTCGGCCGGGATGCCCATCTGACGCCCGATCTCCTCGGGCATCGGTTCGCGACCGAGGTCCTGCAGCAGCTGGCGCTGGATGCGAACGAGCTTGTTGATCGTCTCCACCATGTGGACCGGGATCCGGATCGTCCGCGCCTGGTCCGCGATCGCTCGGGTGATCGCCTGCCGGATCCACCACGTCGCGTACGTCGAGAACTTGAAGCCCTTCGCGTACGCGAACTTCTCGACGGCGCGGATCAGGCCGAGGTTGCCTTCCTGGATCAGGTCCAGGAACAGCATCCCGCGGCCCACGTAGCGCTTGGCGATCGAGACCACGAGCCTGAGGTTGGCCTCGATCAGCTTGCGCTTGGCGAGCTGACCGTCGCGTTCGACCCGGCGCAGGAAGTCGTCCAGGTCCTCGCGGGTCTTGGGCTTGTAGCTCTTGGAGACCCGCGCCCGGCCGATCCCCTCGACCTTGCCGAACTTCTCCAGCTGGTGCTCGCGGATCGCGACGACCGACTCGGCCACCAGGCGCAGGCGCTTCTGATCGACGCGCTCGTCCTCCTCCATGAACTCACGGAGCTCGGTGGCGAACTCCCCAGCCTCGATCCGCCGGGCGAGATCGACCTCCTGGGCGGCCGTCAGGAGCGGCACCTTGCCGATCTCCTTCAGGTACATCCGAACGGGGTCGTTC
Source organism: uncultured Actinomycetes bacterium (assembly GCA_963785835.1). GTDB lineage: Bacteria > Actinomycetota > UBA4738 > UBA4738 > HRBIN12 > DASSJM01. The sequence continues at coordinate 688,725 of CAWAWO010000002.1, read as the reverse complement.
GTGGGCGCCTTCAGCAGATCGACGTCGAGCTGTCGCTGGGCGGTGGCGTCGACCTCGTCGCCGGGCACCTCGATGACCTCGATGCCCTCGCCGCGCAGATGCTCCTCGACCTGCGACAGGAAGTCCTCGACCTGTTCGGGCGTGAAGTCCTCGACGGGGACCGCGTCGAGCAGGTCGTCCGACGTGACGAAGCCCCGCTCACGCCCGCGGGCGGTGATCTGCTCCTTCGCTTCTTCCAGACCCAGGTCGCGGGCTACTTCCGTCAACGCTGCGGCTCCCAGTCTTCGGGGGGGAGGACGCCGGGAAGTGTACGGGACGGAACCCATGGTGACCCGAACGGATCTCGTCTCGCCGAAACCGCTCGCTGAGCCCCTCTACGCGTGGACGTGTCCGCGTTCACGGAGGCGTCGGAGCTCCCCGTCGGTCGCGATCAGTTGCTGGAACAGCTCGTCGTAGCGATCGTCGGTCGTCGGGTTCATCTTCTGCAGCTCCTTGCGGAGCCTCGCGCTCTTCCGTCTTGAGCGCGAACTCCTGGAGCCGGGCAAGGACGTCTTCGGCGTAGTCGGGCCCCGCCTCGCCCTCGAGCGGTTCGAGCGCGAGCGCCGTGAGCGCCCGTCTTGACTCCTCGTCCTGCGCGTCCACGACTCCGGTCCGAACGTCACCCCCGGCATCTGCGAGCTGCTTCAGCAGAGCGCGGTGCTGCGCAGACTGGAAGTACTCCTCCGGCAGCCTCGGCGCGAGCGCGCGGAACGTCTCGAGATCGCGAGCGAGCAGCCGGAGCATCTCCCGCTCGACCTTCTCCTGCGCGGAGACCCGCTTGACCGTGGCGGCGACGTCGACGGGGCGGCCGGCCAGGCGCCGTTCCAGGGCCAGCACCACGGACCCCTCGGACACGCCAGCGAGCTCGGCCAGCAGGTGGGCGTACTCGCCCTGGCGAACCGGGTCGGTCAGGGCCTCGAGCACCGGGACCGTCGCCGCCACCGCGGCGCTCTGGCCCTCGATCGAGGAGAGATCGTGGCGGCCGACGGTCCGGCGGATCATGTACTCGACGAGCGGGACGGCTCGATCGGCGAGCTCCCGCAGAGCGTCGGGACCGTGCTTCTGCACGAACTCGGCCGGATCGAGGCCCTCGGGCAGGATCATCACGACGGGCCGGACCGGGAAGCGCTCGACGAACTCGAAGGCTCGCTCGGCCGCCCGCGCTCCGGCCTCGTCCGAGTCGAACGCGAGGACCATCCGCTGCGCGAACCGGGACGCGAGGCGGAAGTGACCCTCGCCGAGGGCCGTGCCGCACGTGGCCACAGCGTTGGCGAGACCCGCCCGCGACATCGCGATCACGTCCGTGTAGCCCTCGACCACGAAGACCTCGCCGGACCTCGCGACGACGGACTTCGCGCGATGCAGGTTGTAGAGGACCTCGCCCTTCCGGTAGATGGGGGTCTCCGGCGAGTTCAGGTACTTCGGACCCTCGTCGCGCGCGCTTCCCGCTGAGGGAAGCGTCCGGGCGCCGATCCCGACCGGCTTCCCCGAGAGATCGTGGACGGGGAACGTGATCCGGCCTCGGAACCGATCGCGGACGTTGCCCTCCTGGTCCCGCAAGACGAGGCCCGACTCGACGAGCACCTCGGGCGAGAGCGACCGCGCCAACCGGCGGAGCAGGAAGTCCGGAGTACCCCGGCGCGTAGCCGATCCCGAACTCGACCGAGGTGTCGCGGTCGATCCCCCGCTCCGCGAGGTACCGGCGCGCCTCCTCGCCTTCCCGCCCCTCGAGCAGCATCTGGTGGTACAGCTCGAACGCGGACTCGTTGGCCCGGTGCAGCACCTGACGGCGAGATGCGGCGCGGCGTTCGGCCGGCGTGTCCCCTTCGTACCGCAGCGTGATCCCGGCCTCCTTCGCCAGCCGCTCGACCGCCTCCGCGAACTCGAGGTGCTCGACCTCACGGAGGAACCGGATCGCGTCACCACCTGCGCCGCAGCCGAAACAGTGGTACATCCCCTTGCTGGGCGACACCGAGAGCGACGGGGTCTTCTCCGTGTGGAACGGACACAGCCCGACGAAGCTGTCGTTGCCGGCCTTCTTCAGGGTGACGTAGCCGGAGACGAGCTTGAGCATGTCGGTTCGCTCGCGGACGGCCGCGAGGTCCTCGTCCCTGATCCGTCCAGCCACTCCGACTGTCCCTCCTTCGCCCGGACTAGTCCAACCAACCTCGGGGAAGGAAGAGCCGTTCGTAGGTCCGAAGGGCGAACCGATCCGTCATGCCCGCGATGTAGTCGGCCACGCGGGTCGGCAGGTCGCCCGGTGCCCGATGGTACTCCTCGGGGACCTCGTCCGGGTGCTCCAGGTAGTGCGTGAACAGGTTCCGGACCATCGCGATGGCTTTGGCCTGCTCGGAGCGCGCCTCGTCGCGCAGGTACACCCGGTCGAACAGGAACTCCCGGAGCCCGTCGAGCGCGCGGTGCACCTCGTCGGACAGTCCCACCTCGGGACCTTCGGCGCTCCGTTCCACGAGGTCCGTGACGAGCGTGTCGATCCGCGCCGAATGCGAGTCGCCCAGGACCCCGATCGCCTCGCCGGGAAGGTCCGACGACAGCCAGCACCCCGGCCCTGACCGCGTCGTCCACGTCGTGGTTGATGTACGCGATCCGGTCGGCGTAGCGGACGAGCTGGGCCTCGGGTGTGGACGGCTGCGGCATCGACCACGTGTGGTTGACGATGCCGTCGCGAACCTCCCAACTGAGGTTCAGTCCCCTCCCGTCGTTCTCCAGATGGTCGACGATGCGGAGCGACTGCTCGTTGTGACGGAACGGCCGCTCCAGGAACGGTGTGAGCGCCTGCTCGCCGAGGTGCCCGAACGGCGTGTGGCCGAGGTCGTGACCGAGCGCGATCGCCTCGGTGAGATCCTCGTTCAGGCGAAGCGCTCGGGCGGCCGTTCGAGCGATCTGGCTCACCTCGAGCGTGTGGGTGAGGCGGACCCGGTAGTGGTCACCCTCGGGGGCCAGGAAGACCTGCGTCTTGTGCTTCAGCCGACGGAACGCCTTCGAGTGGACGATCCGGTCCCGGTCACGCTGGAAACACGTTCGGAGCGGGTCCTGCTCCTCGGGCCGCTCGCGCCCCTTGCTCGCCACCGCGAGGGTGGCGTGCGGCGACAGGATCTGGCGCTCGATCTGCTCGGTTCGCTCGCGGGGGCCGGACACGAGGCGATACTAGCGGGCGGGTCCGACGGCTCCGGCCGCCTGCCGGGTCGAACCGATCCCGCGCCGGTGCCGTATCGCCTGATGACGACGTTGGATGGGAGGCTCGGATGAGGAGCACCACGACCCGACGGCTGATCGCGGTCGGAGCGACGTTGCTGCTCGCCGCAGCGTGCGGTGGGGCGAACGGCGAGGAGGGCGGCGTCGACGACGGCGGGGTCGCGTTCGAGTCCGGAGCGACGGGCGCGGCCGGCGCGACGGGTGAGACCGGAACGGGCGGCGGCTACTACGGAGACCGCGGCAACGAGACCGGGGAGACCGGTGACGCGGGTGCCGGCGGAGCGTCGCTCGCCGTCGCGCTCAACAACTACCTGTTCGATCCCGCTCGGATCGAAGTCGAGAGCGGAGCCACGATCGACGTCCAGAACGCCAACGCGAACACGCCGCACACGTTCACCGTCAGGGGGACGGACATCGACGTCTCGCTCGAGCCGCTCACGTCCGATTCGGCGGTCATCGACCTGGACCCGGGCTCCTACACGGTGATCTGTCGCCTCCACACGGCGTTCGACATGGAGGCAAGGCTCACCGTCACCTGAGCCGGCCGGCTCAGCCGCCGAACACGCGGTAGTACAGGTACGCGAGGGTCTCGCGCATGTACCCGCCCAGGCGCGTTCCCTCCGTCCGTGCGGCCGACTGCCAGGTGGCCGAGGCATAGCCCTCGATCCCGAGGTCCGAGGCCATCCGCTTGACCCGCAGGTTGTGCCACGGATCCGAGACGAGGAACGCCGTGGTCAGCCCCTGGTCGCGCATCCAGCCTGCGGCCGCCTCCAGCGACTCGAACGTGGTGTCACCCACCGGCGAGGCGAAAACGGCTTCGGACGGGACACCCTCGGAGAGCAACCAGGTGCGGCCCGCCTCGGCCTCGGACGACCGGTCACCGGGAGCCGACCCGCCGAGCACCACGATCGTGCCGGCCCTCCCATCCTCGTAGAGCAACGACGCATGCCGGAGCCGGCCCTCGAACACGGGCGAAGGCCGGCCGTCGTACTGCGCCGCTCCGAGCACCAGGATCACGTCGGCGTGCTCGATCCGGCTCGCGTCGTCCGTATGGGCTGCACGCCACACGGCGATCCCGGTGAGGGCGACGCCGAGTATGACCACCACGAACACGGCGGTGACCGCGACGAGGAGGGGGTGGCGACGAACCACGTCCACGACCCGATGCTAGCAATCGACCTTCGGAACATCGGAAGCTCGTAACGCGGTCAGGTGACGCGGATCCAGACGCTGTCCGACGTGAAGCCGACCGCGACGGATGACAGGAACGTGCCGCGCATCCTGGCCGTTGCTCCGAACCGATACGAACCTGGTGGCGCGCTCCCGAAAGAGCGGTAGTGCCACGCGGGCGTGCCGGCCGTTCTCGAGGGGCAGCACTCGAAGACCCACGAACCGGGTGGCAACGTGCCGGGGCCCGGGCGCTCGAAACCGGTCGCGCTCACCCACGCCTCGAGCCGGCCGATCGTTCCGAGTGCCACCGAGTGCCGGACGTTGCCTCCGAGCTTCGCGGGGTTGGGCGACGCGGTCAGCTCGACGAGCTTCGCCCCCGCCGGAGCGGTCCCCAAGATGCCGACCAGCACCGCCACCAGGAGCGTTGCCGACAGCGAACGCTTCATGCCTCCTCCTTCCGGCGCCTGGGGAGGCACGACGCGCATCGGGCTCCCGTCCGGGAGCGACCTCACCTGGGGGTGACGATCCCCGTCCTCTCGAGCGTCAGGAGGAACGCGCGCTTCTCGAGGCCGTTGCCGAGCACGGCTCGCGGGTCGCACGACCCACCCTCGTCCCAGACCAGGACCCAGACCGTCCCCCGGCCGAACAGGTGGCCGGTTCGCTCATGAGTGAGTGGGACGACGCCGGCATCGGGCAAACCCTCGCCGAACTCCCCCGGGATGCCCGGCGAACGCATGCAATTCGCGCCCACGCCCGTCCCGGAACCCGAGCCGAACCCCGACATGATCGGGATACGCCTCCTCGAAGGTCTCGAGCGGCTCGAAGTGGCTGGGTTGCTCGAAGGCCGGCCGGCACGTGATGGTCGATGGCGTTGGTGACGATCCATCGGGACCGCCGCGGCCGCATGCGACCAGGCCGAGGATCCCCGCGACGAACATCGCAGCACCGCGCGTCACGGAAGCGATTCCGCAACCGGCCGCAGCAGTGGCCCCGAGCCTGCCGGGTTCGACTCCTGGCCCAGGCCGGCGTAGATGCCGCCGAGGCTCCTGACCCGCTCGGGCAGGATCGCGGCCGGGTGGCCGAACGATCCGGCAAGAGCCACGAACTCCTGTGCGCCCTCGTCCGTCCTGAACACGCTGACGAGCGCGAAGTCGCCGGGCTCCCCGGCCTGCTGGCGGAACCCCTGGAACTGCCCGACCGGAACGACGTAGTACCCCTGGAGGTCGCCGAACGGCATCTGGCTGTTCGCGGTCTCAGCCTCCGCTCGCGACGGATAGACGCCACCGAGCACGACGAGCAGCAGCTCCCCTGCTCCCGTGTCCGACCGGATCGCCGGACCGATGGGCGGGCCGAACGGCATCGGCTCGGGAGCCGTCCGGGCGGCGACGGCCATGATCCCGAGCGACGCCAGCACTCCCGCGGCGAGCCCGGCCACGATCGCGTAGGTGCGCTTCATGAGCTTCCTCCTTCGGATGGCTTCGGATGGTCGTCAGTACCCGGTCGCGAACTGGAAGTGCATCGGATCGCAGAACGCGAGTCCCCAGTACCAGCCATGGCTCTGCCAGATCGGGGCGTGGTGCCTGTTCACGGTCGACGAGCACTTGCCCATGTAGTCCTCGGCGGAGGACACGTCGATCGCGATCCCGAACGCGTGCGTGCTCCACTCGCTCCCACCGCGCTTCGCTCGGCACGCGTACCCGTAGATCCCGTGCTCGACGTAGCTGCTGCAGGTGCTGTTGCTGGATGTGCCCGTAGACGTCGTTGTCCAGGTTCGTCGACCTGCCCGCCCTTGTCGCGAGACCATCTGCGTCGGCCGGCCGCCGAGCTTGCGGTGGAACGGGAAGCGGTAGGTGGTGCCGGTGTCGGCCGCCCGCCACGACATCGAGATCGCCCTCGCGTCGCCGCTACACGCCTGTCCGAACCGGTTGACGATCTGCGTGTAGCCGTTGGGCCTGGACGGGTAGTTCTCGTGGCGGTCTCGCCATCCCTGCTGTCCCCAGTGGAACGCCACCACCAGGGGAACGGCGATCGCGATCCCGACCAACAGCCCAAGGATCGGATCCGTGGTGCGTCCCCCGCTGAGCGGTCCCTTCTCCACGTGCCACCTCCTCGGATCGGGGGAGGGCTCCTCGGGGAGGAATGGCTGGGAAGGATAGCGAACACGTGTTCGGAAACCCATCCCCAGGCCGGGGGATTCCGCCGACACCGGCGGGCGATTCTGGGGGCTACTTCGAGGTGGACTCGGCCGAGCCGACGGCTGCCTGGCCGGCCGCGAGCCGCGCGGTCTCGACCCGGAACGGCGAACAGCTCACGTAGTCCAGCCCGAGCTCGTGACAGAACGCGACCGACGCGGGGTCACCGCCGTGCTCGCCGCAGATACCGACGTGCAGTTCTCGGTTCGCCGACCGCCCCTCCTCGACCGCGATCTTCATCAGCCGTCCGACGCCCGGGCCGGTCGATGGTCACGAACGGGTTCGCCGGCACGAGCTTGCGCTCCTCGTACATCGCGACGAACTTCCCGATGTCGTCGCGGGAGAACCCGAACGCGGTCTGGGTGAGATCGTTCGTGCCGAACGAGAAGAAGTCCGCGGACTCGGCGATCTCGCCCGCGGTGACGGTCGCGCGCGGAAGCTCGATCATCGTCCCCCATTCGAGGTGCTCGAGCTCGACGCTCTCGCGTTCGAGCACGTCCGCCGCGACGGGTTCGAGCTCGGCCCGCATCTGCTCGAGCTCGGGCTTGGTGGCCACGAGGGGGATCATGATCTCCACCTGCGGGTCGCCGCCCTCCTTGCGGACGCTCGCGGCGGCCTCGCAGATCGCCCGGACCTGCATCGCGTACAGGCCGGGCTTGACGATGCCGAGCCGGACGCCACGCAGCCCCAGCATCGGGTTGGCCTCGTGGAGCTGCTCGACCTTGCCGAGCACCTTCTTGGCCTCGTCGAGCGGGATACGCTCGTCCCGGAGCCGAACTTCCGTCTCGCCGGCGTCCTGCGCGCGAGCGACGCCGACGGCGAGCTCGACGTGGTTCGGCAGGAACTCGTGCAGCGGCGGGTCGAGCAATCGAACCGTGACCGGGAGGCCGTCCATCGCGCGGAAGATCCCGACGAAATCCTCACGCTGGAGCGGCAGGAGCGCGTCGTACGCGGTCTGCTCGTCCTCCGGAGCGTCCGCGAAGATCATCTGGCGCACGGCGCCGACCCGCTCCTCGCCGAGGAACATGTGCTCGGTGCGGCAGAGCCCGATGCCCTCGGCGCCCCGTGAGCGCGCGTTCGAGGCCTGGTCGGGCGTGTCCGCGTTCGCCCGGACGCGCAGGCGCCGTCGCTCGTCGGCGATCCGCATCAGCGCCTCGAACGCCACCCAGATCCGTTCCTCGCGTGCCGCCGCGTCGCCCGTCCTCGCCTTCTCCAGCACCGACTCCTCGAGCGGGAGCTCGCCGACGAAGACGTTGCCGGTGAATCCGTCGATCGTGATGACGTCGCCCTCGTTGACCGTCGTGCCGTTCGCGTTGAACGCGCGGGAGGGGGCGTCGATCTTGATCGCGTCGGCGCCGCACACCGCGGGGATGCCCTCGCCCCGGGCCACGACCGCCGCGTGCGAGTTGGTCCCGCCGGCGGAGGTGAGGATCCCCTGCGCGGCGATCATCCCGTGGTAGTCGTCGGGGGTCGTCTCCCGGCGAACGAGGACCACCTTCTCGCCCGCCCGAGCTCGCGCTTCGGCGTCGTCGGCGGTGAAGACGACCTTACCGACCGCGGCGCCGGGGGACGCGTTCAGTCCCTTCGCGATCGGGCTCGTTCCCCTCGGTCGCGACGCGCCGCTTGAAGAGCTCCTCGAGCCGGTTGGCGTCGACGCGCAGGAGCGCGGTGTCCTCGTCGATCAGTCCTTCGTCGAGCATGTCGTTCGCCATCACCCACTCGCCGAACGCCGTCCGCTTGCCGACCCGCGTCTGCAGGATCCAGAGCTTGTCCTTCTCGATCGTGAACTCGATGTCGCACATGTCGCGGTAGTGGCGTTCGAGCGTGTCCATGACCTGACGGAGCTCGCGGTAGGACGTGGGATCCAGCTCCTCGAGCTTGGCGAGCGGCAGGGTGTTGCGGATCCCGGCGACGACGTCCTCGCCCTGGGCGTTCGGCAGGTAGTCGCCGTAGGGCACCTTCTCCCCGGTGCTCGGGTCACGCGTGAACGCCACACCGGTCCCCGAGTCGTCGCCGCGATTGCCGAACACCATCGCGACCACGTTCACCGCCGTACCGAGGTCGTCGCTGATCTTGTTCTGCCGGCGATAGTCGCGCGCGCGCTTGCCGTTCCAGGACTCGAAGACGGCCGCGATCGCGAGGCGGAGCTGCTCCTTCGGGTCCTGCGGGAAGTCCCCGCCGGTGTGGTCCCGGTAGATCGAGCGGAAGCGCTCGATCAACGCCGCTCAGGTCGTCCGCGTCGAGATCCGTGTCCTGAGCGCCCTCGAACTTCGCACGCTTGGCCTCGTCGAGCGCGTGCTCGAACGCCTCGGCTGGAACGTCCATCACGATCTTGCCGAACATCTGGATGAACCGCCGGTAGGCGTCGAGCGCGAACCGGACGTCCCCACCGGTCTGCTCGGCCAGACCCTTCACCGACTCGTCGCCCAGCCCGAGGTTCAGGACCGTGTCCATCATCCCCGGCATCGAGAACTTCGCTCCCGAACGGACCGAGACGAGCAGCGGGTCGTTCGGGTCGCCGAGGGTCTTGCCCATCGCCTCCTCGAGCCGTCGCAGGTGCTCGCCCACCTCCTCCAGCATCTCTGGGGGCGCGCCCCCTTCGCGGAGGAACGTCAGACACGCCTCGGTCGTGATGGTGAAGCCGGGCGGGACCGGCAGGCCCATGTTCGTCATCTCGGCGAGGTTGGCGCCCTTACCGCCGAGCAGGTCCTTCATGTCCCTGTTGCCTTCGGAGAAGTCGTAGACGTACTTGGTCATCGTTCGGCCTCCGGTCGCGATCCGCATCAGTCTACGGAAGGCCCGAGGCCGCCTTCCCACGGACCGGCGAGCGGGGAGGAGATCGCTACGGCGGAGGAGTCGGGACTCGGGCCGCGACTGGATCCCGACGAAGGTCGAGGCGATGCCGAGGCAGCGCTCCACGTTGTCGTGGTCGCCCGCGAGCAGCGCCTCGTAGGCGAGGTTGAGCCATCCCGCGCTTCGGTGCGCGAGGTCGACGTCGCTCGAGACCAGGAGCTGGCCGGTGCTGAGGGCGGAAAGGACGGGACGGTACGCGGCACCCAGGACGGCGGCGGCACGAGCGTCGAACCGTTCGACCGAACCCAGCGCGGGGTTCGGACCGCCTCGCGCTCGGCGGTGGTCCACTGGTCCCGCAGCGCCGCGAACGCCACCTCGATCTGCTCGGCGGGTGCGCCCTCGGTCGCGAGACCGATCAGCTCGCGGATGCTGCGGGTCGTCTGGACCAAGATGCCGTCCACTCGCGCAGAGTCTGTCCCCCGGGCCGACGCGACACCATCGGCCGGGCGATGGGAACTTCGGGCAGAAGGCCTAGGTCGTTCGGACCCGCACGCGTCGACGGACCTCAGGCCGCCGCGGATGCGAGAAGGTCGAGCGCGTCGGCGTCGGGCGCGAACACGACCGTGACCCGGGTGCCCTCGGGTTCGAGGACCCGGCCGGGGTCGTCGCCGGCGTCGATCCAGTCCCGCATCGCGGAGGCGAACTCCTGGGCATCCGCCTCGCTGTCCCACTCGGTGGCGAGCACCACGTCGGCGGCGTCGTCGGCCGACCACGCCCGGTAGATCCCGCCGTCCCAGCCGGCCGTCGCGTCCTGCGCCTCGGAGGGCTCCAGTCGCAGCCCCAGCGCGAGCGAGAGCCACGCCTCCCCGATCGTCATCACGTCGAGGTCCCTCCAGCGGTCGCCGAGCTCGTCCGAGAGGTCGGGGATGTCGATCTGCGTGGGGACGTCGTTCGGGTACCGCTCGGGATGGATGATCTGCTCGGTCGAGACCGGCAGATCCTCGAACGCTCCGTCCACGGCGTCGAGGCCACCCCGCGAATCGAGGGCGCCGATGAATCGCAATCCCTGTTCGTACGACCAGGCCTGCAGCCGGACGACGAACGGCGGGATGCCCTCGGTGGAGGTGTCCTGCTGCGCGGCCTCGAGCCCCACCTGCACCTGTTCCTCGGGCGTGAGGAACGTTTCCGCCCACCGGAGCATGAAGAACGTCGCGTTGCCCTCGACGAGCGCGATCGCGGCAGCGGTCTCCTCGTCCCGGCACTCGGCGCTGAGGAGGTCGAGGTGCTCCAGGCCGAAGCGCTGATCGTCGATCGCGTGCGTGAGTTCGTGAGCGAGCGTGATCCGCTCCAACGGTGAGGGTGCCTGGCTCCCGATGAACTTCAGCTCGCCAGTGAGCGTGTCGTAGTACCCGATCACCTGGGTCGAGCCGTAGTTCTCGTACGCCTCGCGAAGGCTCGTGCCGTCGGGGATCACGCCGATCGCGTCCCAGGCAAGGCTCCGGCGCGAGAACTGATCTTCCGGGTAGGCGATGTCCGCGTACTCGACGATGTCCTGAGCGATCTCCTGCTGGCTGACGGGCTGGGCGACGACCGGCCGCGCGTAGTCGAAGCCGCGGAGTTGCTCCACCTCGCCCATCACGGCCTCGATCACTGGCGGCGTCGGCCCCTCGGCCGGAACCTCGCCGCCGCCCTCGAGGTCCGGTTCCGGCACCTCGCACAGCCGTCGTCGCGGTCGCGGCGGCGGATCCGGGTCCCTCGGGGGCGGGCGACTCGCTCTCGGGCGAAGGGGGAACCGGCGCGACCGACTCGGAGGGGTCGTCGACCGGCGGCGGGACCCCCGGATCCGCGGTGCACGCGGCCATCGCCGTGCCGAACACGATCAGCGCCGCCGCGAGCCGGCGCTTCACGGTCGCCTCGGCAGGAACAGGCTGAGGACGGCCAGGACGACGGCGAGGCTCGAGAGCACGACGGAGACCCACAGCAGACCTATCGACCGCAGGGAACCGAGCGATGAGGCCGCGAGCGCGGCGCCCGCGCCGAGCATGACGACGAATGCCCCCGCGTAGAGGCTCACCCAGCCTTGGCGCCGTTCGGACCCACCCACGTCTTACAGGCGTTCGGCGAGGTAGCCCACGAGGTTCTCGATCGGGATCCGATCCTGGGTCATCGTGTCGCGCTCGCGAACCGTCACCTGCCGGTCCTCCAACGTGTCGAAATCGACCGTGACGCAGAACGGGGTGCCGACCTCGTCCTGGCGGCGATACCGCCGTCCGATCGCTCCCGGCGTCGTCGAACTGCGCCATCCACCGCGGCTTCACGAGGTCGAAGACCGCCCTGGCGTCGGGGGCGAGCTGCTCGTTGCGCGAGAGCGGCAGCACCGCGACCTTGATCGGCGCGAGGTCGCGGTGGAACCGGAGCACGGTCCGCTTCTCGACGTCGCCCTTCGCGGTCGGCGCCTCGTCGACGGTGTAGGCGTCGATCAGGAACGCGAGGAGCGCGCGGTCCACGCCCGCCGCGGGCTCGATCACGTACGGGTGGTAGCGCTTCTCCTTCTCCTGATCGAAGTAGGTGAGGTCCTGCCCCGAGTGCTCCTCGTGTTGCTTGAGGTCGAAGTCGGTCCGGTTGGCGATCCCCTCGAGCTCACCCCAGTCGGTGAACGGGAACTTGTACTCGATGTCGACGGTGCGCTTGGCGTAGTGCGAGAGCTCGTCCGCCTCGTGCTCGCGCACGCCGGAGGTTCTCCTTGCGGATCCCGAGATCGGTGTACCAGCGGAGCCGTTCCTCGATCCAGTACTCGTGCCACCGCTCGTCGGTCCCCGGCTCGACGAAGAACTCGAGCTCCATCTGCTCGAACTCGCGCATCCGGAAGATGAAGTTGCCGGGAGTGATCTCGTTGCGGAACGACTTGCCGATCTGCGCGATCCCGAACGGCAGCTTCTTCCTCGAGGAGGCCTGGATCGTCGGGAAGTCGACGAACATCCCCTGCGCCGTTTCCGGGCGCAGGTAGACCGCGTTCGTCTCGTCCTCGACCGGCCCCATGTGGGTCCTGAACATCAGGTTGAAGTTCCGAGGGTCGGTGAACGCGTCGTTGCCGCAGTTGGGGCACTTCGGCTTCGCGTGCATGTCGAGCGTGGTCTCGTCCTCCTCGTGGCCGGACTGCGGCGCGTGCACGCCGGGGAGGTGGTCGGCGCGGAAGCGCTGGTGGCACTTCAGACATTCGACGAGTGGGTCGGTGAAGACCTCGAGGTGGCCGCTCGCCTCCCAGACCTTCGGCGACATGATCACCGCGGCCTCGAGGCCGACCACGTCGTCGCGGAGCTGCACGACCTGCTGCCACCAGGCGTTGCGGATGTTGCGCTTCAGCTCGACGCCGAGGGGGCCGTAGTCCCACGACGAGCGCAGGCCCCCGTAGATCTCGCTCGATGGGAACGCGATCCCCCGCCGCTTGGCGAGGGAGGTGATGGCCTCCATGAGGTCGGCCATGGTCGGAACCTCCTCTCCCGGCCGCTGGCTGCGGCCGCTGGCGTGGGGTTCAGTGTACGGACCAGTTCGTCGCCGCGCCGGTCGGCGAGGTCGCGCTCGACGACGTGCGTGAGCAGACCCAGGGCCGGAGCGACATGTTGCATCATCGGGCGCCACGCTCCACCCGTGTGAAGCGTGGCGCGGAACGCTGACCCATCGACCCGCTCGAAGTACGCCGCGGAGTCGGCCACCGGCGTCAGATCGGGGCGAAGACTGCGTTCAGCTCGAGGCCATGGGCGTCATTCAAGCGCCCGTACTCGAGGGTTCGCAGGAACCGGTCCACATCGGAGACCGATGACCCGGCCCGCTTCAGATGACGCTCGATCGTCTCGATGACCATCACGCGGGGCCGGTGCCGCTCGAGCGTTCGGCGCATCCCTGTGAGGACCCGCAACTCCGCTCCCTCCACGTCGATCTTCACCGCGTCGATCCCATGGGGTAGCTCGACCTCGCCCGAGCCGACGAGTTCGTCCAGCACGCGGATGGGCACCTGCGCGACGACCGGACCATCGTCGTTGAACAGCGAGCGCTTCGTCGTGTCGTCCGGATGCGCCGGATCGGCACGAAGCGCAAGCGAGCCGACCTCGTCGCTCAGCGCCAACTCGTACAGCGAGATCCGGGACATCACGCCGCGCGCTCGGGCCTCCGCCCGGAGGAGCTGCGCGGCGTCGGGGGCCGGTTCGAACGCCAGCACCCGCCCCTCGTTGCCTACGAGCTCTGCGATGGGCAGGACGAAGAACCCGGTGTTGGCTCCGACGTCGAGGAAGACGTCGCCGGTCCCCAGCGCGTCCACGAGGAGCTCCATGAGGATGGGATGCTCTTCGACGCACGGGTTCGGCCGATCCGGGGCGCCGGACCCCGCCGGCCTTATCGGACGCATGTGACGATTCTCGGACATCCCGGCATCCTCCGCCTCGGGCTCCTTCGTTGACAGGTTCACCGGGATCATGCAGGCGCTCGTGAACCGCTCGCGGCTCGAGTTCCTCGGCGGTTCGTCGGGAAGCTCGACGCCTCCTTCGAGTTGCGACGGTCTAGTCGGACTCGTTCTCGGCGACCTTGCCGAACCGCCGCGAGCGCTTCTGGTAGTCGCGGATCGCCTCGTAGAGGTGCTCGCGGTCGAAGTCCGGCCAGTACACCGGCGTGAAGTACAGCTCGCTGTAGGCGGCCTGCCACAGCAGGAAGTTGCTGATCCGCTCCTCGCCGCTCGTGCGGATGATCAGATCGGGATCGGGCATGTCCGGCTGGTACAGGCGCCGGGCGATCGACTCGGGGCTGAGCTTCTCGCCCTTCAGTCGGCCGGCGTCGTGGTCGGCGAGCAGCCTCTTGACCGCGTCGGCGATCTCGACCCGCCCGCCGTAGTTGAACGCGATCGTCAGCGTCATGCCGGTGTTGTTCCGCGTCAGCTCCTCCGAGATCTCCATCTCCCGCAGGACCGAACGGGGCACGCGCCAGTCCCGCCTCCCGAGCCAGCGCACCCGCACGTTCATCCGGTGGAGCTCGTCCCTCCTGCGCCGGAGCAGCCCCCGATTGAACCCCATGAGGAACGCGACCTCGGCCTTCGGGCGGTTCCAGTTCTCGGTCGAGAACGCGAACATCGTGAGCCACCCGAGACCGAGCTCGTTCGCCCCGACCACCGTGTCCCACATCGCCTGCTCGCCGGCCGCGTGACCCTCGGTCCTGGGGAGGCCGCGGAGCTTCGCCCAGCGGCCGTTCCCGTCCATGACGATCCCGACGTGGTTCGGAAGCCGGTCGTGATCGAGGTCGTGCAGGTAGGTGCTCACGGGGCCAGGCTCCTCGCGAGGATCGGCAGGCTCTTCATCCGGCGCTCCAGGTGGTACTCCGCGAATCCGAACAACAGGACGCGCGACTCGCGCCTCACGGCTGTATCGGCACGGATCGCGCCGGCCTCGAGCAGCCCGGTGCTCCCGAGCGTGGCGAGCAGGTCGAGCGACGCCGGCGATGCCGTGACCCGCGTCGAACTCGGCGTCCTCGGCGCACACTGCGCCCGCCCTGGCCGCTCGCGAACCGGTCGGGGTCCGGCCGCCCGCAGATCGCGCACGCGGTCAGGCTCGGATGGAACCCGGAGAGCGAGAGCAGCTTGAGGAGGAAGGACTCGGCGACGGCCGTCGGGTCGGCCGGGCGCGCGTCGAGCGCCCGCATGCCGGTGAGCAGGAGCATGAACAGCCGGACGTTGCGCTCATGCTCTTCGGCCACCTTGTCGACGGCCTCGAGCATCGTCTCCCCGGCGGCGAACAGGCCAAGATCGCGCCGGAGCTCCATGAACGGCGAGATGATCTCGACCTGGCTCACGGTGTCGAGCGAGCCACGCCCGCGGTAGACCATCAATGAAACGTGCGTGAACGGCTCCAGGCGCGCGCCGAAGCGGGAGGTCGTCTTCCGGATCCCCTTGGCGACCGCTCGTACCTTGCCCGAGCCCTGCGTCATCACCGTCACGATCTTGTCGGCCTCGCCCAGCTTGACCGAGCGCAGCACGACGCCTTGTTCCTTGTAGAGGGGCATCGAGCGCATCGTACCCACGGGTATCCGCCGAACCGCGCAACGAACGTTGCGAAGTCGTGGAGATGCTCACCACACGAAGGGGCCGGCCCGTCGGGCCGGCCCCGGTGCTCGGCTCGAGGATCGGCTCTCAGCCGGCCGCCTCCATGTTCTTGGTGACGACCTCCATCGTCTCGTTCAGCCGATCCGTCGGGCTGAACTCGACCAGGGAGGTGCCGGCGAAGATCTCCGGGGTGTGGCCAGGCCCGACGAAGTACGCGTCGCCGGCGGTGAACTCCTGGTCGCCCTCGGCCGTGTGGTACACGATCTTGCCCTCGAAGACGTAGCCCCAGTGCTCGCACTGACACTTGTCGTCGGGCAGGCCGACGAACAGCGGCGTCATGTCCGCATCGGCCGTGTATCTCTCGAACCCGACCGTCGTCCCGCCCAGCTCTCCGTAGTGCCCCTCGAACCCCTCGGCCTCGACGTGGTCCGATGCGCTCGACTTCGATGCCTTCGCCATCTTCCTCTCCCCTTTCAGCGCGCGCCCGCGCGCTCCTCGGCGCGCCGACGAGATTGCGGAGCCCTCGCCGAACGTTCGAGCCCGCGACCTTCAGCAGGAGCGAGCGCAGGCCCGGGCGTTGAACATCGCCAACACGCCGGGCAGCTCGCTGATGCGGATCGTGCGGACCGTGTACGAAACCCGGCAGCCCTCCCCCTCCTGGACGATCTCGTACCGGTGCACGAGGGTCCAGTCGAGGACCCTACCCTTCTTCGTGGACAGGCGAGCCTCGGTGACGAACTCGAGCAGGCTCGGCGGGACCGCCTCCGTCACGACCGACGAGTCGGCGAACCGACCCGTCGAGTCCGCACCGGAGCTCACGAACTCCGTTCCGACCGACACGGGGCCCTCTCGAGGCCGTCCTCGGCTCGAGCCGACGCTCCTTCCTCGAGGGAACGTTGGAACGCAGCTCTGGCTCCTTCCCAGTCGCCCGATGCGAGGGCATCTTCACCTCGCTGGAGCGGATCGAGAGCGGCGTCGACCGACATGAGGCCGGATGATGACACAGGTTCGGCCCGCAGGGTTCGGTTTGCAGGTTCGGCCGCGGAGCCCCTCGCTACGCCCCCATCGGGTGCCAGACCGTCTTGAACTCCATCAGTGCGGTCACCTCGTAGGGCGACTGCGCCTCGGCGGAGAACGGGTCGACGTCGGCGCCCCGGACGATGCGCTTCACGTTCTCCGCGGCGAGCTCGTCGACCTTCGCGAGCAGGTCGTCGGGCACCCCGCTGACGTCGATCGCGTTCACGTCCATGTGGCCTGCGAGCCACGGAACGAGCTCCGCGGTCTGGCCGGTCAGGATGTTGACGACCCCCCCGGGCACATCCGAGGTCGCGAGCACCTCGCCGAGCGAGACCGCCGGGAGCGGTGAGGCCTCGCTCGCGATCACGACGGAGGTGTTGCCTGACACGATCGCCGGCGCGAGCCGGGACACGAGCCCGAGCAGCGACTTGTCGCCCGGCGCCACGATCCCGACCACCCCGGTCGGCTCGGGGATCGTGAAGTTGAAGTAGGGACCGGCGACGGGGTTCGTCGCCCCGAGCACCTGTCCGATCTTGTCGGCCCACCCGGCGTACCAGACCCATCGGTCGATCGAGGCGCTCACGCCGCGGGCCGGATCCTTCGCGCCGGCGTCGGCGAGCTCGGCCTCGAACTGCGCGCGCCGCCCCTCCATCAGCTCGGCCACCCGGTACAGGATCTGCCCGCGGTTGAAGGCGGTCTTGCCGCCCCACTCGGGCTGCGCCGCCCGCGCGAGCGCGAACGGCGTCCCGCAGGTCCTTCCGTGAGGCTCGCGCCGCCCGCGCGAGCAGGCTGGCCGTCGTGCGAGAGCACCTCGTACGAACGCCCGGACTCGCTCCGCGGGAACTCGCCGCCGACGTAGAGCTTCGCCGTTCGGCGGACCGGGACCCGCGTCTCGGCCATCTACGGACCGCCGTTCGGCTCGAGGTCCAGGTACGGCTCGAGCCCGTGGAGGCCGCCCTCGCGCCCGAACCCCGACTCCTTGTACCCGCCGAACGGGGACGCCGGATCGAACCGGTTGAACGTGTTCGCCCACACGACGCCGGCCTTCATCCGCTCGGCCATCCACAGGATCCGCGAGCCCTTCTCGGTCCAGATCCCCGCCGAGAGCCCGTACGGCGTGTTGTTCGCCTTCTCGACCGCCTCGGCCGGCGTCCGGAACGTGATGATCGACAGGACCGGGCCGAAGATCTCCTCGCGCGAGATCCGGTGCGACTGCGAGACGTTGGTGAACAGCGTCGGGCGGAACCAGAAACCGCGTTCGGGCAGGAGGCATTCGGGCTGGTACATCTCGGCGCCCTCCTCGACGCCGGCGGCGACGAGCTCCTCGATCTTCTCGAGCTGCGCCTTCGAGTTGATCGCGCCGATGTCCGTGTTCTTGTCGAGCGGGTTGCCGACGCGGAGCGTCTGGAGCCGCTCCTTCAGCTTCTCGATCAGCGGCTCGAACACCGGCTCCTCGACGAGCAGCCTGGAGCCGGCGCAGCACACGTGTCCCTGGTTGAAGAAGATGCCGTTGATGACGCCCTCGACCGCCTGGTCGAGCGGCGCGTCCTCGAACACGATGTTCGCCGCCTTGCCGCCGAGCTCGAGCGTGAGTCGCTTGCCGGTCCCCGCGGTCGAACGTCGGATGATCTTGCCGACCTCGGTCGAGCCGGTGAACGCGATCTTGTCGACGTCGTCGTGCTCGACGAGCGCGCCACCCGTCGCACCTGCGCCCGTGATGATGTTCGCGACGCCCGGTGGCAGCTCGGCCTCCTGGAACACCTGCGCGAGCAGCAGCGCGGTGAGCGGCGTGGTCTCGGCGGGCTTCAGCACCACGGTGTTGCCGGTCGCGAGCGCCGGGGCGATCTTCCACGCGGCCATCAGCAGCGGGAAGTTCCACGGGATCACCTGGCCCGCCACGCCGATCGGTCGCGGGTGCCGGTTCGGGAACGCGTAGTCGAGCTTGTCGGCCCAACCGGCGTAGTAGAAGAAGTGCGCGGCCGCGAGCGGCACGTCGATGTCGCGCGACTCCTTGATCGGCTTGCCACCGTCCATCGTCTCGAGGACGGCGAACTCGCGAGCACGCTCCTGGAGCTGCCGCGCGATCCGGTAGAGGTACTTCGCGCGCTCGCTGCCGGGCAGCTCACGCCATGAGGACTCCGAAGCGCTGCGAGCGGCCCTCACCGCCAGGTCGACGTCCTCCAGCCCGGCCTCGGCGATCTCGGCGAGCGGCTCCTCGGTCGCCGGGTCGATCGTCTCGAACCACGTGCCGCTCTTCGGCTCGACGAACTCGCCGCCGATGAACAGGCCGTAGCGCTCCTCGAGCCGGACGATCTCGGTGGACTCGGGTGCGTCGGCGTACTCCCACACCGGCTCGCGCTGCTCGAGCGCGGAGGTCGCGCTCCGTTCGATGTCCTTCGTCGCCACCGATCTCGCCCCTCAGTCGATCGTGAAGTAGTCGGGGCCCTGGTAGCGGCCGGTGCGTTCCTTGTCGATCTGCATCAAGACGTCGTTCAGCAGCGTCGACGCGCCGATCCGGAACAGGTCGGGCGTCATCCACTCGGGTCCGAGCGTCTCGTAGACGAGCGTGAGGTACTGGATCGCCTGCTTGGAGGCGCGGACGCCGCCCGCCACCTTCACGCCGATCCGATGACCGGTCTCGTGGCGGAAGTCGCGCGCGGCCTCCATCATGCAGAGCGCCGAGGGCAACGTCGCGTTCACGCCGATCTTCCCGGTCGAGGTCTTGATGAAGTCGGCGCCGGAGGCCATCGCGAGGACCGACGCCTGGCGGATCCGGTCGTACGAACCGAGCTCGCCGGTCTCGAGGATCACCTTCAGGTGCGCGGTGCCGGCCGCGTCGCGCGCGGCGACGAGCTCCTCGAAGCACTCGGCGTAGCGGCCGCCGAGGAACAAGCGAGCGGTTGAGGACGATGTCGACCTCGTGTGCGCCGAGATCGACGACCTCCCGGATCTCGGCAAGCCGGGCACCGAGCGGGCCCAGGCCGGCCGGGAACGAACCCGCGACGCTCGCGACCTTCACGCTCGTACCTTTCAGCTGCGCGAGCGCGACCGGCACGAGGTGCGGATAGAGGCACACGGCGGCGACCGACGGGATCGACGCGTCGAGCGGGTTGGGCCGCACGGCCTTCGCGCACATCGCGACGACCTTGCCGGTCGTGTCGGTGCCCTCGAGCGTCGTGAGGTCCATGCACCGGATCGCGAGGTCGAGCGCCCAGAGCTTCGACTCGCGCTTGATCGAGCGCTGCCCGAGCGCGGCGGCCCGCTCCTCCAGCCCGACTGCGTCGACCGGCGTCACGCGCGAGACGAGCCGCGCGGCCTCCTTCGGCGCGTACAGGGCGAGGCCGGGCCGACCACGCTCGATCTCGGCTGCCTGGGACATCGCAGTCATGGTACGGCGGCGGCCTGCGAGCCGCTATCCTGGGCGCCCCTGGCCAGGAGGTCCCATGCGGAAGGCTCTGGTGGTGCTCACGGCGGTTGCGGCCCTGCTCGCCGCGTGCCTGCGGGGTGACGACGGCGGCGGAACGACGGCGGCGACGGGAGAACGGCTGTCGGCTCGACCGGCGAGACCGCCGCCGCCACCGGCCCGACGGGTGAGACCGGACCCGCCGAAGATTGCGCCGACCTCACCGGCGAGGAGCCCGGCTTCACGATCACGATCGCGAACTTCACCTTCGACCCGGCGTGCTTCACGGCGAGCGTTTCCCAAGAGATCTCGGTCGTGAACGAGGACGACGTCGGCCACACGTTCACGATGGTCGGCACCCAGATCAACGTCCCCATCGCCGCCGGCGAGACCTTCCAGGGCGAGTCGATCTCCGGCGCGGTGGAACCGGGGACGTACGAATTCGTGTGCACGATCCATCCGCAGATGACCGGCGAAGCGACGGTCGTCGAGTAGCGTCAGAACCCGAGGCGCTGGAGCGCCTTCGGGTCGCGCTGCCACTCCTTCAGCACCTTGACCCGGAGATCGAGGAAGACCTTCGTGCTCGAGCACGAGCTCCATCTCCTCGCGCGCCCGAGAGCCGATCGTCTTCAGCGTCTCGCCGCCCTTGCCGATCACGATGCCCTTCTGCGAGTCGCGCTCGACGATCAGCGAGGCGTGGACCTTCGTGATCGCGTCTTCGACCTCGAGCTCGTCGACGACGACCGCGATCGAGTGCGGCACCTCCTGCCTCGTCACCGCGAGGGCCTTCTCGCGCACGATCTCGGCGAGCCGAACCTCGACCGGCTGGTCCGTGTCCTCGTCGGTCGGGTAGTACGCGGGACCCTCGGGCAGCTTCTCGACGATGACGTCGAGCAGCGTGGGGATGCCGCGGCCGGTCTTCGCCGAGACCGGCACCACCTCGTCCCACTCACCGAGCGCGGCCGCGGCCTCGAGCTGGGGGACCTCCTGGTGGTTCCGCAGCAGGTCGAGCTTGTTCACCGCGCAGAGCTTCGCTCCGGCGGACCCCCGCACCTGCCGCTCGAACACGTAGGCGTCGCCTCGGCCGACCCCGGCCTTCGCGTCGACGACCTGCACGATCGCGTCCACGCCCTGCGTCGCGTCGCCGACGAGGTCGTTCAGCCGCGACCCGAGGAGCGTCCGCGGCTTGTGGAACCCCGGCGTGTCGGTGAACACGACCTGGTAGTCGTCGGTCGTGAGCACGGCTCGGACGCCGCGTCGGGTCGTCTGCGGCTTGTCCGAGACGATCGCGACCTTCCGGCCGACGAGGGCGTTCACGAGCGTGGACTTGCCGGTGTTCGGCCGCCCGACGACGGCCACGAACCCGCTCCGGAAGGTCACTTCGCGAGATCGTCCGGGCCGAACGCGTGCGGCAGGATGTCCGGCAGTGACCACTCGGCGCGCTTGCCGCCCGCGGCTTCGATCACGACGAGCATCCGCGGCCCGAACTCGTTCAGCACCTGCCGGCACCCGCCGCACGGCGGCGTGGGCTCCTCGGCCCTGGTGACGACCGCGACCGCGTCGATCGAGCGCTTGCCCGCGATGACCGCTGCGGCGACCGCGTTGCGTTCGGCGCACACCGACATCGGATACGAGGCGTTCTCGACGTTCGCGCCGGGGAACACCTCGCCCTCGGCGAGCACGGCGGCGCCGACGTTGAAGTTCGAGTACGGCGCGTACGAGCCTCGCTCCATCGCCTCGCGCGCCGCCGCGATGAGCTCCTCGACTCGGTCGGAGGGACCGCTCACTCCGCGCGAACCTCCTCCTGCGCTTCTTCGGGTTCCTCCTCGCGCGTGACCAGGACCTTCGAGATCCGCCGGCCGTTCACCCGCTCGGCCGTGAACCGGAGGTTCTGGAACGGCACCTCCTGCCCCTCCTCGGGGATCGACCCGATCAGCCCGAGCATGAGGCCACCGATCGTGTCCCATTCCTCGTCGGGGAGCTCGACATCCAGGATCTCGTTCAGCTCGTCGATCGCGAGCTTGCCGTCGACGCGGTAGACGTTCTCCGCCACCTGCTCGAGCTCGGGCTCCTCGGTGTCGTACTCGTCGGCGATCTCGCCCACGAGCTCCTCGAGCAGGTCCTCGAGCGTGACGAGCCCCGACACGCTCCCGTATTCGTCGGTCACGAGCGCGATGTGGAACTTCTCCTGCTGCATCTCGCGCAGCAGGTCGGCGACCTTCTTGGACTCGGGCACGAAGTGCGCCTTGCGGACGATGTCGGAGAGGGGCATGTCGTGCTTGCCCTGGTGGAGCGCCTTCAGCACATCCTTCGCATAGACGATGCCGACGATCTCGTCCAGGTCGTCCGTGA
Organism: uncultured Actinomycetes bacterium; assembly: GCA_963785835.1. Taxonomy (GTDB): domain Bacteria; phylum Actinomycetota; class UBA4738; order UBA4738; family HRBIN12; genus DASSJM01. The sequence continues at coordinate 666,464 of CAWAWO010000002.1, read as the reverse complement.
ACACCGGGATCCTCGAGTAGCCGTGTTGCAGCACGAGCGCCTGGACGTCGCGAAGTGTCTTGTCACCTTCGATCGCCGTGACGTCGGGCCGAGGCACCATGACCTCGCGCACGATCGTGTCGCCGAACTCGAAGATCGAGTGGATGAGCTCCTTCTCCTCCCGCTCGATCGAGCCCTCCTCGTGACCCACCTCGGCCATCGAACGGAGATCGGCCTCGGAGACGAACGGCCCCTGTTTGAGCCCCCGGCCCGGCAGGAGCCAGTTGGCGAGGCCGATCAGCCCGGCGGTCGGCAGCGCGAGGAGGCGTCCCAGCGCCCACACGAGCGGCGCGACCGCGAGCGCGGCCCGGTCCGAGTGCAGCACGCCGAACGTCTTGCTCATCGCCTCGACGAGCACGAAGTACAGGAGCGTGAAGATGACGGAGACGAGCGTGATGCCCGAGGCCGCCGTAGGTCCGCTCGGCGATGATCGCCACGATGATCGCCGAGCCGTTCTGGCACAGCATCACTGTGAGGTAGATCGCGTTCAGGAACCGGGGCGGCTCGGCCTCGATGCGTTCGAGCACGACGGCGTTGCGCCGGCCCTCCTCGACGAGCGCCAGCGCGCGCACCCGCGTCATGCGCGTGAGCGAGGCCTCGGCGATCGCCAGGATCGAGCCGAGGATCACGAGGAAGGCGACGAGGACCCAGAGCCAGACCATCAGGCGTCCACCCTGGCGTATCGCTCCTGCCGGGTCCACATCGCGGCGCGCTCGACCTCGTCGTCGTGGTCGTGCCCGAGCAGGTGCAGGATCCCGTGCACGAGCAGCAGCCGGAGCTCGGCAGCGAGGTCGTCCGGGGTTGTTGCGGGCGGCGACGGCGGGCGCGATCACGACGTCGCCGAGGAGCCTCGGCCTCTTGGTCGCCGTCGTCGTCCTGCGGGAACGACAGCACGTCGGTCGGGCCTTCCTCGTCCATGTAGCGAAGGTGGAGGTCGGCCATCTCCTCCTCGGTCACGAACGAGACCGACAGCTCGGAGTCGGCCACGCCCTCCCCGACGAGGCACTCGCGTGCCAGCGCGATGAGACCGTCGACATCGAGCGGCATCGACTGCCGGTCGTCGACGAGGATCAGCGGAGGTTGGTCGTCGTCAGCCATCGGCGCGGGCGCGCTGCTCTCCGAAGACGCGGTAGGCCTCCACGATGTCCTGCACGATCTTGTGCCGCACGACGTCTCGACCGCCGAGGTGCGAGACCTCGATCCCGTCGACCCCTTGCAGGATGCCCTGGACGATCACCAGTCCTGAGGTCTGTCCGTTCGGCAGGTCGATCTGCGTGACGTCGCCGTTCACCACGGCCTTGGACCCGAACCCGATGCGCGTGAGGAACATCTTCATCTGCTCGGGCGTCGTGTTCTGCGCCTCGTCGAGGATGATGAACGAGTCGTTCAGCGTTCGGCCACGCAGGAACGCCAAAGGCGCAACTTCGATCGTTCCGCGTTCCATGAGTCGGGGCAAGGCGTCGGCACCCATCATCTCGAAGAGCGCGTCGTACAGCGGCTTCATGTACGGGTCGATCTTCTCGTAGAGGGTTCCCGGCAGGAACCCGAGCCGCTCCCCGGCCTCGACCGCGGGTCGCGACAGGATCAGCCTCGAAACCTGCTTGTCCTGCAGGGCTCGCACGGCGGTCGCCACGGCCAGATAGGTCTTGCCCGTTCCGGCGGGCCCGATCGCGAACGTGACCGTCGCGTTGCGCATCGCGTCGACGTAGCGCTTCTGCCCGAGCGTCTTCGGCGCGATGCCGCGGCCACGGCCGGTGAGGAAGACGTCGCCCAGCACCTGCGTCGGCGTCGCCTCGTCGCCCTTGATCAATTCGATCGAGCGACCCACCGCCGACGCGTTGAGCTCGTGTCCGCGTTCGAGCAGCGTGACGAGCTCCTCGAACAGCAGCGCGACGCGCTCCACCTCGGGCTCGGGTCCCGAGATCGTGATCTCGTTCCCGCGAACCACGATCTCGGAGTCGAACGCGGCCTCGACGAGCTTGAGCAGCTCGTCGCGCTGACCGAGGAGGGCGACCATGCTCTGGTCCCCCGGCACCAGGATCTTCACCTGCGTGGTGGCTCTCGCCAAACGCTGCGCTCTGGGGTGGTGCCCCGCTCCTCCTCGTTCGGACGGGCCCGTCGTTCGACGGGCCGCTTTGGGCTCGGATTCTACCCCCGGGGTCCGCGCGCCACGCGCTCCGCGCTTGGACATCAGCCCGGCGGCCAGGACAGCTGACGGCCGCCCAGGAGATGGAAGTGCAGGTGGAGCACGCTCTGCCCGGCGTCCCTGCCGACGTTGGCCACGAGACGCCAGCCGCCATCGTCGACGCCCTCGGCGTTCGCGAGGTGCGACGCGGCCTGGAACACGTCGGCGAGCATCCCGCCGTGCCGGTCCTCGAGGTCGCGAACGTCCGTGATGTGCTCCTTCGGGATCAAGAGCAGGTGGGTCGGCGCGCCGGGGTTGATGTCGCGGATCGCGATCACGGTGTCCGACGAGTGCAGGATCTCCGCAGGAACCTCGCCGGTGACGATGTTGCAGAACAGGCAGCTGGAGCTCACGAGGTCCCTCCTCCGTGATGGGTCACGCGTTCGGCCGGCGGAGCGACGCCTTCGAGATCGCCCGCTTTCCGGCAGCCTCGCCGCGAACGCGAGCGAGCTCCTCGAGGAGCGAGCGCTCTTCCTTCGACAGGTTCCGAGGCGTCTCGACGACGATCGTGAGGAACAGGTCCCCTCGGCTGCGCCGGCCGAGGTTCGGGACCCCCTCGCCGCGCAGGCGAACCGTGGTGCCGGAGTCCGTGCCCGGCTCGATCTCGATCGTCTCGACCCCGTCGAGCGTCTCGACCTCCACCCGCGCCCCGAGAGCCGCCTGCACGAGCGGTACGTCGAGGATCGCGAACACGTCCTGCCCGTGACGTTCGAACACCTGATCGTCGTCGACGCGAACCGACACGTAGAGGTCGCCGGCCGGCCCGCCCGCGCGACCGGCGTGCCCGGCGTTCGAGATCCGGAGCTCCATCCCGTCGGAGACGCCCGCCGGCACGTCGATGTCGACGGTGGCCTGCGTCGCGATCCGGCCCCGCCCTCGGCACCGCTCGCACGGCGAGACGATCTGCTCGCCGGTCCCCTCGCACGTTCCGCAGGGATGCGCGGTCATGACCGTCCCGAAGATGCTTCGCCGGACGTCCTGGACCTGACCCGTGCCACCGCACGTTCGACAGCGCTCTGGTGAGGTGCCGGGCTCGGCCCCGTTGCCGTCACACCGATCGCAGGCCTGCATCCGGCCGACCTCCACCTGGCGCGGGACACCGAACGCCGCCTCGCGGAACCCGATCGCGATCTCGGCGAACACGTCCTCGCCGCGCTGGGTCCGAGACCTGGGACCGGACCGCCGCCGGCCGAACGTGCCCGTGCCGAAGAACGCTTCGAACAGGTCGGACATGTCGCCGAACGGGACCTCCGCCGGCCCGCCCTGCCCGTAGGCGTCGTAGCGCGCGCGCTTCTGCGCGTCCGAGAGGATCTCGTAGGCGGCGGCGACCTCCTTGAACCGCTCCTCGGCCGCCGGATCGGCGTTCACGTCCGGATGATGCTCGCGCGCGAGCCGTCGGTACGCCGTCCTGATGTCCTCGGTGGACGCGTCGCGGGGAACGCCGAGGATGTCGTACAGGTCGCGCACGGCGGCCATCGTCCTAGGCTCCGAGCTCGGTAGCGAGCTCGGACAGTCGCCGAGCGACCGCACGCACCGAGGCCATGACGTTCACGTAGTCCATCGCGGTCGGCCCCACCACGCCGACGGCGCCGAGCGCGGTCGAGCCGGCGTGGAACGGCGCGGAGACGATCGACGCCTCCCATTCCCCCGTGTGCGGATGCTCCGCGCCGATCGTGACGTTCACGTCCTCGGTGGTCACGTCCCGCAAGAGCTCGAGCATCTCCGACTCGTGCTCCAGGGCCTCGAACAGGCGCCGGACGGTCTCGCGCCGCCAGTGCGCCGCCTCGTCGGCGAGGTTCGCCACGCCGCCGATCACGACGTGCGGCCCGGTTCCGAGCTGCATGCCGCCGAACAGCTCCGCGGCGGCGGCGAGGATCTGTCGCTCGGCCGACGATGCCCCCGCGGCGGCCTTCAACGCCTCGGTGCGCGCCTCGGTCAGGTTCCGCCCGTGCACCCTGTCGGCGAGCGCCCTGTCGAGCGCGGCGAGGCCATCGGCGTCGAGACCGTCGGGACGGTCGATCATCATCTTGTCGACCTGCCCGCGCTGACCGACGGCCAGCAGGAGCACGCCGCCTCCGACCTCGAGCAGCTCGGTGCGGAGCACGATCTCGTTCGACCCGGTGGGCGGCACGGCAAGGCCCGCGTACTGGGTGACCCGCGAGAGCAGCTGGGTCGTTCCCCTCAGGACCTCCTCGAGATCGAGCATCGTCTCGGCGAAGAAGCCGGCGATCGCGCGGCGCTGGGCGTCGCGCATGCGGCCGCCCGGCGGCAGCGAGTCGACGAACCGCCGGTAGCCGGCGTCCGTGGGGATGCGTCCGGCCGAGGTGTGCGGGTGGGAGAGGTACCCGAGCTCTTCGAGCGCGGCCAACTCGTTCCGGATCGTCGCGCTGGAGACACCGAGGGCCGCCCGATCGGCGATCGTCTCGCTGCCCACAGGCTCGCCCGTGCGCACATACTCCTCGACGACGGCGCGGAGCACCGCGACCTTCCGCGCTCCGAGCTCGGGCTCCACCATGGCGTTTAGCAGTCTACCCCCGAGAGTGCTAGTGCCTGATCAACGGCGCGTGACAACCGTCGGCAGGTGCGAGGCGTCCTAGGGTTGATCAGCAGATGAGGGTCGACGAGATCGCGCTCCGGGAGTTTCTGCACACCGCGTATCCGCGGCTGGTCGCGGCGGTCGCGCTCGTGTGCGGCAGTCGGCCCGCGGCCGAGGACGCGGTTCAGGAGGCGCTCCTCCGGGCGTGGGAGCGCTCGGAGAAGGGAGAGGACATCGAGTCGTTGAACGCGTGGGTGACGACGGTATCGCTGAACCTGGCCAGGAGTGGGCTCCGGCGGCTTCGCTCGGAGCGGCGTGCGCGAGGACGCCTCCAGCCGCCCGTTGCGGGCCAGCCGAGCGCCGACCGGGTCGACGTGGAGCGAGCGCTTTCGGCGCTCCCCCGCCGTCAGCGCGAGGCAGCCGTGCTCCGCTACTACCTACAGCTCGACACGCGCGAGGTGGGACGAGCGCTCGGCATCAACGAGGGAACCGTCAAGAGCACGTTGTCGAGAGCTCGCGCGGCGCTCGCGGACCGACTCGGCGTGCAGGAACCAGAGGAGGCGAACGACCGTGGCGCTTGACGAACACCTTCGGCACGAACTCGAGCAGGCCGGCAGGCTGGCTGACCCGAGCGGCGTCTACGAGGACTTGATCCAACGACGGGAACACCGGCGTCTCCTCCGAAACGTGAAGACCGGGCTGCTCGCCATCGGCGTTGTCGCGGGCAGCGCGATCGGCTTGATCGGACTGATGCGTGTGTTCGAGGACGGAACCAGTGGACCGGCTGCATCAGGCGAAGGCGTCATCCTCTTCTCGGGGCGGTTGCAGGAAGACGCGCCGCCTCAGCTGCTAACGGTGGACGTGGCGACGGGTCAGCTGGGGGTGATTCCTGAGTCGCCCGTCGGCGTGGCTGGATCGGGGGCGTGGTCGCCCGACGGCGCGAAGATCGTATTCACTCGTCGCGATGAACCCGGGATCTTCGTGATGAACGCGAATGGATCGGCTCCGCGCCAACTCTACGACGAGTATGAAGAGGGCATGGATCCCACCTGGTCGCCGGATGGGACTCGCATCGCGTTCACCGCCCGCGCCGGCGGGTTCGGCGAATCGGTCTTCATCGTCGACGCCGAAGGAGTGACAACGACGTGGATCGCCCGCGGGAGTTCGCCGTCGTGGTCTCCTGACGGAACAGAGGTCGTGTTCACGAACCCCACTGGCTCTCTGGCGATCCAGAAGGCCGATCCCGATGCAGAACCACACATCCTCGGCGCGAGGATCGCCGGGTACGACCCTGAGTGGTCACCAGACGGTGCGGCGATCGTCTTCGTCCAAGACGGCAGCATCTTCGTCGCTGCTTCGGACGGCGCGGAAGTGGATCGCTTGCCAATTGAACCAGGGTCCTATCTCGACCCGACATGGTCACCCGACGGGTCCCAGATCGCCTACTCGGTCCGGTCACTGGCCGCGAACTGCCCCGAGGAGAACTGTCCAGACAGGTATGAGATCTGGGTGACGGATTCGGATGGGACCAACGCGCGTCAGGTCACGGATGCAACCTCAATCTCGTCCGACGGTGGCGCCTCGCTCGACTGGTACCCGGTGATCGGAGGCACCCCTGTGACGCTCCCGGCCGAGACAGCCGCGCCGATCCCACCTTCGAAGGACGATGAACAACTCGCTCTCGGCTTCCCCGTCTGCAACGTGTCGTCGATCGAAGGGGCGTTCGCGGAAGCGGGCGTGAATTCGACGATGTTCGTCGCGACCAGGAGGGGCGATACAGGCGGCTGCCCGCAGCCCGAGGCCGCCTTCAACGTCATCGCGCTCGATGCGGATCAGGACGGCGCCGCCGACACTTCCTACGGACCGATCGAGTGCGAGTTCGAGTGTCGGACGTTCTCGGCTCCGGACGTCGACGGCGACGGGACCACCGAGCTGCTGGTCGTTCAGGGTGGTGGTGTCGTCGTGAACGCTTACCTCTACGACGTGGTCACGACGGACGGAACGCCCTCGATCACGCCCGTGAACGTCGCGGCGCCAGGAGATCCGCAGGGTGGATTCGAGCCCTCGACACAGGCGGCCTTCCTCGTGGGCGGCGACGCGTTCTCGCTGTACGGGCTGCAGTGCGGCGATCTTCCGGCACCGGAGGGCCCCGGGATCGTCGCTACCTCGGCCGAGTCCCTCCCGAACGACTCGCCGGACGCCGAGTGGCACGCGCACCAGACGACGCTGGTCTTGCGGAACGACGGCATGCTGCACCTCGTCGACGTTCGGGATTTCACGGAACCGGTGACGGATCAGGGCCCGTCGTTCCGGTCGGGCGAGACGCTCTGCGGCTCGAACCTCGGTCCGTAGCCGGCTACGCGGTGAGCGCGAGGACGAGCTCGTTCAGCACGAGCATCCCGCGTTCGCTCGGGACGAGCGACCCGTCATGCTCGCGAAGCAGACCCGACTCGAGGAACGGCTCAGACCGGCCCGGCTCGACCCACGACGACGGCACGCCTTCGAGGATCCGCAGTCGCAGGAAGACCTCCTCGAGGTACGCGTCGCTCGGCTCGAGCCGCTCCTCGCCGCCGACCGGCAGCCGGCCCGACTCCACGAGCGACAGGTACTCCTCGGGCGGGCGAACGTTCCACCACCTGCGATCGTCCCGGTAGGAATGCGCCCCGGCGCCGAGCCCGAGGTACGGCCGCCGTTCCCAGTACCCGAGGTTGTGGACGCACTCGAACCCGGGCTTGGCCCAATTCGAGATCTCGTAATGGCGGTACCCGGCGCCGGCGAGCAGGTCGCACGCGAGCTCGAACATTTCGGCCTGCAGGTCCGGGTTCGGCGCCGGTGACGACTCCACGCGCCACCTTCCTGCCGAGCGGCGTGGACGGCTCGATCGTGAGCGCGTATGCGCTCACGTGCTCCGGCGCGAGCTCGATCGTCTCGCGGAGCGTGCGCTCCCACGAGTCGAGCGCCTCGCCGTCGGCGCCGTAGATCAGGTCGAGGTTCACGTTCGCGTAGCCAGCCGCCCGCGCCGCCGAGAACGCGCGGCGGACGGAGGTCGGGTCGTGGACGCGCTCGAGCGCCGCGAGCACGGCTCGTATCGAACGACTGCGCCCCCATCGATAGGCGCGTGTACCCGGCCTCGAGGAGCCCGGAGAGCTTCGCCACGTCGACCGTGTCCGGGTTGGCCTCGATCGTGACTTCGGCGTCCGGCGCGATCGCGTAGGCCTGCCTGAGGTTCGCGAGGAGCGCCTTCAGGTCCGCGACCTCGAGCGTGGTCGGAGTCCCGCCGCCGAGGAACACGCTCACGACCTCCTCGTTCGACCAACCAGCCGCTGCCAGGCGCGCCTCGTCGAGCAGCGCGCCGACGTAGCGCGACGCGAGATGGTCGATCCCCGCGTACGCGTTGAAGTCGCAGTACCCGCAGCGCGTGAGGCAGAACGGCACGTGGACATACAGCCCCGCGCTCATCGCTTCGCCTCCGCCTTCTCGTCGACCCGGAGCGCCGCGATGAACGCCTCCTGTGGGACGTCCACACGTCCGACGCGCCGCATCCGCTCCTTGCCCTTCTTCTGCTGTTCCAGGAGCTTGCGCTTGCGCGTGATGTCGCCGCCGTAGCACTTGGCGATCACGTCCTTGCGCTTGGCCTTGACCGTCTCGCGCGCCACGATCCTCGAGCCGATCGAGGCCTGGATCGCGACGTCGAACAGCTGGCGCGGGATCAGCTCGCGCAGGCGCTCGACCATCTGCCGCCCGTATTGCTGCGCCTTCTCCCGGTGCACCACGCTGCTGAACGCGTCCACGGGCTCGCCATGCAGGAGCACGTCCACGCGAACGAGATCGCTCGGCTCGTACCCGATCGGTTCGTAGTCGAGCGACGCGTACCCACGCGTCCGGGACTTCAGATGGTTGAAGAAGTCGAAGATGATCTCGGCGAGCGGCAGGTGATAGTGGAGCTCGGCCCGCTCGGGCGAGAGGTACTTCATGTCGAGGAGCTCGCCCCGGCGCGACTGGCACAGCTCGAAGATCGGTCCGAGGTAGTCGCTCGGCGTGATGATCGTCGCGACCACCATCGGCTCCTCGACGTGGTCGTAGGTGCCGGGCTGCGGCATCTCGCTGGGGTTGTGGACGACGAGCGGCTCCTCGCCGCGGACGACGTGGAACTCGACGTTCGGCGCCGTCGCGATCAGCTCGAGCCCGAACTCCCGCTCCAGCCGCTCCTTCACGATGTCCATGTGGAGGAGGCCGAGGAACCCGCACCGGAAGCCGAACCCGAGCGCCTGCGACGTCTCGGGCTCGTAGGCGAGGGCTGCATCGTTCAGCTTCAGGCGGTCGAGCGCCTCGCGCAGCTCGGAGTAGTCGCCTCCCTCGGCCGGGAACAGGCCGCTCCACACCATCGGGAGCGGTTCGCGGTACCCGGGGAGCGGCTCTCGCGCGCCGTGCTTGCCCGCCGAGGTGATCGTGTCGCCGACCTTGACCTGATGGACGTTCTTGAGCCCGGTCACCAGGTAGCCCACCTCGCCCGCGTCGAGCGCGGGCACCGGCATGGCCTCGGGCGCGAAGACGCCGGCCTCCTCGCCCTCCCACACGCGTCCGGTGGCCATCGACGCGAGCTGCGCGCGCGATCCGAGCACGCCGTCGACGACGCGCACGTACGCGACGACCCCGCGATACGCGTCGAAGGTCGAGTCGAAGATCAGGGCTCGGAGCGCTCGGTCGCGGCTCCCGGTGGGAGGCGGCACGCGGGCGATGATCAACTCGAGGAGGTCGGTCACGCCCTCCCCGGTCTTGCCGCTCACGGCCACCACCTCCTCGGGCGGGCACCCCACGACCTCCGCCAGCTCCCGGCGCGTCTCGTCGACGTCGGCCTGCGGGAGGTCGATCTTGTTCAGCACGGGCAGGATCACGAGACCGGCGTCCCGCGCGAGGTGGAAGTTCGCGAGCGTCTGCGCCTCGATCCCCTGGGCCGCGTCCACGAGCAGGACGGCGCCCTCGCAGGCCGCCAGCGACCGCGAGACCTCGTAGGTGAAGTCCACGTGGCCGGGCGTGTCGATCAGGTTCAGCTCGTACTCACCGTGTGCGAGCCGAACGGCCTGGGCCTTGATCGTGATCCCGCGCTCGCGCTCGAGGTCCATCTTGTCGAGGTACTGGTCCCGCATGTCCCGGTCGGCGACGGCGTGGGTGAGCTCGAGGAGCCGGTCGGCCAGGGTCGACTTGCCGTGGTCTATGTGGGCCACGATGCAGAAGTTCCGGATGTTGGAGGGATCGGTCACGGCCGCGCCTATCGTACGGGCGGCGTGCTCGAGCGGCCCCGGGCGCCCAGAGGGCCGCTGGTACACTCGACCGTTCATGGCCAACATCAAGTCCCAGATCAAGCGGAACCGTCAGAACACGAAGCGGCACGAGCGCAACAAGGCCGTCCGCTCCTCGCTGAAGACGTCCACCAAGAAGGTGCACGCAGCCGTCGCCCAAGGCGACGCCGACGCCGCGTCGGCCGGCGCGCAGGACGCGTCTCGCGCGTTCGACAAGGCGGCCAGCAAGGGCATCGTGCACAAGCGCACGGCCGCCCGGCACAAGTCGCGGCTGGCCAAGGCCGCGAACCGCGCCGCCGCGTCTGAATCAGACGCCGGCTAAGCGACCGGAGCCGGCTCCCCGGCGATCGCCGTCACCACGAGTGGAAGCACGACGTCGTCCGTCGCGCCCGATTTCAGCGCGCGGTCGGCCCAGGTCACGCGCTCGTGGATCTCGACCAGCTCCTCGGGTGTGAAGCGGGCCGCCATCTCTCGGTAGCGCCGCGCCTGCCAGTCGAACCGGAGCCCTGCCTGCCTCGCGAGCTCGGCGGGCGGGAGCCGTTCGGGCAGCGACTTCACCCGGATCAGGTCGCGGAGCCGCGCCGTGATGCTCCCGAGGATCAGCAGGCCCGCCTCGTTGCTTTCGAGGAGCGTTCTGAGCGACCGCATCGCTCCCGGCAGGTCCCGGCCGAACGCCCGGTCGCAGAGGTCCCAGACCTGCTGCTCGCCGAGGCCGCGGAACTGTCGTGAGACGATGGCCGAGGTGATCCGTTCGCCGGGGAACGCCGCCGCGAGCTGATCGAGCGACTGGTCGAGCGCTCCCGGATCCTGCCCCATCCGCTCGACGAGCGCGGCCGCTCCGTCCGACGCGAGATCCAACTGCTTGGCCCGCGCGCGCCGCTGCAGCCAGGCCGGCAGATCCTTGCGCTGCATCTTGACCTCGGTGATCGTCCCTACCGGCTTGATCACCTTGACGAGCGCGGCCGGCGCCTTCGCTCGCTCGCCCACCGTGGCGAGCAGCAGGAGCGGGGCCTCGGGATCCGGAGCCTCCAGGTACCGGGCGAGCTCCTTCATCCCCTCGTCGGGCAGGGCCTTCGCGTTGGAGATCAGCAGCGCGCGTCGCTCGCCGAACAGCGACGGGGTCACGAGGTCCGCGGTCTCACCGCCCGCCCAGTCCGCGCCCTCGATCTCGCGCGGACGCAGGTCGCCGAGGACCTCGAGCGCCGCCTCGCGCAACAGGAACGCGTCCTCTCCCCAGAGCAGACGGACCGGTAATCCCGGTGTCGAGGACGGCGTCACGCCGCCGATGCTACGACAGGGCTCCCGCGCTCGAACCCGAGGATCACGTCGCCGAGGCGGTCGGTTCGGACGATCGCGCATCCCGCATCGCGGAGCCACGCGAGCGCCTCGGGCGTCGGGTGGCCGTACGGGTTCGGCTGGCCGGCGCTCACCACGCAGACCTCCGCACGGACGGCCTGGAAGAACTCGGGGAGCGAGGTCGAGCCGCCGTGATGCGGGACCTTCAGAACGTCCGCAACCAGCGCGTCGGGGTGTTCGAGCAGCAGCTCCTGCGCGGACTGCTCGGCATCGCCCGTGAGGAGCACGGTGTCCTCACCGATCGAGGCGAGGATCACGAGCGAGTCGTTGTTCGGGTCGGACTCGGTGCCGTCCCAGCAGCTCTCGGGCGCGAGCACCTCGAGTCGCAGGTCGCCCACCGTCAGCGTCTGGCCGGCGCGAGGGTGGCGAACGGGCACACCCTCGGCCCGCGCCGCCGAAAGCAGCGTCTCGAGATCGAGCGAGTCCGCTGCGCACCCGGGTTCGAGCAGCACGCCGACCGGGATCCGAGCGAGCACGGCCGGCAACCCGACGATGTGATCGGCGTGCGGGTGGGTGGCCACAACGACGTCGAGCCGCCGAACCCCGAGCGCCGACAGCTCGGTGGCGACCAGCGCCGGGTCGGGCCCTCCGTCGACGAGGACCGATGCTCCGCCGGGCGAGGTGAGGAGCGCTGCATCGCCCTGGCCGATGTCGAAGAACCGGACGGTGAGCGATGAGGGCGCGCCCGCCCAGATCGCGTTCGTCCACACGAGGAGAGGCGCGACCGCGAGGCAGAGCAGGAGCGCCGTCCGCGACACGCGCCGCTCGCTGCGCAGCCACCAGGTCAGCGCGAGCGCGACGACCATGCCGACGACGAGCGTCACGCCGCCGCCTCCGGTGATCCACGGCAGCGGAGCGCTCGCGAGCCGGTCCGCGACCGCCACCAGGTAGCGCATCGGAACGAGCGCGAGGACCGCGATCGCATCCCCTGCGGGTTCGGCGATCAGGCCGGCCCCCGCGGCGACGAGCCCGAGCAGCAACGCGGGAGCGACGGCCGGGAACGCGAGCACGTTGGCGACCACCGTCGACAGCGGAACCTCGTGGAAGTAGAAGAGCAGGACCGGCGTCACGCCGATCTGCGCTGCGAGCGTCGCGCCGGTGGCCATCGCGACGGGGCGCGGAAGGAACCCGATGCGCTCGGCGATCGGCGTGGCGAGCGCGATCATCCCGCCCGTGGCCGCGACCGAGAGCTGGAAGCCAACGGACCACACGAGCGTCGGGTCCAGCGCGAGCAACCCGACGACCGCGGCCGACAAGATCGAGGCGGCGCTCCGTGGCCGGCCCAGCAGGACGCCGACCAGCGCGAGGCCCGCCATCACGCCGGCGCGCATCACCGAGGGCTCCGCTCCGGTCAGCACGACGAAGAACGCGGTGATCCCGACCCCGAGCGCGAAGCGCGGCCATCGCGAGAGCCGGAGCACGGCACCGAGCGCGAGCACCGGCGCGAGGACCATCGCGACGTTGCCGCCGGATACGACGAGCAGGTGGGACAGACCGCTCGCCCGGAAGTCGCGCTCGACGACCGGGTCCAGCCTCGAATCGTCCCCCACGGCCAGGCCGAGCAGCAGGCCGGCTTCGCGGGGCGGGAACGACGCGAGGATCGACCGACCGATCAGCGAACGGACGGATTGAGCCCACCGGATCGGCGCGAAGGCGGCCGGGCCGAGCCGTTCGAACTCGGAGACGCGGAGCTCCGCGGCGATGCCCCGTCGAGAAAGGAAACCGGCGAAGCCGGCGTCCTCGGGTACCCCGAGCGTTCCGGAAACCCGGAGGCGGTCCCCGCGCACCGCTTCGGGCGGTTCGTCGCGTCCTGAGAGCCAGACGGACTCATGGACCGCGGACGCCCGTTCCGACCACCGGACGAGCCTCACATCGAGCACCGCCGACCAGCGGTCGGCGTCCGCCTTCGGGTCGACGCGCAGCGATCCCTCGACCTCGACGGCGGCCGGCGCGAGTCTGGCCACGAGCGCGTCCTGGATGCGGTGTTGGTGCGCGCTCCCCCACCCGATCGCGAGGGCGAGGGTCGCGAGCAGCGCGAGCGCAGCCGCAGGCCACGACGGTCTCGAGCTGTTCGGGCGAGGTGCGGCGACATGCGCGGTCGAGCCCTCCGGGGACGTCAGGCCCACGCGCTCGAGTACATCTCGCCCGCCGTCGCGGCCCGGCTCCGCGATCGCCACCGAGAGCGCCAGGCCGAGGGCACCCGCGGCGACCCATACGGCGACGGAGACCGCCTCGCCGACGAACGGCCGCACCAGCAGGCCGGTCCACATGGCCGACGCGATGCCGGGAAGGATCCAAGAGCTCACACGGTGACGAGCTCCCGGATGTTCTCGAGCGTCACGTCGCCGATCCCGCTCACGTCGAGCAGTTGGTCGACGGAGGTGAACGGTCCGTTCTCCGTCCGGTGATCGATGATCGCTTGCGCGGTGACCTCGCCGATGTCGGGGAGCGTCTCCAGTTCGGTGGCGGTCGCCGTGTTGACGTTGACGAGGCCGCCCGCGACGACACCTCCTTCACCCCCGGTGGGCGCCGGAACCTCCGCTCCCTCGCGGACGACGAGCACCTGGGTGCCGTCGACGAGAGGAGCCGCGAGGTTCAGCGACTCGAGCTGCGCTCCCGGTCGGGCGCCGCCCGCGGCCTCGATCGCGTCGATCACGCGGGCCCCGCCGGTGAACTCGTACACGCCGGGCTGACGGACCCAGCCGGCGACGTCCACGATCAGCACGACCGCCGGCGACGCGCTCGCCTCCGAGCCGGAGCCCTCGGTGGCACCGCTGTCCGCGGTGGCGCTCGTGACGTCGACCGGCCGAGGCAGCGACCGCACGTACCAGAAGCCCGCGCCCCCGAGCGTGACTAGCAGGACGGCGACGAGGCCGACGAGCTCGGCCCGCGAAAGCGCGGACAGACGTTCGCGGATCGTTCCACCCGGCCATGCGGCTGCCTCCCGTGTACCGGGGGAGGCGCGAGGGAGGTCGAGCCTAGTGAGGCTCGCCGGCCGGAACCGTGAGCTGCGTCACATCGACGCCGAGAGCAGCGTCGACCGGAGCCGCGTGCGGATCGACGGAGCCCGAACCCCCGACCGGCACGACCCGCTCGCCCGGCGCTGCCCGCGGGAGCCAGAACGAGAACTCCGAGCCTCGCCCCTCGACCTCCTGAACCGAGAGCTCACCGCCGTGCGCCTGAACGAGCCCGCGCGAGATGTACAGCCCGAGACCCGAACCCGGCGTGCCCGTCCCACCCCGCCGGAAGCGTTCGAAGATGGCGTCCCGCTCGCTCGCGGAGATCCCCGGTCCGACGTCGCGCACCGCGAAGCGGATCCGGTCGGCCTCCTCGGAGACCGCGAGCGTGATCGGGGCTCCGGGCGGCGAGTACTTCCGCGCGTTGTCGAGCAGGTTGGTAAGGACGCGGATCACGGCGTCCACGTCGCACACGACGGTTCCGTCGCCGTCGATCTCCACGGTGAGCCGATCCGCCGTCGAGGACGCGCGCGCCGCCTCGCTGACGAGCTCGCCGGCATCCGCCGAGACCAACGACATCCGCAGCACGCCGTCCTCGATCCGCGACAGCGTGAGCAGCTCCTCGACGAGCCTCGACAGCCGCTCGGTCTGATCGGTCGCCCCGTCGATCAGCTCGTCCCGCACCGTGATCTCGAGCACCGAACCGTGGCTCTTCAGCGTGGCCAGCACGCCCAGGATCGCGGCGAGCGGCGTTCGGAGCTCGTGGGCGGCGACCGCCACGTACTCCGACCGCGCGAGGTCCACACGGCGCAGGCGCTCGACCTCCAGGCGCTCCTCGCCGAGCGCCCGGGCGGCCGACTCCGCGACCACCGTCGCGGCGAGACGTTCGCGGCGCTGCACGGTCAGGTGGTGGGTCAGGACACCGACGGCGATCCCCGCGAGGACGAGCAGCGTGGGCCGGTACAGCATCGCCCCCTCGCTCACCTCGCCCCCCATCAGCGCCGCGGCGTACAGCAACGCGAGCCCGATCGCGGCGCCGATCGTCTCGAGCCGTCCGAACCGCAGGCCGACCGAGACGACGACGATCAGGTAGAGGGCCCAGAAGTCACTTCGGGCTCCGCCGGTCGCCGAGATCCACAGCGTGATGAGACCGACGTCGATCAGCAGCGTCGCGAGCAGGATCTTGAGCGTGACGCCTTCGTCGCTCGCCGAGACGAAGAGGCAGGCGAACGCGTAGACGAATGCGAGCAGGAGCACCACGCCCTCGGGGAGACCGAGCGACCGGTCGATCCCGCTGGAGCCGAGGGCCACGGCGATCACGGCCGACAGGACCGTGATCCGCAGCAGCGCGATCGACCGCTCGGTCCGAACAGCGGACCTGCGCATCCTCGCCTCGATCGGCGAGGGAGCCTGACCGGTCGCCTTCCAGCTCATCGGAACCCCTGGAGGCAAGCTGGCGCCCGCCCTGTTCCAGGTATCGACCGCGTGCCCGCAGACGTTGAGGAACTTCACACCGGGCGGGCACCGGTCCGTGGTGGCTGCTCAGCCCGCCGTGACGACGTTGACCAGGCGCGGCGGTCGAACGATCACCTGGCGGATCTCGCGGCCGTCGATCGCACGCACCGCCCTCTCGGAGCCGAGCGCGAGCTCGCGGCAGTCGTCGTCCCCGGCGTCCGCATCGACCTCGATCCGGTCGCGGACCTTGCCGTCGACCTGGATGACCAGCGTGACGCGCTCCTCCCGGGCCAGCTCCTCGTCGAACGCCGGCCAGGACGCGATGTGCACGCTCGAGTCGTTGCCGAGGATCTCCCGCCAGAGCTCCTCGGCCGCGAACGGCGCGAGCGGCGCCAGGAGCAGGGCGAGCGCTGTGGCCGCGTCCCGGGCGCCGCCGCCGGCGTCCAGCGTCGAACGCATCTCGTTCGTCAACACCTGGAGCTTGCTGATCGCCACGTTGAAGCGGAACCGCTGCATGTCGCCGGTCACGCCTCGGATCGTCCGGTGCGTGATGCGTCGCAACGACTCGGGATCGGGTTCGTCCCGCTCCGTGGCGTCGGAGACCGCGGCGAACACGCGGCCGAGCCAGGCGGTCACGCCCGGGCGCCGTCCGGGATCCGGGGCGATCGTCTTCCAGTCGATGTCGTCCTCGAACGGACCGGCGAACAGGATCGCGAGCCGCACGGTGTCCGAACCCCACCGCTCGACGATCGGCATCGGCTCGACGATGTTGCCGAGCGACTTGCTCATCGACGCGCCGCCGAAGATCACCTGGCCCTGGTTCATCAGCCGCAGCATCGGCTCGGAGAACTCGACGAGGCCCATGTCGAACAGGACCTTCGTGAAGAACCGGCAGTAGAGCAGGTGCAGGATCGCGTGCTCGACGCCGCCGATGTACTGATCGACCGGCATCCACCTCGCCACCATCTCGGGGGCGAACGGCCGGTCGTCGTCGTTCGGCGAGCAGTAGCGGAAGTAGTACCAGGAGGAGTCGACGAACGTGTCCATCGTGTCGGTGTCGCGCTTCGCAGCCTTCCCGCACGTCGGACAGACCGTGTTCACGAATGCCTCGTGGCGCGCGAGCGGCGACTCGCCGCCGGGGCGGAAGTCCACGTCCTCCGGAAGCTCGACCGGCAACTGGTCGTCGGGCACCGCGACCTCCCCGTGCTCCGGGCAGTGCACGATCGGGATCGGCGCGCCCCAGTACCGCTGCCGGCTGATGAGCCAGTCGCGCAACCGGTAGGTCACGGCCGCCCGGCCCTTGCCCTGTTCCTCGAGCCACTCGGTGACCTGGGCGATCGACTCGGGCGACCGGACGCCGTCGAACGGCCCCGAGTTCACCATCACGCCCTCGTGGTCGTACGCCTCGGTCATCGTCTCCGCGTCCCGCGCCTCCCCCTGGGGCTGCACCACCACGCGGATCGGCAGGCCGATGTGGCGGGCGAACTCGAAATCGCGCTGATCGTGCGCCGGGACCCCCATGACGGCGCCGGTCCCGTACTCCATGAGCACGTACGGCGCGACGAACACGGGGACCTTCTCCCCGTTCACCGGGTTGACGACGTGGACGCCGAGGCGCACGCCCTCGCGGCTCTCCGCCTGCTCGCGGTTCGTGAGCGGCGTGGCCTGCAGCTCGTCGAGCATCGCCCGGGCCTCGGACGTGGTTCCTCCCGCCTCGGCCAGTTTCATCACGAGCGGGTGCTCGAGTGCGAACACGAAGAACGTGACGCCCCACAACGTGTCCGGCCGCGTCGTGAAGACCTCGACGGGGTCGCCGGTCTCGGCGATCTCGAACGTGACGCTCGCGCCCTCGGACCGGCCGATCCAGTTGCGCTGCATCGTGAGCACGCGCTCGGGCCATTCGACCAGCGTGTCGGCATCGTCGAGCAGCCGCTGCGCGTAGTCCGTGATCTTGAAGAACCACTGCGTGAGGTCCTTGCGGACGACCGCCGTGCCGCATCGCTCGCACGCGCCGTTGATCACCTGCTCGTTGGCCAGGACCGTGGCGTCTTTCGGGCACCAGTTGGTCGGCGCGTTCTTCCGGTACGCGAGGCTGCGTTCGAACAGCCGGAGGAAGAACCACTGCGTCCATCGGTAGTACTCGGGATCGCAGGTGTTCAGCCGTCGGGACCAGTCGAACGACATCCCCATCCGCCGGAACGAACGCGCCTGCTGCTCGATGTTGGCGTACGTCCATTCCTTCGGATGCATGCCTCGCTTGATCGCGGCGTTCTCGGCGGGGAGGCCGAACGCGTCCCACCCGATCGGGTGCAGGACGTTGTGCCCCCGCATCGTGGCGAACCGCGCGACCGCGTCACCACCGCTGAACGCCTCCGCGTGACCCATGTGGAGGTCGCCCGACGGGTACGAGAACATGTCGAGCGCGTAGAAGCGCGGCCTCGGATCGTTCGGATCCTCCGAGGCCCGGTACAGACCCTCGGCCTCCCATCGATCCGCCCACTTCGGTTCGATCTCGGACGCGTCGTACGCACGCATGGTTCGCAGATGCTACCGAACGCCTCTCGTCGGACCGGTAAGACCGGGCTACCGCGATCTCGTCAGGACCCGAGCTTCGCCACCGCCGACTCGAGCCGTTTGCGCTGGAGCGAGGCTCCTCGGAGCTCGGCCTCCGCGGCGCGGAGCCGTTCGCGAGCCTCGGAGCGCTTGCGATCGAGCTCGTCCAGCCGCGCACGCTCGCGATCCACCGCCTGGCTCGCGCGGCGCTCACGGGTCTCGGCGGCAGAGAGCTCGCGACGGAGCTTGGAGGCATCCGGTTTCGAAGCGGGCTCGGGCTCGCGCTTGGTCTTGCGGCCACCCTCGACGACCCGGAGCGCTCCCCCGGCGAAGTCGGCCGGCGGGCGGACCGGCTTGGTGAGACGGCCGCTCCGAAGCAGCTCAGCGGTTTCCTCGTCCACGGTCGCGGCCTCGAGCGTGCCGGCCACGTCGTCGGCCTGCGATCCCGAACCCGCACCGGCTCGCTCGAGGATCTTTCCCGCGCTCCGCGTCAGGGACGACACGATCCGCCGGCGCTCGTCGGAGGCCTCGCGGAACGGTTCGACGTCGCCTCCTGAGACGGCGCGACGATGCGCGTCGCGCAGCCGCGATCCGAGCTCGATCAGCTCATCGATCTTCTCCGGCTCCTCCCGGCGCAGGACGTTTAACGCCCACATCGACACGACGGGCTTGCGGAGCGCCTTCACCCGCGCGGTACCCTCGCGGTCCCCGTCCGCCGAGAGCTCCTTGGCCAGCGCGTCCCGCTCGGGGGTGAACCGGTCCAGGGGCAGCCCGTACAGCTCGTCGATGCGATCGTCGAGGGTCATCGACTCCTTTGTCTCCCGCTCCGGGCCGGACCGTCAAGTGCGCCGCTGAGTACGATCAGGCCGTCGCCCGAACAGGACGTGGCCCGGCGGGCTTGATGTGGGCGAATGCGCTGCGCGCGTTCCAGGTGGGGAAGGCTCGAACAACGCCTTCCACCACAACAAGAACATCCGCCCAGGTAGAGCGCGGCTGGCTGCGACGACCAAGACTGTGTGAGCCGTGCTGAGATCGGAGGCTTCGCGGATCCCTCGTGGACCCAAGGGATCCGAACCTTGACCTTCTTGCTGCAAGCGACTGGCTCGGCCGAGGCGCCGTGGCCCAAGCGACGCGTACGATGCGGGGCATGTCGACCGCATCGCCGAACCGATCCGACGAGCTCACGAAGTCGCAGCTGGCCATCCGCGCCGGCGTATCCGAGGCCGAGATCCAGCGGCTAATCGACCACAGCGTTGTCGTGCCGCGAGACGAGGACCCGCCGTTTCGAACCGCAGACATCCTGAAGGTGCGCGTCGCGCGCGCGTGCGAGGACGGCGGGCTGCCCATGGCCGGGATGGCCGAGGCGATCCGCAAGGGCCTGCTGTCGTACGCGTTCGTCGACACGTGGCCGTTCGAGCGCGGGGGAGGCGGCGAAAATCAGACGCACCGGGAGCTCGCGGAGGAGACCGGGGTCCCCCTCGAGTCCCTGCACCGCGTCCTCGAGGCGTTCGGGTTCTCGAGTCTGGACGCCGACGACATCGTCATGGAGACCGAGCAGCCCATCGCCCACCTGATCGGGCAGGCCATGTCGCTCGGGATCCTCGACCTGCAGGCCGCCTCGCGATTCGGCGCCGTCCATGTGGAGGCGTTGCGCAGGATCGCCGCCGTCCAGACCGAGATCTATCACTCGGGTGTGGAGATGCCGCTCCTGCATTCGGGGATGAGCGAGAGCGAGGCATTGGCCCTCGCCGGCAGGACGACCGAGCCGCTGATCGACCTGCTCGAAGAGACCGTCGTGTCGACGTACCGGCGTCAGCAGGAGATCACCTGGACCGAGCACCAGATCGAGCACGTCGAGCAGGCGCTGGACGACGCCGGCGTCGACCTCGCTCCGGGCCCGCCGACGGCGTTCGCCTTCCTCGACCTCGCCGGCTACACCCAGCTCACGGAGGAGCGCGGCGACGCGCAGGCAGCGGCGCTCGCGGGCACGTTGGCCGACATCGTCCAGCGACCTTCGCGCGAGTATCGCGGCGAAGCGGTGAAGTGGGTGGGCGACGGCGTCATGTTCCGCTTCCGTGATCCCGAGGGCGCCGTGCTGTCGTCGCTCGACATGGTGGAGGCGATCCCGGCGGCCGGCCTGCCCCCCGCGCACGTCGGCGTAGCGGCCGGGCCGGTGATCCAACAGGGCGGCGACTTCTACGGTCGGACCGTGAACCTCGCGTCCCGGATCTCGGATCGGGCCGCGGGCGGCCAGGTGCTGGTGAGCCCGCGCGTCCGCGAGCTGACCTCGGCGCCCGACATCGCGTTCGCGAGCATGGGGGCGATCCAGCTCAAGGGGTTGACGAGCGCGGTCGAGCTGTTCGAGGCCCGGCGGGACCGGGGAGCGGCTGGAGTTCCTCCGCCGTAGGGCGGCGGCCGGCGACGCGCTGGTGATCCTCGCCGGACCAATCCCACCGGACCAAGTCGGACCGCAAACGATGGTCAGCCGGCGTCGATGCTCGGAGGCGAGGCGCTGATCCGGGGTTTCGCGGTGGACCCAAGGGGATTCGAACCCCTGACCTTCTGGCTGCCAGCCAGACGCTCTACCAGCTGAGCTATGGGCCCTGGTGCCGGAATCCACGAGTGTAGCGTTCGAGGTAGAGGGCATCAGCCGGCGAGCCCTCCGTGAGAGGCCGGCCACTATCGAGTGCGCTTCCGCCGAGTATCGGGGTACATCAGACTCATGGAGCGAGAACAGCGGGTCACCGAGCGCACCGCGGCGATCCTCCGCCGCATCGTGGCGGTCTCGGCGCGAGTCGTGCGAGGACTCAGGACGCTCGCGGTCGCCGCGGCCGTGAGCGTCTCGGTTGCCTGGCTCGTGTGGCTCGTCGACACACCCGTCAGAGGGGCGGACCAATGGGTGGAGCGGATCGTCGTCCTCGCCATCCTGCTGAGTCCGTCCGCGGTGCTGCTGCTCTTCCTGTCGGGCCTGCGAGAGCTCGCGAAGCTTCCCGAACGGGCTCGGACGCTGCCGACCGACGTCCGGAGGGAGATGGCGACCCGCTCGGCGTCCGAGTCCAGGGGCGCGGGGGGGCTGGTCGCCTCGCTGTTCCGACTGGTGCGTCTCGCATGGGGGAACCGTGACCTCCTCTCTCCGTACGCCGCGATCTCGATCGCGCTGCGGCCGGCGATCCTGCTCGCGGCACTCGGGGCCACAGGCGCAGCACTGCTCGAGGTGCCCGCGTCGCTGATCGCGATCCTGATCATGTCGGTGGCGTAGCCGGTCCCATCCGCGGCCTCATGAATCTCCGGAAGCGCCGGATCGCGACGAGCAACACGATCAGGACCGCGACGGCGAGCACCAACGCGACGATCGGTACGACGATCGCCGTGAACGCGAGCGTCGCGGACAGCCCGTCCTCTCCGAGACTCAGGACCGGGTTGCCGATGCCGCCGGTGGCCACGGTCGAGAGCGGTCGAACGCTCGCGCGCGCCCCCTGCGTCGCCCCCGCCGCGACGGCCCCCGAGATCAAGGCGACGGCCGACACCACTCCCTCATCCGATGTGACCCCGAGCGCGAGGAAGGCACCGGCCACCGGGGCGACGACGAGACCGATCGCGTGCAGGACGTGATCGACCGCGGGGACCTTGTCGCCGATGAAGTCGACCACGCCCACGGCCGCGATCACCCCGAGGACGACCGGTTCCTCGAGCCGATCGAACGGCGCATCGAGCGACAGAAGGTCCGTGGTCCGTGCGAGGACCCCGGTGACCAGCAGTGGAACGTAGGCGTTGAATCCCGCCGCCGTCGACAACGCGAGGCCGGTCGCGAACGACAGGAAGGCTTCGGGCATCGCGACCTACCCGGCCGCCGCCGCCAGCTCGGCCGACCCCTTGGACCGTCCGGCGAGGCGATCGGGTCCTGTGCTCAGCCGGTCGTGGTCCTCCCGCGTCCGACGAACGTTGCGTACAGCCACACGAGCACGACGCCCACGATGATCGAGCCGATCCAAGCGACGCCGTCGTTGTCCTGGAAGACCAACTCCCAGAGGAGCCCTCCCACGACGGCGGCGATCACGCCGATGACGATCGTCATGAGGATGCTCATCGACTGCTTCCCCGGGAGGAGCGCTCGGGCGAGCACGCCGATGACGAGTCCGGCGAGGACGTAGATGATGATGTCCCCGATCGTGATGTCGATCTCGGCGAGCATCCACGCCTCCTTCCTCCGTGCGGACGAGCGTCCGCTCAGCCGTTCCCAGGTATACGCCCATCCGGGAGCTGAATCCAGGATCTCCGTTGCCGGGGAACGCACGTCCCCCTCCCGAACCTCCGATCGGGCCTGCTGCCTGCGCTGACGCCCTACAGCCGTTCAACCAGCGTTGAAGGGGTTGATGCTTCGGCGCAACAGGAGTACAAGGATTGCAGATAACTCTCCGAGTCGCAGGAGGAGGTCACGGGAGACTTCACCAACAAGGCCAAGGACATGATGTCCGGCGGCGGCGGTGACATCGACGCCGACGCGGCATCGGCCAAGGCCAAAGAGGCCGGGATCGACATCTCGCCGGACCGGGTGAAGGAACTGGTCGCCGCGGCGCGTGACGAGAACGGCAACCTCGACCTCGAACGGCTCAGGACGAAGGCCGAGGGCATGGGCCTGGACGCGGAGAAGCTCAAGAGCGCCGTCGGCCTGTAGCCCCGGTCGTGCAGCGAGGGCGGGTCTCGGCCCCGCCCTCGCTCTCCCTTCACACGGAACGTCGACCTAGCCGGAGTTCGCCATCTCCCCGCCGTCGTGCGCCAGCCTCGGCGCGTCGCGCCACAGGCGCTCGAGGTCGTAGTACTCCCGCTCCTGGTCCGTGAACACGTGCACCACCACGTCGATGTAGTCCAGGAGCACCCACCGCGCGCCGGCCTCGCCCTCCCGTCGGATCGGCTTCTCGCCGAGCCCGCGAACGGCCTTCTCGATCTCCTCCACGATGGTCTTGACCTGGCGTTCGGTCTGACCCGAGCAGATCACGAAGTAGTCGGTGATCACGATGAGGCCGTGCACGTCGAGGATCGTGACGGCGGCGGCCTGCTTGGCGGCCGCGGCCCGGGCCGCGGTGACGGCGATCTCGCGGCTGCCCGCTGGGGCGGTGGCCTTACCCGGCACGCCGTCCTTCGCCCACGCTCACCCTCACCCGATGAAGTCCCTCCCGACGACCACGGTCACCGGAGCGATCCCCGAGCCGACCGACACCGAGACGCTCCCCACACCCAGCAAGTCTCGCACACGCTGGCCGAGACCGACGTCGTCCGGCGACCCCACCACCACGAGCGTCTCCCCGTGGTCGAACGTCGAGGCGTTCTCCGACACGACGATCCGGAATCCCCCGGGAAGGATCCGTTCCGCCACCTGTTCGCCGATCCCGGGAACGCCGTTCCCGTTGAGGACGATCACCGCGACTGCCTCCTCGGTCGGCCCGCCGAACGCGTCCGTGAGGGCCTGGCTCACCTGATCGGTGCTCGCGCGGAAGACACCGCTGGCCAGCTCGTCGACCTGCAGCAGCGCGACCCGCGACCCCGCCGCCGAGGAGAGCGTTCCCACGACCTCCGAGGCCTCGTCCACATCGGTGAGGTCGTTCGCGTCCCACCGGGCCCCGGCGCCGAACAGGGTCTCGAGGACGACCTGCAGCCCGGCCGCCGCCCCGGGAGCAGGTTCCTCCAGCATGGAACGGAGATCGTCGGAGCTCCGCAGCTCCCCGCCGAGCTCGACGCCGCCGAGCTCGTCGGCGGGCGCCACGAGATCGCGGGCGCGGATCGTCGCGTGATGGTCCACCCACGTCCCGAGCAGGTTCCCGACGGCGGTCGCCGCCTGGCGCGCCGGCAGATCGAGCGCCTCCCCGACGGTTCCATCGCCCTGGCCGGGGATCGTCACGACGGCCTCGGGCGGGATCACCAGCGCGCCGTGGCGCCCGAACCCGGTCGAACCCACGAGCGCGGCGAGCGGTCCGGACGCGGTCTCCACGACGAGCAACGAGAGACCGGCGGTTTCCGGCGACCGCGCTCGAACCGTGGACGGTTCTGTCCCCCGGGCGACGAGGAGGATCCCGATCGACGCGGCGGCGAGCATCGCGACCACGAGCAGGACGGCGAGCCGACGGGTCACCGGTACAGGGCCGCCTTCTCGATGTAGCTCTTGACGCCCTCCGGGACCAGGTAGCGGATCGGGCGCCCGTCGCCGACCCGCGCCCGGCACGTCGGTCGAGCTGATGGCGAGGGCCGGGATGTTCATCAGGCTCACGTTCGGATGCCGCGGGGCGGTCGACTCGAACCGGGTGAGGTCGTAGCCCGGCCGCGTCGCCGCGATGAAGTGCGCGAGCGACAGGACCTCCTCGGGATCCTTCCACTCCAAGATCTCGAGCATCGCGTCGGCGCCGGTGATGAAGTACAGCTCGGCGTCCGGGTGTTCGGCCCCGAGCGCGTGCAGGGTGTCCACCGTGTACGTCGGCCCCTCGCGATCGACCTCGACGCGCGAGACCGAGAACTTCGGGTTGCTGGCGGTGGCGATCACCGTCATCAGGTACCGGTCCTCGGCGGGCGAGACCTGGCGCTCTTCCTTCATCCAGGGCTGCCCGGTCGGGACGAACACCACCCCGTCGAGCGCGAACTGCACCAGGGCCTCCTCGGCCGTGACGAGGTGCCCGTAGTGGATCGGGTCGAACGTTCCGCCCATGACGCCCAGGCGTCGTCCCACGCGCGCCATCCTACGGCCGGCCGAGCGGCGCACGTGGGAGGTGGAACGGCGTTCGTCCGCTCGAGATCAGCGCTGCTCGCGACCGGTCTCAGGGATGAACTCGAACGTCACGCTTCCGATGATGACCTCATCGCCGGCGCGGGCTCCCGCGCCGACGAGCTGGCGCTCGACGCCCTCCTTGACGAGCCGCTTCTGCAGGCGCTCGACCGCGGACGGGTCCTCGAGGTCGGTCTCGGAGACCCACCGCTCGACGCCGCGCCCGGTGACCCGGTAGCGATCACCCTCCCGCGTCACGAGGAACCGGGGCCGGGCGGGCCGGAGCACCACGTACGGTCGGCGCTCCTCGGCGAGCGCGGCGGCATCGCGCGCGAGCGCCTCCAGTCGGGCCCGCAGGACCTCCATGCCTTCACCGGTGACCGCCGAGACCGCGATCGCGTCCTCGCCCAGAACCGCAGGGTCGGTGTCCGGAGCCAGGTCGGCTTTCGTGGCGACCACGATGCTCGGCCGCCGCGCGAGCTCCGGGTCGTAGGCCTCCAGCTCGTCCCGCAGGGTCTCGAGATCGTCGGCCGGATCGGGCGCGGCGAGATCCACCACGAGCACCAACGCCCGACAACGGGTCACGTGACGGAGGAAGCGGTGGCCGAGCCCCCGTCCTTCGTGCGCGCCCTCGATGAGGCCGGGGATGTCGGCGACGACGAACCGCTCGTCCGGATCGCCCGCGACGCCGAGGTTCGGCGTGAGCGTCGTGAACGGGTAGTCGGCGATCTTCGGGCGCGCGGCCGTCAGCGCAGCCAGCAGCGTCGACTTGCCGGCGTTCGGGAGGCCGACGAGACCGAGGTCGGCCACGATCCTCAGCTCGAGCGCCAGGCGACGCTCCTCCCCCGGTTCACCGGCCTCTGCCGCTTTCGGCACGCGGTCGCGGCCCGAAGCGAGCGAGGCGTTGCCGCGGCCGCCGCGGCCTCCGCGAGCCACCACCGCCCTCGCGCCTTCGCCGACGAGGTCCGCGAGCAGCCCCTCCTCGTCCTCGACACGAGTCCCGTCGGGCACCTGCACGACGCGATCCTCGCCGTCGGCCCCGGTTCGACGCCGCTTCCCGCCGGGACCGCCATTGGCGGCGCGACTGTGCGGATGGTCGGCGAGCCAGGAGAGATCCCGCACCCGCATCGAGACCTCGAACACGACGTCGCCCCCGTGACCGCCGTCGCCTCCGTCGGGACCCCCACGCGGGTTGTAGGGCTCGCGGAGCATCGACGACGAACCAGCGCCGCCGCGTCCGGCGCGCGCGAAAACCGTGACCTCGTCGACGAACGGCATGCCGGGCATCGTGGCACAAAGGACCCCTGCGGCGGCATGATGACGGTGTGCCGAGGGCCGTGACCGTCTGGGAGGTCGAGCTCGGGAAGCAGGACTCCCCCGAGGTGAAGGGCTCGCTCGAGCTCGCCACCCGCGAGCTGATCTTCACGCCGGTTGACGAGGCGCGGCCCACCGTGAAGATCCCGCTCGACGAGATCGCCAGGATCAAGCGCCTGCGGGGGTCACCGGTCCTGATGGTGATCCGTGAGACCGCTGCCGGACCCGAGCGCGTCGCGTTCTACTTCGCCCAGCCGCCGCCGATCGGCGCGATCCGCGGCGAGACGACCGCCGAGCGCCCCTCGAGGGGCCTGTCGGCCTTCAGGAACCCCAAGCGCAGGGCGCGCCGGGACAACATCAGCTACCTCGGCCTGATGAACCGCGAGAACAAGGCCGCGCTCAACGAGTGGGTCCGAGCGGTGAACGCGGCTGCCGCCAGGGTCAGGGACGGAGCGAGCGGAGAGGGCGCGAGCTAGGAGGGCTCGACCGAGGCGTATCTGCGGCCGCGCGACTCGTGGTAGGAGACGACGCCCGCCTGCGTCGCGAACAGGGTATCGTCCCCACCGCGACCCACGCCGCGGCCCGCGTGGATCTTGGTCCCGCGCTGGCGCACGATGATCGAGCCGGCGGTCACCGTCTGACCGCCGAAGACCTTGACCCCGAGCCGCTTGGACTCGGAGTCGCGCCCATTCCGGGACGATCCGCCACCCTTCTTGTGTGCCATAGCGCGTTCGAGGCTACCAGAGGCCCTGAGCTACTCGGCCGACTCTTCGGCGCTCGCTGACTCCTCGGCGCTCACTGGTTCGTCCGCCTCGGCCTTCGCGGCGGCCTTCTTGGCCGTGGTCTTCCTGGCCGTGCCGAGCTTGACGTCCGAGATCTCGAGCAGCGTCATGAGCTGGCGGTGGCCCTGCCGCCGGGCGTAGCCCGACTTGTTCTTGTACTTGAACACGTTGACCTTGTCGCCCTTCTGCTCGCCGACGAACTTCGCCGTCACGACGGCTCGCTGGGCCTCCTTGCCGTAGTGGGTCGTGCCGTCGTCGTCGACGACCAGGACCGGGTGGAACGTCACGGTATCGCCGTCGGGCTGGAGGTACTCGACCTCGATGATGTCGCCGGGCTCGACCTTGTGCTGCTTGCCGCCCGTCTTGATGACCGCGTACATCGCGTTCCTCCTGATCCTCAGTTGACGTCGTAGGTGAGCTGGAGCCCCCTGCCTTCGCAGGTGGGGCACGGTTCGGAGAACGACTCCAGCAGTCCACCAGACACGCGCTTGCGCGTCACCTCGAGCAGGCCGAGCGGGCTGATGTCGAAGACCTGGCTGCGCGACTTGTCCTGCGCGAGCGCCTCCTTCATCGCGTCGATGACCTGTTTCTTGTTCTGCTCGAGCAGCATGTCGATGAAGTCGATCACGATCATCCCGCCGATGTCGCGGAGCCGGAGCTGGCGCGCGGACTCGCGCGCGGCCTCGAGGTTCGTGTTGACGACGGTCTCCTCCAGGTTGGTCTTACCCACCGACTTCCCGGTGTTGACGTCGATCACGGTGAGCGCCTCGGTGCGGTCGATCACGAGGTAGCCGCCGGATGGCAGCCAGACCTTGCGATCGAGACCCTTGTGGATCTGCTCGACGATGCGGAACTCCTCGAACGCCGACAGGGGTCCGTCGTGCAGCCGAACCTTCGCGAGCACGTCCGGCGCGACGTCGCGGAGGTAGTCGGTCACCGACCCGAATACCCGCGGGGAATCCGTGACGAGCTCCCGGTACTCCTCGTCGTTGAACAGGTCGCGCACGACGCGGACCGTGAGCTCAGGCTCCTCGTACAGGACCGCGGGCGCCTTCGCCTTCTTCGCGCGCTTCTCGATCTGGGACCACTCGCCGACCAGCCGTTCGAGGTCCGCGGCCAGCGCCTCGCGGCTGGCGCCCTCCGCCGCGGTCCGGACGATGAGGCCGTGCTGCTCGGGCTTCAGCTCCTTGAAGATCGCCCGCAGCCGCCGTCGCTCGTCGTCGGGGAGGCGCCGGCTGATCCCGGACACGTCCGAGTTCGGCGCCAGGACGAGGTAACGGCCCGGCAGGGAGATCTGTGCGGTCAGCCGCGCGCCCTTGCCCCCGATCGGGTCCTTGGTGACCTGGGCCAGCACGGACTGCCCGCTCTTCAAAACGTGCTCGATGCGCGGAGGCGCCCCTTCCAGGTCTTCCGCCGACCAGTTCACTTCGCCCGCGTACAGCACGGCGTTCCGACCGCGTCCGACGTCCACGAACGCGGCCTCCATCCCCGGCAACACGTTCTGAACGCGGCCGAGGTACACATTGCCGACCATCGACGTCGCCCCGATCCGCGTGACGTAGTGCTGGACGAGCTCTCCGCCTTCGAGGACGGCGATCTGGTCACGCTCGCCGTGCTCGGTGATCACCATCAGCTTGTCGGTGAGGCGTGGAACGACCGGCATCGCCTCTCGCCGTCGGCGAACGGTGGAGCGACCCTGTCGCTGCCGGCGCACGCGAGTCGGGGTCGAATCGGCCTCGGCCGCGGCGCCCTTGGACGACGTCGCCGCGCTCGCGGCCTTCGTGCCCGCCTTCGCGGGCTCGGACTTCTTGGTGGTCGTCCGCCGCGATCGAGCGGGGCGGGTCGGCTCGGCGGCGACCTTCGACTTCGCGGTTGGTTCCTTCTCGGCCTGTGTGGCCTTCTTCGTGCCGCGACCACGGCCTCCCCGACGCCGGCGCCTGGAGGCCGTCGACGTCGGTGCGACGTCGGTCGCCTCGCCCTCGACCGCATCGCTGGTTGGTGCCGTCGACTCCTCGGCCGCATCGTCGCGCTGCTCGCTCGGCTGGCGAGAGCCCGATCGTCCACGACCTCGACCACCGCGGCGGCGGCGGCGGGCGGTCCCGGTCCTGGTCGACCCGTCCGGCGCAGGCATCCGCTCCACTTCACCCGGTTGTGCGTCGAGGTCGACCTCCGGCTGCGGATCTGCCGCGTCGGATCGCTCGGGTCCGGCCTTGGGGTTGGTCGAGGCGGAGGAAGAGTTCGATCGTCCCCGGCCTCCCCGACCGCGACCACCCCGCCGGCGTCGACTCGGCTTGGGTGCGGCCGTACCGCCGTCGCCAGATCCATCGGTGGACCTGGCGGCCTTCCCGTCGGCCGGCGTCGACCCCTCACTCACCTGTCCGTCGGGATCGACCGCGCGGGCTGATGCCTGCGTCGAAGGCTTGGCCCGTCGGGGGGAGCGAGAGACCGGTTGGGCGCTCTCGTGGTCCGTTCGTTCGTCTGTACGCACGGGCTCGGGAACCTCGTTCCCTGGCCCCTGCGGCGCTTCCTCGCGCACGCGAAGCTCTCCGTTCTGGGCGGGCCGCTCGACCGCGGCCTCTCGGGGGTCCCGGGGCCAGCCTGGCCTGCGCCTCGCCTCTCGTCCTCGCCGGCGTCCTCACGGCCCCGTGGCCGCGCGCTCGGCGGGCAATCCTGCGCAAAGGATAGCAACCACCTGGCCGAACGCCTCGGACATTCGTCGCTCGAGCTGCGGAGATCGGACTAGTGCCTTCCGGCTAGTCTGGCTGTGGGCTCGGGGCTGCGGCGAAACCGACGCTCGCCTGATACCGCCGGGCCTCGGGGCGGTCGACACTCCGCCACATGGAACGGGCGGTCCTTCCCCGCCCGGTCGGCGACCCACGGCCGATCCGGGTGCTCGTGGTCGACGACAACGCAGGGTTCCGCGAGTCCCTGCTTTCGCTGCTCGAGGCCGGGAACCTCCACGTCGTTGGAGAGGCGGGATCGGGGCTCGAGGCGCTCGACCTCATGCCCGTGCTCGAGCCCGACGTCGTGCTGATGGACGTTCGGATGCCGACGATGGACGGGATCGAAGCCACTCGGAGGCTGAAGGACGGGTTCCCCGACGTCGGCGTGGTCGCGCTCTCCGGGCACGAGGATCAGGAGATCGTCCGGGGCATGCTCGTGGCCGGCGCCTCCGGCTACGTGCTGAAGGATTCCGACGGCGAGGAGATCCTCACCGCCGTGAGCCGCGCCGCCGAGGGAGGCGCGATCCTGTCCCCGGGCGTCACCCCACGGGTGATCGAGGAGCTGACGGAGGCGCTCGAGCGGGAACGGCGCCGCACCCGCGAGCTCGAGTCCGCGCAGGCCGCGCTCGTCGAGCGTTCGGCGCGCCGCCAGGAGCTGGTCGCGCGTCTGTCGCACGAGCTTCGGACGCTGGTGACGGTGATCCTGGGCGTCGCGCACACGTTGGCCACGCTCTCGGCGACGCCGGAACAGGAAGCGGAGCTGCTCGCCAGGCTCGTCACCCGTGCCCAAGCGCTCGCGCAGCTCGTCGAACGCTTCGAGCTCGCCGTGGACGCCGGACTCACCGAACGGATCGACGTGGCGGACGTCGCTCGGGACGTGGCCGTTCGAGATCCTCGCGTCACGGTCAGCTCGAGCATCGATGTGCCCATCGTTCGCTTGAACCGCGGGGTCGCACGCCGGATCCTCGAGGAGCTCGTGGACAACGCTCTTCGATTCTCGCCTGTCGGCACGCCGGTCCGGGTCCGGTTCAACGCCGGCACGGACGCCGTAGAGGCCCGCGTGATCGACGGGGGTCCGGGGATCGACCCACAGGAGCACGAACGCATCTTCGGGCCGCTCGAGCAGCTCGAGGAGCTCAACGTGCGGGTCCATCAGGGCGCCGGCATGGGCCTGGCGCTCGCCCGCACGGCCGCGCGGGCGATGGGCGGGGACGTCCGGGTGGAGGCCTCCGGACCGGAGGGCTCGACGTTCCTGTGGACGATCGCGCCGGGCGACTGAGCCGAAGCGTCGCCCGCACGCCGTCTACGTGAACCGACGCATGTGCACGTTCAGCAGCAGACCGATCGCGGCGCAGTTCAGCAGGAGCGAGCTGCCGCCGTAGGACAGGAACGGCAGCGGGATCCCGGTGATCGGCATGATGCCGACGTTCATCCCGACGTTCACGAAGATCTGCAACGCGAGCATCGAGACGATCCCCGCCGCGAGGTACGTGCCGAACGGATCCCTCGACAGCAGCGCGATCCGGAACCCTCGCCAGAGCACCAGCGAATAGAGCGCCAGCAGCGCGATCGCCCCGACGAAGCCGAACTCCTCGCCCACCACGGTGAACACGAAGTCCGTGTGCTGTTCGGGCACGAAGTCCAGGTTCGTCTGCGTCCCCTCGAGATAGCCGACGCCCGTGAGCCCGCCCGAGCCGATCGCGATCTCCGCCTGCTCGCGGTTGTGCAACGCGGCCGCGTCGACGCTGCCGGGGTCCAGGAACGCGCGGAGCCGTTCGATCTGGTACTCGCGCACCAACCCCACCTGGAAGCCCGACACGATGAGGATGGCCGCGGTCAGCGCGAGGATGCCGAGGTAGCGCGCCCGCGCGCCGGCCACGACGAGCATGCCGACGAGGATCGCCACGAACACGATCGACGTCCCGAGGTCGGGCTGCAGGAACACGAGGAACGCGGGGATCGCGGCCAGACCGCTGGCCCGGAACACGTCACGGAGCGTCAGATCCCCTCGGATCTCGGACAGGAACGCCGCGAGCATCGCGATCAAGGCGATCTTCGAGAGCTCGGACGGCGCGAGCTGGAAGCCGAAGAGCTCGAACCACCGTTGCGCGCCCTTGACGCTCGTGCCGAGCGGCGTGCGCACCAGCAACAGCAGCACGAGGGAGGAGACGTAGATCATGCCGGCGTAGACCTTGAGCATCCGGTAGTCGAAGCTCGCGACCAGGAGCAGCACGATGAGACCGACGCCGAGGAACGTCACCTGCCGCTTGACGAACCGTCCCGGGTCGAGGTTCACCGCCTCGAGGGACTGATGGGTGGCGGAGTAGATCGCGAACAGCCCGATCGCGGCGAGCGCGATCGCGGCGCCCACGAGCACGGGGTCGATGTGGCGGATCGCCCACCGGTCGCTCGTGACGGTGGGACGCACGGCTGCGAGGTCCATCAGCCCGTTCCCTCCCTTGCACGTGTCGTCGGACGATCCATCAGTAGTCCGTCCCTGCGACGTCGAAGAATCCCGAGAACTCGAGCCCGTAGAGCCCCTCGATGATGCGGCGGGCGATCGGCGCTGCCGTCGTGGAGCCGTGGCCCCCTTGCTCGACGAGCACGACGATGACGTGCTCCTCGCCCCCGGCGGCCGTCATCGCCGCGAACCACGAGTAGTCCTGCTTGGGTGGCACTTCGGCGGTCCCGGTCTTCCCCGCGACCCAGACCTGATCGAACGGGAAACCTGTGAAGGCCCCACCGGCCGTGCCACCCCCCTGGACCGTGCCGGTGAGGGCGTTCCGCACGTACTCGATCGTGCGTTTCCCCATCAGCACCTCGCGGCGGCAGTTCGCGTTGTACGAGCGGAGAACCTCGTTCTCGGGCGTGACGATCCGCTTCAGGACGTGCGGCACGCACAGCTTCCCGCCGTTCTGGAGCGAGCCGTAGGCGGTCGCCAGCTGCAGAGGGGTGACGAGCGTGTCCCCCTGGCCGATCGTCATGAGGATGAAGTCGCCGGGGAACCAATCGCCCTCCGGGAACGAGTTCGGGAACTCCTCGTGGATCGTCTGCTTCCACTCGGCGTCGGGGACGCGGCCGTCGTTCTCGAACGGCAGGTCGACCCGCGTGTCGCGTCCGAACCCGAACGACTCGAGGTCGCGCTGCAGCGGCTCGCGTGAAACGACCCCGTTAGCCCTCTCGTCGTCGTTCACATAGAACGCGTCCCAGTACTGGTACCCCATCGGGTAGAACACGGTGTCGCACGACGCGGCAAGCGCCTCCGCCATGTTCATCGACCCGAGGTCGGCCGACGTCCAGTTGTTGAACAGGTACTGGACGGCGTCGGGGTCGCTCTCGTCGTAGGGCGCGATCCAGCTCCCCGGGCACGGGTAGTAGCGATCGGTCGTCACGATCTCCCGGTGCAGCCCGGACGCCGCCACGAACGGCTTGTACGTCGAACCCGGCGGGTACTGACCGGCCATCGCGCGGTTCAGCAGCGGCGAGCCGCGCGCGGGACCGAAACGACGTTGGTACTCGCGCTTCGGGATCGGCTCGGTGAACAGGATGGGGTTGAACGACGGGAAGGACGCCATCGCCTCGATCGCGCCGTCCTCCGGGTCGAGCACGACCACGGCTCCGGCGTTCGCGGTCAAAGTCTTCCCGCTGAAGGAGTCGAAGACCGTCCGGGCGTGCTCGATGCCGGCCTCCAAGGACTCGGCGGCGAGCTCCTGGATGTCCGCGTCGATCGTGAGCCACACGTCGTTGCCCGGCAGGGGGCGCCGGGTCCCGATCTGCCCGAGGTTCCGCCCGAGCGAGTTGACCCGGTACTTCACGAGCCCCTTCGTCCCAGACAGGTCGCGCTCGTACACGCTCTCGACGCCCGAGACCCCGATCAGATCGCCTGCCTCGTAGTCGGCGAACCCCGGGTCCGCGAGCTGCTCCTCGTTGATCTGTCCCAGATAGCCGAGTCCGTGGGCGGCGAGCGACCCGAACGGGTACGAGCGGATCGGCACCTGCAACACGTCCACACCGGGGAAATCGTCCTGGTGTTCCTTCACGTACCACGTGACCCGTTGCGGGACGTCGATCGCGACCGGGATCGGGCTGAAGACGTAGTAGTTCGGGTCATCGAGCCGCTCTCCGAGCTCGTCGGCGGGGATGTCCAGGAGCTCCGAGAGCTCGAGCAGGACCCGTTCGGTCTCGGAGCCGAGCTGCTCACGGTTGATCGTGAGGACGAGGCTGTCGCGATTCTCCACGAGCCCCTTGCCCGTCGCGTCCTTGATGACGCCCCGGGGCGCCGGCACGTCGATCAGCCGGACCGCGTTGTTGGCCGCGTCCCGCTGGTACTGCTCGGCGGCGAGC
Source organism: uncultured Actinomycetes bacterium (assembly GCA_963785835.1). Classification (GTDB taxonomy): domain Bacteria; phylum Actinomycetota; class UBA4738; order UBA4738; family HRBIN12; genus DASSJM01. The sequence goes on along the minus strand of CAWAWO010000002.1, from coordinate 632,169 downwards.
ACCTGGAGGAACCACAACCGGGCGGTGAGCGCCGCGAACATCGCAAGGACGAGTGCGGCGAGCACCTTGACCCGGAAGCCGATCGTCGGTTCGGTCACGACGGCCTCACCACCGGACCACCCTGCGGGAACGGGACCCTTCCGCCGCGCGTCGCAGCACCGGGAACAGGAGCGGCGTCAGGATCGCGTTGTAGACGGCCGAGAGCGTAGCGACACGGAACAGGTAGAGCCAGGTCGTGTCGAGCTGTCCGAGCAGGAACGACACGATCCCGTGGAACATGACGCCGCCGAATGTCCCGAGGGCGACCAGCACCACTGGGAGCACCGGGGAGGGGGTGACGATGAACTGGCGCGCCATCCCGATCGCGTAGCCGAGCACCGTCAGCGTGAGCGCCGTGATCCCCTTTGGCGCGTTCAGCAGGAAGTCCTGCGCCATGCCGCCCACGAACCCGGTGATCGCGCCCGACGCCGGGCCCTCCAGCATGCCGAACGCGATCGTGATCAGGTACATCAGCTCGGGCTTGGCTCCGAGCAGGTTGATCTCGGCGAAGATCGTCGTCTGCAGCAGGAGCGCGGAGAGGATCACCGCGGCGAGGAGGAGCACCCGGCGCACGGACGTCGCCCCTAGCCCGTGCCGTCACGAGACAGCACCACCAGGACGAGCGACAGCGACGAGAAGTCGACCGCGGGCCGGACCGTGACGAACTTCTCCGTCGCCGAATCCTCGTCCAGGACCCTGGAGACCGTGCCGATCAGGACGTTCGGGGGATAGAGGCTCTGCGCGACGCCCGCGATCCGGTACCCGGCGGTGACGACGCGCTCGTCGGGCAGGATCTCCGCATCCGGCGGGAGCTGGCTCATCCTCAGGTCGTCGGGCCCCTGGCCGGCGAGCAATCCCGCCGTGTCCGACACGTCCAGACGACCCGCGACGAACGAGTCGGGATCGATGATCAGCTGCACGCGCGACGAACCGGGGGCGACTTCGACCACGTGACCCACGAGTCCTCCGCTGGCGATCACCGGCATGTCCTCGCTGATGCCCGTGTCCGAGCCTTGGTCGATCGTGATCGTCCATTCGAAGTTCGAGACGCTGGTGGCGATCACCTGCGCGGCGGCGGTCTCCACCTTCGGCCCGAGGCCGGTCTGCAGCTGGAAGAGCGACTCGAGCTCGGCGAGCCGATCCTGGTCCGCCTGCGTCGTCGACAGCTCGGTCTCGAGCAGCTTCACGCGTTCGGCCAGGATGTCACGCTCGCGGCGGATCGAGGGGAGGCGGACCAGCGTTGAGAAGAAGTTGCCGATGGGGCGGGTGACCTTCGACACCGCTTCCTGGAGCGGCGTCAGGACGACCAGCGCCGCCTCGCTCGCCGCCGCCAGGGGCCCCTCGTCCCCCTGCCGGTAGTCGATCGTGATCGTGACGAGCGAGATCGAGACGAGGGTCACGACCAGCAAGCGGGTGCTCCGCGCACGGCTCCGCAGGGCCACCGCGGTCTACCTCCTCGAAGGGCTCACCAGGACCCGCTGGAGAACCTCGAACTCCTCCAGGCACTTGCCGGACCCGATCGCCACCGACGAGAGCGGATTCTCGGCCACGTGGACCGGCATGCCGGTCTCGTGCCGGAGGCGAGTGTCGAGTCCGCGCAGGAGCGCGCCGCCGCCGGTGAGCATGATGCCTCGATGCATGATGTCGCCGGCGAGTTCGGGAGGGGTTCGGTCGAGCGTTGCCTTGATGGAGTCCACGACGGCGGCGACCGGCTCCTCGATCGCCTGGCGGATCTCGCCGTCGGAGATCTGCAGGGTCTTGGGGAGCCCGGACACGAGGTCGCGCCCCGGGACCTCCGCGACCAGCTCCTCCTGCATCGGGTAGACGGCCGCGATCGCGAGCTTGATCGCTTCGGCGGTCCGCTCGCCGAGCAGGAGCGAGTACTCCTTCTTGATGTGACTGATGATCGCCTCGTCGAGCTCGTCGCCTCCGATCCGGAGCGAGCTGGAGGTGACGACGCCGCCGAGCGAGATCACGGCCACCTCGGTGGTCCCGCCTCCGATGTCGACGACCATGTTGCCGGCGGCCTCGTGGATCGGCAGGCCGGCGCCGATCGCGGCCGCCATCGGCTCCTCGATGATGTACGCGCGCCGGGCGCCGGCGGCGATCGTCGCTTCCTCGACCGCGCGTTGCTCGACGCCGGTGATCCCCGATGGCACGCAGACCACGACGCGCGGCTTGGCGAGCAGCCGCCGCTTGTGCACGCGCTGGATGAAGTAGCGAAGCATCTTCTCGGTGATGTCGAAATCGGCGATCACGCCGTCCTTGAGCGGCCGCACCGCCTGGATGTGCGACGGCGTCCGGCCGATCATGCGCTTGGCCTCGTTCCCGACGGCCAGGACGGCGCCGGTGAGCGTGTTGATGGCCACCACGGAGGGCTCGTTCAGGACGATCCCGGCGTGCCGAACGTAGACGAGCGTGTTCGCGGTTCCAAGGTCGACAGCCATGTCTTGCCCAAGGAACCCAAGTACCCCTTCGCCGCCCGCGCTTCGACGACCTGGGGATCGGGGGAGTTCGCGACGAACCTTCTCGGCCATAGGTTCGCTGCTTGTTCTACTCGACCTCGTTCGAGGCTGGCAACTCTCGACCGGACGTCGAGGCGACCTGAGGGTTCACGTTGCCTGTGACCTGCGGTTTCGTTCGACCTCGACCGGCGAAGTAGGGTTCGTCCCGCGGGGATCGAGGGTGGAGGTCGATGAACGCCGCGGTCGTGTTCCCAGGTCAAGGTTCACAGTTCGTCGGCATGGCGGACGCCTGGGCCGACCACGACGCCGCCCGAGCGGTGCTCGCCTACGCAACGACCGCGATCGGACGCGACGTCGTCCAGGGATGCCGCGACGAGAGCGCACTCGGCACCACCGAGTTCGTCCAGCCGGCGATCCTCGCGTGCGACGTGGCCGCGTTCCGGGTGTTGGAGGCCACCGGGGTCACGTTCTCCGGAGCCGCGGGGCACTCGCTCGGCGAGTTCGCCGCGCTGGTCGCGGCCGGCGTGCTCGATCTCGAGGAGGCCCTGCGGATCGTCGCCGTTCGGGGCCGCGAGATGCAGCGAGCCGGCGAGCTGCGGCCGGGCACGATGTGCGCGCTGGTGGGGGTCGGGACCGCCGAGGCCACCGCGTTGTGCGACGAGGCGAGGGGGGACGACGTGCTCCTGGTCGCGAACGAGAACTCCCCACAGCAGGTCGTGATCAGCGGGAGCCTCGACGCGATCGAACGCGCCGAGGCGCTCGCCGCCGAGCGTCGGGTGCGGGCGATCCGCCTGAACGTGGCCGGGGCGTTCCACTCCCCGTTGATGGAGCCCGCGGTCGAGGCCCTGGCGGCGGCGATCGACGAGGCGACGTTCTCGCCGCCTCGGTTCCCCGTCGCGTCGAACGTCACGGGGGCGCTGGTCGACGATCCGAACGAGCTCCGCGAGCTGTGCAAGCGGCATGTGACCTCTCCGGTGCGATGGGAGGCGTGCGCGCAGGCCCTCGCGGCCGCAGGCTCGGACACGTTCGTCGAGGCCGGGCCCGGCGAGGTGCTCACGAAGCTCGCGAAGCGCGTCGTTCCCGGCGCTCGAGCCGTCGCGGTCGGCGACCCCGACGCGGCGGTCGCCTTCGCCGGTGCCTCCTCGTGAGCAGTGCGACCCGCGCTCGAGGTGAGCAACGACGCGCCGGAGCAGCGCCCCGCTCACGGACGATATCCTCGGACACCGTGACGCCGGCCGCCGCAGCCGGCGGGAGGGGGATCCCATGACCACGCAGCGACACGCCACGGTCGCCGGCGTGGGCTCGGTCCTGCCCGAGCGCGTGGTCCCCAACGACTGGTTCGAGTCGTTCATCGACACGAGCGACGAGTGGATCCGCGATCGGACGGGCATCGCAGAACGACGGTTCGCCGTCGATGACCAGACCACGTCGGATCTGGCCACCGAGGCGGCCCGCCGCGCCATGGACGAGGCGGCCGTCGCGCCCGAGCAGGTCGACCTGCTCGTCTGCGCGACGCTGACCGGCGACACGCCGATCCCTGCGACCGCCGTCTGGGTGCAGCGCAAGCTCGGGATCGCGGCACCGGCGTTCGACGTGAACGCCGCGTGCGCCGGGTTCTCCTACGCGGTGTCGACGGCAACGGCGTTCATCGAGTCCGGCCAGGCGGAGACCGTCGTGGTGATGGGCGCCGAGATCCTGTCGCGGGTGATGAACTTCCACGACCGCACCACGTGCGTGCTGTTCGGAGACGGGGCGGGAGCCGCCGTCCTGCGACGGTCCGAGGAACCGGGCGTGATCGGATCGGTGCTCGGCGCGGACGGCCGCGCCGCCGAGATCCTCATCATCCCCGGTGGCGGTTCGGCGATCCCGCCGAGCCACGAGTCGCTCGACGCGGGCGAGCACACGATCCACATGCCCAACGGGCGCGACGTGTTCAAGCGCGCGGTCGTGGAGATGGCCAGCGCGTGTCGCCAGCTCCTGGACAAGTCCGGCTACACGGCGGACGACGTGAGCCTGCTCATCCCCCACCAGGCCAACTCGCGGATCATGATCGCGGTCGCCGAGCGCCTCGGCATCGAGATGGACCGTGCGGTCATCGACGTCGAGTCGGTCGGGAACACCTCCGCCGCGTCGATCCCGATCGCGCTCGATCGGGCGTGGCGCGCAGGTCGGATCCAGCCGGGCGATCTGGTGCTCCTGGCGTCGTTCGGCGCCGGGCTCGCGTGGGGGGCGAACCTCGTCCGGTGGACGGGGGCGACCGCGCCGTGACGGACGCCGTCGGCAAGGTCGTCGTGATCACCGGCAGCTCGCGAGGCATCGGGCGGGCATGCGCCGAAGCGCTCGCCGGCGATGGATGGGCCGTCGCCCTCGGCTATCGCACCAGCGAGGCCGCGGCGAAAGAGGCGCGCGAAGCCCTGGAGGCCGGCGGCGCGCGCGCTCTCGCCGTCGAGCTGGACGTCACCGACGAGGGCTCGGTCGCCGAAGCCTTCCGACGAGTCACCGACGAGCTGGGCGCGGTCACCGGTTTGGTCAACAACGCGGGGATGTCGCGCGACGGGCTGCTGATCAAGTACCCGATGGACGTCTACGAGGCCACCATGGCGACGAACCTTCGAGGGGCCTTCCTGTGCTGCCAAGCCGCGTTGCGCGGGATGCTCCGCGCACGGTGGGGCAGGATCGTCAACATGTCGTCCGCCGTGGCGCTGCACGGCAACGCCGGGCAGACGGTCTACGCGGCGACGAAGTCCGGTCTCGTCGGTCTCACCCGGTCCCTGGCGCGCGAGGTCGGCCCCCGCGGCATCACGGTCAACGCCCTGTGTCCCGGCTTCCTCGAAACCGAGATGACGTCGCATCTCACCGATCAGGCCCGGGCCTACTACGTGGACCAGACGCCCCTCGGGCGGGCGGCGACGCTCAAGGAGGTAGCGAGCGTCGTGCGGTTCGTGATGTCCGAGGACGCGTCGTACGTGAACGGAGTTGCGCTGCCGGTCGACGGCGGTCTCACCGCCTAGTCGGCGGGGTCGCCGAGCCCATAGCATGGGCCGGCGAACGAGGGAACGACAGGAGGATCGATGGACAAGGAAGAGATCGAGGGCCGCGTTCGCAAGGTCCTCGCCGAGCAGCTCGCGGTGGACGAGGCACAGGTCGTACCCGACGCTCGGTTCGCCGAGGACCTGAACGCCGACTCGCTCGACCTGGTGGAGGCGGTGCTCGCTCTGGAAGAGGAGTGGAACATCGAGATCCCCGAGGAGGAGATGGAGGGCGTGAAGACGGTCGGTCAGGCCGTCGCCCTCGTCCACCAGAAACTCGGGGTCTCGTGACGCCCGATGGCTGAGAGGGTCGTCGTCACCGGGATCGGGCCGGTCACGCCGGTCGGCACGCGGCGTCGATGAGTTCTGGACGGGGCTGACGAACGGCCGCAACGGCATCCACACGATCAGCAGGTTCGACACGAGCGACCTGCCCGTGTCGGTCGCCGGCGACATCCCCGAGTTCGATCCGAGCCCCTGGCTCGACGCCAAGGAGGTCCGCCGGACGGACCGCTTCGTCCACTACGCGATGGCGTCGGCCGCGCTCGCGTGGGAGGACTCGGGCAAGCCCGAGGTGCCGGCCGAACGCGCCGGGGTGGTGTTCGCCACCGGGATCGGCGGCATCGAGACGCTGCTCATCCAGCACAGCGTGCTGCTCGAGAAGGGCCCGGGCCGCGTGTCGCCGTTCATGGTGCCGGCGCTCATGGCCAACGCGGCGAGCGGCCACATCGCGATGCGCTACGGCTTCACGGGACCGAACCTGTGCACGGTCTCGGCGTGCTCGTCGTCCAACCACGCGATCGGCGAGGCGCTCCGGTATATCCGCGACGGCTACATCGACCTGTGCATCGCGGGCGGGTCGGAGGCAGCGACCCTGCCGCTCACGGTCGCGGCGTTCGCGCAGATGACCGCCCTGACCAAGAACCCCGATCCGGCGACCGCCTCCCGGCCGTTCGATGCCGCCCGTGACGGGTTCGTGCTCTCCGAGGGTGCGTGCACGCTCATCCTCGAATCCGAGCGGCACGCCGAGGCGCGCGGCGCGCGCGTCTACTGCGAGGTCGCCGGCTACGGCGCGTCCGACGACGCGTTCCACATCACCGCCCCCGATCCGAAGGGCTCGGGAGCGACGCTCGCGATGGTCTGGGCGCTCCGGGACGCCGGGGAGGAACCGGGGGCGGTCTCGTACGTGAACGCGCACGGCACATCGACCCCGCTGAACGACGCCGCCGAGACCGCCGCGATCAAGGCTGCGCTCGGCGACGAGGTGGCCCACGAGGTGGCGGTGTCATCCACCAAGTCGATGACCGGTCACATGCTGGGCGCGGCCGGCGCCGTCGAGGGCGCGGTGTGTGCGCTCGCGATCACGAACGGCACCGTACCGCCGACGATCCACTACGAGACCGCCGATCCCGAGTGCGATCTCGACTACGTCCCCAACGAGGCACGATCGGCGGACGTGCGACTGGCGCTGTCGAACTCGTTCGGGTTCGGCGGCCACAACGCCGTCGTGGCGTTCCGCGCCGCGTAGCGCGCGGCTATCCGAAGAACAGCTTCAGCTCGCGCTCGGCCGATTCCTGCGAATCGCTGCCGTGCACGATGTTCTCGGTGATGATCAAGCCGTAGTCGCCCCGGATCGTTCCGGGAGGCGCGCTCCCCGGGTCCGTCGGACCCATGGCGGTCCGCCAGACGTCGATCGCGCCCTCACCTTCCAGGCGCGCCACCACGACGGGTCCCGAGGTGATGAACGCGACGAGCTCACCGAAGAACGGCTTGTCCAGGTGCTCGCCGTAGTGCTCCTCCGCGAGCGGGCGGTCGATCGTCGTCATCCGCATCTCGGCGATCCGCAGTCCCTTGGCCTCGACCCGCTTGAGCACCTCGCCGACGAGTCCACGGCGCACGCCGTCGGGTTTGACGATGAGCAGCGTCGATTCCACGGCCATCGACTCAGGGTTCCTCCACGCAGCGCCCGGCGGGCGTCCGCGACAGTGTACAGAGAGCCCGTGATCAGGATGAGATCGTCGGGCGAGGCGGCGGCGCGCGCGGCCTCGAGCGCTTCGCGCACCGTCGGAACCAGCCGCGTCACGACCCCGTTCGCGGTCAATGCCTCGGCGACCTCCTCGGGCGACCGAGCTCGTGGACTCTCGTTCCGGGTCGCGTAGCCCACGTCGGCGAGCGGTGCAACGTGCTCCACGATCCCGCCGAGGTCCTTGTTCGAGAACACCGACAGCACGAGGTGGAGCCGGTCCCAGGCGAAGGTCTCTCGGAGCGCGGCCGCGAGCGCGTCGGCCGCCGCCGGGTTGTGCGCACCGTCGAGCACGATCAGCGGGTGTCGCGCCACGACCTCGAGACGCCCCGGCGACGTGGCTGCCGCGACTGCGCTTTGCACGCGGTCTTCGTCGAGCTCGCGTTCGAGGAAGGCCTCCAGGGCGACCACGGCCGCAGCGACGCTCCGAGCGGCGTGCTCGCCGTGCAGCGGGAGGACGAGGTCCTCGTAGGTCGCGTGGAGACCACGGACCGCGATCGACTGCCCGCCCACACCCCGGGCTCGTGACTCGAGATCCCACTCGCGGCCCTCGACGAGCGCGGTCGCGATCTGTTCCTCGCAGCGACGCTCGATCACCTCCATGGCTTCGGGGAGCTGCTCACGGACGACCGCCACCTTGCCCTGCTTGACGATCCCGGCTTTCTCACTCGCGACCTCGGCGACGGTCGAGCCGAGCTCCGGATGATCGAGACCCACCGGGCACAGGACCGCGACGTCGCCCGCCACGAGGTTGGTCGCGTCCCACGTACCCCCCATGCCCACCTCGAAGACGCCGAGCTCGACCGGCTTGTCGGCGAACCACAGGGAGGCGAGCGCCGTCAGCGCCTCGAAGTACGTGACGGAGCCGGTTCCCTCGTCGACCGTCAGCAGGAACGGGCGCAGGTGCTCGTACTCCCTCGCGAACTCGTCCTCGGCGATCTGATCGCCGCACAGCGTGAACCGTTCGGTGACCGAGCTCAGGTGCGGCGAGGAGAACACGCCGGCGGACAGTCCGTGCGCGCACGCGAGGGTCGCCACCAGGCGGGCCGTCGTCGTCTTGCCGTTCGTGCCGGTGACGTGGACGGTGGGGTAGGTGAGCTGCGGGTCATCGAGCAGCTCCGCGAGGGCGCGCATGCGCTCGAGGTCGGGCTTCGGGAGGTGCTCGGGTTGCCGCTTCTCGAGCTCGGCGACGGCCTGCTCGAACCGCACCGGCGTCACTCCGGCGCCAGGACGACCTCGACCGACGGCTCCGCGCCCTCGACGTACTCGATCGCGTCGATGGTTCCGGCCTCGCGGACGTCGCGTTCCACTCCGCGGAGGACCTTGAGGCGCTCCTCGGTGTCGCGGACGACGACGCGCTCCACGGGGGTCCGGAGTGATCGCTTCGCGAGCGCCTTCGCCTTGCGGACCTCCCCCAGCAGCCAGGCGGCAACCTCGTACACGACCGGGTCGCCGCCGGCCGAGGGCCCGTCGAGCTCGGCCGGGGTGGGCCACGGCGAGCGGTGCACGGAACCCTGCTGCCACCACGACCAGACCTCCTCGGTCACGTACGGCAGGAACGGAGCGAACGCTCGCAGCAGGACCGAGAGCGCGAGCCGGAGCGAGGCGATCGCCGAGCCCGCCGCTTCTGGGCCGTGCCCGCCGTACGCGCGGCCCTTCACGAGCTCGAGGTAGTCGTCCGTGAACCCCCAGAAGAAGCGCTCGACCAGCTCGAGCGCTCGCGCGTGCTCGTAGTCCTCGAACGCGTCGGTCGCGTCGGCGATCGTCTCGGCGAGGCGCCGCAGCATCGACCGGTCGAGCGGATCGGCGATCTCGCCCTCGGCTGCCTCCAGAGAGAGCGAGAACTTCGACGCGTTCAGGATCTTGATCGCGAGGCGGCGGCCAACGCGGATCTGTTGGTCGTCGAACGCCGCATCGAACCCGAGGCGGGCGCTCGCCGCCCAGTACCGGACCGCGTCCGCGCTGTGCCGCTCGAAGATCTCGACCGGGGTCACGACGTTGCCCTTGGACTTCGACATCTTCTTGCGGTCGGGGTCGAGCACGAACCCGCTGATGGCCGCGTTCGTCCACGGCAGCGACCCGTGCTCGAGCTCGGAGCGAAGGACCGTGTAGAAGAGCCAGGTCCTGATGATGTCGTGGGCCTGAGGGCGCAGGTCCATGGGGAAGACGCGCGCGAACAGGTCGGGATCCTCCTCCCACGCCGCCGCGATCTGCGGCGAGAGCGACGAGGTCGCCCACGTGTCCATCACGTCGGGATCGCCCACGAACCCGTTCGGCGCTCCGCGCTGCTCTTCGACGAAGCCGTCGGGGACGTCGGAGGACGGGTCGACCGGCAGCCGGTCCTCGCTCGGGAGCAAGGGGTGCTCATGATCGATCTCGCCGTCGTCGTCCAGCCGGTACCAGACCGGGAACGGCACGCCGAAGAAGCGCTGGCGGCTCACGCACCAGTCGCCGTTCAGGCCCTCCACCCACGAGGCGTATCGCGCCCCCATGTAGCCCGGGTGCCAGCGGAGCTCCCGTCCTCGTTCCAGCAGGCGCTCGCGGAACTCGATCGTCTTCACGAACCACTGACGGCTCGAGACGATCTCGAGCGGCCGCTCGCCCCGCTCGTAGAACTTCACGGCGTGGCGAACGGGTGTCGGCTCGCCGACGAGGCTCCCGGCTTCGCCGAGGAGCTCCCCCATGCGTTTCCTCGCTCGCTTCGTCGGAAGACCCGCGATCTCGGCGTGCGCTCGGTGGGCGTCTTCGACGTCGCGGCTCTCCCACGCCGGCTCGCCCCACCGGGGCGGTGCGATCGTGCCGTCGCGACCGACGACGACGCGTGTCGGCAGCCGGAGCTCACGCCACCAGGTCACGTCGGTGACGTCTCCGAACGTGCAGATCATCGCCAGCCCGGTTCCCTTCTCGGGGTCGGCGAGCTCGTGCGCGACGATCGGGACCTCGGCGCCGAACAGCGGCGTGACGGCGACGCCGCCGACGAGCGATCGGTATCTCTCGTCATCCGGGTTCGCGACGAGCGCGACGCACGCGGGGATGAGCTCGGGCCGCGACGTCTCGATCTCCACGCTTCCGTCGCCCTCGGCGAGCGCGAAGCGAACGCGGTGATAGGACCCCTCGATCTCGCGATCCTCGATCTCGGCCTGCGCGACCGCGGTCCGGAAGTCGACGTCCCACATCGTCGGGGCCTCGGCCGAATACGCGAGCTCGCGGTCCAGGAGGCGGAGGAACGCCCGTTGCGACGCGCGGCGCGCGACCGTTCCGATCGTCGTGTAGGTATGGCTCCAGTCGACGGAGAGGCCCAGCCTGCGGAACAGGTCCTCGAACGCCTTCTCGTCCTCGCCGGTGAGCCGTGCGCACAGGTCGACGAAGTTCGGGCGATCGATCGCGATGGGCTCCCCCTCGCCCCCGCGTTCGAGGCTGGACGGGTCGAACGACGGATCGTGCGGAAGCGATGGGTCGCAGCGAACCCCGAAGTAGTTCTGCACGCGCCGTTCGGTCGCGAGGCCGTTGTCGTCCCACCCGATCGGGTAGAAGACCTCGACGCCCCGCATGCGCTTGAAGCGCGCCATGAGATCGGTCTGCGTGTACGACATGACGTGGCCGACATGCAGCGAGCCGGAGACGGTGGGTGGCGGCGTGTCGATCGCGTAGATCCCGTCCCGCTCCTTCGAGCGGTCGAACCGGTAGGTGCCGGTCGCCTCCCACCACTCGCCCCACTTGGCCTCAAGACCGTCGAGGCTCGGCTTCTCGGGCACGTCCATGCGCCGGAGTCTACGGGCTCGGCGTGCGGTCATCGGCCGAGCCCCCGCCGATAGACTCGCCGCCGTGACGTCCTGCGCCACATGTGGAACCGAGAATCCGGACGGCGCGCGATTCTGCGTCTCGTGCGGGTCGTCGCTCGTCCCGGCATGTCCGGTGTGCGGCGCCGAGGTTCCCGTCGGCGCCCGCTTCTGTCCGGCCTGTGGAGCCGAGATCGTCGGCACGGAGCCGGCTCCGGCTGGCCAGGAGCGGCGGATCGTCACGATCCTGTTCGCGGACGTCACCGGCTCGACGGGCCTCGGCGAGCGTCTGGACCCCGAACGCCTCCAGGAGGTTATGGCGACCTACTTCACGGCCATGCGCGAGGAGATCGAGGCCGAGGGCGGAACCGTCGAGAAGTTCATCGGGGACGCCGTGATGGCGGCGTTCGGCGTTCCGGTCGCGCACGAGGACGACCCCGCCCGTGCGTTGCGCTCGGCGCTCCGGATGCGCCGGCGCCTCGCGGAGGTGAACGAAGGGCTGCAGGCTCGCTTCGCGATCGAACTCGAGATCCGAACCGGCGTCAACACCGGCGAGGTCCTCGCGGCGACGAACCCGAACCCCGGAGACCCGATGGTGACCGGTGACACGGTGAACGCGGCCGCCCGCCTGGAACAAGGCGCCGAACCCGGACAGATCGTCGTCGCCGAGCGAACGGCTAGGGCGGCTCGCGGGTTCCGCTTCCGAGAGCTCGGCGAGCGCGAGTTGAGGGGGAAGGAGCGGTCGGTGCCAGCCGTACTCCTTCTCGAGGAGGCGCCCTCTGCGCCGGACCGCGGCGTGCCGGGTCTGCGGGCGCCGATGGTCGGCCGCGACCGGGAGCTCGAGCTGCTCCGGAGCGTGCATCAGCGCTCGGTCGCAGAGTCCCGGCCCAACCTCGTCACGATCTACGGCGACCCTGGTGTCGGCAAGAGCCGGCTCACGACTGAGTTCGTGACGTGGGCCGAGTCGCAGGCTCCGGCGCCGATCGTCGTACGCGGCCGCTGCCTGCCGTACGGCGACGGCGTCACCTACTGGCCCCTCGCCGAGATCCTGAAGGGCCTCGCCGGCACCAGGGACACGGACCCGCCTCACGTGGCGCTCGATCACGTCCGCACGCTCGGCGCGGACCTCATCACGACCGACGTCGCCACGAATCCCGCGAAATCGACCGCGGCCCTCGCGTTCAGCGTCGGCCTCGAGGATCCCGCGTTCTCCTTCCGCGACGCCGAACCTCGTGAGGTGCGGCTGAAGATGCACGCGGCCTGGCGATCGTTGTTCTCGGCGTTGGCCTCCCGGTCCCCTGTGGTCGCGGTCGTGGAGGACATCCACTGGGCCGACCCCGCGCTGCTCGATCTGCTCGAAGAGCTCGCCGACCGGGTCGTCGGACCGGTGCTGTTCGTCTGCCCGGCCCGGCCCGAGCTGACCGAACGCCGCCCCGGCTGGGCCGGCGGCCGCCGGAACGTCTCGTCGATCGCACTCGAGCCGCTCACGTCGGAGGAGTCCGACCGGTTGATCGGGTTCCTGCTGTCGGTCGACGATCTGCCGAGATCCGTGCACGAACGGATCCTCGAACGGGCCGAGGGGAACCCGTTCTTCCTGGAGGAGATCGTCCGCCACCTGATCGACGAGGGATCGATCGCACAGGAAAGCGACCGCTGGCGCGCGACCTCGGACATCGACGACGTCCGGATCCCCGACACCGTGCAGGCCGTTCTCGCCGCGCGGATCGACCTGCTCGATGCGGTCGAGAAGCGCGCGCTCCAGCGCGCAGCGGTCGTCGGGCGCGTGTTCTGGCCCCCGCCCGTCGAACGCCTGCTGAACGGCGACCGGGACCGACTGCGCGAAACGCTGGTCCGACTCGAGGACCGCGAGCTCGTGGCCTCTCGCCTGTCCTCCTCGATCGCCGGCGAGCCCGAGTTCATCTTCAAGCACGTCCTCACGCGGGAGGTCGCCTACGAGAGCCTGCCCAGGCGCGAGCGCGCGGACGCGCACGCCGCGGTCGCGCTGTGGATCGAGGAGACCGCCGGTGAGCGCTCGCGGGAGTTCCTGGAGCTCCTCTCGTACCACTACCTCGAGGCGTACGAGTCCTCCCGCGAACACACCGACCGGGTAAAGACCGAGAACCTTCGGCGACGGGCGTTCGAGACGATGCTCGACGTGGCCGATGAGGCGAGGCGTCGGTTCGCCATCGGCAAGGCCGCGGCAACGATGGAGCGTGCTCTCACCTTGGCCGACGACCCGCGGGAGCGGATCGCAGCGCTCGAGATGAAGGGCTTGGTCGCACGGAACGACTACCGAGGCGATCTCTCGTGGCGGTCGTTCAAGGAGGCGATCGACCTCCGCCTCCGATACGTGCCCGAGGACCGGCGGGCGATCGCGTGGACCTGTGCCCAGGGGCTCGAGAACCCGCTCCGGTGGCCGGGATCGATGCAGGAGGCCCCGGACATCGAGGAGGTTCGCCGGTACCTCGACATCGGGTTCGAGCACCTCGACGACGAGCACGCGGAGGAATCGATCCGCCTGCTGACGCTCCGCGCCTTCGAGCCGTTCGGCCTGACCTGGCGGATCGGCACCGATCCCGAGGTGCGAGAACGTTCGTTCGCGAGCGGGGTCCACGCGGCCGAGCTGGCTCGTGGGATGGGACGGTCGGATCTCGAGTCGGCCGCGCTGGACGGTGCCGGCTCGGCCATCATCGACCTTGGCGTGTACGGACAGCCGAGGCTCCAGAGCCTGCTGGAACGGCGACTGGCGATCGCCGAGGTCACCGAGGATCCGTGGGAAGCGGGCGACATCTACGCGATGGCGGCATGGAACCGCGCGATGATCGGCGAGTACGAGGAGTCGGTCCGGCTCGGTCTGCTCGGACGGGAGATCGCCTCCGGCCAAGCCGTAGGTCTCGTCGCCCACGCGCTGAACTGGGTGGGAGTCAGTCAGTTCCACCTCGGCGACTGGAACCGGTTCCTCGAGGTGCTCGAGGAGGTTCAGACGCTGATGGGCGATCGGGCCGAGGACCCGCCGTACTTCATGATGGGCGTGTTCGGCGCGGCGGCGTTCGTGCACGAGGCGCGGGGGACGCCGGGGGCAGAACGCTTCGTCGACTTCCTCGAACGATCTCGAGGCAAGGAGCACATCGGCACGGCGGGGGCGAGCTACTGGTTGGGGTGGATCCTCACGCGCGCAGGGAAGCACGAACGGGCACGGAGCGTGATCGATGACGCCGATGCCATGGGCAACTTCAACACCTTCAAACCGCTCCGGGACCAGGTCTTGGCGGACGTGCTCACCCTCACCTCGCGCTGGCAGGACGTCCGAGCATTCCTCGAAGAGAGCCGGACGTACGCTTCCTATGCCGAGCTCCGGGCGTTGCCGGTGCACCTCGATCGGCTCGAGGGCAGAGCCTCGCTCGCCGGTGGCGACGTGGAGGCAGGGCTCATGATCCTGCAGTCGGCCAGGGAGGGGTTCACGGAGCTGGGCGCCAGGTGGGAGCGCGCGCGCACCGAGCTCGACATCGCCGAAGCCCTCGGCGGAGCCGGCCGAGCCGACGATGCTCGACCGATCGTCGAGGCGGCGCGACCCGACCTCGAATGGGCCGGCGCGATGCTCGAGTTGGAACGGCTCCGAGCGCTCCGGGATCGCCTGGGCTGAGCCGGGTCAGCCCTGGCTGAACTGCAGGACCGGCGTTCCCTCGCCGTCCGCCATCGACATCGCACGCCCCTCGACCTCGAAGGTCGCGATGGTCGCGAGGAGTTCGAGGTAGCGGGTCTCGACGCTCATCTGCGGCTCGGGGCAGGCCATCTCGGTCCCGGCGATCGGCCCGAAGGAGATCTCGTTCCCGCTGGCCTCGTAGTTCGCGTTGTACTGATTGCATCCGGAGACGCCGCTGACCGTCGAGCCGTCGAACTCGGCGTCCACGCCCACTTGGACGATCTCCGTGCTCCCGTCCTCCGCCACGAACTGCGTGAGGACCCATGTCTGTCCCTCGAGGGACTCGGGTCCCGAGGCGTCGTCGCCACCGCAGGCCGACAGTAGCGCCGTCACCGCAACCAGAGCGACCGCGAGGAACGCCCTGCGCGGGCGGATCACGCCGTGCGTTCCTGCCGCTGCCGCTTGGGCGTCTCCTTGACCGGGACCAGGGTCGGGTTGACCTTGCTCCGGACGACCTCGCCGTCGATCAGGCACTTGATGACGTCCTTGCGCGACGGGAGCTCGTACATCGTGTTGAGGAGGACCTCCTCCATGATCGCGCGGAGGCCTCGCGCGCCCGTCGCCCGCAGGATCGCCTGGTCGGCGATCGCATCGAGCGCGTCGTCGGCGAACTCGAGCTCGACGCCGTCGAACTCGAAGAACTTGCGGTACTGCTTGACGAGCGCGTTCTTCGGCTGCGTGAGGATGTCGACGAGCGCGCCCTTGTCCAGGTTGTGCACGTTGGTGATGACCGGCAGGCGCCCGACGAACTCGGGGATCAGCCCGTACTTCAACAGGTCCTCGGGGAGCACCTGGCCGAGGATCGCGCCGAGGTCCTTGTCCTCCACCCGCCGAACGTCGGCGCCGAACCCGATCCCGCGAGACCCGATCCGGCTCTCGACGATCTTCTCGAGGCCGGCGAACGCGCCGCCGCAGATGAACAACACGTTGGTCGTGTCGATCTGGATGAACTCCTGGTGCGGGTGCTTGCGGCCGCCCTGGGGCGGGACCGAGGCCGTCGTCCCCTCGAGGATCTTGAGGAGCGCCTGTTGCACGCCCTCGCCCGAGACGTCTCGCGTGATCGACGGGTTCTCCGACTTGCGCGCGATCTTGTCGACCTCGTCGATGTAGATGATGCCGGTCTCGGCCTTCTTCACGTCGTAGTCGGCGGCCTGGATCAGTTTGAGGAGGATGTTCTCGACGTCCTCACCGACGTAGCCGGCCTCGGTGAGCGCGGTCGCGTCCGCGATCGCGAACGGCACGTTCAGCATCTTCGCGAGCGTCTGCGCGAGCAGCGTCTTCCCGCACCCGGTCGGACCGAGGATCATGATGTTGGACTTCTGCAGCTCGACGTCCTGATCCTTGGCGCCGACCTGGATGCGCTTGTAGTGGTTGTAGACCGCGACCGACAGGACCTTCTTGGCGTTGTCCTGTCCGATCACGTACTCGTCGAGGAACGAATAGATCTCCTGCGGCTTGGGCAGCTCTTCGAGCTTGAGCTCGGAGGTCTCGGAGAGCTCCTCCTCGATGATCTCGTTGCAGAGATCGATGCATTCGTCGCAGATGTAGACGCCGGGACCGGCGATCAGCTTCTTCACCTGCTTCTGCGATTTGCCGCAGAACGAGCACTTCAGGAGATCCGAGTCGCCGATCCTCGCCATGCCCTCTCAGCTCCCTGTGCCCGCGGCCGGGCCCCCGACCGTCCGAGGTCGAAATCCTACGACGACGCAGCGGCCGCTGCTGCGAGTTCGGGTGCGATCTTTCGGCTCGTGATGACCTCGTCCACGACCCCGTACTGGACGGCCTCCTCGGCCGTGAGGATGTAGTCGCGGTCGGTGTCCTTGGAGACCTTCTCCAGCGTTTGGCCCGTGTGGTGGGCGATCAGCTGATCCAGGAGCTGCCGGTACCGGATGATCTCCTTGGCCTGGATCTCGATGTCCACCGCCTGCCCCTGCGCGCCTCCGTGCGGCTGGTGCAGCAGGATCCGCGAGTGCGGCAGGGCGTATCGCTTGCCCTTGGTCCCCGCGAGCACCAACACGGCCGCCGCGGATGCCGCCTGACCCATGCAGATGGTGGAGACGTCCGGCTTGATGTACTGCATCGTGTCGTAGATCGCGAACAGCGACGTGATGTCGCCGCCGGGCGAGTTGACGTACAGGTTGATGTCCTTGTCCGGGTCCTCGGACTCGAGATGGAGCAGTTGCGCCATCACCAGGTTGCCGACCGCGTCGTCGATCGGCGTG
This sequence comes from uncultured Actinomycetes bacterium, assembly GCA_963785835.1. Lineage (GTDB taxonomy): Bacteria > Actinomycetota > UBA4738 > UBA4738 > HRBIN12 > DASSJM01. The sequence continues at coordinate 614,909 of CAWAWO010000002.1, read as the reverse complement.
CCGAGGAACACGATCCGCTCCTTCAGCAGGCGGGAGTAGATGTCGAACGAGCGCTCCCCGCGGGCCGTCTGCTCGACGACGACGGGGACGAGGTAGTCCTTCATGACGTCTCCTCTGCGGTTTCGGCGGCGGCCTCGGTCGCTTCGGGATCGTCGTTCGGCATCCCGTGATCGGAGTCCGACCGGATGTCTGCGTGCTCGACGAGGATGTCGAGCGCCTTCGAGCGGATGATATCACCGGCCAGTGATACGACCTGACCGCTCCGCGTCATGCTTTTGGCCAGCTCCTTGGGCTCCCGTCCGAGCGCGGAGGCGAGCGCCGAGATCTCCCGGCCGATCTCCTCCTCCGACACCTGGAGGTCCTCCTGTCGGGCGACCGATTCGAGGGCCAGGTCGGCCTTGATCGCTCGGATCGCATGGTCGCGTGCCTCCGAGCGGAACGTGAGCTCGTCCATCCCCTGGGCCTCGAGGAGCTGGGGCAACGTCATGCCGGCCTGCTGCGCGCGCTCCCCCGCGTGCGCGACGCGATGTTCGACCTCCTCGTCCACCAGCGTGTCGGGCAGGTCGACCTCCACCGATGAGATCAGCTGCTCGAGGACGCGATCTCGAACGTCGGCGTCCGCCGCGCGGTCCCGGCTCTGCGCGAGCTGTTCCCGGATGTTCTGACGCAACTCGTCGAGCGTGTCGAACTCGGAGGCCACCTTCGCGAACTCGTCGTCGGCCGCCGGCAGCTTCTTGCCCTTCACCTCCTTCACGAGGACGCGGAACGACACCTCCTCGCCGGCCCGCTCCCCCGCCCCGGGCCCGAGGGTGTCGTTGAACGCGAGGATCTCCCCCGCTCGCTTGCCCTCGAGCTCGGCGTCGAACTTCTCGCCGAACTCGCCGGAGCCGGCCGCGTAGAGGTAGTCGGGCTTCGTGGCTTCGGGGATCTCCTCGTCGTGGACCGTCGCGCGGATGTCGATCACGGCGTAGTCGCCGGATCGTGCGGGGCGTCCCACCGTCTCGAGCTCGGCGAAGCGGTCGCGGAGGGAGTCGAGGAAGCGCTCGACGTCCTCGTCGGAGATCTCGATCTCGGGCCGTTCGACCGCGATCCCCTTGTAGTCGCTCTCCTCGAGCGTGAGCCGGGGCCGGACCTCGACGACGGCGGTGAACACCAGCGGCCGGCCCTCCTCCAGCTCACCGAGATCGATGTCCGGATCGGCGATCGGCGCGAGATCGTGCTCGCGCAGGGCCTGCCGGTAGTAGACGGGAACCGAATCCTCGAGGAACTCGCCGACCACCGCCTCCCGCCCCAGCTGCGCGTCGATCACCTGCTTCGGCACCTTCCCCTTGCGGAACCCGGGGATCTTGATCTCCTGCGCGATCTTGCGGTACGCGCGATCGAGGTCCTTGCCGAACTCGTCCGGCGGCACCTCGACCGTGAGCTTCACGGTGTGCTTGTCGGTGTGTTCGAGGGTCGTCTGCATCGGCCCGAGCGTATCGGAACCGTCCGTCGGCTATCGTGCGCCGGACGGCGCTCCGCGACGCTCGAGTGGCGTGCGACGACCCTCGAAGGGAGAGCGGGTGTTCGAGGAGGAGCTCAGGTTCGCGAACGAGCTCGCCGACCGCGCCGGTGAGATCGGCCTCTCGTACTTCCGAGGCTCGTTCGAGGTTCGTGAGAAAGCCGACCGAACGCCGGTGACGGAGGCGGACCTGGCGATCGAGGCGGCGATCCGAGAGGCCGTGAAGGACCGCTTCCCCGACGACGGCGTCCTGGGAGAGGAGGGTGGCCAGGAGGGCGAGGGTCGGCGCCGGTGGGTCGTCGACCCGATCGACGGGACGAAGAACTTCGCCGACGGCGTGCAGATCTGGTCCAACCTGATCGCGCTCGAGGTCGACGGGAGTTCCGTGCTCGGCGTCGTCAACCTCCCGGCGCTCGGTGAGCGGTACGAGGCCGTTCGCGGCGGCGGCGCCACGCTGAACGGCGAGCCGATCCACACCTCGCGCGCCGACCGGCTGCCCCGATCCTTCGTCGTCTTCGCGGGGATGGACGACTGGCTCGAAGGCCCGTTCGCCGAAGGGGTCCAGGAGCTCGTCCGGGTGGCGAGGCGGAACCGCGGGTTCGGCGACTCGTGGGGGCACTGCCTGGTCGCCCGCGGATCGGCCGACGCGATGCTCGAGCTCGATCTCGCCACCTGGGACTTCGCCGCGCTCCAGGTCATCGTGGAGGAGGCCGGCGGCCGGATCAGCCAGTTCGACGGGTCGCCGCTCGCCCACGGCCGGTCGGTGCTCTCCTCCAACGGGGTCCTGCACGACGAGCTCGTCGCGCGGCTCGTCCGTCGGGCCGGCTCCGGCTAGTCGCTCCTGCGCATCGCCGCTCGGGCGTCGGCGGCCGACACCTCTGCCTTCCGGTAGTTCCGGAGCGCGAACCGGTCGCAGGTGGTTTCGGCCGAAAGGCCCCGGCCGTGATGGTGGTGCAGGTACCAGTGCATCCACTCGTGCAGGTAGAGGAACCGAAGGACCTCTCTCGGCTTGCGGAACGTCACGCCCTCGGTCAGCCAGATGAACCGCATCGACCGGCCGGGCCGGCGCTTGGCCCCGAACGCGACGACCTCCCCGAACGGGAGGAACGGCTCGGGCACCTGCAGGGTCATCGTCCTGGCCTCGAGATCGGTCATGGCCGCGAGGTGCGGTTGGACGCGGTACCGGAGCGGGGCGACGACCACCTCGTAGCCGTCCGCGTCGGGCAGCCCGGCCAGCATGCGGCGGACCTTCGCGACCGGGAGATCGTCGATCCTCGAGGTGATGACCACGAGGTGCAGGCTATCGGCGACGTCGCGGTCGGGGCGGGCGGACTCGAACCGCCGACCTCCTGCTCCCAAAGCAGGCGCGCTGACCAAGCTGCGCTACGCCCCGCGGCTGGGATGGTAGCGCGCTACCCGGACGGTTCGACCGCCGTCCGAGAGGTCTTCGACCACGAAGTCGTCGAAGGCCACCGCGAGCCCCGCAGGGCTCCTCTCGGTGGTCCGGCCGCCGCCGTGCCGGCGCCGCCCGGCGCCAGGACGGCCGAGGAGGCGTTCGATCCGGTCGTCCCTGATCTGGGTGCCGATCCGTGGACCCGAGCTCACGTGCCGAGCCTCGACCCGCAGTTCGTGCAGAACTGACTGTCGGCGGAGTTGACGGTCCCGCAGTTCGCGCAGATCACGTCTTCGTCGGTCTTCGGAGGCAGGATCGGGGGGACGATCGCCCCGCCGTCGGGCGGAGGCGGGATCGGCCCTCCGGGCGCCGGGCCGCCCCCACCGGCGCCGCCACTCCCCCCGCCCGAACCGCTCGGCCCGCTCACCGTGGGGCCGTCGGCGCCGTGACCCGCCTCGACCAGCTCGCGGCCCCCCCGGTCGAGGACCTCGGTCGGTTCACCCGCAGGTCCCCCGCCACCCGCGTGCGCATGGCCACGCTGAGGAGCACGTCGCGCGGCCCTCGTTCCCGTCGTTCGAAGGACCGACGCCCCGATCGCGCCCGCCGCCCCGATCGCCAACGGCACCCAGGCAGCCGACGCCGCCGTGAGCGGGATCGACGCAGAACTGCTGCAAGAGCACCGCGCCGCCGAGACCCGCCGACCGCCCCGCCGGCGAACCCCTGCACACCCGTCCGGGCCACGCCCATCCTCGGCGCGCGAACGAGCGCGAGCACGAGGAGGATCCCGCCTCCCACGCCGACGGCGGTCGCGCCCGCCCCGGCGGCCGTCGTGAACGGGCTCCGTCCCTCGACGCAGACGAACGCGACGCCCGTGCAGATCTCCTCGCCCGCGACGTTCTGGACCTCGGCCGTGACCTCGAACACACCGACGGTCGCGTTCGAGATGTTCTCGAGGTCGACGTTGCCCCTCCAGCTCAGTCCGTCCTGCGCGATCGTCACGTTGCCGACCTGAACCCCGCCTCCGGCCACGTGAACCGTGTAGGAGAGGTCGCCGACGCGTTCCGGAGCCGTCCCTGCCACCGGAACCCGCTCTCCCGACTCGAGCGGGACGGCTGTGTCGGCCGAGTCGTGTCCACGGGTGACGTTCACACCGCCGATCCTCGCGGTGCACCCGCCGTCGACGGTCGCGACGGCCGGTGAGGGAAGCAAAGCCAGCCACGCGACCAGCAACGCGGCGGATACACCGAGCAGCGCGAACGCCCGTCTCATGCCGGGGCTACGGTAGGCGGCGGCATCGCGATCCGCAAGGAACGGCGCGTACGCGCGACCCGTCACCGCGCTCCGGAGGAGCCGATCGGTTCGGGTCACGGTGATACAAAGGGGTCCTGATGCGAACCCTGCCGCACGAGGACGTCGGCCTTCGAGATGCCGCCGTCGATCTTCGAGGCGTCACCCGCTTGTTCGGCGAGGTGCCCGCGGTCGTTCGGGTCGACCTGTCGATCGAACGAGGCGAGGCGGTCGTCCTGCGCGGGGCCAACGGGGCCGGCAAGAGCACCCTGCTCCGGATCGTCGCGACCTCGTTGTCCCCCACGTACGGGGGCGGCTCGGTGCTCGGGTTCGACATCGCGAGCGAGCGCGAGCAGATCCGCCGCCGGTGCGAGCTCCTCACCCATCGGACCCGGCTGTACGAGGAGCTGTCGGCGCGCGAGAACCTCCAGCTGTTCGCCGATCTCCTCGGCCTCGAGCGCCGGCCGGGTCGACGACGCCATCGAACGCGTGGGTCTCGCGCGCGACGCCGACGAGCGCGTGCGTGGGTTCTCGCACGGCATGCGCCAGAAGGTCGCGGTGGCGCGCACGATCGTTCGAGACCCCGAGCTGCTCCTGCTCGACGAGCCGGCGACGGGCTTGGACGCGTCGGCACGCGCGGTGGTGGACGCGATGATCCTTGAGGCCGCTCGCGAAGGGCGCACGATCGTGATCGCGACGCACCACACCGTCACGGAGGGGCTCACGGCTCGCGTCGTGTCGATGCGCGACGGACACGTCGAGGGCCAGACGTGACGTTCCTGCGCCAGGCCGGCCTGATCGCGCGCAAGGACCTCCGGATCGAGCTGCGCGGGCGGCACGCCGTCGGCACGATGGTGCCGTTCGCCGCGACGATCCTGATCGCGTTCGGGTTCGCGTTCGGCCCCGGCCGCGAGGTGCTCGAACGCATCGCGCCGGGCCTGTTGTGGATGGCGCTGCTGTTCTCCGCGGTCATGGCGTCGCGCCGCGCGTACCAGGTGGAGACGGAGGACGGCGCCCTCGAAGGTCTCCTGCTCGCTCCGATCGACAAGGCCACCGTGTTCCTCGGCAAGACCGCCGCCGTCGCGTTGGAGTTGCTCGTCCTCACGATCGCCGTGCTCGCACTCGTCGTGCTGCTGTTCGATCTCCCGCTCGCCGAGCTCGCACCCGTGGTCGCCGCGTTCGCGCTCGGCGTCGTGGGACTCGCGGCGGTGGGCAGCCTGTTCGGCGTCGTGGCCGAGTACGCTCGAACGCGGGAGGCGATCTTCCCGCTGCTCGTCCTGCCGCTCGTCACACCGGTCCTGATCGCGGGGGTCCGCGCGACGGACCTCGCCACGTCCGGGCGCGCGGCGGAGGCCGCCTCCTGGCTCGGCCTGCTGGCGGCGTTCGACGTCGTGTTCGTCAGCGCCGGGGTGCTCGTGTTCGGCTACGTGATGGAGGACTGATGGCGGTCGCCGAGCGGACGTTGGGGAAGGCCGTATCGCGCACGGGCGAACGCACGCTGGGCGTGCTCACCGCGGCCGCGCTCGTCGTCTCGGCGGTCCTCTCGCTGCTCGTGGCGCCCGCCGATGCGGTGCAGGGTGACGTCCAGCGGTTGATGTACGTGCACGTCCCCGCCGCCTGGCTCGCGTACCTCGCGTTCTTCGTGGTGTTCATCGCGAGCATCGCCTACCTGCGGACGAAGAAGTCGCGGTGGGACCGCCTCGCGGCAGCTTCGGCGGAGCTCGGCGTGCTGTTCACCTCGCTCGCGATCGCGCTCGGGATGTTGTGGGGCAAGCCGGTGTGGGGCACGTGGTGGACGTGGGATCCGAGGCTCACGACCACGGCAGTGCTGCTCTTGATCTACATCGGCTACCTCGCGGTCCGGCGCATCTCCGACAACCCCGTCCGCCGAGCGCGGTGGGCGGCGGTGGTCGGCGTCATCGGGTTCATCGACGTCCCGATCGTGCATCTGTCCGTGGTGTGGTGGCGGTCGCTCCACCAGGGGCCGACGTTCTTCCGTCTCGGCGCCCCGCAGATCGAGGGAACGATGCTGCTCGCGCTGCTGGTGGGCGTCGCCGCCTTCACGCTCACGTACGCCTACCTGATGACGTTGCGCCTCCGCGTGGGACGACTCGAGGAACGCGCCGTGCGCGAGGCGCTTGCTCCGACCGCCGGAGGTGACCTCTGATGGACGCGAACGGCGGCTACGTGATCGCCGGCTACCTGCTCACCACGGTCGCCCTAGGCGGGTACACGCTGCGGTTGTTCGGCCGCGCTCGGGCGGCCAGACGCCGGGCCGAGGCCGTGGCGGTTCGTCGGCGGACCCCGGAACCCGACCGGCTCGGCTAGACCCCGGCCTGCGGAACGCGCTTGGGCGCCGTGGGATCCTGCCCGACAGTGCTCACGACCAGCTCCGAGAGCAACGCCTCCGCGGTCAGACCGTCCGGGTAGAAGCCGTCGAGCTGGCGCAGGAAGTATGGGGGAAGATGGCGAAGCCGCATGGCTGCGGTCACGATGACGCGTTGCCCGCGGACCTGACTCGTGTCGAACACGTACTCGAACGTCATCGCGCGGTCGTCGTTCGGCGTCTCGGGATTGTCGTAGGGCTTGAGCGGCACCATGGTCTGATCGTCCGCGACGCGCGTCTGCAGCTTGACGATGTCGGGCAGCAGCGACTGGTAGGCGACCTCGAAGAACCGTCCGTCCTCATCCGGGTCTCCGTCGGTCAGGATCTTCTGGTAGTTGGCGAGCCACGGGTCACAGTCGGACAGTGGCGCACGGGACGAGAGCACGACGGTCGCGTTCTTCGCCTCCTTGTCGACACGCTGCGAAGTCGTCCCCGAACGTCGCGGCAACCTCCTGCGGATCGCACGGTCGGAGATCCTCTTGCGGGCTGTTGATCGTGCCCGACCCACAGGCGGAGGGTGCGATCCCGTCACCGCCCACCGCGAAGGTCGCGGGGTTCACGGGAACGAGGCAGACCTCGTCGCCGTTCTCGGTCTCGGCGGTCACCTCGAGCCACCACTGCCGCGCGAACGCGAAGCCCGAGGGGAAGTCGTGACCGATGAAGTTCGTTCGAACCGTCACCTCCGCGCGCAGCAAGTCCTGGTTGACCTCCAGCACCCGCGACGAGATCGTGACGGCCTGCGAGATCAGCTCGTCCCGGGCGGTCAGGACCTCCTCCCGCCCGTCCCCGCCCCCGACCCCCAGTCCGGAGTAGTGACCGGGTTCGAGGTTGTAGTCGACCCCGATGAACTCGTGGGAATGCCGTTCGCGGTCGGGAACGGCGAGACCGCCGGGCCCGTCGTCGACGGTGGGCCCGTCTTCGAGGGCCGGCATGTGGCAGGTGCCGCACGTCTCCCCACCGAACGCGGACGACGCGACGTAGTCCTCCCACTCGTCGAACGTCGTCTGCAGGACCAGGTCCGCGATCTTTCCGGTGCCATCGACGTCCAGGTCCGCTTGTCCGTCCCCATCATCGTCGACGAACTGCAGCTCGTTCTCGTCGAGCACGCCGTTGCCGTCCGAGTCGACGGGGGGATCGTCCAGGAACTCGGACACGCGCTCGTCGGAGACGTCGTCGCCGAAGACCGAGAACCCGTCCGGTGGATCGGCCATGTCGACCTTCACGTTGTGGCACGCGCCGCAGAGCTCGAAGGTCCCGAGCGGGTCGCCCATGAACCCGACGTCGACCTGGTGGTCCCCGACCGGAAGCGGGAAGTCCTCACCGAGCGGCGGGTTGAACACGGTCCCGAACGACCGGGCGCCTGCGCGGTTCACGGGGAAGCCGGGCTCGGCCCCCTGGATCTCGCCCGGCGCCTCCGGCAGGGCGTGACACGTCCAGCACGTGACGCCGTCGGACAGGATCGCGTCGCCCCCCTCGCCCGGTAGCGGGAACGTCGCGCTCGGCGCGATCTGGACGCCGATCGGCGCGTGGCAGTTCGTGCAGACCTGCCCGATCTCCGGGTCCTGTTCGAGCGCGAGCGCGGTCTGCGCGACCGTCGTCGGGGTGAGCTGCGCCGAGGAGTGGATCGCCAGCATCCACTCGCGCACGATGTCGCTGTGGCAGTCGGCGCACTGCCCGGAATCGGGGAACGCGTCCGCCTCGTTCGCGAACACCGTGTTCGTCACTCCGAGGACGTCGAACACGTGGAAGGCGATCGCGGCCCCCAGGACGGCCGCGAGCGGCAGGTGGAGCACCTTCCATCCCTGCAACAATCGGTGGTACCGCTCCTGCTTGGGCTCGCGTCCCTGGTACCGGTCTCGTCGTTCCGCCAGTCCTTTGAGCTCCCGCCAGGTCGCCTGCTCGTCGAGCGAGAGCGTCGCCGCCTGTTGGTCGAGCTCGCTTCGCTTCCCCTTGCCGGCCATGAGCAGCTCGCCCAGACGCCGGAGCTCGTCCGACGCGCCGGCGGTCGCCTTCTCGATCTCGACCTGGATCTGTTGCAGGCGGGAGCGCGTGTCCTTCACCGACAGGTTCCCCACGGCGGCAGGGATCCGCTTCGGCACGCTGACGTAGACGATCCTCCACGCGATCCCGGAGGCGACGAGCACGATCAGGATGACGGCCGTGACCTTGCCGGAGGACACGCCCGAGCGCCACGGGTAGAGCCAGATGTGGACCACGATCGCGAAGGTCGCGGCGAGCCCGAGCCACACGTGGGCTTTGAGCCACACCATCATCGTTCCGGGCAGGTGTTCCTGGAACCGGCGCCGTCGCTTCCTGAACGAGTAGAAGCCGGCGACCGCCATCAGGACCACGGCGATGGTCCCGACCGCCGCCACCGCGAAGAACGCCTTGCCCGAGTCGCCGCCGGCATCCTGCGCGCCCTGCAACAGGGAGGTCCCGATCGCGAAGACGGCGCCCGCGATGATGCCGGCCGCGATGATCCAGAGCCACGGGCGCTCGAGCAGCTTCTTCGGGCGGACGGGTTTCGGCGGCGCGCTCGAGCCCGGTCCCTCCCGCTGCTCGGTCTCGCTCACGCGCCGGTCTTCTTCATCTCGAGGCCGATCAGGAGGTCTCCGCGCCCGAAGACCTCGACCGGGTCCACGCGCATGGCGGCCCCCACCGGGCAGGCGTGGACGCAGGCGTAGTAGTCGTAGCCGGCGCACAGGTCGCATTTGACGGCGATGCGCTGCTTGAGCTGCTCCTCGGCCGAAGGCTCGGGCTCCGATCGATGCAGGAGCTTCGACAGGAACCCTTCGTCCTGCTGGGTGAGCTCGTGCATCTGGATGTTGTCGTAGGGACACCGTTCCGCGCAGGCGCCGCATCCGATGCAGTTGTCGGGGACGATCCGGATCTCGCCGTCGGGTTCGCGCACGATGCCGTTGACCGAGCACAGCAGGCACACCGGGTCCTCGCAGTGACGGCACGCAGACGGGAACAGCATGTTTCCGAGCTGCAGGCCGGTGCGTTCGAGCCGCGAGTACCCGTGGCGCCGGCCGCAGGCGTCGACGCAGTTGTCGCAGTCGATGCAGATCGAGGTGTCGATCAGCAGCACCTCGTGCCCCTGCATCACGCCGCGGTCCACGAGGCCCTCGATCGACATCATCTGCGACGTGGCCCGGTCCTTCGGCGCCGGCCTGGGCGCCGAGCCGAGGTTCGACAGGATGGACTCCTCGGCCTTCGTCGCCTCGCCGATCATGGTCTTGCGGAGCTCGGGCGACCGCTCCAGCAGCGCGGTGACGGCCGCGCCGGGGATCGTCACGATCTCGGAACGCGTGTTGGCGCTCACCGTGGCCGACTGGAGCTGGTTGAACAGGAGCGCGACGGCCCCGAACACGTCGCCCTCCCGGAAGTACTGGAGGACCCGCTCGTCCGAACCGAACGTGCGCGCGACGCGGAGGAACCCCGCACGGACCAGATGCAGGTCACCGGGTTGATCGCCCTCTCGGAACACGACCCCACCCGGACGGAGGACCCGGAACTCGGCCTTCGACAGCAGGTCCTCGACCGCGTCCTGGGGCAGGGCGGCGAGCAGCGGTGACGTGCGCGCATGCGTCCAGATGGCTCGGCGGCGGTAGAGGTCGTCCATCGTCGTCTTGAACGACGGCGCCTCGTTCATCATCCGGTAGACCGTGGCCTTGGGGAACTCGAGCACCGTGGCCGGCAGGACGCAGGTGATCGTGTAGGTCTCCTCCTGGTTGCCCATCACGGCGAGCTCGCCGTGGAACGAGCCCGGCCCGAGGAGCAGGATCCGCGTGCGATCGCTGGTGGTCGAGGCAGCGGTCTGTTCCACGCTCCCGTCGAGCACGACGAACAGGCGCTCGTGGAACTCCCCCTCGCGCACCAGGACCTCCCCCGGTTCGAGGTGCCGGAGCGTCGTGGACTGCAGCATCCTGCGGAGGACCGCGGGGTCGACCCCCTCGAACAGCGGGTAGCCCGCGACGTGGTTGGCGAGCGCGTCGAGGGTCCATCCCGAGCCCGCGATGTTCGGCCCCACCTGCAGCGGCATCTCGTGGTCGGCGGCGACCTCCTCGACCTTCAGCTTGTTGTAGAGGACGATGTCGGCCCGGTGCAGGTCGGCCGGACAGACCGGAACGCACTGCTGGCACTGGGTGCACGCCTGCACGAACCCGATCACATCGGCCGAGACGATCTGCTCGTCCAGCACCGCGTGGTTCAGCTGGGCGATCGTGACCTGCTTCGCCTCCGGGAGCGGGCAGGCGAGCAGGCAGTCGTTGCAGCCGATGCACGCCATGATCTCCCGCTCGACCTCGTTGCGAAGGGCGTCGAAGAAGTCGACCTGCGCCATCAGCTGGCCACCTCGAAGCGGAGCGTGATCTCGCCGAACCGGACCTCGGCCCCGGGGTCGATCGGCGTCTGGCGCTCGGGCTCGATCCGCTCGCCGTTCACCTGCGTCCCGTTGGTGCTGCCGAGGTCGGAGATCGTCCACGCGGCGCCGTGCGCGGTCAGGCGGGCGTGCCGCCAGCTCACGGTCGGCTCCGAGAGCGAGACGTCGGCGTCCGGGTCCCGCCCGACGAGCACCGCAGGTCCGATCAGACGGAAGGACAAGCCGACGAACGGCCCGGCCTCGACGACCAGCCGGAACTCCTTCGGGCCGGATGCCGCCCGGCTCGGCTCGACAGGCTGGGACTCGGCCGGCTGCGCGTCGGCGGGGGCGGGCGCTGGTGGTGGTTCGGGGGACGGAGCCGGAGACTCTTCGGGCGGCGGCTCGGCCGGCGTCGCCGGTACAGGCTCGGCCGGTGCTGCGGGTTCGGCCGGTGTCGGCGGCGCCGTGACGCCCTCGCTCCGGAACGTCAGGTCGGTGTTCCCGACGTGGATGACGTCGCCGTCGGCGAGCGCGTGGGGCACCGACACGAGCTTGCGATCCACGAACGTGCCGTTCCGACTCCCGAGGTCGCGGACGTACAGCTTTCCCCCGTGCTCGGTGATCTGGGCATGCATGCCCGACACGGAGGGGTCCGCGAGCGACACGTCCGCCGACGGGTCGCGCCCGATGGCGACCTCGCTGCTCAGCAGTTCGAAGCGTCGTCCGTCTCCCTCGAGCGCCCCGAACGTCGTCGGCTCCGGCGGCGGCGGCACCTCCAACGCATCGGGCGTGACGAACAGTCCCGACACGGCCGGACCGACGGCTTCGGGCGCGGAGGGCATAACCGCCTGCCCCTCCTGGATCGCGACCGGGGCCACGAGCGAGAAGCTGATCGTCACGTCGCCCACTCGAAGCCGGTCGCCGTCCGCGAGCGGCGTCGGCGCCATGACCTGACGGTCGTTCACGAAGGTGCCGTTCCGACTCCCGGCGTCGGCGAGGACGTACTCCTCGCCGATCAGGCGCACCTCGGCGTGATGCCCGGAGACGAGCGGATCGGTGACGATCAGATCGTTGTCAGGTCCACGTCCGATCCTCGTGATCTCTCCGAGCTCCGCGCTGGCTCCACCCTCGATCGCGAGCGTCGCGCGAGGACCTGGGCCACCGCCCACCGGCCGCGGTTGATCGAGCACGGCGACGCCGGCCTGGGCCGCCCGCGGCGGCGAGGGAAGCAGCGACGGCGCCGCCATCGCGGCCTCGGCGGGACGCGCGACCGCGCGCGAGAGCGGAGACACGGCCGCCGGCATCCGGAACAGCCGCGAGTACGTCGGCACCGCGCCGCCCAGCGCGACGCCCCCCGAGGCCTTCCGTTCCCGGCCTGATATGGACGCCATCCACGCCGGCAGGTCGAACGAGGGGTCGAGCAACTCCTCGGCGACCTCGGAAACGTCGGTGTCCTCTTCGATCAGCTTCTTCAGCCGGAGCCCGTGGCGCCGCACGCGTTCTGAGCGGTGCCCGAGCATGATGGCGCCGACGAGCCTGCCGTCCTCCAGGACGAGCTTCCGGTAAGCGATCGTCCCTTTGCCCCGGGGAAGGTCCGAAAGCACCTGGTCGCCTTCGTTCTCGATCGTCCGACCGACGCCCGCGAAGTCGAGGTCGTACAGGCGCGTCGCGTTGTACATCACGCCGACGTCGTACAGCGCCTGCCCGCCCCCCATGTTCGAGCCCGCGACGCGGCCCTGCAGCCGCGCCGGCTCCCACAGCCCGAGCCCTCGACGCGAGCCGATCAGCGGGTCGAACACCTCGGCGATGTCGCCGGCCGCGTAGACGTCGGGCACGTTCGTCTGCATGTGCTCGTCGACCGGGATGCCTCTGGCGACCTCGATCCCGGAGCCCTGCAGGAAGGTCATGTTCGTCCGGATGCCGATCGCGGCGCAGATGAGCTGACACTCGATCTTCTGGCCGCTGTTCTTCAGGACCACGCCGCGCACGTGTCCGCGCCGGTCGGCGATCGCCTCCGCGACCTCTTCGTCCATCCGCAGGTCGCACCCGAACGCTCGCAGACGCGACGCCACGAGATCCGAACCCGTCTTGTCGAGCACGCCCGCCATGAACTCCCGCCCGCGAAGGATGTAGGTGACGTCGGCGCCCCGAGCACGGAGCCCTTGGGCCCATTCGAGGGCGAGAGGGCCGCCTCCGATCACGACCGCGCGCTTGACGCGGCCCGACCGAAGGTCCTCCATGAACGAGCGGGCGTCCTGCATCGTGCGCATCGTCATGACGCCCTGGAGCTCGGCGCCGGGGAACGGCGGCGGGTTCGGGGACGATCCCGCGGCGATGCACAGGCGGTCGTAGGCAACCGGCGATCCTCCGCTGGTGAGCGCGATCCGTCGGTTCTCCGTATCGAGGGCCGCGACCCTGGCGAGGACGCGCTGGATCTCGTTGCGAGCGTAGAAGTCGGGGGGAACGGCGAACAGTTGATCCTCGCGGAGCTCGCCGATGAGATAGTTCGTCAGGGCCGCGCGGTAGTACGCGGCATTCGGATCGTCGGAATAGATCGTGATGCGACCCTGGGCGTCACGGCGCCGGATGTACTGAGCCGCCGTGGTGCCGGCTGCTCCGTCGCCGATGACGACGTACTCGGTCACCCCGATCCGCTCCCCTCGACCGCGGAGCACGAGTGTGGCGCGCCGTCCCCGGTCGGGCAAGTCGCCCGCTCGTCCGAGTTCGGCCGCATCAGGTCAGGAGGCCTGGGCCGCCTCCATGGCTTCCTCGATCAGGTCCTGGGCCTCACCGCGCTGCACACCGAACGGGGCCGAATCCAGGTACGCCTCGAAGGCTTCGATCGCCTCGGCCGGCCGTTCGAGTCCCCGGAGCAGGATCACGCCTCGGAAGAACAGCGCCTCCGGGTACGACGGATCCGTCCCGAGCGCGCGATCCACCGATGTGAGCGCCTCGTCCGACCGCCCACCGATGAACAGGATGTAGCCGACGTGCGCGAGCGCTTCCGCGTCGTCCGGGTCGAGCTCGAGCGCCACCGCGTACTCGGCGAGCGCCTCCTCGATCATGCGCGCGTCCAGGTATCGGTGAGCGAGATCGAGCCGCGCGGCGAGATCGTCCGGGTGCTCCTCGACCCGCTGTTCGAAGAAAGCGAGCGGGTCGTCCGTCGATCCCGACGGTATCGACGTCGAGTCGGTCTGCGGCTCGGCGTCCCGCGCCAGGGCCGCGACCACCATCGCGACCACCATGCCGAAGATCAGCGTCGCCACCGCCCACGGCGGAACGCGCCGTGGCTCGCTCTTCGCGGGTGGTGTGTCCGACGCCGAGCCGGTGTCCGTCCTGGCTTTCGCGGTGGCGAGCGCGACGCCGGCCTGCTGGCGGTCGCGGCGGTCGAGCGCTCGAACGACGCGCGCCATACGGGCGTCGGTCTCGTCACGCAGGCGCACGTACTCCTCGTCGTCGAGCGCACCGGACCCCCGAGCATCTTCGAGATCCGCGAGCGAACGCTGCAACGCGATTCGTCGATCCTCGAGCGGGTCGTCGGGCGGCTCGATGGGCGCAGGGTCTCGGCGAACGTACCCGGCGACGACGCCGGCCGCTGCGAGGGTGCCCAGGCCGGCCACCGCCGACACGACGAGGACCGGGTTCACGTCGGTTCCTCGACCGCGCTCGGCTCTCGGCCCGGGCGCCGTCTGACAAGGGCGAACCACAGCCCGGCGCCGACGAGGACCCCGATCACCGGCACGGCCCATGGGAGGAGGTTGAGGCCGCGAGTCGTCGGCGCGAGCAGGACCCATTCGCCGTAGCGGTCGACGAAGAACGCTCGGATCTGGTCGGGGGTCTGTCCCGAGGCAAGTTTGGCCTCGATCTCGTCGCGCATCTCGCCCGCGAGCCGAGAGGGTGAGTCCGCGACCGAGAGGTTCTGACACACGGGACATCGCAGACCCGACGCGATCTCCTGGACCCGATCGTCTGTGGTGCGGGCGCCGTCACCGGATCCACCGGACACGAGGGCGGCCACGACGATCACGGCCACCGCGCCGCCGAGCAGCACCCACGTCCGCGTCGTTCGGCTCACGATCCGGCCTCGGAACGAAGGGCCTCTTCGATGTTCCGCGTGAGCCACTCGTACGTGACGGCCCCGGTGGTCTTCGCCGCGATCGAGCCGTCGGGCGCGATCACGAAGGTCTCCGGCACGCCGAACACCCCGTAGTCGATCGCCGTCCGCGACCCGGGGTCCTCGACCAGCGGCCAGTCCCCGCCCAGTTCGTCGCGGAACGCGAGCGCGGCCTCGGTCGTGTCCTCGAACGAGACGCCGAGCACCACGACGCCGCGTTCCCGGTAGCGACCCCACGCGGCGGAGAGCGCCCGATGCTCGTCCCGGCAGGGGATGCACCAGGACGCCCAGAAGTTGACGACGACCACCTGCCCGTCGAGATCGTCGAGATCGATCGTGCCCTCGTCGTCGATCCGGGGAAGCGAGAAGGCGGCAGCCGGCTGTCCCACCAGCTCGCTGGGGAGCTCCCGCGGGTCCCTGCCGAGCCCGGAGGCGAGCAGCAGGGCGAACAACAGCAAGGGGGCCACGACCAGAGCGACCGCCGTCCATCGACGGCGACCGGCCGAGCGACCGGGTTCGGGCGCGCCTCCCTCGTCGTCGTCACCGCGCGTCTCGACGGCGTCGTCGACGTCGGCGCTCACACGCGTACCTCTTCGCGTCGATCCGAGATCTCCGGGACGGGCGGCCGCGTGGCCCGCGCTCGGGTCGGCCAGGCCGCGACCACGCCGCCGAACGCCATCACCGCGCCGCCCAGCCAGAGCAGCCCGATGCCGGGGTTCACGAAGAACCGGAACGACGCGCTTCCCTCACCGTCGACCGTGACGAGCGAGGCGTACAGGTCGATGAGCCCGTTGAACGGGGTTCCCACGCGGATCGACGGTGTTCCGATCGGCTCGGAGGACGCCGGGTACAGGTTCAGCGACGGTCGCAATCGCACGACCTCGTCGCCGCTTGCGGCGTCGAACACCGTGAGGTCGGCCACCAGCACCCGGCGATGCGGCTCGTCCCGGGTCGACAAACCGTCGAACCGAAGCTCGTACCCCTCGACCTGCACGCGATCGCCGACCTCGATGGACACCTCTGCAGACCGGTCCGAGAGCGCCGCCCACGAGACCCCGACCACCGCGATCACGAGGCCGAGGTGCACGACGAGGCCGCCGTAGAGGCGGTGGTTCCGCGCGACCGCGGCGCCCGTCGCTCGGACGACGGAGCCCCCGAACGCCCGTCGCTGCGCCCGGACCCCGCGGGCCATCTCCGCGACGGCCGCGGCGCCGACGAACGCGGCGAGTCCGAACACCAGCACCGCCCCGGCGCTGGCGCCGGCGAAGGCGAGCAGGGCTGCGACGCCGGCGGCGGCCCACGCGGGCACCTGGAGGCGGCGGAGCACCGCGGACGGCGACGCCGCCCGCCACGGCAGGATCGGCCCGATCCCCATCAGGAAGAGCAGGAGCAACGTGACCGGCGCGGCGTTCCGGTTGAAGTACGGCGCGCCGACGGACACCTTCTCGCCGGTGAGCGCCTCCGCGAGCAGCGGGTAGATCGTGCCGACGAGGATCGTGAACATGAGGACGAGCAGCAGGATGTTGTTGCCGAGGAAGACGCTCTCGCGCGACAGCGGCGTGTCGAAGCTCGCCTCCGCACGCAGCGCATCCCGGCGCCACGCGATCAGCCCGAACCCGCCGACCAGGACGACCGTGAGGAACACCAGGTACAGCGGTCCCACGATGGAATCGGCGAACGCGTGCACCGACGACAGGATCGTGCCGCGCGTGAGGAAGGTCGCGAGCACGGTGAGCGCGAACGTCCCCACGACCAACGAGAGGTTCCAGACCTTCAGCATGCCTCGGCGCTCCTGCACCATGACGGAGTGCAGGAACGCGGTTCCCGTGAGCCACGGGAGCAGCGCGACGTTCTCGACCGGGTCCCACGCCCAGTACCCGCCCCATCCCAGGACCCCGTAGGACCAGAGCGCTCCGAGCGTCAGGCCGATCGTGAGGAAGATCCACGCCGCGATCGTCCATCGGCGCGTGATCCGCATCCAGGCGTCGCTCACCCGCCCGGTCGCGAGCGCCGCGATCGCGAACGCGAACGGGACCGTGAAGCCGATGAACCCCAGATACAGGAACGGTGGATGCGCGGCCATGAGCGGGTGGTTCTGCAGGAGCGGCAGCGGCCCGCGGCCGTCGGGCGCGGCCGTCGCGAGCGTGGCGAACGGCGCCGTCGGTCCGAGGACGAGGAGCAGGTAGAAGGCGCAGACGCCGAACAGCACGGCGAGCGCCCACGGGAACGTCTCGGGCCTGCGATCGCGGAACCGAAACGCCACCGCACCGAGGTAGCCGGCGAGCACGAGGTTCCAGAGCAGCAGCGATCCCTCGTCGGCGGACCACAGCGCGAGCACCTTGAAGAACGTGGGCGTCGCGCGGCTCGAGTTCGTCGCGACGTAGCGGAGCGAGAAGTCGTCCGCGAGGAGCGCGGCGAGCATCGCGAGGTTCGCGACCAGCACGAGGCCGAACAGCGAGTACGCGGCCGTGCGAGCGCTCTCGACCACGCGGGGCCGGCCGGTCCGAACCCCGACGATCGCCGCGGTCGCCCCGTACAGCGCGAGCGCCAGGGCGAGCGCGAGCGCGACGGTCCCCACGAGCGCGGGCACTAGTTCACCTCGACCGGCGACGGGGTCTCCCCCGGCGCCGGCGGACGGTACTCCTCACCGTGCTTCACGAGCATCGTGTCGGAGTGGAACGCACCGTCGGGCCCGAACGTGCCTTCCAGAACGACGCCCGTCCCGGTTTGGAAGAGCGCAGGCGTGCCGCCCGTGTGCACCACGGTCATCCGCGTGGTCCCGTCGGTGACGACGAAGCCCACACCCTCGCCGACGTCGTGGATCGAGCCCGGGACCACCTGCCCGCCGAGACGCAAGGACTCCCCCGGAGGCGGTTGCTGCTCCAACAGCTCGGTCGGCGTCACGTAGTACACGAGGTTGCCGGACAGCGCCTGGGTCCCCACCCAGGTGAGTCCGCCCGCGATGAGCACCAGGAGCACGACGACGCGAACGCGCACGCACAGAGCCTACGAGGGGCCTCACCGTCCGTCGAGGCACGCGAACGGCTCCGACGGAGCGCAGTCCGGATCAGATCTCGAACTCGCCGCGGCCGACCACGTGGACGCCGCCGCCCACCCGAGCGCGCCAGGAGCCGCCCTCGCGCGCCACCCGGACGTGGAGCTCGCTCGGACGACCGACCTGCTCCCCCTGGCGGATCAGGACCGAGCCCGGCAGGCCGGCCAGTTCGTGCTCGGCGAGGTAGGCGCCGAGCGGACCGGCGGCGCCGCCCGTGGCCGGGTCCTCGCCGATGCCGAACTCCGCGTCGAACATCCGAGCGGTCACACCCTCGTCCGTCACGGCGAACAGGTAGAGCGCGTCCGCGTTCGAGCTCGTGACCGCTTCGCGCGTGACCGACTCGTCCCGAACGGCGCGCCGCAGCGTCTCGACGTCGCGGATCGGAACGATCGTCATGACCAGGCCCGTCGAGACCGTAAGGATCGGAAGTCCTTCGGCCAGATCTCCCACTCCGAGCCCGGCCGCGCGAGCGAACAGGTCGCGGTCGTCGAACTGCCGTCCGAACTCTGCCGGCAGCTGGGTCATCCACGCGAACGCGGCGTCGAGATCGACCTCGACGGGGATCTCGCCGGCGGCCACGACCTGGGTCGCCGGCGTCGACACGCGACCCTCGCTCACCATCACGAACGCGGTCCCGAGGGTCGGGTGCCCGGCGAACGGCAGCTCGGAACCCGGCGTGAAGATGCGCATCGCGTACCGGTCGCCGGCCGCTTCGGTCACGAAGGTGGTCTCTGAGAAGCCGATCTCCTGGGCGAGCGCATGCATGCCCTCGGTGTCGAGGTCGACGATATCGGGGACCACGCAGAGCTGGTTGCCGGCGAGTGGACGCGGCGTGAACACGTCGACGATCCGGAACGGGATCAGCACGTCGGCACTGTATCGGCTCGTTGCTACCGTGGGTCATGGCCGAGCGCACGTTCCGCGACGGGGTCAAGGCCATGGCGCCGCTCGTCGTGGCCGTGCTCGGGTTCGCGATCTCGTTCGGCGTGATCGCGCGCACCGTGGGCTTCGGATGGCTCGAGGCGATCGTGATGTCGGCCACGACGTTCGCCGGCTCGGCGCAGTTCGCGGCCGTCTCCGTGCTCGGCGACGGGGGAACAGTGGCCGCCGCGGTCGCCGCAGCCCTCCTGCTGAACACGCGCTACGGGCCGATCGGCATCTCGGTCGCGCCGTGGCTCACCGGGAGCACGTGGTCGAGGTTCCTCCACGCCCAGCTCGTCGTCGACGAGTCGTGGGCGATCGCGGCGGAGGGTGAGGGTCGGTTCAACCGAGGCGTGCTGATCGGCGCCGGCCTCGTCCTGTACGTGGCGTGGGTTGCGGGCACCGCGGTCGGCGCGATCCTGGGCGAAGCGTTCGGCGACCCCTCCGCGCTCGGTCTCGACGCGGCATTCGCCGCGCTGTTCCTGGGCCTGCTCGTCCCGATCACCCGAGACCGTCGGCACGTGGTCGCGGCCCTCCTGGGCGCCGGCATCGCGCTGGTGCTCGTGCCGTTCGCGCCGGCAGGCGTTCCGATCGTGGCCGCGAGCGCGGCATGTCTGCTCGGGTTGAAGCGATGACGGACGTCTGGGTCGTCGTCGGTCTCGTGGGAGCCGGAACGATCGCGATCAAGGCGGCCGGTCCTGTGCTCCTCGGCGGCCGGCCGCTGCCCCCGCGGCTGAACGGCGTGATCGAGCTCCTGGCGCCGGCGTTGCTCGGGGCGCTGATCGCCGTCCAGACGTTCGAGGACGACCAGGCTCTCGTCCTCGATGAACGCGTGCTCGGCGTCGCCGCCGCAGCGGTCGCGATCCGGCTGAAGGCCCCGCTGCTGATCGTCGTGGTCGTCGCAGCCGCGACGACCGCCCTGGCACGAGCGGTCACCTGAGGTTGCTAGGCTTCAGGCGATGCGCGGGCGTAGCTCAATGGCAGAGCTCTAGCCTTCCAAGCTAGCGATGCGAGTTCGATTCTCGTCGCCCGCTCGAGATCCCTAGCCGGACTTCTGTCCCGTCCGCAGGTCCATCCAGTTCGACTCGATCGAGGAGTAGCGCGCCCACGCCGCCGCCCATCCGTCGTCGTTGCGCGGGAACTTCTCGACCGGCTGTTGCGGGGAGTTCCGGTCCCAGATCCCGAAGTGATCGGGCGCGTACCCGAGCAGGTACCTGGACCCCGTGTGGGTGAACTCGATCTTCGCCTCGGCCACCGGGGGCTGAGCGCCGACGGGAGGCGCTGCCTGGACCCCTGCTGCCGCGGCAGGGGTCGCAGCGGGGGGTTCGGACTGGGGCGCCGGTGCCGGCGTTGCCGCCGCGGCGGCGGCCGCGACGGGCGCGGCGGCGGGTGACGGAGTCTCTTCTTTCGCCGGCTCCGATGCGGGCGAAGGGGCCATCATCGTGGCCTGGGGCGGTGCGGCTTCCTTGCTCTCGGCCTTCTCGTCCGACGTCGCAGCACCGGCTTCGGCCTTCGCCGGCTCGGCCTTCTTGGGCGGCCTCTCGGCGGTCGCCGGGATCTCGTCCACGAGCCACGACCCGCACCACCGGCACTTGATCGCCGCGTCCTGGATCTCCTCGGCGCAGTACGGACAGGTCTTCATCGGGACGCTCCTTCCGACCGTTCGAACAGCCGCGACAGCGTACTCCGGGACCGTGCGGTGAGGAAACCGAGCGCGCCGCTAGCCCTTGATGACGTTGCCGCCCTTCATCACGAACGACACGTCGGTCAGTCGATCCACGTCCTCGATCACGTCGCCCTGGACCGCGATCACGTCGGCGAACCGTCCGGGCTCGAGCGAGCCCACCCGGTCCCGCCATCCGATCAGCTCCGACGCCACGATGGTGGCGGACCGGATCGCCTGCATCGGCGTCATGCCGAACTTCACCATGTAGGGCAACTGGCTCGCGTTCAGCCCATGGGGGTACGTGCCGCTGTCGGTTCCGAACGCCATCTTCACGCCGGTCTGGACGGCCTTGGTGAAGCCCTCCCGCTGGACATCGGTCGTCTCCCGCAGCTTCCGCATCACGTTCGGCGACCAGCCGTCACGTTCGCCCTGTTCGAGCGTCCAGTCCCCCATCCAGATATCCGCGACCAGGTACGTGCCCCGGTCGGCCATGAGCGCGATCGCCTCGTCGTCCATCAGCGACCCGTGCTCGATCGAACGGACCCCCGCGCGGACGGCACGCTTGATGCCCTCGGCCCCGTGCGCGTGCGCGGCCACATGGGTGTCGTAGAGGGCGGCCTCCTCGACGGCCGCGCGGATCTCCGCCTCGCTGAACTCGGGGGCTGCGGGGACCGTCCCCTCGGTGAGGACGGCGCCGGTGGCGATCACCTTGATGAAGTCGGCCCCGCCCTGCAGGATCCGTCGAACGACGGTCCGAACCTCGTCCGCCGAGTTCGCGACGCCGAACCGGAGCTCGCGCGGGACGACCTCGTCCATGTCGGGCGCGAGACCGGTCACGTCGCCGCCACCGCCGGAGACCGTCACGTATGCGCCGGCGCACGCCATCCGCGGGCCGAGCACGTCGCCGGCCTCGATCGAGTCCCGAAGGGCGACGTCGACGAAGGCTCGGAACGTTCCGACATCCCGGACCGTCGTGAACCCGGCCTGGATCGTGTCCTGGGCGTTCCGAACGCCCGAGAGCGCCTCCTGCGCGCCGCTGCGCTGAACGAGCTCCGCGTAGCCGTGGCCGCTCTCGAGCTCGCCGATCAGGTGCGCGTGGCAGTCGATCAGGCCCGGCAGCACGGAGTGGTTCGAGAGGTCGATCACCCTGGCCGCGTCGGGATACCGCCCCTCGTCGGGTTCGACGGCCTCGATCCGCTCGCCGCGGATCGTGATGACCTGTGCCCGCCGAACCTCCCCGGCCACGACGTCGACGAGCCGGCCCGCTCGGATCAGCGTGTGGTCGCTCACGGTTCGGACAGCCGGAAGGACGGATCGGCCGCGACGTCGCCGACGTCCATCTGCGCCTTCTGGAGCCGGCCCGAGTAGTCCCAATTCATCGCCTGCCAGCGCGTGAATTGATCGAGCACCCACACGCCGGACTGGCGCGCGCCGTTGCCGCTGCGCCCGTTGCCGCCGAACGGCAGGTGCGCCTCGGCGCCCGTGGTCGAGTTGTTCACGCTCACCATGCCGGCCGAGACGCGTTCGCGGAACCGGAACACGTTCAGCGGGTCGGTCGTGTAGATCGACGACGACAGGCCGTAGCCGTGTCCGTTCGCGAGCTCCATCGCCTCGTCGAAGTCGCCGAACGACGCTACGCCGACGATCGGCCCGAACGTCTCCTGCTTGTACAGGTCGTCGTCCATCGTGACACCGTCGACGATCGTCGGATGCACGTACAACCCGGCCTCGGGATCGCCGACGAAGTCGTCGCGCGGGTTGTCGCGAGTGATCCGTCCGGTGGCGGTCGAACCGCTCAGCGCGTGATGAGACTGCACCCAGTCGAGCCACCCCAGGAACCGCTCGCAGAACCGGGCCGACATCATCGGCCCGTACAGGACGTCCTCCAACGGATCGCCGATCGCGGCGCTCTCGACAGCGTTCGAGAACCTCGACACGAACTCGTGGTGCACCTCTTCGTGCACGAACACCGTCCCGAGCGACGTGCACCGCTGCCCCGCCGTCCCGAACCCGCTGAACAGCGCACCTTCGACGGCGAGGTCGAGGTCGGCATCGGGCATCACGACGAGCGGGTTCTTGCCGCCGAGCTCCAGACACGGGGACTGCAGGTGCCGTCCACAGAGCTCGCCGATCCGCCGGCCGACGTCGCTCGAACCGGTGAACCCGACCTTGTCGACCAGACCGGCCTCGAGCGCCTGCGACAACCCTTCGAAGGTCGACGGCCCGTCGGCGAGCACCATGTTGAACACGCCGGGCGGGAACCCCGCGTGCAGGAACAGCTGACCGAGCGCCTCCGAGGTCGCGGGCGCATACTCCGCCGGCTTCCAGACGGCGGCGTTCCCGCACAGCAGCGCCGGCACGAGGTACCAGGACGGGACCGCGACCGGGAAGTTCCCCGCAGTGACGATCGCGGCGACGCCCACTGGGTTCCGGAAGGTGAACAGCTGCTTGTCGGGGAGTTCCGACGGGACCGTCATGCCGTAGAGGCGGCGCCCCTCGGAGGCGAAGAACGTGCAGGTGTCGACGACTTCCTGAACCGAGCCGCGCGCCTCCGTGATCGGCTTGCCGATCTCGCGCGTCATGATACGCGCGAGCGTGTCGGCGTTGTCCTCCACGAGCCGGCCGAGGACCTGGATCGCGCGTCCTCGTGTCGGAGCCGGGGTCCGGTCCCACTCGAGCTGCGCCTGTCGAGCGGTCCGGCACGCTTCCACGAACGTCGTTGCGTCGCCGAGCGCCGCCGTCGAGACGAGCTCGTCCAGGCGCGCTGGGTTCGGGACGTCGAGGGTGCCGCCGGGCGCTTCGGCGTCGGGGCGACCGCCGATCAGGGAGGCAACCGTTCGCGGCACGGCGTCATCCTACGTCCCGCGCACATGCCCGAGGCTGGCGTCGTTTGCCCGGCGGTCGCCGTCCTGCCACGATGGCGCCAATGGCATCGACGAGACAGCCGACGACGTACCTCCTGGCCCGTGTCCCGCTGTTCGCGGACCTCTCCAAGCGTCAGCTGTCGCACGTCGCGGCGGTCGCAGACGAACGCATCTACCACGAGGGCCAGGTCGTTGTGAAGTCCGGCGACCCGGGCAAGGCCTTCTACGTGATCGTGAACGGCCGCGTGAAGGTGGGGAAAGGCAACCGGACCGAGGCCGAACTCGGGGGCGGCGACTTCTTCGGCGAGCTCGCGCTGCTCGACGGGCAGGCACGCACGCGATCCGTGACGGCTCTCACGCCGCTCGAGGTGATCCGGATCGAACGTCCGGCCTTCCGGAAGCTGCTGCGCAAGGAGCCGGACATGGCCATCGGACTGCTCGAGGGGATGGCGCGGAGAACACGCAAGATCCTCGATTCCCCCCGGGCATAAGCCCCGGACTACCGACCGTCATGGACTGCACCGTGGTCGAGAGCCCCTAGAATCGTGAGCGCGCGCCGGTAGCTCAGTCCGGACAGAGCGGCTGCCTTCTAAGCAGCGGGTCGGAGGTTCGAGTCCTCCCCGGCGCACAAGTTGAATTGGCAGGTGGACACCGATGTCCAATTCCGCAGTCGAATCGACCACAGGTCAGAAACACCGCGATCCTTTCCGCCCGTTCGAAGTCGGGAAGCCTCAGGACGTGGAGCGATTCAGCTCGAGGGGACCAGCGCGTCCAGGCGCTTCTGGACCAGCGCCTCGAATTCGGCGAATTCCACGACCGGATCTAGGCGGCACGTACGACGGATCTTGCAGGGGCTTCGAAACGGGAGCGCATGATGACCCGGACGAACTCGACCTCCCACGTGAGGTCGCCCGTCGTGCACAACTGAGCCTGTTCGTCCTCTGTGAGCGCGGCGATGGTGACGGTCATCGTCCCTTCCCCGGCCAGCGGCCCAAGCCGTCCCGCGATATGCGTGGCCATGTCGGAGAAGGACTCATCGAACGAGAAGACGCGGTCGGTGATCGGCGCCGAGTCCCTCGCGAGACCCCACCCGATCCCCCAACTCTGCGTCGTCTGGTCTTCGCAGGTGAACGTCACCCCATAATCCATCTCGCTGATGAACCGCTGCCCCGTCGCGGTCCTCGCCACCTTGAATCTGATGGCTTCCCCTTGCGATGTCTCCCCCTTGTACACACGGAGTCTCGTTGCGGAGCTAGCGGGGGCAGCGGTGGTGAGGATGAGGGTGCCTACGATGATTCCGATGGCGATTCCTGAGCGCCTACGCATGATCTTCGCCTCCTGCCATCTGGGCAGCCCTGTCCACCACCGTCACTGGAGCGTGATCGGTTCATCTGGAACGTTCGTTTCTATGAGGTCTTTGAATCCATCTGTCGCGACCTCGAAACCGCGCCTCAGCGACGCGGGACCCGGGCCGAAAGCGATGCCCGTTGCAGTTTCGATCTCGACCGACCACTCGATCGGGGGACCAGGCACGCACTCCACGAAGATGCCGAAGAACTCCCGCGCGATGAAGATTCCTTGGCGGAGCTGGCGGAGTTCGCTCTCTCGGAAGACGATCGAACGCTCGTTGCACGTTACCGTGCCCGTCAGCGTCGCGATCCCGGTCGCCGGGTCGGCCGATCCTTCCGACACTTCGACCGCGTAGTCGAGTGCGGCGTTGCTGACCTCAGTGACCGTGAAGACCAGTGGTCCACCACCTCCGCCACGATCCGAGCAGCACTGGCCCACGATGAAGAAGTACGTGACGCCCGCCAGGGCCCGGAACCGAACCCCCGACGACGTTCCGAAACGATCGTCGTTGCAGGCGAGCGATCGAACCCTCCCGGTGTTCGTGCGCGTGTACACGCCCAGCGTCGTGTCGTACTCGGACCCGAGCAGATCGACCTGCACCCTGCCCGTGGCATCGGGTGTGAACGAGTAGAAGACCGAAGCAGCCGCAAAGCAGAATCGAGGGCCGTTGGCCCTGGCTTCGCTGGTGTCCATCGAGTGCGTGAAGGGGAGCGGACCGACCTCGATCGCCCCTACCTGTCTATCGTTCGAGGGCGGGGCGGCGGCTGCAGTGTCAGCACCGATGCTGAGGACGATCAGGATCATCGAAACAACGAGTCTGCCGAGTCGACTCATGGACTCCTCCTCGGACGCGTCACGGCCACCCTCCGCTACTCCGTCAGAGAGGTCAAGGCATCCTCCACGAACGGAACCTTCCCTTCAGCGGGTCGGAGTTCGAGTCCTCCCTGGCGCACGAACGATCCTCGCGGCGGTCGCGCTCACTTGCACGTTGCCATGATGCTCGTGTCTGATGCACCGGCACGGGAGGTAGGGCCGAAGGGTGAGCGAGGATCCGAGCCAGGCACGGGGCGAGAGATCCGGTCTCGCCGAGCTGCGACACGACCTCGTCGTCTCGGTCCGAGCGCTCGCGGCCTCGTTCCGGAATCGGGACCTGGGACGGGCGCTTTTGGCGCTCACGGCGTTCAGCGTCTCCGAGTGGGCGAGCTTCATCGCTCTCATGGTGTTCGCGTTCGAGGACGGCGGGACCGCGATGGTCGGCATCATCTCCCTCGTCCAACTGATCCCCGCCGCGCTCATCGCGCCGTTCGGCTCGGTGCTCGGCGATCGGTTCCGGCGCGAGCGCGTGTACCTGCTCGCCGAGATCGCGATGTCCATCGCGTGCGCGCTGGCCGCGATCGCCGCGCTCTCCGGGGCGCCGTCACTCGTCGTGTACGCGGCCGGATGTTCGGTCGGGTGGATCCTGACGCTCATCCGTCCGCTGCACGGCGCCCTCCTCCCGTGGATCGTCCGTGAGCCGGCCGAGCTCACCTCCGCCTATACGGCCAGCGGCGTCATCGAAAGCGTGTGCGTCTTCCTCGGCCCGACGGCGGCCACCGCGGGCTTCGCGATCGCGGGCGCGATGGACCTCTCTGGGCCCGGGTTCGTCTACGCGATGCTGGCGGGGCTCCTGCTCATCGGGTCACTGCTCGTCGCCGGGATCCGACGGACACCAGCCCCCGAGCCGCGCGACGCGCGAGATCACTCATTCACGCGCGAGGTCGGCGCGGGGTTCCGATACCTCCGCTCGGATCGTCGCCCTCGGCTGCTGGTCCTCCTGCTCGGGCTCGGCATGTTCGTGCTCGGCTTCGTCGACACGCTGATCGTGGTGCTCGCTTTCGAGGTCCTGGGAACCGGACAGTCGGGCGTCGGCGTGCTGAACGCCACGGTCGGGATCGGAGGCATCGTCGGGGCGGCGATCGCGCTCGTCGCCGGCACACGCGAGCGCCTGTCCCCCGCTCTTCGAACCGGCACCGCGCTGTACGGACTCCCGATGGTGGCGATGGGCGCCGCGCCGGGACTCTCGCCCTTGTTGCTGAGCGCGAGCGGGTGCGGCGGCGTGCTCGTCGACGTCTCGGGCCGGACGATGCTTCAGCGCCTCGTTCCCGATGAAAAGCTCACGCGCGTGTACGGGGTGCTCGAATCCGCGTACATGGGAGCCGAAGGGTTCGGCGCGTTCGTCGCGGCGGTGCTCGTCACCTTCGTCGGGGCGGAGTGGACCCTCGTGATCGCGGGCGGTCTGCTCCCGATCGCCGGGTTCGCCGCGCGACACCGGATCGAGGGCGTGGACGTCGGCGCCCGGGTCCCGTCCGAGGACCTCGCGCTCCTGCGGGGGACGCCGATCTTCGAGCCGCTCCCGCCCAGGGTGCTCGAACGCGTCGCCCGGAACTCCGTGCACTCCTCGGTACCGGCCGGAACCGTGCTGATCCGCGAGGGCGACGTCGGAGACCGCTTCTACGTCGTGGCGAGCGGGCAGGCCGAGGTTGCGACCGCGGGTCGAAAGGTTGCCGTCCTCGGCCCCGGTGACTACGTGGGCGAGATCGCCTTGCTCCGCGACGTGCCCCGCACCGCGACCGTCATCGCCCTTACGGATTCGCGGCTGCTGACGCTCGAGCGGGAGGAGTTCCTTCGCGCCGTCACCGGTCACGAGACGGCGCACGCCACCGCGCACTCCGCCGCGGAGGGACGGCTCGATGAACTGGACGCCGCGCGGCCGGACGAGGGCGAGGGCGGGTGAGCGCCGTTCGGCCGTCGGCCGCCGGCTCAAGCGGCAGGTCGGGTCCGTCGAAACCCCAGGAGTGAAGGCCTGTCCCCACTGCGAGGCCGAGCTCCGCGATTCGGTTATCCGTTGCACACGGTGCGGCCGCAGCCTGCGCGAGCCGGTCGAGCCGGACGCGGTGCCCGAGAGCGCCCCGGCTGCGGCGGTCGCGTCCGCCCGTTCCTCCCCCACCCCAACCGCGCTCGCCGAAGGTCCCCGACCGACGGGGCTCCCCGACGCGCGAGCGTTCGCCCCGGCGAGCGCCACCTGGGACCCCACCCCTGCGTCGGGACCGACGTCCGCGCTGGCCGAGGTCGAGTCGCACCGCGCGCTCCCGCAGAGCCGTCGATCGCGCGGTCCGGACCTGTGGATCATGTGGGCCGGGATCGCCGCGGTGGTCGCAGGTGTCCTCGCGTACCTGGCCGTGGCGGACCCGTGGGTTCATCTCACGGTTTCTTTGCCGGAGACCGACTTCGAAGAGGCGCTCCGGGTTCAGGTGACGGTGAAGGGTCAGGCGGCGTTCGCCGGGACGGCTGCGAAGGCGCTCGCGATCATCCTTGCGGCGTTCGGGCTCGTGTGGTGCGTCTTCGGGTTCCATCGTGGATGGACGATCCCGGGCATCGCGAATCCGGCGCTCGCGATCCTCGTCACGACGGCCGGCCTCGGCCTGACGGTGGTTGCGTCCATGGTCTGGTTCGTGTGGGAGGACGCGATGGTCCTTCGGGCGAAGGCCGCGGGGTTGACGACCTCCGCGATGCGGGAGCTCCTGGACCGTCAGCCGACGCCGCTCGTCGAGATCGAGCGGCTCTGGGGGATGATGAGTTTCGGCGGCATGATGCTCCTCGGACTCGGCGCGTCCTGCCTCGGCTGGTGGGCGTACCGGCGTCGAGGCTGAGCTCGGCCGTCACACGAACGTCAGAGCGGAGGCCAGGACTTCCCGGTGCCTTCCACACGAGCCGCCGTTGCCGCAACGTCGTACCCCCACCGATGCGGCAGGTCGACCTTCCGCTCGCACCTGCCGCAGGTGAACGCTCGCCACTTCTTGCTCACGGTCTGCACGAGCGCGCAGTTGACGCACTTGAAGAACCTCACCTCGGCCGCGCACGTGTAGCAGCGGTACTCGGCCGACTCGTCGGCGATCAGTTGTGGCGTGAGGCACCACGGACACGTCAGGTAGGCCACGCGCCTAGGTGTCCAGGGGATCGCGGTTCGCGAGGATCTCCGTCGCCTTCTGGTCGCGGTGCTTGCGAACCGCCTCGTCGAACTCGGGATGCGACCGCGCGAGGATCTGCGCCGCGAGGATCGCGGCATTGACCGCCCCGGCCTTCCCCACCGCGAGGACGCCGACCGGGATCCCACCGGGCATCTGCACCATCGAGAGGAGCGAGTCGAGCCCACCGCTGACCTTGGTCTCCATCGGCACGCCGAGGACCGGCCGGGTCGTCTTCGACGCGACGACGCCGGGCAGCGCGGCGGCCATCCCGGCACCCGCGACGAAGACCTCGACCCCTCGGGCTTCGGCGTCGGCGATCCAGTCCGTGAGCTCGTCCGGCGTCCGATGCGCCGATAGGACCCGCGCCTCGAACGGCACCCCGAACGCTTCGAGCTGATCCGCGCAGTGCCGCATCGTGTCCCAGTCCGAGGTCGAACCCATCACGACACCGACGAGCGGTTCGGTCATCTCTAGCGAAACTCCTCGTGGTCGGGCGCGGGAAGTGTAGACGGACGCGGGGTTAGGAGCCGACCAACCGATCGCCGATCTCGCGGGCCACGTCGACGAGCGCCAACACGTCCTCCTCGGTCGTGCGGAAGTTCACGAAGCACGGCCGCAGCCAGACCTCGTCGTCGATCAGCGCGCTCGCGATCCAGAAGCGCCCGTCGGCCTGGAGCGCGTCGGCCAGGCGTTGGTTGTGCTCGTTCAGGTCGGCGACGCCGTGGGGCACGTGACGGAACGGCACGATCGAAAGCTTCGGCTCGCCGAGCGCCTCGAAGTCGGGTGCCGCCGAGATCGCCTCGTGGAGCAGCGTCGCCTCGGCCAGGTTGCGTTCGATCGCGTCGCGGAACGCCGCAGCCCCGTGCGCTCGCATCGCGAGCCAGAACTTGAGGGCTCGGAACGGCCGCGAGTACTCGAACGTGATATCCACGGCGTGCAGCTCGTGCATCTGGTGGGGCAGGTATCCCTGCTCGTGCGCGAAGGAGGCGACGAGGTCCTCCTGCCGCCGGACGAGGACGATGCCGCATGCCTTGGGCAGGTACAGCCACTTGTGCGCGTCCACGCTCACCGACTGCGCCCGCTCGACGCCGTTGAAGAGCTCGGGCCGAACGGAGGCGGCCGGCAGCCCGTACGCGCCGTCGACGTGGAGCCACACGCCTCGGGCCTCGCACACGTCCGAGATCTCGCCGAGCGGATCGATCGCGCCGGTCAACGTGGTGCCCGCGGTGGCCACCACGGCGATCGGCGTGACGCCGTCCCCGCGATCCGTGTCGATCGCTTCGCGCGAGCAGGTCGGCTCGCATCCCCCGATCCGGGCCGAGCGGGATCGCGCGCAGGTTCCGCGAGCCGATGCCGAGCATCTCGATCGCTCGCGTGATCGAGTAGTGGACCTCCTCGGAGCAGTACACGGCGACGCGGTGGCCTTCGAGCCCCTCGAAGCGGCTCTTCGGCAGCGCGAACTCGCGAGCCGCGGCCAGCGCGCTGGTGTTCGAGATCGTCCCGCCGCTCGTGAACGCGCCGGCGCTCTCGGGCGGGTAGCCGATGAACTCGGCCGCCCACCGAACAGCCTGCGTCTCGATCTCGGTCGCGGCGCGAGCGTCGACCGCCAGGTTGATGTCGTACGTGTGCGCGAGCAGGTCGGCGATCGTCCCGATCTCGAGCCCGCTCGACCCGATGAACGCGAAGTACCGGGGCCGAGGCTGGGCGATCGATTCGTCCAGGATCCGGGCGGCGTCGTCCAGGCTCTCGTGGACCGAGGCCGGCTCCTGCGGAAGCCCGGAACGCAGCAACCGCCGGACCCGTTCGTCGAGCGGCGGCTCCTCGGGACGGAACCGGTCGAACGACCGCCACGCCTCGGTGACGAGTTTCACCGCGTGCTCGAGCGCCTCCTCGCGGGGGGCATCGAGCCGGAGCGGGCGTTCGTGCTCCGTCATCGCCCGGATGGTACCCCGGCGCGCTCCAGGAACTCGTCGACGAGGCCTGCGGCCCGGCGGCGCGCGGCGTTTTCCCGGCTCGCGGTCTCGGCCAGCACTGCCTCGGGCGACAGGCCGGCGGCGGCGAAGTCCCCTGCGTCGTGTCCGACCCACGCCGATACGATCTCGGTATCGGCCTCGGGATGGAACTGCACGCACAGGTGCGGCCCGAACACGTAGGCCTGCGGTCCGTTCGCGCCCGTTCGAGCCAGCTCGCGAGCGCCGTCCGGGAGGTCGAACCGGTCCGAATGCCACATGAACCACGGCCCGGCGGGAACGACGTCCGGCTCGGAGCTCGACACCTCGCGCCAGCCGAGCTCGAGCTCGCCCTTCCGTACCTCGGCGCCGAACGCCGCGGCGACAGCCTGGGCCCCGAAGCACACGCCGAACACCCCAACGCCTCGATCGTCGGCCTCCCGGAGCAGCTCCAGCAGCCGGCCGATCCAGGGGGAGACCTCGGGGCCGTAGACCGACCATGGCGCTCCCATCACGAGGATCGCTCGGAACCCTTCGGCCGAGGGCATCGAGCCGTCCTCGTCGGCGACGTGCTCCACGAGCTCGAAACCCCGCTCGCGAAACCGCTCGCCCACGAACCCGGTCGCCGAGAGGCGGTGCGGTTTGACGACGAGCGCGCGCGGCTCAGCCATGCGGCGCCGGACGCCGGAGCACGCCGAAGTACACGCCGATCAGGACGAGGACGGATCCGACGGCGAACGCCCACGTGATGCGTTCGTCCTGCAACCACACGGAGAGCACGATCGCCACCAGTGGGATCAGCACGCCCTCGTACGAGACGGCGCTCGCGGTCCACCGATGCAGCACGAACACGTAGAGCGAGAAGGCCGCGACCGAGCCCAGGAGCACGAGGTAGACCTGCGCGAACCACGTCCGCGCGAGCTCCGGGAGCACGTGCGCCTCGCCGGCGACGAGGGTAAGCCCCAGCAGCATGAGGCCGCCCACGCCGATGCCGATCGCGTTCAGCGACGTCGGGTGCACCCGAGGGAACGCCTTGACGACGATGGCCACCTCGGCGAAGCACGCGGCCGCGAACAGGAGCGCGACCAGGGACACGAACGGCACGCCGCTGCCGAACCCGTCGCGGAAGATCACGACCATCCCGGCGATCGCGAGGAGACCCCCGGCGAGCCCCTCCCACCGGAAACGCTCCTGTCGGTGCGCGACCGCGAACGCCAACGTGAGCAGCGGGACGGTGGCGAGCAGCACCGCTCCGAGGCTCGCCGGCACCGTCTGCAGCCCGTAGTACGCGAGGGCGAACGGCGCGCCGAACCCGAGCACGCCGTAGAGCACGGCGCCGAGGAGCGCTCTGCCGCGCGGCATGCCGGTCCGCAGCGCGAGCGCGATCGCGACGAGGATGACCGCGGCGGCGAGGAACCGGGTGGCCGCTGCCCAGAACGGGTCGAGCTCGCACGTCTCGCACGAGATGGATCGGACCGCGACGACGTTCCCACCGGCGAGCGTGACGAACAGCCCGAACGCCGTAAGCGTCGTTGCGTCGACCGCGGATCGCGTGTCGACGTCGGTCATGGCCACAGCCGGTCGGCGACCCGGGTCACGAGCTCGAGCTTGCGCCACTGCGTGTCCTCGTCGATCTCGTTGCCGACCATGACGCTCGCGAACCCGCACTGCGGGCTGATCGCGACACGATCCATGCCACCGGCGAGCGCTGCCGCCTCCTCCATCCGCTTGACGAGCTCGTCCTCGTCCTCGAGCTCCGCCGTCTTCGTCGAGACGACCCCCATCACCATGACCGATCCCTCACGCAGGTGCCGAACGGGTTCGAACCCGCCGTCGCGGCCCTCGTCGTCCCACTCGACCAGGAAGGCGTCGTACGGCAGGTCTCCGAACACGCGCTCGGCGACGGGCTCGAGCGAGCCCTCGCACATCCAGGACGAACGGTAGTTGCCGCGGCAGATGTGCAGCGCGACGGTGACGTCGTCCGGGATGCCTTCGAGCACGGCGGTATCGGTCGCCAGGGCGGCGTCGACCAACGCTCCGATGTCGTGTCCTCGCGCCTCGAAACGCGCGATCCACGTCGGGTCGGCCAGGTACGGGTACAGCGGGAAGTCGAACTGCACGTAGTCGGCGCCGGCAGAGATCGCGTCGGCGACGAGCGCGCGCTCGATCTCGACCGCGTGGGCGACGAACTCGTCGAGCGATCCGTAGCCGGACGTGATCCCCGGCTTGTACGAGAACGGGTGCCCGAAGATCGACGGCGCCGGGAACGTCACCTTGAACGGGTGGGCACCGGCGTTCTCCGCCATGAACTCCGCCTCGCGCGCCGCCGGCGAGTCCACGGGCCGGAGGCGCTCGACGATCTCGTGGACGCGGAGCGGGACGTCCTCGCCTCTGGCGTTCCGGAAGTGGACGACGTTGTCGGTCCGGAACCCTTCGACCGCGTCGTAGAACGAGTTCAGGAACATCCAGCGGCGGAACTCCCCGTCGGTCACCACGTCGAGCCCGAGATCGATCTGCCGGCGGACCGCGTCGCGGATCGCGGCGTCCTCGAGTTCGCGGAGCTCGCCGCGATCCTTCGAGCGCTCCTCGGCCAGCACCGCCGAGTGTCCTTCCTCGTAGAAGCGGTCGACGGCGGATCGGAGCGCCGGCGGGCGAAGCAGCGAACCGACCACCTCTGCTCTGGCTGGACGTCGCGCGGGCGTCACGCGGGGAAGCCTAGTCGCGTCGCGCCGAGCGCATCAGGCCCACCCCTCGCTCGGACAAGGGTCGGCTACGGTGGACGGGTACATCCTTGATCCGGTTAGACGTGAGGTAACCGAGATGGCCCATCAGCAGCACCACGGGGACGAGCACTCGGGTCACGTGATGGGAGAGGAACGTGCCGCGGTCGCGGATCGCGGGCACGAGCCTAACCACGCGGAACCGATGCCGGGCGCCGACCATGGCGCGCACGCCGACCACGACGTGCACGGTGGGCACGACGCTCACGACCAGCACGCCGGGCACAGCGTGGCCATGTTCCGCGACCGCTTCTGGCTCTGCGTCGCGCTCACGATCCCGGTGCTCGTGTGGTCCGAGATGGTCCAGGAGTGGTTCGGGTTCACCGCGCCCTCCTTCGCGCTCTCGGACCGGATCGCGGCGATCTTCGGAACGATCGTCTTCGTCTACGGAGGCGCGCCCTTCCTGAAGGGAGCCGTTCGGGAGGTTCAGGACCGGCAGCCGGGGATGATGCTCCTGATCTCGCTGGCGATCGTCGTCGCGTTCGTCGCGAGCCTCGCCTCGGAGTTCGGGTGGCTCGACCTCGAGTTCTGGTGGGAGCTCGCGCTGCTCATCGACGTCATGCTCCTCGGTCACTGGCAGGAGATGAAGGCGCTCGGTCAGGCGTCCGGCGCCCTCGAGGCGCTCGCGGCCCTCCTCCCCGACGAGGCCGAGGTCGTGCACGGCGCCGAGTTGCACACCATGCCGGTCGCCGAGCTCCGGCTGGCCGACGTCGTGCTCGTCCGACCCGGCGGGCGTGTCCCCGCCGACGGAACGGTGATCGAGGGCGGCGCCGCATTCGACGAGTCGATGATCACCGGCGAGTCGCGGACCGTGCATCGGGGCACGGGGGACCGCGTCGTCGCCGGGACCGTCGCCACCGACAACTCGGTACGCGTGAAGGTCGAGGCGGTCGGCGAGGAGACCGCGCTCGCCGGCATCCAGCGGCTCGTCCGCGAGGCGCAGGCCTCCCGGTCTCGGGCTCAGGCGCTCGCCGACCGAGCCGCCGCGCTGCTCTTCTACGTCGCCGTGGCCGCGGCGGCGCTCACCTTCATCGCCTGGATGGCGCTCGGAGACAGCGGAGCCGCCGTCGAACGGACGGTCACGGTGCTGGTCATCTCGTGCCCGCACGCGCTCGGTCTCGCGATCCCGCTCGTGATCGCGATCTCCACCGGAGTGGCGGCCCGAGCCGGGATCCTCGTCCGCGACCGTCTCGCGCTCGAACGCATGCGCACGGTGAGCGCCGTCCTGTTCGACAAGACCGGAACGCTCACGAAGGGCAAACCCGCCGTCCGCGACGTCGCCGGGGTCGACGGCACCACTGACGAGGCACTGCGCCTGGCGGCGGCCGTCGAGGCGAGCAGCGAGCACCCCCTCGCCAAAGCGATCGTCGCCGCCGCCTCCGCCAACGGCGGCGTCCCCCCCGCATCCGACTTCCGGGCGCTGCCGGGACGCGGCGTCGAGGCCGTCGTCGACGGCGCACGGGTCCAGGTCGTCGGACCTGTGTTCCTCCGCGAACGCGCGATCGACGTACCCACCGAGATCGCCGAGGAGGCCGCCACATGGCGGGCCCGGGGAGCGACGGTCCTGACCGTCGTCCGGGACGACCGCGTCCTCGGAGCGCTCGCGGTGGAGGACGAGCTGCGGCCCGAGTCCGTGGAGGCGGTCCGGGCCCTTCACGCCGAGGAGATCCGGGTCGTGATGGTCACGGGCGACGCGAGGGAGGTGGCCGAGGCGGTCGCCGCCGACGTCGGGCTCGACGAGGTCATGGCCGAGGTCCTGCCCGAGGACAAGGCGGGGGCGGTCGCCGAGCTGCAGGGACGGGGCCTCCAGGTGGCGATGGTCGGCGACGGGGTCAACGACGCCCCGGCGCTGGCGGCGGCCGACGTCGGGATCGCGATCGGTGCGGGGACGGACGTCGCGATCGAGTCGGCCGGGGTCGTACTGGCGAGCGACGACCCACGTGGGACCGTGTCGGTGAGGACGCTGTCGAAGGCGAGCTACCGGAAGATGCGGCAGAACCTCGGCTGGGCCCTCGGCTACAACGTGCTCGCGATCCCACTGGCCGCGGGGGTGTTCGCGTGGGCGGGGTTCGTCCTCCCACCCGCAGTCGGCGCTCTCGCGATGAGCGTTTCGACGATCGTCGTCGCGTTCAACGCGATGCTGCTCCGACGGCTGGACCTCAGGCCCGGCGATCCCAACGCGCCCACATCGAGTCCGGTGCTCGGAACTCCCAGCCGCTGAGCGTCGCCGGACGCTCGAGAACCAGCCGGAGCCCGGGCAGGCGGTCCAGCAGGATCTCGAGCGACACCCGCGCGAGGTGCCGCCCGAACCAGGCGCCGAGACAGAAGTGGTTGCCGATCGCGAACGCGAGGTGCGCTCCCTCCTTCCGTCGGACGTCGAATCGGTCCGGGTCGGTGAAACGGCGCGGATCGCGGTTCGCCGACGAGAGCACCGCACCGACGAACGCGCCCTCATCGAGCTCGACGCCGGCGAGCTCCGTGGCCTCGGTCGTCTGCCGGGTCGACGTTCCGACGGGCCCTGCCCACCGCAGCGTCTCCTCGACCGCCGCCTTGATGAGCGAGCGGTCGGCGCGAACCTCCTCGAGCTGCTCGGGGTTCGAGC
Source organism: uncultured Actinomycetes bacterium (assembly GCA_963785835.1). Classification (GTDB taxonomy): domain Bacteria; phylum Actinomycetota; class UBA4738; order UBA4738; family HRBIN12; genus DASSJM01. The sequence continues at coordinate 578,671 of CAWAWO010000002.1, read as the reverse complement.
CGAGCGCGTACACGACGAGCGCGATCAGGTCGCGCGGCTCCTGCAACCCGCCGGAGAGCATCAGCCTCGTGTTGGCAACGATCTCGTCCCGGCTCATCGCGTCGCCGTCGCGGTCGTGGTGGAGCATCCACGACAGCACCGACCCGTCCGGTTCGACCTGGACGCGGTCCAGCACCCGTTCGATCACCTCGCCGAGGGCGCCGCTCGCCTCGTCGGCCGGCGCCTGCTTCACGGGGTCCGCCTCGAAGTTCGCGAGGCCCGGCATCAGCCCCTCGTTCCAACGGAGCAGGTCCTCCCACGCCACCTCGTCGAGCCCGAGCATGAACCGGAGCGAGCGCACGCTCATCGGGTCGGCGAACTCGCGGAACAGGTCGCACTCGCCTCGCTCCTCGAACCCGTCGATCAGCTCGTTCGCGAGCTCCGGGATCATCCCCTGCGTCCGCTCCTCGACGTCGCGCGGGCGGAACGGCGGCTCGACGACCCGCCGGATCCGTCGCTGGTCCGGTCCCTCGGAACCGAGCATGTTCACGCCCATCGTGCGGTTCAGGGTCGACGGGTCGGTCGCGGCGGTGAACGCTTCGGGCGCGAGGTCGACGGCCCGAACGTCCTCGTACCGCGTGACGAGCCAGAGCTGCACGGCCGGCACCCACGACACGGGTTCCTCGTCGCGCAGGCGCGCGTAGATCGGGTACGGGTCGCGTTCGAGCTCCTCGAGCGCGATCTGCTCGCCGAACGTCATCCGTGCTTCCCGGGCTCCCAGCCCTCGCGGCCGATCGTCCGCGTCGCGAACGCAGTCGGGATCTCCTCGAGGTCGGTCGCCATGGAGTCGTTCCAGCGGTTCAGGAACCCGAACAGGCCCACCACCGCGAGGATCTCGACGATCTCGCCCTCGTCCCAGTGGTCGCGGAGGTCGTCGAAGTGCTTCGGCGTCACGGCGTTCGGGACGACGCTGGCGTCGCGCGCGAACCGGAGCGCCGCACGCTCGGACTCGTCGTACAGCTGCGAGCGCTCGAAGTTCCAGATCTCGGCGATCTTCGCCTCGTCGACCCCGCGCATCTTCGCGTCCACGGTCTCGTGCGCCTGGCAGTAGCGGCACCCGGCCGCGGTGCTCGCCACGATCGCCACGAGCGGCTTCAGGCCCACCGGCACCGTGCCCGTGCGCCAGATCTGCGTGATGAGCTCGCTGAACGCCCGAAGGACCTCCGGGCGGCGGGCCATCGTGAACAGGCTGTTCGGAACGAACGACATCGTGTCGTCGTAGAGCTGCCAGAGCTCCTCGAGCTCGGGATGGTCCTCCCGTCGCAACGGCTGCATGTTGGCCACGTGCCGCCTCCGCCTCGAGCGCCGATGCGCCAGACTATGCCGCATCCCAGGGAGGCGAGATGCGGCTCGAGGGCAAGGTGGCGGTCATCACCGGTGGCGGCACGGGCATCGGCGCCGCGACGGCTCGGCTGTTCTCGCGCGAGGGCGCGAAGGTCGTCGTCACCGGACGGCGCCCCGAGCCGATCGAGGCGGTCGCCAAGGAGATCGGCGGGCTCGCGGTCGCCGGCGACGTGGCCGATCGCCGCGCACGCGCCCGAGGCGGTCGCGGCCGCGATGGAGGCGTTCGGCGGTCTCGACATCCTCGTCGCCAACGCCGGCGTCGGGTTCGGCGGGTCGGCGGGCGAGGTCGACGACGAGCGATGGGCCCGCACGCTCGACGTGAACCTGACCGGCGCACTCCGGTTCGTCCGCGCGGCGATCCCGGCGCTCGTGGAACGCGGCGGCGGCTCGATCGTGCTCGTCTCGAGCGTCTCCGGTCTCGTCAGCGGGGCCGAGTCCGCCGCCTACGACGCGTCCAAGGCCGCGATGATCGGCCTGACGCGCTCGATCGCCGTCGACTACGGGCCGAAGGGGATCCGCGCCAACGCGCTCTGTCCCGGCTGGGTGCGGACCCCGATGGGCGACGCCGCGATGAGCGAGCTCGCCGCCGACCGCGGCCTCGAGCTCGACGAGGCGTACCGGCTGGCGACGCAGCGGATCCCGCTCCGCCGGCCGGCAACGCCCGAGGAGATCGCATCGTGCTGCCTGTTCCTCGCGAGCGACGACTCGTCGATCGTCACCGGCACGGCGCTGGTTGCCGACGGCGGCGGGCTGGCGGTGGACGTCGGCGAGATGGCGTTCGATGGGTGAAGGAGGAACGATGGCCGAGCCGAGGCGATGAGGATCGGCGCGAGCGAGCTCGTCGAGCAGGACAACACGCCCGAGATCACCAGGTGGCAGGCGTTCGCCAGGCCGGGACTGTGGACGGGAACCGCGAGGACCACGCCCCGCGCCGCGAGCGGCTGGCACCACCACGGCGGGCACGAGTCGGTCCTGTACATGCTGTCGGGCCGGCTGACGATCGAGTTCGGGGAGGAGGGCGAGCTCGCGCTCGAGGGCGGGCCGGGCGACTTCCTCGTGATCCCCGAGGGGCTCGTCCATCGGGAGATCACCGCGTCCGACGAACCGGCCGAGATGGTGGTGTTCCGCTCGGGCGGGGACGGGCCGCCCACCGTGAACGTCGACGGACCCGACGGGTAGCGGAGCCGATCCCGGTCGTCCGCGCGCGGTTCAGTCGACGAGCGCGGTCACGCGTTCGACGACGTCGCGGCAGAACGGACCGATCCCGTCCGGGTCGTCGATGAACTGCGACGGCTTGATGCAGATCGTCGTGAAGCCGCGTTCGAGCTGGGCGGGGATCCTCGCGAGCGCTTCGCCGAGGTCTGCGACGTCGTCGGCTCCACGGAACCGGCCCCGCGTGCCCCCGACCATCTCGAGCTCGGCGGGGTCCCGGCCGGCCTCGGTCATCGCGGCTCGCAATCTCGAGAGGTCGCCGTCGCTCGGTGTTCCGAGCGGGTTGAAGCCGCTCCCGTAGTCCACGAGCCGCCGAAGCAGCCGGTCGTGCATCCGCTGCCCACCGAACCACAAGACCGGACCGGCAGGCCGGAACGGCTTGGGCTCGAGGGCGACGTCGCGGAACCGGTAGGAGCGACCTTCGAACGACGCGGGCGTCTCTCGCCACAGGACGCTCCATGCGGCGAGGTGCTCGTCCAGGAGCGCCCCACGCTTTTCGAACGGCACGCCGAGCGCCTCGTACTCGGCCCGGTGCCAGCTCACGGTCGGCTGCACCACGAGCCTTCCCTCGGACAGGAGGTCGAGCGTCGCCAGCTGCTTCGCGAGCAGCAGCGGGTGGCGCAGCGGCGCGATGATCGAGCTCGCGACCAAGCGAAGTCGGGTCGTGACCGAAGCCACCGCGGCGAGCAGCCCGAGCGGGTCGAGCCAGGGCATCGCCGGATCCTGGTTGCCCGGCAGCGCGTATTCGCGCGGGTTCTCCGGAACGCCCTCGGCGTCCGATCCCGGCCCGAGCACGACGTGCTCGCTCACCATCACGGCGTCGAAGCCGGCCTGCTCCGCCTCGACGGCCATCCCGATCACCGCGCGGAGATCGCGCGCGGGCGTGAGCGTCCAGTTCTCGGAGAGGATGAGGACGAGCCGGGGCGGCGCCTTCGGCGCCGCCCCGGCCCCACGTCCGGTCATCCCAGCCCGATCAGCCGGAATGCAGGTCTTCGAGCGCGTCGCTGGCGCTTTCACGTCCCTTGACGAGGAACATGTACACGAGCCCGATGACGCCCCAGATGAGCGGGTACCAGGCCGCGAGGACCAGTGGACTCGTCACTTTGTAGAACGAGCCGAAGATCGCCGCGACGCTGATCGCGATGCCGACCAGCGAAGCGATCACCACACCCCCGTAGCCCCCGTCCCCGCGAAGCCCCACCAGCCCACCGATCGAGAGCACGCCATAGACGACGATGAGCGCGAAAGCACCGAACGCCGCCCCCCACGCGAAGATCGAGAAGTAGTGCGGCAGGCCCTCCTGCGAGAAGATCGTGTCGTTGCCCTCGGCGAGCAAGATCCAGAGCGCCTGGATCACGATCAACAGCACGATCGCGCCCACCGGCGTCCCGTACTTCGAGACCTTCGCGAAGACCCCCGGCAGACGCCGGTCGCGGGCGAGCGCGAACACGCCACGCGTCGAGGCGACGCCGGCTCCGACGTAGACCGCGAGCATGTCGAGGAAGACCACGACGAGCAGGATCTTCAGCCACAGCTCCGACCCGAAGGGCGGACCCGCGCCCAGCGCGAACAACGGAGCTCCCGCAACCTCGGGAGACAAGATCACGGACAGGTCGAACCCGAAGCCGGCCACCTCAACGTACGACCCGATCAGGTAGAAGACCGTCACGATGAAGACCGCGCCCAGCACGGCCCTCGGGATCGAGCGCTTCGGGTCGGCGGTCTCCTCGGCCAGGTTCGCCGCCGTCTCGAACCCCACGAACGCGAGGACCCCGTAGAGGACACCGAACAAGATGCCGCTGAAGCCTCCCTCCGGAGAAGGATCGAACGCCTTGGCGAAGTCGTTGTCGCCGCCGAGATCGATGATCACCGTGATGAGGAAGACCAGAACAACGGCCATGGAGACGAGGGCCAGGGTCAGCTGCACGCGGGTCGAGATCTGCACGCCGAAGTACAGGACCGCGAACAGCCCGAGGGTGAAGATCGCGTCCCACACCCAGATCGGGAAGAACGGACCGATCTCGAACGCCGGCAGCAGGTTGTCGTGGACGTACCCGCCGAGCAGCACACCGAGGGCCGTGGTCAGCACGATCGTCCCGCTGTAGTACAGCCACCCCGATGCCGCTCCGATCGTCGTTCCCAGACCATGGGACACGTAGTCGTAGAGGGACCCGGCCGCGTGGATCTTCTTCGCGTACCTCGAGACGATCCAGGCGAGCGCGAAGACGCCTACAGCTGCGAGGAGGACGGCCAGGCCCACCGACGTGCCCGCGCCGCGCCCGGACGCGTTGAACCCGATGATGAGCGGGATCACGAACGCGGTGACGAACACCGGCCCCATGAAGCCGACCGACTGGGCGAGCACGTCGATCAGCGAGAGCTTCTTGCCACCGAGGCGCTCGTATTCCTCGGTGACCACCAGCGGCTTGTCCTCCACGACCAGCCCTCCTCCAGTCCGGATTCCCGAACGCTACCCCGGAACCGCCGGACGAGGGAAATCGGCCGCGACCGACGTTCGCGGCCTGCACTAGCATCGCGCCGTGCCCCCGTCACTCGAAGGCCAGGTCGCGATCGTGACAGGCGCCGCGCGCGGGATCGGCCGCGCGGCGGCCCACCGCCTCGCCCGGGACGGCGCCCGGGTGGCGCTGTTCGACAAGGACGGTCCCGCCGCGGCGGCCGCCGTCGCCGCGATCGCAGGGGAGGGCCTCGCCGCCGAGCCGCACGCGGTCGACGTCACCGACGAGGCCGGCATCGGCGCCGCGGTTCGGACGGTCCTCGAGGCGCACGGCAGGATCGACGTGCTCGTGAACAACGCAGGGATCTACCCGCACACCCCGTTCGAAGAGCTCACGTTCGAGGTGTGGCGGCGGGTCCTGTCCACGAACCTCGACAGCGTGTTTCTCGTGACGAGCGCGGTCTACCCCCACCTGCTGGAGCGCGGCTACGGCCGGATCGTGAACATCTCGACGGCGGCGTTCCTGATCGGCTACCCGGAGCTCACGCCGTACCTCTCGAGCAAGGGCGGGATCATCGGCTTCACGCGCTCGCTCGCCGCCGAGGCCGGTCCGCACGGCATCACCGTGAACGCGATCACGCCGGGCATGATCGAGACCGAAGGAACGGAGGAGGAAGACCCGGAGGGCGAGCTGTTCGAGGAGATCGGCGCGGACCAGGCGATCAAGCGCCGGGGCCAGCCCGAGGACGTCGCCGAGACCATCGCGTACCTCGCGAGCCCCGCCGCAGGGTTCATCACCGGTCAGACGATCAACGTCGACGGCGGCCACCGCATGCACTGATCCGCGTGGACCCTTCCGGCGCCCCGATGGGAGGATGGGCCGCACACGAGGATCCGGAGGTCGGCGGATGAACGCCCCACAGGAGCACCGCAAGGATCGGACGCCGGTCGCGCCCTACCTGGCCGTCGGGATCTCGACGGTGGTGCACGGCGTCGGCGAGCGCAAGGACATCGCGCAGAACCTCGACACGATCGAGGACGCGGTCCACGCTGCGATGGGCATCATCTCGATCAACATGCCGGTCAAGCTCATCGCGCTGGCGGAGGGCGCGCTGACCGGGTTCACCGACGAGGCGTTCGACGTCCCGCACGTCACCGCCGCGCGGGACCTGTTCATCGACGTGCCCGGCGAGGAGTCCGAACGGCTCGGCAAGCTCGCGCAGATGTACGAGACCTATCTCATCGTCCAGTCGAAGGCGCGCTGGCCCGAGGTGATGGACGACCGGTACTTCAACACGCTGTTCGTGATCTCGCCGGCCGGCGAGGTCGTCCACAAGGCCGCGAAGAACCATCTCTGGTGCCGCGAGCGCTCGTGCACGCCGCACGACGTCTACGACCGGTGGGTCGAGCTGTTCGGCGACGGGATCGACGCGTTCTACCCGGTCCTTCGCACCGACGACATCGGCAACCTCGGCACGATCTGCTGCTCGGACGGCGAGTACCCCGAGGCGTTCCGCGCGCTCGCGTTCAACGGCGCCGAGATCGTCTACCGGCCGAGCGAGGCCGTCCCGATGACGAACGTCGGCTATCCGGGCGGCGGGACGTGGATGCTTCAGAACCGCGCCCATGCGCACTTCAACAACGTGTACATCGTGGCCCCGAACGTCGGCCCCGTGTACCTGCACCCGAAGATGCGGCACCCGATGGACATCGCGGGCGGGCAGTCCCACATCGTGGACTACATGGGCAACGTCCTGTCGTACTCCCCCTCCGGCTACAACACGTTCGTGAGCGGGATCGTCGACATCGAGGCGCTCCGGCAGTTCCGCGTGATGAACCTGAACTCCAACTGGATGAAGGACCTTCGGACCGAGGTGTTCCGGCGGATGTACGAGCAGCCGATCCACCCGAAGAACCTCTGGATGCAGCAGGACCCGTTCTCCCACGAGGAGGTCGACGTCTTCTACCGCCGGAACATCCAGCGGCTGATCAAGCGGGGCACCTACACGCGGCCGGCCAACGCGTTCGAGGGCGCGAAGTACTTCCCGATGGATCCCGACCTGTCGCCCGAGCAGGCTTGGAAGGAGGCTCGCGAGCTGTGGGCCGACGACGGGGGCGACGGGTCGGACGGCGTGGATGGCTGAACGCGGCTACGACGTCGTCATCGTCGGCGGCGGACACAACGGGCTCGCGTGCGGCTCGTACCTCGCGAAGGCGGGCCAGCGCGTACTGGTCCTCGAGGCCCGAGACGTGGCCGGCGGCGGCTGCGCCACGAAGGAGGTCGCGGCGCCGGGGTTCCGGCACAACTTCCATTCGAACTTCCACGGGATCATCCACATGGGCCCGGTCTACCGCGATCTCGAGCTCGAACGGTACGGCGCCACCTACGTCTGGCCCGAGAACCAGTTCGGCCACGTCTTCCCGGACGGCCGGGCGCTCGTGTGCTCGCGCGACCTCGACACGACGGTCGAACGGATCGCCCGCTTCTCGAAACGCGACGCCGACACGTTCCGCGAGGTCGCGCAGGTGTACCTCGATGTGCTCAGGGACGGGTTCATCCCGGCGATGTTCGCGCCGCCGGGTCCGCCGTCGGGCGACCTCGCGCCGCTCGAAGGCTCGACCGACGGGCTCGGGCTGATCCGGCAGTTCCTCACCGCGCCGAACCACGTGGCGCGCGAGCTGTTCGAGTCGCCGGAGGTCCAGACGTGGGTCGGCTTCTGGGTGGCGCAGCTCGCCGGGACAGGCGATGTGTTCGGCCTCGGCGCGAACTACCCGGTGATGGTCGCCGGCTCGATGGAGCCGTACGGCTGGGCGGTCTGCGAGGGCGGCTCGAACCGCCTCGCTCAGGCGATCGCGTCGTTCCTGCAGGACCACGGGGGTGAGATCCGGCTCGACGCACCGGTCGAGCGGATCGAGGTGGACGGCGACGGCGCCCGCGCGGTCGTGCTCGAGGACGGCACGCGGATCCCGGTCGAGGGCACCCTGATCTCGAACCTCGACCCGAAGCACACGTTCCTCGAGCTCGTCGGCGAGGACGCGCTCGACGAGACGATGCTCCAGGCGTGCCGGCGGTGGCGGTACGACGTGATGTCGATGTTCTGCGTCTACCTCGCGCTCGACGCGCCGGTGCGGTGGAAGGCGGCCGAGTTCGAGCCTGCCGTCCAGCGGTGCTTCGCCGTGTCGATCTGCGAGTCGCTCGACGTGCTCGACGACAACGCGAGCGACTGCCGCCTCGGGCGTGCCGCCGCGTCAGCCCGGGCTGTTCACCGTGCATCCCGTCGGTGTTCGACCCGTCGCTCTGCCCGCCGGGCAAGGAGGCGACCTTCTGCGAGCAGATCGCGCCGTACGAGCTCCGCGACGGCGGGCCGCAGGCGTGGGAGGGCCTGAAGGAGGAGTACGCGGCGGTAGTGCTCGACCGCTGGCGCCCGTACCTCGAGAGCGGTCTGGAGCCCGAGGCGGTCGTCGGCCGGTACATCTCGAGCCCGATCGACATCGAGCGCGTGATGCCGTCGATGCGCCACGGCGACTGGAACCACGGCGAGATGAGCCAGGACCAGCTCGGCGTGTTCCGGCCGTTCCACGAGTACCCGCCGTACCGCACCGGCTTCTCGAACGTCTACCTGTGCGGGGCCTCGACCCACCCCGGCGGCTCGATCGGCGGCGCGTGCGGCTACAACGCGGCGACGGTGATCGCCGAGGATCTCGGGATCGACGCGTGGTGGAAGGCTTCGCCTCATGGATAGAAGGGTCGGTTGCTACTCGCGATGAGGGGTGGAGAAGGCGATTGAACACTTCGCGAATACCCCTGGATCGGCGGAGATTTCTCCAGGGGGCCGCAGCCCTGATGGCTGCGGTTACGGTCGCTTCTTGCACCGCATCGCATACAGGCACCACTGAACCAACAACTCAAGCCGGTGAACCAACAACTCAAGCCGGCGATCCGTGGGAACGCCTTCGTCGGCCGATGACCCTGCCGTCGGTGGGCGAGCGCCGCGCATGCCCGAACACGACCGCCACCTTCATCGATACCGGTCATGCCAGCGGGCCGTTCCTCGGTTCTGGACCCGTCTATCCAGGTCTGGTGACGCTCGGGATCGGCACCCAGGCATATGACGGACAAGGGTCAGCTCACTTCAGCCACTTCGGGCGCCTAGGGCCGTGGGATGGGATAAAGACGCTGTGGGTCATCTCCCCCTCGTACGACGGATCTGCGCTGGTTCGTGGGCGCCAGATCGATGGAACCGGTGATATCCGATTCTCGGTCGAGGGGTTTGGATCCCTAGGGAGCGACACGGAGACAGCGAAGGGTGTGGAGATCGGAGAAGAACTTCGCCTGGATGTTGGAAGCACGACACAAACGGGTTGGCGTGAGTTCCCCACCGCGATTCTGTTCAAGGGTGCCGGCTGTTACGGACTTCAAATCGACGGAGAAGATTTCTCGAACCTAGTCGTGTTTCAGGCCGCACCCTAGGTTACTGGCTGCAGGCGGATCCAGCGACGGATCGACGAAGGAACGGGACGACCCCAGCAAGGCTAACGGGAGTTTGCAGTGGAACGGGCTGACCGGGTTCGCTGCCATGACGACGGCTCCGGGAAACGAATTCAGGCTGCGGCCTGACAGAGTGCCGTACTCGAAGTCCGACTGCGACCCCGCCTATGTCACCCGTAGAGCTTCAGAACCCCCACGCCTCTATCGAGGGCAGTTCGACCCGCGGCCCGTGGTCACGGCGCCCATTCCTCGACCGGGTTGCCGCACACCCACTGCAAAACCGAAGGATGGTGAGCGCCCAGTCGGAGCGTGAATGTTAAGCGGCCCAGCCGCCCTCCGGACGTTCGAACCAGACGTGGACCTGGGCCCGTCCCGATCGAAGCCTCGTACTCGCTGAACCGCTCCCCCCGGCGCCGTCCACGACGTGAGGCTCTCGCGGGGCCTGATCTCGCTCCCGGTATCGGCCGACTCTCGGAGGTGGCCCGGAGCTAGGCTCGGTCAGGTGCCGACGTAGGCCGCGAGGTGCTCGCCGGTGAGGGTGGAGCGGGCGGCGACGAGGTCGGCGGGTGTGCCCTCGAAGACGATCCGGCCGCCGTCGTGGCCGGCGCCGGGGCCGAGGTCGATGATCCAGTCGGCGTGCGCCATGACCGCCTGGTGGTGCGCGATGACGATGACCGACTTGCCGGCGTCGACGAGCCGGTCGAGCAGGCCGAGCAGCTGCTCGACGTCGGCGAGGTGCAGGCCGGTGGTCGGCTCGTCGAGGACGTAGACGCTCGCCCTTCTCGGCCATGTGGGTGGCCAGCTTGAGCCGCTGCCGCTCGCCGCCGGACAGTGTCGTGAGCGGCTGGCCGAGCCGGAGGTAGCCGAGCCCGACCTCGGCGAGCCGGCCGAGGATCGTCTGGGCGGCCGGCGTGCGCGCCTCGCCGTTGCCGAAGAACCTCTCGGCCTCGGTCACCGGCATCGCGAGCACCTCGGCGATGTTCCGGCCGCCCAGCGTGTACTCGAGCACCGACGCCTGGAACCGTCTCCCCTCGCACTCCTCGCAGGTGGATTCGACCGTGTCCATGAAGCCCAGTTCGGTGTAGATGACGCCGGCGCCGTTGCAGGTGGGGCAGGCGCCCTCGGAGTTGGAGCTGAACAGCGCCGGCTTCACGCCGTTGGCCTTGGCGAACGCCTTGCGGATCGGGTCCAGCAGGCCGGTGTACGTCGCCGGGTTGCTCCGTCGCGAGCCGCGGATCGCGCCCTGGTCGATGACCACGACGCCGTCCCGGCCCGCGACCGAGCCGTGGATCAACGAGCTCTTGCCGGAGCCGGCGACGCCCGTGACCACGCAGAGCACACCGAGCGGGATGTCGACGTCGACGCCCTGGAGGTTGTGGGCCGTCGCGCTGCGGATCTCCAGCGCGCCGGCCGACGAACGCACCGATCCCTTCAGGGTCGCCCGGTCGTCGAGATGGCGGCCCGTGGTCGTGTCGCTTCCCCGCAGCCCCTCGACGTCACCCTCGTAGCAGACGGAGCCGCCCGCCGACCCGGCGCCGGGGCCGAGGTCGACGACATGGTCGGCGATCGCGATCGCCTCCGGATCGTGCTCCACGACGAGCACCGTGTTGCCCTTGTCGCGCAGCTGCAGCAGCAGGTCGTTCATGCGTTGGACGTCGTGGGGGTGCAGGCCGATCGTGGGCTCGTCGAAGACGTACGTGACATCGGTGAGCGACGACCCGAGGTGGCGGATCATCTTGGTGCGCTGTGCCTCTCCCCCGGACAGGGTGCCCGACGGCCGGTCGAGCGAGAGGTATCCCAGTCCGATCTCGGCGAACGAGTCGAGGAGGCGCTGCAGCCCGGTGAGGAGCGGCGCCACCGCCGGCTCGTCGATGCCCCGGACCCAGCCGGCGAGATCGCTGACCTGCATCGCGCACGCGTCGGCGATGCTCTTCCCCTTGAGCTTCGACGATCGGGCCTCCTTGCCGAGCCGGGTGCCCTCGCACTCGGGGCAGGTCGTGAACGTCACGGCCCGCTCCACGAAGGCGCGGATGTGTGGTTGCAGCGCGTCGACGTCCTTGGAGAGGAACGACTTCTGGATCCTCGGGATCAACCCCTCGTAGGTCAGGTTGATGTTGTTGATCCTTCACCTTCCTCGGTTCGCCGTGGAGGAAGTCCTGGAGCTCCTTCTTCGTGTACTTGCGGATCGGCTTGTCGGGGTCCAGGAAGCCCGACTCGGTGAAGATCCGGACGTTCCAGCCGTCCGCGTTGTAGCCGGGGATCGGTGATCGCGCCCTCGGCGAGCGACCTGCTCTCGTCGTAGAGCTGGCGTCAGGTCGATGTCGGTCACGTTGCCCTTGCCCTCGCAGCGCGGACACATGCCGCCCAGCAGGGTGAAGGTCGCCTTCTCGGTCTTCGTCTTGGCGCCACGCTCGACGGTGATCGCACCGCTGCCTCTCGCCGAGGGGACGTTGAAGGAGTACGCGTTCGGCGAGCCGATGCGCGGCTTCCCGAGCCTGCTGAAAAGGATGCGAAGCATCGCGTTCGCGTCGGTGGCGGTGCCGACCGTGGAGCGCGGGTTGGCGCCCATCCGCTCCTGGTCCACGATGATCGCCGTCGTCAGACCATCCAGGACGTCGACCTCCGGCCGCGACAGCGTCGGCATGAAGCCCTGCACGAAGGCGCTATAGGTCTCGTTGATCATCCGCTGGGACTCCGCGGCGATCGTCTCGAATACCAGCGAGCTCTTGCCCGAGCCGGAGACGCCTGTGAAGACGGTCAGCCGGCGCTTCGGGAGCTCGACGTTGACGTCCTTGAGGTTGTTCTCGCGCGCGCCCTGCACGCGGATCAGGTCGTGGCTGTCGGCTTCGTGCAGGCGGGCGACCGCGTGTCCTTCTTCGTCGCCATCGGAGAACCTCTACCCCTCCGAGCGCGGTGACGATTCGCTCGTCAGCGCGCCGCCTTCTTCACGAGCGCGCCGATCTTCTTCTCATCGGCGGCGGTCAACTCCTTCAGCGCGAAGGAGGTCGACCACATGGCGCCTTCGTCGAGGTTCGCCGCATCTTCGAAGCCGAACGTCGCGTACCTCGAGTCGAACTTCCCCGCGGCCTTGAAGAAGCAGACGACCTTGCCGTCCTTGGCATACGCGGGCATCCCGTACCAGGTCTTCGGCCACAGAGCCGGCGCGCTGGCCGTGATGATCTCATGGAGCCGCTTGGCCATGGCGCGATCCGATCCCTTCATGCGGCGATCGCCGCGAGCACGTCGCGTTCCCCCTCCGCCCTGTTCTTGTTCGCTCGCTCCTCCGCCTTCAGTTCCTGGGCACGCGCCTTCATGGCGGCTCGTTCCTCTGCCGTGAACTTGCCGCTCGCGCCGGTGCGCTTGGCGGACTTCCGCGTGTCCTTCTTCGCACTGCTTCTTCTCAGCCATCGCGAAGCACCTCCTTGCTCCCCGACCTAGGAGACTCGTCCTAGGCGGCCCAGCCGCCCTCCGGACGTTCGAACCACACGTGGACCTGGCCCGTCCCGACCGACGCCTCGTACTCGCTGAACCGTTCCCCCGGCGCCGTCCACGACGTGCCGCCCAGCGCCCCCGCCATCATCAGGTAGTGCCCGAAGTGCCCCTCCGGGTACGCCTTGCGATACTCGGGCATCCCGTCGATGACGCCGGCGTGGTCGCCCTTCTCGAACAGTCCGAGCACCTTCTGGTCGGCCTCGTAGTACTTGATGTCGTAGATGTTGTCGGGCGCTCGCTGGCTCTCGCGCTGCCGGAGGTCCTTGAAGTTGAAGAACCGGTGGGTCATCCCGCCCGACGCGAGGAGCACGACGCGCCGGTCGCTCTCCTCGATCGCCTTGCCGATCAGCTCGCCGAACAGCAGGAAGTCGTTCGTGTCGCAGCACTGGTTCAGCGCGACGGAGAGCCATGCCGTGTCCGGATCGCCGAGGAACGTCCAGATGTTGACCGTGCCGTAGAACAGCGGCAGGTACGGGTCGTCGTTCGCCAGGATCCAGCAGTCGTCCCGGCCCTCCGCCTGCGCCTCGATCAGCTTCGCGAGCTCGGGATCGCCCGGCATGTCGTACGGGATCTGCTTCATCCCTCGCGGGAGCTCGTGGCTCGTGAACTTCCCCTGCCGGCGGTCGTGCGCGGTCACGATGTGCTCGAACGTGGACTCCCAGTGCGTGTCGAACACGATCACCGCGTCCGGCTTCAGCCGGTCCAGGCACTCGCTCTTGATCCGGTGTAGGCCCGGGACGAGGGTGATCTCCTTGCCCTCGTTGATCTCCAGGCGCACCTCCTCCGGCAACATGATCGTGGGGACGTGCGCCACGAGGGCCGCGCCGACGATCTCACCCATCCAGTACCTCCCAGGGGGCCGTGCAGACGTTCTTCACGTCCGCGTAGAAGTCGAAGCTGTAGACGCCGCCCTCGCGCCCGACGCCCGAGGACTTCGCGCCGCCGAACGGCGCACGCAGGTCGCGCACGAAGAAGCAGTTCACCCAGACCGTGCCGGCGACCAGGCGCTCGGAGACGCGCTCGGCGCGCTCGCGGTCGCCCGTGTACAGGATCGCGGCGAGACCGTAGTCGGTCTCGTTCGCGAGGGCGATCGCCTCGTCCTCGGTCTCGAACGTCTGGAGCGTGAGGACCGGACCGAACACCTCCTTGCGGAGCACCTCGGCGCCCTCGGGCACGTCGCCGAACAGCGTCGGCCGGTAGTACAGGCCGCCGAGCTCCTCGTTCGCCCCGCCGCCGAGCAGCACCGTCGCGCCGTCGGCCTTCGCGCGCTGCACGAACCCGTCCACGCGTTCGAAGTGCTCGCGCGTGATCTGCGGGCCTATGTCGGTGGCTCTCCTCGCGGGGGTCGCCCTGACGGATCGCGCCGGCGGCCTCCAGGAACCGCTCGAGGAACGCCTCGTGCATCGAGCGCTCGACGATCAGCCGCGTCCCCGCCAGACACACCTGCCCGGCGTTGTCGAACTGGTTCACGGCCTGCTTCACGACCGCATCCAGGTCGGCGTCGGCGAACGCGACGAACGGCGACTTCCCTCCGAGCTCGAGGGACACCGGCGTGAGGTTCGCGGCCGCGGCCTGCGCGACGAGCTTCCCGGTCTCGATCGAGCCGGTGAACGCGATCCGGTCGACGCCGGGATGAGCCGTGAGCGCGGCGCCCGCCTCTTCGCCGATCCCCTGCACGACGTTGAACGCGCCGTCCGGCAGGCCGGCTTCGCGCGTGATCTCGGCGAGGAGCGAGGCCGTGAGCGGCGCCCACTCGGGCGGCTTGGCGACGACGCTGTTGCCGGAGGCGAGCGCCGGTGCGATCCGCCACGTCGCGAGCATCAGGGGCGCGTTCCAGGGCGTGATCACGACCGTCACGCCCGAGGGATCCCATTCGGTGCGGCTCACGAACTCGTTCATCTCGAACGCCTCGTCGCCGAGCTCGGTGAGCTGGTCGGCGAAGAAGCGGAAGTTCCGCGCCACGCGTGGCATGACCGAGTTCAGATGCGAGCGCAGGAGCGAGCCGTTGTCCCGGGTCTCGACCGGCGCGAGCTCCGGCACGCGCTCCTCGACCAGCTCGGCGACGCGGTGCAGGACCTTGGCGCGATCGGCGGGCGAGGTTCGGCCCCAGGTATCGAACGCCGCCCGGGCCGCTTCGACGGCTCGGTCGGCCTCGGCGGCACCGCCGCGGGCGACCTCGGCGATCACCTGCTCGTCGATCGGCGAGACGTCCTCGAACACCTCGGTGGAGCCGACGCGCTCGCCGCCGATCCAATGATCGGCCGAGATCTCGACGCCCTCGACGATCGCGTTCGTGCCCGTGGACGATCTCCTTCGGCAGGGATGGTTCGGTCCCGAACGTATGGCCGCGCCGCTCGCAGTGTCAAACACCTGAGGGCGCTACCATGATGCCGGAGGTCGGTAGGGTGCCACGATCGGCAGGTCACACGCTCCAACCGAGCCGGCTCACGGTTGCCGTGACGATCCTCGTCCTCTTCAACGTGGTGGCGATCGCGCTGGTCCTCGCGGGCGGGCTCCCGGCGGAGCCATGGATCTTCGTCGCATGGTTCGTCGGTGACATCGTCGTGGGGTTGATCGCGCTCGGACTGACGGATCGGGTGTGAGCGCCGCTCCGTGACGATGATCGTCGGTCCGGACGACGTCCGCGCAGCCCACAGCAGGATCCTGGAGCACGTGCGCCGAACCCCCGTGCTCGAGCTCGAGCCCGGAGCGTTCGGCCTGCCGTGTCGAATCACATTGAAGCTGGAGCTCACCCAGCACACCGGATCGTTCAAGCCGCGGGGCGCGTTCAACAAGATGCTCTCCTCCACGGTGCCGGACGCCGGCGTGATCGCGGCATCGGGCGGGAACTTCGGGCTCGCGGTCGCGTACGCTGCCCACACCCTCGGGCACCGCGCCGAGATCTTCGTGCCGTCGAGCTCACCCACGGTCAAAGCCGAACGGATCCGTTCGATGGGCGCCGAGGTCTCGATCGCCGAGGGCTACTACGACGAAGCGCTCGAGGCGAGCCGCGGCCGGGCGGCCGAGACCGGGGCGCTCGAGATGCACGCGTACGATCAGCCCGAGGTCGTCGCGGGCCAGGGGACGATCGGGCTCGAGCTCGCCGAGCAGGTCCCCGGCGCCGACACCGTCCTCGTCGCGATCGGCGGCGGCGGGCTGATCGGCGGCATCGCGGCCTCGTACGAGGGCGGGACGCGCGTCATCGGCATCGAGCCCGAGACGAGCACGTGCATGACGTCGGCGCTCGAGGCCGGTGAGCCGGTCGACGTTCCCGTGAGCGGCTACGCCTCCGACTCGCTCGGCACGAAACGAGCGGGCGAGATCGCGTTCGCGATCGTCTCGAAGTTCGTCGAGCGCGTGGTCCTGGTCTCCGACGACGCGATCCGGGACGCGCAACGCGCCCTGTGGAACGCGGCCCGGGTGTTCGCCGAGCCTGGAGGCGCGGCCGCGTTCGCCGCGTTGCTATCAGGCGCCTACGCCTCGGAGCCCGACGAGCACGTCGTCGTGCTGGTCTGCGGCGCGAACGGCGATCTGGCCGCGATCTCCAGTTAGCTGCTGAGGCTCAGATCTCGCCGACGGACGTCTGGAACGGATCGACGACTCGAACGCCGTCCAGGTCGGCCCCGTGCTGCAGATCCTCTGTGAGGAGGATCTCGCAGTCGGCGACCGACGCCGCCGCGACGATTAGGCTGTCCCAGTACGAGAGGCCGAAGCGATCCTCCATCCCCCAGGCTGGGCCGAGCATCCATGCGTCGAACTCGATCGGTCGCCAGGCAAGGAGGTCCTCGATATCCGCACGTGCGTCCGCCCGTGAGAGGCCGGGGCTCAACTTCTTCGTCGTCGTCACGTAGTACTCGTGCAACACCTGGAAGCTGAGCCTGCCCTCTTCCGTCTCCCACAGATGCGAGACCCACTCGGATGCTCTGGCCTGCTTACCGGGATCCGATGCGTCCCTCGCGTACACGAGGACGTTGGTGTCAACGAAGATCGGCACGCTCGTGGAGCTCCTGCCGCTCGGGATAGGGCGCTCCTCCTGAAAGCACCTTCGCGGAGCGGGCCAGGTAGCGGGTCTTCGCCCCTTCGTAGGCCACCTGTCCGCCCATGCGCTCGGTGAGGAGGGTCCTGATCAGGCTCGAGACGCTGATGTCCCGGCGTGCCGCTTCCAGGCGCGCCCAGCGCGCGGTCTCCTCGTCCAGGGTCACGGTGACGTTCCTCATGACACGATTCTCGTGTTCCACGGATCTCGTGTCAACCGGAAAACGCTGAGGCTACAACTCCGCGCCACTCCCGAACGCAGCCAGCAGCTCCGGAGTCGTGCGCTTGCGGAACTCCGCATTCACCGCTTGGCGCTCGAGCGACTGGCGGAGCGTGAGTGCCGACTGCGGGATCGGATGCGCCTCGAAGAACGCAGACGCGTCGTCGACCTGTTCGGGGCGTGTGAGGAAGCGAACCCCGTCGGCCACGTAGACGAGCGTGGTGGGCGCGACCTTGGAGACGATCTCGTCCCAGTGCTCCTTGACGAACTGCCACGCGCGGTCGCCGTGATCGCGATTGGCCATCGCGCGGGCGAGCACGCCGGGCACGTTCTGGGCGCGGATATCCTGCGTCAGCGTCATCTCGGCCGTTCGGTCGACGAGGAGTCCGCTACGGAAGTCCGGCAGCGCGTACAGGTAGCGGAGCTCCTCCTGTGGGGTTCGGGCCGACTTGGTGGCCTCCAGGTACCGCTCGTAGTCGTCCGCTGTGCCGCCGGCCGCCACGATCCCCACCGAGGCCGCGACGAGTGACGGATCGACCTTCCCGTCCCCGCGGGACTCGCGCTCGATCTCCATCGCGAGTCCGTAGGCCTGCGGGTCGGCTCCCAGGACCCCCAGCGCGGCCATGAGCGCGCCCCGGAGCGGCTTGTCCAGGTCCCGCTCCCCCGCGCGCGGCTCCCACCCGATCCGCTCGATCACCGGCCAGAGCAGGCCACGGACCCAGGACCGGAAGTGCTCACGCGGGCCGTCGGTGAGGAACCGCTCGCACCACGACAGCCCCTGGATCAACGACTGCCAGACGGGGAGCTCGGTCTCCTCGGAGAACCGCTCCGCGAACCGGCAGAAGTCGACCGCCGACCGATGCCCCACGATGACCGACGCCCACACGTCGTCAACGAGCTGCGTCCGTTCGTCGGTCGACAGCGAACCGAGGTTCTCCGTGAGCCTGCCGAGCAGCTCGTCGTCGTACTCGACGCGCACGAACGCGTGCACGCCGGCGTTCACCACGACCGGGTCGGCCGCTGGAGCGGCGATCGATGCGCCGTCCGTTTCGACGAGCAAGGGGGCGGTCCCCTCGGACGTCCGCACGAGCAGCGGAACGTCCCACACGGTGTCGTCGTCCTTCCCGGAGATCAGGTAGCGGCGCTGCCCGACCTCGACCTTCGCGTCCCGAAGCGTGGCCGAGAGGATCGGATACCCGCCCTGCCAGATCCAACCGTCCATGATGCGGCGGACGGGCTCGCCCGTGGCCTTCTCGATCGAGTCCCACAGGTCGTGCGTCTCGGTGTTGCCGAACCGGTGCTCGTCCAGGTAGCGCCGGATCCCGTCGCGGAACCGTTCGGCGCCGAGGTACTGCTCGAGCATGCGGAGCACACCGGCGCCCTTCGTGTACGTGAGGACGTCGAACATGCCCGCCGCGTCGTCGGGCGAGCGCACCGGATATTCGATCGACCTCGTGCTCTCGAGCGCGTCGACCTCGAGCGCGATCGAGCGCGAACGCAGGAACTGGCTCCAGCGCTCCCAGTCCGGACGGTAGGCGTCGACCGCGAGCAACTCCATGAGCGTCGCGAACGCTTCGTTCAGCCAGATGCCGTTCCACCACCGCATCGTCACGAGGTCGCCGAACCACATGTGCGCGAGCTCGTGGGCGATCACGTCGGCGACGAGCGCCAGCTCGGGCTGCGTGGCCTTCTCGGGATCGACGAGCAGCAGGCTCTCGCGGTACGTGATGCAGCCGAGGTTCTCCATCGCGCCCTGCGCGAAGTCCGGGAGCGCGACCATGTCCATCTTCCGGTCCGGATAGGGGATCCCGTAGTACTCGGCGAAGTACCGCAGGCAGAACGCCCCGACCTCGAGCGCGAACCCGGTGAGATGTCCCTTGCCCGGCAGGTGCACGATCCGAAGCGGGACGCCGTCGACGTCCACGGGTTCGGTCACCTCGAGCGGGCCGACCACGAACGCCACCAGGTACGTGGACATCACCATCGTGTCGTCGAAACGGATCCGGACGCGCCCGTCGTCGGTGTCCTCGCGCTGGATCTCGGGACCGTTGGAGATCGCGAGCAGGTCCGGCTTCGTCACGATCGTGACGCCGAACACCGCCTTCAGGTCCGGCTCGTCCCAGCAGGGGAACGCCCGGCGGGCGTCGGTCGACTCGAACTGCGTCGTCGCGATCGTGCGCGTCTGCCCCGGTCTCGTCCGTGTAGGTCGACCGGTAGAAGCCGTGCAGCTGCTCGGACAGGTGCGCCTCGAAGTCCAGGTGCAGCACCCACTCCCCCGGCTCGGCCGTTCCCGACAGGAGCAGATGGGCTCGTTCGGTCTCGGGGTCGATCCGGACCGACGAGACCTCGAGCGTTCCACCCGGCCCTTCGAGCCGGCCGGGACCGACCTCGAGGTCGAGCGCATTCAGCACGATCTCGTCGACCGGCTCCTCGACATCGAGCACGACGGACTCGCTCCCGGTGAAGGTCGCAGCCTCCAGGTCGGGCTCCAGGACGAGGTCGTACCGGCGCGGTACGACCGCGCGCGGGAGACGGTAGCGGGCTTCGTCGTCCATGAGGGGCGAGCCTACCGCCCCCAGGCGTAGGTGACGCATGGCCTCGTTCGATGACCGTGGGTCAGAAGTGGCCACGTCTTACGGAGGGGGAACTGCCATCCTGCTCGGCTGTGACCACGAGGTTTGCATCGACGACGCTCACCAGAGTTCTGGGAACCGCCGCTCTGGTTGTCGCCGCCGCTTGTTCGTCCGGGGGCGGCGAGACCCCGGCCGCCACGGCGCCGGCGGACTCGACACCGCCCAAGTTCTACGCCCCGTCGCCGACCCCGGGAGCGCCGGCGAGGGAGCCGGGGCTGTACGTCCTCGAGCTCGCGACCGGCGGGATCGACCGCCTCGACGGCGTCGACCCTGAGGCCCTGGCGCTCGCTCCCGCGGTGTCGCCCGACGGGTCACGCATCGCGTTCGACGCCGAGATCGACGGCTCCCGGCAGATCTGGGTGATGAACGCGGACGGCACCGATCTCGAACGTGTCACCGACGACTCGGAGGCGATCGACCCCGCGTGGTCGCCCGACGGACGGCGCCTCGCCTACGTCGGGTTCGACGGGGAGGCCACGCGCGGCGTCGTCATCCTCGATCTCCGCTCGGGCAGGCCGAGCGCGTGACCTCGGAGCCCGCCGACGTGTTCGGACCCGACTGGTCGCCTGACGGCTCGTCGATCGTGTACCAGAACCCGACGGGCGACGGATGGCACCTGCGCTCGCTCGACCTGCGGTCGGGCAAGACGACGACCTCTGCTGCCGCCGGGAAGATTCGATCGCCTCGGACGCGGACTGGTCACCCGACGGCGAGCTGCTCGCCTTCGGCTACGCGACGCCGGAGGACAACTTCGCGCTGCACACGATCGCACCGTCCGGGGATGACGACACGCCCGTTCCTGCCGTTCGACCCCTCCAGGTACCACGGCCATCCCGTCTGGTCGCCCGACGGCTCCAAGATCGCGTACCAGGGCGCGCCTGGCATCTGGGTCTCGATCTCGAGACTCCGGCGAGGATCGGATGCTCGACCCGGAGCTGTGGGGCCCCGTGTGGCTCGACGACGACACGCTGATCGTCGTGATGCCCCCTCCGGAGTGACGGCGACGCCGTCAGTCGTTCACGTAGGTCAGCCAGTCCGCGTACCGCTCGGTCTCACCCTTGGTAGCGGCGAAGAACGCGCCCTGCAGCTCCTTCGTGATCGGGCCGCGGTTGCCTTCGCCCACCGGCCGGTCGTCGACCTCGCGGATCGGCGTGATCTCGGCGGCGGTGCCGGTGAAGAAGCACTCGTCGGCGTTGTACAGGTCGGTGCGGACGAGGTTCTCCTCGGTGACCTCGTACCCGAGGTCGCGGGCGATCGTCATCGCGGCCTTGCGGGTGATGCCGTCCAGGCAGCCGGCCTGGACCGGCGGGGTCGTCAGGACGCGGTCGCGCACGATGAACACGTTCTCGCCCGAGCCGTCGGTGATGTTGCCGTGATCGTTCAGCAGCACGGCCTCGTCGTAGCCGGCCTTCAGGCTCTCGATCTTGGCGAGCACGCCGTTGATGTACTGGCCGGTCGCCTTGGCCGAGGACGGGAGCGCGTTCTGCGAGTTCCGCCGCCACGACGAGATCTTGATCCGCACCCCGTTCTCGAGCGCGTCCTCGCCGAGGTACGCGCCCCACGGCCACACGGCGATGAAGACGTTGATCGGCGCGTTCAGCGGGTTGACGCCGAGCTCGCCGTAACCGCGAAGGACGACCGGGCGGATGTAGCAGGCGTTCAATCCGTTCGCGCGGATCAGCTCCTTGATCGCGTCGGTGATCGCGTCCATCGAGTACGGGATGTCCATGTGGTAGAGCTTCGCCGAGCGGAACAGGCGCTTCAGGTGCTCGTCGAGGTGCCACACCGCGGCACCCCGGTCGGTCTCGTACGCGCGGATCCCCTCGAAGACCCCGCTGCCGTAGTGCAACGCGTGGCTGAGCACGTGGATCTTGGCGTCGCGCCAGTCCACGAGCTCCCCGTCCATCCAGATCTTCTCGACCTCGGTGATCGGCATCTTCCTCGGAGCCTCCTCGGGCGTTCGATGGGCCGGGCGACGTGCTCGGATGCGGACAGGATAGCGGTCGGTCGGTGGGGCGCGGGCTAGCGACCGTTCGGGAGGTCGTAGGCGCGCCAGACCTGTGGGAGCGCGTACCGGCGAGCCTCGTCCAAGGAGCCGAAGCGCTCGGCGGCCCACGGTCGCAGCTCGGCCGCGGCGCGACGACGAACGTCCTCCGGGACGGTCCACGTCCAGGAGTAGCGGCCCTCGTCGATCCCGGCAAGGAACTCGCCGAGCGCCTCCTCCCCTTCTTCGTACACCGGCGGAAGGACCCGCAGCGTCGCCCCGTGCCTCGCCATCTCGGCGTCGAGCGATCCGTAGTCCGCCCAGTCGAGCCCGACGGGATCGACCGGGACCCCGGTGATCTCGCCGAAGCGTCGCTGGATCTCGAACCGCGTCTCGTCGTAGGCGCCGAGCTCGATGAGGAACACGCCACCGGGACGGATGACGCGCACGGTCTCGGCCAGCACCCGCGACCAGTCCGGGATCAGGTGCAGGACCCATCGCAGGTACGCGCCTCCGAACGCCGCGTCGCGCGAACGGCATGCGCGTGGCGTCGCCGAGGACGAGCGGGAACGGCGGGACGCCACCCGCCTTCTCGACGAGCTTGGCGACCATGGCCGCGGTGAGGTCGAGGCCCGCGAGCGGGACGCCCGCCTCGTGCAGCGGCAGCGCGAGCAGGCCCGTGCCGACCCCGACCTCGAGCACCCGCCCGCGCCCCTCGAGCTCGGACGCGAGCAGCTCGATCGTGCGAGACATCGCCGCATCGGAGATCGCCCGGGTTCGGTCGTAGTGATCCGCTGCACGGTCGAACCGGACCGAACCGCTCATCGAACGTGGATCACTTCCACGAAGCGCCTCGCCGAGCGTGCGATGCCCTTGTCACGGGTGAGGAGAGGAGATCCGAGCGCCTCGGCGAGTGAGACGTACAACGCGTCGTACACGGTGAAGTTCCGCCTCAGGTCGAGCGCACGCGGCAGGAATCCGGCGTGGCCGTGTCTCGTGATCCGAAGATCGCCCAGGATCTCGAGCGCCTCGGCGACCCTCTCCGGGGACGTCTCGCGATGGAGAAGGTACCTGCGGATGACCTGGCCCACCTCTGCATCCAACAGATGCGGAGCGTGGATGTCCGGAGCGTGCTCCAGCATGATCTCGCCCACCGACAGTGAGTGCGGCCTGATGTCGAGAACCACGTCGACGACGCCCGATGCGTCGACGACGATCAAGAGCGGGCGTCGCGCTCGGCTCTGATCGCGGCGGCGCTGTCCTCGGATGGGTCCACCGAACCGGCTCGCTGGGCTCTCGCGATGACCTCTTCCATCGTGGGACGCCGCGCCATCCGCTCGATCTCCTGCAACACGTAGTCCGAGAGGGAGACACCCTTCTCAGCCGCCCGGACCTTCAACGTCCGATGGATGTCGTCGGGAACGTTCCGGATCTGGATCATCTTCATGTGTTGCACATTACTTCATGTGCTGCACATGCGTCAAGCCTTCGGGATGTCCTTGCCGGGGTCGACGAACGGCAGCGACGCCACCATGATCGGCAGGCGCCCCCTCGGCGTGTCGGCCTCGAGGGCCGACCCGGGCTCTTCGAACGCGACCGGTACCCACGCGTACCCGACGTTCTTCTCCAAACGCGGCGACCACGCGCCCGCCGTGATCCGTCCGACCCTCGCTTCGCCGTCCAGCACAGGCCAGAAGTCGTTGAGCGCGCCCTCGTCGGTCATCGGCTCCCCGCCGATCTCGACGCCGACGAGCTTGCGGTCGACGCCCTCGTCGCGGATCCGCCTGAGCGCGTCCTTGCCGATGAAGTCGGCCTCCTGGTCGAGCTCGACGTACTTCTCGAGGCCGGTCACGTGCAGCGGCGTGTCCGAGAACCGCATGTCGGAGCCGAAGTTGAAGATCCCGGCCTCGATCCGTCGCGCCTCTGACGGCGCGATGACCCGGATGCCGTGCGGCTCGCCGGCCTGGAACACGCGCTCGAACAGGTCGTCGCCGCGGCTCCCGTCGCGCAGGTAGATCTCGTACCCGACCTCGCCGGTCCACCCGGTGCGCGAGACCACGACCGGGATGCCGTCGAGCTCGGCCTCGGCGCAGAAGTAGTAGCGCAGCCTCGCGATCTCCTCGCCGAACAGCGCGAGGATCACGTCGCGGCTCTTCGGCCCCTGCACCTGGAGCGGCGAGACGTCGGGCTCGTCCAGGTCGACGTCCATCCCCGCGAACGCCGCCACGCCCTTCGCGTACAGGAGCGCGTCCGAGTCCGCGAGCGCGAGCCAGAACCGGTCCTCCTCGAGGCGGAGCAGCACCGGGTCGTTCACGATCCCGCCTCGCCGAGCGGTGAGGATCGCGTACTTGCACTGCCCGACCGCGCACGTCGTGAGGTCCCGGCAGGTCAGCAGGTTCGTGAACTCGAACGCGTCGGGGCCGGTGATCTCGACGATGCGTTCGACGGAGACGTCCCACAGGGTGACGTCGTTCAGCAGCGCCCAGTACTCGGCGACGGGATCCTCGTACAGGGTCGGGAGCAGCATGTGGTTGTAGACGCCCCAGCTCTTGCACCCGTGCCGCTTCGTGGCCTCGAAGAACGGCGACTTGCGGTACCAGGGCTGGATGTAGAACGTGAACGTCTCCGACGCCATCGAGCCTCCTGCGAACGGGTGGCAGCGAGCCTACCGGCTAGTTCATCGACGGGTCGAACGGCATCGACGCGAGCAGCCGGTACCGCGGACCCTTGCGCCGCAGCACGCCGCTCCACAACGAGTCGGGCTCCTCGGTGAACACGTCGGCGGCGACGGCGGGCTCGGCGATCCACGAGCCCTCCTCCATCTCGGCCTCGAGCTGGCCGGCGCCCCACCCCGCGTACCCGGCGAAGACCCTCGCCCGGCGAAGGCCGCCGATCGAGTCGGCGTCGGTCTCCTCGGGCAGGAACCCGATCGTGTCGAACGCCACCACCTCGGCGCGTTCGGGATGCTCGAAGTCCGCGACGACGACGGCCGCCTGGGTCTCGACCGGACCGCCGATGAACAGCCGCGCGCCCGGCTCGACGAGGCCCGCGAGCGGCGGGACCGCCGCCGCGACCGCGACCTCGGTCTCCCGGTTGAGGACCACACCGACCGCGCCGGCCTCGTCGTGGTGCCCGATCAGCACCACCGACCGGTGGAAGTTCGGGTCGGCGAGCGACGGCCCGGCGATCAGCAGGTGGCCCTGGAGGCTCTCCATGCATCCATCATCTCGCGCCCGAGCCGGTCACGACGCAGCTCAGGCGAGAGACAGGGCGGTCACGACTTCCGTCGACCTGGTAGACGCGACCGGCCGTCTTTCCGGATCTCGCGGATGCAGTTGTAGGCGGGGATCCCGGAGACGCCGCCGCCGCCGTGGGTCGCGCTCGAGCACTGGTACAGGCCGTCGATCGGCGTTCGGTAGTCCGCGTACCCGGGCGCCGGACGCATGTGGAACAGCTGATCGGCCGAGAGCTCTCCGTGGAAGATGTTGCCGCCGATCAGCCCCCATTCGGTCTCCATGTCGTACGGCCCGATCACCTGGCGCGCGATGATCGACTCCTTGAACCCGGGCGCGGCGTCGTCGTAGGCCTGCACGACCCGGTCGGCGTACGCCTCGAGCTCGTCGCGGTGCGGCTCCTGCGACCACGTGTGCGGCACCCACTGCGTGAACAGCGACACGACGTGGGCGCCCTCGGGCGCGAGCGACGGATCCAGCGTCGTCGGGATCACGCCGTCGGAGAACGGCAGCGTGGACGGCCGCCCGGCCCTCGCCTCCTGGAACGCGTGCTCGAGCTGCTCGATCGAGGGCGCCAACTCGAACCCGCCCGAGAAGTCCGTCCAGTCGGGCTCGCCGGCGAGCTTCGGCAGCCGGCTGATCGCGCAGTTGATCTTCACCACGCCGGAGCGGCTCGACCAGTGCTCGATGTCCTCGACGAAGTCGGTGGGGAGCTCGGCGCGGTCGATCTGGCGGAGGAACGTGATCTGCGGGTGGCACGCCGTGATCACGATCGGAGCGCGGAGCTCCTCGCCTCCTTCCAGCACGACGCCCCGAGCCCTGCCGTTCCGGATCTGGACGCGCTTGACCCTCGCCGACGTGCGGATCTCCGCGCCGAACGACCGAGCGCTCCGCTCGATCGCGGCCGCGACGGCCCCCATCCCGCCGACCGGCACGCCCCAGGACCCGAGCCTGCCGTCCCCGACGTCGCCGATCTCGTGGTGCGCCATCACGTAGCCGGTGCCGGGTTCGTGCGGCCCCGCCCACGTCCCGATCAGCCCGTCGATCGCCATCACGGCCTTGACCTGCTCGGACTCGAAGAAGCGGTCGAGCAGGTCGGCGACGCTCATCGTCATCAACCGCGTGACCTCGCCCACGGTCCGCACCGAGAGTCCACGGAACCGCCACGCAAGTCGGAGCTGTTCGAAGAGGTCGCCCAGCCGCTTCGAGCCGACCTGCGGCGGCGTGGTCATGAGCAACGGGCCGAGCACCGCGGCGAGGCCGCCGACCCACGCGTCCCACCGTTCGAGCGCCTCGGCGTCCTTCTTGGAGAACTTCGCGAACTCGTCGTAGTTCTTCGACGGGTCGTCGTACTCGATCATCACGCGGCCGTCCGGGAACGGGACCACGTACGGGCCGACCGGATGGACGCGGTAGCCGTGCCGCGCCAGTCGGAGGTCGCGGACGATCGTGTCGGGCATGAGGCTCATCACGTACGAGAGCGTCGTGACGCCGAACTGCGGATGGTCCGGCCACGGCCGATCGGTGGCGGCGGCGCCTCCGGTCTTCGAACGCGCCTCGCACACCACCACTTGGGCGCCCGACTTGGCGAGGTAGGCCGCAGCGACGAGGCCGTTGTGGCCTCCTCCGATCACGATCGCGTCGTAGACGTTCGCGGCCACCATGGCTCCTTGACTGGCCGTTCAAGACGACGATATCGCCGGGCTCCTCGCTCGCGCGAGGGTCTCCATGGGTTTCTCACGAAGGATCGGTCGGCGCCGGCGCGACCCGCGTGAACGTCCCACCCTCGGGCATCGACGGAGCCTCGGCCACCGGCAGTTCCTCCTCGGGCCCCGGCGGGGGCGGTTCCCGGCGCAGCGGCAGCAGGACGACCACCGATAGCCCCGCACCGACGCCGAGCAGCGCGTACATCCCGCGGGGCCCGACGAGCGGCAGCACCACCGCGGCCGCGAGGTACGCGATCGCGAGCGTCCCGTGCACGATCCCCTCCAGAGCCCCCAGGACGCGGCTGCGGACCGCGTCGGGCGTCCGGCGCTGGAAGATGTTCTGGTCGGCGACCACCACGAGGCCGTCGGCCGCCCCCCACGCGACGCTCAGCACGAGGACGAGCGCGAACCACGGCGACACCGCGATCCCGAACGCGAACACCGAGACGCCCGCCGCGCCGACGATCAGCCAGCGCATCTCGTTCTGGGCGGTCAGCTTCCTGCCGGCGAGCGACCCGAGGATCGAGCCGAGCCCGTACACGCCGATCAGCAGGCCGAACCCGACCGAGCCGGCGTCGAACAGGTCGACGAGCGGGACGTCCGCCACCATCGCCATCCCGATCCCGAGGACGAACACCACCCACGCCATCGCGATCCGCCGCAGCACGCGTTGCCGCCAGAGGAAGCGGAACCCCGCGACGAGCCCGCGGTGCTCCTCCTCGTCCTCGCGCTCGCCCGGCGAACCGCGCCCGCACGGACCAGATCAATGCCGACGAGAACACGAACGAGATCGCGTTGATCCCGAACACCCAGGAGGCGCCGACCGCCGCGAGCAGCACGCCGCCGATCGCCGGGCCGATCGTGATGCCGAGGTTCCGCCCGATCGCCACGAGGCTGTTCGCCCAGGCGACCTTCTCCGGCGGCACGAGGTTCGGGATCGCGGCGCTCGAGGCCGGCCAGAACGGCGCCTCGGCCAGCGCCGAGAAGAACGCCGCCGCCACGAGCGGACCCGGCGAGTCGATGAACGCCATCGCCAGGAAGCACGCGGCGCTGGCCCCGTCCGAGACGATCATCACGAGCCGGCGGTCGAAGCGGTCGCCGAGGACCGCGGCGAGCGGACCGACGAGGCCGCTCACGCCCTCGGTGAGGAGCAGGGCCGCCGCGAGCCAGGCCGCCGACCCCGTCCGCTCGTAGATCTCGAACATCAGGGCCGTGTACGCGGCCATGCTCCCGGTGATCGAGATCAGCCGCGCGAGCGCGAGCCGGCGGACGGCGGTCCGGGGGGCGGTCATCGCTCGATCCTCCACTGCCCCCCGGCCTCCGTCTAGACGTCCGCCGGCACGAGCGCCGGCTGCTCGGGTTCCAACTCGACCGCTTCGGTCACCACGACCGCCGGCTCGGGCGCCACCTCGCGCCGAGACGCCCGCAGGATCGGCAGCAACACCGCCGCTCCGACGAACGCGAACGCGCCGCCGACCGCGTACACGCCTCTCGGCCCGAGCAGCTCGAGCGCGGGACCGCCGAGCACGAACCCGACCGCGAGCGCGACCGTGATGACCGCCTCCGAGGCCGAGACGACCCGGCTCCGCACGGCGTCCGGCGTCCGGCGCTGCTGGATGTTCCGGTCGGCGACCATCACGAGCGCGTCGGCCGCGCCCGAGAGCAGGATCAGGACGAGCACCGGCGGGAACCACCGCGACAGCGCGACCCCCGCCGTCGTCGCGCCGATCACGACCGTCCCGACGAACAGCGCCCGCGCCTCGATCCGCTCGTTCAGCTTCCGCCCGGCGAGCGACCCGATCACCGACCCGGCTCCCCAGGCGCCGATCAGCATCCCGTAGCCGGTGGCGCCCGCGCCGAACAGCTCCACGAGCGGGACGTCGGCGACCATCGCCATGCCGAGACCGAGCACGAACACCGACCACGCGACGACGAGCCTGCGCAGCACCCGGTCGCGCGCGATGAACACGAATCCGGCCTTGACCCCGCGGTGCTCCTCGTCGTGCTCGGTCCGGTCCTCGGAGAACCGTCCGCGCACGGTCGCCACGACGATCGCGGACAGCACGAACGAGAGCGCATTGAGTCCGAAGACCATCCCGGGCCCCACGGCCGCGAGCAGCACGCCGCCGACCGCCGGGCCGAGCATGATCCCGGCGTTCGCGCCGACCTGGACCAGACCGTTGGCCCACGCGAGGTCGTCCGGACCGACGAGGTTCGGGATCGCGGCGGCCGAGGCCGACCAGAACGGGGTCTCCACCAGGGCGGCGACGAACCCGATCGCGAGCAGCAGCGCCGGATCCTCGACGAACGCCATCGCGCCGAAGGCCGCCGCTCCCGCGAGGTCGGAGGCGATCATCACGCGCCGGCGGTCGAACCGATCGCCGAGCACGCCACCGAGCGGGGCGAACAGCCCGGCCGCGCCGAACGTGAGCAGCAGCGACGCCGACAGCCAGGCTGCCGAGTGGGTCCGCTCGTAGATCGTGAAGTTCAGCGCCGCGAACGCGGCCGCGCCGCCCGTGATCGAGATCAGGCGGGCGAGCGCAAGCCTTCGAACGGCGCTACGTGGACGATCGGTGATGAAGCGCATCGGACGACTCCTGTGGCTCGGTGGGACGAGGGACGGTGGTTCGGGGTCCCGCCGGGGAGGCGGGGCTCGCGGCAGCTAAGCGGCTGCCGCGGAGACGGGGGTATCCCCCGTCTTGATGGTCCCGAACACCTGGAGTCGCCTCATGACCGCGCGAGTCTACCAGCGGAACCCTTGCGGTGGAAGTTCATGTGACGAACGTCACACGCTGATGCCGTTCACGGCATGGCTGGTCGCGCGGGGAGCCACAGGCCGAACATGATGCCTTCGACGGCATCGCGTTGAGCCAGCCGAACGTCTCCGCGAGCTCCGATACCGATTTCGGTATCGCCTCGGGCGCTGCTTTTACTCCGGAAGGACGATGAACCGCGCGGCGCGGCCGCCGATCGCCGAGGTGATCTCGTCGATCACGTCCTGGCCGACCGGGCTGTCGAGCGTGAGCCCCATGAGCGCGTTCCCGCCGGCCGACGCGCGACCGACGTCCATCGTGGCGATGTTGATCTCGTGCTCGCCGAGGATCGTGCCGACCTTGCCGATCACGCCGGGCCGGTCCTCGTATTCGAAGAACAGCATGTTCCTCGCCGGCGCCATCTCGATGTCGTAGCCGTTCACCTGCAACACGCGCTGGTCGTTCCGCTTGCCGACGAGCGTTCCCGCCACCGAGACCGGTCCCTCGTCGGTTTCCGCCCGGACCGCGACGAGGTTCACGTAGTCGCTCGAGACCGAGGAGCGCATCTCGCTGATCGCGATGCCGCGCTCGCGCGCGATGAGCGGCGCGTTCACGAACGACACGGGCTCGTGCACGACGCCGCGCAGCACGCCTTTCACGACGCCGAGCGTGAGCACGCGGGTGTCCGCCTCGCCGACGCGGCCGAGGTACCGGCACCTCCACCGCCCGCACCGCACCATCGGCGAGGCCGGTGAGGAGCGCGCCGAGGCGTTCGGCGAGCGCGAGGAACGGTCGAACGGTCTCCGGCACCTCGGCGCCGGCCGACACGTTCACCGCGTACGGCACGAACTCGCCGTTGAGCGCGAGACGCACCATCTCGGCGATCGAGGCGCCGGCCTTGTCCTGCGCCTCCGCGGTCGAGGCCCCGAGGTGCGGGGTCGCCACCACCTGCTCGAACGCGAACAGCGGCGAGTCCTCCACCGGCTCCTGCTCGAACACGTCGAGCGCCGCCCCGGCCAGCTTGCCCTCCTCGAGCGCCTTCGCGAGCGCCTGCTCGTCGACGATCCCGCCGCGAGCCGTGTTCACGATCCGCGCGCCCTCCTTCATGAGCGCGAGCTCGCGCTCGCCGATCAGCCCCTCGGTGTCCGGGGTCCTCGGGAGGTGGATCGTGAGGACGTCCGACTGCACGAGCAGCGCCTCGAGCGTCGGCATCAGCTCGACGCCCATCTCCTTCGCGCGCTCGCGCGGCACGTACGGGTCGAACGCGATCACGCGCATCCCGAACGCCGCGCACCGGCTCGCCACGAGCCCGCCCACGCGGCCGAGGCCGACCACGCCGAGCGTCTTGCCCTGGAGCTCGACGCCCTGCCACTTCGAACGCTCCCAGCGCCCTTGCTTCAGGTCCTCGTTGGCCTGCGGGATGTTCCTGGCCTGCGCGAGCAGCAGCGCGAGGGTGTGCTCGGCGGCCGAGACGATGTTCGACTGCGGCGCGTTCACGACCATGACACCGCGCCGCGTCGCGGCCTCGAGGTCCACGTTGTCCAGGCCGATCCCGGCGCGGGCGACGACCTTGAGGTTCTCGGCCGCCTCGATCACCTCGGCCGTCACCTGCGTCTGCGAGCGGACGACGAGCGCGTCGTAGGGCGCGATCGCGCCGGCCAGGCCGTCGGCCGCGAGCTCGGTACGGACGTCGACCTGGAAGTCCTTGCGGAGCGCCTCGAGCCCCGCCTCGGACAGCTTCTCGGTGACGAGGACCTTCATGACCCGCCCGCCCGCATCGCGCGCCCCTCAGGCGCCGTGCGCTTCCTGGAACACGCCCTCGGCCGCCGCGACCGCCGCGCCGCGCTTGACCGGGTACCCCAGCCGTTCGAGCGTCATCTCGAGCGCCGCGAGCCCGCGGATGATGTCGAGCTCGCTGAAGTAGCCGAAGTGCCCGAGCCGGAAGACCTTGCCCTTCAGCGGTCCCTGGCCCGGCGCGATCACGCAGGCGAAGTCGGAGCGCATGCGGTCGCTGATCGTGTCGGCGTCGATGCCCTCGGGGGCGCGGATCGCGGTCACGGTCCAGTTGTCCTCGAGCCCCTCGCCGAACAGGTCGAGCCCGAGCGCCTGCACGCCTTCCTTCACCGCGCGAGACAGCCGCTGGTGCAGCGTCATCGCGGCGTCGACCCCGTCCTGGAAGTACAGCTCGAGCGCCGCGTGCAGGCCCTGCGTGACGCTGATCGCCGGCGTCCACGGGTTCTCGGGATCCTTGCGCTCGGCGAACTCCTTGTAGATCGACCAGTCGAAGTAGAAGCGCGGCATCGTCGAGACCGCGTGCGCCTTCCACGCGCGTTCGGAGATCGCGACGAACGCGAGGCCGGGCGAGGCCGCGAGCGCCTTCTGCGAGCCGCCGACCGCGACGTCGATCCCCCACTCGTCGAACGCGAACGGCACCGCGCCGAGGCTCGAGACCACGTCGACGATCACGAGCGCCCCTGCCTCGCGCGCGACGCGTGCGAGGTCCTTCACGGGCTGGATCACGCCGGTCGAGGTCTCCGAGTGCGTGAGCAGCACCGCCTTCGCCGGGCGCTCGGCGAGCGCCTTCGCGAGGTCGTCGGGGACCACCTTCTGCCCCCACTCGTAGTCGATCGTTCGGACCTGGAGCCCGTGGGCCTTCGCGAGCTTGGTCCACCGCTCCGAGAAGTAGCCGGCGAGCGGCACGACGACCTCGTCGCCCGGTGAGAGCACGTTCTGGACCGCGGACTCGAGGCCGCCGGTCCCCGACGAGGTGAGCAGGAACACGTCGGCGGTATCCGTGCGGTAGAGCTCGCGGAGGCGCTCGGTCACGTCGCGCATCAGCCGACCGAAGCCGGGACCGCGGTGGTAGACGAGCGGACTTCCCTGTGCGAGCAGCACCTCGGGCGGGATCGGGGTCGGTCCGGGTGCCAGGATGATCTCGGGTCGGTCCATCCGGGTGCTCCTTGCAGTCGTAGCGCGCTCACCGGCGCTCGGGCCGGTGTCGACGGCGCCAGTCTCGAACGCGCCGGCTCAGCGTATCATCGGGTGACTCGCCGCCTGACCGGCGGCGTTCCGTACGTATGACGACCCTGCTGTTCCTGTTGAAGCGGTTCTTCGCCCAGCGATTGCTGGGACTGGCCCTCGTGGTCACGCTCGGGTTCACGATCGGGGTCCTGGTCGCCGGCCCGATCTACGCGGACGCGGCCCGCGAGGCGATCCTGTCGTCCGCGACGAGCACCGCGGCGGTCACGGTGAAGAACGTCCGGTTCCTCACCTACGGCGGCCCGGAGTTCGACGACGCGGCCGCCGACGCCGTCGTCCGCGACGAGGTCTCGGTCCTGCCGGTGGGCGAGATCGTGCCGCAGGGGCTCGGGACCGTTCGGCTGGTCGGCGCCGAGGAGACGCAGGAGGTCTCGGTGCCGCTGCTGTTTCGGGACGGGGCGACCGAGCAGCTGCCCTACCGCGGGGAGCCCCCACAGGGAGCCGGCCAGATAGCGCTCCCGGACGGCACCGCCTCAGCCCTGGGCGTTCGGCCCGGCGACACCGTGACGGCCATCGGCCCTACGGGCGAGGAGGCGGAACTCACGGTCGTCGGGCGTTTCGGCCCTCCCGACCGTGAGGACCCGTTCTGGTTCGGCGACCAGACGCCGTTCCCGGCTCCGGACTCGACGGAGCCGTCTCCCGCCCTCATGGACCGCGAGGGGTACGCGGAGGTGGCGCCTGCGCTCGGCATCACGACGCAGTGGGTCTGGGACGTCTACCTGGACCTCGTCGGCGTGCCGTTCGAGCAGGCCGAGAAGATCCCGGCGCAGATCGCGGACATCGAGGAGGACCTGCGAGCGCAGCCGGGCTTCAGCCAGCTCCAGCTGATCACCGGCCTCGACACGCTGCTCACGCTCGTGAACCAGCGCGTCGCCGACCTCCGGGTGCCGATCTTCCTGGTGGTCTTCCAGATCGGCGCGGTGACGCTCGCGATCCTGGCCGGGGTCGG
This sequence comes from uncultured Actinomycetes bacterium, assembly GCA_963785835.1. Taxonomy (GTDB): domain Bacteria; phylum Actinomycetota; class UBA4738; order UBA4738; family HRBIN12; genus DASSJM01. The sequence goes on along the minus strand of CAWAWO010000002.1, from coordinate 545,088 downwards.
CTCGCTCGTGCTCACCCGGCAATCGTTCGAGCTCGCCGTGCTCCGCAGCCGCGGGTTCTCCGGCGGCAAGCTGATCGCGGCGCAGGGGCTCCAGGCGGCGTTCGCCGCGATCGTCGCGTATCCGCTCGGTCTGCTGCTCGGCATGGGGCTCGCGTTCCTCGCGTCGAACGCCAACGGCCCTTCGCTCCCCGGCGTGCTGTTCCCGATCGGCCTGTCGCCGTTCGCGCTGGTGCTCGGCGCAGCCGGGGCTGCGGTCGGCGCGATCACGCTCCTGCTGCTGTCGATCCCGCACGTCCGCCGGACGATCCTCGAGGAACGCCGCCTGCTGTCGCGTGAGGAGCGGCCACTGCTCGCGCGCGTGCCGCTCGAGCTGTTCGTGCTGCCGGTCGCGATCTTCGCGTTCATCCAGCTCCGCGGGACCGAGGTGCTCTCGACGAGCGAACGGGACCAGCTCGACCCGCTGGTGCTGCTCACGCCGACGCTGCTGATCTTCAGCCTGTCGTTCCTCTCGCTCCGTCTCCTGCTGTGGCTGCTCCGGAGGCTCGAACGACCGGTCGGACGCTCGAAGAGCCTCCCCGCCTACCTCGCCGCGCGCCGGCTCGGGCGTTCGCCGGGCACGAGCTTCGCGACCTCCCTCCTGCTCGTGCTCGCGGTCGGGCTGCTGATCGTCTCGACGTCCTACCGGGCGATCGTGCTCCGCAACCACGAGGACAGCGCGCACCAGCAGGTCGGCTCGGATTGGAACGTCCAGATCGGGACGCCCGAACAGCAACTGATGACGCTGCACGCCACGCCGCCGGACGCGGTGGCCGTGGTCCGGACCGAGCCGGCCTTCGACCAGCCGGGGACGTTCCCGCTGGCCCCCGTCGCGCTCGCGGTCGATCCCGATCGGTACGAACGAGGAGGCTGGTGGCGCGCCGACTACTCGCAGACCCCGCTCCAGGGGTGGTTGCGCGCGATCGAGCTCGAGGATCCGGGAGTCGAGATCTCGGGTCAGGATTTCGCGGCGACCGTGACGGCGCTCGACGGCGCGAGCGCCGGCGTGGAGATGCTCGTCACCTATTCGCTCGGGGACGGCGAGGTCCGGACGGCATCGGCCGGGACGATCGAACAGGGGACGGCGACCTACGAGACCGCGCTCGAGGGCGCCGAACGGCTCCTGTCGATCTCGTTCTTCGAGGACGAGGTCGGGGCATCGCCCGACGTGATCGACCTCGAGCTCACGGACGTGGCTGCGGGAGACCCGATCGAGCTCGACACGTGGGACCCGCTGCGGTGGCGCGGCGCTGGCGGCGCGATGGCGCGGATCGACGGCGGGGTCTCGCTCGAGATCGACACGGGCTCCGGCCACGTCGTCGGAGGCATCGCGCCGCCGATGCCTCCGCTCCCGGCGCTCGTCTCGCCGGAGATCGCCCGGTCCCAGGGTCCCGAGTTCGAGGCGACGCTGGGAGGCCAGCGGCTTTCGTTCCGTCGCGCGGCGATCGCCGAGGCGTTCCCGTCGGTCGCGGGGGACTTCATGGTCGTCTCGACGCCTGCGCTGCTCCAGGCCGCCGTTCGCATCCCGGAGGCCGGATTGGCGTTGAACGAGATGTGGGCGGCGGGCGAACAGGACCCGCGCCCGGCGCTCGAGGAGGCGGGGATCCTTCCCGGGCCGACGGCGGCCGCCGGCCCGATCATCGCGGTCCTCGCGCAGCTTCCGCAATCGCTCGCGGTCGGGATGAACTTCGCCGCGGCGGTCGGCGGGTTGATGCTCGTCGTCCTCGGGGTCGCGGTCGGCCTCTACTTCGCGCAGCGGAGGCGCGAGTTCGAGTTCGCGTCCCTGCGCGCGATGGGCACGCAGCCCGGTCAGGTGAGCCGCGTCCTGCTGCTCGAGCAGGGGCTGATGATCGTGTTCGCGATCGCCGCCGGCGCCGCGATCGGGTTCGGGATCCTCCGGCTTCTGATGCCGTATGTCGGACGCAGCATCGGGTCGGCGTTCCCGCCACCGGTACTCGTCGTGGACTGGACGTCGTTCGCGATCTCGCTTTCGGCGATCGTCGCGGCGACGGCGATCGGCCTTCTGGCGGCGTTGCGCGCGCTGCTGCGTTCGTCGGTGACGTCGGTGCTGCGAGGTGAAGCGGAATGAGCGCCGTCTCACGCGGTGACGCGCGGACGGTCGGCGCCCCGGTGGCGACCGAGTCACCGGGCGCGGCCGGGACCCCGCTGATCCGGTTCCGGCACGTCTTCAAGATCTACCGGGTCGCGGACACCGGCGTGGTCGCGCTCGGGGGCGTGGACTTCGACATCGCCGAGGGCGAGTTCGTCGCGATCGTCGGCCCGAGCGGCTCGGGCAAGTCGACGATCCTGAACATGATCGGCGGGCTCGACCGGCCGACCGCAGGCATCGTGGAGGTCGAGGGTCGCGATCTCGGGCGGCTGGAGGAGGACGCCCTCACCGAGTACCGGCGCGACCGGGTCGGGTTCGTCTGGCAGGGGACGGCGCGCAACCTCGTCCCGTACCTGAACGTGGTCGAGAACGTGCGGCTGCCCTCGACCGCGAGCGGCGTGAGGGTGCCGGCATCGCGGCGGACGCCACGCGAGCTGCTCGAGGTCGTGGGGCTCCCCAACCGCGGCAAGCACCGCCCCGGGCAGCTCTCGGGCGGGGAGCAGCAGCGTGTGGCGGTGGCCGTGGCGCTCTCGAACGTGCCGAAGATCCTGCTCGCCGACGAGCCCACGGCCGAGCTCGACAGCGAGTCCGCCGCGCTCGTGCTGGACGCGTTCCAGAGCGTCAACCACGAGTTCGGCGTCACGATCGTGATGGTCACCCACGACCTGCTCGCGGCGAAGGAAGCGAGCCGGCAGCTTCGTTTGCGCGATGGCCAGCTGCTCGTCGAGGGCAAGCCGATGGAGTCGCTCGGTTCGGACGGGAAGGCGCGCCTGCCCGACGAGGCCGTCGACGCGCTCGCCGGTGTCGACCTCGAGGTCGAGGTTCGCGACGGCGAGGTGCGGATCCGCCGGCGCGGTGAAGGAGGGCTCGTCGGTGAGTGAGCGGACGTGGCGAGCCCGAGGCGCGGAGACCCGAGCCCCGGGGGCGGTCGCTGCCCCCGAGCGCGAGCCGCTGCTCGCGGCGACCGACATCGTCCGGACCTACCGCGGCCCGCACGGCGTCCAGGCGGTGCGGGGCGCGTCTCTCCTGCTGCCGCCGAAGGACTTCGTCGCGCTCATGGGCCCGTCGGGGTCGGGCAAGACCACGTTCCTCGGCGTGCTGTCGGGTCTCGACGCGCCGGACGAGGGCGAGGTGCGCTGGAAGGGCCGGCCGATCCGACGTCTGTCGTTCGACGAGCAGATCGAGCTCCGGCGCACCGGGATGGGCTTCGTGTTCCAGAGCTTCGGCCTGCTGCCCACGCTCTCGGCGATGGAGAACGCCGAGCTGCCGCTGCGCGTCTCGGGGACGAACCTCGACGAGGCGCGCAGTCGCGCCGAGATGTGGCTCGCGCGACTCGGGCTCGGCGACCGGCTCCACAACCGGACGTTCGAGCTGTCGGCCGGGCAGCAGCAACGCGTCGCCGTTGCGCGAGCGCTCATCTCCGAGCCCGAGGTGGTCCTGGCCGACGAGCCGATCGCCGAGGTCGACACGGAGAACGCCGACCTGATCCTCGAGGCGCTGTGGGAGGTGATCCGCCGCGGCGGCGCGGTGCTCGCTGCGACCCACAACCCCGAGGTGCTCCGCTACGCGAACCGTGTGGTGCTGTTCCGCGACGGCAAGGTCGAGGCGGAGGGCAAGCCCGAAGAGATCGCTCCGCGACTGACCGTCGACTGATCCTCCGCACGGGGGGCTGAGCCGACAGGACGCTTGACCGCCCGTGCTGGCTGCGGTGGAATCGAGCACCGTGTCTCGTGCCCGCGGACACCGACTAGCCGCCGCCTGCACCTTCGCGATCCTGCTCGTCCTCGCGGGCGCACCCTCCGCCTCCGCCGGGGGGTCGGCGGTTCCTCGAGCCTCCATCCGATCCGCGAGGGAGGAGCGTTTCGCAAGGTCGGCGTCGGCGGAGCAACAGGCCCGGCTCCGCAGGACGTTCTTCGTCCGGGTCGAGAACACGGGGAACGCGCCGGGCTCGTTCGTCGTCGACGGCGATCATGGCGGCGCCGTGTTCACGGTTCGGTACCTCGAGGGCGGCTCGGGGGACGACCGCATCACCGGGCGGGTCGTCCGAGGCACGTACGTGTTCGAGGACGTCCCGCCGGGCGCCACGCGAACCCTTCGGATCCGGGTCGCCGTCGAGAGGCGCGCGCCGATCGATCGCACGGGTTCATGGAGACTGACGGTTTCCTCCTCCGGCCGAACCGACGCCGTGCGGGCGACCGTTCGAACGGTCACGGCCGCGTTCGCGCGCGCGGCAGGTGTGACGCTTCGCGTGCCGGCCCGCGAGGCGCTGGGCATCACGTTCCATGAGTCGCTGTTCGGCGCCGCGGCCGCCCTTCGTCCGATCGGCCGGCTCCTGCGGAACGCGAACCCCGCCTACGACCCGCCGCCGAACAGGCTCGGACCCGGATACATCGTGATGGACAGCCGCAACCGAGGAACGCCCCCGACCTCGGGCTCGGACGACGTCCTCGCGCGCTCCGAACCCGTGCTCGCGCCCGTCACCGGCACGGTGATCAGGGTGACCTCGTACCGCCTGTACTGCGAATGGCGGGACGTCCGCGTCGCGATCCGGCCCGCCGACGCGCCCCGGCGCACGGTGCAGATCTTCCACGTCGTCGACCCGCGCGTCGACCGCGGCGACCACGTGCGGGTCTCCCACACCGTCATCGGTCGCGCGCGGCTGTTCCCGTTCCGCTCGCAGACCCAGGATCACGGGCTGGGCGGCCGGCACGTGCACCTGGAGATCGAAGGTGACGGCTCGACGCCCCTGCCCGGGTGCGGTGTGAACAGCGCGCTCGAGGCGGAGGTCTTCGCCGACCTCTAGACCAAGAAGCCGTGGAAGGCGTCTTCGGTCTCGCACGGGCTGAGGTCCGCGGCCGAGAGCTCGAGCGCCGGCGTTCCGCGGCCCAGCACCTGGTCGAGGAGTGAGCGCCTGCCCATCCGCCAGCCTGCCGCACGCGCGACCGAGTCCTTGCGGGCGTCGTTCCGCTTCTGCTGCTGGTTCAGGTCGCAGGGCATGTGCGTGATGTTCGGCTGGATCACGATGCCGGCTCCTTCGGTGGGTGGAGTTCTCGCAGGTCGAACTCGGGATCCTCGAGCTTGGCGCGCTCGGGATGGGCCTTCGTCGCGATCAACGGCATCGAACGCCGAACGTCGAACTTACGGTTCATGCTGAACGTCGACAGCAGCTGGCCGTCCTTCAGCAGGAACGCCGAGAAGCTCAGGTCTTCGATGCTTCCGCGCACGACCATATCGTCCCACTCCGTGGCGAACCCGGACATCTGGATCTGCGCGTCGTACTGATCCGACCAGAACCAGTGCGCGTCGTCGAACACCTCGTTCGCGCCGAGGAGGTTCTTCGCGACGTGCTCCCCCATCTTCATCCCGTTGTCGAAGTGCTCCACTCGGATCGATCCGAACACCGGATGGTCGTGGCGCGCCACGTCGCCGATCGCCCACACGCCCTCGACGGCGGTCCGGAGCGTCGCGTCGACCCGGATGCCGTTGTCGACCGCAACGCCGTCCTCGGCGACCTCGGTCACCGGTTCGACGCCCACCCCCACCACCGCGAAGTCCCCCTCGATCCGCTTGCCCTCCTTCGTCACCATCGCCTCGAAGCGCCCGTCGCCTTCGAACCGCTCGGCACCGTCGCGGAAGACCATCTCGACCCCGTGGTCGCGGTGCAGGGCCTCGATCGCGCCGCCGAGCGTCGGCCCCAGGACCCGCTCGAGCGGCGTGCCGAAGAACTCCACCACCGTCACGTCGAGCCCGAGCTGTCGGAGCGAGGCCGCCACCTCGGCACCGATGAACCCCATGCCGACGAGCACCGCCTTCGAGCCGTTCTTGGCCGCCTCCCGGATCGCGTCCGAGTCCGGCGCGAAGCGCAGGTCGAAGACACCGGGAAGGTCGAGCCCCTCGATCTTCGGACGCCGGTTCCGCGAGCCGGTGGCGATCACCGCCTGGTCGAACGCCACGCGCTCCCCGCCCTCGAGCTCGACCACGCGGTCGGTGACGTTCAGGCGTTCGGCGCGCACGCCGAACCGCGCGTCGATCCCCTGCTCCTCGTAGAACCCGGGATCGCGGACGAAGTGGTGATCGGATTCGCCGCGAAGGTACTCCTTCGAGAGCGGCGGCCGCTCGTACGGCGCGATCTCCTCGGCGCCAATCAGGACGACGTCGCCGTCGAACCCCTCCTCACGGAGCTTGGCGGCCGCGGTGGCTCCAGCGACGCCGGCGCCGACGATGACGAAGGTGGTCACTCTTCGTTCACGAGGACCTTGAGCTGGCCGTCCTCTTCCTTCATCTGGAACACATCGACCGGGTCGACGGCCGGGCCGTTCACCGCCTCGCCGGTGATCACGTCGAACTGGCTGCCATGGCACGCGCACTCGACGATCGTGCCGTCCAGTTCGCCCTCGGCGAGCGAGCACTGCTGGTGGGTGCACGTGTCGTCGAACCCGTGAAGGTCGCCCTCGACGTTGGCGACCGCAACCTGGCGTGAGTCGACGCTGAACGACATCACCTCGCCCTCTGGGACCCCGCCGGCCGAACCGATCGTCACCCACTCCGCCATGCCCGACCTCCCTCGCCTCGATCTCGCGTAACTCTACCCACGCCGGCGCGAAAGCACGTCCGGCGTCAGGTACCCGATCACGGCCACGAGGTACAGCGCCGCGAGGATCAGGAACCCCGTTCGGAAGTCGATCGGCACGACCGCGGGGATCAGCGCGCCGCCGACCCAGGCGAGCTGGAACACCACCTCGTACCGGACGAACACCCGTCCGTGCGCGCCACCGGGAGCGAGCCGTTGCATCAGCGTCTGGAACGCGAGCCGTCCGAGCTCGGACGAGGCGCCCACGACGAGCGCGAACAGCACGAGCACCGGCAGCTCGAACGCGAAGAACGAGAACGTCGCCCCCACGCCGGCGCCGATCAGGCAGCCGATCACCACCGCCTCCTCCCGGACGTTCGCGGGCAGGCGTGGAGCGATCACGTCGCCGAGGAACACGCCGGCCGTGGCCGCACCTGCAAGCACGGCGAACCACCACGTCGGCTCGCCGCTCCGCTGCAGCGCGAACGCGAGGGCGAACAGCAGGAAGCCGCTCGCGGCGCGGAGGCCCGCGGCCCCGATCGCCGGCGCCGTGAGCTGCGCGATCGCGCCGGTCTTCGTGACCTCGGCGTCGCCGCCCCGGACCCGCGGGTGCGGCAGTCGCAGGTTCAGCGCCGCGGCCCCGCCGTAGACCACGGCGCCGAGGTACAGCACCGACCGCGCGTCGCCGATCTGCAACGCGAGCAGACCCGGACCGATCGCGAGCAACGCCCCGCCGGCGGCGATCCGGCCGAGCCGCGCGTTGGCACGCACCAGTCCCTCGTGCGGCCCCGCGTACGCGACCGCGAGTCCGTTCTTCGTGATCGCGTGCACCTTCGACAGGACGAGGAGCAGGAACGCGGCCGGGAACAGCAGCAGCGTGTCGAACCGCGGCGCCGCCAGGAGGCAGACGACGGCTCGGCCCGCCGCGGCGCCGAACGAGATCGCCCGCCGCGGTCCGGCCCGGTCCAGGAGCGGCACCAGCAACGGCCCGGCCACCGCGAGCGGCGCCATCGTGAGCGCGAGGTAGGCGGCCACCCTGGGCGCGGACTCCCCGACCGGGATGTCGAAGAAGAGCGACTCGGCGAGCGCGATCGCGACGAGCGCGTCGCCGGCCACGCTGCCGAAGTGGGCGAGCCCGAACGTGTCCAGCGGCTCGTCCGAACGCCACATGCGCCCGAGCGGCCGGAACAGCGCCTCGATCAGGCCGACCAGCCCGAGCAGGATCAGCTGCCACCAGGGGTAGCGCCGAGGCCGGGTGCGGTCGACCCTCACCGGGCGCGGCTCAAGATCCGGACAGTCGCTCGAGCAGGAGCTCGCGGACCACCTTCGGGTTCGCCGAGCCGCCGGACCGCTTCATGACCTGGCCGAGGACCGCGTTCAGGGCGCCCTCCTTGCCGCGGCGGAACTGCTCGACGGGCTCGGGATTCTCGGCGATCGCCTCGTCGACCCAGGCCTCGAGCGCCGAGGTGTCGGTCACCTGCCGGAGCTCCCGTCGCTCGACGATCGTTTCCGCCGGCTCGCCGGTCTCGAATGCGTCCTCGAGCACCTGCTTGGCGCCGGTGGCCGAGATCGTCCCGTCGGCGACCAGGCGAACGAGATCCGCGACGTGCTGCGGCGTCACCTTCGTGTCCGGGAGCTCCACCTTGGCGGCGTTCAGCAGGCCCGCCAGGTCCTGGGTGATCCAGTTCGCGGCCGCCGACGGCTGGGCGCCGAGCGCGACGGTCTCCTCGAAGAACGACGCGGTCGCCCCCGCGTGCGTCAGGATGCGAGCCTGCTCGGCCGTGACGCCGAGCTCGGCGACGTAGCGCGCCCGTCGCGCGGCCGGCAGCTCGGGCAGGCCGGCGCGGAGCTGCTCCACCCACTCGCGCTCGGGCGCGAGCGGCGGCAGGTCGGGCTCGGGGAAGTACCGGTAGTCGAACGCCTCTTCCTTCGACCGCAACGTGTGCGTCGAGCCGTTCCCCTCGTCGAAGTGCCGCGTCTCCTGCACGAGAGGCTCGCCCGCCTCGAGCGCCTTCCGCTGTCGCTCCTCCTCGTAGCGGAGCGCGCGCTCGAGCGAGCGGACCGAGTTGAGGTTCTTGATCTCGACCTTGGTGCCGAGCACGTCCTCACCCGCCCGGCGCGTCGAGATGTTCGCGTCGCAGCGCAGGGACCCCTCTTCCATCCGCACGTCCGACACCCCGAGCGCCTCGAGCGTCGAGCGGAGCTCGAGGAAGTACGCGCGCGCTTCTTCGGGCGAACGCAGGTCGGGCTCGGAGACGACCTCGACGAGCGGAACGCCGGCGCGGTTGTAGTCGACCAGCGCGTACTCGGCCTGGCCGATCCGCCCGCTCGCGCCCGCGTGCGTCGTCTTGCCGGTGTCCTCCTCCATGTGCACGCGGGTGATCCCGATCCGCCGCTTCGTGTCGTCGACGTCGATCTCGAGGTGACCACCGATGCACACCGGCAGGTCGTACTGGCTGATCTGGTAGTCCTTCGGCATGTCCGGATAGAAGTAGTTCTTCCGATGGAACAGCGAATCGGGGGCGATCTCGCAGTCCAGCGCGAGCCCGATCCGAACGATCGACGCGATCGCCTCCTCGTTCGGCACCGGGAGCGACCCCGGCAAGCCGAGGCAGACGGGGCAGACGTTCGAGTTCGGCGGCGCCCCGAATTCGTTTCGGCAGCCGCAGAACATCTTGGTCGTGGTCGACAGCTCGACGTGGCATTCGAGACCGACGACGCTTTCGAACGCGGTCATGTCGCGCAAAGAGTAGCGGAGCGGTCCGGCGTGTCCGTTTCCGCGGCGCCGGGGACTGCGGTGGACCGGTTCCGGCGCGTAACCAGCAAATACCCTCAAGGCAGTGACGCCTTCGGGCGGGGCTCCGTATCGTGATGGCCATGACCCGGCCGGCGGAAGCAGCGAGCGACCGGGGCATACCCCCACAGCATTCCCCCTCGGTCATCTGGGGTCCGCTGCTCACGGTGTACGTGATCTGGGGCACCACGTATCTCGCGATCCGGGTCGTGAACGAGACGATGCCGCCGCTGCTCTCGGCCGGGGTCCGCTTCGTGATCGCGGGAGCGGCGCTCTACCTGTGGGCGATCCGCCGCGGCGACCGGGAGGGCGACCGTCCCACGGCGATCCAGTGGCGCTCCGCCCTCATCGTCGGCGCACTCCTTCTCGTCGGCGGCAACGGCGGCGTGGTGTGGGCCGAACGCACCGTGCCCTCCGGTGTCGTCGCGCTCATCATCGCGCTCGTGCCACTCTGGATGGCGCTATTCGACCGGATCGCGCTCCGGCGGCCGCTCGGCGCCCGAACGGTGATCGGCCTCGTCCTCGGGTTCGGCGGCACGGCCCTGCTCGTCGGTCAGGGCGTCGAGGCGGGGAGCTTCGACCTGGGCGGCGCGATGTTCGCGTTCGGCGCGTCGATCGCGTGGGCGACCGGATCCCTGTACTCGCGAAGGGCGCCGCTCCCCAAGCGCCCGTTCGTCGGGAACGGGATGCAGCAGCTGCTGGGAGGCGCGTTGCTCCTGCTCGTCGGTGCGCTGATCGGCGAGCTCGGGCGGATCCATCCCGAGGAGTTCTCGACGGCCTCGCTGCTCGCGCTCGGCTACCTCGTGGTGTTCGGATCCCTGATCGCGTTCACGTCGTACCTGTGGCTGCTGCGGAACGCGCGCACGACGCTCGTCGCCACCTACGCGTACGTCACGCCCGTCGTGGCGGTGTTCCTCGGCTGGCTGATCCTCGACGAGCCCGTGGGGCTGCGGACGATCGCCGCGGCGGCCGTGATCGTGGTCGCGGTGGCGCTCATCGTCTCGAGCGGAAGCACGGCGCCACAGCCGGAGCCGACCTCGGGCGACCTCGAACCCGACGCCGTCGCCTAGGCGGCGAGGTCGGCCAGCAACGGCGGCCGCGTCTCGAACCGGATCGCCTGTTCGAGCGCGTGCGCCGCGCGCAGGAGCCGGGACTCCTCGAGCACCGGGGCCGTGAGCTGGAGGCCGACGGGCAGGCCCTGCTCGTCCAGGCCGCTCGGGATCGAGATCGCCGGCATGCCCGACAGGTTCGCCGGGATCGTGAAGACATCGTTCAGGTACATCGCGAGCGGATCGTCGACCTTCGCGCCGATCGGGAAGGCCGTCGTCGGCGAGGTCGGCGAGACCAACACGTCGTAGTTGGCGAACGCGGCTTCGTAGTCGCGGATGATGAGCGTTCGCACCTTCTGCGCCTGGCCGTAGTAGGCCTCGTAATAACCGGCCGACAGCGCGTACGTGCCGAGCATGATCCGCCGCTTGACCTCGGCCCCGAACCCGGCGCCGCGCGTCTTCGTCATCATCTCGACCGAGTCCGTGCCCTCCACCCGCAACCCGTACCGGACGCCGTCGTAGCGTGCGAGGTTCGACGACGCCTCGCTCGGCGCGATCAGGTAGTAGGCGGACACGGCGTACTCCGTGTGCGGAAGCGAGACCTCGCCGACGGTCGCGCCGAGCCGCTCGAGCGCGTCGACGCCCGCGCGGACCGAGTCGCGAACGCCCGGCTCGACGCCGTCACCGAACGCTTCCCTGATCACCCCGACGCGCAGGCCGTCGACGCCGCCGTCGAGTCCATCCGTGTAGTCGCGGCGGGAGGTGTCGAGGCTCGTCGCGTCCAACGGGTCCTTGCCGGCGATCGTCGACAGCAGCGTTACCGCGTCACGGACGCTCCGCGTGAACGTGCCGACGGTGTCGAGCGAGGACGCGAACGCGATCAGGCCGTACCGGCTGATGAGCCCGTACGTCGGCTTGAACCCGACCACCCCCGAGAGCGCCGCCGGCTGCCGGACCGAACCGCCGGTGTCGGTCCCGAGTGCCCAGATCGCCATGCCGGCGGCCACCGCCGCGGCGCTCCCACCGCTCGAGCCGCCGGGGACCATGTCGAGGTTCCACGGGTTGTGGACCGGCCCGAACGCGGAGTTCTCGTTCGACGACCCCATCGCGAACTCGTCGCAGTTGGTCTTGCCGAGGAGCACACTGCCGTCGGCTCTTCAGCCTCGCCCACGGCGTGCAGTCGTAGGGCGGCACGTAGGACTCCAGGATCTTCGATCCGCAGGTGCTCGTGACGCCCCGAGTCGAGAGCACGTCCTTCAGCGCGAGCGGGATCCCCGCGGCGGCCGGCGTGCCGGCGTTCGCGCCGCCACCGAACCGGTCGTCGGCCGCGGCCGCCTGCTCGCGCGCCAGGTCGCCCGTGCGGGTGAGGAACGCTCGCACGCGGTCGTCGACCGCGTCGATCCGCGCGGTGCACGAGGCGAGGATCTCCGCGCTCGTGGTCTCGCCGGCTCGGAGCTTGGCGCCGAGCTCGGTCGCCGTGAGGTCGCAGAGCTCGGTCACTCGACCTCCACGATCCGCGGCACCTTGAACCGATCGGCCTCGGCCTCGGGTGCGTTCGACAGCACGTCCTCGGTCGACAGCGAGGGCGCGAGCTCGTCGGGACGGAGCACGTTCGAGCGCGGGATCGCGTACGAGGTCGGCGGGACGTCCTCGGCCGCGACCTCGCCCACCTTGGCGGCGTGCTCGAGGATCAGGCCGAGCTGCTCGCGCAGCCGCGCCTTCTCCTCGTCGGTGAGCTCGAGTCGCGCCAGACGGGCGACGTGCTCGATGTCGATCTCGACCGGCATGCGCGCAGTCTACCGACGGACCGAACGCCGTCGAGCCGTCGGGCGGCGTCGCGCGGGCCGGGGAGGGCTAGCGGAACAGGCCGAACCGCGGTTCGACCTGGTTGGCGATCGCGGCGGCCATCAGCGCGTTGCCGACGAGCCACACGTCGGTGATCGGCCCGACGCCGCCGGGAACCGGCGTGATCGCCTCGGCCTTCTCGGCAACGCTCGCGAAATCGAGGTCCCCCACCATCCGGGTCTTGCCGGTCCCCTCGTCCTTGACCGCGTGGATCCCGACGTCGACGGCCACGACGCCGTCCTTCACCATGTCGCCGTCCACGATCCCGCGGACCCCCGCCGCGACGATCAAGATGTCGGCCTGCCGCGTGTAGTCCTCGAGCGGCTTCGTCCGGCTGTGGCAGGCGATCACGGTCGCGTTGCGTTGGAGCCCGAGCATCTGCGCGGGCTTGCCGACGCTGTTCGAGCGCCCGACCACCACCAGGGTCCGGCCGGTGTAGAACTCGTCGTGGCCGCCGCCACTCGCGTCCGCGTAGTGATCGAGCAGGTAGAAGCACGAGGCCGGTGTGGAGGGCAGGAACCGAGGCCGGCCCTGCGCGAGCAGGCCGGTGTTGAGCGGATGGACCGCCTCGATGTCCTTGCGGGGATCGACCGCGCTGTTGATCTCGGCCTCGGGGATGTGTGCCGGCAGCGGATGGAGCACGAGGATCCCGGTGATCCGCGGATCGGCGTTCAGCTTGCCCAGCGTGGCGACGACGTCCTCGAGCTCGATGTCCTCGGGGAGCCGCTCGCAGACGTAGCGGTACTCGAGGCTCTCGGAGAGGCGCCGGACGTGGCGTTCGTAGGCCTCGGCGTCGTAGGACTCACCGATCAGGACGGTCGCGAGTCCCGGCCGGACCTCGGACAGCCGCAGGACCGCCAGCTCGTCCGCGATGCTCTTGCGGAGCTGTTCGGCGATCGCGTTCCCGTCGATGACCGTCGCGGCCACGCGCGCTCCTTCGTCGGGGGCATCGTCGCACAGGTGCAACGCCGTCGACCTCAACGACGGCGGATGCTCCCTCAACGACGACCGAGGCGCTTCAGGAACTCCTTCTCGTCGATCATCTCGACGCCGAGCTCTTCGGCCTTGGCAGCCTTCGTCCCCGGGTTCTCGCCCACGACGACGAAATCGGTCTTCTTCGAGACGCTCGAGGCCACGCGCGCGCCCGCCTCCTTCGCCGCAGCCGTCGCCTCGTCCCGCGAAAGCTTCTCGAGCGTGCCGGTGATCACGACCGACGTGCCGGCGAGCGGCTGCTTACCCTTGGGCTTCTTCTTCACCTCGTCCTTCATGCGGACGCCGGCGGCGCGCAGCTTCTCGATGAGACGACGGTTGGCAGGGTCGGCGAACCACGCGTGCACGCTCCTCGCGATCTCGGGACCGATCTCCTCCACGTCGTCGATGTCCTGCGCGGAGGCCTCCATCAGGGCGTCGATCGAGCCGAGCGCGTTCGCGAGGACCTGGGCGACGTGCGTCCCGACGTGGCGGATGTTGAGCGCGGTCAGCAGTCGCCAGAGCGGGCGGTCCTTCCCGCGTTCGATCGCGGCCAGCAGGTTGGTGGTCGACTTGTCCGCGAACCCGGGCAGCTGCGCGAGGTCCTCTGCGGTGAGCGTGAAGATGTCCGCCGGGTCCTTCGACGATGCCGCGATCGAGCAACCCCATCCCGGTCATGTAGCCGAGCCCCTCGATGTCGAGCCCACCGCGCGAGGCGAACGAGTACAGCCACTCCACGTTGCGGCTCGGACAGGCGGGGTTCGGGCAGCGATGGTCGGCCTCGCCCTCGGCCTTCACGAGCTCGGTCCCGCACGACGGGCAGTCTCTCGGGAACTTCCACCTCCGCGCGCCCTTCTTCCGCTTGGCGAGGACCGGCCCGACGACCTCGGGGATCACGTCGCCCGGCGCGTCGAACGATGACCGTGTCACCCTCGCGAACGTCCTTGCGCGCGACCTCGCTCTCGTTGTGCAGCGTGGCGTACGTGATCGTCACGCCACTGACGAACACGGGTTCGAGCACGGCGAACGGCGTGACCTTGCCGGTCCGCCCGGTGTGGACGTCGATCTTGCGCAGCAGCGCGGTCCGCTCCTCGGGCGGGAACTTGTAGGCGATCGCCCACCGGGGCGCGTGGCTCGTCGCGCCGAGCTCCTGCTGGAGCGCCACCAGGTCCACCTTGATCACGGCGCCGTCGATCTCCCACTCGACGCTGTGCCGGTCCTTCTCCCAGCGGCCGACGTAGCCGACGACGCCGTCGATGTCGTCGTGGACGGCCGAGGTCGGCGCGACCGGCAGGCGGGCGTCCCGGCACCAGTCGAGGAACCCCGAGTGGGAATCGAACCGGATGCCGTCGGCGTAGCCGAACGAGTGCACGATGAGCGCCAGCGGCCGGGACGCGCTGACCTTCGGGTCCTTCTGGCGGAGCGAGCCGGCCGCGGCGTTCCTCGGGTTCGCGAACGGGCGCTTGTCCTCCGCGAGGAGCTGCTCGTTCAGCCGTTCGAACGCCTTGACCGGCAGGTAGATCTCGCCGCGAACCTCGAGGTACGCCGGGAGCGGGTCGGCCTTCAGCCGCTGCGGAACGTTCCGGACCGTTCGGACGTTGGCGGTGATGTCCTCGCCGATCCGCCCGTCGCCGCGCGTCGCGCCCTTGGTGAGCACGCCGTTCTCGTACGTGAGCGCGACCGCGATCCCGTCGATCTTCAGCTCGCACGAGTGGCGCGCGCCGGAGCCGACCCCGCGCTCCACCCGAGCGGCCCACGCCTCCAGCTCCTCGCGGCTGAACGCGTTGTCGAGCGAGAGCATCGGCGAACGGTGCTCGACCGGCGCGAACAGGTCGGCCGGCGTCGCGCCGACGCGCTGGCTGGGTGAGTCCGGCGTGATGAGTTCGGGGAACCGTTCCTCGAGCGCCCGGAGCTCGTTCATGAGCTCGTCGTACTCGGCGTCGGAGATCTCTGGATCGTCGAGCACGTGGTAGCGGTACAGGTGGTAGTTCAGCTGCTCGCGGAGCTCCTCGACCCGGAGCTGGGCCGACGCGAGCTCGCGCTCCTCGGCCGCGCTCACGCGGCGATCTCCAGCGAGCCCACCATCCCGATCCGCTCGCCGGAGATCACCAGACCGCCGAGCACGCCCTTGACCTTCTTGAGGTAGGCGAGCGAGTTGTTGAAGCCGTCCTCCCTGGACAGGACGGCCCCGACCCCCGCGGCCGCGGCGTCGGCCAGCATGCACGACTCGGCGAGCACGGCGAGCCCGTCCAGCCGCGTGCCCCCGCCGGACCCGTCGAGGTGCGCGACCCGGCCGGGACCCGGGGTCATCGAGACGCCGACGCCCTGCTTGCTTGCCGGCACGACGACGGCCACCGAGGACCCGGACGCGCGGACCACCGTGAGCTTCTGCCGCCGGCGAGACCGGATGTAGTAATCGCCCCCGCAGTTCACGGTGACCTCGTGACCCTCGCGCGCGAGGAAGCGCCCCACGTGATCGGTCACGGCGCCCCGGAACGAGAACATCGGGCCGACCCCCGCGCGCCGCGCCGAGGTCACCATCTCCCGCACGATCTCGGGCGCGTCGGCCGGGACCTCGATCGGGCGCTTGGCCGAGCTGAACTCGGGGTTGCGGATCGTGTACGCGTGGAGCTGTTCCCAGAACGACAGGGCCGCGGCTCTTGACTCCTCGTTGAAGTCGGTGACCGCCTGGATGTGCAGGGTCATGTCCTGCACCTGGATCTCGAACGTGCGCGGCTTGCGCTTGAGGAGCTTCATCCCCGGATCTCCACCGGCCGATGATATCCGCGCCCGCCGACCCTCCGGCGGTTCAACTTCAGCGCAACGGCTCCACGATGCGGCCGCCGCCGAGGAGTTCGTCGCCGCGGTAGAGGACCACGCTCTGTCCCGGCGCGACGCCGCGCTGGGGCGTTCGGAACTCCATGCGGAGCCGGTCGCCGACGGGTTCGATCACGGCGGGGACGTCGTCGCCCCGGTACCGGATCCGAACCTCCGCCTCGAACGGCCCCGGCGAGGGTGGTCCGCCCGCGACCCACGAGACGCGATCGGCGACGAGGCCGCGGCGGGCGAGCATCTCGCCGGGGCCAACGACCACGCGGTTGGCGGAGGCGTCGACCTCCAGGACGTACGAGGGCTCGGGCCGCGAGACGCCGAGGCCTCGTCGCTGCCCCACCGTGTATCCGGCCGCGCCTCCGTGGCGCGCGAGCACCCGTCCGTCCGGGTCCACGACGTCGCCCTCGCTCATCAGGTGCGGGGCGACCGAGCGCAGGTAGCCACCGGCGTCGCCGCTCGGCGCGAAGCACAGCTCCTGCGAGTCGGGCTTGGTCGCGACCGGCAGGCCGAACCGCTCGGCACACGCTCGGGTCTCGGTCTTCTGCATCCCGCCGACGGGGAACATCGACCGCGTCAGCTCGCGCTGGCCGAGCATGTGGAGCATGTAGGACTGGTCCTTCGACCGGTCGGCCCCGCGGAGCAGCCTGACGCGACCCGCGCGTGCCTCCGTCCGCACATAGTGACCGGTCGCGACGTGATCGATCCCGAGCTCGTCGGCCCGCCGGAGGAACGCGCCGAACTTGATCTCGCCGTTGCACCGCGCGCACGGGTTCGGCGTGCGCCCGGCCTCGTGCTCGGCGACGAAGTCGTCGATCACCGTCCGCTCGAACTCGTCCGTCAGGTCGCAGATCTCGAACGGGAACCCCGCGATCCGCGCGACCTCGGCCGCGTCGGCGCGAGCGGCCGGACCGCAACACCCGTGCTCGACGCCGTCGAGATGCACGAGTCGCATGTGCGACCCCACGACCTCGTAGCCCTGCTCGGCGAGGAGGCAGGCCGCGACCGACGAGTCGACCCCGCCGGACAGCGCGACGAGCACGGATCCCTTCGACGACATGGCTCGATGCTACGAGCCGGCGGCCACCGGGGCCGGGAGCAAGGCGTCGACGCGTTCGAACCACGGGGTGGCGCGCAGACGCTCGAAGATCTCGCGAGCCTCGGCCAGGAGGGGTTGCGCCTCGGCCTCCCTCCCCTGCTCGACGAGCCACTCGCCGTGCTCGGTGAGTGAGATCGCCATCTGGAAGGGCAACTGCTGCTCGCGGAACGCACCCGTCGCCTGCTTGAAGCCGGATTCCGCCTCGGCCGCTCGGCCGTCCGCGGCCGCCCTCCTTGCCCGATAGCGCACGGTCTGAGCTCGGATCCCCGGCGGAAGCGCGCCCGGGAGGATCCGGTCGACTCGAGCGGCGAGCTGGTCGGCGCGGGATCGATCGTCGCTTTCGACAGCAGCCTCGAGTGCCGTCGAGATCGCATCCAGCTGCGCGCTGGCGCCGCTCTCTCCGAGCAGGTACTCGACCGGGACGCTCGCAGTCCCGAACGCCCCCTTTGCATCCCCTTCCGCGAGTTGCACGATCGCGGCCGCCGCGGCGAGGCTCGCCTGGAGCTGGATGTCCAGCGTGTCGTCGACGATCGGCTCCTTCACCTTCGCGAGGAGGCTCCTTGCGGCATCGATGTCACCCCGCCCCACGTGTACCGGGATCAGGAAGAGCAGTTCCTGCACGAAGGTGGCAAGAGCCGCCTGCTCCTCGCGCCCTTCGAGATCCGTCGCGAGCTGCAAGCCCTCGTCCCACCGACCGAGGTTCACCAGCGGATTGATCTGACATGCCAGTAGCTGCGACTCCCATCGCTGATTCCCCAACCGACGAGCGAGCTCCACACCTCGCTCCGCCATCAGCAGCTCTTCCTCGTGACGGTTGGCGAACCCGTACGTGGCGCACAGGTTGTTGTACGCGCGGAGAGCGGCACCTCCGAGGTCGTGATCGAGCGCGACCTCCAGCGCGTGCTTCAACAGGACCAGCGCCTCGTCGGGCCGACCGTCCGCCGCGATGATCAACGACCTGGTGTTGAGCGCCTGGGAGAAGACCTCCGGCAGTTGCAGCCCCTCGGCGAGTCGGAGGGCGAGCTCGGTCCGCTCACGACCCTCCTCCAGTCTCCCCGCGAAGAAGAGGAGGCGGCCGAGCTGCGCCGCGAGCGTGGCGAGGGCCTCGTCCGGTTCCTCGAGCGACAGGACCTCGAAGGCTCGCTCCATGCGCGCGAGCGACTCCTCGTTCCCACCCTCGGAGGCCCATCGGACCTCCGCGTAGGCGGCGGATGCCCGCGCGGCCAGGTGCATCCGGCCGACGGACTCGTACAGCTCGATGGCCCGCTCGTAGTGGCGCGTCGCGGCCTCCGATCCCCCCGTGCTCCAGGCCACCTCCCCGGCGCGCTCGTGGAGATCGGCCTCATCGAGCGGCTGATCGGCGAGCTCGGTGGCTCGCTCGAAATACCGGAGCGCCTCCGCGCTCGCGCCCAACGAAGCTGCACGCTGCCCGGCGCGGGCAAGCGCGTCACGGGCCTTGGCTCGGAGGTCTGCCGAGTCTTGGGCGTCCGGAGCCGCCTCGTATGCCTGTACGTAGTGCGAGGCGACGACCTCCGCCACGTCCTCTTCCTCGAAGTTCGCCTCGAGGAAGGCTGCGGCGGCGACATGACGGATACGCCGCTCCTTCTTCGAGAGCGTTTCGTATGCGACCCAGCGGATCAGGTCGCCGAGGAACGCGTACTGACCCCGCTCGGGCGAGTTCGGATCCGCCTGCACGGAGAGGATCTCCTTGCGCATCAACGAGGTGAGGAGCGGCTCGAGCGTCTCGGGCGCGAGCCCCGAGACCCATGCCAGCGCCTCCTTGATGAACGTCTTCCCGAGCACCGACGCGTCCTGCGCCAGCCGTCGCTCCTCGGACGTGAGTCCGTCGAGACGGGCGGCGATCAGCCCGTGCAGCGTCTCGGGTACCTCGAGCTCGCCGACGGCGCCGGCGGGCCGGTAGGCCCCGTGATCTTCGACTACCAGGCCGCGGTCGAGCAGCATGCGGACGGTCTCGACCGCGTACAACGGCACGCCTTCGGCGCGTTCGAGCACCTTGGTCGACAGCTCGCCCGGGAGTCCAGGAACCAGGCCCGTCAGCAATTCGTCCATCGAGCCCTGCGGCAACGGGTCGAGGTAGATCGAGGTCACGCTCCGCTTGCCTGCACCCCACTCGGGCCTTCGCTCCACGAGCTCAGGGCGGCCGAGCGTCAGGACGAAGATCCGGTGATCCCGGGACCACTCGGTCAGGTACTCGATGAAGTCGAGCAGCGAGGCGTCGGCCCACTGGATGTCCTCGAACACCATGATGGTCGGCATCTCGTCGGCCAGCCGTTCGTAGAACAGCCGCCAAGCCGCGAACAGGTCCTCGCGGTCTCGCGTCGGACCCGACTCGAGACCGAGCAGGCTCGCGAGCCGGGGCTCGACCCACTTGCGCTCCTCGGGTTCCCGGATCGCGTGCTCGACCGCCGCTCTGAGCTTCGGCAGCGCCGAGGCCGTCTCCTCACCCTCGAGGATGTCGGCGTTCGTCCTGACCATCTCCGCGAGCGCCCAGTAGGTCACGCCCTCTCCGTACGCGAGGCAACGTCCGCGGTGCCAACGCGTGTCGTCGGCGAGGCCGTCCATGTACTTGAAGAACTCCCACACGAGGCGCGACTTCCCGATGCCGGCAGGTCCGACTACCGACACGAGCTGTGCCGTGCCACGATCGGCGGTGGCGTGGAAGAGGTCCTTGATGATGCGCAGCTCTCGATCTCGCCCGACGAACGGCGGCTCGAGCCCGGCGGCGCGCTGACCTCCTCGGATCCCGGCGACGAGGCGTTCGGCGCGCCAGAGCGGCACCGGCTCGGCCTTGCCCTTGAGCTCGAACGACCCGGCCTCCTGGTAGGCGATCGCGGCTTCGCTCGCTCGCCGGGTGGCCTCGCCGACGAACACGGCTCCGGGTTCGGCGACCGACTGGACCCTCGAGGCCGTGTTCACCAGATCGCCCGCGACCATGCCCTGACCGTCCGCGTCGAGGTTCACGGCGGCCTCGCCGGTCAGCACGCCGGCACGCGCGCGGAGACCGGGGGCGCCGACCTGCTCGCCGAGCGCCTCGATCGCGGTCGTCAACTCGAGGGCGGCCCGGACGGCGCGTTCGGCATCGTCCTCCTTGGTGACCGGCGTGCCCCAGACGGCCATGACCGCGTCGCCGATGAACTTCTCCACGACGCCTCCGTACCGGGCGATCACCTGCCGCGCCAACTCGAAGTACCGGGACAGCAGGTCCCGAACGTCCTCCGAGTCCCGCTGCTCGGAGAGGGTGGTGAACCCGACGAGGTCGGCGAACAGGACCGAGACGAGCCGGCGCTCGGACGTCGGAGCTGCCGAGGGGCGTTCGGTCGGGGGGGCGGCGCCGTTGCCGCCGAGGACGGCCCCGCATTCCCCGCAGAACTTCACCGTCGGGGGGTTCGGCGCACCGCACTGCGGACACGGGGCGCTGAGGGGCGAGCCGCATTCGCCGCAGAACTTGCGGCCGGCCTCGTTCTCCGTTCCACAGGACGAGCAGCGCAGGGTGTGCCCCCCTTTCGGCCGAGGAAGGGTACCCGGCGAGGCCGATGCGTGCGGGCTTCGGATATCCTCGCCTCGGTCGTCCGGACGGAGGCTCGAACCCGTGCAGGTCGTGGTCCTGGTCAAGTACGTGCCCGAACCCCAGGGCACGCCCACCCTCGGCGAGGACCTGCTCCTCGTTCGCGAGGGCGTCGAGGGAGCGCTCGACCCGGGCGACGAGTTCGCCGTCGAGGCGGCACTCCAGCTCGTCGAGGCCCACGGGGGTGAGGTCGCACTGGTCTCGATGGGCCCCGAGGTCGCGACGAGCGCACTCCGCAAGGGGTTCTCGATGGGCGCGAGCACCGGTCTCGTCGTCAGCGATCCGGCGCTGCGCGGCGCCGACGCGCTCGGGACGGCCAAGGTGCTCGCGGCGGCGGCGAAGCGCTCGCCGTTCGATCTCGTGCTCGCCGGGGTCGAATCGACCGACGGCTCAACCGGGACGTTGCCGATGGCCGTGGCCGAGCTCCTCGGCATCCCGAGCGTCACCTTCGCGCGCAAGGTGGAGCTCGGGGACGACGCGCTCCGCGTCGAACGCCAGACCGAGGGCGGCTACGACGTCGTGACGTCGCCACTCCCCGCGCTCGTCACCGTGACCGGTAGCGCGGCCGAACCTCGGTACCCGACGCTGAAGGGGATCATGGCCGCGAAGTCCAAGCCCCTCGAGCAGCTCTCGCTCGCCGATCTCGGCCTGTCCGAAGGCGACGTGGCGCCGACGCAGCGCGTGACGGACGTGTCGGATGCCCCCGAGAAGGAAGCGGGCGTCGTCGTCGAGGCCGGCGACGACGCGGCGACCAAGGCAGCCGACCTGCTCGCCGAGGCCAAGGCGATCTGACGTGGCGATCTGGGTCTACGCCGAGGTGGCGGCCGAAGGTCCGAGCTCGACAACGCTCGAACTCGTCACCAAGGCGCGTTCGCTCGGCGATGACGTCGCAGCCGTCGCGCTCGGTCCCGGGGCAACCGCGTCCGCGCCGGCGCTCGGCGACCACGGCGCGACGACGGTCTACGCGAGCGACGACGACGTCTTCGCCGACACACTCGGGCGGCCAGCCGCCCACGCGCTGCACGAGCTCGTGCGCCAGCACACGCCCGACCTGATCCTGTTCTCGACGAGCTACGACGCGCGCGACGTCGCGGGGCGGCTGCAGGCGAAGCTCGGCACCACGCTCATGAGCAACGCCACGGACGTCCTCGGTCTCGATGTCGCGCAGGCCCAGATCTTCGGCGGCGCCCGCGTCGTCGACGTGACGCTCGAGGGGCCGACGCCCCGCCTCGTGCTCGTGCGCCCGAAGTCGTTCCCGGCCGAACCGAACGGCGGCACCGCGGAGGTTGTTCCCGTCGAGATCGAGATCCCCGAGGAGCTCACCACGACCCGTCGCGTCGAACGCCACGAGGAGACCGCATCGGGCCCGCGCCTCGAGGACGCGAAGGTCGTGATCGCGGGCGGCCGCGGCCTCCAGGACGCGTCGAACTTCAAGCTGCTCGACGACCTCGCCGCGGCGATCGGCGACGCGGCCGTCGGCGCGAGCCGCGCCGTCGTCGATGCCGGCTGGGTGCCGTACTCCTACCAGGTGGGCCAGACCGGCAAGACCGTGAAGCCCGAGGTCTACATCGCGGTCGGCATCAGCGGCGCGACGCAGCACGTCGTCGGCATGAAGGGCGCCAAGCGGATCATCGCGATCAACAAGGACGCCGACGCGCCGATCTTCCGGATGGCCGACCTCGGCATCGTGGGCGACGCGCTCACCGTGGTCCCGAAGCTGATCGAGGAGATCCGCGCACGCCGCAGTTGATGGAGGCGCGATGATCGAGGCACGGTTCGACGACCTGGTGCCCGGCTCGGAGCGTTCGTTCCGGATGGTCGAACCCGTGGGCGTGGTCGAGGCGCGGCGTCCGGCCGAGGTGGCCGGGGCGATCGAGGCGGCCGAGGCCGCGGCCGCGCGCGGCCTCTGGGTCGCCGGCTTCGTCGCCTACGAGGCCGCCCACGGCCTGGATCCGGAGCTCTCGGTTCGCGTCCGGCCACCGGACGATCCGTTCGCCGCGATGCCGCTCGCCTGGTTCGCGTTGTTCGAGCGCCGGGAGGAGGTCGCCGCCCCCGAGCCGCCGCGCGCCGAACCGCCGGCTCAGGCCGGATCCCCGTGGTATCCGTCGGTGGATCGCGCGACCTACGACGCGGCGATCGAGCGGATCCGCGAGCTGATCGCGGCCGGGCACACGTACCAGGTGAACTACACGCTCCGCCTCCGGGCGAGGATCGCGGGCGACGAACGCGGCTTCTATCGCGACCTCTGCCTCGCGCAGCGCGGAGGGTACGCGGCGTTCCTCGACCTCGGCCGCTACCGAGTGCTGTCCGCCTCCCCCGAGCTCTTCTTCCGCATCGAGGGCGATCGCATCACGACACGGCCGATGAAGGGCACAGCCCCCCGCGGCCGGTGGCTCGCGGAGGACGAGCAGGTTGCGGCACAACTCGCCTCGTCCGAGAAGGAACGCGCCGAGAACGCGATGATCGTGGACCTGCTCCGCAACGACCTCGGCCGCGTCTGCCGCCCGGGGTCCGTCGAGGTCGAGGCGCTCTACGAGGCGGAACGGTTCGAGACCGTGTGGCAGCTCACGTCGACGGTCGCCGGCGACCTACGACCTGCGACCTCGCTCGTCGACGTGTTCGGCGCGCTCTTCCCGAGCGGGTCGGTGACGGGCGCTCCGAAGGTCCGGACGACCCGGATCATCGCGGACCTCGAGGAATCCGCCCGCGGTGTCTACTGCGGCGCGATCGGCTACCTCGCACCGGCCGGAGCCGGCGAGCCGGGCGCGAACTTCAACGTCGCGATCCGCACCGTCGCGCTCGACACCGAGACCGGGTCCGCCGAGTACGGCGTCGGCGGCGGCATCACCTACGACTCCTCCTCCGCGGGCGAGTACGAGGAGGTGCTCGCCAAGGCCCGCGTGCTCACCGACGTCCGTCCGGCCTTCGAACTCCTCGAGACCGTCCGCCACGAACCGGAGGCCGGGTTCCGACAGCTCGAAGACCATCTCGAGCGCCTCGGGTCGTCGGCGCGCTACTTCGGGTTCCGCATGGATCCAGAGGCCGTGGTCGGGGCCCTGAAGACTGCCGTCGGCGACCGGACCGCGGCTTGTGGCGTCCGGTTGACGCTCGCCCGCGACGGAACGATCGCGACCGAGGTGCGCGACGCGCCCCCTCCACCGGCCGAACCCGTTCGCGTGGCCCTCGACGACGAGCCCGTCGATCCCTCCGACATCTGGTTGTTCCACAAGTCGACCCGCCGGGCCCCGTACGAGCGGCGGCGGGAGCGACGACCCGACGTCGACGACGTGCTCCTCGTGAACGATCGGGGCGAGGTCACCGAGTCCACGATCGCCAACGTCGCCGTTCGGTTCGGCGAGACGTGGGTGACGCCGCCGCTCTCATCCGGGCTGCTCCCCGGCGTGGGTCGCGCGTCGTTCCTCCGAACGGGCGTGCTGACCGAACGCCCCGTCACGGTCGACCAGCTCGCCGCGAGCGATGCGATCGCGCTCGTCAACGCGCTCCGCGGATGGCGTCCCGCCGTCCTGGTCCCGTGAGCGCTGGAGCGGCCGGATGACCGACCACGTCCGAACCGTCCATCTCGGCGGCTACACCCACGAGCACGCCGAGGCGATCGCGGCCAAGCTCGAGGAGGCCGGGATCTTCTGGTGGTACAAGGCGCCGGGGTTCCTCAGCCAGATCTGGGAGTCGAGCGTGCGACTGTTCGTCGACAAGAGCCGGCTCGACGAGGCCAAGGCGATCGCGGAGCGGGTGCTCGCCTCCGACGCTCACTCCGAGGGCGAAGGCTCCTCGTCCGGCCAGGCGTAGGGCCGCATCCGCTCGACGTCGAGCGGACACGCGCACAACGGGCACCGCGGCGGATCCTCGTAGACGAGGACGATGCGCTCGCAGTACGGGCATCCGGCTTCCCGCAGATCGGGCGTGCCGAGAGCATCCTGTGGCATGGGTGCGTCCGCTCGTCGGGGGGAGCGGTCCTGCAGGAGTTGTCGGGGACGCTGCCCGGATCCTTGATGCGTCGTTCACCCTAGGCCGGAAGCCCGCGCCTGGGAAGCCGAACGCTCACGCCGCTCGCTACGCCGCCTCCATCTCCTTTCGGCTCCGACGCTTGCCGCGCGGAACGTACTCGTGGACGGGCTCGTGCTGCCAGCAGTAGTCCCAGCGGTTGTAGATCGACAGTCGGGTGTTGCATCCCTGGGCGGCGCAGACGCGACCGCCCGGGTACGTCCGGTTCGCCTTGGGGAGCTCGCGGATGCGGGCTCCGCGGTATCCCTGATCGGCCATGGTCACCCCCGGGTCCGGCATCGCGCCGGGGACCTGCCCCCGGTGCGTCATCGTTTCATTCGAACCATCTGGGGGGCCGGTTCGTTCCCGGGAGGATGTCGAGAGTTCGTGACGGCCCGCGGGTCCGAGGCGGGCGGGTGCCGCCCTAGCCCGCCTCGAGCCGGTCCATCAGGTCCTTGGTGGTCGTCGTGAGCTGCACGACCCGCGGGCTGAACCCGAGGTCCTCCCAGAAGCCCATGGCGCCTCGATTGGGCGCGAACGTCTTGAGCTCGACCCAGTCGACGTCGCGCTCGGCGGCGAAGCGGGCCGCCTCGCGAACGAGCTCCCGCCCCACGCCCCGACCCCGGTAGCCGGCGCGAACGACCACACCGGAGAGCTCGAGCGCGTGCTCGTCGGAGAACCGTGACGGGGTTCGCGCCTCGCCGTAGGCCATCCCCACCACCTCGCCCTCGTCGTCGGTCGCGACCAGGAGGACGGCGTCGGGGTTGCGGAGAGCCTCTTGATACTTGGCGCCGACCTCGTCGTAGAAGCCCGGCCGGGGAGTGAACACCCGCCAGTCGGCCTGCATCCGGTCGAGCTCCTGGAACAGGGCGACGAGCGAAGGGACGTCCTCCGGAGTCGCCTGACGGACGCGCACGCTACCTCCCCTCGAACCTCGGCTCGCGCTTCTCGATGAACGCCCGCATCCCCTCTTGCTGATCGTGGGTCTCGAAGAGCCGGACGAACGCCTCGCGCTCGGCGGCGAGCCCGGCCGCGAGATCCCGTCCGCTCGCTGCGAGCGCCCGCTTGGCGGCCGCGTGGGCGAGGGTTGGTCCGGCGGCGAACCGGCGCGCATCCTCCACCGCGACGGCGTACACGTCGGCGCCGGGAACGACCCGGTCGACGAGCCCCATCTCGAGCGCCTCGTCGGCCTTCACGCGCCGTCCCGACAGGACGAGATCCCGCGCCTTGGGGAGCCCGACGAGCCGAGGAAGGCGTTGCGTGCCACCCGCGCCGGGGATGATGCCGAGCAGGATCTCGGGCTGGCCCAGCTGCGCGTCCTCGGCCGCGTAGCGGAAGTCGCAGGAGAGGGCCACCTCGCACCCACCCCCGAGGGCGAACCCGTTGATCGCCGCGATGGTGATCTTGGGGATCGCCTCGAGCGCTCGGCAGGCGGCGTCGAGGGCGCCGACGTCGGGTGCGATCTCCTCAGGCCCGAACTCGACCATGGCCTTGATGTCCGCCCCCGCCGCGAAGATCCGCTCGCCGCCCCACACGATGACGGCCCGAACCGCGTCGTCCCCGGCGACCGCCTCCGCGGCTTCGAGGAGCTCCTCGGACACCGCTCGGGCGAGCGCGTTCGCCGGCGGCCGGTCCAAGCGGATCGTGGCCACGGCCTCGTCGGTCTCGACACGCACGAACTCCCCCATCGGCGCCCTATCCTCGCAGACCGCGAGGGCGCCTCCGACGCGCGCTGTGACCGAACATTGCACCTGCAACACGCTGCTACACTCCCGCGCGTGCAGGTAGCCGAGGAGACCGAGGTCGTGAGCGCGCTCAAGGCGCGCGGGCTCCGCATGACCCCGCAGCGGCGTGCGATCGTCGCCGAGGTCATGCGCACCCAGGGCCACATCTCCCCCGCGGCGCTCGCGCGGAAGGTCCAGGCCGAGATGCCGGGCGTGAACGCCTCGACGATCTACCGGACGCTCGCGATGCTCGAAGGCGCCGGGGTGCTCGCACATGCCCACCTCGAGAGCGGCCCCGAGTACCACCGCGCCGAGGAAGCCGGGCACGTCCACCTCACGTGCTCGAACTGCGGCGCCGAGGACGACCTGTCGATCGACGAGGCCGCCGCACTCGTTCGGCTGATCGAACGTCACAGGGGGTTCAGCCCGGATCTCACGCACTTCGCGATCGGAGGCCTGTGCGCCGACTGTCGCCGCGAGCTCGCGCCGGCTCGCTAGCGGCTCACCCAACGTGCGCGTCGAACGCCGCCTCGGGCATGCGTCGACGCCGAACGGATGACACCGTGTACGCGACGGCGAACAGCACGGCGGCCGTGAGCACGACCGCGGGGCCCGAGGCCCAGTCCAGGTAGTACGAGACGTACACCCCGACGAACCCGCAGAACGTCCCGACACCCACCGAGATCCACAGCATCCGATGGAAGCTGTCCGTCAACAGCCGGCCGATCACCGGCGGGATCACGAGCATCGCGGCGATGAGTGTCACACCCAGGACGTTCATGCAGACCGTGATGACGGCGCTGAGCAAGAGCGCCAGCAAGAGATCCATCCGAAGGGTCGAGACGCCGGAGACCTCCGCCACCTCCGGATCGAATGTAGCGAATAGCAGTTGCCGGTAGCGGAGGAGGATGGCCGCGGCGGAGAGGAGCGTGACGCCGGCGACGACGGCGACGTCGCCCGTCCCGACGCCGAGAACGTTCCCGAACAGCAGGGCGTCGATGTTCCGCGTGCTCCCGATCTCGTTGACGATCACGATGCCGATCGCGAAGCCCGCCGACGTGATGACGCCGATCGCCGCGTCGGCCCCGATCGATCGCCGCCGCGCGATCAACAGGATCAGGACTGCAGAAGCCAAGCC
This sequence comes from uncultured Actinomycetes bacterium, assembly GCA_963785835.1. GTDB lineage: Bacteria > Actinomycetota > UBA4738 > UBA4738 > HRBIN12 > DASSJM01. The sequence continues at coordinate 517,337 of CAWAWO010000002.1, read as the reverse complement.
CCATAGCCCGGCGAAGTAGAAGCTGAGCGCGAGGGCCAAGCTGAACGCCGCCCCGCCGAAGATCGCGTGCGAGAGCCCGTGGCCGATGTAGCTCATGCCGCGGAGCACCACGTAGACGCCGACAAGGCCGCACAGGGCGCCCGCGAGCGTCGCGACGGCGATCCCGTTGCGGAAGAACGCGTACTCGAACGGCTCAAGCAGGGTGTCCATGGTGCCCCTCCCGAAGCTGCACGACGGTCGGCTCGAGCTCCTCAACCTCGGGGTAGTGCTCCACGACCACGGGCATGCCGCCGTGGGACAGCACCTCGAGGGGCGCGCCATAGGTGCGCTCGAGCACGTCGGGGGTGATCACGTCCTTCGGTCGGCCGGTCGCGATCACCTCGCGGTTGAGGCAGATCAGGTTCGGCAGGTGGGCGGCGATCCCGTTCAGGTCGTGCGTCGTCAGCACGACTGCGAGGCCGTCGTGATGGAGCTCGTGGATCAGGTGCATCACGTCGTGTCGCGTGCGCACGTCGACCCCGGAGGTCGGCTCGTCCATCAGCAGCAGCTTCGGCCGCCGGATCATCGCGCGGGCCACGAACACCCGCTGCTGTTGTCCGCCCGAGAGCTCGCGGATGTGCCGCGACCCGAGTTCGCCGAGACCCAACCGGTCGAGGACCTCGTCGGCGTCGCGAAGGTCCTGCTTCGACGACCACGGCGCGATCCGACCGTCGATCCGCGACATCAGCACCGCCTCGCGGACGGTGACCGGGAAGTACCAGTTCACGGTCTCGACCTGCGGGACGTAGCCGATCGTCGACGCGCGGTCGCGAACGACGCGCCCGGCGATCGGCCGCACCGTCCCGGCGATCGCGCGCAGCAACGTCGTCTTGCCGCTGCCGCTCGGACCGACGATGCCGAGGAAGTCCCCCTCGGCCACCGAGAGGTCGACGTTGACCAGGACCGGCTCCTGGCCGAAGCGACAGGTGACCTTCTCGAAGCGGACGAGCTCGTTCACGTTCGGTACTCCGTCGTCGTTCCCGGCTGGAGGTTCTCGACGTCGAATCCGTCGAACGCGCTCGCATCACCGCCGAGCGCCGACATGAACGTCCGGAAGTCGAACACCATCAGCCCGAGGTAGCTGTGGTCGGGGTCGCCGTTCTCCCCGGGAAGGTCGTCGTCTCGGAGGTCGCTCACGTACTCCGCGCCGGTCTCGGCCGCGATCTGCTCGAGTACCGGGCTGGGGAATACCTCGGATCCGAAGATCGCCGGCACCTGCTCGGCGCGGACCTGGTCGATCAGGTTCGCGACGTCCTGTGCCGTGGGCTCCGCGAAATCCGACGGCTGGATCGCCCCGATCACGTCCCAACCGTACTCGCGAGCGAAGTACGGGAACGAGTCGTGGTACGTGAGCAGCTTGCGGTTCTCGGCGGGAACGGTCTGCGTCACCTCTCGGACGAGTCCGTCCAGCTCGTCGAGCCGCGCGGTGAACGCCTCGAGGTTGTCCTCGTAGAACGACGAGTTGTCCGGGTCGAGCTCGGAGAGCGTCTCCGTGACGATCTCGGCGTAGCGCTTCGCGTACGGCGGGTTCGTCCACAGATGCGGGTTCGGATCGCCCTGCTCACGCGGGAACGAGAAGTCGAAGATGTACTCCTCGGCCGTGATCGTTCGGTCGGCGAGCTGCACGATCTCGACGCCCTCGCCGACGTTCGCATCGGCGAGCTCGCGGGTGGGCTCCTCGAGATGCAGGCCGTTCATGAACACGACGTCGGCCTCGGCCATCGCCTGCGCGTCGGAGGGGGCCGGCTCGAACGTGTGGCTGTTCGTGCCTTCGGGCACGATGCCGGTCACCTGGACCCGGTCTCCCCCGATGTTCTGCACGATGTTCGTGACCGGGGACACCGTCGTCACGACGCTCGGGCCCTCGGACTCCGACGCGTCGGAGGTACAGCCCGAGAGGAGCAGGACTGCGCCGAGGACGACGAGGAGCGGCTTCGAGCGGGCAAACAGCGGCCTCACGCAGATAGGCTATCGAACACCTGCAATATATTGCAACTGAATCCCCCGGAGGGCTTCAGAAGCGCGGGGTCTCCACGTACTCCCCGAACACGCGCCGCAAGGTCTCCACGATCTCGCCCTGGGTGCAGAGTGCCCGGGCGCAGTCCACGAGTGGTTCGACGAGGTTGGCATCGGTCTCCGCGAGCTCGGCCAGGTGGCGCAGCGCGGCTCCGGCGGCGTCTGCCGTCCCTGCGCTCGCGGATCGTCGCGGAGCCGCTCCACCTGCGCGCGTTCGACCTCCGGCAGGATCTCGAGCGTCTCCACCGGCAGCTCGTCCTGGTCGACGTAGTCGGTGACCCCGACCTTCACGAGGTCGCCCCGCTCGAACCGCTCCTGCTCTCGGAACGCCGACTCGGCGATCTCCTGCTGGAAGTGCCCGCGCTCGATCCCGGCGAGGACGCCGTCGAGCATCGACCCCTTCCCCATCGCCTGGATCCGCGCGAACTCCTCCTCGGCGAGCGACTCCATGCGATCGGTGAGCGACTCGAGGAAGTACGAGCCGCCGAGCGGGTCGATCACGTCGGCCACGCCGGTCTCGTGCGCGATGATCTGCTGGGTCCGCAGCGCGAGCTTGGCCGCCTCCTCGGTCGGCAGCGCGAGCACCTCGTCGAGCGCGTTCGTGTGCAGCGACTGCGTGCCGCCGAGCACGGCCGCGAGCGCCTCGATCGCCGTTCGGACGACGTTGTTCATCGGCTGCTGCGCGGTGAGCGACACTCCGGCCGTCTGGGTGTGGAACCGCAGGCGCATCGACGCCTCGTCGCGCGCGCCGTAGCGCTCCTTCAGCCAGCGGGACCAGATCCGGCGCGCAGCCCGGTACTTGGCGATCTCCTCGAAGAAGTCGACGTGCGCGTTGAAGAAGAACGACAGGCCGGGAGCGAACCGGTCGACGTCGAGGCCGCGCTGCTGGCCGAGTTCGACGTAGGCGAACCCGTCGGCGAGCGTGTACGCGAGCTCCTGCCACGCGTTCGCCCCCGCCTCTCGGATGTGGTAGCCCGACACGCTGACCGGGTGCCATTTCGGGATGCGTTCGAGGCAGAACGCCATGAGGTCGCCGATCAGCCGCAGGTGCGGTCTCGGCGGGAAGATCCACTCCTTCTGGGCGATGTACTCCTTCAGGATGTCGGTCTGGAGCGTCCCGTCCAGGCGTTCCCACGGGACGCCCTGCCGCTCGGCGGCGGCGAGGAAGAAGGCGAACGCGATCACCGCCGGACCGCTGATCGTCATCGAGGTCGTGATGTCTCCGAGCGGGATCCCGTCGAACAGCGCCTCGAAGTCCTCGAGCGTGTCGGCTGCCACACCGCACCGACCGACCTCGCCTTCGGAGCGAGGGTCGTCGGAGTCGCGGCCCATCAGCGTCGGCATGTCGAACGCAACCGAGAGCCCTCCCTGGCCGCGCTCGAGCAGGAACCGGTAGCGCGCGTTCGTCTCGGCCGCCGAGCCGAACCCGGCGAACTGCCGCATCGTCCAGAGGCGCCCGCGGTACATCGTCGGGTACACGCCGCGCGTGAACGGGAACTCGCCCGGCCGGCCGAGGCGCGTCTCGGCGTCGAAGCCCGACAGGTCCTCGGCCGTGTAGACGGGCTTCAGGGGCTCGCCGGACAGGGTTCGAGCCTCGTGAGGCTCGCCCTCGGCGGCTCCTCCCGTGCGTGCCCTGCGCTCGCGTTGTTCGACCATCCGCTCTCCTCGGACGGGCTACGCGCCCGCGATGCGTTCCTCAAGGATAGACGCGGCTCGGTACGGGTCGATCCGGCGCGACAGCAGGTCGTCGGTGAGCTTCGTGTCGGCCTCGAGACCTTCGCGAACGTTCGCGCGCATCGATTCGAGCGCCAGGGTCTCGACCTCGCGCACCAGTCGCTCGCGTCGCCTGCGTTCGAGCTCTCCCGACGACTCGAGGTGCGCGCGATGGCGCTCGATCGCGTCCCACAGCGTGGTGATGCCCTCCGAGCTCGTGGCTGTGGTTGCGACGACCGGGGGCGTCCAGTCGAGCTCGGGTCCCATCCCCACCATCTGCTCGAGATCGCGGGCGGCCGCCTCGGCGCCTTCGCGGTCGGACTTGTTCACGACGAAGACATCGGCGATCTCGAGGATGCCGGCCTTCGCCACCTGGACGGCGTCACCCCACCCGGGCGAGACGACCACGAGGGTCGTGTCGGTCGCCGCGGCGACGTCGACCTCGGCCTGCCCGACACCGACCGTCTCGACGACCACGAGGTCGTTGCCGGCGGCGTCGAGGATCCGGATCGCCTCTGGCGCGGCGAGCGCCATCCCGCCGAGATGCCCGCGCGTGGCCATCGAGCGGATGAACACGCCGGGATCGGTGGCGTGCGCCTGCATCCGCAGCCGGTCGCCCAGGAGCGCCCCGCCGGACAGCGGTGAGGTCGGATCGATCGCGAGAACCGCGACCGACCGATCCGCCTCCCGCGCGACCCGGACGAGCTCGCCGCCGATCGTCGACTTGCCGACGCCGGGTGAGCCGGTGAGCCCGATCGTGTACGCGCGGCCGGTGTGCGCGAACAGGACAGCCGACAGCTCGCGCAGGCCCGGCGCGCCGTCCTCGACCATCGAGATCGCCCGCGCCACCTGGCGTCGATCGCCCGAGACGACCCCGTCGACGAGATCCACGGTCCGAAGGGTATCGGCCTCGTCCGAAGGTCGTTCGTACCGCGTGGCGGCCACGCGGGAACGCTACGTCGAGCCTCGACCGAGCGCGATCCGGACCGAGCCGTTCAGTCGCGCGCGCTCGCGGTCGCGAGCTCCGCGCCCGGCATCGCGAGCAGCGCGTCGCGGAGCGACTTGCAGAGCTCTCGCTGTCGAACGAGCTCGGGCGCATCGTCCGTCGCCGACCGGGTGCGCACCATCGCGAGGTTCACCTGCTCCCGCTGAAGGCGCTTCAGCAACCGTTCTGCCGCCGGCCCCGCGCGCTCCTGCATGTCGCGGCGCGAGCGACGCCTGGCGCCGGGGTCGAGCAGCACGCGCAGCTCGGACATCGTGAGCGCCGGTGAGTCGGCCTCCGATCGGAGCGCGGTCTCGAGCCACATCCGCTCTCTGCGGCGCGCGAGACGCACGATGACGAGCACGAACACGAGGAGCGGCAGACCCTTGATCGCCGCCGCGATCGGGATCCGGAGCCAGTCGCCCACGTCGTCGACCGAGGACGGGAAGAAGTCGAGCAGCGGCGAGTTCCACAGGAAGTGGCCGCCGACGGCGACCGCGAACAGGCCGACCGCGACGAGCGTTCGCTTCGCGAACGACGCTTCTCCACGACGCGAGACGAAGTACGCGACCCCCATCCCGGACAGGCCGGTGTACAGGACGTGCCCGTACAGACCGCTCGAGACGACGCGGACGTAGAACCCCGCCAGCACGCCGCTCGGCGTGCCGCCGAAGATCGCGATGAAGTAGAAGACGTCCTCGACGATCGCGAAGCCCAGCCCCACCATCGCGCCGTAGACGAACCCGTCCATGAGATCGTCCATCTCGTCGCGCGCGATCAGGTAGATCAGCACGACGCCCACGACCTTCAGCGATCTCCTCGACGAGCGGCGCGGTCAGGGCCGCGGTCCACTCGGCCGCGAACGCCGGACCGCCGAGCCGCGCGACCACCACCCCCCAGCCGTCGTTCGCGACCCCCGAGAGCGCGGTGGCGGCGACGGCTCCCCATACGAGGGCGCCGAGCACGAGCGAGATCGGCTCGCGTTCGTACAGGTCGAGCAGGTAGATCGCCAGGAACAGTGGGAGCCCGTACACGAGGAGCAGCCCCCACGAGAGCGCCCACCCGCTCGGCGAGAGCTCCTGGAAGATCCGCTGCTGGGCGACCGCGTACAGCGCGGTGATCACGACCACGACCGCGTACACCCAGAAGGCCGGCTGGCGCCACTGGAACAGGGACGTGTGACGACCCCAGCCTCGGCGCGGCGGGCGGACGAACTCGGGAGACCGGCTCACGCGATCTCCGCCGTCTCGACCATCGTGCGCAGGTCGTCGAGGGCCATCTGCAGTTGACCGGTCGGCGCCCACGCGTCGAAGACCACACCGGTCCCGAGCGGCGACACGACGGTCGTGATCTCGCCTTCGACCGGCGTCTGCACGTCGCCGAACAGCCCCACGTAGGCGATCCGGGATCCCGTGAGGCCCGACGCCAGTCGGACCTGCTCCACGTCCTCGGACAGCCGGAGCTGTTCGGCCTGCGGAGCGAGCACGTTGTCGACGTAGTCCTGCAGGAGATCGAGGTCGGTTCCATCGAACGGGATCGTGGCCACGTCCAGGCTCCCGCTCCCGCTGGTGAGCCGGATCCCGGTCGGGTCCTCGAACCGCTCGGCGAGCTGCCAGCCGGGCAGCGGCGTCACCTCGACCGAGATCTCCGACCGAGACCGCCCCCGCCCGCATCTCACCCATCGCGCCGGAGACGACGTGCCCGCCGGAGACCACCGCGACCATCACGGCGACGACCGCGAGCGCCGGGAGCCATCGCCGCTCCTCGAGCGGAGGTGGTGGGAGGGGGGACCGGTCGACGTCGACGCTCACGAGGTGACCGAGAGCAGCCGCGTGAACCGGGAGAGTCGGACCGGGTGCAGGACCATGCCCCGAACCTTCACGTGTCCGGACACGATACGCCGGAGGACCGCACGGCCCTGCAGGCCGCAAGGGGTCGGGCAGGCCGAGCCGGAGCGGCGCCGATGCGAGCTCGAGCAGGTCGTCCGAGCCGGCGAGGACCCGGAGGTGAGCGCGCTCGGCCGGCCCGTTGGCAACCTCGACGCTCCCGTTCGAGAGGCGGATCGTCGCGCTCACGTCCGCGTCCGAGGACGTGAGCTGCACCGACGGAGGGCTCCAGCAGCCGCCGGCGCTCGGGGCGGCGTTCGAGGTTCGACTCGATGAGACGACCGACGAGGTCCGCGAGCCCGTTGGGTTCGGCATCGGCGAACGATACCGTCACGGCTTCAGCAGGATCTTCGTCGCCTGCTTCGAGTCGAACAGCTCGTAGCCGTGCGCCGCGTCCTCCAGCGGCAGCCGGTGCGAGACGATCGGCATCGGGTCGATGCGACCCGCCTCGACGTCCGCCATCGCCTGCTCCCACCACGAATGGATGGGCGTCGTGCCCCCGAAACGGAGCTGGATCGCGCGGATCCACCACACGCCGAGCCTGCGCCGGCACGATCTCGCTCGTGTACACGCCCATCACGGCAACGGTCCCGCCGCGCCGCACGACGTCGAGCGCGCGCTCGAACGCGCGGGCCGAACCGACAGCCTCGATCACGACGTCGGCGCCGCGGCCGTCGGTCCGCTCGGACACGGCCGTCTGCGCGATTCCGTGCCGACACGTCGATCGCGACCGCGCCGACGCGTTCGGCGAGCTCGAGCCGCGCATGGTCGATCTCGATCGCAAGCACCTGCCCGGCGCCGGCGGCGAGCGCGGCCTGGATGCAGAAGAACCCCACGGGGCCTGCCCCGACGACCGCGACCGTATCCCCCTCGCGGATCCCGGCCAGACCGGCCGCGTACACCCCGGTCGTGAGCGCATTCCCCGACGAACATCGCGTGCTCGTCGTCCACCCCGTCGGGGACGTGCAGCAGGTTGACGTCGGCGACCGGCACGCGGAGCCTCTCGGCCTGCGCGCCGCCCAGGCTGCCGCCGAAGATCCCGTACCCGAAGTAGCCGAAGTCGTCGCAGAGCTGCGTCTGCCCCGCGCGACAGAACCAGCACCTGCCGCACGCGACGGTGAACGACACGACGACGCGGTCGCCGGGCGCGAACCGCTCCACGCCGGGCCCGACGGCCTCCACCACGCCGACGGCCTCGTGGCCGATCCCGTCGCCGGGCTCGAGCGGCGCCTTGCCGTGGTACAGGTGCAGATCCGAGCCGCAGATCGAGGTCGTCGTCACCTTGACGATCGCGTCGGTGGGCTCGACGAGCTCGGGGTCGGGGACGTCGTCGAGCTCGACCTGGTCCACGCCCCGATAGACGACGGCGCGCACGACGCGCTACCCGTCGCCCAGGAACTCGGTCGGCACGAGCGTCGTCAGGTGCACGAGCTCCTTGGCCGCGCGGACGTGGCGGATGATCTCGGCCAAGTCGCCCCGCAGCTTCAGCTTGCCCTGCACCATCCCCTTCACCGGGTCGAGCTCGCCACCGAGCACCTCACGCCAGCGCGAGTACGGCGCGCGGATCCCGTACGGGGTCTCGTCGGCCTCGGACTCCGTGATCATGCGCGCGTCTCTGCACTCGCCGTGCCACAGGTCGAGCCTCGCCACGAGATCGTCCGGGACGCCCCGATCGGGCTCGGCCTCCAGGACGAAAGCGATGTCGCCCTCCCACGTCTTCGCGGCCTCGCGGTACTCGTCGGAGCCGTTGACCAACTCCCGGAACGTGGCGAGCCACTCGTCGCTCGGGAACACGGCCACCGCCTCCTCCTCCCCCCTACCGCTGCAGCGCCAGGATCAACGCCAGCCCGATCACGTTGAACGTCACGTGGGCCGCCATCGGAGCCACGATCGTCCCTCGCCGTTCGTACACGTAGCCGAGCGCGGCCCCGGTGAACGCCATCACGAGCATCAGCAACGCGGCGTCGACCGCGGAGCCTGGGATGAAATGGATCAGGCCGAACGCGACCGCCGTGCCCAGGAGCCCGATCCGAAGGCCGTAGCGATCCCGGAGCGTGCGGAACAGGACGCCGCGGAAGAACAGCTCCTCCCCGAACGGCGCGATCACGATCGCGTACACGGACGTCAAGATCAGTCCGACCGCGGACAGGTCCTGCGGCACCTGTTCCGGAGCTTGGACCTGCTCGCCGCTCAGCGCGTTCAACAGGATCAGCAGGATCCCGCCGACGAAAACCACCGCGACCACGTACAGCCCGATCCCGAACAGGACGCCCGCGAGGATCTCCGAACGCCACCGACCGGGCTGGGGCAGGCGCATCACCCGGACCCAGCCTCGGTGGTAGATCGTCAGCCACCCGACCAGGATGCCGATGATCACGAGCGCGGCGAGCACCGTGGCCGTCATGTTGGCGAGATCGGTGTCGTCGTCGAGCAGGTTCAGCACCGGCACGGTGAGGACGCCGGCGAACAGGAACGCGACCACGTACACGCCGAGCGCTTCGAGCCATCCCCAGGTGGCGCGGTCACGGCTCGGGATGCCTTCGTCCGGCGGCGGAGGCGCCGCGGGCGCCGGGTGGAGACGATCGGGTCGCGGTGGGACGCTGGGCTCGGAGCTCATCGGTCTGCCATCTTCTCGGCTCCGAGCAGCAGCGACACCCCCAGCAGCCCGCCGAGTCCCATCCCGAACGCGAAGCCGGCGGCGGCCGGCCCCGAGTCGTTCACGACGTAGGCGACGACGCCGGCGAGGAGCGTGACGAGGACTGCGTCGCGCCAGGCCGGGCTGCGCTCCAGGCTCGAACGGAGCGGACCGGGCGGCCGGATGACGGCCGCGATCGCGACGGGCAGCCCGAGCACCGGGATCAGCGCGAACGGGTTCCGCGCGATGAGATCGAACCCGACCTGCAGCCGGTCGACGATCCTCTCGATGACGCCGCCGAGGCCGCTCACGTCCTGCTCGAACCGCGTGACGTGCGTCTCCAGCGGCGAGATCGCGTGCGCGAGGAGGATCACGGCCATCCCGGCGAGCGTGATGCCTACCACCGCACCGATGCCCTTCCAGACGCCGAGACGCTCCCGTTCGCGCACCGCGAGCCACAGACCGGCGGCCGCGAACAGCGTGACGCCGCCCCCGAGGTTCGAGCCCAGGTACGGCATCCCGGCGAAGAGTCCCACGCCGACGAGCAGCGCCACGCCGGCCGACGTTCGGAGCCGGTGGGCGATCCACAGACACGAGCCGATCAGGATGCCGATGACGACGTTCGGCAGCCCGTAGAAGCGCCCGCCGTCGAGCTGGGAACCTCCGACGAACGGCGTGAGCTCGGCCGGCCAGCCGAGCAGCGCCTCGAGCGCGAAGTATGCGAGCACGGCGATCCCGATCCCGGCCGGGATCAGCAGGACGTCTCGCCGTTCGAGCGGCGCGAACGCGAGCGTACCGACCACCGTTACGAGCGCGACGAACGGCACCACGGTCGCGTACGTGAGCTCCGGCAGGTGGCCGGCGGCGAGAAGTGCAGTCGCGAGCGCGGCGACCGACAGGCTGGCCCAGCCGAAGATGCGCCGGATCCGGAACGGGACACGGTCGCCGAGCGCGACGATCGCGATCGCACCGAGCCCCGCGACCGCGAGGTAGATCCCAGCAGCCGTCCCGACCGGGACGTACATCCGGCGCTGGGCGAGGTAGCGCTCGTGCAGCTCGAAGGGCGGGGGTCCGTCGATGATCTCGATCGGCGATCCAACGAGCGGGGGGTCTGAGATGGCGAGCTCGCCACCGCCGAACGGCTCGATCGTGGCTTGGAGGTCCGCGCCGTCCACCACGCCATCGCGGCGGGTCGAATCGGAGGTCAACGAGCCCTCCGGATCGTCAGACTCCAGCAGCTCATCGGGCGAACCCACGGCGAGCACGATGCCTGGAAGCTCGTCCTTGGCCGCGACCATCTCCTTCGAAGGGCGCGAGGAGAACACGATCACGAGAAGCTCTTCGTTCGGGTTCGACTCGACGGCGGCCTGGATCCGCCGACCGACCTCCGCGAGGCCCAACTCCTCGGGATCCAAGCGCAGGTCGATCTCGCTCGGCGGTTGACCCGGGACGCCGGTGCGCACCCCTGGCGGGGAAACGACCAGGTTCTCCACGTTCGCCATCAGCCCGGCGCCGCCACTCCGCGCCAACGCGACAACCTCCGGTATCGAGAGCAGCTCTTCGAACGACACGCCGGGAACGTCCACCGTGACCGTGCCCGACACTCCTCCGCCCTGTGCCGAAGCCATGGTCCAGACAAGCGCAGGGAGCAACAGGGGCAGCAAGAGCGCGCCGACGCGCGCGCGGGTCACGACAGGGCCGGGGAGAGCTCGCGCTCGCGCCGAACGACGGCGCCGATGGCCGTCAGCTTGGCCTCGAAGTCCTGGTAGCCGCGATCGACGTGGTACATGTCCTCGATCTCGGTCACGCCGTCGGCCGAGAGCGCCGCGACGACCATCGCGGCGCCGGCCCGGATGTCGAGCGCTCGCACCGGGGCGGCCGACAGGCGTTCGACGCCTCGAAGGACCGCGTGGTGACCCTCCGTGCGGATGTCCGCGCCCATCCGGTTCAGCTCGTCCACGAACATGAATCGGCTCTCGAACACGTTCTCGGTCACGATGCTGGTCCCTTCGGCCGCCGCGAGGAGCGCCATCATCTGCGGCTGGAGGTCTGTCGGGAACCCCGGATACGGGAGCGTCACGAGATCGACACAGCGGGGACGAGATCCCATCGAAACCGCAACACCCTCTTCGGTCGCGAGCACGTCGGCGCCAGCATCCGCGAGCTTGGAAAGCACCAGGTCGAGGTGGTCGCTCCGAGCCCCCGAGAGCACGACGTGACCGCCGGTCGCGCAGGCGGCGATCGCGAACGTGCCGGCCTCGACGCGGTCCGGGATCACCTGATGCTCGACGCACCTGAAGGCGTCGACGCCCTCGATCTCGATCGTCGGCGTCCCGATGCCGCCGATCCGCGCGCCCATCTCCGAGAGCAGGTCCGCGAGATCCACCAGCTCGGGCTCGCGCGCGGCGTTCTCGATCACGGTCGTGCCGCGCGCGGCGACGGCCGCCATGAGGACGTTCTCGGTCGCGCCGACGCTCGGGAAGTCGAGGTTGACGACCGCGCCACGCAAGCCCGGAGGTCTCGCCGATCAGGAACCCGTGCTCGGAGCGGAAGCTCGCGCCCATCTTCTCGAGCCCCCGGATGTGCAGGTCGATCGCGCGCGAGCCGATGTTGCAGCCGCCCGGCATCGCGACCTTGGCCGTCCCGAACGTGGCGAGCAGCGGCCCCAGGACGAGGATCGAGGCGCGCATCCGGCTCACGAGCTCGTACGGCGTCTCACGCTGCTGCGTGCCGGCGGTCTCGAGCACGAGCGCTCCGTCGTCCCACCAGCACGCGACGCCGAGGTGCTCGAGCACCTCCACCATCGTGATGCAGTCCTGGATCTTCGGGACGTTACGGAGCGTCGTCCGCCCGTCGGCGAGCAGCGAGGCCGCCATGAGCTTGAGCGCCGAGTTCTTCGCGCCCGCGATCTCGACGGTGCCGTCGAGCGGCATGCCTCCGGTGACCAGCAGTCGATCCATCACGCGCCCATCCCGGGAACGGCGTTCCCTCGAAGGGGGGACCCTAACCCTCGACGCCCGCGCGTGCGAGCGCTTTCGCGAGCTCCGTCCGCAGCCCTGCGTCGTCGTTCTCCCGCAGTCGTGCCTGGAGCTCGTCGGCTCGCGCCTGCGCCGCGGCCACGTCGACCTCGTCGGCCATCTCGGCCTGCGTGGCCAGGACGTCCACGCGCGATCCGCCGTCGGCGCTCGTCACGTGGAGGAACCCGCCGTCGACCACCGCCTGCCGCCACGTGCCCGACTCGTCCTGGATCCGCAGGACCCCGATCGCGAGGCGGATGAGCAGCGGAGCGTGACCCGAGAGGATGCCGACATCGCCCGCGGTCCCGTGCGCGATCACCATCTGCGCCGAACCGGCCCAGACCTCGCGCTCGGGCGTGACGAGATGAACCTCGAGCGCCATGCCTACCGCACCCCGGTCATCGCTAGGCCGCCTGCTCCATCTTCTTCGCGGCCTCGACGGCCTCCTCGATCCCGCCGACGAGCAGGAACGCCTGCTCGGGCAGGTGGTCGTACTCGCCGTCGCACAGCCCCCTGAACGACGCGATCGTCTCGCCGATCGGCACGTACTTGCCGGGGATGCCGGTGAACTGCTCGGCCACGAAGAACGGCTGCGAGAGGAACAGTTGGATGCGCCGCGCGCGAGCGACGATCACCTTGTCCTCCTCGGACAGCTCGTCGACGCCGAGGATCGCGATGATGTCCTGCAGGTCCTTGTAGCGCTGCAGGATCTCCTGCACGCGCCGCGTCGTGTCGTAGTGGTCCTGACCCACGTACCTCGGGTCGAGGATGCGGCTCGTCGAGTCGAGCGGGTCGACCGCCGGATAGATCCCGAGCGCCGCGATGTCGCGCGAGAGCACCGTCGTCGCGTCCAGGTGCGCGAACGCCGTGTGCGGCGCCGGGTCCGTGATGTCGTCGGCCGGCACGTAGATCGCCTGGAGCGACGTGATCGAACGGCCCTTCGTCGAGGTGATCCGCTCCTGCAGCTCGCCCATCTCGTCGGCGAGCGTCGGCTGGTAGCCGACGGCGCTCGGCATCCGCCCGAGCAAGGTCGAGACCTCCGAGCCGGCCTGGGTGAACCGGAAGATGTTGTCGACGAACAGCAAGACGTCCTTGCGCTCGACGTCGCGGAAGTACTCGGCCATCGTGAGCGCCGACAGGGCCACCCGGAGCCGGACGCCCGGCGGTTCGTCCATCTGTCCGAACACGAGCGCGGTCTTCTCGATCACGCCGGACTCGGTCATCTCGAGGAACAGGTCGTTGCCCTCGCGCGTGCGCTCGCCGACGCCGGCGAACACCGACACGCCGCCGTGCTGCTCGGCCTGGCGGCGGATCATCTCCTGGATGATCACGGTCTTGCCGACGCCGGCGCCGCCGAACATCCCGATCTTGCCGCCCTGGACGTACGGCTCGAGCAGGTCGATGACCTTGATGCCGGTCTCGAGCATGACCTGCTTGGGTTCGAGCTCCTCGAACGGCGGGGCCCCGCGATGGATCGGCCACCGGTCGGCGGCCTGGATGTTGTCCTCCGACGTGTCGAGCGGCTCGCCGAGCACGTTGTAGACGTGCCCGAGCACGCCCTCCCCCACCGGGACGCTGATCGGCGCGCCCAGGTTGTGCACCGGTGCCCCGCGAACCATGCCGTCGGTCGGCTTGAGCGCGATCGCCCGGACCATGCCGCCACCGATGTGCTGGGCGACCTCGCACGTGATCGGCCGCGTCTCGCCCTCGAGCTCAACGTCGATCCGCACCGCCGTGTGGATCTCGGGCAGCCCGTCGGGCGGGAACTCGACGTCCACCACCGGGCCGATCACCCGGGCCACCCTCCCCTTCGAACGCTCTTCGTCAGCCATGTCTCATTCCCCCGATGCCTGGGCGAGGGCTTCCGCCCCGCCCACGATCTCCATGATCTCCGTGGTGATCTCGTCCTGGCGGGCCCGGTTGGCCTGCCGAGTGAGCACCTTGATGAGGTCGTCCGCGTTGTCGGTCGCCGCCGCCATCGCGCGCTGGCGGGCGGCGTTCTCCGAGGCGGCCGACTCCAGCAGCGCGAAATACACCTTCGTGACCAGGTACTGCGGGCAGCAGGTCGTCGAGGATCTCGGCCGGCTCGGGCTCGAAGATGTACTCGGGCGCCGGCTGCCCCTCGACCCGGCCGCCGACCTCCTCCGGCGCGATCGGCAGGAACCGCTTGTCGGTCGCGCGGAACGTGAACGCCGACCGGAAGTCCGTGTACACGGTGTGCAGCTCGTCGATCCGCCCCGAACCGAAGTCCTCGATCATCCGCGCGCCGATCTCCTGGGCCGCGTCGTACCGCGGAACCTCCGAGAAGCCCGACCACGAGGCCTCGGGCGTGACGCCACGGAACCGGAAGTAGCCGATCGCCTTCTTCCCGGTGAGGTACAGCACGGGCTCGACGCCGCGGCCGCGAACGCGACGGAGCAGGTCCTCGGTGCGCTTGAGGAGGTTCGCGTTGTAGGACCCCGCCAAGCCTCGGTCGCTCGTCATGACCAGCACCCCGGCGTTGGCCGGCGTCTCGCGCTCCTCGAGCAGCGGGTGCACGATCGACCCGGTCTGCCTCGCGACGTCCTCCATCGCGGCCGTGAGCAGGTCCGCGTACGGCCGAGCCTCCATGACGCGTTGCTGCGCCTTGACGATCCGCGACGCCGCGATGAGCTCCATGGCCCGCGTGATCTTCGCGGTCGACTGCACCGACCGGATCCGCCGGCGGACGATGCGGAGCTGGGCGCCCACGCTCGCCCGCTAGGAGCCCGAGCCTTCGGGCTCGTCCTCGTCGTCGGCCGAAGACAGCCGGTCCCAGCCGACGTCCTCGCGGACGGCGTCGCGCGGCCCGCCCTGTCCGGCGGCGGCCTCGCTCCCCGGCCCGGCCTCGCTCGGGGCGAACGTCTGCGTGAAGTCCTCGATCGACTGCTTCAGCGTCGCCTCGGTCTCCTCGGAGAGCTCGCCGGTGTCGCGGATCGTGTCCAGCACGTCGGTTCGGGCCGCGAGATGCGCGGTGAACTCGTCCACGAACCGCTTGGCGTCCTCGACCCCGAGCGCGTCGAGGTGGCCTCCGGTCCCGACCCAGATCGCCACGACCTGTGCCTCGACCGGCACGGGCTGGTACTGGGGCTGCTTCAGGATCTCGACGACGCGAACGCCCCTGGCGAGCTGCTGCTGCGAAGCCTTGTCGAGCTCGGAGCCGAACTGCGCGAACGCCTCGAGCGCCCGGTACTGCGCCATCGCGATCCGCAGGGTCCCGGCGATCTTCTTCATCGCCTTGATCTGCGCGTTGCCGCCGACGCGGGAGACCGAGATGCCGACGTTGATCGCCGGCCGGACCCCGGCGAAGAACAGGTCGGGTTCGAGGTAGATCTGACCGTCGGTGATCGAGATCACGTTCGTCGGGATGTACGCCGAGACGTCGTTCCCTTTGGTCTCGATGATCGGGAGCGCGGTCAGCGAACCTCCGCCGAGCTCGTCCGAGAGCTTCGCGGCGCGTTCGAGGAGGCGCGAGTGGAGGTAGAACACGTCGCCCGGGTACGCCTCGCGGCCGGGCGGACGCCGCAGCAGCAGCGACAGGGTCCGGTACGCGGTGGCCTGCTTGGAGAGGTCGTCGTAGACCGCCAGCGCGTGCATCCCCTCGTACATCCAATGAGCCCCGAGCGCGGCGCCCGAGTACGGCGCGATGTACTGGAAGGGCGTCGGGTCCGACGCGGCGGCGTTGATCGACGACCGTGTAGTCGAGCGCCCCGTTCTCGCGGAGGGTCTCGACCACCTCCGCGACCGTCGAGGCTTTCTGACCGACGGCCACGTAGATGCAGCGGACCTGCTTCTTCGGGTCGCCGCTCGCCCAGTTGTCGCGCTGCGCGATGATCGCGTCGATCGCGACCGCGGTCTTGCCGGTCTGGCGGTCGCCGATGATCAGCTCGCGCTGGCCGCGCCCGATCGGCGTCATCGCGTCGATCGCGGTGATCCCGGTCTGTAGCGGTTCCTTCACCGGCTGGCGGTCGACGACGTTGGCGGCCTGCACCTCGAGGATCCGCCGGCCCGAATCCGGGATCGGGCCCTTGCCGTCGAGCGGCGCGCCGAGCGGGTCGATCACCCGGCCGAGGAACCCGTCGCCCACCGGGATCGAGAGGATCTGGCCAGTCTGCTTGACGAGGTCGCCCTCCTCGATCTGCGATGACTCGCCGAGGATGATGCAGCCGATCTCGTCCACGTCCAGGTTGAACGCGAGACCGAGCACGCTCCCGGGGAACTCGAGCAGCTCGTTGGCCATCGCGCCAGGCAGACCCTTGACGCGCGCGATACCGTCGCCGGCCTCCACGACCCGGCCGACCTCCTCGCGCTCGACCGAGGGCGTGTAGCTCTCGACGTTGCGCCGCAGCGCCGCGGCGATGTCCTTCGGATCGAAGCTCAGCTCGTCGACTGCCATGGGATCACTCGCTCCTCGTCGTCGTTGCCGAAAGGTGTTCGCGCGCCTCGTCCAGGCGCGAGCGGACCGAGCCGTCGAAGACCTCGTTGCCCACCTTGGCCACGACGCCCCCGACCAGGCTCGGATCGACCACGACCCGAACCTCGATCTGACGGCCGGTGGCCTTGGACAGCGCGTCCGCCAGCTTCTTCGTCCGCGACTCGTCGAGCGGGACCGCCGACCGGACCTCGGCGACGGCGTGCTCGCGGGTCTCGGCGGCGACCTCGGCGAGCTCGTCCACGATGCGGCCGAGCTCGCGGGCGCGGCCCTGCTCCACGATGAAGCCGAGCATGTTCACGGCCAGCGGGTTGGCTCGCTCGCCGAGCGCGTCGGCGATCAGCGCGCGCTTGTTCTCGACCGGCAGAGCGGGGTCGATCAGGGCCTCGCGGACGCGCCCGTCGCTCTCGAGCAGCCTGGCGAACGCGAACAGCTGGCGTTCGGCCGCGTCGAGCTCGCCCTCGGCGGCGGCGACCCGGAACATCGCCTCCGCGTAGCTCCGAACGAGCGCGTCCTTGCCTGCCACCTCAGCGCTTCCCGTTCCCGCTGCTCGAGACCTCGTCGATGTAGTCGTCGATCAGACGCTCGTGCGCCTTGGGGTCCAGGGACTCGCCCACGACCCGCCCGGCGAGCCCGACGGCGATCTCGCCGACCTCGCCGCGGAGCTCCTGGAACACGCGGTCGCGTTCGGCGCGGATCTCCTCCTGCGCTCGAGCGACCGTCGCCGCGGCGTCGCCCTCGGCCTTGGCCTGGATGTCCGCGCGAAGCTGCTCTGCGGTCCGGCGCGCCTCCTCGATGATGCGGTTCGCCTCCTCGCGCGCGTTGCCCAGCTGCTGCTTGTACTCCTCGAGCTCCCGCTCGGCGGTCCGGCGGGTTTCCTCCGCCCGCTCGAGATCGCCCTGGATCTTGTCGCGCCGTTCGTCCAGGAGCTGACGGAGCCGCGGGAGCACCCATTTCCAGACGAAGAAGAACAAGACCGCGAACGCGAGCGCCCCGACGACGAGCTCCTCCCAATGGGGGTAGAGGTGGGCGGGGTCGTTGCCGTGTTCCTCGGTCGTCTCCTCGGCCTGACGGAGGATGAACGAGATCGTTGCGAGCACGTCCGAACCTCCTTAGATGATGAACGAGAACGCGATGCCGAACAGCGCCAGGGCCTCGATCAGCCCGATGCCGATGAACATCGTGGCTCTCACCTGGCCGGCGTACTCGGGTTGCCGCGCCATCGCCTCGACGGACTTGCCGATCAGCACGCCGAGCCCGATGCCCGGGCCGATCGCGGCGAGCCCGATGACGAGACCCCGACCGATGGTCGCCAGACCCTCGAGATCACCCGTCACCTGAGCGAGCAGTCCCAACATGTGGCCTCCTTGTCTCGACCTTGCCTAATGCTCCTCGGCCATCGCTCCGCCGATGTACGAGGCGGTGAGGATGGTGAAGATGAACGCCTGCAACAGCGACACGAAGATCTCGAACCCCACGAGCGCGACCCCGATCGCGAACGAGAACGGCGCGAAGATCGCTGTGAACCCGCCCTGGAGCATCGCGATCGTGCCCAGGAAGAAGACCGCGAGCAGGAAGTGGCCCGCGAGGAAGTTGGCCCAGAGACGGACCGACAGGGTGATCGGCCGGATCACGATCTGCGTGATGAACTCGATCGGCACGAGGAGCGGCATCAGCCATCTCGGCGCGCCCGGCGGGAACAGCACGTGCTTGCTGTAGCCGACGAACCCGTGCTTCTTGATCCCGACCGCGTTGTAGGTGACCCATGCGATCAGGGCCATCACCAGCGGGAACGCGATCCGGCTGTTCGAGGAGAAGTTGATCCCGGGGACGACCTCGAAGATGTTCCAGAAGAAGATCGCGAAGAAGAACGTGGTGAGCAGCGGCATGAAAGCCTCACCCTGGGGGCCGATCATCTGGATCGCGATGTTCTCGCGGATGAACTGGACCCCGATCTCCGGCGACGCTCTGGAGCTTGCCGGGGACGACCTTCGGCGACCGCAGTGCGAAGAAGAAGAAGGCGAGCATGCACAGGAACCCGAGCAGGACGAGGAACGTGATGAAGTTCAGGCAGAACTCGAGGCCCCCGACCTGCAGGCCGGGGAACCAGCAGTCCCAGACGAAGTCGTTCGTCGTGGGCGGTTCGAACTGGGCCACGATCGCCGTTGCGGTGCCGTTCATCCTGAGACCTCGCGCTCGCCGGACGGGAGCGTCCACAGGTCCGCCTGCATCCGGCCGGACAGCATCTTCATCTCGACGACGAGCAGCGCGATCGTGGTCGGAACGAGCGCGGCGATGAACGCGACGACCGAGAACCACGCGGTCTGGTCGAGCAGCGCGATCACGACGACGATCACGCCGAGCCGCACAACGAAGCCCCCCGAGCCCGACCGCGTAGAGCACGGTCGGCGAGATCGTGGCGGCCAGCGCGAGCGACCATCCGTGCGCGACGAAGTTCACGAAGACGACCGCGATCGCGACCAAGGCCGACCAGCCGGCATCGGTGCCGCCGATCCAGCTGCCGAGCGCGAACGCAACGATCGCTACCGGGAGCGCATACGGGGAGATGCGGCGGATCAGCTCTCGCTCAGGCGCCACCGTTCTCCCTCTCCCTGCCGTACCTCAGGTACACGACGTAGATCGCTCCGACGGCGCCCACGACCATCCCGATCGCGGCGAAGACCCGTTCCGTGCCGAGCAGGAGGCCGGCAAGGTAGCCCAGACCTCCCCACGCGGCGATCCCTCCGAGCATGGTCGCGGTGATCGCCCACCCGGTACCCATGCCGGCCCACGCGCCGTCGCCGCCGGAACCCGCCATGGGCGCGGAAGTATATCCGTGCCCTCTCGGCCACGTCACCGGGGGACGTTTCCGCAGGTAAAGGGCCCTTTCGACGTGAGTTTGTGAATGTTTTCACGAAGTCGTTGGGCCACGCGTGGCACTCCGTCAACCGCGCCGGCGGGAGATCAGCGCCAGGACCAGCGCCAGCGTGGCGCCGGTCAGGAAGATGATCGTCGCGAAGACGAACACGTGGGGTGGGATCCCGACCCGCGTCGATCCGAAGACCCAGGTCGGGAACATCGTGGCCGGGCCCTGCGTGAACTGGCTGATCACGAAGTCGTCCATCGACAGGGCGAACGCGAGCAGGAAGCCGGCCAGGATCCCCGGGGCGAGCAGGGGAAGCGTCACCTTGAAGAACGCGGTGACCGGGGTCGCCCCGAGATCCATCGCGGCCGACTCCAGCGACCGGTCCAGGCCCGCCGCTCTCGCCCGAACCGTGACTGCCACGAACGCGATGCTGAACATCGTGTGCGCGAGGAACAGGGTCGAGAGCCCCCGCGAGACGCCCAGCGCGACGAAGAACGATGCGAGCGCGGCCCCCAGCACGATCTCGGGCGACGAGATGCTCAAGAAGATCGCGAAGTCCGCACCACCGCGCCCTCGGAATCGATAGCGCGCGAGCGCGAGGCCGAGCAATGTCCCGAGCGCCGTCGCCGCGAGCGCGGACAGGAGCCCGATCGTCAGCGAATGCCGGAGGGAGGCGGTCAGATCCGGGAGATCGAAGAGGCGTCCGTACCACTCGCCTGTGAAGCCGATCCAGGTCGTCTTCACGCGGGGCGAGGTGCCAAACCCACCTCTCGTCTGGTTGAAGCTGAACAGGATGATGATGAAGATCGGGAACGACAGGTACAGGATGAACGCGGTGACGTACGTCGGAAGGACGAACCGGGTCCAGCGCTTCCTCGGCCGTCGGGCCACGGGATCGGGGAGGTGGACCTTCTGCGGCTGGGTGGCGACGGCGCTCACCCTTCGGTGATCCTCTCCGTGCCGAGGAGTCGCGCGTAGAGCACGGCGCCGATCACCATCACCGCCATGAGCACGAACGCGAGGGCGGCTCCCTCGGGATAGTCGCGGTTCCTGAGGAACTCCGCCTGGATCACGTTGCCGATCATCGCCGTGCCGGGGGCGAAGTTCCCGAGCACCGCAGCGTTCACGTAGTCTCCGATCGCCGGGATCGAGGTGAGCAGGACCGCCGCGAACACGCCGGGCATCGACAAGGGGAGCACGACCTTGAGGAAGGCCTGCGACCGGCTCGAGTACAGGTCTTTGGCCGCCTCCACCAGCCCGCGATCGATCTGCTCGAGCGAGACGTAGAGCGGCAAGATCGTGAACGGCACGAGGTTGTAGGTGATGCCGGCGATCACCGCGAACGTGGTCCCGAGCACGTGATAGCTCTCCGGTATCAACCCGATCGTCTTCAACGTGCCCAGGACGATGCCGTCGTCGGACAGGATGAAGCTCCACGCCACCGTTCGGATCACGAACGAGATGAAGAAGGGCAGAAGGAGCAGGAACAGGAACACGGACTTGAACCGGCCGCCGTAGAACGCGATCCAGTACGCGACGGGATAGGCGATCAGCAAGGCCGCAGTCGTCACGATCAGGCCGTTGCGGAACGACCGGATGAGGATCTCCCCGTTCGCGGCGATCGCGTCGCTGAAGTTGGCGAACCGGAACGTCTGTCGGAACCCCTCGAGGCTCGTCCCCTCTTGCGTCGAGAGGCTGGCCATCGCGAACATCGGGATGACGAACAGCACCAACAACCAGAGCAGCGCCGGCGCGGACAGGGCGTACGGAGCTGAGGACCGCTTCGGGCGCCGTTCCCGAGGGGCTACGAGATGAACAGGGGGTTGAACAGGTCGTTCCACTGTTCGATCTCGTCGCCCTCGAGGACCCGATAGTTGTAGAGCTTGTCCTCGAGCTCGGGGGGCGGGAACACGTAGGGGCTGCTCGCGATCGTCTGGAGGACCTCCGCGTCGGCACCCTCGGCCGACTCGGCGTCAGACAGAACGATCTCGCCGCCCGCCGGGACCGGGCTCACGTACGCGTTCCATTCCGTGAGCATCGCCGCGAACTCCGGGTCGTAGTACCAGTCCATCACCATCATGGCGCCGACCGGGTTGACGGCTGCGTTCGGGATGCAGCAGTTATCCACCCAGACGACGCCGCCGTTGTCCTGGGTCGTGAACTCGAAGGTGGCGTACTCCGGGAAGTACAGCTTGTCGTTGATAACGTCGCCCGACCACGCCATCGTGATCCACAGGTCCTCGTTCTCGAACGCCGTCAGGTAGGCCTGGTCCATCCAGCCCCGAAGGACGCCGGAATCGTTGAACTGCTGGAGGAACTCCGCGGCCTGCTGCCAGTCCTCCGGCGTCGAGGTCTCGGGGTTGATGCCGAGCTCGATCATGGCCATGGCCTGGGCGTCCGCGTTGTTGTTGAACAGCGCGACGTGGCCGGCGTACTTCGGGTCGAGCATCTGCTCGAGCGAGGTGATCTCCTCGTCCACGAACTTCGTGTTGTAGGCGATGCCGGTCATCCCCGACTGCCACGCCATCGTGTACTTGTTCCCGGGGTCGTACGCCGGGTCCTTGAACGCCGCCCCCACGTTCGCGTCGAAGTTCGGGCGACGTATCGTGTCGAGCTCGACCAGGTACCCGAGCTGGATCATCTCGGTCAGCTCCTGGCCGTTCGTGATCACGATGATGTCGTGACCCGTGTCCTGGCCCGCCTCCAGGGCCGGGCGGATCGCCGCGTAGAACTCCTCGTTGGAGTTGATGTCGGCCCGGTACGTCACGTCGATGCCGGTCTCCTGGATGAACGCGTACAGCGACGGCCGGCTCCCGTCACCGTCGATGCTGAGATCACGGTCGATGTACGCCGGCCAGTTGGTGAAGTTGACGTGGTCGCCGGCCTGTTGCTCCGCCCACCACTGGGGCGAACCCTCGGCGCCGGCCGTGGGGCCGGTCGTCTGGCCCTCTCCCTCGACCCCGCACGCGGCCAGGATCGAGGAGAGCCCGAGCGCCCCCGCGCCGACGCCGGCGTAGCGCAGCACGTCTCGGCGGGACATCCCTCGCCGGGTCATCCCCCGCATCCACGCGGTATCGGAAGCCGGCAACCGCTTCTCGTTCATTCGAGCCCCTCCTGCTCTTCGTACTCATCGTCGGACGTTCCGACGACGAACGTGTGCTCGGGGAGCCACTCAAGACGGACCCTGTCGCCCGCGCTCGGATTGGATCCCGCAGCGCCGAGGTTCTGCACGTAGACCCGCATCATCTGGCCGCCCGGTCCCTCGACCTCGTACTGGTAGTTCACGCCGATGTAGGTCGCCATGCGGATCACACCCGTGACGTGGTTCCGGTCGCTCGGCGCGCTCCCCTCCTCGGAGACGATCGTGATCTTCTCGGGCCGGACGCCGACCCGCACCGCGGACCCGACGCCGGCGGGAACCCGCTCGGAGTCCGCCACCACGACGTCGCCGCCAGAGGTCTTGATCGTCGTCCGGCCGTTCGAGGGCCCGGTGATCTCGCCGGCGAGCAGGTTCGAGGCTCCGAGGAACCCGGCCACGAACAGCGTCTGCGGCTGCTCGTACACTTCCTCCGGACCCCCGATCTGCTCGATCGATCCGCTCCGCATGACCGCGAGGCGATCGGACATCGTCATCGCCTCTTCCTGGTCGTGCGTGACGTAGATGAACGTGATCCCGACCTCCTGCTGGATGCGCTTCAACTCGAGCTGCATCTGCTTACGCAGCTTGAGGTCCAGCGCGCCGAGCGGCTCGTCGAGCAGGAGCACCTTCGGCCGGTTCACGAGGGCGCGCGCGAGCGCCACGCGCTGCTGCTGTCCGCCCGACATGTGGCCGGGCTTGCGCTCCTCGAACCCGCTCATCTCGACGAGCCGGAGCGCCTCGTTCACCCGTCCCTGGATCTCGCCCTTGTCGACCTTCTTCCGCTTCAGCCCGAAGGCGACGTTCTCGAACACGTCGAGGTGCGGGAACAGCGCGTAGGACTGGAACACCGTGTTGACGTCCCGCTTGTACGGCGGCAGGTCGGTGACGTCCCGGCCGCCCAGGTAGACCGTTCCGAGCGTGGGGTCCTCGAATCCGCCGATCATGCGGAGGGTGGTGGTCTTGCCGCATCCGGATGGACCCAGAAGGCTGAAGAACTCACCCTCGTCGACGTCGAGCGAGAGATCGTCGACCGCCACCGAGTCGCCGAACCGCTTCGTTACACGCTCGAGACGGACGTCGACCTCCGGCACGCGCACCCCCTCGATCCCCGGCTTCGCGCTCTTGTACAGCCGTTCAAGAGGCGATTATGCCCCAGATGGCCTACGGCGGGGGCGTTCGCCCTCCCGCTCGGGGCTCGGCGGGATCCCGGGGCCGTGTGGCCGCGCGCAGCCCTGCGCGGTGGGACTTCCGATGCCGTCTGGGTGGACGGTGCGCATCGGGCGTCGGCCCGGCAGGGGCATCGCTCCCGCGAGGCGTCCGGTCTCGGATCAAGCGCGGAAGCACGGCCGCCACGAGCACGGCCGTCGCCAGGAGGGCGGCGACCAACAGCCGCCCGTCCACGAAGGCGACTACGAGCGCGCTTCCGGAGATGAGCGCGCTCCACACGTACATGAGCAGGACCGCCTGACGGTGGGTGTGGCCGATGTCCATGAGCCGGTGGTGGATGTGCTCCTTGTCGGCGTGGGCGATCCCGATCCCCTTGCGCATCCGGCGGACGATCGCGAGGATCACGTCGAGCAGCGGGACCGCGAGGACCAGCAGGGGAACCGCGATGGGGATCGCGATCGCCGCGAGGTCTCCGCCGCTCGGGCCCTCGAGGTTCTGGCCCACGCCCGAGATGGTCGCGACCGCCATCAGCAGCCCGAGCAGGAGCGATCCCGAGTCGCCCATGAAGATCTTGGCCGGGTAGAAGTTCCAGGGGAGGAACCCGAGCGCCGCTCCGGCCACGATCGTGGACGTGAGGGCCGCGACGCTCGCCTGGGTGGTGCCGTCGGGCGTTCGGAAGTACGCGAAGAACGCGATGGCCGCGATCGCCACCATGCCGGCGGCGAGGCCGTCCAGGCCATCGATCAGGTTCACGGCGTTCATGAGGGCGACGATCCACAGGACCGTCAGTGGCACCGCCAGGTCCGGTGGCGGGGATACGACGCCCTCCCCCGGGAAGTAGAAGTACAGGAGCTGCAGACCGAGCAGGACGAGCGATCCCGCCACGAGGATCTGTCCCGCGAGCTTGCCGAGCGCCGAGACGCCGCGGACGTCGTCGACCGCACCGAGCACCAGGGTGATGGTCGCCGCGATCATCGCGGCGTCGAGCTCGGATGACGTCTCGTACAGGTCGGACAGGAACGGGATGAAGCGGCCGAGGAGCATCCCGGCCGCCACGCCGAGGTAGATCGCGAGCCCGCCGACGGTCGGCGTCGGCACGGGGTGGACCTTGCGGTCCGACGGATGGTCGATCCACCCCAGTCGCAGCGAGAGCCTGCGCACGATGGGCGTGGTGACGAAGGTCACGACGGCAGTCACCACGAAGACGAAGAGGTACGGACGCACGTCCTCGGCGATGCTACTCGGTCAGCGCCGGCCCACGTCGTAGCGGCGCGGTGTGCGCACCGGCGTGGTCAGCTCGGGTAGGCGGGGAAGCGCTCGACGAGCCCGGCCACCCGGGCCCGGCAGGCGTCCTTCACGCTCTCGTCCCCGGGAGCGCGGAGCGCCTCGCCGATGATGCTCGCGACCTCCTTCATCTCGGGCTCGTCCATCCCGAGGGTCGCCGGACCCGGCGTGCCGACCCGGATCCCCGAGGGGTCGAGCGGAGGCTTCGGATCGAATGGGATCCCATTCTTGTTGATCGCGACGCCGATCTCGTCACAGACGGCCTCGGCCTCCTTGCCGCCGATCCCGAGCGGTTGGAGATCGCAGAGCGACAGGTGCGAGTCGGTGCCGCCGGAGACGATCCGAACCCCTTCGTCCGCCAGGCCGGAGGCGAGCGCGCGCGACGTTCGGACGACCCGGGCGGCGTAGTCGCGGAATCCGGGGCTCATCGCCTCCTTCAGGCAGACGGCCTTGGCCGCGATCACGTGCTCGAGCGGCCCTCCCTGCATCATCGGGAAGACCGCCTTGTCGATCGCCTGCGCGTGCTCCTCGCGACACACGATGATCGCGCCCCGAGGCCCGCGCAGCGTCTTGTGCGTCGTGAACGTCACGACGTCGGCGAACGGGACCGGCGACGGGTAGGCGCCCCCCGCGCACAGGCCGATGAAGTGGGACGCGTCGACCCACAGGATCGCGCCGACCTCGTCCGCGATGTCGCGGAACACCTCCCAGTCGATCACCCGCGGGTACGCCGTGAAGCCTGCGAGCACGATCTTCGGGCGATGCTCCCTGGCGAGGTCCCGGATCCGGTCGTAGTCGAGCTGCTCGGTCTCGCGGTCGACCTCGTACCCGACGAACGTGAACCACTTCCCGGACACGTTCACGGGCGAGCCGTGCGTCAGGTGGCCGCCGTGAGCCAGGACCAGGCCGAGGACCGTGTCGTCCGAGCGTGGCTCAAGGAACGCGCCGAACACGGCCAGGTTGGCCTGCGCCCCGGCATGCGGCTGGACGTTCGCGTGATCCGCGCCGAACAGCTCCTTCGCGCGATCGATCGCGAGCTGCTCGGTCACGTCGACGAACCGGCAGCCCCCGTAGTACCGGCGGCCCGGGTATCCCTCCGCGTACTTGTTGTTCATCGTCGACGCCTGCGCCGCGAGCACCGCGGGGCTGGCGTAGTTCTCCGATGCGATCAATCGGAGGGTCCGTCGCTCCCGGTCGAGCTCACCCGCGATCGCGTCCGCGACCTCGGGGTCTCCCTCTCGGAGCGCGCCCCAGTCGGCGACGAACCCCTGCGCGTCGTCGGGCATCTCAGCGTTCTCCTCGTTCGATCTCGGCGACCTGCTGCAGCCGTCGCTCGTGCCGCCCCCCCTCGAACGGCGTCGCCAACCAGAGCGTCACGATCTCCTTCGCGAGCTGGTCGGCGACGATCCGCCCGCCCATCGCGAGGACGTTGGCGTCGTTGTGCCGCCTCGAGAGCTCGGCAAGGTGCAGGTCGTTGCAGAGCGCCGCCCGGGCTCCTTGGACCTTGTTGGCGGCGAGCTGCTCACCCTGCCCCGAGCCCCCGAACACGATCGCTCGGTCCGCGCGCCCCTCGACCACCGCCCGGGCGGCGGCGGCGCAGAAGTCCGGGTAGTCCACCATCTCCTCCGAGTCCGTGCCGACGTCGAGCACCTCGTGACCTTGCTCGGCGAGGAACCCCATCAGCGACTCCTTCAAGGGATACCCCGCATGGTCGCACCCCAACGCGATCCGCAACGTCACGTCCCGTCCGTGGACGTCGTCGTCCGGGCGGCCGACTCGGTTCGGGTCGGGGCGGGGCCGACGAGCCCGTCGGCAAGCCGAGCGCACAGCTCGTCGAGCTCCCAGGCCACCGCCCGGAACGACTCCGCCGGCATCCCGAGCGGGTCGACGACGTCGAGATCGCCCGGCGCGCCGGCGAAACCGCCTCGGCGCAGTTCATCGGCCGCCTCCACCCGATCGGACATCGGTCCGTCCCCCGGTTCCGGGAGCGCGTCCAGGAGCCGCACGAGCTCCTTGAGCGTGAACGTCCGCGGAACGGCTTCCGGCTCCATGCGCGCAACCGCGTCCTTGTGCTCCGACGCCATACCGATCACGAGATCGGTTTCGCGGATCTCGAACGCCTTCAATGCGCACGCCACGTGCGCCGAGATGTCCACCCCGCGCTCGGCCGCGGCCTCGATCGAGCTCGGGTCCGCGCCGGAGCCCTCCCACCCCATCGTGCCCGCCGAGACGACCTCCGGGACCTCGGCACCGAGGCGTTCGACGAACGCGGCCCGGAGCAGCCCTTCGGCGATCGGCGACCGGCACACATTGCCGGTGCACACGATGAGGACCCTGGCCATGGGTGCGCGAGTCTACACCGGGCCCTCGCCGCGACCTTTCGGGAGCGCCGAGAGGACGGCGCGATCAGGCACGGCCCCGGAGCGAAGGACGCGAACGTCGCCGTGCGCGAGATCGACCACGGTGGACGGTACGAGCCCTGTCGTCGCCTCGTCGCACAGATAGATCTCCACGAGCTCGCCGAAGACCCTTTCGATCTCCGCGCAGGTCCCCGGCGTCGGCTCGCCGCTCCGGTTCGCGCTCGAGATGGCGAGCGGCCCGGTGCGTGCGAGGAGCGCGAGCGCGAGCGGATGGTGCGGCATCCGAACCCCGATCGTGGCGGGGTCCCCGCCCAGATCCCAGGGTCGGCTGCGCTCGGTGCGCGGGAGCACGATGGTGAGCGCTCCCGCCCAGAAACGCAGGACCAGCGCCTCGGCCCGCTCGTCCAAGACGGCGATCTCGCGGGCGACGCTCGCCGACGGCACGAGGACCGGGAGCTCGGCGTCCCGTGGGCGCCCCTTCGCCTCGAACAGCCGATCGGTGGCCCGCGGGTCGTCGGGCCGGGTTCCGATCCCGTACACCGTGTCGGTCGGGAACACCACGAGCCTGCCACCCATGGCCGCGCGAGCCGCCTGCTCGACGGGATCGGATCCGGCGTCGGTCACGGCGTGCGGGCGACCACCACGCGGTCGCGTCCGGCGAGGTCGGGCTCGACCCGGACGTCCGCGAGCGCCGGCCCGAGCGTCGGGACGACCTCGTCCGCCCGTCGGGCGTCGATCTCGACCGCGAGCAGGCCGCCGTCCCGCAACCAACGAGGCGCCTCGGCAGCCAGCCGCCGGTAGGGCTCGAGGTCGCCGAACAGCGCGAGGGGCGGATCGGCACGCACCTCCGACGGCAGATCCTCGAGATCGTTCTCGGAGAGGTAGGGCGGGTTGCTGACCACCAGGTCGATCCAGCCGCGGAGGGCGTCGGGGACCGGGAACAGGAGATCGCCTTCGAGGACCGTCACCCCGAGGCCCAGCCGGTCGGCGTTCGCGCGCGCGAGCTCGACCGCCTCAGGCGACAGGTCGGTCGCGAACACCGTCGCGTCGGGACGCTCGTCCTTGATCGCGAGCGCGATCGCGCCGGTCCCGGTGCCGACGTCGACGACCGTCGGATCCGGCGCGTCGCCGAGCGCCGACAGCGCGTGCTCGACGAGCATCTCGGTCTCGGGTCTCGGGACGAACACGCCCGGGCGGACCTCGACCACGATCCGGCGGAACGCCTGATGGCCGGTCAGGTGCTGGACGGGGATCCCGGTGCACCGCTGACAGATCGCACGCCCGAACATGCGGGCCTCCCGCGAGTCCAGCCCCCGATCGCGCGTGTAGAGACCGGCCCGGTCGGTCCGAAGGACGTGCATCAGCAACACCTCGGCCGTGACCCGCGGACTGTCGACGCCGTGGCGATCGAGGTAGCGCTCGGCCCGCTGCAGCACCTCGGCCGGACGCATCGTCACTCCGCGGCCAGCTGCTCGGCGCGCTCGGCCGCGAGCAGCGCGTCAACGAACGGGTCGATGCCGCCCTCCAGGACGTCCTGGAGCTGATGCACGGTGAGCTTGACCCGGTGGTCGGTGACCCGGTTCTCGGGGAAGTTGTACGTCCGGATCTTCTCGGACCGCTCCCCCGTCCCCACCTGCGACCGTCGCGTCGCCGCCTCCTTGGCCGCGGCCTCCTCCTGCGCCTCCCGAAGGAGACGAGCGCGCAGGTACCGCATCGCCTTCTCCCGGTTCTGGAGCTGCGACCGCTCCTCCTGGCTGCCGACGACGATCCCGGTCGGCTTGTGGGTGATCCGAACGGCGGAGTCCGTCGTGTTCACCGACTGTCCGCCAGGACCCGATGACCGGAAGACCTGCATGTCGAGATCCTCGGGCCGGATCTGGACCTCGACCTCCTCGGCCTCGGGCAGGACCGCGACCGTCGCGGTCGAGGTGTGGATGCGCCCCGACGACTCGGTCACCGGAACCCGCTGGACGCGATGAACCCCGGACTCGCGCTTCAGGCGCGAGTACGCGCCCTTGCCTCGGACCTCGAGCACGATCTCCTTGAACCCGCCGAGATCCGACGGCGAGGCCGAGAGCACCTCGGTCTTCCAGCGTTTGCGTTCGGCGGCGTGCCGGTACATCTCGGCGAGCTCGCCGGCCCACAGCGCCGCCTCCTGCCCCCCGGCGCCCGCGCGTATCTCGAGCACGACGTCCTTGGCGTCGTTCGGGTCCTTGGGGACGAGCAGCTCCTCGAGCCGCGCGCGGAGCTCGGCCGCCCGGCGCTCCGCGGTCTCGGCCTCCTCTCGCAGGTACGAGGCCATCTCGCCGTCGGACTCGTCCCTCGCGAGCTGGCGGGCCTCCTCCGCCTGTTCCGATGCGGCGCGGTACTCGCGGAACGGAACGACGATCTCGCCGAGTTCGGCCAGATCCTTGCCGAGCCGGCGGAGCCGATCGCGATCCTTCGCCACGTCGGGAGAGGCCATCTCGGCCTGCACCTTGTCGTAGCGCTGCTCGATCTCGGCGAGCCGTTCCGTCATGTCCATGCCCCTGGATTATCCAGGCACGGGACGGTGGGAGTGGTCGGTTCGTACCGGTTCGTTCGAAACTCGCGGCTCCGCGAGCTCGGCTCAGCCGCCGGTCGGCCGTCGCGGATCAGATCGAGTGGACCCTACCCGCGCGGATCCTCGTCCCCGTCGTCCTCCAGATCGTCCCAGTCGAGGTCGAGGCTCGGGATGTCGGGGAAGTCGAGCTTGATCGCCTCGGTCCCCTCCCAGAGCTCGTTGGTGGAGGGATCGGTGATGGATGGTCCGTCGTCGTCCACGTCTTCGGCCTCACCCACGACGATCGTCCCGAACGACTGATCGTCCACGTTCCGGATCTCCTCGTGCGCCGCCGAGGCCTCGGCGCGCGGCTCTTCGTCGTCCGCGTGGTCGGTCGCCGGCTCGTCGTCCGACGGTTGCCAGGCAAGGAGCGGTTCGATCTCGGGGATCGAGACCTTCACGTCCATCGCGCTCTCGAGATCTTGGGCGACACCGAGGAGCCGCTCCTGCATCGACGCGAGCTGGCCCACCAGGGCGTCTCGGCGGGTCGCCAACCCGCCGATCGTCCGGTCCGCCTCCTCCCTGGCCAAACGCACCGCGGTATCCGCGCGCTCACGAGCCTCCTCGGCCCGCGCTTGCGCGTCCGTGCTGATCCGGTCGGCCTCCGCCCGAGCCTGGTTGGTGACCTGTTCGGCGTCGGAGAGCGCCTGGGTGCGGATCTTCTCCGCCGCCCCGTCCGCCTCTCGGATGACGTTCGACACGCGGGCGGCCAGCTGCTCGTAGGGGTCGAGCCTCGGCTCGGCCGCTGCGCGCACGGCCGTTTCGGCCTCCAGCCGCGCCTCGCGCATCATCGAGCGCATGACCTCCATCTGGTCGGCCAACTGCTCGAGATAGGCACGCACCTGATCCGGGTCGTAGCCGCGCCGGATCGTGACGAACTCTCGGCGACGGATCTGGTCCGCCGAGATCAGGACAGGGAGGTCGAGGTTGGTCGCGGACATGGGGAAGCCTCCTCGAGCGCTCGGGATCGGCCCTGGACGCTACACCCGTGAGGCGGCGATGCAAGCACCTCGAGTCGCCGCGCTCCGGGCTCAGGCTTCCGTGGCCGCCTCTCGTTCGCGACGCCGGACCTCGTTGAACGAAGCGATCGCGATCTCGATCTGGTTGTGGTCCGGCGGCTTCGTGGTGAGCTTCTGGAGCCACAGCCCGGGCACCATCAGCGCGTGGATGACCCTTGACTTGGGGAAGCGGGCGCCGAGCCGAAGCATCTCGAACGCGATCCCGGCGATGATCGGGATGGCGATGATCCGCGACCCGATGCGCCACCACAGGCCCGGGTTCCCGAACAGCGCGAACACGAAGATCGTGATGATCATCACGAGCAGGAGGAAGTTGGTCCCGCACCGGACGTGGAGGGTGGAGTACCCGTCGACGCGCTCGGGGACGAGCGGCTCGTCGTGCTCGAACGCGGCGATCGTCTTGTGCTCGGCGCCGTGGTACTCGAACACGCGCCGGATGTCCTTCGTCCGCCCGATCAGCAAGAGGTAGCCGAGGAACAGGGCGACGCGGAACACGCCTTCGAGCGCGTTCACGAGGATGCTCGAATCGACGCTCCTGCCGACCCATCCGAACGCCACCGCCGGCAGGACGATGAACAGCCCGAGGAAGATCACCGCCGCGATCGCCATCGAGATCCCCATCTGCCTCGACGACAGGCGCTCCTCCTCGGGAACCGATTCGCGCGCCGACACCGACAGCGCGCGGAACCCGATCGCGAGCGCCTGTCCGAGCGCGATCACGCCGCGGACGAACGGCTTGCTCAGCAGAGGATGGCGCTTGGCGACCGAGTCGATGTCGTGCGACTCGAGGTGGACGTCACCCGTGGGCCGGCGAACCGCGACCGCCCAGACGTCACGGCCGCGCATCATCACGCCTTCGATGACCGCCTGACCACCGTAGAAGTGGGTCGGCTTGAGAGCTTCGTCGGCCATGCGCGGCCGGGATCAGCTCAGCTCGGGACCGCTCGAGGGCTCCTCGGCGGTCGCGGGCTCCGCGTTCGCGGGCTCCTGCGCCACCGGCTGCGCCGGTGACTCGCGCCTCGCCTCGGCGGTCTCGGCCCGCGCCCTGGCGGCTTTCCGCTCCTGCATGGCCGCTGCCTGGTCGGCCTGTTGCTTCGCGTACCGCCGCTGGAACCGCTCGACCCGGCCCCCCGTGTCCACCAGCTTCTGCTTGCCCGTGTAGAACGGGTGGCAGTTCGAGCAGATCTCGACACGGAGCTCGGACCGGGTGCTGCGGGTCGTGAACGTGTTCCCGCAGGAACAATGCACGGTCGCGACCACGTACTCGGGATGGATGTCCTGTTTCATCTCTCGGTGCCTCTCCTCGTCATACGTTCGGTCACCGTCACCCGACGGCGTCCCTCCGAAGGCCCAGCTTACGAGGCCGGAGCCTTGGCGATCTCCCGCAGGAACTGCTCGTTGGACTTGGTCGCCCGGATCTTGTCGGTCAGCAGCTCCAGGGAGGCCGCCGGCTCGAGCGCGTGGAGCACCCGGCGCAGGCGCCAGACGAGCGCCAGCTCCTCGCTCGGCATGAGCAGCTCCTCCTTGCGGGTGCCGCTCGCCTCGACGTTGATCGCGGGGAACAGCCGCTTCTCGGCGAGCTGACGGTCGAGCCGCAGCTCCATGTTCCCGGTGCCCTTGAACTCCTCGAAGATCCCATCATCCATCCGGGACCCGGTCTCCACCAGGGCGGAAGAGATGATGGTGAGCGAGCCGCCCTCCTCGATGTTCCGGGCGGCCCCGAAGAACCGCCTCGGCGGGTACAGGGCGGTCGAATCGATGCCCCCCGACAGGATCTTGCCCGATGCCGGCGCTGCGAGGTTGTAGGCCCTCGCCAGCCGAGTGATGTTGTCCAGCAAGATCGCGACGTCCTGGCCCATCTCGGCGAGGCGCTTGGCTCGCTCCAGGACGAGTTCGGTCACCTGGATGTGCTGGTCCGGGGGCTTGTCGAACGTCGAGTACACGACCTCGGCCGCCTCGACGGTGCGCTGCCAGTCCGTCACTTCCTCCGGCCGCTCGTCGACCAGCAGGATGATCACGTGCATGTTCGGGTCGGCATTCAGGAATCCGTTCGCGATCTGCTTGAGGATCGTGGTCTTCCCGGCCTTGGGCGGCGAAACGACCATGCCGCGCTGGCCCTTCCCGATGGGGGCGACGAGGTCGATGATCCGCTCGCTCACCGCTGTCGGGCTGTGCTCCAGACGGACCCGATCGTTCGGGAACAGCGGCGTGAGCTTCTCGAAGTTCGGCCGCTGCTTGGCCGGCTCGGGATCCATACCGTTCACGGATTCGATCTGCAGCAGCGCGAAGTACTTCTCGTTGTCCTTCGGCTGCCGGACCTTGCCCGTGACCGTGTCGCCCTTGCGCAGCATGAAGCGCCGGACCTGCGACAGCGACACGTAGATGTCCTGCGGCCCCGGCAGGTAGCCGGATGTCCGCATGAAGCCGTAGCCCTCGGGCAGGACGTCGAGGAGACCGGTCGCGGTCGGCGCGCTGGCGATCTCCTCCTCGCGGACCTCTACCTCCCGCTGGCGCCGCTCCTCGCGCTGGCGGCGGCGCTCCTCCCGGGACGGCCGTCGGCGCGGGCCACCCTCTCGGCCGCCGTCAGGCCGGCCGCCGGACTGACGTCCGCCGTCGCCCCGCTCGTACCGATCGGGCCGGCGCGGGCGCTCCTGCGTCCGCGTGTCACCGCGCGAGTCGGTTCGGGTGTCGGCGATGGCCTCGGACCGCTCGTCGGCGCGGGCCTCTCCGTTGGGGGATCCCTCCGCGGATCCGCCGGCAGGGGTCTCGGTGGTGCCGGGCGTGCTCGACGACGCCTCGGACGCCCGCTCGCCGTTCTCATGGGCGAGGATCCTCTCGACCAGGTCGGCTTTCTTCAGCCCCTTGTGTCCTTCGATGCCGAGGTCGGTCGCGATCTGGTGCAGCTCGGCCGCGACCTTGCCCTCGAGCGTGCTCTTGTCGATGGTGGCCATCAGGCTCCTTTCTCCAGTTCCTGCTTGAGGACCTTCCAGTCCCCCAGGAACTTCTCCAATCCGATGTCGGTGAGTGGGTGCTTCACCAGCTGCTCGAACACCGCGAACGGCATCGTCGCGATGTGGGCGCCTGCGAGCGCCGAGTCCACGATGTGCATCGGGTGCCGCAGCGAGGCGGCGAGCACCTGCGTCTCGTATCCCTGGATCTCGTAGATGTCGCAGATCTTCCGAAGCACCTCCATCCCGTCGGCCGCCACGTCGTCCAGGCGTCCGAGGAACGGGGAGACGATATACGCGCCGATCTCCGCCGCGAGGATCGCCTGGGCAGGCGAGAAGACCAGCGTCACGTTGATCCGGATCCCGTCCGCGACCAGGCGCGTGCCCGCGACCAGGCCGTCGGGCGTCATCGGGACCTTCACCACGGCGTTCGGTGCCATCTGGGCGAGGTCCGTGCCCTGCTCGTACATCGGGTCGGCCTCGAGCTCGGTCGTCTCGAGCGAGATCGGCCCTTCGACCTCGGTCAGGATCTCCTTCCAGACCCGCTCGGGGTCGTCGGCCTCCTTGGCGACGAGCGAGGGGTTGGTCGTCACGCCCCCCAGGACTCCCCAGCGGTTGATCTCGCGGATCTCTTCGATGTTGGCGGTGTCCAAGAACAGTTTCACGCCCTGCCTCCTTCGGCCGCGTGCACGGGTGTGGCTTTGGCGGAACCCGCACTCGGGTGTTCGCTTCGGTGCCGCGACGCGCGTTCGGTCGCGCGCTCCATGACGAGATCGATCACGGCGGCGAGCGCGCGATCGAAGCTGTAGTTGGCGATCACCGGAACGCCGTGGTGGAGGGCCTGGCTCTTGATGTACCGCTGCACGCGCCGGATGTCCTCGAACCGGTCCAGGTAGCGGTCCGCCGGCCGCCCCACGTGCTCGGAAGCCCGGACCGCGAAGTGGCTCCGGTGGATCTCGTCCTCCTCGATCGTCACGACCATCGGAACGGCGAGGATCCGGTCGCGGAACGGCTCGAGATCGAGGAAGCCGGGCACCACGTGCGCGCCTTCCACGATCAGGTGCGTCCCTTCGAGCGCTGCCCGTTCGACGAGGGCCTGGACGCCGACGGCAACGGCGGCGGTCTGTTCGCGGAACCCCACGACCACCTCGTCCTTGGACGGCGGCTCGCGCAGGACCGAGCCCGCCTCGAACGAGGACGCGTGCAGCGACGGCATCAGTTCATGCGAGAAGAGCGCGCGCATCACCTCTCGGATCGCGTCGGTGGCGACCACTCGGACGACACCGAGCCGCGTCGCGAGCTGCGTCGCGATCGTCGACTTGCCGACGCCGGTGGTTCCACCGATCAGGACGACGAGCGGCACGTCGATCGCGTCGATCTCGCGCCAGCGCTGGAAGTTGCGGGCGTAGCGATCGCCGGCGAGGTCGGCGAGGACCTCGAGGGTGAGTTCGGACAGTTGCTCGCTCGACACCTGGTGCAGCCCGAGATCGTGGAGGCGCTCCTCGATCGCCTCCGCCACCTGGTACGCCCGCACGGGCGAGAGGCCGGTGACCATCACCTGCGAGGCCATCAGGCCTTTCGAGTACGGCAGGCCGCTGTCTCGATCGGAGATCAGGATCTGCGGGCTCTTGGGTTCCTTGGTCATCGCTGTCGGTGTCGTTCTCGTGCGAGCTCCATGGTCTCGGTCAGCACGGTGGTCAGGTCCGGTTCGCCGTCCACCGCGATCGCTCGGTTGTCCACGAAGACCACTTCGGCGCCGGCGGCGAGCGCTCGCTCGCTCGCGACGTCGACCGCCGCCGCCTTGATCTCCGTGAGAAGCACCTCGTAGGCCTCCGCGCTATCAAGGTCCTGCGTCAGACGGGCTCGATCGGCCAATCTGGCGCTCCACCCGACCACGCGGCATCCGTGAGATCGCTCCAGGATCGCTACCTGCCTCGCTGCGACCGCCTCCGGAGCCGTCGTGGTGAAGTACACGTCCTTCCCCCGCACATCGCCGAGTGGCTGTGGCTCGAAGTCCGTCACGATGAGCCGGGCATCGGCGTGCAGCCGTTCGACGTGGGACCGCAGGGTAGGGATGTTCTCGAGCCCGGCTGGGCTGTGGGCCATGGTAACAACGACGAGGTCCGATAGCAACAGGCGCAACGGGCCCAGATAGCCGCCCAGATACTCGGGCGGCACGGTCGACGGAACCACCAGGATCCCTGCATCCCACGGGACCGTGGGGACGGCCGCACCGCTCCCGTCGATGAGCACGATACCGGCCCCGAGGCCGACCGCGACATCTGCCGCCTCCCGCACGTTGGTGGCCATCGGACGGCCCCCCAATCCTCCCCCGACCCGACGCGCACCCACGGTGGTGACGCCGCTCGTGATCGCCACCTCGAGGTAGTCCGAGGCGGCGTGCTCGTCCGCCCGAACGAGGTCGAGGAGCGACTCGAGCGTGATGCTGCCCGCCTCGGCGACCTGGGGTGTGGCCGGACCACCCCGACCCATGGCGACGACGATCGGATCGAGCCCGCGCTCGGCGGCGATCCTCGCCACCTCCCCGGCGATCGCGGTTTTGCCGGCGCGCTTGCCCGTCCCGATCACGGCGAGGGTGGCCGCCTGGACCGCAGGGCCGTCGAACGGCGGCTCGAGCCGGAAATCCGCACCCAGGTACGTCACGCCCCGCGCGAGCGCGACCGAGGCGAGCTCCATCCGTTCGCGGTAGCCGACCACGGGCTCGTCCGAAAGGTCGAGGACCCCGTCGGGTCGCGAGGTCTCGATCGCCTCGGCCAGCGCCTGAGACCGCGGTCCCGAAACACGCCGGACGGGCACGCCGAGGTCCGGCACCTCTCCGGCCCTCACCTTCTCGGTGCCGCCGAGCATCAGCGCGAGCACCGGTTGGAGGCCGCGGTCGCGCGCGACGTCGATCCCCCAGCGGGTGACCGGCGGATAGTGCTCACCGTCGACGAGGACGAGGACCCTCACGCTCGCTCCGATCCGGAACGGTTCCGGGCTACTCTCCCTGCTGTGCAGCCGGCGCCCGTCGCTGTTGCACGGGCGCCTCGAGCTCGCGGTAGTACTGCTCGCCGCTCGACAGGCAGAAGTGCGCGATCACGTTCCCCCCGCCGAACGGGTACCGACGCGTGATCTTCAGCTCGTCGGCTTCGAACTCGAGCACGTTGTAGCAGGGTTTGGTGTGTCCGCGGAGCCGGAGCGAGGCTACCGTTCCGGCGTTGGCGACGTACAGGTCCTCCAGGCGCCAGACGTACGGGACGTGCTTGTGCCCCGACAGCACGATGTTGACGCCGGATTGGATGAGCTCCTCGAGCAGGTCGCCCGCGTCCATCACGGTGCTCCGCTCGCGTCCCGTCCCCGGGATCGGCAGCAGGTGGTGGTGCAGGACGAACACCTTCAGGTCCGCCGCCACGTCGAACCCCTCGTGGATCCACGTATATCGCTCTCGCCCGACCTGTCCCTCGTTGATGTCGGGTTCGCTGGAATCGACGCCCACGAGGCGGACCCCGCTCACGTCCTCGGCCCAGTGCCGGGGCCCGATGAGCTCCTCGAAGTGGAGGTAGCCGACGTTGCGAGCGTCGTGGTTGCCGGGCACGGTGAACATCGGGGCCTCGACCCGTTCGGCGTAGGCGACCCAGTTCTTGTACTCCTGGCGGTAGCCCTCGTTGGTGAGGTCGCCGCTGCAGATCACGACGTCGGGTCGGAGCTCGTTCAGCTCCACGATGACGCGGTTCATCATGTTCGGGACGAAGTACGGCGAGCCGACATGCGGGTCGGAGATGTGGGCGATCGTGACCACGTCGTTCACAGTCTAGACCGGAGCCTTTCCGAACCGCCGGTCGAGCCGGCCGGCGTGGGACGATACGCGCACCCGTGAACGTCCTGGACCTCCTCCTGCTCGCGTTGCTCGCGCTCGCCGGCTTCACGGGGTATCGACGCGGGTTCACGCTGCAGGCCTTCGGGTTCGGAGGGTTGCTCGTCGGGCTCGTGGTGGGTGCCCTGCTCGTCCCGTTCGCGGCCGGGATGGTCGAAAGCCCGTGGGCGAAGGCCGCGGTGGCGGCGCTCGTGCTCCTTTCGGTCGCGGGGATCGGCAACGGCGTCGGCTGGTGCCTCGGTGCGCACGCTCGGACGCGGGCGAAGGCCACGCGGCTCGGGCAGGCGGACGCGGTTGCGGGCTCGACCGTCGCGGTCGTCGCCTCACTGCTCGCGATCTGGTTCCTCGCGCTCAACCTCGTCAACGGCCCGTTCCCCACGGTCGCCGAACAGATCCGCGGCTCCGCGGTCGTCCGCGCCCTCGATGCCGCGCTCCCCGAACCACCGTCGCTGCTGGGTCAGGTGCGACGGCTGTTCAACCGGTTCGGCTTCCCGGACGTCTTCTCCGGCATCCCGCCGCTCCCGGCCGACCCGGTCCCGCCCCCGACACAGGCGGAGGCTCGGGCCGCGGCCGACGCCGCGGCGACCAGCACCGTGCGCGTGATCGGGGATGCCTGCGACCGGATCCAGGAGGGCTCGGCGTTCGTGGTGGCCGACGGGTACGTGGTGACGAACGCGCACGTCGTCGCCGGTATGGACGACCCCCGGATCCAGTCACCCACCCTGGGTTCGAGCGACGCGCGCACTGTCCTGTTCGATCCCGACCTCGACCTGGCGGTCCTGTCCGTCGAGGGGCCGACCGGGCCCGTGCTCGCTCTCGCGACCGAGTCGCTGGATCGTGGGGCGACCGGCGCGGTGCTCGGCTATCCGGCCGGGGGACCGCTCGACGCGCGACGGGCGGCGGTCAGGCGAACGATCGAGGCCGTCGGACGCGACATCTACGGGCGCGGCCAGGTGGACCGTCTCGTGCTCGAGCTCCAGGTCGAGGTCCGTCCGGGGAACTCGGGCGGCCCCTTCGTCCTTTCGGACGGGCGGGTCGGCGGCGTGGTGTTCGCGGCGTCGTCGAGCGACGAGGACGTCGGCTACGCGATCGCGTCCCGCGAGGTCGAGGACGCGGTCGGCGACGCGCTCGTCGCCGTGGGCGAGGCATCCACCGGTCCGTGCATCGACTGACGGGGACCGGCTATTCCTCCATCACGACCCGGACGTCGCCCTCCCGGGACAGCAGCGAGAACGACGTGATCTCCCCCTCGCGCCGGAACACCATGCTGATCCGGCTCTCGCCCACCCGCAGGTTCCGAACCTCGACGGTGTTGAGCCACGTCGGCAGGTGTGGAAGGTTCACGGTCAACAGGTTCATGTGGGCGCGTGCCGACACGCCGAGCATGGCCTGCAGCATCAGGAACGGGGCGCCCGCCGCCCACGCCTGCGGCGAGCACGCGATCGGATAGCTCACGGGCCGGTTCGGCGTCCGGCGCGTGAACCCGCAGAAGAGTTCGGGCAGCCGCGGCGTGTCCGCGGAAACCGCCGCGTCGAACAGCGCCGTGACCACCCGGTTGGTCGACCGAACGAACCCGTATCGCTTCATCCCCGCCGCGATCAACGCGTTGTCGTGCGGCCAGACCGAGCCGTTGTGGTAGCTCATCGGGTTGTAGGCTGCCGCCGACTTGCTCATGGTTCGGATGCCCCAGCCCGAGAACATGTCGGGGGTCAGCAGCCCCTTGGCGAGCGGCGGGGCCTTGTCCTCGTCGACGATCCCGCAGTAGAGGCCGTGCCCGGGGTTGGACATCAGCGTACGCACCTGCCTGCCCTGGGCGTCGAGCGCCGCCGCGAAGAACGAGCGGTCCTCCATCCAGAAGGCGTCGTTGAAGCGGACCTTCAACCGCTCCGCTTCCTCCTCCAGCCGCCCTGCGTCCTCCGGGCGGCCGAGCGCGCGGTACACGTCGGCCATCCTCGTCTTGGCGAGGTACACGTACGCCTGCACCTCCGCGAGCGCGATCGGCGGTTCGGCGAGGCGGCCGTCCTCGTGGACCATCGAGTCGTGCGAGTCCTTCCAGCCCTGGTTCCGGATCCCGCGGGGCGAGCGGCACAGGTACTCGACGAACCCGTCGCCGTCGAGGTCTCCGTAGCGGTCGATCCACCCCAGCGCCGCCTCGGCCGCCGGGAGCAGCTTCCGCGCGAACGCGGCGTCGCCGGTCCACCGGAAGTGCTGCGCGTACAGGATCAGGAACCACGGCGTCGAGTCGACGGACCCGAAGTACGTGGTGTGCGGCACGATCCCCGCGCGCGACAGCTCCCCCTCGCGCACCTCGTGCAGGATCTTGCCGGGTTGCTCGTCGCGCCAGTCGTCCACCTCGCGCCCTTGCC
Organism: uncultured Actinomycetes bacterium; assembly: GCA_963785835.1. Classification (GTDB taxonomy): domain Bacteria; phylum Actinomycetota; class UBA4738; order UBA4738; family HRBIN12; genus DASSJM01. The sequence continues at coordinate 476,995 of CAWAWO010000002.1, read as the reverse complement.
GGTCGGCGAGCAGCTCGAGCGTCTCGCGGGCCGGCCGCGTGTTCACGCCGAGGAGCTGGTGCGACGAGATCAGCGAGTCACGGCCGAAGATCGCGACGTACCAGGGGATGCCGGCGGCGAGCACCCCACCGTCGCCGACGCGTGTGTACAAGGCACGGATGTCGCGAAGGCTCCGGTGGAGCAACTGGTTGAACAGCTCGTTATCGGTCACGATCTGCGTTGACTCGCGCTCCCACTCCTCGTACGAGCGGCGAAGGTCGTGGAACGCGTGCTCGAAGTCCGGAGCCGCAGGGTCGTCCCTGCCGACCTGGATCGGCTCGATCGCGCAGGTCACGTGCTTCGTCTCGTAGGGCCCGAGGTGGAGCGAGAACCGAGCGGTCGCGTACGCCTCGTCGAGTTCCACGTCGCGCGGCTCGCTGCCGAACCGGATCCGAGTGACCCTGCGGAGAGAGTCCAGCCCCTCGCGCGCGAACTCGATCACGCCGTCGTCGAGCGTGGGCGGGCTCGAGCCGGGCGCGCGTTCTGGCGTCATGCCGCGAACCTCGAAGATGTCCGCGAAGTCGGCGCCGAACCGGAGCTCGACGTCCAGGTCGACGTCGAACGCGTTGTAGTTCTTGATCCGGATCCGTTCGAACAGGTGACCCTCGATCGTCCGCACCCGGCGGACGTTGATCGTCTGTTGCGGGGCGCTCAGACGGTCCCCGTCGAACAGATCCGGGTTCGTGAGATCCACGTGCGAGAGGTAGCCGCGGTCGGACGAGGACGACAGGAGGACGAGTTCGCGACCGTTGATGCGCAGACGGAAGTGCGACAGGAATCGCGTATCGCGCGAGTAGAAGCCGAGGCCGAAGTCCCCGCCGTGGTCGATGTTCCCCTCGAGGTCCGAGTACAGGAACGTGTGGCCTTCCTTCACCGCGAGCGTCTTGCTCGCGAGGTCGGTGATCAGGACTGGGCCCTGGGCCGGCTGATCCGCAGCCGGGCCGGGCTCGGCCGCGGCCGTTTTCGGGGGCTGGACGTCGGTTCCGGGTTCGTTCACGGGCATGCTCGAATCATCGTCGCAGGTGACGTTCCTTTCATCCCTCGAAGATCTCGACCCCGGTCGGGTTGATCGAGAGCGGGACCGTCCGCCACCCCTCGCCCGGGGAGGGCACGTCTCGCCCGTCGGGCGGGAACACGAGCAGGCTCGGGCCTGCACCGGCTACGCAGACCGGAAAGATGGATCGATCGAGCTCCTCGAACACCGCGCGCACCTGAGGAACGAGCGCCAGCCGCGCGGCTTGGTGGAGGCGGTCCCGGAGCGCCACACGCAGCAGGTCGAGATCTCCCGTCACCAGGGCCTGGATGACGAGGGCACCGTGGGCGACGTTGAAGACGGCGTCGTTCCTCGAGACCGACTCCGGAAGAGCATCGCGTGCCTGAGCGGTTGAGAGCCGGATCGGGGGGATCAACACGACGGGGACGATCGCGGCGGACACCTCCAGTCGGCGCACGTGACCGTCGGCGACGATCGTGAGGGCTCCGTAGGTCGCCGGTGCCGCATTGTCCGGATGGCCCTCGAGATCGGCGGAGTACGCGAACGTGGCGTAGGGATCGGCGTGCCATCCCGCTTCGCCGAGCAACGCATCCGCCAGAGCCGTTCCGGCAACGGCCGCCGCAGAGGACGAGCCGAGTCCGGCCTGGAGCGGGATCCGATTCAGACCTTCGATCCGCACGGGCGGGATGGATATGCCGGCGTGTGACCTCCGCTGATGATCCACAGCGGTTGCCATCGCTCGGCTGACGAGATCGGTGCCATCGACCGGGAGCTCCTTCGCTCCCTCGCCCTCCCAGGAGACCGCCGGTTCGGCGTCGGTGTCGATCGTGACCTCGTTGCACAGGTCGAGCGCGAGCCCGAAGCAGTCGAACCCCGGCCCGAGGTTCGCCGCGGTCGCCGGAACGCGTGCCGTGAGCCTCACCGCTTACAGCCCGAGCTCGGCGGCCACGGCGCTCGGGTCGGCCGGCACCGACGTCGGCTCCCCCGCGCCGGCGATCGCCCACTCCGGGTCCTTGAGCCCGTGGCCGGTGAGGACGCAAACGACGGTCCCTCCGGAGGGGAGCCGGCCGTCGCTCGCCAGGTGAAGAAGCCCGGCGACGCTGGCGGCCGACGCGGGCTCGGCGAACAGACCCTCGCGCGCGAGGCGTCGGTACGCGGCGAGGATCTCGCGATCGGTCACGGCCGAGATCGCGCCCTCCGACGCCTTCGCGGCTTCCATCGCGAGGTCCCACGACGCCGGGTTGCCGATCCGGATCGCGGTCGCGATCGTGTGCGGCTCGGCGACCGGCTTGCCCGACACGAGCGGCGCGGCGCCGGCCGCCTGGAACCCGAACAGCCGCGGCGGCTCGTGGATCGTGCCGTCGGCAAGGTAGTCGGAGTACCCGATCCAGTGGCTCGAGATGTTGCCGGCGTTGCCCACCGGCACGCAGTGCAGGTCCGGGGCGCGCCCGAGCGCGTCGACGATCTCGAACGCGCACGTCTTCTGCCCCTGCAGCCGGTATGGATTCACCGAGTTGACGAGCGTGACCGGATGGCGCTCGGCGAGCTCGCGGGCGAGCGCGAACGCCGCGTCGAAGTTCCCTTCCACCTCGAGCACCCGGGCGCCGTGGACGAGCGTTCCCGCCATCTTGCCGAGCGCGACCTTGCCCTTGGGCACGAGCACCGCGCACGTGAGCCCGGCCTTGCCGGCGTACGCCGCCGCGCTCGCGCTCGTGTTGCCGGTCGAGGCGCAGACGACCGCCTTCGAGCCTTCCTCGAGCGCCTTGCTGATCGCGAGCGTCATCCCGCGGTCCTTGAACGAAGCGGTCGGGTTCGCGCCCTCGTACTTCAGCCACACGTCGCATCCGGTCTCCACCGACAGCGGTTCGGAACGGACGAGCGGTGTTCCGCCCTCCCCGAGGGTCACGACCGGGGTCGCGTCGGTGACCGGCAGCCGGTCGCGATACTCCTCGATCACGCCGCGCCAAGGCCTCGCCACGGCTACTCCTCCGCCTCCACGCGCAGCACGCTCCGGACCTCCTCGACGACCGGAAGGTCTCGAAGCCCGTTCACCGCTGCCTGGAACGCCCCCTCGCGAGCTCTGTGCGTGATGAACACGAGCTGCGCGTCGTCGCCGGACCCCTCCTGCCACACGCTCTTGATCGACACGGCCTGGCGGCCGAACACGTCGGCGATCTCGGCGAGCGCGCCGGGCCGGTCCTCGACCCGCAGCAGGATGTAGTACTGGCCCGTCATCTCCTCCATCGGACGGATCGTTCGCTCGAGGAAACACGTGCACCCGACGCCGCGAGCGCCGGCCGACAGGTTCCGCGCGACGCTCACCAGGTCGCCGATCACCGCCGTGGCCGTCGCCTGCCCACCCGCCCCGCGGCCGTAGAACATGAGCTCGCCGATGTTCGGACCCTGGACGAACACGGCGTTGTACGCATCGCGCACGGAGGCGAGCGGGTGTGACGCGGGGATCATCGCGGGGTGGACGCGGGCCGCGATCCGTTCGTCCTCTCCGATCTCGGCGATCGCGAGCAGCTTCACGACGTAACCGAGGCGCCGCGCGAACTCGATGTCCTCCGGGGTGACGTTCGAGATGCCCTCGCGGAACACGTCGCCCGCCACGACTCGGGCGTTGAACGCGATCGACGCGAGGATCGCGCACTTGGCGGCCGCGTCCTGTCCCTCGACGTCGGCCTCGGGATCCGACTCCGCGTACCCGAGCCGCTGCGCCTCGGCCAGCGCGTCCGCGTAGCCACGGCCCTCCTCGGACATCCTCGTGAGGATGAAGTTGGTGGTGCCGTTCACGATGCCGATCACCTTGCCGAGACGCTCGCCGGTGAGCGACTCCTTCAGCGGCCTGATGAGCGGGATGCCTCCGCCGACCGCCGCCTCGAAGTAGAGATCGAGACCCTTGGCGTCCGACGCGTCGAATAGCTCCTGCCCGCGCGTTGCCAGCAGCTCCTTGTTCGCCGTGACGACGGGCTTCTCTCGGTCGAACGCCGCCATGATCAAGGGGCCGGCAGGTTCTAAGCCGCCGATCAGCTCGCAGACGATGTCGACGTCGGGATCCTCGATGACCGCCATCGGATCGGCGACGAACGCGTCCGCGTCGAGCGGGACGTCCCGCGTTCGCGCGGGGTCGCGGACCGCGACCCTCGTGATCTCCAGGCGGCAGCCGGCGCGCCGGGCGATGTCGTCTCGGTGCTCGTGCAGGAGCCGGGCGACGGCCGAGCCGACGGTGCCGCAGCCCAGCAGACCAACCCGAAGGATCCGCTCGCTCATCCGCCCCTCCGCTCGCCTGCGCCCGCTCCCGCTCGAACCCTACCCGCCGCCGCAGCGCCCCAGCACGGCTCACGCATCGGTGCGCTCCATCGACTCGGGCGCCGAGACCCCGAGCAACCCGAGGAGGTTGGCGATCACCTGTTTGGTGCCCCGACACAGCCACAACCTGGCCTGGGTGAGCTCGGCGTCGTCGGAGAGCACGGGGCACTCGGTGTAGAAGCGGTGGAACCGCGCGGCGAGATCCTGCGCCCCGTGCGTCAACCGGTGCGGCGCCCGGAGCTCGGCAGCGGTCGCGATCTGCGACGGCATGTCCGACAGGGCGCGGAGCACGTCGAGCTCGGCCTCGTGCTCCAGCCGGTCCAGGTTCACACGCTCGATCGGCACGGTATCCACGCCGCGTTCGGACGCCTTGCGGAGGATCGAGGCGATCCGCGCGTGCCCGTACTGCACGTAGTAGACCGGATTCTCCAGGGACTGACGCCGAACGGCCTCGATGTCGAAGTTCATGGTCACGTCGTTGCTGAACATCAACAGATGGAACCTCGCCGCGTCGGTCCCCACCTCGTCGATCAGCTGGTCCAGCGTCACGAACGTGCCCGCGCGCTTGCTCATCGCCACCGGTTCGCCGCCGCGCAGGAACGACACCCACTGGTAGATCACCATCTCGACGCGCTCGGCGTCGTAGCCGAGCGCCTGTGCCGCCCCCCGCACGCGTGCGATGTCACCATGGTGGTCGGCGCCCCAGACGTAGACGATGTGGTCGAACCCGCGCTCGAACTTGTCTACGAGGTACGCGCAGTCGGCGCCGAAGTACGTGTGCGTTCCGTTCGAACGCACGAGCGGCCGGTCCTTGTCGTCGCCGTAGTCGGTCGAGCGGAACCAGATGGCTCCCTCGGCCTCGTAGGCCGCCCCGGCAGCGCGGAGCTTCTCGACGGCGGCCTCGATCTCGCCCTTCTCCGCGAGGGAGCTCTCGGAGACGTATGTGTCGAACCGGACGCCGAACCGGTCGAGCGTCCGCTCGATCTGCGGCAGGACGCGGCGGACGCCTCCCTCGCGCAGCCGGACGAGCCGGTCCTCGGGGGGAAGGTCGGCGAGACCGGGTCCCTCGGACTCGAGGGTATCCCGCGCGAGGTCGACGATGTGCGAGCCGTGGTACCCGTCATCGGGGACGTCGGCGTCGATGCCGACCAGCTGCAGGTACCGCGCCTCGACCGAGGCCCCGAACCGGTCCATCTGCCCGCCCGCGTCGTTGAAGTAGTACTCGCGTTCGACGGACCAACCCGCGGCCTCGAACACGCGAGCCAGCGAGTCGCCGAGTGCGGCGTTGCGAGCGTGACCGATGTGCAGCGGGCCTGTCGGGTTGGCGCTCACGAACTCGATCTGCGCGCGCTGGCCGTTCGGTTCGACGCGGCCGTAGGCGTCGCCGCGTTCGGCGACCTCGCGGAGCACCGCGGTGAGCGACCCCGAGGTCAGCCGGATGTTGATGAATCCCGGGCCGGCGACCTCGGCCGACCGCACGAGTGGCGACGGGGACAGGTGCGCGACGATCAGCTCGGCGACCTCGCGCGGCGGCCGGCCCGCCGACGACGCGGCGACGAGCGCGATGTTCGTCGAGAAGTCGCCGTGCTCCTTCTGGCGGGGCCTCGACAGCTCGACCTCGGGGAGCTCGCCGGAGAGACCGAGCTCGGACGCGGCCGCACCCAGCGCCCGAGCGATCAACGCGCGCAGTTCGTCCTCGATCATGGGCGCGGGAAGCGTAGCCCACGTCCTCAGGCTGTCGACGGTCGTCAAGGCGCCGATGGACGCGTTGCTAGACTCCGGCTCGAGCCCTCGTAGCTCAGGGGATAGAGCGCCGGCCTCCGGAGCCGGGTGCGCAGGTTCGAATCCTGCCGAGGGCACCCCGTCCGGCGGGAGGTCCCAACGAAGCCATCGAAGCGACTCCTGCTGATCCGCCACGCGAAGTCCAGCTGGGACGATCCGGCGCTGTCCGATCACGAACGACCGCTCGCGCCGCGTGGCCGCAAGGCCGCCGAGCGGATCGCCGAGCATCTTTCGCGCGCGAGCCACGACCTCGACCTCGTCCTCTGCTCCTCCGCTCGCCGGACCCGCGAGACGCTCGAGCGGCTCGCGACGGCGTTCGGCGACGCCGAGGTCCTCGTCGAGGACGACCTCTACGGCGCGAGCGCCTCCGAACTGATCGATCGCCTGCACGAGGTCCCCGAGCCGGTCGGATCGCTCGCCGTGATCGGCCACAATCCCGGCATCCAGGACCTCACGATCGAGCTCGCCACGAACGGCCCCGAGCTCGAGCGGGCGCGGACCAAGTTCCCGACGGCGGCCATCGCCGTGCTCGAGTTCGACGCGCCGTGGACCGAGCTCGCGACCGGAGCCGCGCGGCTCGTGTCCTTCACGGTGCCGAAGGACCTTGGGTGACCGAGGGGCACGGGGGACCCGGCCTCTCGGAGGCCGAGCTCGGACCGGACCCGGTGGAGCGGTTCCTCGCATGGATGGAGGAGGCGGGAGCGGCGGGGATCGCGTTCCCGGAGGCGGCCGCACTCGGCACCGCGGACCGGGACGGGAAACCAACGGTCCGTCACGTCCTCGTCAAGATCGTCGACGATCGCGGCTTCACGTTCTTCACGAACCGCCAGAGCCGCAAGGGCCGCCAGCTCGCCGAGAACCCGAACGCGGCTCTGGCCTTCTACTGGCGCGAGATCGACCGCCAAGTCTGCGTGACGGGAACGGCTTCCCCGATGAGCCACGACGAGTCCGAGACGTACTTCCGCACGCGACCGCGCGAGGCGCGCATCGGGGCCTGGGCCTCCAAGCAGAGCCGGCCCGTCGGCTCGCGTCAGGAACTCGACGCCGCGTACGCGGAGGTGGAGGCGCGGTTCCCCGACGACGACATCCCGCTCCCGCCGCACTGGGGCGGCTACCGGCTCGAACCCGACACAATCGAGTTCTGGAAAGGGCGCGAGCACCGGCTTCACGACCGGTTCCGCTACACCCGCGACGGAACGGAGTGGCGCCTCGAGCGCCTGTGGCCCTGAGCCGCTGCTATCGTCGGCGCCGATGAACGCCGACGAGCTCCGAACCGCGATCGCCGAAGGCATGCCCCGCGCCGTCGACGAGCTCTCGCGGCTCGTCCGGATCCCTTCGATCGCCTTCCCCGGCTACGACGGAGCGCCGGTCCGCGCCTCCGCGGAGGCGACCGCCGAGATCCTCGAGGAAGCCGGGTTCAAGTGGGTCCGGCTGATCGAGCTCCCCGACGGCGTGGAACACCCGGCCGTGTTCGGGGAGATCCCCGGACCGGTGGGAGCGCCGACGGTCCTGTTCTACGCGCACCACGACGTGCAGCCGGAGGGCCCGCTCGACGAGTGGACGAGCCCACCGTTCGAGCCGGAGGTCCGGGGCGGCCGCCTGTACGGGCGCGGCTCCTCGGACGACAAGTGCGGCGTCGTGATCCACGCGGCGACGGTGCGCGCCTGGGACGGGCAGCTCCCCGTCGGCGTCAAGGTGATCGTCGAGGGCGAGGAGGAAGCCAGCACCGAGCATCTCCCGTTCCTGATCGGGGGTCACAAGGACCTCCTCGCCGCCGACGTCATCGTCGTGGCCGACGGCGGGAACTGGCGGACGGGCGTTCCGGCGGTCGAGACCAGCATCCGCGGCGTGGTCGATTGCCGCGTCACGGTGCGCGTGCTCGACCTCGCGGTGCACAGCGGACAGTTCGGCGGCGCGATCCCCGATGCGCTCTCCTGCCTCTCGCGCATCCTGGCCACATTGCACGACGACGCCGGCAACGTGGCGATCTCGGGACTCACAGATCTCACCTGGGAAGGCGTGCAGATGAGCGAGGACGAGCTCCGCGACGAGGCGCCCATCCGACCGGGCGTGCAGCTGATCGGCGAAGGCCCCATCGCCGAGCGCCTGTGGTCCAAGCCGGCCGTCTCGGTGCTCGGGATCGACGCGCCGCGCGTGCGCGAGGCGTCGAATCAGTTGGTGCCGGTCGCGTCGGCGAAGGTCAGCCTGCGGATCGCGCCCGACGAGGATCCGATCCGCGCGCGCGACCTGCTCCGTGACCACCTCCTCGAGAGCGCGCCGTGGGGCGTCGAGGTCACCGTCGACGAAGGGGAGGCGGGCCACGGCCTGCGGCTCCGCAACGACGGGCCGGCGTTCGCCGCGATGCTGCGGGCGATGGAAGCCGCGTACGGGCGGCCGCCGATCGAGAGCGGCAGCGGCGGCTCGGTGCCGCTCGTGCCGGTCCTTGCCGGAACCTTCCCCGAGGCCGAGATCCTGATCCACGGAGCCTCGGACGAAAAGAGTCAGTACCACTCGATCGACGAGAGCGTGGACCTCGGCGACCTCGAGCGGGCGAGCCTCTCGCAGGCGCTGCTCCTGGGCGAGCTCGCCGGCGACTGAGCGCGTTCCCCGCGCGCATTGCTAGGCTCGAACCGTGGATCCCACCTCGGCGCAGGCGCCCGACATGCCCGAAGCCCCCACGCAGCCTCAGCCCGCCGAAGGGGACGAGGAGTCGATCACCCAGCCCGCGAAGCTGCTCCGGATCGCGAGCATGGTGCGCGAGCTCCTCGACGAGACGCGACAAGCCTCGCTCGACGAGCCGGGGCGCATCCGGCTCCGGCAGATCTACGAGCGCTCGCTGGGTGAGCTGTCCGAGGTCCTGTCGCCGGACCTGAAGGACGAGCTCGCGACGCTCGCCCCGCCGATGCAGGGCGTGCCGACCGACGCCGAGATCCGCGTCGCCCAGGCGCAGCTCGTCGGATGGCTGGAAGGGCTGTTCCACGGCATCCAGGCGGCCCTGTTCTCGCAGCAGGCGGCGGCACGAGCGCAATTCGAGGAGCTCCGCCGACGCGGGCTCCCGGCCGGCCAACCCCCAGGCGAGCCGACACCCGGCGAGCGGAACCGCGGGCAGTACCTCTGACCACGACCGCCCCTGACTAGATCGCGGCGGCCTGCGAGGACTGCGCCTTGGCGGCCGCGGCCGTCTCCGAGGTCCCGCCCGCCAGTCGCTGGGCGATGTAGACGGGGATCAGCATCACGATCAGCACCGCGATCGCGACGACGTTCACCACCGGCCGGTTGTGCGGCAACCGGAGGTTGTTGTAGATGAACTTCGGGATCGTGAGCGTGCTCCCCGCGGTGAAGTTCGTCACGACGATCTCGTCGAACGACAGCGCGAACGCCAGCAGCGCGCCGGCGACGACCGCGGTTCGGATCGACGGGAACGTGACGTAGCGGAACGTCTGCCACCCGTCGGCGCCGAGATCCATCGAGGCCTCGATGAGCGAGCTCGGCGTCCGGCGCAGTCGGGCGATCACGTTGTTGTAGACGACCACGATGCAGAAGGTCGCGTGGGCGATCACGATCGTGAGGACGCCGAACGGCACCCCGAGGACGTTGATCGTGGAGTTCAGCGCGATCGCGGTCACGATCCCCGGGAGCGCGATCGGCAAGACCAACAGGAACGACACCGAGTTGCGGCCGAAGAAGCTGAACCGGTGGACGGCGAACGCGGCCGCGCTCCCCAGCAGCAGCGCCACGAGCGTGGCGATCGCGGCGACCGTGAGCGAGTTCCCCAGCGCCTCGCGCACATCCGGCGAGCGCCACGCGATCCCGAACCACTTCAGCGTGTAGTCCGGGATCGGCCACGCCTGCGCGACGCTGTCGTTGAACGCGTACAGCACGACGACGACCAGCGGCACGTACAGGAACGCCAGCGTGAGGACGGTCCCCCCCTTGATCAGGACCCGCGCCAGCCGCGACTCCACGGCTAGATCGCCTCGAACGCCCCGGCCCGCTTGGCCAGGAGCAGGTAGACGGCCATGATCGCGACCGGGACCATCGCGTACGCCGCCGCGAACGGGATGTTCCCGGCGACCCCGACGTTGTCGAAGATCACGTTGCCGATGAACTGCGTGTTGCCCACGAGCTCGGGCGCGATGTAGTCGCCGAGCGTCAGGGAGAACGAGAAGATCGAGCCCGCGATGATGCCGGGCAGGATCAGCGGGAAGACCACGCTTCGGAACGTGGTCCATCCCCTGGCGCCGAGGTCGTTCGAGGCCTCGAGGAACGAGCCGGGGATCCGCTCGAGCGCGCCGTAGATCGGAAGGAGCGTGAACGGGAGCCAGAGGTACACGAACGTGAGCCAGACGGACCAGTTCGACCGCCCGAGCTGGAGCGATCCCGCGCTGGTGAGCTCGATGAACCAGTTCAAGAACCCGGTCGGCGTCAGGATCGTCTTCCAGGCGAAGATCCGGACCAGGTAGTTGGCCCACAGGGGCAGGACCACCGCGATGAGCAACGCGTTGCGCATCCGGGGCGTCGCCAGCCGCGCGGCGTAGTAGGCGAGCGGGAACGAGAGCAGGACGTCGGTGATCGTGACCGCGAGGGCGATGCCCACGGTTCGGAGCGTGATCGTCCGGTAGACGTCGTTCTCCCAGAGCTCCTGGAAGTTGTCGAGCGTGAAGCCCCGCACGATCTCGGACGTGAACACGTCCAGATGCCAGAAGGCCGTCGCCAGGAGCACGACCAGCGAGCCGAGGTAGATGACGACGAACCACGCGAGCGGCGCCCCGAGCGAGAGCGACAGCTTCGCGCGCGGATGCCGGAACAGGAACGCCGACGTTCGACGCACGGCGCCTGCGTCGCCGCGTTCAGCCGAGACCGCCACTGCTCTCCCTCGCCTCGATGCGGAGAGCCCCGGGCCTCATCCCCGGGGCTCTCCCTCGCCTGTCGATCCGGGGGGCTACCGTTCGCGCATCCGCGCTCACTCCTTCAGCCCCCCGAGCCCCCCGCGGACGCTACGCGCCGCGGATCTCCGTCCAGGCCTGGGTCCACTCCGAGTAGTCGATGCAGACCTCGCCTCGGTCGTCGCCGCAGTCCACCTGCGGCGTCTTCCACAGGTACAACGAGTTCAGGAACTCGGCGTCACCGCAGTTGGCATAGCGCAGCGTGTCGACGAGCGCGTCGAACCCCTCGCCCGGGTACGCCTCGTTCAGGGAGGCCTTGATCGCGTCGCAGGAGTTCACGTTGCTCCCGGCGGCCCCGTAGTAGATGGCGACCTCCGCCTGCGTCTCGGCCTGCATCGTCCAGTCCATCCACATGAGCATGCAGTTGGGGTTGGGCGCGTTGGCCGAGATCATCCACGTGTCCGCCCAGCCGGTCATGCCCTCGGCCGGCTCCACGGCGTCCACCGAGATCTCGAGCTCGGTGAGGCTGAAGTTGACCGGCCACGCGGTCCCCGCGACCATCGAGCCGTCGACGAACCCGTCGATCTGGTCCGTGTACAGCGCCCAGTAGCTGCTGATCAACTCGGACTGCTGCTGGAGCAGGGCCACCGCCGCGTCGAACTGCTCCTGGTCGAGCTCGTACGGGTCGGTGATCCCGAGGTCCGGGTTCGTCGCCATCAGGTACATCGCGGCGTCGGCGATGTAGATCGGCGAGTCGTAGGCCGTGATCGAGCCCGCGTACGGGGAGTCCGCCTCGAACGTGATGTCCCAGCTCGTCGGCGCCGGGCTGACGACATCGGTGTTGAACATCAGGAAGTTCGGCCCGTACATGTACGGCGTCCCGTACACGTTCCCGTCGACGACGTAGTGCGCGTTGTTCGTTCCGCCGTCCGGGTTGAGCGGGGCGATCACGTTCTCGAACTCCGGGAACAGGGCCGTGTCGATCGCGCCGACGTCGCCGCCCGCGATGAGCCGGTTCGAGGCGTCGCCCGACGCGGACACGCCGTCGTACACCGAGCCGCCGCCCTGTCGCATCAGCGTCACCATCTCGTCGGAGGTGTCCGCGTAGGTCACGTTCACCTGACATCCGGTGTCGTCCTCGAACGGCGTCACCCAGTCGAAGTCCTCGTACCCCTCGGTCGTGCCGTCCTCCGTGTAGCCGTGCCAGGCGATCAGCTCGACCGCCCCTTCGCCCTCGCCGATCTCCGAGTAGGTGACGGCCGGCTCACCACCGTCGCCGCCTCCACCGTCGCCTCCGTCCTCGCCGCACGCGGCCGCAACGACCGCGAGCACCGACAGGACGGCGAACCATGTTCGCGCCTTCCGCATCACGTTCCCCCCTCTGGGTCCGTGGACCCATCCCCCGAACCCCCGGCCCCCTCGACCGGGCGGTTGTTCCGTCGATCCCAGACGAGGCGAACGGCCTTGCCGCGCACCTGGAGGGCCTCCATCGAGGACGTGGTGAGGTTCTGCTGCATCACCACGAGCTCGCCGCCCACGTCCAACGGAACGATGTAGCGGGTCACGGCGCCGAGGTACACGATCTCGCGCACGTGCCCCGTGGCCGTGCAGTCGCCGGCCGGAACCTCCTCGTCGGGCTCGGCCAGCGCGATCTTCTCCGGGCGGATCGTGAACGGGTGCGGGTCGCCCGCCACCGCTCGCGCCGCCGCCCCCTCGAGCACGTTCGAGGTGCCGACGAACCCCGCCACGAACCCTGTCGACGGGCGTTCGTACACCTCGGCCGGCGTGCCCACCTGTTCGATCCGGCCCTGGTTGAACACCGCGAGCCGGTCGCTCATCGTGAGCGCCTCCTCCTGGTCGTGCGTCACGTACAGGAACGTGAGACCCACGCGCTGCTGGATCTCCTTCAGCTCGATCTGCATCGCCTGCCGGAGCTTGAGATCGAGCGCTCCGAGCGGCTCGTCGAGCAGCAGCACCTTCGGTCGATTGACGAGTGCGCGCGCGAGCGCAACCCGCTGACGCTGGCCGCCCGAGAGCTGGTTCGGCTTACGGCCTGCGAACGCCGACAGCTGGACCATCGCCAGCGCGTCGCCCGCCCGGTCGCTCCGCTTCGCCTTGGACACCTTCTTGACCTTCAGCCCGTACTCCACGTTCTCCTGGACCGTCATGTGCGGGAACAGGGCGTAGTCCTGGAACACCGTGTTCACGTCGCGCTCGTAGGGCGCGAGGCGCGTGACGTCCTCGCCCTCGAGGAGCACGCGACCGGCGGTCGGCGTCTCGAACCCGGCGATCATCCGCAGGCACGTGGTCTTGCCCGAGCCGGAGGGACCGAGCATCGAGAAGAACTCCCCCTGGCCGATGTCGAGATCGACGCCGTCGACCGCGACGACCTCGCCGAAGTCCTTCCGAACCCCCTCGAGCGTGACGGCCGCGAGTGGAGTCGCGGACGTCCGAGCGGCCTCGACCGAGGTTTCCGCCTGCGACAATCCCCCTCCGAAGGTGTGAACGGTTCCGTTCGGAACCGCGCCATCTTGAACGGTCGCTCAAGACCAGGCAAGCCAGCGAGGTCAGCGGGCTCTACGCGGGCCTCGGCCGGCGGGCTCGCTCCGCCGCTCGCGGAACGCGGCCGCGAGCCCCCTCGTGAGATCGCCGACGATCGCAGGACCATCGAACACCAGACCGGTGTACACCTGCACCGTGGTCGCGCCGGCCTCGAGGCACGACCGTGCGTGGTCGGCTGTGAAGACCCCGCCGCTGGCGTTGATCGGCAGCGCACCGCCCGTCGCCTTCGCGACGTCCTCGACATTCAAGAGCGTTCCCTCGAACAGGGCTCGGCCAGAGAGCCCGCCGGCGCCCGAGGACAGCCGGGCGTCGCGCACGGGCAACGTGTTCGAGCAGGTCAGTCCGTCGGCGCCACCCTCCTGCGCGATGGACGCGAGCGCGAGCACGACCTCGCGTTCGACCGGGCTCCGGAACGGCGGCAGCTTCACGAACAGCGGGGTCGTTCGCCGTCGGCCGAGCTCAAGGAGCAGGATGCCGAGGTGCCGCTCGTTATCGCGGTCGCGACCCCACGAGACGTTGGGACAGCTGGCGTTCAGCTCGACCGCGTCCACGTGCGGCTCGAGGAGCGCGTGCGACTCGAGTGCCTCGACCGGATCCTCGTCCGCGATGCTCGCGAAGCGGGGAGCCGTTCGAGGCATCCGGGCGAGTGCGCGTCCCGCCGCCTCGGCGCCCGGGTTGGGCAGACCCATCGCGTTCGTCATCGAGGCGCGATGCCGGTAGCGCGCGATCCTCGGCTTCGGGTTCCCGGCGCGAGGTCTCCGTGTGAACGTCCCGCCAACGACGTACCCGAACCCGAGTCGCCCGAGCGCGCCCAGCCGCGAACCGCTCTTGTCGAACCCGGCCGCGAGGCCGATGGGGTTGGCGAGCTCGATCCCGGCGAGCCGAACGCGTAGCGCGGGATCGCGATCTGCCGCGCCGAGCCGCTCCCACGGCAACGGAAGACCGAGCAGATGATGAGCGATCCGATGGGCCGACTCGGGTGGAAGTGAGAAGAACAGCGGCCTCGCGATCGATCGGTACCAGCTCATCCTCGGGCACCTATGCTACGCGCCATGCCCGACGACCTCGCGGAGCGTCTCGTCGCCGCGTCGGAGCTGCACGGTGACTTCGTGCTCTCATCCGGTCGTCGTTCGAGCGTGTACTTCGACAAGTTCCGCTTCCTCACCGACCCGGACCTGCTGAAAGACACGGCGAGCGCCGTGGCCCGGCTGCTTCCGGAGGGCATCTCCCACCTGGGCGCGCCGGAGGGGGCCGCCACCCTCCTCGTCGCCGCCGTGGCTCTGGAGACCGGTCTGCCGATCGTGGTGGTCCGCAAGGAGCCGAAGGCGTACGGAACGATGTCGCAGATCGAGGGCCAGGCGCCGCCCGGCGCCGAGCTCGCGCTCATCGAAGACGTCTCGACGACGGGCCATCAGGTCCACGCAGCCGCGAAGGTCCTCGAGGAGGCGGGCTGCCGGATCGGGATCGTCGTGCTCGCGATCGACCGCGGTGGAGCCGAGCATCTCCGTGAAGCGGGCTACTGGGTGAAGTCGATCGTCGAGGTCGAACCGGGCGACTGAGCCGCTACAGGAGCGGGGTCACCGCGTCCGTGGGCGGCATCTCGCACCGCCAGATCTGCAACCGCCAGAGCAGCCGGCTGCCGCGGGCGTGGAGGTCGAGGATGCCCTCCTTCATCATCTGCGCCACGGCCTTGGACTTCGCGATGACGTCGGGGAGCGGCAACTCGCGCTCGAGCAGCGACTGGAGGTTGGCCGCCCCGAAGATCCTGCGAGCGACCTCGAGGATGCGACCCTCCGCCTGCAAGGTCCCGGTCGGAAGGAAGAGCCGTCCGCCGGGGACCAGGGACTCGTTCGAACGGATGCTCTCGAGCATCGCCGCGGGGAGCTCGGCGCCGGTCGGACCACCGGCGCGTCCCTCCGGGAACCAGCCGGAGACCGCGGCGATCTCGTCCGGGATCCCGGACACATCGCCGATGATCACGTCAGCACGCACCTCCTTGACGGGATCGAGCAGGTTGCCCACCCGGAACTCCACCCGGTCGTCGAGCGTGAGCGCCGCGGCGTTCTTCCGGGCGATCTCGACGGCTGCGGGAGACAGATCGACGCCGTAGACGCGGCCCGCTCCGAGCCTGGCCGCCACGAACGAGAGCACGCCGCTCCCGCACCCGACGTCGATCACGACGTCTCCGGGCTCGATCTCGAGGGCGTCCGCGAGAGTCCGGCTCGTGTGCGTGGGCGCGAACACGGCAGGGTCGACAGCGATCTCGAAGGGGCCGGTGCGCCCCTTCCATTCGAGCACGCCGGTTCCGGCTTGATCTCCCATGGCATCCATGGTGGCTACCCGGGGCGAGACAGTCAACCTTGACGCACGAGCTCAGATGACCGGAGGTTCGAACACTGCGTCGTCGCCAGGGGTGACCCGACCCTCGTCGACCGCCCCCGCGAGCGCCTCCGCGGCCGAGGCGATCCCGGACGTGTCGACCCCCCGGTGCCCAGCCGGGTACCCGCCGAGCCGCCCGGCTGCTCGCCGAAGGAGCCGGGAGGCACCGTGAGCGTTGCCGCGAAGCAGGTGCACGTAGCCGGCCCCGAGCTGCGACAGCCCCTTGTAGAACTCGGCGTCGGGCGTGTCCCGCGCCTGCTTCCACGCCGTCTCCCACGCCTCGTGCGCCGGGAAGTAGCGGCCGGCGTTCAGGTGGTCTCGGCCCAGACGATCGTTCTCCTCGAGCGAGAGGGCATCGAAGTCCTCGAGCTCCAGGGTGTTCTCGGCGTCCCAGGCCTGTGGGCGGCCGAGGTGGTCCCGGGGACGCTTCGGCTTGTACCGCGTCTCGCTCGGCCGACCCGTCTTGCCTCGGGCTTCCTCGCGCATGCCTTCATGGTAGCGACGCGCTGCTGGCGGACCCCCATCACGGCCGATACCCTGCCCGCATGGACGCCCCCGGCGAGCGCGAACGCGACGAACCGGCGCTGGCCGGCGCGCAGGCGCGAGGCGCCGAGGAGGTCGGCACGCCGCCCGACCGGCCGGAGGAGGAGGGCGGCCTGCCCCCGTGGATCCCTCGACTGTTGCTCGCGGTCGTCATCGCGGCGTTCGCCGCGTACGCAGCGTTCAGCCTGATCCGTCGGCTCCAGCACCTGCTCCTGTGGCTGGTCGCGGCGTTATTCCTCTCGTTCGCGCTCGAACCCGCGGTGAACTGGCTGGTGGCTCGGGGGTGGCGCCGGGGCGCGGCGGCGGCCGCGGTGCTGTTCAGCCTCGCGCTCCTCGGGCTCTTCGCGGTCGCGCTGATGGTCCCACTCGTGATCGACCAGGTGCAGGAGTTGGTGAGACGCCTCCCGGACTGGCTGGACGAGGCGAGCGTCTACACGGAACGGTGGTTCGACGTCGAGCTTACGAGCGGCAAGATCCTCCGGAGCATCGCGAGCGCCGAGGCGGACGTCCAGGACATCGCGACGAACGTCGCGTCGGTCGGCGCGTTCCTCCTCGGGCTGCTCTTCCAGGTCCTGACGATCGGGCTCTTCACGTTCTACCTGGTCGCGGACGGACCACGGTTCCGCCGCGGCGTCTGCTCGCTCCTCCCGCCCAAGCGCCAACACGAGGTGCTCGCGGCCTGGAACGTGGCGATCGACAAGACCGGCGGCTACCTGTACTCGCGTCTGCTGCTCGCCCTGATCAATGCCCTGGCCTCGTACCTCGTCCTACAGGTGCTCGGGGTTCCCTTCGCGGTGCCGCTCGCCCTGTGGCAGGGATTCGTGTCGCAGTTCATCCCGGTGGTCGGAACGTACATCGCGGCGGCGGTCCCGCTGCTCGTGGCATTGCTCGAAGACCCGTGGGACGGACTGTTCTTCGTGATCTTCGTCCTGGTCTACCAACAGATCGAGAACTACCTCCTCGCGCCGCACATCACGGCGCGCACGATGCAACTGCATCCGGCGGTCGCCTTCGGCGCCGCCCTCGCGGGCGGCGCGATCAGCGGGCTGATCGGCGCGTTCCTCGCCCTGCCGGCCGCCGCCGTCATCCAGGCGACGGTGTCGACCTACCTGACGCGCCACGAGGTCGTCGAGACCGAGCTCACGCGCGAGGACGAGGAGGAGGTCGAACAGGGGGAAGCGGCGTTCGAGGCGGCCTCCGACGAAGGCTCCGAAGGCCGTCCGAGCGGGATCTTCGGCCGTTTCTCCGCCCGGCTCCGCCGCGGCGAAGGCTGACTCGACCGGGAGCGCGGAGAGCAGGTTGGAGGCGACGGCGACCGGGTAGGTTTCGGCTGCGATGTCGACCGACGAGCTCTCCGAGCGGGACCGAGCGACCAAGGAGCGGGTCCCCGCGCTCACGGGGATCGTTCGGCGACTGCGCCGGCGACCGTTGCACGTCACGCCGCATCCCGGCCCGACCGACGGCGAGCAGCCCGCCGGCGGCAAGTCCGGCGCCCTGCGCGCGGCCATCTTCGGGGTGAACGACGGGCTCGTGTCGAACCTATCGTTGATCTTCGGCGTGGCCGGCGCGGGGGTGGAGAACGAGGTCGTCATCATCGCCGGCGTCGCCGGGCTGCTCGCGGGCGCGTTCTCGATGGCCTCGGGCGAGTACATCTCGGTCCGCGTGCAGCGCGAGGTGTTCGAGCGGCTCATCCATCTGGAGGCCCATGAGATCGCCACCGAACCCGACGAAGAGCGCGTCGAGCTCGCCGAGCTCTACGCGCGGAAGGGGATCCCTCGCGACCTCGCGGAGAAGGTCGCGGAGCAGCTGATGCGGGACCCGGAGGTGGCGCTCGACACCCACGCGAGGGAGGAGCTCGGGCTCGATCCGGACGAAGGGCTCGGCTCGCCGGCGGCGGCCGCAGGGTCGTCGTTCGTCTCGTTCGCGCTGGGAGCGTTCGTGCCGCTCCTCCCGTTCCTCATCTCGGAGGGAACCGGGGCGGCCGTCGTGTCCGCCGTGCTCTCGGGAACGGCGCTGTTCGTCGTCGGTGCGGCCATCTCGTACCTGACGGGTCGGTCCTGGGTGCTGTCCGGCGTCCGGATGCTGCTGGTCGGCGGCCTCGCGGCAACGATCACGTTCGTCGTCGGGAAGATCCTCGACGTCAGCGTGCTGGGCTAGCGAGCTCGGACGCGGCGGCCGCGTCCACGATCACGAGCTGCTCGGCCGTCCCCACACGCCCGGCCGGGATCGACGGATCGCTCGAACGGAGTCGGGGAACCATCGGCGCCTTGTCCTCGCCTGCGACCAGCCACAGCGCACGTCGGGCTCGATCCAGGACCGCGAACGTCATCGTCATCCTGCGACGCCCGCGATACTCGCCGGTGAGCGCCACGTCGCGGTCGGTCACGTCGAGCACCGGGTCGCCCGGCACGAGCGAGGCGGTGTGGCCGTCGTCTCCCATCCCCAGGTGGATCAGGTCGAACACGTTCGGCAGCGACGCGGCGTATCGTTCGCCGGCTGCCTCGAGGTCGCCCTCCGTGACCGGCATCGGGTGCAGCTCGGCATGGGCCGGCAGGACCGGCGCGAGGCTCGTCAGGTTCCGGTCGGGGTCGCCGTCGGGCGCGATCCGTTCGTCCACCTGCCAGACGCCCACGCGTTCCCACGGGACGTCCGCGGACGCGAGCTCGCGGAACATCGCCCACGGCGTGCTCCCGCCGCTCACCGCGAACGTGAACCGCCCGCGCGCGCCGATCGCCTCACGTGCCGACGCAGCGACCACCTCAGCCCCCCGCCGGGCGACCGCATCCGCGTGAGGCAGGACCTCCAGATCCCGGACGCTCACGCCTCCTCGAACCCTTCGCCGACGCCGATCAGGTACTCGAGCGAGTCGCGGAGCGCCTCGTAGCGGCGCTGGCCGAGCTCGCGACGCGCGCGAGCCTCGACGGCGGCGACCGATCGCCGAGCCTCCGCGACGAAGCGACGGCCCCGGGCCGTGAGCCGCACCATCTTGGCTCGCGAGTCATCGGCGTCCGGCACGCGGCGGACGTACCCGCGGTTCTCGAGGTCGTCCACCAGCAGCATCATCCCCTGCTTGCTCATGCGCGCTCGCTTCGCGAGGTCGGTCAGCCTCGTCCCCCACCGCCGGTCGATGTGCATGAACAGCGCCGCGTGACCGGGTCGCGCGTCCGGGAAGCCGCGTTCCTGCAGTCCCGCGACGATCTCGACGCCGAGCACCCGCGAAGCCTCGAGCAGCAGCCGCGACAGGTCGGGTTCGCCCACGGCCGTATCGTCGCCGAGCGCTCGGTGAACGTCAATCTCGTTGACGGCTATCGGCGGCGGTACGCTCGTGACATGGCGATCGAGGTTCGGCGGGTCAGCCCCGACGAGTACGACGAGGCCGGTCGCGTGACCGCGCTCGCGTACCGAGAGTTCGCGGACGGCGAGTCGTGGGACAGCTACCTGCAGAAGCTCGCCGACGTGGAGGGGCGCGCCGACGTGACGCTGGTCCTCGTCGCCGTCGAGGAAGGACGCATCGTCGGTACCGCGACGCTCGAGCTCGACGGTCGCATCGACGACGATGACCGGCCGCTGGAGCCCGACGAGGCGAACATCCGCATGCTCGGCGTCGATCCGGACGCCCGCGGCCACGGCGTCGCCACGGCGCTGATCCGAGCCTGCTTCGAGCATGCGCGTGAGGCCGGCCGCACGCGGATGCGCCTGCACACGACGCAGCGGATGAAGGCGGCGCAGGCGATGTACGAGTCGTTGGGGTTCGCGCGGCTGCCCGATCGCGTGTTCCCCGACGGGTTCGTGCTGCTGACCTACGAGAAGACGATCTCGCCGGCCTGAGGGCTCAGCCGCTCCCGGTCCGGACCACCTCGCCCGTCGAGAGGATCACGCCGTCCTCGGTCACGGCCTCGACCAGTCCGCCCCGGAACTGCTGCTCGTACAGCCGCGCGTAGAGTCCGCCGTGTGCGAGCAGCTCGTCGTGCCGGCCCCGTTCGACGATCCGGCCACGGTCGACGACGAAGATCACGTCGGCCGACAAGATCGTGGACAGCCTGTGGGCGATCGCGATCGTCGTCCGGCCCTCCATGAGCGGAACCAGGGCCGCCTGCACGAGCCGCTCGGAGGTCGTGTCGAGCGAGGAGGTCGCCTCGTCCAGGATCAGGATCCTCGGGTCCTTCAGGATCACGCGCGCGATCGCCAGGCGCTGCTTCTCGCCGCCGGAGAGCTTGTAGCCGCGCTCCCCCACCACCGTGTCGTAGCCCTCGGTCAGCTCGGCGATCCGATCGTGGATGTTCGCGGCGCGCGCGGCGGCCACGAGCTCGTCCTCGGTCGCGTCCGTCCTCCCGTAGAGCAGGTTGCGCCGGATCGTCGTGTGGAATAGGTACGTCTCCTGCGTCACGACGCCGATCGCGTCGCCGAGGGACTCGAGCGCGAGCTTGCGCACGTCGAGGTCGTCGATCCTGACCTGGCCCCGCTGCACGTCGTACAGCCGGGGCACGAGGTACGTGATCGTCGTCTTGCCGGCGCCCGACGGACCGACGAGTGCGGCGAGCTGACCAGGTTCGATCGAGAGCGATACGTCCTCCAGCGTCCACTCGCGCGGCAACGCGTTCGCCAAGGCGAGGTCGCTCGGCGAGACGGGCGTGCTGCGCTCCTCGGGAGGGCTGTCGTACCGGAACGAGATGTGATCCAGTTCGACGCGGCCTCGAACCTGACCCGGCGGGATCGCGACCGCGTCGGAGGCGTCGACGATCTCGCGATCGAGGTCGAGGTACTCGAAGATCCGGTCGAACAGCGCCATCGAGGAGTGGATCTCGGTGGAGACCTGGAGCATGGAGCCGATCGGGAAGAACAGCCGCGACTGGAGCGTCGTGAACGCGACGATCGTCCCGGCGGTGATCGACGCGTTGGTCGGGTCGTTGGAGAGGACCCATCCGGCGACGAGATAGACGAGCGCCGGGGTGATCGAGAAGAACGTTCCCACGATCGCGAAGAACGACCGCCCGATCATCGTCTGGCGCATCTGGAGGCCCGTGAGGCGTTCGTTCTCGCCGCGGAAGCGGTCGATCTCGTGGCGTTGGCGCCCGAACGACTTCGAGAGGAGGATCCCCGAGACCGACAGCGTCTCCTCCGTCACCGCGGTGAGATCCGCATGCGTCTTGGCGGTGCTCGTCGCGACCTCGCGGCGCGCCCGCCCCACCTTCACCGTCAGCCACAGGAAGAACGGCAGCATGAAGAGCGAGAGCACCGTGAGCTCCCAGGAGAGCAGCAGCATCGCGATCAGCGTGCTCACGATCACGACGACGTTGGAAAGGATGTTCGACATCGTGTCCGTCACCACCGCCTGGACGCCGCCCACGTCGTTCGCCAGACGCGACTGGATCTCACCCGTCCGAGTGGTGGTGAAGAACCGCAGCGGCATGAACTGCAGGTGCGTGTACAGGTCGTTGCGGAGATCCTGCATGACGCGCAGCCCGACCCAGTTCGCGTGGAACGTCTGCCACACGCCGATCACGCCGGTCACGATCGGGATCACGACCATCAACGCGACCCCGATGTACACGGTGTCGAGCTGCGGGCATGACCCCCCACCGCACACTGCCTGCGGGTTGCCGAACAGCCCGTTGTCGAAGATCCACTTGATCAGCAGCGGATTGATGACCCCGAGACCCGCGGTCACGAAGATGAGGAGCCCGACGAGTGCCACCCGGCGGCGGTAGGGCCGGAACGTCCCGACCACCCTGCGCACCGTCTGCGCGCGGATCGGGCGCTCGTCGCCCTCGGCGGGGGTGCGCCAGAACCGCCCGTGCATGCCCATGCGTTCCAGGATAAGACCCGTTCGCGCCGAGGTATTCCCCGGCTGACGGCGCGAGGACTACCCTTGCCTCATGGAACTCGAGACACAGGCGACGCTGATCGGTCGCGTCGCGCTCGGCGCGTTCCTCGGCTACGTGATCGGGTTCGAGCGCGAGTTCCGGGGCAAGCCCGCCGGCGAGCGCACGTTCGGACTCCTCGCGCTCGGAGCGGCGGCGGTGACCGCGGTCGGCGTGCTGTATTTCCCGGCCTCGGCCGAGAAGGTCATCGCGGGCGTGATCACCGGCGTGGGGTTCCTCGGCGCCGGTCTGATCTTCCGAGAGCGAGATGTCGAGGGCCAGGGGCAGGTACTGGGTCTCACCACGGCGGCATCGTCGTGGGCCGCGGCGGCCCTCGGCATCCTCGCCGGGGCGGGCGTCTACCTCGCCGCCGTCGCGGCCTGTGTGATCGTGCTCGTGATCCTCGAGGTGAACCGGCTGCCGCTCTATCGCAAGATCGACCCGAGCAAGGTTCGGCACGACGAGGCGACGGGCGGCTACGACCCGCGACTGGGAACCACCGCGTATCCCACCGAAGAGCGCCGCGCCGACGACTGACCCGGGAGCGGGCTCATCGGCGCGCGAGCTCCCGCGCGCGTTGGAATACCGCGTCGAGCATCTCGGCGGTGAGCTTGCCGGTGAACGTGTTCTGCTGGCTCGGGTGGAAGCAGCCGAGCAGCGCGTAGGGTCCGACCTCCGCCTCGGCGGCGTGCCCGAACGTCGGACGCGGCCTCACGCGATGGCCGAGCTCCGCCACCGCGCGCAACACGCCGTCCCAGGCGAACGCGCCGAGGGCGACGACCACGCGGAGCCGTTCGAGCGCGGCGATCTCGCGTCGCAGGTACGGCAGACAGGTGTCGCGCTCGGCCGGCGTCGGTCTGTTCCCCGGCGGCGCGCACCGGTTGATCGCCGCGACGTACGCGCCGGTCAGCCGCAGGCCGTCGTCCTTGGACACCGAGATGGGCTGGTTCGCTACGCCCGCGCGGTGGAGCGATTCGTACAGGAAGTCGCCCGAGCGATCCCCGGTGAAGATCCGGCCGGTCCGGTTCCCGCCGTGCGCGGCGGGCGCGAGGCCGACCACGAGGATCCTCGCCGACGGATCCCCGAACCCCGGCACGGGCCGTCCCCAGTACTCCTGATCGGCGAACCGCGCGGTCTTCTCGCGGGCCACGCGCTCCCGCCACTCGACTAGGCGAGGACAGGCGCGGCACCGAACGACCTCGGCGGTGATCAGCTCGAGCGCTCGGCGGGTCACCGCTGAAGCTCGCGGAACCTCGCCCCGGCGGCCTCGAACGCCTCCAGCGGCGCGAGCAGGTCGCCGATCACGCCGATCAGCGCCTCGAACCCCTGGGGCTCGGATCCATCGGTCCGCAGCCGCTGTGCGAGGGCGAGCGACTCCTCGAGACCTCCGACCGCGGCCGCCCACTGCTCCTGGACCTCGGGCGCGCGCCACCCGTCCATCCGCTCGCGGACCTCGCGCAGCCCGGTCTCGAACTCCCACACCGTCTCCGCCAGCGGGCGGCCGGACAGCCGCGTGCCCGGCACCGACTCGGTGAGGGCGGCCTTGGCGCGCTCGAGCACGGGGACCAGGTCGTCGAAGGCGGCCGCCGGAGCTCGCAGCTCCTCGGGAAGTCGCTTCCGCCGCAGCATCACGACCGGGCGCGCTCGGCCAGCACCGCCAGCGCCATCGCCGGGTCGTTCGAGGCGATAGCGTCGAACCCCCGGTCGAGCAGCATCCGAAGCGTCTCGGGATCGTCAACGGTCCACGTCCCGGCGAGCAGGCCGGCCGCGTGGACCTCGTCGACGAACGACTCCCCCGCCGGGATCGACGCGCGCGTGCCCGGCAGGACCATGTCGTGACCCTTCGAGACCGCGTGGGCGAGGGCCTCCCGGGGATCGACAAGGTCGGTGGTCAGGAAGCCGGTCGCGATCTCGGGCGCGAGCGACTTCGACGCCTCGATCGACGACGGGTTGAACGAGATCACGAGCATCGGCCCGTCGAAACCGCTCCGCCCGAGCTCCGCGTGGACTGCCTGGACGATCGGTTCCGCGCGCGGCTCGAAAGCCGGCTCTCCCGGGATGTTCTTGATCTCGGCCGCGATCGCCGCTCGACCGCTCACGGTCTCCAGGACCTGGTCGAACGTCGGCACACGCGCGCCCGAGCCGGCATCCAACGCCGAGAGCTCCGCCACCGTGAGCTCGTGGACGAAGCCGTTCCCGTCGGTCGTCCGGTCCACGATCGGGTCGTGGATCACGACGGGGACGCCGTCGCTCGACAGGCGCACGTCGAGCTCGACGATCTGCGCCCCGAGCGCGAGCGCCTCCTCGAACGAGGGGAGCGTGTTCTCGGGATGCGTGGAGGACGCGCCACGATGCGCGACGATGACCGGAAACGCAAGCCCCGACAGATCTCGATCGGGCATTCAGACGAGGCTCGAGGGACAGAGATGGTTCACGGGGCACTCCTCGCACTTCGGCTTGCGAGCGACGCAGATCGCCCGTCCGTGGTCGATCAGGACGTACGTGAAGTCGAACCACCGGTCGCTGGGGATCCGTTGCATCAGGTCCTGCTCGACCTTGTCGGGATCGGCCTGCTCGCTGAACCCGAGCCGGTTCGCGAGCCGCTTGACGTGCGTATCAACGGCCACCCCTTCGACGATGCCGAACGCGTTGCCGAGCACGATGTTCGCGGTCTTGCGGGCCACGCCACGAAGCGTGATCAGGTCCTCCATCGTGTCGGGCACGCGGCCGTCGTACTCCTCGACGATCCGGCGGCAGGCCTCGCGGATCGACGTGGCCTTCTGGTTGAAGAACCCGGTCGGCTTGATGTCGGCTTTCAGCTCGTCCTCGGGGACCCTGAGGTAGTCCTCGGCCGTCCGGTACTTCTGGAAGAGCGTCGTCGTGACCTCGTTCACCTTCTCGTCGGTGCACTGGGCCGACAGGATCGTGGCCACGAGCATCTCGAGCGGGTTCGAGAAGGTGAGGGCGACCCTGGCGTCGGGGTAGGTCTCGGACAGGATCCGGATGATCTCGGGCGCGCGCTCCTCGATCGGTGCGTCCCGCCCGAGCGCGGCCCCTGGGCTCACGTGCCTTCGCCGTCGAGCGCCAGCGGGAGCTCGAACACGTCGCCGTGCGCGTACCGTGTCCACTCGCCGTCCCGGAGCACGTGCATCTTCGCCCTCCCGATGACCTCCCAGCTCCCCCCGTCGCCAACCATCGCGGTGTCCTCGTCCAGCCCGATGAACGTGTCCGCCGGCTTGACCGAGGCGACGATGAACGCCGTCGCCCCGGGGATCCACGTGTCGACGATGTCCCAGTGCGGCGCGAACACGACTCCCCGCACGTAGCCAAGACCAGGGGCCCACACGCCGTCGAGGCCCTGCGACTCGGAATCGAACGTGGTCTCGGTCAGACACGCCACCCCGGCGCTGCATCCCGCGTACGGCAGCCCGTCGGCGTGCGCCCGGACGAGCGCCTTCCAGAATGGCGTGCCTCGGAGGATCTCGGCCAGCCGCGCCGGGTTGCCGCCGGAGAAGAAGATCGTGGACGCGTCGTCGAGCCGCCGAACGACCTCCTCGCGGTGTGCGTCCTCGCGAGTCTTGAGCCGGAGCACCTCGGCGGGGATCCCGAGCGCCCCGTAGTGCTCGAGGCCCTTGTTCGCCCACCCGTCGAACGACTCGTCGCCCTCGTGCGCCGAGGCGGCGGGCGCGACCAAGACCGGACCGCCCGGGTTCCGCGAGCGCTCGAGCAGCCACCGCTCGACCGGCTCGGACCACGGGTCGAACTCGCCGGAGCCGAGGAAGGCCGTCCACCGATCGCTCACGCCCGCACTTCCCCCAGCCGGAACGACTCCGTCGACATGTCCTTCCACCACGCGTCCGGACCGACGGCGTCGATGATGGCCTCGACCTGGCTGACGTGCGCGTTGATCGCGTCGACCTTGAGTCCGAGGACGTCGTCTGGCAGCTGGTAGTGGATCGCCAACTCCTCGCGCGGCGTGATCGGCGGGGTGCCGGGGCGGAACACGTCGAACGGCGCCCAGACCGGCAGGAACTCCGCCGCCCATTCCGGCGTGACGGTCGCGTAGAGCACCTTCGACCCGGGCTTCCCGGCGTCGATGAGGGCCTTGGTCGCCCAACTCGAGACGTCTTTGTGCGCGGCGTGTCCGGTCATCCCGTCCGGGCCGAACGTCAGGATCGTGTCGGGCTGGACGTCGGCGACGAGCTCACGGACCCGTTCGTACCCCTCCTCCGGCAGCCCGGTGTCCATGTCCACGTCCCGCATGTCGAACCAGACGTGCTCCTGCACGCCGAGGATCTCGAGGCTGCGCTCGAGCTCCGCGGTCCGGACCTCGCCCATCTTCTCGGGGGGCCACTTCTCCTCGTCCATCGAGCCGCCCTCGCCGCGGGTGGCCGTCACGCACACGACCCTCGATCCGTTCCGGACGGCGCGAGCCATGATCCCGGCCGTCAGGTACGCCTCGTCGTCAGGATGCGCCCAGACGCCGAGGATCGTCCCGAGTTCGTCCATCAACCCTCCTCGACTCCGACTCGACTCGGATCACCGCAGTGCGTGCCGGAGCATCCTAGCGAGGACCGGAGATGCAGGAGAACGGCCCCGACGGGGCCCTTCTCCGTTCCCGCGCGAGGGAGGTGGCGCGGGGGGCCGGACCGGCCGGCCTAGGCTCGGTCGGTCCGCAGACGCTTGCCTCGGTAGTTCGGGAACACGACGTCCGCATGCTGCCAGCAGAGATCGCCGCCGTTGTAGACCGAGAGCTTCGTTCGGCACCCGGGGTGAGCGCACTCGCGTCCGTGCTCCCCGGTCCGAGAGGGCTCGGGAAGATGGCCTGGTCGGGTGCCCTTCGTCACGTCCGGGATTCGACGCGGCCGCGACGGAGGTTCGGGCCTGCTCCGGGAGGTCGCTAGGCGGAGGCTCGCGGTGGCTCGCCGAACATCGCACGGATCCGTTCGGCGAGCTCGTCGGGTACGTAGTCGCACCCGCACTTGGAGCGGAGCATCTCCTTCAGGTGCCGCTGGAAGTCGGCGTGGCCGTTGCACGGGTGACAGCCTCCGAGGTGACGTTCCACCTCGAGGCGGATCTCGCCCACGAGCTCACCGTCGAGGTAGAGCTCGATCTGCTTCAGCACGTGTTCGCAGTCAGTCGGTGACAAGTCCTCGCTCCCGTACGGTCTCCCACAACGCCTTCTGGAGCGCTTTCCTTCCCCGGTGCAGTCTGGACATCACGGTCCCGATCGGCACGTCGAGGATCTCGGCGATCTCCTTGTAGCTGAAGCCTTCGATGTCGGCAAGCAGCACCGCCATCCTGAACCCCTCCGGCAGCGCCTCGAGCGCGCGCTGCACGTCCTCGTCGGGCAGCTTCTCGAGCACCTCGGTCTCCGCCGACGCCTCCGCGCTCGCGCCCCCGAGCTTGTCGTAGAGGTACCAGTCGGGCGTGTCGTCTTCCGGCACGGTGACCGGCTCGCGCTGCTTCTTGCGGTACGCGTTGATGAACGTGTTCGTCAGGATTCGGTACATCCACGCCCGCAGGTTGGTCCCTTCTCGGAACCCGCCGAACCCTCGATACGCGCGGAGGTAGGTCTCCTGCACGAGGTCCTCGGCGTCCTGCGGGTTCCTCGTCATCCGGAGCGCGGCGCCGTACAGGTTCGGCAGCAGAGGCAGGACCTCGTGCTCGAAGCGAGCTCGGAGCTCGGCATCCTCGGGAGGGGCAGCCTGGCTACGCCCCACCGGGATCACTCCCACCGCGGCACCGCTCCAATAGGAACCTCCTCATGGGCACGCGCGACCCCCGTCCAGTATGCGGTCCGCCGGGCCGACCGGCCACGGCGTGGGCACGTCGGCGTGGTCGATGTGGCAAGACATCGACATCTGTGTCATGTCGACCGGCGAACATGGATGGGAAGATTGGAGTCCGATGGCCAACAGCGACAACAACCGTCGAGGGCGCTGGCAGGGGTTCGATCTCGGAGGCTCCTCCGGCCAGCCCCGCAGGATGCGTTCGTCGCCGTGGACGTGGCTCATCGTGTTCGTCGTCGGGCTCGTGCTCTTCCAGTACCTCGCGGCCCCACGTCCGGACACGATCGACTACTCGCAGTTCCTCGGCCACGTCGAGAACGGCGAGATCGTCGGCACGCTCGAGATCTCGCAGACGTCGGTGTCGGGAACCTTCCAGGATTCGGCCGGCGAGACCGAGTTCACCACGACGATCCCGCCGATCCTCCAGGGCACGCCGCAGCTCACGGAGCAGCTGAACCAGGCGGGGATCAGCTACACGGGCGTCTCGCCCAGCGGATTGCAGAGCTTCCTGATCGGGTGGGTTGCTCCGCTCCTGCTGTTCGGCCTTTTGTGGTTCTTCTTGATCCGGCGGATGAGCGGTGCCCAAGCCGGCGCGGCCCTCAACCTCGGGCGCAACAAGGTCAAGATCTACGACCGCAAGGAGATGAAGACGACGTTCGCCGACGTCGCGGGGGTGGACGAGGCGAAAGAGGAGCTCCGCGAGATCGTCGACTTCCTCAAGAACCCCAAGAAGTACCAGCGGCTCGGAGGACGGATCCCCAAGGGGGTGCTGCTGCTGGGACCGCCGGGGTGCGGCAAGACCCTGCTCGCTCGAGCGGTCGCGGGCGAGGCGAACGTGCCGTTCTTCTTCATGTCCGGGTCGGAGTTCGTCGAGATGTTCGTGGGCCTCGGGGCCGCCCGCATGCGCGAGCTGTTCCAGCAGGCCAAGGACAAGGCTCCCGCGCTCGTGTTCCTGGACGAGATCGACACGATCGGCAAGGGCCGAGGCGGCGCGATGGGCGCCGGGTTCGGGTCGCACGACGAGCGCGAACAGACCCTGAACCAGCTCTTGGTCGAGATGGACGGGTTCGACGCGAGCAAGGGCGTGATCATCATGGCGGCGACGAACCGGCCCGACGTGCTGGATCCGGCGCTCGTGCGGCCGGGACGTTTCGACCGGCAGGTGGTGGTGGACCGCCCCGACCTCCGCGGCCGAGAGGCGATCCTCCGTGTCCACGTCCGCGGGGTCGCGATCGACGCCTCGGTCGATCTCCACGTGCTCGCGGCCAGGACGCCGGGGTTCACCGGGGCAGATCTCGCGAACGTCGTCAACGAGGCCGCCCTGCTCGCCGCGCGGCGCGAGAAGGACGGCGTGACGATGGACGAGCTCGAGGAGGCGATCGATCGCACGGTCGCCGGCCTCGAACGCAAGAGCCGCGTCATGTCGGACAAGGAGAAGGAGCGCGTCGCGGTCCACGAGATGGGCCACGCGCTCGTGGCGCTCACGGCGCCGACGGCCGATCCCGTCCACCGCGTCTCGATCATCCCGCGGGGGGCGGCCGCGCTGGGCATGACGATGCAGCGCCCGCTCGAGGACCGCTACCTGCTCACGGAGCCGGAGCTGAAGGACCGGCTGGCGATCCTGCTCGGAGGGCGCACCTCCGAGGAGCTCTACTTCGACATGGTGGTCTCAACCGGCGCGCAGAACGACCTCGAACGCGCCACCGAGATCGCTCGCGCGATGGTGACCGAGTACGGGATGAGCCCGAAGGTGGGCCCGCTGTCGTTCGGCGGCGACGGGATGCGAAACCCGGAGCGACGGTTCCTGTTTCCGGGGGCATCGACGGAGCTGTCCGACGACCTCGCGGCGCTCGTGGACGAGGAGACGGCTCGGCTCGTCAACGAGGCGCACGACCGGGCCACCGAGGTGCTCACCCGGAACCGGGAGCTGCTCGGGAAGCTCTCGGCCATCTTGATCGTCACCGAGGTGATCGACGGCCCCGACCTGCATGCGTACTTCGAGGGCACGCTGCCGATCCCCTCGCCCGAAGAGCTGCAGCGCGAGCCCGCGAGCAACGATGGCCGCCGGGGCGCGGGCGATGCGGATGAACGATCGAGCGGCCCCGACATCGTGGTGCAGCCCCCCGGGACGCCTTAGGCGTCGCCGTCGGCGGGGGGCTCGACGAGCAGGTCGAACCGATCCCGGAACCGTTCGAGGAACCGGTAGTAGTTGCGCTTGGACAGCCGGTCGCGTTCGGCCGGCGGCGTCGAGTGGTACATCCGGTGCTCGTGCCGGCGCACGGGAACGTCGACGATCAGCGCGCGGAACCCGGCGTCCTTGATGCGGAACGTGCACTCGATGTCGGCGGTTCGATACCACCGGAACTTCTCGTCGAACAGCCCGACGTCGCGGAGGACGTCGCGCCGGAACGCCATCAGGTAGCCTTCGATCGCGTCGACCTCCCTGTCGGGACCGACCCCGTCGCTGTCGTGGAACTCGCGCAGGTCGTCCGTCGAGATGCCGAACGGCCCGCAGACCCCGACGGTCGGATCCTCGAGCGCCCGCTCGAGCGGGTCGAGGACCTCACCCGCGGGTTCGATCGACCCGTCCATCGCGAGGACGACCGTGCCCCGCGAGCGCCGGAGCCCGGCGTTACGAGCCGCTCCCCACCCGGTCCCTGCCTCGAGCGTGACGACCTCGACGCCGTCGCCGTAGGTCGCGGGATCGGTCGCGGTCACGTCGGCGACGACGTACTGGACGGCGCGTCCGCCCTGGGTGCCTCGGAAGGCGTTCAGCGCACGGACCACGTCCTCGGGCCAGCCCTCGACGACC
Organism: uncultured Actinomycetes bacterium; assembly: GCA_963785835.1. Lineage (GTDB taxonomy): Bacteria > Actinomycetota > UBA4738 > UBA4738 > HRBIN12 > DASSJM01. The sequence continues at coordinate 446,033 of CAWAWO010000002.1, read as the reverse complement.
CAGTGAACGCTCGCGTCGACCGTGGGTGGTTCGTCCAGGACGCTCGCCACGTCCGACGCGCGGGTGCGCTCCGGCCCGGAGGCCTCGATCGGTTCGAGCTGCGGACCCTCCGCGGTGTCGACCACCGTGAAGCCGAGCTCGGCGATCCGGTCTCGGAGCTCGTCGGCGGCCGCGAAGTCCTTGTCGTTGCGTCGCCGGTCGCGTTCGGCGGCGAGGGCGCGCACGTCGTCGGGGACGACGGTCATCGGCGGCCCCGCGCGACCGTGGCTAGACGGGCTCCTTCGAGACGGAGCGCAACCGGCCGGCGACCGACTCCAGCGTTCGGAGCGCGATCGCAGGGTGCTCCATCAGCAGTCCGCGGAAGACCCATCCGGTGATCCCGACCAGTTTGACCGGACTCGTGGCGGTCACCGTCGCGGTCCGGGGTCCGCCGTCGAGCAGCGCCACCTCACCGAAGAAGTCGCCCGGTCCGAGCCTGGCCTTGGTCTTGCCGCCGATCGTGACCTTGCACTGCCCCTCGAGGATGAGGAACAGCCCGATGCCGCGCTCGCCCTCGCGGGCGATGACCGTGTCCTGTTTGTGCGTGACCTCTTTGGCGGCGCGGGCGATGATCGCCAGCTCTCGTTTGGAGCACCCGGAGAAGATCGGCACCTGGCCGAGCTTGTTCGCGACGTGGGGTGCTGCCACGGGTCCCTCCTGTTCGGCCCCGGCCCTCGGGGCACGCGATCCTACCGCGATCCGAACGGCCGGCGCGAACGGGCTAGGATGGCCGGCGTGAACGACCGGCGCCGGTTGGCGGCCATGATCGTCCTGTTCCTGATCGGGTTCGGACTGATCGGCTTGGCCAGCGCCGTGGACTCGACGTGGCCGCTGTTCGTGACGGTCATCCCGTACGCGCTGATCCCCTGGCTCGCGATCCAGGCAGACGGAGCGCCGACCTCGGAGGTCTGAAAGGCCGCGCTTGCCTCGCGGCCCGGCAACTCGTCGATGAGTCCTGCTCGGCGGGGCCGTCCGACCCTGCGAGGGAGCGAGCCCAGGGCTCGCCCACTGCAGAGCCGACGAGAGGAGACGACGGATGAGGCACCTGATCGTGACCACCTTCCTGACCCTCGATGGGGTCATGCAAGCCCCGGGCGGACCCGGAGAAGACGACAGCGGCGGCTTCGCGCACGGTGGCTGGTCGGTGAACTACTGGGACGACCACATGGCGAAGGTCATGGGCGAGGCGACGAGCAGGCCGTTCGCGATGGTTCTCGGACGCAGGACCTACGACATCATGGCCGCGTACTGGCCGCACGCACCAGAAGAAGGGCGGCCCTTCAACGACGCCACCAAGTACGTCGCGTCGCAGAGCCGCCCCACGCTGGAGTGGAGCAACTCGGTCCTGATCGAGGGGGACGCGGCCGAGGGCATCACGAAGCTCAAAGAAGAGAACGGGCCGGAGCTGCAGGTGCACGGCAGCGCGCACCTGATCCAGACGCTGCTCGCCCACGACCTCGTCGACCGGTTCCGCCTGTGGGTCTTCCCCGTGGTCATCGGGTCGGGCAAACGCCTGTTCTCCGACGGCACCATCCCGGCCGGGCTTAAGCTCGTCGACAGCACGGTCTCGACCACGGGGGTCGTGATCGGTACCTACGAGCCCGCCGGCGAGATCGTTACGGGATCGTTCTGACCGACTCGCCCGGGTGCCCTCCAGAACACCGCGTCCCCATCGCACGACCGGTAGCGGCCCACCTTGTGAAGGCCGTCGCAGCTGGTCGTGATGTCTGAGGGAGGTGCACACAGCAAGAAGGGCCGCCTCTCGGCGGCCCTTCGTCTCGTCGCGGGGACGGGATTTGAACCCGTGACCTCTGGGTTATGAGCCCAGCGAGCTACCGGACTGCTCCACCCCGCAGCACGATGCTACCGAACCCCCGCGAGGCGCGACAAGGTCTGCCTTCAGAGCCCGACCACGACCAGGCCGCGCATCCCGTAGTCGTAGTGCCCGGGGAGGTGACAGCCGAAGATCAGGTTCGCGCCGTCGAACGTGTAGGTCGTCTCGACGGTCTCACCGGCCGGGACGGTGACCTCCCCGGGTCGCGGTGGGTGATGGGACTCGGTGCCCTCCTCGTGGGCATCCTGCACGGCCTCGTCGCCGACGATGAACTCGTGATCGATCGGATCGGTGTTCGCGATCACGAACCGCACGGTCTCGCCGCGCCGAACGTCGATCGTCGTCGGGTCGAACTTCGAGTAGTGGATCTCGATCTCGATCGTCCGGGCGTCGGGGGTGGCCGCGGCCGGTGAGCACGCGGCGGCGAGCGCCAGGAGCGCCGCCGCCGCGAGCCCGTTGCGGACCACGTTCAGATCGCCGGCCTGCCGGACCGACGTCGCCCGAGCAGCGCGGCGATACCGAGGGCGACGAGGATCCCGATCGACGTCCAGAGCGCCACACCGAAGCCGTCGAAGCCCACGGGATCCGGCGCGGCCACGGGCTCGAGACCCGCAGCCACCGGCGACGGCTGCTCGGCGCCGCTCGCGTCGATCGCCAGGTCGTAGTCGAGGTCACCGGCTCGCGCGTCGAGCCGGAGGTACGTGAGCCACATGTCGTCGGTGGGCAGCCACTTCATGCCCTTGTCCGAACGCAGCTCGGCGAGCAAGGACCTCGAAGCGGGAACGCTCTGCTCGAGGATCAGGCCGGGGTGCGTCGTTTCGGTGAACTTCGCGGCGAAGCCCGGGGCGACCGGCGCCGGCAGCATCGCGGGCTCGATGTCGGTGAGCAGGTACACGTCGGCCTCGACCGGAGCCTCGGCCGCCGCGCCGAGCCCGAGGATCCGCAGCGGGACCCACGGGTTGGGCGTGGGGATCACGACGTGCACGGGCGTCCCGTCTCCGTCGGCGAGCCCCTGCTCGGCGGCCCGGTCCGCGTCGAACCGGACCGTCATGAAGATCGGGCTCCGCTCGGCGTAGAAGTCCAGCACCTCGGGGGCGTCTGGCGGCAGGAAGAAGCCGTGCTCGCGCGCCCAGTTCCCGACCGCTGTCCCCCCACCCTCGAGCACCACGATGTCGAGCGCGTCGATCTCGGTCTTGAGGATGACCTTCGCGGATCTGAGGGCCCCGGCGCCCGTGGCCGCGTCGAACGCCAGCCCCTCGGGCTGCGGCTGCGTCTCCTGCACGAGCCGCTGGAGGGTCCAGTCCCCGCCCCGGATCACCTTCGTCGGGACGCCCGGCAGCGGGATGATCGAGCCGAACTCGCCCTCGCCGCCGGCGAACTCGAACGACGTGACGTAGTGCTCGATCCCCTGATGGTAGGCGGCCATGGTGGTGGTCCGCACGAGCGTCACGGTGCCGTTGGAGTTCACGAGGCCGCCGCACGCCCACGCGGGGGCGGCAACGAGCACGACGAGGAACGCAACGCCGATCGGTACGAGGACGCGGAGAGGTCGCACGAGGGGCTCCTTCCGGTTGGCGGACCGGGGTTGGACGCCGCGCGTGCGGGCCTCGGTTCCCAGCCTTCGTCGATCAGCCGGTCGGGCTGGGCGACGGCGAAGGCGACGGCGTAGTGGTGACCTCGACGCCGAGGAGCCCCGCGATCAGTTCCTGCGCCTGCGCCGTGTCCTGCTGGGCGGCCTCGACCTCGGTCTGGTACGTGGCGAGATCGCCGGCGCGAAGCGCGGCCTCCGCCGCCACGAAGTGCTGGGCGGCCGAGTCGAGGAGGGCCTGGATCTGCTCCTCGACCGACCCCTCCGGTGGCGGTTCCTCACCGTCAGGTGGCGGTTCCTCACCGTCAGGTGGCGGCGTCGTCACTCCGCCCACCGAGTCCTCCAAGGCCTCGGTCAGCGTCGCCCCCAGTCCGATCTGAGAGCCGTTCACCACCACGACGCGCCTCAGCTCGGGGATCGCGTTCGGCTGGTCGGACTCGACGTAGACCGGTTGGACATAGAGCAGCGAGTCCTCCAGCGGGATCACGAGGAAGTCCCCGAACACGATGGACGATCCGCCCTGACCGAGCAGGGTGCGTTCGGCGGAGAAGCGCGCGTCCTGGTTGATGCGCGAGAAGATCTGGGTCGGCCCGTCGACGTTGACACCGGCCGGGAACTGGAAGCTGACGAGCTGCCCGTAGTCAGGCCCGGGGTCGGACTTCGCCGCCATCCACGCGACCATGTTCTGTCGGTTCTGAGGGGTGAACGGAAGGATCAGGGCGAAGGACTCCTCCGCCTCGCCCGGCAGGCGCATCAGCTGGTAGTACGGGCGCATCTCGAACTGGGTCGTTTCGCTCGAGACCGTCGGGTCCACCGGGATCGCCCAGAAGTCCTGCTTGCCGTAGAACACGTCCGGATCGGTGACGTGGTAGTTCGTGTACTGGACGGCCTGGATCTGGAAGAGGTTCTCCGGGTACCGGAAGTGCTCCAGCAGCTCGGTCGGCGCCTCCTCGATCGGTGTGAACAGGCTCGGGAACGCGCCCGACCACGCCTGGATGATCGGATCCTCCGGATCCGCGACGAAGTACGAGATCGACCCGTTGTACCCGTCGACGACCACCTTGACGGAGTTCCGGATGTAGTTCGCCTCACCCACCAGCTGCGGCGCGCCTTCCTGTGTGGGCGGTGAGGCCGCCTCGGAGAGCTCGATGAAGTCCGAGTACGGGTACTGGTCGGTCAGCGTGTAGGCGTCCCAGATCCACACCAGCCGGCCGTCGACGACCGCCGCGTACGGATCGGCGTCGAACCGGAGGAACGGTGCGGCCTTGGGGACCCGCTCGGTGATGTCTCGGTGGATCATGATCCGGCTGTCGCCCTCGATCAGGCCGGAGATGAGCAGGTTCACGTCTCGGTACCGCCAGGCGAAGAGCGCCCGCTGGAACAACCCGCCGACCGGGATGCCGCCGTCGCCGTCGTAGGTGAAGTCCACCTGTTCCTGATCGTCCGTGGCCGTGCCCTGGTAGTCGAGCTCCTGGGCGCCGGTGTCGACCACGACGAACGCCGCATCGCCGGCGGCGCCCTCCCCGTAGTACACGCGCTGCCCGTTGCCCTCGAAGGCGGGGTCGCCGACCGGCGGGATGTCCTGGAGCGTGAAGATCGGCTGCCCCTCGCTCGTCGAGGTGTTCACCTGCGAGGTCACCGCCCCGAACCCGTGGGTGTACACGAGATGCACGTTCTGCCACGTCGCCCCGCCCTCGGGGATGCCGTCCTGGCTGACCTCTCGGGCCGACACCATCAGGACCCGTGGCTGTCCGTCGATCTCGTAGCGGTCCACGTCGACGTCGTTGAACTCGTAGTAGGACCGGAACCGCTGCAGCGACGTGAAGTTGTCCCGAAGGACGTCGGGACGCCACAGCCTGATGTTCGAGATCGTGGCCTCGTTCCCTTCGACGTCCTCGGCCGTGACCGAGTCGCCGAGCGGGCGCGCCTCCGTCGTGATGCTGTCGAGCTGGAACGCCCGCCGCGTCGCCGTGATGTTGTCCTCGATGTATGGCTGCTCACGCTGGAACTCCTGCGGCGCGACTCGGAACCGTTGCACGAACGCGGGGTACGCGGCGCCGGCGATGATCGAGACGAGCGCGAGCAGTCCGACGGCGATCACCGGGAGCGCCCAGCCGCGGAGCCGGATGTTGACGAGGAACAGGATCGCGCAGGCGATCGCGATGAACACGAGGATGCGGAGCGCGGGCAGCTGCGCGTTGACGTCGGTGTAGGACGCGCCGACCACGACGCCGCGCTCCGACGTGAGCAGGTCGAACTGCCCGAGGAAGTAGCCCCACGCCTTCGTGAGCATGATCAGGCCGAGCAACACCGACAGGTGCGCCTTCACCTGCGGTGAGACCTTCTCGCCGATGGCCGGCGCCTGCGGCCGGATGCCGCCCCACAGGTAGTGCGCGAGCGCGGTCAGCAGCGTGACGCCCACGAGCGCGGAGAACAGCCATCCCTGGATGAACTTCAGCCACGGCAGGCTGAACACGTAGAAGGCCGGGTCCCTGTTGAACAGCGGCTCGGGGTTGCCGAACGACAGCCCCGAACCGTTGCGCCACAGCAGGTAGGTCTGCCACTGCCCCGTGACGCCGAGCCCCACGAACACCGCGATCACCAGGGCGAACAGCGGGAGCAACCAGCGGATGTACGGCTCGAACTGCATCCGGTAGCGCTCGATGACCTCCTGCTCGGGAGTGAGCGGCGTGTACCGAGGCGTGATCCTGCGGACGATCCACAGGTTGGCGTACAGGAGGGCGAAGAACGCGAGGCCGAACGCGACGCCCAGCAGGACCTTCGTGCGAAGGACCGACCAGAAGACGTCAGAGAACCCGACCTCGCGGAACCACAGCACGTCGACGAAGAAGCCCGACAGTGCCGTGAAGGCGAGCAGGAGACCGGCCACGACCCCGGCGATGATGAGGAGCACGCGTCGGCGACCGGAGACGGGACCTGCCGTTGGAACGCGTACGACCATCGGGTCCTTTGTCCGTCAGGGGGCCGTGCGGGATCGGCGCCAGCCTATCATCGGGTTCGTCGGACCAGGGTGGCCGGATCACCGGCCGGCGTTCGGGTCGCCGCTGAGGTAGGCGACCGCCTCGTCGAACGAGGCGACCGGCACGAGCTCGAGCCCGTGATCGCCCGCCACGTCCGCCTCCTCCGCGTTGCCTTCGGGGAGCAGGAACACCGTGGCGCCGGCGTCGGCCGCCGCCGCGACCTTCTGCCCGATCCCGTCGATCGGATGGACGGTCCCGTCGAGCGCGATCTGACCGGTCCCGGCGATGGTGCGACCGCCGGTGAGGTCGCCCGGGGTCAGCAGGTCGTACAGCCCGAGCGCCCACATGAGCCCGGCGGACGGTCCCCCGATCTCGCCGCTCGAGATGGCCACGTCGAACGGGAAGCTGTTGATCAACGAGACGCCGACAAGCGGATCCTCGCTGCCTCCGCACGGCGCTCGGACGAGGTCCACGTCCTCGGCGGCCCCGTCGACCGAGAGGTCGAACGCGAGCGTCGCACCCGAAGGCGCGGCCTGGATCGCGCGGCTCGCCTCTCGCCAGGTGTCGACCTCCTCACCCTCGATCGCGAGGATCCGGTCGCCAGGGAACAGTTCGCCGTCGGCGGCGCAGCCCGCGACGACGCTCTCGACCAGGACCCCGTCGCCGTGCATCTTCGGGTACTCGGAAAGCTCGCGCAGCACGACGACGGCCGCGTCCAGCTTGCTCGTGTCCATCTGCGAGATCGAACGGCGGCGCTCCTGGTCGCGGTCCTCACCCGGCGGATACAGGTCCGAACGCGGGACGACGTGGCGGTCAGGGTCCAGCCATGCGAGCAGCAGGTCCACGCCCGTGAGCTGCGTGTACCGGACCGACGTCATCACGAACCGCCCCTCGGACTCGTACCGCGTTCGGTCGTCGAATCTGATCAGCGGCTGGACGGCCCGAGCGGGCCCCGGGCCGACCGCGTACCAGGGCAGGGTGACGGTGACCGCCGAGACGGCGAGCGCCGTGCCGGCGCCGTACAGCACGAGACGCTTCCACCGGAACACGCTCCCGATGGTACGGGCACGTTGAACGTGTGACGGCATCGTCGGGGTACGCTTGCGGTGACGATGCCCTACCTCCTGGTGTTGCTCGTCTCACTGCTCGTCGGGGCCGGCGCCTACCTGATGACCGTCCGCGCCGCGCGCCAGGACACCCGCCTGGGGTTCGGCGGCGGCGGCGGCGAAGAAGCCGCGACGACCGGGCCAAGCGATCCCCCACCCGGGTACGCCTACCTCCGGGTCTCTACGCAGGGACCCGCCCTGCGCGACCGGTTGTTGGGATTCATCGGCCTCGTCCTCCTCGTGGGGATCTCCATGGCGGGGCTGGCGTTCGCGATCTATCAGATCGGGCACCTGATCAACCGGACGATCGAAACGTTCCTCGAGCAATAGGGCCTCTTACCCGACGGACCCCGTGGGTCGGCGCTCGGTGTCTGCTCCCGAGCCGCTCAGCGCCGGCGAACCAGCTGGAACGACGTCCGGTAGTCCTCGAGGTGCTCGAGCATCGCTCCGAGACCGAGCACCACCGTCTCGAGCGGCCGCTCGGTCAGGTGGACGGGCACTTCGCACTCCTGGGACAGCAGCATGTCAAGGCCGCGCAGCAGTCCGCCACCGCCGGTGAGGAACATCCCGGACTCCAGGACGTCGTGCATCAGCTCGGGCGGCGCTTCGGCCACGGTCGTCCTGGCCGCCTCCACGATCCGGCGTACGGGCCGGGACATCGCCTGGCGGATCTCGTCCTCCGTCACGGAGATCTCCGTCGGCGCGCCGGTCGCGAGCGCGCGGCCGGTGACGATCGCGGCCTTCCCGCGCGGCGCGGGGAACGCCGAACCGATCGCGATCTTGACCCGCTCCGCAGACTTCTCTCCGATCGCGACGTCGAACTCGGCACGGATGTGCTCCTGGATCGCAGTGTCGAGGTCGAAACCTCCTACGCGGATCGACGTCCCGGAGACGACGCCCCCCATGGACGCGACGGCCATCTCGGTCGTCCCACCACCGATGTCGACGATCAGGTTCCCGACCGGCTCGTGGATGGGCAACCGAGCCCCGATCGCTGCTGCCAGTGGTTCCTCGACCAGGACGACGTCCCGTCCCCCGGCGTCCCTCACGGCCTCGAGCACGGCTCGCCGTTCGACCTCCGAAGACTCGCTCGCGATGCACGCCAGCACCCGCGGTTTGGGGAACCGCGAGACTCCGACGCGCTTCAACACCACCTCGATCATCCGCTGCGTGATGTCGAACTCGGTGATCACGCCGTGGCGGAGCGGCCGCATCGCGACGACGTTGCCCGAACGTCCTCCCATCAACCGCCAAGCCTCTTCGCCCATCGCGTCGACCTTGCCGCTCGAGGCGTTCACCGCGACCACCGTCGGCTCGTCGAAGACGATCCCCTCGCCCTGGCGATAGACCAAGGTGTTCGCGGTCCCGAGATCGATCGCGAGGTCGCGTCCCATCAGCCCTCCGATCGTGACGCGGCGTTCGCGGTGGCCATCAGGAGCCCATCACCCAGCTCGACTCACCCGAGCGCAGGTGTTCCTTCTTCCAGATGGGGACGTCGCGCTTCAACTGCTCGATGCCGTGGCGACAGGCCTCGAACGCCTCGGCGCGGTGCGGCGCAGAACAGGCAACCACGACCGAGACCTCTCCCACGGCGAGCTCGCCCGAGCGGTGCAGGAGCGCGACCTTCCGAAGCGGCCACCGTTGGAACATCTCGGCGGCGAGCTCCCCCAGCCGACGGGTGGCGAGCTCGTCCCACGCCTCGTAGGTGAGCCCGGTGACCTCGCCGTCCTCGGACCGATCTCGGACCGTCCCCAGGAACACGCATGTCGCTCCCGCTCCCGGGTCGGCCACGAATGCCACGGCCTCGTCGGCCCCGATCGGCTCGACGGTGATCCGGACGAGCAGGTCCTCGCGCACGCAACCCATCGTAGCGAGGAGCCCGGACTCGGACGTCGGGCTCGAGCGCCGACGGGCCGGCGTTGCGAGGATGCGGCCGTAGGATGGCTCGGTGAGCCAACCTTCGAACGATCCGTTCGGCGGAGCGCCGGGCGATGCCTGGAACGATGCACCGCTGTTCCGCGAGATCCAGCGCGTCCTGCAGTCGTCGAGCGGCCCGGTGAACTGGGAGCTCGCCCGTCAAGTGGGGATCGCCTCGGCATCGCTCGGCGCCGATGATGCGGAGCCGACGGATGAAGATCGACGCGGGCTCGAGGACGTGGTGCGCGTCGCCGAGCTCCAGGTCGCCGAACTCACCGGGCTCGACGCTCCGAGCGACCTCCCGGACGTTCGTGCCGTCCGGCGCGGGCGATGGGTTCAGGCGAACATCGAGGGCTTGCGAGAGGTGCTCGAGCCGGCGGCGAGCAAGCTCGGGGAGGCGATCGCGGCGGCGCAACGCGAGGCGATGCCGGAGCAGGAGCAGGCCGGCGTCGCTCAGCTCCTCGGCCAGCTCTCCCCCCTGCTCCTGGGCGCGCAGGTCGGGAGCGTCCTCGGCACGCTCGGCCAGCAGGTCCTCGGCCAGTACGACATCGCGGTGCCGAGGCCCGGGGGCTCGGGGACGTTGCTGTTCGTGGTTCCGAACATCGCGGCGTTCGAGCGCGACTGGAGCCTGGACGCCACCGACTTCCGGACCTGGATCGCGATCCACGAGGTGACGCACCGGTTCGAGTTCGCCAAGCCCTGGGCGCTCCCCCGGTTCCGCGAGCTCGTCGACGACTTCATGTCGACGCTCCGGCTCGACGTGGAGGGTCTCCAGCACCGGCTCGCCTCGCTCGATCCGTCGAACCCCGAGTCGATGCAGGAGGTCCTGGCGGCCGACGAGGGTCTGTTCGGCCCGGTCCTCGACGACGAGCAGCGGCTGAAGCTCGGCCGGATCCAAGCGTTCATGGCCTCGGCCGAAGGGTACGGCGACCACGTCATGCACGTGCTCGGCGCCCGGCTGCTGTCGTCCTATGCCAGGATCGACGAGGCGATGCGCCGCTACCGCGAGAGCGAGCACGTCGATCCGGTGTTCGAACGGCTCCTCGGGGTCGAGGTGAAGCGCGAGCAGTACCGGCTCGGCCGCGCGTTCTGCGACGCGGTGGCGAAGGCGACCGACGAGGCGACGCTCGCGCGGATGTGGGATTCGCCGGACGCGCTCCCCTCCCTGCCCGAGCTCGACGAGCCGCGGCTGTGGATGGCTCGCAGCGCGTGAGCTCTCACGGCGCCGAACGTCGCGGACAGAACGACCCGCGGCCCTCCGGTATCCTCACGCCGCGATGACCGTCGGCGAGCTCGTGTCCGCGAACGTGGTGGACCGCCGTGTCTGGGAGACGCACGGTCAGAGCGGCCCGACCGGCATCTACCTGCTCGGCGTGCCGGGGACCGGACTGCCGTTCACGGTGTTCCGGTCTTGGAAGGTCGCGACCGGGATCGTCAACGAAGAGATCCACTTCTACGGGCCGTCCGGGCGCCTGGTGCATCGCTGGGGGCCCGAGGCCCGTCGGATGGTCGGCTCGATGGATCTGACCACAGAGACCGACACGATCACGGATGCACTGTTCGACGAGACGGGCACCTACTTCGTCTCGTTCGTGCTCGACGACGAGATCGTGGGCGAGATCCACGTCCCGGTGCTGGTCCAGGAGGCGCCGCCGAAGCTCCCGAAGGAGGTGGAGGACGGCCTCCGCAAGTCCGACGTCATCTGGGTCGGCGTGGAGGCCAACGGACGGCGCAAGCTCGTCCCGTCGTGGTTCGCGTACAAGAACGGCAGGATCTACGTCCTGTCGCAACGTGAGCCCGGTCCCGAGGAACAGACGGTGCCGGGCGTCAGGACCGCCCCGGAACTCGTCGTCGTGACCCGCAAGAAGCTGCGCGACACCGCCCTCGACGAGTTCCCCGCGTCGATGCGGCTGCTCGAGGGCGCCGAGTGGGAGGAGGCGGCCAAGCTGCTCTCGGACCGGCGGCGGAGCCGGGTCGGATCGCCGGCCGAGTCGATCGGCCGTTGGCGGAGCACCTGCGACATCGTCGAGCTCACGCCGGTGCTCCCGTGACCTGAGGATCTGACGCGGAGGGCCGGACGCCGTCCGACCCTCCACCAACGAGCTTCGAGTCGTTCCTCCTACGGCGACGGCGTCACCACCGGGCAGTTCGGCGCTGCAGTGCCGTTCGAGTCCGTGCAGTTGATCCGGCCGTCGGGCGGTTCGTTGACGAACGGATCGATCGAGGTGATCGCTGCGATGTGATCCTCCAGGACCTGGGCCATGATGCTCTGGGTCGTGGACCGGCCGGACACGTTCGCGTACCCGTCGCCACCATTGGCCATGAAGTCGTTCTGCGCGATCAGGTAGGTCGCTCCGGCGGTCAGATCGATCTCCGTGGTCGTGCACGACCCGTCGGCGTTCGCGAGGAAGGCTTCCTCCACGCGGCCGAGCGGCGGGGCGGCGATGTCGTACGTGAAGCAGAGCCCGGAAACCTGCGGGAACCGGCCCTGCCCGACCATCGAGACCCCGTTCTCGAGCATCCCTTCGAGTTCGGCGCCGGTGATCTCGGTGGTGACGACGAGGTTCCCGAACGGCAGGACGTCGAGGACCTTGCCGCGGGTGATCGGGAACGAGCCCGTGGCGAACGGGTAGAGGTTCGCCGGACAGAAGTCGTCCGGGTTGTCGCTGGTGGGGCACGTCAGATCGGCGCGGATCCCGCCGGAATTCGTGATCGCGAACTGGACGCCGATCGGGGCGTACGTCGCCAGCATCGAATCCGTGACCACGTTCCCGATCAGCGACTCGCACGTGCGACCGGTCCCACCACCGCACTGGTCGGCACGTGAGACGGCCTTCGTCGACTCGCCGACCACCGTGTTGAGGATGGGAGCGAGCTCCGCGTTCAGATCGTCGATCTCCGCCTGGATCGCCGGATCCGGGTCGACGCCGATGTTCCACGGCTTGTGGAAGTCGGCCGTCTTGTAGACGACCTGCTTCGTGCTCGAGTCGACCACGAGTCGGATGCGCGTGAAGCGGAGGCCCCGGCCCCGGTTCTCGGTGAGCAGCACACCGTTCGGGCGCAGGGAGTCGACCTGCAGATCGTTGTGATCGCCGATGACCACGTCGACGCCGGTGAGCGCGTCGGCGAAGTCGACGATCGGACCCGTAGGCTCCGAGACCGTCCCTCCGGTCGCCCCCTCGTGGCAGATCACGACGATCGTGTCGACCTTCTTCGAGGCGAGGCGGTCGGCTTCCGCCTGTACGGCCGGCAGGATCGGACGGACCTCGAACGGGCCGAGGTTGCCGGGGAAGACCAGGTCCGGCGTGTCCTCGGTGGTGCATCCGATGACCCCGAGCTTGCCGAAACCGCCGCCCGAGAAGACGGTCGACGGCGCCCATTCGGGGGTGTGGTCCCGTCGGGGAACACGATGTTCGCCGAGAGCATCGGGAACGGGGCCAACGGGATCAGGGTGTCACGAAGGTACGCCTCGCCCCGATCGAAGCTGTGGTTGCCGAGCGCGTCGGCGTCGAAGCCCATCATCCCCATGATCGGGGGGGTCGGCGTGTCGCCGAAGAAGTTCGACATCGGCGGGGTCGCGCCGCCGAACGAATCGCCGCCGGCGACCGTGATCGACTGCTGCGCCTCCGCGCGGTAGACGTCGAACCACGCCTTCAGGAACGCGGCTCCTCCGATCGCGAACGTCGGGGCCGTGGCCGGCGTCGGCACCGTGTCGGCGGCTTCCGACAGCGGAACGAGGTTCGCGTGCCAGTCGGAGATGTTGAGGATGGTCATCTCCTTCCACCGCCCGGGCTTCGGGAAGAGCTCGTAGAGGATGCTGCCCCGGGCGTTCTGCGGGCCGGGGATGCGCAGCAGGAACGCGATCGTGGGGGCGACGTCGACCGCACGGATGCCCTCGACCGGTTCTTGCTCCCGGATGCCGGGGCCGGCCGCGACGAACGTCCCGTGCATGTTGACGTTGTCCTCGAGGTCGACGAGGTCCGGGAAGTACCCGTGCTGGCCGAAGAACTGCGAGAACGCGATCCGCACACCCGAGGTCGCGGCGTCGAACTGATACGGCGGCCGGAGCACGACGACGACGTCACCGCTGCGGTTCGGATGGAGCGAATCGCCGCCGTCGACGTCACGGAGCTCCTCCTTGAGGAGGACGTCGGTGACGACCTGTGCCGCCGGGTTCGCCGGATCGGTGAGGGCCTCGAACGCGCCCACGACGGCTGTACGAACTTCCTCGTACGTGGTGCCCTCCGGCAGTGTCGGGTTGACGTAGACCTGGGCGGCACCGCCGGCCCAACATGCCTTCGCGAGGTCGCTGGCCACGGCGGCGCAGTTGCCCGTTCCGGTCCCGCCGCTCGCCTGCAGGCTCGTGCCGTCGACGGCGGCGTCGAACAGCACCTTCCGGGCGTTCACCGCGAACCACTGCGGGGCGAAGCCGTGGTCGGACGAGGCGAAGACGGTCGTGTCGTCCTCACCCATGAGCTCGCGACCGAGCCCCAGCGTGCCGTCGGCCTCCTCGTACGCGCTCCGGATGAACCCCTCGCGTTCGTCCACCCGTCCGTCCGGGACGTCGTCGTTCGTGAGGTCGTCGAAGTACGGGTTGGGCCTGCCGTCGATGTCGGTCGGCGAGACGAGCCCGAGGAACTGGTGGCTGAACTCATCCGTCACCGGCGTCCCGAGCAGCAGGAGATCCGTGTCCGGCTGGACCGTGGTGAGGATGTACTCGAGCGCGGCCCAGTGGAAGTCCTTCCACATCAGACCCTGTTCGACGTACGTCTCCTCGTCGATGATGCCCGCCTCGAGCGGCGCGAAGTCGGCCGCCGTGCTCGTCGGGAATCGATCGACCAGAGTGCTCTCGAAGTTCGGGTCGCACGCGCACGCGGCGATCGCCCGTGCGACCGAGGTGAAGTAGAGCTTGAACGAGCTCACGTTGCCCGCGCCGCCATCCAGCCCGACGAGCTTGACGTAGAACCCCGCCGTCTGGCCGGCGCGAGCGCCGATCAGACCGTCCGCACCGACGAGACGAACGTCGAACCAGTCGCCCTCGGCGAGGTCGGCGGCTTCCTGGCTGGCGTCCTTGCCGACCCCGCTCCTCGCGAGCAGCACCCGGTCGTATGCGGAGTTCCCGTCGACGACGCTGTCGTAGATGTACACGTCGTAGGTGCGTGTCGGGTTCTGCGCTGCGAAGGTCGTCGGGACGGAGAGGACGGTTTGCATCGGTGGGCTCACGCCGTCGTCACCGGTCGGCGTGTTCGTCCACCCCGAGGCCGGCGAGAACGAGGCGACCTGGTACTCCAGGTTGAACGTCGCGGCGCCGGCCTGCTCGGCGGCGACCTGCGGGAACGTCAGGACGCCTCGGCGGGAGAAGAAGTTCCGGAAGTCGATCACGGGCCCGGCGAGCGCCGGCGCGAGGCCGCGCGACCCGACCCACTCGACGGATGCGACCTTCAGGCCCGCGCGCTCGGCCGCCTGCTGGATCGTGTCGGCCTGCACGATGCCGGGGGCGAACGCCGAAGTGCTCGTGTTGAACGCCGCCCCGGTCCGATGGAACGTGTTGTTGGTGGTTCCGTGCTCGCCGGGGTATGCCCCGCTCGCGAGCGCGTTCCATCCCACACCGGTGTTCGGGGGGAACGCCTGGATCAACCCGTTCTCGCCGACCACGCCTTCGTCCATCAGGTCTGCGTAGGTCGGCATGAACCCGTCGTCCGCGTACCCCTCCATGAGGTCAGGCCGCATCCCGTCCGCGGCGAACAGGATCACCTTGTCGGTTTCGGGACCGGCCGGCGGCTTCTTCTTGGACTGGGCCACCCCGCCAGGGATGGCCACGATGAGCGCTACTAGCACGGCGAGCGTGAGGAGCAGCGAACGCTTGCGACCGAGCACGTCGGCCTCCTTCCCCCGAGATGGGCCGTCTCAGCGGACCCAGTCTTCGGCGCGGGCGGATACGGTCGGCGGCCTGTAGGCGACCACCGGACGAACGCTTCCCGAAGCGCCAGCGAACCAAATCCACGAACGTGGGGAAAGTGGGCCGGCCGGGCTACGCCACTCTTCCGGCGTGGGCCGGCCGGGCTACTCCGCGCCGTTCAGGGGCCGGCCGAGGGCGCCGGCGAGCCGCTCCAGCTCACGGCTGAGGTCGAGCATCTCCTCGGGGGTGAGCGCCTGCGGGCCGTCGCACAGCGCGCTCTCGGGGTCGGGGTGCACATCGATCATCACCGCGTCCGCGCCGGCGGCCACCGCGGCGCGGGACATCGGTCCCACGAGGTGCCGTTTGCCGACCGCGTGCGACGGGTCGACGATCACCGGCAGGTGGGACTCGGCCTGGGCGACGGCCATCCCGGCAAGGTCCAGCGTGTTCCGGGTGGAGGGCTCGAACGTCCGGATCCCGCGCTCGCACAGGATGATCTGCGAGTTGCCGCGCTGGGCGACGTACTCGGCCGCCTGCAGCCATTCGTCGATCGTCATCGCCAGCCCGCGCTTCAGCATCACGGGCCTTCGGGTGAGACCGACCTCCTTCAGCAGCTCGAAGTTCTGGGCGTTGCGGGTGCCGACGCGGATGCAATCGGCCACCTCGGCGACGTGGGCGACCTGCGAGACGTCGACGACCTCGACGATGATCGGCAGGCCCGTCTGGCGCCGGCACTCTTCCAGGATCTCCAGCCCGCGTTCGCCGAGGCCCTGGAACGAGTACGGCGAGGTTCGCGGCTTGTAGACGTCGCCGCGCAGGATCGTCGCGCCGGCGGTCTTGGCGGCCTTGGTCGCGAGCATCGCCTGATCCTCACCCTCCACCGCACACGGCCCGGCGATGATCGTGAAAGCGCCGCGACCGACCGGCGTTGCGCCGACGTTCACGGTGGTCGACTCGCGATGCAGATCGCGCGCGACCATCTTGTAGGGCTTGCCGACGTGGATCACCCGGTCCACGCCCGGGAGCTGGGTCCAGTCGATCTCCTCGAATCGCTCCGTGCTCCCGACGAGGCCGACGATCGTGTGCACCGTCCCGCGCGAGACGAACGCCTCGCCGCCGGTGGCCCGAACTCGCTCGGCGACCGCCTCGACGTCGGCCTCGGTCGCCTCCCGCTTCATCACCACGACCATCGCGATCCTCCTGGCGCCCGGCCATCCGAGAGACGAAGAACCCCGGGCTTTCGGCCCGGGGTCTCCTGTCCGCTCGGCTCAGGCGACTACGCCGGGCTGCGCCCGCCGTAGAACCCGAAGCCGAACCGCTCCCGCATCAGAAGTGCATCGTGGCAGCCCGGGCGTTGTCTGGCAACCGACTCCCGAGCGTCGCACGGCCGGCCACCGATAGGATGCGCGCGTGTCGATCACGGTCGTCGATCACGCGCTGGCGGCTCACCTGCTCGCGCAGCTCCGGGATCAGGACACGCCGCCACCCCTCTTCCGAACGCTCGCCAAGCGCCTCGCCCTCACGCTCGCGCTGGAGGCGATCCGGGACCTGCCAACCTCGGAGATGCCGGTCCGGACGCCACTCGAGTCCACGACCGGACGCACCCTCGGAGACCTGGTCGCGGTCCCGATCCTGCGCGCGGGGCTCGGGATGCTCGAGGCCGTGACCGAGCTGTTCCCCGAGGTCGCGGTGGGCTACATCGGGCTCGAGCGCGACGAGGCCTCGCTCCAGCCGCAGTCCTACTACCGGAAGCTCCCGCCGGTGCGGGGCCGCCACGTCCTGGTGCTCGACCCGATGCTGGCGACGGGCGGGTCGGGGTCGGCGGCGACCGCCGCGGTGCGGGAGGGCGATCCCGCGTCGATCCGGTTCGTCTGCGTGGTCTCGGCGCCCGAGGGGATCAGGCGCATGGAGTCCGATCACCCCGACGTGCCGATCTTCACGGCCGCGATCGACCGGCAGCTGAACGACCAGGGGTACATCCTGCCGGGGCTCGGCGACTTCGGCGATCGCTTGTTCGGTACGGAGTAGACGGCCGCCGACCCTACGTCCCTCCCCCGCCCTCGTACGCCTTGCCGGCCGCTGCGGGCGGGCGAACGCGGCCGACGAAGCCGGCGATCGCCACGATCGTGACCACGTACGGGGTCATCCGGATGAACTGCTCGGGGAGCGCCGAGATGATCGGGGCGTCGTCCAGCCGCAGCGGGATCGCGATCGCGAACCCGAACAGCCACGCGAAGAACATCAGCCGGACGGGGTTCCAGTTGGACAGGATCAGCGCGGCGAGGGCGATGAACCCGAGCCCTAGCGTCTGCCCTTCCCGCCAGTTGCCGATCACCTCGGCAGCCAGGAACGCGCCCGAGGCACCGGCGAAGGCGCCCGAGAGCATCACGCCCTGATAGCGGTAGAGCGGCACGCTCACGCCGAGAGACCTCGTCGCCTCGGGGTTCTCACCGCACGAGCGCAGGCGGAGTCCCCACCGCGTTCGGTTGAGCGAGTACAACACCGGGAACACCATGAGCGCGGCCACGATCACGAAGGGCGAAAGCCCCTCGAAGGCGCGCTCGAGTCCTCCCGGCAACGAGGACAGGAGGGGAACGTCGAGGCGCGCGAGGTGCGGGCCGCCCGGGTCCGACTGGGTCGACTGACCGCTGAAGAACGCGTAGGAGAGGAAACGCGCGAGCCCGACCGCCACGAGGTTGATCACCACGCCGGACACGATGTGGTCGACGCGGAACGAGATCGTGGCCACCGCGTGCACGAGCGCGAACACGGCGCCGCACAGCGCGCCGAACGCGATCCCGAGCACCGGCCCCCCCACCAGACCGAGAGCGAGATCGTCGGTGAAGAATCGCGCGCCGAACGCGCCCGTGACCGTGCCGATGATCATCAGCCCTTCGAGGCCGATGTTCACGATGCCCGAGCGCTCGCTGAACAGACCACCGAGGCCCGTGAGGTAGATGACCGTGAAGTAGGTCAGGGAGATCTGGATCGCGACGGCGATGTCGGTGAACGGCATCAGGTGCCCTTCTCGTCGGCGGTCTCGAAGGCTTCGGTCCCGGTGGCTTCGGGCCCGCGAGGCCCCGCGTCGTCTTCCGGCGCGGCCGAGTCCTCGAGAGCGCCCGCGGCGCCCGCGCGTTGCAACTGTCGCGCCGCGAGCCTGCGCCTCGCGATCTGGTACGTGATGACGACCGACAGGATCAGGATGCCCTGCAGGATGATGATGAACTCGCGCGGCACCTCGCTCTGGATCTGCAGTGCCACCTCCCCGCGCGAGAGCACAGCCCACAGGATCGCCGCGAAGATGATGCCGATCGGGTTGTTCTGGCCGAGGAACGCGACCGCGATGCCCGTGAACCCCAGCGCGGCGACATAGTTCAGCGGAAGGTACCCGCGGTCGGCGAGGATCTGCTGCATCCCCACGAGGCCGGCGAGCGCGCCCGAGATGAGGAACAGCCGCAGCTGGGTGGACCCGATGGACACGCCGCCGGCCTTGGCCGATCCCGGCGACGAGCCGACCGCCCGGGCCTCGTACCCGAGCCGGGTTCGGCGGATCAGGAACCAGATGACCAGCGCCGCAGCGATCGCGAGGAACAAGAGCCATGAGAGATGGGCGCCCGGCGTGACACCGAAGGACTGCCCGAGGTCCCCGACCAGGCCCTGCTCGGGGAACAGGTTCGATCGAAGGTCGACAAACGCACCCTCGGGGGCGTCGTCGTAGTGGAGGGGGGAGTTGAGCGCCCACCCGACCAGGGCCACGGCGATGCCGTTCATCATGATCGTGGTGACGACCTCGTGGGCCCCGGTCGTCACCTTCAGGATCCCCGGCACCGCGGCCCACACCATCCCGCCGAGCATCGCCGCGATGAGCGTGGCCGCCACGAGGAACGGACCCGGCAGGAAATCGAGCGAGAGGCTCGCCCAGGCGGCCGTCACCATGGCCACCAGGTACTGCCCCTCGACGCCGATGTTGAACATCCCGCCCTTGAAGCAGACCGAGACGGCCAGCGCCGCGAAGATCAGGGGCGTCGCGATGGACAACACGTATCCGATCCCGTCGGCCGAGCCGAGGGACGCCTCCAGGATCGATGAGTAGACCTCGATCGGGCTCTCCCCGTACCCGAGGATCAAGAGCGATCCGGCGAGGACGGCGATCACGAGCGAGGCGAGCAGGGCCAGCCCCTGGCCGGCGAAGCTCTCGAGCCACGCGGGACGAGACTTCACCGCGGCCGCAGGCGCCGCCATGCCCTCCGCGGCCACTACGCCTCCCCCTGGGCTTCCGTCGGCACGTCCCTGCTCGCATCGCCCCCGCCGGCCACGGCGCGTTCGGCGGCGTGGCCGAGCATGCCCACCCCGATCTGCTCGGGCGGGGCGTCCGGTGGGAACTCGCCGGTGATCTTGCCTTCGTACAACGTGACGATCCGGTCGGAGAGCGCGTAGATCTCGTCGAGCTCGGCCGAGATCAACAGGACGGCCCGGCCCGCGGCCTTCTGCTCGAGGATCTCCTTCCACACGAACTCGATCGCTCCGACGTCGAGCCCCCGGGTCGGCTGGGCGGCGATCATCAGCTTCGGGTCGGTCTCGAGCTCGCGCGCCAGGATGAGCTTCTGCTGGTTGCCTCCGGACAGCGTCGACGCGGTCACGTCCACGCTCCGGGCACGCACGTCGAAGAGCTCGATCAATCGTGCGGCCAGTGCTTTGATCTTCTTGATGAACAGGACGCCGAAGCCGCCGGCGAACTCCCGGTCGTCCTGCCGGCCCAGGACCGAGTTCTCCCAGAGCGTCATCGAGAGCACGAGGCCCTGATCGTGCCGGTCCTCCGGGATGTAGCCGACCCCGATCTTCCGGATGTCGCTCACGTCCCGCCCCGAGATCGAGACGCCCTCGAGCTCGATCGTCCCGGACTCGGGGGTCCGTAGGCCGATCAGCGTCTCGGCCAGCTCGCGCTGGCCGTTCCCCTCGACGCCCGCGACCCCGAGGATCTCGCCCGATCGGACCTCCAGGTCCACACCGTTCAGCTTGCCCTCGCCGGTGAGCCCCTCCACCCGCAGGACCGGCTCTCCGATCTCGACCTCCGGCTTGTCGAGCCGGAACAGCACCGGCCGCCCCACCATCATCTCGGCGAGCTGGGCCTTCGACGTCTCGGACGGTGTGGTCTCACCGACGACCTTCCCGCGGCGAAGGACCATGATGCGGTCGGCGATCTCCATCACCTCGTCGAGCTTGTGGCTGATGAACACGATCGTTCGTCCGGCCTCGCGCAGCTTGCGCAGGTTCTCGAAGAGATCCTTGGTTTCGCTGGGCGTGAGCACCGCGGTCGGCTCGTCCAGGATGAGGATCTCCACGCCCCGGTAGAGGGCCTTGAGGATCTCGACACGCTGCTCCTCGCCGACGGACAGGTCCTCGACGACCGCCCCGGGGTCCACGCGGAACCCGTACGAGTCGGCCAGCTCGCTCACCCTGCCCTTCGCCGCGTCGACATCGAGGATCCCGCTTCCCTCCTCGCCGAGGATGATGTTCTCGGTCACGGTGAACGGGTCGACGAGCACGAAGTGCTGATGCACCATCCCGATGCCGAGGGCGATCGCGTCGCGCGGCGAAGCGACCTTCACCTCCTCCCCTCGCACGACGATGCGGCCCCCGTCGGCCGGGTATATCCCGTAGAGGACCCGCATCAACGTGGACTTGCCGGCGCCGTTCTCGCCGATCAGCGCATGGACCTCACCGGGTCGCAGGTCGAGGTCGACCCCGTCGTTCGCGACCACGCCGGGGAAGCGCTTCGTGATGTTCTCGAGTACGACGAGGGGCGGGGAGCCGCTGCTCCCCGCCCCGTCGCCGCCGATCACGGTCCGGCCGTCCCGGCTCAGGCCGGCGCTTCGGGCACGGTGATCGTGCCGTCGACGATCTGCTGCTTGAAGGTGTCCAGCTGTTCCGTGATGTCCGACGTCAACTCTTCAGGATTGGACGATGAGTAGTCGACGCCGTCCTCAGCCATCCCGAAGACGAGGCTGCCGCCGAGGGACCCCTCCCCAACCCGCTGGATCGCGTCGTAGACCGCCACGTCGACGCGCTTCAGCATCGACGTGAGGATCAGCGGCTGCTGCTCCGGGCTCGCGGTCAGGTACTGGTCGGAGTCGACCCCGATCGCCAGCTTGTTGGCTTCGACCGCTGCGTTGAACAGCCCGGCGCCGGAGGCGCCGGCCGCGTGGTAGACGATCTCGGCGCCCTCGTCGTACATCGAGGTCGAGAGCTCCTCGCCCCTGACCGGGTCGTTGAACGCCGTGGTGTCGTCGCCGATGTACTCGACGAGCACCTCGATGTCCGGGTTGATCTGGGCCGCGCCGGCCTCGTAGCCCGCCTGGAACTTCTCGATCAGCCCCGTACCCTGTTGGCCGCCGAGGAACCCGATCGTGTCGCACCCGCACTTGAGCGCGGCCGCGGCTCCGACCAGGAACGAGCCCTCGTGCTCCCTGAACGTGTAGTCCGCCACGTTCGGGATCGCCTCCGCGTCGTTCGTGAGACCGCACGCCGTGCCGCAGGTCGCGAACCCGTCCACGATCATGAAGTTCACGTCCGGGTAGTCCGGAGCGATCGTGTTGATCCCGGGTGAGAACGCGAACCCGACGCCGATGACCAGGTCGATCCCCGCGTCGGCCAGCGCCTGGGCGTTCTGATCGCGATCGCTCCCCGTCGAGTTCGCCTCGTTCACGATCGCGTTGTCCGGGCAAACGAGGCCGTCGGCGATCGCCTGCTGGAGCCCCGCGTCCGCGGCGTCGTTGAACGACTTGTCGCCGAGCCCGCCGATGTCGAACGCGATCCCAACCTGGATGTCCGGGTTGCATTCGGCCGCCGCGGTCCCACCCGTCGCGTCACCTGTCGCCGCCGTCCCACCGCCCTCATCGTCGTCGCCGCAGGCCGCGGCAACGACGGAGAGGATCGCGATGAGGGCCAGAGCCCTCAGTCGCCAAGAGCGCATGCCTTCCCCCTCCCATCCGCTTTTCGTGCCCCGAACGCGGGGCACGGCCGTTGATTCTCCCGTCGCCGGGAGGAGCCCGTCAAACCCTCGAGACCGGGCCCGTTCGAGGGTACGGTCGAAGGGCGTGCACTGGATGGGCAACGCTCGGTTTCAGCCCGAGAAGTCGGCTCCGATCGGGCGCGGACCGTCACGCCGGGACAGGCTTGTCGAGCCCGAGGCCACGCCCGATCAGTACTCGACGTCGATCTCCTGCATCTCCCTGGCGAGCTCGGACAGCGCGGGTTGCAGCTGCATCAGCAGCATCATGCTGCCGTTGATCCGGATCTTGCCGGTCATGAACGCCGTCACCGGGTTGAGCTCGCTCTTGGCGAGCGCCACGGCGGTCTCGTAGTCCTGTTCGATCGTTGCCTCGGGGCTCTCGGCGTCACCTGCACCCAGCGAGACCGAACCCCCCTCGAACCGCAACCAGTACCGCTTGGTCCCGTCGGGCGCGCTGATCACGTTCTGGATCGTCACGTCCGCGCCGGCCGCCGCCTTGCGGAAGGGTTCGCTCGCGTTCAGTCGCTGTTCGAGCTCTTCGGTCCATTCCTGGGACAGGAACGCGACGGGCATCGGTGGCCTCCTCGGGCAGGTCGGGTGGTCAGTCTATGGCCGAACGGAGATCGTCCGCAGCCTCAGGCGTCCGCGAACAGGTGCGGGTCGGTCAGATGCAGCGCGTCGTTGAGGAACCGGACGCGCCGGGCGCCGCCTTCGGCGACCACCGAGTTCAAGGAGGTGTTCTCGGGCACGAAGAACATCTCGTGGTCCACACCGAGCAGCGGCGCGATGTACGCGTTGATCACCGCGCCGTGGCACACGACGAAGACGTTGCCTTCCGGATGCGAGGCGAGGATGCGCTCGACGGTCTCGCCAACGCGTGCGCGGAAGGGCGCGAGCTCCTCAACGCCCGGCGCGTGGCGCCAGATCGGCTCCTGGTTGCGGATGCGGTGCAGCATCTGCTCGTCGGCCCGCAGGATCTCCTCGAACCGCTTGCCCTCCCACGCTCCGAGATGCGCCTCGGCGAGGTCCTCCTCGATCCGGACCTCCATCGCCGCCCGGTCGGCGAACGCCGTCGCCGTCTCGAGCGCCCGGCGCAGCGGCGAGCTGTAGACCGCGGCCGGCGGCACCATCGAACGCAGCCGATCGGCGAGCAGCCCGGCTTGCTCGCGCCCCCGCGCGCTGAGCGGGGGGTCCCACTGCTCTCCGCGAGCCGACGTCGTGAACTCGGTCCGGTCGAAATCGGACTCGCCGTGCCGAACGAGGTACAGGATCCGTTCGCTCACGCGCGGTTACCAGCCGCAGCAGGGAAGGATGTAGCCGCACACCGGGCAACGGTAGTGAGCGTGCTCGGGCTCCATCGGGTGGCCGCACGCATCGCACGGCAGCCGCTTGGACTCGGCAGGTGGAGCACACGGTCGCGGTTCGGCGTCGACGAGCTCCATCCCGCCATCCTAGGCGCGGACCGAAGGCGATTCACCGACCTTGGGCCCGTCCTCGCGTGCGGTTGAGCTCGATCTGCCAACACCGCTCGTGCCAGTGCCTGCGCTCGTCGGGTGCGTCGTGCGGAACGACGACGAAGTGCCAGCTCCCCGGGCGGATCTCGAGATCACAGCCGGGACACCGGTAGGGCTTGTCGCTGCTCACCCGACGAACGTCGGTGCCGGCCGCGGCGGCCCACGATGGCGCGGCCGAGTGCGGCGCTCGGGGCTGAGGCGTCGGCTCGAGCGGCGCCCGCCGGTTCTTCCGCGGCATCAGTCGGCCCCCACGACGCTGCGGACGAACGGCGCAGCAAGGGCCGCGAGCGACGCGCCGACCTCGCGGTCGTCGGCCTTCGTGCCTCGCACCCGGAAGGAGTGGTCGCCGCCGTCGACATGCTCGAGCCTCGCCCGGTCGCTGAGCTTGGCCAGCACGCCCTCGAGCAGCTCGGTCTTGGCGAACGGGTCCTTCGTCCCGTGCAGGAAGAGCATCGGGACCTCGATCCGCTCCAGGTGGTCGGCCCGGAGCCGGTCGGGCTTGCCGGGCGGATGGAGCGGATACCCCAGGAACACGAGGCCCGCCGCAGGCATCCCGTCGGCGACGCACATGGAGGCGATCCTGCCGCCGAGCGACTTGCCGCCGGCCAGCACGGGGAGGCTCCCGGCCATCGTGCTCACGCCTTCGAAGGCCTCCGTCCATGCCGCACGGAGCGAGGGCTCCGAGTCGGGCGAGCGGCGCCCCGCGGTGGCGTAGTGGAAGTTGAAGCGGGCCGCCGCGATGCTCTCGTCCGCCATCGCTCGGCAGAAGCCCACGATGAACGGATGGTCCATCCCGGCGCCCGCCCCGTGGGCGATCACGATCCAGGCGACGGCTCCCTTGGGCGCGATCCAGGCGGCCGAGACGCCGGAGCCGCTCTCGCCGAGGTCCCCACGCTGTTCCGGGACGGCCATGCCAGAATCCTGTCAGATGACCGGCGCGCTCTACATCGGGACATCCGGGTACTCGTACGACGAGTGGAAGCACGGGGTCTTCTACCCGGAGGGGCTGAAGAACCGCGAGATGCTTCCCTTCTACGCGAGCCGCTTCCCATCGGTCGAGATCAACTACACGTTCCGCCGCTTCCCCACCGAGAAGTCGCTCACCGCTTGGCGTGAGCTCACGCCCGAGGACTTCCGGTTCACGCTCAAGGCCAACCAACGGATCACGCACTTCCGGCGACTGTCCGGGGCGGACGACGACGTGAGGGACTTCCTCCAGGCGGCGAGCGTCCTCGGCGAGCGGCTCGGCTCCGTCCTGTACCAGTGCCCGCCCAGCCTGCACTACGACCGGGCGGTGATCGAGTCGTTCGTCGGCTACCTCCCCCCGGCGCCGCGAGCCGCGATGGAGTTCCGGCACCCCTCGTGGCTCGAGGCCAAGGAGCTGTTGCTCGAGCAGGGCGTCGCCTGGTGCGTCGCCGAGACCGACGAGAACGACCCCGGGCCCGACGACCTGTCGTGGGAGCCGTTCGGTTTCCTTCGTCTCCGCAAGACCGAGTACTCGGACGAGGAGCTCGCGGGCTGGGCCGAACGGATCCGGCCGGTCCTTTTCGCCGGCAACGACGTGTACTGCTACTTCAAGCACGAGGACGAGGGGGCGAGCCCGAAGATGGCCGATCGTCTCCGCGCGATGGTATGACCACGCACCCTCAGGCTCCGAGACGGGTGCTCAGCGCTCGCTCAAGTTCGGCCACAGCGGGCCCCTCGATCTTCCGGCCGAGCTCGTCCCGCACGTAGAACGCGTCCACGACGCGAGTGCCGTACGTCGCCACCTTCGCGAGGTGGACGTCGAGGCCCTGCTCGGCGAGGGTCAGGGTCACGTCGAACAGCAGACCGATCCGGTCGGGTGCACGGACGTCGATCACCGTGAAGACGTCCGAGGCGCCGTTGTCGACACCGACGCGGACGGGGACGGCACCGGGGGGAGGCGGGTACCGCTCGCGCTTCTCTCGCACGCGAGCCTCCAGCGACAGGCGTCCCTGGATGGCCTTGCGGAGGGTGCCCCGGAACGAACGCCATCGCTCCTCGCCGACCCCGGCCTCGAAGACGCCCTCCACCTCGAACAGGTCGACGGCGAGGCCCTCCTCGGTCGTGAACACCTGGGCCGTGAGGACCGAGAGCCCCGCGAGCGTCAACGAGGCGGCGATCATCGACAGCAACCCGGGCCGGTCGGCCGCGACGACCGCGAGCGCGTACGTGCCCGGCCGGGATCCGTCGGACGCATGCGTGCGCACGTCCAGCGTGGTCACCGGTGGCGTCGTCAATTGGAAGTGCGCGACCACCCGCTCGACCGGGACCGTGAGGACGTAGCCACGCGGCATCTGCGTGAGGAACCGTTCGACCGCGGCCTCGTCCTGCCCGGCGAGTACCCCGCGGATCGCCCTGGCACGCTCGTCGAAGCGCGCGGCCGTGCCGACGTCGGCGTCCCCGCGCTCGAGCACGTGCCGGACCTTCGCGACCAGCTCGCGAACGAGGGCGGCGCGCCACGGCGTCCAGGCGAGCGGTCCCGTCGCCTGCGCGTCGGCGATCGTGAGCAGGTACAGGGCTGCGAGCCGCTCGGGCGTTCCCACGCGGGCCGCCACGTCGACCACGAGCTCGTCGTCGTCGAGGTCGCGCCGCGTCGCGGTGTTCGACAGGAGCAGGTGCTCCGTCACGAGGAACCGGGCGAGCTCGCCCGTGCCCTCGGACACCCCGATGCGCTCCAGCGTCTCCGCCGCGACGCGAGCGCCGACGCTCACGTGATCTCCTTCGCCCGTCTTCCCGATGTCGTGGAGCAGCGCACCCAACAACGCGCCGTCGCGGTCACCGACGGTGTCGACGGCGTTGATCGCGAAGGGATCCTCGCCCGGGTCCTCGATCAGGGTCGCGATCCCCGCGAAGCTCTCGAGCAGGTGCACGTCGACCGAGGAGCGATGGTACGGATCGCGCTGTGGACGGCACCTGACCGCGGACCACGCGGGAAGGTAACGCTCCAGCAGACCGATCCGGTCGAGCATCTCGAACGCCCGGACCGCGCCGGGACCGCTCCGCACCAGGTCGAAGAAGGCCTCACGCATCGCGTCGGTCCACACCACCGGCTGCGGGACCGGAACCGTCGCGACGGCGTCCAATGCGGTGGTCGGCAGGACCTGCCCCTCTCGCGCGACCGGCACGAACGCCCGGAGGACCCCTTCGGGCGTCGGCTCCAGCGCGAGCGGCTCGGACGCGCCGCGCAGGTATCGGTCGAACACGCACGACGTGACGTGCTCGATCTCCCGGGCGTGCTCGAACACCGTCCGCATGAGGCCGTCGACCGCGATGAGACCGGGCTCGTCGACGAAGCCCATCGCAACGGCGACGGCCGGCTGCTGCTCGAGCAGGAGCCGGTCATTCGGGCGCCCGGTCTCCAGGTGCAGCGCGCTGCGGGCCCGGATCAGGAACTCGTCCGCGCGATCCATCGCCGCACGCTCCGCCGCGCGCATCAGCCCGGCCTCCTCCAGCCGGGCGCCCGAGACCAGCTCGAGCCAGCCGAGCGTCTGCGCGTCCCGCAGTCCCCCGCTCCCCTCCTTCAGCTCCGGCTCCAAGAGCGAGGACACCGAGCCGAAGCGCTCACGCCGGGCCTCCGCGTCCGAGCGCAGCCGCTCCGCGAATGCGTGGGGATCCTCGCGGACACGCGCGAGCACTTCCGACCGGGCGTCGGCCCACGCCGCCGCGTCGCCCGCGACGGCGCGACCGTCGAGCATGGCCGTCGCGGCGTCGAGCCGCTCGGCGGCGACCTCGACGCATCCCTGGGCGGTGCGCACGGCGTGACCCACCCGGAGCCCCGCATCCCAGAGCGGGTAGAGGATCCGTTCGACGAGATGAGCGACGTCCTCCTCGGCATCGGCTCCGTGCAGGATCAGGAGGTCGACGTCGGATCCCGGAAGGAGCTCGCCACGCCCGTACCCGCCGAGCGCGACGAGCGCGATCCCCGGCGGCGTCTCGTCGGCCCCGAAGAGGTCGCGGAGGCGCGCGTCCAGGAGCTCGGACCGGCGAGCCGCGGACCGCCGTCCGTGTTCGCCGGCCGAAACGTCACGGCCGAGCGCCTCCAGCTCGTCGCGGAGCCCGAGGATCGCCGGCCGCTGGCTCGGCTCGCTCACGACTACAGGGCGTCGGGGCCCATCTCGCCGGTTCGGATCCGGAGCAGGCGCTCGATCGGCAGCACCCAGATCTTCCCGTCGCCGATCTTGCCCGTGCGAGCGGCCGTGGACACCGCCTCGACGACGCCCTCAACCTGGTCGTCGTCGCAGAGCACCTCGACCCTGATCTTCGGCACGAAGTCGACCTGATACTCGGCGCCGCGGTACACCTCGGTGTGGCCTCGCTGGCGGCCGAACCCCTCGACCTCGGTGATCGTCATGCCGTCGACGCCGATGTCGCGCAGCGCTTCCTTCACCTCGTCGAGGCGGTGCGGCTTGACGATCGCGACGACGAGCCTCACGGAGCTCCCTCGGTTCGGCGGAGCCCCAGCTTAGGTCAGGGGAGGCCGCGACCGTTCATTCGCCCGAGGCCCTCTTCCGCGGCGCGGTCTTCTTCGCGGCGGTGGTGCGCTTGGCGGCCGTCCGCTTGGCCGCGGGCTTCTTGGCGGCGGACTTCTTGGTGCCGCCGCGCGCCGACGGCGTCTTGTCCTTCGCGGCCGCGACCGAGGCCTTGAGCGCCTCCATCAGGTCGACGACCCGCGCCGGCGCCTCGGCCGCGGGAGCCTCGATCGGCTCGCCCGCGATCTTCTTCTCGACGATCCCCAGGAGCGCCTCGCGGTACGCGTCGGTGAAGCCCTCGGGGTTCCAGGGCTCGGTGAGATTGTCGATCAGCGACCGGGCCATCTCGACTTCGTTGGCGCGGACCTTCTCGTCGGCCGGCACCGTGTCGAACTCCGCAGCACGGACCTCGTCGGGCCAGTACATCGTCTCCAGGACGAAGACCTCGTCCTTGAACCGGAGCGCGGACAGGTGCTCCTTGTCGCGGAAGCTCACCTTGGCGATCCCGACCTTGTTCTCCTCGGTGAGCGCCTTGCGCAGGAGCGCGTACGCCTTGGCGCCGGTCTCGTCCGGCACGAGGTAGTAGGACTTCTTGAACAGGATCGGGTCGATCTCGTCGAGCTCGACGAACTGCTGGATGTCGATGGCCCGGCTGGACTCGACCGGCACCGCGTCCAGGTCCTCGTCCGTGAGGATCACGTACCGGTCCTTCTCGACCTCGTAGCCCTTCACGATGTGCTCGTAGTCGACCTCCTCCCCGTCGACCGAGCACACGCGCTTGTACCGGATCCGGCCCTGGTCCTCGTCGTGGAGCTGGTTGAACTTCAGGGATTTCTCCTCGGTGGCCGGATACACCGCGACCGGGATCGTGACCAGACCGAACGAGATGGCTCCCTTCCACATCGCCCTGGGTGGCATACGCACGCTCCTCTTCAGTCAGGAACCCATGGGATGACCTGGTGGAGCATCGATTCTAATCGCCCCCAGGGACATCCAACCGTCGCCGAGGGCGCCACGCAGTGCTGAACCGGGGCTGACCCTCGCTCGACGGCTACGCTGGCCGGGTGCCTCCCAGGAAGAAGAAGGCCGCCGGCGGCCGCGCGTTCACGGTCGAGTTCCCGCACGCGCTCCCGGTCGAGAAGCGCGGGGACGCGTGGTGGATGGAGGCGGACGGGCGCGAGCTCCGCCTGTCGAACCTCGACAAGGTGTTCTGGCCGGACGAGGGCTACACCAAGGGCGACCTCGTCGCCTACTACTTCAACGTCGGCGAGCTGATCCTGCCGCACCTGCGCGACCGGCCGCTGACGATGAAGCGCATGCCCGACGGGATGGCCGGCGGGTTCTTCTACGAGAAGACGGCGCCCTCGCACACCCCCGACTGGATCGAGCGCTGTCCGGTCCAGAGCGAGGAGGCGAAGGGGGGCGTGATCGGCTTCCTGATGGTGAACGACCTGTCGACGCTCCTGTACGTCGCGAACCTCGGCTGCATCGAGATGCACCCGCTGCATTCGCGATGCGAGAGCGTGGACACGCCCGACTACCTGTTCTTCGACCTCGACCCGATGGGCGCGAGCTTCGAGGACGTGCTCGCGGTCGCGCTCCACGTGAACGCCGCGCTCGGCGCGCTCGGCCTGACCGGTTTCCCGAAGACCTCGGGCGCGACAGGCATGCAGATCTACGTCCCGGTCGAGCCGGGATGGTCCTACGAACAGGTTCGCGACTTCGTCGGCACGCTCGGGCACACGATCGAACGAGCCGACCGTGACCGCGTGACGATGGCCTGGAGGATCGAGAACCGCACCGGCAAGGTCTTCATCGACCACAACATGAACCGCACCGGCGCGAACATCTCCGCCGTGTACTCGCTCCGCCCCGAGCCCCGGGCGACGGTCTCGACGCCACTCACGTGGGACGAGGTCGAAGCCGGCCTATTGCCGCAGGACTTCCGCATCGAGAACGTCTCGGAGCGGTTCGCCGAGGTGGGCGACCTGTTCGACGGCGTTCGGACCAAGCCACAGGATCTCGGGCCGGCGCTCGAAGCCGTCGGCCTCTCGGCCGAGAAGGCGGTGAAGCTCGAACGGACCACGCGGACCACGCGAACGTCCGAACAGGTGATCGCCGGGTCCAAGGACCCGAACCTCGGCGAGTACCTACGCAAGCGGACGTTCGGACCGGAGGGAACGACGGAGCCGGCGCCCGGCGAGGCCGGAGGGCAGGGGAACTCGTTCGTGATCCACAAGCACCGCGCGACGCGGCTGCACTACGACGTCCGGCTCGAGCGCGACGGCGCCCTCCCCTCGTGGGCGGTGCCGCGAGGGCTCCCCGTGCAACCCAAGGACAAGCGCCTGGCCGTTCGGACCGAGGATCACCCGCTCGAGTACGGGTCGTTCCAGGGGACGATCCCGGAGGGCCACTACGGGGCCGGCGAGGTCCGGATCTTCGACGACGGCTGGTACGAACCGATCGAGTGGACGGACTCGAAGGTGAGCTTCCGGCTGCACGGTCGCCGGTACCCCGGGCTCGAGTTCCATCTCGTGAAGACGCGGACAGACTGGCTCGCCTTCCTGGCCTCGCATCAAGAGACGCCGCTGATCGACGTGCCGCCGACGATGCAACCGATGCTCGCCGAAGGCGGGTGGAAGGCGTTCGACGATCCGACGTGGTGGTTCGAGCCGAAGTTCGACGGGATCCGCTCGGTCACCGCGATGGCGACGGACATCACCCGGCTGGTGACGAGGAACGGGCGCGACGTCTCCGACAAGTACCCGGAGCTCCGGATGGTGCACGAGCTCGTCGACCAGGTGAACGCGGTGCTCGACGCCGAGATCGTGGCGTTCGACGACGACGGCAAGAACTCCTTCGAGGCGCTGCAGCAGCGGATGAACCTATCGAACGAACGCGAGATCAAGCGCATCTCGACCAAGATCCCCGTCGCGCTCGTGGTGTTCGACCTCCTGTGGCTCGACGGGCGCGATCTCACCGGCGTGGCGCTCGAGGAGCGCCGCGAGCTCCTCGAGACGATCGTCGAGCAGGATCACCGGCTGCAGGTCGTCTCGCACGTCGAGGGCGAGGGGACGGAGTTCGAGCGGATCGCCCGCGAACTCGGCCTGGAGGGCGTCGTCGCGAAGCGGACCGGCTCGACGTACCAGCCGGGGCGCCGTTCGCCCGACTGGCGGAAGATCAAGCTCACCAACACCCAGGACTGCGTGATCCTCGGGAGGACCCCCGGACAGGGCGGGCGGAGCGGCACCTTCGGGGCGCTGCTCGTCGGCGCCTACGACGACGGCACGCTGCTGTGGATCGGCCAGGTCGGCACCGGGTTCACGAGGGCGACGCTGGACCGGGTGCTGGAGGCCCTCGAGCCGCTGAAGCGCGACACGCCCGCCGGCGACGACCCGGAGCTCGGCAAGGTCAAGGGCGCCACGTTCGTCGAACCCACGCTCGTGTGCGAGGTCGAGTACCTCGAGATCACGAAGAGCACGCACAAGATGCGCGCGCCGTCGTTCAAGGGGCTTCGCGACGACAAGCTGCCCGACGAATGCGTGCTCGAACGTCCGCGCAGCGCTTCACCGGGTTCGTCGCGCAAGCCGGCGCGGAGCCGCCGCTGATCAGGCGTTGATCAGAAGGGCTCGAACCCCGCTCGCACGAGCAGGGCGCGGACCTCACGTTCCTCGAGGCCGCGATCGACCAGGTCCTTGTAGATCCGAACGGCCGCGAGCGAACGGCCGCACTTCGGGCAGAACTGGAAGTGGTCCTCGGCCGGCGTCTCGCACCAGGGGCACCGTGTGACCTCGACCCGGCGGTCGGGCTCGAGGCCGGTGTCGGCGAGCGCGTCGATGTACCCCTTGCCGTAGTCCCACTGGATGTACTCGTTCTCGCGCACCTCGAACGCGGGCTCGTGCATCCGCGGCTCGCCGGTCGTCAGCATGTGCTCGAGGTTCTCTCGGAGCAGCTCCCACTCGTAGAAGTGGTTCTCACCGCAGTCGGGGCAGGCGATCACGACGCCCTTGACGCCCTGAGCCTGGAACACGCGACGCATCCCGCCGAGGTCGTCGAGGTCGGCGCGGATGTCGTCCTCCTCCTCCGGCTCGGGGCCGAAGGTCTCGCGTTCGTCGTCGTCGAGCGGCTCTTCCATCAGTCCACGTCCTCGTCTCGAAGATCGAACGCCTTGAAGCCCTCCGCGAGCTCGAACCCCCCCTGTTGCCCGACCTCTCGGGCGCGCTCGCGGACCCATTCCTCGGCGTCCTCGACCCCCTGGGAGGGATGACAGCGCAGCGCCTCGAGCTTGGTCTCGAACGTCTTCGAGATGTCCACGTAGGTATCGGCGCCCTCGGAGGAGAGCCACAGATGCGGCACCTCGAAGGGCTCGAACCCCTCGTCGAGCAGCTCGGGGAACTGCGGCCGGCTCGGCGCGTCCGGCATCACTGCGCAGAGAGCCAACAGGCCGGCCTGCTTGTGATCCCAATGGTTGACGTACTGCCGCTTGAACCACAGCTGCGAGGGGTCGGGCGCGACGATCACCTCGGGGCGCACTCGACGGACGACCCGGCAGACGTCCCGGCGTGTGTCGAGGTTCACCTCGAGCTCCCCGTCGCGGTAGCCGAGGAAGCTGAGGCTCCTGACGCCGAGCACCTGGGCCGCGGCGCGCTGCTCGGCCTCTCGGACCGGGATCATCGACTCGCGGGTGTCGCCGGGGTCGTTCGACCCCGCGGACCCGTCGGTCACCACGCAGTAGTGGACGTCGGTTCCCTCCTTCGCCCACGCCGCGATCGTGCCGCCGCACATGAACTCGGCGTCGTCGGGGTGGGCGAAGATGACGAGCGCGCTCGCGAACCCCATCGTCGAAGCCTACCGCGGCGTGTCCGATGCTCCGGTGGGACGCCGTTCGACCCGCATCGGGAGGCCACCGCGCGGTCGGAGGGTGACCACCGGCTGAAGTTCGGGCGGGTCCTCAGAGACCGTTCGGAACCGCCAGCGTCGCGCGATCGCGGCGAGCAGCAGGACGCCCTCCATCAGCGCGAACGGCTCCCCGATGCACCTGCGCGGCCCGCCGCCGAACGGAACGTACGCGTGTCGAGATCCCTCTGGCCGATCGGTGAGCCAGCGCTCGGGACGGAACGCTTCGGGCTCGGGCCACCACCGTTCGTCGTGATGCAGGAGCCACGGGGAGACGACCACCACGGAGCCGCTGCGGACGAGGTACGCGCCCGACCTGTGGTCGGTGACGACGGTGCGTCCGATCGCCCACGCGGGGGGACGCAGCCGGATCGCCTCGTCGAGCGCGGCGCGCGTGTACGCGAGTCGTGGGAGGTCGTCGGCCGTCGGCGCCCCGTTCAGCTGGTCGAGCTCGGCGTGCAGCCGCGTTTCCACGTCGGGATGGCGCGAGAGGAGCCACCAGGTCCACGTCAGCGCGATCGCGGTCGTCTCGTGGCCGGCGAGGAACAGCGTCAGGGCCTCGTCGCGGACCTGCTCGTCGCTCATGCCCACGCCGTCCTCGCGGGCGCGCAGCAGCAACGAGAGGAGGTCGTCGCCGTTCGCGCCGGTCGCGCGACGCTCGGCGATCATCCCGCCGATCACGGCGTTCAGATCGGATTCGACGCGGTGGAACCGTCGCATCGTCGGCGATGGAAGGCGGATCAGCAGGCGGAACAGCGGCGAGTACACGCGATCGAACATCGCCAGGGTGTCGGTCATCGAACGACGGACGGTCGCGCTGCGCTCAACGTCGACGTCGGTCCCGAACAACGCTTCGGCGACGACCGAGAGCGTGAGCGCGGACATCTCCGCGTGCACGTCGAGCTCACAACCGTCGCGCCACCCGTCGGAAGACTGCGTTGCTCGGCGCACCATGACCTCCGCGTACGACGCGATCCGATCGTGATGGAACATCGGCTGGATCAGCCGGCGCTGCCGTCGGTGGCGTTCGTCCTCGCTGGTGAGCAGCGACTCGCCGAGCAGCATCTTGGCCGCCTGGATTGTCGGCCCCTTGTGGAACGCGCGGTGGTCGGTGACGAACACGTCCCGGACGAGATCCGGATGGTTGACGAGGAACGCGTCCCGGCCGGGGACGCGGACCCGGACGACGTCGCCGTACTCGGCCAGCCGTTCGAGCAGTCCGATCGGATCGCGTCGGAACTCCCGGAGCGCGGCGAAGCGCGAGAGCGCGGGACCGGGAGGAACCGCCTCGGTCTTCACACCACCATCATCGGCCCGGTCGCGGCCGGCGCAACCCCCGTACCCTTGCCCGATGCGTGCGCTCCCTGACGGGTACTCGATCCGAGCGGCCACGATGGACGACGTCGGGGCCGTCGCCAGGGTGCTGGCGGCCGACGACCTCGCCGACACCGGCGAGGTCTTCTATGACGCCGACTTCGTGCGGTTCCAGTGGTCCAAGCCGGGCATCGACCTGGCGAACGACACATGGGTGGTCGAGTCGCCGGACGGACGGGTGATCGCTCATGCGAACGTGTCTCCGGAGGGCGACGAGGTCGCGGGATCGTGGGGTGTCGTGCACCCCGAGCATCGGGCCATGGGGATCGGCTCGTTCCTGCTCGATGTCGCGGGGCGACGAGGCGCCCAACGCCTCGGCCGGGGAGGCCGGTTCCAGCACTCCGTCAGCGACACGGACGGCGCCGCCGCGCGGATGGTGTCTGCGCGGGGGTTCCGGCACGTCCGCTCGTTCCGGCACATGCAGATCGATCTCGACGGACCCGTACGGGTCCCGGAACCTCCACTGGGTATCGAGATCCGCGGCATCGATCCCGAGCGCGACCTGCGAGCCGTCCACGCGACCTTCGTCGAGGCCTTCCGGGACGAGTTCGACTACCGGGCTGTCCCTTTCGAGGAATGGCTTGAACTCAACGTCGATGACCCGAGCTACGACGCCACTCTGTGGCTGCTCGCGACCGAGGACACCGAGCCGGTCGGCGCGCTCTCGGCGGTGAACTGGGGCGACCGCGGCTGGGTCGCCGAGCTCGGCGTCAGGAAGCCTTGGCGCGGGCGCGGGATCGGCTCCATGCTCCTCCGGCGCTCATTCGCGTCGTTCGCCGAGCGCGGGCAGCCGCGCGTGATGCTGAACGTCGACTCCGAGAACCCCACCGGCGCCGTCGGCGTCTACGAGCGAGCGGGGATGCGAGCGGTGCGCGGCTGGGACCTGTACGAGAAGCGACTCTCGGCGGCCCGTCAACCGTCGGGCGCGTCCGGCTCCTTGTAGATCGCCCAGACCTTCTTCACCGGCGAGAGCGCGCGCCAGGTGGCCCTCGAGCCCTTCGGCGTGATGAGCACGTCGCCGGGTCCGGCCTCGTGCACCCCACCGTCCTCATCGGTGACCTCGACCCGTCCCTCGACGATGACCGCGACCTCGTGGTACGGGGACTCCATCGGGCCGGTCTCGGGAGCCCGGCGCCACAGTCCGACGCTGAACCGGCCGTCGGGAGCGCGGAACGTGACGACCTCCTCACCGGGCGGGTTGGGATCGCCCTCGGCCGTCGGAACGACCTCCCAGGCAAGCGCGTCGTGCTCGCTCGCGCGGATCACCCGTACGCCGTTGCCATTGGTCATCGCGCTACTCCTCATCTCGGTGGGGGTCGTCGAACCGCACCGACGCGAGCTGCGCCTCCGCACGTTCGATCGCGCCCGCGAGCCATCCGGCTTCCTGCGGTCCGCGCTCGTCCTCCCGGGGGAACGCGAACTGGTTGAGCGTCTCGTCCGAACCGAACTGGATACCTTTGGTCCGGAGGTACTCCCCGACCGCGAACTCCCAGGAGAACAGCGCGGTCCCGTCGTCGAACGCCTGCACCGTGTACGTGAGGAACGGGTTCGGGCTCGCGAGGAACACCCGAACGCCGCGGGGACTCCGCGCCGTGCTTGCTGCGAACCCGTACCGCACGAGCGCCTCGTCGAAAGCCACCGCGCGAGCCTACTCGGAGGCGATCACCTCGAGGCGTGGCGTGCCTTCCGGAGCGGGCACGTCCTCCGGTAGTTGCGGGGCGGTCGCGGTTCGCCCGCGAGCGACCGACGCGCGCGCCTTGCCGAGACCCGAACGGAGGTCGTCCGCGCCGTTGGTCACCATCGTGGCCGCCTTCGCGATCTTGTTCTCGACCACGGCTTCCATCGCGTTCAGCAGCGACGACACCTCGGCAAGCGCCGCGTGCGCGTCACCGGCGTCGCCGAACCGTCCCGCCAGGCTGTAGAGGAACAGGAGGACCGGCAGCGCGGTCGAGTACGGCACGATCACCACGCCACTCGCGAACGCGTCCGCGTGCGCGCGCCGCAGGACACCGTACGCGGCGTCGGGGACCGCGGCGACCGCGACGGGAGCGGTGAGCGCAGGATCGAGGTACTGCGCGACCTCACGCGCACGGATCGTCACCTGTCGTTCGATCTCGCGGGCGCGCGTCTCTCGCTCGTCCGGATCGGTCGCGGCCTCGAGCGCCTCGAGCTCGGCGAGCGCCGTCCACTTGGAGTCGATCGGCAGTCGCCGGCCGTCCGGGAGCATCAGTCCGAACTCGACCACGCGGCCGTTGACCCGCAGGTCGGTGACGAGCAGACCGGGAGGCAGCTGCGCGAGGTGCTCGCGCAGCACGTTCTCCCCCGCACGACCGGTGGAGCCGGCGCCCGCGAGGACCG
Organism: uncultured Actinomycetes bacterium; assembly: GCA_963785835.1. GTDB lineage: Bacteria > Actinomycetota > UBA4738 > UBA4738 > HRBIN12 > DASSJM01. The sequence continues at coordinate 409,022 of CAWAWO010000002.1, read as the reverse complement.
ATGAGAGACGCCGGACGACCTCCCAGGACTCGCGGTCTCGGACCTGACGCTCCTCCTCGCGAACGGCCAGCGTCTCGAGGGATCGACGGGCCCCGGCCAGATCGGCCCGGAGCTGTTGGGCCGAATCCTCGCGCGTCGAGGCGGCATCGGCGAGCCGCCGGAGCTCCGCGGCCTGCACCTCGAGCCGCGCCTCCATCCGCGTGGACGAACCGTTCGAAGGCCGGCGGAGCCCGGCGATCGCCGCGGCCACGCCGAGACCGATCGCCAACCCGAGCACGATCCAGATGGATGCCGTCATCGCCCCTCCTCAGACTGAAGCCAGCGTAGGGAGGGGGTGTGACACAAGGTCTTGGTCGGATCTCCCGTTCAGCCGACCCGGTCCAAGAAGGCCAGGGTGCGCTCCTTGAGCAGCCCGGCTGCCTGTTCGTCGTACGCCTCGAGGCTGGGGTCGGCGAAGAGGTGACCCGAGCCCGGGTAGAGGAACAGCTCCGCGTCCTGGGCTTCCTCGACCAACGCCTCTGCCGCTGGCCGATCCTCGTCGCTCCATGGGTCCGCATCCATCATGTGGATCTGGAGCGGCACGCCCTCCGGCCAGGGGCCGTCGAACTCCGATGCCGGCATGGCTGCGCTGTAGAAGAGCGCGCCCCTCGCACCGGGTCGCGTCTGCGCCAACGACTGCGCCGGCATGACGCCGAGGGAGAAGCCCCCGTAGACGATGTCGGCCGGCAGTTCCTCCGCCGCCGCCGAACCGCGGCCCATGATCTCGCCGAAACCGATCTCGCGGGCATGGGCGACACCCTCATCGAGGTCCAAGAACGTGCGACCCTCGTACAGATCCGGGGCATGGACCGTGTGCCCCGCCTCCCGAAGTTCGTCCGCGAAGGAGATGAAGCCCGTCGTCTGTCCCTGCGCATGATGGAAGAGCAGCACTGTTGTCATGCGGAAACCTTAGCCGCTCGATCGGGTCCGCGGAACCGGATCCCGTTCCCGTTCGCTAGGTCGGCAGGCGATCGAGCGCCAGTCCCTCCAGGATCCGGACCAGGTCCTGCTCGGGGATGGAGCCGACGACGCGGGCCGCGTTGCCCGTCGAGTCGATGAACACCCACGCCGGCTGGAACGGCACGCCGAAGTGCGCGAAGAGCCGCTCGTCGGCATCGTTCACGTGCGGGAACGTATCGAGGCCGAATCCCTCGATGAACGCAGTCATGGCATCCTCGCTGTCACGCCAGGCGATGCCCAGGAACTGGATCTTCGAATCGTCGTCTCGCGCCAACTGCGCGACCAGGGGGGCCTCCCCCTGTCAGGTGTGTCACCACGGCGCCCAGAACCAGATCGCGACGGGAGCGCCCGCGAGCTCGGCCCCTCCGATGGCTCGGCCTCCGACCAGCGTGGCTTCGAAGTCGAGGATCTCGGGAACCTGTGCGCCCGGTCCCGCGGGGGCCGTCGTGCCCTGACCACTGGTCACGGTGGTCGGCGGGGCGGGACCTCCATCCGCCGCGGTCGGGGTCTCCCTTTGCATGGAGCGCTCGCCCCCGGCGCACGCGGCCACGAGCATCGCGAGGGCCAGAACGACGGCGTCCGAACGAGCTCGCACCGGGTCGAGTCTACGGTCGCGTGGCCGTTACCATGACTCGCGTGACACCCCCCGCCCAGATCCCGCTCCTGCGTCTGTCCGGCACGCATCGCGAGGTTGGTATGCAGCTCGGGCTGGCCCGCGCCGAGTCGCTGCGACGCGCGGCGGCGTTCGACCAGCAGCCGATCCCCGACGGGCGCACGCGACACGAGCAGCTCGCGCTCGCGGACCGCTACCGGGAGGTGACCCGCGCCGCGTACCCGTGGTACCTCGACGAGGTCGAGGGGGCGGCCGAGGCGGCCGACGTCGACCCACTGGCGCTGTTCGCGACCGTGATCGAGGAGATCTGGTACGTGCCGTACGCGCGCCGGCTCCACGGCCGGTGCACGGACCTGGTCGCCGGACCGCCGGCGACCGCGGACGGCCACGTGATCACCGCCCACAACAACGACGTCTCTCGCTCCTACCAACAAGGACTCGTGGCCATCGAGTGGACGATCCCGGACGAACCGCGGATCTTGACGATGTCCAACGACCTGTGGCTCTCCTGCGGCTGGAACGACGCGGGGATCACGATGGCGGGCAACGAGCTCGCGCCACTCGACGAGCGCATCGGGATCCCGCGCATGATCCAGTACCGGTCGATGCTCCGGCAGCCGACGATGGAGCGGGCCGTCGGAGAGGCGCTCCGGCACGACCGGGCGTCCTCCTACAACCAGGTGCTGGTCTCATCCGACGAGGCAGTCAACGTCGAGGGGTCGGCGACCGACGCCGAACTCACGACGCTCGACGAGCGCGGACATCTTGTGCACACCAACCATTACGTGTGCGATCGGATGGTCCGCTACGAGGGCGACCGCGACTACGTGCCGCACTCGAGCCGCCGATACGCCCGCGGCGCGGAGCTCCTCGCGTCGACCGAGCCCGGCACGATCACGGTGGCGACGATGCGAGCGTTCCTATCCGACCACGAGGGCGCGCCCGACAGCCTGTGCCGGCACCCCGAGCTGCACGGTGAAGGCGGGTCCGATTCGGCCACCTGCTTCTGGTGGATCTCCGACATGACCGAGATGCGGCTCGAGTTCGGGCGCGGCAACCCCTGCGACTCGATCGCGCAGGCCTACGGGTTCCCCGAGGCGGCGGAGACGGCCGCCTAGGGCTCCGGTAGGCTTGCCGCCGGCCCGCCCGAGGACCTCCCAGAGGAAGGACAGCAGCCACGATGCTCGACGTCGCGAAACAAGCCGTGGAGGCGGCGATGACTGCCGGCGCCGACTACGCGGACGGTCGCGTCGTCGCCGAGGACTCCGAGTCCCTCACCGTTCGCAACCAAGAGATGGAGGGGATCGACTGGTCCACCTCCGAGGGTCTCGGCATCCGGGTCTTGCTGAATGGCTACTGGGGATTCGCCGCGACCGCCAGGCGCGAACCCGAGGAGATCGACCGGGCCGCCCGCCTGGCCGTCGAGATCGCGAAGGCGGCATCGCGGCTCCCGATGGAGCCCGTCCGCCTCGCCGAGGTCGAACCGGCGACCGGCACGTGGCATTCGCCGATGCAGGAAGACCCCTTCAACGTCCCGCTCGAGGAGAAGGTCTCGCTCGTCATGGAGGCGACGCGCCGCATGCAGTCGGTGAAGGGACTGGCGTTCGCCGAAGGCGGGATCGACCTGTTCCGGAGGCGGACGTGCCTCGCGACGAGCGAGGGCACGGCGATCGACCAGACCACCGTGCAATCCGGCGCCGGGATCGAGGCGACCGCCACCGCCGAGGGCGAGCTCCAACGCCGCTCGTTCCCGAACTCGTTCCGCGGACACATCGCGGCCGCGGGATGGGAGCACGTCCAGAAGCTCGGGCTGATCGAGGAGGCCGAACGCACGGCGAGCGAGGCGGTCGAGCTGCTGTCCGCCGAGGACTGCCCGAGCGAGGTCACCACGCTCGTCCTCGATTCCGGCCAGATCGAGCTCCAGATCCACGAATCGATCGGGCACCCCGTCGAGCTCGACCGCGTGCTCGGGATGGAGGAGGCGTACGCCGGCTCGTCGTTCGTGAAGCCGGAGGACCGCGGCCAGCTGCGGTACGCGAGCCCGCTCGTCTCGATCACCGCGGACGCGACGCTCTCCGGTGGGCTCGGCTCGTTCGGATGGGACGACGAGGGCGTCCCGGCGCAGCGGGTGCCGATCATCGTCGACGGCGTGTTCCAGAACTTCATCTCCAGCCGCGAGACCGCGAGCGTGCTCGGGATCCCGTCCTCGGGCGCGATGCGCGCGGACGGGTGGGCGCACTACCCGCTGATCCGCATGACGAACATCTCGATCGAGCCGAGGGACGGCTCGTTGGCCGACCTCATCGGCGACACCAAGGACGGCGTCTTCATGAGCACGAACACGTCCTGGTCGATCGACGACCACCGCGTGAACTTCCAGTTCGGGTGCGAGGTCGCATGGCGCATCCGAGACGGGAAGCTGACCGAGATGTATCGGAATCCCAACTACACGGGGATCACGACGGAGTTCTGGGGCTCGTGCGACGCCGTCGGCGGCCGCGAGGACTGGACAGTGTGGGGGACGCCGAACTGCGGCAAGGGTCAGCCGGGCCAGGTAGCGAGGGTCGGGCACGGCGCCGCGCCCGCCCGGTTCCGCGACGTCCAGCTCGGGGTGCGGGGATGAACGCTCGACGCCGCGTGGCGAGGAGGAGCGACTGATGCCGGGGATCATCGGTCCGGACGAGGCCCGGAGCGTCGCGGACGCCGCGCTCAGCTTGCCCGGTGCCGACGGCGTGGAGGTCCTGTTCATGCACGAATGGGGCGGGCTCACACGGTTCGCCTCCAGCTCGATCCACCAGAGCACGCATCGCGAGGACACCGGGATCCGCGTTCGCGTGGTCTCCGACAACCGCATCGGGGTCGCATCGACGAACGACTTCACGCTGGAGGGAGCGCGGCGCGTCGCCGAGCGGGCGTTCGAGATGGCGAACGTCGTGGGTCCTGATCCGCAGTTCCCGGGACTCGCGCCGCCGGCCGACGTTCCCGAACCAGGCGCCTACGACGAGGCCACCGCCTCGGCCACGCCGGCGTACCGGGCCGATGGGGTCGCCGACCTCGTGGCGCAATGCCCGGACGGGTTCACGGCCGCGGGCGCGTTCGAGACCATCGCCAGCGAGGTGGCGCTCGCGAACACCGATGGCCAGTTCTGCTGGGCGCCGTCGACGATGGCGTCGATCACGACGGTGGTGAGCGGCGGGGACGGCGGGCACGGGTTCGCCGAGGTGTTCGAGGCCGCGGAGTCGAGCATCGACCCCGCCGGGATCGGGGCCCGCGCCGCGACGAAGGCGATGAACTCGCAGACGCCCCGGGACATCGAAGCCGGACGGTACGCCGTCGTGCTCGAGCCAGCGGCGGTCTCGACGCTCGTGGGTTTCCTCGCGTGGATCGGGTTCGGGGGCCGGTCGCTCTCCGAAGGACGGTCGTGCTTCTCCGGCAAGGAGGGCCAGCAGGTCGCCGCTCCGTCCGTCTCGATCTACGACGACGCGTCGGCGCCGGGCACGCTCGGCCTGCCGTTCGACTTCGAAGGCGTTCCACGGTCGCGGGTGGACCTGATCACGGACGGGACGTTCCTCGGCGGCGTGTACGACCTCCGGACCGCCAAGCAGGCCGGGGTCCGTTCGACCGGGCACGCGCTCCCGCCTCCGAATCCCGAAGGCCCCTTCCCGCTCAACCTGTTCATGGAGCCCGGGGGTCGAGCGTCGACGAGATGATCGCCGCGACCGAACGCGGACTGCTCGTCACGCGGTTCCACTACACCAACGTCGTCCACCCCATCGAGTCGACGATCACCGGGATGACGCGCGACGGCACGTTCCTGATCGAGGACGGCGAGGTGGCGCACCCGGTCAAGAACCTCCGGTTCACCCAGTCGATCGTGGAGGCGCTCACGAACACCGAGATCATCGGGAAGGACACGGAGCTGGCGAGCGAGTTCTTCTTCTCGGCGAGCCGCGTCCCCGCGTTGAAGGTCTCCTCGTTCAACTTCAGCGGTCGCTCCGACCACTGAGCTCGCGACGTCTCAGGCGCCGAGGCACCGCCCGGCGGCCCGGGCGGCCCGGACGGCCACCGCGATAGACTGAGTGCCTCGCTCCCCCGACGGAGGTACCGACGATGCAGGTCAGGGACATCATGCACGCCGACGTGAAGACCGCGGCGCCCGAGGACACGTTCGAGCGGGTAGCCACCGTGCTCCGCGAGCACGGGATCTCGTCGGTGGTGATCATGGACGGCGGCAAGCTCGCCGGCATCGTGACCGAGCGCGACCTCGTGAACCTCGTCGCGGAGGGCGGCGACCCCAAGACCACGAAGGTGGCCGAACGCATGTCGACCGATCTCGACACCGTCGACCCGAAGACCGACATCGCCGAGGCGGCCGATCACATGGCCCGGCTCAAGATCCGACACCTCCCGGTCGTGCAGGACGGCGCGCTCGCCGGGATCATCTCGATCCGGGACCTGACGAACTGGGCCGTCCACGAGCTCACGTCGGGTCACGAGCTCCCGGATCTCGAGCGCAGCCACACCGCGCTCTCCGCCGCCGCCGAGGTCAACCGGACGCCGTAGGCTCCGAGGAACCCACCGCGCGCTCGAACGGCGCTCGCGGGTTCTGGAGCGAACCGAGCTGCGCGAGGTCTCGAGGGAACAGCAGCGCGACCGTCCAGTCCGCCGCGATCTTGACCTTCCGGGTGAGCGTCGGCATCGCGAACAGGTGGTACGAGCGGTGCGCGAACCACGCGGGGAACCCTCGGAGCCGAACGCCGACGATCATCGCGACGCCTTTGTAGCGCCCGAGCGAGCACACCGAGCCGATGCCCCGGTAGTCGAACGGCTCGGGCCCGCGCCCCTCGAGCGTCGCGATCAGGTTCTTCGCGAGCGCCTTGCCCTGCCGCATCCCGTGCTGGGCGGTCGGAGGCATGACGCCGGTCCTCGGATCCGGAACCGCGGCGGCGTCGCCGGCCGCCCACGCGTCCTCGAAGCCGAGGACGCGGAGGTACTGGTCGGTTCGGACCCGCCCGACCTCGTCCACGGGGAAGCCGGAGCCCCGCGCGAGCGGCGAGGGCTTGACCCCCGCCGTCCAGACGAGCGTGTCGGCGTCGAGCGTCTGTCCGTCGGACAGCTCGATCCGGTCCTCCGCGGACTCGAGCTTCGTGTTCAGCAGGATCTCGATGCCACGCTCCCGGAGCCGTTCGGTCGCGTAGGTCGCGAGCTCCGGTCCGAGCTCCGGCAGGATCGCCCCGGCCGCCTCGACCAGCATCCACCGCATGTCCGAGTCGCGGACACCCGGGTAGCTCCGCAGCGCGTCGCGCGCGAGATCCTCGAGCTCGCCGAGCGCCTCGACACCGGCGAACCCGCCGCCGACGAAGACGAAGGTGAGCGCCGCCCGCCGGCGAGCCGGATCGTCGGTCTCGGCCGCCACGTCGAGCTGCGACAGGACCCGGTTACGGAGCCAGATGGCCTCCTGGACGGTCTTGAAGCCGACGCCGTGCTCGGCCAGGCCCGGGATCGGCAGCACGCGGGCCCACGAGCCGGGCGCGAGCACGACGATGTCGTAGGCGAGCCGGGTCGTCCGACCGTCGGCCAGGCGGACGTGAGCGGTTCGAGCGTCGTGATCCACACGCTCGACCTCGCCGATCACCACCTCGGCGCCGCGCAGGACCCGGCGCAGCGGGACGACCACGGCGCGCGGATCGATCGTGCCCGATGCGACCTCGGGCAGGAACGGCTGGTACTGCATGAAGTTCTCGGGGTTGACGACCGTCACCCGGTACCCGAGGTCGCGGGCGCGGCGAAGGTTCATCGCGGCGTACAGGCCGCCGAACCCTGCGCCGATCACGAGGATCCGCTTGCGCGCCATCGCTTCTCCTATGTCAAGCGGCCACTCCGATGCTACGCGTCCGGGCTCGAGACCCCTTCGGACTCAGCGCACGGCGGCGCTTCTGAGCTCGGCGAACGCCTCGGGACGGCACAGCGCGCTTCCGAGCCGGATCGGCTCGTACCGGGTGCCGTGGCAATCCGATCCACCGGTCGCCACGAGCCCGAGATCTGCGGCCATCGAGCGATAGTGCTCTCGTTGCTCGGGGGGATGATCGGGATGATCCACCTCGAGGCCGCGCATCCCGGCGGACGCCATGCGCTCGATCAGCTCCGGCGGGACCGAGAGCTGGTCGCCCCACATGCCCGGATGGGCGAGCACGCACACGCCTCCGGCCGCGCGGATCAGCGTCACCGCGTCCACGGGGTCGAGCGCGTGCTTCGGGACGTGACCGGGCCGGCCGTCACCGAGGTACCGGTCGAACGCCTCCTGCTCGTTCGGCACCGCCCCGATCTCGACCATCGCCTGCGCGAGGTGGGGTCGGACGATCGTCGCGCCGTTCGCGATCCGCCGGACGTGCTCGAACTCGATCGGCACGCCCAGCGCGCGGAGCTTCTCGACCATCAGCTCGCCGCGGCGGAACCGCTCGTCGCGGAGCCGCCGCAGCTCGGCCTGGAGATCGGGGTGGAGCGGATCCATCCAGTAGCAGAGCACGTGGACGCTCGTTCGCTCGTGCTCCGCGGAGAGCTCGATCCCGGGGACGACCTCGACGCCGAGCTCGGCGCCCGCGGCGATCGCATCGTCGAGCCCGTCCGTCGTGTCGTGATCGGTCAGCGCGATGACGTCCAGGCCCCGATCGGACGCGAGGCGAACCACCTCGATGGGCTCGAACGTCCCGTCGGAGCGGTTCGAATGCGTGTGCAGGTCGATGCGCGACATGTCGGCTCATGCTCGCAGACGCCGATGACCTCGTCAGCGCAGCGGCGGCGCCGCGGAAGACGATCAGGCCGGGGCGACGAACGACCGGCCGATGTCCCCGACCGTCGGGGTCCCGGCGAGCGCCATGGTGTTCTCGAGCTCCTCGCGGAAGATCCGGAGGACGTCGAACACACCGTCCTCGCCGGCGACCGCGAGCCCCCAACACGCCGGGCGACCCACCAGAACCGCGTCCGCGCCCAGCGCCAGTGCCTTGAAGACGTCGGTCCCGCGCCTCACACCGCCGTCCATGAGCACCGGGATGCGTCCGGCGACCGCCTCCACGATCTCGGGCAGCACCGTGATGCACGCCGCGACCGAATCGAGCTGCCGCGCGCCGTGGTTCGAGACGACGATCCCGTCGATGCCGGCGTCGACGGCGAGCCTCGCGTCCTCGGCCGTCATGATGCCCTTGAGGAGCACCGGCAGCGGGGCGTGCTCCCGGATCCAGGCGATGTCGTCCCAGCCGATGTGGGGATCGAAGGTCCTGTCGGACTGCGGCAACCCGATCGGCATCTCGAAGCCGTTCCGGGTGTCCCGGTGCCGAAGGCCGACGACGGGCAGGTCGACCGTGAAACAGGTCGCCGAGAAGCCCGCGGCGTGAGCTCGCCGGAGCATGTCTTCGGTCAACGCACGGTCCTCGTACACGTACAGCTGCCACCACTTCGGCGCCTGGGTCTCCTTCGCGATCGCCTCGAGCAGGTCCTCCGCGGTGCTCGAGACGACCACGGCCGTGCCGGCCCGCGCGGCGGCCCGCGCCGTCGCGAGCTCGCCATCGGGGTGCGCGAACCGTTGATACGCCCACGGCGCGATGAGGATCGGCAGGTCGATCCGGGTGCCGACGAGCTCGATCGACGGATCCGGCGGAGATGCGTCGGTCAGCACGCGCGGCCGGATCACCCACCGCTCGAACGCGCGCCGGTTCTCGGCGAGCGTCCACTCGTCTCCGGCGCCACCCGCGTAGAAGTCGTAGACGTCCCTGGGCAGCCGCTCGCGGGCGGCGGGTTCGTAGTCGTCCACCGTCACGAACAGCGGATCGCTCACGGCCGAACCCTATCCGCTCAGATCTGCGAGAGAGGAACCGTGGTGGGTAGCACCGTCTCCGACGCTTGCACGCGGAAGAAGGCGTCCTCGAACGCGATCGTCTTCAGCAGGTAGGACGGCGGACAACACACGGGTTCGCCGCCGGGGTACTGCGCCGAGTACTCGAGGATCGAACCGGCGGAGACGACGACCGAGCCTCGGGTCGCCGGGTCCGGATGGGCGAGCACCTCGGGCACGGCGTCCTGGGCGTAGCCGACGATGTCGTACTCGAGCGTTTGGGTCTCCCCCACCCCTCGGAACCCGGCCAGGAGCTCGGGGACGCCGTCGCCGGTGAGGTCGGTCGCGAGCACGTTGACGTCCGACCATCGCTCGCCCGTCGGATCCGACGCCTGCAGCCACTCGACCCAACCGCCCGCGTCGGGGACGAACGTGAAGATCCGAGTCGTGAACGCCGGTGCGCCCGTCGCCGTCGCCGCCTGCTGGACCACCCAGACGACCCGTTGGGCGGCCACCGAAACCTCCCCGCATTCGCCGAGCACCCCCGGCTCGATGAGCGACCCGCACGGAACGTTCGAGGCGACCGCGACGACCGGACGGTCGCCTTCCCGCAGCACACGGTCCTGGATGGAGATCGCCGGCGCGTCTTCGGGCGAGGGAGTGGAGATCACGGTGGTGCCGTTCGAGGGGCTGGCCACCGGGCTTGGCTCCGGCGACGGAGCCGCGAGCGGCTCGTCGTCGCCGGTGCCGCCGATCAGGAACCCGACCAGGAACCCAAGACCGAACAGCACGACGGCGCCCACGATCACGACCCGTCGGAGCTCGGGGTTCACACGCCGACGCTACGAGACCCGCTGTGGGGGAACAAGCACATCGGCGCGCGCGACAAAGAGCGGGATCCGCTCGGAGCCACTGTTACGATGCGCTCGAAGCCGTGTCCACCGCCGCCGACCTTCGCGCAGCCGCCTTCCTGAAGGTCGTGACGTGGGCTCGGGTGGCCCTCGCGCCCGTGATCCTGGCCCTGATCCTCGCGGGGCCCGAGAACGCGGACGCGTTCACCGCGGCGGCGATCCTGTTCGCGGTCGCCGCGCTCACCGATTTCTTCGACGGGCTGCTCGCCAGGCGTTGGGCGCAGACCACCGTGTTCGGCAACTTCCTCGACACGACGGCGGACAAGTTGCTCGTGTCCGGTGCGCTGATCGGTCTGCTCGTCGTCGACCGTGTGTCGCCGTGGATCGCGCTCGTCATCATCGGCCGCGAGGTGCTGATCATCGGGCTCAAGGGCGCCGTCGCCTCCACCGGCGAACTCGTTCAGCCGTCGATCTGGGGCAAGGCGAAGGCCAACGTGCAGTTCCTCGCGGTCCTGCTCGCGATCTGGCGGCCGGGTGAGCCGATCGGGCCGATGTACCTGGACGAGTACGTCATGATCGCCGCCGCCGTGATCACGGTGCTCTCGGGCGCCGAGTACGTGCTCCGATTCCGGTCGGCGATCACGAGCGGCGCAGGCGTGCGGGGGCCTCGAGAAGCGGACGCGCGAGCGCTCGGCCCCCGCGAAGGTCGCGGCCCCGCCGCGTGACCGAACCCGTCCTCGTCACCGGGGGCAGCGGCGTCGTCGGTCGCGCGCTGATCGCACGGTTGGTCGCCGACGGACGCGAGGTGCGGGCTCTGGCCCGTTCGGACGGAGCCGCGCGGACCGTGGAGTCGCTCGGCGCTCGTTCCGTTCGCGGCGACGTGCTCGATCCCCGTTCGATCGCCGCGGCGCTCGACGGATGCTCGACGGTGTTCCACGTCGTGGGGATCAACGCGATGTGCCTACGCGATCCCCGATCGATGATCCGAACCAACGTCGAGGGTTCGGTCAACGTCGTCCGTGCCGCGGCCGACGCCGGTGCCGAACGCGTCGTCTACACCTCGTCCTCGTCAGCGATCGGCGAGGCGCAGGGAACGGTCGGGCGTGAGGACTCCCCGCACCGGGGGTGGTACCTCTCGGAGTACGAGCGGTCGAAGCACCTGGCCGAGCGCCGCGTGTTCGAGCTCGCCGAGCGGCTCGGCGTGAAGGTCGTGGCGGTCAATCCCGCCTCCGTGCAGGGACCCGGGCGGGCGACCGGCTCGGCCCGGTTGCTGCTGGACGTCGTGAACGGACGCCTGCCCCTGCTGGTCGACACGACGATCTCGTTCGTCGACATCGCCGACTGCTCGGACGGCCACCTCCTCGCCGAGTCGAAGGGCACGCCGGGCGAGCGATACCTGCTGTCCGGTTCGACCCTGACGACCCGCGAGGCGGTCGCGCTGCTCAGGCGGATCTGGGGCCTGACTCGGGAGGTTCGGTTCGGGCCGCCGTGGCTCGCGCGGGCGGGCGGGGTGGTCGTCGGCGCCGGGGCCCGGCTGCTGCGACGCGACGCGCCCGTCTGCACCGAGGCCGTTCGAACGCTCCTGCACGGACACCGATACGACGGCTCGAAGGCCACGCGAGAGCTCGGCCTCCGGTACACGCCGCTCGAGGTGACGTTGCTTCGCACGCTCGAGTGGTGCGTGTCGCAGGGTCTCGTTCGGCCCGGGCGGGGCCGACGGGCTCGAACGTAGGATTGACCCCAGACCGGTCTCCGTCCGGAGGGACGATGGAAGAACGCCCCGATCGCAACCTGGCGCTCGAGCTCGTGCGCGTGACGGAGGCGGCCGCGCTCGCCGCGGGTCGCTGGGTCGGCCGCGGCGACAAGATCGCAGCCGACCAGGCCGCGGTCGACGCGATGCGGCTGATGATCGACAGCGTCTCGATGGACGGCGTGGTCGCCATCGGCGAGGGAGAGAAGGACGAGGCGCCGATGCTGTACAACGGCGAGACGGTCGGGACCGGCGACGGCCCCGGCTGCGACGTCGCCGTCGATCCGATCGACGGGACTCGCCTCACGTCGGTCGGTCAGCCGAACGCGCTGTCGGTGATCGCGCTCGCCGAACGCGGCTCGATGTTCTTCCCCGGCGCCGCGGTCTACATGGAGAAGGTCGCGACCGGTCCCGAGGCCGCGGACGCGATCGACATCACGGCGCCGCCGGAGGAGAACGTCCGGCTCGTCGCGAAGGCCAAGGGCGTCGGGCCGGAGGAGATCGGGGTGGTGATCCTGGACCGCGACCGCCACGCCGAGATGATCCAGCGCGTCCGAGAGGTCGGCGCACGGGTGCACCTCATCACCGACGGCGACGTCGCCGGCGCGATCTCCGCGGCCACGACCCGTCGGTCGGGCCTCGATCTGCTCCTCGGCATCGGCGGGACCCCGGAAGGCGTCGTCGCAGCCGCGGCGCTGAAGTGCCTCGGCGGCGCGATCCAGGGACGCCTGTTTCCGCGCAACGACGACGAGCGCCAGCAGCTCCTCGACGGCGGGTTCGACATCGAACGGGTGCTGACGACCGACGACCTCGTCGCGGGGGAACACGTGTTCTTCGCCGCCACCGGCGTCACGGACGGCGCGCTGCTCCAGGGCGTGAAGTATTGGCCGGACGGGGCGACGACGTACTCGATGGTGATGCGGTCGCGTTCGGGGACCGTCCGGATCATCGAGGCGGAGCACAAGTTCGAGAAGCTCGAGCGCTTCTCGCGGATCGCCTACCGCCGCTAGCGCGAACGCTTCCCGACCACGCGCCAGGCGAGGGGCAGGAGCCCGGCCGCGGCGAACACCTTCAGGGTGTCCCCCACGACGAACGGCGCGAGCCCGAGTTCGAGCGCCTCGCCGAGCGACACGTCGACCGCCTGCATGAGCCACGGGATCGCCACCGCGTACAGGACCACCTCGCCGATGAACATCGCCCCGATCGAGGTCCGGATCGACCGGTCCCACCCGCGCTGCGCGAGGGCGCCTACGACCGCGGCCGACAGGACGAACCCCCACAGGTAGCCGCCGGCCGGCGCCGTCAGTCGGAGGAACTCCACACCCGAGTCGCCTCCCGAGTAGAACGGGAGACCGAGCGCACCCTGCGCCAGGTACAGCACCATCGAGACCCCGCCGAGCCCCGCCCCGAGCGACGCGCCGACGAGCAGGACGCCGAGCGTCTGGCCGGTGATCGGAACCGGCGTGAACGGCAGATGGATCTCGATCTGGGCGAGCGCGGCCACCAGCCAGCTCCCCGCGAACGCGAGAAGGACGCGCCACGCGATCCTCGAACGCACCCTCGAGGGCGATGCCGCCATCGCGAGCGTGGTCGAACTCATCGCTCCGCTGCCGTCGTGTACACGCCGGTGCTCTCCTTCCTCAGGATGCCCGATCGTATGCCCTCGGCGAGCGCCGACAGCAGCGCCCTCCGAACATCGGTGATCTCGAACGGGTCGAGGTAGCCGCGCCGGAGCGCGAGATCCTGGATCCTCGTCCAGTGCATCGGCTCCCCCTCCTCGGTAAGGACCTTCACGGCCGCCTCGAGCGGCTCCATCAGAGGTCCCGCGCGGCCGGCAGCACTGCCTCGGCGAGCACGTCGAGCATCGCCGGGTCGGGCAGCGCGAACCACACCGGCGCGGCGCACACGATCAGCTCGCTCACGCCGAGCGACGCGAACGCGGCGATGCGTTCGAGCGCCTGCGCAGGAGTTCCTACGAGCCCGTCCGTGCGCAACGCCTCCAGCGGGGTCGACTCGACCACCCCGGCGGGAAGCCGATCCCTCATCAGCTCATACCGGCGGGCCACATCGGCTTCGTCCTCGCCGACGACCGTGAACAGCCCGAGCGAGAGGCGGAAGCCCGCCGGATCCCGCCCCTCGCGCTCGCATGCCTCCCGCGCCGCGGCCGCGCGCGCCGCGTAGTCCTCGGGCGTCCACCGCCAGACCGTGTTCCACCCGTCGGCGTGGCGAGCCGCGATCCGGAGCAGGCGCGGGCCGCCCTTCCCGCCGACCAGCAGCGGCGGTCGCGGCTCCTGCACCGGACGCGGATGGTTGTACGCGTCGCGGAGCGCGAACCTTCCTCCCTCGAACGACGCGGGCTCGGGGCCGAACACCGCGCCGAGGTACCCGAGCGTCTCCTCCAGCAGCTCGAACCGCTCCCCGACCGACCCGAACCCGTACCCGAACGCCTCGTACTCCTGCTCGAACCAGCCCGCGCCCATGCCGAGTTCGAGTCGGCCGCCCGAATAGCCGGTCGATCGCCGTCGCAGACTTGGCCAGGACGGCGGGGTGACGGAAGCCCGCGGACAGGACCAACGTCCCGAGCCGCACGCGTTGGGTGAGCGGCGCGATCGCGGCGAGCGTCGCGAGCGGCTCGAGCGACCCGTACCGATCGGTTCCGCCCCCGTACCGCTCCAGCGTGGTGAAGAAGTGGTCTGAGACCCACACGCTGTCGAACCCGAGACGCTCGGCTCGGACCGCGACCTCCGCCACCGCCTCGAACCCGATCGGGTTCACACCCGGGATCGAGAAGTCGTAGTGCGGGAGCGCGAGCCCGATCCGCATCGCTCAGCGCCGCACGGCTACAGGAAGCGCAGGACGTCCGCCGGCCCGACTACCTCCGTGCCGGCCGGGATCCGGATGCCCGACGGCAGCTTCAGCCGCGGGTAGATGGAGACCTCGTCCGCGAGGTGCACGCCCGGATACACGACGACCTCGTCGCCAAGCGCGACGAACCCCTCGACCGTCGTCGGGTTGAACGGCTCGGACCTGATCTCCGTCATCGATCCGACCACCGCCTCGAACAGACGCGCGGAAGGACCGACGATCGCGCCGTCCCGGATCTGCGAACGCTCGATCGAGGCCTCGCGATGCACCTCGATGTCGTCGTCGAGGTTGGACTCCCTGATACGCACGCCCGGATGGATCTCGCAGAACCGGCCGATCCGAACCGCCGGGCCGATGTCCACGACGCCCTCGGAGATCTTCTCCGCGAGCGTCGTCCCGCTCGTCGCGTCCCGCATCGCGAGGGACTCCGGAGCGATCCATACGTTGCGTTCGGCGTCAAAGGGCGGACCGAGGAGCCGGTCGACCGCCTCGAACTCCCCGCGCAGGACGTCGATCATCGTCTCGAGGTAGTCCTGCACGTTCCCGAGATCGCCGATCCGTCGAACCGGGAACGCGTGCACCGCGTAGCCGTTCCCGACCAGCCACGGCAGCAGGTCCTTGCCGAAGTCGAACCGCGCTCCGCGCAGCCGTTCGATCTCGGGCTTGCCGATCAACCCGCGGATGCCCCCGGTGTCCAAGAGGTAGAAGCCCGCGTTCGTCATGAGCGGCAATCGCCGGAAGTCCTCGTCGGTCTCGGCATGGAAGTGTTCGCGGAGCTCACCGAGGGTCGGCTTCTCGACGAACTCGGTGACGCGACCGTCGTCGCCAGTCAGCATGACACCGTACTTCTCCGCGACCTCGTCCGGCCCTCGCGTCATCGCCGCGATCGTCACGACAGAAGCCCGCTCGAAGTGCGCATCCACCATCGGCGCGAGGTCGAAGTCGATCACCGAGTCGGTCGGGAACACGAGCGCCGGCTGCGAGATGTCCCAGTGCTCCATCATCCGGAGCGCCGAGTCGGCGCTTCCGGTCGACAGCGAGTCGTACTTGACCGGCGAGTACTTGACGTCGACGCCGAACCCCTCGCCGTACCCGATCATCACCTTGATCTGGTAGCGGTTCTCCTTGCCGTGAGCGATCACGTAGTAGTCCTTGATGCCCTCGCTCGACAGGATCTGGATGACCCAGCGGATCAGGCGGCGGCCGAGGAACGACATCGCGGCCTTCGAACGCAGATAGCCGGGCGCCTTGAGCGTGAGCGGGCGGGCGCGGATGCCCTGACCGCCCGCGAGACCGATGCCGACGACCTCGGACACCTCGGGCATGACCCCGCCATGATATGGGGCTTCGGTTCTGGTCATCGAACACCGACGGAGGAGGCCGAGCATGCACCCGTGGGGTCGAACGTTCGAGGGACGGCTGGACGAGCTCGAGATCGACAGCGAGGCGCTGAAGGGCAACCGCCTCGGTGATCCTCACGTCCGTCCGCTCTGGGTCTACACGCCGCCGGGCTACGACCACGACTCCGAGGGGCGGTACCCGTGCGTCTACGTGATCCAGGGCCTCACCGGGCAGCTCGACATGTGGCGCAACCGCGAGGCGTTCCGCCCCAACTTCCCCGAACAGATGGACGAACTGTTCGCTTCGGGAGAGGCGCCGCCCACGCTCGTCGCGTTCGTCGACTGCTGGACCTCGATCGGCGGAAGCCAGTTCCTCAACTCGCCCGGGACCGGCCGATACCAGGACTTCCTGTGCGACGAGGTCGTGGCGTTCGTCGACGAGCGGTACCGGACGATCCCCGATCGCGAGCACCGAGGGATCCAGGGCAAGTCGAGCGGCGGGTACGGCGCCATGGTCACGCCGATGATGCGGCCGGACGTCTTCTCGGCGCTCGCGTCGCACGCCGGCGACTCGCTGTTCGAGGCGTGCTACCTCCCCGAGTTCCGCGAGACCGTCCGCGCCCTCCGCGAGAACTACGGAGGGTCCTACGAGCGCTTCTGGGAGGACTTCCGGTCACGCCCGGCGATGTCGAAGAAGGAGGACGGCACGCTCCTGAACGACTGGTGCATGGCCGCCTGCTACTCGGCCGACGAGGACGGGACCGTCCGGCTGCCGTTCGATGTCGCGACGGGCACGCTGATCGACGAGGTCTGGCAACGGTGGCTCGCGCTCGATCCGGTCAGGATGGTCCCCGGGCACGCCGACGAGCTCCGCGCGATGCGCGGCATCTGGCTCGACGCCGGCACCAAGGACGAGTGGTACCTCGACAACGGAACGGTCGCGGTCTCGAAGCAGCTCGAGGCGATCGGCGTCGAGCACACGCTGGAACTGTTCGACGCCGGTCACATGTCGATCGGCTACCGGTATCCCCGCTCGCTCGCGTTCCTGGCCGACGTCCTCGCCGGTCCGATCTGAGCCGGGGATGTGGGAGCATGGGTGCCGAGCCCGTACACACGGAAGGACGTCCATCCCATGAGCCAGACCGTCGATCCCATTCCGCCGCCACCCGATCCCGTCGAGCCCGTCGAGCCGCCCTCGCCCTCGAGCCGCAACCGCGGCCTGGTCGCCGTCGCCGTCGGCCTCGCCGCCGTGATCCTCGCCGGCGTCGCCGTCTTCGCGCTCACTCGCAGCGACAGCGCCGAGGCCCAGCCGCTCGCCTTCAGGTTCACGCAGGGGCAGAGCCAGACGTACGAGATCAGCCAGGTGATGGACGCGGAGATCGCCTCGGACCTGTTCGGCAGCCAGTCGATCTCGATGGACGTCACGCAGGTGGTGGCCTGGGAGGTGACCTCCGTCGACGAGGAGGGCGTCGCCACGATCGAGGTGACCGTGTCCGAGATGTCGGGCTCGGTGAACGGCGACCCGATCCCCGCGGACGTTGCCTCCGTGCCTCCGGTCGAGATCCAGATCGCGCCGGACGGCCGTGTCGTCTCGGCCGGCGGGCTCGCGCTCGGCGGAGCCGGGCAGACCCAGGGCTTCGGGTTCCCCGGGATGGGTCAGCTCACGCCGATCCTGCCGGACGCCGGCGAGGAGGTCGCCGTGGGCGACACGTGGGAGAAGGAGTTCTCGCAGGACTTCCCGTTCGGAGAGGGAACGATCCAGTTCTCCGCGACCAGCACGTACGACCGTGACGAGGTCTTCGACGGCCGGACGGCGGCCGTGATCGTGACCGAGCTCACGGTTCCGCTGGACTTCACGCTCAGCTTCGCGGACCTGCTCGAGACGCTCGACCCCGCGCTCACCGGCGCGACGGGCGCCGGCGACCTCGACGCGCTCGCGGACGCGTCGATCGCGTACGGCGGCGAGGGCACGTTCACGCAGACGAGCTTCGTCGATCTCGAGGCGAAGGAGCTGCTGCGGATGCAGAGCGAAGGGACGTTCAACATCGCGATGGAGTTCAGCGGCGTTCCCGAGCTCGAGAACTCGTCGGGCGCGGTGGACTTCACCGGGACGTTCAGCCAGGAGCTCGAGCTGGGTTCGTGATCCGGTCGTCTAGGACGACTGATCGACGGTGCCGCTCAGCACGATCTCACCCGCTGAGTCGAGCACCGTCACCGTGGAGAACCCCGTGAGGTCCTTGGTCTTGAACTGGTGGAAGACCTCGGCACCGCCGTTCGCGTCGAGCTCGTCGATGCGGCCGGCGCGGAGCTGCCGCCCGGCGTCGTTCGACAACTGGACGCGGTAGGGCAGCAGCTCGGCGTCGTCCTGTAGTCCGTTCACGATCACGATCACGAAGTCGAGCATCGTCGGCGACACCAGCTGCAGGACCGCCGCCCCGCCGGTTCCTCCCGCTTCGGGGGCGAGCTGCCCGAGGTGGGCGTTCTCGTTGCTCGAGATGTCCTCGCCGGGGATGACTTGGGACAGCACGATCTGGAAGCGCTCGAGCGCGCGCGCCCGCTCGCGCTCGGCTTGTTCGGCCCGGTCGGCGAACCGATCCGCGCGTCCGGCCATCACCGCGCCCCACCCGAGGCTCGCGACCGCGATCATCGCCGCGACGATCGCCGCCGCCACGGTTCGCGCGCGTCTCGGGTTGCCCGGTGTACCTGCCGCGCGCCGCACGCGCTCGACCACGCGCTCCTCCAGGCCGGGTGGGACGTCGGCGGGTGGGAGGGCGAACGCGAAGATGGCCGCGGCGTGACCCAGGTCCGCGGCCTCCTTCCGGCACCCCGCACACCACCGGAGATGTCGTTCGACCTCGGTCCGGTCTTCGGGGGCGATGGTGTCTACCGCGAGCTCCGGCAGGAGCTCGCGGACCTCGAGACACGTCACGGCCGTTCCTTGTCCTGGTTCGCCCGCCGGACCTTGATCAGCGCCGTTCGGAGACGCGTCTTCACGGTGCCGAGCGGTGTCCCGTCGGCTTCGGCGATCTCGCGGGCGGTGAGGCCGCCGAAATACGCGCGAGCGAGCAGACGCTTCTCGGCGTCGGACAAGGACTCGAGCGCCCGGATGGCCGCGTCGCGTTCGATGAGGGGCTCGTCCTCGCCGGCCCCGATCACCTCGGGGACCTCGTCGACCAGGACGAGGTGCGGACGCGTGGCGCCGGTCTCGCGGCGCAGCCGGTCGACCGCCAGGTTGTGGGCGATCGTCATCAGCCACGTCGACAGGCGTCCCCTGGAGGGGTCGAACCGCGCGGCCTTGCGCCACGCCGCGAGGAAGACGTCCTGCGTCAACTCCTCGGCCGCCTCCGCGCTTCCCAGCAACCGGAGCCCGAGCGTGAAGATCGGGCGCGCGTACCGCGCGTAGAGCGTTCGAACGGCCTCTTCGTTGCCGGCAAGGAGCGCCTCCACGAGCTGCTGCTCCTCGCGGGCGAGGAGCGGTCCGTCGGGTCGAGTGCTCACCCGTCTCCTTCCCGGTATACGGCCGACGCCCGGCCGTGAGCTTGATGGTGCGCGTTCGTCATGATGCCATGCCGGTCGCTCTACCGACGCCCATCGGGCCTACGGTTCACGACGGGGCCCAGTCAATGCCCGTTGGCCGAGAAGTGCTGGTAGTCCTTCGCGGAGGTCCACGTGCCTCCCCACTCCCACCCCGCCCGCCGGAACGCCCTGACGACGGCGTCGCGCCTGACCACCATCCCCGGCCGCACGTTCGACCGGTCCAGGAACCGGCGGCCGTTTCGCGGGACCACGTACGACCCGTCGACGTACGGGTTCTCGACGGGATTGACGTCGATCGCCCGTCCGTACGCGTGCTGAGACCAGGTCGAGGTCCCGCGGATGTAGCGGCAGTTGAACGCCGACGTGTTGTCGTGCCGCATCGACGCGCGGTCGTCCGCCCCGTATCGATCGACGAGCCGGACGCGGCGGAACCGGAAACCGTTCCCGTAGAGGTGACGGAAGACCTCGAGGATCTCGTCCGCCCACGAGCGGTGCACGACGAGGTGGCCGCGGTGCGCGCTCCCGTCGAGCCCGACGTAGGTAACGCGCACTTGTCGCAGCTTCCAGAGCGGGATCGGGCACCCCGGACGCCACGACACCCCGGTCATGAGCTGTCGCGTCTCGGCATCGAGGCGGGAGACCGAACCCACGAAGGGCTCCTCCTCGCCAGCGGCCGCCTCAGCGCTCGAGGCGGCGACCCCGACGAGGATCGCGACGGCGACCGCGGTCACCCGCATCCATTCGAGGCTACCCCGAAGGGCCTGCCGTCCCCCGGCGCCGGTGCGATGATTCCCACGATGAACGGACGTATGCGGCGCGTCCTCGCCCCGGCGGGGCTGGTCGTGTGGGCGCTCGGGCTCCTCGCGCACGGCGCCTCCGCCCAGACCACCACGCCCGTCGTCGTGGGGCTCTCGATCGACGGCGTGGTGGACCCGTTCATCGCGAACTACATGGAGGACGGGATCGCCTCGGCCGAGGAGGACGACGCCGCGGCCGTGTTGATCACGCTCGACACGCCGGGCGGCCTCGACTCCTCGATGCGCGAGATCACGCAGGCGATCCTGAACGCCGAAGTGCCGGTGATCGGCTACGTCGCGCCGCAGGGCGCCCGCGCCGCCTCGGCCGGCACGTTCATCCTGCTCTCGACCCACGTCGCCGCGATGGCGCCCGCCACCAACGTTGGCGCCGCTCAGCCAGTCGGGCTCTCGGGCGCGGTGGCCTCCGAGAAGGCGGTGAACGACGCCGCCGAGTACATCGTGAGCATCGCCGAGGCGCAGGGCCGGAACGCCGAGTGGGCCGAGTCGGCCGTTCGGGACGTCGGCGAGCATCGCCGCAGAGGAGGCGCTCGAGATGGGCGTGATCGACCTGATCGCGCCCGATGTCCCCTCGCTGCTGCGGGAGGTCGACGGAACGGCCGTCGAGCTCGCCGACGGACAGAGCGTGACGCTCGACCTCACGGGTGCCACGATCCGCGAGGAGAGCCTCGGGCCATTCGGCGGGTTCCTGCACGCGCTGCTCGACCCCAACCTCGCGTTCCTGTTCTTCTGGCTCGGGCTCGCCCTGATCGTGGCCGAGTTCTTCATCCCGGGCGGGATCGCGGGGACGCTCGGCGTCCTCATGTTCGTCTCCTCGCTGGTGGCGCTCGGGATGTTGCCCGTGCAGCTGATCGGCGTCGTGCTGCTCGCGGCATCGGTGGTGTTCTTCGTCCTCGAGCTCCTGCATCCGGGCGTTGGACTGCCCGCGATCGCCGGGGTGGTCTCGCTGGTGCTGGGCGGCCTGTTCCTGTTCGACACGTCGGTGCCGGGCGTCGCCGTGTCGTGGCTCGTCATCATCCCCGTCGCCGGGTTCGCGGTCTTCTTCTTCCTGGTCGTGATCCGTCAGGCGATGCGCCTTCGCCACCGGAAGGTCACGACGCGCGACGAGCAGCTCGTGGGACGCGAGGGGACGGTCGTGCGCGATCTCGAGCCCAACGGCGTCGTGCAGGTCGCGGCCGAGGAGTGGTCGGCGAAGGCCGTCCGCGGGACGCCGCGCAGAGGTGACCGCGTTCGCGTGGTGAGGATGGAAGGGCTCACGCTGCACGTCGAGCCCGTCGAGACGCCGGCCACGGCGTCCGTGGAGACAGATCGGAGGGAACCGTGATCCCGTTGGCGATCGGCGTCGGCGTCGTGCTCCTGCTCCTCGTCCTGATCCTCCCCCAAGCACTCAAGATCGTCCGCGAGTACCAGCGCCTGATGGTCTTCCGGCTCGGACGTGCCCTCGGCGCGAAGGGCCCCGGCCTCGTCATCTTGATCCCGTTCATCGACAAGGGCGTCATGGTCGACCTTCGCGAGCTCTACCTCGAGATCCCTCACCAGGCGGCGATCACCGAGGACAACGCGACGATCTCGATCGACTTCATCGTCTTCTACCGGGTGATCGACGCCGCGATGTCGGTGATCGAGGTCGGGAACTTCGCCGGCGCCGCGCAGAACATCGCCGCGACCACGCTCCGCTCGGTGGTCGGCGACATGTCGCTCGACGACGTGCTCGCCAAGCGAGAGGCGATGAACGAGATCCTGCGGGTCGAAGCTCGACGAGGTCACCGAGCGATGGGGCGTCAAGGTCACGAACGTCGAGATCCGGGAGATCATCCCGCCTCCCGCCGTTCAGGACGCGATGACGCGACAGATGTCGGCCGAGCGGACGCGGCGCGCGGTGGTCACCGAGGCCGACGGCCAGAAGCAGGCCGCGATCACGGTGGCCGAGGGCAACAAGGCGTCCGCGATCCTGAACGCCGAGGGCGACCGGCAGGCCGCGATCCTGCGCGCCGAAGGGTTCGCGCTCGCGCTCACGAAGATCTACGAGTCGGCGTCCGGCGTCGACGCGAAGACGATGAGCCTGCAGTACCTCGAGGCGCTCAAGCAGATCGGTCAGTCGGCGTCCACGAAGTTCGTGATCCCGATGGAGTTCACGCAGCTGCTCTCGGGGATCACCGGGTTCGCCGAGCGGAGCTTCGGCGACGGCAAGGGCGGCGCGTAGCCCCTCGGTTCGCGCCGGCGGCGCGCGAACCGTCAGGGGAACCGGCGGCGCCCGCCCGGTGTAGAGCGGGATGACCGACCGAGTGGAGGGCCGTCCACTGCAGGACGTCGAGCTGGCCCGCCTCGCGCGGGACGGTGACGTCCACGCCTACGGCGAGCTCGTGGAGCGGTACCGGGAGGTGGCGTTCCGAACGGCATGGCTGATCACCCGGAGCACGGCCGACGCGGAGGATGCCGCACAGGAGGCGTTCGTGAAGGCGTACTACGCGCTCGGGCGGTTCCGAACCGAGGAGGCGTTCCGACCGTGGATCCTTCGGATCGTCTCGAACGAGGCGAAGAACCGCCGGCGCTCGGCGGGGCGCCGAGAACGCCTTGCCTTCCGCGTCGCGGACGAGCGCGGTCCGGGGGACGCGGCCCCGTCCCCCGAGACCGCAGCCGTCGAGCTCGAACGGCGGGAGGACCTGCTCGAGGCGCTCGAGCGTCTGCCCGAGCGCGACCGGCTCGTTGTCGGGTACCGCTACCTGCTCGAGCTCTCCGAGGCGGAGACCGCGACGGCGCTCGGCATCCGTCCGGGGACGGTGAAGTCGCGTCTGTCCCGGGCGCTGGGGCGGCTGCGACGGGAGCTCGAGGCGGAGGACGCCGATGGATGAGGAGCGGAGGATGAGCGAGGAGCGACTCGCGGCGTCGATCGTCGCTCTCGGGCGCGAGCTCGCGTACCCGCCGACCCCGGCCCTGGTCCCCGCCGTCTCGGCTCGCCTCAGCGTGGCCGGAGCGACTCGACCGATGGTGCCGAGCCGCGCCCTGTGGAGCCGGCGGCGCGTGCTGGTCCTCGTCGCCGTCGGCCTTCTCGCCGCGCTCGCGATCGCGGCGGCCGCTCGGCTCGCGATCGGCGCGTTCGAGATCCGTGTCCAGCCCGGGGCGACGCCCTCCGCCTCCCAGCCGCCCGTTCAGCCCGACGTGCTCGGCGACCCCATCCCACCCGAGGAGGCTGCGGCCGCCGCCGGGTACGAGCCGGCGCTGCCCGCGGGGCCCGCGCCCGACGAGGCTTACGTCGTCGACAGCCCCTTCGGGGACCCCGGCCTGCTCTACGCCTGGCTCCCGAGCGAGCGGTACCCCGCGGATCCCGGGGGCCGAATGGGGACTCGTCCTCATGGCGTTCCAGGGCGACTCCGAGACCGTGATCAAGTCCGTGGAGACGTTCGAGAACGTGCGGCGGACCTCGGTGGACGGGCGACCGGCGTTCTGGGTCACCGTCCCGCACGTCGTCGCGATCGAGACCGAACGCGGGACCGAGACCTTCGCGGTCCGCGGCAACGTGCTCGTGTGGCAGGGCGAGGACGGCCTGTCCTACCGGATGGAGACCGCCCTGCAACGAGACGGACGCCGTCGCCCTCGCCGAGTCGTTCAGCTGACCCCCGGGCTCGGGAACCCGCCTCCCGCCCGCGGTGTAGTGGGGTCGACGACAGCCGAGAGGAGGCGCGACATGGCTCGCCAAATCGCGATCATCGTGGCGGCGTTCGTGACCGCCCTGGCCCTTCCGGCGCTCCCCGCGGGCGCGGGAGGCGGATGCCACTCGGGCGCGACGCAGGGCGAGGGCGACACCGTCGAGATGGTGGACGCCTGCTACACCCCGTCGATCCTGAGGGTGCAGCCGGGCGACGCGGTCACGTTCGTCAACCGCGACCCCATCACCCACAACCTCGGCGGGAACCTGTGGGGCAACCTCGACGACATGAACCGTGGGGATGCCTTCACGGCGACGTTCGACGAGGAGGGCGTCTACCCGTTCGCGTGCTCGTACCACCCCGGGATGACCGGCGCGATCGTCGTCGGCTCGGGCTCGGGGGCCGGCAACGGCGAGGACGTCGGCGTGGCCGCGTTCGAGCAGCCGGAGCCGGTGGTCGAGGTCCGAACGGTGACCGAGCCGTCGAGTGGCGCCCCAGTCGCCATCGGCTGGATCGCCGGGGCCGCGATCGGTGTGGCGCTCGGGTTCGGGATCGCCGCGCTGGTCAGGCGGAACGCTCGACCCACCGCGTAGCGACGCACACGAGAGGAACGCTCGCCGGGAACCGCGACCCGCTCCGTCCGGTCTGCTCGGGTGGACGGACGGACGAGGAGGGTTGCGATGGTCCGGCGAGCGTTCCTCGCCGTCGTGCTGGCCGGAGCCGCGCTCGCGCTCCCCGCGCCGGCGACGGCGGGAGGAGGCGGGTGCCTGGAGGTCACCGAGGGCACCGGCACGACGGTCGAGATGCTGAACGCGTGCCTCACCCCGACGCTCCTCCGCGTCGAGCCCGGCGAGACCGTCACGTTCGTCAACCGCGACGACTTTCGCCACGTGATCGCCGGCTCCGGCTACGCCTGGGCGAGCGATGGGAACATGCGCCCCGACGAGGCGTTCACGGCCACGTTCGACACCGACGGCGTCTACCCGTACCAATGCTGGCTGCATCCCGGCATGGCGGGCGCCGTGATCGTCGGTGACGGCACGGGGCTAGGCGCGGCCGACCGGGCCGGCGTGATCGCCGCGCCGGTCCAGGAGCCCCTGCCCGAAGTGGTCTACGTGACCCGCGCCCCGGAAGTGCGCAGCGTCACCGCCTCTTCCGGCCGGCCGGTCGCGTGGGCGGGAGGCATCGTCGTCGGGCTCGCCGCCGGCGTGATCGTGACGCTGGGCGTGCGGAGCTCGGCCCGGCGTCGGACCCGGGAGGTGCCGACCTGATGGCCAGCCGAGCGACGTCGATCGCCCTCCCCACGGGTTCGTGACGGCCGTCTCCGGCGCCGGTCCGAACGCGTCCGTCTCCCGGCGGTCGGGCTCCTGCTCGTGGTCGTCGCCCTGACCTCGCTGAGCACGGCGATGGTCCGACTGCCCTCGGGGGTGACGCCCCGAACCGAACCGCGGGTCGCATCCCTCGCCGCCCTTCGGTCGCCCGAGTCGATCGACTCGTTCGCGGGCATCGACGAGGCGGCGTGGCCGAAGAGCCGGCATCCGGTGGGGGGCTTCGCCTTCGTCCGGTGCACGAACCTGTGGACGGCCCACGCGGACGGCTCCGGTCCTCGCCGCATCCTGTCGATGCCGGGGATCTCGTCGCCCACCTTCTCCCCCGACGGGCGAACGATCGCATTCCTCGCGGCCACGGCGACCGGCACCGACATCTGGCTGGCCGCGGCCGACGGCTCGGCCACTCGCCGGCTGGGGACGATCGCTGAGGACGGCGACCCGGTCCTGTCGGGCGTCGGCCCGCTCGAATGGTCACCGGACGGGTCCCGACTCGCGTTCACGGTGCGGCCCGCCGGGATCCGCGGTGGGACCACCGCTCACTGGCTGCTGTCACTCGATTCGGGGATGTTCGAGCCGGCCGGCGAGGGCGGGGACGAACCGGTCTGGCTCGAGCGCCAGGTCCTCGTTGCGGGCAGGAGCGAGGGCGAGGTGGAGCAACTCTGGGGTGAGCGATGGACCGCGAAGCGCCTGTCCAAGGTCGGAGATATCCAGGCGGTCGCGTTCGCGCCCGGTTGGTGGGCATGGGAGTGGGAGAAGCAGACCGCGATGCTCGTCGAGGACGGCGCGGGCACGCTCTCGCTCTCGTGGCAGAAGCGGCCGTACGCGACCGGGTCCGCCTTCACGGCGGAGGCGCCGCCCGGGTTCCGGTTCGACCCGAGCGGCAGGCTCGCCGTCCTCCAGCACGGAACCGTCGCGGCGACCCTCATCGATGAGGACGGCGAACGAGACCTCGGGCTGTTCGACCCCGCTACCCTCGCGTGGACGACACTCGACTACGCCTGGGACGCGTCGGGCAGCCCGGCGCCCGCCGCCGTGGGGACGATCGAGGAGCAGCGCGTCGTTCAGCTCGCGCACGAACTTCTGTGGAGCCTCGGTCGACGGGATCCGACGCGGGCCGATCTGTTGCTCCTGCAGCCGCTGGAGGGAGACCTCGGGCTGTTCCGACACCTCGGATACACGATCGGCGAGCCCGTCCGTGTCGGCGACGTCTGGTCGATCCCCGCGCACACGTACGGCCGGATTGACGAGAGCATCGGCACGCGCGACATCGTGGTGTCGATCCGAGCGGTCGACGGCCGGCTCGCCGCGACCGTGGACCACATCGGTCCGATCGTGCCACTGCGAACGGTGCGGGACGCGGTCCGGTTCTTGGACCGGGTCTTGACGGTGCCGGTGCTCGCGCCCGCAGGCCTGCCCCAGGGAACGGTCCTGGCGGGCCGAGCGATCGACGCGTGGTCGTGGCGGGGAAGGTCCACGGGGTCGTTGCACGTGATCGCCCCGGGCCTCGGACGCCTGTCCTTCTACTACGGGGACGGCAGCCTCGGGTGCGGCACCTACCCCGTCCCGCTCGAGCTCGCAACCGGGACGCCGGCGATCATCCAGGACCCCGACATGAGCGGCGGCTACAACGCGATCGCCTGGCCCGCAGGCCGGAACGATTCCAGCGGACCGTTCGGCATCTGGGGGAGGGTGTCTCCGGAGGAGCTCGTGGCGATCGGGTCGGCGATGGACGCGTCCCGGCCGCCCGCCCGCCTCACGCAGGCAACGGGATCCGGGCCTGCTGGAGCTGCAACGTGAAGTCGTGCGGGTTCGAGGACGCGGTGAGCGCCGCCTCGACCGAGACCTTCTCCGCCTTCACCAGCCCGAGCAGGCTCTGGTCGAACGTGGTCATCCCGTAGTAGCCGCCCTCGGCGATCACGTCGTGGATCTCGGCGGTCTTGTCGGCGTCGGAGATCCGTTCGGCGATGCGGCCGGTGTTGACGAGGACCTCGTGACACGGCACGAGCGTCCCGTCCGGCGTCGGGACGAGCCGCTGGCACACGATGCCACGGAGCGCGCCGGCGAGCGTCAGCCGGATCTGCCCCCGCTGGGTGGGCGGGAAGAAGTCGACGACGCGATTCACCGTCTCGGTCGCATCGACGGTGTGCAGGGTGGAGAGCACGAGGTGACCGGTCTCCGCAGCCTGCAACGCCGTGCGCACGGTCTCGCTGTCCCGCATCTCGCCGATCAGGATGACGTCGGGATCCTGTCGGAGCGCGGCGCGCAGGGCCGACAGGAAGCTCTCGGTGTCGTTGCCCACCTCGCGTTGGTTGATCGATGCGACGTCGTCGCGGAAGAGCACCTCGATCGGATCCTCGATCGTGACGATGTGACTTTGCCGAGTGTGGTTCAGGTGCTCGATCATCGCCGCCAGGGTCGTCGTCTTGCCCGAACCGGTAGGACCCGTGACGAGCACGAGCCCTCGAGTTTCGTCGGCGAGCTTGCGGATCACCTCGGGCAATCCCATCTCCTCGAACCCTGGACCGCCGAACCGCAGCTTGCGGAGCACGGCCGAGAACGACCCGCGCTGGCGGAACACGTTCACGCGGAACCGCCCCACCCCCGCGAGGGAGTACGCGAAGTCGACCTCGCCGGTGCTCATCAGCCGCTCCAGCCGCTCGGCCGGCACGATCGCGTCGACGATCGTCGAGGCGTCGGCGTTGCTGAGCGGCGTTCGATCCAGCGGGACGAGGGCTCCCGCGTCTCGGATCTTGGGTGGCGTCCCGACCTTGATGTGAAGGTCCGAGCCCTCACGCCGGACGACCTCGGCGAGCCAGTCGTTGAACTCGTCGACCACGCTGCCGCCGAATCGGTCGTTCAGATCGGCGAGATGGACGCCTCGATCGGGCGCGGGGGCTCCGTGTTTGTCTGGTTCGATCACGTCATGTCCTCCTCACCCGGGTCGGGAGGGTGCGTAGGACTATCGGCCGAGAGCCGCCTGAGCCTGAGCGGGGGGTGCGCGATCAGACGCGGCCGGCCGAAAGGCGGCAGGTCGCCCGCTCGGTGAGCGGCGCGAACTCGGCGAGCTGGAGCGGCGGTGACAGCGCGCCGAGCATCCCCTCGATCAGGCCCCGATGAACGGCACACACGAGCTCCCGGTGGTCCTCCAGGAGCTCGCGGAACGGGCAGTCGCGAAGCGTGACCTCGACCGCGCCCCCGTCCTCGCGACGGAACCGGGGCTCGAATCCCGCCGACGACATCGCCTCCTGCAGCACGGCGAGGTTGTGACGGGCGGCCGCTCGGGTTCCGGGCTTGGGCCCGCCACGGATCGCGAGGTACCGCCCCCACTCCTTGGCGAGGTCGGCGGCGCGGTGACGCGCCTTGGAGCCCGACGCCAGGCCGGCCAGGATCTCGGCGAGCAGGCGGAAGTCGCGGTTCTCGCGCTCGGCCGCCTCGAGCGCGACGTAGAGCGTCTGCGGGCGGCCCACGGAACTCCCTCGACGGACCTCGCGCCGGACGAGACCGGCCTCCTCCAGCCGGCGGAGATGCGGGCGGAGCGTGTTGGGATGCAGCGAGAGGCGCGTCGCGAGCTCGCGGACCGAGACCGCTCGGCCCGACAGCCCGAGGAACCGGTACAGGCGGAAGCGCGTGTCGTCGGCGAGCGCCTTGTGGATCTCGAGCGCGGTGGGCTCACGCGTGGGCATCGACATCTCCCGACGCGGGTGACCCGCCGGCGTCGACGCCTCCCGACGCCCGACGTACCATGGGAGTAAGCACGGTTCGCACCGTGGGAATCAGGATAATCCGGGAGGTCACCTGTTGGTCACCGAGGATCAGGTCCGTGAAGCGCTCCGAGGCGTGCTCGACCCGGAGATCGGAAAGCCGATCGAGGACCTCGGGATGCTCAAGGGCATCCAGGTCGAGGACAGCCTCGTCCGGGTGCACGTCCTCATCACGATCGAGGGCTGCCCGTTGAAGGACCGGATCACGAGCGACGTCACGGCCGCGCTCGCGCCCATCGAGGGGGTCGAGGACGTCGAGGTCGCGCTCGCGCCGATGAGCGAGGAGCAGCGAGCGTCGCTGGTGGCGAACCTGCGGGGTGGCAGCGCGCCTCAACAGCAGCGCACGTTCTTCACCGGTTCGGACACGACGGTGATCGCCGTCGCGTCCGGCAAGGGCGGTGTCGGGAAGTCGAGCGTCACGGTGAACCTCGCGTGCGCGCTCGCGGCCGAGGGCCACCGCGTCGGAGTGCTCGATGCCGACGTCTGGGGGTTCAGCGTCCCGCGGATGATGGGCGTGGCTGGCAAGCCGGTCGGCTTCAACGACATGATCCTGCCGCTCGAATCCCACGGCGTGAAGGTCATCTCGATGGGGTTCTTCGTGCCGGAGGAGACTCCGGTGATCTGGCGCGGCCCGATGCTGCACAAGGCGATCGAGCAGTTCCTGGGCGACGTCTACTGGGGCGACCTCGACTTCCTGCTCTGCGATCTCCCACCGGGCACCGGCGACGTGTCGATCAGCCTGGCTTCGTTCCTGCCGGGCGCCTCGATGCTCGTCGTCACGACGCCGCAGGACGCTGCGCGGAAGGTGGCCGAGCGCGCGGGGAAGATGGCCGAGCGAACCAACCTCCACCCGGTCGGGGTGATCGAGAACATGTCATGGTTCGTGTGCCCGCACTGCGGCGAGCGCGAGTTCATCTTCGGAACCGGCGGCGGGGAGGAGGCGTCCGAGACGCTCGGCGTCCCGCTCCTCGCCAAGATCCCCCTGATCTCCGAACTCCGGGACGGCGGCGATCGAGGGAAGCCGATCGTGGTGAGCGACCCCGACGGCCCTGCGAGCGTCGCGCTGCGCGAAGCGGCACGCGAGCTCGCGAACGCCACGCGATCGAAGGTGGGCAAGCCGCTTCCGCTCATGGCCAGCCCGGGCGCCACCGGCGCGGCCGGCGGCCATCAGGGTCACGCCCACTAGGCGCTCGGACACCAGCCCGCCGCTACGAGCCGGGTTCGCCGACGCTTTCGGGCAGGACCGCTTCGGTAGGTGGTTCCCGTCTCTTCGCCTGCACCGCCCAGATCACGAGGATCACGATGCAGATGATCGACACGGTCATCCCCGTCCACTGGCTCCCGGTCAGCCCGAAGATCCGCTTGTCGACCCGCAGGAAGTCCTCGAGCACCCTCGCGGATCCGTAGATCGCTCCGAACGTGAGCGTGAGGACCCCGAGGCGGCGTGGCGATCTCGACAGCGCGAACAGGATCAGGAACAGCACCGTCGCGAAGAACATGTCGTAGAGCGCCGTCTGGTGGATCCCCACGCCGGTCGAGAGCACCTCGCCCGACGCGGACGTGAGCGTCGCCTCCTGCTGCGAGATCGTGAGGACCTGCCCCTGTTCCAGCGTGGTGCGACAGGTCTCCGCGACGCACGAGAATCCCGCCGGCACGCCGCCCTCGTACCGGAACGCGAGCAGCCAGCTCGTCGGCTTGCCGAAGTGATCCCCGATGATCAGGTCGCCGATCCGGCCGAACGCGATGCCGAACGCGAGACCGATGACGGCCCCGTCCATCACCTGGAAGAACGAGAGGTGGTTCTTCCGCATGATCGGGATGTTGATCAGCACGGCGCCGGCGATCCCCCCGAGCAGCGTCAGCCCGCCCTGCCACAGCGCGAGCATGTCGGCCAGGCCGTCGAACTCCGAGAAGTGGCCGATCACATAGAACAGGCGCGCACCGATGATCGTCCCGATGAGCGCCCAGAAGACCATCGTGTTGACCAGCTCGACCGACACGCCGCGCTTCGGACCCTCGTGCTGCAGGATCCACGCGCCGAACAGGAACCCGATCGCGATGCCGATCCCGTGCGGGCTGATCGCGAAGTCTCCGAACAGCTGGATCCGGTCCAAGACCGGCCAGCCGATGGAGGCGAGCAGGTCGATCACGCGCCGAGTCTATCGACGCCCGTCGAACACGGAGGCCACCGCACGCCCGAGCAGCAGGCCGCCCATGACGTCGGCCGGGTAGTGCACGCCCAGGTACGCGCGCGACGCGCCCACCGAGACGGCCAGCGCGTCGAGCCCGATCCGCGCCGTCGTTCCCGCGCCGAGTTCGCGGGCGGCGACCGTCGAGAACGCCAGCAGAACGGCGGGGTGGCTGCTCGGCCACGAGGAGCCGTTCGGGCGCCGGATCCGCTGGGAGGTTCCGTCGGGGTCGGCGTCGGCTGGGCGGGGACGCTCGAACACGCGCTTCAGACCCTGCCCCGCCAGCCACGCGAGGGAGGCGGCTGCGAGGCCGCGCGCCGACGCCCTGCGGCGACCCGCGGCCGCCAACACCGCCGCGGCGCCGAGCGACGCCCAGATCGAGCCGAGCTCGGTCACTCCGCCGAAGAACCGGTCCGCGGAAGGTCCGCGTTCACGGTTGACCGCGCGGAACGCCTCCTCGTCGAGCTCGCGCCCTCGCCCCGCAGAGCTCCACGCTCCGACGGCGAGCGAGCCACCGACGAGTGCGAGCCCCCGAGCGAGCGACCGGGCGTTCATCCGGTGGATGATGCGAGGATACGGGCGTCCGTGTCACGCCGGGATCCGGACGACGACGCCCGACGGACGGCTCGAGCGAGGAGCTGGTGATGCGCAGGGAAGGTGACTCCGAACCGCACGAGGACCACGACGCTGGACGATCTCAGCCGCTCGACGAGCCGCGCTCGGCCGTCACGCCGGTTCGGGTGCTCATCGCGATCCTCGCGATCGTCCTGCTCGCGTTCGGGATCGCGAACTTCGACACGGTCGAGGTCGACTTCCTCATCTTCGATTCCGACGCGCGCCTGGCGACGGTGATCGTCGTCGCGGCCGCGCTCGGGTTCGTGATCGGCTTCTTCGTCGGCCGGCCCAGTCGAGAGGATCGCAGGTACCTCCGTCGTCGCGAACGTCGCACCGACTGAGCGCTACCCCGCTCGGTACCGCTCCTCGATCTCCCGTTTCTGCGCGAGCGTCCCGTGCCGGAGCGCGAGGTGCGCGCCGCCCACGCGCGCGAGGCTCCTCGCCGCGAGCTCGCCGAGCGGTCCACCTCGGAACCGGTAGTCGATCACGTGCTCGAGCAGGCTCCGGTCGCCCGCCAGGGGCTCGATCGTCGAGCTCACGGTCGCATCCAAGAGTCCGATCAGCCTGATCGTGGATCGGCGCGGCGGATCCCATTCGAGCACCAGGCCCTCCACGGTCGTCCGGAACGCCATGAACCGCATCTCCGTCGTGTAGCGCGTGCCTTCGCGGAGGCCGTCGGGTGGCACGCCGTCGACCCGAACGATGTGCCGGTCCCAGTGCGGGAGGTTCCGGGGATCGGAGATCACCTCCCAGACGCGATCCGGGGGAGCCTCGATCACGATGTCGAACTCGGTGACGGTCATCCCACCGTCACCGTGTCGGAGGCCCAGCCCCGCCACGACACGAGGCGTTCGGCCCGGATGCGGATGACGGCGGCGTCCGCCGGCTCCACGCCGGCGGACCGCGCGAGCCGCTCCACGGACCGCACACCGGACACGAGCGTGTCCGTCGCGGCGACCTCTCCCGTTCCCCGAACCATCGCCCCCACCATCTCTCGAGCCCGCCACGACGACGGTCGGTCGATGCACAGCGCCGTTGCCGCCGCAGGTCCCGGGTCGGCCGACGCGAGCACCTCGGCGCGCAGCACCACGTACACGCCCGGGCCGTCGAGCACCCAGGCGGCCGGCAGGACCACCGGACCTTCGTCGGTCTGCAGCGCCACCGCCCCGGCCCCGGCCGAACCGAGCTCGCTCCGGGTCTGGGGATCGAGGGCGTCGAACGGCGCCTCGCCCGTCCGCGGGACGCGGAAGCGTTCGACCCCCTCGATCGCGTCACCCCATGACCCCCACGCGCCGGCGATCCGGTCTCCGTCGATCACGGCCGAACGCTCGACGCGCAGCTCGGCGAAGACGCGTCCCGGCGGGGTCCACGCGAGCGGGACGTGGTTGGCATCGACCGCGTAGCCGGCGAAGAACCGCGCGTTCTTCCTCGTGTACCGGGCGGCGGCGAGCGCGATCACCGGGCTCTCGCGCAGGGACCGACCCCAGCTGCCTGGATCGAGGAGGTCGTACGTGGCCACGGTCCCGGTGAACACGGCAGATCGCCCCTCGGCCCGGACCAGCCCGCCCACCCGGGGATCGCGCCCCCAGGCCCTCGCCTTCACGGAGCCGCGCGACGTCGTCACCCACACGCGGTCGCCGGCGGTCGCGAACACCATCGGCGTGACGTGCGGCCCGTGCCGCGTGGAGGTCGCGACGTAGCAGAACGCGCCTCGCGACAGCAGCTCGCGGACGGGGGCCGGAACCGGCTCGGTCACGCCGAGGACCGTTCGGCCTCGCGCACCACCGGAACCGCGATCATCAGACCCGTCCAGAGCACGTGACAGGCGAGCGGCGCGAGGATCCCGCCGCTCCACCACGCGAGCGCCACCCAGACCGCCCCGCCCACGACGGCACCGGCCGCGATCGCCAGGTTGGCGCTCGGCAGGTTGGCCAGCACGAACGCTCCCCACGCGAGCACGGCGGGAAGCGCCTCACCGTCGAGCGCATCCCTGAGCTCACCCTGTACCAGCCCGCGCCAGAACAGCTCCTCGCCGGGCACCGAGACCGCGATCGAGAGCAGGAGCGCGAACCCCAGGGAGAGGCCGCCCTGCCGCGCGTACATCTCGAGCGCGTGGCGTCTGAACATCCGCCACCTGCTCATCACCAGCATCGCGATCCGCGTGGCGGCGTACAGGAGCGCGCCGGACGCCAGGCCCACGCCGAACGACGCCACGGCCGAGACGTCGGGCGACCAAGCCGGCGGACCGATCAGCAGGGCGGCCAGCCCCATCGCGCCCAGGACCGGCGGCATCGTCGTCCAGACGTTCCGCCCGCGGGCGACCAGCCACCACGCCCCCATCTCGGCGAGGAGGCCCGCGACGATCACCGCGGTCTCCATCACCTCAGGGGAGGAACGCGACCTTCGCCGCGAACTCCGCGGTGAGCGCGGTGATCACCGCGAGGTAGAAGAAGCCGGTCGCCGCCTGCACCGCCGAGGAGCGAGGCCCCTTCAGCGTCACGCGGATCATCACGGCGATCAGGGCCGTCGCAGCCACCATGCCGAGCGCGATCCACGAGGCCAGCCCGGCCGAGGTGAGCAGCGGGTTGAAGTCCGGCGACGCCTCGGACGGGCCGAACCCACCGAGCAGCAGCGCGGCCGCCTCGAGGCCCACCCCGACCAACAGGAAGTTCGTGAACCGGTTGATCGGCGCGCGCGTGAGCCCGCGGTCGGTGAGGTACCAGTGGCCGAGCAGCAGACCGTCCATCACGGCGCCGAGGAACGCCGCCCCCGCGAGCAGCTGGAGCAAGGCCACGGCCCACGATCCCTCGGCCGTGCCGGCCATCGCGCCGAGCACCGCGATCGACAACGGGACCGAGACGATGCCGACGACGCGCGCGGCCGGGTGACGCTTGGCGAACATCAGCGCCACCCAGACGAAGACGACGACGACGAGCGCCGCGGACAGCCGGACCGACCACACCCCCGCGTCGCTGCCGGCCACCGACCCGGCCGCCGCCGCGCCCCACGTCGCGAGCGACAGGACCAACAGGATCGACCCCGAAAGCGTGAAGAACCCGCGTTTGACCTCGTTCCACAGCGGCGTGAGGAACAGCAACACGAGGCCGCCCGCCACGGTCTCCGCGAGCACCAGCGCCGTCACACCGGCAGGCCCGGTCATCGCTCCCCCACGCTCGGGGCCAGCCTACCCGCGTCACATGCACCGCCGGTTGCACGGTCGCTACAAGTCGCCCGCGACGCCGGTAGGCTGACCCGTCACATGGACGACTGGCGCTCCTACGACGCGGTGGCCGAGACGTACGCGCGGATCCACGCGCCGCGGCTGGCAGAGCCCGCCCACGATCTCGTCGCGATCGCCGACGTCCAAGGTGGTTGGCGGGTGCTGGACGTCGGCACCGGAACCGGTGTCGCCGCCATCGCCGCGGAGAAGGCCGGAGCGTTCGCGATCGGCATCGACGAAGCCAAGGGGATGCTTCGCGAGGCTCGAGCCGCGGACGGGGGCCTTCATCTGGCCGCGGCCCAGGCGATCGACCTGCCGTTCCGCGACGGCTCGTTCGACGCCGTGCTCGCGAACTTCGTGATCGCGCATTTCGTCAAGTACAAGACGGCGCTGTTCGACATGCTCCGCGTGACCCGGCGGGGAGGACGTCTCGCGGTGACGGCGTGGGCCGACGGAACGGACGATCTCACGCGCACCTGGCTCGAGCTCGTGGAGTCGGTGGTCCCGCGCGAGGTGCTTCAGCCGGCGATGGATCAGCGGCTGCCCTGGCGCGAACGGTTCCGTCACCGCGGGCCGCTCGAGGAGGCGTTGATGGACGCCGGGGTGCGCCAGGTCCGGACCGAGGTGCGCCAGTACCGGTTCCAGTACCCGCTCGACGAGTACCTCGAGGGGCTCGGCACGTGGGCGACCGGACGGTTCGTCCGTTCGATGCTCGGCGAGCAGGGGTTCGCCGCGTTCCTCCAGCGGGCGCGCGGCGTGTTCGCCGAGCGGTTCGCCGACCCGGTGAACGACTTCCGCGAGGTCCTGTTCGCGACGGGGACCAAGTCCTAGGAGAGGTCGAGGCGGCGGAACGATTCGGCGTGACGAACGCCGATCTTCGCCCCGGCTTCCTCGGCCTCCTTCGGGATCCACTCTTCGAAGTAGCCCAGCATGCCGCCGGTCACCTGGCTCGCGTGCTCGGCGAGCGCGGCGAGCTTGGTCTCGAGATGCCCGGTGACGTCCTCGTGGTGGTTGGGTTCTCGCGTCAGGGCGAGCCACACGTCCGTGACCTGGTGCGGCTCGAGGCCCTCGGCGACATGCTCGGCGAAGAAGTGCGGGTTCCCCGCGCCCGGGAACACGGCGTCGAGCGCGACCTCGCCGGCCGTCCGGTGATCGGCGTGGTTGTAATAGCGATCGTCGAGGAACCAGGCGGTCGGATCGCACGACAGGAGCGTCGCCGGCCGGAGCTCTCGGATCGCGCGGACGACGTGGTGTCGGACCTCGGGCACGTTCTCGAGCTCACCGTCGGGGAAGTCCAGGACCAGCGTGCGCTCCACGCCGAGCACCGCCGCGGCGGCCACGGTCTCCCGCGCCCGAGTCCTGGCGAGCTCGGCACGGGCGACCGAGGGATCGATCGAGCCTCGGTCTCCGTTCGTGAGCACCAGGAGGTGCACCGTGCGCCCGGCCGCGCACCATCTCGCGATCGTCCCGCCGGCCGCGATCTCGGCGTCGTCCGGGTGCGCGAAGACCGCGAGGACCGAACCGCCGGTCACCGCCTGGAGGGACTCTTCGTCAGCACGTACCGAACGAGCGCCCGGACCGGCGACCCGGTCGCGCCCTTCGGCCAGTAGTCGCCCGGGCGTTCGGCGAACGCGGGCCCGGCGACGTCGAGATGCACCCACGGCGTGTCGCCGACGAACTCGCGCAGGAACATCGCGGCCGTGATCGCGCCGCCGAAGCGCTTGCCGATGTTCTTGATGTCGGCGATGTCCGAATCGATCAGCGTGCGGTACGGCTCGTGCATCGGGAGCTCCCACCCGGGTTCGCCGGCCGCCTGGCCCGCGTCGAGGACGTCTCGGATCAGCGTGCGGTCGTTGCCCATCGCGCCCCACAGGTCCGTCCCGAGCGCGACCATGCAGGCGCCCGTGAGCGTGGCCGTGTCGATGATCACCCGCGGCTTCTGTTCGGCGAGGTACGCGAGCGCGTCGGCGAGCACCAGGCGCCCCTCGGCGTCGGTGTTGAGCACCTCCGAGGTCGTGCCGCCGCGGTGACGGAGCACGTCGCCGGGACGGATCGCCGAGCCGCTCGGCATGTTCTCGGCCGTTGGGATGGCCGCGATCACGTTCACCTTCGGCTTCAACAGCGCGATGGCTCGCATCGTCCCGAGGATCGACGCCGCCCCTCCCATGTCCGATTTCATCCATTCCATCCCGGCAGCGTCCTTGATCGAGAGCCCGCCGGAGTCGAACGCGATCCCCTTGCCGGTGAAGGCGATCGGCGCGCCCCTGCCGCCGTCGTACCGGAGCTCGATCAACCTGGGCGGCCGAACGCTTCCCTGCCCGACCCCCAGGATGCCGCCGAACCCACCCTTGGCGAGTTCGGCCTCGGTCCAGATCTTGCAGGTCAGGCCGACCTGCTTGGCCATCTTCTGGGCTTCCTTCGCAAGCTCGGCGGGCGGGAGATCGAGCGCCGGGGTGTTCACGAGGTCGCGCGCCCACGCCTGCGACTCGGCGATCACCTCGCCGCGATGGATCGCCGACCTCGCCGCCTTCGCGTCGGTCCGCGCGGAGCCGAGGAGCGTCACCTCCCCCAGCTTGCCTGCCTGTCCGTCGCTCGCGGACTTGTACCGGTCGAAACGGTGCGTGCCGAGCACGAGTCCTTCCACGGTCGCCTGGATCGCGTCCTCGGTCAGCTTCGGACGGACGATCTGCGGAAGCGTCGTCGCGACGCTCGCGACCTTCGAGAGCCTGGACGACACGCGACCGATCGCCCGCCGGCACGTGTCGGCATCGATGCGCTCGCGTGCGCCCACGCCGAGGAGGAGCACGGACCTGGCGGCGAGGCCGTCGAGCCCGGTGTTCGGGACGAGGAGCGATTCGCCCCGCTTGCCCGTGGCCCCCGAGGCCTCGAACAGACCGAGGAGGTCGACGCCCTTGACGTCGCTCACGCCGGGGCCGCCCCGCGGTCCCTCGAAGACCGGCAGCACGAGCACGTCGACGGTGACATCGGTCGGGCGGTCGGTCGAGTACGAGAAGGTGGGCACGAACGACTCCTTGTGGTCGAGGCGGACGGGAAGTCTATCTATGGCGGCGCCGGGCGTTCACGCCGTGCCGACCCGGGCCGCGGCGATAGGCTTCGCGCCGTGGAAGCCAGGGACCTGCGCGATCTCGTCCGGTTCGACGAGGACGGGCCGCACCACGAGGACCTCTACGAGTCCGCGCACCTGTGGTCGGAGATCGTCTGCCTGGACGCCAACCAGCGCCTCGGGTCGATCTCGGACGCCGACTCGGACGCCCTCGTCCTCGTCGTGACGGGCCGCGTCGTCGTGCAGGTCGACCGCGGGCGCAAGCGGCTCGAGCAGTGGGAGACGGCACTCGTGCCCGCGGGCTCCGAGCTCACCCTGACGAGCGCGAGCGAGGACCCCTCGGTGGTCCTGCTGGTCGTGGCCCCACCGCCGCTCAGGCGCGCGGTGACCGAGTAGCAGGACGCGGCAGCACCGCGGCCAGGCCGAACGCGACGACGAAGCTCGGGATGCTCGCCCCCAGGCGCGAGTCCAGCAGCGGGAACGGCAGGCCGAGCGATCCGAAGACCTCGCCGACCGCGTCGACCCATCCCTGCGGCCCGGTCGGGACGCTCCACTGATAGACGACGAAGCCGACGGCCCACGGGACGAACGAGCCCCACCTGACGCCGGTGCGCGCGAAGAGCGTCGCCTGGCCGTACCGGCCGCGTGACCGGACGAAGTAGTCGGCGAGCAGGACGGCGGCGAGCGGCACGAACACGGACCCGATCAGGAACAGGAACACCTCGTAGCGTTCGACCGTGAACGCGAGCGCGAGGACGAGACCGACGACGCCGACGACCACGATCACGCGCCGCTCCCGCATACCGGGGACGACGTTCTGCGTCGAGACCGCGGCCGAGTAGATGTCGGCGAACGCGTTGTCGCTCTCGCCGACGAGGAGCGCGACCAGGACGAGTCCTCCCCCGGCGAGCGCCACGACCGCGGAGCCGATGCCCAGCGCGTCCGCGCTCGCGCCGGCCACGAGCACGAGCAGCGCGCCCAGCGTGTAGAACCAGGCGTTGCCGAGCGCGTAGCCCACGTACGTTCCGAGCGCGGCGCGCGAGCCCGGGCGAGCGAAGCGGCTGTAGTCGGCGGCGAGCGGCAGCCACGAGATCGGCATCACGATCACGAGATCGACCGCGAGCCAGAACGGGAGACCGCCCGAGCCCGGCGCCTCCCAGATCGCGCCGAGCTCGCCGGCTCGAACCACCTCGAACGTGATCCACGCCGCCGAACCCACCAGCACGTAGATCCCGAATCGCTGGAGCCACCGCCGGACCACGAACACCGGTCCGCCGAGCGCGAGCGCCGTGCAGACGACGGCCACGGCCGCGATCCAGAACGCTCGCGACTCGAACCCGAACAACCTGGCGGACGCGACGTTGGCCACCTCGCCCATCGCCCAGAACTCGACCGCCGTCCAGCCGACGAGCTGCACGACGTTCAGGACCGACGGCAGGAACGAGCCCCGCTCGCCCAGCGCCGGACGGAGCAGCACCATCGTCGGCACCCCTTCACGCTGCCCGGCGAGCGCGACGAGCGCGAGCGGCGCGCAGCCGATCGCGGTTCCGAGGACGATCGCGAGCAGCGCCTGCGGCAGGCCGAGCGCAGGCACGAGCAGCGCGCCGGTCACCATCACGAGCAGGCCGATCGACAGGTCGAACCACAGGACCCCGACGTCGAACCCGCCGAGCTGCCGCCCCGCGTCCGGGACGGGGTCGATGCCGCTCGCCGACGGTCTCGCGCGAAAGGATCCGCTCGAGGCGTTCGATGACGCTCGCCACGTGCTCCCTCCGCCGGTCTGAACCGGATCAGGTTCCAAGGGTCGCCGGCGGCGGATCGCGCATGGCGCTCGTCCCAGCCGGCCTCTCAGCCCGGTTCCCCGGACTCCCCTGCTTCGACCCCGATGCTACCCGGCCGCTACGATGCGCGCGTGACCACGCGCGACGAGGCGATCCGGCTCCTCGAGGACCAGCACGCGGAGGTCGCGCGGCTCCTCGCCGAGCTCGACCCCGCGGCGTTCGAGCGGCGCGGCACGATGGGCGGCGGCGAGTGGTCGGCGAAGGACCTCGCGGCGCACCTCGGGTCGTGGGAGGAGTTCTCGCTCGAGGTCCTCGAGGCCGTCGGTCGCGGCGAGCGCCCGGCGATCGAGGACGAGTTCGGAACGGACGAGCGCGGCCGACCGGCTGAACGCCCGGGAGGAGCGACGGTTCCTCGACACGTCCGCCCCCGAGATCCTGTCGCGATTCGACGACTTGCACCGGCGCCTGGTCGAAGCGATCGGCTCGATGAGCGAGGAGGGGTGGTCCTCGCCGCTACCCGTTCGATCCGGACGACCCCACGGTCGGCGACCGGATCGGAGGGCTCCTCGGCTCGGACGAGGGCCGGTTCCGTCACCCCTCGGCCCACCTGCCGGACCTCCGCGCCTACGTCGACTCGATCGAGCGCTGAAGGTTCGCCAGCCCGGCCCGCATCAGCCGTCGCATGAACGGACGGTAGATCCAGAGCGCCACCTCGCCGAGGATCGGGATCGGCAGCGAGAGCTCCTCGGTCCAGGTGAAGCGCGTGCCCGCGGCATCGGGTTCGAACCACCAGGTCCCTACGCCGCGCACGAAACCGCGGTGACCCATCTCCAGCCGGCGGGGCGGATCCCAGGCCGTCACCTCGAGCTGCTCGGTGAACACCGGCACGTGCAGGACCCGGTTCAAGACCTCGATCCGGACGCCGACGCCCTCACGCTCGCGCGTGAGGACCCGGA
The DNA here is from genome assembly GCA_963785835.1 of uncultured Actinomycetes bacterium. GTDB lineage: Bacteria > Actinomycetota > UBA4738 > UBA4738 > HRBIN12 > DASSJM01. The sequence goes on along the minus strand of CAWAWO010000002.1, from coordinate 367,860 downwards.
CCCAGACCGCGTCGCGGATCCAGCGCGGTTGTCCTTCCCAGTCGAGCGCGAACGCCCAGCAGCGTTCGGGCGGGGCGGACACGACGACCGACGCTTCGACCTGCACCGGTCACGACCCAGCGGGCACCACTACAGGCCGGTCCCTTCGCCCCGTCGCACGCGCGTCGGCATCGTCTCCTTGATCGAGAGCACGAGACCGAGCGCGAGGAGGGCGGGGATCGCGTTGATCACGAACGCGGTGCTGAACCCGAACTCCTTGGCCGACCACCCGGCGACGAGCGGCCCGATCACGAACCCGAGGTCCCCGAAGAACCGGAACACCGCGACCGCGCTGCCCTTCAGCTCCCCGGGTGTCACGTCCGAGAGCATCGGGGCGGGCGGCACGCCTGAGTAGCCGCTCGCCACGCCGAGCAGCCCCATCGCGACCATGAACATGAACGGCGACGAGGCGAGCCCGAACGCCGCGGTGATCGCCGCCAGCCCGGCGAGCGACGGGATCAGCACCGCGCGACGGCCGCGATGGTCGGTGGCGTGGCCGGCCGGATAGAGCGTCACGAGCTCGGTCAGCGTCGCGACCGCGAGGCCGAGACCGACGCCGCCGAGCGTGAGCGCGAGGTCCGGATCCTCGGTGCCGAACAGCGGGACCAGCGTCTGGAAGATCGCGCCGATCATCCACAGGTACACGAGGTTCACGACGAGGACCGTGACGAACGGCCGGTTCCACGGCAGTCGTCGCAGACCGCCGCGGCGGGTCTCGTTCTCGTGGCGCTCGGGGTTGTGGATCGTCCGCCAGAACAGGAACGCAGCGAGGAAGCATGCCCCGGCGTAGATGTAGAGCGGGCTCTCCAGGCCGAACGTGTTCGCGAACAGGCCGCCGAGCGGTCCTCCCGCGATGAACCCGAGGTTGAACGAGGCGTAGAACACGCTCATCCCGCGGCCCGAGCTCTCGGGAGGGAGCGTGCGGAGCAGGAACGAGAGCAGGGCGGCGAAGAACAGCGCCGACCCGATGCCGCCCAGCGCCCGGAACAGCACCAGCAGCGGGAACGTCGGCGCGAGCGCCGCCGCCAACGAAGAGACGCCGACCCACACCGAGCCGAGCATCGTCATCGCGCGCTCGCCGTACCGGTCGATGTACCGGCCGACGAACGGATCGGCCACCAGGCGCGCGAACGAGAACGCCGAGATCAGCAGGCCGACGGAGTCGTAGCCGACGCCGAAGCTCCGGGCGTAGTTCGGCAGGACCGGCGCCAGGATGCCGAACCCCAACATCACGACGAAGGTGCCGAGCATCGCCGCTCGGATCTCGGGAAGCCGGAGGATGCCCCGGATCCCCAGCTCCCCGCCTTCGCCACGGCGCTCAGTGTACGGAGGGGCTCCCTTCCTCCGTCCGCTCCCATTGCGGGGCACACGCGGGGCGTCGGTTGCGAGTCGTCCTCCGCTGCACTTTCATGACGGCGTGCCCGAACGAGCGAGCGGCGCCGTCGCCGCGACCACCCTCGTCACGCCCGCGGCCGGCGCGAGCGTCGTCCGCGGCCAGGGGCCGTGGGCGAACGAGACGTCGGAACACGGCCGTCGCGTGGGAGGACGGCGTGATCATCTACGTCGGCCCGGCCTCCGGGCTCACCGGCGCCGAGCCCGAGTGGTACGAGGGGCGCACGATCGCTCCGGGATTCGTCGACTGCCACACGCATCTGCCGTTCGTCGGATGGCGCGCCGACGAGTTCGAAGCCCGGCTGGCCGGCGCGTCCTATCAGGATCTCCACGGCGAACGAGGCGGTATCCATCGGAGCTCGCGTCTGTTCGCCGACGCGACGGACGAGGAGGTCCTCGCGTTCTGCCGCCCGCTCGTCCAGGAGATGGCCGATCACGGGACGACGACGCTCGAGCTGAAGACCGGCTACGGGCTCTCGGTCGAAGCCGAGCTCCGACAGGCCCGGCTGGCCCGGCGGCTCGCGGAGGAGGCGCCGCAGACCTGCGTCGTGACGCTGCTCGCGTGCCACGCGGTGCCCGACGGCATCGAGCGCTCGCAGTGGGTCCGTACCGTCTGCGAAGAGCTGATCCCGGCGGCGGCCGAGGAGCGACTGGTCGACGCCCTCGACGTCTACGTCGAGGACATCGCGTTCTCGCTCGAGGATCTGGCATCGGTGGCCGAGGCGGCCTCGGCCGCCGGGCTTCCCCTCCGATGCCATGCCGACCAGCTCGGTCCGTCGCAGGCGGCCGAGGCCGCCGTCGCACTCGGGGCGCGGAGCGCCGACCACCTGAACCATGTCTCGAGCGAGGGCATCGCGGCGCTCGGCGCCGCACCGGAGACGGTGGCGGTCCTGCTGCCGACCTCCACGGCGTTCCTCCGCTCCTCCCCGCCGGATGCGCGGGCCCTGATCGAGGCGCGCGCGACGGTCGCGCTCGCGACCGACTTCAACCCCGGCACCTCGCCGGTCCTGTCGATGCCGGAGGCGATCGCCATCGGCGTGCTCGATGTACGGGCTCACACCCTTCCAGGCACTCGCGGCGGCGACCGTGAACGCCGCGGCGGCGCTCGGCCTATCCGGAAACCGGGGTACCCTTGCGGAGGGTAGGCCCGCCGACCTCGTGATCCTGGACGGAGACGCGTTCCGGCAGGTGCCGTACCGGCCGGGACACAACCCCGTGATCCACACGTTCGCGAACGGGAAGAGGGTGGGAGGTCGGTGAGGAGAGCGCCAGCACTCGTGCTCGCCGCGTTGCTGCTCGGCGTCCTGGCGCCCGCGACCGCTGCGGCGCAGACCGGCGCCGCGCTCACGCTGTCGGCCTCTGACCGCGCGATCAAGTTCGGCGAGCGCGTGATCCTCTCGGGGTCCCTGTCGCCGGCCGGCGGCGGCGAGGCGATCGAGATCCTCGACAGCTCGGGAACGGTCGTCGAAACCGCGACCGCGGCCGCGAACGGGTCGTTCGAGGCGTCGATCGAGACCCGACGGGACGAAGGACTACGTGGCCGCGTTCGACGGGGCGCAGAGCGCTCCGGTGACCGTGCGCGTTCGGGCCGTGGTCTCGGTCCGGATGTCGCCGGTACGGCTGTTCGACACGGTGAAGGTGCGTGGCGACGTCGCCCCCGCGCGGCCCGGGCACCGGGTCCTGGTCCAAGCTCGTGTCGGGAGGTCGAGTGGTGTCCGCGCGACGCGTCGCGATGAAGGCGGACGGGAACTTCTCGGCCCGGCTGGAGATCCCGGAGCCAGGGCACTATCGCGCGCGTGCCTCGTTCAAGGCCGGCGACCTGCAGCGAGGGACCGACTCCTCCGACGCCGACGTGACTCCGCTCCCCCGCCTCTCCTCCGGCGCGCACGGCACGTTCGTCCGGCTGCTCGAGTCACGGCTGGTCGAGCTCGACTACCGGCTCGCAGGGCCGAGGGACGGCGCGTACGACCTCCGTACGGCGGACGCTGTCGTCGCGTTCCACAAGGTGCAGGGCATGGCTCGGACGTTCGTCGTCACGTCCACCACGTGGCGGCGCCTCGCCGATCCGATCGTGCCGAGGCCGCGACGCACGTGGCGGGGGTTCCACGTCGAGGTCGATCAGACGCGCCAGGTCCTGTACATGGTGCGGGACGGCGATGTGGTGGACATCCTCCACGTGTCGACGGGCGCCGGCGACGCCACCCGAGACGGGACGTTCCGGGTGCACCGCAAGCTCGCGGGCTACAGCCCGAACCGCCTGTACTACCCGAGCTACTTCGACGGGCTCCGTGCGCTGCACGGCTGGACCGAGGTCCCCACGTACCCGGCCAGCCACGGCTGCGTCCGGATCCCGTACTGGAACGCGAAGTGGATCTACGCGCGCGTGGACTACGGCGACCGCGTCGTCGTCTACCACTGACGTCCACTACGGACGTCGCCGAGCTCGGTGATGTCCGCGCATCTGCCGACAGCGTGGCGCAGACACCGTGTCGAGGGCACGTCTAGCGGTCGCTCGCGGCGCTATGGAGCCTGCTGGCGATGGCTGCGTCGGCGTGGTCCATCGCTCCGATCTGCTGGAGGAGCGTCATCAGATCGAAGTAGTGGCGGAGCGCCTTCAACTTGCCGTCCTCGATCTCGATCACCTCGACCGACTTGACCGTGATGCGCTTGTTCGACGGCGGCAGCACTTGACCGTCGGGCGTCGCGATCGGGCCGCTCTGCGTGCCATCCCAGGTGAGCTCGATCGCCACGGTGTTCCCGCTCGCGTACACCCCGGTGATCGTGCCCTGCTCGTCCGGGAACGCTCGCTTCCAGGCCTGCGCTGCCTCGACCCGGGCATCTGCCCCCTCGAGGCGGCGCTGCGTCGCGAGCTCCTCCTCGTAGAAGTCGTCGGCGAGAAGCGACCGGAGGCGGTCGAAGTCACCAGCGTTGTAGCACTCGATGCTCTCGCGAGCCACGTCTTCTGCGCTTCGGGCCATTCCACCCTCCCTTCATCGTGGGCTCCTGGATCGCGTGCTTCCCCCTCACGATGCATCCAACCTCATCTCCCCCCGCTGGGAGGAAGTGCTCATCTTCGTGCCCGAGCGCTCGCGGATGTCGCCTGACGGGCCGCTACTCATAGGGAGTCGAACGCGTCTGCTGATGGAGCCGCGCGAAGTGGGCCTCTATGGCCGACCGCTGCGGTCCCGCAGTACAGCCTCTATCTCGTCGAGGTGTTCTCCGCGGTGCTCTCCGCGGGCGGGGTAGATCGGACTGTCGGGGTCACGGGGTGCAATCCGTTCGAGGGGTAGGTCCGCCACCCGCGCATCCGTCTCCACCGCCATCCGCAGGGCGAGTTCTGCTGCCGCCCTGGGCGCGATCGCGTGGATCAGTTGACGGGTTGAGTCAGTGACCCAGTCACCGTCGGGCTCGGCGTCCGAAGGAACCCACGGCTCGCCGCGGTCGATCTTTTCGGCGAGGACCAGGACACGGCTATCCCAGTGGGCCAGGTGCCCCAAGACACCGGCGATCGTCCAGTATTCGTTCGCTGGCGAGGCGAGGGTGTCATCGTCCAACCGCTCGACGAGGGCGCGTAGGCGCTCACGTTCCCGTGCGTTCACCTCGACGTAGGAACGATCGTCAGCCATCGGACCCCGACTACCCGAGATGTCGCGTTCTACACATCGCGCAGACCGCCGAGTGACGGCAAGCTCGCGTGAGCGAGCGTGCAGTCGCTTGAGCCGCTTCGAGGAGCGGGTCTCGTTCGTCAGTCGAGCTGGCCGGTCTCACCCGCGGCTTCGAGCAGCGCGCCGGTCCGAACGAGCTCGGTGACGGCCGCGATGTCGGCGCCGAGCTCGCGATCGGCGTCGAGGAACGCCACCCGGGTCCGAACGGCGTCCCGCGCGGCCCCCGTCGCGAGAGCGGGCTCGAGCGGCGCCCGCAGGTCGAGCGCCTGCGCCGCAACGAGCGCTTCCAACGCGATCACCACCTCGGCGTTGCCCACGACGTCACGAGCATGTCGCGCGGCGGTCATGCCCATGCTCACGTGGTCCTCCTGTCCGGCGCTCGAGCCGATCGAGTCGACCGACGCCGGATGCGCGAGCGTCTTGCACTCGGAGACGAGCGAGGCGGCCGTGTACTGCACCAGCATGAAGCCGGAGTTCAGTCCGCTCTCGGCGACGAGGAACGCGGGCAGCCCGTTGTTCCGCGCCGGATCGAGCAGCCGGTAGAGGCGCCGTTCGGCGATGCTCGCGAGCGGCACGAGCGCCGCGGCGAGCGCGTCGAGCGCGACCGCGACCGGCTGCCCGTGGAAGTTCCCGCCGGAGAGGACCTCGTCGTCGTCCGGAAGGACGATCGGGTTGTCCGAGACCGCGTTCGACTCCACCTCGAGGACCCCGCGCACGAACCGGAGCACCTCGCGCGTCGCGCCGTTCACCTGCGGCGAGCATCGGAGCGAGTACGCGTCCTGCACGAGGTGCTCGCTCTCGCGGTGCGACGCGACGATCGGACTTCCGGCGAGCAGCTGCCGGAGGTTCGAGGCGGATGCGACGACGCCGGGATGCGGCCGGAGCGACGTCAGCCGTTCGTCGAACACCTGGTCCGACCCGAGCGCAGCCTCCACGCTCATCGCGGCCGTCACGTCGGCGGTGCGAACGAGACGGTCGGCGCGAGCGGCGGCGAGGATGCCCACGGCGAGCATCCCCTGCGTGCCGTTCACGAGCGCGAGTCCCTCCTTCGCGCCGAGCGCGATCGGCTCCAGGCCGGCGTTCGCGAGCGCGTCGGCGGCGGGCACCGGCTCGCCGTCGATCAGCAGCTCGCCACCGCCGAGGAGCGGAAGGGCGAGGTTCGCGAGCGGCGAGAGGTCGCCGGAGGCTCCCAGCGACCCCTGCTCGGGGACGACCGGCACGAGGTCGCGGTTCAGCATCTCCACCATCCGCTCGACGATCACCTCGCGCACGCCCGAATGCCCGAGCGCGAGCACGTGCGCTCGAAGGAGCAGCATCGCCCGCGCCTCCTCGCGCGAGAGTGGGCGCCCGACCGCCGTCGCGTGCGACCGGACGATCCCCTCCTGGAGCGTGTCGGCCTGTTCGGGCTCGATCCGTACGTTCGCGAGCGACCCGAACCCGGTCGTCACGCCGTAGACGGTCGCGTTCGACGCGACGGCGCGTTCGACCACGTCCCGGGCCGCGGCGATCCGTTGTCTCGCGCTCGTCGGGAGCTCGACCTCGGCGCCGCGCGCGACCGCCACGACGTCGTCCAGCGTCAGCGGCTCCCCGACCCGGACCGGCACGGGTTGCTCCTATGTCAAGCCCGCAGCGGCGGTCAAGCCGTCGGGGGATGGTTGCATCGATGTCATGGTCTTGAACACGACCCTCGAGAGCCTTCGCTTGAGCGCTCGTATGGCCTCGGTCTTGCTCATGCCCTCTGAGCGCTTCTTGGCTACGTAGAGCTTCGCCGGCTCGTGGATGCGCAGTTGAGTGACCGCGATCCGGTGCAGGGCCGCGTTGAGCTGTCGGTTGCCCCGACGGTTGAATCGGTGTCGGTGGCTCGCCCCCGAGGAGGCGGGGATCGGAGCCGTCCCCGCGTAGCGGGCGAAGTGACCTTCGGTCGGGAACCGGCCCACTTGCGCGGTCTCGGCCACGATCTTGGCCGCCGTAAGCGATGCGCAGCCCGGGATCTGCAGCAGCGAGGGAGCGGAGGTCTTCACCAGCGATCCGATCTCGCGCTCGAGCTCGTTCGCACGCACGGTGATCTCACGGCATCTCGCGATGAGCTCCAAGCAGATCCTGATGTCGGTGGCCGGCTCCATCCTGCCGAGCGCGGCTTCGAGGCTGTCCAGCGCCCAGAAGCGGTCGAGCGCGCGCTGGGGGGGAGCCATATCCGGGTCGATGTCGTGAAGGAGCCATCGCAGCTTGGACTGGATCGCGGTCCGCTCGTTCACCATCGCTTCCCGGTGCGCCGCAAGGAGCCCGATCTCCCGCTCGGTACCGGCCAGCGTCGCCTCGGGCAGATCGGGGTGCGCAAGCGCCGCCCGTGCGACGGCGGTCGCGTCGATCGGATCAGACTTGCCGCGGATCCGGTCCACTCGACGTGCCTGCCCCATCATCCGAGGAGCCACGCGTACCGAGCGCTCCCCCCGACCTAGGAGGTGGCGCTCGAGCGAGCCGGAGACGTGCCGGCCGTCCTCGATGGCGAACAGTCGCTCCTCATCCAGGCGCCTGGCCCAGTCCACGAGCCGCTCGAACCCAGGTGTGCGGGCCTTGATCGTGAGCTCGGCCGTGACCTCACCCGTCGCGCGGTCGATCGCGACCGCCGTGTGGGTCTGCTTGTGCGGGTCGATCCCGATTACGATCACCTCCGGTCCCCCTTTCTGGACGCAACAGCCGGATGGCAGGGACCACCGGCGGACACGCCTCAGTGGGGCGGATGCACGCTCCTATGAAGTCACGCCGGCAGGCCTTGGCCGGCGGCGGGCGGCAGAACCCGTGAAGGTCATCCCGCTCGCGGGGTGACACGAAGGCTATGAGCCAGCCCGCCGTCGGCCGAAGGCTATCCCGACTCGAGCGCGGGATCTCACTGCCCGATCACCCTGACACTGACGCAAGGCTACGGAGCGGGTCTCCGCCCGGCAAACCGCGACCGAGGACTAGGCTGGTTCGAGACATGTCGAACCCGTGGGAGCACCTCGACCCGGAACCGAGGCCCGATCCAGATCCGGATCCGCGTCCCGAACCTGGCCCGGCCGCAGGAACCGGCTCGCACTGGTCACCCCAGGCCCACGACGCTCCGGCGCGCGGGACCCGGCGGGGAGAACCCGGCGCGACGAAAGCCTTCCTGCGCGGCGCGACGAGACGCTGCCCGCGCTGCGGCGGCGGCGGCTTGTTCGCGAGCTGGTTCCGCATCCGCGAACGATGCCCGCGTTGCGGTCTCCGCCTCGAGCGCGAGGAGGGCGGGTTCCTCGGCGCCATGACGCTCAACTACGTGTTCACGGCCGTCGTCTGGGTGGGACTGCTGATCGTGTGGCTGATCGTGGATCTCCCCGATCTCCACGTCGCCGCGCTCACCATCGCGTCGATCGCGGTGGCGGTCTTCACGCCGCTGCTGTTCTGGCCGGTTTCCAAGACGCTCTGGTCGAGCGCCGACTACCTGATCTATCGAACGAGCCCGGACTACGGCTCGCGCGAGGCCGCCGATCGATTCGAGCGGCAACGGAGGACGGACCTCCTGAGCTATTCGCGCCAGGGGAGCCGAACGCCCCGGTCGGCCGCGACGGCGAGCGCCTCGTCGTAACCGGCGTCCGCGTGGCGGACGACCCCGGTCCCCGGGTCGCTCGTGAGCACGCGTTCGAGCCGCGCCGCAGCGTTCTCGGTTCCGTCGGCGACCACCACCATGCCCGCGTGGATCGAGTAGCCGATCCCCACGCCGCCGCCGTGATGCACGCTCACCCAGTGCGCGCCGGCCGCCGTGTTGATGAGCGCGTTCAGGATCGGCCAATCCGCGATCGCGTCCGACCCGTCCTTCATCGCCTCGGTCTCCCGGTACGGCGACGCGACGCTGCCGCTGTCGAGGTGGTCCCGCCCGATCACGATCGGCGCCGAGAGCTCGCCGCTCGCGACCATCTCGTTGAACCGGAGGCCCGCACGCGCGCGCTCGCCGTAGCCGAGCCAGCAGATGCGTGCCGGCAGGCCCTGGTACGCGACCCGGTCCTCGGCCAGATCGAGCCACCGCCGGAGCCGCTCGTTCTCGGGGAACAGCTCGGCGACCGCTCGATCGGTCTTCGCGATGTCCTCGGCCTCGCCCGAGAGCGCCGCCCAGCGGAACGGCCCCTTGCCTTCGCAGAACATCGGCCGGACGAACGCCGGCACGAACCCCGGGTACGCGTACGCGCGTTCGTGCGCGAGCCCGCCGGTCTCGGCGCCGGCTCGCAGGTTGTTGCCGTAGTCGAACACGACCGCCCCGCTCTCGAGGAACCCGACCATCGCCTCGACGTGTCTGCGCCATCGACGCGAACGACCGACGTCTGGTATTCCTCGGGCTCGTCCTCGCGGAGCTTCGCGGCCTCGTCGAGCGACAGACCCGCGGGCACGTAGCCGCCGAGCGGGTCGTGGGCGCTCGTCTGATCGGTGACGAGATCGGGAGCGAACCCGCGGGCCAGCAACGCCGGCAGCACCTCCGCGCAGTTGCCGACGAGGCCGACGGACACGGCCTCCTTGGCGCCCCGCGCCTCGTCCACCCACCGGAGCGCCTCGTCGATGTCGTCGGTCTCCCGGTCCAGGTACCGCGTCTTGATGCGACGCTCGATCCGCGCGGGATCGATCTCGACGCAGAGCGCGACCCCGCCGTTCATCGTGACCGCCAGCGGTTGCGCGCCACCCATCCCGCCGAGCCCGCCGGTGAGGGTCACGGTTCCGGCGAGCGACCCGCCGAACCGCTGCGACGCCGCCTCGGCGAACGTCTCGTACGTCCCCTGCAGGATCCCCTGCGTCCCGATGTAGATCCAGGATCCCGCGGTCATCTGCCCGTACATCGTCAGGCCCGCGTGCTCGAGATCGCGGAAGGTGTCCCAGTCGGCCCACTTCGGAACGAGCATCGAGTTCGAGATCAGCACGCGGGGCGCCATGTCGTGCGTTCGGAACACGCCCACCGGCTTGCCGGACTGCACGAGCAGCGTCTCGTCGTCCGCGAGATCGCGGAGCGACCGCACGATCGCGTCGAACGCGTCCCACGAGCGGGCGGCCCGGCCCGTCCCGCCGTAGACGACGAGATCCTGTGGGCGCTCGGCCACGTCGGGATCGAGGTTGTTCATCAGCATCCGGAGCGCCGCCTCCTGCGGCCACGAGCGACAGGAGAGCGTGGTGCCTCGGGAAGCCCGGACCTCGCGCGCGCTCACGCTCGCGATGATAGTGCCGGCTCGAAGGGCGACGCCCGGTCAGACCGGCTGCGTCGTGGCCGGTCGTGCCAGGACGTCGCGGATGCGCGCGAGCAACGCGGGCGTGTCGAACGGCTTCACGACGTAGTCGTCGGCGCCCACCGCGAACCCTTCGAGCCGGTCGGCCGACATCCCGCGGGCGGTCAGCAGGATCACCTTCGCCGCCGCGGTGCGTTCGTCGAGCCGGAGCCTCCGGGTGAGCGCGAGCCCGTCCACGCTAGGCATCATCACGTCGGCCAGCACGAGCTCGGGCATCGCTCGTGGGCGATCTCCAACGCCCGCGCGCCGTTGCCGGCCGTCCGAACCTCGTAGCCGGCCGCCGTGAGCTCGATCTCGAGCAGCCGGGCGATGAACGGGTCGTCGTCGACGACGAGCAGGGACCTCCCGGCGCCCTCCCCGGGCACGAACGGCGTTCCTTCGGCGTCCACGGGAGTCGAATCGGCAGGTTCGAAGTCCGGGTGTAGTTGCCCGGGCGGCACCGGAGAACGGCGCCGACGGTTCGTGGGAGGATGTGCCAGCGGCACGAGATCGTCGGGGAGGCGCGCGGTGGAAGTGCTCGACACGTTCCTGGACGCGGTGGGCGACACGCCGCTCGTCCGCCTCCGCAGCGTCGCCCGCGGCGTGCAACCGACGATCCTCGCCAAGCTCGAGATGCTCAACCCGGGCGGGAGCGTGAAGGACCGCATCGGGCTCCGCATGATCGAGGTGGCCGAACGCGACGGCCGCCTGAAGCTCGGCGGGACGATCGTCGAACCCACCTCGGGCAACACCGGTCACGGGCTCGCGATCGCGGCCGCGGTCCGCGGGTACCGCTGCATCTTCGTGATGCCCGACAAGATGAGCCAGGAGAAGATCTCGCTGCTGCGCGCGTACGGCGCCGAGGTCGTCATCTGCCCGACCGCCGTGCCGCCGGAGTCGCCGGAGTCCTACTACCGCGTCGCCGACCGGCTGACCGAGGAGATCCCGGGCGCGTTCCAGCCCAACCAGTACATGAACGAGGAGAACCCTGCCGCCCACTACGCCACCACCGGACCCGAGATCTGGCAGCAGACGGACGGCCGGATCGACGTGCTCGTCGCCGGCGTCGGGACCGGGGGGACGATCACGGGCGCCGCGCGGTACCTGAAGGAGCAGAACCCGGACGTTCTCGTCGTCGGCGCGGACCCCGAGGGCTCGATCTACTCCGGCGACGTCCACCCCTACCTGACCGAGGGGATCGGCGAGGACTTCTGGCCGACCACGTTCGACCCGTCGCTCGTCGATCGATACGTCCGGGTCTCCGACCGCGACGCGTTCCGCATGGCGAGACGGATCACCCGGGAGGAAGGGATCCTCGTCGGCTCCTCGTCGGGGACCGCCGTCGTCGCGGCGCTCGAGGTCGCGGCTGAGCTGCCGGAGGAGACGACGATCGTCGTGATCCTGCCCGACACCGGCCGGAATTACCTGTCGAAAGCCTTCTCGGACACCTGGCTCATCCAGTACGGGCTCATGGAGCGTCCCGAGATGATCCGCGTCGAGGAGGTCCTGTCGGCCAAACGTGGTGAGGTCCCACCGCTCGTGACGGTGAACGCGCACGACAAGGTTCGGCAGGCGATCGACGCGCTGCAGGAGTTCGGCATCTCGCAGGCGCCCGTCGTGCGCGAACCCGGCGTCGACGTCTCGCAGTTCGTCGGCGCCGTGCACGAGAACGCGCTGCTCGACCGGATCTTCCGGGACCCCGACGCCCTGCAGGCCGACGTCGCCGAGGTCATGGGGCCGCCGATCGGCATGGTCGAGTTCGACGCGCCGATCGAGCTGGCGTTCGAGTCGCTTCAGCACGGGCCGGCCGTGCTGATCGAGAAGGCGGGGCAGGTCCTCGGCGTGCTCACCCGCAGCGACCTCCTCGAGTTCCTCGCGCATCGTTCCCGCGTCTGACGTGCGAGCGCTCGGGATCGACGTCGGGGTTCGCAAGGGGCTCGACCTCGTCCTGCTGGACGCCGACCGCACGGTCGTCGACACGGTTCGCCGCGTGATCGTCGGCGATCTCGGCAAGCTGGTCCCCGACTTCGGACCCGACGTCGTCGCGATCGACGCGCCGCCCGGATGGGCGAACGCGGGCCGGTCCCGTCTCACCGAGCGCGAGCTCCGATGGTTCGGCATCCAGTGCTTCAACACGCCGTCGGACACACGGATGGCCGAGCACCCGTTCTACGAGTGGATGACGATCGGGTTCGCCGCGTTCGCTGCGATCGACGAGTCCTTCCCCCGGTACCGTGGAGGGTCGGTGAAGAGCACGGCGATCGAAGTGTTCCCGCACGCGAGCGCGGTCGTGCTCGCCGGATGCCTGCCGCCGCGCGGCCCGAGCCCGCACGCCTGGCGCCGGACCGTGCTGCGCGAGCGCGGCGTGGACGGCTCGGGGCTGCGATCGGTCGACCAGGTCGACGCGGCGCTCGCCGCGCTCACCGGCCTGTACGCGCTCGAGCGGCGGTTCAGCGCGCCCGGCGATCCGAAGGAGGGCCAGATCGTGGTGCCATCTGCCACGCTGCCCGCTCGCCCCTATCGCCGCGGCGAGTCCCCTCGGCCCGACCGGCGTCAGCCCGCCCTCCCCGGGCTCACGGCGTGCGGCTGCGGCGACCCGTCCTGCACGGCGCTCACCGCCGCGCGAGTTCGCGCCCGGCCACGACGCCAAGCGCAAGTCCGCGCTGTGGACGCTGGCGCGTTCGGGACAGGAAGCGGTCGACGAGCTGAACCGACGAGGTTGGGCGATCCCGCCGGAGATGCGATGAGCCGGGCGGGCGGGGACGAACGGGACGAACGCGAGATGTCGCCGAGCGACGACGAGCGGGAGATGCGGTTCGAGACCCGCGCGATCCACGTCGGGCAGGACCCCGAGGCCGAGTTCGGCTCCGTGAACGTCCCGATCTACCAGACCTCGACGTACGCCCAGCCCGCGGTGGGCAAGCCGAAAGCGTGGGACTACGCGCGGGCGGGCAACCCCACGCGCGAGGCGCTCCAGCAGGTCCTCGCGTCGCTCGAGGGAGGGGCGAGGGCGCTGTGTTTCTCGAGCGGGCTCGGCGCGACGACGACGTTGCTGCTCACGCTGAAGCCCGGCGATCACGTCGCGATCTCGGACGACGTGTACGGCGGGACGTACCGGCTGCTCGCCCGCGTGTTGGATCAGTGGGGGCTCGAGTTCGACACGGTCGACATGACGGACCTCATCGCATGCCGTTCCGTCCTTCGGGAGGACACCGCGCTCGTGTGGGTCGAATCCCCCACGAACCCCTTCCTGAAGGTGATCGACATCGCCGCCCTCGCTGATCTCGCGCACGGGGCGGGTGCGCGATGCGTCGTGGACAACACGTTCGCGACCCCGTACCTGCAACGACCGCTGGAACTGGGCGCCGACGTCGTGCTCCACTCGATGACGAAGTACCTGGGCGGGCACTCCGACCTGATCGGCGGCGCCCTCGTCGCGAACGATGCGGAGCTGATCGAACGACTCACGTTCCTCGTGAACGCGGCCGGTGCGGTCCCGGGTCCGATGGACTGCTACCTCGCGCTCCGCGGGGTGAAGACGCTCGGCCTTCGGATGGACGCGCACTGCCGCGGCGCCAAGCAGATCGCCGAGTTCCTCCAGGGACACCCGAAGGTCACACGCGTGCACTACCCCGGTCTGCCGGGTCACCCCGGGTTCGAGGTCGCCGTCCGGCAGATGAAGGATTTCGGGGGGATGGTGAGCTTCGAGGTGGGAAGCCGAGACGAAGCCGTCCGGACCGTGGAAGTCGACCAAGCTGTTCTTCCTCGCCGAGTCGCTCGGCGGCGTCGAGTCGCTGATCGAGCTCCCGGGCCCGATGACGCACGCGAGCGTCTCGGGCTCGCCGATCGAGGTCCCCGACACCCTGATCCGGCTCTCGGTCGGGATCGAGCACCCCGACGACCTCGTCGCCGACCTCGAGCAAGCGCTCGGCTGAGGGCGGCGTCTCCTCGATCACGAGCTCCCCGTCGGACGTTGCGATCGCAACGCGACGCCGACGTGGTCGATCGGGAGCACCGACCGCACCCTAGCGGAGGAGCCTCCATAGACTCGACGGATGGTTCGCGGGCTGGTGGCGATGGTCGCCGTGACGGTGCTCCTGCTTCCGGCTCCTGCCGGCGGGCAGGAAGGGTTCGAGCCGGCCGTCGACGGGTTCGACTTCGCGGCGAACATGTCGTTCGCGCCCGACGGCACGATCTTCGTCGCGGACAAAGACATCGGCGAGATCCGCGTCGTCCGTGACGGCGAGATCCTCGACGAGCCCTTCGCGACCGTCGAGACGTTCTCGCCGGTGAACGAGATGGGCCTGCTCGGCGTCGCGGTGCATCCCGACTTCCCGTCCGAACCGTGGGTCTACGCCTACTACTCCGACGCGGTCGAGGGCCGGAACCGGCTCGTGCGCTTCCGTGCCGACGGCGACGTCGCCGTCGAACGCGAGGACCTGCTCGACCTGCTGCCCACCACGTTCGGCATCCACAACGGGGGCGACCTCGCGTTCGGGCTCGACGGCATGCTCTACGTCACGGTCGGCGAGGGGAGCGACCAGGACCTCGCGCAGGAGGTCCTGGGGATCGGCGGCCGGATCCTGCGCCTGAGCCCCGACGGCTCGGTGCCGCCGGACAACCCGCTCGGGCCGGACAACCCCACGTTCGCGCTCGGGATCCGGAACTCGTTCGGGATCTGCGTCGACCCCTCCTCGGGAGACATCTGGTCGACCGACAACGGCCCGTCGACCGACGACGAGCTCAACCTCGTCCAGCCGGGGTCGAACCTCGGGTGGCCGACACAGCTCGGCCCGGGCGGCGAGCCGCGGTTCCGGGACCCGGTCTTGAGCTTCACCCCGACGATCGTGATCACGGGGTGCGCCGTCTTTGGTGGCGACCTGTTCTTCGGCGAGGGCTACGCGGGGAACCTCCACCGGATGCCGCTGCCGGGTCCCGACGAGCAGATCGTCGGACGGTTCGAGGGCGGGATCACGGACGTGGCGGTCGCCCCCGACGGCGCGCTCTGGGTCGCGACGCCGAACGTGCTCTACCGGCAACCGGTGCGGCAACCGGCGGAGACGACGTCGCCGGCACCGGGCGGCGGCGCTGGCACCACCGGCGAGACCGGAGCGGCGTCGCCGTCGCCGACGGTCTCGCCCTCGCCGGCCGGGGGACCGAGCGGTCTCACCACGGCAGTCGGGATCGTCGTCGCGGGGATCCTGCTCGGCGGGCTCCTGCTGATGCGCGGCCGCCTGCTGCGGCGCTAGGCGATCGCCTGCTGCGGCGCTAGGCGATCGGCGCTTTCGGGCGCTTCATGTACGCGACCAAGCGACTGTCCGCCCATCGGGTTCTGGATCTGCGCCACCGAGACGAGCTCCCACCCGTCGTCGCCGAACGTGTTCAGGATCTCCCCCGGGTTGTGCTCGAGCAACGGCGCCACGAAGTACTCCCACTTCTGCATCAGGACCTCTCCTTCTCCTCCAACCGTCGTTTCGTCCGCTGGATGCAGACGCCCATGATCACCGTCAGCCCGCCTTCCTCGGCGATCCGTCGCGCCTCGTCGTTCACGATCCCGTCCTGGAGCCAGAGCACCCTGGCGCCGCGCTCCACGGCCTGCTCGGCGATCGGGGACGTGTCGTCCGCGCGTCGGAACACGTCGACGACGTCGATCCGGACGTCGTCGGGAACCTCCGACAGCGACGGGTACGCCCGCTCGCCGAGTACCTCGGTCTCGTTCGGGTTGACGGGCACGATCCGGTAGCCCTTCCTCTGCAGGTACGCGGCGACCTCGTTCGAGTGCCGGTCCGGCTTGGACGAGAGGCCGATGACGGCGATCGTCTCGGCGTCGCCGAGGATCGAACGGAGCTCGGCGTCGGAGGGCGCGTACCCTTCCGGCTCGGCGCTCATCCGGTCGTCCGCATCAACTCGATCAGCTCGTGGAGGATCTTCGCCGTGGCCCCCCACACCGTGTTCCCGTCCGCCATCGGGTACGCGAAGCCCCGGTAGACGTGGCCGTCGCGCGGCCATTCGACCGTGGTCTCGGCCGCGTCGAGCTCCTCCAGCCCGTACCAGAGCACCTCGGCGATCTCCCCGGCGTTTGGCGTGAACGCGGGCGTACCGTTCAACAGGCCGACGAACGGCACAACCAGGATCGCCGAAACGAACGTGTGCACGGGCTCGAGCGCGCCGATCAGCTCGACGTCGTCGGGCGCGAGCCCGAGCTCCTCCTCGCTCTCGCGAAGGGCCGTGGCGGCGAGATCGGCGTCGTCGGCGTGCTGCAGCCCGCCGGGGAAGGAGATCTCTCCCGGATGCCTCGGCAGGTGCTCGGTCCGGCGAGTGAAGACGAGCCGCTCCCCGTCCACGACCGGCAGCAGCACCGCCGCCAACCGATCGCCAGGCGAGGGCTCGGGACGAGGACGCGGGTCCAGGAGGCCCGGCAGGCGCGTTCGCAGGTCGCTCCGGTACATTCGCCGACATGGTAGAGGAGGCAACCCTGAAGGCCGTCGCGGCGGCCGTCGATCCGGACGAGGTCGTCCGCTTCTCACAGACGCTGATCGAGGCCCCGAGCGAGAACCCCGGCGGCACAGAGGACGAAGTGGCCGAGATCGCCGAGGGCCTGCTCGTCGCCCTGGGCGCCTCTTCACGCATCGTCCGCGGCGAGGCCGGACGCCCGAGCGTGGTCGCGAGGATCGGGGACGGGAGCAGGCCGCGACTCGCCTGGAACGGCCACCTCGACGTCGTCCCGGCCGGCGATCCGGAGACGTGGGACCACCCGCCGTTCGGCGCCGAGGTCGTCGATGGGCGCCTCGTCGGCCGGGGCGCGGTGGACATGAAGGGCGCGGTGGCCGCGGCGCTCGCCGCCGTCGCCGCCCTCGGCCGGAGCGCCATCGAGCTCGGGGGCACGCTCGACCTCCACCTGGTGGCCGACGAGGAGATGGCCGGGCTGAACGGCACCCAGGTGCTGCTCGAACAGGGGCTGCTCGATCAGGACGCCGCGATCGTCGGCGAGGCGACCGAGATGGACGTCGCGTTGGCCGAACGCGGGGGTGCGTGGGTCGTTGCCACCTCCCGCGGGCGTTCGGCACACGGGTCGCGGCCGCACCTCGGCGTGAACGCGATCGCGACGATGTCCCGCTTCGTGCTGCGGATCGAGGAGGTCCTCCCCGACATCGAGCATCCGCTCGCCGGGCGCCCGACCGTGAATGCGGCCACGATCGAGGGCGGGAGCGCGCCCAACGTTGTCGCGGACCGGTGCGTGGTCGACGTCGACCGACGGACGATCCCGGGCGAGCGCTCGTCCGAAGCCGTCCTCGAGCCGTTCGAGCGCCTCTCCGAGTCGATCCGGGCCGAGCACCCGGACACGGACCTATCGTTCGACCTCCGGCTGTGGATCGACGCCGCCGAGGCCGACCCGGGCTCGGAGATCGCCGAACAGTGCCGTTCGGCGGTGCGCGCCGAACTCGGCCGGATGCCCGAGGATGCGGGGTTCACCGGCATCACCGACGCGCGGTTCTACCTGAACGAGGCGAGGATCCCGACGGTGATCTTGGGTCCAGGGTCCCTCGGGGTCGCGCACACTGCCAACGAGTGGGTCGAGGTCGACGAGCTCGTGGCGGCGGCGCGCGTCTACGCGCGGGTGTTCGCGGCCTATCTCGCGCCCCCATGATCGCCGAGCTCCTGGCGCGTCCATGACCGAACGGTTCGACGTCGTCGTGATCGGCGGGGGCGGCACCGGCTCCGAAGTCGCGTACCAGCTCGCCCGCCGGTCGAACCTGCGGGTGGCGATCGCCGAGCGCGACCGTCTCGGCGGCGAGTGCACGCATGACGGATGCGTCCCCACCAAGGTGATGCTGCGGAGCGCCAAGATCGCGCAGACGGCCCGCGACGCCGAACGCTTCGGTGTGAGGATCCCATCGGTCGAGGTCGACTTCCGGGCCGTCCAGCGGCGTGCCCGCGACGTGATCGAGCAGCAGACGCGAGAGGGCGCCGGTCCGTTCGAGCGGATCGGGGTCACGGTCCACCTGCAGGAGGCCCGGCTCGTCGGCGATCGCCGCGTCGAGCTCGCGGACGGCACGCAGATGGAGACCGAACGCGTCGTCCTCGCGACCGGGACCCGGGCCACGGTGCCGCCGGTGCCGGGGCTCACCGACGGCCCGTACTGGACGAACAAGGAGGCGATCTGGAAGCCGGACGCCCCGCCCGGCTCGCTCGCGGTGATCGGCGCGGGAGCCGTCGGCATCGAGTTCGCGCAGATCTACGCGCGGTTCGGGACGGCCGTGACGGTCGTCGAGGTCCTGCCGCACGTCCTGCCGAACGAGGACGAGGACGCCGCTGCGGCGATCGCTCCCGTCCTCGAACGAGAAGGCATCCGGATCCTCGCCGGCACGAACCTCGAGCGGGCCGAGCACCGCGACAGCGGCTGGACGCTGAGCCTCGCCGGCGGTGAGTCGCTCGAGATCGACGAGGTCCTGGTCGCGGCCGGCCGCCGGCCGGTGTTCGACGTCCACGATCTCGCCGCCGCGGGGGTCGAGCTCGACGACGGCGGTCGACCCGTTCTGTCCGACACGCTCCGCACCACGGCACCGAACGTGTGGGCCGCCGGCGACGCGACCGGCGACCTGCTGTTCACGCACGTCGGGTCGTACGAAGCGGAGGTCGTCGTGGACGACATCCTCGGGACGCCCCGTCAGCGCGACTACCGGGTCGTCCCGCGTGTCACGTTCTGCGATCCGGAGGTCGCGAGCGTGGGGCTCACCGAGCGCGACGCCGTGGATGCCAGCCACGACGTTCGCACCGCGACCGTGCCGCTCGCGGACAACGAACGCTCGCTGATCGACGGGCGATCCGACGGGATCGTCAAGCTCGTCGCGGACGCGAGCTCCGGGGAGCTCCTCGGCGGGCACGTCGTCGGCGAGGAAGCGGGCGCGATGATCCACGAGGTGGTCGCAGCGATGGCCGGCGAACTGCCCTCCGCGACCGTTGGCGGGGCCATCCACGCGTACCCGACGCTCTCCGAGAGCCTCAAGGGCGCTTTCCTGCAGCTCGCCGAGCGGCTCGCTGAGCCGTCGTGAGGCGCCCGGCGGTATCCTGAAGGGGATGGAACAGACGGCCACCGTCATCGCGGTCACCGACAAGGCGGCCGGCAGGATCCGCCAGCTCGCCGAGAGGGAGGGGCGCGCCGATCCTTTGCTCCGGGTCCGCGTCGTCGCCGGCGGATGCTCAGGGTTCTCCTACGAGCTCGGCTTCGCGGAGGTGCCCGAGGCCGAGGACCACGTCGTTCCCGCAGACGGCGGCGTCCGCGTCCTGGTCGACCCCAGGAGCGCGCCGATCGTCGAGGGTTCGACGCTCGACTACAACGACGCGCTGCTCGGCGGAGGCCTCAAGATGCTGAACCCGCGCGCGAAGCACGAGTGCGCGTGCGGCGACTCGTTCTCGGTCTGAACGCCGACGGGCCCTGACCCGCCCCGAGGCGCGCTTCGGTTGCTGAGCCGTTCGACCCTACATGACCTCGACGGATCCGGTCATCTGCGGGTGGAACCGGCAGACGAAGCCCGTCGAAGCGGAGACGTCGACGGTCACGGTGGCCGATGCGCCGCCGGCGATCTCCTCGTCGACGCTCCCGTCGTCGAGCGTGAAGGTGTGCGCCGCGCTGTCTTCGTTGGTGATGGTGATCTCGGTCGGTCCGGAGACACTGATCGTGTCGGGGTCGAACGCGAAGTCCGCGATCGTGATCGAAGTCCCGCCCCCGGTGTCCGTGGCGCCGGTCGCGGCGGTGTCGCCGCCCGTCTCCTCGCCGCCCTCGTCGTCGCCGCCGCACGCGGCGAGCACCAGTGAGAGGGCGAACGCTCCGGCAAGCACCCGGAGCCACCTCGACTTGACCATCCCGCACCTCCGTCGTCCGGACGAACGACCAGCCTAGCCCCGACCCTCGGAAATCGCGACCCACCGGCGGCCACAGGTCACGGCATGCATACCGCTAGACTCCCTACCATGCCCACGAGCGCCGACAAGACGCAGTGGCGCGACCTGTACGACGAGGTCGTCATGACCGGGCTGTGCACCGGTTGCACCGCCTGCATCGTCGCGTGCCCCTTCCACGTCCTCGGCTACGAGAACGACGTCCCGGTGCAACTGCAAGAGGACGGTCCCGACGTGTGCCTTCACGGAGACCGCGGATGCTCGCTCTGCACGCTCGCGTGTCCCCGGTTCCGCGAGTGGGAGGGCGAGATCGATCAGCTGCTTTTCGGCCAGACCCGCAAGCCCGAGGAGGTCATCGGGCAGTACCAGGACATCGTGCTCGCACGCGCGACCTCGCCCGAGGCGCTCATGGAGGGACAGGACGGCGGTGTGGTCTCCGCCCTGCTGATCTGGGGACTTCGCAACGGCGAGATCGACGGAGCGCTCACGTCGAAGCTCTCCGACGAACGGCAGTGGGATGCCGAGCCGGCTGTGGTCACCGACGAGGAAGGGGTCCTGGCGACGGCGGGCTCCCGCTACACGTATTCGGCGAACCCACTCGCACTCGTGAAGGCCGCCGAGATGGGCCTGTCCAAGCTCGCGCTCGTCGGCATGTCCTGTCAGGCGAGCGTGACCGGTTCGATGGCGGCGCGCCGGGTGAACAAGTGGGCGAAGAAGATCGCATGGACCTTCGGGCTGTTGTGCTCGAAGAGCTTCACGTACGACGGCCTGATGGTCGAGATCGCGCAGAACCGGCTCGGCCTGTCGCTCGACGACCTCGCTCGGGTGAACGTGAAGGGGAAGCTGCTCTTCTACACGAACGACGGCGAGGAGGTCGCCTACTCGCTGAAGCAGGCCCACGAGTTCACGCGGCCCGGGTGCCTCAAGTGCCCGGACTTCGCGGCCGAGCACGCGGACATCTCGTTCGGTGGTCTCGGCCAGAGCGAAGGCTGGACGCTCACGATCATCCGCACGGACAAGGGCCGCGACCTGTGGGACCGTGCGACGGCCGACCGCGTGATCGAGTGGCGCCCGGGATCGGAGGACGAAGCCGCGATCTCGCTGATGTCGAAGCTGGCCGCGAGGTCGCGGGCCCGGTGGCCCGAGGACACGGCGTGGGGCGAGTCCGGGATCGTGCCGGAAGCACCGGAGGGCGACGGCGCGGCCTCGGCCGGGACACCTGCCTGAGCCGCTCCGCCCCACCAGGCACGAACCCGAGCCGAATCGTTCCACCGGCCCCGTCCTCCGGCCGATAATCAACCGAAGCGACGTACGCGTGCAAGGAGTCGATGTGGAGACGATGAGGGCGAGCGAGGACGCCTCGCGGCGCGGCGCGACGTTGGAGGCGGTGGCCTTCGCGGCGCAGCGCCTGCTCGAGGAACCCGACTGGCCGAAGGTGATCCACGAGATCCTCCCGAGGATCGGCGAGGCGGTCGACGTCTCCCGCGCGTACGTCTACGAGAACCGGGGGGGCGGCGGCGAGCTCCGCGCGGTCCTTCGCGCGCAGTGGGTGGCCCGCGACGACCTCGCGATCGTCGCCGAGGGCAACGAGCTCGGGTTCGACGGGCTCGAACGGTGGGTGAGCACGCTCGGTGCAGGTGAGGTCCTCGGGGGACCCGTCGCCGGGTTCCCGGCGTCCGAACGCCCCACGCTCGAGGCGCACGGGATCCGCTCGCTCCTCCTCGTGCCCCTCGTCGTGGCCGGAGCCTGGTGGGGATACATCGGCCTCGACGACTGCGTGGACGAGCGTGGATGGGGTCCGGACGAGACCGACGCGCTGCGGGCCGCCGCCGGGACGCTCGCGGCGGCGATCGATCGGGAGCGTTCGGAACGCCGCCTGCGTGAGGCCGAGGCGAGGTTCCGATCGATCGTGGAATCGACGCCGGCGATCACGTACCAGGAGCACCTCACCAAGGGGTACGACGTCGAGGGCTCCGTCCTGTACGTGAGCCCTCAGGTCGAGCGGATCCTCGGGTACGCCCCGAGCGACTGGGCCGAGGCCCCGGGCACCTGGGCCCGATTCGTCCACCCGGACGACCGCGAGCGGGTGATCCGGGAGAGCGAACGCACGACGCGGACGGGAGAGCCATACCGACAGGAGTACCGGATGATCGCCGCGGACGGCCGGATCGTCTGGTTCCGCGACGAATCCGTCCTGCTGCACGACGAGGAAGGTCAACCCCTCGTATGGCAGGGCGTCATGGTGGACATCACGGAACGGAAAGAGGCCGAGGCGCGGCTCCGCGAGGCGGAGGAGGTCTTCCGAACCGTCGTCGAGCACCTCCCCGCCGTCACGTATCGGGAGGCACTCGACCCCGCCGTCGACGCCGAGTACTTCTACATCAGTCCGCGCAGTACCGAGGTGTTCGGCTACACCCCGAGTGAGTGGAGCGGAACCGAGCACTTCTGGGTCGAGCATCTCCACCCGGAGGACCGGGATCGCGTGCTGGCGCTCGACCAGCGGACGAACCGCTCCCGCGAGCCGTTCGTCGCGGAGTATCGCTTCCGGAAGGCCGACGGGTCGTACGTCTGGATCCACGACGAAGCCACGCTCCTGCAGCCGCCCGATGGCGAGGCGTTCTGGCAGGGCTTCCTGCTCGACATCACGCTCCGCAAGGACGCCGAGTCCGCGCTCGCCGAGACCGAGGAGCGATACCGCTTGCTCGTCGAACGCAGCCCGGTGTCGATCTACGTCCAGGACATCGATCAGAAGACCGGCGGATCGGTCACGACGTACCTCTCCCCCGCGAACGAGACCCTGATCGGCTACACGTCCGAGGAGGTCGCCGCCGATCCCACGCTCTGGACCCGGCTGATCCATCCGGACGACCGCGAACGCGTCCTCGCGGCCGACCGGTCGTCCAACACGCAGGGCGGTGAGTTCACGCTCGAGTACCGCGTG
This sequence comes from uncultured Actinomycetes bacterium, assembly GCA_963785835.1. Lineage (GTDB taxonomy): Bacteria > Actinomycetota > UBA4738 > UBA4738 > HRBIN12 > DASSJM01. The sequence continues at coordinate 344,662 of CAWAWO010000002.1, read as the reverse complement.
ATCCACAAGGACGGCCACGTCGTGTGGGTTCAGGACGTCGCGACGTACCTGGAATCGGGCGACCGACGGTACTGGCAGGGTTTCATGCTCGACATCACGGGGCGGAAGGAGGCCGAGGCCAAGCTGGAACGGGCACTCGCGGTCGAGCGGGACGCGTCGCAACGGCTCCGGGCGCTCGACGAGATGAAGAACACGTTCCTCCAGGCCGTCTCCCACGATCTTCGGACTCCGCTCGCGGCGATCCTCGGCCTCGCGGTCACGCTCGAGCGCAGCGACATCGAGCTCGAGCCGACCGTGTCACGCGACCTGGCCGGTCGCATCGCGGAGAACGCCCGCAAGCTGGACCGTCTCGTCACGGACCTGCTGGACCTCGACCGCCTGGCTCGGGGGATCGTCGAACCGAAGCTCCACCCGACCGATGTGAGCGAGATCGTGACGCGCGTGGCGGCTTCGTCCGACCTCGCGGCAGCCGACCGTGTGAGCGTCGACGCTCCGTCGCTGGTGATCAACGTGGACGGCGCCAAGGTCGAGCGGATCGTCGAGAACCTGCTCGCGAACGCGGTTCGTCACACGCCGGACGGAACACGGGTGTGGGTCCGGGTCGCCGCGGACGAGGCCGGCGCGCTCATCGTGGTGGACGACGAGGGGCCGGGGATCCCGCCGACGATGCGAGAGGCCGTCTTCGAGCCCTTCCGACAGGGTCCGGAGGCGCCCGATCACGATCCGGGGGTCGGCGTCGGACTCGCGCTCGTGGCGCGGTTCGCCGAACTGATGGGTGGCCGCGCCTGGGTGGAGGATCGACCGGGCGGCGGCGCGTCGTTCCGGGTCTCTCTCGCGGACGGACCTCGGACCTCTGCGGAGGTCGGGACCGCCGGGTAGCTGGCAGGCGGCGGTCAGCCGACGGTCGGCCAGCCCGCGACCACGGGATGGTCCACCGCGGCGGGCCCGACCTGGGCGGCGCCCCCCGGGGAGCCCACGCCGCTCACGTCGTCGTTGAACCACTCGGCGTTGATCGGCGTGAACTGCTTCCACTCGGCCGGGACGTCGTCCTCGTAGAAGATCGCGGTCACGGGGCAGACCGGCTCGCACGCGCCGCAGTCGACGCATTCGTCGGGATGGATGTACAGCATCCGCGGGCCCTCGTAGATGCAGTCGACGGGGCATTCGTCCACGCAGGCGCGGTCCTTGATGTCGATGCACGGCTCGGCGATCGTGTAGGTCATCGCGTTTTCCCCTTTTCCACCGTGTGGACCTTGTAAACCGTAGTCTACGGCGAGCGTCGCCGGCTGCAACCCTCTCGGTCGCCGGTCAGGCCGGCGCCAGGGCCGACAGGGTCGATTCGATCGAGGCCGCCGCATTCGTCGTCGCGACCGGGTACACGACGGGGAGGTCGGCCCCGGCCTCCCGGTACGACTCGATGCGGGCTCCGGCCTCGTCGCCGAGGGCGCAGACGGCCCGAACGAGCTCCTCCGGCACCTCCTCGAGCCTCCCGGCGCCAAGCGCCTTGGCCGCACGGGTCGCTTCCGCACCGAGCCCTGACTGCTCGAACTGTCGTGCGTACGCGGGATAGGACGCGTACTGGGCGGCCGCCTCCCGAAGCGCGGACCACGCCGCCGCCTCGTCGTCCCCGACCCAGGCCCGCACGTAGACGCTGATCGCCACCTCCCCGGGATCGCGACCGGCGATCTCTGCGCCCTCGCCGATCCGTTCCGCGGCGAACGTCACCCGTTCGGGCGGGCACCAGTTCAGGATCACGCCGTCGGCGACCTCGCCGGCGAGGCGCATCGCTCGCGGACCCAGGGCCGAGATCCAGATCGGCATCCGCGACCCCGCCTCCAGCGAGAGTCGCCGAGCATCGCCGTCGAGCTCCACCGTCTCGCCGTCCAGGAGCGCTCGAAGCGCGCGGACGTGCTCTCGGAGTCGGTCGAGCGCCCCCGTCGACACCCCGCCGGTCCCCACGCCGAGGACCAGGCGGCCCCGCGAGCGCTCGTGCACCGTGGCGGCCGCCATCGCCGTCAGCATCGTCGTGCGCGACCGCATCGGGATGACACCGGTCCCGAGGAACAGGTCCCGAGTCTCGCCCGCCAGTGCCCCGAGCGTCACGAGCGCATCGCGGCCCGAGATCTCGGGCAGGAAGAGCGCGTCGTATCCGGTGTTCTCCGCCGCCCGGACGATCGCGACGAGATCGTCCCACGGCAGCGGGTCGCGGAGCGCGAACGCGGTGCCCGTCGGTTGCCGTTCGGCGCCCACGCCTGGCATCGTCGCACGCCATGGAGCCCGTGCGTTTCTCGACCGAGGACGGCGTCTCGCTCGAGGGCGAGCTTCGTCGTCCCGAGCAGACGGCGCGCGGCTCCGCCGTGATCTGTCACGCGCACCCACGGCACGGCGGCAGCAAGGACCACCCGATCCTATGGGCTCTGCGGAACGAGCTCGCGCACCGCGGGTTCGTGGTGCTCTCGTTCAACTTCCGGGGCACGATGCGGAGCGGCGGCACGCACGGCGGCGGCCGTTCGGAGACGAAGGACGTCGCCGCCGCGATCGGTCGCGTTCGACAGGAGCCCGAGGGCCCCACCGTCGTCGTTGGTTGGTCGTTCGGCGCGAACGTCGCGCTTCGCGAGGCGCTGGAGGACGAACGCGTGGCCGCTCTCGTGCTGATCGGCCTGCCGCTGCGGCACGAGCTCGACATCCCGGATCTCCCCTCGCGGGCCGAACTCCGGTTGTTCCGTCGTCCCGTGCTCCTGCTCGCCGCCGAGAACGACGAGTACGCGCCCGAACCCCTCGTACGTGATCTCGCGACGCCGTTCCCCGAGGCGGAGGTGGTGATCGTCCCTGGCACCGACCACTACCTCTGGAGACACGAACGAGATGCCGCGGCGATCGCCGGGACGTTCGCCGAGCGGGTGCTCGAACCCACCTAGGCGATCGGACGCGTCAGCCGTCTCGGCGCTCGTCCTCGGGGCGCCGCCGCCGTCCGAACGATCGAGCCAGGAAGAACGGCAAGAACAGGAACGTGAACCCGAACAGGCGCGGGAACACGAATACACCTACGAGCACGAAGGCGATCGACGCGACCACCCACACACCGGGGCTCCCCCACCGCGGGCGGAGGGGCTCCCCGGCGCGCTGCCCGCGCAGCGCGCCGACGCCCACCACGACCGCGACGAAGATCGCGGCCGGGATCAGGATCAGCGCGAGCGTGCCCACGCTCCAAGCCTACGGCTCGATCGGCAGGACGTCGCCAGAGATCTCGACGCCCTCGCGTTCGAGCTCCGCGACGAACGGCTCGGGGTCGAACGCCGTCTCCGGCGGGTGCACTCCAGCAGGCACGCGTCCCTCGGCGAGCCACCTCGCCGTGACCGCCATCGGGATCGCGGTGCCGAACGCGCCCGCCGACAACCCCTCGGACGTCGGCCGGAAGCTCGCGAGCGACCGGTAGGTGGCCGGCGCGCCGTTGCTGGTCCCGGTGACGCGCACGTCGATGACCTCCCGGTCCATCGGCTCTCCGTTACCGGCGTCCAGCCGCTCGAGCGCGGCGACGAGCACCTCGCGCGGGACGACGGGACCGTTCGAGGTCATCACGGGATCCCGCGACGCGAGCCCGACCTCGACCAGGAACGCGAACCCCTCGTGGATCGGGCGCGGGAGCGCGAGGCGCCACCGGACGTCTCGCACGCCCCGGATCGTCCGTGGCAGGGTCCCGGGCTCCGAGTGCAGCGTGTACATCGCCGGCTGCGTCCCGATCGGCTCGGGGAACGCCCAGTCGACGACGCCGGAGCCGGCCGGCACCTCGCGCGTCTCGCCGTCCTCGTACACGATCGCCGGCAGCGTGAACTCGTCGAGGATCGTCTCGGCCGAGTACGGAACGGCGAACCCGCCACCGGTCGCCGACAGGTCCACGGAGCCGTCCACCAGGTCGATCGAACGCACGGAGCCGTCGTCCAGCCGGTCCGCGCCGAGCCGCGCGAGCACGTTCGTGATGCCCGGCGCCGAGCCGATCCCCATGACCGCGGTAAGGCCGGCCTCCCGGAACCGCTCGTGCAGCTCCCACTGCTTGAGCGTCACGTGGTACAGGCCGCCGAGGTCCGCGTAGTGACAGCCGGCCGCGAGCGCCGCCTCCATGACCTCGAGGTTCAGTCGGTACGGCAGACACGCCGCGACCGCCGAGACGTCCTTCAGCACCGAGGGGAGCTCGCCGGCGTGGGCGTCGAACCCGCGACCCTCGGCCCCCACCCGCTCGGCGACACGCGAGGCCCGCGCGCCGTCGACGTCGAGCACGAGCAGGTCGGCGTCGTCGTGCCGGGCGAGGAGTACGGCGGCGGCGCTGCCCATCGCGCCCGCCCCGAGCACCGCGATGCGGCTCACCGCGTCATCCCGAGGCCTGCACGTTCACGGCTCAAAGCGGGACGTGCGACAGGACCATGATGCGCGGCTCGGTCATCTCCTCCATCGCGAACCGCACTCCCTCGCGGCCGAAGCCTGACTCCTTCGAGCCACCGTAGGGCATCTGGTCCGCTCGGAACGCCGAGACGTCGTTGACGATCACGCCACCGACCTCGATGTCGCGATGCGCCTGGAACGCGCGGTTGATGTCGTTGGTGAACACGCCGGCCTGCAGGCCGAAGCGTGAGTCGTTCACCGCGGCGATCGCTTCCTCGTAGGTCTGGTACGGGCTGATCGTGACGACCGGGCCGAAGATCTCCTCGCGGCACACCTTCATCTCCGGCTTGACGTCGGCGAGCAGCGTCGGCTGGTAGAAGGGCTCCTCGCCCTCACCGCCCGTCAGGATCGTGGCGCCCTGCGAGACGGCCTCCTGCACCCACTCGCCGATGCGCCCGACCTCGCTCTTCTGGATCACCGGGCCGACGTCCACCGTCGGGTCCATCGGGTCGCCGACCTTCAGGCTCTCGACCTGCTTCACGAGGCGCGCGGCGAAGTCCTCGTACACCTCGGACTGCACGAGCACCCGCTGAACGCTGATGCAGCTCTGCCCCGCCTGGTAGTAGCCGCCGAACGCGACCCGCTGCGCCGCGAGATCCAGATCCGCGTCCGAATGCACGATGACGCCGGCGTTCCCGCCGAGCTCGAGCGTGACCCGCTTCTTCGGGTCGAGGCCCTTCAGGTACCAGCCGATCTCGCTCGAGCCCGTGAACGAGATCTTGCGGAACCGGTCGTCCCGAGCCATGCCGTCGGCCACCTTCGAAGACACCGGGCAGCACCTGGTACATGCCCTTGGGCAGGTCGGTCTCGGCGAAGAACTCGGCCAGGCGGAGCGACCCGATCGGCGTCGCCGACGCCGGCTTCACGACGATCGGGGCGCCGACCGCGAGCGAGGGCGCCACCTTGTGCGCGACCAGGTTCAGCGGGAAGTTGAACGGCGTGATCCCGAGCACGGGCCCGAACGCGAACCGCCGGATCAGTCCGATCCTCGACCCGAGCGACGCCTCGGTGTCGAGCCGGATCAGCTCGTCGTCGCCGTGGCGGATCACCTCGCTCGCCCAGCGGAACGTGGAGATCGCCCGCGTCGCCTCGACGGTGGCCCACTTGAGCGGCTTGCCGCCCTCGCGGGCGATCAGCTCGGCGTTCTCCTCCACGGTTTCGGCCAGGCGCTTGGAGATGTGGTCGAGCGCGTTCGCTCGCGCGTGCACGGGCAGGTGACGAGACTCCTCGAACGTCGCCGCGGCGGTCGCGACCGCCTCCTCGACGTCGGCGTCGGTTGGCACGCCGATCTCGGCGACCACGCTCTCGTCGTACGGGCTGTGGACCTCGAACGACCCCTCGCCCGTCCGCCACTCGCCGTTGACCAGGAACGGACGTACCGTCATCGTGCGCTCACTTCCTTCCGTGGCTAGGGAGAGCGTCTAGTCGAGCGACGCCATCACGTGCTTGACGTTGGTGTACTCCTCGATCGAGTAGATCGACATGTCCTTGCCGTACCCGCTCTGCTTGTACCCACCGTGCGGCATCTCGGGCGTGAGCGGGATGTGCGTGTTGATCCACACCGTGCCGAACTGGAGCTTGCGCGACATCCGCAGCGCGCGGCCGACGTCGCGGGTCCACACGGAGGCGGCCAGGCCATAGTCGACGCCGTTCGCCCACTCGAGCGCGTGGGCTTCGTCCGAGAACTTCTGGACGGTCACGACCGGGCCGAACACCTCGTTCTGGATGATCTCCGATTCGTGCTCGACGTCGGTGACGACCGTCGGCGCGTACCACGAGCCGGGCTGGTCGATCACCTCGCCGCCGATGTGGATCGTCGCACCGTAGCCCTTCGCGCGCTCGACGAACCCGTGGATCCGTTCGAGCTGCACGTCCGAGACGACCGAGCCCATGTGGTGCTCCTCGTCCCAGATGTCGCCCATCTTCATCTCGGAGACCTTCGAGACCACCTCGGACACGAGGTCGTCGTAGACGCCGGGACCCGCGAGCACCCGGGCCGCCGCGGTGCAGTCCTGGCCGGAGTTGAAGAAGCCGGCGACCTGGATCCACTCGGCCGCGGTGGCCACGTCGGCGTCGTCGAACACGATGACCGGCGCCTTGCCGCCGAGCTCGAGGTGCACTCGCTTCAGCGTGTCGGCGGCGTTCTTGGCGATCAGCCGGCCGGTCGAGCTCTCGCCGGTGAGCGAGACGATCCCGACGTCGGGGTGCTTCACGATCGCGTCGCCCACGGGCTCGCCGTCGCCGGTCACGACGTTGAACACGCCGGGCGGGAAGATCTCGGCCTCGGCGATCAACTGCGCGAACTTCAGGAGTGTGAGCGGCGTGTTCTCCGCCGGCTTGATCACGATGGTGTTGCCGGCCGCGAGCGCCGGGCCGAGCTTCCAGGCCGCCATGTACAGCGGGTAGTTCCAGGGGGCGATCAGGCCCGCGACGCCGATCGGCTCGCGCCGCAGGATGCTCGTGTAGCCCTTCATGTATTCGCCGGCGGCGAGCCCCCCGAGGATCCGCGCGCCGGAGGCGAAGAACCGGAACTGGTCGGCGATGACCGGGATCTCCTCGGACATCGTGAGCGCGTGCACCTTGCCGACGTTCTCGGATTCGAGCCGGCCGAGATCGTCGCCGTGCTCCTCGACGAGGTCGGCCATCTTGAGCAGCGCCCGCGACCGCTCGCCAGGCGTCGCATCGGACCACGTCTCCTCGTACGCGGTCTTCGCGGCCTTGACGGCGCGGTCGACGTCCTCGCTCGTGCCCTCGGGGACCTCGGCGATCACGTCGCCGTGCGCGGGACTGACGATCTGGCGGGTGTTCCCGTCGGAGGCGTCCGTCCACTCGCCGCCGATGAACATCTTGAAGGTCTTGACGTCCCCCATCGATGTGCCTCCCCTTCGAACGCCGGAGCCTGCGCAGGAGTCGCAGGTCGCTGTCCAGCAAGTATGCCGAAAATCGCCGGATCGGAGACCACCGCGCAGGCAGGGGGTTTCGCAACCGCGCAGCCCGTCGTACCCTGGGCTTCGACAGGGAGGTGGTGCTCGTGCAGCGCTACCTGGTCGTGGCCAACCAGACCCTCGGGGCCGAGACCCTCGCCAACCGGCTCCGCGAGATCGCCCGGCACGGCCCGGCCTCGTTCTTCCTCGTGGTCCCCGCCACGCCCCCTCGCGACCACCTCTGGACCGAGGGAGAGGCCAGGGCAACGGCGAAGGCGAGCCTGGACGCCGCGATGAGTCGGTTCTCCGGGCTCGACGCCGAGTTCGAGGGTGAGGTCGGAGACGGGAACCCGATGCTCGCGATCGGCGATGCGATCCGCGACCACGGGCCGTTCGACGCGATCGTGATCTCGACGTTCCCGAAGGGCCTGTCGAAGTGGCTGAAGGTCGATCTCCCCCACCGCGCGGAGGCGACGTACGGGATCCGCGTGGAGCACGTCATAGGAGAGCCCGAGCCCGCGGCCTCTGGCCGCCACGCCCGCAAGCGCTGAGCCTGCGTTGAGCGCCGTACTCGGCCCGCGGCCTCGCGCGTGGCAGACTGAACCTCGACCATCACGAGGAGGCTCGAGGGCGTGGACATCCCGCAGGAGCGCAAAGTCGTCACGCAGATCCCGGGGCCGCGGTCGCGCGAGTGGTTCGAGCGTCGCGCCAAGGCCGTGCCGCAGGCCGTGTTCAACACCCATCCGATCGTCACCGCGCGCGCCTCGGGCGCGATCATCGAGGACGTCGACGGCAACCGCCTGATCGACTTCGCCACCGGCATCGCGGTCCTCAACGTCGGCCACACCTCCCCCGAGGTCGTGGCGGCCGCGCAGCGCCAGCTCGAGCTCGACACGCACACGTGCTTCCACGTCACGGCGAACGAGCCCTACATCGAGCTCGCCGAACGCATGAACGCGCTCGCACCCGGCGACGCGACGAAGAAGACGATGTTCGCGAACTCGGGCGCCGAGGCCGTCGAGAACGCCGTGAAGATCGCCCGCAAGGCGACGGGGCGGCAGGCGGTCGTGACCTTCGACCACGCGTTCCACGGGCGGACGCTGCTCGCGATGTCGCTGACGGCGAAGGTCATGCCCTACAAGCAGGGTATGGGGCCGTTCGCGCCCGAGATCTACCGGCTCCCGTTCGCCTACCCGTACCGGTGGCCGAGCGGGACGGAGCGCTGCGCCGAGGAGGCGCTCGCGTACGCGCGCGAGGAGATCCACAAGCACATCGGCGAGGAGAACGTCGCGGCGGTGATCGTCGAGCCGATCCAGGGCGAGGGCGGGTTCATCGTGCCGGCGCCGAAGGGTTCCTGAAGGGACTCGCCGAGTTCTGCGCTGAGCACGGGATCCTGTTCATCGCCGACGAGATCCAGAGCGGCATGGGCCGCGCCGGCCGCTGGTTCGCGATCGAGGACGAGGACGTCCTGCCCGATCTCGTCACCAGCGCGAAGTCGCTCGGCGGCGGCCTGCCGATCAGCGCGGTGACCGGCCGCGCCGAGATCATGGACTCGGTCCACGTCGGCGGACTCGGCGGGACCTACGGCGGGAACCCGGTTGCGGCGGCGGCCGCGCTCGCGGTGCTCGACCAGATCGATAAGGAAGGGCTGCTCGAGCGTTCGCGCACGCTCGGCGAGAAGGTGATGGGCCGGCTTCGCGAGATGCAGGAGCGGCATGAGGTGATCGGCGACGTTCGGGGCCGCGGGATGATGACCGCGATCGAGCTCGTGACTGACCGAGAGTCGAAGGAGCCGCTGCCCGGCGCCGACGGGAACGCGATCGTGAAGCGTTGTCTCGAAGAGGGCGTCGTGATGCTGAAGACGGGAACCTACGACAACGTGATCCGGCTCCTGCCGCCGCTCACGATCGACGAGGGCCTGCTCGACGAAGGACTCGGCGTCCTCGACGAGGCGATCGGCTCAGCGACAACCACAGAGCAACGGCGAGGAGCAGCAACGCGATGACGACCAACGCGCCGAGGGTCGCCAAGCTTCCTGGTGGCGCCGACATGGGTCGTCCGCCCGCGAAGGCGGCAGATCCGTTCCCCACCAGCAGCGCCGTGGCGGCGAGCACCACGAAGAGTCGTCGCATGTTTCCTCCTTGTCCCGATCCACCGAGTAGACCGCTCGAAGATCCTCTGGGTTCCGTGCTCGGGCGAGCTGTGAGCGGTCGGGGCGAGCATCAGCTACGGCGCCCAGCCGACGAGGATATTGCTCCCCCCCGCCGCAGTGAGTTCGAGAACCGAGTCCTGGCCGCTACCGGCTACGTCGACGATGTGCACGGACTTGTCCAAGTAGAGCGTGCGCTCGACGACGATGATCGCGAGCCATCGTCCGCTGGGGCTCCATGCGATATCGGACACGATGGGGGCGCTCTCGCCCTCACCGGTCGAGAAGATCATCCGATCTTCTCCCGTGGAAGGGTCGAGCACGTAGACGTCCGTGATGGCGTATGGAGGACGGCCGACTGCGTACGCGAGCCGTTCCTCGGTCGGAGACCAGGTGATGACCTCAGAGAACTCCGTCGTCTCGTGACCCCGCGTGACGAATCGGCCGTCCGAGCCGAAGATCACCGCAGCATGGAGGTGCGCCTGCGTTGCCACGTAGTCGCCGCCCGACGACCACTGGGCGAACACGAACGAATCCGGCCGCTGTCCACCCAGAGCACTCACCAGGTTCGGATCTGTTGGCGATGCGAAGTTGGATAGCTGTCCTGTGTTCAGGTCGAGGACCCGCAGAGGAAGGGCCGCCCCGACACCGTCCACGACCAATCGTTGGCCGTCGGGCGACCAGGAGAAACCGTCCACGGTTCCGAGATCCGGGGAGCATCGCGGTTCCCGGGTGGCCACCGCGACGATGCAGATCTGCTGAGCCGTAGGTTCACCGGGGTGCTCGAGCGCGGGATCGATAGCCAGGGTGGAGACCCGATAGGCCACAGCACTGCCGTCGGGCGACCAGACCGCCGGCCCGAGGTCCTCGGTCGAACTCGCACGTACGAGCACGCTGCGTTCACCCGACCGCGTGTCGATCGTGAGGAGCTGGTCTTCCCGTGTGTAGTGCGTGGACTCGGTGACATACGAAGCGGCCACTATTTCGCTTCCATCGGGCGAGACGCTAAAGGCGAAGATCCGTTCGCCCCCACCTGAGACGCTTCGAGTGTCGCCCGGCCCGAGGATCTTGATCCCCGCGTTCAGCTGGACCACGAGCCGCCCCTCCGGCAATCTCGACTCCGACATCGTCGCCGCTCCAAGACGACTCCCGCCGGTCGGCGATTCCGCCGTGATCGAACCGTTCGGGGTGCTTGCAGGAGCCGAGTCGGCGTTGCCTTGACCTGCGCAGCTGCTGCCCGTTACGAGGAGCGCAAGGCAGAGGATGATCGTCCTCATCGACAAACACGACTCGTTGCCGCACGACTCGGTTCCAGAGGCAGGGCAGCGAGCCGAAGTCCCCTGCTAGGTTCGGGGGCATGGCGGACGACGACATCGAGCGCTCCCGCGCGCGCTCGAGGATCCGCCGCATCGCGGTCGACATCACGCCTCTTCGCGTCTCGCGCGACTACCGTCGCCTGTGGTGGGGGCTGCTCGCGTCCACTTTCGGCTCGCAGTTCACGATCGTCGCGACGTACATCCAGGTTTTCGAGCTCACCGACTCGACGGCGGCCGTCGGATTCCTCGGGCTCGTGGGGTTCGTCGGACTCGTGGCGGGCACCCTCGGGGGAAGCACCTTCCTGGACGCGTTCGACCGGCGCAAGATCCTCATCGCCTCCCAGATCGGGTACCTGGCGTCGTCCGGGCTCCTGTTCGCCGGCGCCCTGCACGGCGATCCTCCCCTCGCGCTGATCTACGTCGCCGTGGCGGGGATCGCGGCCACGAGCGCGATCGACAGCCCGACCCGCAGCGCGATGACCCCTCGGCTGCTCGACCGGAGCCTCCTCCCGGCCGCGGCGGCCCTCAACCAGGTGCTGTGGAACGGCGCGGGGCTGATCGGTCCCGCGATCGCCGGCGTGGTCGTGCAGGTGTGGGGCTTCTCGTGGGCGTACGCGATCGACCTCATCTCGATCGGGCTCCTGCTGCTGTCGTCGATCCTGATCCGGCCGATGCCCCCCGCAGTCACCGAGCGTGCGACGGTGGGCTGGCGGGCGGTCCGCGAGGGCTTCGCGTTCCTCCGCGGTCGCCAGGTCCTGCAGTCGACGTTCGCGATCGACATTATCGCGATGGTCTTCGGGATGCCGCGGGCCCTGTTCCCCGTGCTCGCGACGACTCAGTTCCACCGCGGAGCCACGATCGTCGGACTGCTGTTTGCCGCTCCGGCCGTCGGTGCGTTCATCGGCGCCGCGACGACGGGCTGGGTCGGGCGGATCAAGCATCAGGGGCTCGCCGTGATCTGGGCGGTGGTGGTGTGGGGCGCCGGGATCGCGGCGTTCGGCCTCGTCGGGTCGAATCTGTGGCTCGGCCTGTTCTTCCTCGCGGTGGCCGGTGCCGCCGACGTGATCTCGGCCGTGTTCCGCAACACGATCCTGCAGGTCACGGTCCCAGAGAACCTGCGCGGCCGGCTGTTCGGGATCCACATCCTGGTCGTCACCGGCGGCCCGCGCTTGGGCGACCTCGAGGCGGGACTCGTCGCCGCGGCGTTCGGGCCGATGGCGTCGGTGGTCTCGGGCGGACTGCTGTGCATCGCGGGGGCCGGTTTGGTCGCATGGCGGGTGCCCGCGTTCCGCCGGTATCACGCGGGCGACCCCGGCTGACCTAAGCTGCGCGCGTGGCAGTTCCACGCGCCGAGCTCGTCGAACTCCGGGTGCTCGACGGCCCGAACCTGTACTTTCCGCGGCCGGCCGTCAAGGTGACGCTCGGCGTCGCGGGCTGGGTCGCCGCGCCGGCCGAACGCGTCGAGTCCGCGATGGAGCGCGCCGGTGCGACCGGCCGCCCGGGCAAGCCCGGGTCCGACCTGCGGCGCCGGACGATCGCGCGCCTCGCCGGACGACTGACGTGGCGGCTCGCGCGCGCCTCGGGCATTCGACTAGCGGTCCGCGCGCGGCCGGGTCCCGAATCCGACCAGGTCGTGGTCGCGTTCCCGTGGCGGCGCCGGACGGCGGCCGAAGCGCTCGGCGCCGAGGTCGCGCCGCTCGTGCACGAGGCGGGCGGTCGCCGTTCCGTGGATCGGATGCTGGTCGAGGCGGGCGCGCGGCTCCGCGCGGTCGACGCCGGGGACGAACCCACCGTGTCCGACCCGTCGATCCCCGTCGTCTCCGTGACGGGCACGAACGGGAAGACGACGATCGTGCGCCTGCTCGCGCACCTCGTGCGAACGGCCGGACGGAGCGTGGCGTATTCGTCCACCGACGGCGTGTATCGTGGCGAGGACGAGCTGGTCGAAGCCGGCGACTACTCGGGGTTCGGCGGGGCGGCGACGGCGCTCGCGCAGGAACCCGACGTGGCGGTGCTCGAAACCGCTCGCGGGGGGATCCTGCTCCGAGGGATCGGCGTGCTGTACAACGACGTCGCGGTCGTCACCAACGTCTCCGAGGATCATCTCGACCTGCACGGCATCCACACGCTCGACCAGCTCTCCGAGGTCAAGGCGACGATCACGCGCATCACGCGGCCGGACGGTTGGGACGTGCTGAACGCGGACGATCCGCGCACGCTCTCGATGCGGCGGGGCGCGACGGGGCGGCCTTGGCTCTGCTCGCTCGACCCCTGGCACCCCGCGATCCGCGACGTGCTGGCCGAGGGCGGACGCGCCACCGTTCCGCTCGACGGCGCGATGACGGTGCTCGACGGTTCGAGGTCGCACCCGATCGTCCCGCTGCTCGACGTGCCGGTCACGATCGCCGGCATCTCGCGCCACAACGTGATGAACGCGATGCAGGCCGCGTCGGCCGCGCTCGCGGTGGGGCTCCCCGAACGGGCGGTGGCGAAGGGGCTGAAGACGTTCGTGACGGATCCCGAGCGCAACCCGGGCCGCGCGAACCTGTTCGAGGTCGACGGGCGGGTCGTCCTCGTGGACTACGCGCACAACGAGGCCGGGATGATCGGTCTCACCGAGATCCTCGGCGGTCTGCGACGGTCCGGGCGCGAGATCTGGATCGTGTTCTGCGCGGCCGGCGACCGGACCGACAAGATCCTGCACGATTACGCCTACCGGGCCGCGCGAGGCGCCGACCACGTGGCGATCGCGGAGCTGCTGCGGTACCTGCGCGGCCGTGAGCGGGAGGTCGTGATCGAACGGCTGAGTGCCGGGGCCCGCGACGGCGGCGCCGTGGAGCTCGACGTCTACGCGGACGAGCTCTCAGGTCTACGCGGGGTGCTCTCGCGCTCGACGCGCGGTGATGTGATCGGCGTGACGGCGCTCGGCATGCGGCCGGAGATCTTCGCGTGGCTGGAAGAGGCGGGCGCCTCGAGCATGACGCCGGCGCGCGTTCGGCAGCGCGTTCGCCAGGCGGCCGCGTCGCCGGCGGCGGCAACGACACGCCGTTCCTAGGCTCAGCCCGTCACGGAGCCGTCGAAGTAGTGCTGGGCGAGCTCCCACGCGTCCTTGCCGCACTGGGAGCCGATCCGCCGACCGCCGAAGTCGTCGGCCGAGATGTGGATGCCGCCGAACAGCCGTGAGACGCCCGCCTGATCCGCGGCGTCGTAGTAGGTCGCCCACTGCAGCGGGACGTCCGCGCTCGGCCCGACCTCCACCGGCAGCGAGTCAGCTGGGACGGTCTCCTCGAGCAGCCCGCCCGGGAAGTACTCGGAGCCGGTGAACGCCGTCATCACCTCGGCCGCGGCGCGGCTGAAGGTGCTGTGGCCCGAGACGTACCCGGCGAACGCCGGCGTGACGAACGTCGCGAGCTGGAACGGGACCCAGTGCGCGGCGAGGATCCACCCGACGCCGCCGGTCTGGGTCGCCGGGTCTTCGGGATTGCCCTGCCAGGCCTCGATCGCGACCTCGCCGACGTGACCGGCGAGCGCCTCGTGCTCCCCGCCCGGGGCGCTCGACCGCTCGGTGACGACCTCGACGAGCCCCGGGACCAGGGAGAGGCCGTCGGGGTGGTACGAGGGACCGTCCGGATCGGAGGACTGACCGAGCGAGCCCATGTACCGGATCATCGAGATCGGGCGCACCGAGTCGTAGAAGCCCTTGAGGCCCCAGGCCGCGATCGCCGCGTCGTGGACCGCCCCGTTGATCGCGAAGTAGAGCTTCACGTCCCATTCGAGCCGGTCGACCTCGGGGCCGGTGCCGCCGATCCGGAGCTCGAAGCCGGGGGTGTCGGATACGGTGTTCGCGATCGTGTTCCAGTGTCCCGGCGGGGTCTCCGAGGCCGGGCCGTCGGCCCAGAACGTCGCGAGAGCCCGCGTGTAGTCGCCCCGGAGCACGACGTCGGGTGCGTAGGGCTCCCCGGTGACCGGGTTCTCCTCGTGTCCGTCCCCGTCGTTCGTCCCGAGCGTGTTGTCGCCGAGCACGCCCGGCGAGATGTCGATCTCGACGCCGTCGCTCGGGTCGAGGTAGCTGCTGTACCGGATCACCTCGATCGCCTGCTCCTCGAAGGCGTCGCCCGGATCCTCCAGATGCGGCGGCGGACCGGGGTCGATCGGCGTCCCGCTCGCCGACGGCGGGAGCGCGAACGCGTTCACGTGCCCCCAGTGCGGCCCGACGAACCGCTGGACGTTGCCGGGGATCGGCAGCCCGTTCTGCGCCACGATCTGGGCGAGCGCGAGCGGCTGCCAGCGGTCCGGGTCGGTCATGTCGGCACCGGGTTCGGCGACGACGAGAGGCGCGTTCACCGGCCGGTAGTCGGTGTCGACGTAGCGCTGCTGCTCGAGCGAGCCGTCGTCACGGCCGTACGAGATCGCCGCCTGCGCGATGCGATTGCCGAGCGCTGCCGGCGAGTCGCCGTCGGTCCCGACGAAGCCGAGGTCGTAGCAGAGCCCCCGCATCGTGGCCGCGAGCTCGTCGAACGTCTCCTGAAGCCCGGCGGCGCGCGAGTAGCGCCAGAGGAGGAGCCGGTAGGCCGCGTAGCTGATCGCCGCCTCGCGCGCGGCCCGGACTTCGTCCGCCTCGTGCTTCTCGTCGACGAAGTACCCCTCCGCCTGGACGTCGTAGGCGGCCCACGCGTCCCACATCGCGGCCGAGGTGTGGAACAGGTTCCGCGCGTGCACGGTGGGAGCGGGGACATCGCGACGGATCGCGCTGAGCAGCGCCTCGTCCCAGACGCGAGCGACCGATTGCCCCTCGGGCGACTCGCGCGTGCAGTCTTCGAGCACGTACGCGTCGGACGCCGACGACGATGTGCACGCCGGCAGGCCGAGCGCGGTCGTCAACACGACGGCGAGCGCGGCGACGAAGCGGCGCGCGCGCGTCATTCCGGCGCTCCCACGCCGAGGATCCGGTTCGCCTCGACGTCCTCGACGACTGTCTCCTCCCCCGACGGCCACCGCACCGTCACGCGGCTCACATGCTCCGCGTCGCCGAGGCCGAACAGCAGCCGCGGGTCCTCTGACGAGAGGTAGCTGCTGCCCGCGTGCGCCTCGCGGACGAACTCGCGCCCGTCGGGCAGCCCCAAGGTCACAACGGCGCCCGGGGCGAAGTCCTCGAGGTCCACCACGAGCGAGTTGCCCTCGGTGCCGGTGTTTTCGAGCAGGGCGAACGGCCCGCCGATCGAGTTGATCGCGACGTCGAGGTCGCCGTCGTTGTCGTAGTCGGCCACCGCGCTCCCCCGCGCGAGCAGCGGCCCGACCGCGTCGAGGCCGACGGCGGCGGCCCCATCCTCGTACACGCCGGGTTGGCCCTGGGCGGTCCCGTTCATGAACGCCTGGAGCGGCTCCGCGTCGCTCGCGAGGTCTTTCACCGGGATGTCGCCGTTCACGAGGAACAGGTCGAGGTCGGTGTCGAGGTCGAGGTCGCTCCACGTGACACCCCACCCGGTCGAACCCTCGAGCACGACCCCCAACTCCGTGCGCACGTCGAGGAACGACGGATTCACGAGCTCCGAGACCTGGCCCTGGTACGCCGCGTGCACCTGCCCGCGGGCGTTCGTGACGAACAGGTCCGGTAGACCGTCGCCATCGTGATCGGCCTCCGCGACGCCCATCCCGGCGTTCGGGTCGGCGGCGCCGGCCTTGCCCGCCAGCTCCTCGAAGCGGAAGCCGAGCCCCGCGGGATCGGCCTCGGCGCCGCCGGGCCAGGGCACGTTGTCGTAGAGCCGGTTCGGCTTGGTGTCGTTTGCCACGTAGAGGTCCAGGTCGCCGTCGAGGTCGAGGTCGGACATCACCGCGCCGAGCCCGTACTCGAACCCGACGACCTCGAGCCCCGCGTCGGCGCCGACCTCGCGGAAGGTGACCCGGTCGCCGTCGCCGGGGCCCTGGTTCAGGTAGAGGAGGTCGCGCACGCCGAGGTTCGTGTTCGGGAAGCCGAGCGTCGCCCCCTCGATCGGGGCGTCCACGTTCGCGTAGCCGGCGAGGAACAGGTCCGGCCACCCGTTCCCGTCGACGTCGCCGACGGCGGCGCCCGCGTACCACCCGAACGCCTGCGCGCCGGCCGCCTCGGCGCCCTCGGTGAACGTGCCCTCGCCCTCGTTCCACAGCAGGGAGCCTACGGTGCCGCTCGTCACGTAGAGGTCCGTGTTCCCGTCGAGGTCGAAGTCGGCCGCGACGCAGCCGTTGCCCTGGACTGCGAGGTCCGCACCCGAGCCCGCGCTCACGTCGACGAACCGCCCCTCCTCGTTGTGGAACAGCGCGCTCCGGGGCAGCCCTCCCTCCTCCTGCCACCGCTCGGTCTCCGAGAGCGCGTACGAGTTCACGACGTACAGGTCGAGCCAGCCGTCGTCGTCGTAGTCGAGCCAGCACACGCCGCCGCCCATCATCGCGGCAGGATCCGGGGTGACGTCCCAACGGAACGCCCCGTGCCGGAACCCGATCCCGACGTCGGAGGCGACGTCGACGAAGCGTGCCGCGGTCGGCGTCTCGGAGTCCGTCTCCCGTGACTCGGTCGGGGTGGACGCGTCCGACGTGCAGGCGGCCGCCAGGGCGGCGACCGCGGCTCCCGCCAGCAGTCGTCGAACGCAACGCATCGACCTCGTGGACACCTCCAGATCCGCGGCGTGACCGCACGACACGCGGGCAGGCGGACGCTATCCGGGGGCGCTCGCAAACGTCAAGGCTGCGAGTTGCGGCATGCTGTGTACGGTCGATCGAACGGAACGGAGGAGCCATGGGCTTGGAGGGGAAGGTGGCACTCGTGACGGGGGCGAGCCGAGGGATCGGGGCTGCCGTCGCGCACGCCCTCGCGGCGGAGGGCGTCCGGCTCGGCCTCGCATCGCGGGCCGGGACCGATCTCGGCATCGACGGCGCGCTGGGGAGGGCGTGCGACGTCCGCGAGCCCGGCTCGATCGCGTCGTTCGCCGACGAGGTGGCCGAACGCTTCGGCGGCCTCGACATCGTCGTCGTGAACGCCGGGGTCGGCTCCTACGGTCCGTTCCTCGAGCTCCCGGCCGAGGAGATGGAGGAGATCGTCGACGTGAACGTCAAGGGGACGCTGTACACGCTCCGGGCGACCCTGCCCCACCTCATGAGGAGCGAGGAGGCCGACGTCATCACGATCGCGTCCGAGGCGGGGCGCCGCGGCCTGCCGTTCGAGGCCGTCTACTGCGCGTCGAAGTTCGCGCAGGTGGGACTCACGCGGGCGCTCGACCACGAGCTCCGGCCCCACGGCATCCGCTGCACGAACGTGTGCCCGGGCGGCGTCGCGACCGACTTCGCGATGGGCCGGGGTCGCACGCCCGACATGCCCGAACTCGGCGGGATGATGCCGGCCGAGGACGTAGCCGAAGCCGTCCTGTTCGTGCTCACGAGGCCGAGGAACCACCGGATCCTCGAGATGGCGTTCCGGCCGGTCACGGAGCCGTCGTGGGGGTGAGCGACGGCGTGGTGCGCTGGGGGGTTCTTTCGACCGCGAACATCAACCGCAAGGTGGTCCCCGCGACCTCGGCGGCCGATCGCTGCGAGGTGGTCGCGATCGGCTCGCGCGACCGGTCCAGGGCGGAAGCGGCCGCGTCCGAGTTCGGGATCGCCAGGGCGTACGGCTCGTACGAGGAGCTCCTGTCCGATCCCGACGTCGACGCGGTCTACATCCCGCTGCCGAACCACCTCCACGCCGAGTGGACGATCGCGGCCGCGCGGGCCGGCAAGCACGTGCTGTGCGAGAAGCCCCTCGCGATGAACGCCGAGGAGGCCGAGCGGATGGTCGAGGCGTGCGCTTCCGAGGGCGTCCGGCTGATGGAGGCGTTCATGTACCGCCTGCATCCGTCGTGGGAGGCGGTCCGCGAACTGGTCTCCTCAGGGCGCATCGGAGACCTGCGCTCGGTCCAGAGCTGGTTCTCGTACTTCAACGACGACCCCACGAACATCCGCAACATCACGGAGGCCGGCGGCGGGGCGCTCTACGACATCGGCTGCTACACGGTGAACCTGTCGCGGATGCTGTTCGAGGCCGAGCCGTCGACGGTCCACGCGTCGATGACGTTCGACGAGGCGATGGGGGTCGACGTCCTGACGAGTGCGATCCTCGAGTTCGACCGGGGGGTGGCGACGTTCACGGTCTCCACCCGAGCCGAGACCGACCAGCGCGTGCACGTCTACGGCACGTCTGGACGGATCTCGGTCGGCATCCCGTTCAACATCCCGCCCGACCGACCCACCGAGGTGTTCCTCACCTCGGGCGGGGACCCTCCCGTCGACCCGGCGACCGAAACGATCACGTTCGAGCCGGCCGACCCCTACACCGTCCAGGCCGAGCGGTTCGCCCACGCCGTCCTGGACGACGGGCCGCTGCCGATCTCGACCGAGGACGCGATCGGCAACATGCGGGTGATCGACGCGATCTTCCGAGCCGCTGAAGGTTAGGGTCGATCGTCCTCACGATCGCGCAGCGTCCACGATTCGCGGTGGGCTGCGGAGCCGCCGGGCTCGACGTCGCGCAGCGGCCCAAGGGTCTCGAGCTCACAGAAGTCCTCGCCGACGTAGACCTGGACGGCGGCTCCGAGGTCCGCATACCTGCCGGCGGGGTCGACATCGATGCGCTTCTCGAAGACCTCGTCTCCGATCCGGTAGGCAACGCGACCGTCGCTGGGAGCCGCGCCCACCTTCATCGGCGACGCGCCTGGGCGAGCGTCGATCCGAACGCCTTCCCCCGTCGCGCGGATCCGTTCGTCGCTGAGGTCGGTGTACGGCCACAGCACCAGCGCGCGATCCGGCAACAGGCCGGATCCCCCCTTCGGGATCCGAAGGTCCACGAGCCCACCGATCCTCAACTGGGTCACCGCCCACGGAGCGATCGTCATCGGCGCGTCGGATGCGTTCGTCACCACGTGGTCGACGACCCAGCGATCTCCCGTGCGGCGCACGTCGATCGTCTTGGCGAGACCGGCGCCGTCGGCCGGCGCCTCGACCCTGACGCCGTGCTCGACCTCGGTGACCTCGCACCGGCGCTCGTCCGGCTGGTACGTGACCTCCGGGACCTCAGGAGCCACCCACAACCGGTGCCCGCCGATCAGGCGGAGGCGGCCCCCGTCCGGCAGGTCGAGCGTCGCGTCGGGGACGACGGCCATGACGTTGCCCGTACGACCGAACAGCCCGAGGATGCGAGGCCCCAGGGAGGTCGTGAGGACCACCGACGCGGGGCCGTCCTCGAGCCGAACGCAGTCGTGCCCTTCGAACGAGATCTGCTCGATCGTCACCGAGCCCCGAGCAGCAGATCGACCGTCAGCTGGTCGAGCCGCTCGTAGGGCTGGCCGCGGACCGCCAGCGCGCGCCTGTCGAGCTCGAGCGCATCGAGCCCTGCCGCGCGTTCGGGCGTGTACGGGCCGAGCAGTGGCGAGACCGATCCGTCGTCGGCCTCGATCTGCGCGACGAGCTCCTGGATCTCCGGATCGGCGTTCCAGCGCTCGGCTTTCTCCTTGAGGATCAGGTACGTACGCATGCACCCGCGCGCGAACGCCTTCACGTCCTCGTAGTCCGAGGTCCGGTACGCGTGCGCGTCGAAGTGCCGGCTGCCCTCGTAGCCGACGTCCTCGAGGAACTTCACGAGGAAGAACGCGGCCTTCGGGTTCGCGGAGCCGAACCGAAGGTCCTGGTCGTACCGGCCGGGGATCTGGTCGTTCAGGTCGATGTGGAAAAGCTTGCCCATCGACCAGGCCTGCGCGACATGATGGGTGAAGTTCAGGCCGGCCATGTGCTCGTGGGCGACCTCCGGGTTCACGCCGACCATCTCCTCGTGCTCGAGCGTGGAGATGAACGCCAGCATCGCCCCCGTCGTCGACAGGTAGATGTCTCCCCGCGGCTCGTTCGGCTTGGATTCGAGCGCGAACCGCAGGTCGAATCCTTGGTCCTTCGCGTATCCGCACAGGAAGTTCAGGGCGTCCGCGTACCAACCCAGAGCCCGGAGCGGGTCCTTCGAGGAGTCCGTCTCGACACCCTCCCGGCCGCCCCAGAACACGTAGGTCGTCGCTCCGAGCTCGACCCCGAGGTCGATCGCTCGCATCGTCTTGCGGAGCGCGAGTGCGCGGACCCTCGGATCGTTCGCCGTGAAGGCCCCGTCGCGGAAGACGGGATCGCGGAACAGGTTCGTGGTCGCCATCGGGACCACGAGGCCGGTTGCGTCGAGCGCCTTGCGGAAGTCCGAGACGATCTGGTCCCGCTCGTGCTCGCTCGCGTCGATCGGCACGAGGTCGTTGTCGTGCAGGTTCACCCCCCACGCTCCGACCTCGGCGAGCAGCTCGACCAGCTGCACGGGTGAGAGAACCTCGCGGACGGGTTCGCCGAACGGGTCGATCCCGATGTTCCCGACGGTCCAAAGGCCGAACGAGAACCGATGCTCCGGCCTGGGTTCGTACGTCATCTCGCCATCACCCCTCGAGCCCGTGGGCGGGTCGCCCTAGACGGCCCCGCGGGCGGCCCGCCGGCGCTTCGCGAGCGCGTCCAACAGGACCGCACCGAGGAGCACCAGACCCGTGATCACGAACTTGTTGCCCGAGGACAGCCCGAGCAGGTTCATCCCGTTGTCGATCGACGCGATGACGAGCGCTCCGAGCAGGGCCGCGACGACACGGCCGGTCCCGCCGAACAGGCTCGCGCCGCCGATCACGGCCGCAGCGATCACGTTGAGGAGCAGGTCGCTCCCCCCCGAGTTCGTCGATACCGACCGGAGCCGCGAGGCGATCATCACCCCGCCGACGCCGGCCATGAACCCGCCGATCATGAACACCGCGATCCGCACGCGGTCGACGTTGATCCCGGCCCGCCGAGCCGCCTCGGCGCTCCCGCCGACCGCGTACACGTGCCGGCCGAACCGCGTCCGCGACGCGACGAACGACCAGAACACGAGGAAGACGAGCAGGATCACCGTCACCTGGGGCACGCCTCGATCCCGGTTCGCGAACCCGATCGCGGCGAACGTGACCACGGCCAGGCCGACGGTCTGAGCGGCGATCACCAACCCCGGCTTCGCGTAGAGCCCGCCCGAGCGCCGCGAGCGGGACGTCTGGAGCTGCGAGAGCGCGTACCCCGCGACCACGACGACGCCGATCACCCACCCCCAGAACGTGGTGAGGAAGTCGTTGGCGATGCCGATGACCGTGTCGTTCTGGATGCGGATCGTCCCGGAGGTCGCGAACTGGATCGTCATGATGAGGACGACGCCCGACCAGATCAGGAGGCCGGCCAGCGTCACGACGAAGGAGGGCACCCCGGCCTTCGTGATCACGATCGCGTGCAGGAACCCGATGATCGTCGTGACCGCGAGCGCGACGCCGATCGCGGCCCACGCCGGCCAGTTCGAGGCCTCGGGCCGGAGCAGGAGGGTCATCAGGACACCCCCGACCGCGCTCACGAAGGCGACCGAGAGGTCGATCTCCCCGATCAGGAGCACGAAGACGATCCCGATCGCGACGGTGGCCACCGCGGCCATCTGCAGGAGCAGGTTCGTGAAGTTCCGCGGCGTGAAGAAGGTGTCGTCGAGCATCCCGAACACGACGGCGATCACGATCAGCCCGATCACGATGGGGATCGACCCGAGCTCGCCGCCCCGGATCGCCTCCCATCTCCGGCTCAGGTAACCGGCCACGGACTCCTGGGCCGTCGAGGGCCCCGTGCCGATCGCGGGCAGCTCGGTCGCCGACACGCCCTGCCCGACCTCGACCTCCGGCGTCGTATCGTGCTGTTCCGTCGTCATGCTTCCACCGCGGCGTCGGCCATCCCAGGTACGTGCGTCAGCTTGCCGGCCGTGATGGCGTGTACGACCTCCTGCTGGTTGGTCTTGGCCGTCTCGAAGACCGCGACCTGCTGCCCAAGACGCAGCACGCTGATCCGGTCGGCGCTCTCGAAGATGTCGTGGAGGTTGTGGGAGACGATGACGACGCCGAGACCTCGCTCGGCGAGCCGTCGGACGAGATCGAGGACCTGGCGGGTCTGTGCCACCCCCAGCGCGGCGGTGGGTTCGTCCAGGATCACGAGCTTCGAGTTCCACATGACCGACTTCGCGACCGCCACCGCCTGTCGCTGCCCGCCGGACAGGCCGGCCACGATCTGGCGGACGGAGCGCAGCGAGGTCACCGAGAGGCTGTCGAGTGTCTCGCGCGCGGCGTGCTCCATCTTCGACTCGTCGAGCACGACGCCGGCGCGCGTCCGTTCCCGGCCGAGGAACATGTTGGCTACCACGTCGAGGTTGTCCGCGAGCGCGAGGTCCTGGTAGACGACCTCGATGCCGAGCCGGGCCGCGTCCCGCGGGCCGTGGATCGACACCGGCTTCCCCTCGAACCGAACCTCGCCCTCGTCGAACGGATGGATCCCGACCACGCTCTTGATCAGGGTCGACTTGCCGGCCCCGTTGTCGCCGACGAGGGCCATCACCTCGCCACTGCGGACCTCGAAGTCGACGCGGTAGAGCGCTCGGACCGCCCCGAAGGACTTCGAGACACCGACGCACTCGAGCAGGGGGCTGTCAGCCAGCGATCCTCCTCGTCATCCTCCGGACCGACGCGAACCGGCGGGAGCGCCGTCCCGGGCGCCCCCGCCGACGTTCGCCCTCGGTCCTGCTAGGCGTTCGTCTGACAGAAGTCGGTCTGCGCGATGTCCCCCGTGCAGATCTCCTCGATCGTCCGGAACCCGTCGGCGATCACCGTGTCCATGATGTTGTCGATCGTGACCCCGATGGGGACAAGCGCGACGTACGGAACCACGCCCTCGCCGTCCGCCGAATCGGCCGGCGTGCCGTCCGCGGCGTTGATGCCGATGATCGTGACCGCCGAACCCCCCGACGCGAGTTCGGACGTGTATCCGGTCGCCGCCGCCTCGTAGTCCTCGCCATTCCGCAGCGCGAGCGCGATCGCGGCCGTGACCCCAGCCTCGTCCTGGATCGGCTTGTAGACGCTGACCGTCTGGAGCCCGAGCGCGACGTTCTGGATCCCTTCCGCCGTCGCGTCCTGCCCGCTCACCGGGATCGGACCGAACCCGGCCGCCTCGACCGCGTTGATGGTCGAGTTCGCGAGACCGTCGTTGGCGGCGAACACCGCGTCGACCTCGTTGTTCGCGCTGACGAGGATCTGCTCCATGATCGTCTGCGCCTCGGCGTTGTCCCACCCGGGCACGAACTGGTCGTCGACGAGCGCCCAGTCGCCCGCCTCCACACGCGCCTCGACGGTCTCAGCGTAGCCGTCGCGGAACAGGAAGGAGTTGTTGTCCTCCTCGCCGCCGTTCAGCATCACGACCTGCGGCTGGTCGACGCCGAGGCCGTCGATCACGGGCTCCATCGCCTCCGCCATCGCCGCGCCGACCGCGACGTTGTCGAAGCTCACGTAGGCGGCGCCGCCGGAGCCACCGGTGTTGAACCGGTCGTACTCGACGACCTGGACGCCGGCCTCCTTGGCCTGGTCGATGATCGTCGCGCCCGAACCCGTGTCGAGGCTCGTCAGCACGATCACGCTGGCGCCGTCGGCGATCGCCTGCTCGGCCTGCGATTGCTGCGTCGCGGCATCGCCCTCGGCGTTCACGACGTTGAAGTCCTCACCGTTGACCAGACCCGCGGCCTCGAACGCCTCGGTGAACAGCGGGAGGTCGTCGCCCTCCCACCGGTCGGACGATGCCGTGTCGGGCAGCAGGACCCAGATCGGACCGCCGCTCGCCTCGCCCGTGGCGCCCCCGGTCTCGCCGTCCCCGCCATCCTCGTCGCTGGTGCACGCCGCGGCGATCAATCCAGAGATCGCCAGCAGCGCCAACAGCGACCGAACGGAACGCTTGCGCATATCGCCCCCTCCGTGGTCGTGGCGCAGACCCGTGGGTTTGACGGGTGCGCCCCCTTCGCGTGCGCCCGAGCGTATGCCGTCGCCCGGCGTATCTGCAAGTCTCCCGTGGGAGGCAGCCTCCTACACCGGAGTCACCGCAGGGGCGGGGAGGGACGAGGCACGATATGTCGAGCGCAACCGATCCGATCCGCGTAGGGCTGGTGGGCTACGGCCTCGCGGGGGCCGTGTTCCATGCGCCGCTGGTCGCGTCCACCCCGGGGATGGTCCTCCGCTCCGTCGTGACCGGGAACCCCGGGAGGCAGTCCAGCGCCCGGCAGGACCACCCCGGCACCGCCGTCCTTCCGAGCGTCGACGACCTGTGGTCGGCCGCATCGGAGCACGACCTCGTCGTGATCGGAACGCCGAACCGGTTCCACGCGCCGCTCGCGCTCCGGGCGGTCGAGGCGGGACTCCACGTGGTTATCGACAAGCCGATGGCGCCGACCGCGGCCGAGGGGCAGAAGATCGCCGCCGAAGCAGAGGCCCGCGGGCTGCTGCTCACGGTGTTCCAGAACCGGCGCTGGGATGGCGACTTCCTGACGCTCCGCCGGCTCCTGGACGAGGGAGCCCTCGGCGACGTCGTCCGGTTCGAGTCAAGGTTCGAGCGGTGGCGGCCGGCCGTGCGGCCGGACGCGTGGCGCGAGCGGTCCGAGGCCGAGGAGGCCGGCGGCCTGCTCTTCGACCTCGGCGCCCACCTGATCGACCAGGCGGTCCAGCTGTTCGGCACGCCCACGCACGTCTACGCCGAGGTCGATCGACGTCGCCCGGGGGCGGGGGTCGACGACGACACGTTCGTCGCGCTCGAGCACCCGAACGGCGTCCGGAGTCACCTCTGGATGAACGTCCTCGCCGCGATCCGCGATCCTCGGTTGCGCGTGCTCGGCCTGTCGGGCACCTACGTGAAGTACGGGCTGGACGTGCAGGAGGAGGCGCTCGCGAACGGGATGCGTCCCGGCGACCCCGACTGGGGGCGCGAGCCCCCGGATCGCTGGGGACGGCTCGTCACTGACGACGGCGAGCGAACGGTGGAGACCGAGCCCGGCGCCTACGAGAAGTTCTACGTCGGCGTCGTCGAGGCGCTGGGGTCGTCCGGCCCGCCGCCCGTCGACCCGCTCGAGAGCGTGGACGTGCTGCGGATCATCGAGGCGGCGTTCGATAGCGCCCGCAGCGGTTCCGTCGTGCCGCTCGAGCCCTAGCCACTCCTCGACGCGGCGTCGTCGACGCAGAGGACCGCCCACGGGATCGCCTCGAGGCGTTCGGGCGTGATCGGCCGTCCGCACTCGTCGCACGTTCCGTAGGTGCCTTCGTCGAGCTTGACGAGCGCGCGTTCGACGTCGCGGAGCTTCGCGTCGAGCGCCTTGGCCGCGTCCACCTGCGCGATGCGCTCGACGGCTTGGGACGTGCCCTCACCCACGCGCTTGCCGAACGACACCGTCGCCATCGGATCGCGCGGCGCGGCCGTGAGCTCGTCGAGCTCGGACCGGAGCTCCGATCGGGCGCGCTCGAGCACCTCGCGCGTACGGGTCATCGATCAGACGCCGAGGAAGTCGGGGTCGCCGCCGGCCTGCTCGACCGAGCCGTTCCCCTCCAGCGGCGCGAACACCGTCGGCGCGGCGAGCGAACGGCGCCCCTCGAGCTCCTTGAACACCTCGGTCGCGTGGTCCACGCAGAGCACCACCAGGTCGCCCGGGCGCGAACGGTCGAGCGCCCTCCGCGTCGCATCCATCTCGTCGACGACGACCTCGGCATTGCCGGCGCGGGCTCCGGTAGAGATCGCCTCGCGCACGCCTTCCAACACGAGCTCCGCGGTCTCGCCCCGCTTGCGACCGCGCGGGTTCCGATCCTCTCGCACGATGACATCGTCGAAGTACCGGGCCGCGACGCGGCCGAGCGCGCGCATGTCGTCGTCGCGCCGGTCGCCCGCGGTCGCCACCACCGCGACCCGGAGGTTCGCGCTCCACGAGGCGGCGCCGGGGCGCCCTCCGGCCGGCGCCTCGGTCGTGAGCCGTTCGACGAAGTCGCCGAGGGTCTCGAGACCCGCCGCGTTGTGCGCGTAGTCGATGACGACCTTGACGCCGTCGAGGTCGAACACGTTGAGACGGCCGGGCGCCTGGTAGATCGACGTCGTGAACGACCGCAGCCCTTGACGGATGTCGTGGAGGTGCGCCCCGGCCGCGTGCGCGGCCGCCGCGGCCGCCATCGCGTTCTGGACCATCATGCGAGCCCGCCCCTCGAACGTCGCCGGCAGCGTGTGCACCCACGCGATCGGCATCGTTCGACGCCCCTCCTTGATCACCATCATCTCGCCGCGCGGACCCTTCTCGAGCACGACCGCCTTGCCCCCTCGCCGCACCCACCGGTCGACGAGCTCGTTCTTCTCCTGCATCGAGAACAGGATCACGCTGCCGCTGCACGCCTTGCGCATGTCGCGGACGAGCGGGTCGTCGGCGTTCAGCACCGCCCAGCCCGTCTTCGGCACGGCCTCGACGACCACCTGCTTGACCGCGGCGAGCTGCTCGATCGTGTCGATCCCCTTCAGCCCGAGATGGTCGCCGGTCACGTTCAGCACGACGGCGACGTCGTTCTTGCCGTAGCCCAGACCCTCGCGGAGGATCCCGCCCCGGGCGGTCTCGAACACCGCGAAGTCCACGCGCGGGTTCTGGAGCACCATCTGCGCGGACTTCGGACCGCTGGCGTCCGCGCGCTTCACGAGACGCTCGTCGATGTAGATGCCGTCGGTGGTCGTCATGCCAACGGAGCGTCCCTTGCCCTTGAAGATGTGCGCGATCATCCGCGTCGTCGTGGTTTTGCCGTTCGAACCCGTGACGGCCACGATCGGGATCCGCGACGGCGTGTCGGCCGGGAACAGCAGGTCGACGACGTCTTTGGCGACGAACTGCGCCTCCCCCTCCGTCGGGTGCGTGTGCATCCGGAACCCGGGGGCGGCGTTCACCTCGACGATCGCGCCGCCGGTCTCGCGCACGGGGTGCGTGATGTCCGGCGTGAGGAAGTCGATGCCGGCGACGTCCAGACCCACGACGCGCGCGGCCTCCTCCGCGATCTCGACGTTCTCCTCGTGCGCCTCCCACGTGCGGTCGATCGAGATCCCGCCGGTCGACATGTTCCCGGTCGCCGCGAGCTTGACGAACGCGTCCTCGGGCGGGACGTCCTCCATCGCGTACCCCTGTTTGGCGACGAGCTCCACCGCCGCGTCGTCGACCTTGATCCGCGTCAGCACCTTCTCGTGGCCGATGCCGCGGCGCGGATCCGAGTTCGTGATCTCGACGAGCTCGGTCACCGAGTGCGTGCCGTCGCCGATCACGTGCGCCGGGACGCGTTCGGCCACTGCGACCATCCGGCCGCCAACGACGAGCACCCGGTAGTCGTTGCCGGTGACGTAGCTCTCGACGACGACCTGTCCGCGACCCGCCTCCGCGAGCGCCCGGCCGAACCCGGACCGGACGTCCTCCTCGGTCCGAAGATCGAGCCCCACGCCCCGGCCGTGGTTGCCGTCGAGCGGTTTCGTCACGACGGGGAAGCCGATCCGCCTCGCCGACGCCACCGCGTCGTCCTCGGTCCGGACGATCTCGCCACGCGGCACGGGCAGGCCCGCCGAGGCGAGCAGCCGGCGGGTCACGTCCTTGTCGCCGGCGAGGTCGACCGCGAGCGCGCTCGTCTTCGACGTCATCGTGGCGCGGACCCGCTGCTGGTACTTCCCCCAGCCGAGCTGCACGAGCGACGCCTCGTTCAACCGGATGAACGGGATGTCTCGGCTCGCCGCCTCGTCCAGGATCGCCTGGGTCGAGGGGCCGAACGCCCGGCGTTCGGCGAGCAGGATGAGCCGTTCGAGCTCGGCCAGGAAGTCGAATCCGGGATCGGCTTCGACCAGATGGTTCACGATCCGAACGGCCAGCTCGCCCGCGGCGACGCCGACGCGTTCCTCCCAGTACCCGTAGATCACGTTGTACTGACCGGCCTCGGACGCGCTCCGCGTCTTCCCTCGGTAGACGTGCGCCCCCGACTCGCGCTGGAGCTCGAGCGCCACGTGCTCGGCGACGTGGCCGAGCCACGTGCCCTCGTTCAGTCGCTCGCCGAACCCGCCGCGCCGGCCGAGCGAGCACGAGTGCTCCGAGATGCCGGGCAGCAACGCCAGCAGCCCCTCGACGAACCCGGGGATCGTGTTCGTGGGCCAGTCCTCGAGCGCGCCGAGATCGACGAGCAGTCGGATCGCCGGGTCGTAGGACCAGTAGTTCGGCCCGCGGAAGACCTGGGACTCGACGATCCGCAGATCGGGCGCGAGCGGCCGCTTGTCGGTGGCCGGCTCCCCCTTCGCGCGCCTGCGATCCGTGCGCGTGCGGGTCCGGCTCTCGGTCACTCCGAAGCCTCGCGTTCCTCGCCGCGCGCGCCCGCGAGCAACTCGCGCGCACGAAGGTCGAACCACGTGCCTCCCGGGAGGGAGTGCACGACGGCGCCCGAGACCATGATCGGCCGGTGGCCCTTCGCCTGGTGCGCGTCGGTCTGCACGCGAGAGCCGTCGAGCACCGTCACGGCGCCCTTGCCCACCACCTCGAGCGAGCGATCCGCGTACACGATCGCGCTCGTGTCCTCGTCCAGGCCGATGCCGAGGAGCGAGGGTGAATGCGCGACGACCGCGAGCAGCCGGCCGAACCGGCCCCGCTGCTCGAAGTGCTGGTCGATCACGACCCCGTGGAGGATCCCGAGACCCGCGGCGAGCTGCGCCATCCGCTGCTTGGGCGTCTCCCCCGCCCGGCCGAACGCCATCATGTGCGCCGCCATCGCGCTCGCTCCGGCCGACGTCCCGGCGATGACGGCTCCTCGGTCGTGGGCGCGATGGATCGCGTCGGCGAGCCTCGTCCCCGACACCACCGACGAAAGCCGCAGCTGGTTGCCTCCGGTCAGGAACACGCCGTTCGCGCTCGAAAGGGCCCCCACCAGCTCGGGATCCTCGGCCTCCGAACGCTCCTCGGGCCGGATCCCGGTGATCTGCGCGATCCCGAGCTCGCCGAACAGTTCCCGATACCGCTCGGTGGCGAGGTCGCCCAGCGAGGAGGCGGTCGAGACGACCACGACGTTGGCGTCCGTGCCGCCGGCGAACGTCGCGAACCGCGACAGGATCACACGGTCGCGCACCTTGTCCTCGGCGCCTCCGATCAGCATCACCGGACCGGCGCCGCCCAGGACATGCATCGGCCGGGCCGGCTCGGACGTCGGCAGGCCGGGGGCGGGCGAACTCGGACGGAGTTCGGAAGCGTTCTCGGGATCGTGAGCGGGGGGCACGGTGCGTGAAGTGTAGTCCTCGGCGTAGGGACCTCAGTGGTCTCGGACGCTCCTGACCGGGTCGCCGGGCGGCCGGAGGATGAGCTGATCGTGGGGCTCGATCACGTCGACGGTTCCCTCGAGGCCCGGCTCCACCAGGAGCTCGAACCCGTCGTGTTCCAGGAGCTGGTCGTCATCGGGTCGTTCGTCGGTGAGCTCGAACTCGATGCCGGCGGCCCCGCGGTGCATGCGGACGGTGGCCCCGGGGTTGAACCGGCGCGCCGAGGTGTGCGAGCGCTCGAGGATCTCGACCGCCCAATCGGTGAACTCGATCGCCATCGCACCCATGGTACGGAACGCGTGACCGGGCTTGGCCGGATCAGTCCCCGAGCCGATGCGCTCGGTCCCGCTCGCTCGGCGACGAGCTCCAGTCGCCTCCCTGCCTGGAGTCGCTGCCGAACGCAACAGCGGCAACCCATAGCATCGCGATGACGACCAGGGTCAACGCGGTCATGACCGCCTCCATCCCGGTCATCTCCCCTCGCCGATCAGGCGGAGGCCGGCGCTCACCATCCGCGTCCCGAGCGCCAGGCGGAGCCGCCTCGGCCGGCGCGACCGCGCCCTCTGCGGACGAGCCGCGCCGTCGGCGCGCAGCGCCTCGACGTGCGCCCGATCCACCTCGCTGAGCATCCCCGGTGTGAGCACTCGCACCACCTCCTCCGTAACCTGCGCAAGAGACTAGGTTGGTTAGCGTAACTTGTCAACACATTTTGATGGTGTACACTGCCAGGCGCGATGTTCGATCTCGACCAGCACGACACGGCGCCGTCGGCGCCCGGGGAGCTCGAGCTCCTCCAGCGCTTCACGAACCTGCACGTGCACGACGAGGAAGGGCGTCACCTCGAACCGCCGATCGGGCTGATCCAGGGATTCCTGGTCGAGCGAGGCCTGCTTCCCGAAGGAGAACGGCTCACCGACGCCGACGGTGAGACCTACCTGAGGCTCCGCGACGCGATCCGCAGCCTGATCCTGGCCGGCGAAGGAGAGACGGTGTCGGCGGCTGACGCCGAGGTCATCGACCGGATCGGCCAGAACGCCGGGCTTCACCCCCACTTCCACACCGCCCACGTCCCCACGCTCGAACCCAAGGGCGAAGGTGCGGCGGCCGCGTTCGGCAAGATCGTGGCGATCGCGTTCGTGAGCTCGTTCGACGGGACGTTCGAGCACCTGAAGCTCTGCGCCGACGAGACCTGTCGCTCGGTCTTCTACGACCGTTCGAAGAACCACTCGGGACGGTGGTGCTCGATGTCCACGTGTGGCAACCGCGCGAAGGTCCGCGCCTGGCGCGACCGCCAGCGCGTCGACGAGTGACCACGCTCGAGCTCCGGCTGCGCGGCGCCGGGGGCGAGCCCGTCGACCTGGTCCGAACGCTCAACTCCCACGGCTTCGTCGATCTCCCGCCGATGCGCCCGGCGGCCGACTACCGGTCCACCGAGATCACGCTCCGAACCCGCCGGGGCCGCCCTCGGACCGTGCGGATCGAGGCAGGCCGCCGGGGTCATGCGCGGATGACGCTTCTTGGCCCGGCGATCTCCGATGCGGGGGCGGCCGATCTGGTTGCCACCGTTCGGCACGTGCTGCGGTTGGACGCCGACCTGTCGGGGTTCTACGAGGCCGCCTCGAGCGACGACGACCTGCGATGGGTGACCGAGGGCGCGGGCCGGATGATCCGGAGCCCGACGGTGTTCGAGGACGTGGTCAAGACCGTGGCCACCACCAACTGCGCGTGGTCCGCGACCCGCCGGATGGTGGACGCGATGGTCCGCCACCTCGGCGAACCCGCGCCCGGCGCGAACGACGGCGAGGTGTTCGGCCGGGCGTTCCCCACACCGGATGCGATGGCCGAAGCCGGTGAGTCCTTCTATCGGGACGTCGCGCGGGCGGGGTACCGCGGCGCCTACTTCGTTTCGCTCGCGAGATCGGTGGCCGAGGGTGACGTGGACCTCGAAGGGTTCGCTCGAGCCGAGGAGCTGTCAGACGACGAGCTCGAAGAGCGACTGCTCGCGCTCCCCGGCGTCGGCCCGTACGCGGCGGCGCACGTCATGATGACCCTCGGGCGATACCACCGGCTGATCCTCGACTCGTGGACGCGGCCGACGTACGCGAAGTTGGCGGGCCGAAAGACGGCCTCCGATGCGGCGATCCTTCGCAGGTTCCGCCGATACGGTCCCTACGCG
Organism: uncultured Actinomycetes bacterium; assembly: GCA_963785835.1. Lineage (GTDB taxonomy): Bacteria > Actinomycetota > UBA4738 > UBA4738 > HRBIN12 > DASSJM01. Next base: position 312,430 of record CAWAWO010000002.1, on the reverse strand, counting down.
GGCCTCGCGTTCTGGATGTTCCTGACCCGCGACTGGGTCGACTGAGGCGCGCCGCCCGACACGCGGCCTGTCGAGGGTTGTCCCGCAGTCCTCGCGGGGGCATACTGCCTCGGGCTTTCCGGCGGCTCGAGCCCTATCGGAAGCCGGAACACCGACCGCCAGCACTTGAGAAGGACCCGATGAGCGAGCCGTTATGGCCTTCCCACGCCCCCGTCGCATGTGGGCCTACCTGCTCGCGGAGCAGCGGACGCTCCGGCAGGGCTTGGTCGCGCTCACCCTGTCGACGGCCGCGTCGTTCGTCGCTGGGCTGATCCTCGGCTCGATCACCGACACCCTCAACCTGCTCCCCGGCCTGCTGGTGCTGATCCCGGCCGCCGTCGGCCTGCGAGGGACGATCTTCGGAGCCATGGGGGCTCGACTGGGAACCGGGATCCACGCCGGTCTGTTCGAGCCGACGTTGCGACGCGACGGGCTGCTGGGGCGCAACGTGGAGATCGTCGTCATCTCGACGTTCCTGTCCTCCTTCTACCTGGCGGGGATGGCCAAGGTCGTCGCCGCCGCGTTCGGCGAGTCCACGATCTCGTTCTGGGACTTCGTCACGATCTCCGTGGTCGGCGGCGCGATCGCCTCGTTCGCGATCCTGTTCGTGACCGTCGGGCTCGCCCTCGCCTCGTACCGGCGGGGATGGGACCTGGACGCCGTCTCGACGCCGATGGTGACGGCGATCGGCGACATGGTGACGCTCCCGGCGTTGTTCCTTGCCGCGTTCATCCCGCGCAACGACATCGTGAACGCGTTCGTGGCCGCGATCTGCACCGCGGCGGTGCTGGTCGCCGCAGTCGCCGCGACGCGCTCGGGACGGGAGATCCGGCGGACGCTGCTCGAGATGGTCGCGATCGTCGCGCTGGTACCGCTCTTGGACATCTTCGCGGGCGCCTTGCTCGAGGCGCGGCTTCCGTCGCTCGAGGCGGTGCCCGCGATCCTGATCCTGATCCCCCCGTTCGTCTCGCAGGCGGGGGCGCTCGGCGGGATCCTGTCGGCGCGGCTGTCCTCCAAGCTCCAGCTCGGCGTGATCACGCCACGCGGCAGGCCCGAGCCGCCGGCGGTGGTCGACGGGGCGATCGTCGTCGGGTTCGGCGTTCCGATCTTCGCGGTGATCGGAGCCGTCGCCGTCGCCCTGGCGAACCTCACCGGCCTGTCGAACGAGGCCGGCGTGCTGCACCCGGACGCGGGCACCATCATCTCCGGGACGGTGCTCGCCGGTCTGATCGTGCTTCCGATCCTGCTCGTCGCCGGCTACTACGTCGCGGTCGTGACGTCGCGGTTCGGCCTGGATCCCGACAACCACGGCGTCCCGATCATCACGAGCCTGATGGACCTGGTCGGCGTCGCCGCCGTTCTGTTCGCTATGGGAGTATCCGGGGTGACGATCCATGGCTGACCAAGACCAACCGAAGAGCGTGAAGGACCTGCTCGTCGAGGCCAAGGACGCCTCCGAGCTCATGGTGGATCTCGCGTACGCCGCCGTCTTCTTCAACGACGAGAAGCTCGCCCAAGAAGTCGAACGACTCGAGCGGCGGATGGACGATCACCTGCGTCGCCTCCGCGAGGTCGCGATGCTCGCTGCGCGGAGCCCCGAGGACGCCGAGGGAATGGCGGGCGTGCTCTGGATCGCGGACGCGGTCGAGAAGGTGGGCGACGCGGCGTCGGACATCGCGCGGGTGATCGAGGCTCGGCTGGGGATCCCCGACGCCGTCCGGCGCGACCTCCGCCACGCCGACGAGATGACGGCGCGCGTCAAGGTTCGGAACGGCGCGTCGGTGATCGGCCGTTCGCTCCGCGAGCTCTCGCTCCCGACCGAGACCGGCATGTGGGTCATGGCGATCCGCAGCGGCATCGAGTGGCAGTTCGACCCCGGCCCCGACGACGTCCTGTCCGAGGACGACGTGCTGCTCGTGCGCGGACCGGAGGAAGGCGTCGCGCTCCTGCGCGAGCTCGCGGGAGCGCCGGGACGAACGGAGCCGCCCGAAGAAGACATCCCGCCGCTGTCCGAGCTCGACCGTGCCGTCGACCTGCTCGTGGAGCTCAAGGACCTCTCGGAGGCGGCCGTCGGGCTCGCGTACTCGTCGATCCTGTTCAACAACCGGGCGCTCGCGGCCGAGGTGTCGGCCCTGGAGGCGCGCAGCGACATGCTCCAGGACGAGCTGGAGTCCTGGGTGCTCCGCGCGGCTCCCGAGGCACGGAACCCCGACGAGCTCCGCGGCCTGCTTCGGCTCGCGAGCGCGAGCGAGTCGATGTCCGACGCCGCGCGCGACATGACGTGGTACGTGGAGCAGGGCGAGCCGCTCCACCCGGTGGTGCAGCTCGCGCTCGAGGAGACCGAGGAGACGAGCTCGGAGACCGTGGTGGACGCCGGCACGCCCGCGGACGGCCGGAGCCTCAAGGACCTGCGGCTCGAGACCGAGACGGGGATGTTCGTCCTGGCCGTCCAGCGCGGCCCCAGGTGGATCTACCGGCCCCGCGGACCGTTCATCCTTCGCGCCGGCGACCGAGTGATCGCGGTGGGGCCGGAGGAGGGCGCCGAGGAGCTCGAGGCGCTCTGTCGCGTCTCCACGCCGACCGCCGGCTAGGCGCGTGGACGCGTTCCTCTACCTACCAGGTGCGCCCGGTCAGCGTGGAGGAGTGGGCGTGGACCTAGCGAGAACGCCCGCTCGGTTCGAGCTGCGGTCGCCGATGATCGGTCCGAGTAGCCGGAGGAGGACCGGGACCAGTTCTCGGCGTGGAGTTGAGCTCGGCGGTCCGGATCCGGACGACTCAGGCTCAGACGCGCACGTCCGAGAAGCGCACACGCTCTTCGGTGAGACGCAGCTCCTCGACCTCGGTCGCCCCCTGCTCGGCGAGCCAGGCGAGCATCCGGTCGACCAACCGCTCTGGCGCCGAGGCCCCGCTCGTGACGCCGACGACGTCGGCTCCCTCGAGCCACGCCGGGTCGACCTCGGTCTCGTCGTCCACGAGGTAGGCCGGCGTTCCGAGCTCCGTGGCAACTTCGGCCAGCCGGTTCGAGTTCGAGGAGTTGTCCGAACCGATCACGAGGACCACGTCCGAGCGCCGCGCCACCTCCTTGATCGCGTCCTGGCGGTTCTGCGTCGCGTAGCAGATGTCCTCGCGGGGCGGGCCCTGGATCCCGGGGAACCGCTCGCGAAGGACCGCGACGATCTCGTTGGTCTCGTCCACCGAGAGCGTCGTCTGCGTGAGGTAGGACAGCCCGTCCGCGTCCGGGATCTCGACCTCGCGCGCCTCGCGGAGGTCCTGGACCAGGATCGTCCGCTCGGGGGCCTGCCCGGTGGTGCCGACGACCTCCTCGTGACCGGCGTGCCCGATCAGGACGATCGTGCGCCCGCGTTCGGCGAACCGGCGCGCCTCGAGGTGCACCTTGGTGACGAGCGGACACGTGGCGTCGAGCACCGTGAGGCTCCTCCGGCCGGCGTTCGCGTAGACCTCGGGCGCCACCCCGTGCGCGGAGAGCACCACGACGCCGCCATCGGGCACCTCGGTCTCCTCCTCCACGAAGATCGCGCCCTTGGCCTCCAGGTCGCGGACGACGTGAAGGTTGTGGACGATCTGCTTGCGGACGTAGACCGGAGCGCCGTGGATCTCCAGGGCGCGTTCGACGGCCTCCACCGCGCGTTCGACGCCGGCGCAATAGCCGCGGGGAGCCGCGAGGAGGACCGTGGCAGGCACGACGTCATCGTACCCGCCTGCGGCACGGTGACCCTGGGTCACATGACGTGTCGCACCCCCCTGCTAGGGTCGTTCGGACGCAAACGGACGTTCGAGTCCGATCCCCCCAGCCTCCACACGTGTCTTCCTCCACGCCCATGGAGTGGTCGGCGCGCGTGGTGACTGGGGGCAGGGACTCGTGGGTACGGGTGCGTTGCAGGTCATCAGGGGAAGTCCGATCTCGAGGAGGTGATGTGAGCACCCACGACCTGCCGCGGGTCGGTCTCGGCATGCACGCGCGAGACCGGCAGGACCGGGCAGCCAGCCTTTCGGTCCGCCGCGGGGGTGAAACCGACGCATGTTCAGACGACACACGATGCGCCGCGCGATCGTCGCGGCGCTCGCAGGCGCCTCGCTCCTGGCCCTGGCCCCGGCTCCGCCGGCGGCGGCCGACGAGGCGCAAGTGGTTCCCTACCGGGTCTGCGACTACGACTGGCGCGAGGGACGCTGGCACCTCATCCAGCTCATCCGATGCGCTGCGAATCGCTGGGACAGCCCCGGCGGCCCGGGGAAGGCCGTTGAGGTCGCGCGCTGTGAATCGGGGCTCCGCCCCGGCGCGTACAACCCCAACGGGTACGCCGGGCTGTACCAACAGGCCACGCGGTACTGGCCCGGGCGGGCCGACGCGTTCGGCCAGCCGAACCGGTCGGTGTTCAACGGCCGCGCCAACATCATCGTTTCGGTGAGGATGGCCAAGTCCTTGCGCTCGTGGAGCGCCTGGGCCGGCTGCGCCTGATCGCACGGGACACCGAGGGCCGGGCGTGCGCGCCCGGCCCTCGCGTTTTCAGAGCCAGCCGCGCTTGCGGAAGGTGCGGAACAGCAGGAACGCCGCCCCCGCCATCAGCCCGATGGCGAACGGGTAACCGAACACCCAGTCGAGCTCGGGCATGTGACTGAAGTTCATGCCGTAGACGCCGGCGATCAGGGTTGGGATCAGGATGATCGCGGCCCACGCCGACAGCGCTTTCATCACCACGTTCAGCCGGTTCGACACCTGCGCGAGCTGCAGTTCCCGTGCCGAGGTCAGCAGGTCCCGAACGTTGTCCGTGAGCTCGAGCGTCCGGATCACGTGGTCGAGCACGTCCCGGTAGTAGGGAACGAGCGGGGGCGTCGCGACCTCGGGCGTCTCGAGGACCAGATCGACCGCCTCGCGCATCGGCGCCGCCAGCCGGCGGAACCGAACGACCTGTTGACGCAAGCGGAAGATGCGGCGCGCCAGATCCCGCGAGACGTCACCGCCCTCGGCGTTCTCCTCCTTCGCGACGGCGTCCTCGATGTCGTCGGACAGGTCCTCGAATCGTTCGACCACGTCCAGGTACCCGTCCACGATCTCGTCGAGCACCAGGTACAGGAGGTGACCGACGCCCTCGTCCACCAGGTGCCTCCCGCTCGTGAGCCGCGCGGCGACGTTCCCGAACTCGAAGCGAGGCTCCCGCCGGATCGTGATGACGAAGAAACCGCCGCCGACGAACAGGTGCACCTCGCGGTCCACGATCTCGTTCGACGGGCCCAGGCTGAGACCGTGCGCCACCAGGAACAGGTGCTCCGCATAGAAGTCGACCTTCGAGCGCTGCCCCCACTTGCGGGTGTCCTCCACCGCGAGCTCGTGCAACGAGAGCTCGACCTGGAGCGCGCGGAGCTCCTCGTCGCTCGGGTCGACCACGTCGAGCCAGACCCGGTCCTTGCCCTCACGCGCCGCGCCGACGATCTCGGTGTCGAACGGCGCCTCGTCCTCCAGCGTGCCGTCCCGGTACACGCGACAGGTGATCACGGCGGCGAGCCTAGCGCAGGGGGTGGCCGGAGGCTGGCACGATGAGCCGATGGCTGCGGAACCCGCACCCGATCTCGAAGCGCTGTTCCACCACTGGCGCGAGCACGATGCGGCCTTCGAGCACGTCGCGCCGGCATGGTGGGGAGCGGTCGTCTCCGATGCCCGCTATCCGGCGATCAACGAGGCCAACTACGCGCGCGTCGAGGCGCGACGGCCGGTCCGGCTGGCGGAGATCGAGGCCGAGCTCCTCCCGGCCGGTTCCGGGATCGGAACTCCCAGGTCGCACGTGGTGATCTTCTTCCCGGAGCACCAGACGGACCTCCTCGCCGAAGCCAGCACCCGAGGTGAGCGGATCGTGTGGGACCTCGTCATGGCCCACCGCTCCCGCGCGACCAGCGTTCGCGGGTCCGAACCGGCGACCGACGTCGCGACCGAGGAGGTCCGTCGGTTCGACGAAGGCTTCTGGCACGCGCACGCGGCGTCGACGCGCCTGTTCGACGTCGAGGACCGCGCAACGGTGGACCAGTTGCAGGCGCTCGAGCGGGAGACACTGATCCCGCTCGGCCGGAGGTGGTTCGTCGTCCGGCAGCGCGGGGAGCCGGTGTCCTTCGCGGCGCTCCTCGTCCTGGGAGGGACCGCGTACCTCGACCACGTCGTCACGTTCCCCGCAGCTCGACGGCGCGGGTACGCCGGGTCGGTGACGCGCCGTGCTCTGGCGGAGGCCGCCGCCGCGGGCGCGACCTCCACGTACCTGCTCGCCGAGCCGGGCGGCCGGGCCGAACGCATCTACGAGCGGATCGGTTTCGAGCCGCTCGCCCACATCGCGAGCTGGACCTCGGACCGAGCCGGATGACGATGCCGGAGGCGCGGTGCTATCCGGCAGGTGCCGGGAGGTAGCGCGCGGAGACGAACCGGCCGTCCTCCCGCTCCAGGACCCACACCGAGCCCTTAGCGATGCCCTTGGTTCCTTCGACGGTCGTGCCCGACGCCTCCAGACGCCCGACGAGCTCGGCGATCTCGGTCCCGTGCCCGCAGAGCACCGTGGGCCGGTGGTCCAGCGATCCGAGGAGCGCGAGCGCCTCCTCGACGTCGACGTCCTCGGCGAGCTCGGGCGCGGTCCGGACCTCGAGTCCGCGCGCCTGGGCGAGCGGTTCGACGCTCTGGACGCATCGCGTGAACGGGCTCGAGACGATCAGGTCGACGTCGAGCCCCTGGAAGCGTTCGACGAGGCGCCGAGCCTGGCGGCGGCCCCGTCGGGTGAGCGGACGCTCGTCGTCGGGACCCTCCCAGTGCGAGCGGCTCCCCGCCTTGCCGTGACGGACGACGTACACGACCGCGGTCGGCACGTCCGTCAGCGCTCGACGGATCAGGCGCCGGTCGTGTCCGTACGTGAGGACCTCGCTCGCCTCGGCGACCGGGATCCAGCGGAGCTCGTCGACCTCGGCGGTGGGGGCGAAGGCGCCGCCGTCCGACTCCATCGAGAAGTACCGGACGACCTTGGGGCGCCCGCGCGGATCGAGGTACGTGACGGCGCCGACGTGCCGTTCGATGCGACACCGCAGCCCCGTCTCCTCCTCGACCTCGCGGAGCGCGGCCGCCTCGTCGTCCTCGCCGTCGAGCAGCTTCCCCTTGGGGAACGTCCAGTCGTCGTACCGAGGGCGGTGGACGAGAACCACGAGCGGACCCCCCGCGTCGGTGCGGAGCACGATGCCACCGGCGGCGCGAACGAGATCGCTCACACCCAGAAGCGTAGCCGCTTGCGCGAAAGCGCCTTCCACGCGCGCGGCCATGCGCCGCGGGCCTCCGCGCTCGCCTCCGACTCGAACGCGGCCAGCTCCCCCGCGACGAACGCGTGCTCGCCCATCGAGCGCTCGCGCAACCACGCACCGGCGACCACGGCGTCCTGGTGCTCGCCCAGGACGTCCTGCAGCTCGGCCGCGGCCTCGGCGAACGAGCGCGCGCGCTTCCCGAACACCGGTGCGACCGCCTCCGCCCCGTATCGGACACGCTTGGCACGGATCCTGGCGTTGTGGAGCGCTTCGTCGGAGGCCTCGTGCCGCGCTCCGTCGACCGCCGACTCCAGGTGCTTCCACGGCGCCTCCAGGACAGGGCCGATCGCCTTGCGGGCGGGCGAGGACGCGAACTCCTCGAGGACCCGCGGGGCGCCGGCCGCGTCGACGATCGCGTCCAGCAACTCGACGTATCGCGGATCTCTCATCGATGCGAGGAGCGCGTCGCGGGCCTCGGCTCGCGTCGACTCGAGGCCGTCGATCAGCGATCCGGCGGCGGAGGCATCGGTCTCCGGAAGCTTCGACACCCGGGACCGCAGCCGGTCGCGGAGCACCTCGGTGTCCCGAACGGCTCCGAGCGCCGATCCCAGCCGCTTGAGCTCGTCGCGGAGTGGACTCGCCCATGCGGGGTCGAGGACGTCCCGGAACGTCCGCAGGTCCGATCGCAGGCGCCGGGTCGCCACGCGCGCCTGGTGGACCTCCTCCGGATCCTCGCCGACGCGAACACCGGGATCGTGGCGGAGCAACCGGACGGCGGACACCGCCAGCGCACGGCGCACGACGTCGGCGACGGTCGCGTCCTCGTCCACGTCCTCGATCACCACGTCGGCTGCGTCGTCGGCGCGGTGCCCCAGCGCCCGTCGCAACTTCGGGACGTTGTCGACCGGGCCCGCACCTGCCTCGCGCAGGCGAGCCACGAGGGTCTCGGCCACCTCGGACGAGGTGGACGGGTCGAGCTCGACCTCGACCTCTCGGAAGCGCGTGGCCACCCGCCGCCCGTCCATCACCGATACCTCGTCGTCGGTCACCTGCGCGATCGATCGCCCGAGCCCGTCCCTGACCTCGATCGCCGTGCGGCGGGTCTGCAGGCGCGCCACCGGCGCGAGCTCGGCGCTGCGAACGAACGCGCGCACCAGATCCGCTGCGGCGAGCGGCAGCTTGCGCGGGTCGTCGCCGTCGAAGACGTGCTCGCTGCGGGCGAGCAGCTTCCCGTCGCCCTCGGCGGGGATCTTCACGGTCCACCCCTCGCCCTTGCGATGACGGAGGCTGCATCCCCACCTGGCGATCCGGAGGTCGGGGGTGTCGACGTACGTCGTCACCAGGCGCTCGGCCGGCCGCTCCACGGCCTCGAGCCCGTCCCCTCCCAGGTCGGGCAGCCGGAAGCCCGCGGGGACCTGCAGCTTCGTCTCGCGCTCCAGGTTCACGGACACGGCGACAGGTTCACCGAGGTGCGGAGCCGGTGCGCTCGACGGCCATCTCCTGCAGTCGCTGGTGCGCCTCGATGTCTCGCTCGCTCGGAACCTTCGTCCAGGTGCCGTCCGATCCGAGCGTCCAGGCGAGCGTGTCGTCCATGAGCAGGACCTCGATGACCTCGTCGAGGCGTGCGGTGAGCGAGGGCTCGGCGACCTGAACGAGCGCCTCGACGCGGCGGTCCAGGTTCCGCTGCATGAGGTCGGCCGAGCCGATGTAGAAGGAGGCCTGCTCCCGGCCGCCGAACCGGAAGATCCGCGAGTGCTCGAGGTACCGACCCACGAGCGACCGCACGCGGATGCGTTCGGACAAACCGGGGATCCCCGGCCGCAGGCAGCAGATCCCCCGGACGATCAGGTCCACGTCGGCGCCCGCCTGCGATGCCTCGTAGAGCGCGTCGACCATGTCGGGATCGACGACGGCGTTCAGCTTCAGCACGATCCGGCCACGTTCGTGCGCCTGACCCCGGATCAGCTCGAGCAGGTCCGAGCGCAGGTAGTGCGGGGCGACGAGCAACGTTCGGAACTCACGTTGGCGGCTGTAGCCGGTGAGCTGGTTGAACAGGTCGGTGAGGTCCGCCCCGATCTCCGGGTCGGCGGTGAGCAGGCCCATGTCCTCGTACAGCTTGGCGGTGACCGGGTTGTAGTTCCCGGTGCCGACGTGCGCGTACCGGCGGACCCCGCGTTCCTCGCGCCGCACGACGAGCGAGATCTTCGCGTGGGTCTTCAGCCCGACCACGCCGTACACGACGTGCACGCCGGCCTGCTCGAGCTCGCGCGCGTAGGTGATGTTGGCCTCTTCGTCGAACCTCGCCTTCAGCTCGACGAGCGCCACCACCTGCTTGCCGAGCTCGGCGGCGCGGATCAGCGAGCGGATGATCTGGCTCTCCTGCGTCGAGGTCCGGTACAGCGTCTGCTTGATCGCGAGCACGGCCGGATCGTGCGCCGCCTGCTCGACGAACGCCTCGACCGAGGAGGAGAACGAATCGTACGGGTGATGCACGAGCACGTCGCCGCTCCGAAGCACCTCGAACAGGTCGGGCGCGCCGTCGCCGTCGGACAGTCGCGGCTGCGTCACCGGCACCCACGGCTCGTGCTTGAGCTCCGGCCGGTCGAGTCCGACCAACGCCCACACCGAGGAGAGGTCGAGCAGGCCCGGCGTCACGAACACCTCCGGCTCCTCGAGGTCGAGCTCGCGGCGCAGAAGCTCGAGCACCTCGGGGGTCATCGTCTCGTCCACCTCGAGCCGGACGGTGCTGGCGCCCCGGCGGCGACGACGGAGCACGCTCCGGATCGCCTGCAGCAGGTCCTCCCCTTCGTCCTCCTCCACCTCGACGTCGGCGTCGCGCGTCACGCGGAACGCGTGATGGGCCACGAGCTCCATCCCGGGGAACAGCCGGTCCAGATGCGCCGCGATGACGGCCTCGAGCGGGACGAACCGCTCGCCGCCCGGCAGCTCGACGAACCGGGGCAGCAGCGGAGGCACCTTCACGCGCGCGAACCGGCGCTCACCGGTCATCGGGTCGCGCACGATCGCCGCCAGGTTGAGGGACAGGCTCGAGATGTACGGGAAGGGGTGCGCCGGATCCACGGACAGCGGGGTGAGCACCGGGAAGATGCGCTCGGTGAACTCCTGCTCGAGGAAGGCGAGGTCGGCCGGGTCCAGGCCCTCGAGCGATCGAACGATCCGGATGCGCTCCTTCTCGAGCGCCGGCACGAGCTCGGTCGCGAACAGGTCGGCGGCCCGCGTGCAGAGCTCCAACGAGCGTTCGCGGATCCCCTCGAGCTGCTCGGCGGGCGTGCGCCCGTCCGGAGCGGCCTTGGTGACCCCTGCCTCGAACTGCTCCTGCAGGCCCGAGACCCGGACCTGGAAGAACTCGTCGAGGTTGCCCGCGAAGATCGCGACGAACTTCAGCCGTTCGAGCAGCGGGAGGGCCGCGTCCTCGGCAAGCGCCAGCACGCGCGCGTTGAACTCGAGCCAAGAAAGCTCGCGATTCAGATATCGAGAGCCCGTGGCGAGATCCGAATTCGGGGAAGCGTCCGTGACCAGAACTCCTCGGCAGGGGACGGATTATCCCTCAGGGGGCCTGGGGGGCTCAAGGAGCGAGCCCCAGGGCGAGCGGTAGCCCCCCAGTAGAGAGGCTACCGGGCGAGCCAAGCCCCCTTCAATCGACGAACTTGTAACCGAGCCCGCGGACCGTGACGAGGTGGATCGGGTGATGCGGGTCCTCCTCGAGCTTGCGGCGCAGGCGTTTGACGTGGACGTCGAGCGTGCGGGTGTCCCCGTAGTAGTCGGCTCCCCACACCTCCTCGATCAGGAAGTCCCTGGTGAGCAGCCTGCCCTTCCGGCGCAGGAAGGCCTCGAGCAGCTCGAACTCCTTCGGCGGCAGGGCCACGGGCTCCGAGCGAACCGTCACCTCGTGCCGAGCCACGTCCATCCTCGTCGGCCCCCCGACCAGGACCTCGTCGGTGGGTGTGGCGGGCACCAGCGCCCGCACCCGACGGAGGTTGGCGCGCACCCGCGAGACGAGCTCGCGCATCGAGAACGGCTTGGTCACGTAGTCGTCGGCCCCGAGCTCGAGCCCCGTGACCTTGTCGGCCTCCGAGTCCTTCGCGGTGACCATGATGATCGGCACGTCGGACTCGCTGCGGATCGTTCGGCACACGTCCAGCCCCGAGACCTCGGGCAGCATCAGGTCGAGGATCACGAGCGAGGGCGGCTCCGTGCGGAACCGTTCGAGCGCGCGACGGCCGTCGCCGGCCACCGACACGGTGAACCCCTCGCGCTCCAGGTTGTAGCGGACCGAGTCCGCGAGCGACTCCTCGTCCTCGACGACCAGGATCCTGGCCGCGTCAGTCTGCATCGGCCACGACGCCGCCTGGGTGGGAGGCGTCGGTGAACTCTCGGAACTCGCCGGACACGAGGAACGACACCTGCTCGCCGATGTCGACGGCGTTGTCGCCGACCCGCTCGAGCGCCCGGGCCGCCAGGTTCATGTGCATGCCCCAGTCGAGCGCTCGCGTGTCGTACGCGAGCTTGGCGACCTCGAAGTGCATGTTGCGGTTCAGACGGTCGACCGGGTCGTCCATCTTCGGCAGGCGCGTGCTGAGCTCGAGATCGCGGCGCCGGAGCGCGTCCATCGCGACGCGGACCATCTCGACGACGATGTCACCCATCTCGCCGATCTGCTGGACGATCGTCGCGCTCCGAGGCAGCTCCCGGGTGAACTGGTACGCCTTCGCGACGTTCACGGCCTGGTCGCCGATCCGCTCCAGGTGCAGACTCGAGTGCATGATCACCGACACCAATCGAAGATCCGCCGCGACCGGCGCCTGCAACGCGAGCAGCGAGAGCATCCCGAGGTCGAGCTCGAGGTAGATCTGGTCGATCTCGTCGTCGCCGTCGATCACCTGCTGGGCTCGAGCGTCGTCGTGCTCGACGACGGCCTCGACGGCGCCGCGGACCGCGTTCCCCGCGAGCTCCCCGAGCGTGAGGAGCCGCAGCTCCATCTTCTCGAGCTCCTCGTGGAAGTGCGGGCGCGCCATCAGCCGAACCGCCCCGTGACGTAGTCCTCGGTTCGCGGATCGCTCGGGTTCGTGAAGATCGTCTCGGTCTGGTCGTACTCGACCACCTTGCCGGTCCGCTGCCCGGTCTCCTCGTGGACCTCGACGGTGAAGAACGCCGTTCGATCCGAGACGCGGGCGGCTTGCTGCATGTTGTGCGTCACGATCACGATCGTGTAGTCGGAAACGAGCTCTTGCATCAGGTCCTCGATCCGCTGGGTCGCGATGGGGTCGAGCGCGGAACACGGTTCGTCCATCAGGATCACGTCGGGGCGCGTCGCGATCGCGCGCGCGATGCAGAGCCGCTGCTGCTGGCCGCCAGAGAGCGCGAGCCCGGATTCCTTGAGCTTGTCCTTGACCTCGTCCCACAGCGCGGCTCGGTGCAGGGACTCCTCGACGAGGTCGTCCATGCTGCCCTTGAACCCGGCGATCTTCGGGCCGAACGCGATGTTGTCGTAGATCGACTTCGGGAACGGGTTCGGCTTCTGGAACACCATCCCGATCCGGCGACGGACCTCCACCGGATCCACCTTCGGGTCGTACAGGTCGACCCCGTGATACAGGAGCGTGCCCTCCACGCGCGCCCCCTCGATCAGGTCGTTCATCCGGTTCAGACATCGGATGAACGTCGTCTTCCCGCACCCGGACGGTCCGATCAGCGCGGTGATCAGGTTCTTGTAGATGGGCAGCGTCACGTTCTTCACGGCGCGGAAGTCGCCATAGAACGCGGACACGTCCTGCACGTCGAAGACCGCCTCGGCCGCATCCTGCGCCTCGCGGCGCGGCTCGCGGTCGACTCGCACGGTGACGCGTTCGCCCTCGGGGAGATCCTCCGGCACGAGCTCGGCGACCTGCTCCGAACCGACGCCCGGCGCGCCCTCCGGCACGGCCTTGCCGGCCTCTCCGGACTCGGTCACGTTGGTCGATTCCATCCGGTCACCACTTTCGCTCATATCGGTTCCTCAGCAGGATGGCGGTCAGGTTCACCATGAAGATGAAGACGATCAGCACCAAGATGGTAGCCGCCGCCAGCTGCTGGAACTCCTCCTGGGGCTTCTTCACGTACGCGAAGACCAGCGTCGGCAGCGCCGTGTAGTGCTGCTGGAGCGAGGCGAAGATGCCGCCCGCGGTGGCCAGGAACCCCGTCGTCGCGCCGACCATGATGAGCGGAGCGGTCTCGCCGAGGGCGCGCGCCATCGAGAGCACCGAGCCCGTCAGGATCCCCGGGGCCGCGTACGGGAGCACGTGACTCCGGATGACCTCCCAGCGGGTCGCGCCGACACCGAAACCGGCCTCCCGGATGCTCGTGGGGACGGCGCGCAGGGCTTCCTGCGTCGTGATGATCACGATGGGGAGCACCATGAGCGCGATCGTCAGGCCTCCGGCGAGCAGGCTCCTGCCCTCGACCTCCGGTCCAGTGAGCGGCTTCAGCAGCTCCACGAAGATCGCCAGCCCGAGGATGCCGTACACGATCGCCGGCACGCCGGCCAGGTTGCGGATGTTCGTGTTGATGAACCTCGTGAGCTTGGTGTCCTTCGCGTACTCCTCCATGTAGACCGCGGCGCATACACCCAGCGGGAGCGCCAGCACCAGCACGAAGATCCCGAGATAGATCGAGCCGATGATCCCGGTCTTCATGCCGGCGTTGGCTGCAAGGGACGAGAGGCCGGTGCCGAAGACCTCGCCGCCTCGATCGAGCAGGTACGGGATCGCCGTGCGCGCGACGTCCAGCAGCAGCACGATCAGAACGGCGAGCGCCAACACGAGCGTGAAGAGCAACACCAGTTGGAAGACGATCCCCCAGATGTCTGCCCGACGTCCGGAGAGCGCACGCCGAACCTGCTGTGTCGCCGCGCTGGTCGCGGTTTCGACGCGTGCGGCCATCAGTACCGCCTCCGAACGCGCCGGACGAAGCGTTCAGCCCCGGTGTTCAGGGCGAGGGTGAGCAGGAAGAGGAGCAGCCCCACGAAGAAGAGGCTCTGGTAGGCGGGGCCCGCACCCCGCACCTGGTCCGACCCCGTGGCGAGCGCCGTGATGGCGGCCGTCATCGTCTGGCCACCGTGCAGCGGATCGAGCGAGAACAGGGAGCCGCCGGTGCCGCCCGCGACGATCGCGACGATCATCGTCTCGCCGATCGCGCGCGAGACGCCGAGGATCAGCGCCGCCGTGATGCCGGACACGGCGGCGGGCATGACGACCCGGATGCTCGTGGTTCGACGCCTGGCGCCGAGACCCACGGAGGCCTCGCGGAGCGAGTTCGGCACCGCGTACATCGCGTCCTCGGCCACCGAAGCCACGAGCGGCGTGACCAGCAGCCCGACCGCCAGACCGGCCGAAGTGATGTTGAACAGCGGGACGTCGCTGCCGAAGAAGCGCTGCGTCACCTCCGGGCTGATGAACCGCAGCGCGAAGAACGCCATGACGACGCTCGGGACGGAGGCGAGCGTCTCGAGGATCGGCTTCAGGAAACGCCGGGAACGCCTGCTCGCGTACTCGGACAGGTAGAGGGCGGAGCCGAGGCCGAGCGGGGCGGCGACCAACATCGCGATCACGGACACCATGAGCGACCCGACGAAGATCGTCTTCACGTCGAACAGGTTCCGACGCGGGAACCAGCCCCGCGACCACAGCGTGCTGAGCTCCACCTCCCGCAGGAACTCGAAGGCGCCGCCGGCGAGCGAGAGCACGATCGCCACGCTGATCACGACGGCCAGCAGGGCGGCCGAGAAGAACAGGCCGCGCATGATCCGCTCTCGCCGGTGCCGCGCCCGGGCGCCGCCGAGGTCGTTGAGCGTCAGCCGCTGGGGCGATGCCGTGATCTGCGCCACTCTTCTACCTCGTCCGTTTCGAGCCGTTCACGTTGTATCAGGGTCGCTATCGCGATGCCCGCCGGTGTTTCGACCCTTCGATGGAGGAGGACCGGGTGTGACCCGGCCCTCCTCTCACCGTCGTCCGCGACGGTGTCCGCCGTGTGGCGATCCGTCAAGCGGAGGCCGTCTCCCACGCCGCCCGGGCGGCTTCGAGCCGGTCGCTCGGGAGCGGCACGTACTGGACCTCGGCGACCGACGCGATGCCGGTGTCCGAGAGATAGAAGTCCACGAACGGCCCCAGCGCGGGGTTCTCCGCGAGCTTCTCCGCGTTCACGTAGATATACAACGAACGAGAGAGCGGGTAGGAGCCGTCGATCACGGTCTCCTCACTTGGCGCTACGCAGCCTTCGCCGCCGTCGATCTCGAACAGCTTGACCGAGTCGCCGGCGTTGATCGCGAACGAGAAACCGACGAAGCCGAGTCCGCCTTCGGTCCCGGCCGCGTTGTCCACGATCACGTTGTCGTCGGCGGAGATCTGATAGTCGGCACTCAGGGCCGCGGCCTCCTCTTCGGGCACGCCCTGCTCGATGGCGACGTCCTCGACCCCGGTGAGGTCGAGGAACGAGCCGTACGTTCCGGACTCCTCGCCCGGCGCCACGATCGTCAGCGGCAAGTCCGGGAAGCCGCCGTTCCCGCCGACCTCACCGGCCAGCGAGTCGGCTGCGGCCCAGGTGTCGATCCCCTCGGACTCGGGGCCGAACAGCGCGTACAGATCCCCGAAGTTCAGGCAGTCGACGGGGTTGGCAGGGTTGCCGATCACCGTGAGGGCGTCGAGCCCGACCTCGATCTCGATAGGCGTGACGCCGTTCTCCGCGCAGGCGGGGACCTCCTCCTCCTCGTCGATCGGACGGGAGGCGTCGTTGATGTCGGTCTCGCCGTTGCAGAACAGCTCGAAACCGTCGCTCGTTCCCGGGCCGTCGACGGCGAAGTCCACGCCCGGGTTCTCCGCAGCGAACTTCTCCGCGACGAGCGAAGTGATCGGCTCGACCGTGGACGAACCCGAGATGTTGAGCGAGCCCGTCACCTCTTCGGTGGTCTCACCGGTCGCACCGCCGGTGTTGCCTCCGCCATCGTCGTCGTCTCCACACGCCGCGGCGACCAGCGACAGTGCTGAAACCGCGGCGACGACCAACAGCCACTTCCTGCCCTTCCCCATCCGCTCCTCCTTCGTAGGCCGTTCGGGGGCGGTCGCCGGGACGCTAGCCGCCATCGGTGAACGGCCTTCGGCGCCGAGGTGAACGGGACGTGAACGGCCGGAGGCGTATGAACGCAACGTGACGACCATCGGTTCGGCTGCGACCCGGCACTCTTAGACTCTCCGAACGGATGGAGGCGCTGCCCGTCGTCGGGTTCGTGCTCGGGATCGTGGTCGCCCTGGTGGCGCTCGCGGGATGGCGACGTGAACGGGTTCGCTCCAAAGAAGACCCTCGCCGCCCACGCGCGTGCGGCCGAGGAGCTCCGCCGGGAACTCGGGTATCACAGGACGAACGCCGGTCGGCGTCGCAGATCCTCTCGTCGATGCAGGAGGGAGTCCTGCTGTTCGGCGCGGACGGGACGACGACGTTCGCGAACCCCGCGGTCGAGCGGCACCTCGGCACTCGTCCCGCCTCGATCGACGGCGTCCTTCCGCTGGGGCTCCGGGACGCGGCCGGTAAGGCGCTCGCGGAGAGAACCGTCACCACGACCGAAGCCGAAACGGGCTCCCCGGCGCGGGTCCTCCGAGGCACGGCTGTGCCCACGGCGGACGGTTCGGTGGTCGTGGTCGTCCGAGACGTCACGCAGACCCGGCGCATGGAGCAGACGCGCCGGGACTTCGTCGCGAACGCGTCGCACGAGCTGAAGACGCCGGCCGCGTCGATCCAAGCCGCGGCCGAGACGATCCGAACCGCGGCCTCGGAGGACCCTTCGGTGGTCCCGAGGTTCGCCGCGCAGGTCGAACGCGAGGCCGCCAGGCTCGCGCGCATCGTCTCGGACCTGCTCGACCTGTCGAGGCTCGAGTCGGGCAGCGAGCTGGACGAAGCGGTCGCGCTGGACGCCGTCGTCCGTGACGAGAGCGAACGCTTCGAGGATCCTGCCGCCGAAGCCGGCGTGTCCCTCGCCGTCGAGGCCGAACACGTGCCCCGCGTGCGCGGTTCGGCGCGCGATCTCGCCCTGCTCGTTCGGAACCTCGTCGACAACGCGATCCGCTACACGCGACCCGGAGGTCGGGTGGAGGTGGGACTCGGGGGACGGAACGATGAGGTGGTGCTCACGGTGCTCGACACCGGGCTCGGCATCCCCTCCCGGGACCTCCCCCGCATCTTCGAGCGCTTCTACCGCGTGGACCGGGCCCGGTCGCGGGAGACCGGTGGGACCGGCCTCGGACTGTCGATCGTCAAGCACGTCGTCGAGAACCACGGCGGCACGATCGACGTGCAGAGCGAGCTCGGGCAGGGCACGCGCTTCGAGGTTCGGCTCCCGGCCGTCGCCTCCTGAGCCTGCACGGGGCTCCGCGAAGGCCACGGGTACGCTACGCGCGTGACGACGCTCCTGCTGGTTCGTCATGGCCACACCGACGCGGCCGGGAACCGGCTGACCGGCTGGGCGAAGGGTGTCCATCTGAACGCGCTCGGGCAGCAGGAGGCGGCGAGGTTGCCCGAACGCCTCGACGGCCTCCCCGTCGGTGCGATCTACTCGAGCCCGCTGGAACGTTGCCGCGAGACCGCGGCACCGTTCGCCAGGTCCAGGTCGCTCCCCGTTCGGATCCGCCGCCGGCTGATCGAGGTCGATTACGGCGAGTGGACCGGACGGCCGATCTCGCAGCTCCGACGGACCCGGCTGTGGCGTCAGGTGATGCTCGCGCCGTCGGGCGCCCGGTTCCCCGGCGGCGAGAGCCTCCTCGAGGTCCAGGCCCGCGCCGTCGACGAGATCCGCGCGATCGCCGATGAGAACGGCCGGGGGATGGTCGTCGTCGTCTCGCACGCCGACGTCATCAGGCTGCTCGTCGCCCACCTCGCCGGCATGCATGCCGACCATCTGCAGCGCCTCGTGATCGACACCGGTTCGGTCACGGCGGTTTCGCTGAGCGACGGCCTGCCGCGACTCCTGAAGGTGAACGACACGGGGGACCTGTCGGCCCTGCGTCCGAACAGACCGGTCCGCCGAACGAAGCTGCGAGGATAGACCCGTGGATCTCGACCCCGTGGACAAGCTCACGACCGGCACCGTCGGCGAGCCGGGACAGCGGACGTTCTTCATCCAGGCCACTCAGGACGAGCGGGTCGTCACGATCGTCGTCGAGAAGGAGCAGGTCGAGCTGCTCGGCACCTCGATCCTGGAGATCCTGGCCTCGGTCGGACGCGAGACGGGCGAAGGGCCCCGGGAGGACGCGCTCGAGCTCGAGGTCCCGCTCGAACCGCTGTGGCGCGCCGGCCGTCTCTCGATCGGCTACGCGGAGGACCGCGACCTGATGCTGCTGGAGCTCGAGGAGCTCGTCGAGACGCCCGGGGAGGAGGTCGGCGAGCCCGACGAGACGGCGGAGTTGCCCGAGCCCGCCCGCGTCCGTCTGTGGGCGACGCGCGAGCAGATGTTCGCGCTCGCCCGCCACGGGGCCGTGGTGGCGGCGCGAGGACGGCCGAAGTGCCGGTTCTGCGGGAACCCGATCGATCCCGATGGCCACATGTGTCCGGCGATGAACGGGCACCGGGAGAGCTCGACCCGGTGAGCCCTCCGGTGAGGGACCGGCCCGTGACCGAGATCCTGTCCCTGCTCGAAACCGGAGCCCTCGAGGTGCTCGGCCTGCTCCCCCGCGCCTCGAACTCCACGTACCTGGCGCGGGTGAGCGACGGCGACGAGCAGACCCTCGCCGTCTACAAACCGCGTTCCGGCGAGGCGCCGCTCTGGGACTTCCCCGAGGGGACCCTCGCCGCCCGGGAGGTCGCGGCGTTCGTCGTCGCGAGCGATCTCGGGTGGCCGCGCGTGCCGCCGACGGCGCTCCGCGACGGCCCCCAGGGGCCGGGATCGGTGCAGCGCTTCGTGGCGTTCGATCCTCGCCATCACTTCCTGACGATGCACGACGATCGTCCGGACGCGTTCCGGCGGATCGCGCTCTTCGACGCCGTGGTCAACAACGCCGACCGCAAGTCGGGGCACTGCCTGCTCGGCGAGGACGGCGATCTGTTCGTGATCGATCACGGCGTGTGCTTCCACGAGGAGCCAAAGCTCCGGACCGTCATCTGGGAGTTCGCCGGCGAGTCGATCCCGCCGGAGGCGGCCGGGGACCTCGAGGGGTTCGGAGCCCGGCTCGAGGCCGGACCCGTCCGCGAGCGCCTGCAGGTGCTCCTGTCCCTCGCGGAGATCGACGCGATGGACGGGCGGCTGCGCGATCTGCTCCGTTCAGGCCGGTTCCCCGAGCCGGGACCCGGAAGGCCGTTCCCGTGGCCGGTGGTGTAGCGATCTCACGCCGGCGGCCGCTGGGTCGTTCTTTGCCGAGATGAGCCCGCCACGGATGGACCTGCCGCCTTTCCAGCGACTCCTCGAGGAGCATCGAACCGACGTGTTCCGGTTCCTCGTGGCGTCGGTCGGGCGACAAGCGGCCGAGGACTGCTTCCAGGAGACGTTCCTCTCGGCGCTTCGGGCGTACCCGGATCTGCGCGACGCGTCGAACCTGCGCGGCTGGCTCCTCACGATCGCGACGCGCAAGGCGTTGGACCACTGGCGCGGCGAACGGCGCAGACCGCTGCCGGTCGAGCAGGTTCCCGAGCGCGCCGCGCCCGGATCGGCCGACCGCGATCCCGAGCTCTGGAGCGCGGTCCGAACGCTCCCGCCGATGCAACGCGCGGCCGTGATCCATCGGTACGTGCTCGACCTGTCGTACGCGCAGGTGGCGGAAGCCCTCGGGATCACGGCGGAGGCTGCTCGCGCCAACGCGTACGAGGGGCGGAGGAAGCTCCGCGCGATGCAGGAGATGCAGGAGGTTGCGACGTGATGAACACGGGAACGGGACCGATGCCGACGATCGAGGTGGACGACGACCTGCGCGAGACCGCTCGGCGCCTGAGCGAGGCGACCGTCCTGCGGGCGCACCGGGAGGGGCTCGTGGACGTGGGCTTCTCGTTCGTGGACACGCCGCTCGGACGGCTGATGGTGGCCTGCACGCGCCGCGGCCTCGTCCGGCTGGAGTTCCCGGACGCGGATCCCGAGCACGTCATCGAGGAGCTCGCCGGCTCGCTGTCGCCTCGCGTGCTCGAAGACCCGAAGCGGACCGAGGCCGCCCGACGTCAGCTCGAGGCGTACTTCGAGGGTCGCATCCGCCGGTTCCGGACCCCGCTCGACTGGTCGCTCACGTCCGAGGGGTTCTCCAGGCGCGTCCTCGAGGCGACCGCCGCGATCCCGTTCGGGGCGGTGTCGACCTACCGCGACGTCGCCGGCCGGGCCGGGAGCCCGCGCGCCGCCCGGGCGGCCGGCAACGCGCTGCACGACAACCCGATCCCGATCGTCGTCCCGTGTCACCGCGTCGTGCCGTCGAGCGGCGGGGTCGGCAAGTACGGCGGGGATCCGTGGCGCAAGGAGTTCCTGCTCCGCCTCGAGGGAGCGATCGACGAGGCGTAGACCGGACTTCCGCCCGGCCGTGGCAAGATGGCCGATGTGCGGTCCCGGGGTCTGCCGTTCCTCGTCGTCCTTCTCTCTGTGGCGGTCGTCGGAGCGGTCGCGTGCGGCGCGGACGCCGGTGGCGCGACGGACTTCACCGGAAGCGTCTCGCAGGATCATGCCGACGAAGCGATGACGGCGCTGTGCGACATCGCCGAGGGGCGCGTGACGACGTTCGAGGGGGTCCGGGCGACCTTTCAGAACCGAGCGCACGAGAGCCTTCACCACATCGCGGCGGAGGCGCAGGACGAGGACACCGCCTCGGCGGCGGCCCTTCTCGAGGCCAAGTTCGTGGTCGAAGCCGACCTCGAGCTGGACGAGGCACCCGCCGACCTCTCCGAGCACGTGTCCGCGCTGGCCACGGCCACCTCTGATGCGATCGTCGTGATCGGGCTCGACGCCGAGCCGTGCTCGGCCTGATGGGAGCGCAGGTCTGACGAAACCGCGCTCGAGAGCGAAGATGGGTGTGATGCGTCGATCCGGCCCGTTCGCGTTCGTGCTCTCGCTCTCGTTGGTCCTCGCCGCCTGTACCTCGGACGGGGACCAGCCGCCGCCCACCGGTCCGACCGCGAACGCCCAGGTGGTGGCCATCCCGGCGTCTACCGACCTCTACGCCGGCGACCCCCAGCGCGTGTCGCTCGGGCTCGTGCTCCACGACGGCCACCTGATCAGCTTCGGCACGGCCGACGTGGCGTTCTCCTACGTCGGGACCGCGGCCGAACCCACCGAGCCTCAACCCGGCCCGAACACGACGGCGACCTTCGTCCCGACGTACGGGACACCACGAGCGAGAGGGCGATCCGGTTGTGACCCCGCCGAACGAGGGCCGGGGCGTGTACGAGGCCGACGACGTCATGTTCGACGAGGCCGGGTTCTGGACCGCCGAGATCACCGTTGACGTCCAGGGGATGGGCACGCAGACCGCCGAGGCCACCATCCCGGTGCTCGGTGACCCCCAGATCCCCGCGCCGGGCGATCGCGCGGAGCCGACCGAGAACCTGACGCTCGACTCGACGGGCGTTCCCGAGGGCGCGATCGACTCGCGCGCCGCGGCCACCGGCGAGATCCCCGACCCCGAGCTCCACGAATGGACGATCGCGCGAGCGATCGAGGAGGGGCGGCCGGCCCTGGTCCTGTTCGCGACGCCGGTGTACTGCGAGAGCAAGTTCTGCGGTCCGGTCACCGACATGATCCAGGAGCTCGCCGGCCGGCACGACGACCGGGCGGTGTTCATCCACGTCGAGATCTGGAAGGAGTTCGGCGAGACCGATGGTGGTGAACGAGGCGGCGTTCGAATGGCTCCAGCTGCCGGACGGCGGCTTCACCGAGCCCTGGCTCTACCTGATCGGCGCCGACGGCATCATCCTGGACCGGTGGAGCTCCATGTGGAGCGAGGCGCAGGTCGAGGCCGCGCTCCAGGCGCTCCCGCGGATGGATCGGAACTGACCGCGGCGTACCGCACGCCGCGCGAACCCTGAGGCTCGAGCAGCCGGTCCGTAGGATGGGTTCCGTGGACGACGACCAGTTGCCCGCCCCACCGGCGCAGACGATCGAGGTCTGCTACCGCCACCCGAACGTGCAGACCGGCGTCCACTGCACCCGGTGCGAGCGGCCGATCTGCCCGGACTGCATGATCCCCGCTCCGGTCGGCTTCCAGTGCCCCGAATGCGTCGAGGAGGCCCGCCGCGAGTTCCGCCAGAGGACCGGGACGTCCGTTCCGAGGCGGCATCGACGTCACGAAGGTCCTCCTCGTCGCGATCGTCGCGGTCTTCGGGCTCGAGGTCGTCAAGGGCGGTCCCCAGGCGCTGTTCAACCCGGACGGGCAGGTCCTGTTCGAGATGGGCGCGATGCAGCCGTTCGCCGTCGCCGCCGGTCAGTTCTGGCGACTGTTCACCGCGATGTTCCTGCACGCCGGCCTGATCCACCTTCTCTTCAACGGATGGGCGCTCTGGGTGTTCGGCCGGCAGGTGGAGATGGCGTTCGGACGGACGTGGATGCTCCTGATCTACGTGGTCTCCGGGTTCCTCGCGAGCGTCGCTTCCTACGCGTTCGGACCTGTCGAGGCGCTCGCCGTCGGCGCATCCGGAGCCATCTTCGGCATCTTCGGCGCCTTCATCGCGTACAACTACCGTCGCCGGCATCTTGCTCTGGCCGCCGCGAACCTGCGGATGGCGATGACCCTGATCCTGCTGAACCTCCTGATCGCGTTCGGCTTCGCGAGGATCGATTGGCGAGCCCACCTCGGCGGCATCATCGTCGGGTTCCTCGCCGGGTACGTGGCCGAGGGTTTCGGATCACCCGCCCAACGCCGGGCGATCCAGGTGTTGGGGGTCGTCGGGCTCATGGCCGCCGGCATCGCCCTCACGATGTGGCGCACGGAGCAGATCCGTGCGGCCTTCGGCGGCCTCTGACCTCAGCCCCGTCCGTCGCCGAGCGCGTAGACGCCGCCGCCCCTGGTCCCGACCCAGATCCTGCCCCTCAACACCGACGGCGTGGACTCGATGCAGGAACCGAGGGAGATCGACCAGAGCTCGGGGGGTTCCACGAGCGGCTTGGAGACGTCGAACGCGTGGAGCGTTCCGCCGCAGTCACCTTGGAGCAGCACGTCGTCGACCACGACCGGTGAGGACCACGTCGGGCCGGCGAGATGGATGCGCCAGCGCTCCCGGCCGCTCCGGCGTTCGAGCCCGATGAGATCGCCGTAGTTCGTCGCGACGTAGACCATCCTGCCGTTCAGCGCCGGTGTCGCCCACGCCCCTCCCGCGTCGTCCGCGCCGCGCTCGAGGATGTGGAACGACCACACGACCGGGTGCTTCGGATGGCGCGGGTCGAGCTTCACGAGCTGGCCCACCTGGCGGGACCGGTCCGTGGATCGCTCGAGCTCGCTCGCCACGTACAGGGACCCCCCCTCGTCCACGACGACGCTGGCGTCGGTGTCGTCGCCGGTCCAGAACCGGAACACGCGCTCGGCCTTGCTGCCGCCGCGCAGGATCCGCGAGATGTCCCACCCCTGGACGAGTCCGCCCGAGTTCGCGAAGTACGCCACCCCGTCGTGGAAGGCGACCGAGCTCTCGATCGAGACGTTCGAGTCCGGGAGCGCCGCGAGCAGCTCCTCGTCGAACCCCGGGACCGCGAGGACCACCTTCGGGTCCACGGTGACCTTGCCGCGGTCGTCGTAGTCGCGGTTCAGCCGGATCACGTAGAACCACGAGTTCTCCCCGCCCTCGAGCAGGTAGTCCCCGACGACGAGCGGCGCGCCGTCCCAGTCGTCGTTCCACACCGGGTTCGGAACGCTCGTCTGCGAGTTCAGCTGCCAGAGAACGGTCGGCTCCGAACGATCCAGCGCGATCACCCGCAGGTAGTTGTCGCGGGAGCCCGCGTAGTACAGGGGGAAGCCGTCGGGGTCGCTGGTCGCCGAGCCCTTGGCGAGATCGCCGGTCTGGAGCGACGGGAGGGTCGGCTCTCCGGTCCGCCCGTCGAGGAAGTGGTACGCGCCGTCGTACGCGTTGATCCGGACCTCGATCTCGCCGTCGTCGGCGACGATCACGTTCGGCTGACCGGTCCACCCGGTGCCGCACCACAGCCTCGGGCCGCTCTCGTCGGAGGAGGTCGAGCACAAGTCTCCTTCGGCCGGATATCGCCAAAGGATCCTCGGATCCTCGGGCACCGGGCCCTCCCCGTAGTACGTCCGCGTCTCGTTGCCCCGGAAGGTCGTGATGCCGTCGAACGAGGGGTTGGCGGGCTCGGGGCTCGGGCGCGGGGAGGGGCTGGGCGAGGGCGTCGGTGCCGGCGTCGGCGTGGGCGTCGTGGTGCCCGGTGTCGTCGGCATGGGGGTCGGCGACACCGCGGCGGCCGAGGTCCCCGAGCCGCCGAAGAACCCGAGATCCAGGCGCCACGCGACCCCGGTGAGCAGGCCCGCGGCCAGGACGATCGCCGCGACCACGAGCGGAGCGCGTGAGCGGGCCGCGTGACGGGCCCGGCGCGGGGGGCGCGGGGGGCTCATGAAGCGAGCGCGGATGCGCGAGCGGCAGGCACCCGGCAGGAGGACATCCCGCGCATCTAATCACGCGGGAGTTCGTTGGGGCCGCAGCCTCAGATGGTGCCCTTGGACGCGGGGTAGGAGCCGAGGATCTTCAGCATGGACGTGTGCATGCGGACCTCGTCGAGCGCCTCGATCACGTTCGGATCCTCCGCCGAGCCGTCCAGGTCGATGTAGAAGATGTACTCGAACGGCGCTCCCCGGCGGGGCCGAGACTCGAGCTTCGTGAGGTTGACGCCGCGGTCGGCGAGCGGTTGCAGCGACCGGAAGAGCGAACCCGGCCGGTCGTCGCCCGCCATCACGAGCGAGGTCCGGTTCGGCGTCCCGAGTCCCGCGTCGCGCGTGCCGATCGCGCCGAACTTCGTGAAGTTGTCCGGGTGGGTCTGGATGTGCTCGGCGAGCACCGTGAGGCCGAGGCTCGCTCCGGCCTCCACGCTGGCGATCGCGGCCTCGTCCTCCAACCCGCGTTCGGCCACCATCCTGGCCCCGCCGGCCGTGTCGTGGACCGGCACCGGGTCGATGTGATGGGTCGCCAGGAACTCCTCGCACTGCGCGAGCGCCTGCCAGTGCGAGTACGCGCGCCGGGTCCCCTCCAGGCGTGCGCCCGAGGGCGCCAGCAGCGCGTGGTCGATCGCGGATCACGACCTCGCCCACGAGCTGGACGAGGCTGGAGCGCGAGAGCAGGTCGTACGTCTCGTTCACCGAGCCGGCCTGGGAGTTCTCCACCGGCACCACGCCGAAGTCCGCTTCGCCGCTCGTCACCCGGGAGAACGTGAGGCGGATCGTCTCGCACGGCAGCGGTTCGGCGTCGGGGAACAGGATCCCGACCGCGCGTTCGCTGTACGCGCCGGCCTCTCCCTGATACGCGACCTTCGACGTCGACCCAGACACGGCCGAAGCCTAGCAGTGGGTTTCGGGCGCCTAGACTGGGTTCGGCTCCCATGAACCGGCTCGCGAACGAGACGAGTCCCTACCTCCTCCAGCACGCAGGGAACCCGGTCGACTGGTTCCCCTGGGGACCGGAGGCGCTCGAGCGCGCCCGCGAACAGGACAAGCCGATCCTGCTGTCGATCGGCTACGCGGCCTGTCACTGGTGTCACGTGATGGAACGCGAGTCGTTCGAGGATCCCGCGACCGCCGAGCTCATGAACGAGCACTTCGTCTCGATCAAGGTCGACCGCGAGGAGCGGCCCGACCTCGACGCGATCTACATGGACGCCGTGCAGGCGATGACCGGGAGCGGCGGGTGGCCGCTGACGGCCTTCCTCACCCCCGAGGGCGAGCCGTTCTACGCGGGCACGTACTTCCCGGACGAGCCGCGGCACGGCATGCCGGCGTTCCGTTCGGTCCTGGAGGCGATCGCCGACGTCTGGGAGAACCGCCGCGAGGAGGCGAAAGGACAGAGCGCCAGCATCGTCGAGGCGATCGACCGGACGGGCACGCTTGCCGCCTCGGCCGAACCGCTCACCGACGAGATCCTCACCCAGGCGTTCTCGGCGCTTCGACGCTCGTTCGATCCGCGGTGGGGAGGGTTCGGCGGCGCGCCGAAGTTCCCCCAGCCGATGACGCTCGAGTTCCTCCTGCGGATGCACCTCCGCGGGGTCCCGGACGCGCTCGACATGGTCCGGGTCACGCTCGACAGGATGGCGGCGGGCGGGATGTACGACCAGATCGGCGGCGGGTTCCACCGGTACTCGACCGACGAGCGGTGGCACGTTCCTCACTTCGAGAAGATGCTGTACGACAACGCCCTGCTCGTGAGGCTCTACGTGCACGCCTGGCAGGTGGCCGGTGTCGAGGACGATCGCCGTGTCGCCGTCGAGACGTGCGACTACCTGCTCCGAGAGCTCCGGCATCCGGACGGCGGGTTCTTCTCGTCACAGGACGCGGACAGCGAGGGCGTCGAGGGCAGGTTCTTCGTCTGGTCGTGGGACGAGCTCGTGTCCGTGGGAGGCGAGACGGTGGCGGCCGCGCTCGGCGCCGTGCCGAACGGCAACTGGGAGGGCACGAACGTGCTGTGGCGCCCGGTGCCGCTCGGTGCGATCGCCGCAGAGCTCGAGCTCGACGTCGCCGACCTCGAACGCGATCTCGAGAAGGCGCGGGCCGAGCTGTTCGAGCTCCGCGAGCGGCGAGTG
Source organism: uncultured Actinomycetes bacterium (assembly GCA_963785835.1). Lineage (GTDB taxonomy): Bacteria > Actinomycetota > UBA4738 > UBA4738 > HRBIN12 > DASSJM01. Next base: position 285,384 of record CAWAWO010000002.1, on the reverse strand, counting down.
CGCCCGGCGACCGACGACAAGGTCCTCGCCGCGTGGAACGCGATGGCGATCACGGCGCTCGCGGAGGCCGGTCGCGCGTTCGACCGCCCCGACTACGTCGAGGCCGCGGTCCGGGCGGCCGAGTTCGTCCTGGAGCGTCTCCGCGACGGCGACGGCCGCCTCCTGCGTTCGTGGCGGGACGGGAGGGCCGGGAGGCCGGCGTTCGCGGACGACCACGCGCTGATGGCCGAGGCGTGTCTCGCGCTGTACGAGACGACGTTCGAGCTCCGGTGGTTCGAGCACGCGAGGGCCCTGGCCGACGAGCTCCTCCGGCTGTTCCACGACGAGGAGCGCGGGGGGTTCTTCCAGTCCGGCACCGACGCCGAGCGTCTCGTCGTCCGCCCGAAGGAGCTCGTCGACAACGCGGTGCCGAGCGGCAACTCGGCCGCCGCCGACGTCCTGCAGCGGCTCGCCCACCTCACCGGGGAGCGGCGGTACGAGCAGGCCGGCGTCGGAGCGCTTCGGCTCGTCCGAGACGCGATGGCGGGCGCGCCGAGCGGGTTCGGGCACGCCCTGTGCGCGCTCGACCTCTACCTGTCGAAGGCCAAGGAGGTGGCGATCGTCGGCGACCCGGCGTCGCCGGAGACGGCGGCGCTCGCCGCAGAGGTCACCTCGAGGCGATTCCTGCCCAACCGCGTCCTCGCCGTCGCGTCGGCCGAGGACGAGGCGTCTCGGGACGCCGTGGCGCTCCTCCGAGATCGTCCGCCGATGGACGGACGGCCCACGGCGTTCGTGTGCGAGGGCTTCGTCTGCCGGCTCCCGGTCACCGAACCCGACGCGCTGGTCGCGCAGCTCGTCGAACGCTGATCACGAGCGGGCCGTCAACGCTGTTCCGGGCCCGCTGGGTCGCTCAGCGGGCCGCGCTCGCCGACAGCCGAGCGGACGGGCGCACGCGTGGTCGCTCCCGCTCGGGCTACCGCCGTGCCGCCGTCACGGCTACGGCGGCGCGCGTTCGGACAGCGGCGTCCCGTCGGGCCGGGTGAATGTCGGCTTGCCATCGACCATCTGCACGCCGAACCCGCGGTGGATCGCCCGGTGGTGGGGTCGGCAGAACAGGACCAGGTTATCGAGCGAGGTCTCACCGCCGTCGGCCCAGTGGCGGACGTGGTGGGCGTCGCACCAGCCGGGAGGACGTCCGCAGCCGGGGAACCGGCAGCCGCGGTCGCGGACCGAGACCGCCCGTCGCAGCCCCGGCGGCACGACCTTGGTCTTCCTCCCCAGCTCGAGCGGCTCGGAGCCCGGACCGGTGATCACGCGGGTGATCTCGGCGTCGCAGGCGAGGCGCCTTGCGGTCTCCGGCGTGATGGAGCCGGTGTCCTGGAGCTCGGACCGCTCCGACCCGCCCTCCTCCACCAGCGTCTCCAGGTCCATCGTCACCACCACATGAGGGCGCTCGCCGCCCACGGTTGGCCGATCGCGCGAAGAGAGCCACTGGCGGCAGATCTCGCCGAGTGCATCGGCCCTTCGCTGGGTTGGCGTGCGGGCATCGGGTCCTTTCGCCGAACGGGTCTCGGCGTCCATCTGTGCCCGGATCGCGGTGATCAGGCCCTGCCCGTCCTCGGAGTCCAGTTCGCCGTGGAGGCCGACCATGCCGTTGGCGTCGGGGCAGACGTCCAGGCGCCTGCGCTCGTGCCGTTCGTCCTCGTCTTGCACCGCGCGCTCGGGATCGGCGGCCTCCCGCCACGACTCGGCGACCCGGCGGAGCTCGCCGAAGCCCATCGACCGCGCGGCCTCCACCAGGGCGGGTTCGGAGCGTGCGAACGCCTCGGGAGCGACCTCGTGGGCCCGGGCGAGCTCGTCCACCGCCGAACCCGAGACCTCGCCCTCCGCGAAGGCCCGGGCAACCTCCGGCATCTGCTCGAGCGCCAAGGCCCGGCGAACGGTGGCCTCGGCTCCACGGCGAGAGTCCCCTGGCTGTGGGCGAGCCAAGCCGCTGCCGACAGGTGGCCGTCGCAGTGCATAGGCCTTCCGCCGTTCGAACTCGGCGAGGCCCCGCCCTCGTTCGGCCTCGATGATCCGGCCCGCTCGTTCGATCTCGTCCAGGTGACCGGCGAGCGCCTCGTCCGAGAGCGAGCGCAGGTCCTCGGCTCGAAGCTCGTCCAGGGCGGATCGCAGCGTGCTCATAGAGCCGACACTAGCGAACACGCGTTCCCCGGTCTGTGAGGTAGCTCACACTTCGCGAGAGATTTCTCGACGATGCGCTTCCGGTTCGCCGCACGCCGCTGCTCGCGCCGAGAGCGCCGTCACCCGACGACCGCCGACCACCTGACGCGACGGGGGTAGACTTCCGCCTCCGCCGGCACGAGGAGCGTTCGTCATGACCGAAGCCACGTTCGTCACGTCACAAGGCTCGTTCACCGCGCGCCTCATGCCGGAGCACGCGCCGAAGACCGTCGCCAACTTCGTGGAGCTCGCGAAGGGATCGAAGGAGTGGACCGACCCGCGCGACGGCACCCGCCGGACCGAGCCGCTGTACGACGGAACGCTGTTCCACCGCGTGATCGAGGACTTCATGATCCAGGGCGGGGATCCCGCCGGAACGGGCAGAGGCGGTCCCGGCTACCAGTTCGAAGACGAGACTCCGCCAGACGGTCCGCGGTTCGACCGGCCGGGCCTGCTCGCGATGGCCAACGCAGGGCCGAACACCAACGGCTGTCAGTTCTTCGTGACCGTCGCTCCCACCGACTGGCTCACCGGCAAGCACACGATCTTCGGCGAGGTCACCGAGGGCTACGAGGTGGTCGAGGCGATCTCGAAGGCCACCACGGGCGGCCAGGACCGTCCGAGCCCCGACGTGGTGCTCGAGCGGGTCGAGATCGCCGACTGAGGGCCCGAGGGCTCAGGCCTCGCAGTCCCGCCGGGCCGCACCGTCCAGGCCGATGAAGCACGTGTCGATGCCGAACCCGCCGTCCAGGAAGTCGTAGCCGGCGTCTCCCGAGAGCCGATCCGCGGCGCCGCCGCCGAGGAGGACGTCGTCGCCGTCCTGTCCCGCGATGTCGTCGCGCCCCCGGTCGCCGAACACGAGGTCGGATCCGGCCCCGGCGTCGACCTGATCGTTCCCGTCGAGCGAGCAGATCACGTCGTTGCCCGCGGTTCCGGGCAGGCTGTCGGGCCCGGGCGAGCCCGTGATCGTGCAGGTGGGGACCGGCTGCCAATCGGGCGAGAGGTCCGGTCCGGCCTCCTGCGTCAGACGAGCCTGCGCCGAGCCGTCGGCGTTCATCGTCCAGATGTCGATGTTCCCCTGGCCGATCTCGAACGAGACGTAGGCGATCCTCGTGCCGTCCGGCGACCACACCGGATCGAAATCCTGATGCGTCGTGGATGCGGTGAGGTTGATCTCGGCCCTGGACGCCACGTCGATCGAGTACACGTCCGACGTTCCGGCCTGACAGCATCGCTCGAACACGAGCCTGGTGGCGTCGGGCGACCACGAAGGGTTGCCGTCGATCAGCGAGTTGTTCGTCAGGCGCCTCACGCCCGACCCGTTCGCGTTCATGACGAACAGCTCGGGGAAGCCGCCCGCTCGATCGGACACGAACGCGATCCGGGTGCCGTCGGGCGACCACACCGGAGCACGGTCGGCCGTGCCGCCCTGCTGCGCGGTCAGCTGCCGGCGGCCCGTGCCGTCGGCGCGCACGGTGAAGATCCGGAACGGGCCGCTCCCGCCCTCCCGAGCCGCGAAGGCGAGCATCGTCCCGGTCGGCGACCAGGACGGGTCGCGTTCGGGAGCCGCGTTCGACGTGAGCCGTATCCGACCTCCCCGCGACGCCGGCGTCACGAACAGGTCCGTACGGTTCTTCGCCCCGAAACGGACGACGTGGGCGATCCGTCCGCCGTCCGGCGACCACGCCGGCTGGAGATCGGCGAGGGCCGATCCCTCGGTGAGGTTCGTGAGGTTCGAACCCCCGGGATCGACCGCGAACAGGTCGGGGTCGCCGCTCCGGTCGGAGCGGAACACGATCATCCCGTTGCCGGAGCCCCAGATGCCGGGCTGCGCGCTTGCCGGCGCGGGCGCGAGGGCCATGAGCACGGCCACGGCCAGGACGGTAAGGGTGGTCTTCCTCACGAGTCACCTCTAGTATTCACGGTCTCGCTCTCGGGGTGTGTCGGAATGAAACCTGCGAAACCTATCAGACGCGTCCAGGTGCTCCTGGCGGTGGCGCTGTGCGTCACGGTCGGTCTCGCCGTCCCCGGGGCGGAAGCCAGTGGCTCACGCTCGCGAGAGCTCCGCGCGCCGGTCGAGAAGACACGCAGGATCGCGCCCGGGCTCAAGTTCACGAGGATCGTCCAGCGGGGCGTGCCGCGGCGGACGTTCGTGCTGACGCTGAACCTCGAGCAGGCCATCACGCTCGACACCACCCTCACGGAAGCGGCGTTGCCGTCCCGGAGCCCCCTTTCCGAGGTCGTTCGCCGAGCGGGTGCGCTCGCCGGCGTGAACGGTGACTGGGGCGTCCTTGGGCAGCCGGGCAACCCGGTGCACGTGTTCGCGCAGGACGGCGACCTCCTGCACACCACCGACGACGCGGGCGCACTGTTCGCCCTGACGCGGAACGAGGCCGAGACCCAGTTCGGCCATCGCAAGGTCCGAGTCACGCTCACCGACGAGTCGAGCGGGCGCGTCCTGAGGCTCGATCGCTGGAACCAGGGCGATCCGGCCCCCGGCGAGCTGGCGGGCTTCTCGACGCTCGGCGGAACGCTCGAGGCTCCGCCGGCGAACTCGTGCCAGGCTCGATTGCTCCCCCAGGGCCCGCCGCAGCCGGCCGACCCGGACGGCGTGGACCGCTCCTACACCGTCGACGTCGTGCGATGCTCCGACACGCCGCTCGCTCGGCAGGGCGGCGTGGTGATCTCGGCGCCGCCGGCGACCGACGAGGCGACCGAGGTGCTGGCCCTCGTGCCCGGATACCACCGTTCGCGTGCACTGGACGGTCGGCTGGTCGAACGTGTTCGACGTGGTCGGCGGCGGCCCGATCCTGATGCGGGACGGGAACCGCCTGGACATCTGCGGCTTGTCGTGCGGCGCCCATCCGAGGACCGGTGTCGGGGTGAAGGCGAACGGAAGGATCCTCCTGGTGGTCATCGACGGTCGCCAGCCGGGGTGGTCGAAAGGCGTGACCCTGTTGCAGTTCGCCAGGATCATGGACGACCTCGGAGCGGTGACCGCGATGAACCTCGACGGCGGTGGCTCCTCGGAGATGGTGGTCGAGGACAAGGTCGTGAACCGTCCGTCCGACGGGCAGGAGCGCCACATCACCAACGCGATCCTGGTGCTGCCGGGACCGGATCCGGGCGAGTAGCGACCGCCCTCAGCCGGAGTGGCGGCTGAGATGCTCGTCCATGCGAGCCGTGAGGGCGTCGATACGAGCACTCAGCTCGGCGCTCTGAGCGTCGATGCGCGCACCCAACTCGGCGCCCTGGGCGTCGATGCGAGCGTCCAGCCGCGCTCCGAGAGAATCGATCCGCGTGCCCAGGTAGTAGAAGCTGCCGAACGAACCGAAGACACCCACCGCCAGCAACCCGATCGCCGTCCAGGCCACCGCTTCCATGAGCGCACGCTATCACGCGGTTACGACACGGCCCCGGCGACTCACCGGGGCCGTGTCGCCGTTCGTTCAGGGAACGCTACTCGCAGCCGGAGATCACGTCGGCGCCCGGTCCGCCGCTGCACATGTCGTTCCCGTTGCCGCCCTTGAGCTCGTCGTTGCCGTTTCCGCCGTTCAGCTCGTCGTTGCCGTTCCCGCCCTTCAGGAGGTCGTTCCCGTTGGCGCCGTTCACCACGTCGCCTCCGTTGCCGCCGGCCGCGGTGTCTCCACCGTCGCCGCCCTTGAGGTTGTCCACGCCGTCCTTGCCCTTGAGGTTGTCGGCCCCGGCGCCGCCGGCGAGGGTGTCGCGACCCGCGCCACCGCTGATCGCGTCGATCGCGTTCCCACCCTTGAGCGTGTTGGGGCCGTCGTCGCCGTTGATCGTGTCGGCATGGCCGAGACCCCTGGACGTTCTCGAATCCAGCGAGCGTGTCGGTCCCATCCCCGGAGGCCGTACCGGGAAGGTTGACGGTCACGCCCGAAGCGGCGTTCGAGAAGCTCACCTTGTCGGTTCCGCTCCCTCCGATGAGCGCGTCGTCGCCGCCACCACCCTGGACGGTGTCGTTGCCGTCGGCGCCGTCGATCGTGTTGGCGCTGCCGTTGCCGGTGAGCTTGTCGCCTCCGCTGCCACCGGTCAGGTTCTCGCAGTCGGTGAGCGTGTCGGACCCCGCCCCGCCCGTGGCCTGCGCTCCTGTCACACCCAGAGAGACGGTCACGCCACCCGTCGTCCCCGCGTAGCTCGCCGTGTCGGTACCAGCACCGCAGCCGAGCGTGTCGTTGTCGGCTCCGCCGTTGAGCGTGTCGTTGTCGGCTCCGCCGGTCAGGCCGTCGTCGCCCGCACCTCCGTTCAGCGTGTCGTGCCGTTGCCCTCGGCGCCGTTGAGCGTGTCGTTGCCGTCGTCGCCGTTGAGCGTGTCGTTGCCGGCTCCGCCATTGAGCGTGTCGTTGTCGGCTCCGCCGTTCAGGCTGTCGTCGCCCGCACCTCCGTTCAGCGTGTCGATGCCGGCTCCGCCGTTCAGCGTGTCGTTGCCTTCGTCGCCGTTGATCGTGTCGCCGCCGTTGCCACCCGTGAGCGTGTCGTTGTCGGCTCCGCCGTTGATCGTGAGGGCGTTCGCGAACGTCCCGCCGTTGACGGTGTCGGCCCCGCCGAGGCCGTTCACGACGTAACGTTCTCGATGTCGCGACTGCGTGATGTCGGCGCCCGTTGATCTGCGAACGGCGTGAACGTGATGGTGTCGCTGCCTTCGGTGCCGGAGATCCGAGCTGTCCGTGCCGCCCGCGAGGTCGATCGTGAAGTCGTCGGTGTCATCGAACGACCCCGGCCTGATCGTGACGGAGTCTCGTTGCCCGCCGCCCCGTCGACTCGATGAGCGTGATGTCGTCCGAGGTCGAGACGTGTCCCATCGCACGGAGTCCGTCGGTCGGGTTGCGATGCACGAGGTGTCGTCCGTCGTCGCCATCGAGAAGCGTCAGTGGCGTCATCGGAGCCCATGATCGACTGTCGAGCGTTGTTCGGCATCGTCGAAGCACAGGTAGCTGCCGCCGATGCGCGGGAAGCAGGACCACCAGAGGCACAGGAGCAAGCCGCCGCCGCGAGCACGCGGACCCGACGACGCGGCGACTCGGACGGATCGCGTTCCGCTGCGACGAACCCCTCATCTCGAACCCCCTGTTCCGACGGCGACACCGGACGCGCCAACCCTATAGCGGTGGACGCGCCATTTCAATCGACTCCTGCGCATCGGTCGGTTCCCGCTATACACAGATCGCCTGCGACCGACCAGGTTGCGGTAAGACGGAAACGGAACCGGCCCCCCGAAGGGGGCCGGTCCGTGGTGCCTCTGCCGTCGAGCGGTTGAGCCCCGGTTCGGGCTCCCCGCCAGACGTCCGGCTTAGACGCAGCTGAACGCCTGCTCGACGCTCCTGGCATTCGTCGAAGCCCGGGCCGCCCTTGCCGATGTCGATGCCGTTGCCACCGGGACAGGTCTCGGCGCCCTTCCGCCCGAGCAGGGTGTCGTCGCCGCCGACGCCGCGCAGGGTGTCGCCGCCCTTGCCGCCGTTCAGGGTGTCGTTGCTGTTGAACCCGGTCAGCACGTCGCCTTCTTCCTTGCCCTTGAACAGGAAGTTGACCGTGCCGCCGCCGGCGAAGGACCCTCCGGTGATCGAGTCCGTGAAGTTCGAGCCGATGATGATCTCGATCACGTCGTCGAAGTCGTCATCGCCCGAGTCCGGCCCGTGGCGAAGCCGAGTGACAGGTCAACGTCGACACCTGCCGCGTGTTGCTCGATGAAGGAGACCTTGTCGCCGCCCTCGATCACCGTCGAACTCGTCATTGCCGGGACCGCCGAAGAACGTGTCGCCGCCCTCGCCGCCGTTGAGGTCGTCGTTGCCGGCGCCCCAGTCGGATCACGTTCGCGTTCTGGTTGCCGTCCAGATCTGCGTCGCTGAACGCGCTGCCGATCAGGTTCTCCAGATCGTCATGATCACGGGGTCCAGGTCGTCCAGGTCGACATCCACGCCTCCTGGGCCGGGGCAGCGGTCGCGTCCACGGTGTCGACCCCGTCCAGGCCCGAGAAGCTGTCGACGCCACCCGGCGCGTCGTCGTCGATGAGCAGCGTGTCGTCGAGGTTCGTGCCGATGAAGTTGTCGGCGTCCTCGAAGGTGTCGCTGCCCTCGCCGGTCGCCGTCCCGGCCGGGTGATCGATCACGACGCCGCCCGTGCCCGAGCTGGAGAAGTCGATCGTGTCGTCGTCGTCGTCCTCCTGGACGTCGTCGTCGCCGGCACCCGGGGCGTAGGTGTTGGCGCCGCAGCAGTTGTTGTCCAGGATCAGGTCGTTGCCCGAGCCGGTGACGACGGTCTCGAAGCAGTCGCCGAGCTCGTCTTCCTCTTCGGTCACATCGTCGTTGTCGCCGTCGCAGTTGTTGTCGGCGCCCGCCTCGTTGTTGTTATCGACGAACATGCAGCTCGTGCGGGTGGCGTAGCTGAGCGTGTCGTCGCCGCCCTCGCCGTCGAGGACGTCATCGGTCCCGGTGCCCGATGCGATGAAGTCGTCGCCGTTGCCGCCCTCCAGGTCCGCGTCCATCAAGAGCACGCCGCTGGCGTCGATCGTGTCGTCGCCGTCCCTGGCCGAACACGTCGAGGAACTCATTGTTGGCGACCGTGCCGACCGCGCCGTTCAGGTTGAACGTCGTGTTCGTCAGGACGATCGTGTTGTCCTGGTCCCCGTTGAGGCGGAAGTTGAGGTCATCGCCGTTGTCGCCGCCCAGGTTGATGTTCCAGGTCGTCGCGGCGAACGGGCCGCCAGCACCGTCCTCATCGATGAAGAGTTCCTCGTTGTCGTCCTCGCCGGTGACGACGATCGTGCTGATGGCCGAGTTCGTCCGCGTCGTCACAGTTGGAACCGCTGGTCTCGATCGTCCCGTCCGAGGCGACCTCAATCGTCACGGAGTCGTTCGAGAACAGGTCGACCGTGAGCGTGCCGGGGGTGGTGACGTCGCAGTTCTCCGCGAACGCCGCCGTCGCCCCGATGATTGCCAGCGCCTGGAAGGCCGCGAGCGCTACGACCGTGGTCGCAGCCGTCGCTACCTTGCCCCGGCGCCTTACCCCCTTACGGAGGAAACTCATATGTGCTCCTTTCTGTTGCTCCGGATACTACGTTGTCCGTTCCGCCCGGTCCCCCGCCGGGCGAAAATCCCCCCTTCGTGCAGGCACAGCGGGCACTCGTTTGCCCGATTCACCTGATAAAACGTCTGCCGAACCGAAAGGTTGCTCCCTCGGACAAGAAAATCCCCCTGATCTCCTACGTCCCCAAACACCTTGCCCGCGCAGGCACAACAAAACAGCTCTGCCGGGAAGGTCGCGCGGATGGTAATGCGCTCAGCTACCGCCAGTCAACCCGGCCGTCTGTCGTACGGCTCCAGCAGCAGAACGGTGGCTCCGAGGATGCGCGAACTACGCTGGCGCGTCCAGGAGCGCGAACGAGCCGGCGAAGATCGTCCCGTCCCGCCAGACGCTCAGCGTGGCGCTCACGGACCCTCTCAGAGGAAGGCCGGGCTCGGGCTGAGCTCCGTTCATCCGCCCGAAGGTGCCTTCGAAGCGATACATCACGGCCCCATCGGGGAGCTCGCTCCGCTCCGCAAGCGTTGCACTTCCACCGTAGAGGAACTGTCCGCCCTTCGAATCCAAGGTGAAACGGAAGTCGAGCCCACCGCCGGACCCGTTGACCTGCCCCCACTGCTGTAGGGCGAACGGCCACGTCAGATCGCCGGCAGCGTCACGAGCTCCTCCCCGGATGGCCAGGTCGAAGGCGAAGCCGTCCCCGGTTCGGTCGGGCTGGGATCCGACCACCTGCGCTTCCGGGCACCCGCACGTCTCCGCGGACGTGGTCGACGAGGTGAACTCGTACGACCAGGCAGGAACCTGCGGAGGCGGCGGAGGTTCGGGTGCCGGATCGGGTGCCGGGTCGGGTGGCGGAGAAGGCTCGGGCGAAGGCGCAGCATCCGGCGGCGGCGCGGTCTCCTCGGCCGGGGCCGGGTCGGCCGGCTCGAGCGGGGTCGGTCGAGTCCGTCGGGTCGGTCACGACGACCCCGGGGACACCGTCGCCGGTCCTCGCGTTCGGCGGGCTCGATTATCGACTCGGGTTCGGCCACGTCGGGCACCTCGAGCTCGGGGGGCGCCGTCTCCTGATCGGTGACGGCCGCCGCGGCCGCGATCTCCTCGGCAGGGCACCGCCCGTTCGTTCACGATCTTGGCCGCGCCGACCGTGACGCTGCCGGCGACGAGGATCGTGACGCCCGCCGCCACCAGCCGCTCGCTGAGCCCCGTCGCGGCCGGGGCTGCGGTCGCGGTCGCGGTCATGGTCTGCGCGACGGCTTCGGGCGCGGCGGCGTGCGCGGTCTGCGCCGCGGCCCCCGCGCGGTCGCCGAACCGCTTGATCGCGCCGCTGAACCTCGTGAGCCAGATCAAGGGAAGGAACGCGAAGGCCGCGAGCCCGCCCCGGTCGGCGAGCTTCTCGAGCCAGCGTCGGCGGAAGCTCCCCTTCGCGCGATGGATCAGGGCCTTGGCCTGCGACGTCGTGACGTCCATCTCGTGGGCGACCTCGCGGTGCGACAGCCCGTCGATCTCGCGGAGCATGAGGACCTGCCGGTGGGTCTCGGGCATGTCCGCGAGCACCGCGAGCACGGTGTCGCGCTGCACGAGGCGCTCGACGATCTCGTCGGCCTCGTCGCCCGGACGGGGCAGCTCGTCGGCGGCCGGGGCCGATCCGTCGGCTTGGGGCCGGCGATCGCGGCCCCGAAGGTGGTCGAGCGAGACGTTCTTCGCGATCCGGCCGATCCACGGGGCGAGCGCGTAGCTGCCGTTGAACTTGTACAGCCCCTGGAAGACCCGGATCATCGACTCCTGGAACGCCTCGTCGGCGTCCTGCCGGTTGGGCAGGAACCGCTGACAGACGTGCCGGGCGAGGGCGCCGTACCGACGGTGGATCTCGACGAAGGCCTGCGGGTTGCCCGCCTGGAAGTCCAGAACGAGCATGCGGTCGTCCAGGGCGGCATAGCCGCCCTTGGTGGGTCGCTGGTCTGGAACCCTGATGACCACGTATCAGCCCTTATGGAAAGGAACGCCGAAAAGGGCCCCAGGGTTGCTGACCGCGACTGAGAAAGTAGCTGCTGCTTCAGACACCGACGACACGAGAGTAGCACGCGTGCCGGTGGGCCCCGGCTGGTTCGGGGCGGTGCGAGCCTGGCCGGGAGCGTCGCCCCCCAGCGGCCCCGTCTCAGCAGATCCTTCGCGCGAGCAGCCGAGGTCGCCCGGGCCGGCGCTCCACGGCCGAGCGAGGAGCCCTCGGAGCGTTGGCGACCCGTCGCGACTGGCCGGTATTCATCGAGCCAGCTATCGGTGCTCCGCGATGTCCTCTCTCGTCCCGTTGCGCTCGGACATGCGCCCTCGCTCGGGGCCGCGCGGAGGTCACGGGCGGAGATCAAGATCGGCGAGCGCCGCGAGCTCATCGAGTCGCGCCGGTCCCGCAACGACCGTCCGATGAAGCGCATGCCGTATCGATGACCGCTCGAGCGATCGCTCGCCGAGCGGACCAGGGTCGCCGGCTTCGGCTCAGCGAAGCGCAGCTGAACGCATTCATCTGCCTTGCTGGATGACGGCGGCCAGGTCCGACGGATCAGAGGAGGTTCGTCAGAGGCGGCCGTACAGCCGGTGCCTGTCGCACGGAGTGTCCGTTCGAACTCCGTTCATGGCTGTCGGCGAGCGCCGGGCGCACCGAGATCGGCCAGGATCGCGCCGAGCCGATGCTCGACCTGCTCGTCGGAGACCGATGCGACCTCGGGCCATCGACGGGGCGCTGCCGCCGGGAAACTGGTGGATGTTCTGCTGCTCGGATCGAGCCCGGCCCTTCGTTCGGGCCAGGTCAGGCTGGGGCGCAACCTCGCCACGCCTTCGATCTTCGCCAGCTCGTGTTGACGTAGCGACCTCGGTGAGTCGCGATGGCCCCGGTCGTCCGTCGCCTCTGGACAGGCCCTGCCGTACACCCCTGGGCCGCGTCCGCGGCCCGGCACCTCCATGTATTCAGCGAGCTGCTTGTCGCCGTCGCCCTCCCTCGCGTCGCAGGACCTCTGCCTCTCATGCGAGCGTGTTGCCCTCGATCGCCGTCGGTTGTAGCTCCTGTTGTCCGATCTTGCCCCGATGTCTTCCGCCTCTATCGTCGAGGGTAATCGCCACGTCTGATTCGGACACCTCCGCGCTCGCGATCTGCTCGTCGGTCGCCGCCGCGGGCGATCTGTGTCGCTGCGGCGCTCAAACGACACCTCGTGAGGGTAGCGCAAGATCAGTCGCTGGGAGCGAATAAAAGGACACGACACAAAGACAGGGAGGCCACCGGAGACTTGAGTCGCCGAGCGCCCGGGAAACGGCGCGACACAAACCTCCTCTGACAGCGATCGACCTTCGTAAGCGGTTTGATGGGCCCGCCGCTACGGCGTGGGATCCAGGATCAGCGGCTCCCGCGGCGAGCGGTTGAAGTTGAACGACAACGCCAGGTCGCCGAGGATCGCCACCTCCTCGCGAACCGTCGGCCGCGAGTCCGGCCGCCCGTCCGTCTCCGGATCCAGCCGCTGGCCTTCCAGGAACCGGTCCTCGATCAGCTTCAGGTACGCGTCGAACGTCAGCGTCTGGCTGTCGATGTACCCGCGCCGGGCGTACGGGCTGATGACGAGACCCGGCACCCGCAGGCCGTACCCGTTCTCGTCCACGAGCGGAGGGAGCACGTGGTCGTAGAAGCCGCCCCAGTCGTCCCACGTCAGGAAGATCGCCGAGCGTTCCCAGAGCGGTCCCTTCATCACGGCGTTCACCATCCGCGTGACGTGCGCCATCCCCGCGCTGATGCCCGCGCTTCCCCTGCGGGTGCTCGCTCCCGAGGTTGCCCGGGACGATCCACGAGACCGAGGGCAGCGTTCCCCTCGCGGCCGCTCGCAGGAAGTCACCGTGCTTGAGGATGTTCTCCTGCTGTCCGGTTTCCTCCAGGGTCGTGAACCCCGGGAGCGGGTTCTTCGACGACGACGTGTAGCCGCCCTTCCTCTCGTCCCCCTCGCACGGCGGGAACGAGCAGGTTGCCGGGCCCACGTAGTACCCCCACGACACGTCGAAGCGGTCGAGCAGCCACGTGATGTCGGTCCACGCGTAGATCGGCCTCTCTCCGTACCTCCACTGGTTCTTCGTGCTCTGGAGCTTCACGTTCGAGACGCACGACATCGGATCGCGGGGGTTGAGGCACGACGCCGACCACCCGGAGACCAGGAACAGGTGCGCGGGAAGGGTCCAGCCGTCGGTCGGCGCGAACATCCGATCCTGCAGCACGTACGCGTCCGCGTACCGCCAGTAGTTGGGGATCTCCTTGCGCGTCACGTAGCTCATCACGTCGGGCTGCTGCTCGGGTCCGAGGAACGACGCGCAGTCCGGGTGCGAACGCTCGGCGCACCAGTATTGCGTCGGCGGGAGCGCGTGGATGAACCCGTTCATCGCGCCGCCGTTGATCGCGGCGACGGCCGAGCGCTTGTTGTGCGGACCTCCCTTGTAGCGCTCCTCGGTGGATCGGTAGACGCACGACCTGTGGCGCAGGATCGGGTCCGGGACGCAGTCGGAAGGCTTGCCGTTCTCGTAGCTGAACCCGTCCACTCCTGGGTACGTACCGAAGTAGTGATCGAACGAGCGATTCTCCTGCACGATGAAGATCAGGTGATCGAGCTTGAAGATGCCCTCGGGCTCGGTGGGAGCCTCGGGGCTCGGGCCCGCGAGCGGGGTCGGCACGATCCGCTTCGGGTTCCCCGCCAGCGGACGCCAGCCCCGAGATCGCGAGCGCGGCGGCGGGCAGGAGCGCGACGAGGGCGACGAGCGTCCCCGTTCGAGCCCGGAAGCCCGTCGGGAGGGCGACGCGCGGACGGCGTCTCATGGGGCATCGAGTCTATCCCCACCCCCTGCGTGGCAAGGAACGCAACGTCCGTGGACCGCGCGGGGGACTCGACGGGTTCGGGGACGGCCTAAGCCGATATTGGGTTGCGCACAGCACACGCACGGCTATCGTGCCACGGACCATCATGTCGAGCCCGCGTAGCAGCGAAGGGGGCGCGCCGCCGCGCGCCCGAGCCTTCGCGGTGGCACTCGCCGCCGCGTTCCTCTCCGCGTCCCTGTTCGTGGCCCCTCAGGTCTCGGCGGACGACGGGGAGGAGGCGCTGGAACGAGCCAAGAAGGAACTCCACCTGACCCAGGAGCAGATCCGCGCAGGAAACCTCAAGCTCCGCAAGCTCCAGCGGAAGATGAACGCGCTCGCCACGATCATCTCGAGAACCGAGGATCGACTGAACCACGCGCACGAGGACATGCTGGAGTTCCAGCGGCAGATCACGGAGCTGGAGCTCGAGGCCGCGATGCTCGAGGACGAGCTCGACCAGCGCAACCGAGAGGCCTACATGATGGGGAGCGCCCCGGTCATGTACGTGCTCACGGCGACCTCGGCGGCCGAAGCCGCGTCCCGGCTCGGTTTCCTGAACGAGATGAACCGGCGCGACGAGGTCCTCGCGGCCGAGATAGCGGTCACGACCGAGCTGCTCGAGAGAGCGCGCGCCGGCGTGACACGAGCCTGGCAGGTGATCGAGATCGAGCGCCTGCGGTTGGAGGCCCAACGCAAGGAGCTCCAGAAGAAGATGGCGACGTTCCGCCAGCTGGTCGCCGAGCTCCACGTGCGTGCCGAGCAGATCAAGGACGAGATCTCGAGGATGCGGCCGTTCGCCGTGTGTCCGATGGCCGGGCCGCACGCGATCGCCGACGACTTCGGGATCTGGGTGCACCGGTCGAAGGAGCGAGGTGGCAACCACGTCCACCAGGGCAACGACATCTACGCGGCGTCGGGCACCCCGATCGTGGCGCCGTTCGACGGCATCGCGGTCACCGCCGCCAACAAGCTCGGTGGGCTCGCGGTCAAGGTCCACGGCGAGCTCGGCTACGTCTACAACGCCCACCTGTCGCGGTTCGGCAAGCTCGGGCCGGTCGAGAAGGGCGACGTGATCGGCTACGTCGGTGCGACGGGCAACGCGGGAGGACCGCACAACCATTTCGAGTGGCACCCGGGCGACGGGGATGCCGTCGACCCGCACGACCTGCTGATGTTGGTGTGCGACGCTCCGCTCATGACGTTCTGAGCGGGCTCACGCCGGCCTGAGAGCGTCGAGCTCCTCCTCCAGGAAGTCCAGCAACCGCCCGATCCCGTCCTCGATCGCGACCCGGATCCGCTCGAGCTCGTCGCGTGTCCGCCGCGCGCACGCGAGCCAGCTCCTCACCGGTCGTCGAACGCAGGCGCTTGGCCTCTTCTCGGTTCAGGGTTCGGAGGGCCTCGATCTCGGCCTCGAAGGTCGCCTGGATCCGGCCCACCGCGTCGTCGACCCGAGTCCCGATCTCGGCCACCAGGTCGGTGCGGAGCTCCTCGAACTTGATCTCGAGGATGCTCGGGGCGCGGAAGGCGGGATGTGACGCCCGCGACGCCGCGACGAGGTCCACGACCTCCTCCGCCGGCAGTGGCTGGGGACGCGGTCGCCGCCGGGGGCCGTCGATCCCGTACAGCACGCCCGTCCTCCGGCCCGCGGTCTCCACGGGCTCGAACGTAGGCCAGGGCGCCTCCTTATTCAACGACCTGGGCTAGCATGGGCCGCCTTCCGAGTTCCACGAGGAGGGTCGCCATGAGACGTTCGATCGCCAGAGGTTTCGCGCTCGCGCTCGTGCTCGGACTCGCCGTGACCGCCATCGCCATCCCGGCCGGCGCCGGCTCGGACGAGCCTCAGGGCGGGGGCCCCGTGCAGGGTGAGGATCGTGGACAACCGGTTCCGCCCGAGGAACCTCACGATCGCTCGCGGCACCGCACGTGAGGTGGCGGAACCGAGGGAACAACAACCACACGACGACGTCGAACACCGGCATCTGGGACTCCCCTACGCTCTCCTACGGCGAGTCCTACCGTCGTCGGTTCGGTCAGCGGGGTACCTTCAACTACCACTGCGACATCCACCCTTCGATGACGGCGACGATCACCGTCACGTGACCGACCCGCTGCTCGCGACGCCGTCGGGCAAGCCGCGAGCGAGGGCGCTCGGGATCGTGTTCGGTGGCACGCCCGGCGCGTGGAACGCGATCAGCGACGTCCCCGGCGTGGAGGTCGGCTACACCACGCTGATCGAAGGGACCGACGTCCGCACCGGGGTGACGGCGATCCTGCCTCGTGGAGCCGACGACGTCGCGGACCCGTGCGCGGCGGGGTTCCACTCGCAGAACGGCAACGGCGAGATGACCGGGGTGTCCTGGATCGCGGAGTCCGGGACCACGGCCTCTCCCATCGCGATCACGAACACGCACGCGGTCGGCATCGCGCACGCGGCGATCGTGCGCTGGACGGTGAAGCACCACCCGGAGCTCACCGACTGGTGGGGATGGCTGCTCCCGGTCGCCGCGGAGACCTGGGACGGCTACCTGAACGACATGAGCGGCGGCCACGTCACCGAGGAGCACGGGGTCGCCGCGCTCGAGGCGGCCGCGTCCGGCCCGATCGAGGAGGGCTCGGTCGGGGGCGGCACCGGGATGAACTGCTACGAGTTCAAGGGCGGCACCGGCACGGCGTCCCGCGCGATCGAGCACGCCGGGACGACGTACACGGTCGGCGTCCTGCTCCAGACGAACTTCGGAGCCCGGTCCGAGCTCGTGGTCGACGGCGTTCCGGTCGGCGAGGAGCTCGCGGACGACAACCCGTTGGCGGACGCGTTCGTCGCGCCGGCGGGAGCGGGTTCGGTGATCGCGGTCGTCGCGACCGACGCCCCGCTGCTCCCGAACCAATGCGAGGCGCTGGCCCGTCGGGTGACCGTCGGGATCGCCCGGACCGGCACCTCCGGCTCCCACTTCTCGGGCGACCTGTTCCTCGCGCTCTCGACGGGCAACCCGGGAGCGTTCACCCGCGGCGCAGCGAGCCTGCGCGGGGAGGGGCGGGACTACGACGAGCTCCGGTTCCTCCCCTGGGGCGCGATGGACGCGCTCTTCGAAGGGGTCGTCCAGGCGACCGAGGAGGCGGTGCTGAACTCGCTCGTCGCCAACGAGGAGATGGTCGGCTTCCTGGGCCACCGGTCTCCGGCGCTCCCTCGCGAACGGCTCGTCGAGATCCTCCGCGCTCGCGGACACCGCGCTCCGAACGCCGGCTGAGCGCGTTTCGGGCACGCGTCCGACGGGAACCACCGAGGTATCCGGCCGGCACGAGGCCGGCCTCGACGTGTCGGAGGCGATGCACATGCGGATCCGGAGCCTTGTCTTGGGCGGCCTCATCGGAGCGGCGATCGCGTACCTGTATGACCCGGTCTCGGGAGCCGGCCGGCGGGCGCGCCTGCGCGACCAGACCCTGTCCGAGCTCCGGACGACGCGCGAGCGCGCCGAGGCCAAGAAGCGACACCTGTCGAACCTCGCCCAGGGGGCGATGAGCGAGTTCCGCTCGCCCGGCCCGGACGACGCCTACCCGGACGACGCGAAGATCGCCCGGCGGATCCAGAGCCAGGTGTTCGGCGCGGCCGACGTGCCGAAGGACCGCATCGCGCTCACGGTCGTGGACGGCGTCGCGGAGCTCCGGGGCGAGCTCGATTCGGAGGACGAGGTCAGCGCGATCGGCGAGCGCGTGTCGTTCGTAGGAGGCGTTCGCGAGGTCCGCAACCTGATGCGCGCCCACGGCTCGGCGGCCCCCAACAAGAAGGACGCGCTGGACGCCAGCGACGAGGCGAAGAAGCGCCGCGCGTCCTAGCCCGGCCGCACCTCACCCGGTCAGACTGGGCGGGTGACGGACCTCAACGTCACCACGTGGGGAACCGGCGACCCCGTCCTGATGGTGCACGGGAGCTTCAGCTGGGGCGAGGAGACCTGGGCCCAGCAGCGTCCGCTCGCCGAGCGGTATCAGCTCCGGCTGCTCGACCGACGGGGGTTCGGCCTCAGCCCTCCCGCCGCGGGGGAGGACTTCGAGGTCGATGCCCGCGACATCGCGGAGGCGCTCGGAGACGGGGCTCACCTCGTCGGTCACTCCTACGGCGGCGTGGGGACGATGCTGGCCGCCGCGCTCCGGCCCGAGTCGGTGTGGTCGATGACGGTGATCGAGCCGCCGGCGTTCGGTGTGCTGCGTGGCAACGCTGCCGTCGAACGACTGGTGACGAGGCTCGAGCAGGTCTTCGAGCGAGCGGACGACCTCGCGCCGGGCGACTTCCACGTCGCGTTCCTCGAGGCGTTCGGCTACGAGCTGCCCCGGGACCGCGGCGTCACTCGTGAGGAGATGATCGACGGCCTGAGCGAGATGGACATCAGGGCCATCGGCTGCTCGGCGCACCAACGGATGCCGTGGGAGGCCGTGGTCCCGTTCGACGCGCTGGCGTCCGCTCCGTTCCCCACGCTCGTCGTCTCGGGCGGGTGGGACCGGTGCAGCACAACGGCCAAGCGGATCGGTGGCACGGCGTTCCGAGCCCTCTGCGACGTCCTCGAGGAACAGATGGAAGCCGAACGCACGGTCATCAGCGGGGCGACGCACGGCCCTCAGGTTCGGAAGGCGCGAGCGTTCAACGAGCGCTTGGCCGCGTTCCTCGAGTCTGCGTCCCGGGAGAGATCGAGACGTTCTCGAGCATGACCGTGAAGGATCGGCAAGGCGAACCGCAGCAGGACGATCGAGCTCGTCGACGGCGTTCCCCTGTACCCGCTGGCGGGTGCAGCGCGGCGGCCGCTTGGACGTCAGACAGGCGGCTCGGGGGCTGGTTCGTGTGCCCGGGGCCGGGCACTGTCTATCTAGGCCGCACCTTCGAATCGCCCGAGCTGGTGTTCGTCGATCACTGGAGGTGGACGCCTGATCCGCTTTCGTTTGTACACCGGCCGACCGGCTATGGCCTGTCAACCCCTCTAAGTCTCCACGGCTCGTGCTCGTGCGCGAGCCAGACCAGCTCGGGGTCGAGCGCGCGCACCAGCAGCTGGCCTTCGGTGTGCGGCTCGTCGAGCTCGCCGAACCAAACCGCCACGTCGCCGCCGACGACGACCGGACGCCCGGCAGTCTCGACGACGACCACCTGCGTGCCGCGCGTGTGGCCCGGCGCCGGGACGAGTCGGAGCCCGGGAAGCAGCTCGAGCTGGCCGTCGACCGGCTCGTACCGCACGCCGGGCGCCTCGACCCACTCGCGAATCGTGTAGTCGTCCTCGCTGCGCGCGTCGTCGAGCTCCCGACGCTGGACGTAGATCGGCCTGCCGGCGAAGAGGTGGTTGCCGCCGCAGTGGTCGCCGTGCAGGTGTGTGTTGACGACGATGTCGATGCCGGCGAGATCGAAGTCCTGCGTGCTCAGCGGCCGGAGGCGGGGATCGAGGTCGGCCAGCGCCGGGTGCAGCTCCGTCATGCCGGTGTCGACCAGCACGCGCGCATCGGGATGGTCGATGACGTGCACGTAGATCGGCATCCGCTCGCCCTCGACGTGCAGGTCGGCAACGAAGACTGGCGTGATGGTGATCGCGGCGGGGGCGTTCATCGTGTGCCGACCGCCGCGGTGGTGGTTGATCTGTGAGTCATGACGATCTCCTTTCCTCGGTTACTGGCGAAAGCTGCTTGGACACTCGGCATTCCTTGGCTCGATCAGCGCTTCACGCGGCGCGGGTACGAGCGCGCGGCTCTCAGGATCCCTGGTCGCGAGATACGAGCCGGCGAGGATGAGCACCACGCCCGCGATCGCGCTCACGGTGAGCCGCTCGTCGAGCAGCGCGACCCCGAGGACGACGGCCACGATAGGGGTCGTGTAGCCGATCACCGTCGCGCGGCCGGGTCCGACCTCGATGATCAGGGCGAAGTACAGGAGAAGTGCGACCGCCGAGCACATCAGGCCGAGGACACCGATCGACAGCGAGCGCATCCGCCGATGGGATCTCCTTGGGCCGGAGCGCGACGGCCGAGGGCATGAGCATGAGCGAGCTGAGCGCAAGGGCCGCAGCGACCGGGCCGAGCGGCTGGAGGTCGGACAGCTGTCTCTTCACGATCAGCGATCCGCCGGCGTAGCAGCAGGTCGCGGTCAAGATGGCGAGGGCGCCCACAAGCTCCGACGCGTCGCCCGCGAAGTCGACGCCAACGACGAGCACGACGCCGACGATCCCCAGGGCGAGTCCGAGCAGCCGGCCGCCCGCCGGTTGTTCGCCCGGATCGAAACGTACCGAGAGCACTGCCACGATGATCGGTAGCGAGGCGACGAGGATCGCCGCGAACGACGAGGCCACGAAGCGCTCCCCCCAGGCGATGAGGAAGAACGGCAGGGCCATCTCGAGGGCGGCGAAGGCCACGAGCCAATCGCGTCGTGACCATAGGCCCCGAAGCGAGCCGCGTTGAACAGCCAAGGGCAACAGGATCGCCGCGCCGATCGTCACCCGGCTCCACGCGACGAACGCCGGGGAGACCGATTCGACGGCGATCCGGATGAACAGATAGGGAACGCCCCAGACGATCGAGACCGCGGCGAACAGGACCAAGCCCCGCCGGCTCACTTCAACCGCCGCCGTGGTCGCGAGTTTCGGCTGACGCCACAGCCCAAGGGTATGATCGTACTGGTCCACATGATAGGTCCAGTATGCTGCGAATAGACGAGACCAGTTTCCCGACCGAGCTGCTCCTCCCGTTGAGGCGGGGTGACCGTGGACCGCTCCGCGGCCAGATCGAGAGTCAACTGCGGCAGGCGATCCGGAGTGGGACCCTCCGACCGGGGACCCGGATACCTTCGACCCGTGACCTCGCGAGCCAGCTGGGCATCTCACGTGGCGTCGTGGTCAATGCCTACGCGCAGTTGGGCGCCGAGGGCTATCTCATCGTTCGCCAGGGCTCACGCCCTCGGGTCTCGGAAACGGCGGCCAGCCCTCGTGAAACCGCGCCGCCGCCGACGACCGTCCGGACCGTGCGCTTCGACTTCCGGCTCGGTGTCCCGGACGTCTCGACGTTCCCAAGGGATGCCTGGCTCCGTTCGGTCCGATCAGGCATCTCGAGCATGACGACGGCCGATCTCGGGTATGGCGATGCGCGAGGGACCATTCAGCTTCGGTCGACGTTGGCTGAGTACCTTGGCCGCGTCCGAGGCGTCGTCGCATCGCCAGAGCGCATCGTCGTCACGTCCGGTTACCTGCAGGGCATGAACCTCGTATGCCGGGCGCTGGCCGCCGCCGGCGCAAGACGGATCGCCTTCGAGAACCCGAGCGACACCGAGCCACGGATCGTGGCTGCACGAGCGGGGCTCGAGGTCGTTCCTATCGCCGTGGACGCGTCAGGACTTCGGGTCGAGGAACTCGCCTCGAAGAAGGTCGACGCCGTCGTCGTGACCCCAGCACATCAATTCCCCACAGGCGCCGTCCTGGCCGCCGATCGGCGAGCGGCCTTGACGGAATGGCTTCGGCGTCGCGGTGCCATCGCGATCGAGGACGACTACGACGCGGAGTACCGGTACGATCGAGCCCCCGTTGGGGCCCTCCAGGGCTTGGACCCTGAGCGCGTCGTGTACGCGGGATCTACCAGCAAGACGCTCGCACCCGCGCTTCGAACCGGTTGGCTCGTCGTCCCTCACCCGCTGCTTGAAGGCGTTGCGCGCGAGAAGCTGCTTGCGGATCGGGGAACGGCGCGCATCGAGCAGTTCGCCCTCGCCGATTTCATCGATCGAGGCGAGCTTGACCGTCACCTCCGCAGGATGAGGATCCGGTATCGACGGCGCCGAGAGGCGCTGCTGGGAGCTCTGGCCGAGCAGGCCCCCCAGGCAGCCATCGACGGGATCGCAGCCGGCCTCCACGCGGTGATCCGGCTACCCGAGGATCACGACGAGAAGGCCATCCTCGAAGAGTGCCGGCGTCGTCGCGTCGCCATGAGCTCGATCGACGAGTTCTTCACCGGCCCTTCAGCTGGCCCTCCCACCCTCCTGCTCGGCTACTCTCAATCAGCTGAGGCGACCATCCGTGCCGGGATCGCTGAGATCGCTGTCGCGATCGAGGTCTCGAGGCGGTCACGCCGATAGGTGGGGTCGGTCTGCATCTCCGAAGCGGCTGAAAACCCCGCTCCGATCCGGGCGCTCAGGGCTAGCGCGCCACGCGGTAGCGGAGGTAGACGACCCTCGAGCTGAAGGTGCGGGTCTCGACGAGTTCGAGATCCACCCGGCGCTCGCGCTGGGGAAAGAACGGAATGCCACCGCCAACCAGCACCGGGTAGACCATGGCCTGGTACTCGTCGATCAGACCCAACGCGGCCGCCTCGGCGGCGAGAGTCGCGCCGCCGATCGCGATGTCGCCCTCGCCCGGCTCGGCTCGCAACCGCTCGATCTCCTCCGCCAGGCCGCCGGAGGCCAGGCGGGCATTGCCCTGCACCGCCGACAGCGTGGTGGAGAACACCACCTTCGGGAGCGGCTTCCAGAGCGCGGCCCACTCGAGCCCTGCGGCGTCGAGCGATCGGATCCTGGTCGGCGGTCTCCCAGTACAGCATCGTCTCGTACAGCCGTCGTCCCAACAGGTGCACGCCGACCCCTCGTATCTCGTCGATCCAGAAGCGAAAGACCTCGTCGGGCATCGCCCAGTCGAAGCTGCCGTCCGGCCCGACGATGTATCCGTCAAGTGAGACGCTCATCGAATAGGTCAGCCTGCGCACCAGAAGTCCTCCTCGGTAACGGGTTCGACAGTACGACCGCCGGACGCCGCAGGACTCATCGCGGCCCGCGGGATCCCCTGGGCTAGGGGAGGGCCTGAGGAGCGCGTCCCAGAAAGACAGTGCCCGGGGTGGGATTCGAACCCACATGGCCCCGAAGGACCGAGAGGGTTTAAGCCTCTCGCGGCTGCCTGAATTTCGCCACCCGGGCGCGATGCACTATACGGCTGAAGTGATCCCGATGTTCAGTCCTCGGTACGTGGCCGTCTGCGCGTGACAGTTTGGACAGACGATCCGGAGATTCGACAGCCGATTGTCGTCCCGTTTTCCGTCCACGTGATCGAGTTCAAGAGGAATCGGCCCGCCATTCCATCGATCACGGCGACAGATCTCGCAAGCGCGCCTCTTCACGCCTTCCGCGATCAGTCGTTTCTTGAGTCGATCCGTGTTCCAGCGTCGACCCTCCACGAGCAGTTCCGATAGCGGCGTGGGAGTAACAAGAGGCCGCCGGCCTCCGCTCGAGCCCACGAAGTGCGAGATGTCCAGACCGATCCCGTTGATACGCGCGCGCAGTTGCGCCCGATTGCCTCCATGTCTGACTCCCAATCTGGTAAGAGCTTGTGCAAGCGAACGGGAATCGGCGACGGCTTCCTGGATCTCAGTATCGGTGCATGCTCGTAGTGGGCGCCAAGTCTTGTCCTGATCGACGTGTCTGGTGTCGAGATTGAGATCTCGCAGTCTGACTCGAACAGTCTCGTAGTTGGCTCCGGCTGGAACCAGTCCCAACTTCACCAGGATCTGCCGCATGTTCCGCGACGTTCGGACCGCCTCCGCGAGTTGCGCATCCGAATACGTCCTTCGAGACATCAGCAGACCATATCCCGACCTGCCGACATCTCGATCGCGACCGGAGAGGTCGCGATGTCGCTCTACGAACCCTCGAGGATCTTGACCTTCTCGAGATAGACGGCCTCCGTCGGCTGCTGGCCGGCGATCCCAGCCGCGGGGTCCTGGATCGGCAGCACCTGGATCTCTCGCGCAATGTCGAGACCCTCGACCACCGTTCCGAAGATCGTCCACGCGCCCTGGTCGTCGAGCGCATGTCCGTTCTCCCCCGTCACGAGGAAGAACTGGCTCCCGCCCGTGTCGGGGCCCGCGTTCGCCATCGCGAGCACGCCGGGCCCGTACGCCTCCTCGCCGGTCAACTCGTCCGGGATCGAGTACCCGGGCCCGCCCGAACCCGTTCCCGTCGGGTCGCCGCCCTGGATCACGTCGATCGAGGTGTCGAGACGGTGGATCCGCTGCCCGTTGAAGTACCCGCTCTGCGCGAGGAAGACGAACGAGTTCACGGTCTCGGGAGCCTGATCGGCCAGCAGTTCGACGACGATCGTCCCGCACGAGGTTCGGAACTCGGCCACGTAGGCCTGGCCTTCCTCGACCACCTGCGCCGGCGCCGCGAACTGCGGTTTGGGACGGAGCGCGGTCTTCGGCTGCTCGCCGCCGCATGCGGTCTGCTCCGGACCCGGCTGGGGGTCGACCGTACCCGTCTGGCTTCCCGGCTCGCCGGTGGGACCTGTCGGCTCCTCACCCCCGGTCTCGCCCGTTGCACCGGTGGCGGCGGGCGGCGGCGGCGGCTCGTCCCCACCGGTGAAGGCGAAGTACACGCCGAGCGAGCCCACCAACGCGATCAGGAGCGCGACCGCGATCGTGCGCGTCTGACGGCGGCGCTGGTGCTGCATGCGTTCGGCCTGGCGTCGCTGATGCTGCCTGGCGAGCTGTCGGTTGCGGGTTCTCTTCGGCACGGCGGCACAGGTTACCGAACGACCGAACGGTTGGGCGGTCGCTCAGGATGCCTCGAGCATCTCCAGTACGAGGCCGTCCAGGATGTCGGTCTCGGAGACGACCGCCTCCTCGAAGCCGAAGCGGCGCATCACCTTGCGGAGGATGACCGCGCCCGACACGATCACGTCGCCCCGCCCGGGCGCCATCACCGGGAGCGCGGCACGTTCGGGCGTCGTCATCTCGGACAGCCGTGCGCACGCGCGCTCCGCTTCCGCGATCGTCAGCCGGGTTCGATGGATCCGCTCGGGATCGTAGAAGTCCAGGTCGAGCGAGATCGCCTGCACGGTGGTCGACGTGCCGGCGACCGCGACCAGCGTTCGCGCCTCCGCGACCGGGACCTCGTTCTCGACCTCGTCGAGGATGGCCCCGACCTCCTTCTCCATCTCCGCCAGCTCGCGAGAAGTCGGCGGATCGTGCTCGATGAACCGCTCGGTCAGCCGGACGCTGCCCATCTGGGTGGAGATCGCCGTCGCGGGGCGCTCGGAGCCGAGCACGAACTCGGTCGAGCCGCCGCCGATGTCGAGGACGAGATAGGGCGGGTTGGCTACCAGCCCGCTCGTCGCCCCGCGGAACGAGAGCTCGGCTTCCTTCTCGCCGCTGATCACCTCGAGCTCGGCGCCCGCCTGCTCGACGAGCCGCTCGTACTCCGCGCCGTTCGACGCGTCGCGCAGGACGGCGGTCGCGCCCACGCGGAGCCGTTCCACGTGCAGCGCCCGGGCTCGGCGCGCGTACCGCGCCAACACGACGGACGTCCGCGCGAGCGCGCCGGATGCGATCTCGCCGGTCTCGTCCACGCCTTGCCCGAGTCTCGTGATCACCATGTCGCGCGCGAGATCCTCGTACACGCCGTCGTCGAGCGGCTCGGCGACGAGCAGACGGATCGAGTTCGTCCCCTGATCGATCGCGGCCACCCGTCCGTCACGCTCCTCGTGGACCGGCTCGACGCGTTCGGCGACCCAGGCGCCCACCTCGTCGTCCCCGCCGGCCAGATGGTTGGCGTAGTGCGCGTGCAGGCACTTCAGGCCGGTGCGGGTTCCGCCCACGCCTCCGAACGCCGCCGCCTTCGGGTCGTCGCGGGCTCGTTCGCGCGCGTACTCGGCGTGGGCGCGTTCGACGGCGAACGCGAATCGCGGATCGGTTGCGATCCGCTCGTTCAGCTCGGCGATCGCGCCGCCCGATTCCAGACGGGCGATCGCTCGAACCCCGTCGGGGCACGTGAGCCAGAACAGCGTGGGGAACGGCGCGCCGTCGTCGTCGAACGGCCGGTTGCGCGTGACGAGCGGGTGACCGCCGGGACAGCGCCCCACCACGGTGAACGGGATCGTCGGCGCGCGCCCGAGCTGTTCGGCGACGATCCGGAGGTCGCTGCCTCGGAGCTCGCCCACGGAGGGCGCTACTTGCGTTTGTGCTCGACGGAGCGCTTGAAGTCGACCTGGCGCTCCTCGCTCTGGCGCATGAACTTCTTCAGGCGGGCCTCGAAGTCGGGGTCGGAGCCCCGACGAACGCGAGGTGGGGCCGGATCCTGCAGGGCCTTGATCGACAGGTCGATCTTGCCGTCCTCCTTGATGGCGATGACCTTCGCCTGGACGACGTCGCTCTCCCGCAGGTGCTCGTGGACGTCCTTGACGTAGTTCCGATCGATCTCGGAGATGTGGACGAGCCCCATCTTCCCGCCCTCGAGGGTCAGGAAGGCGCCGTACGGGGTGATGCGGCTCACGGTCCCTTCGATGACCGCACCGACCTCGAGGTCTGCCAGGGTCTCTCCTCCTCCGTTCCACCCCGACGCATCGCCGGGGCGGTCAGTGTCCCATCGGCCCCGAACGGCCGTCAATGGGCCGCCCCGCAGGACCCCCGCTAGCAGTCGGTGCTTGCCGGCTTGCCAGCGATCACGAACGCGACCTCGCCCGGCGCCACCATCCCCAGGCACGCGCGGGCGAGCTCCTCGAGATGCACCGGGTCGTGGAGCGCCGAGTTCTCGGCGCGCAGTTCCGAGTTCTGCGCCTCGAGCTCGGCTGCCTGACGGTCGAACTCGGCGATCCGTCCCCGCTGCACCAGGTACTGACGGGCGGGAACGACCGCCATGACGAGAAGGACCGAGACCGCGATGAGGAGCGCCGCCGCCCGGCCGGTGAGCTTCGGCCGGTCGCGTTCGAGCCGCGGGCGAGACGGCCGCCCGCCGGCGCGTCGAGCCTTGCCGGTCACGACGACCTCCGACGGAGCGCCGACGCGCCCGCGTACCGAGCCTGCTCGCCGAGCTCTTCCTCGATCCGGAGGAGGCGGTTGTACTTGGCCGTGCGCTCGCTGCGCGTTGGCGCGCCCGACTTGATCTGGCCGCTGTTGGTCGCCACGACGAGGTCGGCGATCGTCGTGTCCTCCGTCTCGCCCGAGCGGTGGCTCACCATCTGGCCGTAGCCGCTGCGCGCGGCGAGCTCGATCGTGTCGAGCGTCTCGGTGAGCGTCCCGATCTGGTTCACCTTCACGAGGATCGCGGTCGCGACGCCTTCGCGAATCCCTCGCGCCAGCCGGTCGGGGTTCGTCACGAACAGGTCGTCGCCGACGATCTGGCTCCTCGCGCCGAGCTCGGCCGTGAGCGTCGCCCATCCGTCCCAGTCGTCCTGCGCGAGCGGGTCCTCCAGGGAGACGACCGGGAACCCGTCGAGCAGGCCCCGCCAGTAGGCGACCATGTCTTCTGCCGAACGATCCGCGCCCTCGAGGCGGTAGGTGCCGTCGCGGTAGAGCTCGGAGCAGGCCGGGTCCATCGCGAGCGCGACCTCGTCGCCTGGCTCGAGCCCAACGGTCTCGATGGCGTCGACCAGCAGCTGCAGCGCATCGGCGCCGCTGGAGATCTCGGGCGCGAACCCGCCCTCGTCCCCGACACCGGTTGATAGCCCCTTTGCCTTGAGCCCGGCCTTCAGCGCCTGATAGATCTCGGCGCACCAGCGCGTGGCCTCCGACAGCGAGGCGGCTCCGACCGGCGCGAGCATGAACTCCTGCAGCTCGAGCTCGTTGTCGGCGTGCGCGCCGCCGTTGATCACGTTCATGAACGGGACCGGCAGCACGTGGGCGTTCGGGCCGCCGAGCGCGCGGTAGAGCGGCAGGCCGAGCGAGTCGGCCGCCGCTCGCGCGACCGCGAGCGAGACGCCGAGCAGGGCGTTGGCACCGAGGTTCGACTTGTCCGCCGTGCCGTCGAGGTCGAGCAGCAGCCGGTCGACCCGACGCTGATCGAGCGCGTCCTCGCCGACGATCGCCGGCGCGATCACCTCGGTGACGTTCGCGACCGCCTGGAGCACGCCCTTGCCGCCGAAGCGCTTGGGATCGCCGTCACGGAGCTCGAGCGCCTCGTGCTCGCCGGTCGAGGCGCCGCTCGGGACCGCGGCGCGACCGAACGCGCCGTCGACGAGCAGCACGTCGACCTCGACGGTCGGGTTGCCGCGGGAATCGAGGATCTCGCGCGACGCGAGGGCTTCGATGAGGGACACGGGGGCGAAATCCTAGCGTGGCCGCGGCGCCGGGCGTGGATTTCGCGATCGTCGCTCGCGGTTCGCGCGGGCTCATAGACTCGGGTGCATGGATGTCGAACCCCAAGACGGACGGTCCGAGCCCGAACGGTGCTGCTTCGACGACTGGGTCGACCGCTGGGAGCGGGAGGCCAAGAAGCATGAAACGGTCAACGCCGTCACGGCCTCGCTCCTCGATGCGATCACGGAACTGGGTGTCTCGGGACGAACCGTGCTGGACGTCGGATGCGGGATCGGCGACCTCGCGATCGCGAGCGTCGCCGCCGGCGCCTCGAACGCAACCGGATTCGACCTGTCCCCGAAGGCGATCGAGCGGGCCAGGTCGCTCGCGCGGGAGCGAAGGGTCGGCGACCGGACCACCTTCGACGTGGGCGACGGATCCAAGCTCGAGCTCCCGAGGGCCGACGTGGTGGCCGTCAACCGGGTGGTGTGTTGCTACCCGGATGCCGATGGGATCCTCGAACGCACGTTGGCCGCGACCGGTTCGGTGTACGCGATCTCGGCCCCGGTCTCCCGAGGGCCGATCAGTCTGTTCAACCGGGTGGTGAACAAGACCTGGAACGTCGTCTACCGGCTCCGGAAAACGAAGTTCGGTGGCTTCCGAACCTTCGTCCACGACGTCGATCGCATCGACGAGCAGATCCGGGCGGCAGGGTTCAGGCGCGTGCACCACGAACGGCGCCGGGTCGTGTGGGATCTCGCCGTCTACGAACGCTGACGCTGCCTCGGGTGGGGGTTCGATGCCTCCTTCGGCATCGGCGCGGTCCGAGGGGTTGTCGGGTACGGGATCGATGCCTCCGGAGGATCGATCGGTTGGCCCGGATCCTCCGCGCGCCGGGTATGCCGAAAGAGGCATCGTCGGCATCCGCATACCATCAACGCACACGGCGGAACAGCGTTCGGATCTCGTCTTCGGACATCTCGTCGAGCGTCAGCCCTTGCTCCGCTGCGAGCTTCGTGAACCGCTCGTAGCGCTCGGCGAACCCGCGCACGGTACGGCGTAGGGCGCTCTCGGGGTCGATCCCGAGCTTCCGCGCGACCGAGACCGTCGCGAACAGCACGTCGCCGATCTCCTCCTCGGCGTTGTCGGCGTCGGTGTGCGCCTCGAGCTCGCCGACCTCCTCCTTCAAAGCCCCGAGCGCGGAGTCGACCGAACGCCACTCGAACCCCCAACCCGCGGCTCGCCGCTGCACCTTCGAGGCGCGCGCGAGCGCCGGGAGCGACGCAGGGATGTCGTCCTCGAGCGGTTTCTCCCCCTTCTCGTCCGCCTTGATCCGCTCCCAGTTGACGAGCACCTCGTCGGCGCCCGCGACCTCGATGTCGCCGAACACATGGGGGTGACGGCGGATCAACTTCTCGACGATGCCCCGCGCAACGTCGTCGACGTCCCACGCCTCGTCGTCCGCCGCCATCTGCGCGTGGAACACGACCTGGAGCAACACGTCGCCGAGCTCCTCGCGCAAACGGTCGCGGTCGCCGGCGTCGATCGCGTCGAGCGTCTCGTGCGTCTCTTCGAGCAGGTGCCGGGCGAGCGACTCGTGCGTCTGCTCGCGATCCCACGGACAGCCGCCGGGACCGCGCAACCGCGCCATCACGCGGACGAGATCGAGCAGTCGCTCACCGTGCTCGGACGACGGAACCGGACCCTCGGGAACGTGGGACGCCGGATCGGAGAGCTCGGAGATATCGGAACGCGGATCCGGGGCCGGCGAACGCCGACCCGGGTCGTCGGTCACGGGGCAGTCGCGCCGGCCGGCGCGGTCGCGCCCGCCGACCGGTCCTCGCCCTCGCCCGCTTCCGTGCTCCGGATCGCGACCACCTCACCCGTCGTCGTGTCGAGCCTTCCGAAGCGCGGGTTCACGTCGATGTCGGTCGAGTCGAGCTGTTCGAGCATCCAGTCCTGGAAGGCCTGCCCGGCGCCGCTCGCGCGCAACTGCTCGCGGACGTCCTCGAACCGCGGTACCTCCGCGCTGACCAGTTGGATCACGTGCCACCCGAACTGCGTCTGCACCGGCGCCGAGATCTCGCCCGGTTCGAGCTCGAGCGCGCCGGCGACGAAGTCCGCGTCGAACTGCGCGCTGAACTCCGCCTCCGAGAACGAACCGAGGTTCCCGCCGTTCGGCGCCGAACCCGGATCGATCGACTCGCGCCGGGCGAGCTGGGCGAACGTCTCCGGGGTGGCCTCGGCGGCGATGCGCTCGGCGTCGGCCTCGTCCTCCACGAGGATGTGCGCGAACTCGAGCGTGGTGAGGGTTCCGAGCTGCTCGTCGTACTGGGCACGCAGCGCATCCTCGTCGAGGCGTTCGTCCACGACGGCTTCCTGCACGACGTTGAGGAGCAGCAGCCGCTCGGCCAGGGTTCGCAGGTCGGCGCGTTGGAGGTCCGCGTCGGCGAGCTGGCCGTCGAGCGCCTCCGCCCCTCCGAGGTTCGTCTCGAGTTGCACGATCGCGTCGTTGACGACCGCCCGCTCGACCGAGAGGTCGTGCTCGGCCGCGTAGGCCTTCGCCAGCTCCTCGCGGATGTCGTTCGAGAGCGTGAAGCGCGCGCACGCCGCATCCTGCGACTCGAACTCGGCTCGCCGTTCCGCACGGCGCGCCCGAGAGGCCCGAGAGGAACTCGAACAGCACCATGTCGCGTTCGAGCTCCTCGATCGAGATCTCGCTCTCGCCGACCGTCGCGGCGGTGGAGCTCGAACCGGAACACGCGCTCGCCACCAGCGCGAGACCGGTGAGGACGAGCACGAACGCGCGTGGGAGGCGGCGGGTCACGCGTTGATGCTAGCAACGGTTGCGTCTTCGCCGGTCGCCAGCACCAGCTGTCGCTCGACCCAGCGGGGCAGCTCGGTGCCCGCGGTGCGCTCCGGGTCCAGGTTCAGGGTCGCCGTGGTCCGGTGGTACGAGGAGCCGGGCACGCTGCGCCCCAGCTCGTGCTCGGCCGCGTCGGACAGAGCGACCGGCTTGATCCGCACCTGCTGCCGGTACGTCGAGATCTCCTCGACGCCGAGCCGAGCTGCGGTGAGCCGGAGCGAGGCGACCGCGAGGAGCGTCTCGACCTCCTCGGGCAACGCGCCGTACCGGTCGACGGCCTCCTCGCGGACCCGTTCGAGCGCCTCGTGATCGGCGGCCGAACCGATCCGCCGGTACAGATCGAGCCGCAGCGCCTCCTGCTCGAGCCACCCCGGCGGCACGAACGCACGCACCGGCAGGTCGATCCGGATGTCCGGCTCTTCCTGCACCGGCTCGCCCTTCATCTCGGCGACCGACTCCTGCAGCAGCCGCGCGTACGTGTCGAACCCGACCGCGGCGATGTGACCGTGCTGCTCGGCGCCGAGCACGTTGCCGGCGCCGCGGATCTCGAGATCCCGGAGCGCTATCTGGAACCCGCTGCCGAGCGCCTGGTGCCGGGCGATCGTCGTCAGACGGTCGTGCGCTTCCTCCGTCAGCTCTCGCTGGGGCGGGAAGAAGAAGTAGGCGAACGCGCGCTCGTGGCTGCGCCCGACCCTGCCGCGCAGTTGGTACATCTGCGACAGCCCGAGCATGTTGGCCGCGTCGACGACGAGCGTGTTCGCGTTCGGCACGTCGAGGCCGGATTCGATGATGACCGTCGAGACCAGCACGTCGGCCTCCCGGTCCCAGAACCGCATCATGCGCCGCTCGAGCACCTCCTCGTCCATCTGGCCGTGGGCGACCACGATGCGCGCATCGGGCACCTGCTCCTGCAGCCATGCGGCCTGGCGTTCGATCGTCGCGACGCGGTTGTGAACCCAGAAGACCTGGCCCTCGCGCAGCAGCTCGCGCCGAACGGCGCCGAGCGCGAGCCCCTCGTCGTACTGACCGACGTACGTGAGGACCGGCTGGCGGTCCTCCGGCGGCGTGTCGACGGTCGACATGTCGCGGATGCCCGTGAGCGCCATCTCGAGCGTCCGAGGGATCGGGGTCGCCGACATCGTGAGCACGTCGACCTGCGCGCGGAGCTTCTTCAGCCGTTCCTTGTGCGAGACGCCGAACCGCTGCTCCTCGTCGACCACGACGAGCCCGAGGTCCTTGAACGCGACGTCCTTCGACAGGAGCCGGTGCGTCCCGATCACGATGTCGACCGCGCCGGTACGGAGCTGGTCGACGATCTCGGCCTGCTCGCGTTTCGACACGAAGCGGGAGAGCATCGCGACCTTCACGGGGAACGGCGCGTACCGCTCGCCGAACGTGATCGTGTGCTGCTCGGCCAGCAAGGTGGTCGGCACGAGGACCGCGACCTGCTTGCCCTCCATCACCGCCTTGAACGCAGCGCGAACGGCGATCTCGGTCTTGCCGAACCCGACGTCGCCGCAGATCAGCCGGTCCATCGGCCGCGGCCGTAGCAGGTCCGCCTTGACCTCCTCGATCGCCGTGACCTGGTCGCCGGTCTCCTCGTGCGGGAACGCGTCCTCGAGCTCCATCTGCCACGGCGTGTCGGGGCCGTAGGGAGGCCGCTCGACCGACATGCGGACCGAGTACAGCCGGACGAGCTCGCCCGCCATGTCCTTGACGGCTCGCTTGACCCGGTTCGTGGTCCTGGCCCAGTCGCTCGAGCCGAGCCGCGACATCCTGGGCGTCTCGCCGCCGACGTACCGTGCCACCATCCCGACCTGATCGGTCGGCACCGAGAGCCGGTCGCCCGCCGCGTACTCGAGCACCATGTAGTCGCGTTCGGACCCGCCGACGGCGCGCCGCTGGATCCCGCCGTAGCGGCCGACGCCGTGCACGCGGTGGACCGCGAAGTCGCCGGGCTCGATCTCCTCGGCCACGCGGTCGGTGCGACGGCTCGTGAACCTCGGCGCAGAACGCGTGTGCCGGCGCGAGCCGAACAGGTCCTCCTCGGTGGCGACGGCGAGCTTGCCGGCCGGGAAGACGAAGCCGCGCGTGAGCGACGCCTCCATCGCGTCGGCGTCCGGGAGACCGACGAACTCGCGGACGCGTTCGAGCGACCCGTGCCCGCGCGCCGAGAGCACCACGCGATAGCCCCTGCTCTTCAGGTCGGCCGCTCGTCTGGCGAGCTCGGCCGGGTTCCCCTCGGCGGTCCCCCAGCCCTCGAGACCGACGTCGATCCCCTCGGTGAACCCGCTGAGGTGCAGCGACACCGGACCCTCGAGCGCCTCCTCGAGCGGATGGACCGCCGGCGGACCCGGCCAGCTCGACGCCTCGGCGAGCGCCTCCGCGTCGTCGAACGCCTGCCGCGCGCGGTCGAACGTCCGGCGCGCCTCGGAGACGACGACCCACGAGCCGGCCGGGAGCAGCCGGGGCGGCACGGGCATCTCGTCGAACAGGAGCGGAGCCAGCGTCTCGGAGCCCTCCGCGCGGAGACCCTCGGCGATCCGTTCGAGGCCGTCGCGGAACCGGTCGAGGTACCGCGGGGCCCGCTCTCGCGCTCGGGCGGCGAGCTCGTCGTCGGGGATCAGCTCTCGGACCGGCGGGATCTCGACGCGCACGACCGGGGCCGTCGACAGCTGTGAGGACGGGGTGAACTCACGGAGCGATTCGATCTCGTCGCCCCAGTACTCGAGCCGAACGGGCCGCCTCGCCGTACCGGGGAACACGTCGAGGACCCCACCGCGGACCGCGAACTCCCCTCGATGCTCCACGACGTCGGTTCGCGCGTACCCGAGCTCGACGAGCCGTTCGGCGACGGCGTCCGGCGGGAGCTCGACCCCCTTGACGAGCTCGACGGGTTCGACCTCGCCGAGGGTGGGCACGAGCCCCTGCATCGCCGCGAGCGCCGGCGCGACGAGCACGAACGGTCCGTCGGCCGCTCGGAGGCGTCGGACGGCCTGCGCCCGTCTCGCCGAGACCTCGGGTGACGGGCTGATCCCCTCGTACGGGAGCGCTTCCCAGGCCGGAAGGAGTGCGGCGCGTTCGTCGCCGAGCCACGCCTCGGCGCCCTCGGCGAGCAACTCGGCCTCGCGCGGCCCCGGCGCGACGACGAGGACCGGTGCCTCGAGCGCGGTCGCGAGCGCCGCGACGAGGAAGTCCTCGCCTGCGTCGGTCCGCGCGACGACCGGCCGGGCGCGCTCGAGCAGGAGGCGTTCGAACGCCGCCGAGCCGATCAGCGTGTCGAGCAGCCGCTCCACCGAACCACCTCCGCACAGCACGAAGAGGCCTCGTCGCGGCGCGACGGGCCTTCGAGTTCGAGTCTAGCGGTGTCGGTGCCTACGGATACGGTTGGGTGGTGGAACCGGCCCTCGACCTGCCGAAACGGCGAGGTTATACTGCCGGTATGACTCAGCGCGTCGGGCCGAAGGGCCAGGTGGTGATCCCGAAGGCGATCCGGGACGAGCTCGGCATCCGCCCCGGCGACGAGGTCCTCGTCACGCGCGAGGGCCGCGCGATCCGGATCGTTGCGCCGGTCCCGCTCCGGGACCTCCTGGGCGCCTTCAAGGGGTCTCCGATCCTCGAAGACCTGGAGGAAGAGCGGCGTCTCGACCGCGAACGGGAGAGGCGGAAGTTCGGGGAGTGACGATCTGCCTCGATTCGTGGGCCGTCCTGGCAGCGTTGCGAGGGGAAGAGCCCGCCCGCACCCGCGTCGACGAAGCTCTCGATCGGGGGTCGATCATGAGCTGGATCAACGCGGGGGAGGTCTTCTACACGATGTACCGGCGCGAGGGACCGGACCAAGCTGATGCGGTCCTCAGCAGCCTACGGCTGGGGCTCACGCTCGACGAGGCGACGCAGGAGCGAGTCGTCGCGGCCGCGTCGATCAAGGCGCGATATCCGATGTCGTACGCCGACGCGTTCCTCTGCGCCACCGCCATCGCCCACGATGCGACGATCCTCACCGGTGACGACGAGATCCTGAACACCGCCGGCGAGTGGCGCGCCGAGGACATCCGCATCGAGACGTAACGACCCTTACTCTCTGGGTGCACTCGCGGTTGAAGCGATCCTGGGTCACCTGCAGGCCGTCGCGGACGAGCGTGAGCGTCGCGTCGGCGCCGTCACCGACGAGGATCGCGACCTCGGGCTCCTCGCGCTTGGCGAAGTTCTCGAGCACCCAGTCCCCCGGCTCCTTGCGGCCGGTCGGCCGCCCCACCCCGATGCGGACCCGGTAGAAGTCCTGCGCATGCAGGGCGCTCTCGAGCGAACGCAGCCCGTTGTGTCCGGCGGTCGAGCCCCCGAACTTCACGCGGAGCGCGCCGAACACGAGATCGATCTCGTCGTGGACGGCGATCACCTGGTCGGGTTCGACGCGATGCTTGCGAGCGAGCGAGGCGAACGCCGGGCCGGTCGCGGTTCATGAAGTCACGGGCCTTGGCGAGCACCACGCGTTCGCCCGCTTCGTTGAGCTCGCAGGTGTCGGCGGGGACGAACCGCGCCTTGCGGAATCGTTCGCCGGCTCGCTCGGCGATCTCGTCGACGACCCGGTAGCCGAGGTTGTGACGGGTTCCCGCGTAACGCGGGCCCGGGTTCCCGAGCCCAGCGACGAGCCAGGTCATGGACGAGGGCGTCAGCCCTCGGACGACTCGTCGGCCGAACCGCGCTCTTCGCCTTCGGCACCCTCGCCCTCGGCCTCTTCGCCCTCGGCGGCCTCCTCGCCTTCGGCGGCCTCGGCCGCGGCCTCCTCCTCCTCGAGCTCGACGGCCATCTGCGGCTGCTGGACGGCCACGACGGACTCGTCGGGGCTGGTCAGGATCGTCGCGCCCGAGGGCGCGACCAGGTCGCTCACGCGAAGGCCCATGCCGATCTCGAGCTCGGTGATGTCGACGTCGATCGCCTCGGGGACGTCGCCCGGCAGACACTCGACCTCGACCTCCCAGAGGTGGTGCTCGACGACGCCGCCGGCCTTGACGCCGACCGACTCGCCGACGACCCGAACCGGGATCGACAGGTGGATCTTCTCGTCCCGCCGGACGGCGAGGAAGTCGAGATGGATGAACCGCCCGTGGATGTGGTCCCGCTGGACGTCGCGGGGGATGGCCAGGTGCTC
Source organism: uncultured Actinomycetes bacterium (assembly GCA_963785835.1). GTDB lineage: Bacteria > Actinomycetota > UBA4738 > UBA4738 > HRBIN12 > DASSJM01. The sequence continues at coordinate 249,250 of CAWAWO010000002.1, read as the reverse complement.
GTCGCCGTCGACGATCAGGTCGACGAGGACGTTCGAGCCCGCGCCGGTGTGGAGGACGTGGAACAGGTCCTTGGCGTCCACCGAGAGCGGGGTCGACTGCACGTCGGCGCCGTAGAGGACGGCGGGCACGCGTCCCGCCGCGCGCAGCTTGCGGGCGACGCCCTTGCCGGAGTCCGTCCGGGGCTCGGCGACGAGCTTCTGTTCGGCCATACCTGGGTCCTTCGAAGATGTGGGGTTCGGTCGGGCATGGTACCAACACGCTGCGAGAACGGGCCTTCCGGCCCGACTACTGGTTCTCGCCGTGGAAGATCTCGGAGACGCTGCTCTCCTCGAACACCGCCCGGAGCGCGTCGGCGATCAGCGGCGCGATCGAGAGCACGCGGAGCTTGCCGAACCGCTTCTCCTCGGGGATCGGCATCGTGTTGGTGACGACGACCTCGGAGATCGGCGACTCCTCCAGGTTCTGCACGGCCTTGCCCGAGAGCACGGGGTGGGTGGCCGCCGCGTAGATCGGTCCCGCCCCCTGCTGGGCGAGCGCGGTCGCGCCCTTGGCGACCGTGCCGGCCGTGTCGATCATGTCGTCGACGAGGATGCAGGGGCGTCCGGCGACGTCCCCCACCACCGCCATCTCCTCGATCTTGTGGGCTTCCTTCCGTGAACGGCGCTTGTACATGAACGCGAGGTCCGCGTGCAGGTACTCGCGCAGGCGCTCGGCGGTCTGGATCCGCCCGGCGTCGGGCGCGACGACCACGAGGTCGTCGCCGTGCAGGCCGAGCTCGTCTCGGAGGTAGCCGGTGAGCACGGGCAGCGCCGTGAGGTGATCGAACGGGAAGTCGAAGTACCCCTGGATCTGCCCGGCGTGCAGGTCGACCGAGACCACCCGGTCCGAACCCGCAGCCGTGAGCAGGTCGGCGAGGAGCTTCGCGCTGATCGGCTCTCGCGCGAGGACCTTCTTGTCCTGTCTCGCGTACCCGTAGTACGGCACGACGGCGGTGATCCGCTTGGCGGAGGCCCGCTTCATCGCGTCGATGAGGATGAGCTGCTCCATGATCGACTCGTTCACCGGGTCGGCGTGCGTCTGGATCACGAACACGTCGGCGCCGCGGACCGAGTCCTCGGGCCGCACGTAGATCTCCCCCGAGCCGAACCGTCGGATCACGCAGGGCGCGATCGGGATCCCGAGGTTCTCGGCGATCTCCTCGGACAGCGCGAGATGCGTCGTCCCGGAGAACAGCATCATCCGCTTCTTGGTGACGATCTCCACGCTCAGCGCGCCCCCTCGCCCGTCGTTCCGCGCTTGCCCGATCGCTTCCCCGTTGCCTTCGCGCCGCGGCCGGTCTTGCGGGTCTTCGCCTCGGCGTCCTTGCGCTTGCGGTACCCCTTGACGATGTGCTGCTCCGAGCGCTCTACGGCGAGCGCCCCCGCCGGAACGTCGTTCGTGATGACCGATCCCGCGCCCGTCACCGCCCCTCGCCCCACCGTCACCGGCGCTATCAACATGGTATCCGAACCCACCCGGGCATCGTCCCCGATGACGGTCCGGTGCTTGTCGTACCCGTCGTAGTTGACCGTGACCGTCCCCGCGCCGATGTTCGCCCGCCGGCCGACCTTCGCGTCGCCCACGTAGGTGAGATGCGGAACCTTGGCCCCCTCCGCGACCTCGGACGCCTTCACCTCGACGTAGGCCCCGACCTTCGCCCGCGGACCGATCACCGAGCCGGGTCGAACGTGCGCGTACGGCCCGACCTGCGCTCCCGCGCCGATCCGCGACCCTTGGACCACGGAGAACTGCACGACGGCGCCCTTGCCGATCCGGGTGTCCACGATCCTGGTCGAAGGGCCGATCTCGCACTCGGCCGCGATCGTCGTCTCGCCGGAGACGAACGTCATCGGGTGGATCACGGTGTCGCGGCCGATCCTGGCGTCGACGTCGATGAACGTCGTCGCCGGGTCGACCAGCGTCACCCCGTTCTCGAGATGCCGGGCGTTGATGCGATCCCGGAGGACGCGCGCGGTCTCGGCCAGCTCGGCGCGCGAGTTGATGCCGATCGCGCCCCCCGTGTCCACCTTCAGGACGGAGACGCGCTCGCCCTTGTCCATCAGGATCGCGTACACGTCGTTCAGGTAGTGCTCGCCCTGGGTGTTGTCGCGGCCGACGAGCGGGAGCGCCTTGAACAGGTCCTCGCGGCGGAACACGATCCAGTTGGTCCCCACCTCGTTGATCTCACGGAGGGCGGGCGGAGCGTCGGTCCCCTCGGCGATCGACACCAGGCGACTGCCCTCGCGCACCACCCGCGCGTAGCCCCCCGGCGTTTCGACCTCGGTGACGATGATGCTGGCCGCCGCCCTGGTCTTCTTGTGGAGTCGGAGGAGGGCTCGAACGTCGTCGTCGGTCACCGGGTCGAGGTCCCCGTTGGCGACGAGGATCTCGCTCGACCGGCCGACCGCCTTCTCCGCGACCATGACCGCGTGCCCGGTCCCGAGCGGCTCGCCCTGATCGACGAACACCGGCTTGGGCGAGACGCCCCAGGCCTGGACGGCGTTCCGAACCTCGTCCGCGCCGTGGGCCACGACGATGACGATCTTGGAGGGACGAGCCGCCCGAAGGGTCTGCAGGACCCACCACAGCACCGGGCGGCCGCAGACCGGATGCAGGACCTTCGGGATCCTGGACTTCAGGCGCTTGCCCTTGCCCGCGGCCAGCACGACGGCAGCCAGCGACGGCTTCGGCGACGAGGTCCTGTCGGGCACGGCCCCCCTTTGTACCGGCGGGAGGCTCATCGCGGCAAGGTGACAAGTCGTGCTGTCATGGGCCGTTCGCTCGGTTCCGGGGGGAGGAGTCGAACCTCCATCGAGGGCTCCAAAGGCCCGCGTCTTGCCGTTAGACGACCCCGGACCGCTCCACGGTCATCCTAAGCGGGCGGCGGACCCGTGATCGCGGTGGCGTCGTCGATCCGCGCCGCGAGCTCCTCGGCCTGCGCGCGATCTCGAGCGAGCCCGACGACGGACGATCCGCTGCCGCTCATGACCGCGCCGAGCGCGCCGCCGTCCAGCAGACGCTTCTTCGCGCGCCCGATCGGCGGATGCCGCGCAACGACGGATGCCTCGAGGTCGTTGAACAGGAGCGGTCCGAGGAGCTCGGGATCGCCCGCGGCGGCGGCCGAGAGCAACGGCCCGGCGTCGGGCCCCGTCCGTCCGCCGTCCTCGTCCCACCAGCGGTAGGCGTCCGGCGAACGCACGCCGAACCCGAACCGGACCAGGACCCAGTCGAACGGCGCCACGTCGGTCGGCTCGACCCGTTCACCCCGCCCGGCGATCGTCACCGGGGCGCCGGCGCGCATGGCCGGGACGTCAGAGCCGATCCGCCCACAGAGCTCGTCCAACGTCGCCGCATCGACGCCACAGTCCCAGAGCTCGTTCAGCGCCTCGATCGTCGCTGCGGCATCGGCGCTGCCGCCGCCGAGTCCCGCGGCCACCGGGATCCGCTTGTCGATCTCGATCAGGGCGCCTCCGGCGTCGGGACACTCGTCCGCCAGCGCGAGCGCTGCGACCAGCGCGAGGTTGAGGCCCCCGACGGGAACGTCGCCGGCGAGCGCCGGCTCGCCCTTCATCGCCACCCGCAGCTTCGGCGATGAGCGGACGGTCACCTGGTCGGCGAGCGAGATGGGAACGACGAGGCTCTCGATCTCGTGGTACCCGTCCTCGCGTTCGCCGTGGACCCGCAGGAACACGTTGATCTTGGCGCGCGCCTCGCGACGGATGCTCGCGGACGCTGCGGGCGGGAGCGCTCAGGGGCGCCACCCCGCATCGAGAAGGTGCCGTGCGATACGGGCGAACTCGTCGAGCCCCAGCCGTTCGGCCCGGGTCGCCGGCTCGAGCCCGCTCGAACGCATCGCGCCGGCGGCCGCCTCCGCGTCGAGCCCCAGTCGCCGGAGGGCGTTCGCCATGGTCTTGCGGCGCTCGGCGAACCCCTCGTCGACCACGCGGAAGAGCGCGGCCGGCTCCACGTCGACGGGCGGCGTGTGACGGTTCAGGCCGACGAGCACCGAGTCGATCCGCGGTCGGGGCCAGAACACGTCTGCGGGCACCCGGCGCACCATCCGGGCGTCGGCGCGATAGGCCACCCGAACGCTGACGGCCCCGTACGACGGATCACCGGGAGGGGCGACGAGGCGCTCCCCTACCTCCAACTGCACCATCACAAGGAACCGGTCGATCGCGTCGGCGTCCCGCAGCAGGTCGAGCACGAGCGGAACCGAGACGTTGTACGGGAGGTTCGACACCATCACCCATCGGTCCGAGCCGAGCAGGGAGTCCCAGTCCGCGCGTCATCGCGTCGGCCACGACGACCCGAACGTCGGGATAGGGAGCCACGACCTCCTCGAGCGCCCCGGCGACCCCGTGGTCGGTCTCGATGGCGAGCACCCGGCCACCGGCCTGCGCGAGCGCGACCGTCAGCGAGCCCAGCCCGGCGCCGATCTCGAGTACCCGATCGCCGGGCTCGACCCCCGCGTCCGCGACGATCGCGCGGGCAAGGTTCGGATCGGCGAGGAAGTGCTGGCCGAGTCGCTTCGACGGGCGGAGACCGTGACGCGTCGCGAGCTGTTTCAGCGCCGAGCGGCCGAGACTATCGGTGGGCTCACCTGGTGAGGACTCACCGGGTGAGGGTTCACCAGGTGAGGCGGACCTGGCAGACCCCTTGGGAGAGCGGGGCGATCCGAGCGAAGGCCCGGTCGGAGAGGTCGATGATCCGCCCACCGAATGGTCCCCGATCGTTGATCACCACCTGGACGGTCCTGCCGCTGGCGAGGTTCTCGACGGTGACCACCGTACCGAACGGCAGCCAGGGGTGGGCCGCCGTCAGGCCGTCCCCCGGCGCGAACCCGTACCAGCTCGCCTCCCCGATCTGCGTCCCCTCCGTCGTCTGGCTGCTACCGACCTGACGCAGCTCGGCGACGGCCTGCGAGACCACCGTTCGCGAGAGCACCGTTCGGCGAACCGCCTCGCCGTTCACGACCTCGATCCTCGTGTGTTCGATCATCACGCCGTCCACGCCCTGGCGGATCACGCGCGCCTCACCGGGGTCGAGCCGGTCCGTGTACTCCGTCGAGGTCGTGTACGGGACCGGCACGCGGACGCCCTCGGTGCGGAACCCGATCCGGTCGAACCGGATCCGGATGTCGTTCGTGACGGGGGTCCTGGGTGACGGAAGGACACGGTCGTCGCCGTCGGGCTCGATCCCCATGGCCGAGAGGAGCTCGCGGACGGTGGCCGCATTCGTGACGACGTCGTGGTCCTTCCCTTTCACCACGACGGTCGCGGCCACCACCGACGAACGCCCGTCCGGCGCTCCCGCGGAGAACCATTCCTCGGTGCTTCGCGCCGCGAGCATCAGGTGCGGCGCGCTCACCCCTTCCATCACCCAGACCCCCACATCCCCGGCGCTCGGAGCGGCCGTCGTCGTGACCCAACCTCGGTCGACGAACACGGTCATCCCGTCCGCGAGCGGCGTCACCGCCGCCGGCGTCACGAGGTCCCCGGCCCCGAGGATGATCCCTTCGGCGTCCAGCAGATCCCCGACGCTCGAGCTCATCGTCCTGACGGCCTCCGGGTGGCCCTCGTCGACGACCAGCGTCACGGTCTTCTGGACGGCGACGTACACGACCCCTGCCGCGAGCACGGAGCTCGCGAGGACCGCATTCCCCATCGCCTTGCGGATCCGCAGTCGCCGGACCCGCGTCGGACGAACCGGCATCGTTCCCCTTCGTCGAAGAAGGCTCCGGGGGGAAGCGGCTTACGCCGGCACCGAAGCCTCCGAAAGGCGAGTTCAGGAGGCCGACGCTATCAAACCCTCAACCCTCGATGCAAACTTGAATCCGAAGGGCCTCCGGGCCCCTATCGGAGCCTGGGGAACGCCCTCCGTGCGTTCGCTGCGGTCGCGGCACGAACGTTTTCCACAGTCTCCGCTCTCGCCGTCGCGATCTCCTCGATCGCGTCCACGACGTTGGCCGGGACGTTGTCGCGCCCGCGGACTCGCTGCGGCGCGAGGAACGGACTGTCGGTCTCGACCAGGATCCGATCGAGCGGCACGGCTGCCGCCGCCTCGCGCAGGTGATCGTTCTTCGGATACGTGACGTTCCCCGCGAACGAGAGGAACCACCCGCGGTCGGCGCACGCGCGCGCCGTCTCGGCGTCACCGCTGAAGCAGTGGAGCACGACGCGTTCGGCCGAACCCTCATCGAGCACTCGAAGGATCTCGGGCCACGCGTCCCGGACGTGGACGACGAGCGGCAGCCCGGACTCGCGCGCGAGTCCGACGTGGGTCCGCAGGACCCGCTCCTGGTCCTCGCGGGGCGATCGCATCCGGAAGAAGTCGAGCCCGCACTCACCCACGGCGACCACGAGCGGGTTGCCCAGCAACTCCTCGATCTCGGCGCCCGCGCGCGCGTCGAACGCGCTCGCCTCGTGGGGATGCATGCCCGCGGTGGCGAACACCCCGCGGAACGACTCCGCGAGCTCGAGCGACCGTCGGCTCGACCCCGGGTCGATGCCGACGCACACGAGGGTCTCGACGCCGCCGGCGCGTGAGGCCTCGACCGCGGCGGCCGGCTCCGGCCTCGAGCAGGAACAGGTGACAGTGCGAATCGACCATCCCCGAGGGCGCGACGGCCGCTGGCTCGGCGCGCGTCTGCATCGGGGGTTCAGGGTTCGACCGGCTCACGGATCGCACACACTAGCGGCGCGCGCCGTTCCTCGACCTGGGGTCGAAGACGGCCGGCTCCCGCGATGCGCTGCGATCGGACCGCTGTCGAGCCGAAGTCGAGGAGCCGGGTCCCACGTGAAACGCGATCGCCGGAACCCTCAGTCAGGACTCGAGACGGGGGAACAGCGCGTCGCCTTTGGAGCTCTTCGTCCCGGCGGCGAGGCCGCCCCATCGAGCGCCCTGCGGCAGCCGCTGGTCGTCGAGCGCGCGGTCGATGCCGAGCTGGGCCCAGAGCCGCTCGGCGGCGCCCGGCATGATCGGCCGGATCAGCACCGCGAGGATCCGAAGCGTCTCGGCGGCCGCGTACAGGATGCCGGCGAGCTCGTCGCGCCGTCCCTCCTCGCCGGCGACCTTCCAGGGCTCCTTCTCGACCAGGTAGCCGTTCGCCCGGCCGACGACGTCCCACACGGCGCCGAGCGCCTGCGACAGCGCAAGGGTCGCCATGTGCTCGTCGTACCGTCGAACGGCGTCCTCGATCACGTCGGGAAGGTCGTCCTCGACCTTCGTAGGTCCGGGCTCCGGGACGGCGCCGTCGAAGTACGACGCGAGCATCGCGAGGACCCGGCTCGCGAGGTTCCCGAGCCCGTTCGCGAGGTCGGCGTTGTGGCGGTCGACCATCGACTCCCACGAGAAGCTCCCGTCCTGCCCGAACTGGATCTCGCGCATGAAGTAGTAGCGGTACGAGTCCACGCCGAAATGATCGGCGAGCTCGAACGGATGGATCCCCGTCGCGTTCGTCTTCGACATCTTCCGGCCGCCGACCGTGAGGAACCCGTGCGCCCAGACCTGGTCCGGAGGGGCGACGCCGCCCGCCATCAACATGGCCGGCCAGTACACGGCGTGGAACCGCAGGATGTCCTTGCCGATGAGGTGGACGTTGGCGGGCCATGCCCGCGCGAACCGTTCGTCGTCGGTGCCGTACCCGGCCGCCGTGATGTAGTTGGTGAGGGCGTCGAACCACACGTAACAGACGTGGTCGGGGTCCCAAGGGAGCGGGATCCCCCATCGGAAGCTCGTCCGGCTGATCGAGAAGTCCTGCAGGCCCCCGCGGATCAACGAGAGCACCTCGTTGCGCCGCGTCTCGGGCTGCACGGCTTTCGGGTGCGCCTCGTAGTGCTCGAGGAGCCGGTCCGCATAGGCGGAGAGCCGGAAGAAGTAGTTCTCCTCGGTCATGCGTTCGACCGGCCGGCCGTGGATCGGGCACATCCCGTCCACGAGATCGTCCTCCGTGTAGTACGCCTCGCACGAGACGCAGTACAGACCTTCGTAGGTGCCGAGGTAGATGTCGTCCCGGCCGTTCTCGTGCACGGCGGTGAGCAGCTTCTGGACCGCCTTCTCGTGACGCGGCTCCGTCGTGCGGATGTAGTCGTCGAACGCGATCTCCAGGCGACCCCACGTCTCGCGCCATCTCGGCGCCATCTCGTCGACCCAGGTCTGGGGATCCGTCCCGGCCTTCTCAGCCGCGCGCTGAAGCTTCATGCCGTGTTCGTCGGTCCCGGTGAGGTGCAGCACCTCGTCGCCGCGGAGCCGGTGGTAGCGGGCAACGAAGTCCGCGGCCACCGACGTGTAGCCGTGCCCGATGTGCGGGACGTCGTCCGGGTAGTAGATCGGCGTCGTGATGTAGAAGACGTCCTCGCCCATGGTCGAGGAATCCTAGCCGGGACGGACCAGGGCCTCGTAGATCGCGTTCGCCGAGCCGCCCCGCCGACGGGCCACATCGGTCACGGCGTCCCGCTTGCGCATCCCGTTCGCGACGAGCTCGCGCGCCTCCGCGACGAGCTCCTCGAGCGGCGCCGGCTCCCCCGGTCCGGCTCCCTCGAGGACGACGACCACCTCTCCGCGTGGTTCGGACTCGGCCAGTGCCTCGAGCACCTCCGAGACGCGACCGCGCAGGACCTCCTCGTGGAGCTTCGTCAGCTCACGGGCGACCGCCACGCGGCGGTCGCCGAGCTCGCTCAGGACGTCGCGAAGCGTCGCGACCACACGCCGTGGCGACTCGAACAGGACGAGGGTCCTCGCGTCGTTCGCCAGTTCCTGCAGACGCGCCCGCCGCTCGCCGGCCCGTCGCGGCAGGAACCCCTCGAACGCCCATCGGTCGGTCGGGAGCCCGGAGATCGCGAGCGCGGCCGTGACCGCGGACGGACCGGGGACGACGCGGACCTCGATCCCTTCGGCGGCGCACGCCCGAACGAGGCGGAAGCCCGGATCGGAGACGCTCGGCATCCCCGCGTCGGATACCAGGGCCACCTCTGAGCCGTCGCGCAGTTCGTCCAGGAGCCGCTCGGTCCGCTCGCGCTCGTTGCCCTCGAACAGGGACATCATCCGGGCCTTGACTCCGAGATGGGCGAGCAGCTTCCCGGTCCTCCGCGTGTCCTCCGCGGCGACGAGGTCGACGGAGCCGAGGGTTGCGCGGGCCCGCTCGGTGAGGTCGCCGAGGTTCCCGATCGGCGTTCCGACGAGGTACAGGCGCCCGACCACGTCCCGATGCTCCCACGACGCCTTAGCATCGGTCGCAGTGGCCACCGGCGGACGTCGCGACTATTCGGGAACGCCGCTGGCGACCAAGCTCGGCGTCCGCGAGGGGTCGCGTGTGCTGCTGATCGCACCGCCGTCCGGCTTCTCGCTCGGCCGGGTTCCGAGCGGCGTCGAGTTGGCCCGGACCGCTCGCGGCCGCCTCGACGTGATCGTGCTGTTCACCGGTCGGCTCGCCGATCTCCGACGACGGTTCGCCAGCCTTTCCAAGGCCCTCGATCCCGCGGGGCGACTGTGGGTGGCCTGGCCGACGAAGGCGTCGAAGCTTCCGACCGACCTGTCGTTCGAGATCGTGCAGGGAGTCGGGCTCGACGCCGGCCTCGTCGACAACAAGTCGGCGTCCATCGCCGACGGCTACCAGGGTGTCCAGTTCGTGTACCGGCTCGAGGACCGCCCTCCCAGCTAGCGGGCCGGCTCGCGCTCGGCAGGTCCCGCCGGAGACGGATCGCTGCCGTACCATCTGGTCCGCATGTCCACGCTCACGAGGACCGAACATCCGCCTGCGCTCCGCGGCGACCGCCCCGCGGTCGGGAAGGTGAACGCGGTCCTGCGGCGGCTCAACCGGCCGGTCGTCGCGATCCTCGCGGTCGGGCTGATCGCCGGGTACCTGCGGTTCATGCACCTCGGGTACCCGGACCGAACCGTGTTCGACGAGTACTACTACCCGAAGTCCGCATGCATCTTCCTCAACTACTCGAACGAGACCTGCCGGATCAGGAGCGGGGCCGAGCGCTTCTGGCGAGAGCAGGAATGGGACACGGGAGCGTTCGTCCACCCGCCCGTCGGCAAGTGGATGATCGCGCTCGGCGAGCTCGCGTTCGGCATGGACCCGTTCGGGTGGCGGGTCGGCGCGGCGGTGAGCGGGACCCTGTCGGTGATGATGCTCGCCGGCATCGCCCAGCTCCTGTGGGCCCGCCCGATCTGGACCTTCGCGGCGGGATTGCTCTTAGCCACCGAGAGCCTGAACTTCGTGCAGTCGCGGACCGGTATCCTCGACATCTTCGTCGCGTTCTGGATCGTGCTGGGGTTCCTGCTCCTGTTGTTAGACAAACGGTGGATCGAACGTCGAACGCCCGATCCTTCGAGCCCGCCCGAGATCGACGGAGACGGTCGCGCCCCCGACGGCGCGGCTCCCACCGGTGAGGACGAAGCTCCCACCGGAGACGGTGAGGCTCCCGCGGGTGACGGCGAGGCTCCGGCGCGCCGACCCCGCCTCCCGGCGCCGTTGTGGCGGCCGTGGCGGTTCGCGGCCGGCGCGGCGTTCGGGGCAGGTGTGGCCACCAAGTGGTCCGGACTCATGGCGATCTTCGCCGCGGTGGCGCTCGCGTTCGCCTGGGAAGTGGTGCGGCGCAGGCGTTTCGGCAACAGGAGTCCGCTGCTCAACACGATCACGGGTGAGGCGTTCGGCCTCGTCCTGTCGTTCCTTGTGCTTCCGTTCATCGTGTACGTCGCCTCGTACGCCGGGTGGTTCATCCACTTCGGCTTCGACCTCGGACGATGGGCCGAACTGCAGGGGTCGATCGCCCGGTTCCATGCGGACCTGCCTCTCCTCAACGAGGAGGGTCAACCGAGTCACGGGTACCTGTCCGCCCCGTGGCAATGGATCTTCCTCCGCCGCCCGGTCTTCTACTACGGGGTGTACTCGGAGGGCTTCCGTCAGGTGATCTACGCGAACGGGAACCCAGCGATCTTCTGGGGCAGCATCCTGGCGATGCCGTACGTCGCCTACGCGTGGTGGATGAAGCGCGATTGGCGGGCCAGCTACATCCTCGTGGCGATCGCCGGCCTGTACCTGCCGTGGTTCCTCGTGTCGCGGCCGCAGTTCCTCTTCTACGCGACGCCGATCACGCCGTTCCTCGTCCTCGCGTGCGTGTACGCCCTCCGCGATCTGTCCGAGATGCGCGTCGCCGGCTCGAGATCTCGGCCGTTCCTTCCCGTCGCCGTCGGGTTCGTCGCCGCCTCGGTGATCCTGTTCGTCTGGTTCTGGCCGACGCTCACCGGCGCGCCGCTCACCGACGACGCGTTCAAGCTCCGGTTCTGGTTCACGACCTGGGTCTGAGCGGTCCCGGCCGCATCACTCCCCTGATCCGCGAACGCTCATCCGGAGCGCGACCGAGCATCGGACCCCTCGCCGAGGACCGCGCACCGCGTGATACGGGCGCCCGTCCCGCAGCCCCGCGAGCCCCGGACCGCGCATCAGCGCGAGACCGCCGGCGCGAGCCTCCCAGGCTTCGAGGGCCTCGCCCTCTCGCGACGCGCTCACCTCGAACGGCGCGGAGCCGACGATCGTGAACACGGCGACCAGTCGCCGGTACCATCGCCCGTCCAGGTGGGACGTGACGCCCACCCACCCGGGGCGGTAGACACCGATCCCGGCTTCGTTGGGCCGCCACGTTCGGAGCCCCCGGATGCCGGACCCGTCCGAGCGGACCCGCTCGGCGAAGGCGTCGCGGAGCTCCCGAAGGAGCGGGAAGCCGTCGAAGGGTTCGGTCACGTCGAACCCGTCGGCCTGCATCCGAACCCCGGCGGGTCCGAACGTTCCCTCCATCCTGCGCAACGGACCCGAACGGATCTCGCGCCACAGCGCCCGCTCGAACGCGGGGTCGACGAGGCCTTCGAGGTGCGCGAAGCCGCGTTCGGCGGTCCGTCGGAGGGCGGGGGCGAGCGAGCGACGTCTGAGCACCGCGCTCACGCGAACCCCGGGAGGTGCTCCCGGAACAGGATGTATCCGATCCCGGCCGCGACGTCCAGGAGGAAGTGCGCGATCACGATCGGCCACGCCCGCCGGGTCCGCGCGAACACGAACCCGAACAGCAGACCCATCGCGACGTTGCCGAGGAATCCACCCCACCCCTGATACAGGTGGTAGCTCCCGCGGAGCAATGCGCTCGCGCCGATCGACGCGAGCTCGGTGAGACCCAGCTGCCGCAGGCGCGTGACGAGGTACGCGACGACGACGACCTCCTCCAGCAGCGCGGCCTCGGCGGCGTTCACCAGCAGCACCGGCACGGTCCACCAGTGCCCGAGCGGCGGCACCGGGACGACGAACCGATTCACGCCGAGCGCGACGGCGGCCAGGTAGAGCCCGATCCCCGCGACGCCGACGACCACGAACAGCAGGAGGCCTCGGGTCAAGTCGTCGCGCGGCCGGTCCCACGCGAGCCCGATGCCGTCCAGACCCTCGCCGCTCCTGCGAACGAGGTAGGTCACGAGCCACACCGGCGCGAGCGCGAACAGCGACCCGAACAGCTGTCGCGCGAGCTGCGTGCTCTGGGAGACCGACGCCACGGTGACGCCGCGGAGGGGCGCCTCGAGCAGGCTGAGGATCGCGAACACCGCGCTCGCGATCAGCGACAGCGAGAGGACGACGAGCGTCTCTTCGGCGAGCGTGCGCCTGGGCAGGGGCGACGCAGGCGCCGGTCGAGCCCGCTCGGACATCCGGCAAGCGTACGGCCCGCGCGTACGATGCGGGCGATGAGCGCGAGCGACACCGCCGACGTGGTGATCGTCGGCGCGGGAGCCATCGGCGGGTGGGCCGCGTGGTTCGCCCGTCAGAACGGCGCCGAACGCGTCGTCGTGCTCGAACGCCACCTGGCCGGCAGCGGCGCGTCGAGCCGAGCGGCCGGCATCGTCCGCGCGCAAGGAGGGATCCCGCAGACGGTGGCCCTCGGTCGCTGGTCCATCGACTTCTACCGGCGCCAGCGCGAGCTCCTCGGCGTGGATTCGGGGTTCACCGAGCTCGGGTACCTGATCCTCGCGACCTCGGTGAACGACGAGCGTGAAGGACGCGAACGCGTTGCGATGCAACAGGAGGCCGGGCTCGATGTCCGATGGGTGGACGCGGACGAGGCGGCGAGCCTCAACCCGACGCTCTCGAGCGACGGCCACCGAGGCGGCTCGTACCTCGAGACCGACGGCTACGTCGACCCCCCGAGGAACGTCGCCGCGTACCAGGTCGCGATGCGGATCGCGGGCGTCGAGCTCCGCGAGCGGACGGCGTTCACGGGGTTGGAGCGTTCGAAGGGACGCGTGACCGGCGTGCGAACCTCCGCCGCGACGATCGCGACGGAGCGCGTCATCCTGACCGGTGGTCCGACGCTGCAGGGCGTCGGGCGGCTCGCCGGTCTCCGCGTCCCGGCGGGCGGCACCCGGCACCAGGTCGCGGTCACCGAGCCGCACGAGGCGTTCGCGGCCGAGCGGCTCCCGATGGTGTTCGACCTCCACGCCGGCCTGTATTGGCGCCTCGAGGACGGCGGCCTGCTCTTCGGGATGAGCGATCCCGCCGAGGCCCCGGGGCCGGCCCGCACGATCGACTGGCCGTACCTGCGGAAGATGCAACGGCGGTTGAACCGGTTCGTCCCGTCCACGCGAGGGCTCGGCCTGCGCAAGGTCTGGGCCGCGACGATCGACTACACGCCGGACCACCTTCCGATCGTCGGGCCCGCCATCACGGCCGAGAAGGAGGCGATCGGCGGCGTGACCGTCGCGAGCGCCGGCGGCCACGGGATGATGTGGGGTCCGGCGGTGGCGAAGATCGCCGCCGATCTCGCGACCGACGGCGCGACCGACGTGACGGATGTCTCGGACTTCGGGCTGGATCGGTTCGACGAGGAGGGACGTTCGAGCGTGTACGACCCGATGGCGCTGCCGTTCCCGGCGGAGGTGCCCGACGAGGCGTGAGCCTCAGCCGATCGCGACGTCGACCAGGATCAGCTCCGAGGGCTCCGAGGCGACGATCTCGAGCGATTCCTCGTCCGTGACCTGCGCCGCCGAGCCCGTCCGCATCGGCTCACCGTTGGCCGATACCTCCCCATCGATCACGTACAGGTAGGCTCCGCGGCCCCGGCCGACCGCGTGCTCCACCGCGACGCCCGTTCCCAGCTTCGAGACCAGCACGCGCGCATCCTGGTGGACCAGCACGGCGTCGCCGTCGTCGCCGCTGATGACCTCGAGCAGCCGATCGGATCGATCGGCTTCGGTGAAGACCTTCTGTTCCACGCCGGGCGGCAGGCCCTTCTCGGCGGGGATGATCCACAGCTGGATGAACCGCATCGGCTCGGTCTCCGACGCGTTCTGCTCCGAATGGTTCGCGCCGCTCCCGAGCGTCATCCGCTGGACAGACCCGGCCGGGAGCGGGCCGGGTGAGCCGCCGACGTCGTCCTGGTGGCGGAACGTTCCCTCGACGACGTACGTCAGGCCCTCGATGTCCCGATGCGGATGCATCGGCCAGATCGCTCCGGGGACCAGCCGATCGTCGTTGAACACGCGGAGCGTCCCGAAGTTCATGTACTCGGGGTCGTAGTACCGGTCGAACGAGAAGTGCCAGCGAGCGCGGAACCACCCGCCGTCGACGTCGGAGATCTCGTCGTCGTGCCGGACCTTGATCGGCATCGCGTCCTCGTTCGCTCGTCGTCCTCGCCGAACGAAGACTACCGCGACTCCCTACCAGCCTCCCTGGCACTGCGAAGGGATCGTGGCGTTGGCCCGCCCGAAGCTCACCGCGTCCTGCTCGAGGGCGGCGCAGAGGTATGCCCCGCTCCCGTCGACCATCGTGACGAGGACGACGCTCGTCGGGGTGACGGTCATGACGACCATGTTGGGGATCGGCGAGCCCTGCGAGTACACGATCGCCGGGTCGTACTCCACCGCGACGTCCGGCCCGAATGCCTGGAAGCTCCCGTTCTCCGCGTAGAAGACCTGCGCCACCCGGACCGCATCGTTCAGCGTGCTCTGGGCCTCGACCTCGTGCGACTGCGCGACCGGATCCAGGACCGCGCCTCCCCCGGTTGCCGCGGGCCCGGTGACTGCCGGACCCGTGGCTCCCGGACCTGTCACTCCCGGACCCGTGGCTCCCGCACCCGTCGCGACCGGACCGGTGGCCGGTGAGGCGGCGACGTCCGGAAGGGTCACCTCACCGGGCGCGGTGCCGCCGGCGGGAGCGCCCGTGACGGCGAGCGGCGATCCGGCTCTCGATCCCCGGCCTCCGAGCAGCACGGACGGAAGCACCCACACGAGCGCCGCGACCAGCGCGAGCACCACGAGCAGCCGTATCTCCACGTAGCCGCGTTCCGCCTGCATCCGACCCCTCCGAGAGAACGTCTTCCGACGTATCGGCGGCGAGGGTGACGGCCTGAAGAACAGGTCGCAAAGGTGCGGGGAGCGCGGCGAGCGACCGGGATCGGATGGTCAGAGCGCGAGCACGGGGCAGGTGAGGGTGCGCGTGACGCCCTCGACCGACTGGATCGGCATCACGATCGCCTTGGCGAGCTCGTCCAGGTCGGCTGCCTCCCCTCGGGCGATGACGTCGTAGGGGCCGGTCACGGGGTCCACGGAGGTGATGCCCTTCACGCCTGAGATCTCGCGGGTGACGTTGCTCGCCCTGCCCACCTCGGTCTGGATCAGGATGAACGCGCTGACCACCTCGACCTCCTTCGGTCCCGGGCTCTTCGGGCATCGTACGTCAAGGCACGCACGCCACGCGAACCGGCTCGCAGCGCTCGGCGGCCGGTCTCGGGGATACTCGGGCGGTGCGGGCGACCGACACGCCGTGGTGGCGCGAGGGCGTGATCTATCAGATCTACGTCCGGTCGTTCGCCGACTCCAACGGCGACGGCGTCGGCGACCTCCAGGGGATCATCGAGCACCTCGACCACCTGGAGTGGCTCGGGGTCGACGGCGATGTGGTTGTCGCCGATCACGCCCTCGCCGGACCTCGACTGGGGTTACGACGTCTCCGACTACCGAGACGTCCACCCGGACCTCAGCGACCTGGAGACGCTGGACGAGCTGATCGCCGCGGCGGGATCCCGCGGCATCCAGGTGGTCCTCGACCTGGTCCCGAACCACACGAGCGACCACCATCCATGGTTCGTCGACGCGCGATCCTCGAGGCAGGCCGCCCACCGCGACTGGTACGTCTGGGCGGATCCGCGCGCCGACGGGTCGCCGCCGAACAACTGGCAGTCGGTGTTCGGGGGCAGCGCCTGGGAGCTCGACCCTGCGACCGGTCAGTACTACCTCCACAACTTCCTCGTCGAGCAGCCCGACCTCAACTGGTGGAACGAGGGGGTCCGCCGCGAGTTCGAAGAGATCCTGCGCTTCTGGCTCGACCGGGGCATCGCCGGGTTCCGGATCGACGTGGCGAACGGGCTGATCCACGACCGCGAGCTCCGCGACAACCCCCCAGCGACGGAGGACGACCCCGCCGAGGTTCGTCGGCGGGGTCAGCGCCAGGTGTACAACCTGAACCGCCCCGAGTCGCACGAGATCTACCGGTCGCTGGCGAACGCTCGTCGACGGCTACGAGCCCCATCGGGTCCTGGTCGGCGAGACCTGGGTGTTCCAGCCGGAGCAGCTCGCGCGCTTCTACGGGACGGGCGACGACGAGCTGCACCTGTGCTTCAACTTCGCATTCGTCTTCTCCAGGTTCGAGGCGGAGGCGCTTCGGACGATCGTGGGATCGACGGAGGCGGCGCTCCCGGCTGGGGCGCAGCCCGCCTGGACCGGGTCGAACCACGACGTGTCTCGATTCCCGACGAGGTGGTGCGACGGCCGGGACGAGCGGTCACGGAGCGCGCTCATGGCGCTCCTAACGCTCCGGGGCACACCCTTCCTGTACTACGGCGACGAGATCGGGATGACCGACGTCGCTGTGCCCGAGGACGAGCTCCTCGACCTCGTCGGTCGCGGCGGGACCGCGCAGCCGAGCCGAGACGGGGCGCGGACACCGATGCGATGGAACGCGGATACTCAGGCCGGGTTCACGCGTAACGACGTCCGGCCCTGGCTCCCGATCGGCGACGCGACCGCGGTGAACGTGGCCGACCAGCGTTCGGATCCCGGGTCGGTCCTGCATCTCGTCCGCGACCTCATCGCGCTCCGGCGAGACACGCCCGACCTGCGCTCGGGTCCGGCCGCCGACGTCGAGGCGCCCACGGGCGTCTGGGCGTGGCGGCGCGGCTCGGACACCCTCGTCGCGCTGAACCTCTCGGACGAGGCGACCGAGACGACCGTCCCGGCGGCCACGATCCTCGTCGGCACCGACCGCCGTCGTGACGGCGAGGCGGTCGGCGAAGCGCTGCGGCTCGGGCCGTGGGAAGGCGCCGTGCTCGCGCTCGGGGACTGAGGGGCGCTCAGCCCGAGGTGGCGCGCCCCTCGCGACGGATCTGGACGAGGTGGTCGGCCACGCCGAGGCTCGTGAACGGCAGGACCGGTGCGAGCAGCAGGGCGACGTCGCTCACGGTTCGGACGGTGAGGAACGCCCAGACCGAGACGATCGCGATCGCGAGCGCTCGAGCACGCCACGCCCGGTCGAGGTCCGAGCGCAACGCGGCGATCCCTCCGGCGCCGACCCCGGCGACGAACCCCGTGACGGCGTCGGCGGCGATCGCGGAGACCGGGATGCCGACGACGAGGCACAGGAGCATCGCGCGCAGGGTCGCCCCCGGCGCCCGCGGATGACCCGACGTGAAGGCGAGCGCCATGAAGACGAACGGGATCAGGCACAGGCCGAAGGCGATCCAGAGGCCGGCGGCCGGCACGCGCACGGGGTCGTCCGAGGCGACCGAGACGATACCCACGAGCAACCCCCAGTACGCCGGCACCAGCAGGAGCGTCGCGATGCAGGATCGCCCGCCAGACGCGCCGCGGCGACAGGGGCTCGGCCCCGGCGCCGGGGGATCGCCGCCGGGTCACCCGGTGGTCAGCCCTTGACGGCACCGGCCGTCAGCCCCCGCACGAAGTACTTCTGCAGCGCGAAGAACACGATCAGCGGCAGCGCCATCGAGATGAACGCCGCGGAGGTGAGCAGGTGCCAGTTCTCGCCGCGGGAGCCGACGAGCTCGCGGAGCGCGACGGTGAGCACCCGGTTCTGTCCGGCGCCGCCGAGGAACACGTAGGCGACGAGCAGGTCGTTCCAGACCCACAGGAACTGGAAGATCGCGAACGCGGCCAGCGCCGGCACGGAGAGCGGGACGATCAGCCGCCAGAAGATCGTGAAGTGGTCGGCCCCGTCGATCCGGGCGGACTCGATGATCGACGAAGGCAGCGACCCGATGTAGTTCCGTAGCAGGTAGACCGCGAGCGGCAGGCCGAACCCGGCGTGCGCGAGCCACACGCCGAGGAACGTCCCCTGCAGGCCGAGGTTCGGGATCACCTGGATCCCGAACAGCACGCCCCCCTGCGTGTAGAGCCGCAGGATCGGGATCAGGGCCATCTGGAGCGGCACGACGAGCAGCCCGACGACGACCACGAACAGCACGTACCGGCCGCGGAACTCCATCCAGGAGAACGCGTACGCGGCGAACGCCGCGATCGTGATCGGGATCACGGTGGACGGGATCGTCACGGCGAGGCTGTTCAGGAACGCGTTGCCGAACCCGCCCTGATCGAGCGCGACCCGGTAGTTCTCGAAGGTCCATTCCGCCGCTCGGAACGGATGCGCGAACACCGTCCACCATCCGGAGGTGTTCACGGCGTCCTCCGGCCGGAAGGACGTGATCAGCACGCCGAGCGTGGGGATCAACCACAGGATCACGATCACGATGATCGTGATCCGGACGAACCACCCGCCGCGACCGGCGTCCTCGAGCTCCCGTCCGCTCGGTGTCTGCGGAGGCGTGGCCTTCGGCGGCGCTTCCGTGGCGACCGAACTCACCGGATCGCCTCCTCCTCGCGGAACCGCTTGATGTTCCAGACCATCACGGGGATCACGGCGACGAACAGCACGACCGCGATCGCGGCCGCCCGCCCGTTGTGGTTGAGCTGGAAGAACCAGCGGATCATGCGTTCGGCGACCACCACGGTGCCGTTCGTCTCCGCGCTGGCAGGCTGCACGAACACGATGTCGAAGACCTTCATCGCGTTGATCACCATGTACGTGGTGACGACGACGATCGTCGGAAAGATGCTCGGCACCATGATCCGCCGGAAGACCTGGAACTCGGACGCGCCGTCGATCCGAGCCGCCTCGATGATCTCGTCCGGGATCGACTTGATCGCGGCCGACAGCACCACCATCGCGAACCCGGTCTGCATCCAGACCATGATCACCATCAGCAACAGGTTGTTCCACGGCTGCAGCTCCAGCCATTTCACCGGCTCCTGACCGAGGCCGAGCATGATCCCGTTCAGCAGGCCGATGTTCGAGCCGAACCCCTCCGGGCGGTAGCTGTAGATCAGCTGCCAGGTGATCGAGGCCCCCGCGAAGGAGATCGCGAGCGGCAGGAAGATCATCGACTTCGCGACGGCCTCTCCGCGTCGCAGGCGATCCGCGAGCGTCGCGTAGACCAGACCGATCGTCACGGCGATCAGCGGCACGAGGACGATCCACGCCGCGGTGTTCCGGATCGCCGTGAGCATGTCCGGATCGGTGAACACGAACTTGAAGTTCTCCAGGCCGACCCATTCCTGGCTGTTGATGTCCTTGAAGGAGATCAGCACCGTGTTGATCACCGGATAGACCAGGAACACCGCGAGGATCACGAGGCACGGCCCGACGAAGACGTACGGGCGAACGCCCTCCCGGATACGAGACGGGAACAGGTCGACCGCCTTGTTCATCGCCCAGTACAGGATGAAGACGCCGACGACCCCCACCGCGACCGCGACCCCGACCACGATGAACCGGTTCGCGCGTTCGTCACGCAGGTAATCGAACGTCCACCACAGGATGTAGAACATCCCGATCGGGACGGCGATCGCGACCAGCAGCCGCAGGGCCCAGGTCAGGACCGCGGTGGAGCCGCGGGCGCCTGGAGTCTCGGGCGCCTCGGGCTCGGTCTGCGGCTCCGTCGAGACCTTCACGGGCTCATCCTCCCGCCTGCGTCGTCGTCACCGCAAACGCACGGGGAGCGGCCGCGCCGCGGCCGCTCCCCTGCGTCTCGAGCGTCGATCGCTCGTCCAGTCTCGTGGCCTACTCCGCCGGCCAGCTCGATTCGATCTCCTCCAACACCGACGGCAGGGCCTCCGGTCCTTCCTGCATGTACTGCACCATCCCGGTCCAGAAGCTGCCGGCGCCGACCTCGCCCGGCATCAGGTCCGAGGCGTCGAACCGGCCGGTGTCGTTCGCGATCGCGTCGGTGAGGATCCCTGCCGATTCGGCCAGGATCTGGTTCGCGTAGCACTCTGGGCCGACGTTGATGTTGGCCGAGATCCTGGAGGAGCCCGGGTCTTCCCCCTGCGCGCACTGGATCGCCTCGCTGGCGAACTGCTGCAGGAAGTCGATGACCTCATCACGGTTGCCGGCGGTCCCGACGACCGCGAACTCGCCGGCGTACAGCGTCCCCTCCTGGTCGATCGGCGGGAGCGGGAACCAGTCGTAGTCCTCGCCCGCCACCGCATTCTCGGGGAACGGCGCGGCTGCGATGATGAAGGTCGCCTGCCGGTGGAGCCAGCAGCCGGGCGGGTCGTCGAACATCGGCAGCGGCGCCGACCCGAACGAGATCGACGGGGTGTCCGCCGCAGTGCCCAGGACATAGCCGTCCGTGAACATGATGTTCCCGAACTCCTCGGCTGCGGCCGCGACCGCCGGGTCGTTGAACGGGATCTCGTGGGCGACCCACTGGTCGTAGGTCTCCACGCCGGCGGTCCGGAGCATGATGTCTTCCATCCAGTCCGTCGCCGGCCATCCGGTCGCGCTGCCGGACTCGAACCCCACGCACCAGGGCGTGCCGCCGTCGGCGACGATCTGATCGCTCAGCGCGAGCAGCTCGTCCCACGTGGTCGGCACCGTGTACCCCGCCGCGTCGAAGTCGTCCTTCGGGTACCACACCATGCTCTTCAGGTTCACGTTCGTCGGGATGCCGTAGTGCTCACCGTCGAACTCGACGAGCGAGAACAGGTACTCCCCGTAGTCCTCTTGCAGTGCCGCCACGTCGATCCCCAGGTCCTCCATGGACAGGATCGTGCCGGCCTGGGCCTGCTGGATGACGGTGCCGGGCTGCGGCACGAGCGCGATGTCGAGCGTGCCTCCCTCCGAGCGGATCGCGAACTGCTCCTCGAAGTCCGCCGAGCCCTCGATCTCGACCGCGTAGTCGGCGTTCTCCAGGTTCGCTTCGACCGCGGCCTGGACCGCCTGGGCCTCGTCCGGCTCCATCGCGTTCAGGACGTTCACCGTCCCGGTGTTCGGGTCGGTGGCGGCGGTTTCGCCGTCCCCGCCGTCACCGCCGCCCTCGTCATCGCCCGCGCACGCGGCGGCGATCAGCAGCAGCGCCACCACGGGGACGAGCAACTTGAGTCGCCTCATATCGGCTCCCCTTTCTCACGGGATGTCTCATTCTCCCTCAATCGTGTCGTTTCCGGTCAACCCGCCCGAGGCCGGGCGCGGGTCGAACCGAGCACGACTCACGGCGGTCGTCCTCCTTTCGTCTCGCCCACGGTCGAACGGCGGATCACCAGTTCGGTCGGCAGGATGACCCGGCGAGGTCCGCCTCCCCGATGCCGCAACAGGTGGAAGAGGGCCCGTGCGGCCTCGGCCCCTTGCTCCTGCACGCCCTGCCTGATCGTCGTGAGCGGCGGGTCGAGCTCGGCCGCGAACCCCACGTCGTCGAAGCCCGCGAGCGCGACGTCGCCAGGGACCGAGAGGTTGCGTGCTCTGATGCTCTCGAGCGCGCCCTCGGCGGTCGCGTCGTTGCCGCAGAAGATCGCGTCCACTCCTCGGTCGAGGAGTTCGCGGGCGCCCTCCCGGCCCGAGACGGCGGTGAACGCTCCGTCCACGATCAGGTCGTCGACCGGGATCCCCGCGCGAGCCATCGCCTGGAGGTACCCGGCGATCCGGTCTTCTGCTGCAACGGTTCCGCGCCGGCCGGTGATGTGGCCGATGCGTCGGCGGCCGATGTCCAGGAGGTGCGTCGTGATCATGTCGGCGGCGGCAGCGTTGTCGACGTCGACGTAGCTCGCGTCGCGGTCCGCGCGACGGTGACCGATCAGGACCGTCGGGAGATCCGAGGCGAGGAGCCCGTCGACGAGCGGGTCGTCGAGTTGATCCGCGGTGACGACGACCCCGTCGACCAGCCGCATCCACAGGATCTGGTCGAGCGTCTCCTCCTTGGAGCGGTTGCCGAGCCACAGCATCATCCCGGCCGCCTGATGCGCGAGCGCGTCGGTGAGTCCCTGGAGCAGGCTCGTGAAGTACGGGTCCTGGAACAGCAGGTGCGGCGACAGGTGCATGACGACGCCGACGACGCCGGAGCGACCCGAGGCGAGCGTTCGCGCGGCCGCGTTGGGCCGGAACTTCGTGCGCTCGAGGACCTCCCTGACGCGCGCCCTCGTTTCCTCCGACACCGATCCCCCGTTGATGACCCGGGAGACGGTGGCGCGGGAGACTCCGCTCAGCGCTGCCAGCTCGTCCAAGGTCCGAACCAAGGAAACCGTTCCTTTGACTCGTACGTGATGGAAGCGCTCTCAAGCCTAGGTTGTTTGCCTCCCGCACGTCAAGCCCGCTGGGTGGGAGCGCTCCCACCGCTAAGGGTGTCTCGGATGTGCTCCGCGAACCAGTGGGCGCTCGCCTTCGGCGTCCGGACCTGGGTGTCGAAGTCCACCCGCACGATCCCGAACCGCTTCTCGTACCCCTGCGCCCACTCGAAGTTGTCGAGCAGCGACCAGGCGAGGTAGCCCGCGAGCGGGACGCCTGCCTCGAGCGCCTCCCGCGCGGCGTCCACGTGCCCTCGCAGGTAGTCGACCCGGTCGCCGTCGTCCACCTCCCCGTCGGGTCCGACGACGTCGTCGAACGCCGCTCCGTTCTCCGTGACGTACATCCGCGTCGGGCGATAGTCGCGATGCAGCCGGAGCAGGATCTCGGTCATCCCGGACGGCACGATCGGCCACCCCATCGCGGTGACGGGCGTCCCCGGCGGGATGACTGCCCAGGCGCCGAGCGAGCCGGGGGCCTCTACGGGTTCGGAACCGCGGCCGGGGTCGGCGGCGATCAGCTGCGGGCGGTAGTAGTTGACCCCGAGGAACTCGAGCGGTCCCGCGATCGTCTCGAGGTCGCCGTCGCGAACGAAGCCGCGGTCGAAGAACGCCGCGTAGTGGTCGACGAGCTCCGCCGGGTAGCCACGCCCGAACAACGGGTCGAGGAACAGCGCGTTCATGTGCAGGTCGGCGAGCTTCGCCGCGCGGACGTCCTCGGGATCGTCGGTGACGGGATGGTGCGGCTCGAGGTTGAGCGTGATGCCGACGCCGCCGCCCATCGCGTCCCGCGCGAGGCCGTGAGCGAGCAGCTGGTGGTGGCTGGCCGCGAGGGCGAGCGCGTCATCGGTCCGGCCCGGCGCGTGGACCCCGGTGCCGTAGCCGAGCCAGGCCGCGACCCACGGCTCGTTGAGCGTGATCCACAGCCGGACCTCGCCGGCGAGCGCCGAATGGACGACCGACGCGTACTCGGCGAACCGCTCCGCGGTGTCGCGGTTCGGCCAGCCGCCCGCGTCCTCGAGCGCCTGGGGCAGGTCCCAGTGGAACAGCGTGAGGACGGGCTCGACGCCGTTCCGGTTCAGCTCGTCGACGAGTCGCCGGTAGTAGTCGAGGCCCTTCGGGTTCGGCGGGCCGGATCCCTCCGGCTGGATCCGCGGCCAAGCGACCGAGAAGCGGTAGGCCCCGAGCCTGAGCTCGGCCATGAGCGCGACGTCCTCCCGGTACCGGTGGTACTGGTCGCAGGCGACGTCACCCGTGTCGCCGCCCCGAACGCGGCCCGGGGTCCTGCAGAACGTGTCCCAGATCGAGGGCCCGCGCCCGTCCTCGGACGTCGCACCCTCGACCTGGTAGGCGGAGGTCGCCGAGCCCCACAGGAAGTCGTTCGGGAACGGCGAGGGCCCCGGCAGGGCTCAGGCCCCGTCCTCGTAGATCCCGAGGCCGCTCTCGGGATCGAAGAAGTGCAGCCGGGCCGTGTCGACGGCGAGCTCGAGCGTCTGCCGCAGGGCGGCGTTCGTCCGCGGGTCCAGGCGCGCGACGAACGTCGACGTCCCGATCTCGACGGCGCGTTCGAGATCCTGCACGGCCACGCTCGTCTGGGCCATCGGGCCGCTCTGCTCGCCGACGAGCTCGCGGGTGTCCTCGGTCAGCACCGGCGGCGCGTCGATCGCGAAGTGCACGAGCACCTCGGCCCCGAGCGCCTCCCGCAGGAGGATCTCGACCTTCATCCGCCGGTCCTCGGGGATGTTCGGCATGATCGACGCGTCCTCCATGTTCTCGGGACGGATCCCGATGATCACCCGCTCGCCTTCGTACGCGCGGACCGCGGGCCGTTCGGCGAGGACCTCGTCGTCGATCGCCAGCCTCGTGCTGCCGAACGACACCGACAGCTTCCCGTCCTCCCGGTTGAGGTCGGCCTCGACCATGTTCATGGCCGGCGAGCCGATGAACCCGGCGACGAACAGGTTCGCCGGGTGGTCGTAGAGGAACTGCGGCGCGTCGATCTGCTGGAGCTCACCCTTCTTGATGACCGCGACGCGGTCCCCCATCGTCATCGCCTCGGTCTGGTCGTGCGTGACGTAGATCGTCGTGACGCCGAGGTCGGTCTGGAGCTTCGACACCTCGGCACGCATCTGGACGCGAAGCTTCGCGTCGAGGTTGGAGAGGGGCTCGTCCATCAGGAACGCCTGCGGCTCCCGGACGATCGCGCGTCCCATCGCCACCCGCTGCCGCTGACCGCCGGAGAGCGCCTTCGGCTTCCGCTGCAGGAACTCCTCGAGTCCCAGGATGTCGGCGGCCCGGCGGACCCGCCGGTCGATCTCCTCCTTCGAGAGCTTCCGGAGCTTGAGGCCGAACGCCATGTTGTCGTACACGCTCATGTGCGGGTACAGCGCGTAGTTCTGGAACACCATCGCGATGTCCCGTTCCTTCGGCGGGACGGCGTTCACGACCTTGTCGCCGATCTTGATGGACCCCTGCGTGATGCTCTCGAGGCCGGCGACCATCCGCAGCGCCGTCGTCTTGCCGCAGCCGGACGGGCCGACGAGGACGATGAACTCGCCGTCATGGATGTCGACGTTCAGGTCCTTCACGGCGGTCGTGCCGTCCGGAAAGACCTTCGAGATGCCGTCGAGCTCGATCTCGGCCATGCCGCTCCTCCTCGCGGACCGTCGAACCATTCAACCGCATGAGCCGAGCCCCGGTCGAGCCGGGTCGGCGGCTCAGGACGGCACGACGCGCAGGACCTCGCGCTCGAGGCGGCGGCTCACGTCGACGCCCAGCTCCGCCTCCCGGCGGTCGCGCGCGACCCGGTAGGCGGCGATCGCGTCCTCGATCGACCCCGGCACCTCGGCGACGCCGAGCGGCCGGAGCAGGTGCTCGCTCATCGCCTCGAGCTGCTCGCGGACGAGCTCGTTCTCGCCGCGCTGCCGCTTGGAGGCCATCCACAGGATCCAGTCCCAGAAGTGCCGGTCGATGCCCTCGAGCGTCTCGGCCGTGACCCGCCACGGCGGCTCGAGCTCGTGGGGCACGTCGACGATCAGGTCGACCTTGATCGGGCCCTCGAGGAAGAGCATGTAGCACGAGTACTCGGGCGGGCCGAGCCGGTCCCACTGCGCGGCGAGCGGCTCGAGGGCCGCGACGAGCGCCGGGAAATCCCGGGCTACCGCGTCGACGTCGTCCGCGCGGACCACGAAGTCCCAGTCGGACAGCGGCACCGGAGTGCCCGCCGCCCGCGAGCCGACGAGCTCGACGCCGAGGACGTGCGGGTGCGGTTCGAGCGCGGCGCG
Source organism: uncultured Actinomycetes bacterium (assembly GCA_963785835.1). Lineage (GTDB taxonomy): Bacteria > Actinomycetota > UBA4738 > UBA4738 > HRBIN12 > DASSJM01. The sequence continues at coordinate 223,264 of CAWAWO010000002.1, read as the reverse complement.
GACGAGATGGGCGAGATCCCGTTCGCGCGGTACTGCGTCGCCGTCGGTCACGCAGCCAAGGCTACGATTCCGGCGATGGCACGGATCGAGCTCGTCGAGGGCAACATCACCCAGCAGGAGGTCGACGCGATCGTGAACGCGGCGAACCCGTCGCTCATGGGCGGCGGCGGCGTCGACGGGGCGATCCACCGCGCCGGCGGCCCGGCGATCCTCGAGGAGTGCACGGAGATCCGGAGGTCCCGCTACCCCGACGGCCTCCCGACCGGCCAGGCGGTGGCGACCACGGCGGGGAACCTGCCGGCGCGGTGGGTGATCCACACGGTCGGCCCGATCTACGGGGAAGTCGACGAGCCTTCCGGGCTCCTCGCCTCCTGCCATACCGAGTCGCTCCGGGTCGCCGACGAGTTGGGGGCGACGACCGTCGCGTTCCCGGCCATCTCGACCGGCGTCTACGGGTACCCGCTCGGCGAGGCCGCGGAGGTCGCGGTCGGCGCGGTCCGGGGTGCCGAGACCTCCGTCGAGGAGGTCCGGTTCGTGCTGTTCGGCCGCAAGGCGTTCGAGGCCTTCGAGCGGGCGCTCGGCGGCTGAGGGCCGGGGGTTCATCTTTTCCCACCACGTTGATACGATTTGCACCTGCATGAGTGACGTCACGACCGACCTCACCACCTCCGAAGGCCTCGCCGAACACCTGGACGAGGTCCAGATCGTCGACTGCCGCGAGCCCTACGAGTGGCAGGCGGGCAGGATCGAGAGCTCGATCCACATCCCGCTGAACTCGATCCTCGCCGGCGCGATCGGGCAGCTCGACGACAGCCGGACGACCGTGGTCGTGTGCCGTTCGGGCAGCCGCAGCGAGCTCGCGACGCTGATGCTCCGGGCGCAAGCGGGTTCGAGGCGTTCAACCTCGAGCGCGGCCTCGAGGAGTGGGAGGCCGAGGGTCGCACGTTGCTCACTCCCGACGGACAGCCGGGCAGGGTCGCCTGAACGCCTGAGACGTCAGCCGGAGCGCCAACGCCGGTACACGGGTTCCCGTTCCGCACCTTCGTACGTGGTGGCGGCGACCTCCTCGACGGACAAGGCGTAGAACGCGAGCGGGTAGGACGCCTCTTCGGCGATCGACCGGGCGGCGGGGTGGCGATCCGAGATCTGCTCCATCCATCCGTGCACGAGGAACTCACCTCCCTCGCCGTCGGGGTTGTCCATCGGCGTGTGCAACGCGTACCGCCCGTTGCGCGCGACCTCACCGATCTTGGGACTGCGTCCGCGGAACCGGACGCAGAGCAGACCCGCGGCGATCCACGGCTCGACGGGGTGCACGCGGGGCCATCCGTCCTCGCGCAGCGTGGCCTGGAAGCACACCTGCCCGTCGAGCCGCTCCCTGCCGAACGCCGCGAGCTCGGGCTCCGCCCGCTCGAACTCGGCCCAGGTCGCCATCGACGAACGTAGCCTACGGTCGTGGCCGACGTCGAAGCCGCTCGCCGGGCGCTCGAGGACACGCTCGGCTCGAGCGAGGTCCTCTCCGACCCGCTGGCGCGCCGCCTCTACGCGCGCGACGCCTCGATGGTGGAGGGCGGATGCGCGCTCGTCGTCTTCCCGAGGTCCACCGACGGACGTGGCCGCCTGCGTTCGGATCGCGGCCGAACACGGCCTGCCGGTCGTCCCGCGCGGCTCCGGAACCGGGCTCGCCGGAGGATCGACGCCGCTCGGCGACGCGCTGGTCGTGGTCGCGACGAAGATGACCCGCATCCTGGAGATCCGTCCCGAGGACCGGCTCGCCTGGGTCGAACCCGGCGTGCCGAACCTCGACCTGGCGAACGCGCTGCGGCCGCACGGGTTCACGTTCGCGCCCGACCCCTCGTCGCAGCAGACGTCCTCGATCGGCGGGAACGTGAGCACCAATGCGGGCGGGCCGCACTGCCTCGCGTACGGCGTGACGTCCAACCACGTCCTCGCCATGGAGGTCGTGCTCGCGGACGGCAGCGTCGAGCGTCTGGGGTCCGAAGGACCCGAGGCCGCGGGTTACGACCTGCGCTCGGTCGTCGTCGGGAGCGAGGGGACGCTCGGCGTCGTGACCGCCGTGTGCGTCCGACTCACCCCGCTCCCCGCCGCGATCCGAACGTCGCTGTTCGACTTCGAGACCGTGGAGGACTGCGCGGCGACCGTCACGGACATCATCGCGAGCGGCGTCGTCCCGGCCGCCGTCGAGATGATGGACCGAGGGATCGTGGTCGCGGCCGAGCGGTTCGCGCACGCCGGCTACCCGACGGACGCCGCGGCGATCCTGATCGTCGAGGTGGACGGCACAGCGGCGTCGGTCGACGCGCAGTCGCACGTCGTGGAGGACGCCGCTCGCGCGAACCGGGTCCGCCATGTGCGCGTCGCCGCCGACGAGGCCGAACGGGCGCTGATCTGGAAGGGGCGGAAGTCGGCGTTCGGCGCGGTGGCGCAGATCGCGCCCCACTACCACCTGCACGACTGCGTGGTCCCGCGGACGAAGCTGGTCGAGGTCCTCTCGGGCGTGTACGCGATCGCCGAGCGCCACCACCTGATCGTCACGAACGTCTTCCACGCGGGCGACGGGAACCTGCACCCGCTGTTGTCGTTCGACCGGCGCGAGCCGGGAACGCTCGAGCGCGTGCTCGCCGCCAGCGAGGAGATCGTCCGGCTGTGCGTCGAAGCGGGCGGAGCGCTCTCTGGTGAACACGGGATCGGGCTGGAGAAGCGCGACTTCATGCCGCTCGTGTTCTCGGCCGAGGACCTGTCGGCGCAGGCGTGCGTTCGGACGGCGTTCGATCCCGAGGGGCGGATGAACCCCAGCAAGGTGCTGCCCGACGGCGCTCGCTGCGGCGACTTCGCAGCAGCCCGCGGGGACGACGCCGCCCGCGTCGCCGAGGAGCTGCCGGAGGGCGCGTGGATCTGATCCATCCGGCCTCGACGGCCGAGCTCGTGGAGGCGGTCCGCGACGCCAACGATCGGTTGATCCGGCTCCTCGTCGTCGGAGGCCGCCGCCATATCGACAAGGGCAACCCGAGCGACGTCGACGCCGAGCTGTGGACCACGCAGCTCGACCGCCTCGTCGCCTACCACCCGTCGGAGATGATCGCGGTCGTCGAGGCGGGGATGCGGATCGGCGCGCTGAACCGGCTGCTCGCGGACGGCGGGCAGGAGTGGCCGTCGGACGCGCCGGAGGACGCAACGGTCGGCGGAGTGATCGCGAGCGGCGCCTCGAGCGTCCGTCGGCTGAAAGTTGGAGCGCTCCGCGACACGGTCCTCGAGGCCGAGGTCGTCACGGGCGACGGCCGGCTCGTGCGGAGCGGCGCCCGAACCGTGAAGAACGTCACCGGCTACGACCTCCACAAGCTCGTCACGGGATCGCTCGGGACGCTGGCGGTGATCGTCCAGGTGGCCCTGAAGGTCCGTCCCCTCCCGAAGGCCCGGAGGACGCTGCGGTTCGAGGGGGATCTCGCGCTGGCCCGGGCGATCCTCGAAGCAGTTCCGGGCGCCGCGGCGATCCTCGCGACGCCGGGCGTTGTGGAGCTCCGCCTCGAGGGGTGGCCCGAGGAGGTCGAGGAGCAGACCACGCACGCGTCGTCGATCGCGCCGCCGGCAGCCGTCGTGGAGGACGCGCCGTTCCCGTCGTCGGTGCCGTGGGACGCGAAACCGGTGGTCGCCGAGGTCGCCCTGCCGCCTTCGCGGCTCGACGAGGCCGTCACCGGCGATGCGTGGGGAGCGCTCGCCGGCGTCGGGATCGCGTGGGTCGGGCTGGACGATGCGAACGGGAGCCTGCACGAGCTGCGCGAGCGTGTCCGCGCACTCGGCGGCATCGCGCCGGTGATCCGTGGACCGGGTGGTCTGGGCGACCAGCCGCTCCCGGCGGTCGAAGTTCAGCGCAGGCTCAAGGAGTCGTTCGACCCCAACGGGATCCTCGCGCCCGGACGAGACTGGGAGCAAGTGGCGACGCCGGTATGAGCCCCTACGTGAAGGCCTTGCGCAGGCGTTCGCCAGCTTCCTCGAGGGTCTCGATCTTCTTGCAGAACGCGAAGCGGACGAGATGCCTGCCGAGCTCGGGCCGGGAGAAGAACGACGAACCCGGCACGACGGCGACGCCGACCTCCTTCGTCAGGTGGTGCGCGACCTCGACGTCGTCGCCGAGACCGAGGTGCGACACGTCCGCCATCACGTAGTACGCGCCGCGGGGCGGATCGGCCTCGAACCCGGTCTCCTCCAGGATCCGGAGCATCGTGTCGCGCCGTTCGAGGTACTCGAGCGCCAGCTGCTCGTAGAAGCGCTCCGGCATCGCGAGCGCGACCGCGCCAGCCTCCTGCAACGGCGCCGGGGCGGCCACCGTCAGGAAGTCGTGCACCGAGCGGATCGCACCCGTGAGCGCATCGGGAGCGACGATCCACCCGACGCGCCATCCCGTGACCGCGTACGTCTTCGACAGCGCGCTGATCGTCACCGTCCGGTCCTCGAGCCCGGGCACGCTCCCGGGCGGAACGTGCCGCTGGCCGTCGTAGGTGATGTGCTCGTAGATCTCGTCGGTGAAGACGACCGCGTCCCACCTCTGGCAGAGGCCGGCGATCGACGTCGAGCTCCTCCCGCGAGAAGACCTTGCCCGTGGGGTTGTTCGGCGTGTTGATCACGATGCCGCGCGTGCGCTCGTTGAACGCGGCCTCGAGCTCGCGCTCATCGAACGTCCAGTCCGGCGGCGAAAGCGTCACCGTTCGAGGGACCGCTCCCGCGAGGATCGTGTCGGGCCCGTAGTTCTCGTAGAACGGCTCGAAGACGACGACCTCGTCGCCGGGATCGAGCACGCCGAGCATGCCGGCGATCATCGCCTCGGTCGAACCGCAGGTGACCGTGACGTGCTTCGCCGCGTCGACCCACGTCATCCCGTACCGCGAGCGGTAGTCCTCGGCGATGGCCTGCCGGAACCGCTCGGCGCCCCACGTGATCGGGTACTGGTTGATGTCGGCGGCGATCGCCGCCCGGGCGGCCTCCTTGATCTCCTCCGGTGCAGCGAAGTCGGGGAACCCCTGGGACAGGTTGATGGCGCCGTGCTGGTTGGACAGTCGGGTCATCTCGCGGATGACGGACTCCGTGAACGACGATGCCCGCTGCGACGGCCGGATCATGCCCGGGATGCTAGACGGTCGCGACGGCGGGCATCGTCAAGGCCGGCGGCACGTCCTACACGTTCGTGACGAGCGGGATCGACGACGCGCTCCGTCAAGCTCGCGAAGCTGCTGGGTCAGCCGACGTCTGGGTGGGAGGGGGCGCCGAGATAGCGCGCCTGTACCTCCGGGCGGGCGCGGTCGACGAGATCCGAGCTGCATCTCGTGCCCGTGATCTTGGGTGGCGGCACTCGCCTCTTCGACGACGGAGCTTCGCCGAGCATCCCCTTGCGACCCATCGCGGTCACGGGTACCCCGCAAGCGACCCACCTCACCTACGAAGCGGAGCCCTCCGCCGCGAACGCACGATGAGCGGCAGTCGCGCAGGGCAAGCGCTAGACGTTCTTCGATAGGCGCCGATCCCGAGGGGTGTGCTTCAGGGTATCCAGTGCGTCGGGTCGTTCACGGGCGGCCGGGCATCTGCTCGGTCCGATGACAGCGGCGACGATCGTGGGAGGATCGATCCGTGCTCGTCGAACCCGGCGGTGACCACGTCCCGATCGGTGCCGAGATGCCCGAGGGCGCCCGGTTCATCGGGCCCGTGGAGGGACTCGAGCCGAGTTGGCGGTTCCCGCTCGACGCGCCTTGCCGACGCCGATCTCGCCGCGTGCGTCGCGTGCGGCCTGTGCCTCCCCCATTGCCCGACGTACCGGGTGACCGGCGAGGAGTCGGCCTCGCCGCGCGGACGGATCGCCGCGATGCGTTCGGTCGCCGAGGGCCTGTCCGAACCCGACGAGACGTTCGCCGGATTCATGGATCTGTGCCTCGTCTGTCGCGCGTGCGAGGACGTGTGCCCCTCGCATGTGCCGTTCGGCCGAATGGCCGAGCGCGCTCGCGTGCAGATCGAGCCGCTCCGAACGCGACGAGCGCGGTTCCTGCGATGGCTCGGGCTCGACGTCGTGCTCCCGAGGAAGAAGCTGCTCTGGCTCGCCGCGGCGCTGCAGCCGCTGGGGCGTCTCGTCCTGCCCCGGCGCGTCCGGCCGCTCGTGCCGAGACGGTCCGAGCTGTTCCGCCGACTCCCGCGCGTCACCGAGCCGAGCGGCGAGCCGCGAGGGACGGTCGCGCTGCTCTCGGGCTGCGTGCAGGACCGATGGTTCCGCAACGTCAACCGAGCGACGATCCGGGTGCTCGCCCGGAACGGCTGGCGGGTCGTCGTGCCGAAGGCGCAACGATGCTGCGGCGCCCTCGCCGCGCATCACGGCCGGCTCGACACCGCCCGCGCGCTCGCCGAACGCAACATGCGGGCGTTCGCCGACGCCGACGTCGTCGTCGTGAACGCGGCCGGGTGCGGTTCACACCTGAAGGAGGTCGGCGACCTGCTCGGAACGCACGACGCCGCCGTGTTCTCGGCCAAGGTCCGCGACGTGCTGGAGTTCCTGCACGACGAGGGGCTCTCGGAGACGCCGTCGGCCAACCCCGGAGCGGAGCGCGTCGCCTACCACGACGCGTGCCACGCGCTCCGGGCCCAGCGGATCCGCGAACAGCCGCGAAACATCCTTCGAACGATCCCGGGTCTCGAGATCGCCGAGGTCCCCGATGGCGACGTGTGCTGCGGGGCCGCCGGCCTCTACAACGTGCTCGAACCCGAGATGTCGTCGGAGCTTCGGAAACGCAAGGCCGAGGCGATCGCCTCGACCCACACGAGTGTCGTCGCGAGCGCCAACCCGGGCTGCACGATGCAGATCGTCGCCGGGCCTCCGCGAGCTCGGCGCACGCGTCGAGGTCGCGCACCCGATCGAGATCCTGGATCGGGCGTACGCGGCCTCGGAGGCGGCCCCGGCCGCCTCCGGCGACCCGAACTACATCCCGAGCGCCTGAGCCGCCTTGGCGTTGTCGCTCGTGATCACGACGGCGCGGTTCTTGGTCGCGATGTACACGACCTGGATGTTCACGCCGGCGTCGGCCATCGCGCGGGCCATCTGCCCGACGACGCCCGGCTGGTCGACCTGACCGGAGGGAAGCTCCGAGACCATCGGGTCGGCCTCGCCCTCGACCTTGATGCCGGCGCCCTCGAGCGCCGTTCGCGCCGCCGCCGCGTCCTCGACGAGGACGTGCGCGATCGCCCGTCCTTCGAAGCTCACGACGGTCAGCCCCTCGATGTTGATGCCGGCCGCGCCCAGCGACTCGCCCAGATCGGCGAGCGTGCCCGGCCGGTCCTCGAGGGAGACGGTGAGGTCCTTCATCGGCACCTCCTTATGGGGTCCGTCCACCGTGGGTGTACGCCCCCGCGCGCCTGGGCGTCAACTCGGCGCTCGCGCGGAGCTATCTCCGTAGCGCCGAACGCAGCCCGTCCGCGTCGTCGGAGGAGAACACGATCCGGGTGTTGCTCGCCGCGTAGCACGCCGCGAGGTTGACGCCGGCGTCGGCGACCTTGGCCGCGAGCTCGCCGAGCGCGCCCGGGCGATCCTCGACGTCGACGACGACGGCCTCGCGCTCCCCTTCGACCGTGACCCCGGCGCCCTCGAGCGCCGAGCGGGCGGCGGCCGCGTCCTCCACGAGCAGGTGGACGTGGCCGGTCCCTCCGCCGCCGAGCCCGGCGAGGCCTTCGATGTTCACCCCGGCTGCGCCGAGCGCCTTGGCGGCGTTCGCGAGCCCTCCGGGCTGGTCGGGCAGCGAGATCGATAGATCGGTGGCCATCGGCCCTCCTTCCATCGGGGATGGGGTTCGTATCCCGCTCGGGCATGGCGCGTCAAGGGGCCGTGCCGGTGCGGCGAGCGGCTACGCTCCGCCCGTGCGGGTGGCCGAGCGGTGGTTCGAGCACGAGACGGTCGGCGACGGCGTCGTTCGGATCACCGAGCCGCACGTCGATCCGTTCCTGCGCGCGAACCTCTACCTCGTCCGCGGCCGCGACCGGGACGTGCTGGTCGACGCCGGGCTCGGCCTCGCCTCGCTCGTGGGCGAGCTCGCCGACCTGTTCGAACGGCCGGTGATGGCGGTCGCGACGCACCGGCACTTCGATCACGTCGGCGGGCTGCACGAGTTCGACGCGGTGGCCGTGCATCGGGACGATGCCGAGCCCGTCGCAGCGGGCACGATCTTCGCGTCGCTCGTGATCGAGGACTACCCGCCGGAGGAGCTCTCCGGCTACGAACCGCCCGACTCCCTGTTGACCGCCCTCCCGCACGAGGGCTTCGATCCGGGCACCTACCGCATCGAACCCGTCACGCCGACCGTGCTCCTCGACGACGGCGACGTGATCGATCTCGGCGAACGCAAGCTCGAGGTCCTGCACCTGCCCGGTCACACGCCCGGAGAGATCGGACTGTGGGAGGTCGAGACGGGCATCCTGTTCTCCGGTGACTGCGTGTACGAGAGCGGCGCGCTGCTCGACGAGCTGCCGGAGTCGGACATCCCGCAGTACGTTCGGAGCATGGAGCGGCTGCGTGGGCTTCCCGTCTCGCTGGTCCACGGCGGCCACGACGACAGCTTCGGCCGCGACCGGCTCCTCGAGCTGATCGACGAGTACGTGGGCCGGCGGGCGCGATGAAGCCCAGGTTCTTCGAGAAGCCCGAAGATCTCCGTGCCTGGCTCGAGGGGCACCACGGCACCTCCACCGAGCTGTGGGTCGGCCTGTACAAGAAGGCTTCCGGCCGGCCGAGCGTCACGTGGCCCGAGGTGGTGGACGAGGCGCTGTGCTTCGGCTGGATCGACGGCGTCCGCAAGAGCATCGACGCCGAGAGCTACATGAACCGGCTCACGCCGCGGAAGCCGACCAGCAACTGGAGCGCGGTGAACGTCAAGCGGTTCGGCCAGCTGAAGCGGCAGGGCCGGGTTCGCCCTGCGGGGCAGGCGGCGTTCGACAAGCGCCGGAAGGACCGGACCGGTGTCTACTCGTACGAGCAGCGATACGAGATCGAAGCTCGACCCCGCGTTCGCGAAACGGTTCCGCGCCGAGAAGAAGGCCTGGTCGTGGTTCCAAGCGCAGCCGAAGTCGTATCGCTCGGCCGCGATCTACTGGGTGATGAGCGCGAAGAAGCCGGAGACGCGCGAACGACGGCTCGCCACGCTGATCGAGGACTCGGCGCGGGAACGCCGGGTCCCCCCGCTCACCCCGCCACCCGGCCGCTAGCCCGTCACAGGTTGCTCCGGAGCGCCCAGAGCTCCGGGAAGAACCGCTTGTCCAGCGTCGTCTTGAGGTATCCGACGCCCGCCGAACCACCGGTGCCCGGTTTCGCGCCGATCTGGCGTTCGACCATGAGCACGTGGTGGAGGCGCCAGTGCGCGAACGCCTCGTCGTGGTCGAGCAAGCCCTCGGAGACCGCGAACAGCCCCGCGTACTTCTTCTCTCGGGCCATCTGCAGGAGGCTCTCCATCCGCGACGACTCGTCGTCCTCGGGCATGTCGAACCCGTTGCGCTCGAGGAGGGCAACGAAACCGTCCCACAGCGTCGGTTCGTCGAGTCGCTTCGCCAGCCGCGCCATCTCCTCCGGCGTCCCGGCGAGCTGCTTCAGGTAGCGCGGCTCCTTCAGCCCGCTCAGGAACTCCACCTCGCGGAACTGCGCCGACTGGAACCCGGAGGCCGGCGAGAGCAGCGAGCGGAACTCGAGGAAGTCCTGCGGCGTCATCGTCTCGAGCACCTCGATGTGCTCGATCAGCACCCGCTCGATCGCATGCACGCGCGTCAGGAAGTGCCGAGCGCGCTCCGCCTCGTCGTCCGCCATCAGGTCTCGGATCTCCTCGAGCTCGAAGATCAGCTGCTTGAACCACAGCTCGTACGCCTGGTGGACCGTGATGAACAGGAGCTCGTCGTGGACGCGCGGCTCCGAGAGCAGCCGCTGGAGCGACAGCAGCTCGGGCAGGGCCAGGTACTCGCCGTAGGTGAGGAGCTCCTCGGCGGCCGGCTCGGTGAGCCGGCCCATCCGGCGGACCTTCGCGCCTTCGTCCTCGGGCTCCGTCACGCACCGAATCCTATTCGGCCAGCGCGCGCGACAGGTCCTCGAGGCTCTCGAGGTTGTGGCCGGGCAGGAACTCGTCGATCGAGGGCAGCGCGGCCGCCATCCCGCGCGCGAGCGGCTCGTAGTGCGGGCTCCCCTTGAGCGGGTTCACCCAGACGATCTTGTGCACGAGCCGCCGGAGCCTCGCCATCTGCTCTCGGAGCAGGTCGGGCTCGCCGCGTTCGAGACCGTCCGAGCAGATCACCGCGACCGAGCCGCGGAGCGCGGTCCGCTGGCTCCATCCGTCGAGGAGCTCCTTCAGGGACACGCCTATGCGCGTCCCGCCTTCCCAGTCCTCCACGAGCCTGCCGATCTCGCGCAGGGCCCGGTCGGGGTCCTTGGTTCGGAGCGTCCGCGTGACTCGCGTGAGCCGCGTCCCGAAACAGAACACCTCCACGCGGCGTCCGGCCGCCATCGCGGCGAACGCGAACTGCGCGAGCGCGCGGGAGTACGGCGCCATCGACCCCGAGATGTCCAGGATCAGCACGAGCGGACGGGCCCGGCTGCGGCGCGAACGCCACGCGCGGTGGAACGGCTCGCCCTGCGTTCGGAGCGACCGGCGGAGCGTCCGGCGAACGTCGAACCGGGTCCCCGTCGACGACGGCCGGTAGCGGCGCGTGTGCCGGACCGGCATCGTGACCGCGAGCCGGCGGATCAGCGACGCAACGCGATGCCGCTCCTCGTCGGACAGATCCGCGAACGACTTCTCGCGCAGCACCTCCATCGCGCTCGCGACGATGCGGATCGCCGCGTCGCCTTCGGTCTCCTCGGCGTCGTCGGCCTCGTGCCATTCGCGGGCGACGACGTGATCCTCGGCCGCCTCGAGCGCGTCGAGCTCCGTCAGAGCGTCCGGGTCGAGCTCGGCGGGCGGCCCCTCCGATCCGACGTTCAGCTCGAGGCGGATCCCCTCGTGGAACCACTCGTCGAACGCCGCGTCGAACGCCTCCGCATCCTCGGGACGCGAGATCAACGACGAGCGAGCCGCCCAGTACAGGTCGGTCCGGTCGAGGGCTCCGAGCGCCGCCGTCGCGCGGCAGAACGTGACGATCCGCCCGGTCCCGACGGCGAGCCCGCGCCGGCGGAGCTCGCGGCCGAACCCGATCAGCCGTTCGAGCGCGGCGGCCTCGGGCGCGGCCACCGGGACGTCAGGACCCCGCGTCGGCCACGACCTCGCCGATCCGGCCGGCGGCGAGCTGCTGGTCCTCGTGGTCCTTCAGCACCGCCCCGAGCGTCGCGGCCGCGGTCTCCTCGTCCAGCTGCTCGACGCCCAGGAAGTTGACGGCGTTCGCCCAGTCGATCGTCTCGGCGACGCCGGGTCGCTTGGCGATGTCGAACCCGCGCAGGCGCATGACCGCCGTCGCGACGTCGCGCGCGAGCGCCTCGGGCACCTCGGGCGCGCGGGCGCGGATGATCTGGATCTCGCGGTCGAGCGCCGGGTGGTCGATCCAGTGGTACAGGCATCGCCGCTTCAGCGCGTCGTGGAGCTCGCGTGTGCGATTCGACGTGACGACCACCGCCGGCGGCTGCTCGGCCGAGATCGGTCCGATCTCGGGGATCGTCACGGCGAACTCGGACAGCACCTCGAGCAGGAACGCCTCGAACTCGTCGTCGGCGCGGTCGAGCTCGTCGACCAGCAGCACGGCCTTCGACCCCTCGCGGATCGCGGCGAGCAGCGGGCGCTCGACGAGGTACTCGGGGCCGAACAGGTCCTCGACGTGCGCCTCGGCCGTCACGTCCTGCATCGCGCGGACGGCGATCAGCTGCTTCGAGTAGTTCCACTCGTAGAGCGCCTGGCTCGCATCGATCCCCTCGTAGCACTGCAACCGGATCAGGTCGCGGCCGAGCAGCGACGAGAGCACCTTCGCGACCTCGGTCTTGCCGACGCCCGCCTCGCCCTCGAGCAGCAGCGGCTTGTCGAGCGAGACCGCGAGGTAGATCGCGGTCGCGAGCCCTCGGTCGGCGAGGTAGTGCTCGCGCGACAGTCCCTCCTGGAGCTCCTCGACGGAATCGAACGGCCGCGCGCTCATGCGGGATCCAGGGTACCGGGGCCGCACTCGACCCGTGGCGGCCCGACGGGCGTCAGGTCGCTGGTGGTGGCGGCGCGGGGGCCACGACCGGCGCGCGGATCCCGCGTTCGGCCAGGCGCTGGGTGATCCGCGCGCGCAGGATGCGTTCGACGTCCGGTTTCTTCGACGGGCGGGTCTCGGCGACGGCCCGGATCACGACGCCGGTGTCGCTCGTGGTCTCGACGCCGAGAACGCTCGGCCCGTCCATGACCCAATCCTGCAGGCTGGCGTCGCCTCGAAGCTCATCGAAGAGCTCGTCCAGGATCCCTCGCACCTCTTCGGGATCGTGCCCGTAGGCGATCCTCGTGTCGACGATCGCGCGGGCCCACCCACGCGCCTTGTTGCTCACGACGATGATGTTGCCGTTCGGAACGATGTGGAGCGTTCCGTCGTACGCACGAACGGCGGTCGCACGCAGCGTGAACCATTCCACCCGGCCGATCACCGGGTTCGCAGCCGTCTGCAACTCGATCGTGTTGCCGACCGCGAACTGGTCCTCCAGCAGGATGAAGAATCCCGAGAGCGTGTCCTTGACGATGCTCTGGGCGCCGAACCCGAGCGCGATCCCCGCGATGCCGGCGCTCGCGAACAGCGGGCCGAGCGGGACCCCCAGCTCGCTGAGCACGATGAGGATCGTCACGGCCCAGACCACGGCCAGACACGCGGTGGACAGCGCGCCCGTGAGGGTGGCGACTCGTTGGATGTTCAACTCCTGCGTGGCGTCGAGCCGCCCCTCGAGCCGGCGGCCGAACCGGCGCACGGCCACCCGCACCACGATCGTGGCAACGATCGCGGCCACGAGGGTGGCCGCGATCGGCACGCCCGAGTCCCGCAGCCAGGTGCCCTCTTCGAGGATGGCCAGCATGTTCCTCATCTAGGCAGACCTTCCGGGCGTCGTCAAAGAGGTGGATACGCGCGGAGCGTCTCCCCGACGCCTCCCGCGATCCCGCTCGCTACGACCGCGACCGCGCCTCCTCGATCGCCCGGCGCGCGAGCACCTTCACCAGCTCCTGCCGGTACTCGGCGCCGGCGAACGCGTCGGTCGGCGGGCTCGTCCCCTCGGCGGCTCGCTGCCCGGCGGTCGCCGGGTCGGCCCCGCCCGCCAGCGCCTCCTCGACGCCCGCCGCCCGGATGGGCCGGTCGGCCATGTTGGTGAGCGCGACGGCCGGTCCACCGCCGTTCGCCGCCAGCGCCGCCACGCCCACGAGCGCCCAGTCCTGCGCCCGCCGATGGAACTTGACGTAGCTCCATCCGCGGCCCGCGGTCTTGGGGACTCGGATCTCCGTGAGGATCTCGTTGTGCGCCAGGTCGGGCTCGAACAGCCCCTTGAAGAAGTCGGTCGCCGCCACCGTTCGCGTCGCTCCGTCCGGACCCCGAACGATCATCTCGGCATCGAGCGCCACGAGCACCGACGGCATGTCCGACGCCGGGTCCGCGTGCGCGACCGACCCGCCGATCGTCCCCACGTGCCGGACCTGCGGGTCGCCGATGCCCGCCGCGGTGTGCGAGACGATCGGGCAGAGCTCCTTCAGGACGTCGCTGTTCGCGACGTCGTGGTGCCGGGTGAGCGCCCCGATCGCGACGTGCTCCTCCTCCTCCCTGACGTACTTCAGGTCCTCGATCCGCGTGATGTCCACGAGCTTCGAAGGTCTCGCCAGCCGAAGGCGCATCAGCGGCAGCAGCGAGTGACCACCGGCGAGGATCTTCGCGTCGGGCTCGTCGGAGAGCACCTGGATCGCGTGATCGACGAAGTCGACGCGCTGGTACTCGAAGGGCGCGGGGATCATGCGCCACCCCCTCGTGCGTCGCGGATGGCTCGCCACACGCGCTCGGGCGTCGCCGGCTTGCCGACCTCGGTCACCCCGAGGTGGGACACGGCGTCGACGACCGCGTTGACCACGGCCGGCGGCGCGGCGATCGTTCCGGCCTCGCCGATGCCCTTGGCGCCGAGCGGGTTCGACGGCGAGGGCGTCTCCGTTCGGTCGAGCTCGAACGACGGCATCTCCGCGGCCGAGGGCACCAGGTACTGGGTCAGGGTCCCCGTGACGAGGTTGCCCGACTCGTCGTACAGGACCTCCTCGTACAGCGCCTCGGCGATCCCGAACGCGACGCCGCCGTGCACCTGTCCGTCGACGATCATCGGGTTGATCACGATGCCGCAGTCGTCGACGGCCACGTACCGCAGGAGCTCGGTCGCCCCGGTCTCGGTGTCGACCTCCGCGACGCAGACGTGCGTCCCGTACGGCCACGTGAAGTTCTTCGGGTCCCACGTGGCCGTCGCCGTGAGGTCGGGCTCGAACCCGTCCGGCAGGTCGTGCGCGGTCCACGCGGACACGGCGAGCTCGGGGATCGTGCGGACCTTGTCCGGCGCTCCCTTGACCCGGAACGACCCACCCTCGAACTCGAGGTCGTCCTCGGCCACCTCCAGCTCGTGCGCCGCCAGGGTGCGAGCCCTGGCCTTGACCTTCTCCAGGGCGAAGTGGAGCGCCGCGCCGCCGATCGCGATCGAACGCGACCCGTACGTGTCCATCCCCAGCGGCGACGTCGACGTGTCGCCGTGGAGGACCTCGACGTCGTCGGGCGTGACGCCGAGCTCGTCGGCCGCGATCTGCGCCCAGACGGTCTCGTGGCCCTGCCCGTGCGGCGACGTCCCGATGAAGAGCGTCACCTTGCCGCTCGGCTGACAGCGGACCTGCGCCGCCTCCCATCCGCCGGCCGCGTACCGAAGCGCGCCGAGGATGTTCGAGGGCGCGAGCCCGCACATCTCGATGTAGCTCGACAGCCCGATCCCGATCTGCTTCGTGTCACCGTTGTCCCGGCGCGCGGCCTGCTCCTTGCGGAACTGGTCGTAGTCCGCCATCTCGATCGCGCGCTCGAACGTCGGAAGGTAGTCCCCGGAGTCGACGTTCAGGCCCATCAGGGACGGCCGGTCCTCGGTGAACTTCGGAACGAAGTTCATCCGCCGGATCTCGGCGGGATCCTTGTCGAGATGTCGCGCGAGCGCATCCACCGCGCGCTCGATGACGTAGGTCGCCTCCGGCCTTCCGGCGCCTCGAACCGCGTCGGTCGGCGTCATGTTGGTCATGACGCCGGTGAACTCGTACCAGTAGGCCTTCGTGTCGTACGGCCCCATGTAGACCCAGCCGCCGAGCTCGGGGATCCCCGGCGTGAGGAGCTGGAAGTACGCGCCCATGTCGCACAGCTCCTTCACGCGGAACCCGAGGATCGTGCCCTCCTCGGTCGCCGCCACCTCCACGTCGTGGATCACGCCGCGTCCGTGGATGGTCACGGTGAAGTTCTCCGACCGGTCCTCGATCCACTTGACCGGACGACCGGTCGTGCGGGCGAGCGCGAGGGCGAGCGCCTCCTCCGCGTACACGTTGAGCTTCGCGCCGAACGAGCCGCCGACGTCGGGCGCGACGATCCGGAGCTTGTGCTCGGGGATGCCGGTCGTGCCCGACAGCGTGAACCGCGCGATGTGCGGGATCTGCGTGGAGGTCCACAGGGTGAACTCGCCGAGCGAAGGCACCGGCGACGCGAGCACGCCGCGAGGCTCGATCGGACTCGGCGACGTCCGCGGCGCCTCGTACCGGAGCTGCAACCTGACCGGGGCGGTGTCGAACAGGCCCTGATCGCCTCCGCCGCCGTGGCTCCAGTGGACGACGGCGTTCGTCCCGAGCTCCTCGTGCACGAGCGGAGCGCCGTCCTTGATCCCCTCCTCGATGTCGAGGACGGCGGGCAGCGGGTCGTACTCGACGTCGACCGCCTCGGCCGCATCGTTCGCCTGACCCCGTGACTCGGCCACCACGACCGCGACGCCGTCCCCCTGGAACCGCGCCTTGTCCTTGGTCAGCGGCCAGTGATCGGAGGCCTTGATGTCCTCGGTGATCGGCCAGACCATCGGGAGCGGGCCGGCCCACTCGTCCGCCAGGTCCGCGCCGCTCCACGCCCCCACGACGCCGGGCATCTCGAGCGCCTTCGACACGTCGACCTCGACGACGCGCGCGTGGGCGAACGGGCTCCGGACGACGGCCATGTGCAGCATGCCCACGACGTTCATGTTGTCGACGAAGCTGCCGTTGCCTTTGAGCAGTGCCTCGTCTTCCTTACGGAGCACGGGCTGCCCGACGTACTTCTCGGTGATCGCCATCTCGACCTCCTACGCCTTCGCCCCGGCCGTCTGGCCGGCGGCGTCGAGGATCGACTGCACGATGTTGTGGTAACCGGTGCAGCGACAGAGGTTGCCCTCGAGCGAGTGGCGAACCTCCTCCTCCGTCGGGCTCGGGTTCTCCTGCAGGTAGCTCGCCGCGGCCATGACCATGCCCGGCGTGCAGTAGCCGCACTGGAGGCCGTGGTTGCGGCGGAACGCCTCCTGAAGCGGATGCAGCTGGCCGTCGGACGCCATCCCTTCGATCGTCGTGACCTCGCGCCCGTCGACCTGTGCCGCGAGCAGCGTGCAGGACTTCACGGACTCGCCATCGAGCAGCACGGTGCACGACCCGCACGAGGAGGTGTCGCAGGCGACGTTGGTCCCGGTGAGCCCGAGGGTCTCCCGGAGGAAGTACACGAGGAGCGTGCGCGGCTCGACCTCGGCTTCGCGCGCGATCCCGTTGACGGTGACCGACACGGTGGTCACGGGTCCCCCTTTCCAACGGGTTGGAACTTCGAATCGTAGACCCGAGCCCCTCGGTTGCGCGAGTCGCACGTTGGGGCAACGACGGACGCCCGCCTACGGCTCGGGCCAGCTCCCCGGGTCGGCGACGCTCGCCTCCTCCGCCGAACAGTCGGTTCCGGTGCCGAGCACGGCCGTGGATCGGGCCCCATCGGCACCGGCCTCGAGGCGGATCCAGAAGCACTCGCCGGTGTCGGCCCTCGCCGAACCGGTCCACGATCCGTCCGCGGCCAGCACGCTCACGACCTCGGAGTCGTTGGAGCCCTGGTCCGGGTCGATGAGCAGCAGGTCCTCGAGCGCGCCGTCGAGCGCGAGGCGCTGGCGGGTCGCGTCCGCGAACGTCCCCTCCTGTGCCTGGATCCGCTCGGCGACGGCCGCGACCTTGCGGAGGTTCGACTGCGCGTAAGCGACGGCGCCCGTTCGGGCCACGGGCCGGAACGCGATCACGAGCGCGACGAGCAGGGCTCCGCCGACGGCGAGCGCGACGAAGACCTTCCAGAACCCTCGGTTCCCGGGCACGGTCGGGACGATACCGGGTGTTCAGTCTGACTTGACCTTTCGAGGGGGCCGGAGGGATAGTCGTGCTCTCGTCCTGTTCAACCGAACAGCGCCGCGCCCGCCGGCCGCGACCTGGGAGGTCGATACATGCTGCCCTCGAGGTTCGACTACCACCGGCCGGAGTCACTGGACGAATCACTACGACTGCTGGGCGACCTCGACGACGCGAAGGTCCTCGCGGGCGGACAGAGCCTGATCCCGGTCATGAAGCTCCGGCTCGCCACTCCCGCCAACCTCGTGGACATCAATCGCGTGCCGGGGCTCGACGGGATCGAGGAGGCCGGCGGCGGCCTGCGGCTCGGTGCGCTCGCCAGGCACAACCAGATCGCGAGCTCGGAGGTCGTGGCTCGCTACCCGATGCTCGCCGCGGCCGCGCCGCAGATCTCCGACCCGATCGTCCGGAACCTGGGCACGATCGGCGGGTCGCTCGCTCACGCCGACCCTGCCGGCGACTGGGGAGCGGTGATGCTCGCCGCCGGCGCGAGCGTGGTCATCCGCAGCGCGCGCGGAGAGCGCGAGGTCCCGATGACCGAGTTCCTGGTCGACGTGTTCACGACGACGCTCGAACCCGACGAGCTCCTCACCGAGGTGCGCGTGCCGACGCCCTCGGCACGCTCGGGCGGCACGTACCTGAAGCTCGAACGCAAGATCGGCGACTTCGCGACGGTTGGCGCCGCGATCCACGTGGAGCTGTCGAACGGGACGATCGGCCGGGCGGGCATCGCGCTCACCGGCGTCGGCAGCACCAACGTCCACGCGACCGAGGCCGAGGCGTCGCTCGCCGGCGCCGAGCCCACCGAGGAGGCGTTCGCCGAGGCCGGGCGGCTGGCCGCAGCGGCGACGAACCCCGTCTCCGACGTGCGAGGGAGCGCCGACTACAAGCGACACGTCGTCGAGGTCTACGTTCGGCGCGGCCTCGCCACGGCGGCCGAGATGGCGCGGGCCTAGGCAGTCACACGAAGAGTCCACGAGGAGGGCGGCAGATGAACGTCACGGTCACGGTCAACGGCGCCGAGCACTCGGCCGACGTGGAGCCCCGGGTGCTCCTCGTCCACTTCCTGCGGGAGGTGCTCAACCTCACGGGCACGCACGTCGGGTGCGACACGACGAGCTGCGGCGCGTGCACGGTCCTGCTGGACGGCACGCCCGTGAAGGCGTGCACGTTGTTCGCCGTGATGGCCGACGGCCGCGAGATCACGACCGTCGAGGGCCTCAAGCAGGACGGCCAGCTCCACCCGATCCAGGCGGCGTTCAAGGAGGAGCACGGCCTGCAGTGCGGGTTCTGCACGCCCGGGATGATGCTGACCGGCGCAGCGCTGTTGAAGGAGAACGCGTCGCCGACCGACGAGGAGGTCCGCTGGGCGATCTCGGGCAACATCTGCCGCTGCACCGGCTACATGAACATCGTGAAGGCCATCCAGACCGCGGGGCGGACGATGGCCGAGGGCGCCGAGACCCCCGTCGGTAGCTGAGTCTTTCGAGAGCGCGCGAGGAGGCGACATGGCGACGGAAGCCGAGGAGATCCGCGGCATCGGGCATCGCGTCAGGCGCAAGGAGGACGACCGGTTCATCCAGGGCAAAGGCAACTACATCGAAGACGTGAAGCTGCCGAACATGCTCTACCTCTCGCTCCTTCGCAGCCCGTACGCGCACGCGACGATCAACGGCATCGACACCTCGAAGGCATCGGAGCTGCCGGGCGTGGTCGCGGTCGTGACCGGCGAGCTGATGGCGCAGCACAACCTCGCGTGGATGCCGACGATGTCCGGTGACACGCAGGCGGTGCTCGCGACGGACAAGGTCCGGTTCCAGGGGCAGGAGGTCGCCGGCGTCGTCGCCGAGGATCCTTACGTCGCCAAGGACGCGCTCGAGCTGATCGAGGTCGACTACGACCCGCTGCCGGCCATCGTCACGCCGCAACGCGCGCTCGAGTCCGACGCGCCCGTGATCCGCACGGACAAGGAGGACCAGAAGGACAACCACATCTACTCGTGGGAGAGCGGCGACAAGGACGCGACCGACAAGGCGTTCTCGGACGCCGACGTGGTCGTGTCGCTCGACACCCACTACCCGCGTTCGCATCCTGCGCCGGTCGAAACGTGCGGGTGCGTCGCGGACCTGAACCCCGCGACCGGCCAGGCGACGATCTACATGACGTCGCAGGCTCCGCACGCGATCCGAACGGTGTTCGCGCTCGTAACGGGCCTGCCCGAGGAGAAGATCCGGATCATCTCGCCGGACATCGGCGGCGGCTTCGGCAACAAGGTGCCCGTCTATCCGGGCTACGTCGTCGCAACAGCGGCCTCGCTCCTCATCGGCCGACCGGTGAAATGGATCGAGGAGCGGTACGAGAACCTGATCTCGACGGGGTTCGCTCGCGACTACCACATGCACGGCGAGATGGCGCTCACCCGCGACGGGACGATGAAGGGGCTCCGCGTGTCGCTCCTCGCCGACGAGGGCGCGTTCTACGCGGACGCCCAACCGTCCAAGCTGAAGGTCGGCCTGTTCCACATCGTGACCGGCTCGTACGACCTGCCGACCGCGCACGTCGCGGCGGACGGCTACTACACGAACAAGGCGCCGGGCGGAGTCGCCTACCGATGCTCGTTCCGCGTGACCGAGGCCTCGTACATGATCGAACGCCTCGTGCAGAACGCGGCGTACGAGATCGGGATGGATCCGGCGGAGCTCCGGCGGAAGAACTTCATCGAGAAGGACCAGTTCCCCTACAAGAGCGCGACCGGGTTCGAGTACGACTCGGGCGACTACCACGCGGCGATGGATCTCGCGCTCGAAACGGTGGGCTACGACCAGCTCCGCACGGAGCAGGAGGAGGCCCGTCAGCAAGGGCGTCTCCTCGGGATCGGGCTCGCCAGCTTCACGGAGATCGTCGGCGCCGGCCCGAGCCACGACTACGACATCATGGGTCTGAAGATGAACGACGGCGCCGAGCTTCGGGTCCACCCCACCGGCAAGGCGATCCTGAAGATCAGCTCGAAGACCCAGGGGCAGGGGCACGAGACGACGTTCGCGCAGATCGTCGCCGAGGAGCTCGGCATCCAGCCCGAAGACATCAAGGTGATGCACGGGGACACGGACAACACGCCGTACGGGCTCGGGACGTACGCGTCGCGCTCGACGCCGACGGTCGGAGCGGCGACGGCGCTCGTTGCCCGGAAGCTTCGCGATAAAGGGCGCAAGCTCGCCGCGCACCTGCTCGAGGTGTCCGAGGAGGACGTGGAGTTCGAGAAGGGCCGCTACTTCGTCAAGGGCGCGCCCGAGAACGCGAAGACGATCCAGGACGTCGCGTTCGCCGCGTACACGAACTTCCCGCAGGGTATGGAGGCCGGGCTCGAGGGCGTGACGTACTACGACCCGCCGAACCTGACGTTCCCGTTCGGCACGTACGCCGTCGTCGTCGAGGTCGACCCCGACACCGGCGACTGGAAGGTCGAGCGGATGGTGGCCGTGGACGACTGCGGCGTCCGGATCAACCCGATGATCGTCGAGGGCCAGATCCAGGGCGGACTCTGCGAGGGTTTCGGCACGGCGAAGATGGAGCTCATCACGTTCGACGAGGAGGGCAACTGCATCGGGGCGAACTTCACGGACTACCTGCTCCCCACCGCGTGGGAGACGCCGAAGTTCGAGCTCGGCGAGACGGTGACGCCCTCGCCGCACCACCCGATCGGCGCGAAGGGCGTCGGCGAGTCGGCGACCGTCGGATCGCCGGCCGCGTACGTGAACGCCGTGATCGACGCGCTGTGGCACCTCGGCGTTCGGAACATCGACATGCCGCTCACGAGCGCGAAGGTGTGGGAGGCGATCCAGGCCGCCAAAGCACCGGCGCCGTCGTAGCCTTCCGAGCATGAAACCGGACGTCCTGGAGCTCGCGAACGAGCTGTCGCGCCGCGGCGAGCCGTTCGTGCTCGCCACGGTCGTGTGGCGGCGCGCGCCGTCGTCCGGCAAGGAGGGCTCGACGGCGCTCGTCACGCCCGACCGGCGCGTTCGGGGGTGGCTCGGAGGTGCATGCGCCGAGCCCACGGTGATCCGCGAGGCCCTCAAGGCGCTCGACGAGGGCACGCCGCGGCTGCTGTTCCTGGGCGGGGAGGAGGAACTGCTGCTCGCGGCGCGAGGTCGCGAGGGCGTCGTCACCGTTCCGATCGCGTGTCAGAGTGAGGGAGCGCTGGAGGTCTACGTGGAACCCGTCCTGCCACAGCCACACCTGGTCGTGATCGGCCGTTCGCCCGCCGTGGGAACGCTCGCCTCGATGGCCGGCGTGCTCGGCTGGCGAACCGTGGTCGTGGACGACGGCGGACACGCCGAGGACTACCCGGGCGCCGGCAGCGTCGTCACGACGCTCGACCTCGAGGCGGCCGGCGTCACCGAACGCTCGATCGTCGTGGTCGCGACGCAGGGGCACTACGACGAGGCGGCGCTCGAGGCCGCGCTCGCCACACCGGCGCCGTACGTCGGACTCGTCGCCTCGCGCAAGCGCGCGGACTCGGTCCTCGGCTACCTCCGGGACCGCGGCGTCGGCGAGGAGAACCTCGCGCGCGTCCACGCTCCCGCCGGGCTGGACCTCGGGAAGGTGGCGCACGAGGAGATCGCGGTCGCGATCCTGGCCGAGCTGGTCCGCGAGCGTGCGGCCGGCGCGCTGGCCGCGGCGCCGCCCGCCGAGATCCCGCGGCACGAGGCGCTCGATCCCGTGTGCGGGATGACGGTGGACGTCGCCGGCGCGAAGCACAGCTCGGCGTTCGAAGGGACCACGTACTACTTCTGCTCGGCCGGGTGCCTGCAGCGGTTCGAGGAGGAGCCCGCGAGGTTCGCCGCGGCCCCCGCCTGAACCGCATGGCCCGCGTACCATTCGACCCATGAGCGAGCTCACCGACGTCCTGTCGGCGATCGAGTCCCTCTCGGCCCGCGGGGAGAAGCTCGCGCTCGCGACGATCGTCGCGGTTCGGGGCTCGACGTACCGCCGCCCGGGGGCGCGGCTCCTGGTCCCCGAGGAGGGCGAGATGGTCGGCAACATCTCGGGCGGGTGCCTCGAGAACGACGTGGCCGACGTCGCGAAGATCGTGATGCGGGAGGGCATGGCGCGGATCGTCTCGTTCGACCTCACCGCGGACGACGACGAGGTGTGGGGATGGGGACTCGGCTGCAACGGCGCGTTCGAGCTGTTCGTCGAGCCCGCGGCCAAGGCCGCCGAGGTCGCCGGCGCCCTGCGGATGGCGCTCGAGGAAGAACGCCCGATCGCGATGATCACGGTGCTCGACTCGAGCGTGCCGAACGTCGAACAGGGCGACCGCCTGTTGGTCAGACCCGACGGCTCGACCGAGGGGGCGCTCGGCGACGAGCGGGTCGGGGACTCCGCTCGGCAGGCCGCGCTCGAGCTCCTCGTGGACGAGCGCAGCGAGATCCGCACGCTTCCGGGAGCCGAGGGCGAGGTCCGCGCGTTCGTCGAGGTCCTCGAACCCCCGCTGCGACTGATCGTGTGCGGGGCGGGCCACGACGCGGTGCCGCTCGTCGACTCGGCGGCGGCGCTCGGCTGGAGCCCGATCGTCGCCGACGACCGGCCGGAGTTCCTGAACCACGACCGCTTCCCGAACGCCGCCGACTTCGTGCTGGTGGAGCGCCCGGACAAGGTCGCCGAGGTCGCGCCGATCGACGCCCGAACCCACGTCGTCGTGATGAGCCACAACTTCCTGCGCGACAAGGACTACCTGCGGTCGCTGCTGAGCTCGCCGGTGCGGTTCATCGCGATGCTGGGTCCGTTCGGTCCGGACGAACCGGCTGCTGACCGAGCTCCGAGAGGAGGGCGTCGAGCTCTCCGAGGCGGACGATGGCGCAGGATCCGAGGACCGGCCGGCCTCGACCTCGGCGCCGAGGGTCCCGAGGAGATCGCGGCGGCGATCGTGGCAGAGATCGTGGCGGTCAAGCGCGGCCGTGGCGCGGGCTTCCTTAAGGACCGGCCCGGCCCGATCCACGAACGCGCCGCCTCGGCCCGCGACCGCTCCTAGCGCCGTTCCGTCCCTCGTTTCCACCAACACTTGTCCGACGAGTTGACGAATCGTACGCTGCGGGCGCCAACAGAGAGGAATCCCGGTGTCCGGAAAGCGCGGTCGGCCGGCGCCCGGCGCCGGCGTCGAGCGGAGCGGCTCGCCTCCTCGGTCCCGAGAGGACGACTCGCCGCATCGCTTCACGTCGGTCGCGACGGAGACGCTCTCACGGAAGATCACGAGGGAGATCATCGGCAGCATCATCGAGGGCCACTACCGCCCGGGTGATCTGCTCCCCACCGAAGAGGTGCTCTCGCAACAGCTGGGGGTCAGCCGGCCGGTCGTCCGAGAGGCCACGAAGTCCGTGACGATGCTGGGCATGCTCCGAAGCAGGCAAGGCCGGGGCACCGAGGTCCTCCCGTACGAGAACTGGAACGAGTTCGCGCCGGAGGTCCTGGAGGCGCGACGCGAGCTCCAGAGCGTGGACGAGTTCCTGATCCATCTCCTCGAGGTTCGGCGCATCATCGAGATCGAGGCCGCGTCACTCGCGGCCGAGCGCGCGAGCGCCGAGGACGTGGCCCTCATCGAGACGTTCATCGCGGCGATGACCGACGTGGGAGGTGACGCCGCCGCGTTCGCGGCGATCGACGTCGGCTTCCACGACGCGATCCTCGCGGCGACGGGCAACCGACCGCTCCGCAGCCTCCTGCGTTCGATCGAGCCCGCACTCCTGGCCGCCAGGACCATGAGCCTGACCAGCCGGCCCTCGGGCGTCGAGCGTTCGACCCGTGAACATCGGGCGATCTTCAAGGCCATCAGCGAGGGCTCGGCGTCCGGCGCGCGACGAGCGATGTCGTCGCACCTGTCGTGGACGGCCGACCTGTCGTTCGACGGACGCGACGCGCGCCCGCGGTCTAGCGCTTCATCGTCCGCAGCAACCGCTCGAGCAGGGCGGGGTCATCGGGGAACATCTTCGACCTGACGAGCCGCGGGAGGAGTCGCGACCATCGGTCGCCCTCGGCGGCGGCCCTCCGGAGGAAGGACACCGCCTCGTCGACACGCCCGGTGCTCGCGAACGCGACCCCGGTCCAGAACGCCGCCTCGCCGCCGGTCGCCTGGTCGGGAACCATCTCGGCGGCACGTCCGTAGGCCGCGAGCGCCTCTCCGAACTCCCCGCTCGCCATCTCGAGGTCACCGCGGTTGAGCTCGAGGTACGTGCGCTGCAGCGACACGAGACGTCGCAGCTCACCGAGAGGATCGGGCGAGTCCTCCACGCGCAGGTCGAAGCCGGGATCTCCCGCGGTCCCCGGCACCACGACGATGGCGGCGGACTGGCGCCCGCGCAGATCGCCCCCTTCGGCTTCGGCGGCCTCGAGTGCGGCGAGGAGGCGGTCGGTCAGGTCCCCGCCCGACCGCTCGAACGCGTCCCCCATGGCCGACCACACGCTCGGCCGGTCCATGATGTTCGCCTGGACCGAGTACCCGGCGCCCGTGCGATGCCCCGCTTCGTCGATGCACAGCGAGCCGGTGTGCGTCGCGACACCTCCGTGCGCATCGACGATCGCGATCTGTCGGTACGCCGCGTCCTCGTCGCCCTCCAGGAGGGTCGCGAGGGTCGCATCCGCTTGCATGCCGGAGCGCAGGAGGTCGAGCGCGCGCTTGCCCGTCTCGGGGCTGGTGATGGACTGGACCGCAACCGCTCCCGCTTCCGTCTCCACCCACGGGACCACGGCTCCGACGTTGAACCAGTGGGATTGCACGGCGATCCCGAGCGCTTCGGAGTCATCACGCGCGACGATCGAGTAGGTCCCCACCGGACGCGAACGAGATCTCCGATCGTCCACGACACACCCTCCCCGCGGCTGTCTTGACATCGTAAGACAACCAGATGAATACTCAACCCCGCCGACCACGCCGGGCGGCCTTCGGAACAAGGGGGACGAGCATGGAACGGCGCACGCACGCTCGCACGCTGTTCGCAGCATCGCTCCTGTCGTTGTCGCTGATCGCAGCCGCATGCGATAGCGGCGAAGGGGGCGACGGCGAGGGCGACGGAGCCACGACGACAGGCACCGGCACCGTCGAGGAGGTGACCTGGGCACTTCCCGACCTTCCCGACGTGCTGCTCGTGCCCCATGACTGGACGACGTATTCCGGCGCCGTCATGTCGCTCGTGGAGGAGGGCGCGCTCGCGTTCGGCGACGACCTGCAGCCTCCAGCCGGCCGTGGCGGAGACCTGGGAGGCGGTCGACCCCACCACGTACGTGTTCACCCTCCGAGATGGGGTCACGTTCCACGACGGCAGCCCGCTGACGGCCGAAGACGTGGTCTTCACGATCGAATGGAACATGGACGAGGCCAATGCCTCGCAGCTCGCGGCCTTCTTCGCCTCCGTCGAGAGCGTGGAGGCGACCGCCGACAACGAGGTGACCGTAACGCTCAGCCAACCGGATGCGCAGTTCCAGTACTCGATGGCCCACATGTCGGGCTTCATCATGAACCAGGCGCAGCTCGAGTCCGCCGGCGAGACCTTCGGCACGCCGGACGTGCTGCCGCTCGGAACCGGCCCGTACGAGCTCGTCGAATTCGTGCCGGACGATCACGTCACCCTCGAGCGCTACGAGGACTACTGGGGCGAGCCCGGCGCCGCGCAGCGGATCGTCATCCGCCAGATCCCGGACTCGCAGACCCGCCTGCTGGCGATGCAGAGCGGCGAGATCGACGGCACGTTCGACGTGCCGATCTCCGAGGTCGACCAGTGGGAGGGTCTCGACGGCGTCACGGTGATCACCGCGCCGTCGAACGGCGTGTACCAGCTGATCCTCGACCAGGAGACCCCGCCCTTCGACGACCTCCACGTCCGCAAGGCCATCGCGCTCGCCGTGGACCGGGAGGGGATCGTCCAGGCCGTGCTGAATGGCAAGGGGGCAGCCGCGACCGCGATCAACCCACCGGGGATCTGGGGCGGCGTGCTGGACGAGGCTTCCGTCAACTCCTTCTACGACACGATCCCCACGTACGCGTTCGATCTCGATGCGGCCCGGGCAGAGCTCGCGCAATCGTCCGTCCCCGACGGGTTCGAGTTCTCCGTCCCGGTGCCCAACACCGACCCGGTGGCGATCAACTCGTTCCTCGCGATCTCGGAGACGCTCGCCCAGATCGGGATCACGATGAACGTCCAGCAGGTGGATCCCGGCGAGTGGCTCGACGTCTACTTCGCTCACGAGGACCTGGGCGCGCAGTTCATGTCGTACTTCCCCGACTACGCCGACCCGGCGAACTACCCGTACCTCTTCTACTACAGCGGGAACGCGGTCGCGAACGGATTGAACGGATCGAACTACCGCAATGAGGACGTGGACGCCCTGATCGACGAAGCGCTCCAGTCGACCGACACGGCGGAGCGCGCGGATGCGCTCCAGCAGGTGATCGAGCAGGCGAACGCCGACGTGGCAACGGTGCCGATCCACTGGCCGGACTCGGCGATGGCGATCAGCTCCGACCTGCGTCTCGATGGCTACAACGCCTTCTGGTACAACATCCCGTGGGCGACCCGGGGGTTCGGACCGGCGTAGAACGGACCGAGCGCTCTCGGCCACTCGGCCCCGCCGGGCGCTCGTCCGGGTCCGGGGCCGCGGAGGCATGCATCGATGGCCGATCTGACCGAGCCGAGCGGATGCTGGCCATCCTTGACCGCGTCCGCTACCCCGTCGACCTGTCGCTCGATCACCGAGGTCGATCGATCGCCGTCGCGGTCTTCCCTGCCCACCACGACGCCGGGGCGAGCTTCGAGAGCCGCATCTGGCGCCTCGGCATGGATGGTCGTACCGAGCAGCTCACGTTCGGACCTCGAACGGACACGATGCCCCGGTGGTCGCCGGTCGACGACCGCCTCATCTTCACCTCCGAAGCTCCCGTCGTGGGCCGCATGTCGCTGTTCGAGCTGCGGCCGGGAGCCGAACCCGCACCGTTCGGTCGGATCGAGGGTTCGGTGCAGGATGCGGCCTGGTCGAGCGACGGTGGCGTGCGTCGTCGCGATCGCGGTCGACGAGGGAGGCTTCGGGGCCGCGACCGACGGCGCGGTGCGGCTGAGCTGGAGCGAACCGCGGCCCGATCCGCAGGTCTTCCAGCCCGATCAGGGATGGCGGCGCCTCTTCCGGATCGACGCCGAGAGCGGGGCGACCGAGGAGGTCGAGCCCGAGGGGATGGCCGTCTGGGAGTTCGACCTCGTCGACCCGTCGACGGCGGTCGCCCTCGTGTCCGACGACCCGTCGGAGAGCGGCTGGTACCGGGCCCGCCTCGCGCTCCTCGACCTGGACGCGAGGTCGGCACGCGACCTGTGGATCCCCGACCGTCAGGTGCAGGGGCCCGTCGCCGACCCGTCCGGGTCCAGGGTTGCCCTGCTCGAGGGGTGGTCGAGCGACCGAGGACTCGTCGCCGGCGACATCCGCATCGTCGATCTGACCTCGGGCGAGCTCGGTGCCTTCGATCCCGGGATCAGCGACGTCACGTCGGTCGGGTGGCTGGAGCCCGACGTCGTGTGGTTCGCGGGCTGGGATGGGTTCGGCTCACGGTTCGGAGCGATCGGTCTCGACGGCGACGTCCGATGGGCGGTCGTCGAGGACGCGATCGTCGGACCGAGCAGCTTCCACGCTCGGATCGCGCCTATCCCGGGAAACGGGTTCGTGGGGATCCGTGAGTCCGTCCGCCGACCCCCCGAGGTGATGCACCGATCGACCGGCGTCGACGGGACGTGGAGCGCCCTGACGACGTTCAACGACGACCTTGCCGACGAGCTGGACGGATACCC
This sequence comes from uncultured Actinomycetes bacterium, assembly GCA_963785835.1. Classification (GTDB taxonomy): domain Bacteria; phylum Actinomycetota; class UBA4738; order UBA4738; family HRBIN12; genus DASSJM01. Next base: position 195,048 of record CAWAWO010000002.1, on the reverse strand, counting down.
GGAGGTGCGGGAGACCGAGTGGGAGGGCGCCGGTGGGTTGCCGATCCGCGGGTTGCTCCTCGTCCCGTCGGGCGAACCCCCCTTCCCGACCGTCGTCATGATCCACGGCGGGCCGACGTGGGCGTGGAAGCATGCGTTCGACCCCGGGTACGCGCTTCCGCTCGCCGCCGCGGGGTTCGCGGTGTTCCTTCCCAACTACCGTGGCAGCACGGGTCGGGGACAGGCGTTCACGCGGATGAACGTGGGGGATCCGGCCGGGGCCGAGTTCGACGACATCCTGCTCGGCGTCGACCACTGCGTCGATCTCGGCATCGCCGCGCCGGGCCGGATCGGCGTCACCGGCGCGAGCTACGGCGGCTACCTCACGGGGTGGGCCGTGTGCACGACGGATCGATTCGCCGCCGGGGTGATGGTCTCGGGCATCGTCGACAACCTGAGCTGCCACCTCACGTGCAACCACGCCTTCGCGGAGTTCATCTGCGGCGGGGACCACCGGGATCCGCGATCGCTGGAGCTGTTCGTGGAACGCTCCCCGATCACCCACGTCGCCGGCGCGAAGACCCCCACGCTGATCCTCCACGGGTCCGAGGATCAGTGCACACCGCTCGGCCAGGCCGAGGAGCTCTATCAGGGCCTCGTCCTGAACGGCACCCCGACGGAGCTCGTCGTGTATCCGCGAGAGGGACACGGGTTCCGCGAACGAGAGCACGCGGCCGACGCCGAACGTCGAACGATCGCGTGGTTCGAGCGGTACCTCGAGGATCGCGCTTGACCGGGGGTTTGCCCGCCTACGTCCTGCGGCGGTTGCTCGTCGCGATCCCGCTCCTGCTCGTCATCTCGCTCGGGGTGTTCGCGCTGGTGAACATCGCTCCGGGAGACCCGGCACGCTCGCTCTTGGGCTCACGTCAGGCGAGCCCGGAGACCCTCGCGGCCATCCGTGAGCAGTACCACCTCGATGAGCCGTTCGTCGTCCAGTACCTGATCTGGCTGCGACAGGTCCTGACCTGGGACCTCGGCCGCTCGATCCAGGGGAGCCAGCTGGTGACGACGATGATCTGGCAGCGCCTGCCGCTGACGGTCTTCCTCGGGCTGTACGGCAGCCTCATCGCGCTCGGGATCGGCATCCCCCTCGGGGTCCTCGCCGCCTACCGACACGGTTCCGACGTCGACCGGGGCGTCGTCACGATCGGCGTCATCGGCGTGAGCGCACCGGCGTTCGCGACCGGGATCTTCCTCCTCTACGTGTTCGGCGTGTACCTCGGATGGTTCCCGATCTTCGGACAGGGAGAGGGCTTCCTCGACCAGCTCTGGCATCTCACGTTGCCCGCCATCGCGCTCGGTTCTCACGGTCATGGGGCTCGTGATCAAGATCACGCGCGCCTCGATGATCGAGGAGCTCGCAGAAGGACTACGTGGCGTTCGCGCGGGCTCGCGGCCTCGCGAGCCGGCGGATCACGACTTCGTACGTCCTGCGCAACGCCTTGATCCCGGTGGTGACCGCCGCCGGCCTCATCGTCGTGGGACTGCTGACCGGCGCCGTCCTCGTGGAGGTCACGTTCGCGTCTCCCGGGGCTCGGCTCGCTGCTGGTCAGCGCCGTCGGCCAACGTGACTTCCCCGTGATCCAGGGGGTCGTGCTCATCCTGGCGATCTTCATCGTGCTGATGCACATCGGGATCGACGTGCTCTACACGCTCATCGACCCGCGGATCCGGTTCGGAAGGGTGGGGTCGTGAAGCTCGAGGAGGTCGCGCCTTCCGCGGCGATCCCCTCGTCCATCGCCGAGACCGCGGTCAGCCGCAGGCGACGCCCTCCGGTCACGGTCTGGATCGCCATGGCCTTCGTCGCCGTCGCGATCGTCTGCGCCGCGTTCGGGCCGCAGATCGCGCCCGTATCCGGCGAACCAGCAAGACCTGCTCCTCGGCGATACACCGCCGAGTGCGGAGCATCTGGGCGGGCACCGATCTCCTCGGACGGGACGTCCTGTCGCGCACGATCGTCGGCGCCCGGACCGCGCTGGTCGGCCCTGCCGTGGTGGCAGCCGGCGCGTTCGCGATCGCGACGATCCTCGGCCTGATGGCCGGCTACGTGGGCGGCGCGACCGACTCGGTCGTGATGCGGTGGGTCGACTTCATGTTCGCCTTGCCGGGCCCGCTGATCGCGATCGTGATCGTGGGGGTCGTGGGGGGAGGGTTCTGGACCGCGGTCGTCGTGCTCGTGGTCCTGTTCACTGCCCCGGATACGAGGATCGTCCGAAGCGCCGTGCTCGAGCAGCGCCCTCTCCCCTACATCGAGGCCGCGAGGACGCTCGGGATCTCGCGCCGCCGGATCATGTTCCGACACATCTTCCCGAACATCCTTCCGCTCATCGCTGCGCTACGTCGTCCTGGACTTCGCGTTCGCGCTCGTGAGCCTCGCGGGGCTGTCGTTCCTCGGGCTCGGCGTGCCACCGGGGACCGCCGATTGGGGCCGGATGCTGTTCGAGAACCGCGACGATCCTGCTCACCAATCCGATGGCCGCGCTGCTCCCGGCGGCCGCGATCGTCGTCACGGCGGCCAGCATCAACATCATCGGGGACTGGACTCTACGAACGGATGTCCGCGCGGTGAGCGATGACGAGCGCGCTCCTCGAGCGTCTCTGACCTTCGCGATCTCGGTCAGAGATCGGCTCCGGGACGAGCACAGCGATCACCGCCGGCACCGACCTGACCGTCGCAGCCGGGCGAGACGGTGGGGATCGTCGGCGAGTCGGGATCGGGCAAGTCGCTGACCGCGCGAGCCGTCGCTCGTCTGCTCCCGCCGGGGGTCTTCGCCGACGGCAGCGTTCGGTACCGGCGGTCGCGACCTGATGGACGCTCCCCGAGAAGCGAGATGCGCAGGCTCCGCGGGCGGCGCGATCGCGCTCATGTTCCAGGACCCGTTCACGATGCTGAACCCGCTCCTGCGCTGCGGGGAGCACATCGAGCGAGATGCTCTCGGCCGACGGCCAGCGCTCCTCTCGAGATGCGCGTACGGGACGAGACGCTCCGGCGCCTGGCCGAGGTCGGCATCGACGACCCGATCGGTCGCCAAGCGCTATCCCGTTCCAGCTCTCCGGTGGGATGCGTCAGCGCGTCGCGCTCGCCGCCGCGCTCGCCACGCGACCCCGACCTGCTGATCGCCGACGAGCCCTCGACCGCGCTCGACGTCACGACCCAGGCGGAGATCCTCGAGCTGCTCCGTTCGGTGCAGCGCGCGCGCGGGATGGGCCTGATCCTCGATCACCCACGATCTCCGCGTGGCGTTCACCACGTGCGACCGGGTCTACGTCCTGTACGCCGGCTCGTTGCTGGAGGTCGGCACGCGCCGAGGCGCTCGAGCGCGAGCCGCTGCACCCGTACACGCTCGGACTCCTGCTCTCCGAGCCATCGGTCGAGCAGAAGCTCGGCGAGCTCGCGGCGATCCCCGGCTCGGTCCCGGCCCCCGACGACGTCGCAGGACCGATGCGCGTTCTCCGCCGCGCTGCCGCTGGGTCGCACGACGTGTGCCGGACCGGCAGACCGCCGCTCATGGAGATCGAACCGCGCCGGCACACGCGCGTGCGTCCGGTCGCGCGAGATCCGATCGGAGATGCAGGAGCTGCGCGACCGCGTCCTCGCGCTCGCGGCGGAGACCGCTCCGGCCCTGCACGGCGATCGACTGCGTCGCGGTCGCGGGATCTGCGCAAGACGTTCGATCTGGCGACGCGGTCGCGAGGTCGCAGGCGCTGAAGGGCGTGTCGCTCGACGATCGCGCCGCGGTGAGTGCGTCGGCCTCGTCGGCGAGTCCGGGTCCGGGCAAGACGACGCTCGGCCGGTGCCTCGTCGGCCTCGAGACGCCGATCGTCGGGACGCATCGCGTCGATGGCGTCGACGCGATCCGACTTCGCGCGCGCTTGTCGAAAGACGGCGAGGACGCGCCTGCGCCACACCGTGCAGATGATCTTCCAGGATCCGTACTCGACGCTCGAACCCACGCGCACACCGTCGAACGCACGCCTGACGGAGGCGCTGCACGTTCCGGCGTCACCGGCAAGCGCGGCGTCCGGGGCGGGGCGGTCGACCGCGCTCCTGGACCAGGTCGGTCTCCCCCACGACTACGCTCGCCGCAAGCCCGCGTCCCTCTCGGGCGGCGAACGTCAGCGCGTCGCGATCGCCCGCGCCCTCGCCGTGCGAGCCCGAGCTCCTCGTCTGCGACGAGCCGGTGTCCGCCCTCGACGTGTCCGTGCAGGCGCAGATCCTGAACCTGTTCCGAACGCTGCAGCGGGAACTGCAGATCGGGTACCTGTTCATCACGCACGACCTCGCGGTCGTCCGTCAGGTGGCCGACCGGATCTACGTCCTGTACCAGGGAGCGGTCGTCGAGAGTGGCCCCGCCGACGAGGTCCTCTCCAGGCCGACGCATGCGTACACGCGACGGTTGATGAACTCGGTCCCCGGCGCGACCACCCCGACGGGATAGCGTTCACGGCGAGATGGCGTTCGCCAAGCGGATCACGGCCGTCGACGCCCACGCCTGCGGCGAACCCGGGCGGGTGATCGTCGACGGCGTTCCGGACGTCCCGGGCGCCACGATGTTCGACAAGATGGTGCAGCTCCGAGAGCACGGCGACGACGTGCGCAGGCTCATGCTGCGCGAGCCCCGTGGGTACCCGGCCGCCAACTGCAACCTGCTCCTCCCACCGACCGATCCGTCGGCCGATGCCGGCTTCGTGATCATGGAGCAGACCGAGTACCCGCCGATGTCGGGCACCAACACGATCTGCGTGACGACCGTGCTCATCGAGACCGGGATCGTGGAGGCGATCGAACCGGTGACCGAGCTGGTCCTCGAGACCCCCGCGGGCCTCGTGCACGTCACCGCGCAGGTGGAGGACGGGAAGGTCACGCTGGTGACGTTCCGCAACGTCCCGGCGTTCGCCGTGCATCTGGGCGCCGTCGTGGACGTCCCGGAGCTCGGAGCGGTTCAGGTCGATGTCGCGTGGGGCGGGATGTTCTACGTGATCGCCGACGCGACGCAGTTCGGGCTCGACCTCGTGCCGGACGAAGGAGGCCGGATCGTCCGCATCGGAGAGATGATCAAGGCCGCGGCCCGCGAGCGGCTCCCGGTCGCGCATCCGGAGAACCCTGCGATCGAGGGCATCTCGATCTCGCAGCTCTGGGGCCCGCCCCACGATCCGACGGCGACGCGAAGGAACGCCGTCGTCGTTTCGACCGGGACCCTCGACTGGGAACGGCCCGAGACGTGGACCGGCGCGATCGACCGCTCCCCATGTGGGACCGGGACCTGCGCCGCGATGGCCGTGCTACACGCGAAGGGCGAGCTCGCCCTGAACGAGGACTTCGTGCACGAAGGTGTCCTCGGCACCCGCTTCGTCGGCCGGCTCGTCGAGGAGACCGCGGTCGGTGAGCTGCCGGCCGTGGTGCCCACGCTCGGCGGCAGCGCGTGGATCACCGGCTTCGCGGAGTACGTGCTCGATCCGTCCGACCCGTTCCCCGAAGGCTTCACGCTCGGCGACATCTGGGCGTGATCGGCTCCTCCGGGGCCCGCGGTCCCGGATGAGAACGAGCAGGTGCTCACGCGATAGCCTTCGCCGCACACCGAGCAAGGAGCAGGGATGGAGATCGAGAACGAGTTCAGCGTTCCGGCGCCCGTCGAGCACGTGTGGGCGTTCCTGCTCGACATCGAGCGCGTGGCGCCCTGCATGCCGGGAGCCGAGCTCACCGAGGTCGTCGACGACACCACGTGGAAGGGCAAGGTCCACATGAAGCTCGGGCCGGTCTCGCTGGCGTTCGCCGGGACCGTCACGATGCAGGAGCGCGACGAGGAGGCTCGGCGGGTGGTCCTGGCCGCCAAGGGCATGGAGCAGAGGGGCAAGGGCGCCGCCAACGCGAGCGTGACCAGCTGGCTCGAACCCGGGAGCGATGGCGAAACCACCGTGAAGATGAAGGCCGACATCCACCTGACAGGCACGGTGGCCCAGCTCAGCCGCGGCCTCCTCCCCGAGGTGAGCCGGAAACTGACCGCGCAGTTCGCCGAGTGCCTGCACCAGAGCATGGAAGCCCAAGAGGTCGCGATGACCGCCTCGGCTGACATCGCCGCCGAAACGCCCGAGCCGGCGCGCACGAAGGCGATCCGCGGGTTCCGGCTCGGTCTCTCGGCGTTCTGGGCCGCGATCAAACGGTTCTTCGGCAGGATCTTCGGCGTGGGTCGGTGATCTCCGCGATCGTTCTCGCCGCCGGCGAGGGCAAACGGTTCGGCGGCACCAAGCAGATCGAACGGGTCCGCGGGAAACCGCTGGTCCAGTTCGCCGTCGATGCGGCGGCCGAGGCCGGCGTCCACGAGATCGTGATCGTCGTCGGCCACGACGCCGACCGCGTCCGCGAGGCGCTGGTACTCCCGCCGGGTGCGCGGTTCGTGATGAACGAGCGGTACGCCGAGGGTCAGTCGACGTCGCTCGCCGCCGGCATCCGCGAGCTCGACGCCTCGAGCGACGCCGCGATCGTCCTGCTCGCCGACCAGCCGGGTGTCGAGGCGCGCCACGTTCGATCGCTGATCGCCGAGTTCGACGTCCCGACGCGCCGGCACGAGATCCTGCGCATCCGGTTCCAGGACGGACCGGGCCCGGCGCTGCTCGCGCGTTCGACGTGGGAGGAGGCGATGTCGCTCGTCGGCGACACCGGTGCCCGAGCGCTGTTCGACGCGGATCCCGAACGCGTTCGCTGGGTGCCCCACGACGAGAACGCCCCTCCGGACGTCGATCGCCCGGTCGATCTCGAGCGCGCGCGGCATGAGCCGCCGGCATGAACGAGATGGCGCCCCGGCCCTTCGGCCGGGGCGCCCGTTCTACAGCTAGGTCGGGAGGGGCTAGCCGTAGAAGATGACCGTCACCCAGAGACTCCCGTCTGACTCCACGACGCCGATCGCCGCGTGGTCGAACGCCTCTCGCAAGATGTTCTGGCGATGCGGCTTCGACGCCATGAACGCGTCCTGCAAACCTTCGAGGGAGGGACCCATGCCGATGTTCTCGCCCCCCACCGACCAATCGAGCCCGTTCAACTTGTCCGCGAGGTTCGGCGTGTGGAACAGCTCCCCGGCTTCAGCCATCTCGCGCGAATGCTGCTTGGCGTACCGGGACAGCTTCGCGTTCAGCGCGAGGGCGTCGCGGTCCCTGTCCGTTCGATCCTCGTTGGTGAGTTGAAGCATCTCCGCGCGACGGTGCCATGCGGCGCCGGCTCGCGACTGGTCGGTCACGACCCCCTGGAGGAGGAACACGACGACGAGAAGGAACACGAGCGCTGTTCGGCGCCACATCCGCCCGACCGTTCTCGTCACACCACACCTCCGTCGTGGACCCTTAGGTGGGTTATCGGCCGGAGGGGGTCGCGAACCTTAGCGGTCGGGGGACGGATCACCGGGTTGCGGTAGCCTCGGATGACTAGCCAGATCTGGGTAGTCCGGGTCGGCCGGGGAGGCCTTCAGCAGGACGGGTTCAGCAGGACGGGTTCAAACGCCGATGGCGGAGCGACGGCAGGATCTCGCGGACCCTGGCGATCTCGGCCAGATCGAGCTCGGCGAAGGTCACACCCACCCCGTCCCGACCTTCCCCGACGATCCGACCCCACGGGTCGGCGACGAGGCTGTGGCCGAAGTTGCGTCGTTGCTTCCCCTCAGGACCCCAGGTGCCCCACTGGGCGGCCGCGACCACGAAGGCCTGATCCTCGATCGCGCGGGCGCGGAGCAGAACCTCCCAGTGGTCGACCCCGGTCTCGAACCGGAAGGCCGAGGGGACGAACAGGACCGTCGCGCCCTTCGCGGCCAGCATCCGGTAGAGCTCGGGGAACCGAAGGTCGTAGCAGATCGACAGGCCGGCCCGTCCGAACTCCGTCTCGGCGGTCACCACCTGATCTCCGGCCGCGAACACAGCGGATTCGCGACTCGGGACTCCGCCCGGCGGATCGGCGTCGAACAGGTGGATCTTTCGGTAGGACGCGACCGCCGCCCCGTCGCGGTCGAACAGCAGGCTGGTGTTGAAGACGCGGTCATCGTCGAGCTCGAGCACGCTGCCGCCGTGCACCCACATCTCGTGCTGCTTGGCGAACTCGGACAGGCGGTCGGTCCGGGGGCCGGGGATCGCTTCGGCGGCCGCTCGGACCTGCGCAGCCGAACCCTGGCACGGCCAGACCTCGGGAAGGGCGGCGAGGTCGGCGCCTCCTGCCGCAGCCTCCTCGAGCAGCTCGAAGACCTGCCGCTCGTTGGCCGAGACATCCTCGCCGCTGTTGGTCTGACACAGCGCGACCCTCATGCGGGTCATCCTAGGGAACCGTGCGCGCCGGAAGCCGGGCTCTACTGCTGCAGGTTGATCTCGGCCTCGATCTCGATCTGGACCTTGCGTCCGACCAGCCAACCACCGGTCTCCACCGCCACGTTCCAGGTCATGTCCCACGCCTCGCGGTCGATCTCGGTCGTGGCCGAGAAGAACGCGACGGTCCCGCTCCCGTCCATCGTCGGACCGACCCCGCCGAACTCCGAAGCCAGGACGACCTCGCGGGTGATGTCCTTGATCGTCAGGCCGCCGACCAGGTCGAACGTCGTCTCACCCGTCGGCCGGAGCTCCTTGCTCTTGAACGTGAGCTGCGGGTAGGTCTCGACCTCGAGGAAGTCGTCGCTGCGAAGGTGGTCGTCCCGACGGTCGGTGTCGGTCGAGAGGCTCGCCGCCTCGATCTGGACCTCGACCCACGAGTCCTCCGGTCGCTCCGCGATCACGACCTTGCCCTCGTACTGCGAGAACCGGCCCCGGACCTTCGCGAGCATGTGCCTGGCGACGAACCCGATCCTCGTGTGGTCCTTATCGAACGTCCATGTGCCGGCCGGCGGGTAGCCGGATCCTGCGGGCGTTGTGCTCTCGGCGGGTACATCGGTCGTGTGCTGGTCCATCCGTTCCTCCTCAACCGGCTGGGTACGAGACCGCTTCGTCTCGTACGTGGCTACCAACGAGATGGCGGCACGTCCTATTCCTTTCGCCGGGCGTCGTTCGGCCGTTCCATCACGAGGTCGCTCGGCGGACCGAACCCGAACTTCTCGTACAGACCGTGCGCGTCGTTCGTGTGCAGCAACCATCGGAGGTCCCGGTGGGGACCGTCCTCGACCGTGGCCCGAACGAGCTCGACGCCGAGGCCGTGTCCGCGGTGCTCCGGCAGCACGTACACGTCGGCCAGGTACGCGAGCCGGCCGTCGGTATGCACCCGCGCGAATCCGACCTGACGGCCATCGCGATAGAGGCCCACGACGCGAGCAGCTTCGCGCACCTGGCGTTCGACGTCGTCGCGAGTGCGATCGCGCCCCCAATAGGCCTCGGTCGACAGGAACGCCCAGACCGCGTCGAGATCCACCCGCGCCGGGTCGTCGTCGAGCTCGAAGCCGACGTTCAGCTCGCGCTTCACGTCTCGATCGGCTCGCGGAGCGAGAGGCCGGCCTCGTCCTCGAGGAGCGTGACGAGCGCGGCGTAGTCGAGCTCGCCCCGGCCGGCGGGGAGCATCGCGTCGAGGTGTTCGGCGACCGCTCGGAACCCCGGCACCGGCGCCCCGAGCCGCTCCGCGGCCTCGAGCACGATCCGCCCGTCCTTGGCCATGAGCGCCGATCGGAAGCCGGGCTCGAACGCACCGTCGAGCATCCGCTGCCCGTGCAGCTCGAGCACCTTCGAGCCGGCGAACCCGCCGAGCAGCGCCTCGCGCACCTTCGCGGGGTCGACACCTGCCTTCGCGGCCAGGACGAACGCCTCCCCGACCGCCTCGACCGCCGAGGCGATCACGAGCTGGTTGCAGGCCTTGGCCACCTGGCCCGCGCCGGACGGACCGACGTGCACGATCGTCGAGCCCATCGCCTCGAACACCGGCCGCGCGCGTTCGAACGCGTCCGCGGGACCTCCGACCATGATCGAGAGCGTGCCGGCCTCCGCCCCGACCTGCCCGCCGGAGACCGGGGCGTCGAGCATCGCGACGCCGCGCTCTCCCAACCGTCCGGCGAACTCGCGCGTCGCGAGCGGGTCGATCGTGCTCATGTCGACCACGAGGGAGCCGGACGTGGCTCCTTCTGCGACCCCGCCCTCCCCGAACAGCACGAGCTCCACGTCGGGCGTGTCGGGAACCATCGTGACCACGACGTCCGAGGCTCCCGCTACCTCGGACGGGGTCGAGGCGCGGGCCGCGCCCTCTTCCACCAACGCGTCGACCGGAGGCGCCGAACGCGAGTGCACGGTGAGCGGGTACCCCGCACCGAGCAGATGCCGCGCCATCGGCGCGCCCATCACGCCAAGCCCGATGAACCCGACCCTCACCTCGACGCGCTCGCTCACACGGTCAGCGTCACCCGGCGGCGCGGTCGGCGACGTCGAGCGCCTCGTCGATGATCCCGAAGCCCTCGGCGAGCTGCTCCTCGGTGATCGGGAGCGGCGGGTTCGTCATGATGCCGTTCCAGCGGACCATCGTGAACAGGCCGCGCTCGTCCAGGTGCTTTCCGACCGCTTTCATCTCGTCGCTCACGCCGTTGTACGGGGCCAGCGGTTCCATCGTGTTCCGGCTGCGGACGAGCTCGACGATGCCGAACAGTCCGATGTTGCGGACGAGCCCGACCGATGGGTGCTTGTCCAACAGTTCCTGGTGATGGCGGGCCATCACGTCGCCCATCTTGCGCGAGTGCTCGATCAGACCGTCTTCCTCGTACACCCGGATCGTCGCGAGGGCTGCTGCGAGCGTCAGCGGGTGCGAGTTGTACGTGAGCCCACCGTAGAAGACGTGGTCGTCGAAGTAGCGGTGGACCTTCGGCGACAGACCGACCGCGCCGAGCGGCACGTACGACGACGTCAGGCCCTTGGCCATCGTGATGATGTCCGGCACGACGCCCCAGTGGTTGACCGCGAACCACTCGCCGGTGCGCCCGAACCCCGACATGATCTCGTCGGCGATCATCAAGATCCCGTGGCGGTCGCACAGTTCGCGGACGCCCTGCAGGTAGCCGTCGGGCGGGATCAGGATGCCGTTCGTCCCCGTGACCGGCTCGAGGATGAACGCGGCGATCGTCTCGGGCCCCTCGAGCATGATCGTTTCCTCGAGGTATGCGAGCGCGGTCTCCGCGTCGTCGAACCCACGCTGCGTCCCGTGGTACGGGTCGAGCACGTGGACGACGCCGGGCATGCCGGGTTCGTTCGCCCAGCGCCGCGGGTCGCCGGTGAGCGTGATCGTCGCGTACGTCGCGCCGTGGTACGAGCGGTAGCGGGCGAGGATCTTCTGGCGGCTGGTCACGGCCTTCGCGATGCGGATCGCGTTCTCGTTCGCCTCGGCGCCACCGAGCGTGAAGAAGACCTTGTCGAGATCGCCGGGGAGGAGTTCGGCGAGCTTGCGTCCGAGCAAGGCTCGAACCTCCGTCGCCATGAACGGGCTGATGTACGGGAGGGTGTGCGCCTGCTCGGCGATCGCGTCGGCCACTCGTGCGTCGCCGTGTCCGATGTTCACGCCCATCAGCTGGCTGTTGAAGTCGAGGTAGCGCTTGCCCTCGACCGTGAAGAACTCGCATCCCTTCGCGGAGGCGACCGCGATCGGGCGGGTCGAGCCCTGCTGCTGCCAGTCGTAGAGGGTGTGCCGCAGGCACAGATCGACGATCTCTTCGGCGGAAAGCTCGCTCATCGGTTCCCCCTCGCGGTCGAGAGCTCGGTCGAGAGCGGCAGTCTAGCCCCGGCGAGTACCATCGACTTGGCGCGGCGGTCCCAGGAAGGAGCCCCTCATGGAGCGCATCGGTCACTACATCGGCGGCAAGCATGTGCCGGGCGAGTCGGGGCGCCGGGGTCCCGTGTTCGACCCCGCGACCGGCGAACAGACGCATGAGGTCGACTTCGCCGATCGGGCCGAGCTCGACAAGGCCGTCGAAGCCGCGAGCGAGGCGTTCGGGTCGTGGCGGGCGACGTCGCTGTCCAAGCGCGCCGAGATCATGTTCGCGATCCGCGAGCTGCTCGAGGCCCGCAAGACCGACGTCGCGAAGGTGCTCACCGCGCAGCACGGCAAGGTGCTCTCGGACGCGATCGGTGAGGTGCAGCGCGGGCTCGAGAACGTGGAGTACGCGACCGCCATCCCGCACCTGCTGAAGGGCGGCTTCTCCGAACAGGCCTCGACCGGCATCGACGTGTACGAGATCCGACAGCCTCTCGGCGTCGTCGCCGGCATCACGCCGTTCAACTTCCCGGCGATGGTCCCGATCTGGATGTGCGCGAACGCGATGGCGTGCGGGAACACGTTCATCCTGAAACCGTCGGAGAAGGACCCGGGTGCCTCGCTCGTCCTGGCCGACCTGTTCGCCGAGGCCGGGCTCCCCGACGGCGTGTTCAACGTGATCCAGGGGGACAAGGTCGCTGTCGACGGCATCCTCGAGCACCCCGACATCCGCGCGGTGAGCTTCGTCGGCTCGACCCCGATCGCGCGCTACATCTACACGACGGGCACCGCGAACGGGAAGCGCGTGCAGGCGCTCGGCGGGGCGAAGAACCACATGATCGTGCTGCCCGACGCCGACGTGGACATGGTGGCCGACGCCTCGGTCTCGGCGGGCTACGGCTCGGCCGGCGAACGGTGCATGGCGGTCTCGGTGATCACGAACGTCGGCAAGGTCGCCGACACCGTGGTCGACGCGATCGCCGACCGCATCCCGAAGATCAAGGTCGGGCCGGGCATGGATCCCGAATCCGAGATGGGACCGCTCATCACGCGCGAGCACCGGGACAAGGTGGCCTCGTACCTAGACAGCGGCCCGGCACAGGGCGCTCGCGTCGTCGCCGACGGCCGCGAGCACGCCCTCTACAAGGAGAGCAACGGCTTCTTCCTCGCCCCGTCCCTGATCGACGACGTCACGCCCGAGATGGACGCGTACAAGGACGAGATCTTCGGGCCTGTGCTCTCGGTCACGCGCGTCGAGACCTACGACCAGGCGGTCGACATGGTCAACCGCAACCCCTGGGGCAACGGCGTGGCGCTGTTCACGCGCGACGGAGGCGCGGCGCGGCAGTTCATCTTCGAGGTCGAGGCGGGGATGGTCGGCATCAACGTCCCGATCCCGGTGCCGGTCTCGTACTACTCGTTCGGCGGATGGAAGCACTCCCTGTTCGGCGACGCGCACATGTACGGGCCGGAGGGCATCCGGTTCTACACGCGCGGCAAGGTCGTCACGCAACGGTGGCCGGACCCGGCGACCAGCCGCGTCGACCTCGGCTTCCCGCGCACGCGATGAGCGTCGACGTCACGCAGCGTGCGGTTCCGTTGCTGTCGTACGAGGACGTGGGCGCCGCTGCCGAGTGGCTGGTGCGCGCGTTCGGCTTCCGCGAACGGGGCGAGCGCTTCACCGACGAGGAGGGCCGCGTGACGCACGCCGAGCTCGAGCTCGGCGGCGCGCTCGTGATGCTCGGCTGGCCGGGGCCCGCGTACCGCGGACCGAAGCGCCACGCCGAGACGTGCGAGGTCGAGCACGCGGTCGCGGAGACCCCGTTCGTCGTGGACGGCGTCCTCGTATACGTGGATGACGTGGACCGGCACCTCGAGTCCGCACGAGATGCGGACGCCACGATCCTCCGCGAGATCGAGGACGAGCCGTTCGGGCGCCTCTACGTGGCGGAAGACGTCGAGGGCCACCGCTGGATGTTCCTGCAACCGTCCTGAGCCCGACTCAAACCCGTTCGGCGAACGCGACCACGCCCGCCGGCGGACGCAGGCAGTGATCGATGTGCATCGCCTGGTCGTAGGCCCCCATCCGCAGGATCGCTACGACGTCGCCCTCGCGGAATTCGGGGAGCGGTTGGTCCTGCACCCACAGGTCGTCGCCCTCGTTGATGTTGCCGGCCACCGTGACCGAACGCTCGCTCGGCGCGTCCGCGGCCCGGCACAGAACCACCGGGGTTGGTTCGTCGTAGATGAAGTGCTCGGGCGCGACGTTGAACCCGGCGTCGACCCCGACGATCGCGTGCCCTTCGCGCTCGTCGAGGCTCACCACCTCGGCGAGCAACACGCCCATCTCCTTGACGAGGAAATCGCCGGGCTCGCAGGCGATCGTCACACCGAGCGGTCCGAGCTGCCGGACGAGGACCTTGGCGAAGGCGTCGACGTCCAGCGGCTGCGAGTCGGCGTCGTATGGCACGCCGAGACCGCCTCCGGTGTTCACCTCGACGATCGGATGCCCAGCGTCCACGAGGCGTCGGGCGATCCCGGCGGCGCGCTCGACCGCGAGCTCGAGCTCGGGCAGCGCGTCGGTGAGGAAGCCTCGGCCGACGTGGAGGTGGACCACGTCCAGCCTGAGATCGTGCCGTCGGGCGATCTCGAGCGCTTCGTCGAGCTGCTCATCGAGGATCCCGAACTTCGATGGCCGGGCACCTCCCGTGTAGAGCTCGGCTCGTCCCGGCCGGGAAGCGGCTCCCGCTCGCGGGTTCACGCGGATCCCCACGGCCGTTCCGGGCGCCCGCCGGCCGTACCGATCGAGCTGGGACAACAGGTCCACGTTCACGTGCACGCCGGTGGGAAGGATCTCGTCCAGATCGCGGTCGGACAGGTTCGTCCCCGTGAAGCTGATCTCCTCCGGCGACCAGCGGTGCTCGAGCGCGTGGCGCAGCTCACCCGGTGAGCACACGTCCAGGCCGACGAACCCGAGCTCACGGACGAACGAGAGCACCCGGGGATCTCGCTGGGCCTTCAGCGCCAACCGGAGCCGGAATGGAGCCTCGACGCGCTCGAACGCCTCCACCAGCGATCGCGCCTGCTCTTCGATGCGGACCAGGTCGTACACGAACACCGGCGTGCCGTGCTCCCGCGCGAGGGCCTCGGCATCGCGTCCGGCGATGTGCAGCCGTCCCTGCCGGACCTCGAGCCCGGAACGCGACCACCATGTCGTCCCCATGAGCACACGGGAGGCTACCCGGAGAGCTCGGCCGAGCTCCGACACTTCAACGGCTCCGGGAAGCTACTCCGCGATCCCCCAGGAGCCCAGTGTCAAGAGCTGCTCGGGGCCTCGGACCTGGCCCTGATACGTTCCGCTCCCGTTCAGCACGAAGAACTCGTCCATGCCGTCGCCGTCGAAGTCGAGCGCCTCCGCGGTGTCACCACACCCGCTCGGCACCGGAGCCACCGCTCTGCGGCTCGAAGGCGCGACGACCCGGTTCGTTGAGCAGGAGCCAGTCCGGCATGTTCCTCCCGCCCACGCATCCCTCGACGACGTAGACGTCCGAGTCGCCGTCGCCGTCGGGATCCCCGACGGCCAGGCCGTGCCCGTGCCTGAGCGGCCGCCTCAGGACCGGCGGTCCGTAGGTGTGGTCGGGGCGCTGGAGCCGCACCTGCAGACCTTTCACGGTCGTGAACACGAGGTCGAGCCGCCCGTCGCCGTCGAGATGCGCGAACCGGGCGGCGGTCGCTCGAACGTCGGGCAGCCCGACCTCCTCGGTCATGTCCCGGAACCCCGTCCGGCTGACCTCGGAACAGGAACATCCGGTTCAGGCCGCAGATCAACAGGTCGTCCCATCCGTTGCGGTTGTCGTCCGCGGCGATGCTGCAGAGGTTCCCGATCTCACGGGTGGCCCCGATCCTGGCCTCGACGAACCGCTCCCCGTCCCGGTTCACGTACGTCCGGTTCGGCGTCGGATGACGGTCCTGGCGGGGAGTCTCGTTGCCGACGAACAGATCGGGCCACGGATCGTGGTCGAGGTCCAGGAAGACCGGGAAGCGGCCCCGGCCCCAGACGTCCAAGACACCGTACTCGGAGGCGCGATCGGTGAACGTTCCATCCGGGTTCTGCATCCACAGCTCGTTCCGCTTCCTCGCGGTTCCCAGGTGCGCCCCCTTGGCGCAGTAGATGTCGTCCAGGCCGTCGAGGTCCACGTCGGCGGCGGCGCACCCGTGCCGGTCGCCCCCTCGGCTGAACGGGAACACGCGCTCGAGCCCAACCGACTCGCCTCCCACCACCTTGTTCAGGTACAGGACGGCCGCCCAGCCGTGGCGGCCGACGAACACGTCCGGCCACCCGTCGACGTTCATGTCGCGCACGAAGATCGTGTAGCTGGGCACCTCTCGATGGAGACCGACCAGCGGACCGAGGTCCCTGAGCCCCGCCGGCGCGGCCCGCTCCATCCATGGATACGTGCGCACCCGTCCATGGATCACGATGGGCCGGACCCGCTCCTCCTCAGGCTCCTCGGCGTGCGCAGGCGCCACCTGCGAGAGCGCCGACAGGGCCACGCGCGCTAAGGGCGCCGAGCGCTCGACCGCGGGCGAGGATGCTCATCCGGCGAATCCTATGGGCCCTGACAACTTCGCGAGGGGAGCGTGCCTGGAGGCTACTCCGCGATCCCCCAGGACCCCAGCGTCAGGAGCTGCTCGGGGCCTCGCGGAAGGGCCTGTTCGGGTCCGCCTCCGTTCAGCACGACGAACTCGTCTTTCCCATCGCCGTCGAAGTCGATCGCCTCGGCCGTGTCACCGCATCCCTCCCGCACCGCAGCCACGCGTCGTGGCTCGAAGGCGGAAGGACCCGGTCCGTTGAGCAGGAGCCAGTCCGGCATGTTCCGGCCGCCCACGCATCCCTCGACGACGTAGACGTCCGTGTCACCGTCGCCGTCCGGATCCCCGACGGCGAGGCCGTGCCCGTGTCTGAGCCGCAGCTCGAAGATCGGTGGCCCGTACGTGTGGTCGGGGCGCTGGAGCCGCACCTGCAGACCTCGTTCGGTCGTGAACACGAGGTCGAGCCGCCGATCGCCGGTGAGGTGAGCGAACCGGGCGGCGGTCGCTCGAACGTCCGGCAGTCCCACCTCCTCGGTCACGTTCCGGAAGCCTGTCGGGCGAGCTCGGAACAGGAACAACCGGTCAGAGCCGCAGACCAGCAGGTCCTCCCATCCGTTGCGGTTGTCGTCCGCGACGACGCTGCACGTGTTCCCGATCTCTCGCGTGACCCCGATCCTGACCTCGACGAACCGCTCCCCGCCCCGGTTCACGAACGTCCGGTTGGGCGTCGGATGACGGTCCCGGCGTGGGATCTGATTGCCGACGAACAGATCGGGCCACCGATCGTGGTTGAGGTCCAAGAAGACCGGGAAGCGGCCCCGACCCCAGACGTCCTGCACCCGGTAGGCGAAGGCGCGATCGGTGAACGTTCCGTCCGGGTTCTGCATCCAGAGCTCGTTCCACTTCCTCGCGGTGCCCTTCCGCGCTCCCTTCGCGCAGTAGATGTCTTCAAGGCCGTCCAGGTCCACGTCTGCGGCCGTGCACCCGTGCCGGTCGTTGCGGCGATGGATCTCGTCCCGGAGCGCCGCCGCGCGCACGAACCTCACGGGCTCGCCTCCCTCGATCTCGTTGAGGAACAGGACGGCCGCCCAGCTATGGCGACCGATGAACAGATCGGGCCACCCGTCGACGTTCATGTCGCGCACGACGATGGAGAAGCTGAGCGTCTCTCGATGGAGCCCGACCAGCGGACCGATGTCCCGGAAACCCGCCGGCGCGGCCAGCTCCATCCACGGAGACGTGCGCGGAAGCCCCTCACTCGCGACGGACCGGACCGTCTCGTTCTCGAGCTCCTGGGCGTGCGGGATCGCCACCCCCGAGAACGTCGAAAGAGCCACAGCGGCGGCGAGGGCGCCGAGTGCCCGACCACGCGCACGTGTGCTCATCCGGGCATCCTAGAGGCCGATAGGCTTCGCGACGTGGCCAGGAACCTCCGCCGCTGCGAGTGGGTGCCGCTGGACCAGCCCATGTATCTCGGGTACCACGACGAGGAGTGGGGCGTTCCGGTCCACGACGATCCTCGACTGTTCGAGATGATCACGCTCGAGGGCGCCCAGGCGGGCCTGTCCTGGTCCACGATCCTGAACAAGCGGGAGGGCTATCGAGGTGCGTTCGCCGGGTTCGACCCTGCGAAGGTCGCGCGTTTCACGCCGGCCAAGGTCGAACGCCTGCTGCGCGATCCCGGGATCGTTCGGAACCGCCTGAAGGTGGAATCGACCGTGAACAACGCGGCGCGAGTCCTCGACGTGCAGCGGGACGAAGGGTCGCTCGACGCGTACCTGTGGTCGTTCGTGGACGGCGAGCCGCTCGTAGGTCGGTTCCGAAAGATCGGCGACATCCCGGCGGAGACCGCTGGATCCAAGGCGATGAGCAAGGACCTGAAGAAGCGCGGGTTCCGCTTCGTCGGCCCGACGGTCTGTTACGCGTTCATGCAGGCCTGCGGCCTCGTCAACGATCACGTGACGACATGCTTCCGCTACCGAGAGTTGACCGATCAGCCTGCGACGGCTGCATACAGCGCGGATTCGACACGATCGCCAGGTGACGGACCGGCTCGGTAACGAGTCCCATCGGGATGGAACCACTCGATCTCTCCGTCGGTCTCTCGCCGGATCGTCCACCCGAGCTCGTGGACGAGCCGGTGGTGGAACGAGCAGATCAGCGCGAGGTTGTCGAGATCGGTTCGGCCGCCGTGACGCCACCACACGATGTGATGCGCCTCGGTGAACCGCCTCGTACCGCAACCGGGGAAACGGCACTCGCGGTCGCGGTAGCGGATCTGACGAAGCATCGCGGCGGTCGGCTCTCGCGTCGTGCGGCCGAGTGCGAGCACATCTCCCCGCTCGCCCTCGAGCACCGTCTGCACCCGCGCGTTGCAGAGTCGGCGGCGGACGGTTTCCGGGTGGATCACCGGGCCACCCTCGATCTCCGAGCCGCCGATGGCGTCGTCCAGCCTGTGCTCTTGCGCGTGGATCACGACCGTCGCGCGGTCGGGATCCGCGTCATCGGCGATCCGCGCCGAGCACATCGCTACGAGCGCGTCGGCACGCCTTGCATCGGCGAAGGCCGGATCATCGTCCGGCATCGTCGGGATCGTCTCCGCGAGGCGTTCCAGGGCCCGAGCCACGATGGCGCCCTCAGCAGCGGGCAGCTCGGCTTCGAGCCCGAACCGGCGCCCTTCGTCGAAGTACCACCACGCCAGCGAACGAGTCCGGTGCGCGTCGACGACATCCTCGATCGCCGCTTTCGCCGCGAGGTCTCCTCGCCGACGGATCGCGCCGCACGAAACCCGCTTGGCCCATGAGATCGATCGCTCTTCGCTGTCGGGCGTGGCGAAGCGAGCGAGCTCGACGACCTTGTCGATCCCGAGCTCGCCGCCCTCGAGGGCTTCGCGAAGACGAGGCAACCGTGCAAGCGCATGGGCAGCGCCGAGCCACCGACGGGCCTTCCACTCCGAGATCCCGTATCGCATCCCCAACCAGTGCGCGGCATCCCGAGCGCCTTCCTCCCGCCAACCCTCGCGTTCGTCGAGGCGAGCCAGGAGGGCAAGCAGCTCCGAATGGGCACGCCCCACACTGGCGTGGGCCGCATCCAGCGAAAGCACGAGGTTTGATGCTTCGAACATGTGTTCGAGCGTACCTGTACTCGCGTGTCGCCTGTCCGTGATCCACCTCACACTTCGCGATGTTTCTCGGCCCCCGACGCGAGAGGCCCTCCGTTCGGCACCAGCGTTCCGTCGACGCGAGAGAGCCACCCTCGATGCGCGGGCCGCCGTCCTCAGAGCCCGCCGTAGACTCCGCGGCGATGGACCCCTACGACGTCGTCGTGATCGGCGCGGGGGTGCATGGCGCCAGCGCCGCCTTCCACCTCGCGGGACGCGGCGTTCGGACCGTGGTCGTCGAGAAGACCTCCCCCGCGGGCGGCCCGACCGGGCGTTCGAGCGCGATCTGTCGCGCGTACTACACGAACCCGTTCCTCGCCTCGGTCGCGCGTGACTCGATCGCGATGTTCCGCGAGTTCGAGCAGCACACCGGGCGCGAGTCGGGCTTCCGAGGGTCTGGCCTCCTGGTGCTCCACCCGCCCGAGGACGAAGCCACCGTCCGTGAGGTCGTTCCGCGTCTGAACGAACAGGGGATCCCGACCGAGCTGCTCGAACCGCAGCAGGTCGTCGCCGAGTGGCCGGACTTCGATCTCGAGGGGATCGCGGTGGCGGCGTTCGAGCGCGACGCCGGGTACGCGGACCCCGTCCTGACGACGCAGGGCCTGCTCGATCGCGCCCGCGAGCTCGGCACCCAGGTGGTCCTCGGCACCGCGGTGACCGCGATCGAACCCGCCGGCGAGGCCTGGACACTCACGGCCGGCGACGCGTCGGTCACCGCGGAACGCGTCCTGATCGCCGCCGGCCCGTGGTCGCGAGCGCTCGCCGCGATGGTCGGCGCCGACCTGCCACTCACCGTCGAGCGGCACATCGTCGCGACGTTCGCCTGGGGCGGCGACGTCCGGGTTCCCGCGCACGGCGACCTTCCGAACGGCTACTACTTCCGCCCCGAGGGCGAGGAGCTGTTCCTCGTCGGGCCGCTCCATCCCGAGCCGAACGTGGATCCCGACGACTTCGACGAACGCGTGGGGTCGGAAGAGTCATCGCGGCTCGGCGCTCGCGTGGTCAAGCGGGTTCCGGGTCTCCAGCACGCGACGTCGCGGGGCGGCTGGGCGAGCCTGTACGACGTCTCGCCGGACTGGCAACCGGTGATCGGCGAGATCGCGCCCGGCGTATTCGTCGACGCCGGCACGAGCGGCCACGGGTTCAAGCTCGCGCCCGCGCTCGGCCGGCACGTCGCGGACCTCGTCATGAGCGGCGACGTCGACCCCGGGCTCGAGCAGTTCCATCCCCGGCGGTTCGAGCTGGCGTCGGCGCTCGACGCCGGCTACGGGGACGCGCGGATCCTCGGCTGAAACTCCGCGTCTCCGGCGGAGCGCCCTCAGCCGCGCGCGAACAGGTTGCGGAGCGCGAGCAGCGAGTTCTCGACCGGCTTCTCCGCGATCCGTCGCATGAACCACGGGTACCAGTGCGTCCCGTACGAGATCAGCGAGCGCGTCGTGTAGCCATCGGCCGTCATCCGCAGCAGCTCGGCCTGCCGGATCCCGAACAGCATGTGGACCTCGAACCCGTCCCGTCCCCGCGCGTCGGCCTCGATCTGCTTGACGAGCCCGACGTCGTGGGTGCCGAGCGCGAGTCTGCCGACGGGCCCCTTGCGGGCGAGGATCAGTAAGGCGAGCCGCCGGTACGCCTCGTCGATCACCTCGCGCGAGCCGAACACGATCTCGCGCGGCTCTCGGTATGCGCCTTTGACCAGCCGGATCGTCGGGTCGAGCGGCATGAGCGAGTCGACGTCGTCGGCGGTCCGCTTGAGGTACGCCTGGAGGCACACGCCGACGTTCGGATGGCCGGCCCGCAGCTTGCGGTAGAGCTCGAGCGTGGGGTCGACGTAGCGATCCGACTCCATGTCGAGCCAGAGCCAGTTGCCGTGCCCGGCGGCCGCGGTGGCGAGCTCGTCCAGGTTGGCGAAGGTCGCCTCCGGGTCGAGGTCCACGCCGAGGTGGGACGGCTTCACGGAGATCTCGGTACGGAGGTCGGCGGCAGCGACACGCTCGTAGGCGTCGCTGTAGTGATCGACCACGCCGCGGGCGTCGGAGAGGTCGGTCACGTTCTCGCCCAGGTACGTGAACATCGTGGGCAGGTCGCGTTCGCCGAGGCGGGCGGCGGCACCGAGCGCGTCGTCCAGCGTCTCGCCCGGCATGAACCTGCGAACGCTGCGCCGGACCCACCGGTACCGTGGCAGGTGCTCGCGGAGCCACCGGTTGTCGACCGCCCAGAGGACCAGACTGCGCGCGACGCCCATCGGCGCGTGAGCGTAACGTGGGCGAGGAGATCGGTGCGCGGAGCTCAGCGCTGTTTCGGAGCCGACAGGCTTGTCTACAGCAGGTCGTTCGAGGTCAGGAATCCCGTGGCTACGGTGGCCACGTCTTGCCCGTCGATCACGACCTGTCCCACGAGTTCGGTCATCTCCTCCGAGGAGAGCCGGGCGCTCACGGCATCGAGCAGGCTCCGAACCTCGTCGTTCAGCTTCTCCGAACGGATCACGGGCGTGATGTTCTCCGCGTTCTGGAGGTGCCGGTCGTCCACGAGCGGGACGAACCCGTTCTGTTCGATGCTCGGGTCCGTGGAGAACAGCAGCCCGACCTGCACCGCGTTCGCGCCTGAGCGCGTCGACGGTCAGCGGCCCTCCGGCGTCCAGCGGCGCGAAGTCGTCGAACAGGACCCCGTAGACCTCGTGCAATCCCGGCAGGCAGAACGGCCGCTGGGGGCATTCCGCCGGCCCGCCGAACGTCAGCTGGTCGGCGACGGGGGCGAGGGAGCTCACCGTGGTCAGGTCGAACCGCTCGGCCGTCTCCGCGTTCGCCACGAACTGATTCGTGTCCTCGGCCGCCGATGGTGTGAGCAACGCGATCCCTTCGGACCGGAGCAGCTCGTCGGCCAGCCGGGCCACATCGGGGGCTTCTCCGGACGCCTCCGCGTCCGGGTCGAGGAACAGCAGCAACGACGACAGGTACTCCGGCTTCACGTCGATGAACCCCGCCTCCAGGGCGTTCTGCGAGATCTCGCGAGACCGCATCTCCAGCTGTCGCTCGACCGTGTAGCCGGCGTGCTCCAGCACCTGCGCATACATCTCCGCGACGATCTGGTTCTCGGCGAAGGCGCCGGACACGCCGACGACGATCACCTCACCGCCTCCGCTGGACGGACGCCGCGTCAGGCCCGGATCGGCGTCGGTGCATCCGGCGACCAGCGTGCCCACCACCACCACGACGGCTGCCGCGCGCACGAGGCTCCTCGTTGCGGTCATTCGGCCTCGGAGGCGAGCGGCGCCATGATGGGGACGTTCGCGTGGGGGCCCAGGAGGACGCGGACGATCGTGGGCCCCTTGCCCTTGACCTCGAGGACCTCGGAGGGCCCGAAGTCGTACCGATCGGCCAGTTCCCCGGCCGTCGAATCGGAGACCAGGAAGCGGCCGGGAACTGCGTTCGTCTCGAGCCTGCTCGCAAGGTTCACGGTGTCGCCCCACAGGTCGTACGCGAACCTCTGGACCCCGATCACTCCGGCGACGGCCGGCCCAGTGGCGATCCCGCCCCGCACCACGATCGGGTCGCCCGACGGCCACCTGAGCTTCCCGGCGTCGGCAAGGATGTCGACCGCCATCCCGACGGCCGCGTCGGCGTGATCGGCCATGGGCGTCGGCGCGCCGGCGACGGCCATGTACGCGTCTCCGATCGTCTTGATCTTCTCGAGGCCGTGCCGCGTGGCGATCTCGTCGAAGTGGCTGAAGAGCTCATCCAGGGCATCGGCGAACGCCTCCGGGGTCGACCGTGCGGCCTGTTCCGTGGACCCGACCGCGTCGGCGAAGAACACGCTCACCTGATCGAAGTTCTGGGCGATCCGTCCCCCGGACGAGGTCTTGAGCTGTTCGACGATCGCCGCGGGCAGCATGTTGAGCAGCAGCCCGTCGGACCGCGTCCGTTCCTGCTCGACCTGACGTTCGCGGAGGAACAGGTCTCGCGTGAACCGTTCCATCCGATAGGCGGCGATACCGCCCATCAGGCCGAACGAGACCAGGTAGAGCATCGCCAGCACCAGGCTCACGTCCAGGATGTACTTCGCCGTGATGGCATACGGAAGGTAGGCGCCGATACCGATCACCGTGACCAGCACGACCAAGACGAACCGGAGGCGCAGCAGCGCGTAGGTGAACGACGTGATCAGGATGACGCCGATGTATCCGTACTCCGCGGGCACCGTCGTGATGCGCGAGACGTAGTAGACCCAGAGCAGGAGCGTCGCCCCGGCGATGGCGACCGACACCCATTCCCAGACGCGCCCGAAGAACCGGGTGTACGTGAGCGCGAGCCCGACGAGCAACAAAGGGATGAACACGAGGAACCGCATGAGCAGGTCGAGTCGCTGGTCGGACAGGGCCAGCATGTAGGGGCGCAGGAGCAGGCCCCACGCGACCCAGATGGCGATCCCGGCCAGGAAGGCGAAGCGGATGTTGCCGAGATCGTGGCTGAAACGGTCGGCGCGATACGCCGACTCGAGGCCCGGATCGCGGAAGCGCAGCCGCAGCTGCCGAAGGCGAAGCCGCCAGCCGGATCGCTCGCTCTCAGACGTCGATGTGTCGATCTTGTCCATCTGCCCCTCGTTTGCCTCCCGCCCATGGTTCAGGAGGCCGCTGACTCTCGGATTTCGACCGTGGAGGTGAGGGGATTTGAACCCCTGACCCCTGCCGTGCGAAGGCAGTGCTCTACCGGACTGAGCTACACCCCCCCGAACCCGGCAAGGGTAGCAGGGGTCGGACACGACCCTGGCGTCCCGAACGACGCTCGACCCTGGGACCGGTTCTTCTCGTAGGGCCTTGGGGGCTACGACTCCTCGCCGAGCACGTGCTTCGCGTGGCGGTCGAGGGCATCGTGGAGGTCCTGCGAGACGCGCGCAACCGAGAGGTCGCCGCGCGTCTTCTCGATCAAGCTCCGCGCCACGTCGGTCGAGCGGCGCAGGTTGCCGGTGATCGCGTCCGGATAGTCCATCGTCACGAGGATCGCGTACAGGTCGTCCATCGCCGAGAGCATGCCCTCGCCGTCGGCCACCCGCCCCTCGCGCAGCAGGTCGAGGGCGTGCCGCCTGGCCTCGCCGATCGCCTCGGCGATCCCGTTCAGGTAGGGCGAGTCCTCGACGCCGAGATCGGCCGGTGGGGGGACGGGCGAGCCGGTCACCACGGCCTCGGTGATGCGGGCCTCCGCGTACTCCTTCTGCGCGTCCTGGAGGTATCCGGCGTACCGGATGTCCGGATGGTCGCGAACCGCCGCGAACCCCTCGTCGATCGCCGCCTTCGCCTCGTCCATCAGCCGGTGCGCGAGCTCGAAGTCGCCGCGATGGATCGCGCGGATCGCGTTCGCGCAGGAGCGGATCGCCGTTCGGGACGCGGGGAGCGCGCGCTCGCGAGCCTGCATCCGCTCGGCGAAACGACCGTGGATATCCTCGGCGATGCCGTCCAGATCCACGAGCCCGGCGCCTAGACGCGGGCGACGCCGGCCTCGTCGGCCGGCCGCACGACGATGTTCACGAGATCGTCGCCGAAGGCCGAGAGCCCGTTGTACGCCGGCCGCGCCGTTCGCCCGCCCGCGTCCGACGCGTAGCGCTGGCGCGACGGGCTCGGACGCTCGGGCACCGCGGCCTCACGGGTCCTGGTGAGATCCCGCGAGGCGGCGCCGTGCGATCGCATCGACACGAGCAGCCAGACGTAGACGCCCAACAACGCGACCAGCACGGCCGTCACGTACCACATCGGTCGGAGCGGGGGCACGAGCGCGATCAGCCCGGTGAGCACGATGCACTCGATCAGCACCATGAACACGCGGCGACGGCGGGCGCGAGCCCTCGCGTGGGCGCGAGCCTTCGGGCCGATGAACGCCATCCCCTTCTGCGGGGTGACGATCCAGCGACCATGCCCGTTCGATCCGGCCAGCAGATCCATGTTCCGTTCGAAGTCCTTCACGCTGTTCCTCGGCGTCTTTCCCAAAGAGGGGAGGAGGAAGACGGCCCACATGATGACCAGAACCGCGAGCAACAGCCAACCCACGCGCCCAGCCCCCTCCTCGTTCGGATCCCGGTCCGCCACAAGATGTTGGGCTGGGTCCGCACGGTAGCACCCGAGATATGGGGGTACAAACACCATCGTTGAGATTCTCGAGTGCGCGCCGAACCGCCGATGCGTCTTTGAGAAACGTCAGTCGGCGACGTAGTCGCCGCCCTTGCCGCCCCGTTTCTCGAGCAGCCGGAGCCCGTCGATCCTGGCCGCTCGGTCGAACGCCTTCGCGGTGTCGTAGAGGCTGAGCGCGGCGATGGCGGCGGCGGTGAGGGCCTCCATCTCGACGCCGGTTCGGTCGCGCGCGCGGACCGTCGAACGGACGACGATGCGGCCGGTCGTCGTGTCGGGGTCGACCGACACCTCCGCGCCCGTGACCGCGATCGGGTGGCAGAACGGCAGGAGATCGGGGGTCCGCTTCACGCCCATGACCCCGGCGATCCGTGCGGCTTCGATCGGGTTCCCCTTCGGCGTGCCGGCCACGAGCTGCGAACACGCGTCGGGGGTCATCGTCACGACGCACTCGGCGACCGCCTCGCGTTCGGTGACCTCCTTGTCGCCGACCTCGACGATCCGTGCGATGGGTTCGGGTTCGGAGGCCATCCCGCTCACTCGTCCATCGAGCGGAAGAGCATGACGTTCACCTGGCTTCCCGCGCGCGCCGTCTCCACACCCTGGGGAACGATCGCGAGCCCGTTCGCCCTCGCGACGGTGGCGATCAGGTTCGAGCCCCGGCCGCCGGTCGGCGTGGCCGCCCATCCGTCCTTGGTCCGCCGAACCCGGACGCGCGCGAACTGCGTCTTCCCCCCCGGCCCGGTGACGTCCTCCTCGAGACGGGCGGGGACCTCCGGGCGGAACAGCTGGCGCCGGCCCATCATCTTCATCAGCGCGGGACGCAGGAACACCTCGAAGCTCACGAACACGCTCACGGGATTGCCCGGCAGGCCGAAGAACGGGGTTCCCTCGATCTCGCCGAACCCTTGCGGCATGCCGGGCTGCATCGCCACCTTGTAGAACTCGACGTCGCCGCGGCGGAAGAAAGCCGCCTTCACCACGTCGCGCTCCCCCACCGAGACCCCGCCGGACGAGACGAACGCGTCGGCCTGCTGGAGGTGCGACAGCACCGTCTCGCGGAACGAATCCACGTCGTCGCGGACGATGCCCGCGAGCATCGGCACCGCCCCCGCCTCGCGGAGCGCGCCGAACAGCGTGTAGGCGTTCGAGTCGCGGACCTGCCCGTACTCGGGGTGCTGCGTCGGCGGGACGAGCTCGTCCCCGGTGGAGAGCACCACGACGCGCGGGCGCGGGTGGACGAGCGGATGGGAGAACCCCGCCGTCGAGAGCAGGCCGAGCTCGGGAGCCTGCAGCCGGCGGCCACCCTGGACGAGGGTCTCCCCGGCGCGGACGTCCTCACCGCTCGGCCGGACGTGCTTGCCTGCGGGCGTCCCCGACTGGACCCGAACCGTGTCGCCCGAGACCTGCGTGTTCTCGACGGGAACGACCGTGTCGGCTCCGGCGGGCACCGGGGCGCCGGTCGCGATCCGGAACGCCTCGCCGCCGCCCACCGTTCCTTCCGGGCGTTCGCCGATCGCCGCCCGGCCGACCACCCGGAGGTCGACGGGCGCCGACGGCGTGGCCTCCGCGACCTCGGACGAGCGCACCGCGAACCCGTCCATCGCCGAGGACGCGAAGTCCGGGATGTCGCGTTCGGCGGTGACGCTGTTCGCCAGCACGCATCCGTAGGCCTCGGTGAGCGGGAGGTCGATCGGCTGGAGCGGTCCGATCCCGGCGAGCACCCGCTCGCGCGCGTCCTCGACGGAGAGCAGGCCGTCGCCGCTGTCGTGGTCGTGGACGTGCTGGGGCGTCGCCATCCGACCCAGTGTATCGACGGTGTCCTTCGAGCTCAGATGAGCTTCTTGCGCTCGGCGAAGTCGCCGAGCCAGGCTCGGAAGTCCTTCCCGATGTCCTCGCGGTCGATGGCGAGTTCGATCGTGGCCTTGAGGTAGTCCAGCTTGTTGCCCACGTCGAACCGCCCGCCGTCGAACACGTACGCGTACACCGCCTGCTCCCTGGCGAGCATGCTGATCGCGTCGGTGAGCTGCAACTCACCGCCGACCCCCGGGTGCGTTCTGCGGAGGCAGTCGAAGATCTCCGGGGTGAGCACGTACCGACCGATCGCCGCCAGGTTGGAGGGCGCTTCGTCGGGCGGCGGCTTCTCCACGATCGAGCGCACCTGCGCGAGGTGTTCGTTCTCGACGAATTCGGGCTCGATGGCGCCGTAGAGGGAGATCTCGTCCCGGCTGACCTCCATCGCCGCCAGCACGCTTCGCCCGTACTTCTCGTGGACCCGGAGCATCTCCTGGAGCAGCGGGTTGTTCTCGGCCATGAGGTCGTCCCCGAGCAGCACCGCGAAGGACTCGCCCCCCACGTGGCCCTCGGCGGCCGCGACCGCGTGCCCGAGACCGAGGGGATCGCGCTGGCGGATGTAGTGGATCGTGGCCATGTCCGAGATCTCGCGGACCTGCTTCAGCTCGTCGAACTTCCCCTTCACCTCGAGGAAGTGCTCGAGCTCGAACGAGCGATCGAAGTGGTCGACGATCGCGTGCTTGCCGCGTCCCGTGATGATCGTGATGTCGGTGAGGCCGGCCCGAACGGCCTCCTCGACGACCCACTGGATCGCCGGCTTGTCCACGACCGGGAGCATCTCCTTGGGCTGCGCCTTGGTGGCCGGAAGGAACCGAGTGCCGAGCCCGGCTGCCGGGATGACGGCCTTCCTCACCTTCGCCATGGCGCGCCTCCGCTCCCCCGGGGGCACGGAGTCTACCCCTCGGGTCAACCCCGCTGCTCCCGCGGCCGGCTGCTCGAGCGTAGGCCCGGCTGTCTACCCCCGATACACTTCGTCCATGCCGACCTACGAGTACGAATGCACGTCGTGCGGACAGCACATCGAGGTCTTCCAGCGCATCTCCGAGGACGCGCTGACGACGTGCGGCGCGTGCGGCGGCGCCCTCCGGAAGGTCTTCCATCCGGCCGGGATCGTGTTCAAGGGGTCCGGGTTCTACGCGACGGACAGCCGTTCGGCCTCCAAGCCCACGCCCGAGAAGACGAAGGCCGACGCGGCGGCGACCTCCGGCTCCGGCGACGGCGCGTCTTCCTCCACCTCTTCCTCTTCCTCCGAGAGCGGTTCGGGGACCGCGTCCACCTCGGAGGGCTCGTCCTCGTCCACGTCCGGCTCCGGCTCGTCGAAGGAGGGCTCCTCGTCGTGAGTCGGGCCGAGATCGGCGTCTTCGGCGGCTCCGGCTTCTACTCCCTGCTCGAGGACACCGAGACCGTGCACGTGGAGACGCCGTACGGCGAGCCGTCGGCTTCGCCGGTCGTCGGCCAGGTCGGTTCGTCGCGCGTGGCGTTCATCCCGCGTCACGGGATCAAGCACCAGTACCCGCCGCACGCGATCAACTATCGGGCGAACCTTTGGGCGATGAAGGAGCTGGGCGTCGAACGGATCGTCGGGCCCTGCGCGGCGGGCTCGCTCCAGACCGGCGTGCAGATCGGCGAGTTCGTGATCTGCGACCAGATCGTCGACCGCACGCGGTCGAGGCCGCACACGTTCTACGACGGACCGGTGACCACCCACATCTCGTTCGCCGACCCCTACTGCGCCACGATGCGCTCGACGATCGTCGCGAAAGGGCGCGAGCTCGGCATCGGCCTGCACGAGGGCGGGACGATGGTGGTGATCGAGGGACCGCGGTTCTCGACGCGCGCCGAATCCGAGTGGTTCAACTCGGTCGGCTGGCACACGCTGAACATGACCGGGTACCCCGAGGTCGTACTCGCCCGCGAGCTCGAGATCTGCTACGCGAACATCTCGCTGATCACCGATTACGACGTCGCCGTGCCCGGCGCTCCTCCCGTCACCCACGAAGAGGTGATCCGCGCGTTCCAACAGAACAACGCGCGGCTCCGGAACCTGTTGTTCGCCGCGATCCCTGCGTTCCCCGCCGAGCGCGACTGCGAGTGCGCGACCGCGCTGGAGAACGCGCGGTTCGAGGTGGAGTGAATGGGCGAGAAGGTCCTCGTCACGGTCGAGATCCGCTTCACGACCGAGGACGACACGCAGCAACTCGGCGACCGGGTCCGCGAGGCGGTCTCGATGGTCGTCGGGCGGGAGGCGCTCGAAGACTTCCGGCTCCGTGTCCTGCCGCTGACGCCCCCCAAGAAACCTCGCGAAGTGTGACCTGGCTCACGGCGTTGCGCGTTCGCCTCGCGTAGCGTGCATCGTCCTTCCCTCGGCGGGAGGTGAGCGGTGTTTCTTCGGCGGTGGTCGCCGAGGTCGAAGGTGTTCGCGGTGCTCGCGATCGTGGCGGGGGCTGGCTCGTTCACGCTGGTCCGGGGGTACGCCGCCGAGCTCGAGGCGCTGCGACCCTCCACGGGCGATCCGACCGCGGTCGTGGTCGCGGCCCAGCCGCTCGAGCGCGGCACCGTGCTGGTCGAGGACGCGTTGCGGCTGGATCGAGTGCCGAGCGCCTACGCACCGCCGGGAGCGCTCACCGCGATCGACGACGCGGTCGGCCGGACGTTGGTTTCGGACCTCGCCGAGGGGGAGGCGGTCACCAGGACGCGGGTCGGCGGCGCCGGCGGACCGGTGGCCTCGCAGGTCACGAGCGGCCTCCGCGCCTTCGTCGTGACCGCCGGCGTCCCCGCCGGCGTGCTCCGTCCCGGTGATCTCGTCGACGTCATCGCGACGTTCGGCGGCCCGCGTCCGTATACCGACACCGTCGGGAGCGGGCTCGAGATCCTCTCCATCGTCGAGGACGGCGGCGGGACCTTCGAGGCCGGCGGCGCGAGCGGTCCGTCGCTCGTGCTGCTGGTCAGCCCCGACGTCGCCGAACGGCTGGCCCACGCCGCGGCGTTCGGGCAGATCTCGGTATCGGTGGCGCCGACCCAGACTGCGTGATCCTCAGCAAACATGCGCGCCGACGGATGGTCGAGCGCCGGATAAGCGAAGGGGAGATCGCCCAGGCTCTGCGGAACGTCATCGCGGAGACCAGGGCGCGAACGTGGGATCGCGTTCATGTCTGGGGCAGGACGGACACTGGGCGTATCCTGAGGATCACGACGTACCGAGAGAGGCGTTCATACGTCGTGACCGTCCTCGCACCGAGGAAAGGACCTCGATGAGGCTCACGTACGACGAAGAAGCCGATGCGATCTACGTGTACGTTCGCGAGGGAGAACACGTCGCACGCTCGGAGATCCTCGAGGACGGTCGGGTGGTCGACCTCGACGTAGCCGGACGACTCATCGGGATCGAGATCCTGGACGCCTCCAGGAGCGGCGTACGCTTGGTCGACCTCGCCGATCGGTTCGACCTCAAGGAGCGAGAGCCCGGTCTCGCTGCCCTCGAACGCCTATTCCGTTCCACGGAACCGGCGTAGGCACAGATAGCATCTTCTCCTCTTTGCATCCGGGAGCCGCCACCTGACCATCCTGCAAGCGATCGTCCTCGGCATCACGCAGGGTGTGACCGAGTTCGCGCCGATCTCCAGCTCCGGACACCTGATCCTTGTGCCCTGGTTCTTCGACTGGCCGATCCTGAACGACCCCGATCTCAACAAGTCGTTCGACGTGGCGTTGCACGTCGGGACGCTGGCCGGGGCGCTGATCTACTTCCGCCACGACGTGGCTCGCTACGCGGGCGCCTGGGTCCGATCTCTGTCGGCCCGGGCGATCGAGTCGACCGACCAACGTCTGGCGTGGGCGCTCGTCGTCGGGACGATCCCGGCGGTGATCGTCGGGGCTGCGCTCGAAGGGTTCATCCAGGACGAGCTCGGCCAGCCGTGGCTGATCGCCGTCATGCTCGTGGTGTTCGGCGTCGTCCTGTACGTGGTCGATCGGATCGCGGCGAGCCGCCGGCACCTGGACGATCTCACCGTGCGCCACGGCCTCGTGCTCGGCATCGCCCAGGCGGCCGCGCTGCAACCGGGCGTGTCTCGCTCGGGCGTGACGATGACCGCGGCCCGCGCGCTGACCTTCGATCGCGAGACCGCCGCTCGCTTCTCGTTCCTGCTCTCGCTCCCGGTGATCGCCGGTGCCGCGATCTACAAGGGCGTGGACCTCGCGAGCGAGGGGATCCCCCCGGGCATGGGGGGGCCGTTCATCGCCGGCATCGCCGCCTCGGCCGTCAGCGGGTTCCTCGTGATCGCGTTCCTGCTGCGGTACCTGCGCCGCCACGACTTCGCGATCTTCCTGTGGTTCCGTCTCGCGGTCGCCGCGCTGGTGTTCGCGCTGATCGCGGGGGACGTGCGCCCGGGAACGATCTGACCGGACCCGACTACGTCGCGGGTTCGAGCGGCGCCACACCGAACCCGACACTGAACCGCCGGCACCAGATCACCGCGGTCTCGAAGTCCGCGAGATCCACGTTGGCCGGGATCGCGTAGTTCGAGCTCCCGATGTTCCCCTTCAAGCCACCGAGGTCGACGACCTCCTCGTCGTCGTACACGTACCAGTCGTCGCTCGCCGGCACCGACGAGAGGTAGACGCGGAGGTCCGGGCCGTTCGACGTCTCGAGATCGTCCAAGCGGAGGAACCGCCTGCCGTCCTCGAGCTCGACAACCAGGGCCTCGCCGCTCGTGGCGTGCTCGAGGCCGGCGAACTCTCCCGACGCGAGGGTCGCCGGCTCCGCGTTCGGATCGGTGCCGGTAGCCTCGGTCCCCGTGGCCTCAGCCGTGGCGTCGCCGGCGGCCTCCTCGGCTTCGGCGACCGCGCCGGTGGTCCCAGGCAACGCCTCGTCCACGCGCTTGTCGATGAACAGGTTCCACGGCGCGAACCACCACAATGCGAACCCGCCCAGCGCGAGCAGGACGGCGGCGACCACGGCCGTCCGGGCTGGGTGGCGCTTCAACGCGGCGACCAGGCTCAACGTCTTCCCCCTGCGGTCGACCCGTCCGTCGGTTCGACTGACGAAGTCGTCCCTCGTGACTCGAGATACCTGAACCGTAGACGGAGACACCTTACGAGGGGCTTTCTCGGGACGGAACGGTGCCGAACATCGCCGCGAGCAGCAGGGTGTGACGAGCTCCCGCGCCGAGCTCGACCAGCCCGTAAGGAATCCGCAACATCCAAGGTTCATCATGGACACGCATGAACGAACCGGATGGCCGCGGATGAGCGACGCCCGCGTGCTCGTCGTCGACGACGAGCCGATCGTGCGCGAGGTCCTCTCGCGCTACCTGGAGAAGGACGGGTTCGAGGTCGAGGAGGCCGAGGACGGCGAGCAGGCGCTCATCAGGTTCGAAGCATCGCCACCCGACCTCGTGCTGCTCGACCTCATGCTGCCACGCATCGACGGCCTCGAGGTGTTCCGCCGGATGCGCGAGCGGGCGCCGACCGCGGTGATCATGGTCACGGCCAAGGGAGACGAGACCGACCGCGTGGTCGGGCTCGAGCTCGGCGCCGACGATTACGTCACGAAGCCGTTCAGCCCGCGCGAGGTCGTCGCGCGCGTGCGGGCGGTCCTCCGTCGCGCGAACGGCGCGGAGCAGCTCGCCGAGGTGCTGACCCACGGCGACCTCGAGCTCGACGGGCCGAGACGGGAGGCGCGCCTCCACGGCGATCTCGTCCCCCTCACGCGGAAGGAGTTCGATCTCCTGTTCCTGCTCGCCTCCCACCCCGAGCGGACCTTCACGCGCGCCGAGCTCCTCGACGAGGTCTGGGACTTCGCGTGGGACGGTGACAGCGCAACGGTGACCGTGCACGTTCGCCGGTTGCGCGAGAAGATCGAAGAGGATCCGTCGAACCCCGAGCACCTCGTCACGGTGTGGGGCGTCGGGTACCGGTTCGATCCATGATGGCCTGGCGCGCGATCGCGCTCGCGGCGGCGGTGGCGGCGGCCGGAGCGATCGGGACGCTGGTCGCCGGCGCCGTCGTCGGCATGGACTCGGGCGAGCTCGCCCACCTCGCCGCGCTGATCGCGCCGGCGCTCGTGGTCACGGTGGTCGCGATCGCGCTCGCCCGCGCGCTGCTCACGAAGGCGTCGATGACGCAGAGCATGACCGCGGTCGCGGTCGTCGGCGCGGTGGCGGCGATCGTCAACCTCGTCGTCCTCACGCGACAGATGGTCGTCGATCGCCACGACGCGACGACGGTCGCCATCCTGTTCTTGTACTCGGCCGCAGCCGGGGTCGGCGCGGCCCTGGCGCTCGCCCGCTCCCGGTCCCGGGCCGTCGACCGGCTGGTGGAGGACGCGCGGCGGCTCGGCCGAGGCGATCTCGACGCCCGCGTCGGCGACCTCGGCGCCGGGCCCGAGCTCGACACGCTCGCCCGCACCCTGGACGAGATGGCAGAACGCCTGCAGGCCGCGTACGAGCGGGAACGGCTGATCGAATCGACCCGGCGCGACCTGGTGACGGCTGTCTCGCACGACCTGCGAACGCCGCTCGCGAACGTGCGCGCGATGGTCGAGGCGATCGACGAGGGTGTCGTCGACGATCCGCAAAGCATGCGCAGGTTCGTGGGCGAGATGCGGCGGTCGGTGGGCCAGCTCTCGAACATGGTCGACGACCTCTTCGAGTTCGCCCAACTCGACGCCGGCTCGATCGAGCGCGAGACCCGCCGGGCGCGACTCAGCGACGTCGTCAGCGCGGCGGTGGCGGCGGTCGAGCCGCAGGCGGACGGGAAGGGTCTGTCGCTGGTGGCCGATCTCGACGGCGCGGGGGACGTCCCGTGCTCGCCGCGGCTGACACGGGTGATCCAGACCCTCCTGTCGAACGCGGTGCGACACACGCCGCTCGATGGGAGCGTCCGGATCGAGGCGCGACGCTCGCGCGGAGCCCTCGAGGTGGCGGTGGCCGACACCGGCGAGGGGATCGATCCCGACGACCTCGAGCGGGTCTTCGACCCGTTCTTCCGCGCGGACCCGGCGCGTCACGGTGCTGGGGCCGGCCTGGGTCTCGCCCTCGCCAAGCGTATCGTCGAGGGGCTCGGCGGGGAGATCTCCGCCGAGAGCCGTCCCGCGCAGGGCGCCCGCTTCGCCGTGACGCTACCGATGCCCTCGTCGCAGGACGAGCGATGACTGGCGCGCGGACGGAACCGTAAGACCGGCGCCACCCGCTCGTAAGGATGTGGCAATACCCGCGCCTCCAGGCTTGAGGGGTGACGCAGCGAGCAGCCCCTCTTCCGGAGGATCGCTCTCGAGCGCCGGCCCGAACGGATCCTTCCCAGCACGATCCGGTCCCGTGGTCGGCGACCAAGCTTCGGACGTTCGCAGTGGGAGCGGCGATCGGCCTGATCGCGGCCGCCGTCGCGCTCGGCGTGGCGCAACTCGTCGCCGGCATGGTGGACCCGCAGGCCTCCCCGATCCTGACGGTCGGCCAGAGCGCGATCGACGCCACGCCGGAATGGCTCAAGGCCTTCGCGATCCGAACCTTCGGCGAGCAGGACAAGACGGTCCTGCTTGCGGGGATCACCGCGCTGCTCGTGGTCGCGGCCGTCCTCCTGGGCATCGGGTCCCTCCGCCGAACCTGGGTGGGCATCGCGGGGCTCCTCGCGTTCGGAGCGATCGGCGTGATCGCGGCGCTGTCCAGGCCGGTCGCCGAAGCGATCGACGTCCTTCCGGCCATCGCCGCGACCCTCACCGGAGCGATCGCTCTGCTGGCATTGCGGAGCGCGGTGTCGACGGACGCACGACAGAGGACGTCGCCGCAGGGCCGCGCCGACGGCTCGTGGGCGCTCGATCGACGGCGGTTCCTCCTGACGGGAGCGGCCGGCGTCACGGCCGCGGTCGCGGCAGGAGGCGTCGGGAACGTGTTCGCCCGTCGGTTCCGGGCCGATGAGTCCCGGGCCGCGGTGCGCATCCCCGCCCCCTCGAGTTCGGCCGCGTCCGCGAGGGGCGCAGATCTATCGGTGCCGGGCCTCGGGCCATTCATCACACCCAACGAGCGCTTCTACCGAGTTGACACCGCGCTGCTCGTTCCGGCGCTCATGGCCGAGGACTGGCGGCTGCGCATCCACGGCATGGTCGAGCGCGAGCTCATCCTCGACTACCGGCAGCTCCTCGAACGACCGCTGATCGAACGCGACATCACGCTGACCTGCGTCTCGAACCCGGTGGGAGGCCGCTACGCGGGGAACGCGCGATGGATCGGGGCGCCGCTGCGCGACCTGCTGGAGGAGGCCGCCCCGCTCCCCGGCGCCGACCAGATCGTGAGCCGCTCGGTCGACGGCTTCACGATCGGGACGCCCACGGCGATCGCGACGGACGGGCGCGACGCGATGCTGGCGGTCGCGATGAACGGCGAGCCGCTACCGCTCGCGCACGGGTTCCCCGTTCGGATGATCGTGCCCGGCCTGTACGGCTACGTCTCGGCCACGAAATGGCTGGTCGACATCGAGCTGACCACGTTCGACGCGTACGACCCGTACTGGGTGCAGCGGGGGTGGGCGGAGGAAGCGCCGGTAAAGACGATGTCGCGGATCGACACGCCATCGCCCTTCCTCGACCTGGTCGCGGGGGAGGTCCCGATCGCCGGCGTGGCGTGGGCGCAGCACGTGGGCATCGACCGGGTCGAGGTGGGCGTCGACGGCACCCCCTGGGCGCCGGCCGAGCTCGCCGCCGAGGACACGGTGGATACCTGGCGGCAGTGGGTCTACCGGTGGGACGCATCACCCGGCGACCATCGCCTGCGGGTCCGGGCGACCGATCGCGACGGTGTCACGCAGCCGGCCGAACGCGCGGAGCCGTTCCCCAACGGCGCGACCGGCCACCACGAGATCGTCGTTCACGTCGGATGAACGGCAGGTGCGAGGAGCACGGAAGGAGGAGCCCATGAGGCTTCGATGGAACGGATGGACACTCGCGCCGGCGCTGCTGGCCCTGCTGCTCGTGGCCGCTGCGTGCGGCGACGACGAGCCCGACGGTGGCGAGACGGGGGGCGCAGCCGCGGCGGAACCGTTCGGAACCGCGTGCACGGACGTTCCCGGGGAAGGGATGGGCAGCTTCGAGGGCATGATGACGCAGCCCGTGGTGACGGCGGCGGCCGAGAACCCGCTGTTGACCTCGCTCGCCGAGGACCTCGAACTGGCAGGGCTCACGGACACGCTGAACTCGGCTGAGGACCTGACCGTCTTCGCTCCGACCAACGACGCGTTCGCGGCTGCCGGCGAAGCGGACCCCGAGGGGATGGAGATGATGATGGCCGACCCGACGGGTGAGTTCGCCGACCTCCTCTCGTACCACGTCGTCGAAGGCCAGCTGGCGCCCGACGAGGTGGCTGGAGAGCACGAGACGCTGCAGGGCGCGACACTGTCGGTGGAGGGCAGTGGCGAGTCGTTCACCGTGAACGGGAGCGCGACGGTCGTGTGCGGCGACATCCACACGGACAACGCGACGGTGTACGTGATCGACGAGGTGCTGCACCCGCCGGCGTAGCCGAACGGAGCTAGACGCCTCCGACCGTCATCTCCGAGACGAGGATCGGCGGGGTCCCGACCGTCGAGAACCACCGGAGCGTGTCGCCGACCGCCTCGATCCCGCGCAGCATGTCCGGGATCGTGCTCGCGACGGTCATCTCGCGTATCGGTTCGCCGAGCCCGCCGTCCGCGATGCGGAGCCCGGTCGCGCCGACGGAGAACTCGCCGCTGATCGGGTTCGCGCCCGAATGCACACCCGTAACGTCCTGGATCAGGACGCCGCCTTCGGCGCGCCGGAGCAGGTCGTCGAACGTCGAGCCTCCAGCTGCCACGAACAGATTCGTGGTCCCGACGCCGGGCGTCGAACGGTACCCGCGCGTGGCGTTGCCGGTGGAGCTCACGTCGCCGCGCCGCGCCGTGTACGTGTTGTGCAGGAAGCCGTTCAGCACGCCGCCCGTGATCAGCTCCGTCCGGCCGGTCGGAACGCCCTCGCCGTCGAACGGCGCCGCCGCCGGACCAGCCACGAGCCGCCCGTCGTCCACGAGGGTGAGCTTGTCCGAAGCGACCTGCTCCCCCACGAGCGGGGCGAACAGCGATCGCTGTTTCTGCACCGCCTCCGCCGAGAGCGCCCCCGACAGCACGGCAAGGAACGCGGACGCGGCGACCGGGTCGAGCACCACCGGCACCTTCGCGGTCTCGGGCTTCGTGGCGCCGAGCAGCCGCGCGGCCCGCTCGACCGCCTCGAGCGCGACACCGTCCGGCTCCAGCTCTTCGAGCCGGTGACCGACGCGGAACGAGAAGCCGGTCTGCGTGTCGCCGTCCTGCTCGGCGAGCGTGACCACGGCGCACCAGCACCCCGTCCCTCGGAACTCTGCGTCCACGCCGGTCGTCGACGCGAGCGCGACCCGACCGACGATGTCGCCGTACCGGACCGCCTCGGTCTTCGTCACCCTCGGGTCGGTCGAGGTCGCCAGACGCTCCATCCCGAGCGCGATCGGGACCTTCTCGTCGGTCGCCATCGCCGCGAGCGCATCCGAGAACAAGCCGTCGAGCTCCTCGAACGGCCGGGCGTCCGGCAGCGCGTTGAATGGATCCTCCGACGCGAGCGCGGCGTTCTCCCGCGCGCGAGCCACGGTCTCGCGAACCTCGTCCGGCGACGGATCGGCCGCGTACGCGAACCCGAGGCGTCCCTGCGTGATCACCCGGACGCCGACGCCGCGCGACTCGGCGAACGTGAGCCCCTCGACCTCGCCGCGGAGCGCCTCGACCTCGGTCGTGGTCCGCTCCTCGGCGAACGCCTCGACCTGCTCGTCGCCGGTCGCGGCTTCGATCGCTGCTCGACACAGGTCGGGGAGCTCAGGCACCCGTGCCCCCGATCGTGATGCGCGAGATACGGACCGTCGGCGAGCCGCTCCCGACCGGGACGCCCTGTCCGTCCTTGCCACAGACGCCGGGCCAGATGTCGAAGTCGTCGGCGAGCGCGTCGACGTTCGACATGACCGGGATCGCTCGCCCGATGAGGTTCGCGCCTCGAACGGGCGTCCGTACCTCACCTTGTTCGATCAGGTACGCCTCCGAGCATCCGAACACGAAGTCGCCGGTCGCCGGGTTGGTCTGCCCTCCGGCGAGCGCCGTCACGTAGACGCCGCGCTCGGTCCCCGACAGGATCTCCTCGGCCGTCGAGGTGCCGTTCGCGATGTAGGTGTTCGACATCCGCGGGATCGGCGGGTGAGCGTACGACTGCCGCCGTCCGTTCCCGCTCGAGGCCACGCCCTCCTTCTCGGCGCGGATCCGGTCGAACAGCCATCCGCGCAGCACGCCGTCCTCGAAGAGCGTCGTCCGCTCCGCCGGAGCTCCCTCGTCGTCGAACGAGAACGAACCCCACGCGTTCGGCACGGTGGCGTCGTCGACGCCGTTCACGAGCTCGGAGGCGAGCCGTTCGCCGACGCGCCCGCGGTACACGCTGGCCTCCTTGTCGACGATGTCCGCCTCGAGCGGGTGCCCCACGGCCTCGTGGAACAGCACGCCGCCCATCCCCGGTGCGAGCACGGCGGTCATCTCGCCCGCCGGGGCCGGCGACGCGTCGAGCATCGTCACGGCGCGACGAGCGGCGACCTTGGCGGTCGCGGCCGGCGGGTTCGCCTCGATGAACTCGGCTCCGGCGAGCCCAGCCGGTCCGTGGAACCCGGTCTGGATGTTCCCGTCGCGCCCGGCGACCGCCGTCACGACGAGGCGGATCCGCGGACGCTCCTCCTGCACCCACCGTCCGTCGCTCGTCGCGATCGCGATGCGCTGTACCGAGTCGGCGTACACGGCCGTGACCTGCCGGATCTCGGGGCTGAGGGCCCGCGCGGTCTCGTCGGCCTCGCGGACCCAGGCGACCTTGTCGGCGGCCGAGGTGGCGGCCGCGTCGCGGATCGAGTCGTGCACGACCGGCGGTTCGAGCGTTCGGAGGTCGACGACGTCGCCGGGCCCCTCCTCCGAGACGGCCGCCGAAGCCGCGGCAGCAGCCTCGAGCAGGGCGTCGCGGTCGAGACGGTTCGAGTACGCGTAGCCGAACGACGAACCGTGCACGACGCGAACGCCGGCGCCGCGGTCGAGCCCCCGCGTCACCTCTTCGACCGTTCCGTCGTCGAGTCGGACGGAGAGCCCCACCCGCTCCTCGACGTACAACTCGGCGAACGCGCCGCCTCGCATGCGGGCGGCTCGCAGGACGTCCGCAGCGAGGTCGCGGTCGAGCACTGACGCGATGCTAGCAGCGGCGAGCCCGGCGACGTGCGCGTGATACGTTCGCGCCACCGGAGGTGAGGAACGTGAAGCAGGCCGTGCTGATCACGGCGATCGTCGTTCCGCTCGCGATGCTGTCGGCGTGCAGCGAGGACGACCCTCCGTTGGTGGTCGTGCCGTCGTCGGCGTTCGGCGAGACGGGAGCGACCGGCTCGACGGGTGCGACCGGCGGAGCGCCGAGCGGCCTGACCGGTGAGCTGCCGGGGCCACCGACGGGATCGACCGGGGAGGCGGGCGGCAACGTGAGCGGCGGGGAGGCCGCGCTCAGCGTGAGCGGCGACATCCTCGCGAGCAAGGCGATCAACAACCTGGTCTCCTCCGTCTACGCTCCCCCACCCGGCGGCATGGCGCTCGTGTGGACGGCGGGGGGCACCGACGCCACCACGATCGGGCTCGGCGGACTGAGCTTCACGGGCTCGCAGCGGACCTCGCCGACGCTCTCGCTCTCGATCACGGTGCAGAGCGACGACGTGATCGCGTCGTTCACGTCCTCGGCCGGCGAATGCTCGATCACGATCGGCGTGGCCGACGCGAACCAGATCACCGGCGCGTTCTCCTGTACGGACCTCCAGGGCGACGACGGTCAAGTGATCGACGCCACGGGCTCCTTCAACGCCCGGGGGTAGGACGACGAGCGCGCCCGGCGACACCGTGGCGGGAGAGCTCCGGAGCCGGCGGCCGACCCGCAACGACGCGGCGGTGGTCGGCGGACTCACCCTCGTGCTCCTCCTTTGGTACCTGTGGCCGTTCGTCGTCGAAGGCGACCTGTTCCCGCTCGGGCCGGATGCCCCCGTCTACCTGTGGTGGACACGGCTCGCCGGGCTCGAAGGCCTGTCCGCGGTCGGATCGCGGCCCGGCATCCCCGCGCTCGCGCTCGTGATCTCGGGCGCGTTCGGGCTCTCGGTCGTGCAGGTGACCGCTGCGCTCGAGGTCTCTCTCGGCGTGGGTCTCGGCCTTGCGGCGTTCGCGCTCGTGCGGCGCAGCGCCGGGAGCGTCGGCGCGGCGCTGGCCGGACTGCTGGCGGGGACGTTCGGCGTGCATCTGGCGGCGGGCTACATCGCGAACCTGGCGATGGCCGTCAGCTTCGTCGCTGCGATCGCGCTTCTGGACCGAGGCCGGACCCGATCGGCGGTGATCGCTGCGCTCGTGTTCGCGGGAGGAGGGCTCGCGCACCCCCAGTTCTTCCTCGTCGGCGCCGTGATCCTCCTCGTGTCTGCGGCGGTCGCGTGGCGCGCCGACCGAAGCGAGGCGCTCCGGATCGCCGGGGCAACGGTCGGCGCCGGGGTGGTGCTCGGTGCCGGACTGCTCGCCGCGCAGATCGGGCCGGCTCCGCTGGACGTCGACACGTCGAGAGACGCGTTCCTCCGGCGCGCGGGACTGCTCTCGGAGCTGCGTTCGGCGTATTTCGACCGGTTCGTCGACCGCTGGACCAGGTACGTGCAGTGGATCTCGGTGCCGCTCGCGATCGTGGGGTTCGGATCGCCAGACGGGACGGCGGGACGGGTCCTCCGGTCGTGGCTCGTCGTGACGTTCGTCGGGATCGGACTCGCGCTCGCCACCGGATGGCTGCCCGCCGATCGTTTCGTGACGTTCGGTTTCGCGGTCCCGATCCTCGCGGCGCTCGGGATCGTCCGCGTGTGGCACCGGCTGCGAGATCGCCAAGCGCTTGCGGTCGTGGTTACGGCCGCGCTCACGATCGCGATGCTCGCGGGCTCGGCGATCGCGTGGGTCCGCCAGGAGCCGTTCCTTTCGGTAGAGGAACTCTCTGCCGTGTCGCGGGCGAGTGCACTGCTGAACGACCTCGACCCTGGCGTGCCGCTCGCGTTCGTCGTGCACGAGACGCTGCCGACGATCTCCTTCCAGGCCACGCGCGCCGGCAACCTGATCCGCGCTGGCGTGCCACCGGATCGCATCCGCGACGTGGTCGTCGTCGTGCCACCTTTCGCAGGAGCAGGAGAGGAGCGGCTGGCGCTCCAGCGACTCACCGTGGCGGACCTGGCTGAAGCAGAGCGACGAACCGGCCGCGTCGCCACCACGATCCGGCTCTCGCCGTTCGATGTCTCCCTCGAGGGGAACGGCGTGGAGGTCGAGATCGGTGACGAGCAACGCGCCGCGGTCGATACCGACGGAGCCGACCCATTGGAGCCGTCGTCGCCGGCAGGGATCGCATTCGGCTCGGTCCTCACCCTTCGCCCTGCTCGGTGTCGCCGGGTTCGGGTGGGCGAGGATCGGGATCGACGACGCCCTCTCTGCCGCGGCTGCGGCTCCGGCGGTCGGAGCCGGACTGCTGATCGTGGTCGCGGTTGGCCTCGATGCGGTGGGCGTGGCGATCGGCGAGACCGCGGGGGCGTTCGCCGTGCTAGCGCTCGGCGGCGGCGGCGGGTACCTCGCCTGGGTTCGTCCTCGAGCGGCGCGCCCGAACGCGTTCGGCGCCACAGGTCGAGGAGCAACCAGCCGAGTAGCGCGATCACCACCGGCGTGATCACCCAGTGCCCGAACAGGAGGTTCGCGTCGTACGCGGCGTCGAACCGCGCGGGCTCGGAGGTCCACTGGGACACGGTCAGGGCGAGTCCCGTACCGATCAGCACGATCCGAGGGACGCGCGGCAGCAACCAGGCGAGCGGGAGCGCCCACGTCACGTACCAGGGCAGCAGGACCGGACCGAGCAGCATCAGACAGAGCAACCCCCATCCCCAGGACGCGCCGACGAGCGGCGCTCGGATCTCGGGCGCGCGGCGAACGAGCGTCCGGCCGATCAGGAAGAGCGCGCCGAGCAGCAGGACCGGGAGCACGATCCGCGGGACGAACCCGAGCGTGTCGCCCGATACCGCGTCGAACACGCGGTGGAGCAGCCTCGAAGGCGCGAGCCAACCTTCGTGGCCTGCGAGCTCGAGCCCGCCGAGCGTGGGATCGCTCGCGTTCAGGAACGGCAGCGCCGCGAGCAGGCCGAGCACGACGGCCGACCCGACGTGCGGGGCGAGCGAGCGCACGCGCTGTCCGCGTTCGGCCCGGGCGGCCACCGCGATCCACCACAGCAGCAG
Source organism: uncultured Actinomycetes bacterium (assembly GCA_963785835.1). Lineage (GTDB taxonomy): Bacteria > Actinomycetota > UBA4738 > UBA4738 > HRBIN12 > DASSJM01. The sequence continues at coordinate 152,299 of CAWAWO010000002.1, read as the reverse complement.
CGGCACGGCCGCCGTCACCTTGATCAATGCCCCGAGCGCGAGCGCGATCGTCGCCCACAGCTCGCGTCCGGCGAACACGAGCGCGATCGCCGACGCGATCGACAGCGCGACGAGGAGGTCGTTGTGGCCGCTCGCCGCGCTCTGGAACAGCACGACCGGGTTCAGCCCGACGAGCGCCGCCGCGAAGGCCTCTCGTGAAGGGCGCTGGGCCGCGCACCGTTCGCGCCACGACGAAGAGCGTTCCGAGGCTCGCCGCGATCGCCACGACCCGGAACACCGCGACCTGCGCTCCGACCGAGTCCACGAACCGAACCACGAGCGCCGACACCTGCGTCCAGAGCGGTCCGTAGACGGCGGGCGTGTCGACCCACTTCGGCCCGACGAAGGCGGCGAGCGGATCGAGCGGGTACTCGAGCGGGGTCGCGACGTACGGGTTCGCGTGATACGTCGCGGCGATCTTGCCGTAGTACGCGTACGAGTAGACGTCGCGCGAGAACAGGAGCGGCAGCAACAGCAACGCGACGTGGTACGCGATCGCGAGCCCGATCACCGTTCGCGGCGCGATCGATCCGCGCCAGCACTCGAGGAGCACCAGGACGAACGCGCCCGCGGCGAACGCGACCGCGACGACCCCGACGGCCGCGAGCGCGCTGCCGTGGAGCGCGTCGAGCCCCACGAGCTCCGCCAGCGCTCGGATCGGGCCGCCGGGAGGCGCCGGCAGCACCGGCGAGAACGGCGACCCTGGGCGTGGCCGCCACGAGCGCGACGCCGACGAACGAGACGATCGAGGCGCCGATCGCCAGACCGGGTCTCGGACGACGGAGCTCCATCGCCCGAGCGTAAGCCTCGAGAGGCCGAAGCCGCCGGAACGGCGCCTAGAGACCGGGGCCCGTCAACCGGACGTCGCCGGACGTCGTGCGGACGAAGACCTGCCAGTTGTAGTACGCGTAGAACGCTTCCGCATCGCGCCGCATCGCCTTCGCGTACCGCGTGACCGCGCTCACGTACGCGTCGACCGGGTTGTAGTGGTACAGCGCCTCCCGGTAGTCCTCGGGTGCGCCGGACGCATCGAGATAGTTCGCGGCCCCGATCACCGCGTCGCGCTCCTCCCGGATGTCCCCGCCGAGCCCGTAGGCCGCCCACGTCGAGGGCAGGAACTGCATCGGGCCCTGCGCCCCGGCCGAGCTGTTCGAGACGATCCGCCCCATCCGCGTCTCGATCAGCATCACGGCGGCCAGGTACTCCCACGCGACGCCGAACCGTTCCTCGGCGGCGAGGAAGAACCGGAAGAGCCGGTCCGCCGGTTCGGGCGCGCGCGTTCGGAAGTCGGGCAGCTCGTCGACCGGTTGGAAGTGGTCGTAGAGGACGGCCCCGGCTCCGATGTTCGCGCGGGCTTCCGACCGGAGGCCGCGCGAGACGCGTTCGAGGACCCGCCTCGCGAGCCGGTCGTCGGCGGCCAGAGCCCGGTAGATCCGTTGCTCGTGCAGGACCAGGAGCTCGACCTCAGGGGGAGGCGGCCACTCGCCGGTCGCTCCCGAACCGATCCAGTCACGAACGGCGTCCCGTCGTGCATGCGCCGTGGCCTCCAACGCTTCGACCAGCGCCCCGACGTCGCGAGGGATACGCGCGTCGGGCTCCGGGAGCGCGGAGGCGACGACCTCCGGCGACGGCGACGCTTCAGGCGAAGGTGCCTCGGACGACGTGGCACCGGTCGAGCCCGGCGTCCGTCACGCCTCCCGTGGCCGCCGCCGGCGCCTCTTCGGCCGCGGTCGAGCGCGGAGGGCTCGGATCGTTCCCCCCGCACGCCGCGACCCCGAGGCCGAGCGCGACCAGCATCGCGAGACCGCGCCTCATCCGACCGTGGCGGCGTCCTCGTACGGCGCCTCGAGCAGCTCGCGGACCGAGCCGTCCTCGGCGAAGAACAGGAACCGGTCCATCGACCGCATGAACCACCGGTCGTGCGTCACGGCGATCACCGTGCCCTCGTACCGGTTCACCGCCTCCTGCAGCGCGTCGGCCGAGGCGACGTCGAGGTTGTCGGTCGGCTCGTCGAGCAGCAGCATCGTCGGCGAGTCGACCTCCATCAGCAGGAGCTGGAACCGGGCCTGCTGGCCGCCGGACAGGATCTCGAACGTGTTCTGGCCGACGTGGTCGATCTCGTACCGGCGGAGCGCCGACATCGCCTCGGTCATCGTCATGCCTCGCTTGCGGAGCACCTCGAGGATCGGGAGCCCGGAAACGTCGGCGCGTTCGTGCAGCTGCGCGAACAGCGCGGGCTCGACCCGCGCGCCGAGCTTCCACTCCCCCGCGTGCGCGACGTCCTCGCCGGCCAGCAGGCGCATGAAGTGCGTCTTGCCGGTGCCGTTCGGCCCGATCACGCCGATCCGCTCGCCGAACCAGATCTCGGCGCCGAACGGCCGCACGATGTCCGCGATCGCGAGGTGGCGAAGACGGAGCGCGACCTTGCCGGTCCGGCCGCCCTCGATCCGCATCCGAACGTTCTGCACCGCGGCCTTCTCGGGCGGCGCGTTCCGCTCCTCGAACCGCTCCAGCCGGTGCTCGGCCGAGCGCGCCTTCGCCGCCCAGCCGTCGTTGTACGCCGCCTTGCGCTTCATCTCCTTGACCATCTCGGCGAGCCGCGTTCGCTCCTGCGAGAACCGTCGGTGCTCCTCGTCGAGGCGTTCGACGCGCGCGTCGCGGGCCTCCATGTAGGTCGAGAACGGTCCGTGGTGGGTCCACGCCGCGCGTCCCTCGAGCGTCACGATCCGGTCGGCCGCGCGTTCGAGCACGGTCCGGTCGTGGCTCACGAACAGGATCGTCTTCGGGCTCGCGGCGATCGAGTCCTCGAGCCACCGCTTGCCCTCGATGTCGAGCGCGTTGTCGGGCTCGTCGAGCAGGACGGTCTCGAACGGCGACCGAAGGATCACCTCGATCGCGAGCCGCTTGCGTTCGCCGCCCGAGAGCGTCTCGATCTTCCGCGATGCGCACTCGGGATAGCCCTGTCCGAACGCCGCGTTGGTGCACGTGTCGAACAGCACCTCGGCCTCGTAGCCGCCCGCCTCGCCCCACCGGGCGAGCGCCTCCGCGTACCGCATCTGCGCGTCCTCGCCCGGGTGGTCGCGCATCCAGCGCTCGGCCTTGTCCAGCCGCGCCGCGGCCTCCGCGACGGCGGGCGGCGCGTAGGCGAGCAGGAACTCGCGCACGGTCGTCGGCCGGGCCTCCGACCCGAGGAACTGCCGCATCAGGCCGACCCGGCCGTCGACGCGGATCGCGCCGGCGACCGGCGCCTCCTCCCCCACGATCAGCCGCAGCAGCGTCGTCTTGCCGATCCCGTTGGCGCCGACGAGCGCCGCGTGATCGCCCGCGGGCACGCGGAAGCTCACCCCCTCGAACAACGTCCAGCCGCCGGGGAGGGCGTAGCTCACGTCGGAGAGCTCGATGAACCCCATGGGCGCATCACGCTAGCAGCCGAGCCTCGGGTCCTCGGCCTGCGGCCCTGAGTCAGACCGTCTGCGCGCGGACCTGGTGCTCGAGCGAGAGCTGGCCGCACGCGGCATCGATCTCGCGCCCGCGCGTGTCGCGAACGGTCACGGTCACGCCGGCATCGGTCAGGATCGCCGCGAAGGCGTCGATGCGCGCGGCGGGACTCGGCCGTGACGGCCACCCCGGCGTCGGGTTCAGCGGGATGAGGTTCACGTGCGCCCGGAGCCGGAGGGCGATCGGCGCGAGCCGTTCGGCCTGCTCGTCCGAGTCGTTGGTGCGATCGATCATCGCCCACTCGATCGATGGGCGCCGGTGCGTGCGCTCACGCCAGAAGTCGATCGCGTCCTGCAGCTCCTCCAGCGGCCAGAGCCGGTTCACCGGCACGAGCTCGCTCCGGAGGTCGTCGTCGGCCGCGTGCAGGCTGACAGCGAGACCCACCTGCGGGAACGCCTCGGCGAGGCGACGGATCGCGGGGGCGACGCCCACGGTGGAGACCGTGATGTGGCGGTCTCCGACACCCATCGGTCCCGTCATCAGTCCGAGCGCCGCGAACGTGTGGCGCTCGTTCGAGAGCGGTTCGCCCATCCCCATGAACACCACGTTCGAGAGCCGGCCGGGCGTGGAGCCCGGAAGGGCGGGCGCCTCGCGCCGCGCCCAGAGCACCTGCGCCGCGATCTCGCCCGCGGTCAGGTTGTTCCGAAGGCCCATCTGCCCGGTCGCGCAGAACCCGCATCCCATCGCACAGCCGGATTGCGTCGAGACGCACGCGGTGACCCGATCGCGATAGCCCATGAGGACGACCTCGATGTCGTGCCGGCCGCCGAGTCGCAGCAGCGCCTTCCGGGTGGCGCCGTCGTCGGCTCGGCGCTCCTCGAGCACCTCGACGCCGATCGGAAGCTCCGTCTCGAGACGTTCGCGAAGCGCCTTCGGGACTTCCGGCATCCGGTCGTAGGTCGCGGCTCGCACCCAGAGCTGGCGGTGCACCTGCCGGGCTCGGAACGCCGGCTCCCCCCACTCGCCGAGGCGCTCGGACAAGCTGGTCGAACGTGAGGTCGTAGACCGAGTTCACCGAGCGAGCGTACCCCCGCGGCTGGTCGGGTCGGCCACGCTGCTTGCCACCCGGCCGCATCTGTCGCACGATGCACGTACGGGAGAAAGGAGGTGGTCCTACTTGCATAAACCGCAGGAGACCCCCGAGGTGATCGGCTGCTAGCCGTCCCTCTCGGGCCGGGGCCACCGCCCCGCCCCGTGCGCCGGGCGACCGGCAGAATCCAACCAGATCACCAACCTCATCGGTTCCGATCGGTCTATCGGACGAAGCCCCTCGAGGGCCCGAAGTACCGGTGAGGCGATGAGCGACCGAACGGGCCGGGCCCGCGTGCGGGCCCGGCCCGTTCGCATGCTTCGCCCGGGACGACGCGCCGTCCGAGCGAGCTACCAGTAGCGCGCGGTCGCCATGAAGAACGCGGCGAGCGCGACGAACGTGACGTTCACCTTCGCGAGCGTCCGAGCTTTCGCCTGCGTCGCCTGGAGCTCCTGGATCAGCTCGGGCGGCGGCTGGTCGCCGGCCTGCGCGATCTGCCCGCCGAGCGCCAGCGTTCGCTTGACGGTGGGACGCGTCGCGAACAGCCCGATCCCGAACGCGATCAGCGCCGAGACCGCTCCGAGCGTGATCGCCACGCCGTAGTTCGTATCGAGGAGATCGCCCAAACCGCCCGCGGTGTCCAGGTTGTTCCAGTAGAGGAACCCGCCGGCGACGATCGTGATCGCCGCGATCCACAGGATCACGTCCAGCAACCGGCGCGTGCCGAGCAGCTCGCGCATGAACGGCCCCGCGCCCGGCCCCACCGCCTTCGCGGTCGGCTGCAGGAAGAACACCATCAGGAAGATCGAACCGCCCCAGGCGATCCCTCCGAGGATGTGGAGGATGCGGAACACGATCATGTAGGTGCTGGCTGCGACCACGAGCTCCTCCCCCGAGCGGCGACGATGCATCCTGCGCCGGAGAGCGTGCGAGGTCAACGCCGTAGGCTGTCCGAACGATGAGGAACCCGTTCGAGCCGATCCTCGAGGAGCGCGGGTCGGTCGTGCTCGACGGCGGTCTGGCGACCGAGCTCGAACGCCGGGGGGCGGACCTGCGCGACCCGCTCTGGTCCGCTCGCGTGCTGGTCGAGGACCCCGACCGGATCCGCGAGGTCCACGCCGCCTACTTCGAGGCCGGCGCCGACGTCGCCATCTCCTCGAGCTATCAGGCGACCTTCGAGGGGCTCGCGGGTCGCGGGTTCGGCACGGCCGAGGCAGCCGCGCTCATGCGCCGGAGCGTCGAGCTCGCCCGCGAAGCCGACCCGGACGGTCACGTGATCGCGGCGTCGATCGGTCCGTACGGCGCGATGCTCGGCAACGGCGCCGAGTACACCGGCGACTACGACCGCGACGAGGACGAGCTCGTGGCCTTCCACGTTCCACGGATGGAGGCGCTCGCCGATGCCGAACCCGACCTGTTCGCGATCGAGACGATCCCCTCGATCGTGGAGGCGCGCGCGCTCGTCCGGGCGCTCGAGCACGAACAGCGCGTTCCGGCCTGGGTGAGCTTCAGCTGCCGCGACGGCGCGCACATCTGCGACGGGACGCCGTTCGAGGAGGCCGTGGCCGTCGCGACGTCATCGCCGAACGTGATCGCGGTCGGCGTCAACTGCACGCCACCGCTCCACATCTCGTCGCTCGTGGAAACGGCGGCAGCGCTGACCGACCGGCCCGTCGTCTGCTACCCGAACCGCGGATCGTTCTGGGACCCGGTTCGCAGGTCGTGGACCGACCCGCCCCGCCAGGACGCCCGGCCGCCGCTGCGGCCCGGCGAGTGGAACGCGGCCGGGGCGCGGCTCATCGGTGGCTGCTGCGGGACGACGCCGGAGGACATCGTCGCCGTCGCCGAGGCGCTCGGCCGGGCCTGATCCCGAGGACGGCCCCGAAGCTCCGAAGATCCGGCCGTGAGATTTGTGATCCGATCGGCCGGGTGCCGCGAACATGTGGCGTGGGTGCTCGAGCCACATCGAGCGGGAACCGATCGCTGGCTCCCAGCGGCCTCGGAACCGACGTGGCCCACGTCGTCCGGCTGAAGGTCGGCGACCTCGAGCTGGATCTGCTCTCCCGCACGGCCCGCGTCGGCGAACGCGTGGTGAGGCTCACGCCGCGAGAGTTCGAGTTGCTCGAGACGCTGATGCGTCACGAAGGCGAGACCGTGGGTCGACGCGAGCTGCTCGCCGAGGTCTGGTCGCTCGACTTCGACCCCCGGTCGAACCGGGTCGACGTCTACGTCCGGTACCTGCGCAGGAAGCTCGGCCCTGGTTGGATCGAGACGGAGCGCGGCGTGGGCTACCGCATCGCGCCGGGACGGGCTCAGGGCGGCGTCCCGGGCCCGGGCTCGAACGGCGCACCGTGACCGGGGACGACCGTCCGGAGCCCAGGCAAGGAAAGGACTCGCCTGCGGTTCTCGTGGAGCAGCGCGGGGTCGGGCGCGTACGGGTCCTCCTCGGGGCGCTCCGACGTCCACCAGAGGTGGGTGAAGACCACCAGCCCGTCGTCGGTGTCCACTACGGTCGAGATGTCCTGGGCGGAGTGACCGGGCGTCTCGATCAGTCGGATCGAAGGCGACAGCTCGAAGCCCTCCGCGGGACGGGTGACCCACAGGTCGTCGCGGTACCACGCCCAGTGGTCGTGGACCCGGGCGTTCGGGAACAACGCCGCGTTCAACGTGTGGTCGGGATGGTGGTGCGAGAGCACCACGTCCGTGATCGCTTCGGGCTCGACGCCGAGGTCGGCGAGCGGATCGAGGATCGCCTGCCGACCGGGCACGAGCCCCGGATCGACGACCACCAACACCTCGCCGTCCCGAACGAACCCGACCGTCGCCGCGGTGAGATCGCCAGGCCCGAGGTAGCCCTCCATCAGGATGTGCGTCTCGGCCGCCATCACGACCCTCGTCGACGCGCGACGCACTCAGCCCGGGATACGGCTCCTCGGCAGGAACCGGCCGTCGCCCGACCTCCCCTGGAACCGGCCGTCCTTCACCAGGACGTTGCCCCGCTGCATCACGACCTCGGGCACCCCGCGCACCTTCCGCCCCTCGTACGGCGAATAGTCCACGTTCATGTGGTGCGTGGTCGCCGAGATCTCTCGTTCGACCGACGGGTCGAACACCACGATGTCCGCGTCGGAGCCCGGAGCGATCGTGCCCTTGCGCGGGTACAGGCCGAACATCTTGGCCGGAGCCGTCGCCACGAGCTCCACGAACCGGTTGAGCCCGATATGGCCGGTCTCGACGCCCTCATAGAGCAGTGTGAACCGGTCCTCGACCGAGGGGAGGCCGTTCGGGATCTTCGAGAAGTCGTCCTTGCCCATGTCCTTCTGCCCGACGTAGTTGAACGGCGCGTGATCGGTCGAGACGATCTGCAGGTCGTTGCCCGCAAGCCCCTTCCACAGGTCCTCTTGATGGTCGGCCGAGCGCAGCGGCGGCGAGCAGACGAACTTCGCCCCCTCGAACCCGGGACGCGCGAGGTCGTCCAGCGACAGGTAGAGGTACTGGGGGCACGTCTCCGCGTACGCGGGCTGGCCGCGGTCCCGAGCTTCACGCACGGCCTCGAGCGCATCGCGAGAGGACAGGTGCACGATGTACGCGGGAGCGCCGGCGAGCTCCGCGAGCTTGAACGCCCGATGCACGGCCTCGCCCTCCATCACGGCCGGGCGCGTGAGGCCGTGGTTGACGGGGTCGGTCTTGCCCTCATCGAGGAACTGCCGCACGAGCACGTCGATCGGCCCGCCGTTCTCCGCGTGCATCATGATCAGCGCGCCCGAGTCGGCCGCCTGCCGCATCGCCCTGAAGATCGCGGCGTCGTCGAGCATGAACACGCCCGGGTACGCCATGAACAGCTTGAACGAGGTCACGCCCTCGCCCACGAGCTCGTCCATCTCCTTCAGGACCTGGTCGTTGACCTCCCGCACGATCATGTGGAACCCGAAATCGGTCGTGGCCCGCTTCGCCTTCTCGTGCCAGCGATCGAGCCCCTGCCGCAGGCCCTCCCCGTAGTCCTGGACCGCGAAGTCCACGATCGTCGTCGTCCCGCCGAACGCGGCCGCGACCGTTCCCGTCTCGAAGTCGTCCGAACAGAAGCTGCCGCCGAACGGCAGGTCCATGTGCGTGTGGACGTCGACGCCGCCCGGCATCACGTACCTGTCCGTCGCGTCGATCTCGACGTCGGCCTGGACCGGGATGCCGACCCCGATCGCGGCGACCTGCTCGTCCTCGATCACGACGTCGGCCTTCGTCGTTTCGGTCGCGGTGACGACCGTTCCACCCTTGATGAGCGTCCTCATGGTTCCGGCTCCGTTCTCTCGCGCTGCCCAGCTGCATGAACCTCGATGCCTGGCCGTGTTCTACCGCACCGCCCCGGCGGCCCGCCACACCCCCGAACGTTGACCGAGCGCCCGCGGTGACCGTAGAACGGATGGAGGAAGGTCGACGTCTCGTGAGTGATCGCCCCGTGGGGATCGTCGAACGCCTCTACGAGCGCGCGTACCGCCGGGGTCGGACGCCGTGGGACACGGGCATCACGCCTCCCGAGGTCGTCGACGAGGTGTCGCCGATGGAGCCCGGCCGGGCGCTCGATCTCGGATGCGGGACCGGCACCAACGTCCTGTGGCTCGTCCGGCGCGGGTGGACGGCGACCGGCGTGGACTTCTCGGGGCTCGCGATCGAGGCCGCGCGGCGCAAGGCGGAAGGGACGACAGGCGCGACGTTCGTCGAGGGCGACGTCACGGGCCTGCTCGAGCTCGAGATCGACGGCCCGTTCGACTTCGTGCTGGACATCGGCTGCTTCCACTCGGTCGCCGTTCGGCGTCGGGACGACTACGTGCGACAGGTCGCGCGGGTAGCCCGGACGGGCGCGCGGATGATGATCTTCGCGTTCGGGCCGTGGTTCCGGCTTCCGGGCGCCCCGCGCCGAACCCGCGAGCCGGAGATCCGGCGGCGGTTCGATTCGCGCGTTCGAGCTCGAACGCGTCCTGCCCGGCACCGAGCCTGAAGGGGCGGCCTGGTTCTACCTGCGGCGTCGCTGAGCCGGGTTCGCTGAACCCCCCTCGCGCCTCGGGCGGCGCGTGGTTACCATCGTGCCGAACAGGCCCCGACGACATCGACTCGGGGACCCCGACGAACACGCGGGAGGGACCATGACCACCGTGAAGGCCGCGCTGCTGCAGACCGACTGGTCCGGCGACCAGGAGTCGATGACCGACAAGCACGAGGAGGCGGCCCGCGAGGCCTCGGCGCAGGGCGCCGAGGTCATCTGCTTCCAGGAGCTGTTCTACGGGCCGTACTTCTGCCAGGTGCAGGACGCCCAGTACTACAGCTACACCGAGCCGATCCCCGACGGCCCGACCACGAAGCGGTTCCAGAGCGTGGCCAAGGAGCTCGGCATGGTGATGGTGCTGCCGATGTACGAGGTCGTGCAGCCCGGCCTGTACCACAACACCGCCGCGGTGATCGACGCCGACGGCACCTACCTCGGCAAGTACCGCAAGCAGCACATCCCGCAGGTGAAGGGGTTCTGGGAGAAGTTCTACTTCGCGCCCGGGACCGAGGGGTACCCGATCTTCGAGACCGCGGTCGGCAAGGTCGGCGTGTACATCTGCTACGACCGGCACTTCCCCGAGGGCTGGAGGATCCTCGGCCTCGGCGGCGCCGAGATCGTGTTCAACCCCTCGGCCACCCACCGCGGCCTCTCCGAGTACATCTGGCGGCTCGAGCAGCCGGCCGCCGCGGTCGCGAACATGTACTACGTCGGCGCGATCAACCGGGTGGGCATCGAGCCGCTCGGCGAGAACGACTTCTACGGCCAGAGCTACTTCGTCGATCCCGAGGGGCAGTTCGTCGGCGAGGTCGGCGACGCGTACAAGCCCGAGCTGATCGTGCGCGACCTCGATCTCGACAAGATCCGCGCGGTCCGGGACCGCTGGGCGTTCTACCGGGACCGCCGGCCCGACGCGTACGACCCGATCGTCGCCCGCTGAGGCCCGAGGGAGGGCAGTCATGGACGTCGGCGTGGTGCTGCAGACCACTCCACCGAGCGCTCGCGTGATCGACCTCGGCACGAAGGCGGAGACCTACGGGTTCACGCACGTGTGGACGTTCGACAGCCACATCCTGTGGCAGGAGCCGTTCCCGATCTACACGCAGATCCTCGCGAACACGCGCAAGGTGATCGTGGGGTCGATGGTGACCAACCCCGCGACCCGCGACTGGACCGTGACCGCGAGCGTGTTCGCGACGCTGAACGAGATGTTCGGCAACCGGACGGTGATCGGCATCGGCCGGGGCGATTCCGCGGTGCGGGTCATCAACGGCAAGCCGACGACGCTCGCCACGCTGCGCGAGAGCGTCGACGTGATCCGAGAGCTCGTGAACGGCCGCACGGCCGAGTACCGGGGCTCGAAGATCCGCTTCCCGTGGGCGTCTCGGAGCCGGGCGGAGGTGTGGGTCGCGGGCTACGGGCCCAAGGCGCTCAAGCTGATCGGCGAGGTGGGCGACGGGTTCATCCTCCAGCTCGCCGACCCGCACATCACCGAGTGGACGATCGGCGCCGTCCGCAAGGCCGCCGAGGAAGCCGGGCGCGATCCCGACGACGTGATGATCTGCGTCGCCGCGCCCGCCTACGTGACCGACGACGTCGCGCACGCGCGGGATCAGTGCCGTTGGTTCGGCGGCATGGTCGGCAACCACGTCGCCGACATCGTCGCCCGCTACGGCGAGCACTCCGAGGTGCCCGAGGCGCTGACCGCGTACATCAAGGGCCGCCAGGACTACGACTACAACCAGCACGGCAAGGCCGGCAACGTCCACACGGAGTTCGTGCCCGACGAGATCGTCGACCGCTTCTGCATCCTCGGGCCGGTCGAGGAGCACGTTCGCCGCCTCGAGGAGCTGAAGGGCATGGGCGTGCACCAGTTCGCGGTCTACCTGCAGCACGACGCCAAGGACGAAACCCTCCAGGCCTACGGCGAGAAGGTCATCCCGGCCATCGCCGACACGGTGCGCGCGAAGACGTGAGCCTCGGTTCGCGGACCGACACCATCCGGCGCTTCCGGCGAACGGCGATGTTCCTGCTCGCGCTGGTGCTCGTCGCGGCGATCTGGGAGCTCTACAAGCTGGTCGGGCCGCAGGACGGCGGGACGGTGTTCGGCTGGACGATCCTGCCGAGGGCGAACGACCAGGCGATGCCCCACGTGTGGACGATGCTCTCGCGGTACCTGGAGCCCGAGCGCGCGGGGTTCGGCGGGTCGATCTTCCTCGTCGTGCTGCAGGGAGCGTGGTTCACGTTCCGGCTCGCGTTGACGGGCTTCGTGATGGGCACGCTGGTCGGGCTCGGCCTCGCCGTGCTGATGGCGCGTTTCCGGGTGGTCGAGCGTGGGCTCCTCCCCTACTTGGTCGTGTCGCAGACCGTGCCGCTGATCGCGCTCGCGCCGCTCGTCGTGAGCTGGGGCGGCAAGCTGACCATCGGCGGGTTCGAGTGGCCGAGGTGGCTCTCGGCCGCGGTGCTCGGCGCGTTCCTCGCGTTCTTCCCCGTCGCCGTCGGCACACTGCGCGGCCTGAAGTCGGCCCCGCCGGCGTCGCTCGAGCTCATGGACTCCTACGCGGCGTCGTGGCGCCAGACGCTGTTCAAGCTGCGGTTCCCCGCGGCTCTGCCGCACATGGTGCCGGCGCTGAAGCTCGCGCGCCACCGCCTCGGTCGTGGGCGTCGTCGTGGCCGAGCTCTCGACCGGGCTCGCCGGCGGGATCGGGCGGCTGATCATCGAGTACGCGCGGGAGGCCACGGCCGACCCCGCGAAGGTGTTCACGGCGGTGTTCGCGGCGGCCGCGCTCGGCCTGTTCATGGTCGGGCTCGTCACGGTGATCGACGTCGTCGGGATGCGGAACCGGCCGCGGGAGGCCGTGGAGTGAGCGAGCAGCCGCGGTCGAGGTCCGAGGCGTCTCGAAGGTCTTCAACGCCGGCCGGCCGAACGCCGTCGACGCGCTCGTCGACATCGACCTCACGATCGAGCCCGGGCGAGTTCGTCTCGCTGATCGGTCCGTCTGGCTGCGGCAAGTCGACCCAGCTCCGGCTGATCGCCAACCTGACCGAGCCGACGACCGGCGAGGTCCTCGTGAACGGCAAGCCGGCGCGGAAGGCCCGGCTGGATCAGGACTACGGCATGGCGTTCCAGCAGGCCGGGCTCTTCGACTGGCGGAGCGTCACGAAGAACGTCGAGCTTCCCCTCGAGCTGAAGGGGTGGGACAAGGCCAAGCGGCGGCAGCGCGCGCTCGAGATGCTCGAGCTGGTGAAGCTCCCCGAGTTCGCCGACCACTTCCCGTGGCAGCTCTCGGGCGGCATGCAGCAACGGGTCGCGATCGCGCGCGCGCTCGCCGCGCATCCGCCGCTGCTGCTGATGGACGAGCCGTTCGGAGCGCTCGACGAGATGACGCGCGAGCACATGCAGGCGGAGCTGCTCCGGATCTGCGGCGAGACCTCGACCACGGTCGTGTTCGTCACGCACTCGATCCCCGAGGCCGTCTACCTGTCGACGCGCGTCGTCGTGATGTCGCCTCGCCCGGGCCGCATCACCGACGTGATCGAAGTGGATCTCGGACCGCGCCGCGACGTCGAGACGCGCGAGGCCGACGCGTTCTTCAAGAAGGTCACCGAGGTGCGGGAGGCGCTCCGTGGAATCGGTACCTCGGGGATCGAACCCGACATCGAGCAGGCGATCGAGGAGCCGGTCGAGGGATGAGGCGGTCGGGCGCCTCCGCGTTCGGCGCTCGTGTGGCCGCCCGTGGTGTTCGGCATCGGGTTCCTGGTCCTGTGGGAGGCGGCGGTGAACGTGTTCGACTTCCAGCCGTACTTCCTGCCCGCGCCGTCGGCGATCTGGGACGCGTTCCGAGCGAACACCGCGCTGATCTGGGAGGCCACGAAGGTCTCGGGTCTGAACGCGCTCGTGGGCCTGATCGTCGGGACCGCGCTCGGCATCGCGATGAGCTTCGTGCTCGCGCGGTTCCGGCTGCTCAACGACCTCCTGACGCCGCTCGCGATCGCGCTCAACGCCGTGCCGATCTTCGTGCTCGTCGCGATCTTCAACAACATGTACCCGGTCACGAGCGAGGTGCCGCGGCGGCTGATGGTGACGCTCGTCGTGTACTTCATCGTGCTGGTGAACGTCGCGCGAGGGCTCCGCGAGGTCGGCGCGATCCAGCTCGAGCTCATGCGTTCGTACGCGGCGAGCGACGTCGCGATCCTGCGGAAGGTCCGGATCCCGAACGCCGTCCCGTTCCTGTTCACGGCGCTGAAGATCGCGGCGCCGGCGTCGGTGATCACCGCGTTCGTCTCCGAGTACTTCGGCGGATCGCAGAACGGGCTCGGGAGCCGGATCGTGAGCAACATCGCGCTGTCCAACAACGCGGAGGCGTGGGCCTACGTCCTCGGAGCGTGCCTGCTCGGCCTGACCTTCTACCTCGTCGCCGTGGTCCTCGAGCGGCTCGCCGTGCCGGGAGGGGTTCACGCGCGCGAGCGGGTTGGGGCATGATGTCGGGTCGCACCGAGAAGCATCGGCGGGGGCCCGCCCCGCCGGGGGGAAGGGGGCGCACATGAGGGGAAAGCGGAGGGTCTTCGCTGCCGGCGTGCTCGCGCTGACGCTGGTCGCGGCCGCCTGCGGTGAGGACGAAGGCGGCGGAGGCGGAGGCGGCGGAGGCGGCGGCGAGGAGTGCAGCCAGACCGACGAGGTCACGCTGCAGCTCCAGTGGTTCATCCAGGCCCAGTTCGCCGGCTACTTCGCCGCGCAGGACCAGGGCTTCTACGCCGACCAGTGCCTGGACGTGACGATCTCGGAGGGCAGCGTCGACATCGTGCCGCAGCAGCAGCTCGCGGACGGCGTCGGCGGACTTCGCGATCGCGTGGGTGCCGAAGGCGCTCGCCACGCGCGAGGCCGGCGCGAACATCGTGAACATCGCCCAGGTGTTCCAGCGTTCGGGGACGCTGCAGGTGTCGTTCGCCGACTCGGGGATCACCTCGCCGGCCGACTGGGAGGGCAAGACGGTCGGCAACTGGGGGTTCGGCAACGAGTACGAGATCTTCGCGGCGCTCGCGGAGGTCGGCCTGGATCCGGCCACCGACGTCACGCTCGTGCAGCAGGACTTCGACATGTCCGGTCTGCTCGCGGGCGACATCGACGCGGCCGAGGCGATGACCTACAACGAGTACGCGCAGGTGCTCGAGGCCGTGAACCCGGAGACCGGCGAGCTGTACCAGCCGGAGGATCTGAACGTCGTCTCCTACGAGGAGTTCGGCGTCGGGATGCTCCAGGACGCGATCTGGGCGGACGGAGAGCGCCTCGCGAGCGACGATGCGTACCGCGACATCGCCGTCCGGTTCGTGACTGCCTCCTTGCAGGGATGGGCGTACTGCCGGGACAACGTGCAGGAGTGCACCGACCTCGTGGTCGCGCAGGGCTCGAAGCTCGGCGACAGCCATCAGCTGTGGCAGATGAACGAGATCAACAAGCTGATCTGGCCGCGCCGACAGCGGCGTCGGCTTCATCGACCAGGCGGCGTGGGACCGGACGGTCGAGATCGCGCTCAACACGCCGAACCTCGAGGGCACGACCGTGCTCACGCAACCGGCGGACGCCGAAGCGTTCACGAACGACATCATCACCGAGGCGCACGCGAACCTCGAGGAGCTCGGCGTCGACATCAACGGCGCGGACTTCGCGCCGATCGAGGTCACGCTCGAAGAGGGTGGTGCCTGAACCGACCGGCTCGGCGCAGCGGTAGGGGCGGGCGGGCCGCGATGCGGCCCGCCCGCTCGTTGAGTCCGGCCGGCTACCAGACGTCCCCGGGTCGCCAGTCGCAGCTGATCGGGGCCGACAGGTCGAGCTCGGGGGAGCTGGGCGTCAGACGGACGAACACGTACCCGTCCTCCTCGGGCGTCCGGACCAGCCCGGACTCCGTTCGGACCGAGGTCGGTCCCTGCCACACGACCCAGCCGAGGCGTTCGTAGAACGCGGACCGGCCGGTGCCCAGCGCGCCGAGCCGGAACGTCCGGTCGATGTACTCCCCCACGTCTCGCATGACCGCCGATCCGAACCCCCGTCCCTGATGGTCGGGCGAGGTCGCGACCGCCTCGACGTACCCGGTCTCGAGCTCGTGGCCGTTCGTGTGCAGGATGCGTTCGACCACGGATGCATGCGACACGATGTCTCCACCCTCCTCGAGGAGGAAATGGACGCCGCCGACGGCGTGGTTCCAGTCCTCGTCGGCGAACCGCTCGTCCTCGTCAGCGCCGAAGGCCGCATCCATGAGTTCGCGAAGCGCCGCGATCTCGTCGGGCCGAAGCTCGTCGCTCGGTACCCGTCGTACCGTCGGCGTGCGCACAGGCACGGACTCAGGCAGCCGAACCGTTGCCGTCCGGCCCGGCATCGGAGCGCTCCTTCGCTTCCTCCGCCGAGGGCGCGTCGCCCTCGGCCGCCGGCTCGGGCTCCGATCCGTCCTGCTCGAACGTCAACGCGTAGACCTCCTGCCCCTTCGGGTACTCCTTCGTCGGGCGGAACTCGCGGGTCACGGTCACCCCGAGTGCCTCGTACGCGCCGTCCTGCCCCTCGCGCAGCCGCTCACCGAGGAAGACGTTCGCGACGATCTCGCGGGGCAGGGCCGCGGCGGTCACCATGCGGACGGCGCCGACGACCGGCGGGCCGACCACCGTGAGCTCGTCGGCGATCTTCACCAGGTACCCGGGGCCGGCGTCCAGCCCCATCGACAGGCCCACGCCCGCGGACAGGTTCCTCGAGTTGGCCCGGAAGTCCTCCAGCACCCGACGGTGGAACAGGTCGATGAGCGTGTTCGCGGTGTGGACGATGTCGCCGGCCGTCTGGACGAACCGCTCCTCGTAGTGGTCGGGGGCCGCGCTCTGGACGATCCAGTACGCGAGGAACCCGTCCCCCGTGAACTTGTCGAACCATCCGCCGGACTTCCGGATCCCGAGGCGGACCGAGCTCAGGAACCGATCCATGACGGATGCGAACCGTTCGAACCTGATCGCCTCCTTCATGAGCGTCGTCGACTCACGGATGTCGGCCGCCATCACGAACATCTGGATCGCCTCGCCGTCGATCACGGAGTCGAGCAGCTCGTTCGTGCGGAACCGATGCTGCCAGTCGGGCGGCGCGTGCGGCTCCAGGAGCCGCGCCGCGGTGGCGCGGTCATGTTCGCGCTGATCGTGATCGGGCTCGGGCGATCGTTCGGACGCCATCGCACCTCCGCGATGCCGATGGGGCCGTCAGTCTAGTCCGCGGTCGCTCCCGCCTCGCCGGCATCCTCGAAGGTCCGCTCGAGCCACGCCCCCCACCGGCGCTCGAGCTCCTCCTGGTTCGCCCCCTCGGCGAAGACGTGATGCCCGACCAACGTCTCGCCGGTGAACCCGTGGATGAAGCGATAGATCGTGTCGTTCGAGAGCACGCCCATGAAGTGCGACGACAGGGAGTCGACCTCGCCCTCGATCGGGTCGATGCCCTCCGGCGCGAGCGACACCTTGTCGCCCAGCGCCACGTCGTCGGCGAGCCCGAGGCCACGCCGGAATCCCGCCATCGCCTCCTCGCGGTCGGGGACGTTCGGCCCGAACACGTCGACCCTCGTCCCGAACCGGCCCTTGAAGTGCTTCAGGTACTGGACCAGCTTGAACAGGTACGCCGGGTCGCCCTCGCTCATCGCCTCGTACTCGGCCTGCCAGTCGTCGCCGCCGAGGACGCCGCTGTGCACGTACCGGATCGTCGAGCCGCCGCCCTCACGGGTCTGGACCGTGTAGTCGAACTGGTGCCTCGTGCCGTCCGGGCCCTCCTCCCCCGAGTTCACGACGCGGTTCGGCGGGTCCCAGACCGTGAGCGTGGACTCGGCCGTCCACCCACCGAACGACCACTTGACCGTCCCGCCCTGTCGCGGCTCGAGCTCGGTGTGGCCCAGGAACCACGAGTCCAGGCCCGGTCCGGTGGCGATCGCCTCCCACGCCTGCTCGGGGGTGGCGTCTACGTCGAGGTCCTGGGTGATCTCGAACGGCTGCGGCATCCCACTCATGCTAGCGGCCTTCGACTTGGTGCCGCGAGGCCGGGAGCGGCCTTGGAACGCTCGCTAGACTTCCTTCGAACGGCGCACTCGCCCTCGTAGCTCAGTGGAAAGAGCAGCGGTTTCCTAAACCGCGAGTCGCAGGTTCGATTCCTGCCGGGGGCACTGCGGAGTGTGTGTGGTTCCGCCTGATGCGTGACACATCGGCTCCGGCTCGAGGGTGACACGGCTCCGCCTGAGGGGTGACGCTGGCTCCGCCTGATCCGCGACACACTCCCGAGCATGTTGGTGGAGCTGAGTGTCGTGGAGCAGAGGTACCAAGCAGTGCTCGCGGTGATCCGTGATGGTGCGGTCGTGGAGGTGGCGCGGCGGCGTGGTCTTGACCCGGTTCGGTGGACACCCGACAGTTGGGACTGCGGTCCCGGAGGGGAGTCCACGTGGCGAGATCTCCGTACTCGGACGAGTTCCGATCTGAGGCGGTGAAGCTGGCCCGCGAATCGGGCAACACCATGCGCTCGGTCGCCAGGGATTTGGGCGTCTCGTACGAGTCGGTCCGAAAGTGGGTCCACCAGGCCGATATCGACGAGGGCCGCAAGGACGGCCTTACGACCGAGGAGCGCGACGAGCTGCGCCGGCTCCGCCAGGAGAACCTGCGCCTTCGCCAGGAGCGGGACATCCTGAAAAAAGCCGCGGCCTTCTTCGCCCGGGAGGAGCAGCTGAGCCGGCGGTGATCTTCCGGTTCATCCAGGCGGAGAAGGCCACCTACGACGTCACGATGCTGTGCCGGGCGCTCGGCGTGTCGCGCTCCGGGTTCTACGCCTGGCGCTGCAGGCCTCCATCGGCGCGCGCCCTCGGCGACGCCGAGCTCACCAGATCGATCCGCAGGATCCACGAGAGCTCTCGAGGCACCTACGGCCGTCCTCGGGTGCACGCTGAGCTCCGGTACGAGGGCGTCCGGTGCTCCGGCAAGCGCGTGGCCAGGCTCATGCGAGCCGCGGGGCTGCATGGGATTCCGGCACGACGGCGACGCGGCTTGACGCGCCGTCGATCGGGCATCTCGCCGCATCCCGATCTGGTCGCCCGCAACTTCACAGCGCCGGAGCCCGATCGCCTGTGGGTGGCCGACATCTCCTACGTGCCGACCGGTGAGGGCTGGCTCCACCTCGCCACGATCCTGGACTGTTGCAGTCGCGCCGTGGTGGGCTGGTCGATGTCCGAACGCCTGATGAGCGAGCTCGTGGTCGACGCGCTCGACATGGCCACCGCTCGGCGCCGGCCGGGACCCGGTCTCGTGCACCACTCGGACCAGGGATCCCAATACGTGTCGCTCGCCTTCACCCGCCGACTCAAGGAGACGGGGATCGCTCCCTCCATGGGCCGGGTCGGGACCGCGTACGACAACGCAGCAGCTGAGAGCCTGTTCTCCACGATCAAGCGGGAGCTCGTCCACCGACACCGCTTCCCGACTCGGGCTGCGGCTCGCTCGGCCATCTTCGAGTTCATCGAGGTCTTCTACAACCGTCGCCGGCTGCACTCGACGATCGGCATGATGGCGCCGGCGGAGTTCGAAAGGAGGCTCCGCGAGGAGCAACAGGAGGAGGCTACCGTTGCCTAGCCAGAACGTGTCCACGAAAGCGGGTCAAGACGTACGGATCAGGCGGAGCCATTCCGTCACGCATCAGCCGGACCCTCACAGGGGCACTGCGGAGTGTCGTGTTCCGGGTGATGCTGGACGTTCCGGCGTCACCTGATCCTTGACGGAGTTCCGGCTGATCCTTGACACCGGCTCCGCCTGATCCTTGACGGTGGCTCCGGCTGATGCTTGACACCCGCGCCATCTTTGTCCGGGCCCCTTCGGCAGGGAGGTGGGCCGTGCTGGTGGAGCTCAGCGTCATGGAGCAGCGGTACCAAGCGGTGCTGGCCGTCGTGCAGGACGGCTGGAAGGTTATCGAGGGTCGCCGAGCGCCTCGACGCCGGATCGGGTTCCGTCGCCCAGATCGACGAAGAAGCCTGAGCTCTGCGCGGTCCCGGCGCCTGAGACCTGGCGCTGATCGGACCCTGGGGGCCGGCCCGATCGAACCCGTGGCGCCCGTGGCGCCGTCCGCACCCGTGCAAAGTGGATCGCCTCCCAGACGGGGACCCTGGACCCACCACCCCATTGGCCCTACCATCGCCGAGACGGATCGGAGGAGGTTCGAAAGTGGCGAACGCCCTGCCCGTGGAGTCTGCCCCTGCCGCCATCACTCGGCCGGGGCTGTGGGCGCGGCTCCAATCGTCGATCGTGATCGTCGTCGTCCTGGTCGCCATCATGGCCCTGGCCTACGTGATCGGGGCGAGCATCAACAACCTGAACGCAACACGCGAGCCGTGGGGGTGTTCGCCGTGGGTGTAGTCTCGTTCTTCGGGACGCTGAGCCTGGCCCATCGAAGCTCGCCCGACAGCCCCTATGACAGCAGTGAGGTTCGACTCGCCGTGACCGCCGCGTTCATGATGGTGTACTTCGCCGCGCTGGGGATCTTCCTGTTCTCCATCAACGAGGTCGGCTCGTTCGGACAGAACCTCATGAACAACATGACCTCGCTGTTCGGCGTGGTCGTGGGCTTCTACTTCGCGTCCACCGCGGTCGTGGAGTACGGCCGGTCCCGGGAGCGGGAAAAGTCGGCGGCGGCGGCGGTGGCTCCGTCCTCGTCCGACCTCGAGGCGGAGGTTCGGGCGCTGCGGCAGTTGGTGTCGGAGCTCACCGCCGAGCGAGAACGGGATCGGGAGCGTGCCGAAGGGGATCGGTCGGTGGCCTCTCCCGAGACCGGCGAGGCCTGATCGGCGCTCGCTGCCTCGATCAGAACGGCTCGAGCACCATCAGATCGAGCTACGCTCCGAATCCGTACTTCGCCTCACCACGCGAGGATGCCCAACCGTACATCGGTGCTCGAAAGCGCGCGATGACCTTTCCATCGCATGGATGCGGGTCCGCCCGAAGGGTCAAGCAGGCACACCGCTCGTCGCTGTCGTTGTGAGAGAGCCCTCATGTCTACCTCATCGAGGCTTCACGGCCGGCGGCCACACTCGCTGAGGTCACCGACGAAAGGAGACGGACGTGAGGCGATCGACGAGATGGGCAACGGTCCTGGCCGTGGGCGGGGCACTGCTCCTTCCCGCGGGGCCGGCGTCGGCCGAGGAGCGCGTCTGCCGCGGCACCATCGGCGCGGTCACGGTGGACAACCTCCGCGTCCCGCAGGGGGCTTCGTGCACGCTGAACGGCACTCGCGTGGAGGGAACGGTCAAGGTCGAGCGGAACGCAACGCTTCGGGCCGACGGCATCCGCGTGATCGGCAACGTGCAGGGCGAGAACGCTCGAAGGGTGTTCGTCCGTGGTGGATCCAGGGTCGGCCAAAGCGTCCACATCGTGCAGGGCGACGCGGCGAAGATCCTCGGAAGCAAGATCAACGGCGACATCTTCTTCGACGAGCAGGACGGGGCGCTCAAGGCGAACTCGAACCGCGTCGGCGGCGACATCCAGGCGTTCCAGAACACCGGCGGAGTGGCCATCAACGACAACCGCGTCGACGGGAACCTGCAGTGCAAGCAGAACGTCCCCGCCCCCAACGGTGGTGGGAACGTGGTCCAGGGCAACATGGAGGATCAGTGTGAGGGGTTCTGACCCGACCTGAGCCGCCACAACACGTGCGAACGACGGCCGTTCCCAAGAAGGGGGCGGCCGTCGTTCGCGCACCGAACATCCGCTTGCGTCTACCCTTCAACCCGACCGACGGCGGGATCGATCTTCGGCGCGCTGCACGGAGCCGGCGCGCTGCCGGGCCACTGGGTGGATCCCCTCAACGACAGCGCGAGGAGCGTGATCATGGGGTTCGATCGTTCCACGTTGTCGGACCTCGCCGACCGGACGCTCCGGCTCGCGCACGCCCGGCACGAGCAGGTTCGAGCCTAGAGAGCGTCGATCCGACCTCGCGGCGTTGCAGCCGCCTACTCCTTCGGCATGCGCTCCTGAACGGTCACGTCGGCCACCTCGCGGACGACGGGATGACCGGTGACCTCCTCGAGGAAGTGCTCCCGGTCGAGAGCGAGGAGCGTCACGGGCGTCTTCGCCACCACCGTTGCCGTGCGCGGGACGTGTCGAAGGAGCGCGATCTCCCCGAAGTACTCGTCTGGACCGAGCGTGGCCACGGGCCGACCGTCCCGGTTGACCTCCACCTCGCCGTCCTCGATCACGTAGAACCGGGTGCCCGGTTCCCCTTCGCGCACGATGACGGCACCGGACTTCGCTGCGACCTCCTCCATACGAGCGGCGAGCCCTTCGAGCTGGTGGGTGGGAAGCGAAGCGAACAGGTCCACCGAACGCAGGATCGCGAGCTCGCGCTCGGGGATGGGCATCGCGCGATCGTCCAGGCTGCGGATCCGGCTCCTGAGGATGAGGATCGCCACCGGCAACAGGAGCCCGACGACGAGGCTTCCTCCCCGTATCCCGAAGACGGCCACGAGGAGCGGCGCCGCGGCGGACCCCGCGGCGACGCCCGCCTGATGCAGTCCTTCGAGCACGCCGAACACTCGAGCCAGGATCGGGTCGGGCACGATGCGCTGGAGGAGGGTCCGTCCGGCCATGTCGGCGAGGGAATGCCCGGACCCGGCGCCGACGAGGATCGCGAAGGCCATCACGGCCACCACAGCGATCGAGAGAGCCGATATCCCGAACCCGTAGACGAGCAGACCCAACGCGAGCGCGGCGGCGAGGCGAGGCTTGCCCACGAGCCGCAACCCCCACATCGCTCCGAGCAGTCCTCCCGCACCCAGCGCGGAGGAGAGGAATCCGACGGCCGAGGACGGCAGCTCGAAGAGCTCCAGCGCGACGACCACCACCAGCACGTCCACCGCCCCGCGGACGAACGACTGGCCGACGAGGAGGCCGACCACCAGTCGCTGGTCCGGCTCGCGGGCGACGGCGCGGAACCCGGCGGCGGCTTCGTGGAAGGGATGACCACCGATCTTCGCGGACGGTGGATGCGGCTGGAGACGGACGACGAGCAGCGCCGACATCAGGAGCAGTCCGCTGAACACGGCCATCGCGAGCCCCGCTCCGCCGAGGGCGAGCAGGACGCCCGATGTGACCGGACCGACGAACGCCATCGCGGCGGAGATCGACCCGGCGACCACGTTCGCGGCGACGAGCTGGTCGGGTGCGTGCGCGAGCTGCGGGAAGAGCGCCGACTGCACAGGACGTGTCAGGGTCATGCATCCGGTCGCAACCGCGGCCAGTCCGTAGACGATGGCGACCGGAACATCTGCGTAGATCGCTCCGGCGGTTCCCGCCAGGGCCACGGCTTGCGCCGCGTACCCGGCGAGCAGCGCCCGATCCCGACGTATCTCGTCGCCGATCATCGACGCCATCGGAGCGACGACGGCGGCAGGCACCTCCAGGATCACCGCCACGAGGGCGGTCTCCTCCACCCCGCCGCGCTCGTACGCGAAGACGAGGATGGCCACCCGCATCCCCCACCTCGCGATGTAGAACAGCAGGTAGGCGAGCTCGACCCGACGCAGTTCGAAGTTGGCGAAGACGGCCCGGACGGCGCCGAGAGACCTGGAACGACTCCTTCGGCCCACGCCGGAAGGATGTCACAGCGATGCAACGCCGGAATGATGCGACGTGAGCTCAGGAAGCAGTGCCGGGCCTCCGGGGCGAGGACGAGGATCGACCGACTGTCCGAGCTCGGCCTCCGCCTCCGGCAGGAAGAGCTGCGCGTCGCACGCGACGAAGAGATCTCGAGCACGCTCGAACGCATCTCGCGGATCCCGCCCCGCCGCCCGGAGCGCCCGGCCGAGGTCGAGCGAGTGCTCGGCCGAGATCGACGCGCATCCCGAGCGCGTCCAGGTCCGCGGCCGCGCGGGTGAGGAGCTCGATCGCGCGCTCGGGCTCGCTCGCGAGCAGTCCCTCCGCGACCGTCACGCCCGCGCGCGACAACGGTGAGCGTCCGCGTTCGAGGATCGCGAGCGCCGCGATCGCTTCGTCGCGCTTCCCCTGCCGGAGCAACAGCCGGATCAGCGCGAGCACGACGCGCCCGTCCAGGTCGACCGAGTACTCGTCGGCGAGCTCGGCACCCCGGCGGAGCCGGTCGAGCGCATCCTCCTCACGCCCGAGCACGAGCGCGAGCTCGCCCTCGATCCGCTCCAGGATGATCTCTCCCTGGGGCTCGGGCATCTCGCGGAGGATCTCGCGCGCCCGGGTCAGGGTCACCTGAGCCTCCTCCGGCCGGCCGCGCCAGAGCAGGATCCAGCTCAAGATCCCCGACGCGAGGCCGACCAACGGCCGGTCCCCGGCCGCCGCGGCATGTTCGATCGACGCCCGTGTACCCTGCTCGGCGTCGTCCAGCTCCCCGAGGTTGAGCGAGACCTCGGCCGCCGTGTTGCGGATCCATCCCAACGACCCCTCGCCGCGCCCCTTCTCGGCGAGCTCGAGCCCCTCGAGCGCGACCTCGCGCGCGCGGCGGAGGTCGGAGCCGTACTGGACGAGCATCGACGCGTAGTTGTTGTAGGCGCGCTGCAGGTTCACCCGCTCGCCGACCTGCTTGGCGGTCTCGAACGCCTCCTCGATCGTCTCCATCGCGTCGTCGGTATGACCCGTCTGCGCCAGCTCGATGGCCAGGTCCTGCATCGCCTCCGCGCGTACACCGGCGGCGTCGGCGCGCCCGGCGACGTCGATCGCCCGCCGCAGGTACGCATCCGCCTCCGCCGAGTTGCCGCGCCGCCAGTGGAACTGACCGAGGGAGCGGAGGGCATCGGCGAGCTCCGGCGAGTCACCGACCCGCTCGAGCCGTTCGACCGCCAGGGCGCCGGCCTCCAGCGCCTCCTCGTCGCGTCCCTGTTGGAACAGGATCATCGTGAGCGAGGACTGGGCGCTGCCGGCTCCGAGCTCGTCCCCGGCCGCCTCGCAGAGCTCGAGGGCGACGCGGCATGCCTGCTCGCCCTCCTCGCTGGACCGGACGCCCCAGCTCACGTCGATGAGCTCGAGGGCCAACCGGGCGCGTTCGGAGACCGGGACGTCGATCTCCTCGGCCAGGCGGAGCGAGTCCAGGTACCAGTCGATCGCCTCGGAGAAGAGCCACAGCGCCGAGGCGCGCTCACCGGCGGCCCGCGCCCACCGGTACGCGTCGCGCTCCGCGGCGCGGCGCTCGTCCGAGGCGTCGCCGAGCTCGTCGAGGTAGCGGAGCCCGTCTCGCAGGTGCGCGGCGATCAGCTGGGCGATCTCGTCCGCGCGATCCCCGGCTCGCTCCTCCGCCCAGGCCGCAACCTGCCGATGCTTCACCGCGCGAAGCGACTTCGGGAGCGACTCGTAGGCGCCGTCGCGGATCAGCCCGTGTCGGAACGTGAACTCCTGCTCCCCCGAGAAGCTCGACGGGTCGTTCGGCAGGATCAGCTCCTTGACCCGCAGGCGCCCGGACGCGTCGCGGATCTCCTCGACGCCGAGCCCACTCAGGGCGACCACGGCGCCCGACCAGAACACGCGACCCACGACGGATGCGTCCTGCAGCAGCGACTTCTCGTCGTCGGGCAGCGCATCGAGCCGCTCCGCGATCAGGGCCTGGATCGAGCGCGGCAGCTCGACGTCGCTGATCGGCTTCGCGACCTCCCACAGCTCCGCGCCGCTCGCCCGCAGCACACCCTCGTCGATCAGCTTCCTGACGATCTCCTCGACGTAGAGCGGGTTGCCCTCGCTCCGCTCGGCGATCGTGTCCATCAGCGCGGGGGTGAGGCCGCCGGCGAGGAGGTCGTCCAGCATCGCCGCGCTCTCCTCGCGCGAGAGCGGCTCGAGGTAGATCGACGTCGCGTTGCGCTTCCCCCCGCCCCACGCCGGGCGCGAGTCGAACAGCTCGGGCCTCGCGAGCGCGACGACCGTGATCGGCCCCTGCGCCCAGTCGGCCACGTGTTCGACGAAGTCGAGGAGCCCCTCGTCGGCCCACTGGATGTCCTCCAGCACGAGCGCGAGCGGGTAGCGCGCGGCCATCCGCTCCAGGAACCGGCGCCATGCCTCGAACAGGTCCTCGCGGCTGAACGATCCCGGGTTCGCCGGCGCCGACGAGCGCCGCGATCTGCGGGGCGACCTCGGCGTCGCCGAAGAGCTCGCGAACGGCGTTCTCGGTCTTCTTGAGCGCGACGTCGCTCGCGTCGTCCTCGAGGATCTCGCACTGCGCCTTCACGGCGTCGGCGAGGGCCGAATACGACGTGTTGCCGTACGCGAGGCACCGGCCGCGACGCCAGTAGACGAACTCGGGGAGCCCGTCCACGTACCGTTCGAGCTCACGGACGAGCCGCGTCTTCCCCACCCCGGCGGGTCCGACGACCGTCACGAGCGCGGGGCGCGCTTCGCCCTGCACCCGACGGAAGGTCTCCTTCAGCACCGCGAGCTCCTCGTCGCGGCCGACGAGCTTCGCCTCCATCCCGAGCTGCGGCCGTTCGCCGCGCTGCTTCGCGCGGATCCGGAGCGCCTGCCATGCGGGGACGCGCTCGGCCTTCCCCTTCAGCTCGAGCGCCGGGAGCTCGCGGTACTCGACGACCTCCTTCGTGGCCGCGAACGCCGCCGGCCCGACGACCACCCTCCCGGGCTCGGCCGCGCTCTCGAGGCGAGCGGCGACGTTCACCGCGTCGCCGGTCAGCATCCGGTCGCGTGGGCCGGCCGCTCGCTCCTGGTCGACGAGCACCTCGCCGGACTCCACGCCGATCCGCATCTCGAGCGTCGGCTTGCCTTCGGCGGTGAAGGCTCGGTTGAGCTCGGACAGGACGGCCTGCATCTCCAGCCCGGCCCGGACCGCGCGCTCCGCGTCGTCCTCGTGCGCGCGCGGCACGCCGAAGACCGCCAGGAGGGCATCGCCCATGAACTTCTCGAGCAGCCCCTCGTACCGCCGGACCTCCTCGGCCAGCCGGTCGAACGCACGGCCCACGACGGCCTGGACCACCTCGGGATCCTCGCGCTCGGCGAGCGACGTCGACCCCACCAGGTCGGCGAACAGCGCCGTCGCGAACTTGCGCTCGGCGCGACCGGTCGCCGCCTCCCCGAGGGTCTCGCCGCACCGCAGGCAGAACCGAGCCCGCTCCGGGTTCTCCTCGCCGCACCGCGGACACGTGAGCATGGCCAGAAGGGTAGCCGCGAGCGACGAGGCTGAGGCGCCTCGCCTCCGCGGCTCGGTCGGCAGGGATCGGAGGCCCGCTCTACGATCGCCTCGCATGAGGCGGCTCGAGGCGATCGTGTGGACGGCGCTGCTCGTCCTCGCGGCGTGCACGTCGGACGGCGCGAGTGAAGGCACCGGGACGACGGCGCCGCCGGAACCCGGCGAGCCGATGGGCCTCGAGGTCTTCGTCTACAACGTCGAGTACGGCGGCGACGAGACGACGGACGCCGTGATCGAGGAGATCGACGCCGACGTCGTGGGCGTCCTCGAGTCCTACAACCGGCTGTCCGAGACCGCCGAGCGAACGGGGT
This sequence comes from uncultured Actinomycetes bacterium, assembly GCA_963785835.1. Taxonomy (GTDB): domain Bacteria; phylum Actinomycetota; class UBA4738; order UBA4738; family HRBIN12; genus DASSJM01. Next base: position 125,198 of record CAWAWO010000002.1, on the reverse strand, counting down.
ACCCCTACTTCAACACGAGCCTGCAGATCCTCTCGAAGTACCCGATCCACGAGCCGTCGGGAGCCCAGGGCCGGTACGCGTTCATCGAGGTCCGGCCCGGCGAGGTCGTGGCCTTCTTCAACATCCATCTCGACTACGTCCGGTACGGCCCTCGTCTCCTGCGCAACGGCGTGCCGCTGGACGAGGTCCTCGCGTCGGAGGACGAGGTGCGCACGTCCTCGCTCGACGTCCCGCTGCGGCTGATGGAGGACCTGATCGCCCAGGGGTACCCGGTGTTCTTCACCGGCGACCACAACGAGCCCTCGCACCTGGACTACGGGCCGGAGACCGTCGGCACGCGCGAGGGCATCGACGAGCCGGTGCCGTGGCCGGTGAGCCTGGCCATCACCGACATCGGCTTCCGCGACACCTACCGCGAGATCCACCCGGATCCGCTGGAGGACCCGGCGATCAGTCACTTCGGCGTCAAGGACCGCATCGACTTCCTGTACGCGGCCGGCCCGAGCGAGACGCTCGACAGCCAGCTCGTCGGTGAGGACGGCGGCGAGGGCGTCGACGTCGGCTTCGACCCGTGGACGTCGGACCACCGAGCCTTCGTCTCGACGTTCGAGGTGAGACCGGTCGTCGATGCCGCTCATGGTCTCGGTGGACACGGCGCTGCTCGACCAGGGCGACCCGCTCACCGTGAGCTACCGGACGTCCGAGGAGGGCTCGGTCGCGATCGTCCCGGCGGCCGGACGCTCCGGACGCGGCGCTCCGAACGCAGAGTGCGAGTGGAGGCTCCGGCACGAGCACGATCGACACCTCCGAGCTCGAGCCGGGGGCCTACGACGCGGTGCTCCTCGACGGCGACGCGCGGAGCTCGCCCGCGTCGGGTTCGTCGTCCGCGACCCGCAGGCGCGAGATCCGCGTCTCGACCGACGCGCGCGAGCTACGAGCCCGGCGAGCCGATCGTCGTCTCGTGGGAGGACGGTCCGGCGAACCGGTGGGACTGGCTCGGCGTGTACGAGGCGACGAAAGCCGATCCGAGGGTCGACGACTACATGATCTGGAACTACACGGGGCTGCACGCGTCGGGAGCGGACCCGCCCGTCGTCGACGGGTCCGTCACGTTCGACGACTCGACGATGGGACGGCCCGTGGCCGCTGCCACCGGGCCGGTACGTCGTCCACTACATGGTGACCGATCGGTACCGCTCGATCGGCAGCGCGACGTTCGAGGTGACGAGCTCGCCGTAGTTCATCCGGAGCGTCAGCCGGGCGCTCCGATGCCCCAAGCCCCGCTCTGTGGAATCAGAACCCTCGGAACGCTGATATGCGGAGCGAGGAGATGAGGAACATGAGAGAGCAGATCGAGCAAGCCGAGCGCGAGGCCGTCCTCGTTGAGGACACCGCCCTGATCCGGATGATGGGCATCCCGGTCCTGGAGGCGCTCCCCTCGCGCGCGGTGCCCTACGCACAGGTCGACCGTTCATCCTCGTGCACGAGGCGCGCATCCGGCCGTCGGACATGGCGAACGTAGACACGAAGCACCCCCACAGGGGGTTCGACAATCTCTGGTACGTCATCGAGGGATCGGCCAGTACGGGCCACACCACCGGACGGGACAGATCCATCGAGCGGGCGCGTCTCCCCGAGGGAGCGCTCCTGGCGCTTCGGACCGGGAGAGGCGCGTGGCACGCGGAATCGATCGGGCAGGAGGAGGTCGAGGAGGGTCGAGGCGATTCGGAGTTCCGCAGCGTCCTATTCTGGGTGAACCTCGCCCGCGCAGACAAGCAGGCGGAACCGAGGGCGCAGGTGCTGCTGCCGGAGCAGATCCCTGTTCGACGCGATGGCGACGCGATCGTTCGGGTCCTCGTCGGCGAGGACTCTCCCGTTGAGCCCGGGACGCAGGCGCTGATCCACGACGTCGAGCTGCCGGAGGGCGGGCGGGTGACGATCCCGGTGCCTCTGGCTTCCAGGGCTTCGCCCTACCTGCTGGAGGGCGAGGGATCCTTCGGAGCCAACACGCGTTCGGCGAGGCCTCCCGAACTCGTCCTGATGAGTCCGGGAGAGTCGTTCACGGTTTCGGACGCGGCACCCGGGACCCGGTTCCTCCTCATGGCGGGACGGCCGTAACGGGGAAGTACCGGTGTTCAACGGCCCGTACGTGGACTAGCCAAGCGGGCGACATCATGCGGGCTGCCGGATCGACCTCGGCACCGTCACGCTAGGCTGCATCGGTGCGGTGGGGCGCGCTCCCGGCGGGCATCGTGATCCTGGCCTGGACGTTGCTCGACGTGTTCCGAACGCTCGTCATGCCGCGAGCGGCGCGCGGCCGGCTCCGCCTCAGCCGGGGGGTGTACCGGGCGCTCTGGGGGCCCTGGCGGCGGGTAGGTCTGCGCCGCAAGACGGTCCAGGCTCGGGAAAACGTCCTGGCGATCGCAGCGCCCTTCTTCTTCCTCCTCCTCCTGGTCGGCTGGGCATCCCTCGCCGTGCTCGGGTACGCGTTGCTCCTGTGGAGCGCCCCGTTCGCCGAAGGCGTGCAGCCGGGGGACGGCCGTTCGGGACGAGCATCTACCTCAGCGGGTCCTCGCTGTTCACGATCGGGTTCGGGGACGTCGTGGCCACGGGTTGGACGCGGGCGGTGGTCGTCGTCGCCGGGGCGACGGGTCTGGGTCTGCTCGCCGTGGTGATCGCCTACCTCCCGGTCCGGTATTCGGCGTTCAACCGGCGCGAGGTGGGCGTGCTCCTGCTCGACGCGCGAGCCGGGTCGCCTCCATCGGGCCCCGAATTGCTGCATCGGATGGGGAGCGCCGGGATGGCCTCGTCACTGCCTGAGCTGTTCGCGGACTGGGAGCGATGGGTGGCCGACGTCCTCGAGAGCCACATGTCCTATCCGCTCCTCGGGCTGTTCCGCTCGCCCACGACAACACCTCGTGGGTCACGGCGCTCGGCTCGGTGCTCGATGCGGCCACGCTCGTCATCACGACGGTCGACGGCGAGCCCGACGAGCGTGCGAAGCTGCTCTACGGGACCGGAGTGCACGCGGTCGAGGACCTCTTCTATTACTTCCGCCTGACGGAGCGGGAGGAGCTGATCGGGCGCGACGAGTTCGAGGACGTGCTGCAGGACATGAAGGACGACGGCTTCTCGATCCGGCCGGTCGACGACGCGTTCGCTCGCTTCACGGAGAAGCGCGCGGAGTACGCGACTCGACTCGACTCGCTGGCGGTGACGCTGGCGGCGCCTCCCGCCCTGTGGATCGGCGACCGCTCCTTCCTCGGGGCTCGAACGGCACACTGACGCCGATCCCGGCATGGCGGGAGAAGCGCCGCTCCTCGAGCGCTCGGACCGATGCGCCTTGGATGGGACAGGCCCGGAAGGCGGATCCGACGGCCACATGTCGCAGGGCACCCTGAGGCCAAGCGTTCCGATGCCGCTGCCTTCCGGTGACTACGCTGGCCCGCGACGGTCGCCAGGAGCGGAGGGAGGCCGACGTGCCGAGTTCCAGTTCGAGGATCCTCGAGGACGTGCGGATCGGGGTCCGGCTGAAGATCTCCGCCCTGTGGGTCGCGATGCTCCTCCTGTTCGCGTACGGCGACATCTTCGGGTTCTTCGCGCCCGGTCAGATCGAGGAGGTGATGGGAGGCGAGGTCTCGGGGATGGAGATCACGCAGGTCTTCCTGTTCGCCGCCTCGGTGTACATCGCGATCGGGTGCGTGATGGTTTTCCTCACACTCGTCCTCAAGCCGAGCATCGCCCGCTGGACCAATGTCGTGCTGTCGATCCTCTACATCGCCTCCATCGTGGCGTCGGCGATCGGCGAGTCCGGCGTACTTCCTCTTCCTGAGCGCCGTGGAGACCATGCTCCTGCTGCTGATCCTCGGGTACGCCTGGATGTGGCCCCGGCAGCAGGATCCTCGGTAGCCTTCGTCACATCGCGAGACCCGTTGACCGAGGCGCCCATCGACGCAAGGTGCCCAAGCGAGTGCACCTGCTCGACCTTGAGGTCGCCGACGTTCTCGAGCTCGAATGAGGCCACCTAGTCCCAAATGCTCACGATCACCGCGATGCCCAACAGTTTGATCAGCCAGTCGCCGGCATGGATCGCGGCGAGCTTCGGTCGGATCCTCTCCCATATCACCGATCCCACAAGAAGCACCACGGGGAAACCCACCCATGCGGCGAGCCCCAGACCGAGTGCGCCAGATAGATCCGACACCGCCATCCGCTCCGCAAACCCGGCAAGGACCAGGGCGACGATCAAGCTGCGCACGAACTCGACGCCCACCTTCCACGGGGGTGGGCTCGTGTCGGCCGCATCGGCGTATGCGGGGCTCAACCGTGCAAGCTGCCCCGTGAAGCCGACGTAGTACACGGTACTCGCGACGACCGCCGAGACGGCTGCTACCAGGACCGCCAAGTAGTTCACGTTATCCATGACTCTCTCCTGTTCGATGTGGACGTAGATCACGACTCCAGGAGCGACTTGAGGTCGGCCAATCGCCGCCTCCACGATGCCTTCGCCGTTTCGGCCTCGTCGGCATCCGGGAGCCGTTCGTGCGCCACCGCCACCGTGGCCTTCGACGGACCCTTGTCGACGAACGTGACGCTCACGCGAGTCGTGCGGTCACCCCAATCGAACCGTGCCGTGTGGTCGCGGCTGCGAGGTCCGCAAGCGACATCGTCCCGTCGGTGAGCCACCGCTCGCGCCTTCGAGGATCGATGAATGCCTCGAACAGGACACTCGATGGGGACGCCGATCGTCTTCGAGGCGGAGATCGTGAACCCGTCCGCTTGCTGGTGCTTGAGTCGCATCCCGCGGGCGCGCTCGTACCGGACGGTGATCGTTTGCGCCCACCAGCCCGGGACGTCGTGCCCGCCATGAGGAAGGCGACGGTCTCCCCGTGCTTCCTCTCCCGAGCGCCCCACCGGTCGAGGACCGAGAACCACGCCTCCCAGTCCTGCCGGTCGCTTCCTTGATCCTGTCGTCGGGCGACCGGTCGGCGCCGCGGCCAGCCTCGATCGGGCGGCGTGGACCCGGTCGCGCTTGTTGGACGACGTGGCGGCGGGAGGCCGTGTAGCTCTCCCCGGTCTTGGACATGCGCTCGCGAACGCGGCGCTTGAACGACTTCTCCTTGGTCATCGCACCCTCCTTCGCCGAGGCCGCGGCCGAAGGACTCACGCTCCCTCGGGCGCGACCCGAAGGGGTGCTGCCAAGCATCCCGAGGGCTGGGTCCCCTTTGCCTCGCTGATGCCGGCGGCGTGAGCGCCGGAGCCGAGGTTGGGCGGTGGGACACGCCTACATCAGCATCTTAGACCTCGGCGTCGTTGAGAACTCATCGCTCGGCGGGAAGTTCGGCACGCGGCGCGGCGTTCCATCGTTCATGGCGGATGTGCGGGAACTGAGGGTCGCTTTGACCGTTTCGGACTTCGACGGTGCACTCGCCTTCTACCGCGACGTGCTCGGGCTCGAGCAGTCGGCCGACTGGAGCACGGGTGACGGGCGCGTGGTCCTGCTCGAGGCCGGAAGGGCGACGCTCGAACTACTTGACGAGGCTCAAGCCGAAGTCGTCGACGAGATCGAGGCCGGCCGACGGGTGTCGGGACCGGTTCGGCTCGCGCTCGAGGTGGACGACAGCGAGGAGACCGCTCGGCGCCTCGTCGCGGGGGGTGCGGATCGCGTCGCAGAGCCGGTCACGACGCCTTGGGGCGACCGCAACGCTCGCGTTCGAGGTCCCGATGGGATGCAGCTGACGCTCTTCACACCCGGTCCTGAAGCCTCCTGAGCTCCGGCGCCGCTGACCGTTTCGGTCGATCAGCCGCAGTCATCGCGGATCTCGGCGAACCACTCACGCAGGCGTAGAAGAACCAGCTTGATGTCCTTCTCGCACCGGTCCATGCAGCGGGCGATCACGCGGATCTACGGCGTCGGCTCCGACCCGGGGACGGACGCGCCCAGGTGCCGGAGCTTGTTCGGGTTCGAGATCGCCCGAACCGCCTGGACCTGCCCGTCGGCGATGTCGAGCGTCACCACGGCGAGCGCGGTTCCGGCCTCGCCGAGGAGCAGGGCTCCGGGCTGGCCGTTGATCCATGTGCTCCGGTACCCGGTCACCCCGAGCTCTCGCGAGAAGGCGCGTCTAGTGCGGACACCGCGGGCGTGAGAGATGGGCTGCGGGGACCGCCCATTCGGCGGGCGGATCGGTGTCGAAGGAGTAGGAACGACGAGGCGAGCTCCAACGGCCGAGACGGCGGGGGGCGCTCGATCGTCACGGACGGGAGGAGAGATCCATGGCCGATCAAGAGATCGGAACCCGCGAGGAGTGGCTCGCAGCACGCGAGGAGCTGCTCAAACGGGAGAAGGAGCACACCAGGCTGGGCGACGAGATCGCGCAGTCGCGTCGAGACCTGCCCTGGGTGCGGGTGGAGAAGGACTACCGGTTCGACACGGACGACGGCGAGCGGTCGCTCGCCGAGCTGTTCGACGGGCGGTCCCAGCTGCTCATGTACCACTTCATGTTCGGCCCGAGCTACCAGGTCGGTTGTCCGATCAACTCGTCGATCGCCGACTCCATCGACGGCGTCGTCCCTCACCTGCGCGCTCGTGACGCAACGCTGCTCCTCGTCTCACAGGCACCCCTCGAGAAGCTTCAGGGGTACAAGCGCCGCATGGGCTGGAGCATCCCGTGGGTCTCCTCCTTCCCGGGCGAGTTCAACTTCGACCTCGGCTTCTCCCAGACCGAGGAGCAGTCTCGGGAGGCCGTGGAGCAGATCCGGCTCCCCTCGCAGGGCACCCTGGACGCGTTCCCCCCGATCGTCGAGCAGAACGCCGCCTCGTCGGGCACGGACGTCGTCGGGTACCTGACCCAGAGCCCGGGGTTCAGCACGTTCGTCCGGGAGGGCCGCGAGGTCTACCACACGTACAGCACGACGTGGCGCGGACTGGAGTTCGTCATGACCTACTACCCGATCCTGGACCACGCCCCGAAGGGTCGCGACGAGGGTGAGGATGATTGGCAGCTCTGGATCCGCCGGCACGACGAGTACGACGGTGAGTGACTGCGATCGGACCCGACGACATACGGCACGGTGAGCCTCCGCGACGGTGGAGGCCGAGCGATCGAAAGGCTCGGGACGTTCGTTGGCGCAGGTCGTCGATCGATGCCGCTCGACGGAGGTGCATGCTCCCGGTGCCGAGCCTCGATCTCGTCCAGGAGCCCTCTGTTTACGAGAACTGGGGGTCGAAACCTCAGGCCTAGGACGTTTCCGAACGGATCCACCACCGAGGCGATCACGAAGCCCCTGCTGAGCTCCGTAGAAGGCTGGAGGGGTTTCGCCCCCAGGGAGGTCAGCCGATCAAAGGGGGCGGCACGTCATCGACCTGCCAGTAAGCGATCGGCGCGGCGGGTCCGGCCGGCAACCCCTCCGGTGCGAGCTTGCGGTCGGTGACCCCCAGCTCGCTGCCATCGTTGCTCACGCGGAACCCGACATGCCCTGGCGGGAGTCCGGCGTCCTCGGATCGGAAGTACGGCTCGATGCCCAGCACGTCCGAGTACCACCGTTCCCCTTCCGCGATGTCGTCCACGAAGGCCTGGAATGACGTCAGTCCGCGAAACGCGACTCCCTCCTTTCCCCGCTATCTCGTTCCGAGCAGCATCCTGGGACCGATCGCGGCCTTGTGCCACGATCCCGTCGACCACGCCGCTCCAGTAGATCGCTGAGTCGGAAGCCGGACAAGCCACTGCTGACAGGAAGATGCGGTTGAGCTCACAGGTGAACGTTCGATGCGATCAATCACCCGCACGCTCGGCGAACGCCTCCATGACGCGAGGCCAGCCACCCGCCCAACGCACGGCGATGGCCTTGCGCTCCGGCCCGAGCCGATCGAACCCTCGGTGCGTGAGCGACACGGCGGTGCCGTCGGGGTTCGGCGTGAAGGTGACATCCACCTCGGTCTCTTCGGTCCAATCGGGGTCTCGCCACGTGAACACGATCCGACCGGGGGGGTCGCACAGCGTGACGCGGCCAACCTGCAACTCGTCTCCGTCAACGAACCGCTCGAAGAACCGACCGCCTACCCAAGGCTCTAGGTGCACCTCCTTGGCTCGGTCACCTCCGTAGGAGTAGCCCTCGTCGAGCGGCCACCACTCCCCGATCCCCTCCGTGAAGAGCCTGAACGCCTCGGTCGGTGAGAGCTGCACTCGGACGGCCTCTCGGACGGCCACCTCCTCCATGTTCTGGTCCGAGCCCTGCTCGTCGATGACGTCAGACCTCCGAGTCGCGTACCTGCGCGTCGTGAGCTCGCTCCGCAGCTCGCGCGTACCGAGTGAGCGCTGCCGACCAGAACGACTGCGCGTAGTCTCGCAGCGACGCCATCCCGTCCGGGTTGATCCCGTAGATCCGCCGCGTCCCGGCAGCCCGGTCGGTGACCAGCCCGGCTTCCTTCAGCACCTTGAGGTGCTGGGATACGGCCGGCCGTCCCACCGACAGGCCCCGCGCGATCTCCACGACCGGCTTGGGACCCTCTCGCAGTCTCTCCAGGATCGCCCGCCGCGTCCCGTCCCCCAGTGCCTCGAGCACGGTCTCCTGGGATGGCAAGGGTGCGTCTTGACTAACCGTGCGTGACGACGTACCGTTCATCGGGACTGACCATATCAGGACGGACGACCGTGGAAAGGAGGGCGAGGAAGGGCGAAGGGTCAGACGCGACGGGGGAAGTCAGTCCAGCGGAGGGCTGCACTCCTGCAGGGCAAAACGGAAGGAGGCAGGTGATGGGCGCACCGGTGGCGTGGTTCGAGATCAACACCGCCGAGGCGAAGGCGGTGCGCGAGTTCTACGCGGAGCTCTTCGACTGGAACCTGGAGGTGCTCGAGGAGGCCGGCTACGCCCTAGTCGACACGGGTGTCGAAGGCGCCATCGGCGGAGGGATCGGCCAGGCGCAGGGCCCGAAGCAGGTGATCTTCTACATCAAGGTGGACGAGCCTCAGAGCTACCTCGACCGGATCGAGCTGGCGGGTGGCAAGACCGTGGTGCCGGTGACGGAGACCGACATGGTGACCTTCGCCCAGTTCGCCGATCCCCAGGGCAACGTTGTCGGCCTGGTGAAGAGCGCCTAGATGCCGCCGTGTCCTGGCTCGACGGCCAGCGCGAGCACGCCTTAGATCGGTTCTGGGAAGCGGCACTCGCGGCCTTCAAGCGGCTGGCTGAGTCGAGGCCACCGCCATACGTCCGGCGGTCGGCTCGAACGAAGGGAGGACCGCGGATGGCGATGTTGTTGATCGATTACCACGTCGAGGACTACGCCGGCTGGAAGGCCGTGTTCGATCAAGACCCGATGGGGCGAGCGACGCACGGGGTGACGGGTCACCGGATCCACCGGGGACGCCGACGACCTCAACCACCTGATGCTGAGCCTGGAGTTCGCGTCGATCCAGGCGGCGAGGACATTCCTGGCGGCGCTCCGGCCGGTCTGGGACGTGTCGGGTGTGGCTCAGGCCTGGATCGTGGAGGAGACGGAGTCGCGGTGACGGTGAGCGTGGCCAGGGACCTCATATGCAGCTCACGATCCGTTCGCGACGAGCGTCGAGATGAGAGGAGATGACACACATGGATCAGCAAGACCATGGTCCGATGAAGATCGACCACTTCGTCTACAAGCTCATCCCGCCACGGCCGAGCTTCGCCTCCGATCCGACCCAGACGGAAGCGGGGATCATGGCCCGGCACTTCGGCTACTGGCGGAGACTGATGGACAGGGGCATCGCGGTCGTCTACGGGCCGGTTGCCGACCCTGCGGGATCGTGGGGATTGGCGGTCGTCGAGGCCGAGAGCGAGGAGGACGTCCATGCCTTGGGCGTCGACGATCCTGCCGTGAGCTCCGGAGTGGCCACGTTCGAGGTCTTCGCGATGCCCGACGCGATCGTCCGCTCCGCCTCGAGCACCTAGGGCCGTGATACCAGCCGATGGCGGACGGAGGAGATGATCTAGCGACGCCAAATGAGTGAGTTGTGACCCAAGCCGCTCCTCGACAAGGAGGCCTCCATGGGAAAGGTGATCATCTCGACCCACATCACCGTCGATGGCGTCATCGGACCCTCACCCGAGGGTGGGCGATCCTCGAGGGCCAGGGCGAACGGTACAAGTTCGATCAGCTCCTGGGCGCGGACGCGTTCCTGCTCGGGCGCAACGTCTACGAGGGCCTCGCTAGCGTTTGGCCCACCATCACCGATGACACCGGCTTCGCCGAGCGGACGAACAGCATCCCCAAGTACGTCGCCTCCCGGACCCTGGAAGAACCTCTCGAGTGGAACGCGTCGTTGATCAAGGGCGATCTCGCCGAGGGCGTGGCCAGCCTCAAGCGCCAGCACCACGGGAACCTGATCTCCTTCGGGTGTGGCGAGCTCGCCTCGAGCCTCGCCACACAAGGGCTTGTCGACGAGATCCACTTCTGGGTCAACCCCGCGGTCTGGGGCAGCGGCGACCGGGCCCTCCACGGCCGCCAGGTCCGGATGCGCCTGATCGCTACGACCGCGTTCGACTCAGGCGTCGTCCTTCTGGCCAAGCGGCCAACACCCGACCGGCGGGATGGGCCAGGCGCCTAGGCCCCCTAGCTCGACCGCGCTCTGCGGCAATGGTCAGCAGCGAGACAAGCCATCGGATCGCCCGGCCGCCGTGCGTGCGTGAGACCTCGTTCACGAGCGCCGCGAGCGAGGTTGCCAGCCGAGCGGCCTCTTCGTCCCCCTGCTCCTCGGTGAGCCGTGTGAACCCGGTCATGTCCACGAAGCAGATCGCCGGCGTCGACTCCGCCCGCTCCAGGAGCCCCGCTCGTTCGAGCGCCATCTCGGCCCGCCTGACGCCGTACTCGGTCCAGATGTGCTGCCGCTGGCGCTCGTAGAGCGCCCGGATCGTTCGCTCGACCGGCCCGGCCATCCGACGGCCGACCTCGGCGCCTCGGAGCATCAGCTCCGACTCGTCCGCCCCTGAGCCGGCCCACGGCTTCTCCAGTTCCTCCATGTACAGGTCGGCCTCGGCCAACGCGAGGCGCCGGACGTTGTCGGCGTACAGGCGGAAGAGACGCCGAACGCTCTCGTCCGAGGCCCCGATATCGAGCACGATACGGGCAAGCTCCGCCAGGACGGTGTCGTCTGGCGGGACCGGGTCGTCGGGATCCGGCGCCGCGAACCCCATCGCCTCCTGGATGCCCTGAAGGAGATGCAGCGGGATCCCGTGCTCCTCCGCAAGCTCCCGGTACGTGATCGGGAGCGGCTCCGGCAGCGCCCACGCCGGCGAGTCCAGGAAGTCGAGAGACAGCGTGCCGGCGTCCACGGCGGCGAGGATCGCGGGCACGGACAGGCCCGCGCGCTCCCACATGTGGAGCAGCGCGGCCACGTGGACGTCGCGTTCCTCGTAGGCGTCGTCGTGGCCAAGCAATGCCCCGAGCTCATGGAGGCGGTGGACGTAGCCGTCGTCCACGCCCGCCCGCCGGACGAGTTGCTCACGCGACACCGACATGGGACGAGTTCATCACTTCTCGTCGGGAGCTGTGGCGTCGCCTCCCTGCGCACACAAGCGGAACCGGACGTCGGGCGATCTCATCCTCGTTGTCGATCCGGTCATGAGTCACCGGCCGGACCAGAAGTCGAGGGCGTGCTCGGCAGCGTAGTCGACCGGCCTGACGCCCTCAGCACCCGGCGCCAGGGACAATACGTATGGCACCGGCTCGCTGGAAGCGAAGGGTCGCCACGGTGGGAGATCTTCGCCGTTGGGGTCCCCGGACCGCGCGAAGTTGGCCCAGTACCGGATCATTGCGCAGACAGCCGCCGCTGGTCCGGCGTGCTGCCGGCCGCGAACTTCTCGTCGTCGAAGAGATAGGGCACCTCGGCGGCGTGGAAGGCGCCCGGTGACAGGTCCTCGGGGAACGGTAGATACATCGGCGCGTGCCGATCGGCGAACTCGTACGCGAAGGTCGGGACATGCTCGCCGAGGAGCCCATGCTGCTCGAAGGTCGGCCGCGCCCACATCCGGTCGGTTAGGACGCTTGCCCACGCCACGCTCGCTGACTCGTAGTCCGACAGCGGATACCGCATCTGCACAGCGGGCGCATCGTCGCCGAAGGCTTCCTCCAGCAAGCGGGGTATCGCTCCGCAGTGACCGGCTGGCCCGCGAGTTCGCGGAACAGCCCCACGATGAGCCGGTGTTCGTCCCGGGTCCCGCCGCTCATGATCGGGACCACGATGGAACCGGCCTTCACGCAAGGCGTCCGCCGGCACCACGGGCAAGATGGTGTTGCCGAACGCGAACGGCTGGAACGGCTGCGCGAGCGCGAGCAGGTCCTGGATCGGCACGCGACGCAGGCACTCCAGCGCGGATGTTGGATCGTTGCAGCCGACCTGCTGCGCCACCATCGTGCCCAGCCCTTCCACCTCGGCCGATGCCCGCCACCCGTACCAGGGCAACGCGGGCACGCCCGGGAACATCGCGCCGGCCGGCACGTCTGACAACGCGAACCCGCTCTGGATGATCGCCTTGTCGAAGAGGCCGTCCGATGCGGGTGAGGTCAGGTGCGCGCTGGTAGACAGCGCGCCGTAGGACTCTCCGAACAAGGTCACGTTCCCCGGTCGCCACCGAACGCACTCGCGTTGCGTCGCACCCATCGCAGCGCCGCCTGCTGGTCCTGCAGTCCGAAGGTTCCCGAGTCCTGGAGGCCGGGGTATCCGAATGCGCCGAAGATGCTGAGCCGATAGTTGATCGTCACGACGACGACGTCCCCCGTCCCGGCGAGCCGACGAGCGTCGAAGAAGCTCCCAGCCCCGACCGCGCCGTCGCCGTGGATCCAGACCATCACCGGCTTGAGCATCTCCGGATCGGGAGACGCGGGCGCCGTCACGTTCAGGAAGAGGCAGTCCTCGTCGAGACTGGCCACATCGGCGTAGGAGGAGGGTTGTTGGGGGGCCATGCTCCCCGGCTTCGTGGCGTCCCTCGGTCGCGACCACGGCTCCACGGGTGTCGGAGACGTCCAACGGCCTCACCGCCGGTCGAGCCCGCTACGGGATCCCTCGGAAGAGTCGGTAGTCTTCGCTCACCGTGCCGCGCACCGGTCCCGAATCCGTATCGACGATCGCCGCGTCGGTAGTCATGGCCGTCTTCCCCCCTCAGGATCGTCAGCGGACTGAAAGGTGCACTTCACCTCCGGAGGACAGCGGTGTCGAGTAGCGCCTTCACACCCTCCCAAACCGAGCGGACGTTGGGACGGGGTTCTCATCGATCTCTACAGATGATGGGACGATCTTCGTTGACGGTCGTCCTTCCAGGAAGCTTCCGGCAGGAGGAGGCGCCACTCCACGGGTCCGCCGATCGTGTGACCAGATGTCGAGAACCGATCCGCCACTACGACCTATGGATGGGAGAAGCATCCCGGTGTGACTGAGAGCGAGGAGGCGACAGATGTCGGAAGAGACCAAGGCTCTCGACATGATCGTGACCCGCACGTTCGACGCGCCGCTTGAGCGCGTGTGGCGGGCGTGGAGCGATCCCGACGAGGTCATGAGGTGGTGGGGGCCGGAGGGCTTCACGTCGCCGATGTGTCGGATGGACTTCCGCGAGGGAGGCACGACCCTCGTGTGCATGCGATCGGATCAGGGGTGGGAGCTGTTCAACACGTGGACGTATCGGTCCATCGTGCCGATGGAACGGATCGAGTTCGTCCACGGCTTCGCGGACGCAGACGGCAACCCGATCGCTCCTACGAAGCTCGGGTTGCCCCCGAGCATCCCGGACGAGGTGCTCCACGTCGTGACGTTCTCGGCGATCGACGGGACCCGGACCGAGCTGACGGTCCGCGAACACGGCTATCCGGACGCGGAGATCGTCGAGATCCCGAGGGCCGGCATGGAGCAATGCCTCGACAAGATGGAGAAGAGCGTCGCGACACCCTGATCACGACGCCGTGTCCCACGCCATCCCCTGAGCGTCACAAGACGGTCAGCGGTTCAGGAGACCCTCCCGGCCACGAGTCGTCAGGCTTCAGACCGCTGCGACAGCGCTCACCTCGAGCAGCACACCGGGCGACCTACTGGGTCCCGGGCTCGTCGACGAAGTGCACCGCGTCATCGGCGCCTCGGTGTTCGGCGGCGGCACGCCGGTGTTCGCAGCATCAGCGTCTCGCGCGTGTTGGCCTCCGCAGCGGCGAGGCCGCGGCGGCGGCGCGCGGTTCGAGCCCGATATGGTGGTCTCGCGGGTCCGGGGCACACCCGACGAGGAGGCTGGACGGATGCGGCACGTCTCGGACGCCTTCCTGCTGAACATGGCGGAGGTGTCCTCGACGCTCGTCGGTCTGTTCCTCGTCGGCGTGTTCTTCTTCGTCGAGACGGGCTTCCGGCGGTGGAGCGGAGCGCGCGAGGTGTTCGAGCCGTACCTGCGATCCGGCACCCGGATCACCCTGATCGCGTTCGCCATCCCCATCGGCGTCTCGATCGCCCTCGTCGTCCTGGAGTTGGCGTGGGCGCGAGCGCTCTTCGCGCTGCTGAGCCTCCTGGTCATCGCCGCGAGCGTCGATTCGGCGGTCCGCGTACGAGGCGTCACGACGGCCACACGGTCGACGGCCCTCCTGCTTAACGAGGTCGTGACCACGGTGCTGACGGTGATCCTCCTCGTCCTCCCCTGGGTCCTCGGAGGGCTCCATCCGACGCGGGAGGACCTCACGTGGTCGATCCTGTTGGCGTTCGCGGCGGGCTTCCTCAGCATCGCCGCGACCGTCTTGTCGGCGTTCGACATCGCGCGGCTCGAGCGCGATGAGGTTCCCGATGGTGACGCCGAGGAAGGCTAGGCGACCGAAGGAGGAGTCCGATGGGCGAGCTCGGCGCCACTCAATCAGGCAGGAGCGGCACCGAAGGACGCTGGTCACGGCCGAGGAGCACCGCACGGGTGATGGCCGCCGAGCCGAATCGCTCGCGCACTTGATCGAGCGCGCCGTCGACCGCCCCGGCGCGGGAGCGGTCGAGCGGCAGGGCGAGCTGGATCGCGCGGTCGTCGCCGAGGCCGCTGAGCGTGATCCCGATCAGCGTGATCCCCCGCTGTTCGATCATCGGCCGGGCCGACGCCAGCAATCCACCGGCCGTCTCGAGGATCGTCTGCGTGTGGGCGGTCGCCTCCCACATCGTGTGCGACCGCGTCGCGCGGGAGAAGTCGTCGAAGCGCAGCCGAAGCGTGACCGTTCGGCACGACCCGGTGCGCCTTCCGCAGCCGGCGGGACAGCCGATCGACCAGCGCGATGAGGTCGGCATCGAGCGCCTCGGGTGGCCTCCGTCTTCGACCGAGCGCGCGCTGCGTCCCCATCGAGCGCCGTCGCCGCCCCACCTGGACCGGCCTCGGATCGCGGTTGTGCGCGAGGGCGTGGATGTGGCGGCCCGAGGCCCGGCCGAGCATCCGCACGAGTGTCGCCTCGCCGAGTCGCGCGACCTCGCCCACGGTCGTGATGGATCGCTCGCGGAGCTTGGCCGCGGTGACGTCCCCGACGCCCCACAGCCGCTCGACGGGAAGCGGGTGGAGGAACTCGAGCTCGCCGTCGGCCGGCACGACCAGGAGACCGTCGGGCTTGGCGACCCCGCTGGCGACCTTGGCGAGGAACTTCGTCCTGGCCACCCCGACCGTGACCGGCAGGCCGACCTGGTCGAGGACGTCGCGGCGAAGCCGCACGGCGATCTCGGTGGGCGTGCCCGAGATCAGCCGCAGCCCGCCGACGTCGAGGAAGGCCTCGTCGATCGACAGCCCCTCCACGAACGGCGTGGTGTCCTCGAACACCTCGAACAGCGCCTTGCTCGCGTCGCTGTAGGCCGTCCATCCGCGGTTGGACGACCACGGCCTGCGGACACAAGCGGCGAGCCTGCGCCCCGCCCATCGGCGTGCGGATGCCGTACGCCTTTGCCTCGTAGCTCGCCGCCAGGACGACCCCGCCCCCGACGATGACCGGTCGGCCGCGCAGGCGGGGGTCGTCCCGCTGCTCGACCGACGCATAGAAGGAGTCGGCGTCGGCGTGCAGGATCGTCGCGTCGTCCGACACCCGCGTACCGTGGCATCACCCGGGGACATGTCCGGAGATGGCAGATCGGTGAACGGCGTGCGAACAGCTCGAGGCCGGCCCGCGAGCGCGACGAAGATCCCCGTAGGATCCGCGGCCAGCAGCGACCGAAGGAGCGACGAGTGCGTCCGCAGATCGATCGGCTCAGCACGATCCCGCTGTTCGCCGGGCTGGAGCCCGACGAGCTCGCGACCGTGGCGTCGTGGCTCGAGGTCCGCCACGAGAGCGAGGGTCGGCGCCTCACGCCCGAAGGCGCCTCCGGCTACGACTTCTTCCTGATCGACGAGGGGACGGCGGACGTCGTGCGCGAAGGCGCGGTCATCGCTTCGCTCGGGCCGGGCGACTTCTTCGGCGAGATGGCGATGATGGGCGAAGGCCGCCGGGTTGCCGACGTGGTCGCGACGTCCCCGATCACGATCTTCGAGATGTTCGGGACGAGCTTCCGCGAGCTCGAGATGACGATGCCCGAGATCGCCGCTCGCATCCGCGCCACGCTCGAGGAGCGGCGCGCCGCGCTCTGATCGAGGCCCGCACGGCTCCCATGACATCCCTTGCCTCAACAGCCGCCTTCCACCGAAGCTGGACGCAGGCGGAACCTGAGCGGACGAAGGACCGATGCGAGGGAACGGATCACGTCCCAGCCTGGACGAACTCGACCGGGCCATCGACGGCGAGGTCGTCGTCGCCGGATCTGCCGACGACGAACGTCTCCCTCGACCTCTTCAACGCCAGGTTCGACGCCGTCGTCCCCACGGCGATCGCTCGCTGTCGTTCCGCAGGAGATGTCGCGGAGACGGTCTCCTTCGTCCGTCGGCACGGGCTCGAAACCGGCGACCCGAAGCGGCGGGCACTGCTTCGCCGGCCGCTCCACCACGTCCGGGATCCTGATCGACGTCGCGCCGATGAACGCCGTCTCCGTCTTGGACGGCGTGGCTCGGATCGGGGCCGGCGCCCGGCTCGGCGAGGTCTACCTCGGGCTGGTGCCGAGTGACCTCACGATCAACGGCGGCACGTGCCCGTCGGTCGGCGTGGCGGGCCTCACGCTCGGCGGTGGGCTCGGGATCTTCGGCCGAACGTACGGCGTGACGTCGGATCGGCTCGTCGGTGCGCGGATCGTCCTCGCCGACGGCCGGATCGTCGACTGTGACGAACACCACGACGAGGACCTCTTCTGGGCGCTCCGCGGCGCGGGAACCGGGAGCTTCGGCGTGGTAACCGACCTCGTCTTCCAACCGGTCCCCACGTCCCGCGCGACGACCTTCCGCTTGACCTGGCCATCAGCGGACGCTGCATCGGTCGCCCGGGCATGGCTGGGCAGTGGGCGCCGAACGCTCCGGACGAGCTTGCCGCGAGCCTGTCCTCGCCGCGCGCGCGGATCCGGACGAGCCGATCTCGGTGGACGTCTTCGGGACGATGCTCGATCACCGATCGGCAGCGGTGGAGCAGCTCGAGGGGCTCACGGCGCGGATCGAGGCCGATCCGGACGCGACGTTCATCCAGGAGATGTCGTACCTGGAGACGACTGCGGTTCTGGGCCGAGAAGGCCGGCGAACGTCTCGAGGAGCCGCGCGCGCCCGTCGCGACACGTGCGCACCACCTCATCAGGTCCGAGTTCTTCATGCGCCCGCTGACGGACGAGGCCATCGAGCGGTTGCTGGTCCTCCTCGCAGAGGACCGCGTCCCTGGCCAGGAGCGGGAACTCGATCTCTCGCCCTGGGGCGGCGCGTACACGAGGGTCGCCGCCGACGCCACCGCGTTCGGGCATCGCGACCCAACTCTTCTGGGTGAAGCACGCCGACCGCGGTCGCGCCGGACGCATCCGAGGGCGATCTGGCCGGCGCGCGAGCCTGGGTCGATGGCTCATGGGGATCGGTTCGCGTATGGGGCACGGGTCAGGGTGTTCCCGAACTTCGCCGACCCCGAGCTGGATGACTGGGGTCACGCGTATTACGGCCCGAACTACGAGCGTCTCCTCGACGTAAAGGTCAGATACGACGCCGACAACGTGTTCCGGTTCCGGCAGTCGATACCGGTACCCTGAGATCTCTCCTGCGCGTCACACCGTCTCGAGGCTTTCTTCGCTCTCCGGATCCTTCGGTGCGACTTCGGGGTCCGAGCCCCTGCCCGCCCGTCCGAGGACGAACGCGGTGAACGCGGCGAGTGCCAGCGTTCCGACGACGCTGATCGCGGCGACCAGGTGCATCCCGCTGATGAATGCTCCGTTCGCGGCCTCGATCAGGGGAGCGCCGATCTCGGCGGGAAGTCTGTCCCGCCACCTCGACCGCGCCGCCGAGCGTGTCCTGTGCCGCCGCGGCGGCCTCGGGCGGGATCCCGGCCGGGATGGCGTCGGCAACGCCGCTCCGGTAGATCGCGACACCGATGCTGCCGAAGAACGCGATGCCCAGCGCCCCTCCGAGCTCGGCCGCGGTTTCCGAGATGCCGGCGGCGGCGCCGGCTCGTTCGGCTGGGGCCGACCCGATGATCAGGTCGTTCGTCAGCGTGAACACCGGAGCCGTCCCGAGGGAGAACGCGACCGAGCCGGTCATGATCATGGCGAACCCGGACGTCGCGTCGACCTGCGTGAAGACGACGAACCCCAGGGCCGCGAGCGCGAGGCCGGCGGCCATGATCGTCGTCGGAGCGAACTTCTGCGCGAGCTTCGGGGTCACCTGGGAGCCGACGACGAACGCGAGCGCCCATGGGAGCGTCCAGAGCCCGGCCTCCAGCGGTGACAGGCCGAGCACCAACTGGAGGTACTGCGGCACGAACAGGAACCCACCGAACACCATCAGGATGCCGAACCCGTAGAGGAACAGCGACGAGGTGAAGACCGGAACCCGGAACAGACCGAGGTCGATGAGCGGATCGTCCAGCCGCCGTTGCCGACGAACGAACACGACCCCGATCGCCAAACCCAGCATCATCGAAAACACCGGGAGCCACCCGATCCCGTCCTGCGCGAACTGCTTGAGCCCGTAGATCACTGCCAAGATGGCGACGAGCGACAGCGCTGCGCTCGGAAGATCCAGCCTGCCCGCGTTCGGGTCCTTGTACTCGGGCAGGAGCTTCGGTCCGAGGATCAGCAGGAGCAGCATCACGGGGACGTTGATCAGGAACGCCGCACCCCACCAGAAGAACTCGAGCACGAGCCCGCCCAGCAGCGGCCCGATCGCGGCACCGACCGAGAAGCTCGTGATCCACACGGCGATCGCTCGCGTCCGTTGGTCCGGGTCGAGGAACATGTTCCGGATCAAGGACAGGGTCGACGGCGCGATCGTCGCCCCCGCGATCCCGAGGAGCGCCCGGGTGCCGATCAGCATCTCGGCGCTCGTCGACATCGCGGCGAGCACGGAGGCGGCGCCGAAGGCCGCGGCGCCGATCATCAGGAGGCGGCGGCGGCCGATCCGGTCGCCGAGCGTCCCCATCGTGATGAGCGACCCGGCGACCACGAACCCGTAGATGTCGATGATCCACAGCAGCTGGGTGCTGCTGGGCTGCAGGTCCGCGCTGATGGACGGGATCGCCAGGTGGAGCACGGTCAGGTCCATCACGTAGAGCATGCAGGCGAGCGCGATCGCGCCGAGGCCGATCCACTCGCGGCGACCCGCTCGGGGGGGTGCGACGTCGAGGTTCTCGGTTCCGGGGAACATCTGCGACCTTCCTGATCGATCTCCTAGATGGGACGGGCGACGGGTCGCGAACTCATCGTTCCAACCGAGTCGGCCGTCGGCAGATTCCTTCGTCGGCGATCCGGTCGTCAGCGATCCTGCTCTCGTGCATCATCCGCGCGCTCCCTTCAGC
Organism: uncultured Actinomycetes bacterium; assembly: GCA_963785835.1. Classification (GTDB taxonomy): domain Bacteria; phylum Actinomycetota; class UBA4738; order UBA4738; family HRBIN12; genus DASSJM01. The sequence goes on along the minus strand of CAWAWO010000002.1, from coordinate 105,340 downwards.
CTCGACGCCACGACGCGCTCGAGCGCGTCGAAGATGCTGGGCCAACCACCCTCGATGCCGTCGCGGTCTTCCTTGCGCTCGAAGCCGGTCTGCCGGATCGTGAACAGGGTCTTCCCGTCCCGGTCCTCGAACGTGATCGTCACGGTGGTCTCAACGGTGTGCCCGTCGTCCACCATGAACAGACTCGATCGAAAGACGATCCTGTTCGGCCGGTCGACCACGTCGAAGACGTTCGTCTCGCGATACGGCTCCCTGCCGGCGGGCCCGAACGCGATCGTCCAGGTGCCGCCGACGCGCAGGTCGAGCTCGGACTCGACCTCCCAGGTCGGATCCGTGTCGTCGCCGTAGAGCTCGCCCTGGGCCGCCGGGTCGACGAACGCGTCGAACACGACCTCCGCCGGCGCGTCGAACGATCGCTCGATCTCCAGGTCGTAGGTCATCTCGAGCCTCCTCTCCGTTCGGCGATCACGGTCTCCAGCCGGTCCAGTCGCCGTTCCCATGCGGAGCGGTACCGATCGATCCACAGCGTCACCTCGTCCATCTGCTCCGGCCGGACCCGGCACTCGCGGTTCCGTCCCTTCTTCTCCGACGTCACGAGGTTCGCCTCCTCCAGGATCCGGACGTGTTTGAGCGTGCCCGGCAGCGAGATCCCCGCGGGCCTGGCGAGCTCGGTGATCGTGGCTGGGCCCTTCGAGAGGCGCTCGAGCATCGCCCGGCGCGTGGGATCGGACAGGGCCGAGAACGTCCGGTCGAGCGTGGCAGACTTAACCATCTGGTTCACTATACGACCGTGGCGACGAGCGTCAACCCCGATCCGGATCCGACGACGACCCGCGGCGGTCAGGCGTCGCCCGTGGGCTCGGCGCTCCAGCGGCCCTGGAGCCACCGCCGTTCGTGCGGCCCCGCGCTCGGACGCCTGGGGAACAGGCTCGCGACGACCCGTGGGACGCGGCGGTGGATCGCGGCGGCCGCGTCGAGGAGGCGTAGGACGCGTTCGGCCGGCAGGAGCGGCGCCCACAGGAGCAGGACGTCCTCGTTCACGTCGACGGTCACACCTTCGGCAGCGTGAGGAACGCCTCCATCATCCGCTGGTCGAGGAACGCCACGGCGAAGCGCTCGTCGTCCGTCTCCACGTGGAACCGCCGGCCGAAATCCTCGAGCTCGAGCCGGACGCCGCTCCCCCGAGCGCCTCGATCGCGTCGTCGACCGCCTCGCGCGGCGAGACGCGCATCCTCGGGCAGGTCGCCGGGAGCGGCACGACCGCGCAGGTCAGCCGCCGGCGGCCGCCGACCGGTCGTTCGTCGCCGGGCTCCTGGTACCAGAGGTCGAACACGCGAACGTCGGCGCCTCGACGCCGATCCCAGACCACGTTCTCCGTGCCCTTGCGCTCGTAACCGAACACCGGGAACGGGAGCCACGCCGTGTCGGGGAAGGGGTCCAGCGGGGAGAAGTCCAGGCCCGCCCGACGGCTGAGCAGCATCAGTCGACGCTGGCGACCGGCGCGCCCTCGCGCCCGCCACGCGAGGACGGCGGCGGCGATCGCGAGGGCGACGAGGGAGACCCACCCCATGCTCGAACGGTCGGTTCCCGGGCTGTCCCTCTTGAGTCGAGGGCTCGCCCCGGGTGTCGTCGGCGGGCGTCTCTATCCTGTTGGCATGACCTGCCAAGTCTGCGGCGAGCCGATCCCCGAGAGCGCCCGTTTCTGCCCGAACTGCGGTACGCCCGTCGGCGCTCCGCTCGGCACCGAAGAGCGGAAGATGGTCACGGTCCTGTTCGCCGACCTCGTCGACTCCACGGGCCTCGCGCGACGGCTCGACGCCGAGCGCGCGCGGGAGATCCTCGGGCGGTTCTTCGACGCGGCATCCGAGGAGCTCCTCGCGCTCCGCGGCCGGCCCGAGAAGTTCATCGGCGACGCGGTGATGGCCGTGTTCGGCCTGCCGACGGTGCACGAGGACGACGCGCTCCGGGCCGTCCGGGCCGGCCTCGCGATCCGCGCCCGGACCCGCCGCCTCAGCGAGACCTTCGGCCTGCCCGAGCCGCTCGACGTCCACATCGGGATCGAGTCGGGGGAGGCGGCCTCCGGCCTCGGCCCGGCCGGACAACTGCTCGTCACCGGCCCCGTGGTGAACGCCGCGGCGCGGCTCCAGTCGGCCGCCGCTCCCGGCGAAGTGCTCGCCGGCGAGACCACCGTCGCGCTCACGGCCAACGCCGTCTCCTACGGCGACCCGCGCCAGGCGGAGGCCAAGGGCTTCGACGGCGCCGCGCTCGCCGGCTTCCCGGTCGAGGGGCTCACGCCGCGTTCGGCCCGGCGCACGATCCCGTTCGTCGGACGCTCGAGCGAGCTCGCGATCCTGCGCGAGAGCCTCGCCCGCGCCACCCACACCGGCCGCCCGGTGCTCGTCACCGTCCTCGGCGAGCCGGGGATCGGCAAGTCGCGCCTCGCCGACGAGCTCGTGGCCGGTCTGGAGGGCGACGTTCCGGTTCTGCAGGGCCACGCCCATCCCTTCACGGATTCGGCGACGTTCGCGCCTGCGGCCACGATCGTGGCCGAGCTCGCCGGTCTGGACGAGGACGAGCCGGCGGACAAGACCAAGCGCCGGCTGCGCGAGCTCCTGGAGCGTCACGACATCGCCCAGGACCACCTGGTCGAGCGACTGTCGTTGCTGTTCGGGCTCGCCGAACGCAGGGACGAGTCGGCCTTCGTCGCCGACGTGCAGTCGGGGTTCGTCGCGCTCGTCGACGGACTCTCGCAAGACAAGCCCGCCGTCCTCGTGTTCGAGGACGCGCATGCGTTGAAGCCTCCGATGCTCGCGCTGATCGAACGGTTGGGCGCGCCGGCGCGCGGCGGCTCCCGCCGGACGCTCGTCCTCGTGCTCGCGCGCCCCCAGCTCGTGGAGGAACGGCCGGGCTGGGGCACGAACACCGTGAACGCGACGAGGCTGCGCCTGGACCCGCTCTCGGATGCCGAGTCGGTCGATCTCGCGCGACAGGCCTCGGGGCGGCGGATCGACGACGTGGAGGCGACCGAGATCGCCGAACGCGCCGGCGGCAACCCGTTCTTCATCATCGAGACGACCGGCATGCTCCTGCCCGACGACGAGGACGCACCTCGCAGGGCGCTCCCGCCGACGGTGCAGGCCGTCGTCGCTGCCCGGCTCGACCACCTGGAGCCGCGCCTCCGCGAGCTCACCCGCCGGGCGTCCACGTTCATGGTCTCGTTCGACCTGGCCGAGTTGCGAACGATCGACCCGGACGCCACCGAGGACGAGATCCGGCAGCTCGAGGAGGCCGAGATCCTCGTCCCCGAGGACGAGAGCAGAGCCGTCCCCCGGTGGCGTGTTCGGCACTCGACGGTGAAGGACGTCGCGTACGCGAGCCTGCCGAAACGCGAGCGGGTACGCCTGCACCAGCAGATCGCCGACCGCCTGTTCGCCGAGACCCACCCGACGTGGGCCGCCGAGCACCTCGAGTCCGCCGCGTTGGCGTCGCTCGACCTCGATCAGGACGACCGCTCGGTCGCCGACCGGGCGGCCGACGCGCTCGCCGACGCGGGCGACCGCGCCCGGCGACGGATGGAGAGCAGGTCGGCCACGGACTACTACGAGCGCGCGCTCGCACTCGCCGGGCCCGAGGAGCGGTGGGGCGTTCGCGAGGCACGCGCGCTCGCCGGCATCGGCGAGGCCCGGTACTGGCTCGGCGACTACCCGGCCGCGAGGGCCGCGCTCGACCGGGCGGTGGAGCTCGGACGGGAGGTCGACGACCCGTTCACGCTGGCGCTCGCGCTCCGGTTCCTCGGCGACATCGCGATCAACGTCGAGGCCGATCTCGACAAGGCGGAGGCGCTGCTCGCCGAGTCGGTCGAGAAGGCCGAGGCGCTCGGCGGCGGAAGCGGGCCATGGGCGCTCGCCCGCGCGCTGTTGTTCGCCGGCTGGGTGCCGTGGACGCGGGGGGACTACGACGAGGCCGAGACGATCTGGCGCCGAGCGCTCGAGGTCGCGGATCCCGAGGACGGCTGGGCGCGTGTGCGGGCGTTGAACTCGCTGTCGATCAACGAGACCAGCGGCCAGGCTCGTCGAGGACCGCCCTCCGAGGAAACGCTTCGACGAGCGATGGAGCTGAGCGACCGGGCGAGTGCGCTCGCCGACGAGATCGGCGATCAGTTCAGCATCGCGATGACCACCGTGCAGCGCTCGAGGATCTTCGAGGACATGGGCCGGTTCGAGGAAGCCGAGCCGGGGTTCGACCGTGCGATACCCGTGTTCGAGGACCTCGGCGCCAGGTGGGAGCTCGGCGACGCGTACGCCGAGCGCGGGATCGCGCGTCGGGAGCTCGGCCGGCTCGACGAGTCCGAAGAGGATCTCCGCAAGGCGATCCGGATCTCCGAGGAGCTCGGCGAGCGCCAGCTCGCGAGCTGGACCTGGCGGGCGCTCGCCGAAGTGTCCGAGCGGCGGGGTGACACCGCGGAGGCCGAACAGCGCCGGCGGCGATCGCGGGAAGCCGAGGCGCAGGGGCCGCGCTGAGCGCGCGGCTCGATGCGGTGCGACCGTGATCCCGATCCGAGACGCGAACCCCACGCGGCGGCTGCCGGTCCTGACGCTCGCCCTGATCGCCGCCAACGTCGCCGTGTTCCTGCTGTGGCAGCCGACGTTCGGCAGCGAGGGCGAGCAGACCACCTTCTTCTACTGCCGGGCCGAGATCCCGTTCGAAGTGACGCACCAGGAGAACCTCGCGGAGGGGGGCGAGGAAGCGCGGGTCGCGATCGACGAGGACCTCGGCCCGGGCACCGGCGCGCAGATCCAGCCGGCCCTGCAACAGGAGTGCCCGAACAAGAGCTGGCTCGCCTCGCTGTTCGTCGCGATGTTCCTCCACGGCGGTTGGCTGCACCTGGCCGGCAACATGCTGTTCCTCTGGATCTTCGGGAACAACGTCGAGGATCGGCTCGGCTACGTCGTCTATCCGTTGTTCTACGTGTTGGGCGGGCTTGCCGCGACGGGGTTGCAGGTCGCGTTCGGTCCGGACTCGACGATCCCCAGCCTCGGCGCGTCCGGGGCGATCGGCGCGATCCTCGGCGCGTACCTGGTGCTGTTCCCCGGCGCCCGCGTGCTGACGCTCATCTTCTTCTTCTTCATCACGTGGGTGGAGCTGCCGGCGATCGTCGTGCTGGGCGTCTGGTTCGTGCTCCAAGTGTTCAGCGGCGTGGGTCAGCTCGGGAGCGAGCTGACCGGCGGTGTCGCCTACTGGGCTCACGTCGGCGGGTTCGCGTTCGGCGCCATCGTCGCGTGGCTGTTCTACCGGCGCCGCCGCATCCGACCGCCGGCGTACGAGGTCCCGCGGCGGCCGGACGTCTTCTGAACGCGTTGGCGCACGTCGTGTTCCCTACACTCCGACGGTGAAGATCGGCGTGATCCTGCCTGCCGCCGACGACCTCGGGAACCCGACACCGCCGTGGCCGGCGATCCTCTCGTTCGCCCGAACGGCCGAGACGGACGGCCTGGACTCCGTCTGGATGTTCGACCACTTCTTCCATCGACCACCCGCGGGCCCGATCGAAGGACAGCACGAGGCGTGGACGATCGTGAGCGCGGTGGCCGCGGTCACCGAGCGCGTCGAGATCGGGACGCTGGTGCTGTGCTCGAGCTTCCGGAACCCCGCGCTCGTCGCGAAGATGGCGGCGACCGCCGACGAGATCAGCGGCGGCCGCCTGATCCTCGGTCTCGGCGCGGGTTGGCACGATCCCGAGTACGACGCGTTCGGCTTGCCCACGGACCATCGCGTCGGGCGCTTCGAAGAGGCGTTGCAGATCGTCGTCCCGTTGCTCCGCAGCGAGACGGTCTCGTTCGAGGGCCGCTACCACCAGGTCCGGGACGCGGTCCTCGCGCCGCGGCCGGCGCGGCGGATCCCGGTGCTCATCGCCGCCTTCGGCCCGCGGATGCTGCGCCTGACCGCTCGCTACGCGGACGCGTGGAACACCGCGTGGTTCGGCGCGCCGGACGAACGGCTCCGCGAGCGCCTGCGGGCGCTCGACGCGGCGCTCGAGGCGGAGGGACGAGATCCGGCCACGCTCTCGCGAACCGTCGGGATGGAGGTGGTGGACTCGTCGCACGCCTTGCCCGATGAAGGATGCCGGAGACGACCGGTCCTTCCGAGGATCGGTCGACGAGCTGGCCCGGGCGTTCGACGAGTACGAGGACCTCGGGATCGACCACCTCATCGTCTTGCTCCAGCCGCTGAACGAGGCGTCGCTCGAACGCTTGATCTCGGCGAACGCGCGCCGCTGAGAGGAGGCCACGATGGCGAAGCTGATCTACACGGCGCTGACCTCGCTCGACGGGTACGTCGCCGACGAGAACGGGAACTTCGACTGGGCCGAGCCCGACGAGGAGGTGCACGCCTTCGTGAACGATCTCGATCGACCCGTCGGCACGTACCTGCTCGGACGCCGGATGTACGAGGTGTTGGTCGCCTGGGAGACGATGGAGCTCGCCGACCAGCCGCCGTACATCCGCGACTTCGCGGAGATCTGGCACGACACGGACAAGGTCGTGTACTCGAAGACCATGGAGACCGCGTCGAGCGCTCGGACGCGGATCGAGCCGGAGTTCGACCCCGATGCGGTCCGACGGATGAAGGCAACCGCCGACCGCGATCTCTCCGTGGGCGGGCCCGGCCTCGCGGCGCAGGCGATCGCGGCCGGGTTGGTCGACGAGTTCCACCTCTACCTCACGCCGGTGCTGGTGGGCGGCGGAACGCGTTCACTCCCGGACGGCGTCCGCGTCGATCTCGAACTCGTCGACGAACGCCGCTTCGGCAACGGCACGGTCCACCTGAACTTCCGCACAAGGGCGTGAATCGAGAGGGCTCCCACGGATCGCCGAGCCCGGACCGCGAGGCCTAGGCCGCGGTTCGGTTCCTTCGGCTCAGAGGTTCTCCCAGAGCCCGACCACGTTGCCCTCGCTGTCCTTGAAGTACGCGAAGGCGCCCATGTCCGGGATCTCCGTCCGAGCCTGGACGACGCTGCCCCCGCCCGCCTCGACCTTCTTCAAGGCGTCGTCGATCGCGTCGACGCCGATCGTGACGACGGTCGTGGGCGTCTCCGACGTCCGCTGCATCAGACCGCCGTTGATGCCGCCCGGCTCGACGGGCTGACGCGTCTTCTCGTCGACCGGGGTGGTCGTCAGCGTCGTGTACATGGCCCCGCCGCCCATGTCCATGTCGGTCAACTCCCATTCGAACGCGGAGCGATAGAACTCCTTCGCCCGTGCTGGGTCGTCCACGGGGATCTCGAAGTGCACGACCTTGTCCATGCGCCGGCCTCCTTCCGGTCGTTCCACCCTGGAGCAACCAACCGTACAACGGGACGTCCACCCTCGCTTGCGGGATCCTGCGCCTGCCGGTCGTCAGCGCAGGTGCTGACCTCCGTCCACGGTCGGGCCCGACCCACCGTGGCGGCGCCTGATCTCCTCCTCGTGCTTCTGGCGTTGCTTCGGATCCCTCTCGAAACCGTCTCGGCCGGTGCGCGCCCTCCCTCGCATGAACCTGCGGAGCGGAACGACCAGCGCCAGCCCGAGCACGAGGACGATCGGAACCAACAGCCACTCCATGGTCGTCACCCTTTCACGAGAGCCGCTCCAGGATCACCACGGGGATCTCCCTGGAGGTCTTGGTCTGGTACTGGTCGTACTCGGGCCAGATCGAGGCCATCGCCTTCCACAGCTTGGCGCGCTCCTTCGACGTCGCCGTGGTCGCCCGCGCCGCGAACGTGTCAGCGGCCACCTGGACCTGCACGTCCGGGTTCGCGACGAGGTTGAGGTACCACGAAGGGTGGTGCTGCGCGCCCCCTTTCGACGCGACGACGAGGTATCGATCTGCGTCGCGCCCGTAGATCAGGGCCGTCCGGCGGAGCTTCCCGGAGCTGCGACCACGAGTGGTGAGCAGGAGCGTGGTGACACCGTTCCAGCGGTGACCCTTCCTCCCGCCGCTCTCCACGTAGCCGCGGATGTGCTTGGCGACCCACCCCGTCGGGCTGTCGTAGACCCGCTCGTCCGGACCGATGCCGGGGCGGGCACGCGCCGATCGCGCGGATGACGTCCCGGTTCTCTTGCGGCCGCTCACGTCGGATGCACCTCGCGTCTCTCCGAACAGAGGCTACCCACTCCGCCGCGGACCGAAGGTCGGTAGGACCCGACGTAGGCTCCGCCCATGCGCGCATGCCCCAACTGCGGCGAGCGCGATCCGAACCGGGTGAAGTTCTGCCTCGAGTGCGGGTCGCCGCTCCCGGCTTCGGCCGGGAACGCACACGCTCAAGGACTCGAGGGCGAGTGGCAGCTCTTCGCGGTCTCGGACGGGCCGGCGGCGCCCGGCGGGTCAGCCTGAGCTCGCGAGCAGGCGCTCGATCGCTCCGAGGCTGCGTCGCTGGGACGCGAGCCATTCCTCTAGGCGCTCCAGGTGGAGCTCGACGTAGCGATGGACGATCTCGGGCTCCGCGGTCGTCACGACCGCACGGATCTCGTCCGGCGGCATGCCGCTGTCCCTGAGCACCGCCGCGACCAGCATGAGCGACTGCAAAGTGACCACCGGTTCGTGGTCGGCCTCCGCGACCCGAGCGGTTGGATGCACCGTCCTCACCCGCATGTCGACTCCGACGTCAGCGAGCGGCCGAACTCATCGGTCCGGTCCGCCGAGCTCCTCATCGGCCGGCCTCTCGTTACGAGGCCGCGTCCGGCCCCGGGACGAACGACTCGAGGTGACGAAGCTTCTCCGGATTGCTGATCGCTCGCACGGTCTGCACCTGGTCGTCGGCGACGTCGAGCGTGACGACCACGACGGGTCGTCCCTCGGGGCCGAGGAGCAGTGCACCGGGTTGCCCGTTGATCGTGGCGATCCGCAGCCCGGTCACACCCAGGCTCCTGCCCCGATCCGCCCCGCCGAGCAGGACCCGGGCTGCGCGGTCGCGCCCGAAGACGGGCCGCGGGAACGCGGGAGCCGCACCGCCTCCGTCCGCGTACACCACGACGTCGGCGGCCAGCAGGTCGACGAGGGCGGTCTCGTCCCCGTTCGCGACGGCGTCGAAGAACCGGCGGGCGAGCTCCTCTCGCCGCTTGCGGGAGGCCTCGAAACGCGGCCGCTTGGCCTCGACCTGGCGGCGGGAGCGCACCGCGATCTGTCGGCAGTTGTCCTCGCTCTTGCCGACGACGCGCGCGATCTCGTCGAACCCGTAGTCGAAGACCTCGCGGAGCAGGAACACCGCGCGCTCGACCGGACTCAGGCTCTCCAGGAGGACGAGGAACGCCATCGAGAGCGAATCGGCCGTGTCGGCGTGCGGGGCGACGTCGGGTTCGTCGTCGCTGAGGACCGGCTCGGGCAGCCATGTGCCGAAGTACCGCTCGCGGCGGACGCGTGCCGAACGCAGGTGGTCGATGCTGAGCCTCGTCGTGACGGTCGACAGGTATGCCTTCGGCGACTCGATCGCCGTCCCCTTCCCCGTCTCGCGGTGGAAGCGGAGGAACGCCTCCTGCACGATGTCCTCCGCCTCGCTCGCGCTCCCGAGCATCCGGTACGCGATCGAGAACATCAGCGGCCGCAGCTCCTGGTAGGGGTCGCCCATCGGCTCCTCCCGCCGGATCCGAGCTTCCATGGTGTCAGGATTCCTGCGCCTGCATGATCGCCAGCCCCACGATGAACAGCGGCAGCCCGATGAACACGAGGAACACGGTCAGCATCAGGCTGAAGCCGAGCATCGCGATCCCGAAGCCCACGAAGACGAGCACGATCCGTCGGAGGAGGCGTCCGACATCGACTTCCGGCGCCTCTATCGGCACGGGCTTCCGGCGTTCGGGTGTTTCGGTCTGCGGAAGGACGATCGGGGCCGGCGCCCTCTCGAGCGTGGCCCGTTCCTTGGTGATCATGGCCGGACCTCCTTCTGTTTCGGTCTCGACCATTGAGACGAGATAGGCGGGGCCCTGTGACACCTCCCGAATCGCTTTTGACAGAGCCCTGACACTACGTTAGGGTACTCACATGAAGGAACCTGTCCGGAGCCTGAAGGGGGAAGCCGCCACGCGGGTCATCCTCTCCACGTTCCGGGCCAACGGGCTCCTTTTGGGTGCTGGGGATCGGCTCGGCGGCCCCGAGGGACTGACCTCCGCCCGCTGGCAGGTCCTGGGCGCGATCGCGGTCGCGGAACGACACCTCACCGTTCCACAGATCGCCCGCCGGATGGGGCTGACTCGACAGAGCGTGCATGCGACCGCGAGCCGACTCCTCGACGACGGCCTTCTCGAACGGCTCCCGAACGCCGACCACCAACGCTCGCAGCTCCTCGACCTCACGGCAGCAGGTCGAGCCACGTACGAAGCGATCGATGCGCGACAGGCGGAGTGGGTCAACCGCCTCGCCCGCGGCATACCCCGTTCGGACCTCGAGATCACCGCACGGGTCCTGGACGAATTGAGTCGGATGCTCGAAGCCGGCGCCGACGCGCAGGACGCACGCGCGATCCCCGCCCGAGGTGAGCGCCGATGACGCCGAGGACGATGCGGAGGGCCGAACGCGCGGCGCACCTCCTGTGGGGGTTGGTCCTCGGTCTCTACGTCTACGGGCTGCTGCCGTCGTGGGGAGAGCCGCTCGTCCGGTGGGTGGTGGTCCCGGGGATCGCTGCCTCGGGGCTCGCGATGTGGTTCGCGGCACCCCTTCGACGGCTCACCCGGGCGACCGTGCGGGCGCTGAGAGGCGCCCCGGACCCCGTCCGAAGTAGTTCCATTCCGGGAAGTTGAAGTCGGCCGTGAGCGATGTCGGCAGCAGGAGCGCGGCATCCAGGAACGACTCGAGGTCGGGAACGCCGTAGAGGTTGACCTCCCAGCCGAGCTCCTCGATCAGGTCGAGCACCTCACGGCCTCCGGGGGTGCGCCAGTCGAGCGAGACGCGCGTGATCCCCCACTCAGCCAGCATCGCCAAGACGTCCTCGGCCGATGTCGGCGCGGCGAGCATCAGCGGCACCAGGAAGTCGATCGGACACTGGACGATCGACCTGGGGCGCTCCGTCCGCAGGCGACGGAATCCGGCGCGACCGAGCACCTCGATCGAACCGTTGAACCACAGCGCCTCGTCGTCGAAACCCACCCGGCGCGCGATCTCGAGGACCTCCTCGACGAGGTCCTCCCCTTCTTTGAGGTCCAGCTTCGCCGCGCGGCCCGCCCACGCCAGGGACTCGAGGCTGTCGCCGAGCCGCACGAGCTCCTCGCCCGGGTTCCACGGCGCCTCGAGGAACGAGTCGTGGCGCAGGACCACCCGGCCGAGCGGATCTCGGCGAACGTCGAGCTCGGCCCATCGAACCTCCGATCGCATGAACTGCTCGAGGTTGTGCCGGCCGTTCACGCCGTGCCACACGAGCGTCACGCGGCGTCCGAGCTCGGACTCGTCGACGACGCCCGACAGTCCGTAGGTGGACCCCGCGACCGTCCTCGGCGTGGGCTCCCGCCGGGAGGAGAACACCGTGTCGGCGTGGAGGAACAGGATCTCGCCCGTCCCGTCTGCATCGGCCATCGCGCGGATCATCGCCGGCTCGTTGTCGACCACGGCGACCACTCGGTACCCCTCGATGAGCAGCCGCCGGAGGCCCTCGATCTTCGCGTCGGCGACGCCGTCCTCACCCGCCCGGTTCATGAACAGCAGCTCGGGCTCGAACACCACCCGATGAACCTTCCCGAGCGCGTTGAGCGACGCGAGCGTGAGCTCGCGCATCGACTCCGGACGGCCGGTGTTGAGCGCGACGTGGATCCGGGGCTGCAACTGGAACCAGCGGATCAGGGAGAGCACCCCCTGATAGGGACGGTGCGCCGCCGCGATCGCCTGCGGGTCCCGCAGATGATCGAGGTACCACGGACGGACCTCTCGCCGGGTGCGAGCGGGCAACGCAAACCCGTCGAGGATCCCGTCGACGTCCGTCTCGTGGTGCGCGATGTCGTCGGCGGTGAGCCCGTGGAAGTGGTCGGTGCCGTGCCGTCGGTCGTACGAAAGGAGCAGGTGAACGACCAGGTGCCTCGTGTCGACGATCGTGCCGTCGATGTCGAACACGAGCGCGAGATCGTCGTCCGGATAGGCGCCGCGCAGGCGCTCCACATGGTCTGCGAGCGAGCGCATCCAGTCGCCGGTCACGGCACGCTCGCTCCGTCGCGACCCGGGACGTGAGGATCGGAGATGCCGGCGAGCACGGATCCGTACGCTCGAAGCGTTTCGGCGGCCAGCGCATCCGTTCCGTGCTCGAGCGCCGTCGTCCGACCTGCGGCGCTCATCGACGCCGCCAACGCCGGGGCGCCGAGGATACGGTCGATCGCCTTGGCGAGACCGTTCGGCGAACGAGGCGGCACCAGCAGGCCGTTCACGCCGTCGTGCACGGTCTGCGGGATCCCACCCACGTCGGTCGCGACGACCGGCGCACCGACGGCCATCGCCTCGAGCAGCACCCGCCCTCGCTCCTCGAACCAGGACGGGAGGACGACGAGGTCGGCGTGCTGCAGGTACGCGGCGACCTCGGCGTGCGGCACGGCCCCGACGAAGCGGACCGCGGCCGGTCAGGCCTCGTTCGCGAGCGGTCGCCTCGAGCGCGCCCCGTTCCGGCCCGTCGCCGACGAGCAGGAGCCCGACTCCGTCCGTCCACGACCGTTCGAACGCCCCGAGCAGGTCGTGGACGCCCTTCTCCGCGACGAGCCTGCCGGCGAACACGATCCATCTGCGCCCATCCATGCGCGGTGGTCGCGGGAGCGACCGCTCCACGAGGTCGATCCCGAGGGGGACCCGACGGACCCGCCGCTCCGGAAGGCCAGAGGCGACCAACCGCTCGGCGAGATGGTCGCCGAGGACCAGCGCCATGTCGGCCTCGCGGAGGATCCGATCCTGCATCGGTCCCCCGACCAGGCGCAGGATCGCGGAGCGGCCGTCGTGGACGGCCAGGGTGTGTTGCAGGCTGCAATGGACCGTGACGACGAGCCGAGCTCGCGACCGAGCAACCGCCCAGCGCGCGAGCGGGATGATCGCGAGATCCTCACCGAGGTGAACGTGGACGAGATCGACCCTCCCGATCCTCGCGATCTCCGGGATCGCGGAGATCCCGTAGAGCTGGCGGAACCGACGGACGGGAACGCCCACCCGAACCACCCGCGAGCGCACGCTGAGCTGCTGGACCCGCGGGACTCCCGGCCGATAGGCCGTCACGACGACCTGCTCGACGCCGCGCGCATCGAGCTCGTTGGTCAGACGGTCGGTGTGGACCTGCATCCCGCCGACGGCGTCGTAGTCGGCGGCGTTCGCGAACGATGCTCCCGCGGCCCCGAACACCGAGCACAGGCGGAGGACACGCATCCTGGTCTCCCGGGGCCGGGCGATCTCGAGTTTGGCCTGTGCCTGCATCGGCGGCGCGAACCCGGGATGAACGACCGTCGAACGTTCCGAGGCCGAACGGCCTCTACGTTCGGCGTCGTAGCACCGTCGCCCGGTTTCGCCTCGGGTCCACGTGGATACACAATCTGCGTCCGGACCGGATCCCCAGGCCGGCGGGAGGCGCGATGGAACGCCACGGTTCCGAGAGCTACTTCGTCCTCGGCGAGGGACTCCTCGGGGAGACGGTCGGCGGCCGAGAACGGACGCTGGACGCGGCTGTCGAGGCGCAGACCCACGCCGTTCCGATTCTCGCGGATGGGACCGCGCGGCACGCAGCGCCAGCCGAGCGATGCCGTCGTCGAGAAGGTCGGCGACCTCATGACCGTCGGCGGAGGCGGGGCGTCGCAGATCCCCGCCGGCTTCACGTACCTCGGCCAGTTCGTCGACCACGATCTGACGTTCGACAAGACGAGCGTGATGCTGGGCGAGAACATCCCGCCGTCGCAACTCCTGCAGGCGCGCTCCCCCAGCCTCGACCTCGATTCCCTGTACGGCGCGGGTCCCAGCGACCCCGGATCCGCGAAGTTCTACGAGTCCGACGGGATCCACCTGAAGATGGGGAAGACCGTGGACGATCTCGGCAGCCCCGTGAAGGACGGCTTCGACCTGCCGAGGGGCGCGGGGAACTCGGCCGCGGCCAAGCGCAGGGCGGTGATCCCGGACCCGAGGAACGACGAGAACCTCGCGGTCGCGCAGACGCACCTCGCCTTCATCCGCTTCCACAACCGCGTCGTCGACACCCTTCCCTCCTCGGTACCGCAGGGCCAGCGGTTCGCGCAGGCGCGCGAGATCGTCACGAAGCACTACCAGTGGATGCTGCGAACCGACTACCTCCCGCGGATCTGCGCGCCGGGCGTCGTCAGCAACGTCTTCACCGGCGGCCGAAAGGCGTTCGAGGTGGGGGCGACCCCGACCGACGTCCCGACGATGCCGATCGAGTTCTCGGTCGCCGCGTTCCGGCTCGGGCACTCGATGATCCGAGCGGCGTACAACTGGAACAAGATCTTCGACAACGGCACCGGAACACTCTCCTACTTGTTCATCTTCTCGGCACTGAGCGGCAACCTCGGCGGCAACCAGCGGCTCGCGAGCAGCTGGATCGCAGACTTCCGCCGGCTCTTCGACTTCACCGAGCCCCCCGGCCGGGCCGATCTCGCCGTGCCGGAGGGCAAGTTCAACCGGGCCATGCGCATCGACACGCTCCTCGTGGACCCGTTGAAGAAGCTCCGCAAGCTCCCGGCGGGCGAGAGGAACCTCGCGTTCCGGAACCTGACGAGGGCGAAGATGGTCACCCTCGCGACGGGCCAGCAGATGGCCACGTTCCTGAAGAGCAAGGGCGTCAACCTGACGAAGCTCACGAACGCCCAGATCCGCGAGGGGAGCAACGGCGTCGGGCTCGACGGGCTGACGTCCACCCAACGGGCCGCTTTCGTCGCGAACACGCCGCTCTGGTTCTACATCCTTCGCGAGGCGGAGCTGAACCAGGGCACGCTCAAGGGCGTCGGCGCCAGGATCGTGGCGGAGACGTTCCACCGGGCGATGGAGGGGAGCCAGGCCTCGATCGTCCGCGATCCCACGTGGCGTCCGTCGCTCGGACCGAACAACCAGACGTTCCGGATGGTCGACCTCCTCTTTTTCGCGTTCAGAGGGAAGAAGTCGCTCCTCGCGCCGCTCGGATGAGCTCGAGCGAGTGGCGATCGCCGCGCGATGACTTCCTCGCTCGTGCCGCGTCGATAGCGTGGAGCGTCCGACGGTCGCAGTGCAAGGAGCGTGGCGCGGCATGAGGAAGCTCACGGTCATCGAGTTCCTGTCGCTGGACGGCGTGATGCAGGCACCCGGAGGCCCCGACGAGGACACCGAGGGCCGGTTCCGTCACGGGGGGTGGCAGATGCCGTACTTCGACGACGTGATGGGGGAGGCCGCAGCCGAAGGCATGGCCTCGACCGACGCGCAACTGTTCGGCAGGAAGACCTACGAGATCATGGCCGCCTACTGGCCGAACGCGCCGAGCGACGACCCGTTCGCGGCTCACCTCAACTCCGTGGCCAAGTACGTCGCGTCCAGGACCTTGAAGAGCCTGGAGTGGCAGAACTCCACGCTGCTCGAGGGCGACGTCGCTCAGGCCGTAGCCGAGCTCAAGGAGCAGCCCGGGAAGGACATCGCCGTCCTCGGAAGTGGCGAGCTCGTGCAGACGCTCATCGAGCACGACCTGGTCGACGAGTACTCGCTGACGCTGACCCCGATCGTCCTCGGCAGCGGCAAGCGGCTCTTCCGCGACGCCGACCAGGTGAAGAAGCTCGAGCTCGTGGACTCCAAGCCCACGAGCACGGGGTGCCTGCTCGTCACGTACCGGCCTCTACGGTGAAGCGGCGCCTCGGAAGGCGGCGCGCCTCGATCGCCCGGTCTCGTCCGTCGTCGTCCCGATGCACGCGGATCTCCGTGAATCCGGCCGCGGCAAGCCTGGTCGTCATCGCCGCAGCCTGATCGCCGCCGATCTCGAGGAGCACGCTGCCGCCGTCACGCAACCAGCGCGCTGCCGCTGGGACGATCCGAGCGAGCACCGTCGTGCCGCCGGGTCCGCCGTCGAGCGCCCGACGAGGTTCGTAGGCGAGCACGTCGCTCGGCAGCAGGCGGAGCTCGTCGGACGGCACGTAGGGCGCCACGGCCGTCACGACGTCGACGCGTCCGCGCAACGACGCCGGCAGCGGCGCGTCGAGATCGCCCACGAGCGCGCGGACGCCGTTCCGGCGGGCGCAGGCGACGGCGACCGGATCCTCGTCGGTGGCGACGACCTCTGCTCGTGGATGGGCGTCGCTCAGAACGACCGCCACCGCCCCAGTACCGGTGCACAGATCGACCGCGATCCCGTCGGCGGGGAGGAGAGCAACGGCTCGTCGAGCGAGCGCCTGCGTGTGGGGCCGCGGAACGAACACGCCGGGATCGACACGGATCAGGACGTCGCAGAAGCGCACCCACCCCGTGATCCAGGCCAGCGGCTCCCCGCGCACCCGGCGAGCGACCAGGTCGTCGATCGGACCTCGTCCCTCGCTCGCCGCATCGAGCAGCGCGCTGGCCTCCGCCTCCGGAGCGATGCACCCTCCCAGCGCCAGGATGCCGACGATGCGCGTGCGTTCCCGCGTCGCCAGATCGTCCACGCGCTCCGGACCGGCTACGACTCAGCCACCGAGGTGAACGACCCGTCGCGCACGACGAAGACCGTGACCGGCGTCAGGCCTTCCGCGACTCGGTCGCCCTTGTCGTCGAATCGGATCGGGCCCGACGCACCGTCGAACGAGATCTCCCGGATCGCCGTGTTCAGCTCGCCGAGGTCGATCTCGATCCCGGCGTCGGTCTCCTCGACGACACCGTCCGCCTGCAATCCGAGGATGATCGCCCGCGCCGCGTCGAACGACTCGGCGGCGAACGGCGTCCCGGTGGGGTCGGCCGCGAACGTCTCTTCGTACCTCGCGCTGAAGTCGTCCCACTCGGGCCCCTCGAGCGGCACCGACGGGAGCGTGATGTACAGCTCCTGCTCGGCGAGCTCGCCGAGGCCGTCGATCGTCGCCTGGTCGTACATGCTGTCGCTGCCGATGACGGGACCGGCGTACCCCTCGTCGCGGAGCGTCTGGATGAACGGGATCCCCGTGGGGTAGAAGCCCGAGAAGTACACGACGTCCGGGTCCTCCTCCACGATCTCCGACGCGATGTCCGGGAACGCGGCCTCGTCTTCGAAGCCGACGTCGCCGACCACCTCTCCCGTGAACGAATCTCGGAACACGACGCCCGCGCCGCCGTACCGGAACCCCTCGTGCACGACGAACGCGGTGCCGGCACCCAGGGTCTCCTCAGCGAATGCCGCCTGCTCCGCCCCCTGGATGGCGTCGTTGAACGCCGTGCGCAGGAACGTCCGGTACGGTTCGCGATCCTCCGGATCGGTCGTGGCAACGTTCGTCGACAGCTGCGAGATGTGTGTGATCCCGGCGTCCTCGTACACGGGCTGTCCGCCCAGCACAGCGTCGGAGCACGATCCGCCGACCACCGCCACCAGGCCGTCCTGCCCAACCAGCTCCTCGGCAGCCTCGGCGCCGCCTTCTAGGGTGCAGCCGTCGTTGGCGCCAACGAACTCGACCTCGTGCCCGGCGATCGAGACGCCTTCGCCTGCAAGCGTGGCGGCATCCATCAGGGCCTGACCGGTCGATGACAGCTCACCCTCGAGCATGGTGCTCACGCCGATCACCACCGGCGCGCCCGCCTCGATCTCCACGGTCTCGAACCCGGGTTCGAGCTCGTCGCCTCCGCACGCGACGAGGGTCGTCGCGAGCACGACGAGAGCGGTGAGCGGGCGGCGGATGAGCACGGGCGGGCCTCCTCGATCCTCGGACGGGACGAATCCTTGTGCGATTTTCCTCGAAGCGCAACCTGAGGGGTGCGGTCGCACGGTGCACCGTGCGCGAACTTCCGCCGATCGGGTTTCCGCGAGTCGCTGGCCTTCGATACTCGGGCCGGGATGTCGCCTAGGAGATCGCGAGCCCCACGAAGGAGACCGCCACCACCACCGCGATGGCAACCAGCACCAGAGCCGCGCTCGCGCGTGTCTCTCGCCCCAGCTGGTCCGTCCGGCCATCCGTCCGAAGATCTCTCGATCTGATCGAGATGCTCATGCACCGGTGCTACCCGTTCGGGCTCTGGAGCATGCCTCCCGCGAGCGCGTGCCTGCCGCCGCCGGAAAAAACTCCCATCCGTCCGTTTGGACGGTCGAGGAGAGGGGTATCGCCGCGCCGACGACGGCCCTCTCAGGGAGACTGGATGGACACAGCGACGCTCAGTTTCGAACAGGACCGGCTCCGGTTGCTCGGATCGCGGCCCGGGATGTCGGGGCGGCGACAGCCGACCTACAGTGGGGGACGCATCTGCGGGACCGACGGGTGCGACACGGTTCTGTCCCGGTACAACCAGGCTGAGCTCTGCTGGCAGCACGAGCCCCGCCACGAGTTCGTATCGGCGGTTCGCGGCAGGCGGCCCAGCGAGGTCGAGGTCCTGAACGAGCTGCTTCCCCTCCGCGCGAGCTAACGGATCGCAGTGAACGAAGGCCCGGCTCGGAAGAGCCGGGCCTTCTTCATCCTTCATCTTGCTCGTCGGCGTCTCAGGCTTCTTGCTCGGGATGCTGGTGCGCAGCATCATCCGCGAGCGACGGGCCTCGGGCGTTCGCCGAGTCTGGCGGAACTTCGGGCTCAGTCTCGCCTTCGCCGCTCCTGTTCCTCGTGAGCTGGGCGGCGCAAGGCGTGGCCGAGTGGCAGACGTACGCGTCCGAGCAGTCCTCGCACGGTGAGCCCGCGCGGCTCTCCGAGTTCTGGATCCACTTCGGACGGGCGACGCTCGAGAACTGGCAGTCGGAGTTCCTCCAGCTGTTCTCGTTCGTCGTGCTGGCCGCCGTCCTGATCCACCACGGGAGCGCGGAGTCCAAGGACGGGACCGACCGGATCGAACGCAAGGTGGACGAGATCCATTCGATGTTGCAGGAACCGCGATCGGCAGCGAACGACGAGCGCTCGTTGAGTCGCCTGCACTCGGATGACGACGGCGTTCAACGATCTGACGGTCGCCGGCATCTCTCCGGCCCTTCGACGACGAGGCGACGGCCGATACCCGATCGCCGCCGGGCGCCCCGTTGAACCCGTACACCGCGTACCCCTGGCGGATCACCGACTGGGCGACGTTGCGAACGTGCACGCCTCCGGCCGTGAGGCCGTGCTCGATGCCGCGATGCGCGTGGCCGTGGACGACGAGATCGGCCCCGGCGCGATCCACGGCCTCGCCGAACAGGAAGCTCCCCAGGAACGGGAAGATCTCGGGAGGCTCGCCCTGCAACGTCTCCCGCACCGGCGCGTAGTGCAGGAGCGCGATCCGGACGTCGGTCTCGAGCGAGCGGAGCGCCGACTCGAGCGCTTCGGCACGCTCCTTCGAATGCCGGACGAACGCCTTCATCTCGGCCTCGCCGAACTCGGCGGCGTTCGCGCCGGGGAACCCGCCCCCGAACCCCTTCACGCCGGCGACGCCCACCGACCCGTTCGGCGTGTCGATCCGGATCGCGTCGCCTTCGAGGACGGCCACACCGACGTCGCGGAGCATCGCGGCGATCTCCGCCGGCCGGTCCGAGTGATGGTCGTGGTTCCCGAGCACGGCGACCGCCTGGACCGGCAAGCCCTGGAGCTCGGCGGCGACGACCTCGGCCTCCTCGAGCGCGCCCGACTTCGTCAGGTCGCCCGCGATCAGGAGGACGTCGGCGCGTTCGGGAACCGTGGCCAGCTGCTGCCGGAGGGTCCCCGCCGAGTCGGGTCCGACGTGGACGTCGCCCACGGCGGCGACGTTGATCATGTGAGCTGCTCCGTGCTGCCCGCGTCCGGGAACCGCGCCACGGTCGTCCTGTTCTCGACCTCGAGGCCGGGACAACACTCCCGGACGACGTCGGTCACCGCGTCTCGCCGCACATCCGTCGGGACGACGCCGGTGACCAGCACCCGGTCCTTCACGATGCTGACCTGGAGCTCCGGCTCGTTGACCCGGGGATCGCGGGCGAGCGCCTCGTGGACGTGGGCGGCGACGTACTCGTGCTCTTCGGCGCTCATGCGGACCCTCCGGATCGGATCGTCGCGTACAGCGTCTCGATCGGCTCGGACGGCACGACGATGTCGATCGACGACGCGAACAGCAGCAGGCTGAGGAGGCGACGTGGCCCGTGCTGGCGAGCGCGGGCGACCAGGTAGTCCCAGTCGAGCTCGGTCTGCGCGACGATGGCCGCGGCGTCGTACCAGTACCGCGGCGTGTCCTCGCTCGCCGCGCACGCCTTCATCACCACGAGGTCCTCGGGCGGGGCGACGGGGACCATCCGTCCTCGGAACGGCATGACGCGCGAGCGCGCGAGCATCTCCTCGCCGAGCAGGATGTCCCGGCTCGACCGGAAGATGACGTCCACGAGGACGCCGTGCTTCGTCGCCTTGTAGAGCCAGTGCTCGGCGAACTCCTGGGTCTCGAACCCCCGTTCGTCGAGGACCTCCAGCACCTTCCGCGCCGTCTCCGGCCGGACGAACAGATCGATGTCCTTGGCTCCGCGGTCCCGCCCGAACACGGCCGAGCCGATCCCGCCGATCAGCAGATAGGAGATCCCGGCCTCTTCGAGCGCCCCGAGCGCCTCGTCCAGGACGGTGAGGAACAGATCACCGTCGACCGCCTCGGTGACCTCGGTGGAAGCTTGGGGGACACGCATGCTCTCTGGACCTCCGTCCAGGGGTTCGGTTGTTCCCCGGTCCGGGGAGGGGCAAACCGCCTCAGCGCGGGCGCGGTCAGGCCGCGACCGCAGCCGGCTCGCGATCCTCGAGCAGGTCCAGGACTGCCGACTCCACCGCCTCGCGCATCTCGGGCTCGAACGCGTCGGCGAGCGAGGCGGTCTCGGGATCCAGCGACGCTCGTCGGAGCGCTTCTCGGACGGTCCGGCCCTCGTCGAAACGATCGAACAGACGAGGATCGATGTAGGAGGCGCGAGCGACCGCCGCGGTGTTGCCGAGGAACTCGGCCACGTCCTTGACGGCCGCGGTGACGCGGCGACGCCGCGCGGTGACGCCCGGCGGCACCGGCCCGCCGAGCGCGAGCGAGACGGCCGCCAGCACCGTCCCGTGCCAGGTCCGGAAGTCCTTGGCGGAGAACCCGTTGCCCGACAGTGCCTTCACGTACGCGTTCACGTCGGGTGAGCGAACGTCACGCCATCCCACCCCGTTGCGGTACGCGAGCAGCTCGGGATGGTCGTGCCGCCGGCGCTTGAGCCTCGTCACGATGCGCGGCAGGTCCGGGTCGACCAGGGTCAGCCGCCGGCGCTTGCCGCTCTTGGCCGTGTAGTCGAACCGGAGCGAGTCGCCCGAGACGCGCACGTGCGCGCGTTGGATCGTGGCGACGCCGAACGAACCGTTCTGGCGCGCGTACGACTCGGAGCCGACGCGGAACGAGCCGAGATCCAGCAGCCGCACCGCCGCCGCCAGCGCCTTCTCGCGCGGCATGTCTCGACGCCCCAGGTCGGCCGAGACCTGCGTCCGCATCTCGGGCAGCCGGTGCGCGAACTCGAGCATGCGGTCGAACTTCTCGGCATCGCGACGCTCGCGCCACCGGTCGTGGTACCGGTACTGCCGTCGCCCGGCGGCATCGGTGCCGGCGGCCTGGAGGTGGCCGAGGGGGTCCCGGCAGACCCACACGTCGGTCCAGGCCGGAGGGATCGCGAGCTCGCGGATCCGCTCGAGCGTCTCCTCGTCCTGCACTCGCGATCCGTCGGGATGCGTGTAGGAGAAGCCTCGCCCCGCTCGAACGCGCGCGAGGCCCGGCGCATCGCACGACACCATCCGCAGCCGACCGACATGACGGGTCGGGTATCCCCGTCCCTGGGCGGCGCAAACCCGGCGATGCGATGGGGATCGGATCGCCTGAACCCGCGTCAGTCCTGGTCGTCCCGCACCCGGCGGGACAACGGGTAGGCGAACCACGCGAGCGCCAGCAGGAGGAGCACCACCACGCCGACGAAGATCGCGGCTCCCCCGCCGAACATCAGATCGGCGATGAGCGTGACGGCGAGCGTGATCGAGATGCCCAGGAACACGATCCCCGCGATCGCGAACACGTTGGACGCCCGCATCATGGCTTCCTTGTCGCCCTGGCGGAACCGGATCCGGTGGTACGCGGTGGGCGCCATGAACAGCGCGGTCGCGATCGTGGTGCCCGCGAGCGTGCCGAAGTAGAGGCCGCGCTGGAACTGCGTGAGCGAGTCGAAGCGACTGCTGAACGGCACCGTGAGCAGGAACGCGAACAGGACCTGGACGCCCGGCAGGGCGACGCGGAGCTCGTTCAGGAGCTCGATCAGCTCGCGGTTGAGCCGTTCGGGCGTCGGTTCGTCCGAACCGGGTTCGACGTCCCCGCCCGACGATCGCTGATCCGTCTGCGACATGGCGGGTTGTTACCGGTGGTGCACCGCGCTCAAACGTGCGCGGTTTTCCGGTGGCAGGCCCCGGGTAACCACCCGTCGTCCCCCTCGCGAAGGAGGCCGTCATGGCCATGCAGGTTCGTCACGCGATGACCGAAGACCCCAAGGCTCTCGGACCCGAGCGCACGGCAGGTGACGCGGCCGGGCTGATGGCCCAGTTCGACTTCGGCTCGGTCCCCGTCATCGCAGGGGGAGGAGCTCGTCGGGATCGTCACCGATCGCGACCTGGTGGTGCGCGTGCTCGCGAACCGGCAGGACCCGAACGAGGTGACCCTCGACCAGATCGCCACCAAGGCGGTCACGACGGTGACCCCCGACACCGACCTCGCCGAGGCTCGCGGGCTCATGGAGCAACGCAGGATTCGACGACTCCCGGTCGTCAAGCGCGGGGAGCTCGTGGGGATGCTCTCGCTCGGAGACGTCGCCGTCGCGCTCTCGTCCAAGCGCCAGGTCGGGGAAGCGCTGCAGGAGATCTCGGTGTCCGCGAGCACCGAGAGCGTCAACGACGGCCCGGCGATCGGAAGGCCGTAGCGCGAGCGTTTGTGGTTCGAAGACGCCGGGTACCTGACCGGCGAGGTCGCATGGAGCGACCCCGGGAGGTGGAGAGATGACCCACCCGAGCTACGACTATCACGAGCACGATCCGGAGCCCGGCTCCGGGATGACGGGGTTCGCCGCGATCAAGTACACGGCGATCGTCATCATCGTCCTCGCGATCTTGGCCTTCCTGGCCTGGTACATCATCCCGGCGTTCGACTAGCCGGAAGGGAGACGCATCATGCTTGGACTCACGCTTGCTGCAACGTCGAGCGCCTCGCTGCTGTGGATCATCGCGGCCATCCTGGTGATCGCCGGGATCGTGGTGCTGATCCGAGGCGGCGTCCTCGCCGGCATCGCGCTGATCATCGTCGGCCTGCTCGTCGGACCCGGCGGCGTCAGCATCTTCACCTGACGCGCCGGCGTCCGACCGACGTCGCTACTGCCGATCCGCCCCACGGGACTCGCTCCCGCGGGGCGGATCCGTCTGTGCGGTATCCCGCAGGTACCGGAGGGTCTGGGTCAGGATCCGGCTCACGTGCATCTGGGAGACGCCGACCTCATCGGCGATCTCCGACTGCGTGAGCCCTTGGAAGAACCGCAGGTACAGGACGCGGCGCTCCCTCGCGGGCAGCTCCCGGAGCGCGGGCGCGACCGACGCCCAGCCCTCGAGCGTCTCGATGGACGGATCGTCCTCCCCCAGGACCTCGACCGGCGCGACGCCGTCGTCGCCGACCGGCGTGTCGAGCGAGGTCGTCGAGTACGCCTGCACCGCCTCCATCGCGTCGAGGATCTCCTCCGGCGTCGCCTCGCACCGCGCCGCGATCTCCTCGATCGTCGGCGAACGCCCGTGCTCCTGCGCCAGCTCGGGCAGCACCGCGTTGATCCGCAGCGCGACCTCCTGGAGCCGGCGCGGCACGCGGATCGCCCAGCCCTTGTCGCGGAAGTGCCGCTTCAGCTCCCCGACGATCGTGACCGCGGCGTACGTCGAGAACTGCACGTCTCGCGACAGGTCGAACCGATCGATCGCGTTCAGCAATCCCACGCTCGCGACCTGGATGAGATCGTCGAGCGGCTCGCCTCGGCGATCGAACCGCCGCGCCAGGTACTCGGCGAGCGGCAGGAACGCTCCGACCAGCTCGTCGCGAGCCGACGGGTCGTTCGGCAGTCGTTCGAACAGCTCGAGCTCGACCGAGCGATCCACCGATCCCAACGGACGACTGCTCACGGGGCTTCCGACGGCACGCGAGGTTCGAGCCGGGACTTCGTCATGCGGATGGTCGGGAACCCTGCGTCGACGTCGAGGGTCACGACGTCGACGAGCGCCGACATGACGCGCCACGAGAACGTGTCTTCGATCCCGGGCGGTGGCCAGGACCCGACCACGACGTCGACCGAGGCGGTCGCCTCGAGCCGGTCGTCGAACGCCTCGATGCGGAGCTGCAGCGTGTTCGCGGAAGCTCCGACCGCGAGCAGCCGTGCGCTCGCTTCGTCCACGGCGAGCTTGAGGTCCTCGATGCCGTCGAAGGAGATCGGCACGCGCGAGGCGACCGAGGCGGTGACCGCGCGGATCACATGGACGTTCTCGGCTCTCGCGGGCACCGACACGACGACGATGCCGGCGGGGGCGGGACTTCCCATGTCGTCCCTATACTAGGCACGTCCGGCGCCCGAGACGCCTGCACCTCGGGAGCGCCGCGACACGATCGCTACCGGGAGGTGCGCAGTGGAGGTGGTCCAAGGGACCCGAACGCAGGGGCGATGGACCGTGGTCGAGGTCGCGGGTGAGCTCGACCTGCACACGTCGCCCGCCCTGCGCGACCACGTCTTCGGTCTCATCGAGGGAGGGACCGGGTACCTCGCTCTCGACATGACCAAGGTCGACTTCATGGACTCGAGCAGCCTGGGATCCCTGGTCGCCTGCTTGAAACGGCTCCGCGAACGCGATGGCCGCCTGGTGCTGATCGGGGTGAGCGGATCGCCCAAGAAGGTCCTCGGGCTCACCGGCTTGGATCGGGTGTTCGAGCAGGTCGATGACCCGGGGGACCTACCGGACGACTGACGCAGACACGATGAACGCTCAGGCCGAGATCCAGAGCATCCGCATCCCCCCGACGGCCGCGCACGTCGCCACGATCCGCGTCTTCGTCGGCGCGATCGCTCGTCAGGTCGGCTGCTCGGAGGAGATGGTCGAAGACCTCCGCCTGGTGGCGAGCGAAGCGGCGGCCCAGGCGATCGAGGAAGGCGCGGCGACCGAAGGCGTCGAGCTTCGGATCCGGCTCGACGGCGCCAACCTCACCCTGGAGATCGAGCCCTCGGGCGCGTTCTCGGCAGCGGACGCCGACGGAGATCGACCGGGCGATGCCACGGAACGACGTGCGCTGATCCAGGCGCTGTTCCCCCAGGCCGAGTTCGAGGCGAGCGAGGAGAGGTCGCTCCTTCGACTCACCGTTCGGCACGACGACTGAGCCCCGGCTCAGTCGTTCCCGTCGCCGTTCCCGTTCCGTTCCCGTTGCCGTTCCCGTTGCCGTTCCCGTTGCCTTCGCCTTCGTCCGACTCCTCGACGGGAGGTGGTGGAGGAGGCACGTAGGTCGTGTAGGTGGACAGCGGGACGTACGTGGGAGGGTCGTAGCCGTCGAGCGACGGCACGGGGAAGTCGCGGACCGGCATCCCGACCGTGACGAACGACATGAAGTCGTGCCAGATCGCGGCCGGGATCGAGCCGCCGGTGACACCGGCCATCGGGAGGTTGCCCTCCGGGTACCCCATCCAGACGCAGGCCGCCACCTGACGGATGTAGCCGCAGAACCACGCGTTCGTGTACTCCTGCGCGGTTCCGGTCTTGCCCGCGACCGGACGGCCGGGAAGGGCGGCCGCCACTCCGGTGCCGTAGTCCACGACCCCCTGCAGCGCCCACGTGACGGTGGCCGCGACGTTGCGTGACATGACCCTCGTGCCCTCGCGATCGATCGGCCGGTCGATGGTCCCGCCGGCGCTGTCCGTGACGGAGCGGACCGGCGTGGGCTCCCGGTAGACGCCGCCCGCCGCGAGCGTCGCGTACGCGGAGGTCATCTCCAGCGGCGTGACGTCGCCGGTCCCGAGCGCGATCGAGCAGACGGGCGGCATGTCGGAGCGGATGCCCATCCGATGCGCCGTCCTCACGACCTTCTCGGGACCGACCTCCACGACGAGCTGCGCGTAGATCGTGTTCACGGAGCTCGCGATGCCGTCGGCCAGGTTCATCGTGCCCGCCGACGAGTCCCCGTAGTTGTCCACCTCCCACGCCTGGCCGTCGTGGACGCAGCGCGCGTCGTCGATCGTCACCGAGCTCGGTCCCGTCCGGATCGAGAACGGTGAGATGCCGTTCTCCATCGCCGCGGCGAACACGAACGTCTTGAAGGCGCTCCCGGTCTGCCGAGCGGCCTGCGTCGCGAGGTTGAACTCCGTCTCGGAGAAGTCCCGTCCGCCGACGAGGGCGAGGATCTCACCGGTGCGCGGGTCGATCGCAACGAGCGCAGCCTGTGGGCCGTTCGGATCCGGGAGGCTCGAGAACACGGCGTTCTCGGCCGCCTGCTGCAACCCGAGGTCGAGCGTCGTTTCGACCTTCAGCCCGCCCGACAGGGTCGTGCGCGTACCGTAGCGCTCCTCCAGGAACCGCCTGACGTGGTCCGAGAAGTACGGCGACTCGGACGCCGGGGTGGGCGAGGGCCGCAGGACGAGCGGTCGCCTCGCCAGCGCCGTCGCGCGACGTTCCGTCAGGTACCCGAACTCCGCGAGCTCGCCGAGGACGTAGTTGCGTCGCCGCTCCGCCCTGGCCGGGTGACGAACCGGGTCGAACCGGCTGGGAGCCGCGATGATCCCCGCGATCGTCGCGGACTGATCGATCGTCAGATGGGCCACGTGCCGGTCGAAGTAGGTGAGCGCGGCCGCTTCGACGCCGTAGGAGCCGTTGCCCAGGAAGATCGTGTTGAGGTATCGCTCGAGGATCTCTCGCTTGCTCAACCGTTCCTCGAGACGGATCGCCAGTGCCGCCTCACGGAGCTTGCGACCGAAGGTCCGATCGCCGGACGTGTAGACGTTCTTCACGTACTGCTGCGTGATCGTCGAGCCTCCCTCGACGACGCCCCCCGCCTGCAGGTTCGTGATCGTTGCACGAGCGATCGCGCCCGGATCGATCCCCCCGTGGTCGAAGAACCCCTTGTCCTCCGCGGCGAGCACCGCGGCGATCAGTCCGTCGGGGATCCGCTCCAGCGCGACGACGCGACGGTTCACGGCGGCATGCAGCGTCGCGAGCGGTTCGCCGTTGCGATCGAAGAGCCTCGTCGTCTCCGCCATGCGGGGCGCAGGCGGGACCTCGATCGAGGTCACGAGCGCCGAGACGTACCCGAGCACCGCTCCCAACACCATCGCGCCGAGCGCGGCGACCAGAGCGGCCGCCAGCAGGACCAGCCGCAGCAGGCGCAGCGACCAGGCGGCCGACGGGAAGGACGGGCGCTTCCGCGCACCGAGCGGGATCGGGTACGGAGCCAGCGCTATGCGTAAGGGCATCGTCATCGGGTCGCGGGTCGGGACGGGGTTCGTACCCGTGGTCGTGCCTGACAAACCGCCGGGCGGCCCGTGAGGTGACGCGCACGCTTACGCGTCGGCCCCGGCGGGTAGACACACGCCCTCGCGATCGAGGCAGGAGACGCACGGGTGGAGGAGTCGGAGCACGACCTTCGCGAGGCCGTCCGGCGACGCCGGGAGGCCGAGCGCGACCGGCGGGACGCGGACATCGGTCGCCGTGACGCCGAACACGCGCGCGACACCGCCGAAGGGGCGAGAGCCGAGGCCGAACGCGCTCTGGCCGCGGCCGAAGCCGCACAACGGGAGGTCGAGCGCGTACGCAAGCTCGAGGCGGCGGCACGGACCAGGCTGCAGCTGCTCGCGGAAGCGGGCGCCGCGATGTCCGCCTCGCTGGAGGTGCGTCCGGTCCTGTCCGCCCTGACGGGAGCGGCGTCGCGGCGGATCTGCGACTACAGCGTGGCGTTCCTCGTGGGTCCCGACGGGCGCGTGATCGAGGCCGTCGGAGCGCACCGGGACCCGGCCCGCTTCGGCGATGGTCGAGCGGATGGCGCGGGCCCGGCTCCCCGATGCGGACAACCCCCACAGCCTCGCGGCGAAGGTCCTCGCCGACGGGAAGGCGATCTTCCTGCCGCAGGTTCCCGCGGACCAGGTGGAGAAGATGATGGCGCCGGGCGAACAGCGTGAGCTCGCCCGCGAGCTCGGGTTGGACTCGGTCATCGTGGTGCCGCTCGTGGCCCGCGGCCGAACGCTCGGGGCGCTGGCGCTCGTGCGCGACGGGTCCTCACCCCCGTTCGACGAGGACGACCTCTCGCTCGCCGGGATCCTCGCGGCCAGAGGGGGCCTCGCGGTCGACAACGCCCGCCTGTACGCCGACCGCGACCACGTCGCCGAGACGTTGCGACGGAGCCTCCTCCCGCCGGAGCTCCCGAAGGTCGAGTGGCTCGAGACCGGGGCTCGCTACGTGCCGGCCTCCGACGGCACACAGGTCGGCGGGGACTTCTACGATGTGTTCACCACCGACGACCGGCACTGGATGGCGGTGATCGGCGACATCGTCGGCAAGGGCGCCGAGGCGGCCGCCATGATGGGTCTCGCCCGCTACACGATCCGCACCGCGGCGATGAACGAGAGCCGACCCAGTCGCATCCTCGACACACTGAACCAGGCGATCCTTCGACAGACCGACGACCAGCGATTCTGCACGTCCTGCTGCGCGCGGTTGCTCCGGAACGGGCACGGAACCCGCGTGACCATCTCGTGCGGAGGACACCCGCTGCCGCTGGTGCTGCACACGGACGGATCCACCGAGCCCGTCGGGGTCCCGGGGACGATCGTCGGGGTCTTCGACGACGCCGGGTTCTCGGATCAGGTGGTCGACTTGCAGGACGGTGACGCGCTCGTCCTCTACACGGACGGCGTGACCGACGAGCGGCGCGACGACGAGGCGTTCGGCGACGATCGACTGCGCAGCGCCCTCGCGCCGCTCGGCGGCATGAGCGCGCAGGCGATCGCCGACGGCGTCGTGGACGCCGTCCTCGCGTTCGGGACCGGCTCGCAGCGCGACGACATGGCCCTGCTCGTGATGAAGGTGATCTCGTGACCGAGCTCGACGCGCTGGAGGCGGTCGGTCCCGATCTCGCGTTCACCGTGCCGGCCGTGCCGAACTCGATCCGCGTCGCCCGGCACTCGCTGGATCGCCTCGAGGGAGAGGTCGACCCCGACCAGCTCGACGTCCTCAGGCTGCTGATGAGCGAGGTCGTCACCAACAGCATCCGGCACGGCAGGGGTACCCGGGTCGTCGACGTCCGGCTGTGGCTGGGCCGCGGATCGCTGCGGGTCGAGGTCGAGGACCGCGGGCCGGGGTTCCGGCCAACCCGGGCCCGGGCCACGAGCGGAGGATGGGGCCTGCTCCTGCTGGACCGGCTCGCCGATCGTTGGGGGGTTCGATCCGGCCCCGGGACCACCGTGTGGCTCGAGCTCGAGCGCTACGCGAGGTCGGCGTGAGCCACTCCCCTTGCCCGCCCGAAGAATTCTCGGGGATCCGTGTTTGAGGCTCCCAGGCCGGGGGTAGGCCCACGGCGCAGAGGGGGTCTCGATGATCGCGTTTCCGCGAGGCACGAGACCCGGTGCATTGACGGTGCGGTCCGGCGCGCCCCCCTCCCCCCTGCACGCCGGACCGCACGTCAACCCAGCCCGCGCGCCCCGGAGGTGAGGCCACATGGACGACACGACACGCCAGAACCAGGTCAGGTGGCTCGTGTGCTTCGCGTGCGGCGAGCCCTTCGAGATGCTCGGTCAGGAGGCGGCGTGCCCGTGCGGCAGGTCCGTCGCCCGTATCGAGGCCGGCGTGGTGGAGATCGAGGGACCCGCGCGAGCGCTCGCGCCGATCGAGACCGTCGTCCGGGTCGAGGGCGGAGAGTGGACGCCCCTACCGGATGACGTCGTCATCCGTCGGGTGCTCCCGGACGCCGCCTGACTACCTCGGGCGCGCAGCTCGACACCTGGGGCCGCGACCGGGATCCGTCGCTCCTCGAGGAGTTCGATCAGCACGGCCGCGTCGACCAAGGCAGCTCCCGCCGCATCGTTGTTGAAGTACGCGTAGACGTCGCGTGAGCCCACCGCGCCGATGGCGTCGGCATAGGCTCGGAGTTTGGACCGCCGGTACCTGGGATCCGCACGCCTGCCCTCGTGGAACCGCAGGTACGACCAGCCGCCCACCACCGGCACGTCCACCCGGACACCCGGCCGGTCGGCGTGCACGAGCGCGGCGCCGGAGGCGTCGAGCGCCTCGAGGACCCGCTCGGAGAACCACGAGCGGTGGCGGACTGAACGCCGAACGCGGTTCGCGCGGCAGCAGCTCGAGGAACTCGTGCAACAACCCGTCGTCGCGCCGCAGCGTCGGCGGGAGCTGGAACAGCACGGGCCCGAGCTTCGGCCCGGCGCCGGCGACCACGCCATGGAGCCGTTCGAGCGGCTCCGAACCGTCGCGCAGCCGACGGATGTGCGTCAGGTACCGGCTCGCCTTGAACGCGAAGACGAACCCGGGCGGAACGGTCGCAGCCCATCGCTCCACCGTCGCTCCGTCCGGCAGACGGTAGAACGACGCGTTCACCTCGACCGTGGAGAACCGATCCGCGTAGTGCGCGAGCCACGACGAGGGCGCGAGACCCTCCGGGTAGAACCGGCCGGGCCAGTGTCGGTACTGCCACCCGCTCGTGCCGACGAAGACGGTCACGACCGGTGCCTACCGCGCCGACGCGGGCCGAACACCGGAGAGGTCAGCCTTCGGCAGGTGGCGGTGGTGGTGCGGCGGGCGGCATGGGTGGCGCCGGTGCCGGCGGAGGCGTGTCGGTCGGCGCGCCCGGCGGCGGCGTCGCGGTCCCCGGCGTCGTGGCCGGCGTCGCCTCGCCGAACCCGGTGTCCCCCGTTCCACCGCCGCCCTTCCGGCTCCGGAGGACGAGGAACGCGATGATCGCGAGCAGGAGCACCACGCCCACGATGATGAGGATCAGCATGAGGTTCGAGCCGCCGTCGCCACCGACGCCGGCAGCCTCGGCATCCCCGTCGTCGATCGCGCTCCCCGTCGCGTTGATCTCGAGCCGCTCGCCGAACTGGGGGACGTAGGTCACGGTGTTGCCGTCGACCTCCCCGTTCGCCTCGATGACGTCGCCGGGGAACGTGATCGCGATCCGGATCTCCGCGCTCTCGAGGAGCTCGGCTCCGGTCCCACCGAACGGGCTGGTGACCCCCGGTCGCGCCGCCGGACATGTCCAGCACACCGGCGACGACGAACGTGTCGCCCTGCCGGGTGATGCTCAGCTGGTCGGTCGTGGGGATCCCGGTCAGCCCGGTGGCGCCGGTGCCCCCGCTCTGGTTGAACTGCGCGATCGGCACGCTCTCGAAGTTGAACTGCTGCCCGGCGAACTCTTCGTCCTCGAAGGGCTCGGTCGTCACGCCGGGAGCGTCGCTGGGCAGCGGCACCTCGCCGAGCAGGTCGTCGACCGACTGACCCGTGAGCTCGAGCAGCTCCTTCTGCACGCCGAACTGCACCACGCCGCTGACGGTGTCGTCGGAGTTGAGCACCAGGTCCATGTTGAGCTTGATGCACCCCGTGAGCAGGAGCGCGAGCGCGATGAACGCGCCGACGCGTCCAGCGGTACGTACCCGTCCAGCCATCAGGGACCCCCCGTCGTCGGCGTCGCGGGGAGCCTACCCGAGGCGTGGAGCCTTCGCGACCGTCCGCGACCGGACGACGGCGGAGTCGACCGCTCAGCCGCTCGCGAGCGCGTCGACCATCTCCTCCTCCAGGTAGGACAGGTACGCGTAGAGGGCGTAGGCCCGCTCGGTCTCCGGATCGGCCTGGAACTCCTCCGGCGTGCTCTCCTCCGTCACCGCGAGCCGCACGCCGAGCACGAGTCGCAGGTCGTTCACCGAGGCGAGCCAGGCGGTGAGCTCCTCTTCCGAAAGCCGATCCGACCGCACCGTGCGTTCGAGGGTGTCGATCGCCGCGAGCCGCTGCCCCATGAGGTCGTCGCGCACGACGGAATCGAACTCGGCGGCCGCGGTCTCGTCGTCCAGGAACGCCGAGGGGAACAGGCGCCGGAGCGCGGGGTCGTCGCTGGTCGGTCTCGGCGAGCAGGGAGCGCAGCATCGGCGGGACCGACCCGAGCACCTCACGCTCGGCCGACGGGAGCTTGACGACGTAGCCGCCGAGCCGCGACCGCTTCACCCGGCGAGCGGGCACCCGGTCACCGGTCCTTCTGCAACGTGGCCCACAGCCCGTGGGCGTGCAGCCGCGCGACGTCGAACTCGCACTTCTCCCGCGGGCCGTCGGAGACGACCGCCTTGCCCTTGTGGTGGACGTCGAGCATCAGCTTGGTGGCCTTCTCGCGCGGGTAGCCGAAGAGCTTCTGGAACACGTAGACGACGTACGACATCAGGTTGATCGGGTCGTTCCAGACGATCACGATCCACGGCAGATCCGGGACGACGTCCTCGTCACCGGCGGGGCGATCGACCTCGACGGGAGCGGTCTGCGCCATCACCCAAGGGTACCCCCGGGCTGCTACACGGCGGTGACGACCACCTCGTTGGACCACGCGGACTCGCCGTTCGCGTTCACGGCCGTCACCACGTAGTAGTAGGTGTTGCCGGCCGTGACCCGGTTGTCGGTGGCGCTGATCGAGCTCGCGCCCTTCGGAAGCAGGAAGGTCTCGGCTCCGCTCGCGTCGCCTCGGTAGACACGGAAGCCGGTGATCGGCGAGCCTTCGCTCGGGGGGACCGTCCACTCGATGTAGATCAGGTTCGGCGCCGGCGCCTCCGCGATCACGATCACAGGAGCTCCGGGCGCCGCTTGGACCGGCGGTGGTGGCGGAGGCTCCGTCGGGGGTGGCGGTGGAGGGTCGGGAGGAGGATCCGGAGGTGGCGTCGGCGTGGTCCCTGCCGTCACCGTGAACTTCCGCGCGACCTTGGCCTTCTTGTGGAGCACATCCCCTGCGTACTTCAGCTTCACCTTGTGCTCACCGACCCCCGCCGTCGGGTAGCTGAACGGCGCCAACCCGTCGGCGCCCGTGGTGACCGAGCCGACGACGACGCCGTCCACCCGGAGCGTGAGCTGAGCTCCAGACAGCGGCGCCCACGTCTTCCCCACTCGGGTCTTCACGTGGATCACGCCCATGAGCGGCGTGCCTTCGGGGACCTCGGACGCGAAGAGCGTGAGGTTGACATCCGTCGCCGGTGCCGACCGGGCCGAGGCCGGCGCCGCGATCAGCGCCAGACCCACGACCACCCCCAC
The DNA here is from genome assembly GCA_963785835.1 of uncultured Actinomycetes bacterium. GTDB lineage: Bacteria > Actinomycetota > UBA4738 > UBA4738 > HRBIN12 > DASSJM01. Next base: position 71,990 of record CAWAWO010000002.1, on the reverse strand, counting down.
CGCCGCCGAGATCCATCTCCTGGGCATGCGGTGGCCCTTTCCTGTGACAGATCGTGCTCTGGGTAGCATCGGCTCCCAGGACCCGGAAACTTGAACTCGGGACGCCGGTTCAGGGTTGGCGGGCGCGGGACCTGGGCCGTTCGAACCGCCCGACGAGCGCGACGATCCCGGCGAGCACGAGCGCCGAGAGCCCGATGAACACCGGCCGGAGCAGCCACCAGGAGGCCGTGCTGTCCTGCTCGTGCCCGATCCCGATCGGCCACAGCACGAGCAGCACCGCGAAGTACGCGGTCATGTGCCACAGGAACAGCGTCATGATCACGCTGTTCAGGAAGATCGTGACCTTCCACGGGCCGGAACGTTCGAGCCATCGGGAAAGGAAGGGTCGCAGCAGCATCACCGCGCCGATCGACCAGATGTCGGCGAGGAGGAAGCAGACCGTCGGCGGGTAGGCGTTCGAGATCTCCCCTCGCACGTCGGTGCCGAGCAGGCTCTTCGAGTAGTGGCCGATCTCGGGCCGAACCAGTCGAACCGCACCTGCCCGAGCGGCTCGAACAGCCACGGGTTGGTGAGGAGCACCAGGCCGCCCAGTCCCACCGCCACCATCGCCCAGAACGCCTGCCGCGGCAGCCGCCCGAAGGTCCCGTCCGCGTAGAAGTGCCCGAGCTGGTGCGGCAGCAACAGCACGAACACGACGTTCAGGTACCGGACCCGGTGCAGGTCGGCGCCGAACCCGATGACGTCCACCACGACCGCGCCGACGGCCATCACGGCCGGCACCCACCAGCGGAATCGCCGATGCAGCGCGATCGTGATCGGCGCGATGCACACGACGACGAGGTAGACGGCCAAGGAACCACAGCGGCCCGAACGGCAGCGTGGAGGCCGGCGGGTACATCCCGCGGAGCAGCCGCGTCTCGCCGACCAGTCGAGGTCCGGCCGGGCCGCCCACGTCGAACAGGTGCAGCGCGACCTGGACCACGAGCCAGAACCCGAGGAACACGAGCGAGGGCCGCAGGAGTCGTTCGAGCCGGCTGCGGACGAACGAGGACGTGGGCTCCCCCCGTCGCTTGAACGAGTCGTACGTGACGAGGTTCGAGAACCCACCGACGAAGAAGAAGACCGGCATCACCTGGAAGAGCCACGTGCCGAGCCACATCCACGAGGTCACGCCGACGGCGCTCGTCGTCGAGAAGATGTCGCCCTCGACGTGGTTGATCGAGATGAACCAGTGCCCGAACACGACGGCGACGATCGACGCGGCACGGAGGAAGTCGACGTACCGGTCGCGGGTGGCGGGGGTTGCTTTCGCGAGCTCCTCGAGGTGCGTGGTCACGGGCAGGATGTACGCCCGTGGGTCCGGTTGGTCAAGCAGCCAGCGCCGTCGACGTTCACGACTTCGCTACGCTGACTGCGTGACGGAGCGGATCACGGCTCGGCAGTTCCACGAGGCGGAGGGGGTCGAGGACTGGCGGGTGGTGTTCGAGGGCGCGTGTGCGCACTTCCGCACCGGGTCGTTCGCGACGGGCATCGCGTTGGTGGACGCAATCGGCAGGCTCACCGACGCGGCGAACCGTCATCCCGACGTCGACCTGCGGCCCGAAGGCGTGACCGTGCGTCTGCGGGAGGACGGGCTCGGCGGGCTGGGCGAGCGCGACGTCTCGCTGGCCCAGCAGATCTCGGCGGCGGCGCGCGAGCTGGGCGTGACCGCCGACCCGTCCGCCGTCCAGACCGTCCAGCTGGCGATCGACGCGCTCGTGTCCCCCGAGGTGATGCCGTTCTGGCGCGCCGTGCTCGGCTACGAGGAGATGGGTGACGAAGACCTCGTCGACCCTCGCTCCCGCGGGCCGTCGATCTGGTTCCAGCAGATGGACGCCCCGCGTCCCCAGCGGAACCGCATCCACGTGGACATCTCGGTGCCGCACGACCAGGCCGAGGCGCGCGTCGCGGCGGCGATCGCGGCCGGCGGCCGCCTGGTGACCGACGAGCACGCGCCGGCGTGGTGGACCTTGGCCGACGCCGAAGGCAATGAGGCCGACGTGGCGACCTGGATGGGCCGGGACTGAGCGATCTCCCTCCAGCGGCAGGGTGCTCGAGACACCTCTGCCATCATCGGTGCGCATGAACGCTCCGTACCGTTCCCCGCTCGCGCCCGACGCGAACGCCGGCCTCGTCGTCCTCGTGACGGGCGGTGGGACGGGCCTCGGACGCGCGGTCGCTCGCGAGTACGCTCGCACGGGCGCGAGCGTGGCGATCGCCGGGCCGGCGACCCGAGCTGCTCGAAGAGGTCCGATCCGAGCTCGAACGGCAACGGGACCGACGTGCTTCTCGTTCCCGGCCGACGTCCGCGAACCCGAGCAGGTCGTCCGGGCTGGTCGATGCCGTCCTCGAACGGTTCGAGCGGATCGACGTGCTCGTGAACAACGCGGGCGGCCAGTTCGCCGCGACGCCGGAGAACATCTCGGCCAAGGGCTGGCGCGCCGTGCACCGGCTCAACGTGGACGCCGTCTGGGATCTGACGAGGACGGTCGCGGAGCGCTCGATGATCCCGCGACGGGGCGGCCTCGTCGTCTTCGTCGGGTTCAGCCCGCGACGGGGGATCCCGTTCATGGTGCACTCGTCGGCGGCCCGGGCGGCGCTCGAGAACCTCGCCGGCGGCCTCGCGATCGAATGGAGCCGGCACCGCATCCGCGCCGTGTGCGTGGCGACGGGCGCGATCGACACGGAAGCGTTCCGCGGCTACGGCGAGGAGTTCGTCGCCGAGGCGACCAGGACGACGCCGCTCGGCCGCATCGCGTCGCCCGAGGAGGTCGCGAGCGTGATCGCGTTCCTCTCGACCTCGGGCGGCGCCTTCATCACGGGAACGACGGTCGTCGTCGACGGCGGCAACGACGCGTGGGGTCTCGGCTTCGCGCCGCCGCAGCCTCAGTCCGAACCGTCGTAGACGATCACCGAACGCGTCTCCTCGCCGCGCTCGAAGCGTGAGAGCGCCTCGGGGAGCTGCTCGAGCGCGATCGTGCGCGCGATCAGCGGCTCGAGCCGCAGCTCTCCGAACCGGAGCAGGTGGGCGAGCAGCGGGAAGTCCCGAGCCGGAACGACGCTCCCGTACCAGGACCCCAGGATCGCCCGCTCCTGCGTCGTGACGGTGAGCGCGTCGAGCTCCGCCCGCACCTCTGGCCGCGCCATCCCCACGAGCACGGTCGTGCCGCCGGGCGCGACGGCCCGCAGCGCCTGCTCGATCGTCTCGGCGCGCCCGACACACTCGATCGCGTGGTCGAACCCGCCGGGCATCTCGTCGCGTCCGGAGAGCACGGTGTCCGTCGCACCGAGGTCTTCGGCGAGCTCGAGCTTCGCCTCGACGACGTCGGCCGCCACGATCGACGACGCGCCGGCGATCCGCGCTCCCTGGATCGCCGAGAGCCCGACGGCGCCGCACCCGATCACGAGCACCGAGTCCCCCGGCCGCACCCCAGCCGTGTTCAACACGGCGCCCACCCCCGTCATCACCGCGCAGCCGAGGAGCGCGACCTGCTCCAGTGGCAGCGCGGGGTCCACCGGGAACAGGGTGGTCGCCGGCACGACCGATCGTTCGGCGAACGAGGAAGGCACGTTGTGATGGATCCGCGTTCCGCCGGTGGAGAAGCGTGTGGTGCCGTCGGCCAGGTACCCGTCGTCGAACATCGCGAGGCGTTCGCAGACGACCGGGCGGCCTGCCGAGCACCGCCGGCACGAACCGCAGTTCGGGAGCCACGAACAGACGACGTGGTCCCCCGGTGCGAGCCGGGTCACCCCAGCACCGAGCTCCTCGACGATCGCCGAGCCCTCGTGACCGAGCACGATCGGCATCGCGTGACGGTGGACTCCATGGACGGCGTGGTAGTCGGAGCGGCACACGCCGGACGCGGCCATCCGGATCCGCACCTCGCCCGCCTTCGGCGGGTCCAGCTCGAGCTCCTCGAGCCGGAGGTCGTCGACGTCCCACAGGACCGCGGCCCGCATCCGCGGAGTATCGCGCAGGTGCGCCCGAGTGATCCCGCTCGCGGTCTCGACCCGCTCCTCGAGGTTGCCGAGCCTCCTGCCCAGGCTCGGGCATGCCGCGTCCCGCCCTGGGTAAGAACCTCACCGACCCATCGGAGACAGGAGGTCGCAGATGGATGCATGGGTGTGGATCGTGATCGCGATCGCCCTGATCGCGATCGTCGCCATCGTCGCGTACGCGCTGATGCAGCGACGCAGACACGAGCAGCTTCGGGAGGTGTTCGGGCCCGAGTACGACCGCGCGATCGGCGACGCCGGTGACGTGCGACGCGGGGAGTCCGAACTGGAGGCCAGACGCGAGCGCCGGGAGTCGCTGGACATCCGGCCGCTCTCCCCCGCCGCCGCGAAGGAGTACGGGCGCCGTTGGGACGAGACGCAGCGCCGGTTCGTCGACGACCCCAGCGGCGCGCTCGCCGAGGCGGACGTGCTCATCGTGAAGGTGATGACGGACCGCGGCTACCCGATGGACGACTTCGACCAGCGGGCAGCGGACATCTCGGTCGACCATCCGGACGTCGTGGAGCACTACCGGTCGGCGCACGACATCTCGGACCGGGCGGGAGACCGCGACAGCAGGGTCTCCACCGAGGAGATGCGGCAGGGGCTCGTGCACTACCGCGAGCTGTTCGCCCAGTTGCTCGAGACGGAGCGCCGGGCGACCGCCTGACCCAGGCCGGCGCATGCGGGCGATAGCCTGCCCGCATGCGCCGGTGGATCCTCCACCTCGATCTCGACGAGTTCATCGCCGCGGTCGAGCGACTCCGCCGTCCCGAGCTCGCCGGCAAGGCGATCGTCGTCGGCGGAGACGGTGATCCGAGCAAGCGCGGCGTCGTCTCCACGGCGTCGTACGAGGCACGGGTCTTCGGGATCCGGAGCGCGATGCCGCTCCGAACCGCGTACAGGCGCAACCCCGAGGCGATCTTCCTGCCGGTCGACGCGGACGCCTACCTCGCCGTATCGCGCGAGGTGATGGACACGCTCCGTACCTTCGACGCGCAGGTCGAGGTCGCGGGTTGGGACGAGGCGTTCCTGTCCGCGGAGACCGATGACCCCGAAGCGCTCGCGCGCGAGATCCAGCAGCGCATCCTCGACCGGACGCGGTTGTGGTCCACGATCGGGATCGGCGACAACCGCCTGCAGGCCAAGCTCGCGAGCGGGTTCGGCAAGCCTCGCGGCGTGTTCGTCCTGACGAGCGAGCTCTGGTCCGAGCTGATGTTCGGCCAGCCCACCACCGAGCTGTGGGGCATCGGCTCGAAGACCGCGGCCAAGCTTGCGGAGCTCGGCATCCGAACGGTCGGCCAGCTCGCCACCGCCGACGAGGATGCGCTCGCCGAGCGCTTCGGCCCGAACACCGGTCCGTGGCTCGCGAGCCTCGGACGCGGCGAGGGGTCATCGCGCGTGCACCCGGAAGGGTGGACGGCCAAGGGACACGGCCGCGAGCGGACCTTCCAGCAGGATCTGACCGATCCCGAGGAGATCCGGCGCGAGACCGTTCGGCTGGCCGACGACGTCGTGAGGGACCTCGTTCGCGAAGACAGGCCGGCGACGCAGATCGTCGTGAAGGTGCGGTTCGCCCCGTTCTTCACCAGCACGCACGGGGTGGCGCTCCCCGAGCCGACCGCCGACCCCGGTGCCCTCCGTGCGGCCGCGCTCCGCGCGCTCGAACGGTTCGAGCTCGACCGGCCCGTCCGGCTGCTGGGCGTGCGAGCGGAGATGGCCCCGCCGGCCGGGGGGCTCAAGAAGCGAGCGCGCAGCGCGAGCGGTAGCCCCCCGGAGCAGAGGGTGGTACAAGACCGCGGATGAGCCTGCAGTACCACCTGAAGCTCGCGCCCGGTGACGTGGCGCCGTACGTCCTGCTGCCGGGCGATCCGGGCCGCGTGCCGCTCGTCGCCTCGATGTGGGACGAGGCGCGAGAGGTCGCGAGCAACCGCGAGTACGTCACGTTCACCGGCACCTATCGTGGCGTTCCGATCTCGTGCACATCGACCGGCATCGGGTGCCCGTCGACCGCGATCGCGATGGAGGAGCTCGCGCGCGTGGGCGCGACGACCTTCGTCCGGATCGGGACGTGCGGCACGTTCCAGGACCGCGTTCGCAACGGCGACATCGCGATCTTCGACTCCGCGGCGCGCTACGACGGCACGTCCCGTCTCTACGCGCCGATCGAGTTCCCGGCGGTCGCGAGCCACGACGTCGTCGAGGCGTCGATCGCCGCCGGCGAGTCGCTCGGCTTCCGGTATCACGTCGGGACGACGCGGTCGGCCGACACCTTCTACGCGATGCACGGACGGCCCGGTTCCTCGTTCAACGACTACTGGCAGTCGTCGTGGCGGGAGCACTTCGAGGACCTGAAGCGGTTGAACGTCGTCGCGGCCGAGATGGAGGCGAGCGTGATCTTCGTGCTCGCGCGGATCTGGGGTCTGCGGGCCGGGGGCGTCGCGGTCGTGCTCGACAACGTGTTGAAGGTCTCGGGCTCCTCGGGATCGTTCGACCCCGAGAGCCAGTTCGAGCACGGCGGCGACGAGATCGAGCACCTCGCGCGCATGGGCTCGGAGACCGTGCGCATCCTCGCCGAACGCGACGCCGAACGTGACGCGCTCGCCGGAGAGGAGCCCGACACCCCGTGAGCGTCCAGTACCACGTCCAACTCGCGCCGGGAGACGTGGCGCCGACGGTGCTGCTGCCCGGCGACCCGGGACGCGTCCCGGTGGTCGCGTCGGCGTGGGACGAGGCTCACGAGGTCGCGTCCAACCGCGAGTACGTGACGTTCACCGGCACCTATCGCGGCGTTCCGATCTCGTGCACCTCGACGGGCATCGGCGCGCCGTCGACCGCGATCGCGCTCGAGGAGCTCGCCCGTGTCGGCGCGACGACGTTCATCCGGATCGGAACCTGTGGCTCGCTGCAACCGCGGGCTCGGGTCGGCGACATCGCGATCTTCGACTCGGCGATCCGGGCCGACGGCGCCTCGGCGCTGTACGCGCCGCTCGAGTACCCCGCGGTCGCACACCACGAGGTGGTGAGCGCCGGGATCGACGCCGCGCGCGGTCTCGGTGTGCGCCACCACGTCGGCACGACGTTCTCGACGGACCTGTTCTACGTGCCCGAGCCGGGATCGGCGTTCGGCGGGTACGAGCAGTCGGCGTGGCGCGAGCGGTACGCCGACATCGCGCGGACGAACGCCCTCGCCGCGGAGATGGAGACGAGCGTGCTCCTCGTGCTCACCCGGATCTGGGGGCTGCGGGGCGGCGCGCTCGCGCTGGTCTCGGACAGCGTCGAGGAGAAGAACGAGGCGGGCGAGTTCGATCCGGAGGCGACGTTCCACGTCGGGGCCGAGCTGATCGAACGGCTCGCGCGCGTCGGATGCGAGACGGCGCGGATCCTGCACGAGCGGGACCGAGCCGGGTCGACCGGCTCGAGCTAGAGGAGTCGCGCGCCGACTACGGTCCGGATCCGGCGACGGGGACGACGCCGGCCGTGCCCTGGTCGTACAGGGCGGCAGGGCGATGCCAACGCGCCGGCGGCGATGACGATCGCGAGCGCGACAGCAAGCACCAGACCGTACTCGGTAGCGATCGCTCCCCCGTCGTCGGACACGCGCTCGAACAGGCGCCGAACGCTTCCCCGGATGCGGTTGGCGATCTCTTGCATGGTGAGGCGAGGGTACGCGTGCATGCGTCCGAACACATCGGCCACCCGGGTGCCCGACACGGGACCGACGGGCCGCAGACCTTCGTACTAGGCTGGACGACCGTGGAGGCGGCACACGCCCAGCGCAACCTCGTCCTGATCCTCGCTCGCGCCTTCGCGGCGCAGATCGCCACTGCCGTGTTCCTCCTCGACGAGGAGGGGACGATCATCTACTACAACGAGAGCGCCGAGCAGCTCACGGGACGACCCTTCATCGAAGGGGCGGGGATGACCGCGGCCGAGTGGATGACGCAAGCTCAGCCGAGGGACGACGAGGGCGAGCTCGTCGCGATGGAGAACCTCCCGCTCGGCAAGACGATGCTCAAGCGCGAACCGGCCCACGGGGTGGTCACGTTCACGTCTCGCGACGGGACCCCCCTGCGGATCGAGAACGCGACGTTCCCGCTGTTGGCGCACACGGAGGACTTCGTCGGAACGTTCGTGATCATCTGGCCCCGCGAGGAAGATCGCCCGTGAGGGTGAAGATCTGGGGAAGCCGGGGCTCCCTCGCCTCCCCCGGGAGCAGCACCAAGCGCTACGGCGGCAACACCTCGTGCATCGAGGTTCGGCCGCCCGGCTGCGACGTCGTGATCCTCGACGCCGGCACCGGCATCCGCGAGCTCGGCATGCGGCTGATCGAGGAGCGATGCAACCGGATGCACCTGCTGCTCACCCACCTGCACGTCGACCACCTCGAGGGGTTGGGGATGTTCGAGCCGATCTGGCGGGCCGAGACCGACCTGCACATCTGGGGCCCGGCGTCGCCCGTCGCCTCCCTCGAAGAACGGATCGCGACGTACTTCTCACCCCCGCTGTTCCCGGTCCACCTGTCGGAGGTCCCTGCTCGGATCACCTATCACGACGCGTCCGAGTCCGAGTGGACGATGGACGGAGCCAGGTTCTCCTCGAACGCGATCATCCATCCGGGGCCGACGGTCGGGTACCGCGTCGAGTCCATGGGGCGCGTGCTGTCCTACCTCACCGACCACGAACCGGCGCTCGGCAGCGACCTGTCCGCCGACGATCCCCAGTGGATCTCCGGATTCGCGCTCGCCCATCGGGCGGACCTGCTGATCCACGACTGCCAGTACTCGAACGAGGAATACGGCACGAGGCGGGGCTTCGGGCATTCGTCGACCGGACAGGCGGCGGTGTTCGCCGAAAAGGCCGAGGTCGATCGTCTTCTCCTGTTCCACCACGATCCGATGCACGCCGACGACATGCTCGAGTCGATGCGCGACGACGTCGTCCAGCGCTGGGGGGTCGCTCCCGAGCGATGCACGATCGCCGCCGAGGGCGACATCCTGGACGTCTGAACGAGGTTCCCGCCGCCGGTCGAGCGATCGGTCCGCGTGACCGAGCAACACGCGCTGCCGCTCCGTTCCTGCTGCGATGGCCCATGTTCCCTGCGCTGCAACGACTCACGGCCATGCATAGCTCCGGCGACGAACGGGTAAGAACATCGTCCCGGACGCGAAGGAGGTGTCTGTCCATGATGAACGACCTGTGGACGTTCAATCGGAACGTCGACACGAAGGAGCTCCAGGGCTTCCACATCGAGGCCCGAGACGGCTCCATCGGGAAGATCGACGAGTTGACCGACGAGGTCGGCCGCTCGCTCGTGGTCGTCGACACCGGTCCGTGGATCCTCGGCCGTAAGGTTGTGATCCCCGCCGGCGCGATCGAGACCATCGATCTCAACGAGAACAAGGTCCACGTTGCGCTGACGAAGGACCAGATCAAGAACGCTCCAGAGTTCGACCCGGACCGCGGCTGGAACGATGACACGTATCGGACCCGCCTCGGGACGTACTACGACACGGAGATGCGCCGCGCTTCTTAGCACGGCGTGAACGATCGGGAAGGGGCGGCCGCGAGGCCGCCCCTTCCCGTTCCACCCGCGCCCGGACCGCGACTGACCGAGGGTCCCGAACGTCCCCGACACCCACCCGAAGAGGGTGTACCTTCTTCCGGCTCGTCAGGGGAAGAAGCACGAGGGGGAGCTCCACCGTTCGACCGAGACGATGGTTCCTGCCCGCAGCGCTGGCCGCCGTCGTCGCGGCTGCCTCGTGCACCGCTCGGCCGTCCGAGCCGCAGCAGGCGGACCGGGACCTCGAGCCGAGCGGCTCCAGCGACCGGACCCACGGCTCACCGTCGAACGACGGCGCCCGAGTCTTTCCGTCCGCCTGGTCAAGCTGAGCGCCTCCGCCGTCGGCGGAGGGTACGTCCCGCTGAAGCCCTTGGCGCGGCCCGCCGAAGCGGTGCGCCGTTCGATCGAGAGCCTCTATCGAACGGCGTTCGTCGACCCCGAACGCTGGGAGGACGGCGAGTACACGGAGCTGTTCTCGCATTTCTCGGCGGCGGCCCGCGAGCGGGCACAGAACGACCTCGACCTGCTCACGCTCGGCGCCGCGGCCTCGGGGGTGGACGAGGTGCGACCGACGCGAGCGATCGTCAGGCTCGACTTCCTCCTCGACGAGTCCGAACGTCCGCTCGTCGCGGTCGCCGAGACCGAGTTCGAAGCGACGGCCGTCGCGGACGACGTCGGATCGCGCATCACCCAACGCGCGCACTACGTGCTCCGGAAGCTGAACGGCACCTGGCGGGTCGTCTCCTACAAGGTCCGCGGCCGGGTCCCCGGGCCGGAACAGGATCGCGCCGAGCCGGGCGAGGCGACGTTCGCGCCGGGGATGCCCAGCTCGCGCCCACTGTTCATCCTGGTGGTCGGCAGCGACGCTCGGCCGGGGCAGGCGGTCCCTCGAACGCGCGCCGACTCGATCCACATCGTCGGCGTGGATCCGCGGTCCGGACGGGCGAGCGTGCTCGGGATCCCGCGCGACTCGTGGGTCCCGATCCCGGGGTGGGGCAGCGACAAGATCAACGCGGCGCTGGCCCGAGGCGGTCCCGAGCTGCTCGTCGACACCGTCGAGCGGATGTCGGGCATCCGGATGGACGGCTACGTCCTCACCGGGTTCTGGGGGTTCTCGAAGATGGTCGACGCGATCGGCGGCATCCCGATCAAGATCCCCTATCCGATCCACGACGTCCTGGCCCGAGCACGGTTCCGCAGTGGACCCCACCGCCTCGACGGCCGCGACGCCCTCGCGTTCTCCCGGGCGCGACACGACGTCCCCCGTGGTGACTTCAGCCGCTCGTTCAACCAGGGCCGCGTGTTGGTCGCCGCGCTCGCCGCGCTCCGCGACCAGGCCACCCGCGCCCCGGCCGCCATCCTGCCCTGGGTGGCCGCCGGCGCCGGAGGCCTGTACACCGACCTCGCCCTCGACGACATGTTCGGTCTGGCTCTGGCGGCGACCACGCTCGACCCTGCTCGCGTCCGGAACGAGGTCGTGAGCGGCCGCACGGGCACCATCGCCGGCAAGAGCGTGGTCCTTCTCGACGGTGGCGCGTACGCCGCATTCCGCGACCTCGCTCGCGACGGCGTCCTCGGCTCCTAGCCACCCCCGAACGCGGTCACTCGTGGAACGCAGCCAGGCGCTCGGCCTCCTCGTCGAGCTCACGCCTGGTCTCGCGTGACATCCGTTCGAACGGTGTGAGCCGGATCCGGCCGCGCTCCGCTCGCCACGTACCGGCGACGCGACCGTCGACCAGGAACGTCGGCACCGATTGCGGCGTCCTCGTGCTGAACACGCGGTCCCGATGGCGCTCGGGCAGGATCTGGGTCCGTCGCGCGTGCGCGAGCAGCGTGGCGTCCCAGGTGGGAAGGAAGCGGACGGGGGCCGGCGTCTCGGGATCGGGAAGCGGCGCCCGGGGAAGGTCCACGAGCTCCTGGCCCCCCTCGGTCACGAACCGGCGGAGCTTCATCGCAGCGACCACGGGTTCGAGCAGCTTCATCGGGACGCCTGCCCAGTTCGCGCAGTCCTTCACCGCCGCGGGGCCGAACCCTCCGAGGTACCGACGGAGCAGGAGCCGAAGCCCCTCCTCGGCGCTCGGCGTCGTCGTCTCGGGACCGAGCCAGTCCTCTGCGAGCCCGTACAGGTTCGCCGAGCGGTGGTCCCACGTCCCCGCCGGCGGAACCCTGACGAGATCCAGCCACAACCCGACGCCGTTCCAGGTGGTCGAGTCGACGCCGAGCTGCTTCATGAGCTCCTCGCGAGGGCGTGGTCCGTCGGCGAGGAGCGCGCGGGTACGACGGGCCGCGGCGAGGACCTGCCGCTCCAACGCTCGGTGCCGCACGGCCTTGAGCCACCACTCGCGCCGAGGCTCGCGGATCGCCTCGGCGAGCGGCCGGTAGTCGCGCTTCGAGACCATGTGGATCGTCATCCGCATGAGCGTTCCCTGGATCACGGCTCGACGTTCGAGCGCGTTCGTCAGGTCGTCGCGTTCGAATCCGTCGACGCGCGACCACAGCCCGATGTACGCGGACGGCGCGTACTGCGTCTGCAGGTAACCGATGCGCTCGATCGCCGTCGGGATCGGGACGCTCGCGCGTTCGAGCAGCAACTGTCGCGCGAGCAGCGCCCGGTTCAGCGCCCGCTCGGTCAGGACCCGCTCGACGATGGCCCGACCCTCCCCGCTCGGTCTCGCGGGCCAGCCTACGTTGCCGCCCGTCGCCTAAGGTGGCGGGGCATGCCGACGAAGAAGGAGACCCTCGAGATCGCGGGGCGCGAGGTCGCGGTCTCGAACCCGGACAAGGTCTTCTTCCCGAAGACCGGGCACACCAAGCTCGACCTCGTCCGCTACTACCTCGAGGTGGCCGACGGCGCGCTCCGCGGCGTCGCCGGACGGCCGATGGCGCTCAAGCGGTTCGTGAACGGCGCCGAGGGTGAGTTCTTCTTCCAGAAGCGCGCGCCGTCCTCGCGCCCCGAGTGGATCGAGACCGTCGAGTTGAGCTTCCCGTCGGGCCGGACCGCGCAGGAGATCGTCCTCACCGACGCCGCGCAGCTCGCGTGGATCGTGAACCTGGGCTGCATCGACCTGAACCCGCATCCGGTGCGCGCCGACGATCTCGACCACCCGGATGAGCTGCGCGTTGACCTCGACCCGGTGCCGGGGATCGAGTGGCCGCAGATCCGCGACGTGGCGATGACCACGAACGAGGTGCTCGAGGAGTTCGGCCTCGTCGGGTGGCCGAAGACCTCGGGCTCGCGCGGGATGCACGTGTACGCGCGGATCGAACGGCGATGGACGTTCCCGGAGGTTCGACGGGCGGCGCTCGCGCTCGCGCGCGAGGTCGAGCGTCGCGCCCCGGATCTCGCGACGAGCCGGTGGTGGAAGGAGGAGCGCCACGGCGTGTTCCTCGACTACAACCAGAACGCGAAGGACCGGACGGTCGCCTCCGCGTACTCGGTCCGGCCGACGCCGGACGCGCGCGTGTCGGCGCCGCTGCGGTGGGACGAGGTTCCCGGCGTGCGAGGCGGAGGCGTTCACGCTCGAGAGCGTGCCCCGGCGCTACGCCGACATCGGGGACCCGTGGGACGGGATCGATGGAGGCGGCCGGCTCGATCGAGCCGCTGCTCGAGCTCTCCGAACAGCACGAGGCGGCGGGGTTCGGCGACGCGCCGTGGCCGCCCCAGTACGCGAAGCAGGAGGGCGAGCCGACGCGCGTGCAGCCCTCGAAGGCGCGGGAGAAGGTGAAGGTGGCCGAGGGCGTGGTGCCCGCCCCAGCGCCGGGCAAGAAGGCCGGCCCGACCGGACGGCGGCGGACGAAGGCGCCGCTCATCGAGATCGCTCGTGCCGAGACCAAGGACGAGGCGTTAGCGGGGCTCGAACGATGGAAGGCTCGGCACCCGGAGGCGGCCGAGAGGCTGGAGCCGGCCGACGTGCTCGTCGACCAGATGCGCGGTCGGTCCACCGCGTGGTACCGCATCCGCGTGAACCTTCGGCACGTGCCCGAGGACGAGCGGCCGGCGCAGGAAGCACTCGAGGTCGATTACGACCCGTGGGCGGGCGTGGAGTGGCCGTCCGAACGGTGAAGCCGCGAGCTACCAGCCGTTCCGATGGACCTGCTCATCGAACGCGCGACGCCGACGCGCCATCCACGACCCCGTCGGCCGCTCGTCCTCGGCCCGGTACCCGAACCCCATGATCCCGATCGGCCGCAGCCGCGAGGGAACGCCGAACCGGTCGAGCAGCTCGCGCTCGCCGTGCGTGATCCCGAAGAACCACCCGCCGAGCCCGAGATCGACCGCCGCGAGCAGCATCAGCATGCACGCCATCGCCGCGTCGACGTCCCAGAACCTCACCGGCCAGTGCTCGGCCACGTCCATCCCGAACTCGATCTTGTCCGGCTCGGAGTACCGCGCGACGTATCGATCCGCGTCCGGGAGCGGGATCACGATCACCGTCGGACCGACGGCCAGGTCCTCGAGGTCCCACCCGAACTCCGGATCGCGCGTGATCTCCCAGAACTCGGCCACCGTCTCGGGCTCGTCGAGCACCAGCAGCTCGAGCCCCTGGGAGAAGCCGGCCGACGGCGCCCGCCGACCGATATCGAGGATCCGGTCCATCGTCTCGCGCGGGACAGGCCGCTGGTCGAACCGGCGGACCATCCGCCGGTGCCGCACCACGTCCGAGAACTCCACCCTCGAACCCTAGGATGTGTGGATGGATCGCGACAGCCTTCTCGCACTCGTGCGCTTCCACGCCTGGGCGAACGATCGCATCATGACGACCGCGGCGGGCCTGACGGATGAGGAGTTCCGCAGGGCGGCGACCCTCGACCACGACAGCGCGTTCCACACGCTCCGGCACCTCGTCGACGTCGACTGGAGCTGGCGTCAGTTCTGCATCGGGAACGACGTCGGAGAGACCTACGTGTGGGACCACGGGTTCGTCCTCGACGACCTTTCGGCCATCCACGCGTTCTGTCTCGAGGAGGACGCCACCCTGCGGACGTACGTGGAGTCCCTCGACGTCGCGTCGCTGACCGAGTCCATGGCGATGAGCGACGAACCGGATGATCTGATCCCGCGTTGGCTGATAATCGCCCACATCGTGAACCACGGGACGCAGCATCGCAGCGAGCTCGGGCATCACTTCACGCAGTGCGGACACTCGCCGGGCAACCTCGAACTCCTGGACGCCCTCGTGCTGCCGTGGCCTGGCGAGGGCTGACATGCACCGTCTCCTCCTCGACGTCTCGAGCCTGATGTACCGGGCTCACTTCGCGTGGGGACAGAACTACTTCTCCCCCGGCGGCCGCCCCGTGGGCGCGCTGCACGGGTACCTCGACATGACGACGCGGCTCCTCGTCAACCGGCGTCCGGGCGAGCTGGTCCACGCCTACGACCACGAGTGGCGCCCGGTCGCGCGGACCGACATCTACCCCGGCTACAAGTCGAACCGGCCGCCGGATCCCGAGGGCCTCCCCGAGCAGTTCACGATGCTGCGGCAGGTGCTCGACCTCGCCGGGATGGCGCAGGCGCTCACGCCGCGGGTGGGAGGCCGAGGACACGATCGGCGGTCTCTGCAAGATGGCGAAGCCGCGCGACCGGATCGAGATCGTGAGCGGCGACCGCGACCTGATCCAGCTCGTGCGCGACCCGGCGGTCAAGCTGCTGTTCACGATCCGCGGCGTCTCCGACCTGCTCGAGCTCGACGAGCCCGCGGTGCTCGAGAAGTACGGCGTCCCGGCGTCGCGCTACGCGGAGTTCGCGATCCTGCGCGGCGACGCCAGCGACGCGCTCCCGGGCGTTCGGGGCGTCGGCGAGAAGACGGCGCGGGAGCTCGTACGCACGTACGGCTCGCTCGACGAGCTGCTCGACGACGCGGATTCGACCGAACCGAGACCCGGCCCGCTGAAGGGCAAGCCCGCGCTCCGCGCCCGGCTCCGAGAGGCGCGCGAGTACGTCGACGCCATGCGCCGGCTCGTGCCCGTGAACGCCGATGCGCCGCTCGATCGCTGGGAGGGCGAACGCGACGACGACGCGCTCGGTGAGCTCGCCGACGAGCTCGCCGTCCGTGGGCCGGTCACCCGCCTCCGCGCGGCGCTGGACTCGGTCGCATCCACCTAGCCCACGGCCCTTGCCCTGATGCCTTCTTCGGCATCTGAGGGCCGGCGGAGGCTCCGATGACACACGGTGATACCTCCGGCGGCATCACCGTGTCTCTGCGCAAACCCTCGGCGCCGTCCCATGCCGAGGAAGGCATCGACCAGGACGCACCACCGCTCGCCGTGCCAGGATGACGGCATGCCGAAGCGCGTCGTCGCGATCTCCCGCGAGATCGGAGCCGAGGGCAACGAGATCGGCGGCCTCGTCGCCGAACGGCTCGGCTACCGCTACGTCGACGAGGAGATCATCACCAGGGCCGCCGAGAAACAGGGCGTCGACCCCGCGGCGATCGCCGACGTCGAGAAGCGCAAGAGCCTCCTCGTCCGGGTGCTCGAGGGCATCGGCGAGGGCGGGATGGTCACCGCCACGCCCGGCGGGGTGACGTGGATCCCCGACGACGCGTCCGAGCTCGTTCGCAGCAACGACTTCCGATCGCTGATCCGTGAGGCGATCCACGAGACCGCCGAGCAGGGCGACGTCGTGATCGTCGCGCACGCCGCGTCGTTCGCGCTCGCGGGCCGCGACGACCTCCTCCGCGTGCTCGTCACCGCGCCGGTCGAGGCGCGCGTCCGACGGCTCGCCGATGAACGCGGGATCGACGCGTCGGCCGCCGCCAAGGAGCTCAAGCGCTCGGACGCCGACCGGGCCGACTACCTCAAGCGCTTCTACGCGGTCGAGCACGAACACCCCACCCACTACGACCTCGTCGTGAACACCGAATCGCTCGGCGCGGAGGGCGCCGCCGAGGTCGTCGCGCACGCCGCGCAGGCGTAGGTCCGTACACTCCGCGCGTGGCCGGGCCGCTCCGTGTCGGCGTGCAGCTCCCCGAGGTCGAACGCCGCGTCGGCTGGCCCGAGCTGCGCGCGATGGCCGTGGCCGCCGAGGAGTCCGGGTTCGACTCGATCTGGGTCGGCGACCACCTGCTCTACCGGGGCGATGACCGGCCCGAACGCGGACCGTGGGACGTCTGGACGACGCTCTCGGCGCTCGCGGCTTCGACCGAGCGCGTGCGGCTCGGCCCGCTGGTCGCGTGCGCGGCGTTCCATCCACCCGGCGTGCTCGCGCGGATGGCGGCCACGATCGACGAGGTCAGCGGCGGGCGGTTCGTGCTCGGGATCGGCGCGGGATGGAACCGGACCGAGTTCGACGCGTTCGGGATCCCCTACGACCATCGGGCCGCGCGGTTCGAGGAGGCGTTCGAGATCGTGCGGCGGCTCCTCGACGGCGAGCGCGTGACGTTCGACGGCCGGTTCCACCGGACCGAGGACGCGGTCCTCCTTCCCGAACCTTCGCGCCGGCCGACGCTCATGATCGGCTCGACCGGCGAGCGCGTCCTTCGCGCGACGCTCCCCCACGTCGACGCCTGGAACACGTGGTACGACGCGTTACGGCAACCGGCCCGAGGACTTCGCGAAGCTCAACGCGCGCATCACCGAGCTCGCGCGCGACGCGGGTCGCGAGCCCGGAGGACGTCGAGCGGAGCGCGTGCACGCTGGTCGTGCTCGACCGCTCGGCCGGCGAGCGGCCGGTCCCCGACGGGATCATGCCGCTCGAGGGTTCGAACGAACGGATCGCGCAGGGCCTCCGCGAGCTCGCCGACGCCGGCGCCGACGAGGCGATCCTCGTCCTGTCGCCGATCACCGAACGCTCGATCCGTCAGGTCGGGGCGGTGATCGACCTCCTCGGCGCCTGACCGAGCTCACTCGCCTGCGATGCTCCCCGCAAGGTCGCGCATCGAGACCATGCCGACCACCGCATCGGACTCGACGACGGGCAGATGCCGGAACCCCCCGAAGAGCATCCGATCCAGCGCTTCGCCCACGGACGTGTCGGGGCCGATCGTCAGCGGCTCCGGGGTCATCCACTTCGAGACGGACGACACCCTCGCGGCGTCGGCTTTGGAGGACTCCGCCAAGGCTCGGAGCATGTCCCGCTCGGTGAAGATGCCGACGAGCGACCCGTCTTGAAGGACGAGGGCCGACCCGGCGCCGGCCTTCGCCATCCTGCGCGCGGCCTCCATCAGCGTGATCGATGGGTCGACCGTGACGAGCTCTCTCGTCATGATGTCGCGCACGGAGGTCACGCCTCAGCCCATCGCACGTGGGTCCATCGTGTCAACCGAGCTCGGCACGGAGAGCCCCGTGGGATCCTCGACTGACCGATCCCGGCAGCACCTCGACCTGCACGTAGGCGTCGGGCACCTCGGAGGGTCCTCCGACGATGGCGCCGTTCTCGTCGGTCACGCGGCAACCCACCCAGATCGTCCCGGGCTCGATCCTGGACACCACGTAGGACTCCTCGGCGACCTCGAATGCGGTCTGGTGAACGAACGCGTCGCTTCCGTCGGCCGTTCGGATCTCGACGACCTCCGCGTCGGCGACGTTCAGCGCGTCGACGTGCAGACCGTCCTCCTGCAGCCGGACCTGCGTCACGTCCACCGCCGGCCCGAGCCCCTCGCATCGGACGCCGAGCGACGTCCGGGACCGGCTCCTCGGGCAGCGGCGAGACCGTCGGGTCTGGTTCGAGCGTCGCGATCGAGCCCGTCGGCCCCAGGGTCTCGGTCAACGTGATCCCGCTGCCCTCGCACGCGGTGAAGGTGCCCGCCCACGGATCGCTTCCCGCCCCCAGGGTGAGACGCGCGACCGACTCGCCGCCGCGGTCGACGACGTACGTCGGTCCCGACCTTGAACTGCTCCGCGCCGTAGCCGGCGGGACGGAGCCGGTCGCCCTCCTGGAGGCCGGCGACGAGCATCTGGGCGGCTTCCGCGTGCGGTGTCGAGCCCGGGATCGTGCTCGTGAACCCCTGTTCTGGCGCGTCGGCGCACGACAGCTCGAACGCCGCGTAGTGGTCGTCCGGATCCACGAGCTCGAACGTCGCCGTCGGATCGGAGTCGTCCTGCTGGCCGGGCTCGGAGCACGCGAACTCCCACTGGCCCGGCGGGATCGTCCATCACGTCGTTGGGGATGCTCGATCCGACGAGCGCGGCCTCCTCGGGTCGGCTGTTCCCCCGATGAGACTGTAGGCGACGATCCCCTCCGCTCCCGACACCTCGACGTGCAGGCCATCCGCCTGCGTACGGACGACGGCCGTGTCGGTCACCGTGTACCCGGGCCCACACTCGACTCGCAACACATCCGGTGCCGACGCCGGCGAGTCGAGCGTCTGAACGCCGAAGAAGAAGTTCGCAGCGCCGCCCGGATCGCCGGCCCACGTCGCGTCGACCTCGACGACGTACGTGCCGTTCGATGCCGGAACCCGCATCGGGCCACCGGACTCCTCGATCGACTCGTCGTCGAACGTCGAGATCCGCAGCCGCTCGACGGCGCCGTCGCCCGTGACCTCGATCCGCGTCGACGGAGGCACCACGAGCAGCTCGAACACCGGCGGGTACCGCACCATATCGACGATCCCCGCTGAGCAATCGTCCCCGTCGCACCACTCGTAGCCCTCGACGAACCCTTCCTGTCCCTGGTCGCCGTAGCGGAGGGTCGCGGTGGGCTGCGGTTGCCGCCCGGGGTGAGCTCGAGCACGAGCGACGTCTCGTCGCCGGCCCCGGCCGCCGGCGGCGCCGGCTCCTGGCCAGGCCCGAACACGCGAACGGCGAACACCCCCGCAGCGAGGAACAGCGCGAGCGCGGTCACGGCCGCGACCACCCGCTGTCGCGTCGGCGGCGTCGGCTCGCCGCGCGGGCCCTCTTCGAACCGCGTCCCGAGATCGGGACCCGGCTCGACCTTGCGGAGCTTGCGGATCTGGGTCTCCCAGCGTTCAGGCATCGTCGGTCTCCTCGTCGATCTCGGTCTCTTCCGCGCCCAGCAGTTCCCGGAGCCGGTTCCGTCCCCGGTGGAGGTGGACGCGCACGGTCGCCGAGCTCGTCCCCATCCGCCGCGCGATCTCGGCCGACCGGCAGGTCGGCTTCGTAGCGCAGGACGATCGCGGCCCGCTGGTTCGGCGAGAGCTCGCGCAGCGCCTCCACCAGCTCGCCGAGGCCGGCCGGCACCGCCTCGACCCCCTCGGCCGCCTCCGGCGGCGCCCGGCGCTCCCGGCGGAGCTCGTCCACGGCGATCCTGAACGCCGTCCGGTAGACCCACGGCACGGGGTCCCGGACCCGGTCCGCGTGCGCGACCGCCCGCGCGAACGCCTCCGCGGTCGCCTCCTCGGCGATCGTCCGTCGACCCGCCGTGAACGCGTAGAGCGTGCGGAACACGGCGGAAGCGTGCTCGCGGAACAGCGTCTCGAAGTCGTGCTCGGCCGGGGCCGGTCGGCGTCTCACGATGACCATCGTGGCGGGTTGCACGACGGATAGACGGAGGAGCGGCCCGGTTCGTTTACCCGCGGGGCCCATTCGTCTGCGGGGCGCGTAGGCTCGGCGTGGCGTGCGCGCGCACGCCGAGACCGGACGCTCCAAGGAGGTCGAGCATGAGCGACGATGAGGCGCTGTACCCGAGCGCCGTGACGGGTCCCGTGGGCTTCTTCGACCGCTTCGCCGGCCGTGCGAGCGAGATCGTGAGCCGCGCGCCGTTCTTCGCGTTCTGTCTGCTGCTGGTCGGGTTCTGGGTGATCGAGGGCGTGATCCGGGTCATGTCCGACGGCCCCGACGCGTTCCTCGACGACACCTACCAGCTCCAGATCAACACGACGACGACCATCATCACGTTCCTGCTCGTCGCGCTCCTGCAGAACAGCCAGACCAGGAGCGACCGGGCGATCCAGCAGAAGCTGAACGCGCTCGCCGACGGCCTGGCCGACCTCATGGACCACATGGCCGAACGCGCGGACGACGAGGACCTGCGCCGCGACATCCGCGAGCTCCGAGCCGCGGTCGGGCTGGAGAAGCGCGAGACGACCAGCGAGGAACGGCGCTGACGGCCGTGTCGACGAGACGCGCCTCGGATCTGCTCGTCGCCTGCCTCGAGGCCGAAGGCGTCGAGATCGTGTTCGGCGTGCCGGGCGAGGAGACCGTCGATCTGAACGAGTCGCTGTCGCGCTCGAGCATCCGGTTCGTCCCCGTTCGGCACGAGCAGGCGGCGGCGTACATGGCCGACACCTTCGGCCGGCTCACCGGGCGCGCCGGCGTGTGCCTGGCGACGCTCGGGCCCGGCGCGACGAACCTCGTGACCGGCGTCGCCGACGCGTTCCTCGATCGCGCGCCGCTCGTCGTGCTCACCGGCCAGGGCGATCTCGAACGGATGCACAAGGAGTCGCACCAGTTCCTCGACGTGCTCGAGATCATGCGGCCGATCACGAAGTGGAACGCCCGGGTGAGCGATCCCGCGATCATCCCCGAGGTGGTGCGCAAGGCCTTCAAGGTCGCCGAGGCCGAGAAGCCCGGATCCACGCACATCGAGCTCCCAGAGGACGTGATGGCGGCCGAGGCCGACGGCGAGCCGCTCCCCCGGACCGCGCAGGTGCACCCGGAGGCCTCCGCCGCGGACGTGGCTCGCGCTGCGGAGCTCATCGCGCAGGCCGAGCGACCCATCGCGCTCGCCGGCAACGGCGCCGTCCGCGGCCGGGCCGCGGAGGCGGTTCGGGCGTTCGCGCGCGCGACCGGCATCCCGGTCGCGACGACGTTCATGGCCAAGGGCCTGCTCGAACCCGACGATCCGCTCGCGCTCGGCAGCGTGGGCCTGCAGCCGGGCGACTACGAGATGACCGGGTTCGGCGAGGCCGACCTGGTGGTCGCGATCGGCTACGACCTCGTGGAGCACGCGCCGCGGCACTGGAACCCGTCGAAGGACAAGACGATCGTGTGCCTCGACTCCGTCCTGGCCGAGATCGACGAGCACTTCATCCCCGCGGTCGAGCTGGCCGGCGACATCGAGCGGAGCCTGCAGCGACTGACGCGCAAGACCTCTCCCGTGTCGAACGCCGGAGGGTCGTCGCGGCTGCGCGATCTCGTCGATCGCCGGTTCGAGGAGGCGTCGAACGGCCCCGAGTCGCCGCTGCAGCCGCCGCGGGTCCTCGCGGAGCTCCGGCGCGCGCTCGGCCGGCAGGACATCCTCGTGTCCGACGTCGGGCTCCACAAGCTGTGGATCGGGCGCATGTACCCGGCGTTCGAACCCGACACGGTCCTGATCGCGAACGGTCTCGCCGGCATGGGTTTCGCGCTGCCGTCGGCGATCGCCGCCAAGCTCGTCCATCCCGACCGCAGCGTCGTGGCCGTGAGCGGCGACGGTGGCTTCATGATGAACGCCCAGGAGCTCGAGACCGCGGTTCGGCTCGGCACCGCCGTCGTGAACGTGATCTGGGAGGACGGCGGATTCGGCTCGATCACGTGGAAGCAGGAGCGAAGGTTCGGGCGCCACTTCGGGACGGAGTTCGGTAACCCCGACTTCGTCCGGTTCGCGGAGTCGTTCGGCATCCCGGCGTGGCGATGCGAGACGGCGTCCGAGTTCGCCAAGCGGCTCGAGGAAGCGCTCGAGACGGACCTCCCGTCGGTGATCGTGCTGCCGATCGACTACTCGCCGGACGTGTCGCTCGAAGACGCTCGCTGAGCCACCTCGCCGGCACGCTCAGCCGAACGCGAGCACGCGGATCTGCGGCAGCCCGGAGGCGGCGCGTCCCCACGTTCCGCCCGCGTCCTCCGACACGTAGACGTCTCCGTCGCTCGTGCCGAACGCGACCACCGCGCCGTCCGCGACGAGCCATCCCGAGTCGATGTTGCCGTCGAACCACTCCGGCAGTCCCTCGGCGCACTTCTCGAACTCCGAGCTCCCGAGCGTCGTCCGGTACACCGCTCCCCGGCCGCCGTGTGGCCCGGTCGCCGCGGTGAGCAGGATCGTGTCCCCGGCGACCGCCACCGCCCGCGCGTAGCTCGAGTGCAGGCCCTCCGCGTTCGATCCGCCAGCTCGAACCGCCGTCCTCGCTGATCGCGAGCCCGACCGCGCCGGCCGCCAACACGACGTCCGGCTCCGTCGGATGCGCGACGACCTGATGCACGTCCGCATCGATCTCGATCGTCGGCTCCCAGCTCGCCCCGCCGTCGACCGAGCGTGGGATGCCGCCCGACGTGGACGTTCGCGTGGATGCGACCCGCGAGGTCGAGCGTCATCGACCGCACCGCCGGCGGGCCGCCCCACGGCGTGAACCAATCGTCCCGCCCGTCGACCGCCTCGAACGCTTCCTCGCGCGTGAACGAGCCGTCGTCGCCGAGCCGGAGCAGGTGCGCCTCGTCGGTTCCGGCGAGGAGGCCGTTCGGCGTCGGGAGCACGCAGTCGATCGCGAGCTCGTCGCTGCGGGCGAGCTCGGTCCACGCCCCCGCCGCGTCGCGCCGGACGACCGAACGGCGGTCGGCCACCGCCCAGACCTCGCCGTCTCCGACCGACCGCCAGAGCGCGGTGACGTCCCGCTCGCCGAACGCCGGATCGGGCGTCGCCTCCCCATCGCCGACGGCAGAAAAGCCCCGCCTTCGTCCCGACCAGCAGCGCCGTCACGGTCCCACCCTGCGCGCGACCGAGCATCGCCCGACCCATCCAGGCACCGTACCGCGGAGGTGCGGGACCGCCCACGGGTGGCGGATAATCGAACGCGGGGGCCCGGGAAGGGAGGCTTGCGATGGAACGTTCCGCACCCACCACGGCACCCACCACGTCCCCGGACCGAGGGCTCGCCAGGGAGGCGATCGGCCTCCGCGAGGTGTTCTTCCAGTCGGTCACGCACATGGCGCCGGCCGCAGCCGTCGCGTTCTCGATCGTCGTCGGCGCGAACTTCGCGTCCGGCGCCCTGCCGCTCTCGGTGATCTTCGCGCTGGTCGGCTGCCTGCTGGTCGCGATCTCGATCGGCCAGCTCGCCAAGCACCTGCCGTCGGCCGGCGGCTTCTACACGTACACGGCCAAGGGCATCCACCCCGCGGTCGGGTTCCTGGTGGCGTGGGGGTACGCGTTCGTCGAACCACTGGTCGCCCCGGCCCTGTACCTGATCTTCGGCCAGGTCGTGGCCGCGACGCTCGCGGCCGAGTTCGGTTGGTCGTTCTCCCAGTGGTGGTGGATCGCGGTGATCGTCGCGGCCGTCATCGTGTTCCTGCTCGGGTACTTCGGGATCCAGATCAGCACGCGCGTGGGCACGATCCTCGGCGTGTTCGAGATCGCGGTGTTCGCGGCCCTCGCGATCTGGCTGATCGTGGAGGCGGGCGGCGACAACGACCCGAGCGTGTTCGGGACGTCGTTCGCGACGGTCGAGGGGTTCGACGGGCTCTCGGGCGTGATCGCGGGTTCCGTGTACACGATCCTCGCGTTCATCGGGTTCGAGGCGGCGGCGCCGCTCGCCGAGGAGACGAAGGACCCGCGACGGACGATCGGCCGCGCGGTCATCTACTCGTGCATCGGGATCGGCGTCTTCTACGTCCTCACGACATACGCCGCGACGGTGTTCTTCGGCCCGGACCGGTTCGTCGAGTTCCCCGCCTCCGGGGAGGGCAACCCCTGGGACGCGCTCGCTCGAGCCGCGTGGGGCGCCGGCTGGGTGCTGGTGTTCCTCGCGATCGCCAACTCGGCGATCGCCAACTCGAACGCGAGTTCCAACGCCGCGACGCGGACGTGGTTCGCGATGGGCCGGATCCGACTGCTGCCGTCGATGCTCGGACGGACACATCCGAAGTACCGCTCGCCGCACGTCGCCGTGTGGACGCAGCTCGTGATCGGCCTCGGCGTCGCGCTCTGGCTCGGGGCGCAGTACAACGACCCGTTCATCGCGTTCGCGATGCTCGGCACGATCATCGGCGCCGTCGTGATCGCGATCTACATGACGGTGAACCTCGCGTGCCTGCTGTACTACGCGCGCTTCCAACGGAGCGAGTTCAACGTGCTGCTGCACGTCGTGGTCCCGATCCTCGGGATCCTCGCGTTCGTGCCGGCGTTCCTCGTGGCGATCGGCGTCGGAGGCTCGATCTTCGACTTCATCAGCCCGCTGCCGTACCCGTTCAGCGTCGTGGGGCCGGTGGTCGGGATCTGGTACCTGATCGGGATCGTGTACCTGATCTACCTCTACGTTCGCAAGCCCGAGCGCGTGCAGGACACGGCTCGCGTGTTCATCGAGGAGGAGGTCGCCGAGGCGTCGGCGCCCATCTGAGCGCTGCCTTCAGAAGGAACTTCCCAATCGCTCGATCGGAGCGCACACTGCGCGCGATGGTCGAGACGGCGTCGCCGGGCCCGAGCCGCCAGAAGGCTCGTGAGCTTGCCGCCGCGACGCCCGGGACGCGGAACCGCTACGCGGACCTGCTCCGTGTCGCTTCCATCTTGGTCGTCGTCATCGGCCACTGGCTCATGGCGGTCCTGGCGTACGAGGACGGGTCGTTCACCGGGAAGAACCTGCTCGAGATCGCGACCTGGACGCACATCCTCACGTGGATCTTCCAGGTCATGCCGATCTTCTTCATCGTGGGCGGGTTCACGAACGCGAGCTCGTGGCGTTCGGCGAGCGGGCGGGGCGAGACGTACGCGACTTGGTTGCGGGCGCGTTCGGCGCGGCTGCTCGGACCCGCGCTGGTGTTCGTGGCGTTCTGGACCCTCCTGCCGATGCTCGCCGTCCTCGTCGGGCTTCCGTCCGGCATGGCGCGAACGGGCGGCCGAGAGGTGGCGCTTCCGATCTGGTTCCTGGCGGTCTATCTGCTGACGGTTGCCGCGGCTCCGCCCCTGCTCGCGGCGCACCGCCGCTACGGCGTGCGCGTGCTCGTGGCGCTCGCGGCGGGTGCGGCGGCGGTAGACGTGGTCCGGTACGGGCTCGACGTGGGATCGATCGGGATCTTGAACTACGCGCTCGTCTGGCTCGCGATCCTCGAGCTCGGGTTCCTGTGGCGCGACGGCGCGCTCACGCGCGTGCGGTGGATCCCGTGGGCGATGGCCGGCGTCGGACTCGCGGTGATGGCGGTCCTCACCACCGCCTTCGACTACCCGGTGTCGATGATCGGTCTCAGCCACGCCGAGCGTTCGAACACGCTCCCGCCGACGCTCGCGCTCCTGGCGCTCGCCGTCTGGCAGTGCGGGGCGATGCTGATCTTCGAGAAGCCCGCGAACCGATGGCTCCAGCGTCCTCGAGTCTGGCTCGGCGTGGTGGTCGCCAACAGCATGGTCATGACCTTCTATCTCTGGAACATGACGGCGGCGGTGCTCGCAGCCGTGATCCTGCTTCCGACCGGGATCGCCCCGCAGTTCGAAGAGCTGAGCGGCGCGTGGTGGTTGTGGCGGCTCGGCTGGATCGCGGCGTGCGCGATCTGTCTCGTGCCGTTCCTGTTCGCGTTCCGGTGGGCCGAGCGGCCCGGCCAGCCACCACCCCCGGCGCCGGAGGGATGGAGCGGGTTCGTCATGTCGCTCGCCGGCGTCGCGTTCGCGTCCGCCGGGATGTCGATCGTCGCCGCGGCGGCGTTCCCGGTGCAGGGCGAGGTGCTGGCGATGCCCCTGGTCGGCGTCGCAAGCCTGATCGCCGGCGCGATCCTGCTGCACCTGAACCCGCTGAGCCCGCTCTCGAAACGCTCGGCGGAGGGCCGCGCTCAGCCGAGGTAGCCCTCGACGGTCTTCTCGTCGCGGACGCGCGCCTCGTCGGGGTCGCCTCCGGCGTTGCGGAGCGCCCGCCGCTGGTGCAGCAGGTCCCAGCACTGGTCGAGCGTGACGCCCAGCGCCTCAAGACGCTCGCGGTCGGCGGCCGCGGCTTCTCCGCGGGACTCCTTCTCGAATAGCGCGTGCTCCTCGTGCGCGAGCGTGTTGATGCGGTCGATGATCTCGCGGTCCTCCATCGCACCCCCTGTGATCGGCTCGGTCCTCCGGTACCCACGTGGAACCGACCAGGAAAGCCTAGGAGGTCGCGCTGGATCGTGCCCGTTCGGTCCATCGCCAGAGGAGAGCGAGGCTGCCGAGCGTCGCCACGAACCCGAGCGCGGAGGCCACCAGGAAGATGCGCTCCACGGTCTCGGCCGCGTCGTCCGGGGGGTCCGATACGAACGTCCCGATCGCGAGCGCGATGACGCCCACGCCGGCGCCGACGACGAGCGCGAGGACCGCGGAGATCCGGTCACCGGCTGGCAGGCGCATCCCGAGCACGGCGGTCGCGATCACGGCCGAGCCGATGAGGACGACCGCTAGCGTGAGCTCGAAGGTCATGAGGCGATCGTTGCGGCTCAGGAACGCGCGGACAAGCGACGAGACCCGAACGCCACAGAACCGGTTCAGCGTCGTCGCAGGAACGTCACGCGGTCCGAACGAGACCGGCGGCTGTCTCCCGGTCAGTGGCCGCAGCCGCAACCGCCGCCACCGCAGGCGCAGCCGCCGGAGGCTCGGGCATCGGTCCCGCCACCCGTTCCCGTGCCGGCGAGGAACGAGAACTGCCGGCGAACACGCTCGCTCCCGCACGAGGGACATGCGAGCGCGGTGTCGACCGTGGAGGTCATCGGGCGCCGCTCCTCGAAACGGTGCTCGCACGCCATGCAGAGGTACTCGTACGCCGCCATCGTCCGAAGGATACCCGCGACCGCCGACACTGCGTGTGTAGTTCGAAGCATCCTGGGTAGGCACGGGGAGGTCGACCTGGGAAGGAGGCGCACGATGCTTCAGGTCACCGACGCAGCCGTGTCCGTGTTCAAGAAGGTCCTCGAAGAGCGCCAGCACCCAGGCGAGGGGATCCGCCTCGTGCCGAACCAGCAGCCCGACGGCCGGACGACGGTCGGGGTCGAGATGATCAGGGAGCCCGGACCGAACGACGAGCCCACCGAGGCGCACGGCCTCACCGTGGTCGTGGCCAGCGATCTCGCGCCGGACCTCGAGAACGCGGTGCTCGACGCCAAGGAGACCGGGAGCGGCGCGGACCTCTTCGTCCGCAGGCAGAAGGAGACCTGACCGGGGCGGCGAAACCCCCGAGCCCAAAGGGACCATCCCTCGCTCAGCTCTTCCGGACCTGCTCGAAGGCAACGAGGCGGCGGCGACGGATGACGCTCTCGACTACCTCGACAGCGTGGCGGGTCTCTAGCTCGAGCCGCCTTCGATCTCGTCCCGGATCGCCGAAAGCCATTCCACGGCGATCAGATCCTTCGGTCGCCCCGAGGCTCGCTTCATGCGGATCAGGTCGTCGAGCGATGCGACACGGATTGTGAGCCCGTCGACGACCTCATCGGTCGCACCTGCATCGAGGTCCGTGAAACCCTTCGTCCCCGACGGCGTGCCCAGGATGTCGAGCGCACCTGCGGATGTGGAGAACGTGAAGTGGTCGCCGGCCTTCAGCGTTCGCGCATCAAGTTGGAACGGTACGTCGGGCGGCGCTCCACGAAGCTTCGCGTCGAGTGCGTGCAGCGCCTCGGCGAGCCGCTCGAGGTTCGCGTCGTCCCGCGCGTAGCAGACATCCATGTCTCCCGTGATGACCGGCGAGCCGCGAAGCGAGCCCGCGTAGCCACCGATGAGGACGAACCGGACGTCATGAGCGAGCAGCGTCCTCAGAGCGAGGAGTGGATCGAAGGGCGGCCCGCTCACGGTCTCGACCTCCGGAACGGTCGTGTCCGCTCCCACGCGACGACCGCCGCCCGTCCGCGCTCGGCGACCGTGAGCGCCAGCAGTTCATGGATCAGCGTCCGGTCCACGCCCGTCCCGGGACGTACCACGACCTGGACGTCGCGCCCGCACGCTCGGAGGATGCGATCGAGCGTCTCGGCCCTCGGCGACGCGAGCCCGTTCTCGATCCTGGAGATCCCCGCCTGGGGCACACCCGAGCGGCGCGCGAGCTCACGCTGGGAGATCCCGGCCGCCAGGCGGGCCTCGAGCACGATCGACCGGGCATCCATGCTTCGAATGATATCGAATACAACATCACTGCAAGGGGCCTCTGGAGGGCACAGGTACTTGGACCGGAAGCGGGTACTAACCTCGAACCAACGACGGAAGGAGGCTTTCGGTGGCAGCCACGACGGATGGTGCGCTCGGGCCACCCCCGCCCGGTGGGCCCGACCCGAGCGAGCGGCCGAGGGGCGAACGCGCGCGGCGCCGTCTGCCGGTCCTGATCCGATCGATCGGGGCCGACATGTCGCTGCTCGCCAAGCAGCAGATGGAGTTCGGCAAGCAGGAGTTCAAGGAGATCGCCCAGGAGAAGGCCGCGGGTGCGGGCCTGCTCGCCGCGGCGGTCGTCTTCGGACTCTTCATGGTCGGCTTCCTCGCATTCGCCGGCGCTGAGGGCCTCGCCAACGTCCTACCGAGGTGGGCGGCGTTCCTCATCGTCGCCGGCCTGTTCCTGATCGCCGGCGCGATCGCAGTGGTGGTGGGACGCCAGGCGCTGAGCAAGCCCGCCACACCCGAACGGACCAAGCAGATGGTGAAGGAGGACGTCGAATGGGCCAAGCGCCGACTGCATCGGTGAACGGGGTCGAGGGGATCGAACAGACGCGTCAACGGCTGGAAGACGAGTTCGCGGAGCTCGAGACCTACCTGTCGCCGGCCGCAGCCCTCGGGAAGCGCACCCTCGCGATCGCCGGGGGTGTCCTGGCGGCGCTCGCGGTCGTCGGGTTCGTCCTTCGCAAGCGCGCAGAGGGTGCGGAGACCCGTCGCTTGCGCTCGATCGACGAGCGGCTCAAGCGGCTGGAGGAGATGCTGGAGCGTTCGACGCGCCGGCCTGCCCGTTAGGGCGCCGTCTCGAGGTCGAAGGTGATGCCGGTCTCGCGCTCCGAGACCTCCCAGAGCGTGGTCATCGCTTCCTGGTTCCGAGCACCGCGGAACAGCGGCCGCCGCACCGGGGAGCCCCAGCTGACGAACCGCGGCGTGTAGAAGGCGCCGCCGACCGCATTCGGATCGGTCGCGGCTCGGAGCAGCGAGAGCGCGCCGCGGGACGGCGTCATCCCGACGCGCCGGACGGTCTCGTGGAAGAACCGCTGGCTCCAGCCGCCCCTCGTCTCGCGGACGCTCCGCGCCTGCAGGTCGGTGTTCGAGAACCCCGGGTGCACGACGATGCTCCTCGCCGGCGCGCCCGCGTCGCGGAACCGTCGGTCGAGCTCGAGCGCGAAGTGCACATTCGCGAGCTTCGACTGTGCGTACGCTCGCCACGGTTCGTAGCGGCCCGCCATGTGCGGGTTGTCCGGATCGACCGGACGTCCGGCCTTGCGTCCCCAGCTCGTGACCGAGACCACGCGGGCGTCGGGGCTTCGGAGCAGTGACGGGATGAGCAACGCGGTGAGCGCGAAGTGCCCGAGATGGTTCACGCCGAACTGCATCTCGAACCCGTCCTCGGTCCGGCGTTCGGGGATGCCCATCACGCCGGCGTTGTTCACCAGGATGTCGATCCGCGGGTGGACGGCGAGGATCCGTTCGGCGGCCTCCCGGACCGAAGCGAGGGATGCGAGGTCGAGCGGTTGGACCTCGAGGGAGGCGTCGGGGATGTCAGCGAGGATCGATATGCGGGCTTCGTCGGCCTTGTCCTGATCGCGCGCAGCCATCACGACATGCGCGCCCTTGCGGGCGAGCTCTCGGGCGACCTCGAGCCCGAGTCCGCCGTTCGCGCCGGTGACGACGGCGATCTTTCCCGACTGGTCGGGGATGTCCGCCGTGGACCAGGCCATGCCCGATGCTATGCCGAGGGAGAGCTACGGACCGGCGAGCAACCTGCGCACCGCGCCGGGGTCGAGCGGGTCGACCCGTCGCAGCCCCCGCAGACCTCCGAACGCCGCGTCCGCCGACACGATCGCCTCGATGCCAGCCGATCGACACGTTCCGACGTGCAGCCGGTCCGCCGGGCCCAGATCCTTCTTCCTGACGGACAGCGCCAGTCGGAACGCCTCGTCCGTGACCGGCAGGAGCGGCGTGAAGACCGAGTACGCGTGCGCGGCCACGCCGTTGAGGACACCCGCCCTGCCCGAACGCTCCACGAACCACACCTCCTCGAGGACTGCGGGCGACGTTCGCCCGTCCGCTTCGCCGCTCGCGACCGCCTCGAGGATCTCGAGGCACTGTGTGCGTTGGTCGCTCTCGGTGGCGGCGTAGACGATGACGTTGGCATCGACGAAGAACGTCACCGAGGTTCGTCCCGAGCCCGCTCCTCCTCGACGATGCGGTCCAGTTCCGCCGGCGACACGAAGCGACCGTGCATCCCTCGGATCGCGTCCACCGCCCGCTCGCGGTCTCCCCGATCGAGCGAACCCACCTCCCGGTCGACGGACCCCCGGATCAAGGCCGCAACCGACGTGCCCCGGCGCTTCGCTTCGGCCTCCCACCGCTTGCGTTGATCCGGGCTCACGAGGATCTGGAGCCGCTCGCTGAACATGTGTAGAGCATACACATCCCAAACCTAGCCGAGCTCGAGCCGTCATGCCGTGAGCTGCGTCACAAGAGGCACCGGCGCCCGCTGGCTGGCGAAGCCCTCTGGAGTTCCTGCATGAAGGACCAGGCCATGCCCGATGCTACGTCCCCGACCCCAGGCTCGGTGTCGCCTGTCTACGTCGAAGCGCTCGGGTCGGAGTCGTCGCTCGCCTTGCCGCCCCCGAAGATGCCGGGGAGGCTCTGCAACGTCTCGCTGAGCACGCCTTCGACGCCCTCCTGGCCGAGGGACTGGGTCAATGCGAGCGCCTCGTCGGCGATCACTCGTTGCGGATCGACGGCCCCGGCCTGCGCCCATGCCCGCCACGCGGCGTTGCCGTGGAACGCGGCTTCGATGAAGTCCCCGCCGCTCGCGGCGGCGACGCTCAGGCGAAGCTCGAGCTGGCCGATCCTCGTCTCGTCGTTCCGAGCACGCGCGATCTCCAGGGCCGACGTGAAGTGCTGCTCGGCATCGTCCCAGCGTCGGCGGATCAGATCGATCTCGCCGAGGCGCTGCAGCAGGTCCTGCCGCTGATCGTCGCCCTGAACCGCTCGCTCAGCCGTCGCGAGGTGGTCCGCCGCCTCGTCCGACCGCCCGGCCACCTGCAAGACGGATGCCACCGCGACGGCTTCCTGAACCTCATCGAGGAGGCCGTGCGAGCGCAGCCGCTCCTGGACACCTCTTTACGCCGTCGACGTCCTTTCGAGCGATGAGGCTCCCAGTGGCTCCCCGGAGCGCACGGTCGAACGCGATCGTCGCCTCCGGTTCGAACATCGATCCCAGGAGACGCTCGTAGGCGTCGGCGGCGGCGAGATCATCTCCCTGGTCCGCCAGCCTGCGAGCCCGCGTCGACACGAGCGCGACGAGCGCGAGGTCCAGCTCCTCGCCGGAGGAGCGTCCGTCGTCCTCCTGTTTCCGACAGCGCCTCGGCGAGCTCGTCGTCGGCCGAGGGAGGCCTCGCCCTCCAGCTTCGCCCGCTTCTCCGCGGCGGGTCCCGCCTCGAGCTCGGCGAGGCCT
Source organism: uncultured Actinomycetes bacterium (assembly GCA_963785835.1). GTDB lineage: Bacteria > Actinomycetota > UBA4738 > UBA4738 > HRBIN12 > DASSJM01. Next base: position 39,983 of record CAWAWO010000002.1, on the reverse strand, counting down.
CGTTCCACCGTCGACGTATCACGTCCGTCAACCGCGATCGTCTTCAACAGCAGGCGCATGTCATCGATGACGTCGTCCACCTCTCGCGGGTTCTCGGCCTCCTCGATCGCGGCGGCCAGTTGCTGCAGCCCGGCGTCGTCCTCACCCTTCGCGAACCTGAGGTAGGCATCCGTCCCGAGGAACAGGTACTCGCGCGCTTCGTCCCAGCCCTCCTTCAGCAAGCGTTCGGCGTCGGACAGGTCCCCGAGCGCGACGGAAGCCTCCGCCAGGCGGCGCATCTCGTCCTCGACGGGCTCGTCGATCACCTCGCGAACCTTTCGGAAATCGGCCCGAGCAGACTCGACGTCGTCCAGGCCGAGGTAACAGCGCGCGCGCATCCCGTAGTACCAGCTCAGGTCGAAGTCCTCGTTCAACGGGCCCTCGAGCAGTTCGATCGCTCGCCGGTAGTCGTTCCGGAAGATCGCCACGAACGACAGCGCGCCGGAAAGCCATGGGCTCATGCCGAACGTCTCGGTCAGCTCCTTGCTCACGGCTTCGGCCTCCGAGAACCTGCCGGCGTTGGCCAGCAGGGCCACGCGTTCCTCGAGCACCACCTGATCGCCGGGGCTCAGCGCGTAGGAGCGGTCGTTGGCTTCCAGGGACAGCTCGTCGAGTAGCAGCGTCCGCAGGTACTTGGACACGAAACCCCATCGGTGCCCGTCCTGCATGTTGTGGACCAGCGAGCGTTCCGCGTAGACGAGCGCCTCCCAATGTCGGTCCCAGATGTCGTCACTCGGGAAGTAGCTCTTGAGGTCGGCGAGGATCGCCCGGGTCAGGTAAGCCCACGCGAACGCGTTTCCGTCCGCACCCGGTTGTCCGGCCTTCGCCGCCCAGGTGTCCCATTCCTGAATGGCTTCGTCGAGCCGCTGCCGGTCCGGTTTCGCAGCGCCTGGCGGGAAACATCGGCTCGTCAGGGCGTCGACGAACAACCAGCCCGCCTCGCGAAGCGACGGATCCGCTTCCATAGCCCGCCGGAGCAATCCGATCGCTTCGTCGGGTCGGTTGCTCCACAGGAGTCGCTTCCCGGCCTCGGCGGCCGCCCAGGCGATCTCGGCCGGCGTGCCGTCCGAGCGCTCGAGCGCCAGCAACCGGATCCGGTGGGTCTCCGCGTCGGGGTACGCAACTGAGTCGCGGACGCCGACGCGAAGCGCTGCATCTGCCAACGCGAGCGCGGCCTTCGGCCGGTTGCGGTCGAGCAGAAGGTCGGCCGCCGCCAGCAACTGCGCGCCCGACGGGTCCGTCATCGACGCCTGGTTCGGGAGCCGCACGATGGCTTCGGTCGGCATGAGCTGCAGGCCCCGCCGGTACAGCGTTCTCGATTCGTCGAACTGCGCGGCTGGTCTCGCTGCACGCCCCGAGCATCAGGTACCCGGCGGGTTCCTCCTGAGCGAGCTCGATCGCGTGCTCGGCATCCTGCGTCGCGGAAGCGGGATCGTCGCCGGCGAGGAAGAACGCCGCTCGATCGAGGTACGCGCGTGGGTTGAACGGTGTCGTCTCCACCGCAGCGCCGACGTGCCGCTTCGCAGTCTCGACGTCGCCGAGCAGCCGCAGGGCGAGCCACGCCGCGAGGCGATGGGCTCGGCTCCGGGTCTCCGCATCGAGGATCGGAGCCCAACCCGGCACCTCGCCCCCGGCGAGCCGCTCGAACAGGTCGAGCCCGGCCGACGCATCGCCGTCGAACCAACCCTGCAGGGCCGCGCGCACCGTGGTGACTCCCTCGACGAGGTGCTCGGGGAACGGAAGGTTCATCGCGGCGACGGTGGCCGCGGCTTCCCGCTCGTCGGCTCGCAGCGCGTCGAAGATCTCGTGCAGCCATCGGCGGGCTCCCCGCTCGGGCGAGCGCTCCAGTTCCGGCTCGAGCGCCCGCTGCAGGTCGGACAGGCCAGCTTCCGTCCAGCGGTTGGCGGCCACCCACTCCGCTTCCAAGCTCCTGCAGATGGGCCGCGAGGGCCTCTCCCCGCAGCTTCGCGTCGCCGACGGCGGCGATCAGCGTACGGACCTGCTCCCATGTCCTGCCGAACGCATCGCGCGACCCTGCCGACAGGAGCATCTCGTCGAGCAGCGCTCGCCGCGTTCCACGCTCTCCTCCGACATGGTGCCGAGCCCCTCGACCCAGGTCCGGACGAGGCCGGCGAAGTCGGCGGAGGCCGCGGAGGTCCCTGGATCAGACACTGGAGGACGCGTAGTTGGGCATGGTGGTCGCGGCCGCGCCCGGCGGGACGCTCAACCGCAACTCGGTCGGTTGCCGCAGGAACAGCGCCGCCGCGACGGAGTCGCGGGCAGACAGGCGAAGGCTGCGGCGGGCCTCCTGCACGGCGAGATCGACAGGTGTTCCCTCGGCCAGCTTCCGATACATCGTGTCGTTGAACGTGACCGCACTCTGGAGCGGGAGCGGGTACTGGTATGCGACGACGGCCGGGGCTCGCGGGAGGAACGCGGGAGCCAGCATCGAGAAATCGGCGGGGATGTCGGTCGACGACCCTTCGCACAGTTGCAGCACGACGATCTTCGGGGTGACCTTCTGCAGCGAGCCGACGAGCGCGTCGACCTCCATGAAATCGATCCCTTCCGGAGTGTCGGCTCCGAGCGCGATCTTGTCGACGCCGCCGTCGAAGCTGCCGAAGCCCACGTAGTGGATGACGTCGTAGCCGGTCACCTCGTTCTCCAGGCCGAAGGGATCGATCGTTCCGGCAGACTTGATCTCGAGACGCTCCACGTCCGCCGCCGTCTTCTCCAGCCCGTCAAGGACCTGTTGCACGGTCGCCGCCTGCATCGCTTGCACCGCCTGCTCCGGCGTTCCCGCTGCGTAGACGGTGGGCTTTGCTGAGATCACCAGCACCCGGACCGGGTGATCCGCGGGCGGAGCGGCATCTGTGGACGGTTCGGCGAGCGAGATCCGGGAGAAGCTGATGTAGGGATCGATCGCGAGGGGGACCCCCGCGGGCGCGGGCGGAACGTAGAGGTGCTCCCACGGCAGCTCGACGAGCTCGCGTTGCGTGTTGTCTTCGAACCGGAGGCAGAGCATCAGTCGCGAGCCTTCACGCTGGGCGAGGAGCTCTTCGAAGCGCTTGCGCACGTCGCCGGCGAAGACCGCTCCGAACAGGACGCTGCCGAGGAGGCTCACGAGCTCCTTCTCCAGAACGCGGCGCCGGGTCGCCCAGTTACGGAAGAGCCGAGCCACCTGCGGGCGGAGTTGGTTCAGGTCCGTGAACTCGGGGCCGATCGACTCCCCCGACGGGTGGATCGTGGCGAGGACGCTCCACACGTTGGCAACGTCCGGGCTCACCGTGACGACGAAGAACGTCGGTTCGACCTCGGCCCCGGAGCCGGGCTGCCACCCCCCCTTGATCAGGGCCTGGCGCTCTGGGGCTAAGGAGCGACAGCCATCGATCGCTCCCCGTGTGGAAGCGGACGTTCAGCTGCCGAAGGTCCGGCTTGATCTTGAGGAGCGTGGTCACGGGGATGGCGTAGCCGCCCAGGTCGACGTTCGGATCCCTCGATCGCTTGAGGATCCCGCACACGCCGCCCGACGTGACGTTGAGCAACGGTGACCCGCTCATGCCGGGCTGGATCACGCCGGCCTTGAACTTCACCCAGCCCGCCTCGCCCCCCATCTCCCCCTCGGCTTCCAGGGTCGTCGGGACCCCCTCGGGATACTTCTCGGGGAACCCGTAGGTGTGCAGCTGGTCCCGAGCCTTGAGGTCGCTGTCGAGGAGGACGCAGTCGTGTTGCGGCGGGACCTTCCGGAGCTTGAGCACGGCGATGTCGTCCTGCTCTGCATCCTTGAGGACGTCCACGTCGTGCGCGTTCCCCGATCGATCGCGGACGCTGATCGCCACCGGACCCGAGGCCAGCCGGGTGGACTCGATCACGTGCGCGACGGTCACCACCAACCCCGGTGCGACGAAGAACCCCGTTCCGAGGGGCCGGCCTCCGACGTCGACCCGGACGCGTGCAGGCCGGAAGCAGGTCGTCCGCGATCGTCACATCAGCCGCTTCCGGCCTTCGACGAGTCGGAGGCGCTCCATTCGAGCGTGATCTTCAAAGTGGCGGTCCCGGTGCCCTTGACCAGGAGCGCGGTCAGCGCACCCGCTTCGACACCGACGTCGACGCCGAACTCGAGGGTGGCCTTGTCGGGCTTGATCCGTTGGAGGGCGGACGTGACCCCTTCCGTGATCGCACCGAGCGAATCGACCAAACCGTCGAACGACAGGACGTCCTTGATGCCGACATCGGTCTCCTGATCGCCTGACGGTGGTCCCGCGACCTCGACCTGAACGATCTGACCGCCGACCCGCGCCTTGATCAGATTCCGCTTGTCATCCATCCGGGGCCTCGGTTGCGCCGCGAGCTGCTCTGAGCGCCCAAGTGTCCGACTTCTCCCCTTCGGGCACAAGACCTGCCCGAATGTGTTACTGCAAGAGCACCAGCCAAGGCTCAGGCGGCTACTGCATGTAGAACTCCCACTGCACGTTGTCGGGGTCTCGGAACGCGACGTAGTCCTTGTCGAGCACCGGGTCGTGCTCGACGCCGGCCGTCTCCACACCCTCGGCGCGCAGCCGTTCGACCAGCCCGTCGAGCGTCGAGCGATCGTCCACGCCGAACGCCAGATGGTCGATGCCGATCCGACGCTCGCTGAACCGGTCGTCGTCCGACGTCCCCTCCAGCGGCGGCTCGAGGATCACGAACGTGTTGCCGGCCTGGGTCGCCAGCAACGTCCCCTCGGATGGCGAGCCGCGCCAGAGGTTGGTCATGTCCGGCCCGACGGGGATCTCGAGGAACGCGAAGCCGAGCACCTTCTCGTAGAAGGCACGGGAGCGACCCTGATCCTGAACGCGGATCGCGACGTGGTGCAGACTGGTCACCGTCATCGTTCCACCCCTCCCGAGAACGGTCCGCTCATCGCGGCGGACAGGAACATGTCGCGGATCGCTCGATCATGGATCCGCTCGGCGAGATGCGCAACCGCGTGGTCGGCCTGCGCGTCGTGCTAGGTGGCCCGCGTCTCGTCTCCTCGTCGCCCGGAAGGCCCCGGCCACGATCGGTGTGCTCGCCAAGCGGTCGGAAGATCGGTGCGGAGCGCCTCCTCCAGGGCAACGTCCGCCGCCGCGACCGCGCTCGCCGAATCCCCTCGACGGAGCGCCGCCTCCGCGAGCACGAGCGAGCCGTCCACCATCGCCGTCGCTCCATCCGCACGACCCGACATGCGGCGATCGATCCGGGCGACGAGCTGCTCGGCACGCTCCGCCTCCCCCACCGCGAGTCGGAGCCGCGCCACGCCCACATAGGCGTCGTACCCAGCGACCCAGGCACTCGGCGGCCGAACGCGGATCCGGTCGAGGATCGACCCGGCGCGCTCGGCGAGCGCGACCGCCCGACCTCGCTCGCCGAGCTGCTCCGCGGCCCACGCCCCCGTCCCCAGGCATCGCACGAGATGGAGGCCGGCGTCCGACCGGTCGGCCGCCTCGGCGCCCTCCTCCAGCAACTCGGCCGCCTCGCCGAACGCGCCGAGCTCGACCAAGGTCGAGCCGAGCCACGCCGCCGCCCACCCGGTCCACTCGCCGTGTCCCAGCTCGACGGGCGAGGTCGAACGCCCGGCGGCCGACCGTGAGGGCATCGTCATAGTTGCCGCGAGCGCGATGCGCGCGGCCGAGGATCGCGAGGTACATCGGCTCGTTGCCGATGTCGCCGATCCGTCGGTTGATCGACAACGACTCCTCGAGGCCGACGAACGCGCGATCCAGGCGGACCCTCGCGAGGTCCGCGTACGCGACCTCCACCACGGCGAACTGCAGCAGCCACAGGTCATCGTTCCGCCGGTGGATCTCGGCAAGGGATGCGGCCAGGCGTTCCAGCGTCTCGAAGTCGCCCGTCTGCAGGGCGACTTGCTTCAACGCGTCCATCGCCATGGCCTCCGCCTGCTTGTCGTGGACGGCGTCACTCGACCGGAGCGCCCGCTCGCCAAACGCGAGCGCCGCGTCAAAGTCCAACCGGTTCGCGTAGACGATCGAGAGCCGACTGAGCGCGCTTACCTCGCCGACGGTGTCGCCCAGCTCATCGGGGTCGAGCTCCTCCGTGAGCCGCGTCGAGCCGACCACGTCGGCGAGCAGGGCCGTGACGACCTTGCGCTCCTCGCGCATCGGAGACCCCACCGGTTGATTCTGCTCGCCCGCTTCACGGTGGGAACCCGTAGGGGATCGCGCGTGCTCGGGCGGCCGCTACCGCCGGCCGAAGTGCCGAACGCGCGACAGGAGCCCCTGCGACGGTCTCCCCTCGTGCGCCGCCTCCCACCCGAGCAGGTCGGGTCGAGCGCCGAACAGCACGACCACGCGACCGTCGCGCCTCGGCCCGGGAACGACACCCCCGGCTACGCGCCAGCCGTGCCCGCCGCCCGCTCTGAGCGCCGCCGACGGCGCCGTGAATCCTCTGTCCCCGCGATCGCGAAGCCGAGCCGCCTCGCGTTGACACGCCGCGTACGAACGAGGCCCACCGATCATCGTGGCGCGCGGCAGCCTCGGCCTGGTGCCGGGCAGGTCGCCGACCTCGACCGCCCACATCGACCGACGGATCTCGGCGACGTCGAGCGGATCGGTGATCTCCTCGTGACGGAGGAGCTCGGCCCACGCGCCCTCGGGCGTGTCGGCGAACGTGTTCACGGGCCCCTCCCCCTTCGCACTCCAGCGGCCGGCCGGCTGGCCGGCGCTCTCCCACAGGAACGGGAACCGCGGGTCGGTGTGCCGGAAGACGATCACGCCGCGTTCGGGCTCGAGCCGGTCATGCCGCCGGCGAGGCCGAGAGCGAACGCGCGAGCGCGAGCACCCGCTCGGCGTCCGCGCCGTCCGGATCCCACTCGCCCGAAAGGAGCGCGTCGGGCGGACGGCCGCCTAGCTGCGACCGGGACCGTTCGAACCACCGGCGCACGCCGACCTCCGAGTACGCGCCGCGGAGCTCGGCCACGATCCGGGCGAGCAGATGCAGCCGGGCGGCCACCACGTCGGGCGTCGGCCGCTGGTCCCCCGCGTAGCGGCGGAGGCTCGCGACCGAGATGCCGAGCAGCGATGCGAGCCGCTCGGCGCCGAACAGCTCGACCATCGCCGGCCATTCGAACGCCGGAACCGGTGACCCCTGAAGGGCCTCCTCGAGCTCGCGGAGCGCGGCGGCCACGTGGGTCGACGACAGGCGGCCCTTCGAGCGGAGCGAGGCCGCGGCGGACTCCCCGATCCCGGCCTCGGCGGCGCGGGTCGCGACCGTTCGCATCACGTCGAGCGTGAGCTCCTCGACGTCCTGAGGCAGGAGGCCCATCGCCTCCATCGCCTTCAGGACGTCGACCGCCGCGTCCGTGGCCTCGGGATCGTCGAGCGGAGGCTCGATGGAGCGAATCTGGAGCGTTGACATGCTCCGTATCCTATCCGAACGCGCTCCGACCGTCACGATCGCCATGTCGCGACGCTACCGGCCGACGCCGACAGGTCACCCCTCCGGCGATCCGATCCCCAGGACGCGGTACGCCGGGGGGTGCTCCTCGGCCGAGCTGCGGCATGTGAGGAGACGCGGCTCTGCCCGCTCAACGGCGAGCCGAACGGCGACGCGTTCGAAGCCCACACGGAACGTGACCGAGATCTCGTTGCCCGAGCGCTGAACGCCCTCGAGTTCGACGTCCTCGACGCCGTCGATGCCGCGCTTGACCCGCAACGCGTGTTCGGCCGCCTGGACCGGCATCGGGTGGCACGAGCGCCCGCGGTAGTGGCCGAGATCGATCCGCCCGGCTACGTAGTCGGCGGCGACCCGGGGGCCGTCCTTTACGTCGACGCGCCCGAAGTACATCCCGTGCGGGAACACGACGACGTTGCCGGCGAACCGGTCGCCGCCGATGTGGCTGCACTCCCACGTCTGCTCGGCGAAATCGGCGGCGAGGGTCAGCGCGAGCGGACGGCCGCGTTCGGCGCAGCACGGATCGTGCCGCCCGTGCGTGCAGACGAGGAAGAGCGGATCCGCGTATGGCTCGAGGCCGAGGCGCTCACCACGGCCGAGGGCATCGAGGTCGAGCTCGAGCGCGCGGTCGACCCGTTCTACCGTGGTGGCTTCGATCCAGGGCGGCTCCGGGCCCGACCGCATCACGAAACACGCGCCGCTCGTCGTGGGCGGACCGACCCGGCGGATCAGCAGTGGGCGGACGCCGGCCGCCCGGCACCGCGCGAGGAGCTCGGCCCCGAAACCACGCGGCAGGCGGGCGTCCACGAACGCGTCCACGCCCCACGGCCCGGGGTGCTCGAGCAGCAGCCACGACCGCACCGTCGACGCGGTTCCGGCCATCGGTTCGTCCCGCGCGAGGCTCGTCGCGGAGCATCGGAAGGCCGCAGATGTGGACATCGGCGAGAAGCGTACGAGCCCGCGTTCAGCTCGCGGGCCGCAGCAACCCTTCGCGAACGAGCCGGCGCGCGAGCACGAGCCGGCTCGACGCGTCCGGGACCTGAGCGCCGAGATCGGCCGGACGCAACCGCGGCTCGGCCGCGATCCGGCGCATCGCCGGTTCGAGCCACGCCGGCATCTCGAGCCGCCGGTCGCCGAGGAGCACGTGCAGCCGGCCGCCGCGCGTTCGGATCACGAGGACCGAACCGGGCCGCCGCTCGAGGAGCGTGTCGTCGCCGATCGAGTCGAGTTCGAGCTGATCGACGAGCGCGCCTCGGATCAGCGACGAACGAGACGAGAAGAACTCGGTCCATTGCCCCTCGACGACCTCGTCCGCGTCGATGCGTTCGAGACCCTCGCCCGCGCGCGAGAGACGCTCGGCGAGCTCGCTCGCGACACCGTAGGGATCGACGGTCCACCCAGCCGGCATCGGTTCGTCGAACGCCTCGTCGGCCACGACCTGCTTCCAGGCCACGAACAGCAGCTCCCGCCACGGCGTCACGTGGACACCGACGGTGAGGTGGCCCGAGACCGTCTCCTGGGTCGAGGCGGCGTGCGGCGTGTCTTTCGGCATGTAGATCGCGTCGCCAGAGGAGACCTCGGCGCGGATCGGCTCGCGTTCGGGCTCGCCGGGCGCCGCGTGCACCTCCCACGACTTTCGGCCGAACGCCTGGAGCACGAAGACGTCGTGCCCGTCCTCATGAAGCTCGAGCCCCTGCGCGCCGGGCGGCGTGACGTAGGCGTTCACCTGGCAGGGATGGCCGAGCTCGAGCTCGAGATCGCGGACGAAGCGGGCGACCGGCTCGTGGTAGCGATGGAGCCCCTGGAGCACGATCGTCGCGCCGTCGCGGAAGCGCTCGAAGACCCTCACGGGATCGGCGATCCCGCTCACCGGCTTGCCTCCGGTCCTGCCCGAACGCGTGTAGGCGGACTCCGGGATCGCCTCGCCGGCCTTCACGAGGCGGAAGGACGGCGTTCGGATCGAGGTCGTCGACAGGATCCGGTCGACGTCGTCCAGGCTCAGGAGGTCGCCGAACCCGCGCGGGTCCGCGCTCGGGTGCACGAGCGCGCGGCGCCCCCACGTCCGTTCGAGGAACCCGACCGGGTCACCCGTGCATCGGGCGAGGGCCGACCCGGGCTCGGCGCCGGAGCGCTCGAGCTCGACGACCGAGCTCACGAGGCCTGGTCGGTGGAGTCCGTGTCCTTCGAATCGGTGGTGTCCGTGTCCTGGGTGTCGGTCGAGTCCTGGTCGTCCTTCTTATCCGTCGTGTCCTGATCGTCGGCGTCCTGCGTATCGGTGCCGTCGGTGTCCTGCGGGCCCTCGCCCGGCCGCTCGGTCTCGGCCGAGCCGGCGCTCGCCGAGATCGTCGTGATGTCCTCGTCGGAGAGGGTCTTCTCGCCGGTCGTGGTCTCGTCCATGCGGACCTCCCTCGTGCTCGGTGACTCGTCCAGCGTACGCCGGGTCGCCCTCGCGCCGCTAGGCGACCCTGCTCCCACTCGCGAACGGCATGGACTTCGAGATCACGTGGGTAAGGTGCCGGTGGCAGCCGTCGAAAGCGAGGTCCCGATGCTCGGATGGGTCGGCGACATCGAGCGCGCGACGCTCGACAACGAGACGTTCCGCACGGTGCTGCACACCGGCGAGCACGTGCAGCTTACGGTCATGCGGCTGGGGCCGGGGGAGGACATCGGTCGCGAGGTGCACCCGCACCTCGACCAGTTCCTCAGGATCGAGGCGGGGACCGGGCGGGTCGAGTTCGGCCCGAGCGACGACGTCGTCGAGGAGACGCACGACGTGGAGGACGACTGGGCGATCGTCGTGCCGGCGGGCGTGTGGCACAACGTGGTGAACACCGGCGACGGCGACCTGAAGCTGTACTCGCTCTACGCCCCGCCCGAGCACCCAGACGGCACGGTCCACCGCACGAAAGCGGACGCGGAAGCCGCCGAACACGACTGAGCCGTCGGCGCCGGGGAGCTCAGCAGGCGACCGGGCCCGGCCACAGGTTCTCGATCAGGAAGATGCAGGGCTTGATGTGGGTCCAAGGGGTGAAGGTCAGGTCTTTGCCCCTCGCCTTCTCGTAGTCGCAGGTGCTGCCCTTGACCGGTTCGAACGTGAGCTCGGTACCCCTGAGATTCCAGCGGTAGGTGCCGCGGCCCTGCGGGCACCACGGGTCGTTGAACAGCGTGATCCGGTCGCCGTCGACCGTGAACATCCCCAGCCCGTGGAACCCCGACAGCTGGTGGCTCACCCAGTAGTTGCCCTCGTGGAAGATGAGCGTGCTGACGCCGGCGTTCACGAAGTAGGGAGGGCACCGGAGGCAGCGGAACGGCAGCAGCCCGTCGACGTCCTCGAGCGTGAGGATCCGCAGGTACGTCCCGTCGATGGGTGTCGGCTCGGGCGGTGGCGTCGGGGTCACGTACGGGTAGGGCATGGCCTCCACCGGCACGACGAACTGTTCCGCCCCGAACTCGAACGCGTGGGTTCCTCGTTCCGACCTCGGCGAGGGCGACGGTGACGGCGATGTCGTCGACGTCTCCGGCGGTGAGGAGGCGGCGGCCGCGGACGGTTCCACGCTCGCTTCGGATCCTGTGCAGGCAGCAAGCAGGATCAGCGAAGGCGACCGGCCAGCATCGGGAGCCGGGGATCGTCCGCGGCCTGGAGCGCTCGGATCGGGGGTTCACGGCACGCACTCTCTAGGTATACGACTGCGAGGGCGGATCGCGGGTACACGTGTCCGTGAGACCTGCACGAGCCAGGAGGAGAATGATGAAGAGCCGACTCGACGAGTACGTGAACGATGAGCTCGGGTACCTGAACGATCACCTGGCAGGGTCCGCCGCCGCTGTCCAGCTGCTCGAGCGGCTCCGGTCGAGGGATGCCGAGTCCGAGCTCGGGCACGTGCTGCAGGCACTCCGCACGGAGATCGAGGAGGACCGAGCGGTCCTCGAGCGCGTGATCGAAGCGCTCGGAGGCACGGTGAACCCCATCAAGCGCGCGAGTGCGCTCGCGGGCGAGATGCTCGCGAGCCTGCGGATGTCGCTGCCGGTCGTCGGACCCGGGTCGTCGGAGGCGGCGCGGCTCGAGGAGATCGAGGTGCTCAGCCTGGGGATCGAGGGCAAACGCCTGGTGTGGGCGGCGCTCGGAGCGCTCGGGTCGGACCCTCGCCTCGCGGCGTTCGACTTCGCGGCGTTGGAGCGCCGGGCAAGCGAGCAGCGGGACCGACTCGAGCGCTTCCGGCTGGAGCTCGCCACCGCGACCTTCAAGGCCCGAACCGGGTAGGGGTCGACGGGCCTCGAGATGCTTGACTCGACGTGAGCCCATCGAAAGCGGAGCTGCAAGACGCGCGCGGTCGAACGATCCCCGACGTGCTCGACGAGGATCTCGACGTCGTGTTCGTCGGGATCAATCCCGGCCTGTGGTCGGGCGCGGTCGGGCACCACTTCGCTCGCCCGGGCAACCGGTTCTGGAAGGCGCTCCACGGCTCCGGGTTCACCGATCGGCTCCTCTCGCCGCTCGAGGACGCGTCGCTGCTCGAGTGGAACCTCGGCCTGACGAACCTCGTCCCGCGAACGACCGCGACCGCCGACGAGCTCTCCGCCGATGAACTTCGGGATGGAGCGCGTCATCTCGTCGATCGGCTCGCGCCCCTTCGACCGCGTACCGTGGCGCTCCTCGGGATCGGCGCGTACCGGCTCGGGTTCGGCCGCCCGCGAGCCGCCCTCGGTCTGCAGGAGGAGCAGCTCGGCGCCTCGCGTCTCTGGGTGCTCCCGAATCCCAGCGGCCTGAACGCGCACTACCAGCTCGAGGACCTCATCGATCGGTTCCGAGCCCTCCGCGCCGTCATCTCCCCGACGACTGGCGCGGAGGAAGACCGCAACTTCGTCGTAGAGCGCTAGATATTCCGGCTACGTTCGAGAATCGCCGCGCTAACCCTGCCCCTCGCTCATCTGAGCAGGAGCCAGACGATCACACCGAGCCCGACCAGCCCGGCGATCGCCGTCGCCAGTCAGTGGCAGTGTCGGGTGCGGCGCGTCATGCGCTCCCCTCCTCTGTGCCGTCGGGACCTTCAGGTTGCTGGGGCATCAGGTCGTTCGCCACGGCGGTCGGGCGGCCCTCGGACGCCCGGACCATCCCCCGGACGTCCGCGATGTACCGGCGAACGTCGGACTCGTCGACGCGACGCCGGAACCGCTCGATCGCCCGGAGACGGCCTCGAGCGTCCCAGCGGCGCAGGAGCGACATCTCCCGCAGCAGCGCCAGGATCTCGACCGCCCGAACCCCGGGTTCGATGGCCGCCTTGCGACGGGCCGCCAGCTGCCAGGTGGCGCGGGCCTCCGCCTCGCGTGCGGCGCGCTTCTTTCGCCGCCGCCGTCCCACGTGCTTCGGCACCTCCTCGGGCGGCGGCCGATGCGGTTCGGCGTCGCCATCCTCGCCCGCCTTCGTGATCACGGCGTCCTCGAGGAGATCGAAGATGCTCACGCACCGGAACCCGGATTCGGCGGGCTCGTTCAGGATCTGAGGCGTGTCGGATCGCGGCGCCTCCAGCGACAGCAGGTGCAGGATGTCGTTCGCCGCGGCGTCGCGAGCCGTGAGCGACGCGAGACCGAGGTTGCGCTCCAGCGTGGCCGGGATCGACGCGTGGTCGTACGGCGTGTGGTCCACGATGTTCCTCGGGATCAGCGGCGAGATCACGACCGCGGGGACCCGAGGGCCGAGCTGGTCGAACTCGAACCCGTGGTGCACGTTCTCGGCCTCGGCCACCCCGTCGCCCGGAGGGACCGCGGGTCCGGGTGGGACGTGGTCGACGAAGCCCCCGTGCTCGTCCCAGGTGATGATGAGGACGCTGGAGTCCCACAACGGGGAGTTCCGGATCGCCTCGTACGTCTCCTTGATGAGCCGCTCGCCCGACGTGACGTCGTCGAGCGGATGCTGCGAGTTGCCGCACGTGTAGTCCTCGCTGGTGCCCGGGAGGATGTTGCCGTAGTCGGGCTCGATGAACACGTAGGGCGGCGCCGAGCCGCCGCTCGCGAGCCGCGCGACGAAGTCGTTGAAGTGGGTGAAGCGGTCCCGAACGACGGCGTTGAAGGTCATGCCGGCGAGCGACAGGGTCGCGGGGAACTCGTCTCCCTGCACCACTTCCCAGTCGATGCACGCCTCGTCGAGCAGATCGAAGATCGTGCCGTTGTTGAAGCGGAACCCGTCGAAGAGCGTATTCCAGCCGATCTCGAGACCCGAAGGGTTATCGTCCAGCCCGCCGGAGGACGCGGCGTGCACGAAGAACCGATTCGGGAACGTCGGGCCGGGCAGCGAGGAGAACCACGCGTCGCACACGGCGAACTCACGGGCGAGCTGGTTGAGGACGGGGAGCTGCCTCGGCGCGTAGCAGTTCATGATGCTCCGCGGCGATGCCGATCCCACCGCCGTGTAGTCCTCGACGAACCCGAGGTTGGTGACGGGCGGGTATCCGCCGTTCGGCGCCGGGAACTCGGCGTCGGCGCCGGCCAGCTGGGTCACCACGCTGTCGAACTCATGGCCCGGGTCCTTCATCGCCGCGGTGATCGCGAACGCGGCGGGGACCCGCGCCTCGGCCGGGTTCATCGGGTCGTTCGGATCGGGGTTGGAGAAGCCGCCGGTCAGGTCGTTCGCGCTCGTCGGGGCGCCGGTGACGGCATCGGTGCCCGTGAGGCCCGAGAAGCCGAGCATGTGATCGAACGACCGGTTCTCCAGCATCAGCACGAAGACGTGGGCGATCTTCGGCCGGCGCCTGGAGGAGGGGCGTCCGAACGCGGACCTGATCGCGTCGAGGATCGCGCGCAGCGCGCAGACGAGGATCGACCAGGACCCGCAGGCGGTGACCGTGAGCCATCCCCAGACGACGCAGGCCGCACGAACCACGTAGGTCCAGGCGATGCACACCCACTTGGCGACCCAGTACCAGGCCCGGCAGACCCAGGACGTGATCCAGACCCACGCGTCGCACGCCCACGAGCAGGGCCACCAGTCACAGCAGTCCTTGTGGCGCTCCTCCTCCCACTCTTCGCACGCCTCGTAGCCCTCGTCCGCCCACTCTCGGCACTCCTGCTCGACCTGGTCGGCCCAGGCTTTGCAGACGAGCACCGAGCGATCCGCCCACTCGCGACAACCCACCCCGACCATTGTTCGTGGCGCGCCAGTCAGAGCTCAATCGCGAGAGCGCCGTAGCTCGCCCAGCCGACGCCGCTGCGGCCTCGACACGTCCGCTATCGCAACCATGAGCTCTTGGAAAGCGGTCGTGGTACGCGCGCCACGGCTCCCAGCTCCGAAGCAGCTCCTCGTCCGATCGATGCCCGGATCATCAGCACCCTGGGATCGGCCCGGATGGGCCGGCTGAGGCGGCGCGTCGACTCATGGTTCGATGCGCTCGACCGTCGGAACGGCTTCCAGATCGCGATCGAACAGTGTCGCGCACGCCGACACCAGTGCGTTCGGCCGCCGCCAGGATACGCATCGTGGAAAGCGAACCGTTCGGTCTCGAACAGCTCGATCGCGCGATGCAGCAGGAGTGGGTCCCGCACGGCGCCCGATGGCAGCGGAAGGAGAGAACGTGCGGCCTTGGCGACCTCCCCCGAGGAAGCCCGTAGTACGACGACGGACGCCGACGAGTTCGGCGAGGATCACGTCGGCCAAGAGCAAGACATGTCCGCGCGAAAGGAACTCGCAGCCTCGGTGCCGCTCAGCGAGTGGACGTTCGTATCCGAGGGCTTGAGTGCTCGACCAACACGGCCGCAACGTCTCTGACGATGCCCACGGCGACCTTCACGCCGTCGCCGCTCCGATCGTGGATCGCGGCGAACGCGGCGGTCCCAACGACCGTCGAGATGATGACCGCCGGGATGCCCAGGGCGATCCTGGACGCCCTTGCGATCCTTCGTCAGCTGCCCGAACTGTGCGGTCGTCGCCCTGACCAGCCAGTCCTCCAGACCTTCTTACCTCTTCCAAGGAGGGTAAGGATACCGCTGTCAGACGCGTCATGGCCGGAGCCTGACGCTTCGTCCGGGACCGTACCGTGAGGTGCATCACACCACCCGCCGACCCTGCGGATCTCGTGGTTCTGCGTCGGCTTCATCGAGCTGATCCGAGGCGTCCCGTTGCTCACCTTGCTGATCTTCGCGCGTGCTGATCCTGCTGTTGCCGCCGGGCCTCACGTTCGCGCAGTTGGTGCGCGCGATCTTCATGTTCGCGCCGTTCAGCTCGGCCTACGTGGCGGAGATCGTGCGGGGAGGCCTAACTTTCGGTTGCCACGGCGGTGTCGGCTGGAAGCGCTAGCGTGCTCCGATGCCGGCGAGACGACGGCGCTGGCGCGACTATCGGACCGCCGCGGGGCGTCGTCCGGTCGCCGACTTCATCGCCAGCCTCACGGATATCGACGCGGCCGCTGTGGCAGCGGCGATGAAGGAGGTCGCCCTCGAGGGACCCGAAGTCGCTCGCCACCTCCGAGGTGAGATCTACGAGGTCCGGGCGGACGGCGATCGTGCGACGTATCGGATCCTGTTCGCTCAGGAAGGCAGACATCGGCAGGTCCTGCTGGCTCTGGAGGCATTCGGGAAGAAGACGCGCACGACCCCTCCGCGAGCGATCGAGCTTGCCGAACGGCGCGCTGAGGGACTGGCGAGCCCGCGGACGGAGAGCATCTCGAGATTGATATCTCGGATGTGATATGAGACCCTAGCCCGAGGAGGCGATGAGCTTGGTGAAGGACTTCCTCGACGAGATCCTCGAGGACCGGAAGAAGAGGAACCCCGACTTTCCCGAGATGGTGGAGGCTGCCCTCAGGACGCGCCGACTCGTACGCTCCCTCGCCGAGCGGCGTCGCAAGCTCGGGCTCAGCCAGACCGTCGTGGCGGCGAGGATGGGAACCTCCCAGTCTGCTCTGGCTCGCCTCGAGGGTGGAGAGTCGGACCCCAGGATGTCGACCGTCGAGCGGTACGCGATCGCCGTCGGCGAGGAGCTCACCCACCGGCGCGTGCCGCTCAAGACCCGCCGCCAGGCCGCAAAGGCGAAGGCCTGACATCGGAGATCCGAGGCCCCATCAAGGCACCTCGCAGCCGCGGCCGTTGAGGTCGCCGTCGAAGTTGTGCGGATCCGGAGGCAGGACGGTGAACCTGCGCTCGTCGACGTTCGAGCAGTCCAGGTCGGGTGGCGGAGGCGGGATGCACACGTCGGGATAGGCGGGGTCACACGCGTCCTCGTTCACGCACCGGCCCCACACGCCGCGATCCGCCGAACGAGCGTCCCTCTGCGCGGCTCGGAACCTGTCGACGTAGCGGACGTTCGGCGGGAAGGTCGTGACGAACGCGTAGCCCCTGCGCACGAGCGTCTCGTTGAACAACTCGTCGCCCAGCCAGACGTACGCGAGCGTCCGATCGAACGGGTCGATGCGTTCGACGTCGAACTCCAGCCGCACGCGCTCACCCTCCAGCCGTTCCGCCGTGTACGAGGAGGCCTCGAGCGCGAAACAGCCGACCGGCTCGCCGGGCGCGACCGACTCCGGGGTGTCGATGCCGATCAGCCGAACGGTGAGCGCCCGGCCCCTGAACCGGACATCGACCGTGTCGCCGTCGATGACACGCGTGACCAGGGCGTTCGAACGCGAAGGGGCACCGGTCGATCGAGAGCGTTCGAACGCGAGGGAACACCGGTCGATGTCGGACCGGTCGGCGGGGTCACCGACGGCGACTCCGACGGCGCCGAGGTCGCCAACGGCCGGGGCTCAGGCGTGCACGAGAGGGCGACAGCAGCGGCCAGCACGGCCACCCTCCAAACGCGCCCTGTCATCTCGCCAGTCTCCACGGGGAAGGGCGAGCGTCCACGTCTTCATGAGTTCCCACCGCGGGCGTGTCCGAGGGCGTCCGGTCGGCCCTGAGGTTCCGCGAGCGCGCGAAGTGGGGATAGGTTCGAAGGAACCTCACGGAAGGAGGGTGGCATGCGCATCTACGGCTTGCGCCGGGTGGCGGCCGTGCTCATCGGCCTCGTCCTGGTGACCGCGGCGTGTACCCGTGGTGACGACGACGACGCCGCCGAAGGGGACACCCAACCGACGGAGGGCCAGCCCGCTCAAGAGGTTCCCGCCGAAGGCCTCCTCCAGACCGTCCTCGATCGGGGGACGCTCCGGTGCGGGGTGAACAACACGGTGCCCGGCTTCGGATTCGAGACGGCCGAGGGGCAGATCGAGGGCTTCGACATCGACTTCTGCAAGGCGTTCGCGGCGGCCGTGTTCGGCACGGACGACCCGCAGGAGGGGACGCACTACGAGCTGATCCCGATCGACGCCGACGCCCGGTTCAACGCCCTGCGGGCGGGCGAGTTCGACGTGCTCGTTCGCAACACGACCTGGACGTCCAGCCGTGACGGCGCCGAGGGCGTGTCGTTCGCGCACCCGAACTTCTACGACGGCCAGGCGATCCTCGCGCCCGCGGACAACTTCGGGTCGCTCGAGGAGTTGGACGGCGCGACCATCTGCGTGACGACCGGGACGACGACCGAGCTCAACCTCGCCGACTACTTCGCCCAGCAGGACCTCACCTTCGAGCCCGTTTCGCTGGAGGACTACGAGGTCATCTTCGAGGCGTTCAGTGCGGGGCGGTGCGACGCCGTCACCGGCGACCGTTCGGCGCTCGCGGGCCTCCTGCCGATCTGGGAGGAGGAGGTCCCGAACCTGACGATCTTCGACGACGTCCTCTCCAAGGAGCCGCTCGCGCCCGGCGTGCTGGACGGGGACGACGAGTGGTTCGACGTGGTGAACATGGTGGTCAACGGCATCATCCTGGCCGAGGAACTCGGCGTCTCGAGCGACAACATCGACCAGGAGATCCAGAGCCCGTCCGACCCCTTCGTGGGCGCCCTGCTCGGCGTCCCGGTCGAGGAGGGTGAGGAGGTCGGGCTCGGGTTCGACCCGGGGATCGGGATCGAAGGGACCTTCATGCAGAACGTGCTCGGTGCCGTCGGGAACTACGCCGACATCTGGGACCGGCACCTCACCCCGCTCGGCCACGAGCGGGGCATCAACGCGCTGTGGACGGATGGCGGCATCCAGTACGCCATCCCGTTCCGGTAGACCGAACTCGTTGGGGGCGGGCCCGCCGGAAGGCGGGCCCGCCATATCCTGACCACGTGGCCACCGCCGCCTCCGCCGCGCGCCCACCGCTGTGGCGCAACGTGCGGTTCCTGCGCATCGCCGGGCAGGTGGTGTTCGTCATCCTCCTGGTGGTCGTGGCCCGCGAGGCCTTCCTGAACCTCGAGTACGGCGTGGAGCAGCAGAACCTCGACCTGTCGTTCGACTTCCTCCAACAGCGGGCCGGGTTCGCGATCAAGGAGGGGATCGGCTACAGCCCGAACGAGAGCTTCTCCGCCGCGTTCCGCGTCGGCGTGGTGAACACGATCCGGGTGGCGCTCGTCGGGATCGTGCTCGCCACGATCGTGGGGCTGATCATGGGCGTGGCGCGGCTGTCCTCCAACTGGCTCGTGCGCCGGACCGCCCAGGTCTACGTGGAGATCTTCCGGAACACCCCGGTGCTCGTGCAGATCATCTTCTGGTACGTCGCCGTCGTGCTCGCCCTTCCCGTGATCGAGGGCGGGCTGTCGGTGGGAGGCCTGGCGTTCGTGTCGAACCGTGGCACCGCCGTCGCCTGGTTCCGGCTGGAGGACGGAGCCGGCGACGTGGGGCCTGTTCCTCGTGGCGGCCCTGGCCGCCGGCGCCCTGGTGTGGCGATGGCGAACGCGGATCGACGAGCGCACCGGCCGGCCGATCCCGCGCGTGCCGTGGGCGGTGGGCGCGTTCCTGGTCGTCGCGGCGATCGGGTTCTGGGTGAGCGGCTCGCCGCTCTCCGGGGACGTCCCCGAGGTCGGCCGGTTCGGCTACGAGGGCGGCATCCAGGTGAGCCCCGAGTACACGGCGCTCCTGCTCGGGCTCGTGGTCTACACCGGCGCGTTCATCGCCGAGATCGTCCGCGGCAGCATCCAGGCGGTCCCGAAGGGTCAGAAGGAGGCCGCCGAGGCGCTCGGGCTCACGCCTCGTCAACAGCTCCGGCTGGTGGTGCTGCCGCAGGCGCTGCGGGTCGCGATCCCGCCGCTCAACAGCCAGTACCTGAACCTGCTGAAGAACTCGAGCCTGGCCCTGGCGATCGGCTACCCGGAGATCGTCTCGGTCTCGAACACGATCATCAATCAGGCCGCGCGGGCCACGCAGATGCTGCTGCTGGTGATGGGGACGTACCTCGTGATGAGCCTGACGATCTCGGCGCTGATGAACGCGCTCAACCGCGCCGTCACCAGGAAGGGACGGCCGTGAGCGGACGGCTGCCCGAAGATCTCGAGCGGACGCCGCTCCCGGTGGTCGAGGAGCCCGTGGTGCAGGTCGCCCCGACCCGTCCGCCGCTTGGGCCGGGCGAGTGGGTCCGCCGCAACCTGTTCTCGAACGGGTTCAACGGCGTCCTCACGATCGCCTCCGCGGCCCTGGTCCTGTTCCTGAGCTTCCAGTTCGTGCGCTTCGTCTTCGTGAGCGCCGACTGGGCGGTCTTCCAGGCGAACCTGCGCGTGTACATGGTGGGCCGCTTCCCCGAGGATCAGCTGTGGCGCGTGTGGACGGTCGTCTTCTTCCTGGCCGTCCTGTTGGGGCTGTCGCACGCGGTGCTCGTGCCGGGGCGTCCCACGCGCCGAGGCCTCTACCTGCGGGCGGTCCTCGCCGTGCTCGCGGTCGGCGCCCTCGTGTACCTGGTGAAGAGCCCGCTCGTGTGGCTGCTCATGGCGATCACCGTCGCGCTCTACTTCGGCGGCGCGGCCATCGGCCACAGGATGGGGCGACGGCTCCTCCGGCCCCTGCTCGTGGCCTGGTTGCTGGCCTTCCCCGTCGTGGTCGTGCTGCTGTCGTTCGGCGACGTCTCCACGGATCAGTGGGGCGGGCTGATGCTCAACGTGATCGTCGCGGTCGCGGTGATCTCGCTGTCGTTCCCCCTCGGGATCCTGCTGGCGCTGGGCCGGCGGAGCTCGCTGCCCGCGATCTCGTGGTTCTGCGTCGGGTTCATCGAGCTGATCCGCGGCGTCCCGCTGCTCACCCTGCTGATCTTCGGCCGGTTCGTGCTGATCCTGCTGATGCCGCCGGGCCTCTCGTTCGCGCAGATCGTGCGCGCGATCTTCATGTTCACGCTGTTCAGCTCGGCCTACGTGGCGGAGATCGTGCGGGGAGGCCTGCAGGGCGTGCCCGAGGGGCAGTACGAGGCGGCGAAGGCGCTGGGCCTGTCGACCACGCGCACCATGATCCTCGTGGCCCTGCCTCAGGCGTTGCGCAACACGATCCCGCCGATGATCGGCCACTTCATCAGCGTGTTCAAGGACACGTCGCTGCTGGCGGCCCTGTCGTTCTCGGACCTGCTGTTCACGGCGAGGCGAGCGTCCCAGGACTTCGAGTTCATCGGGCACCAGGCCGAGGCCCTGCTGCCGGCGGCCTTCCTGTTCTGGGTGATCGCGTTCTCGATGTCCCGATGGAGCCAGCGCGTCGAGACGCGACTGGGGGTCGGCGAGCGATGAGCGAGCCGTCGGACGGCGAGGTGATGATCGTGGCCGAGGAGGTGGAGAAGTGGTTCGGCCACTTCCAGGCGCTCAAGGGCATCTCGACCACGGTGCGACGTGGGGAGGTGGTCGTGATCATGGGTCCGTCGGGTTCGGGCAAGTCGACGTTCATCCGCACGATCAACCGTCTCGAGCGCCACGACCGCGGCCGGATCGTCGTCGACGGGATCGAGCTGATCGACGACATCAAGAACATCGAGCGGATCCGCAGCGAGATCGGCATGGTGTTCCAGTCGTTCAACCTGTTCCCGCACCTCACGGTGCTCGACAACATCACGCTGGCCCCTCGCAACGCGAGACGGTGGCCCAGGGCGGAGGCCGAGCGGAAGGCCGGTGAGCTCCTCGAGCGCGTGGGCATCCCCGAACAGGCCGGCAAGTACCCGGCTCAGCTGTCCGGCGGTCAGCAGCAGCGGGTGGCGATCGCCCGGGCGCTCGCGATGGAGCCCAAGATCATGCTCTTCGACGAGCCGACCTCGGCCCTGGACCCGGAGATGATCAAGGAGGTCCTCGACGTCATGAAGGAGCTCGCCGGCTCGGGGATGACGATGGTGGTCATCACGCACGAGATCGGCTTCGCCCGCGAGGTGGGCGACCGGGTGCTGTTCTTCGACGGCGGCCTCCTGGTGGAGGAGGCGCCCCCGGATGTCTTCTTCACCGAGCCCACGAGCGACCGGGGCAAGCTGTTCCTGTCGCAGATCCTCTGAGGACGAACGTCATCGGCTGCGCTGCTAAGATCGCTCGGACCGTTGCTAACCCGCTGCTCGCGGTCGGCTCGTCGCGCACGGGTCTCACGCTCCGTGTCCGGACCTCGCGCGCGCCCGCTGCCGATCGCCGCCGCGAGGAGGCCTTGCGCCTTCGAGCGAGCGTGCCGCACCTGCCGCCGGTCCGCGGCGTCGATGAGCAGCTTGAACGGGAGCAGCAGCAGTTTGCCCATCAGAACGAGCGGGCCGTCGAGCATCGCCGCCCACAACCCCATGTAGACGTTGCCGATCCGAACGCGCATCTGCGGACCCGGCCGCTCGCGCCGGCGGTTCAGCACTTCACGCACCGGATCGGCCCACGGGGTCGATAGTCCTTCCCGGTTCAGAACTCCTCGGCCGCCGAGCTCTGGGCCGGTCTCTTGTTCTTGTGGTCTCACAGCCTCTGCCGTTGTGATCGCCGTCGCAGTCGTGCGGGTCTGGAGGAAGGTCGCGTGCAGCGGCGCTCGTCGACGTTCGAGCAGTCCAGGTCCGGCGGCGGAGGCGCGATGCACGCGTCGCGGTACGCGGATCACACGCATCCTTGTTCACGCACTTCCTCCACACTCCTCGCTCCTCTGGATCGGCGTCTCGTTGGCGCTCGGTACCGTCGACGTATCGACGTTCGGCGCAAGTCGTGACGAGCGCGTATCCCTCGCGTATCAGCGTCTCGTTGTACAGCTCCTCTCCTACCCAGGCGTAGGCGAGCGTGCGTCGAACGGGTCGATGCGCTCCGTCGTCGAACTCCAGACGCTCTGCGCTCGCCCTCGAGACGTCCCGCAGTGTACGAGCAGCGCCTTGAGCGCGTAGCACTGTACCGGCTCGCCGGCGCGACTGACTCCGTCGTGTCGATCCCGATCAGCCGAACGGTGAGCGCTCGGTCCCGGAAGCGCAGCTCCACCGTGTCGCCATCGACGACCCGAGTGACGAGGGCGTTCGAACGCGAGGGCGCTCCGGTCGAACCCGTACGCGTTGGCTGGGTCACGGTCGTCGAGGTCTCGTCCGTCCCCGATCCGCCTGGACCGGTCGGCTCGCTCGCCTCCGAGCCCGCCGGCGTAGTCACCTAGCCGTCGACCCTCTCCTCCCCGGTGCACGAGAAGGCGAGCACTGCGACCAGGACGAGCGACCCGCAGGAGCCTCGGCGTCATCTCGCGAGTGTGCACGGGGGAAGAAGGGGAACCAAGCGTCACACGCAACCTGGCAAGCCGACCCTCACGGCTCGACCCTTGCGCTTCGCGTCACGAAGCTCTCGATCTCCTACGAACACCGAACCTCCTTCCGGCTGGGCGTTGGCCCCCCATGCCCACGCTCATCGCGGGCACCCGAACCGAGAGGTCGGTGATCGAGGGAGGGGCCGCGACCACGCTGCTACGTGATCGAAGGTACGAGAGGGCTCTGACACGAACTGGCGTTCGAGGGAGTCCCCTTGCCCGGCTACTGGCGCTCAGCCGCTGCCCCGCTCTCGGAACCACGATCGACCCGCGACTTGTACGCTCGGCTTCACCCGATCGGTCGCGACGCGTCGGCGATCGCGGCGACGTGCACGACCGAGTCCTTCCCAGACGAGCGCGCCCGCGACGAAGTCCGGAGTCGGTGAGAACGACCTCGGTCCCGAGCCCGACGGCATCGTGCGCGGTCGCCTTCGCAGAGCCGATCGTCGTCGACGAGCCGCTCGGCTGACCTCGGGCTCCGGGCCACGCTCCGGCTCGCCGAGCGCCTCCATCGCGTACCCGCGGACGAGCCGTGGCCACAGGCTCGCGAGCGTCTCGGGCTCGTCGAAGCCGTCGAACGCCACCGCACGGCCCCCGACGGTCACGACGACGCCCGTCTGCTCGGGCAGCGGCCGCGTCGAACGAGCGCGGATCATCGCCTCGAGGTCCGAGGCGCGCTGTTCGTACGCGTCGCGCATCGCGCCGGTCGGCGAGCTGCTGCCGAGCATCGCGTGCTTGCGCGCGACCTCCGCCCAGACGCTGGCCCGGTCCGAACGATCGTCGCCCATCGACCGTCGACGCGCCGAGACCGAGGCGGTCTTGATCGGCGCGGAGCGTGGAGCGCGAGAACTCCGGCGACGACTCGAACCGTCGCCCCGAGCGGTAGGCCCAGCGGCCGTGCTCGACGCACGAGACCGGGATCTCTGTGTCGGCCTTGGCGGGCACGAGCACGGTCGACGTTCAGGACGCGGTCCTGCATCGCGCCCTTCGAGGTGCTCGCCCTCGACCGAGCAGCACCGGCAGCTGACCCCACGTTGCCTCACGCCGAGTGCGGCACCTGGCCGCCGCCGATCTCACCGATCGAGAGCGTCCCGTCGGCGATCGCCTCAGCCGCGAGGCGGTACCCCGGCGCGGGCATCGCCCACCGAAGACCGGCACGAGCGTGAGCGGGCCCGACGCGCACTCGCTCGCCGACCGGAGCGAGTCCGGGCAACGCCGGCGACGGATCTCGCGGACACGTCGTCGGCTCCACCTCGCTTCACGCCGACTCGATGATGAGGCGCATCTTCTTGCGCGACGGCGTTCGCGAACAGCCGAGCGGAGCTCGCGGCCGACTCGACTCGCCGGTGGTGAGGCTCGGCCATCTCGTCGCTCGTCGCGACGCCCTTGGCCATCGCCACTCCGACCGAGATCGTGCGGTGGCGGCCGCGCGGAGCTCGGTCCGCTGCAGGTAGTAGTGCGAGATCATGTGGAACACCTCGCCCTCGCCCATGGCGGAACAGGACGGCGACCGGCGCCTCGCCGTACTCGCGCCGCAGCTCCGGTGCTGGCGATGCAGCACCTCGACCGTCGGGTCGAGCACCCGGATCGGGTACCGACGAGCCCTCCAGCCACCACTGCGGGTCGTCGCCGCCGTCGATCACGCCGCGCAGGAACGGGTTCTCGGCGTCGCGGACCTCGATCGCGCACCACGTCGTCGCGCGGTCGGGCGCTCGTTGTACGCGAGGACGCCCGGGAAGGCGGGCTCGAGCACGTGGCGCAGCGCCCAGTCGGTGGTGAACAGGCTGCCGCCCGCCGCGACGAAGTCGCGGATCCGGAGCGACGTCACGCGGGCGAGCTGGCCCGGGCAGTTCACGACCAGGAGCTGCTCGGGCCGGAGCTCGACCGCGCCGAGGTGGGCCGCGTCGCCACCCTGGTGTACGGCATCTCGAGCGCCTCGAGCACCTGCTCGACGTGGTCGTAGCGCGCCGGGCACGACCACGATGTCCGAGGCCTCCACCGCGGCCAAGCCTCGGCGTCCAGCGGTGCCTCGCGGGCCATCCGCTCCTTCGCGATCCTCGCACCGGACCGGTACGACCGGCGCCGCTTCTCGGTTCCTCCCTTCTCGTCCACCAGGCCTTCCTTCCTGAGCGGCGTCTGTCTACCCTAAGTTCTAGGACTATAGCATAGCTTGATGTTGCCTTCCGAAGACGGTAGGTTCGCCCTAGTGACACGCCAATCGCCCCCAGCAGCGCGGCCAAGGTGCCTGAGACCGTGGATCTCGCCTACTACGAGGCCCTCGGACGAGCGATCAAGGTCGCCCGGACCGAGCTCGGGCTGAGCCGGAAAGAGCTCGCCGTCAAGGCCCGGAATCTCCTACCCGTACGTCGCCGACATCGAGAGCGGCCGCGGACGCCCGTCCTCGAGCGCGCTCCTCGCGTCGCCCGGCGCTGATGTCGCCTTCGGAGCTGATGGCCAGCGCGGATTCATCGTGGACCATGACAGCGGGGGCCCAGCTCCGCGCCGGCGCGCGATGGCCTTGCCAGCTCCGCACGAGAGGTCGCAGCTGGTTCCGGGGCGACACTCCGGTCAGGCCAAGAGGCTCACGCAGAGCTCCTTGGAGACCGGCGCTCCCGGCCGGAGGAGCTCCACCGCGTGTACCAGTGCCGGACGAGGACGTCCCGCTCGCCTACTCGCGCGAGGCGCTAGGCACCGCCACCCGTCCCACCCGCGCTGCCCCAACTCCGGTGCACCCAGTGGCACGTCTCCACCGAAGGACTCGTCACGCCGAGCGCCGCGTGACGGAACCTCGAGGATCGATCGGCAGATAGAGCGAGAGCCCATGGGCGAGCGACCGCGCCGGAACGACGAGATCCGAGGGGCGAGCGTCCTTCTGACCGGATGGTCGGAGGGACGCGAAGACGAGGTCGCCGAGGCGCTGGGCAGGATCTCGACGGAGAGGTTCGACCTCGATCGCGTCGAGTTCCCGATCGTTGCCCTTGCGAAGGCCTCGCTGGACAAGGCCGAGGCTGCTCAGGAGCTCCTGGTGGCGGCCGGTGGTTCTGTCGCTCTGGAGGACGCGTGGGTCACGCGGGAAGAACCTCGAACCGTCGCATCGCGGCCGATGTGTCCGTTCTGCGGCTCGACGAAGACGCAGCCGTACACGCACGCCGGACCCGCCGCGAGGGCGTCGATGAAGTGCACGACGTGCGGTCGTAGGTTCCGAGTGACGGCGACCCCCTCGGTCGGCTAGCCCCGCGGGGAGACGGGATCTCAGTCCTCTTCGCTCCGGCGGAGCCTCTTCGTCTGCGCTCTCCTCCGCTTCGCCGCCAGCCGGCGCTCGACGGCTCCGCGCCGGGGCCGTGTTGGTCGCCGCCGGGGCGGCGGGGGCGCAAGGGCCGCGGCGAGGATCTTGGCGAGCCGCTCGAGGGCGGCCTCCCGGTTGCGGAGTTGCGATCGGTTCTCCGAGGCGGTCACCGTGAGCACACCCTCGACGAGCCGGCCGGCCAGCGCCTCGAGGGCACGGGTCCGCTGCACCGGACCGAGCGCCGTGGTCGTCGTCAGGTCGAGGCTGAGCTCCACGCGCGAGTCGGCGGTGTTGACGGACTGACCGCCCGGCCCCGACGATCGACTGAACCGCCACTTCAGCTCCCGTTCCGGCACGACGACCGAGCGTGTCACGCGCAGTGGGCCGACCATGGCGGTCAGTATGCCCGCCGCGAGGTTCGCCCGAGGCAGGCGGAGCACGCGCGGTACTTCTTGGGTTGAAAGTTGCCCGCGGAAGCCGAGCGGCTCCGCGTCCCATCTGACACCCAGTCTGCCTAACTCCGTGTCGCCCTGAGCCACGGGTTGACCGGATATCACCCAGTGGCAGCCAGCTCCTGGATGCCGCATGCGGTCCCTCTGCGGTTCTCAAGGTTCGCCCTCGACCCTCGGGAGTCACGCCCCCGCCGCGCCCGACCCTTGCCAATCGGGTAGGACGAATGTCAACCTGTGTCTGACCTGTCCCACCCTCACTCCAAGATTAGCACGCTCTCCTCCTCGGATCCGCAGGAACCGCTCCCAGTAGCGGACGGGCGGACAGGGGCAGATCTTGAAAGAACAGCCATCACCCCACCGCGTCTTCGTACAGACGAAGCACGGTTTCCCCGTCCAGGTGTTCGGCGTACGACCAGACCCGTAGCACCATCTCGGCCAGGTCTTTCCGGTCCCGTTCGTTGACCCACCGGGCCGCGTCGGGGAAGCGACCCGCCGCTATCAGGTCGTGGAGTTCGTCCAGGTTCTTCATGGCGGGGGTGGCAGCGTTGGGACCCCTGGAACGGTCGTGACGGTTACCCGCACGACCACGGGGCGCGATTGCGTGACCACGCGCACGGGGACGGTCTTCCGTCCAGCCCGCACCGTGGCACGCGCCCTGAACAGCGCACCGATGAGCCAGATGGGTCCCCAGATGGGGACGGTCAGCAACTTCAGCATCAGGCGTCACCCCCCGTCGTACAGATCACGGGTCGGGCTACCGATGAGCGAGACCACGTCTTGATGCTAGACCTCTCCATGGCCGCCCTACCGCCTCGGACGCTGGCCGATCGGCACGGACGTGGACGGCTTCGGGAGCGGCATCGACCGCGGGGGGTCGGGATCGTGCTCCTTACAGACCTGGACCATGTAGACCGTCCCCGCGAATCCCGCCTGGTCGGGGTCCGGTGGGTCCCCACCTCCGACGAGGACGCGCCGAGTGGCATCGAGCCTGCATTGGATGTCGTCGTCCACATGCTGGCAGCGCATGACTCGGCCCCCCGGCGATACCGGGCTATGAGGAAGCCGGGAGAACGTACAGCTCGCCTCTGACAACCTCAGGCGACATAAGCGAACGCTCGGGCACCACGGGGTCCTGTTCCATCGCTCGCCCGGTTCGAGCCGCTGAGCGCCGACTCGTAGGCAAGAAGCAGCCACCGTGGAACTGTGCAGTGACCAAGCCCTCCACCATGAGATTGTCGCTGCCCCGAGCGCGGCAGAGGATACGAGCGTGGACATCCGTGACACGCGGTATGCGAAGGCGCCGGACGGCGCCTACATCGCTTACCAGACCGCGGGCGAGGGACCGATCGACCTCGTATGGAACCTCGACTTCTTGGGCAACATCGACCTCGTCTGGGAGTGGCCAGGCTTGCGAGGATGGCTTACCGGCCTCGCCGCCTTCTGCCGAGTGATACTCCACGATCGACGTAGCACCGGGCTCTCCAGTTCGGAACGTGGCACCGCCGAACCTCGAGACACGCGTGAGCGATCTTCGCTCGGTGCTCGATGCGGTCGGCTCGGACCGACCCGTCCTTGCGGGGTACGCGGAGGGGAGGGGCGGCTCGAACGTCCTGTTCGCCGCGACCGACCCCGAGCGCCGTTCCGCTCGATCGTGTGGTTCGCTCCGTTCCCACGGGTCCTATGGACACCGGACTTCCCGTGGGGCGCGAAACCCGACTACTTCAAGCTCCAGGACAGCCCGCTCGAGTTGTGGGGTAGGCGGGAGTTCGGAGCAGCCTGGGCCGAGAGCGAAGCCTGGTTTGGCGAAGGGTTCGAGCCGCATCCGGAGATTCTTCCGATGATGGGCATGATGAGCCGACAGACCACGACCCCTGACGTCGCCCGCGAGAGCGTCCGTATCTGGCGCGAGACGGATGTCCGAGGGTGCTCCCGTCCGTCCGGGCGCCGGCGCTGCTCGTCGCGGAGTACGCGGAGGACGTCGAAATCGCGGAGTACGTCGCGTCCCTCATGCCGGCTGCGGAGGTCGCTCGCTCGCCTAGATTGGGTCCGGAGGGAGACGAGTTCAACCTCGACCTGGTGCGACGGTTCCTCGGGGGCTGAACGACCCGTTCCTGACCACGACACGACCTTGCCACGGTCCTGTTCACCGACATCGTCGGCTCGGCAGAGAAGCAGGCGTCGCTCGGAGACCGGCGCTGGAGGGAGCTCGTCGAGAAGCACCACGCGATCGTCCGGGAGGCGCTGGGCCGCTGGCGGGGGGTCGAGAACGATACGGCTGGCGACGGGTTGTCCGCGACCTTCGATGGACCGGCTCGGGCGATCGTGTGCGCCCTCAAGATCACGGAGCGCGTCAGAGAACTCGGGAACGAGGTGCGAGCGGTCCTGCACACGGGCGAGTGCGAGCTCGTCGAGGGCAAGCCCGCAGGCATCACGGTTTCGATCGGTGCGCGGGTGGCGGCGAACGCCGGTCCGTCCGAGGTGCTCGTCTCCCAGACCGTGAAGGACCTCGTCGCTGGCTCCCGCCTGAGCTTCGAGGTTGCGGGCGACTACGAGCTGAAGGGCATCCCCGAACGATGGCGGCTTCTCCGCGTTCTGCCAGGACCGGCGTAGGATTCTGCCATTCCGCCGTCGACGCTCCACGTAGTCCATCGGGGGTCATGGCTCCACACTCGGGCACCCGAGCGAGACCTCACCGAGAAGACTCGGGAGCGGCTGATCGCGGGTCTGCACGCAGCGCTGGACTGGGGATCGCGTCGCGAAGGACTCAATCGGCCGCCACGCGCGGCTCGAGGACGACGACCGCCGTTCCCTGTGGGCGTCGCGCCGCGTAGTCGTCGAGGTTCTTGTCCAGCTCACTCCATTGCCGCCACAGCCGCTCATGCTCCTCGCCCACCGCGGCCCTCCCGAGTACCTCGCGCCGGATCCCACCGGCCAGCTCGACGACGGCCTCCGGAGTGGCCTGCAGATTCAGCCACCAGGCCGGCTCGGCCGCCCCCCAGCCGTTCATGGCCATCGAGACCAGGTTGGGCCCGTCCTCGTAGTAGCCGACGATCACGCTCCGCGACTCGCCGCTGCGCCGCCCCCTCGTGGTGAGGCGAAGGGCGCCATACTTCCCCGGGCGCGGAGGCCACAGCCCCTTGCGCCCCCCGGTGGCCCGGACGAACAGTCGGTGCCCGTGCCAGAAGGTCACGATGAACCACCGCGGTGGTAGGCGCGCCTTGCCTCCGGCCATGCCTTCTCCCTATCCCGACGACGACCTCACCATAGTTAGCACTCGTGCCCGGAGCATGGCGCACGATTCCACAGTTTCAAGACCGCCGTTCCAGGGCGTCAATCTCCAACCCGAGCCTATCCAGCAGGTTGGACCAAACGCTCCGGAACCTCGCCCGAGCGACGATCTACGTGCCTGCGCCTCCCCACCTTCCCGAACGGCCCTCAACGCTCCTAGTGCGTAGACCCAGGGGAAGGGCCAAGGCCTCACGCGCTGGGGCGCATGCCAATTTGCGGACGATCGTCCGGCGGCACCGGCCAGGCGTACCAGGACCTGGGGCAACTGGCTAGAGTGGCACTGTGCAGCGACAGCGACCAGCGCAGCAGCACGGAGCGGGGGCGGTGGGGCGTATGAATGACGAGAGTCCGATACTTGAGGTAAGGCAATCAGCCTGGCAACTATCGTCCGTACGCGACCAACGTCTGCGGATCTTCGGGGACCGTGTCGAGCTCGTTCGCCCCAAGGTCACGAGTGAGGCTCGGACGACAACCATTCCCCTTGCCGACATCGACTACATCTCTGTGAAGCCCTTCCTGATGGTGTGGTTCGACCTTGTGATCGTCCCAAAGAGTGGTGCTGCCATCAGATTGAGACCACTCGCCCGAAGTGATGCGGAGCACGCAGAAGAATTGATCAACCGCCAGGTGCAGAAACTGCAGTCCTGAGCCGACCCGAGGATGGCGTCGGGCTTGGTCCTGTACGGGTCCTCGTACCTTGGGCCGTCGGCAGTTCCTGCGAAGGCCGCATACCTTGCGCCCCCCGCCGAGCCGACTGGCTCCGTCCCAGTCCCAGCTGGACCTGCCGATCGTGCGGGTACTCGCCGACCACCATGCGACCGGACTGACCGCAGTCGTAGACGCCGCAACGCCGTGAGGCGCCCGCGGACGTAGCGCATCGGCTCGGACGGGAAGCGTCCCGGGACGTCGCCATTCACCTGACATCCGGTCCACTCGTCGTCTCGTCGCCAGTCAGCAGTGCCGTGCTGGCTGCCTGCGCCGGGGCGCGTGTGCCCCGCTGACCGCTCGCCCGCATCTCGCACGTGATCGATGGCACGCGACAGCGAAGCGCCCCAACTCCATGGACCAATACCTCTTGATGACATGTCGGCCGATAGGCTTGGCGGGCGTCTCTCACACGGGGACGCGACCGATCACCGTGGTGCCCTCCCCGGGCTGTGAACGAACCTCCAACGTCCCGCCTAGGGCGTCGAGGCGGTCGGCCATGCCCTGAAGGCCGGTCCCCGGCTGCGTGGAGCGCCGGTCGAACCCGTCCCCATCATCGACGACCTCGAACGCGAGCTCATCGGCACGTTCTGACAACCGCACTTCGGCGTGGGTTGCATGCGCATACTTCGCTACGTTCTGCAGCGCCTCGAGGCAGCAGAAGTACAGGGCCGACTCCACGTCCTGCGGATAGCGGCCGATCCCGTCGGTCTCGACGCTCAGCGGCACGGCGGCCCTGCGGGCCTGCGCATCGAGCGCCGCCCCGAGCCCCTTGTCCGCGAGCAGCGGGGGGTAGATGCCCCGGGCGAGGTCGCGGAGGTCCTCGAGGGCCTCGGTCGCCTCGGCCTGGAGCTGATCGGCCATCTCAGCCGTCCTCGCGGGGTCGCGGGACGCGAGCTGTCCGAGGAGCCGGAGCTTCACGCTCAGAGAGACGAGCTGCTGCTGAGCGCCGTCGTGGATGTTGCGCTCCAGTCGCCGACGTTCCTCGTCCTGGGCCGCGACGAGGCGTTGCCGGGAGGCACGGAGCTCCTCGATCAAGCGCACGTTCCGCAGGACCAGGCCGGCCTGCCCGGCGAGATCGCGCACGAGCTTCTCCTTCGCCGGGTTCATCGGATCCGCAGGGGGCATCGTGACGGTGAGAGCACCGAGCAGCTCGCCACGGTGTCGGACCTCGACGGCGTCCTGGTTCTCGAACGTGGGGAGGGCCTCTCCTTCGAGCGCGAGTGGGTCCTCGTGTCGCCCCTCGGGCCACGACGCCTTGGGGTGGACCTCGCCGCCGACCCGGACCCAGACGGTCGCCGAAGTCGCGCCCGCCCCCTCCGCGAGCAACTGAGCCATGCGCGGAAGGACGTCGTCGGTCGAGTAGGCCTCGCCGACCCGGCCCGAGAACTCCGCCAGCACCTCGTACGGCGTCGCGCGCTTGCCGTAGACGAGCCGGTCGGCGATCCGCCGCGCCCGCTCCCGCGCCGGCTGGAACAGGACCGCGAGGGCGGCGGCGGCTACGAAGGACAGCAGCGTGTTGCTCGTGCTGCCGACCAGGGCACCGATCCCGCCGACCACCCCGGCGTAGACGAGCGTCATGAACAGGGCGAGCAACCCGAACACGACCGTCTTGCGGATCACGAGGTCGATCTCGTACAGGCGGTACTTCAGGATCGCGGCACCGACCGCGACGGGCAGGGCGAGGAAAGCCACGCCGGACGCCACTTGGATCAACGGCGAATCCACGAGCCACGAGATGCCGGCCGCCACGCCGATGCTGTCGAGCGTCAGCCATACCGCCAGGAGCCCAGCCGCGAACGCGAACAGCTTGATCTGCTGGCGCTCGTCGCCGCCGGCACGGCGGAACCGAACGATCAACGACGCAACCGACACGAGAGCCAGGACCACCAGGAGGAGGAACGCAAGACCGATCAGCGCGTCAACCGCCTGACCCGCAGCCTCGATCCCGATGGGGTTGCCGACCGGGAAACCCGAATCGGCGTTGGGATTCACCATGCCGGCCACAACGATGATCACCAGATCCACACCGGCCGCCCAGGCGACCGGTCGCCACCGCCGCGAGGGGACGTGCCCGTCCGGGAACAGAAGGACGAGGAACGTCACCATTGGACCGATGGCAGCCACCCAAACCCAGCTGCTGACCCACGCGGCCCACACCCCTCCCGGGAGCGCACCCGGATCGGTCTGGATCACGTAGGTCGCGTACTGGGTTGACAACCCGCGCTATCCCGAGGCCCAGCCCCGTCCCCAGGAGGAGCCAGCCGATGGAGTTGTCGGGGCGGCGGGAGGCGACCAGGGACCCGGTCAGGGCAAAGGCCAAGAAGGTCAAGGTGAACAGCGTTCCCGAGAGCAGGTCGCCCCGCTCGCCATTCAGTACCGAGAGGACCAACGCTGCACCGGCGAGCACGACCGCGAAGACCAGGAGCCCCCAGGCCATACGCCGTGCCGCGCCGATCCTCACAGCAGCCGCCCTCCTGAGTTGGATTCTGGCCCTGCGGACGACCCGGAGGAAGGGTGGGGGCCCCTGCCGCAGGGGTGGTGCTGGCAGGCAAGCTACTGCCGATCGCCTTCAGCTTGTGCCCACCGCGAAGATGCGCCGGCGGAAGGTCACTCGATCGGTCGCAGCATCGCAGACAACCTGCGCTACCTCTTCGGGAACAACCTGAGCGTCGGGCCGTGACCACCCGTCAACAGAGTTGGTGTGGAAGTGGCGTGGGTCGTCGCTACGACGACCTCGAGACCTGGCTAGGAGACCGTGAATGTCTCCCTCGAGTTCGTCGTGAAGTCGAGGGCCGTGTAGTCCACGCCCGGCTCGAGGTCGATCGTGAGGAAGACCGACTCGCCTGCCGGGATCGTCTGCATGCCTCCGAGGAAGGTCACGGGTGGCTCGCCCTGATACCCGCCCTCGATCCATTCGTCCACGTCCTTGACACCCTTCCCGGGCTCGAGCGCGACGAGGGCCAGCTCATGGGGCTCCGTGCCGCCGTTCTGGAACTGCACCGTCTGCTCGCCGGCCGAGAGCGCGGGGACCTGGAGTCCGTCGTCGGTCGCCGTGATCGTGGCGTCCGGCTCGGGGAGCGCGAGCCCCGGTGTCGCCGGCGATCGTGAACACCTCGTACATCCCGAGAGCCGCGTGCGGCGTTCCTTCCGGGTCGGGGAAGAAGCACAGGAACACGTAGCTGCCCGGCTCCAGCGTCCGGGTGACCGTGACGGACTCGCCGGGCGACAGCCCCGGCACGCCGGCGACGTCCTCCGCCCATTCGGGGGGTTCCTCTCCGGACTCGATCACCGCCTCGCACGTCCGCCTCGGTCTTGCCCTCTTCGATCCGCGCGAAGCCGAACTCGTGCGGAAGCCCGCCGGTGTTCGTGAAGCGCATCCGGACGACGCCTCCGGCCACCTCCGCGGGAACATCGAACGAATACTCCGTGGCCGCGACCTCGACCGTCGTGGCCTCCGGCGACTCGGTCGCCCTCGGTGATGGAGACGTCTCGCCCCCGCCGCCCGACGAGCAGGCTGTCAGGAGCAATGCGGTTGATCCAACGATGGCCATGAGCGGTCGTCTCATCGGAATCTCCTCTCGTTTCCACGGACTCACCGCTTACCAGTTACCGGGGTCGTTCACCCCCTCGACGACCTGCCGGATGGCATCGATCACGGTCTGTGGCTGCTCCTGTTGGATGAGGTGTCCGCTGTCCCTCACGATGAGGTGCCTGGCGTTCGGGACAAGGAGGGCGAGCTCCGCCTGCAGCTGCTGCCAGGTGCGTTCCTTGTCCCGAGCGATCGACGGCGGCTCGCCGGGCGCAGGCTGCGACGGGACCCCGTGGGTGAG
This sequence comes from uncultured Actinomycetes bacterium, assembly GCA_963785835.1. Lineage (GTDB taxonomy): Bacteria > Actinomycetota > UBA4738 > UBA4738 > HRBIN12 > DASSJM01. The sequence goes on along the minus strand of CAWAWO010000002.1, from coordinate 5,416 downwards.
GACCAACAGCGGCATCGGCCGAAGCGGATCGGCGGAGCGGGCGGCGCGCATCTCCGCGGAACTAGCAGCCATATCCACCTGCTCGTCGTCGACCCGCGCAACGAACGGAGCGAGCGCCTGTTGCTCGAGTTCGGCCTGGTACTGGCTCAACTGGTCGGGCGTGAGGAGCTCTTCGAGCAACGCCGCCTCTGCCTCCTCGAGGTCCTCGGAGACGGCATCGACCAGCACCAGCCCTGCCACCTCGTCGGGATACAGGCTCGCGTACAGCCTGACGAACAGGCCGCCGTCTGAGTGGCCGACGAGGACCAACGGACCGGGAACGCCGGCAGACGCGAGCGCCGCATGCAGATCGGCGACGACGTCTCCCGCCGTCCTGGGCTTCTGCGCGGGGTCGCTCGCCCCTCCGGGGAGGTTGGCCCGGTCGTAGCTGCACACGCGCGCGAAGGTGGCGATCTCGGGCTGGACCTGAGTCCAGGCGTTCGCCCCTCCGCCGGCGCCCGCCTCCAGGATCACGGTCGGGCTTCCGGAGCCCGCGCAGCTCAGGAACAGCCTCCGCCCATCACCGACATCGAACGTTCCCGTGTAGGGACCCGGCGTCGCGAGCTCTCGAGCCGAGGCGCCTGGTGCGTCGCTGAGGGCGAGGTAGGTGATCCGGTGGGGGACCTCGTCTTCGACGTTGATGTAGACGGCGGCGCGTCGAGTACCGCCCACGGGTCGCTGCGCGAGGATCAGCCCGATCGCCTCGGTCGGCCCGAGCGGCCGTGAGAAACCGGTGAGGGATATGTCACCGGCTTGATCGGAGGTCTGACGAAACAACTCGATCAACCCTTGCGGCGGAAATGTCTCGAGGAACACCGGAGCGAAGTGCGTTTCCACCTTCGTCTGGGTGAGGGCGTCCGCCCCTCCGTTGAGCTGAGACAACACCCACCTGAGCTGGTCACCCACCGGCGTTGCCGGGATCTGCACTGCCTGGGACTCCCCGCCCTGCGGTTGATCTGCGTCGCAGCCAACGAGCAACGTGGCGGCGAGCCCCAGGCCGAGTAGCACGGCGAGCGGCGCAGCGGATCGCCGGGTTCTCCCCAAGCCGTCGAGACCCTGCGTCGATGATCCGACTCGGTGGATCCTTGCTGATGGGTCCATGGGTTCCCCCGATACTCTCCTTCGGCCACTTCCTCGCCTCGGACCTGATCCGGGCATCTCACGTTGGTCCATTGCTCCAAGCCTCGGCCACCCGGAGCTCCACGCCAACCGTGCTTGCCGGTCGAGTGGGAAGGGCGAAACACATCGAACGTCCGGGGTGCTCGCACCCCCAAAGGTGGGCGCCTCGGGGTCGGCGCGGTTCTCGCAGTCTGTCCTCCCCCTGCGTGCCGTGCGCGCTGTGGTTAAGGGGGGAGGAGAAGGGAGGAGAGGATGTGGAGTCTGCGGCGGATCAGGGCCGGTCGGATCTCTCGGCGACCGGGATCCGGCCCGCGACAGTGGTCCCGGCGCCATGTTCGCTCCGGACCTCGAGCGTGCCTCCGATGGCGTCCAGTCGGTCGGCCATGCCCTGCAGGCCCGTCCCGTACGCCGTGGCGGCGGGATCGAAGCCGAGCCCGTCGTCGACGACCTCGAAGATGAGCCGACCGTCCTGCTCCGTCAGTCGGATCTGCGCCCGGCTCGCACCCGCGTACTTCGCGACGTTGTTCAGGGCTTCGAGGACGCAGAAGTAGGCGGCCGACTCCATCTCTTGTGGGTAGCGCCCGATCCCCTCGTCGTGCACGTCCACTGGGATCGTCCCACGACGCGCCTGGGCTTCGAGCGCCGGGGCCAGTCCCTTGTCGGCCAGCAGCGGCGGATAGATCCCGCGAGCCAGGTCCCTGAGGTTCTCGAGTGCGTCGTTCGCGTCGGTCGCCAGGCCGTCCAGGAGATCGACCGTGGAACGGGCGCCCTCCTTATGCGCCGACGTACGGGCAAGCCGCAGCCTCACCGCCAGCGCTACCAGCTGCTGCTGGGCGCCGTCGTGAAGGTTCCGCTCGAGCGCCTTGGCACGTTCGTCCTGCGCCGCGACCAGGCGCTGGCGTGACGCGCGGACCTCCTCCACCAGCCGAACGTTCCGCAGGACGAGCCCGGCCTGCGCCGCGAGGTCGCGAAGGAGCTTCTCCTGGGAAGGCGTAAGCGGCTCGCTCGGCGGCATCGACACGGTGAGCGCACCCAACAGGTCTTCTTGGTGGGTGACGGGAAAGGTGCCGTCTACGTCCGGGATCGCCTCGATCTCGCGAACCGGGGAACGGGCCCCGTCGCCGTCGGGCCACGATGCGGCCGGTCGCAGCTCCGATCCCACCCGCAGCCAGACCTCGGCCTCGGACGCGCCGGTCGCCTCCGCGATCGTCTGCGCCATCCTCGGCAGGACCGCCTCGATCGAGTAGGCGGCCGTCATCCGGTCGGAGAAGTCGGCGAGCACCTCGTAGGGCGTCGCGCGCTCTCCGTAGACCAGCCTGTCCGCGAGCCGGCGGGCCCACGCGCGGAGTGGCTGGAACGCGAACGCGACGATCGCCGCGGCAGCCAGGGTCAGCGCGCTGTCGCCACTGGCACCGACCGCAGCGCCGATGCCGACCACCACCGCGAGGTAGACGATGGCACCGAACCCCAGGAGCGCCCCGAAGACCACCGTCTTCTTCACGACGATATCGAGGTCGTAGAGGCGGTAGCGCATGATCGCGATGCCCGAGGCGAGCGGGATCCCGAGGCAGATGAGCAACGTGATCCCGAACCAGAAGATCGACCCGATGACCTCGCTGTCTCCGAAGGCGAACGCGAGTGGGAACAGCGGAAGCAAACACACGCCGGCCACGCCCGTGTAGGCCAGCCACCGGAGCTGTTGGCGCTCCTCCCCGCGGGTCGTTCGGAGGCGGAGGAACAGGGCCACGACCGAGGCCAAGCCGATCGCGAGCAGTCCGACGGCACACACTGCGAGCACGGCGCCGGTCAGAGCCCCTATCGACTCGATGCCCAGAGGGTTCTCGATCGTGAATCCGAGGCCGAGGAAGCGATCGTTGGTCCCGGTTGTCGTCACGGGATTGAACAGCGCCGCCACGAGGGCGAACCCGAGCAGGATGACCGCGACCCACGCGACCACACGCCACGCTCGCGACTTCGCCCGTCCGCTCGGGAACAACAGGAACACCAGCGGGATGAGAGCGGGGCCGATCGGGAAGACCCAGACCGTCGCGTAGCCGACCAGGTCGACGGCGGGTAGCGAGCCCGGGGCGACTGCGAGGCCATGTATCGCGTACTCCTCGGAGACGACGACGCCTCCGAAAAACAGTCCCATCGCGCAGAAGAGCCAGCCGATCGCGTTCCGTGGAAGTCGCCGCGCGATCAGAGAGCCCACAGTCGCGAAGGAGAGCGCCGAGAAGATGAGGATCGAGTAGAGCGTGATCGGGTCGGCGCTCGAGCGTTGCCCTGTTCAGGATCGCGAGGACGACCCCGGCAGCGACGAAGGCGAGCGTGAACAGCCACAGGGCCCACGCGAGCGGCTTCGCGATCCTCTCCATCGCTCCGGCCTGATTGTGCCGCGAGCGGCCGGGTGCGTGAAGGGTGCCCGCCTCACGTGTTGGGGTGGTGCAGCCTGCCCAGACCAGCCGTCACCTGACGGTGTTCCCTCGATCGAAGTGTCGGGCCCGCCCGGGCCCGACCTCGTCTCGGCCGGTGGCCGCGCCCCGAGCGGCCGGAGGCGCGGCCGTGGTCGACGGACGCCTCTATGTCGCCGGCGGCGGCGGGAGCGCGGCGGCCGCCACCTCTAACGGCTTCGTGGTCTCCGCCGGCGGCGAGGCCGATGCGGCCTTCGACGAGGTCGAGGCGTACGACGTGTCCGCTCGATCGCTGGTTCGGCTTGCTGCCGATGCCCACGGCGCGGCGCGGCCTCGCCGTCGTAGTCGTCGGCACGGTCGTGTACACGATCGCCGGCGGCACGGTGCCGGGTCTCTCGGTCTCGGGCGCTGTCGAGGTGATCGACGTGTCCTCTCCCGTTGCGTCCAGACCGCGAGCCGCCTCCTGAGCTACTAATCGGCGAGACCCAACACCCCCGTGGAGATACGAAGACGAGATCGGCTAGGCCAACTTGGTCGAGCCGCTTTAGAACGGCCTCAATTGCAGCCCGCTTTTCAGCGACGAACAGTACTCGCTTACCTCGAGCTGCGAGAGTGGCGATCAAGTTCGCGATTGTCTGACTTTTCCCAGTGCCGGGTGGACCTCGAACGATTAGTGCTCTGGCCAGCCAAGACCACATTGACTCGCATAGTTCTGGCTCGAGTCAGCATCCAGTACGAGGAACTCGTCCCGCTGGAACAACGTAGTTTGGGTCATCAAGCTCGACGGATGCCTCGGCGTGCCGCTCGCGGACGGCTTCGCGAGCCCCATCATCGCCAGCCAAGGCTGACACTGTAGACGTTGTTGTTGACGAGAAGCTCAAACGAAGTTCCTCGGAGATCCGCACCATCGGAAGCTTCATATACGAGAAGGTTCCGAGAACCATGTCGGTCGCGATGTCGAAACCAGGCACGTCTCGCAGTTCTGCTTTGAGCCACGTGACGACCATCGATCACGAAGCCGTGCAACGCTTCGTGAACGACCTGGTCGCAAGCGGCAAAGCTGCTGCCTCGGTCAGGAAGACCTACAACGTGCTCACCAGGATGATGCGCCTGGCCGTCTCATCGGAACGCATCTCCAGGACCCCGATGCGTGGAGGTTCAAGCCGCCCTGGATTTACCCATCGCGAGATGCGATTCCTATCACCGCCGGAGGTTGAACGCCTCACCGAGGAAATAGACGATCGATTCAAGCCTCTGATCGCCACCGGCGCATATCTGGGGCTCCGGTGGAGCGAGCTGGTCGCGCTACGGATTCAAGATGTGGTGCTCCCCGCCCGTCGTTTGAACGTGACACATACGCTGGTCGAGGTTAACGGACGCCTCTACGAAGGCTCGCCGAAGACTGAGAAGGGCCTCCGTTCGATGATGATCCCAGGATTCTTGGCCGAAGCGATCGGCCAGCACATCGGCAGGTATCCCTCTAAGGACGGGCTCATCTTCTCTGCCGCCGAAGGGGGCCCGATCCGAAAGTCGTTCATCCGTCGGAAGTTTAAGCCTGCGGCCAAGGCGGCGAACCTGTTGCCCCTTCGTGGACACGACCTCCGTCACACGGCTGCTGGCCTCATGATCGCGCTGGGTGCCCATCCCAAGGTGATCCAGGAGCGACTGGGGCATTCGAGCATCAAGGTGACCCTCGACACATACGGTCACCTTTTCCCGAACCTCGACGAAGCCCTGGCCCAGGGCTCGACGAGCTCGCGCGTTCGTCTGCCGCCTCCACGCCGCCTGCGGAGCGAAGTCATCGTAAGCCTCGCTACAGGAAAGGATCCGCTGACCAGCGAGTTCAC
>CAWAWO010000001.1:0-18322 GCA_963785835.1 uncultured Actinomycetes bacterium | reverse complement strand
CGCGACTGATCGAGCAAACGTAAGGGACCGTTCATCCACTCGAAAGGGCTCCACAAGGTGGACCGGGTACTCCTGACGTCGAGCCCCGGAGACGTGCTCCGGGCCGACGGAAGGAGGACCGATGCGGAGAGCCCTCTTCACGGCGATCGTGACCGGCATCGTGCTGGTCACCTCGGCGTCCACAGCGACGGCCGGGGCCGGAGGCGTGACCGGCCCGGCGTTCTACGTCGACGGGACCCTGTACCGGACGGTCAACACGCCGACAGACCTGTCCGGAACGGGCGCGCCGGACCACAGCTTCGACACGATCTACCAGTTCTTCGGCGTGCAGCCCTTCAACGTGGCGACCGCCGCGCCGGGTGACCGCGGTTACAACGGCGGACGTTGGAGGGTGCATGGTCTCGAGTTCGCGGACTACGACGCCGCGGTGATGGAGTTCGACACGAACGGGAGCGGTGACTTCGACAGCGACGAGGAGGTCGAAGCCGCGTTGGCGAGCGGTGCCGCGACCGACATCGGTATCGTGAAGAGCTTCGTGTGTCCCGTGATCAAGCTCAAGGTCAAGTAGGGGTTCCGGGGGCCGGCGTGACGCCCCGAACGGCGTCGTGCCGGCCCCTTCAGCAGGCGACCGGGCCCGGCCACAGGTTCTCGATCAGGAAGATGCACGGCTTGATCTTGGTCCAGGGGGTGAACGTCAGGTCCTTGGCCCTCGCCTTCTCGTAGTCGCAGGTGCTGCCCTTGACCGGTTCGAACGTGAGCTCGGTACCCCGGAGGTCCCAGCGGTAGGTGCCGCGACCCTGCGGGCACCACGGGTCGTTGAACAGCGTGATCCGGTCGCCGTCGACCGTGAACATCCCCAGCCCGTGGAACCCCGACAGCTGGTGGCTCACCCAGTAGTTGCCCTCGTGGAAGATGAGCGTGCTGACGCCGGCGTTCACGAAGTAAGGAGGGCACCGGAGGCAGCGGAACGGGAGCAGGCCGTCGACGTCCTCGAGCGTGAGGATCCGCAGGTACGTCCCGTCGATGGGTGTCGGCTCGGGCGGTGGCGTCGGGGTCACGTACGGGTAGGGCATGGCCTCCACCGGCACGACGAACTGTTCCGCTCCGAACTCGAACGCGTGCGTTCCCCGTTCCGACCTCGGCGAGGGCGACGCCGACGGCGATGTCGTCGAGGCCTCCGACGGCGTCGACTGCTCGACTGCCGATCGGCCCTCGCTCGCCTCGGACCCTGTGCAGGCAGCGAGCAGGACCAGCGAGACGACGACCGGCCAGGATCGGGAGCCGGGGACCGTCCGCGGCCTGGAGCGCTCGGATCGGGGGTTCACGGCACGCACTCTCTAGGTATACGACTGCGAGGGCGGATCGCGGGTACACGTGTCCTCGAGACCCGAACCAGCCAGGAGGGCGATGATGAAGAGCCGACTCGACGGATACGTGAACGATGAGCTCGGGTACCTGAACGATCACCTGGCAGGGTCCGCCGCCGCTGTCCAGCTGCTCGAGCGGCTCCGGTCGAGGGATGCGGAGTCCGAGCTCGGGCACGTGCTGCAGGCACTCCGCACGGAGATCGAGGAGGACCGAGCGGTCCTCGAGCGCGTGATCGAGGCGCTCGGGGGCACGGTGAATCCCGTCAAGCGGGCGAGCGCGCTCGCGGGCGAGATGCTCGCGAGCCTGCGGATGTCGCTGCCGGTCGTCGGACCCGGGTCGTCGGAGGCGGCACGCCTCGAGGAGATCGAGGTGCTCAGCCTGGGGATCGAGGGCAAACGCCTGCTGTGGGCGGCGCTCGGAGCGCTCGCTTCGGACCCTCGTCTCGCGGCGTTCGACTTCGCTGCATTGGAGCGCCGAGCGAGCGATCAACGCGACCGGCTGGAGCGCTTCCGGCTGGAGCTCGCTACGGCAACCTTCAAAGCCCGAGCCGGGTAGGGGTCGACGGGCCTCGAGATGCTTGACTCGACGTGAGCCCATCGAAAGCGGAGCTGCAAGACGCGCGCGGCCGAACGATCCCGGACGTGCTGGACGAGGATCTCGACGTCGTGTTCGTCGGGATCAACCCCGGCCTGTGGTCGGGCGCGGTCGGGCACCACTTCGCTCGCCCGGGCAATCGGTTCTGGAAGGCGCTCCACGGCTCCGGGTTCACCGATCGGCTCCTCTCGCCGCTCGAGGACGCGTCGCTGCTCGAGTGGAACCTCGGTCTGACGAACCTCGTCCCGCGGACGACCGCGACCGCCGACGAGCTCTCGGCCGACGAGCTTCGGGAAGGAGCACGGCATCTCGTCGATCGGCTCGCGCCGCTTCGACCGCGCCTCGTGGCGGTCCTCGGGATCGGCGCGTACCGGCTCGGGTTCGGCCGACCGCGAGCCGCCCTCGGTCCCCAAGACGAGGAGCTCGGCGCCTCGCGTCTCTGGGTGCTCCCGAATCCCAGCGGCCTGAACGCGCACTACCAGCTCGAGGACCTCATCGATCGGTTCCGAGCCCTCCGGGCCGTCATCTCCCCAAGGGCGGAACGCTGAGCTGACCGCAGCCGAGCGGGCAGGATCGGGTTCGTGACGCGCTGTTGGGATCGAGTGAGCAACGCTGGATGCCGCGCCGGGAACGACGGCCGGCGCAGCTCCTCGGAGGAGTCAGCAGGTCACGTGGAGGATGGCGTTGGCGCCCTCGGTTCGCTCGTTCAGGACGACGATCGCCTCTGCCGTGGGCGCGATCACGAGGTCGACGTTCCGACGGCGCTTGCCTCGTCCTCGACCTCCGGCATCACCGGCAGCGAGCCGTGAGCGCCGGTGCCGATCACCAGCTGCCGACACCGCCACGGAATGTCCTCCTCGACCGAGAGCGGTGTGTGTCCGTACGTGTCCCGGAACTCCTTCGACGGGCCCTTCTTGCGCTTGCGGATCTTCCCGCGATCGATCACGACGTCGTGCTCGTAGGTCGTGCCGTCGATCCGGATCGAGCCGAACGAGTAGTCCTCGAATCGCACGTCCGCGTCGCCTCCTGCGGACGGGCCTCCGTTCCAGCCTAGCTTCCCACCGCGAGCGCGGGGCCGGCCGGCGACAGCTCACCAGGCCACTGCGGTTGGCGTCGGCCGCGGGGTATAACGCCCGGATGGGCGACGATCGCGGTCCGGTCGCGCTCGCGATCGACATCGGCGGGACGTTCACGGACCTCGCCGCGATCGACCGGCGCGACGGATCCCTGATCCTCTCGAAGGTCGACACGACGCCCTCGCGCCTCCAGCAGGGCGTGCTGACCGCGCTCGAACGCTCCGAGATCGCGCCCGCCGACGTCGGCGCGTTCGTCCACGGCAGCACGGTCGTGATCAACGCCGTCACCGAACGCCGCGGTGCCCGAACGGCGCTCGTCACGACCGAGGGGTTCCGCGACGTCCTCGAGATCGGACGGGCGAACCGTCCCGACCTCTACAACCTGTCGTACCGCAAGCCGAAGCCGTTCGTGCCGCGGCGTCTCCGATTCGAGGTGCGTGAGCGGATCTCGCACACCGGTGCGGTGCTCGTGCCGCTCGATGAACAGGGACTGGAGTCCGTCGCCGAGCGCATGCGCGGCCTCGACATCGATGCCGTCGCGATCTGCTTCCTTCATGCCTGGACGAACCCGAAGCACGAACGCCGCGCCGCCGAGCTCCTGTCGAAGCTGCTGGGCGACGTCGAGATCGTCGCCTCCCACGAGGTGAGCTCGCAGTCGCGGGAGTACGAACGGACGAGCACTGCCGTGCTCTCGGCGTACGTGAAGCCGACCGTCGCCACTTACCTGAACGATCTGCGCGTAGGGCTTCGCGACGCGGGCGTCACGGCGTCGCTCTACGCGATGCGGTCGAGCGGCGGCGTCTCCTCGTTCGAGCGCGCGCTGACCAACCCGATAACACTGCTCGAGTCCGGCCCGGTCGCCGGCGTGACCGCCGCCGCCGAGCTCGGAAGGCGACTCGGCGTCGAGGACGTGCTCACGCTCGACATCGGCGGGACGACCGCGAAGGCCTCGGCCGTCCGCGAAGGACGCGTCACGATCGAGACGCTGCACCAGGTCGAACGCACGCCGACGACGGCGGGCTACCCGATCCAGGCACCGACCGTCGAGATCGTCGAGATCGGGGCGGGCGGCGGCTCGATCGCCCGGGTGGACGACGCCGGCGGTCTGCACGTCGGGCCTCGGAGCGCCGGCGCCGAACCCGGTCCGGCGTGCTACGGCCGCGGCGGCGAGGACCCGACGCTCACCGACGCGAACCTCGTCGCCGGTCGGCTCGATCCGGAGTACTTCCTCGGGGGCACGATGCTGCTCGACATCGACGCGGCGCATCGAAGCCTGTCGCGACTCGGGGACCGGATGGGCGTTGACACAGCGACGGCGGCCCGAGGCGTTCTGCGATACCTCGTCGCGCAGATGTCGCACGCTCTCCGGCTGGTCACGCTCCGTCGCGGTCACGATCCGCGCGACTTCACGTTCGTCGCGTTCGGCGGCGCAGGACCGCTGCATGCCGCGCTGCTCGCGCGCGAGCTCGGCGTCGGGCGCACGGTGATCCCGCCCGCCCCCAGTCACTTCTCGGCGCTCGGGATGCTCCTCGGAGATCTTCGCGCCGACGCCGTCCGAACGCACGTGGGACCGCTCGACCCTCCGGCGCTCATGTCGTTGTTCGACGATCTCGAAGTCGAAGCGACGGCAGAGCTCGAAGCGGTGGCAGGCGAACGAACCACCGAGCGGTTCGCGCGACTGCGGTACGTCGGCCAGGAGCACACGCTCGAGGTGCCGCTCGGCGACGGGCCGGTCGACACCGACCTCCTCACGCGCCTGCGCGAGCGATTCGACGCCGCCTCGGAGGAGGCGTACGCGTTTCGCCTGCCGACGCCGGTCGAGCTCGTGGAGGCGCGCGTGAGCGTCTCGGCCGCCCGCGACGAACCCGTCGAGTGGTCGACCCAGGCCACGCCGGCTCCCGAACTCAGGCCGCGAGACGTCGACCTCGACCAGCACGGCGGCGTTCAGCGAGCCGGCGTGGTCGAACGCCGAACCCTCGGAACCGGCGATCGCCTCCCGGGTCCCTGCATCGTCGAGGAGCCGGCGACGACCGTCCTCGTCCTCCCCGGGCAATCGGTGACGGTGGACGAGCTCGCGAACCTCGTGATCGAGGAGGACGAGTGACGTCCCCGACGCCGGAACGCGACCGGTTCACGACGGACGTCCTGCGCGAGGCGTTCTACGCGGTGACCGACGAGATGTTCGTCTCGCTCCAGCGGACGTCGCAGAGCCCGGTGATCTACGAGGTCCTCGACTTCGCCGTCGGCATCACCGACGCCCGCGGCGAGCTCGTCTCGCAGGGCAACGGCATCGCCGGGTTCCTCGGTCCGCTCGGCGAGGCGGTGCGCGACACACTGGTCCGGGTCCCCGACCTCGCGCCGGGAGACGTCGTCGCGACGAACGACCCGTACGGGGGCGGCGGCGGTCACCTCTCGGACGTCGCGATGGTCCGGCCGATCCACGTGGCCGGCGAGCTCGTCGCGTTCGCGGCGGCGAAGGGCCACTGGACCGAGGTGGGCGGGAAGGACCCCGGCTCGTGGACCGCCGACTCGGTCGAGATCTTCCAGGAGGGCCTCCAGCTGCCGTTCGTCCGCGTCGCACGCGGTGGCGAGCTCGACCCCGACATGACTGCGCTGATCGGCGCGAACAGCCGCCTTCCCGACATGACGATCGGCGATCTCACCGCGTTCGCGGCCTGCCTCGAGGTCGCCGAACGCCGCCTGCTCGAGATCTGCGGCCGGTACGGCGTCGACGACGTTACCGCCGCGATGCATGCCGCCCACGAACGGAGCGACACGCTCGCGCGCGCGGCCGTCGCTCGTCTGCCGCGCGGCGTGTTCGAGGCCGAGGACTTCATCGACGAGGACGGCCTCGGCAACGGTCCGTTCCCGATCCGCGTGCGGGTCGAGATCGATGGCGAGCGCGTCGTGGCCGACTTCACCGGCACGCACGCCCAGGTGCCCGGTCCGGTGAACTGCACCCGGAGCGGCCTCGTCGCGGGCATCCGAACCGTCTTCAAGGCCATCACCGACCCGAACGAACCGGGCTCGGACGCGTGGTTCCGCCGGTTCGAGGTGATCTGCCCGCCCGGCACGATCTTCACGGCCGAACGGCCCGCTCCCGTGGCGCTCTACTTCGAGGCAACCGAGGCCGCGACCGACCTGGTCTGGAAGGCGCTCGCGCCGGCGATGCCCGAGATCCTGACGGCCGGCAGCTACGTCTCGGTGTGCGCGACCGCGATCGCGTGCACGCATCCCGACACCGGCGAACCCACGCTGCTCGTCGAGCCACAGGCCGGCGGCTGGGGGGCGAGCGTGCTGAAGGACGGGGAACACGGACTGGTCTCGGTCGGCGACGGCGAGACCTTCGTGATCCCGGCCGAGGTGTGCGAGCAGCGGTACGGGATCCGGGTCGAGCGGTTCGGGTTCGACGTGGTCGAGGCGGGCGCGGGCCGCCGCCGCGGCGGTCGAGGCCTCGTCCGCGAGTACCGGATGCTGACCGACGGCAGCCTGACGGTCGGATTCGGTCGTCACCGGTATCCGCCGTGGAGTCTCGACGGCGGCCGCGACGGCTCGCCGAACTACGTCGAGGTCGTCCGACCCGACGGCACGCGGGATCGGTTCGGCAAGGTCGCGCGCTACCCGCTGCGGGAGGGCGACCTCGTTCGGCTCGTCACCGGAACGGGCGGCGGCGCCGGCGACCCCCGCGAGCGCGAACACGAACTCGTCCGCGAAGATCTCGACGACGGCATCGTGACCGAACGCGAGGCGCGCGAGGTCTACGGCCTCGGTCCGGACTGACCACCGAGAGGCTGGATCGGCGGCCGTTCCCATACGATTCCGCGATGGAGCTCGACGCCTCGACGCTGCCGGCGCTCGCGCGAGGGTGCGCGATCCTGGGCGCTGGAGGCGGCGGAGACACGCAGATCGGGCTTCTCGCGTCGCTCCAGGCGGTCGAGGACCACGGCCCCGTGCCGCTCGTCGACCTGGATGAGCTTCCCGACGAGAGCCTGATCATGCCGTGCGGCGGCGTCGGCGCCCCGACCGTCTCGATCGAGAAGATCGAGAGCGGCGACGAGGGTGGTCGCCTGCGCGAGATGGTCGAGACGCTGTGGAACCGGCCGGTCGTGGCGCTGATGTCGGCGGAGATCGGTGGCTCGAACGGGATCATCCCGGTGGTGTGGGCCGCCCGGCTCGGCCTGCCGGTCGTGGACGCCGACGGCATGGGCCGCGCGTTCCCCGAGATCCCGCAGGTCACGATGGAGATCGCCGGCATCTCGCCGAACCCGGCCGTCATGACCGACGAGCGAGGCAACGTGATCGTCTTCCGCGCGACCGACGGCGACTGGATGGAGCGGATGGAGCGCGCCGCGGCGGTCGAGTTCGGCGGCATGTCGTGGTCGAGTGAGTACCAGCTGACCGTCGAGCAGGCGAAGGCCGGGGCGGTCGTGAACCACGCCGTCTCGCTCGCGATTAGGCTCGGGAACGTCGTGGCCGAGGCGGAGCACGACCCGGTCGAGGCGCTCGCCCGCGAGATCCACGCGGCGCGCCTGCTCAAGGGCAAGGTCGTCGACGTCGAACGCCGCACCACCGCCGGCTTCGTCCGCGGCTCGGCGACGATCGAGGGCCTCGACGACGAAGCCGGCCGGACGCTCCGGCTCGAGATCCAGAACGAGAACCTCGTCGCGCTCGAGGGAGACCGCGTGCTCGCGATGGTGCCCGACATCATCACCGTGCTCGACTCGCGATCGGCCGAGGCGATCTCGACCGAGCGGCTGCGGTACGGCCAGCGCGTCACGGTGATCGCGTTCCCGTGCGACCCGATCTGGCGGACGGGGCGCGGCCTCGAGCTCGCCGGGCCTCGGCATTTCGGGTACGACCTCGACTACGCGCCGGTGGAGGACCTGCATGCCCTCGCCTGACCTCCGTTTGGGCGTGGACGTCGGCGGCACGAACACCGACGCTGTCGTGCTCGACCCCGACGACCGTCTGCTCGCCAAGGCGAAGGTGCCGACGACGCCCGACGTCACCTCGGGCATCGATTCCGCGATCGCCGGTGTCGCCGACCGGGTCGACCGCTCTCGGATCACACACGCGATGTTCGGGACGACGCACGCGACCAACGCCGTCCTCCAGCGTCAGGGGCTGCGTCGCGTCGGCGTGCTTCGGCTCGGCGGCCCGGCGACGGGGGCGATCCGTCCGCTGTTCGGTTGGCCCGCCGACCTCCGCGAGCGTGGTCTCGGCCGGCGAGGTGATCGTGGACGGGGGGATCGAGTTCGACGGGCGCGAGCTGTCCCCGCTTGACCACGACGCGATCGCGCGGTTCGCGGGCGAGGTGGCCGGGCGCGCGGACGCGATCGCGATCACGAGCGTGTTCGCGCCGGTCTCCGACGAGCACGAGCGCGCGGCCGAGGAGATCGTTCGCAAGGAGCTCGGAGACCTGCCGGTCTCGCTCAGCTCCCAGATCGGCTCGCTCGGCCTGCTCGAACGCGAGAACGCCACCGTGCTGAACGCCTCGCTCACGGACGTCGCGCGCGGGGTCTCCGGGGCGATCGACGGCGCCCTCCGGCGGCACGGGCTGGAACCCGTCACCTACTTCGCCCAGAACGACGGCACGCTGATGGATCTCGACTTCGCGATCCGCTTCCCAGTCCTCACGATCGGGAGCGGCCCCGCGAACAGCATCCGCGGCGCCGCGTACCTGACCGAGCGATCCGACGCGATCGTCGTCGACGTCGGCGGCACCTCGACCGACGTCGGCGTGCTCGTCCGCGGCTTCCCGCGGGAGTCCTCGCTCGGCGTCGAGATCGGCGGGATCCGAACGAACTTCCGGATGCCGGACCTCGTGACGATCGCGCTCGGCGGCGGAACGATCGTGTCCGAGGAAGCCCTCGGCCCCGAGAGCGTCGGCTACCGGATCACCCAGGAGGCGCTCGTGTTCGGCGGCTCGACGCCGACGCTGACCGACGCCGGCGTCGCCGCGGGACGCTTCGCCCTGGGCGACCCACAGACCCTCGGCCGGCACCGCGAGCTCCTCGGGACCGCCATCGACCGCTCCGACCGGATGCTGGCGGACGCGATCGACCGCGTGAAGACCTCTCGCGAGCCGGTGGCGCTCGTCGCGGTCGGCGGCGGCGCGCCACTCGTGCCGGACGACGTTCCCGGGACCAGCGAGATCCTTCGCCCCGACCACTCGGACGTGGCGAACGCGATCGGGGCCGCGATCGCCTCGGTGAGCGGCGAGGTCGACCGGGTCTTCCACCTCGGCGCGGGCGGTCGAGAGGCCGCCGTCGCCGAGGCGTCCCGGGAAGCGATCGAGCGCGCGGTCTCGGCCGGCGCCGCCCGCGAGACCACAGAGGTGGTCGAGATCGAGGAGGTACCCCTGGCGTATCTCACCGATCCTGCAGTACGTATAAGGGTCAAAGCCGGCGGACCGCTGGCCTGGGGTTGACGCCGGACGCACCCAGCACGAACCGCACCGGGCCGAAGAGGAGGCGAGACCATGGGATCTGCCCGGTTCCGATGGGCGGTGGTGGTCGCAGCATTTGCCCTTGCCGCGGCCGCGTGCACGGGAGACGAAGGCCCGGGCGCCACCGACGACGGCCGCCCCGGAGGGCCCGAGCGCCTTCACCTACTCGGTCAACTCCGAGGTCATGATCGGCTGGGATCCAGCGACCGGCTACTCGAACGAGGTCATCGCCCTCCACAACATCTACGAGACGCTCACTCGGTACAACGCCGAGACCCAGCAGGTCGAACCGCTCCTGGCCGAGTCGTGGGAGTCGTCCGAGGACGGGCTGAACTGGACATTCACGCTGCGTGACGGCGTGACCTTCCATACCGGGCGCGAGCTCACGGCCGAGGCGGCCAAGGCCTCGATCGAACGGACGATGGAGATCGGCGAGGGCGCCGCGTACATCTGGGGCGCGGTGAAGAAGATCGACACGCCCGACGAACGGACGCTCGAGTTCCGCCTGTCGTACCCGTCCCCGCTCGACCTCGTCTCCTCGGGCACGTACTCGGCGTACATCTACGACACCGAGGCGAGCGGCGAGCAGGACCTCGGCGAGTGGTTCGCCGAGGGGAACGATTCGGGGACCGGTCCGTACACGGTGTCCGAGTTCAACCCCGGTGACGAGATCGAGCTGCGCCTGGAGGCGTATCCCGACTACTGGGGCGGTTGGGACGGTCAGCACTACGAGAACTACGTCTTCCGCGTTACGCCCGAGGCGAACACCGCCGCGCAGCTCCTCCGCGCGGGCGAGGTGACGATGGTCCAGCGGATGAGCCCGCAGCTCTGGACGTCGTTCGAGGAGCAGGAGGGGTTCGAGACGACGAGCGCGCCGTCGTGGCAGACGCTGCTGGCGATGCTCAACACCTCCGACGGTCCGCTCGCGGACGAGTCGGTCCGCGACGCGGTCGCGCTCGCGATCGACTACGACGGGATCATCGCCGCGCTCGAGGGTGCGGCGGACCCGCTGTCCGGCGTCGTGCCACCCGGCCTGTGGGGTCACACCGACGGCCTCGAGTACCAGCAGAACCTGGACGAGGCGCGAACGCTGCTCGAGGATGCTGGCTTCGGGCCGAACGGCGAGCCGATCGACCTCGAGCTCACGTACCTGAAGGGCGACGCCGACGAGGAGCTCGTCGCGACGCTCGTCAAGTCCAACCTCGCCGAGCTGAACGTCAACGTGGACGTGCGCGGTCTGCAGTGGCAGACGCAGTGGGACAAGGCGAAGTCCGCGAACGAGGCCGAGCGCCAGGACATCCTGATCTTCTACTGGTGGCCGGACTACCCGGACCCGGTGTCCTGGTTCTTCAACCTGTTCCGAACCGAGGAAGAGCCGTTCTTCAACCTCGCGTACTACTCGAACGGGCAACTCGACTCGATGATCGACGAGGCCTCGGTCGTCGCGGCCACCGACCGTGACGAGGCGATCACGATGTACGAACAGATGCAGCAGATCCTCGTCGAGGACGCGCCGGCGATCCCGCTCTACACGCAGGTGTACCAACGGGCGATGCTGGACGAGGTGGACGGCTTCGAGGACAACCCGGCGTACCCCAACGTCGTCTTCGGCTACGAGCTGACGCCCGCCGCGTGACGCGGTTCGTCGTCCGGCGGCTGGCGCTCGCCGCGCTGGTCGTCCTCGGCGTCGTCGTGCTCACGTTCGTCGTCGCCCGCGTCGTGCCTGGCGATCCCGCGGCGACGTGGGCAGGGCCTCGCGCGCGCCCCGAGCAGGTCGAGCAGGCGCGTGAGGAGCTCGGGCTCGACCGCCCGCTCCCCGAGCAGATCGCCGGGTACGTCGCCGGCGTCGCGACCGGAGACTGGGGCGTCTCGCTCCGCACGCGGCGTCCCGTGCTCGACGACATCGGACGGCGCGCTCCCGCCTCGATCGAGCTCGTCACAGTCGCGATGCTGCTCGCCATCGCGGTCGGCATCCCGCTCGGCCTGGTCGCCGCCCGGTGGAAGGGCAAGGCCCCGGACGTCCTGTCGCGCCTGGTCGCGGTCGTGGGCGTGTCGATACCTTCGTTCTGGCTCGCGATCGTGCTGCAGCTCGTGTTCTTCCAGTGGCTCAACCTCCTGCCGGTCGCCGGGACGTACGACCCCGACCTGGACTACACGAGCCCGCTCCGGAGCGTCACGAACATGCCGATCGTCGACGCGGTGCTGACCGGCAACTGGATCGTGCTGTGGAGTTCGCTCCAGCACGTGATCCTGCCCGCGATCGTGATCGCGGCCTATCCCGCGGGCGTCATCACGCGGATGGTCCGAGCCTCCGTCCTGGACACCGTCGGCGAGGACCACGTCCGGATGGTGCGGGCGCTCGGCTTCCGCGAGCGGAGCGTGTTCGGCCGCTTCGCGCTGAGGCACGCGTGGAGCCCGGTCGTAGCGCTGCTCGCGCTCGTGTTCGCCTACGCGCTCGTGAACACGTTCCTCGTCGAGGCGATCTTCAACCGCCCGGGCCTCGGCAGCTACGCCGCCGATGCGATCGGGGCCCTCGATACCCCGGCGATCCTCGGCGTCACGCTGTTCGTCGCGATCGTGTACGTGCTCGGCAACCTGGTCGTCGACATCGTGCAGGTGATGATCGACCCGCGGATCCGGGCTGAGCTGATGGCGAGGGCGCCGAGCTATCCCGAAGCCGAGACCCGCGAGGGCCTCCTCACTCCACCGGGCCGGCTCCGCAGCGTGCCGGCCGTCCTGCGACGGAACCCGCTCCTCGCGGTCGGCGCCGCGATGTGCATCGCGATCTTCCTGGTAGCCGTGCTCGCGCCGCTCCTCGCGCCGTTCCCGGAAGACGCGGGGAGCGCCACCCACCCGCTGCAGACGCTGGAGGCGCCCTCGGCCCAGCACCCGTTCGGGACGGATCAGGTCGGACGAGACGTGCTCTCGCGCGTGCTCTACGGCGCCCGCATCTCGCCCGTGATCGCGGTGCTGGTGCTCGCGATCTCGGTCCTGATCGGGGTCCCACTCGGGATCGCCGCCGGGTACTTCGGCGGCGTGACCGACGAGGTCATCATGCGTGTCACCGACGTCTTCCTGGCGTTCCCGGCGCTCCTGCTCGCGCTCGCGTTCGCGGCGGTGATGGAGCCCTCGATCACGAACACGGTCATCGCGATCTCGGTCACGTGGTGGCCGTGGTACACGCGCATCGTCCGCGGCCAGGCCGCGTCGGTCACCGGTCGGCCGTTCGTCGAGA
The DNA here is from genome assembly GCA_963785835.1 of uncultured Actinomycetes bacterium. GTDB lineage: Bacteria > Actinomycetota > UBA4738 > UBA4738 > HRBIN12 > DASSJM01. The sequence goes on along the minus strand of CAWAWO010000001.1, from coordinate 5,601 downwards.
GCGCCCGGGCGATGGGGATCCCGCACCGCCGGATCCTGTTCCGCCACGTCCTGCCGAACTCGATCACGCCGGTGATCGTGCAGGTCTCGCTCGACGTGGGCGGCGTGATCCTGACCGCGTCGGCGCTGTCGTTCCTCGGCCTCGGCGCGCAGGACCCCACGCCGGACTGGGGGCTGATGGTGAGCCAGGGCCACGCCTTCTTCACGACGCACTGGTGGCTGGTCACCTTCCCGGGCGCCGCGATCTTCCTGACGGCCGTGGCGTTCAACCTGCTCGGCGACGGTCTCCGGGACGTGCTCGATCCCCGGCGGGTGGTGCTAACGCGATGACGATGCTCGCGAGCCCGGACGCGAAGCTGTCGCTGGCCGATGTGCGGATCGCCTTCGACGAGCGGCCCGTCGTCGACCTCGAGCAGCTCGAGCTGCGTGGCGGCGAGATCCTCGGCCTCGCCGGGGAGAGCGGCTCGGGCAAGTCGATCACGGCGCTGGCGATCATCGGGCTCGCGGGCACGCTCGGCGCGAGGGTCGAAGGGAGCATCCGGCTGGACGGCGAGCAGCTCGTCGGCATGCCCGAGACCGGGCTGCGCGAGATCCGAGGCGCCCGCATTGCGATGATCTTCCAGAGCCCGGTCTCCTCGCTCGACCCGCTGCTGCGCGTGGGCGAGTTCTTCGAGCGGACCCTCCGATTGCACGGCGTGGGTAAGCGCGATGCGTCCGAGCGCGCGACGAGCGCGTTCCGCGAGGTGTTGCTGTCCCCCGACCTGCTCCCGCGCTACCCGCACGAGCTCTCGGGCGGCCAGGCGCAGCGGATCGCGATCGCGATGGCGCTCGCGCTGCGCTCCGAGGTCCTGATCGCGGACGAGCCGACGAGCGCGCTCGACGTCACCGTCCAGGCCGAGATCCTCGACCTCCTGCGCAGAGTGCGCGAGGAGCGGAGGATGAGCGTCCTGTTCATCAGCCACGACCTGGCCGTGATCGCGGAGCTGTGCGATCGCGTCGCGGTCATGCGGTTGGGGCGGATCGTCGAGGAGGGCGCGACCGCGCGCGTGCTCGGCGAGCCGGTGAACGAATACACCAAGCGCCTGGTTGCGGCGGTTCCGAAGATCGGCGCCGGGACGGGGCCGGCGTGAGCGCGCTGGCCGGGGCGTCGGTGCAGGCGGCACCCCTGCTCGAGGTCGAGAACCTCGTGGTCGAGTTCGGCCCCCTTCGGGCCGTCGAAGGCGTCTCCTTCCGGCTGCCGGTAGGGCCGTACGGGTTGGGGCTGGTCGGCGAGAGCGGATCGGGGAAGACGACGATCGCTCGGGCGCTGCTTCGGCTGGTCGCAGCGACGTCCGGCACGATCCACCTGGACGGGCGCGAAGTGGTCGGGTCTCGTGACGCCGGTTCGAGCCGCGCGCTCCGAGCGTACCGGCGCGACGTGCAGATCGTGTTCCAGGACCCGACCACGTCGCTCGACCCGCGGGCGCGGATCGGTGCGACGATCGCCGAGCCCCTGCGGGCGCATGGGATCGTTCCCCGGGCAGACGTGGGCGAGCGGATCGCCTCGCTGTTGAACGAGGTCGGCCTCGAACCCGACATGGCTGAGCGGTATCCGCACCAGCTCTCGGGCGGCCAGCGCCAGCGCGTGGCGATCGCGCGGGCCCTCTCGGTCGAGCCGAGGGTCCTGGTCCTCGACGAGCCGACGAGCGCGCTGGACGTCACGGTGCAGGCGCGCATCCTCGAGCTCATCGGCAAGCTGCGGCGAGAACGAGGGCTCGCGTACGTGCTGATCTCTCACAACCTCGCTGTCGTCGAGCAGCTCTGCGAGGAGACCGCGGTGCTCTATCTCGGCCGGATCGTGGAGCACGGCGCGACCGAGGAGATCTTGGCGAGGCCCGCCCATCCGTACACGCTCGCGCTGCGCTCGGCCGTCCCGGAGATCGACCTGGCGGCGCGCCGGTCGAGGATCGTGCTGCCCGGCACGGTGCCGGACCCGGCGAACCCTCCGCCGGGATGCGCGTTCCATCCGAGGTGTCCGTACGCGAACGAGCGGTCACGTACCGAGGTCCCGGAGCTCAGGGAGATCGGCGCCGACCGAACGGTCGCGTGCCACCGAGCCGAGGAGATCCTGGCAGGCGACCTCTCATAGAAGCCCGCTCCCATCAGAGCCACCCGAGTCGCGGCTCAGGACTGGATGTTGAACCAGGTCCCTCCCGGGCCGAGCCAGCGAAAGCCTCGGCCATTACTCGATGTACGCACCGCCGCAGCATCCAGACGGCACCGTCCACCGCACGAAGGCGGAGGCGGAAGCAGCCGAGCACCGCTGACCCGCGCCAGCCAGGAATCGAGGGGCGCGGCGGCGCGGCCCCTCGCTCATCTGAGCAGGAGCCAGACGATCACACCGAGCCCGACCAGCCCGGCGATCGCCGTCGCCAGTCAGTGGCAGTGTCGGGTGCGGCGCGTCATGGGCTCCCCTCCTCCGTGCCGTCGGGACCTTCAGGTTGCTGGGGCATCAGGTCGTTCGCCACGGCGGTCGGCCGGCCCTCGGCCGCCCGGACCATCCCCCGGACGTCCGCGATGTACCGGCGGACGTCGGACTCGTCGACGCGACGCCGGAACCGCTCGATCGCCCGGAGACGGCCTCCGGCGTCCCAGCGGCGCAGGAGCGACATCTCCCGCAGCAGCGCCAGGATCTCGACCGCCCGAACCCCGGGTTCGATGGCCGCCTTGCGACGGGCCGCCAGTTGCCAGGTGGCGCGGGCCTCCGCCTCGCGTGCGGCGCGCTTCTTTCGCCGCCGCCGTCCCACGTGCTTCAGAACCCCCTCGGGCGGCGGCCGATGCGGTTCGGTGTCGCCATCCTCGCCCGCCTTCGTGATCACGGCGTCCTCGAGGAGATCGAAGATGCTCACGCACCGGAACCCGGATTCGGCGGGCTCGTTCAGGATCCGAGGCGTGTCGGATCGCGGCGCCTCCAGCGACAACAGGTGCAGGATGTCGTTGGCGGCCGCGTCGCGAGCCGTGAGCGACGAGAGACCGAGGTTGCGCTCCAGCGTGGCCGGGATCGACGCATGGTCGTACGGCGTGTGGTCCACGATGTTCCTCGGGATCAGCGGCGAGACCACGACCGCGGGGACCCGAGGGCCGAGCTGGTCGAACTCGAACCCATGGTGCACGTTCTCGGCCTCGGCCACCCCGTCGCCCGGAGGGACCGCGGGACCGGGTGGGACGTGGTCGACGAAACCGCCGTGCTCGTCCCAGGTGATGATGAGGACGCTGGAGTCCCACAACGGGGAGTTCCGGATCGCCTCGTACGTCTCCTTGATGAGCCGCTCGCCCGACGTGACGTCGTCGAGCGGATGCTGGGAGTTGCCGCACGTGTAGTCCTCGCTGGTGCCCGGGAGGATGTTGCCGTAGTCGGGCTCGATGAACACGTAGGGCGGCGCCGAGCCGCCGCTCGCGAGCCGCGCGACGAAGTCGTTGAAGTGGGTGAAGCGGTCTCGCACGACGGCGTTGAAGGTCATGCCGGCGAGCGACAGGGTCGCGGGGAACTCGTCTCCTTGCACCACTTCCCAGTCGATGCACGCCTCGTCGAGCAGATCGAAGATCGTGCCGTTGTTGAAGCGGAACCCGTCGAAGAGCGTATTCCAGCCGATCTCGAAACCCGAAGGGTTATCGTCCAGCCCGCCGGAGGACGCGGCGTGCACGAAGAACCGATTCGGGAACGTCGGGCCGGGCAGCGAGGAGAACCACGCGTCGCACACGGCGAACTCACGGGCGAGCTGGTTGAGGACGGGGAGCTGCCTCGGCGCGTAGCAGTTCATGATGCTCCGCGGCGATGCCGATCCCACCGCCATGTAGTCCTCGACGAACCCGAGGTTGGTGACGGGCGGGTACCCGCCGTTCGGCGCCGGGAACTCGGCGTCGGCGCCGGCCAGCTGGGTCACCACGCTGTCGAACTCATGGCCCGGGTCCTTCTTCGCCGCGGTGATCGCGAACGCGGCGGGGACCCGCGCCTCGGCCGGGTTCGCCGGGTCGTTCGGATCGGGGTTGGAGAAGCCGCCGGTCAGGTCGTTCGCGCTGGTCGGGGCGCCGGTGACGGCATCGGTGCCCGTCAGGCCCGAGAAGCCGAGCATGTGATCGAACGACCGGTTCTCTAGCATCAGCACGAAGACGTGGGCGATCTTCGGCCGGCGCCTGGAGGACGAGCGTCCGAATGCGGACCTGATCAGGTCGAGGATCGCGCGCAGCGCACAGACGAAGATCGTCCAGGACCCGCAGGCGGTGACCGTGACCCATCCCCAGACGACGCAGGCCGCCCGAACAACGTAGGTCCAGGCGACGCACACCCACTTGGCGACCCAGTACCAGGCCCGGCAGACCCAGGACGTGATCCAGACCCACGCGTCGCACGCCCACGAGCAGGGCCACCAGTCACAGCAGTCCTTGTGGCGCTCCTCCTCCCACTCTTCGCACGCCTCGTAGCCCTCGTCCGCCCACTCTCGGCACTCCTGCTCGACCTGGTCGGCCCAGGCTTTGCAGACGAGCACCGAGCGATCCGCCCACTGGCGACAACCCACGCGGCGCATCGTGAGCGGCGTTCCGTCCGGCTTCAATCACGAGAGGACCGTAGCCCGCCCGGCCGACGCCGCTATGCCCTCGACACGTCCGCTAGCTGGGACCGGGCCGGGATGAGGTACGGAGTGGTCACATCGGCCCTGCTTCGGTCGGCGTGGTCCCGAGCACTTCCCGTTCCTGCTTGTCCTCAGTGTTCGCGCCGGCGGTCGAGGAAGATGCAGGAGTCCTTTGCTCTCCTTGTGGGACTCCCTGCAGCTCCTCCATCGCTATGTTCTTGCTCTTGTTCCATGCACGGGCCCCGATCTGCGGGCCCACGGCACCGATCTTGTCCATCTCCCGACGGATCCTGCCGACCTCGTCCGCCGAAGGGTTCGCGAGCGCGACCTCGATATCGCGACGAAGCGCCGCGTATCGAACCGCAGCAACTCGGTGTCGCTCAGCGAGTTGCGTGTAGCCGAGATAGGTTTGGATGCTCGCCAACACGGCCGCAACGACACTGACGATGCCCACGGCGACCTTCACCCCATCGCCGCTCTGATCGTTGATCGCGGCGAACGCGGCGGTCCCAACGACCGTCGAGATGATGACCGTCGGGATGCCGAGGGCGATGCTGGAAAGGCGGTTGCGATCCGCCTTCCTCTGGTGCCCGAACTGTGCGGTCGTCGCCCTGATCAGCCAGTCCTCCAGCACCTTCTTCAGCTCTCCGGCCGAAACCGCCTTTGTCCCGGCCGGATCCGCACTCCTCCCCTTCGCTGAACTCGCGCCCGCCATCTCGACCTCCTTCACCTAAGCTCACTCGCGCTCGTCGCAGAACGCTGAAGCAGAGGGCTGGCACGGGCGGCACCGGGGGGACTCACATCGACGGCACAACTCGTCCCGCCGTTGGATCAGTCGCCACTGCAGGCGATACGCGGTTCCCGCAGAGCCGAACGATATTTCCGAACGGATCCTCGTCCACGTCCCTCTTTTGGTCTTCTGCACGGGCCGTCGCGTGGAGCGCTTCCAAGCGCTCGAGCGACGCTCTCTCGGGAACCAGGCGCGCATCATC